>NZ_HF545616.1 GCF_000723465.1 Ruminococcus bicirculans (ex Wegman et al. 2014)
ATGGATTCCTTTAATGACGTATTTCAGGAGGTCCTGAAATATTGCCGAAACTGCAAAAGTATCAGCGAGCCGGGATATAACAAATGGATAAAGATACTTGAACCGATGAAGCTTGAAAACAATGTGGCTTATTTGCTCACTGATTCTGATTTTTCAAGAGATATCACTATGAACGCCTATGAGAATCTTTTAAAAGAAGCTTTTCTCAATACTTTGGGCTTTGAGGTAGATATAAAAATACTTGTTAAAGACAAAGAAGAAGTTAATGAAACTGAGGAAAAGGATATAGAAGTCAAGGTGGCTGACTTTTCTGATGAAGAAAACAACAATCTTACCTTTGATAACTTTATCAAAGGTAAATCGAATGATCTTGCCTATGCTTTCAGCACGGCTGTCGCACATAAGTATGACGAGGATCAGAAAACACCGTCTAACACAAATACTATATTCAACCCTCTCATCATATACGGTGATTCGGGACTTGGAAAAACTCACCTTATGAAAGCTATCGAGCATGAGGTAAAGAAAAATCACCCTGAGCTGAAAATTATTTACACCACAGGTGAATCCTTTATAAACCAGCTCGTTAAAGCTATCGAGTCAAAGGAAACTAATAAATTTCATGATAAATACAGGAATGCCGACTATCTTATGGTAGACGATATACAGACCATTGCAGGCAAGGAGCGTATGCAGGAAGAATTTTTCCATACCTTCAATGATCTTTACAATGCAGGCAAGCAGATAGTTCTCACATCGGATATTGCACCGTCAAAGATATCGAAGCTTCAAAACAGGATACTTACCAGATTTTCACTGGGCGTACAGGTAGACGTTACACCGCCTGATTTTGAAACAAGAATGGCTATCGTAAAGAAAAAGGCTGATATGCTGGACTTACAGCTTTCTGACAATGTCGTAAGGATAATAGCAGAGAAGATAAAGACGAACATACGTCAGCTTGAGGGAACTGTAAACAAAATAAAGGCTCTTACCATTTATACAAATGAAAGCCCGTCCATATCTATGGCTCAGAGGATAATCAAGGAAATAATCATTGAAAATCACCCTGCTGAGATAACGGTTGACAGGATACTTCAGGAGGTAGCAGCGGCATTTGACGTTACTGCTGACGACATAAAGTCAACAAACAGACGTGCAAACGTATCCCTTGCAAGAAAAATAGCGATCTATCTCTTCAAGGACGTAAAGGGCATGACCTTTATACAGATAGGAAATGAGCTTAACAAAAATCATTCAACTATGACCATACACTATCAGGACGTTGTTAAAAATCTTAAAGAGAATAAACAGCTAAAAGATACCGTTGACGACATAATCAAAAACCTCAAGGACAATTAAACGGACTATTTCAACATTTTCAACATAGTTTTCAACAATTTTGTTGAATATCCGGACTTGGATATATAAAGCTTTGCGGAATGTTTTTCAAAACTTTGCACAATGAAGTTTAAACAATGGTGTTATAAAATAAAACACCGATTTTCAGGTTTCAACATTTTTTGCGATAATAATAAACATTCAACAAACATTTTTTCAACTTTTTAAACACAAAAAAAGTTTTTGAAAACACAGTTGAAGTGATGTTAAAATAAACTTGAAAAGCAAAACAAGTCTGCAAAAGGCTTTGAATAACTTTTCAACCATTTCAACACACTCTACTACTAATACTAATTTAATATTGATTTATTTATATATTATCAGAGCAAAAAATATAAATTTGAGAAATTCATATGTTGAAAAAACAAGAGTCAGATAAATGTAATTTTTTTAGAAAGGAAATTGCTATGAAAATTCTGTGTAATAATGCTTCACTTTGCGGAGCAGTAACAAATGTTTCAAAAGCAGTGTCAGAACGTGCTGCACTTAAATCTCTTGAGGGAATAAAATTCAAGCTTGAAAACTCAATGCTGGAGCTTACCGGCTATGACCTTGAGATAGGTATAAAAACTGTTATTCCGGTAAAGAGCGACGATTCGGGAGAATTTATACTTAATGCAAGACTTTTTGCTGAAATGATAAGGAAAATGCCTTCTGAAGAGATCCTGATAGAGGTTTCTGAAAATTTTCAGGTAACGATCTCAGGAGGAGTTACCACATTCAATATCCCTGCAACATCAGCAGAGGAATATCCTGCACTTCCTAAGAAAGAGGAAGAAAACAAGATAACTATCTCTCAGCCTGTTCTTAAGGATATGATAAATCAGACAAAGTTTGCCGTGGCTGTTACAGATCTCAAGCCTGTTCTTAAGGGCGAGCTTTTTGAGATCGAAAACGGTACTCTTACTCTTGTTGCCCTTGACGGATATAGACTTGCTGTGAGATATGAGCCTATAAAGTATGACGGAAGTCTTAAATTCGTCGTTCCTGCAAAAACTCTCTCTGAAATAGCTGCACTTCTGGGAGATAATGACGAAGAAACAGCCTCCGTTTATCTCTCAAAAAATCATGTTGTGTTTGAATTAAACGGCTATCTTGTTTATTCAAGACTTATCGAGGGCGAGTTCCACCCTTATAAGTCAGCTATACCAACTACTTGCACAACTGAGGTCATTGTTGACAGGAAAGAGCTTATTGCCGCTCTTGAAAGAAGTTTGATACTTATAAGTGACAGAACACCGTCACCTGCAAGATGCTATTTTGAAAATAATTCTATAAAAATAAACTGCTCAACAAGCGTTGGAAAGATAACAGACGAGATAAAGGCTGATATAGCAGGTCCTGTTATCGAGATAGGCTTCAAGTGCAAATATCTTCTTGACCCTCTGAAGGTCATAAAGGAAGATAAGGTCAAATTGCAGATGAGCGGAAGTCTGCTGCCTATGAAGATAGTTCCGTGTGAGGGCGACGCTTATACTTACCTCGTTCTCCCTGTAAGACTAGCAAAGGAATAAGAATATGAAATATCAACAGATAGATGTAAATATAAAATCAGAGTTTATAAAGCTCGATTCTCTGCTTAAATATGCAGGCGTTGTGGAAACAGGCGGCATTGGCAAGGAGATAATCCTCGAAGAGAGAATTAAAGTAAATGGTGAGGTCTGCACAATGAGGGGAAAGAAGATCCGCCCCGGGGATAAGGTGCAGATAGACGAGATAGCTACAGAGATAGTGGTAAAATAAAATGGTGATAACCAAAATTTCCGCAGACGGATTTAAAAATCTCAAAAAAGTCGAGATATATCCTCATGAGAAAATGAATATTTTCTGCGGAAAGAATGCTCAGGGCAAAACAAATCTTATAGAAGCTATATGGCTTTGCAGCGGAGTGAGGTCTTTTCGCAACACAAAAGACAGAGAAATGATAGATATAAACGGACAGTTCATGAATATCGACATTTCATTTAAAAACAGCTTCCGCAGTCAGGATATACATTTTGCAATGGCTAGACCTAATGTGAGAGAAAAAAACGTCACCTTGAACGGCGTAAAACTGAAAACTCCCTCAAAGCTTTTCGGAAGCCTTGATTGTGTTATCTTTACTCCTGAGGATCTGGAGCTTTCAAAAGGCTCTCCCGAAAACAGACGGCAGTTTCTTGACCTTTCAGTGTCACAGATAAAAAATTCCTACAGCTCTGTTATCTCAAAATATGATGATCTTATAGAGCAGAGAAATATATTGTTAAAAAATATATGTTACGGCAGATCAAAAAGAGAAGAGCTTGAAGTGTGGGATATCCAGCTTGCTCAGCTTGGGGCTTATATCTCGCTTTTAAGATATAATTATACCAAAAAGCTCGATATGTTCGCAAAAAAGCTTTATGAGGATATATCAGAGGGCAGAGAAATGTTGGAGCTTGAATATTATTCCACTGTGTATTCAAATCTGGAGGGCAGAAAAGATTATGCAGGAGAAATGGCTGAAGAGTATCTAAGCTGTCTGCAAAATAATCTTGATGACGATATAAGAGCAGGATTTACACAGAAAGGCGTTCACAGAGACGATCTTGCGGGAAAAATAAACGGACTGGCAGTTAGACAGTTCGCTTCTCAGGGACAGCACCGCTCTCTTGCTCTTATTTTGAAGCTTTCGCAGGCTTATATACTTGCCGAGGAGATAGACGACAGCCCGTGTATACTTCTCGATGATGTTTTGAGCGAGCTTGACCTATCAAGGCAGAAGTTCGTTATCTCGAAAATACACGATATGCAGGTCTTTATAACCTGCTGTGACAGGAATATCCCCTTTGACGAGAAAAGCCATGGAAAGATATTCAATATAGAAAACGGAATGATAGTTCAGGAGAATAAGTGATGTTTCTGCATTTAGGAAATAACTATTTAGTCAATACTAAAGATATCATAGGGATCTTCGATATAGAGAACACCTCTGTTTCTGCCAACACAAAGGAATTTCTTAATTTTGCGGCAAAAAACAGACGTGTTGTGAACTGCACATATGAGATGCCTAAAAGCTTTGTGGTGTGCCTTGATAAAGACTTTACGGAAACTGTGTATATAAGTCAGATGAGCTGTGCCACACTTTTGAAAAGAAGCAAAAGAATGCCTGAATAATGAATAAAAGATATAAGATGATAAGATAAAAACCAAGTGATGAGGGGGTTATTTTTTGGAAAATAACAACGAGATCGAGATCCAGAACACCGAGGAAATATCCATGGTGGATAAGCAGAATGATTATAATGAAAATCAGATACAGGTGCTGGAGGGTCTTGAAGCGGTAAGAAAAAGACCTGGTATGTATATCGGATCAACAGGTCCAAAGGGACTTCACCACCTTGTCTACGAGATAGTTGACAACGCTATCGATGAGGCATTGGCAGGATATTGCACTGAGATAGAAGTAGAGATACTTCCCGGGGACATTATCAGAGTTACCGATAACGGACGTGGTATCCCTACAGGTATACACCCAAAGGAGAAAATATCTGCTGCAACGGTAGTTTATACCATTCTCCACGCAGGCGGAAAGTTCGGCGGCGGCGGATATAAGGTAGCAGGCGGACTTCACGGCGTTGGTGCGTCTGTAGTAAACGCCCTCTCGGAATATCTTGAGCTTACGGTTTATGACGGAAAACATATTCATTTTCAGAGGTTTGACAGAGGTAATTATTCAGAGCCTCTGAAAATAATCGGCGATACTGATAAAACAGGTACTTCCGTTCTCTTTAAGCCTGACCCTGAGATCTTTCAGGAAACAACAGTGTTTGACTATGAAACACTGCTTAAAAGACTTAGAGAACAGGCATTTCTTAATGCTGGCATAAAGATAATATTCACTGATAAGAGAAATGAATCAGAGCCTGTGGGCGAAACTCTCCATTATGAGGGCGGTATAAGACAGTTTGTGGAGCATATCCACAAAACAAGAGGCGTTACACCACTTTCTGAGGAAGTTATCTATGTCAACGGCATGGAGGGCGATACTTTTGCCGAGATAGCTTTGCAGTATAACGATACTTATAATGACCTTATACTTTCATTTGCTAATAATATCCATACTCCTGACGGCGGTACTCATGAAACAGGTTTCAAGAACGCTCTTACAAAGGTAATAAATAACTACGGTAAGAAGTTCGGCTATCTTAAAGACGACGATAAGCTTCTTGGCGACGATGTAAGAGAGGGTCTGACGGCTATAGTATCCGTTAAGCTCACAAACTGTGAGTTTGAGGGACAGACAAAGGGCAGACTTGGCAATCCTGAGGTAAGACCTTTCGTTGATAAGATAGTTACCGAAAAGCTTATGAACTACTTTGAGGAAAATCCTACTGTAGCAAAGGCTATATTTGATAAATCCGTTCAGGCACAAAAGGCAAGAGAAGCCGCAAAGAAAGCAAGAGAACTTACAAGAAGAAAATCTGCTCTTGAATCCTCTTCATTGCCTGGCAAACTTGCAGATTGCTCAGAGAGAGATGCTTCACTCACCGAGATCTATATCGTCGAGGGAGATTCTGCGGGCGGTTCTGCAAAGGAAGGCAGAGATAGAAAATATCAGGCTATACTTCCTTTGTGGGGAAAAATGCTCAACGTTGAAAAAGCTAGGATAGATAAGGTATACGGCAATGAAAAGCTTATGCCTGTTGTTACCGCACTTGGAACATCAATAGGCGAGGACTTTGACCTTTCAAAGCTTCGTTACGGCAAAGTTATAATCATGGCCGATGCCGATGTGGACGGTTCTCATATCAGAACGCTTCTGCTTACATTCTTCTTTAGATTTATGCGTCCTCTTATCGAGGATGGTCATATCTATCTTGCTCAGCCACCGCTTTTCAAGGTTGCAAGGGGCAAGCAGGTCAGATATGCTTTTTCAGACGCAGAAAGAGATCAGTATATTTCTGAGCTTTCAGGAGAGAACAACCTGAAGGTAAACGTTCAGAGATATAAAGGTCTTGGTGAGATGGACCCTGAACAGCTTTGGGAAACAACCATGGATCCTGAAAGAAGAACTATGATAAAGGTGACAATGGAGGACGCTGTTAAGGCGGACGAGATATTCACTATTCTTATGGGCGATAAGGTCGCACCGAGAAAAGAATTTATAGAGAAAAATGCAGAGTATGTAAAGGATCTTGACGTTTAAAGAAAGGATACTGCTTTGGATAACAACGAAAATAAAAATCAGGAAACAGAGCTTGAAGAGGTAAAAACAGAGGAAGCTGTTGAAACGGCTGAGAAAGCTGTTGATAATGCTGATGAGGTGGAAGAAGCACAGATAGAAAAAGAGCCTGTTTTGAGCTTTGAGTATGATGTGAAAAACGAGGAAGAGGAAAGAGCTTTTTTAGCCTTTCAGAGAAAATTCGTTTATGCGCATAACTGGAAGATAACAGCGGCTTTCGGCGTTGTTGCGGTGCTTTTTATAGTGTCCATAGTGAGAAACCCTTCGGGATATCTTAACTGGGTGCTGGCGTTCATATGCCTTGCAATAATCGTTCTCACATGGTATAACACCAGAAGAATAAGAAAATATCTTATGCAGGCACTTAAACCTCTTGAGGACGACAAGTATGTTTTCACCCTCTATGATGACAGCTTCAAAATAGAAACGCTGCCGACAGAGGAGGAAAAGCAGGAGGAGGACTTTACCCCTGTTCCACCGAGGATAGTTGGTTTTGAGGATATCTCACTGAACGTTTTGGAAAATGACGAAATGTTTATTATAATACTCAAAAAGGAAACTATTTATGTGCTTGCAAAAAGAGTTATGAACGAGCAGCAGCAGGAAACACTGAGAAAAACTTTTTCAGAGCTGCTTGATAGCGATTATGAAATGATAGATAATAAATAAGAACAGGATATGTTCTTTTCAAAGTAAACCGAAAGGTTAAAAAGGAGTGGATAAAGTGAGCGATTATAACGTTATTGACACTGATGTTGAAGCGATAATGAAAGAATCTTTCATTCAATATTCAATGGCGGTAATTGTATCCAGAGCCTTACCTGATGTAAGGGACGGACTTAAACCTGTTCACAGAAGAATTTTATATACCATGTATGAAAATGGTCTTACACCTGATCAAGCTTACAGAAAATGTGCTGACACAGTAGGTTCTGTGCTTGGTAAATATCACCCACACGGTGACGCATCAGTTTATGACGCACTTGTAAGACTTGCTCAGAAGTTCTCAATGAGATATCCTCTTGTTGACGGTCACGGAAACTTTGGTTCCGTTGACGGCGACCCTCCGGCTGCCTACCGTTATACTGAGGCTAAAATGGCTAAGATGTCAGTAAATATGCTGACAGATATAAACAAAACAACTGTTGATTTTCAGTCAAACTATGATGACAGACTGAAAGAGCCTGTTGTGCTGCCGTCAAGATTTCCAAATCTTCTTTGTAACGGCTCAGTAGGTATCGCTGTCGGCATGGCAACGAATATCCCTCCTCATAACCTTCATGAAGTTATCGAGGGCATGAAAACTGTCATGAAAAACCCTGATTGCACACTTGATGAGCTTATGCAGAGCATAAAGGGTCCTGACTTCCCTACAGGCGGTATCATCATGGGCAGGTCCGGTATCAGAGCGGCTTACGGTACTGGCCGAGGCAAGATAACACTGCGTTCAAAGACCTCTATCGAGGAGATAAAGGGCAGAAACTGCATTATCGTCACTGAGATACCTTACATGGTAAACAAGGCAAGACTTGTTGAGTCTATCGCTGACCTTGTTAAGGAAAAGCGTATCGACGGAATACATTATATCAACGATGAATCCGGCAAGGACGGAATGAGGATCGTTATCGAGCTTAAAAAGGACGCTAATCCGCAGGTAGTTCTCAACAAGCTGTTCAGCTATACACAGCTTCAGGATACTGTGGGCGTTATAATGCTTGCTCTTGTGAACGGTATCCCTAAGGTGCTGACCCTCAAGGAAATGCTTGAGCAGTATATAGACTTTCAGGTCGATGTTATCACAAGAAGAACTAAGTTCGACCTTAACAAGGCTAAGGAAAGAGAGCATGTCTTAAAGGGTCTTGTTATCGCACTTGACAATATCGACGAAGTTATCGAGATAATGAAAACTTCTAAGAATATCCCTGAGGCTAAGCAAAGACTTAATCAGCGTTTTGGTCTTACAGATATTCAGGCTGACCATATCGCAAATATGACCCTCGGACGTCTGACCGGTATGGAAAGACAGAAGATAATAGACGAGTTGGCTGAGATCGAAGTTAAGATAGCTGACCTTGAAGATATCCTTGCAAATCATCAGAGAATACTTGATATAATCATTGAAGAGGTCGAGGCTATTCAGGATAAGTTCGGTGACGAGAGAAGAACTCAGATAGAAAATGTCAGCGGTGAAGTTGATATTGAAGACCTTATCCCTGTTGAGGAAAGCGTTGTTACTTATACAAATGCAGGATATATAAAGAGAATGCCTGTTTCAGAGTATAAGGCTCAGAAGCGTGGCGGACGTGGTGTAACGGGTATGAAACAGCGTGAGGACGATTATATCGACGAGCTTCAGACCTGTTCTTCACATGACAATATACTCTTTATCTCCAATAAGGGCATAATGTATAAGCTCAAATGCTATGAGCTTCCGGAAGGCTCAAAGGCTTCAAGAGGCACAAATATAGTAAATCTTCTTGAACTTGGCGAGGGCGAGAAGATAGCCGCAATGATAAAAACTGCCGACTTTGACGAGGGCAAGTATATCGTCATGGTAACAAAGAACGGCAAGATAAAGAGAACTCCGCTGACTTCCTACAGAAATGTAAGAAAGAACGGTCTTATTGCAATCGGTCTTGATGAGGGCGATGAGATAGCAGGAGTAAGAATGACCTTTGGCGACAATGAGGTTATCGTTGCAACGCATAATGGTTATGCTATCAGGATAAGAGAAACTGACATAAGAGAGATGTCAAGAGTTGCACATGGCGTAAAGGCTATTAAACTCAGGGGCAGCGACTATGTTGTATCAATGGCAAGAGTAAGAGATGGTGCAAGCGTTCTCACTGTTGCTGAAAATGGTCTTGGCAGACGTGTTCCGCTGGAGTCTTATAAGGTACAGAACAGAGGCGGCTATGGTCTTATGAACTATAAGAGTGGCGGAGTATGCGGAATAAAGGTCGTTGATGATGAAGATGATATCATCATGATATCCACAGACGGCATTGTTATCAGAATAAGAGCCTGCGATATCAGTATGATGAGCAGATACTCCCGTGGCGTAAGACTTATGAGAGTCGGCGAGGACGGCAGAGTGGTTTCATTCACAAGAACTGAGCATGACGATGATGTTGAAACGGCAGAGGTAGAAAAGGCTACTGCCGAGGAGATAGCAGAGGCTCAGGCTGAGGAAAATGCTGAGGTCATTGAAGATAATACCGAAAGCGTTGAGAATGAGGATTCTGAGAACACGGAAGAATAATATAAAAATCAAGTAAAGACAAAATAAACGGGCGAACACTGTTCGCACCTGCATTGACTAAAAAATTAACGGACGGCTAAAAACCGTCCGTTTTTTGTATCTATATGATTTTTCAGACAACAAAAAAAGGTGAGCGGCACATGACCGTTCACCTTTTTGCATATCAAAATTACTTTGTTATCTTGTCCTTGCCACCCATGTACATTCTCAGTGGCTCAGGGATATTAACTGTTCCGTCAGCATTGAGATTGTTCTCGAGGAATGCGATAAGCATTCTTGGAGGTGCAACAACTGTGTTGTTAAGAGTGTGAGCAAAATACTTCGTGCCGTCCTCTGCCTTTATTCTTATGCCAAGACGTCTTGCCTGTGCGTCGCCAAGATTTGAGCATGAACCAACTTCAAAATACTTCTTCTGTCTTGGGCTCCATGCCTCAACGTCACAGCTCTTTACCTTAAGGTCTGCAAGGTCGCCTGAGCAGCACTCAAGTGTTCTTACAGGAATATCGAGTGAACGGAAGAAATCAACAGAATTCTGCCACAGCTTGTCATACCATGCCATGCTATCTTCAGGTTTGCAGACAACTATCATTTCCTGCTTTTCAAACTGGTGTATTCTGTAAACGCCTCTCTCTTCGATGCCGTGTGCGCCAACTTCTTTTCTGAAGCATGGTGAATAGCTTGTGAGAGTTTTTGGAAGCTCACCCTCTGGAATGATAGTGTCGATAAATCTACCTATCATTGAATGCTCAGAAGTACCGATGAGATAAAGATCTTCTCCCTCTATCTTGTACATCATGCCTTCCATTTCAGAAAAGCTCATAACGCCTGTAACAACGTCTGAACGTATCATGTAAGGAGGAATGAAATATGTGAAACCTCTGTCTATCATGAAATCTCTGGCATATGAAAGAATTGCAGAATGAAGTCTTGCAATGTCGCCCATAAGATAATAGAAGCCGTTTCCTGATGTTCTTCTTGCACTGTCAAGATCGATGCCGTTAAAGCTTTCCATAATGTCAACGTGATATGGGATCTCATAATCAGGAACAACAGGCTCTCCGAACTTTTCAATCTCTACGTTCTCGCTGTCGTCCTTGCCTATTGGAACGCTTGGGTCGATTATGTTAGGGATAACGAGCATTCTCTCACGTATCTTAGCTTCAAGGTCTTTTTCCTTTTCAGCCATAGCGTCAAGCTCAGCACCGATAGCGGAAACCTCAGCCTTTACTTTCTCAGCTTCGTCCTTCTGACCCTTAGCCATAAGACCGCCTATCTGCTTGCTCATTACCTTTCTTTTATTTCTCAGCTCGTCAGCTTTTGTCTTAGCTGCTCTGTATTCCTCGTCAAACTGAGCTACCTCGTCAACAAGAACGAGCTTTTCGTCCTGAAACTTCTTTTTGATGTTTTCCTTGACAAGCTCAGGATTTGTACGGATAAGCTTAATATCTATCATTTTACATACTCCTTTTAGCTGACGCAAAAAAAATTCCTTACGTCGCAATATTTATCCTTTTAATAATATCACTAAAAGGAGATTTTGTCAAGACAAAGCCCCTTTAAAACAGGCTTTTGAAACAGGTTTTGAGAGAACTTATTTCATAGATAAAATACTATCATGATATAAGTAACAGTGCGAATTTCATAAAAACTATTGACATTTTGTATCAAACGTTTTATAATTATAAGGTGAATGTGTTCGTTATGGGCGTATTGTGCCATGACGGCAGAAAAGCCTCTGGGCTTAATAAATTTATCAGGAGGATTAAAGGTGCGAAAAGTTAAAAAACCCGTGTTTTTTATCGTGCTTTTGTGTATAATTGCATTTGGATATCTCACTTATGCAGGAATACATACTCAGTACGGAGATATAAAAACAAGCTATATCAAGGGCGTTGAAGATATCCGCTGGGGTATCGATATTCAGGGTGGCGTAAATGCTACGTTTGAACCTGCCGATAATTACGACGCCACAAAGGAAGAAATGGACGCTGCAAAGGCTGTTATCGAGCAAAGACTTGTAAGCCTTAATATCACAGACAGCGAGGTCTATGTAGACTATAAGAAAAATAAGGTAATGGTTTCATTCCCATGGCAGGCTAACGAAGAAAGCTTTGACCCTGAGGCTGCTGTTTCTGAGCTTGGCGAAACTGCAAAGCTTGTATTCAGAAAGGGTAAAGAAGAAAAAGGCGAGCAGGTGCTTACAGGAAATGACGTTAAAAAGGCTGAGGTAAGACAAACTCAGGACGAAACTACAGGAAATATCAAGTATGTAGTAAGCCTGACACTCAATAACAGCGGTAAAAAAGCTTTTGCTGACGCTACAACTGAGCTTGCCGGAAAAGGCTCTATCTCTATCTGGATGGACGATAAGTGTATTTCTGCCCCAAGCGTAAATTCAGCTATCACTGACGGCGAGTGCGTTATCGAGGGCAACTTCACATATGATTCCGCAAAAGCTCTTTCAGATAAGATAAATGCAGGTTCTATCCCATTTGATCTTAAAACAACAAGCACGAACATCATTTCACCTACACTTGGCGAGGGTGCAAAGAACGCAATGGTGCTTGCAGGAATTATCGCATTTATCGTTATCGCTGCATATATCATCATTATCTATAAGCTGCCGGGCTTTGTTGCGTCTATCGCACTTATAGGTCAGGTAATAGGTTCTATCGCTTGTATCACAGGCTTCTTTGGAAATATCGACAGCTTTACGCTGACTATCCCTGGTATCGCAGGTATTATCCTTTCTATCGGTATGGGCGTTGACGCTAACGTTATCACAGCCGAGAGAATAAAGGAAGAGCTTAACAACGGCAAGACCCTTAACGGAGCTATCGAGCTTGGCTATAAGAGAGCATGGAGCGCAGTATTCGACGGAAACATCACAGTAGTATTCGTTGCAATAATCCTTATGGGTGCCTTCGGACCTACAGACAGCGTTTTCGGAACACTTCTCAGCCCTGTATTCTCAGTATTCGGCGCAAGCACAGCAGGTACTATCTATTCACTTGGATATACTCTCCTTGTAGGTATCCTCCTGAACTTTGTATTCGGTATCTTCTGTTCAAGACTTATGCTTTCGTCCCTCTCAAAGTTCAAGTGCTTTAAGAAACGCAAGCTTTACGGAGGTGCTGAAATAAATGAGTAAAGAAAAAAAGACCCTGAATGTTGTGGGTCACAGCAAATTATTCTATTCCATATCATGCGCACTTATCGCAATTTTTATCATTCTTACATTCGTTATAGGTCTTAACGTGGCTATCGAGTTCAAAGGCGGTACAGTTTTGACTTATACATATGAGGGCGATATAAAAACATCTGACGTTTCAAATACCGTTTCTGACAGTATCGGAGATAAATGTACAGTAACTCTTGGCGAAAACACAGGAAACGCAGGAAAGACAGTAGAAATAAAATTCTCATCAACAAAGGGTATAAGCGATGATAAGCAGAACACCCTGAAAACAGCCCTTGAAAAGGACTTTCCTGATAATAACATAGAAGTTTACGAGTCAAACGACGTTGCAGCTTCAAGCGGTATGAACTTCTTCTTCAAGTGCCTTGCTGCTTGCGCACTGGCAATGGTCATCACTATCATTTATATCGGCTTCAGATTTAAGAAGATAGGCGGTATCTCAGCAGGTGTGTTCTCAGTAGTTGCCCTTGCACACGATATGTGCATGGTATACGGTTGCTTTGTAATATGCAGATTTGACATCAACGCAAACTTTATGGCAGTTCTGCTGACTATCCTTGGATATTCTATCAACGCAACTATCATCATTTACGACAGAATAAGAGAGAATGAAAATCTTCTTGGCAACAAAATGGAGCTTGAGGATCTTGTAAACCTCTCTATTACACAGACAATGGGACGTTCTATCCATACAACTGTTACAACAGTTCTTGCTATGGCTACAGTTTGTATCGTCTGCATAATCTGCGGAGTAACATCTATCCTGAGCTTTGCCTTCCCACTTATCATCGGTATGATATCAGGTGTTTATTCTTCTAACTGTATCGCACCTACACTGTGGGTACATTGGAAAAAACATCAGGCAAAGAAGTCACATTCAGGCTCAAAAACAGGCAGCACAAAGAAAAAGGCTTCAAGAAGATAAAATTTTATGGACGGTATGTTAAACATATCGTCCATTTTTTTTTGTGATATTCTATTTTTAACACTCCATATCATGGATAAGTCCGCAGTTTCGCATGGAGATAGTTCCGTTATTGCCTGTTATATAATGGTCAAGAACTGTCACACCTAAACATCTCATATATCTCATGACCTCACGGGTGAGAGTAACGTCCTCCTGAGAGGGGGTGTTGGGTGAGTCAGGGTGATTGTGGGCAAGGATAACAATATCAGTGCCGCTGTTGAGAACGGCTTTTGTAAGCTCACGAAAATCAACAGGGGTAAATCTCGCACCGCCTGCGGATATGTCTGTTACGCTCTTTATGTGAAAGCCAGAGTCGATACAAATTACCTTGAACTTCTCCTGCTTTTCGTTTCTAAAACAATTATTTACAAAACTCAGTGCCGCAGATATGTTTCTAATGTCTATCCTGCTGTCTGTGACAGTGGAGCAGTAGTTTATAAGCTCTCTGAAAAATAAAAGTGAGTTCGCAGAGCTTTCGCCCATGTCCTTTACCGAAGAAAGCTCCTCCACAGAAGCGTTAAGAACGCTGTTTAAGCTTCCAAACTTTTTTATAAGCTCGTGCGCAATATCATTGGTGTTCTTTCTCGGCACAATGTAAAATAAAAGCATTTCAAGTATCTCATGCTCGGAAAAGCCTTTGAAATTTCCCGATTCTTTGAAACGCTTCCTCATTCTCTCTCTGTGACCACCGTGGTCTGCTTGACTGCTCATTTTATCACCTCTTATACAAGTATAAAATATCCGCACTTTTTTGTCAATAAAAAACCATTGTGACTTTATTCTTTACAGATAATTTCAGCAAGAGGGTAAGCTAATAATATTTAGAAAATTTTATTAATCAATCGCAAATAGCGTAAAATGCTAAAAAAACCTTCAGAAATATCAAAAGTGTCTGTGCGAAATGACGTTGAAAAAGGTTGTTTTTTTATGATATAATGAAATGGTAACTATTATATTATGGAGATGTTTTTATGACAGACCTGACGGTGGGAAAACCGTGGACAGTGCTGTGGAAATTTTCCCTGCCTATGTTCGTGAGCGTGATATTTCAGCAGATGTATTCCATTTTCGACAGTATCATAGCAGGAAAATTCGCAGGCGAGGACGCTCTTGCGGCAGTTGGTGCGTCTTATCCTATAACAATGATATTTATGGCGTTTGCAGTGGGAAGCAATGTTGGCTGTTGTGTGGTGATATCTCAATTCTTTGGTGGAAAAGAGTTCTCAAAGGTAAAAACTGCGTCAACTACTACTATAATTTCATGTACGATACTTGCGACAGTTCTGACAGTTTTTGGACTTGCGTTCTCTACTCCTCTTATGAGAATGATAAACACGCCTGATAACATTTTCCGTGACGGTGAGCTTTATCTGAAGATCTATATCGCAGGTCTTATCTTCCTGTTTCTTTATAACGTGGGTACAGGTATTTATAACGCAATGGGCGACTCGAAAACACCATTGTATCTCCTTATCGGCTCATCAGTTGGAAACGTTGTTCTCGACTATGTGTTCGTGAAGTTCTTTAAATGGGGTGTGGCAGGCGTTGCATGGGCTACTTTTATCGCTCAGGGAGTGGCTTGCGTGTTCTCACTGCTTATTTTGGTGAAGAAAACCGCAGAAATTAAAACAGAGGATAAACCACCGCTGTTTTCAGGAAAAATACTTAAAAAGATAACCCTTTATTCTATACCTAGTATTTTACAGCAGAGTTTTATCTCAGTGGGAAATATCTTTGTGCAGTATCTTGTAAACAGCTTCGGCTCGTCTTGTATCGCAGGATATTCTTCTGCAATAAAGCTAAATACCTTTGCTATAACAAGCTTTACAACGCTTTCTAACGGGCTTTCAAGCTTTGTTGCACAGAATTACGGTGCAGGCAGGAACGATAGGATAAAAAGCGGATATAAAGCAGGACTTGTTATCTCGGCTATCGTGGCAGTGCCTTTTATACTCTGCTTTTTCTGTATGCCAAAAACTATGATAAATTTGTTCCTTGACGACGGAGGAACAAAAGCCGTTGAGATAGGCACAACATTTTTGAGAATAATATCGCCTTTCTATGTGTTTGTGGGCATAAAAATAATGTCAGACGGGGCATTAAGAGGTAAGGGCGCAATGCAGTATTTTATGATATCAACTTTTACGGACTTGATACTCAGAGTAGTGCTTGCGTTCGTGTTGGCAAGACCATATGGGTCAACGGGAATATGGCTGTCATGGCCGATAGGTTGGCTTGTGTCAACAGTGCTGTCAGTGGTGTTTGCGAGAGTGAAAGTGATGAAAAAGACATTGAATGAGGAATGAGGAGTGAGGAATGAGGAATGGCAAAGCCAAACTGAGCTAAGCACCAATACAAAGTAAAAGCACCCACCGAGCGAAGCGAGCAAAAGGTCCAGGGGCACGCCCCTGGTCAGGGTCAAGGGGTGAAACCCATTGTGGGTACAGGGCAAAGCCCTGTCGGAGTTTGAGGCAGAGCCTCAATAGGCGCAAGCCTACTAAGCGGTGCAGAGAGAAAAAGAAGAATTGCAGAGTTGCAATCTGATACAAAGCGAATATCGAAGCACAAAACTGCACCGCTTATACTATCTCCTTATACAAAGTAAAATCCGCAAAGAGCGCAGCGATTTTGCGGCATAACAAACCTTGGCTAAAACAACGTAACTCCGATTAGCAAAGACTAAATTAAAAAAAAGTTCTCAATAATGATGTTGACAAGTTTAATTAAATGTTGTATGATTATAAGAATAATAAATTAAGAATTCAAAATGTTTGCGGGAGGTTAATTTATGCTGGATACTAATGTAAACAATAAGTTTGGTAAAGAGGGTCTTACCTTTGATGACGTTCTCCTTATCCCAGGCGAGTCGGATTGTACACCTGATATGGTGGATATCCATACACACCTCACTAAGGATATAGTCCTCAATACACCTATAATGACATCTGCTATGGATACAGTCACAGAGTCAAAAATGGCTATCGCTATCGCAAGAGAGGGCGGTATCGGTATTATCCATAAGAATATGACTATCGCTCAGCAGGCAGAAGAGGTGGATAAGGTAAAGCGTTCTGAAAACGGCGTTATCGTTAATCCTTTCTCTCTTACAGCCGATAAAACTGTTGCTGAAGCTGATAAGCTCATGGGCAAGTATAAGATCTCCGGCGTGCCTATAGTCGATAAGGATGGCAAGCTCGAGGGTATCCTCACTAACAGAGATCTTAGATTTATCACTGATTTTGAAAATATCAAGATCGGTGACGTTATGACTAAGGAAAACCTCGTTACTGCTCCTGTTGATACGGATCTTGAAGGCGCTCAGAAGATACTTATGAAGCATAAGATCGAGAAGCTTCCTCTTGTTGATGCAAACGGCGTTCTTAAGGGCCTTATCACTATCAAGGATATTGAAAAGGCTGTTCAGTATCCAAATTCCGCAAGAGATAAAAAGGGCAGACTTCTTTGCGGTGCTACTATCGGCATGACTAACGATATTCTTGAAAGAGTTGCCGCTCTCGTTGAAGCTCAGGTAGATGTACTGGTACTTGACTCTGCACACGGCCATTCTATGAACGTTATAAATTGTCTTAAAAAAGTTAAGGCTGCTTTCCCTGATACACCGGTTATTGCAGGTAATATCGCTACTGCCGAAGCCGCCAGAGCGCTCTGCGAAGCAGGTGCTGACGCTATAAAGGTCGGTATCGGCCCTGGTTCTATCTGTACTACCCGTGTAGTCGCTGGTATAGGTGTTCCTCAGGTCACTGCAGTTTATGACGCTGCTTGCGCTGCTGCTGAGTATGGCATTCCTGTTATTGCTGACGGCGGTATCAAGTATTCAGGCGATATCGTTAAGGCTCTTGCCGCTGGTGCAAACGTTGTAATGCTTGGTTCACTCCTTGCAGGATGTGACGAAGCTCCAGGCGAAACTGAGATCTATCAGGGCAGACAGTTCAAGGTATACAGAGGCATGGGTTCTCTTGCCGCTATGAATAAAGGCTCAAAGGACAGATATTTCCAGACAAACTCAAAGAAGCTCGTTCCAGAGGGCGTTGAGGGTCGTGTGGCTTATAAGGGTCCAGTTTCAGATACTATCTTCCAGCTTGTTGGCGGTATCCGTTCAGGTATGGGCTATTGCGGTTGTCATACTATTGCAGAGCTTGGCGAAAAGGCTAAGTTCATCAGGATAACAGGCGCAGGTCTTAAGGAGTCACACCCACACGATATTTATATCACAAAGGAAGCTCCAAACTATTCCGCAGGTATCTAACAGAATTTATATACAAAAAAAGAGCAGAGATCTCGTTTCTCTGCTCTTTTTTGCGTTGTTTTGCAAAAATATTACTCCATAAATTCTCCCAAAAGACCACTTGCAATTGCTACAGTTTCAGGACATGGACGCTTCTGATAGTATTCTTTTGTGCGCTTTGCAGGGTCAGGGTCACTAGGTCCGCTCAGACCGAGAAGCTCACGGCAGATGATAGTGTCAGAGCCAAGCTCTTCCTTGAAACGCTTTGCAAAAAGCTGAACACGCTCATAATCCTTGCCCTTTGCCGCCCTGTCATTGCCTATGGTGTTGCCAAATTTCAATCCAAGCACCATGACTGCACCTGTAAATGCTCCGCAGACCTCTCTCATTCTGCCTATTCCGCCGCCAAAGCCCGAAGCTATCTTGTATGCAGTTTCGCTGTCAAGGCCGATATCCTCAGCCCATGCGCCTACTACCGCCTGTGAACAGTTGTAGCCCTCCATAAAAAGAGCCTTTGCTGCCGCTGCTTTTTCCTTATTCATTTAAAAAAAACTCCTTTTTTGTCATATATTGATTTTCATTATAGCATAGCTTTAAGTTTTTTTCAAGACGTATTATTGGTTAGTATAGTCTACGTCAAATTGCATAAAAAATTGCCATAAAATTTTGCAATATTTTTATATTGTTAGACAAAACTAACCTATTGACAAATGTACACTAATGTGGTATACTTTAATTACAGCAAGGGAAAAGCTGCAAAGAATAACGCAGATAAAGCGAAAACGCTGGTCTGTGGAAAAGTAAAAAATGATATTAAAATAAGGAGGACAAAAATTATGTCAAAGTTTGTATGTTCAGTATGCGGTTACGTTTATGAGGGCGAGGCTGCTCCAAAGGAGTGTCCTATCTGTCACGCACCAGCAGAAAAGTTCAATAAAGTAGAAGAAACAGCTATCACATGGGCTGACGAGCATAAGGTAGGCGTTGCAGAGGGTCTTGATGAGGAAGTTGTTGCAGGTCTTAGAGAGAACTTCAACGGCGAGTGCTCTGAGGTAGGTATGTATCTTGCAATGGCAAGAGTTGCTTACAGAGAAGGCTATCCTGAGGTAGGTATGTACTATGAGAAGGCTGCTTATGAAGAGGCTGAGCACGCTGCTAAGTTCGCAGAGCTTCTTGGCGAGGTAGTAACACCTTCTACAAAGAAAAATCTTGAGATGAGATATATGGCTGAGAATGGTGCTTGTGAGGGCAAGATGAAGCTTGCTAAGAGAGCAAAGGAGCTTGGCTATGACGCTATCCATGACACTGTTCATGAAATGGCTAAGGACGAAGCAAGACATGGATGCGGCTTCAAGGGTCTGCTTGACAGATATTTCGCTAACAAGTAATTTATCTTAAAATAGTATAAATTAAAGATTACGACGAATTTTTCCCGAAAAAGGCGGAGGTATTTGAAAAAATACTTCTGTCTTTTTGTTTTATAAAGCCGTTATAAAGGCTCAAATCTATTGCAAATGACGTAAAACTGTGGTATAATATTTTAGTATGATAAAATAATGCTTTAGGAGATGATAGTGTGATAGAAACACTGGCGGCGGAAACTGCGACCTTGCAGAACGTTTATGCCCCCTTGCCTTTCAAGGTGCATATGATATTCTGCGTTATTGCTACGCTTTTATATATAACTCAGTTCATAAGGAAAGGCTCTTATCATTATCTTACATTAATGATAGCTATCGACCTTACTATAGTTACTCAGTTTACCACAAAAAGCTTTGTTATCGGTATGCTTTTCGGTGCAGAGGTAGCGCTTCTTGCGGCAACAGCTTTTATTTCCCATAGGTTTGCTAAAAAGCAGAAAGCTTTGGAGAATGCCGAGGAAAAGTCGGAAACTGCTCAAAAGGAAGATGAAGAATGAAAATAGTTATACTTGACTCTGAAACAGTTTCAAGAAACGATGTGTCGCTGGAGGGTATAACAGTCCTTGGTGAAAGCATTGTTTATGGTTTTACACCAAATGAACAGGTCGCAGAAAAGATAGGCGACGCTGACGCTGTTATATGCAATAAGTGCCTTATAACAGAGGAGGTATTCTCAAAGTGCAAAAACCTGAAATACGTCGGTCTTTTTGCAACGGGATATAATAATGTTGACCTCTCCGCCGCAGACAGGCATGACGCAGTGGTCTGCAATGTGCCTTTCTATTCAACAAACGCAGTTGCTCAGCATACTTTTGCACTTATCCTCAACTATTTCAGCAAGATAAGAGAATATGCCGAGAAAGTTGACGAGGGCGGCTGGGTGAATTATAAGCTGTTTTCATATTTTGGTATTCCTACCTATGAGCTTGCAGGAAAAACCATTGGTATAGTAGGCTATGGCGACATAGGAAAGAAAGTTGCTGAGATAGCAAGAGCATTCGGCATGAAGGTCATCACCTTTACACGCTCTCCCCAGAAAATAACTGATGGCACGCCTGCGGTAAGCCTTGAAGAGCTTTTGAAAAGCTCAGACGTTGTAACGCTCCATTGTCCTCTTACAAAGGATAATGAGAAAATGATAAATGCCGAAAGCCTTGGCATAATGAAAAAGTCAGCATTTTTCGTCAACACTGCAAGGGGCGGACTTGTGGACGAAAAGGCACTTGCACAGGCTCTTGAAAATGAAGTCATTGCAGGTGCAGGAATTGATGTTCTCACGAATGAACCGATGCGTGAGGATTGTCCACTGAGAAACGCAAAGAACTGCACTGTTACCCCACATATAGCGTGGGCACCAAAGCAGACGAGAGAAAGGCTTCTTGAAACTGTTGCGCAGAACTTGAAAATGTGGATAGAGGGTACGCCGCAGAACGTTGTCAACGGAAAATAACAATAAGGACATGATGAAAATGATAGATATGACAAAAAAGAAAAGAGTTGTGGTAAAGGTAGGAACTTCTACTCTTACTCACAGCACGGGGCTTCTTAATATACGCCGTGTGGAACAGCTCGTTAAAACTCTTGCCGATCTGCAAAATGCAGGACATGAGATAATCCTTGTATCAAGCGGTGCGGTGGGTCTTGGCAGAGCAAAACTGGGCATAAAGGAAAGACCAAAGGACACTCCCACAAGACAGGCTTGTGCGGCGGTGGGTCAGTGTGAGCTTATGTATCTTTACGATAATCTTTTCTCTGAATACAGCCTTAATGTGGCTCAGCTTCTGCTTACAAAGTATATTCTTCTGGAAGACAGAAAGATAAACGTGCAGAACGCCCTTAACCGCATTATAGAGCTTGGTTCTATCCCTATTGTGAACGAGAACGATACGGTGTCTATTGATGAGCTGGAGCTTGAAATGGGCGAGAACGATTCTCTTGCGGCAAATGTTGCGGTGCTTGCTAATGCAGATCTGCTTATAATAATGTCTGATATCGAGGGACTTTTTGACAAAGACCCTCATAAGTATGATGACGCTGAGCTTATCCCTGTTGTGCCTGAGATAACGGAGGAGATAAAGGCTATTGCAGGGGGTGCAGGTTCTTCACTTGGCACAGGCGGAATGGCGACAAAGATAAAAGCCGCTGAGATATGCAAAAATGGCGGAATAGATCTTATAATAATGAATGGCAGAGATCCAAGACATTTGTATAAGGTATTTGAAAATAAACCTATAGGAACACTTTTTACAGCTAACGGGGAGGTATAGTAAAAATGAGTTACATCGATATTTTGGGACAGAAAGCAAAAGCTTGCAAAAAGGATATCGCCTTCGCTTCAACAACACAGAAAAATGACGCACTTCTTGAGATCGCACATATCCTGAGAGTTTGCAAGGACGATATTATCGAAGCAAACAAGGTGGACCTTGAAAACGGCAGAATGAGGAAAATGTCTGAGGCAATGCTTGACAGACTTGCACTCAATGACAGCCGTATAGAGGGCATGGCAAAGGCTTGCGAGGAGCTTTCACAGCTTGACGACCCTGTGGGCGAGGTAGTTTCAGGCTCAACAAGACCTAACGGCATGAAGATCGAGAAAGTAAGAGTGCCAATGGGTGTTATAGGCATTATTTTTGAAGCCAGACCTAACGTTACTGTAGACGGCGCTATACTTTGCCTTAAAAGTGGAAACGCTGTTATACTCAGGGGCGGAAAGGAAGCAATAAACTCAAACAAAATGCTTGCTGACCTTATGAGAAAGGCTGTCGAAAGGGCAGGCTTCAGCCCTGATATCATTCAGCTTGTGGAGGATACTGACAGAGGCATCGCTCTTGATATGATGAAAGCTAATGATTATATTGATGTCCTTATCCCAAGGGGAGGCGCACAGCTTATAAAGGCTGTTGTACAGTCTGCCACTGTGCCTGTTATCGAGACCGGCACAGGAAACTGTCACGTTTATGTTGACGCAAGTGCGGATATAAAAATGGCTGTGAACATTGTTGATAACGGCAAGACCTCTCGTCCGTCTGTATGCAACGCAGTTGAAAGCTGTCTTGTTCACAGGGATATTGCAGAGGATTTTCTCCCGAAGCTTAAAGAAAGACTTGACAAGCACCACGTTGAGATAAGAGGCTGTGAGCTTACAAGGCAGATACTTGGCTCTGAAAACGTTACTCCTGCTGATGATGACGATTATGCAACAGAGTTTCTTGACTATATAATCTCTATCAAGGTCGTTGATGACATGGCGGAAGCCCTTGAACATATCGACAGATTTTCTACAGGACATTCTGAGTGTATCGTTACGGAAAGCCTTTTTGCCGCACAGGAATTTCAAAAGCGTGTTGATTCAGCGGCAGTATATGTAAACTGCTCAACAAGATTTACAGACGGCGGAATGTTCGGTCTTGGTGCTGAGATAGGAATTTCCACTCAGAAGCTTCATGCAAGAGGTCCTATGGGTCTTAGAGAAATGACCACCACAAAGTATCTTATCTCTGGAAAAGGACAGATAAGAGAATAGATATTAGTGAGGAGTTAGGAGTGAGGAATGAGGAATTAAGGTATCGCCTGCGGCGATGATTTCTCTGTAGGGGCGACCTTTGGTCGCCTGTCTGCTCTGATACTTTGATATATTACAAAAAAGAGGTAATTATAATGATAAAAGCTATGAATATTTCTTATGAGATAGGCGATAAGCTTTATCTCAACATCACAAACAAGTGTCCATGCAACTGCACATTCTGTATTCGTCACAACGGCGACGGTGCTTATGGCTCTGACCCACTGTGGCTTGAACATCAGCCTACTGCCGAAGAGGTAATAGACAACATCAAAAAGCGTGACCTTGACAGCTACAAGGAAATTATTTTCTGCGGCTATGGCGAGCCTACCTGTGAGCTTGAAATACTCAAAGAAACTGCAAAGTATATAAAATCTGTTACAAAGACACCTGTAAGACTCAACACAAATGGTCTTAGCGACCTTATCAACAAGCGTGAAACTCCTGCTGAGTTCAAGGGACTTGTTGATATAATCTCAATAAGCCTTAACGCTTCTGACGCAAAGGCTTATGACGAGGTAACAAGACCCTCATTCAAGGGCGTGAACTGCTTTGAAGAAATGCTCTCTTTTGCAAAAAGAGTGAAAGAGTTCGTGCCGGAGGTAATGCTCACTGTGGTTGATATAATCGGCGAAGAGGAGATAAAAAAATCTCAGGCGGTTGCTGACAGCGTGGGTATACATCTCAGAGTCAGAGAATATGTTGATTAATATTTTGTAAACAATATATTAAGTTTTATATTTGCTCAATATTCCGTTTTCAGCAAACATCTAAGTGATGTCGGAACAATAACCGAGTGCTGAAAACGGATATTTTTTTGTTCGATAATAAAAAGAAAGCTTGGTAGAAAAAATGGAAAAGGAAAAGATAAGACGTCTTGTTTTGCAGGCAGGACAGGGTGACAGGGCAGCTTTCGGTGAGCTTTACGAAGAAATGGGCAGGTCGGTATATTTTAATTGCCTGAAGCTTCTTGGAAATGCTCAGAAGGCAGAGGATATAACTCAGGACACTTTCATGAAAGCTCTTGAAAAGCTTGACAGCCTTAAAGAGCCTGAGAATTTCTCAGCATGGGTAAACCGCATTGCCATAAACAACTGCAAAATGTATTTCAGGAAAAATCCCCGCACTGCTGAGGAGGAGTCGGAAAAGATAATCGACGATACACCCGACAGCGAGCTTATCCCTGACGATTATGCCGACAGCGAAGAAAAACGCAGGATAATAATGAACATTATCGACATCGCTCTCACTGACGAACAGCGTCAGACAATAATACTTTACTATTTTGATATGATGAGCGTGGCTGAGATATCAGAGATAATGGAATGTTCTGTTGGCACTGTCACTTCCCGTCTTAGCGCTGCAAGAAAGAAGATAAGGGAGGCGGTGCTTATTTACGAAAAGAAAAACAATGACAGGCTTCATGCTGTTATGCCTATACCTGTTCTGTCAAAGATATTTATGCAGGAATGTCAGCATTTGAAGCTGCCTGAATTATCCGTTTTCAGCAAGGCGTCAGCCACGGAAGTTGTTCCCGATAAAAATACTACAATAAGTAAATCGGGAGGAAAAGGTATGTTTTCAACAGTAAAAGCAAAAGTAATAGCAGGTGTGGTCGCAGTGGCAGTAGTTGGCGGAGGTATCACAGCGGTGGTGCTTGCAAACAGAGATAAGACAGCAGATGCTGATAAGCCAAACACAGCCGTTCAGACAGACGCACAGGGGGAAGTGAACGAGCAGGAGATAGAGGACAACCTAAACGAACTTGATGAAAATGCTGATAATGAAGATAATGTTACTGACGATGATGCAAGCGGTACAAATTCAAACAGCGAGCTTGAAATGGCTGTTTACACTGTGTCTGACGAGATAAAAAATGCTGATCTTTCGTCAGGTCTTGTTCAGCTCAACGGTGACATCATGCAGGTGGGCGGATATATAAAGACGTCTGATTTCTATGCAAAATATGCTGACGAGTATAGCTTTGTATACTGCGATGGAGGTCACTATGAGGATAAAAAGGGCGAAATGCTCAATTATCGTGTAGGTGCTGACAACTATTTCGGCGGAGAATGGTGGGATAGCTATTACATGACCCTTATCCCAAAGGTCGAGCCACAGGGAGATGAGATAACGGTCTATGTTGCAAACCTCACAAACCCTGACGGACAGGTATCTCTTGCAGACAGCTATGTGGTATGGGCAGAGGAAACGCCTATGTCAAACGATATTTACACCCCTGCTTGGATACCGACCGGTATGCCAACAAGGCTTTGCTATGATGTCACAAGCACAAAGAAGCTTGATGAGATATATGACAACATAGACGATTATTCAGCACAATCAGTGCAGGATATGCTTGCTTCTCAGGGCATCTCAAAGGGCGAGAACAGCATTTCAGGCAACTATCTTTCCTATGTTTATTCACAGGGCGATATGTCAATGAGCGGAACATACTGTGTGAACAGCGACACTGACCCTGATGTTTTCGTTGCATATGTTACAGGTGAGAAAAATGCCGCAGGGCTTACACCTCTCTACAGATATCATTTTGCCTTCGATACAAATTCAAAAAAGCTTTATGAAAGCAGAATGTATCTTGCAGGTATGTTCTAAAAAACCTATCCCTCACATTTGTGGGGGATATTTTTTGCTCGTTGACAGGCATTTTGTTATGTGATATAATTATTTCGGCAATATTATAATAATAAATATTAATTATATGTAAACTATATATGAAAATTTTGAATTTGCTCAACAAATCGTCTGCGTTTTGCATCTAACTAATGTCGGGACTGATAAAACAGCGGACGAGAAAACGGCAATTCGGAAAGAAAGAGCAGGTCAAAAACATGGAAAAAGATGATATCAAAAAACTTGTATTGCAGGCGGCACAGGGAAACAAGGCGGCGTTCGGTGCGCTTTATGAAGAAACGGGCAGAACAGTGTATTTTAGCTGCCTGAAGCTTCTTGGCGACCCACAGCTTGCAGAGGATATCACTCAGGAAACTTATCTTACAGCTCTTCAAAAGCTTGGCACTCTTGCACAGCCTGAGAATTTTCCAGCATGGGTAAACAGGATAGGGATAAATCTCTGCAAAATGCACTTTAGAAACAATTCCGCCCCTGAGGACAACTCAGAGGAGATAATAGAGGAGATCCCTGACGAGGGGCTTATCCCGGAGGAATATGTGAGCAATGACGCTAAAAGAAAGATAATAATGGATATTATCGACACTGTTCTCACAGAGGAGCAAAGACAGTCGGTGATACTGTATTATTTCGATATGCTCACAGTGCCTGAGATAGCAGAGGTAATGAACTGCACCACAGGTACAGTAACTTCCCGTCTTAGTGCCGCAAGAAAAAAGATAAAGGAGGCGGTGCTTATATACGAGGAAAACAACAACGACAGACTTCATGCTGTCGTGCCTGTATTTATTCTTTCAAAGCTTCTTAATAAAGAGGCTTCAAACACCGTTCTTCCGAAACTTACCGTTTTCACAGGCTCAGCCTCAGCCGCTAATGCAGTTCCTGATAGCGTAACATCAACAAAAACTATATCGGGAGGAAAAGTAATGTTTTCAACAGTAAAAGCAAAGGTTATAGCAGGCGTTTGTGCCGTGGCAGTTGTGGGCGGAGGTATCACAGCGGCGGTAATGCTTAGTTCAAATAATAGTGATGACGATGATAATAATGATATTGTTGTTGCTTCTTCACAAAATGACAGCACAGCTTCAAAGGGCGATGAAGACGTGTCTGATACCGCTAACGATAACAAAGACAGCGACTTATATTGGATAGACAGCTTTCAGGGCGGTACGCCGTCAGATACTTTGCCGCAGGATATTTTCGGCAGCAAAATATCAGTGCCTGTTGACCTTAGTGCCATAGACGGCGGCAATGCCAATATGAAAATGTACGGCGACGATATCGGCAGATCTAGTGATATTATGAGCGTTGATAAAATGATAGGTGAAAACAGTGACGTTGAGATAACCTTCGTTTCATCAGATGAGAGCCAAACAAACTACGATCTTACCGGTGCAAACCCATTTGACCGTGACGCAAGTGTGGCTGACATTCTCAAGGAAAACAGCTGGAGCATTACCATACCTTTAGAAGAGGCTGTGGATACCTCCGGCTGGGAGTATGAAAGCTACGGCTGCTACAGCAATAAAGAAGATCTTGATAAAATAATCGACAAAATGGGCTGCCCTACAAGCATTTATATGAACAGCGAATATGACGGCATGGACAATTACAAATGCTATACAATGTATTGGGAGAACGTTGACTATACAATTTCACTCGGTGTGGTGGAAACATATGAAAATTACGAAGAGTATGACGTAGTGCTTGATTACTTCTCGGTTTCCGATTTCACATACTACAGCAAAAACTATCCGCAGGAAGAAATACACGAAAAAGACGGAGAGGCTGTTTTCACATCTGAGTATACAGGCATAACAACACCGGGCGAGAGCACTGTAAACACTGATGAGAACAGAGTAAAGGTATATGATGACCTCAAGACCCTTGACCTTACTTCAGACGCTGCTCTGCCTAAGGATATAAGCGTAAGCTATAAGGGCATAGACCACGTTTTCACAGGCACTGAGCTTATTGATGATGTAAGAGAAGAAATGGTGGATACCCCTGACGATGAATACGAGTCTGCTCTTTGCTACGGAAAAACAAGCTCGACTGTGGATAATATCATCATCTTCGATTTCTGGCTCAACAGCGATCATACCCTCCATAAGATAAGAATGAGTTTCACCACCGAAAGCGACTGCTCAATATTCGGTATAACAAAAAATTCAACTCCTGAGGAGATGGCTGCGATTCTCGGCACACCTGAGGTCAGCGACAGAAACGGCAAAGATCAGTTTCTTGATTGGAAGAGCGATTCCATGAGCGTGAACGCATATTACTATGACGGCGTTTTGCAGTCTATACAGGCTTACTTTGAAAGCTAGGCGGCTTTTATTTGACAACATAAGCGGTATGTGCTATAATATTTTATATTAATGCTTTACTATGATAAAATATAGAAAGGGATAATGTAAAATGAGCGAGAAGCTTTGGAGAAAAAACCTTATAAATATAGAGCCATACGTTGCAGGGGAACAGCCTAAAAACGATAAGATAATAAAGCTCAATGCTAATGAGAACCCTTATCCGCCGTCACCAAAGGTAAAGGCGATATTGGAGGGGAAAACTATTGCGGAGCTTAGAAAATACCCTAGTGCTGACGCGTCTGTTCTTAGGGCAGCGCTTGCGGAGCGTGTGGGACTGAAAAGCGAAAATGTTTTCTGCGGAAACGGCTCAGACGATGTGCTTGCCACAGCTTTCAGAGCGTTTTTCAACTCTGATAAGCCTATACTTTATCCTGATATAACTTACTCTTTCTATCCCGTTTGGTGTGAGCTTTTGAAAATACCATACAAGACTAAGAGCGTTGACGATGATTTTGTAATAAATATCGAGGACTTCAAAGAGCCTAACGGCGGCGTTGTTATCCCTAACCCTAATGCACCGACAAGCCTTGGTGTGGGTGAGAAATTTATAAGAGAACTTCTTGAAAACAATCAGGACAGCATTGTTATAATCGACGAGGCATATGTGGATTTCGGCAGGTATTCCTGCGTTGAGCTTGTGAAAGAATATGACAATTTGGTCGTAACGCAGACTTTCTCAAAGTCACGTTCCCTTGCAGGCATGAGAGTGGGCATGGCGTTCGCAAGTGCCGAGCTTATCAGCTATATGCAGGCTGTGAAAGACTCATACAATTCCTATCCTCTCGACCAGATAGCCATAGAAACTGCCGTTGCAAGCCTTTCTGACGAGGATTATTTCAAGGCGACAGTTGAAAAGGTCAAGGCAACAAGGGATAGAACAGCGAAAAAAATGCGTGAAATGGGCTTCAACGTCCTTGACAGCGAAACGAATTTTCTCTTTGCACAGCATGAAAAGCTCTCTGCAAAGGAGATCTTCACATACCTCCGTGAAAATGGTATCTTCGTGAGATACTTCAACAAGCCGAGAATAGATAACTTTCTGAGAATTACTATCGGCACAGACGAGGAAATGGAGCTTATGCTTGAAAAGCTTTCGGAGATATGCAAATAATATAGTTATCACAAAAGCTTATGGATATATCTATTCAGTGTAGGGGCAAACAGTGTTCGCACCTTAGTTTCTGATTTTTTTGAAAGACTTTTGTTCGGGCGGCTCTGACCGCCCTTTTTTGTGCCTTATCCCTTAAAATCAAAGCATAAAGGTATTGAAAATCAGAAAATGTTGTGATATAATTATCATAAGTAATTATTGCCTGAAGAAAGGATATGTATATATGTTGATAAATTCACTGGCGGCGCTTGCGCTTGGCTTTGCGCTGGATATGCTCCTTGGCGACCCTGAAGTAGTGGTCTATCCTCAGTATTTTATAAAAAAGCTTGTGGCAAAGCTTGATAAGTCTTTCAGAAACAGCTATAAAAACACCCCCGAAGCACAGCGCATGGCAGGTCTTATGATGACTGTGATAGTGCTTCTTATAGTTGCCGCTGTGGCATTGCTTCTTCTATTCGTGGGCTATAAGCTAAATGCCGCACTTGGCATCTTCCTCGAGGGCATAATGTGCTGGTCAGCACTTTCTGTAAAGTCCCTTAAAACTGCGGCAGGGGGAGTGATGCGTGCTGCAAGGGCAGGCAATCTTTCTTCTGCACAGCGCAAGGTAAAAAAAGTGACCTTCCGTGACACCGACGATATGAACATTGACGCTGTTATAAAAAGCACGGTGGAGTCGGTTGCAGAGAACACCACAGATTGGGCGGTCGCACCTATTTTCTGGTCTGCGATATTCGGCGGTCTGGGCGGAATACTCTACAGAACAGTGAATATTATCGACAATACAGTGGGCTATAAAACAGACACATACATAAACTTCGGCAAATTTCCTGCAAAGCTCGACGACGTTCTCAGCTTTATACCTGCAAGAATAGCCGCCCTGCTTATGAAAATGAACGTTTCTTATCTTCACCTTGACAGCAAGAACGCTTCTCAGGTATACAAAAAAGACAGAAGAAAATCCCCTAGTCCTAATTCAGCGCAAACTCAGTCGGTGTGTGCAGGTGCATTGGGTATCCAGCTTGGCAGTGATGAGTATTACGGCGGACAGCTTGTAAGAAAGCCTGTTATAGGCAGAAATCTAAAGCCATGCGAGCCTAACGATATATTCTGGGCAAATCAGCTTTTGCTTGGCACATCGTTCTATGCTATGCTTTTTACAGCCGTTATAAGAACGGCACTGTTCTTTGTGATATGATATAAAATAACAATAGCCGAGAGGTAAATGCCCCTCGGCTTTGTTTTTATAGTGTAGAGGCGACCTTGGGTCGCCCGCTTATCGTTAGTTTCTGTGCAAAAAAAAGACCTCCCACCAAGAGAGGTCTTTTGTGTTATCAGTGGTTTCTGTACCAATCACGAATGAACTTGCCGCTTGCTGTGAGCTGTGAAGTGCCGCTCTTTATAGCTTTGAGGTTCGTACCGCTATTGAATGCGGAAGCCGTTTCGCTCTTTCCACAGGCTGACCAGTTTATGTAGCCTACTTTTAGTGAGTCGAGAAGCTTGAGCCATTTTGTGCTTTCTGTTGAGTTATATCCGCCGTTTCCGCTTGCGTCGCAAGTTCCGAACTCAGATACAAGAACAGGAAGTCCCTTTTTGTAGCAGTTCTGAAGTCTGTTTCTCAGCCAATCAGTGTGAGTGTTTGCATAGAAGTGAAGAGCATAAACGCAGTTTTTGTCTGAAAGCTTGTTGCCAAGCACCTGATCTATGTCCTGACTCCATGTGCCTGTACCGCAAATTATGATAGCGTCACTGTCGTATTTTCTGATAGTGCTTACAACGCTCTGGCAGTAACTTTTTATGCCGCCTGTCCATGTTACACCGCCGTTAGGCTCGTTGCAGATCTCGTAAATAACGTTATTGTAGTCCTTGTAGGTCTTAGCCATTTCTGTGAAGAACTTGATAGCGTCATTTTTGTGGTTGTTAGGGTTTTGGTCACTGAGAACGTGCCAGTCGATTATAGCATACATTCCAAGAGACTTTGCGTTCTCAACGCCTGTCTTGACTTTCTGCTTTGCCTGTGCCTGATACTTGCCGTTCTCGGTGCAGTAGCCACCCCATTCTTCTGTGTACATTGCAATTCTTATAGTGTTGACCTTCCAGTCATCTCTCAGCACTTTAAGAGAGTCCTTTGTAAGGATATCGGAGAAATCTTCCCACATGATGCCGTGAGTTGACATACCCTTTATCTTGAATACCTTGCCGTTCTTGTCAACAATATTTGCACCCTTTACAGAAAGCTGACCATGCTGTGAAACTGGGGTCACAACAGCAGGAGCTTTAGATGTGGTAGCCGATACCTCTGCAGAATATTTTCCGTAGTGGTTGGCTTTCTTGTCGTCTGTCTTGCAGGCTCTTATCTTGAACTTGTATGTGGTCTTTTGGCTGAGATTTTTTACAGTGTAGCTTGTGCCTGTGGTCTTCGCGATCTCTTTCCACTGACCATTTTTAAGCTGAAATACTCTGTAATTTGTGCATCCTATTTTTGTCCATGAAAGCTTTACGCTGTCATAGGAAACGCTTGATACTTTAAGACCCTTTGCAGGCTGTGGGTTCGTGGCGGTGTTCCAGTTGTCGGAATATGCACCGTATACCTTTTTTCCTTTCACGGTCTTGTAGGCTCTTACCTTGAAGTTTTCACGGGTAGCATTTGGCAGATTTTTCACAGTGTATGTGAGGGTCGAGCCACTTTTTACGTCTGCGATCTGCGGATATTTACCGTTTTTTCTCATACAAACTGAGTATCCCGAAGCTCCGCTGACCTTTTTCCAGCTAAGCTTTATCTCGCTGTTGCTAAGTGTTTTTGAAGTAAGCCCTGTGACTTTTCCGACGCTTGCCGCCTCAACAGTTATCGCCGTCTGCGAAAGAAGCGGCGTTTCGTCCACAGCAGGCAGTGCCGCCGCAGCCGACATGAGTGTTACCGAAGTCAGCAGCACAGCGGCGGCTTTCTTCAGGCTGATTAATTTTACCATAATTTTTCCTCCAATAATGAATATTGTAACTTTTCATTCATATTTATTATAAGTTTAACATATTTTCATTCGTTTGTAAACAGCAAAAGCCTATTTTAAAACTTAAATACTTCACAAATTTTAAATTCGTTCATTGGTGAAAATGTAATAAATCCTCCCTATTTACTATAGAAGTACGAAAAATGAATAAATTACAAATGATTAAAAAACGGTAACAAGAGCTTTTTTGGACAGTTGAAAACTACAGTTGAAAACTTTTGAAAATGTTGAAAACTATGTTGAAAATGTTTAAAACTCATGCTATAACAGCAATTTGGTGTTGAAAATAATAAAGTTTTCAACAATCGTCCGTTTTTTTACCCTTGTCTGTAACCAAAATGTAATCAAATCATTACATTGTGATATCCAAAAAAACGTACTTGAAAGAGTTGAAAATGTACAGAATATTATTTGATTTGTAATCATTGTGTAACGTGGTTTACTTTATCTCACAAAGTAAGTGAATTTTACATTCTAACGCATAAATAATAAAAATCATGCCTGTTTTGGTGAAAACCGCTATTGACATCGTGCCGTAGACAGTGTATACTGTTAGTAAACCATATTTACATAACAGTGCATGACAAATGTCAATTGACAGTTGGAACGTGGTGTGCTATACTTGATTTATTCACAAAAAATACAATGATACAGACAAAGAAAGGAATGGGAAAACGATGGAAACCGTTTTACAGGTCAAAGGGCTTTCAAAGCAGTACAAAAAAGGCATTTACGCCTCCCATAACGTCACTTTTGACGTTGGAAAGGGCGAGATATTTGCGCTGATAGGTCCAAACGGTGCAGGAAAGACCACGACCATAAGAATGATATCAACACTTTTGCAGGCAACAGAGGGCGACGCTATCGTGGCAGGTCATAGTATTCTCACTGAACCTGATATGGTAAGAAAAAGCATTACATACCTCCCTGACGAGGCTGGTGCGTATAAGACCATGACAGGCAGAGAATATCTGGAGTTCATGGCTTCTATCTATGCCGACAACGGAGAACAGGCTTACGAGTTTGTTAAGCGTGGCTGTGAGATATGCGAGCTTGGTGACAGGCTTAACGATAAAATATCAAATTATTCCCGTGGTATGGCAAGAAAGCTTCTCCTTGCAAGGGCGATAATGCCGCTCCCTGCACTGGCTATCCTTGACGAGCCGACTTCGGGACTTGATATCATAAACGCCCTTGAAATAAGAAGAATGATAAGAAAGCTTGCTTCTGAGGGCATGAGCTTTCTGCTTTCTTCCCACAATATGCTTGAAATAGAGTATGTTTCAGACAGAGTGGGTATTATTGCAAAGGGTGAGTTGCTGGAAGTCGGCAAGCCTGCGGAGCTTATTGAAAAATATGGCGCTCAGAACCTTGAAGAAGTCTTTGAAAGGGTGGTGCTTGACCGTGAAGTTTTATAGTCTTTTCCGCAAGGAATTAAAGGAAATGCTCAGCCTGCAAACTATTATAACAATGATAGTCACAGTAGTGGTGCTTGTTATGGCAGGTCAGGCAATGTCAGGGGCAATAAGCGACAGTGCCGAAAAGGCTTCCGACCTTACTATCTGCGACCTTGACAAAACAGAGTTCACAGAAAACGTTTTAAACTCTCTGAAAGCTACCGCAAAGGCTGGTGACGGCAAGATAACAGTTGTAGATATAAAGTCTGACGACTATGCCGCAGAGCTTAAAAGGCTCGATCAGGACAGCGTTGTGATAATACCAAAAGGCTTTACAGAGCAGGTAAAACAGCATAAAAAGGCAGACGTTGGATATGTTCAGAGAATGACCTCTCTTGCGACCATGTCAAATATAAATACAGGCTCAGACACTGCCCTTGCAGTTATACAGCAGGCAGTAAAATCAACTATCTATCAGGATAAGCTTTCAAGCGGCGCAATGACAGAGGACGAAATGAATCAGCTTGAAGACCCTGTACTGCTTTCTGAAACAACGGTTGTTGGCGACAAGGCAGATAAAGTGAGCAGTTCTGTAGTGATGTCCCTTTGCTCGGCACAAAGCATGGTAGTGCCTATAATAATGTTCGTTCTTATAATGTTCTCGGCTCAGATGATACTTAGCGCGATCTCTACCGAGAAAATAGACAAGACCCTTGAAACGCTTCTTTCCGCACCTGTTTCAAGACTTTCAGTCCTTGCGTCAAAAATGCTTGCCGCAGGTGTTGTTGCGGCTTTGCAGGCTGTGGTCTATATGTTCGGCATGAGCAAAATGACAGGCGGTCTTACTGAGGGCATGGGAGATACCTCAGCATATGAATCTGCAATGGAAAACCTTGGTCTTACTATGAGCGTCGGACAGTATGTTCTTGTGGGAATACAGATGTTTGTGTCTATCCTTATCTCATTGTCACTCTCAATGGTATTAGGAGCACTTGCAAAAGACGCAAAATCTGCCCAGACAATGCTTTTGCCTATAACCTTCTCCGCAATGATACCATATCTTCTTGCAATGGTAGTTGATATCAGAACGCTTTCACCTGTTATAAAGTATATCGTCTATGCTATACCGTTCACCCATACCTTTATGGCAAGCGAGAACGTAATGTTTGGCAACTACAGCTTTTATGCAGGGGGACTTATCTATCAGATAGTGCTTCTTGTAGTGTGCATGACTGTCGCACTGAAAATCTTCATGAGCGACAAGATATTCACAATGTCAATAGGCGGAAAGCAGAGAACAAGAAAGTCATTTGCTTTTAAGAAGAGATAATATCACATAAAAGCGTATAATTACGCCACTTATATGTAGAGGAGCGACTCAATTTCTGTTTAACAGAAATACGACGTCCCACCATATAGGTTTTATCGCAAAACAAAAAACCGCTGCGGATTTTTCTCCGTGGCGGTTTTGCTTTGTGCTATTTAATTTTCTGAAGTTTTAAGCCCCGTGTCCTCGTCAACAATGCCGTTATCCTGCGTGATATTGAAAATGCACCATTTTCCGCTGCATTTTCCAACGTAGATGTAAAGCTTTGCGTCCTCACTGCCCTTTGAGCCTTTGAAAGTCACGTTCGTTACTATCTCATAAGCCTCTGAAACATTCGGTGCAGAGCCGTAAAAGCTTTTGTATTCGCTCAGGTCATATTCAGATTTTTTAAGCTTTGTTTCTCTGCCGAAAGATACGTCGATAGTGTAATCAGAACCATAGCTTTCAATGAAATCACCGTAAAGGACTTCTTTCATGACCTGCTCTTTGCCATATCCGCCTTCGGTTCGCTGCTGTTCGTATTCGTTCTTCATCTCTTTCGGAAAGCACTCCACGAATGAGTCGAAATCGCTTGTCTGTATGGACTTGAAGTATTTTTCTATTACCTCTGTCTTTGTGGAGCTGAAAATAACTCCGCTTTTGTATAGCACAGCCACGATAACGCCTATAACAACTACCGCCACAATGGCAAGGGTCTTTTTGCCTGCGTTGGGATCATAGTGACGCTTTATCTCAGTGTCCTCTTTTTTTCCTTTTCCCACTCGGCGTAAAGCTCTTTTTCCTCCTCCGTCCTGAAACGTTCAGGCTTTGTGGGCTTTTTGTATTTGTCGGCGGCGTGGGTCTTTAAGTTTGGGTCGCCATAGCCGCACTTGTCGCAGTGATCTCCCTCATAATAGTTTCCACATGATTTGCAAAGTTTTGACATTTTTGTACCTCGTGTCTGTGTTTGTAGATGTATGGTATGAGCATAAAAGCATATTGGGCGAACACTGTCCGCTCTACAGTTTTACTTCTGCTTGTAGTCTTTGAGGAAATCTCTCATTTCATTCATGGAGTATTCAAGATCCTCAAGCTTAGGAAGATAAACTATCCTGAAATGGTCAGGCTGTTCCCAGTGGAAGCCGCCGCCATGAACAAGAAGTATCTTCTTCTCACGGAGAAAATCAAGCACGAACTGCTCGTCATTTGTGATGTTGAAACGCTTTGCGTCTATCTTAGGGAAGATATAGAATGCCGCCTTAGGCTTTACAGCCGACAGACCGTCAATGCTGTTAAGTGCGTTGTAGATATACTCTCTCTGATCGTAGATACGTCCCCCCGGCAGGAGCAGATCGTCAGTTTTTGTGTAATCACCAAGAGCATATTTGATTATATACTGGCTCGGTACATTTGAACAAAGCCTCATGCTTGAAAGCATATTAAGACCCTCTATGTAGCCTTTTACTCTGCTCTTATCACCGCTAAGGGTCATCCAGCCTACACGGAAGCCTGCGATACGATGTGACTTTGAAAGTCCGTTAAGAGTGATGCAGAAAACGTCAGGGCAAAGTGAAGCGATAGAAGTATGCTCAACGCCGTCCATAAGAAGTCTGTCATATATCTCGTCTGAGAATATGATAAGCTCATGACGTCTTGCCATGTCTGCTATCTTTTCAAGTATCTCTTTTGGATATACCGCACCTGTCGGGTTGTTAGGGTTGATGATAACGATAGCCTTTGTCTTGTTTGTTATCTTCTTTTCCATGTCCTCAAGGTCAGGATACCATTCGGAGCTTTCATCACAAATATAGTGAACGGCAGTACCACCTGCAAGAGTAACGGAAGCTGTCCAAAGCGGATAGTCAGGGGCAGGAACAAGCACCTCGTCGCCGTTGTTGAGAAGACCCTGCATTACCATTGTGATAAGCTCGGAAACACCGTTTCCGGTGTAGATATCGTTAAGACTTTCAACAGGTATGCCCTTGAAGTGTGCATAATCATAAATAGCCTGTCTTGCTTCTGTTATGCCCTTTGAGTCGGAATAGCCCTGAGCGTTTCTCAGATTGTCTGTCATTGCCTGTATTATCTCGTCAGGGGCATTGAATGCAAACGGAGCAGGGTTTCCGATATTGAGCTTGAATATCTTCTCTCCCTTTGCTATCATTTCATTTGCTTCGTCCATAACAGGACCTCTTATATCATAACACACGTTATCAAGCTTGCTTGATTTTGAAAAAGTTCTCATTTTATAAAGCTTCCTTTCGCTTTTTGGTTTTCTTTTTATCTTTACTCTTTGTAAGCTCAAAGCTTCTGAGGGTAAGATCTTCTATCTCCTCTGTTGGCACGTCGCTGTCGAGATACAATGTTATCCAGTGGACCTTGTTCATGTGATAAGCTTCCGTCACGCCCTCGTAGATATCCCTGTAAAACAGCACTTCTTCGGGTTTTAGCTTTAAGTTTACTATCCACCTGTCATTGTGGAACATCAAAAGCCCGAACCACTTTTTCGTGTCCCAGTGGCGCAGTGCAGTGGACTGAAAGTCCTCGTTGAAAGGCTGGTCATATGTCGCACCTGCAATAGAGCCGCAAAAGTCAAGATATTCTTCTTTTGTCATAAAATCACCGACCTTTGCAAAATAAAGAAGTGTACTCGTTTAAGGCAATACCGTCAGGCGGGCTTTGCCTTAATAGTATACCTTATTATAATAACACTGCTTTGACCCTCTGTCAAGAAGAAAGTCAAGAAAAAAGCTGTCCCGATCTCTCGGAACAGCTCTTTCCCTGAAGTAAAAGAATATGAAAAATATGAAGAAAGCTTTGTTATTTAGAAACCATAGCCGTAATTATAGCCGCCAAGACCATTGCCATAGTTTCCATAGTAATCGTTGTAGTCGTCGTTGTTATTATTATTGTTATTGTTGTTCTGGTCGTTGTCATTTGACTCAGAAGTGTCCTCTGTGGATTCGCCGAGAACAACGTCAACATTTATCATTTTCTTGTTTCTGTATATAGTAAGCTGAACAGTGTCACCGACTTTGCACTTGTTCTTTATTTCATTCAGCTCGCTGATGTTTGATATAACAGTTCCGTTTATGCCTATAACGATATCATTTTCCTGAATACCAGCCTTTTCAGAACCGCTTCCCTTAGTAACGCTCTTTACAAGGAAGCCCTGTGGGATACCATAGTATGATGAATATGCGCTTGTGATGTCTGTGCCTGAAATTCCAAGGCTAGGTCTGCCTGTAACGTAACCGTTCTTCATAAGGTCCTCAACAATAGGGAGCGCCTCGTCGATAGGGATAGCAAACCCAAGTCCCTCGCCCACAGATGATGATACCTTTGCAGAGGTGATGCCTATTACCTGACCATATGCGTTGATGAGTGGTCCGCCTGAGTTACCGCTGTTGATAGAAGCGTCTGTCTGGATAAGATTCATTGTCCTGTCCTCAACAGTGAGCGTTCTGTCTGTTGCGGAGATTATACCTGCTGTTACAGAGTTTGCAAGTGAGAAGCCAAGTGGGTTGCCTATTACGATAGAAGCTTCACCTACCTGAAGATCTGCAGATGTGCCGAACTCAGCGGCTGTAAGTCCCTTTGCGTCTATCTTCAAAACTGCGATATCAGTCTGAGTGTCTTTGCCTACAAGGGTAGCTGTGTATGTGAGGTTGTCCTCATCGTCATCAGAGCTGCTGTCAGAGCTTGATTTGCTGTCATCTGATTTGCTTGAAGTATCGTTGTAGCTGTCAGGAAGCACAACTGAAATAGACTGTGCACCATCAACAACGTGTGCGTTGGTTACGATGTAGCCGTCCTCGCTCATTACGATACCTGAACCTGTTGCAGTGCCGTTTGAAAGGATACAGGAGATGCCTACAACAGAAGGTGAGACCTTCTTTACTATCTCAGGGATAGTCAGTGCGTCGGACGGAGTTGAGAGCTGCTGGATAGTTGGCAGATTTGAACGGTCAACAGTGCTTTTTGCACTGTTTGATGAGCTGTCGTCCTTTGAAACAACGGTGCCGTTGTTTGAAGAGCCTACAGCGTTCTTTCCTGTAACAAGATTGTAGCCTACAATGGAAGTAGTTCCGATAGCTGCAACGCAAAGCACTGCAATAATGCCTGAAAGCACCTTCTTGCCCTTTGACTTTTTCTTATTAGGATTGTATGTGAACTCATTCATGCTGCCTGCCTGAGCCTGATATTGATTATATCCGTTTTGCTGTGTATAGCTATTCTCAAAATTGTTATTATTGTTATCATTGAAGTTGTTGTTTCTGTATTCATTCATGATGAAAACCTCCTGGTATGTCAGCGGCGTGAGCCGTGGTAGTCAATTTTAACCGCCCCTTGTGGGGCTTTCTTGTTTCGTTATCTAATATTATACTTGTTTATGTGAAAACTGTATGATAAATAGGACAATGTTTAATGTTTTTTACGGGAATATTACGTCATATTGCAGGCTTATTTCTTTCACATTTGGCTTTTTTTATAGGTTCAAATTGCACAAATGCCTTTTTTGTATAGTTTTTTTTGCCTCCTTTTACATAATGTTAAGAACAGTTTTGCTTTTGCATATTTTAAATAAATATATCAAATGTTTTTTGTGCATATCGGTAGAAATTTTTCGGATTTTATTCTTCAAAATGTAAAATTATTATTAATTGAAAGCTAAAATCTTGACGGCTACAGAGTTTTCAACCTTTTTTGACAAGATTTATTGCGAAATGCACAAAAAATGATTTTATAGTTTGTTTAAGGTGACTAAATCCTCCGCAAGCCTCGTTTTTATGTTATCTTAAACGTTTAACATCCTTGACAAAATACAGAGAAATTGATATAATTAAGATTAGCTGAATGAACCCATTTTGGCATTTTACATAAAATTATGGGCTGATTTGCATAATTTATTGCCCGAAATTTGAACATATTGTACAAGAAATACAATATGTTGTGGTCGTTGTGTGCTTCTGACACGATATGTGAATAATGCACAAATATTTTAACCTTTGTTTGAGTATATTACATAGGTCAAAATGACCAATGCAGTGGATGAGATGAGGGCGAAGACCCTGTTTGATGTGATAAAGGAGCCATGCGGTATGGACACTATACTTTCAACTGAAAATCTGTGCCGTGACTTTAAGATCGGCGACGGAAGCGTTGTGAATGCGCTGAAAAATATCAACATCGAAATAGAAAAGGGCAAGCTGACGATCCTTAGAGGACGTTCAGGAAGCGGTAAGACTACTCTTATCAATATTCTTGGAGCGCTTGACAAGCCAACAAAGGGCAAGGTCATGTTTGGCGGACGGGATATTACAAGGCTTTCTGAAAGAGCCAGAGATGATATACGACGGTATAAAATGGCGTTCGTGTTCCAATCTGTGGCACTCATGTCGGGAATGACCGCTTATGAAAACGTTGACTTTGGTCTAAGACTTGCGAAATATCCATATGAAGAAAGGGATAAGCGCACAAGGGAATGTCTGCGAAGCGTGGGACTTGAAAAGCGAATGTTCCACCGGCCGGGGGAAATGTCCGGTGGTGAACAGCAGCGAGTTGCTATAGCAAGAGCTATCGCACATAAGCCTGACATAATTTTTGCGGACGAGCCTACTGCCGAGCTTGATACGGCAACTGCGCTCCATGTTGTAAAGCTTTTCAAAGAGCTGGTGGCGAGAGATGAGATGACTATCATAATGACCACTCACGACCCCAGCATGATAGATATAGCTGATAAGGTTTATACATTAGAGGACGGTGAGATAGTTGAGTGATGAACTTGATACTATTGTAGCTGCCGACAATGATAAATATATGATACGGTGTGAAAATCTGGTGAAGATCTACAAAACTTCTGATGTTGAGGTGGTGGCGCTCCAAGGACTTGACCTGGATGTCGAGCGTGGAGAACTCATGGCGATCGTCGGAAACTCAGGAAGTGGTAAATCGACGCTGCTCAATATGCTTGGAGGACTTGATAAGCCTTCGGCGGGAAACCTTTATGTGGACGGTAAGGACCTTCTGAAGTTTACTGATAAGGATTATATGGAGTATAAAAGGAACACCGTAGGCTTTGTGTGGCAGAATAATGCAAGAAATCTTGTGCCGTATCTTACGGCTGTGCAGAATGTTGAGCTCCCTATGCTGCTCAACGGCGAGCATAAAAGACGGCAGAAAGCACTGGAGCTGCTTGACAGAGTGGGACTGCTGAAAAGAAAAAACAGCAGGCTTGACCAGATGTCGGGAGGCGAACAGCAAAGAGTTGCAATAGCTATTGCATTGGCAAATGATCCGAGATTACTGTTGGCTGATGAACCTACAGGCTCGGTGGATACAAAGACTTCCAATATGATACTTGATATATTCAAGGAGCTTAATAAAGATGAGAAGATCACTATAGTGATCGTTACCCATGACCTTAAGCTTGCCGATCATATCGACAGAGTGGTGGCTATCAGAGATGGAAGAACAAGCTCTGAGATCGTAAGAAAGCGTTCTTATGTGGAGGAGCTTAATGAAATGGGAGATATCGTGCTGGTTGAGAACAGCGAGGAAACGGCTCATGAAGAGCTTATCGTCCTCGACAGATCCGGACGGCTGCAGCTCCCGAAGGACTTTATGGACGCTCTTGAGATAAAAGGCGGCGATAAGGTCAAGGTCGAACTTGATGAGAACGGCGAAAAGCTTGTGCTGTTCAGATCGGGGGGGACGTAAGCTTTATTTTCTTTATTTCCCGTGGGGGATCACATAATGAAGAGGTTCTATACTATTTATATTAGAATGTAATTAAGTAGGCTTGATTCTCGCAAAACCAAAAGCAATTTATTTAGAAAGGTGGATTCATAGTGAAAGACACAATGTTTAGGCGTGTTATTGCTTCCGCATTGGCACTTGCTCTGTGTGCAAGCGCATCAGTTCCAGCATTTGCAGACAGTGAAGCGGCGGACGACAGCACTCTAGGCACGCAGGCAACTGCTGATGATTCTGCAACAGGCGACGGAAGCTCCGCTGCCACGACGGGTACCGATTCGATCCGTCAGACTTCTTATACTAACTATGTAAAGAAGTATACCGACGCTGCAAGACCTGATCAGACAGTCGAGGTCTTGGGAAAGGATTACGATCCTGCTTCAGTAACAGACGCTCAGATCACTGTAACTACAGTAGATGGAGAGAATGATGTTATGCAGTGGGCAAATCAGGAGGGTTCAGTTTCTTGGACGGTGAACATTCCTGAAACAGGCGTCTACAATATCAAGATGATATATGAGGCACTTGAAAGCAACACAAACGACGTTGAGTTTTCGTTGCTTATCGACGGCGAAAGCCCATATGCAACAGCGTCAAGAATCACGCTGAGCAAGAGATGGATCAACGAATCTGAGATCAAACAGGATTCAAGACAGAACGATATCCGTCCTGGACAGATATCGACTCCATGCTGGCAGGAAACTCCTCTGGAAGACATCGACGGACTGTTTAACGAGCCGCTGGAGTTCTATATGGAGGCTGGCGAACATACGATAACATTTGAATCTGAAAAGGCTGAGTTTGCTGTCAAGAGCTTTACTTTCTATCAGTATGAAGCACCTGCTGCTTACACAGCACCATCAGACAGCGATCTGACACAGGCTCAGGGACAGAAGATCACTCTTGAGGGTGAAACTGCTGCCTACAAGTCATCAAGAACTCTTTATCCTACAGCAGATAAGAGCTCTTATCTCACATCGAGCGCAAACGGCTCAAGCCCTACTAAAACAAGATATAATACTATCGGTTCAGGAAGCTGGACGCAGTCAACTCAGACAGTAACATGGGAGTTCAATGTTGACAAGGCTGGCTACTATAAGATAGGTATAAGAGGCAGACAGGATCAGATGAGAGGTATGTACTCCAACAGACGTCTTTATGTCAATGGCGAAGTACCTTGCCTTGAAGCTAATCAGATAAAGTTCTACTACGATACAGACTGGAGCATCACAACGCCAAAGTCTGAAAACGGCGACGATCTTTATTTCTACCTCCAGGCAGGCACAAACACTATTTCTCTGGAAGCAGTTCCTGGTGAGATCGGTGAGATCATGGGCGATCTGGACGAGCTTGTTTATAACATAAACAGCTACTATAGACAGATCAGACAGATCACAGGTCCTGATCCTGATGAATACAACAACTACATGATCGACACAGCCATCCCTTCTATCGTTCCTGATTTCAAGGAATATGCTAAGACATTGAGAGATAAGAAGGCTGAGATCGAGAAGCTTTCAGGTTCAGGCGGAACTGAGGCTGAAACTCTTGAGAAAATGGCTATCGTTCTTGATAAGTGTATAAAGAAGCCTGACCTTATCCCTGAGATGATGTCACAGATCAAGGATAACATCACATCGGTTTCTTCTTTCGTAAACCAGTATCGTGAGCAGCCTCTTGAAGTCGATATGATCGAGGTAGCTACTTCCGATCAGGATTTCACTTCATGTGACAAGTCATTCTTTGGCTCACTTGGCTTCGGCTTCAAGGGCTTTATCGGTTCATTCTTTGAGGACTACAACGCACTGTCCGATGAGGACGAAAGCGCTATGGAGTGCTGGGTAATGCTCGGTCGTGATAACGCTGAGGCTCTCCAGCAGCTCATTTCAAGTGAATACAATCCAACAGCTAAAACAAAGATCAATCTTAAGCTCGTTCAGGGTGGTATCGTTGAGGCTACATTTGCAGGCAAGGGTCCTGACCTCGCTCTCTTCATGGGCGGCGACTTCCCTATCCAGCTTGCAGCCCGTGGCGTTCTTACAGATCTCACCACATTCAGCGACTTTGACGAGGTAAAGACACGTTTTGCAGACGACGCTACTGTTCTTTATCAGTACAACGGCGGTACATACGGTCTTCCATGTGACCAGACCTTCCCAATGCTGTTCTATCGTTCTGATATCCTCAGCGAGTACGGTATCGACCCAGCAACAGATCTTAACACTTGGGACGGACTTCTTAACTGTCTGCCAACACTTCAGAGAAACTACCTTGAAGTTGGTCTTATCCTCCCTGTAATGACAAGTACAGGCGGAACAACTCAGGTATCTGCTATCACAGAGCCTGGTAACACATTCGCTATGCTTCTTCTCCAGCAGGGTCTTAACTACTACAACGAAGAGCAGACAAAGACAACATTCGATACTCAGGAGGCTGTAAACGCTTTCGATACTTGGACAAAGTTCTATACAACATACAGCTTCCAGCAGACATATGACGCATTCACACGTTTCAGAACAGGTGATATGCCGGTAGTTATCCAGAACTACACATTCTATAACCAGCTTTCTGTAGCCGCTCCTGAGATCAAGGGCTGCTGGGGATTCCAGCCAGTTCCTGGTACTGTTCAGGAAGACGGAACTATCAACCACGCAGCAAACTCCAATGGTTCAGGTGCTATTATCTTCACAAAGGCAGCAGATCAGGAGGGCGCTTGGGACTTCATCAAGTGGTTCACCTCAACTGACGCTCAGGTCAAGTACGGTAACAACATCGAGTCTATCCTTGGTACAATGGGTAGATATGCAACAGCTAACGAAGAAGCTCTTCAGCAGTTGTCTTGGACAACTTCAGAAGTAAATCTTCTTCTTGACCAGCTTAATTCACAGGTAGAGATCCCGATCATTCCTGCATCTTACGGTGTAACAAGAAACGTTATGAACGCATTCAGAGCTGTAGTTAATGACTACGACAACGCTCGTGATACACTGTTCTGGTACAATAAGGATATCAATGACGAGATCACTCGTAAGCTTGAAGATCTTGGTCTGTACGACAATTAATGAAAGGGGAGTAACTAATGGCCAAAACCAATCCTGAAGCGCCTATGATAAAACAGGGCAAGTGGAAGTACACATGGCACATGATGAAAACCAACAAGGCTTGCTATGCAATGCTCCTGCCTTTCATGTCTTTGTTCATTATCTTCACGGTAGTGCCTGTCGTAATGTCGCTGCCAATGGGCTTTACAAACTTTAACATGATCGAAACTCCTAAGTTCGTAGGACTTTCAAACTTCTATACGCTGTTCCTTAACGACGACGTATTCCTTATCGCAGTAAGAAACACTCTTATCTTTGCGATATTCACAGGACCGTTCTCTTATATCCTCAGCTTTATCATTGCTTGGCTGATAAACGAGATGAACGCATTCCTCAAAACCTTCTTCACATTCGTGTTCTATGCACCTTCTATGACAACTTCCGTATATGTTACCTGGCAGCTTATCCTGTCAGGTGACTCCTACGGTTACCTGAACGCTGTGCTTATCGATCTGGGTATCCTGAACGAACCTGCACAGTGGCTCACAGATACAAACTATATCCTTACAGTTGTTATCATCGTTCAGCTTTGGATGTCAATGGGTGCAGGCTTCCTTGCTATCCGTGCAGGCTTCCAGAACATTGATAAGTCAATGTACGAAGCAGGTGCTATCGAGGGTATCAAGAACAGATGGCAGGAGCTTTTCTACATCACTATCCCTTCAATGGGACCACAGCTTCTGTTCGCTGCCGTTATCCAGATCTCAGCATCATTCACAGTCGGTGTTGTTGGTCAGAACCTCGTAGGTCTGCCTTCAACAGACTATGCAGCTCACACGATCATGAACCACGCAACAGACTATGGTAACATTCGTTACGAAATGGGTTATGCGTCAGCAATATGTTTCGTATTGTTCGCTGCAATGCTCCTTGCCAATAAGGGTATCAACTGGCTCTTAGGCAAGTATCTTGACTAAAGGAGGGGAGTATATAAAATGGCTAGAAAAAGAAAAAAGCAGCAGTCTATTGAAAAGCTGAAGGTCAAAGAGAAAAAGGCGAGAGTCAATGGTTCTCTTGGCGGAGATATAGTTATTTTCGTATTCCTCTGTCTCCTTGGTGCATTCATGGTGTTCCCGCTGTATTACTCAGTTATCCAGTCTATGAAGCCTGTTGAGGAGCTGTTCGTGTTCCCTCCAAAGCTTTATGTACTGAATCCGACTACCAACAACTTCTCAGATATGTTCAAGGTAGCCGCAAGCTCATGGCAGGTACCGCTGTCAAGATATATCTTCAACAGCTTCTTTATTACAATAGTAATTTGTATCTGCAACCTTTTCGTTTGCTGCTGCGCAGCATTCGTTCTTGCAAAGTGTAAATTCCCAGGAAACAAGGTCATTAACCAGATCATCGTTATTGCCCTCCTGTTCTCCTCAAATGCAACATGGATCATGCAGTTCCTCGTAATGGCTAAGCTCCATATGATCGATACATACTGGGCATTGATCCTCCCAAGCATTTCAACATCAATGGGTCTTTACCTCATGCGTCAGAGCATGACAACCATCCACGACTCCATGGTGGAAGCGGCTAAGGTGGACGGCGCAGGTCTGTTCAGGATCTGTTGGCAGATCGTCGTTCCAAACTCAAAGCCAGCTTTGATGACACTTATCATCTTCGCTTTCCAGGGAGCATGGAACATTCAGGGCGGAGCACTTATCTACTCCGAGCAGCTCAAAACACTACCTACAGTTGTACAGCAGATCACAGCAGCAGGTCTTGCTCGTCAGGGCGTTACATTTGCCGCAGCAGTTGTACTTCTGATACCACCACTGATCGTATTCCTTGTAGCTCAGGGCAACGTCATGGAAACAATGGCTAACTCAGGTATGAAGGATTAATTTGAACTTAGATTATAGAAAAGGAAAAAAGGTGATAAGTAGTGTCGAGAAATAAAATCTCTCTAAAACGAATGATCTCTGCGGCACTTGCAGCAGGTCTGGCGCTGACCATGACCGTGACTGCTTTCGCAGATGAGCCTTATACAGCCTATAACTACGACTATTGGGACGATGCGATCCCATCGCAGAGTGCCTACCGTGTAGAAAAGACTGTAACAGGTGCAGATATGGGTCTTGACAGGCTTTCAGATCCGAGCGACCCGCTTTATATAAGCGATGACGCTCCTGCAAAGCTCTCAGATGCAAAAGACCTCTTTTACGATCAGGACAACGATACTTTCTGGGTGTGCGATTCAGGCAACAACAGAATACTCCGTCTTGATACTGATCTTAAGGTAACAGGCTGTTATACCGGATTCACAGGCTCTACAGAAATATCTGTAGGCGAGGACGGAAAATCGACCTTCCTTAATCCTAACGGCATATATGTCAAAAAGAGCATCTTTGATGATAAGCTTTATGTTTACATCGCAGATACAGACAATTCAAGGGCTGTTAAGTGTACTGTTGAGTCAGGCACAGAAATGACTCTGGTGCAGGAATACACAAAGCCTGACACAAAGCTTTATGATTCCGAAACATTCAACCCTTCAAAGATACTTGCAGATAAGGCAGAGAATATCTACGTTGTTTGTAAGTCAGTAAACACAGGTTCTGTTCAGTTCAATAAGGACGGTGAGTTCCAGGGCTTCTACGGTGCTAACCGTGTTGAGGTAACAGCTGCCGTTATCGCTCAGAAGCTGTGGAGAAAGATCGCTTCAAACGAGCAGATCTCAGCAATGACAAGAAACGTTCCGGTCGAGTATGCAAACTTCGATATCGACGCAGACGGATTTATCTACACTGTTACTGAGGCTGCAAATACTACGACCGACGCTGTTAAGAAGCTTAACCCAGCTGGTTATAACATCTGGGATAACGCAGTCGGTGATGAGTATTCATTTGGTGACGTTGCTTCAGAGTATGATTCAACAACAAATAAAACTTATAAGTGCAGACTTACAGATATCTGCGTTTCTGACAACGGAACAATAAATGTTCTTGACTATGAAAACGGCAGAGTGTTCCAGTATGATAAGCTCTGTAATCTTCTTTGCATCTTTGGTACAAAGAACTCCACTTCTGATCAGGCAGGAAGCTTCCTTGGACCAAACGCTATCGAGGCAAGAGGCAACGAGGTCTATATCCTTGACGGAACAAAGAACGATATCACAGTTTATACTGAAACAACTTTCGGTAATGTCGTTCACAGAGCAGTTCTCCTCTATGACGAGGGCAGATACTCAGACGCAAGAGCTGATTGGGAAGAAGTTATAAAGAGAGACGGCGGCTATGCAATGGCTTATGTCGGACTTGGTAAGGCTTGCCTTAACGACGGCGAGTATATGAAGGCTCTTGATTACTTCAAAACAGCTTACGATCAGGACGATTACGATAAGGCATTCAAATATGCAAGAGAAGAATGGCTCAGAGATAACTTCACAGTGATAATGATAGTTATTATCGTTTTGATCGCTCTGCTCATCGTAAAGGCAGTTCTCAAGAAAAAGGGCATAAAGCTCATCAAGCGCAAAAAGAAGGAGGGAAACTGATATGTATGAATTTACTCCGGTAGGTTGGCTCAAGCATTGTGTTTTCCACCCTGTTGAGGGCTTTGAGGACCTGAGATGGAAGAAACAAGGCTCAATGAAAATATCGATGCTCATAGTTCTCTTCCTCTTTATTGCAATGGTCGTTGACAGACAGCTCACAGGCTTCCAGTTCAATGACAGCTACGTTAAAGTATTCAACGTTGTTCCGCTTATCGTTCAGTCTGTAGTTTACTTCTTCACTTGGGTACTCGGCAACTGGGCAATATGCACACTTCTCGACGGTGAAGGTACACTTAAAAAGATCTGCATCTATTCTGCATATTCTCTTGTTCCTTACATCGTTTGCACATTTATCGCAGTGATCTTCTCAAACGTTCTGGTACAGGACGAGTCGATCTGGATCACAGCTATCCAGTATCTTGGCATCGGCTGGTCTGTTATCCTTATGGTGCAGGCAATGAGAGCCGTTCACCAGTATTCATTCGGAAAAACACTTGCTTCAATTATTGGTACGATCATCGCAATGCTTCTTATATTGTTCCTTGCGATACTTCTCCTTTCATTGTTCCAGCAGGTATATGTATTCGGTTACTCAGTTTATACTGAGATCATGTACAGGATCAGAGGCTAAAACAGAAACGGTGGTGTAAATAATAAATGCATAACAAAAGTTACAAGAAAGCAGTTGTCTTTGCTATCTGCCTTACAATGCTGATGCCTCTGGGGTCAATGGTGGTTTCTTCCACTGACGAGAGTTCAAGCCAGGCTGATTCAAGCGCCGCAGTAAAGGATACTGACAGCAGTGTCGATTCAGCGGCTGATGATACAAGCTCAGCTGACGCTTCCGACGCAGCAGCTACTGCCGATGAAAGCAGCGATAAAGCTGCTGAAGACTCAGCAGCCGATGAGAAAACAACTACTACAGCAAGCAAGGACGACGAGGTTCAGCCTATAACTGACGAAGAAGCTCTTGCAATGTGCGAAAAGATAACAGAGAACGACAAGATAGCTCTTTATCTTGACGAAGAAAACGAAAGACTTTGTCTTTATGTAAAGGCTTCAGGTAAGTATTGGTGGACTTCGCCTATAAATGTTCAGGCTGACCAGACAATTATCGACACAGTTAAGGGCACAGCAATGAAAAATGCCCAGAGAAAGCAGATCGCTGCAAGTGCCGCTATCAGAGTCGGTGACCTTAGACAGGAAAAGAGAACAGAGTCCCCTGCTCCGGTTTATTCCAACAAGGCAAAGGTAAAATGGCAGAAAAATTCAGACGGCGTTGTTGCTACATATAACTACGTTTCTGATGGTGTGAAGCTCAAGATACATTACGTTCTTGAGGACGATAACCTTTATGTTTACTGCGATTCAGATGAGATCGAGGAGAAAAACACTTCTCAGGTAGACGGAAAGGTGCTTACAAAGATCGAGTTCTGCCCTAACTTCGGCGCTGCTGATTCAACTGCGACAGGCTATATGATAGTTCCTGACGGAAGCGGTGCTGTAATAAACTACAACAACGGCAAGACCGAGTATGCTGACTATAATCAGCAGGTATTCGGCAGAGATTATACAGCCGTTCCAATAACAGCTCCAAGAACCACTCAGCAGGCTTATATGCCAGTCCTTGCAACAGTAAGCGGTTCATCTGGACTTGTTTGCGTTGCTTCTGACGGTGAGTCAAACGTTTATGCTCACGCTCAGGTATGCGGACAGGAAAAGCAGGCTTACAACACTTGTTACTTCGAGTTTGAAACAAGAAGCTCAGACTCATTCTTCATGAGCGGTGATAACTCAAACAAGATCACAGTGTTCGAGAAGAACGGAATAAAGACCGAGAGATTTGGAGTTCGTTATTATCCTGTTGATTCAGACAACGGCGAGGATCTTAACTACGCCGACTGCGCTGAGGTCTACAGAAACTACCTTATCAATAATAGGGGTCTTACAGCTAAGGCTCAGGCAAATAAGAGCGATCTTTACGTTGACCTTTATGGCGGCGTTATGAAGGATACTTCTATTCTCGGTATCCCATTCAATCTTAAAACAGAGATCACTGGCTTCGATCAGGCTTCCGACATACTTGATATCCTCAAGGACGGCGGAGTTGACAACATAACTGTCAACTATAACGACTGGACAAATGACTCTATCAAGAACAAGATATCCACAGAGGTATCTCCGTCCGGCAAGCTTGGCGGTTCAAGCGCATTCGATAAGCTTATCTCAAAGGACGATAATATGAAGATCGTTCCTTCAATGAACAACTTCCAGATGGACAGCGGTTCATGGGGATATATGACTCTTACAAGCACAGCTATCAGAGTTTCAAATGCTTATTCAAGACAGTCATCATACAGCCCGGCATTCGGTGTTGCAGAAAAGGGAGTTTCACCTGCCCTGCTCACACCAAACAAGTACTCGAATGTGTTCACAGAAATGCTCGAGAGCTATACTGATGAAAAGCTCACTTCTATCGGCTTCGGTGATTATTCAACAAAGCTTGTTTCTGACTATTCAAAGAAGGATCCTTCAAGCAGAAGCAAGACCATGAATACTGTCGTTGACGGCTATAAGAGTGCGAGCGAGAAGATCAGTACAGTATTCGCAGACGGTGCGAACTCTTACGTTCTCCCATATGTAACAAACGTTTCAAACGTTCCTGTTTACTCCAGTGGATTCAACGTAACAGATTTCGATATTCCATTCTATCAGATGGTCATTCACGGATATGTTGACTACGCTTCAACACCTATCAATAAGAGCTCAAATTCAGATGAAACATTCCTGCTTTCACTGGCTTCAGGCTCACAGATACACTATGATATGACATACGCTGACGCTGATACGCTTCAGGATACAGAATATGACGACCTGTATTATTCAAACTATGCAGGCTGGACAGATCTTGCGGCTAATCAGTACAAAAAGGTAAGCAGCATACTTTCAGGCGTTTCAGATTATACGATCACAAAGTATGAGCTGAGCGATGACAAGAACGTTCTTACCACAACTTATTCAAAGGACGGAGCTTCAGACGTTGTTATCAGTGTTGATAAGAAGAACGCAACAGCTACCGTAGGCACAGAGGTCTATGACCTTGCAGATTGTATAGAAGGAGGTTTGACAGAATAATGAGCGAAGAGATCAAAAACACTCCTGAAGAGATCGAGGCTGTTAAGGCTGAGGATCTTGAAGATACAGTCGAAAAGGAAAATGACGCTGAGGCTGTTATAGAAGAAATTTCAACAGAGGAGATAATCGCAGAAGAGCCTGCCGCTGAGGCAGTCGCTCCTGCACCTGTGATGAAGGAAAAGAAGCACAGACTTTCTTATGAAAAAAGAAAAGGACTTTACGGCTACGGATTTATAGCGATCTGGGCGCTGGGTACTATCTACTTCTTTATCCTGCCTCTTATAGAATCTCTCATTTACTCATTCAACAAAACTGAGGTAACTCAGGGCGGAATGAAAATGTCCTTTATCGGTTGGAAAAACTATGTAAACGCTTTCCGTAAGGATCAGGATTATTCCAAGGCTCTGGTAGCAATGATCGAGAATACGGTTTTGAGAACTCCTCTTATCCTCATATTCTCTATCTTTATCGCAGTTATCCTTAATCAGAAATTCAAGGGAAGAACATTCGCAAGATCAGTATTCTTCCTCCCTGTTATCATCGCTACAGGTCCTGTTATCGACATCATCAACGGTAACATGAGCACAGGCGGATACGCAGGCGGATCTGAGCAGTTCAGCTCAATGTTCGAGGCTGACCTCGTTGACCAGCTGCTGAACTTCCTCGGTATCTACAACATCAGTGATAAGCTCACTATGATAATAAACTCGCTGACCACCGACATCCTGAACCTTGTATGGAACTCAGGTATCCAGATACTTCTAGTGCTTTCAGCACTTCAGGGTATCCCGCTCTCAGCTAAGGAAGCAGCCCAGATCGAGGGTGCAACTTCATGGGAGTTCTTCTGGAAAGTCACAATTCCTTATATCAGCCCAATGATACTTTCAAGCGTGGTTTATACAATCGTTGACTCATTCGTCGATCCACAGAACGAAGTTATGACGATCGTTCTTAACAAGGCAAGCAACTGGGAGCATGGCTACTCAGCGGCAATGGCTTGGGCATACTTCCTTATTGTAGCAGTATTCCTTGCACTTGTCGTAGCACTTGTTAATAAGTTCGTTTACTATGAAGTAGAATAAGGGGGGATTTAAGTGGCAACTAAAAAAGAAGAAAAAGAGTTCGAAAAAGAACGAAAGGCTGCTATTAAAGCCCGTTATAAGAAGATGAAAGAGGAGGGTCTTGAGAAATATCTCACCCCTGAGCAGATCAGCTATAACAGAAGAAGAAGAGCGATCGGAATGGTTTGGCCGTTCTTCAGATTCCTCATCCTGTTTGGTCTGTGCTTCGTAATCCTCTATCCACTGATATTCATGCTTTCAACTGCGTTCAGACCAAATGAGCAGATGAACGACCCGTCAGTAGTTTGGATCCCTAAGAGCTTCACACTTGATAACATCAAGGACGTTTGGGGAGTAATGAAGTTTGAAGATACTGTTGTAAACACAGTTATCCTTAACCTCGTGGCCTCTGTCCTTCAGGTTATCACCTGCTCTATCACAGGCTACGGCTTTGCTAGATTTAAGTTCAAAGGTAAGGGAATCCTGTTTGGTATCGTTGTTCTTATGATCATCGTACCTCCACAGATCACAACTATCCCACTTTACCTCCAGTATGCTTACTTCAAGCCAGCGTGGCTCGCTAAGGTATTCACACTTGGCAAATCAACATCGCTTATCAACAGCGGTTGGACAATGTATCTTCCTGCATTGTTTGCAAACGGACTCCGTGCAGGTCTGTTTATCTTCATCTTCCGTCAGTTCTTCAGAGGACTTCCTAAGGAGCTTGAAGATGCTGCATACCTCGACGGCTGCAGCCCACTGAAAACATTCCTTGTTATCATGTGTCCTAACGCAAAGTCATCGTTCCTGACAGTATTCCTGTTCTCTATCGTTTGGTATTGGAACGACTACTATGTATCATCATCATTCTTCACACAGAACGACACTGTCGCTCTTATGCTGAAGAACCTGAATACAAACCTGACTCAGCAGCTCTTCGACGGTCAGGCGGTATCTGTAAGACAGATAATCGTATGGCTTGAAGCAGGTTGTCTGCTTTCTATCACACCTATCCTTATTATGTATGTATTTCTCCAGAGATACTTTATTGAGGGTGTTGAAAGATCAGGTCTTGCAAACTAATTTGCAAATAAGCTTATCAAAAGTCCTGCACTTCGGTGTGGGACTTTTTTTTGCGTGAAGCCCTTTTTATGTTCATATATTTAAGACTTATTAAATTTGTACATATATAAAGCAACGCACTTGTGCATATTGCATTGAAATGTCAGGTTAATTTAGTACAATCGTGTATAGAAAAAAAAACTTTTTTTGATATAATTACTTTGGGTATTATTGCCCATGGTAAGTTGTTTATAAAAATATTCAGTTAGGAGTCTGAACATGAATATAAAAGTTGATTTAAAAAAGCTTTTTGCTGCCGCAGTATCAGCGATAATGTGCCTCTCCGCAGGGGGTTGCTATCTGCTTCCTGACGAGGAGGAAGTCCTCGATGCGCCGACCGTGAAGGCAAGCGATGTTACATATTCCACAGTGACGGCAAAGAAAAAAGACCTTGAAAAGAAGATAGTCGCAACGGGCACTGTCACAGCGGAAAATCAGTATACTCTTTCTTATGAAAAGCAGAGTGGCACAGTGTCAAAATTTTATGTAAAAGCAGGCGATAAGGTCAAAAAGGGTGATGTTATCTGTGACCTTGATACATATGACCTTGACTATCAGATAGAAGAAAAACAGCTTTATCTCGAAAAAGCAAAGCTTAATGTTGATATAATTTATGAAGGCGGCGGCTCCCAGGCAGAGATAGACTCTGCTTATGTTGACGTTCAGCTTCTTGAAAAAGAGCTTGAAAAGCTTCAGGCTCAGAAGGAGGATTCAAGCCTGAAATCGCCTATAGACGGCGTTGTTTCGTCACTCTCTGACGTAAGAGCAGGCGACAACGTAAATCCGGGTCAGACTATCGCAACTGTTATAGATACTTCGGCTCTTTATATCGCAATACAGCCTGACGACCTCACCCAGTATGATATCGACACAGAAGTGCAGATAAGGATAGGCGAGGATTATTATGACGGTGTTGTTTTTATGACTCCTAAAAAGCTTGCTGATTATCAGGAAGAGCAGAAAGAGGATCACAATAATGTTGACGATACAGGTATAGATTATCAGGCGGACACTATCTATGTGAGATTTAAGGATACCGCCCCTGCGGAAACAGTGGGTCAGCTTGCAGATACGATACTTGTCCTTGACAGCGTAAAGGACGCTATCGTTATCTCAAATAATCTGATAAAAAAGGTTGACGGCACAAAGGTAGTTTATGTGCTGAAAAACGGTGAAAAAACTGCCGTTGAAGTGGAAACAGGACTTTCTACAGGCTCTCAGACCGAGATAAAATCGGGCCTTAAAGAGGGCGACGAAATTGTTATCAGATAGGTTTGAAAGGATAAGCTTATGTTCACCTTATTGTTCCGTAAAATGCGAAACACCAAATGGATGGTGCTTTGCCTGCTGATAGGCTTTGTTATGGCGTCTGCCATGATGAGCACTATCCCTATTTATATGAACGCTTCTCTGCAAAGAATGCTTGTAAAGGATCTTGAGTCGTTCCAGACAGAATATGATATCTACCCCGGTGCGTATAATACCAGCTATGGATTGAAAATGGATATCTCAGGCAGTGAGCAGCAGAAAGCTGTTGAGAATTATAATAACAAAGTGGAGGCTAAGTTCAAGGAGCTTGGTCTGCCTGAAAAGCTTGATAAGAAGTATATAAGTGACGAGTATCTCTATGTGCGTTCACTTGCCGTTTCAGATGGCAATTCGCAGGCAAGGTTCACTCTCGGCGGTATGACGGATATCTCCGACCATATCAGCATAAAGCAGGGCAGAATGTTCACTGCAGGCAAGCGTTCAGACGGCGTTTACGAGTGCGTTGCCACAGAAAAAGCCATGAAAAGCACAGAGCTTGCTATAAACACAGTATATGAGATAGCCGACGTGTTTGATGATAACAATTCAATAAAAATAGAAATCGTGGGCGTTTTTGACGTTAAGGACGAAAATGACGCATATTGGGCAGAGGGTCTTGATTCTCAGTATACAGCCGTTGTCTTTACAGATTATGACACAATGCTCGGGGATTGCGTTGATACTGGCGTTGTGAATATCACAAAGGCTGTCCATAACTATGCGGTGGATTATGCTTCCATGAATATGACTGACCTTGCAAGCACAAACGAAATGATAGCAAAGCAAAAGACCTATTTTGGTGAAAATTCCATAGGCTTTTCGATGCCTGCCTCAGATATCCTCAAGGACTATGAGAGCCGTTCATCACAGCTCCAGCTTGTTTTGTGGCTTTTGCAGATACCTGTCATACTTATGATAATATTCTATCTCTTTATGGTGTCGCAGCTCAACGTTGAGCAGGAGCGTAATGAGATAGCGGTGTTCAAAAGCCGTGGAGCAAGCCGCTTGCAGATAATGGGCATTTATGCTCTGGAATCTCTCGTACTGGGCGTTCTGACCGTTATAATAGGACCATTCGCAGGTCTTGGACTTTGCAAGGTACTTGGTGCGTCAAACGGATTCTTGGAGTTTGTCAACAGGCGTTCGCTCCCTGTTCATATGACAATAGAAGCTGTCGTCTATGCGGCAATAGCCGTGGCAGTGTTCTTTGTCACAACTATGATACCGATCGTTCCTGCCACAAAAACAACTATTGTTGAGCATAAGCAGTCAAAAGCCAAAAAGAAAAAGCACGCTCTGTGGGAAAAGGTCTGCCTTGATTTTATCCTTGTGGGCGGTTCAGTTGGCTGGCTTTATTATTACAACAAAACTCAGGAAAAGCTTGTTGCAGAGGGTGTAACAGACACCACCGCAACAGTAAACCCTATAATGTTCGTGGCTTCCACTGCCTTTATACTTGGCCTTGGTCTGTTTCTTATAAGGATATATCCTTATATAATAAGGCTTCTCGCAAGAATAGGCAGAAGAGTGTGGTCGCCTGCACAGTATGTTTCACTGACCAATATCGGTCGCTCCTCAACGGGCAGGGAAAGATTTTTGATGCTGTTCCTTGTTCTTACTGTATCATTGGGCGTGTTCTTTGCAAATACCGCAAGAGCCTTGAACAGAAATGCCGAGGAAAGCGTTGCCTATGGGGTTGGCTGCGACGCTGTTCTTACAGAGCAGTGGTATAGCAGTAAAATAGAATCTGCACAGCAGACCACTCCTCAAAGCGCATCTCAGACAGCTCAATCAGGCACAAAGCAGACTTCCGAAGAAAGCGACGAAGAAGATACAGAAACTACCATACAGTATGTAGAGCCTGTTTTTGAGCGATTTGAAAAGCTCGCAGGAGTGGAAAATGTCACAAAGGTTTTCAGAAAAGACGACGTGACCATATCTTCAAACAAAATGAACGTTCCAAGACAGCAGACAAAGTCTGACGATGAGGAAAAGACCCGTGACGATTTCCTTGACCAAAGCGTTGACACAAGCTCAGGCAAAAGCTCAACAAGCAATGTCCAGCTTATGACCATAGTGCCAAGCGATTTCTCAAAGGTCTGCAAATTTGAGGACAGACTTCTGCCAGTTCAGTTAAATAACTACCTGAACGCCCTCGCAGAGTACACCCCGGGAGTTATCCTCTCTTCAAGTTTCAAGAGCTACGGTCTGGAGCTTGGTGATACTGTAGAGTGTAAGTGGGGCGGAAACGAGCCCTTTGAAGTGACCGTCCTTGCATTTGTTGACTACTGGCCGGGACTAAGCCCTTATAAAGAGGCGAAAAACGGAGGTTATATGGACTTTGCCGTTATGAACTACGATTATGTGAACGTTCAGACAAGCATGGAGCCTTATGAGGTATGGTTCAAGCTCAAAGACGGAGCTTCTGTTCAGGAGTTTTATGACTCAATAGACAAAGCAGGCATTAAACCCCTCACCCTTGAATCTGCAAGCCAGCAGACCATAGAAAAGAAAAACGACCCTATGCTCCAGGGCATGAACGGCGCTCTCACTCTCGGCTTTATCATCATCATGGTGATGTGCATAATAGGTTTCCTTATCTATTGGATACTCTCCATAAAGAGCAGGACTTTGCAGTTTGGTATCCTAAGAGCAATGGGAATGAAGTTCAGAGAGATAATAATGATGATAGTCTATGAACAGCTTTTGGTGTCAGGCGTTGCAATATTCGCCGCTATCTTTATCGGCGGCGTAACAAGCGACCTTTTCGTACCGCTGTTCCAGAGCATCTTCGATGCAAGCCAGTCAGTGCCGCCGTTTGCAGTGATACCTGAACGCAGCGACTATCTGAAGCTTTATGCAGTTATAGGAGTAATGCTGCTCACAGCATTTGTGGTGCTTGGCAGACTTATAAAGAAGATAAAGATAAGTCAGGCGTTGAAGCTTGGTGAGGATTGATAGGAGGAAATTTTATGACAGCTTATGAAAAGCTTATAAAATGTTATGAGTGCGTAAAAAGCAAAATAGACTTTGAGCCAAAGGTAGCCCTTGTGCTTGGCTCAGGTCTTGGCGATTATGCAAATTCCATAGACGTGAAATACACCCTCAGCTATAATGATATAGAGGGCTTCCCTACATCAACGGTAGAGGGTCATAAGGGTCAGTTCGTTTTCGGATATGTGGGCGAAGTGCCTGTTGTTATAATGCAGGGCAGAGTGCACTATTATGAGGGCTATGCAATGGAGGACGTTGTGCTTCCTGCAAGACTTATGAGAATGTTGGGCGCAAAGGTGCTCTTCCTCACAAACGCATCGGGCGGAGTGAACGCAGGCTTCAAGGCAGGCGACTTCATGCTTATAACCGACCATATCTCAAGCTTTGTTCCTAATCCTCTTATCGGCAAGAACATCGACGAGCTTGGAACAAGATTTCCTGATATGAGCGAGATATATAACAAAAAGCTCAGGGATATCATCTCAGGTGCGGCAGAAGATCTTGACATAACCCTCCGCCATGGCGTTTATCTCCAGCTCACCGGACCGTCTTTCGAGTCCCCTGCGGAAATAAGAATGGCAAGAACTATCGGTGCTGACGCAGTGGGAATGTCAACAGCCTGCGAGGCTATCGCCGCAAATCATGCAGGCATGAAAGTCTGCGGAATATCCTGCGTTGCAAACCTTGCAGCAGGCATGACGGATAATCCTCTCACTCATGCTGAAGTTCAGGAATGTGCAGACAAGGCTGCTCCCCTTTTCAAAAAGCTTATCACTGAAAGCATTATAAGGATAGGTAAACAGCTTTAAGGTTTTGTAACAGCTTTTTCAAAATAATATGTAACAAATGTGCGAAAAGGGCTGATGATGTGTACTTTTTTGCTAAACTTTGTGAAAAACTATTGACAAATCAAACACTTTAGTTTAATATATTATTATGAAGTAAGTATCTTCAAAAAATATATCAAGAATATGGAGAGATAATCATATGGCAAAATTTTGTGGACAGTGCGGAGCTCAGCTTAATGACAATGCGACTTTCTGCACTCAGTGCGGTGCAACAATAGCACCTCAGCAGCCTGCACAGCAGACCGCTTCACCAATGGCAAATCTTCAGCAGGCAGCCAAGAATATCGACATGAATGCTATAAAGGACGCTGTTTCTGTTGAAAACATCAAAAATCTGAAAAACAAGCCTAATAAGCTCACTATCGCAGTTCTGGCAGTTCTGCTCGTGCTTGTTATTCTGGTAGTTGTTATCCTTTGCATGATATTCGGCGGCGGAAGCTGGAAAACTCCTATCAATAACGTTATGGACGTTCTCAATGACGGTGACGGTAAGGCTTATGAAGAGCTTATGCCTCCTTATTATAAGGATATGGCAGACGCACTGGACGGTATCATTGATATAAGCGACGAGGATTTTGATGAAGAGGCTGAAAAGCAGAGAGATAGACTTACAAAGAAATACGGCGATGACGCTGAGATAAGCTATGAGGTAGTTAAAAAGACTGAGGTAGACTCAGACGATATCGACAGCTATAACGAAGTTTCAGACGTTGCGTCAATACTCAGCAGCAAAAAGGCTAAGAAGTATAAGCTTACAAAGGCTTATAAGGTAAAGATCAAGTATACTATCGAAGGCGAAGACGCTGACAAGACCGACAAGACAACTGTTATTGTTGGCAAGATGGACGGCACATGGGTACTTCTCGACGAGGGCGACCTTCCAATAAGCACAGGTTTCTAAGATATATAAACGATCAGTAACGGGCGGAGAATTTTCCGCCCGTTTTTGAAAATGCGGTGTTTGCACAATGAAAAAATTATCAGTGCTGTGTATGCTTTTGTGTGTGGCAATGCTCTTTTGCTCCTGCGGAGAGGAAGAAAGAGCTGTCCTGGGATATGAACAGCCCGTGGCGACACTTATCACAGCGGCGCAGTATAGCGATACGCAGTCATATCTTTCCTGCTTTACCCCAGAAGCGGAGGCGGAGTATAAAAACAGCGACAGCTATAACGAAGCCCTTGCGGAAACGCTTCTCACAAGGGGCGAGGAAAAAACGGAGCTTTCTTATAAGCTCAGCGATAAAAAAGAGCTTGACAGCGACGGCTTGAAAGACCTTGAAAAAAGCTATAAGGAAAGCTATCACAAAAATGTGACTATCAAAAAAGCTGTTACAATGACAGCAAAGCTCACAGAGACTACTGACAGCGGCGAGCTGTCTGCCAGCCGTGAGATAACAGTGGTCAAAATAGAAAACAACTGGTATATTTTCGGAAAAGTTATCGAAAAATTTGATCTCAGCCAAAAGGGCTGAGGGGATCAATAATAATATGAAAAGAGGGTATTAATATGGAAAATTGTCCAAAATGCGGTCTGCCTGTTGCCGACGGTGCCAAGTTCTGCGCTGCCTGCGGAACAAGAATGCCGCAGAAGCTTATAAAGAGCAAGGTCTGCTCAGTGTGTGGAAATACACTTAATGCGGGGGCTAAGTTCTGCAACGTCTGCGGAACAGCTGTGCCGCAGGACGAAACGCCTGCCGACGAGCCTGTAGTGGACGAGAGAAATCCTGAAATGGAGTCTATCGAAGTGCCTGAGCTGCATTTTGACGATACTCCCGTGCAAAATCAAACTATTCCGCCAACGACTCCTGATATGCCGACTATGGACAGCGTTTATCTGCCAGGACAAGAGCCTGCAAAGCCTGTTCAGCCTGCACAGCCGACAGCCGAGGAAGTTGCAATGGCTTCAAGAACTGTGGAAATACCTCAGACGCCTACAGTTGCGGAAACACCGAACGTTGCCCCACAGCCTCAGCAGCCTGAAAGAGTTCTTACACCAGAGGGCTATCAGCAGCCTGCTCAGCCTGTGAACAATGCAATGCCGCAGATGAATCAGGGTGGACAGCCTATCCAGCCAAATCAGATGAATCAAATGAACGGTGTTACACCTGGAAAGGGTGCAGGCGCACTTGTGCCGATAATACTTATCATTCTTATACTTGCTGTTATCTGCGTTGACGTTTTCTGGCTTTTCAGAGATCAGATATTCGGCAAAAAGGACGAAAGCTCAAATGGCTGTGCAGTGATAACTCTCACGGACGAAACTGACTATCCTGCAAACGAAGCATTTTTCTTTGAAGAATAGAATATAATGTAAAAAGGGACGTTTCAAAGCGTCCCTTTTTTGTGTATCAATACTGTACTGCGTAAAAGATAAAGGCGACCCAAGGCCGCCCATATACTTTAGTATTTCATGCTCTCGATTATCTCGTTAGCTTTCTTGTAAATGACCGCAGGTTCTTCGCCTATCCTGAACTCGCCGTCCTCATAAAGCACCTTTCCTGCACACATCGTGAGCTTTACGTTCTGCTTTGAGCCGCTGTAAACAAGGTTTTTGCCTATGTTGTTAAGAGGCTGCATATTAGGCTGAAAAAGGTCGATAACGATAAGGTCAGCCTGCTTGCCCTCTGCGATAATGTCGCAGTCAGAAAGCCCCATTGCCCTTGCAGAGCCTACAGTTGCCGCTTTCAGCACCGAGTCAGCAGGGCAGGCAGAAGCATCATCGCAAGCTATCTTCTGCAAGCCTGTCATAAGGAACATTTCTCTGAACATATCAAGACAGTTGTTGCTTGCAGGACCGTCAGTACCTATAGCAATGTTTATGCCCATATCCTGCATTTTTACGATAGGCGCAATGCCGCTTGCAAGCTTTACGTTAGAGCCTGCACAGTGAACAGCCCATACGCCCTTGTTTTTGAATATCTCAAGATCCTTGTCGCTCATGTGAACGCAGTGGAAGCCTGCACCGCCAAAGTCGAAAATTCCGAAGCTGTCAAAAAGCTCAGTTGGCGTCATGCCGTATTTCTCTATGCACTCTCTGACTTCTTTTGCAGTTTCCGAGTTGTGCATTGCAACAGGCGCTTTGTATTTTGCCGCAAGCTTGCCAACGCCCTCCATAAGCTCCTTTTCGCAGGTGTATTCTGCATGGAAGCCAAGCATAAAGCTTATAAGAGGGTCTTTGCCGTTGTATTTCAGATAGTTGTTTTCAAGCCTTTCAAGATTAGACTTGTCACCGCTCACCGCACCGCAAAGCACAGAGCGGAAGCCGCTTTCTATGCAGGCTTTTACATAATCGTCAAGCTCAAAGTACATATCAAATGCCGCCGTACAGCCTGTTGTGAGATATTCAAGTATAGCAAGCTTCGTGAGCCAGTAAACTTTCTCTCCGTCAAGCTTTGCTTCCATTGGAAAGATCTGCTTGAAAAGCCAGTCCTGCAAAGGCATATCGTCAGCATATGATCGCAGAAAAGTCATTGCCGAGTGAGTGTGCGCATTTTTGAATGACGGCATAAGGAGATTTCCCTTGAGGTCATATTCACGTTCAAAAACCTTTCCGTCAAGCTCCTCAGCCTTAGGCTTGCCAACGAAAACTATCTTTGAGCCTTCCGTCCAGACCTCTATATCCTGCGTTTCTATGCCGTTGGCAAGGGTCATTACCCTGCCGCCGAAAAATCTTATCATGGCTCTTTATCCTCCCTTACTCTATTTCAAGAACAGCCGTCTGCTCTCCATGGCGTGAGATAATTCTCGGCACTCTTGCAGATATTCCGCAAACTATCTCGTAGCCTATAGTTCCTGTCATTTTGCCGATATCGTCGGCGGTTATCCTCTCATCACCCTGTGAGCCTATGAGGACAGCCTCGTCCCCTGCCTTTACGTCCTCTACCTCAGTTACATCACACATGAACTGATCCATACATATCCTGCCTGTGATAGGGCATTTCTTTCCGTTGATAAGCACATATCCCTTGTTTGAAAGCGCCCTTGGATATCCGTCTGCATAGCCTGCCGTAACAGTTGCGAGCTTTACTTTGCCATTTGCAGTGTAAGTCCTGCCGTAGCTTACGTCAGTGCCATTGTCTATGTATTTTACCTGCGCAACAGCCGCCTTAAATTCCATAGCAGGCTTTGGCTCAAAAGGCAGAGCCTTTGCAGGGTCAGGATAAAGTCCGTAAAGTATTATTCCAAGCCTTGCAAGAGAGCTTCTCTCATTATAATAGTATACTCCGCCGGCTGAGTTGAGAAAATGCACTTTTTCAAGGTGAAGCCCCTCTGCTTCGCACTTGTCAGCAACGGCAAGTATCTTCTCCGTCTGCGCCTTTGTGTATTCCTCGTCCTGATCTCTCAGGCTGTCAGCCACCGCATAGTGGGTGAAAATGCCCTCCAGCGCAATGTTTTCAAGTTTTGATATCTCTTTAAGCTCACCGTATATCTTGTCGGTTTCCCCGTGAAGACCTATCCTCGTCATGCCCGTGTCGATAGCGGCATGTATGCGTACCTTGCCGTCAGCATTTTCTGAAAGTGCTTTAGCATATGAAAGCTCTGTGCAAGCCTGAATGATGTCAAGCTTTGTGAGCCACTTCGCATTCTCAGGAGGTGTGTAGCCCAAAATGAGTATCTCGCCCTTTATGCCCATATCCCTGAGCCTGTGGGCTTCGTGTATGTTCGATACCGCAAACCAGCGAATGTCCATTTCGTTTTCAAGAAACGGAACTACCCCGTTGTCAAAATGTCCGTAGCAGCTCGCCTTTACAACGCACATTATCTCTGTTTTTTCCCCTATGAGCCTGCGGTATTCTTTCAGATTGTATTCAATGCTGTCAAGATCTACCTCAGCCCATGCTCTCTTCAAAAAATCCATTTTATTTTTCTTCCCTTTCGGTTTTATAATTGTGCCTTTGCGCAAAATATTTGTCATTTTCTATTGAAAAAGATAAATCAATGTGTTATAATGTTCTTATCATGGGCATTGTGTCGCCAAATCTTTCAGGAGGCTTTGATGTGAGTAATATCGTCCCCGCAGAAGAATTTTTCTGCAACCGAGATACCTCTTGCTGCTTTACAGGTCATAGGGACAGGGATCTGCCTTTCGGCGGCGATGTCCATAAGCAGGGTATGAAAAATCTCCTGAGTATGCTCGTCCTTATGATAAGGGAAGCATATAGCGAAGGCTGCCGTACTTTTATATCAGGTATGTCAAAAGGTATCGACCTGCGCTGTGCTGAGATAGTCCACAGCCTTTCGGCTCAGCCCGAATATAAGGATATGAAGCTCGTGTGCGTTCTGCCCTATGCAGGCCAGCGTACAGAGATGAAAACACCCTTGGACAGCTATACATATTCGCTTATTCTGAACTCTTGCAGTGCGGTCGTGATAACAAGCCCCAAGTATGAAAACGGCTGTTATAAAAAGCGAAACAGCTTTATGGTGGAACATTCCTCTCGTCTGATCGGGGTCATAAAAGAGAAAGCCAAAGGCTCAGGCACTTTGCAGACCATAAACATGGCAAAGCGTGCAGGCCTTACGATGAACATCATATGCCTTGACGATAATCCTGTTTTTTATATCGACTCAGACTCAGACAGCCGTCCTATTTAGTTTACACCTAAATTGCAAATTGTTCAATAGTTTTCGAGAATTTTTCCGAAAAAGTTTATATATGAAAATATGGCGGACAGTATGCCTGCCTGTATATATTTGAAAGTAAGGAGATCAATAACATGGCTCAGACGAAAGCTCACAAGAAAAAAAGAAGATCTCAGGCTCCTATCGCTCTGGTCTACTTCATAACGATGATAATATTCCTCTTTGTTATCGGCATGCTTGCACTGTATGCCCTCAGAGAGTTTGGTGTTATCGGCAATGATGACAGCGACAGCGACGCAGGCATAAAAAGCCCGGTTTATAATACCCTTTTTGCAAGAGTGAACAGCAAGGGCGTTCTTGCAGACGCAACAGTCATAAGAGTTGCACCGGACGCAAAGAAGATAATCATAATGCCTGTTTCAGCGTTCACAGTGAGCGGAAGCCAGACAATGCGTGAGATACACGAAGAGGGCGGCATGGTGAAGCTTGAAGCAGCCGTTGCGGACACTTTCGGTATCACTATAGACAATTACGTTTCTCTCACAAATGACGCATTCGAGAATGCGGCGGATATTGTGGGCGGAATTACATATACTCCTGATGAGGAGCTTTACTATCTCTCTCAGGATAATGACGAGAACGATATCGCTATCCCAAGCGGCGATCTGACTAACCTCAGCGGTCATCAGATAAGACTTATCTGTCAGTATCCTGTTTTCAAAGAGGGCAGGAACGGTAATATGAAGTTTCTTGGAACTGCGGTGACAATGCTTATAAACAACGCTTTCCAGCAGACGAATATCACTAAGGATAATCTTGATAACTTCTATAATATATTCACCGCAAACAGCGATACCGATTGGACAAGTGCACAGTATAAGGAAGAAAAGTCATATCTCAAGGATATGCTGGATCAGAACCTTACTCCTGCAGAAGCTCTTGTGCCAGAGGGCGAGTGGACGGACGATTCTCACTTTAAGGTGTCTGATAAGTTCAAGGAGAGCGTTCAGACAATGCTCAAAGATACTGCACCGTCAGCAGCGGAGAAGTAAAAACGTAAAGGCTGAAATTTTAACAGGGGGCGATATAACGTGAAACTTCTGGTCATAATCCTTAATAAAACAGACGTGCTTGACTATTTGCTGGAGGGACTTTCAGCAGCAGGCATAAAGGGTGCGACTATAATCGAGTCGTCAGGTATGGCAATGACCCTTTCAAGACTTGACAGCAGCTTTCTCAGCGCCTCTATCCGAGGACTTTTCAGCGGTGAAGAGGATAACAGAACTATCCTGTCGGTAATAAAAAATAATCAGCTCGATACCGCACGAAAGATAGTTTATAATACTGTGGGCGATCTATCTCAGCCCAATACGGGAATAATGTTCACCGTTCCGCTGGATTTCGTCGAGGGAACAGTGAAGAAACCCGTGGATAAAGAAAAAGCAAAACCTAAGGATATCCCTGAGGAGAATGAAAAGAACGTCAGTTGACGAAATGTTTACAGACTATTAACATAATATTTAATTCTTTTCATTAAAAACTTTTGAATGTCCTTGCAAAAAACTGTTTTGTGTGGTATAATAATCACAATAGGCTTTTAATGAAAGACTGGAACTTGACTTCCGGTCTTTTGGTTTTGTATGGGGCTTTTTTTCATGGCAAAGCCTGATGGCTTTGCTTTGGGAAGCATTAACGGAGGTGCTGTATGGAAGTAAAGAAAACTACGGTAGAAAAAGTAAGAGAGCTTGCACAGCCTATCGCAGACGAGCTTGGCTTTTTCCTTTGGGACGTAAGGTTTGAAAAGGAGGGAGCAACGTGGTACCTCAGGGTGCTTATCGACAAGGACGGCGGCATAGATATGGACGATTGCGAGGCTTTCACAAGACCGATGAACAAGGTTCTTGACGAGGCAGACCCTATATCTCAGAGCTATGTGCTGGAGTGCGGAAGTCCCGGACTTGGCAGAGAGCTTAGAAGACCCGAGCATTTTGAGGTCTGCATAGGCGACGTTATAAGAGTAAGGCTCATAAGACCTGACGAAAACGGCGAAAAAGAGTTCGTTGTGGGTCTTGTGGGATATGACAAGGATAAGATACTTTGTCAGAAGCTGGACGAGGATATGAACGGCGTGGAGAATGTAGAGTTCAAGCTTGCAGATTGTGCTTATGTAAAGCTCAATGACGACGCAGACCTGTTCTGAATGAAGAAATTTAATAAATATGGGCAAAGCCCGAATCAAGTGTGAAAGGATTGATCAGAAAATGAATAAGGAAATGACCAGCAAATTTTTTGAAGCTCTGACAGATTTGGAAAAGGAAAATAATATTGGCAGCGATATACTTATTGAGAAAATAAAATCAGGTATTGAAAAGGCTATCAAGAAGGATTATCCTTACTGCGAGAATATCAGAGTGGATATCGACCCTGTTACAGGAAAGCTCGATATAAGGATACTCAAGGAAGTTATGGACGTTATGTATGTTGACGACCCTGACAACGAGATCTTCCTTGACGAAGCAAAGGTCTATGACCCTAACATCAAGGTGGGCGATATGGTGGAGATACCTCTCGACCCTGCAAAGTTCGGCAGAGTTGCCGCTCAGAATGCAAAGCAGTCTATCAAGCACGATATCAAGGATTTTGAAAGAGCAAGACTTATCGAGCAGTATCACGATAAGGAGCATGAGTGCGTTTCTGCCACAGTCCAGAAGGTCGAGCCTGCTACTCAGAACGCTATACTTACTATCGACAAGAACGAAGTTTATCTTGTAAGAAACGAGCAGATACCAGGCGAAACACTCAAGGCAGGAGATATCATCAAGGTATATGTTGTGGGTATCGCAAATCCTGACAGAAAGCCTTCTATCAAGATATCAAGAACTCACAGAGAGCTTGTTAAAAGACTTTTTGAGCTTGAAGTTCCTGAGATAGCAGACGGCACTGTTGAAGTAAAGGCTATTTCAAGAGTTGCAGGCGCAAGAAGCAAGATAGCGGTTTATTCAAAGGACCCTAATGTTGACGCCGTAGGCGCTTGTATCGGTCCTAGAAAGTCAAGAATAACTTCTGTTGTGAACGAGCTTAAGGGCGAGAAGATAGACGTTATCAATTGGTGCGAAGACCCTGCACAGTTTATCGCAAAGGCTCTTGCTCCGGCTGAGGTAATAAACGTTGTTCTCAGCGAAGAGGAGGGCGTAAGAGAGTGCCGTGTTACTGTTCCAGATAACCAGCTCTCACTTGCTATCGGTAATAAGGGTCAGAACGCAAAGCTTGCCGCAGGTCTGACAGGCTATAAAATAGATATCGTATCCGAAAGCTCTGCAAAGGCTGAGGCTGCTGATGATGAAAACTAAGAAGATACCAATGAGAATGTGTCTTGGGTGCGGTGAAATGAAACCCAAGAGAGAGCTTATCAGAGTGGTGAAGTCAAAAGAGGGGGATATCTCCCTTGACCTCACAGGCAAAAAATCAGGCAGAGGCGCTTATATATGCAAAAGCGTCGAATGCTTTGAGAAAGCAAGAAAAGCAAGAAAGTTTGAAAGAAGCTTTTCCTGCATGATAAGCGAGGATATATATAACAGCATGGAGGGCGAGCTTAGGGAAAATGAATAATAAAATAGGGCTTGTTACAATGTGCAGAAAAGCAGGAAAGCTTGTAATGGGTATGGATATGGTGAAGGACGCCTGCAATACAGGCAAAGCCTGCGCAGTGTTTGCGGCAACGGATTTTTCACCTAAATCTCTTAAAGAGATAAAGTTCAACTGCTACAAAAACGGGATAAAGCTTTACAGCCTTGGCATGACAATGGACGATATCCATTTTGGCCTTGGCAAAAGAACAGGCGTTATCGCTATTTGCGAGGGAGGCTTCGCAAAGGCTTGCGCCAAAGGGCTTGAGGAGATCCCTATAGACGAAAATGAGTTTTATAGCATTTAGCATTTATTGAGGAGGTATTTTACAGCCTATGAGTATGAAAACAACTAAATATAAGCTTAGCGATATGGCTAAGGATCTGAAAGTTACAAATAACGACCTTATCGAGTGTCTTGGCAAGCTCGGCGGAGAGCCAAAGAAAACACAGTCAGTGCTTACCCCTGATGAGATCTCTTATGTTCTGGAGTATTATACACAGAACAATCAGGTGGACAGCTTTGATGCTTTCTATGCAAATAACGTAAAGCCTGTCAAGGAAGAAAAGAAGGCAGATAAGAAGCCTGTAAAGGCTGAGAAAAAGGAGAAAAAGGCTGAAAAGAAGCCTGAGCCTAAGCCAGCCCCAAAGGCGGAAGCAAAGCCTGAGCCTAAGCCTGAGCCTAAGGCAGAGCCAAAGGTGGAAAAGAAGCCGGAGGTCAAGGCCGAAACAAAACAGCCTGCACCTGAACAGAAGAAAAAGCAGCCAGCTCCACAGAAGCCAGCAAAGAAGAAAGAGCATGGCGTTCGTCAGCAGCTTGGCGGTTTTTCTGATAAGAAAGAAGCTTCAGGCGGATATACTATCTCTGAGGATAACGATTCGTTCGGCACACAGAGAACTATCGACACAAGAGGAAGCTATATAGAGCTTGATAAGTATAACGAGAAGTATGATAACCTTGCAAACTCAAAGCAGAACAAGAGCAAGGATAACTTCACAAAGAAGCAGAAGCTCACCCAGAAATCTCAGCAGAGAAAGAAACAGCAGTTCTCACATAAGAAGGAAACTGAGAGCGAAAAGCTCCGCAGACTGGAGCTTGAAAGAGCAAGAAAGCAGCAGCTCAAGGTCATGATACCTGACGAGATCGTTGTTTCAGAGCTTGCAAGCAGACTTAAAGTAACAGCTACCGAGGTCATCAAAAAGCTTATGGGTCTTGGCGTAATGGCTTCTATCAATGAGGTGGTCGACTTTGATACCGCCGCACTTGTTGCAGAAGAGCTTGGCGCAAAGGTTGAAAAGGAAGTACACGTTACAATAGAAGAAAGACTTATCGAAACTGACGAAGATCCAGAGGAGAGCCTGCAGGAAAGATGCCCTGTCGTTGTCGTTATGGGTCACGTTGACCATGGTAAGACATCTATCCTCGACAGAATAAGAAACGCTCACGTTACTGACACTGAGGCAGGCGGTATCACACAGCATATCGGTGCTTATCAGGTAGAGTATCAGGGCAAGAAGATAACATTCCTTGATACTCCGGGCCATGAAGCTTTCACAGCCATGAGAGCAAGAGGTGCGAACGTTACAGATATCGCTATCCTCGTTGTTGCCGCTGATGACGGTATCATGCCGCAGACTATCGAGTCTATCAACCACGCAAAGGCAGCAGGCGTTTCAATAATCGTTGCTATCAATAAAATGGATAAAGAGGGCGCAGACCCTGACAGAGTTAAGCAGCAGCTCACAGAGCAGTCCCTCGTTGTCGAGGAATGGGGCGGCGATGTTATCGCAGTTCCTGTTTCTGCTAAGACAGGTATGGGTATCGACGAGCTTCTTGAAAACATTCTCCTCGTTGCAGAGGTCAAGGAGCTTAAAGCTAACCCTGACAGACTTGCAAGAGGTACTGTTGTCGAGGCCAGACTTGATAAGGGTAAAGGCCCTGTTGCTACACTCCTCGTTCAGAATGGTACTTTGAAGTCAGGCGACGTTATAATCGCAGGCACTTCTGTCGGACGTATCAGAACGATGACAAACGATAAGGGCAGAAGCATTAAGGAAGCCGGCCCGTCAACACCTGTTGAGATAACAGGTCTGGGCGAAGTTCCAAGTGCAGGCGACGTTTTCAACGCAGTTGCAGACGAAAAGCTTGCAAGAGAGCTTGTTGAGCAGAGAAAGCATGAAGCTAAGGAAGAACAGTTCCAGCAGCATCAGAAGGTAACTCTCGACAACCTGTTCAGCCAGATAGCTGAGGGAGAAATGAAAGAGCTTCCTATCATCGTCAAGGCTGACGTTCAAGGCTCAGTTGAAGCCGTTAAGCAGTCACTTGAAAAGCTTTCAAATGACGAGGTCAGAGTTAAGGTCATCCACGGCGGCGTAGGCGCTGTATCTGAAAGCGACGTTATGCTCGCAAACGCTTCAAACGCTATCATCGTTGGATTTAACGTTCGTCCTGACCCTGTTGCAAAGCAGAATGCAGAGCAGAGCGGCGTTGATATCAGACTTTACAGAATAATCTATGATGCAATAGAAGAAATAACAGACGCTATGAAGGGTATGCTCGCTCCTAAGTACAGAGAGGTGGAAACAGCCCGTATCGAGGTAAGACAGGTCTACAAGATATCCAATGTTGGTACTGTAGCAGGTTCTTACGTTCTTGACGGTAAGGTGGGCAGAAATAACGAGATAAGAGTCGTAAGAGACGGTATCGTTATCGCCGAGGATAAGATGTCAAGCCTTAAGAGATTTAAGGACGACGCCAAGGAAGTTGCCGCAGGCTTTGAGTGCGGTATCACTCTTGAAAAGTTCACCGATATCAAGGAGGGCGACATTTTCGAGGCGTTCTATATGGAAGAATACAGAGATTGATAATGATGCTTACGGGACGGACAGCCGCCCCGTAAGAGCATATTTAAGCAGGAGATAAAGATATTATGGCAGGTTACAGAGCAGGACGTATGTCCGAAGATATAAGAAGAATAATATCGGGCAAAATGAGAGACCTTAAAGACCCAAGGATACACGGAGGAGATATGCTCACTATCGTCCGCTGCGACGTGGCAGGCGACGGCTCATTCTGTAAAGTGTATGTTTCAAGCTTTGAGGGCTATGAAAAGGCAAAGGAAGCCGTTAAGGGCTTTGAGTCGGCAACAGGATTTCTCAAAAGAGAGATATCAAACGTGCTGAAGCTGAAAAAATGCCCTGAGCTTAAATTTATCGCAGATAATTCTATCGAGCATTCAGCAAAGATAAACAAGCTTCTTAAAGAAGTTCTGCCCGAAGAAGAAAAAGAAGAGAAAGACGGCGAAGAGTAATAGAGGAGAAAGGATATTATGACATTTCAGGATATTCTTAAAATATTTGAAGAAAATGACAATTTTCTTATTTTAACTCATAAAAGCCCCGACGGCGATACGCTTGGTTCAGGCTTTGCCCTGTGCGCTTTTCTGAGAGATATGGGGAAAAAGGCTAACGTTGTAAATTCCGACAGCTTTCCCGAAAGATATGATCTTATCTATGAGAGCTATTACCCTCAGGAATTTGATGTGAAGTACGTTATCGCAGTGGATATCGCAGACACAAATCTTCTTGGCAGCAACCTTTCAAAGTATGCCGAGGAGGGTGCGATCGACCTTTGCATCGACCACCACATCTCAAACAAGTATTTTGCAAAGCAGTCATATGTAGAAGCAGACGCTTCTGCCGCAGCACTTATAATGTATAAGATATTCAAAGCTTCAGGCAGAAAGATATCACGTCAGATAGCGAGATGCCTTTATACAGGCATTGCAACGGATACAGGCTGCTTTAAGTATGAAAACACAACTCCGCAGGCTCACATCGCCTGTGCAGAGCTTATGTCATATGGCATAGATTTTGCTTATATCAACAGAAAAATGTTTGATGTAAAAAGCAAGGGCAGACTTATGGTGGAGCAGTCCGTTACAGCGAATATGGAGTATTACTGCGGTGGCAAATGCTCTATGATAGTGCTTACAAAAGAGCTTATGGAGAAAAGCGGCGTTGACGCTGCCGAGTTCGAGGGACTTGCTTCTATACCATTGTCCGTTGAGGGCGTGAAAATAGGCATAACAGTTAAGCAAAGACACGAGAACGTCTTTAAAATATCAGTAAGAAGCGACGATGAGATAGACGCTTCTGCATTCTGCCGTGAGTTTGGCGGCGGAGGACACATAAGAGCCGCAGGCTGTGAGATAACAGGAAGCCTTGAAGAAGTAAAGGCTAAGCTTCTCAAGCAAGCGGAAAAGGTCTTGGGCTGATGAGCTTGGATAACAGCAAGGATAATATCTGCGGCATTTTGCCTGTAAAAAAGCCCGAGGGCTGGACTTCTTTTGACGTTATCGCAAAGCTCAGAGGCGTTCTAAGGATAAAAAGATTGGGTCATTCAGGGACCCTTGACCCTATGGCAACAGGCGTTCTGCCTGTTTTCGTGGGCAGAGCCACAAAAGCCTGCGATATTATCCCCGACAGACGAAAGGTCTATACCGCAGGCTTTCAGCTTGGGGTAAGCACCGATACCTTAGACAGCACAGGAAAGACGTTAAAAACAAGCGACAAGGCAGTTACCAGAGCCGACCTTGAATGTGCAAAAAGCAGTTTTGTAGGCGATATCATGCAGGTGCCGCCTATGTATTCTGCAATAAAAGTGAACGGCAAAAAGCTCTATGAGCTTGCAAGAGCAGGCAAAGAAATAGAGCGTGAGCCGAGAGCTGTCCATATCGACAGCATTGATATAATAGAATATGACGAAGCTTCACGCAGGGGCGTAATGAAAGTTGATTGCGAAAAAGGTACTTATATACGCTCCGTTATCAGCGTTATAGGTGAAAAGCTTGGCTGCGGCGGAATGATGACTTCTCTTGAGCGTTCCTATTCAGGGGGCGTCGATATAAAGGATTGCTATACCATAGAGGAGATAGCCGAAATTTGTGAGCAGGACAAGCTGTCACAAATGCTTATCCCACTTGACAGAGCCTTTGTAAGCTACGAAAAAACTACCCTTGGACAGTGGGAAACAAAGCTTTATAGAAACGGAGTAAAGCTCAGACCTGAGCAGACAGGGATAAAAGATCTGTCAGAGGACAAGCTCTACCGTGTCTACGGCAGTGATAACAGCTTCCTCGGTATCGGCGCTTTTCATGAGGGCAGCTTCAGAAGCTTCAAAAATTTCTGATAATTTGTTTTATTCGGAGGGATATTTTGACGGATATAACAAACAGCGGGTTTATCCCCAAAAAAAGGACAGTTTGCGCTCTTGGACTTTTTGACGGAGTCCACAGAGGACATCAGCTCATAATAACAACGGCTGTGAAAAAGGCTCAGAGCCTTGACGGACATTCGGCAGTTTTCTGTTTCAAGACCGACACAGTGACCTCAAAAGGTCATGACGGCAGGATAGAAATGCTTATGAGCGACGAGGAAAAGCATAAAAAAATGGCAGAGCTTGGGGTCGAAGTGCTTTTCTCACCTGATTTTGCAGAGTTCAAAGGAATGTCACCGGAGGATTTTGTGAAAAAGGTGCTGAAAGAAAGGCTCAATTGCAGCGGTGCAGTGTGCGGAAACGATTTTACATTCGGCAAAGGCGCACAGGGCAAGGCTGTTGACCTTAAAAGGCTCGGTGAAAAATATGATATAGATGTGGAAATAGTAAGTCCACTGCTCATGGGCGGCGAGGTCATAAGTTCCACTGAGATAAGACGATGCGTCCGTGAGGGCGAGATAGCCAAAGCAAATGAAATGCTGGGTTATCATTTTGGATTCTGCCTTGAAGTGGAACACGGCTTTCAGCGTGGCAGAACGTGGGATTTCCCCACGATAAATCAGCAGATACCAAAGGGCAGGGTAATGCCGAAATTCGGCGTTTATTGCTCCGCTGTTGAAATAGACGAAAATAAGTATGCAGGCGTGACAAATATAGGCGTAAAGCCTACCGTCCATGTTGAAACAGCTCCCCTTGCAGAAACCTTCATCATGGATTATCATGGGGATCTTTACGGCAGAAAGCTAAAACTTGAACTGCATGAATTTCTCCGCTCCGAAAAAATGTTTGACAGCTTTGACAGCCTCCGTGAGGAGATAGCAAAAAACAAAGAGCAGGCGGTCAGATATTTTAAGGAAAATAAAATATGACAAGTGAAGATTTGCCAAGACGAAAGAAAATACGTCTTGAGGGTTATGATTATTCTGCAAACGGCTTGTATTTTGTGACGATATGTGTTACTGAAAAATACCAAGTCCTGTGGGAGAATGTAGGGGCGAACAGTGTTCGCCCGCTGACTGCAAATGAAATTCTGCACCCAAAACTTTCTGTTACAGGAAAACTTGTAAAGAGAAAACTCACAAAGATATCTGAGCACTATCCAGACGTTTTTGTAGAGATGTCTTGTATCATGCCTGACCATGTGCATATTATAATCAAAATTGAAAAACAGCCGAAAAACGGGCGAACACTGTTTGCCCCTACAAGTGAAACACCGACACTTTCAAGGGTCATAAAACATTTCAAAGAGGCTGTCACGAAAGAACTAGGTTATTCCATATGGCAAAAATCTTTTTATGATACGATAATCAAAAACAGAAAGCAACACGCAGAAATAAGGCAGTATATTGCAAATAATCCTGCGAAATATGTAAAAATTGCATTTGATGAGCAGGATATGAAATAAGACTCTAATTTTGAAAGGAAGATATAAATGAACAAGGTAAGAACAAGATTTGCACCTTCACCAACAGGTTATATGCACATAGGTAACCTGAGAACAGCACTCTTTACCTATCTTATTGCAAAGCAGAACGGAGGAGACTTTATTCTCCGTATCGAGGATACAGACCAGGAGCGTTATGTTGACGGTGCTGTTGAGGTCATCTATAAAACACTTAAAGACGTTGGTCTTAATTGGGACGAAGGCCCTGATATCGGCGGACCTGTAGGTCCGTATATCCAGTCACAGAGAATGGGTATGTTCAAGAAATATGCCGAGGAACTCGTTGAAAAGGGCGAGGCTTATTATTGCTTCTGCGACAAGGAAAGACTTGAGGAAGTAAGAGCCATTCAGGAAGCAAGCGGTATCGCTCCAATGTATGACAGACATTGCCGTAACCTCTCGCCTGAAGAGATAAAGGAAAAGCTTGACGCAGGTGTTCCTTATGTTATCAGACAGAAAATACCTACAGAGGGCGAAGTTACTTTCCATGACGAGCTTTACGGCGATATCACTGTTGACTGCTCTACCCTCGACGACCAGATACTTATAAAGACAGACGGTATGCCTACCTATAACTTTGCAAACGTCGTTGACGACCACCTTATGGGTATCACCCACGTTGTAAGAGGTAACGAGTACCTTGCTTCTGCACCTAAGTATAACCTGCTCTATAAGGCTTTCGGCTGGGAGATACCAACCTATATCCATGTTGAGCATATCATGAAAGATAAACAGCATAAGCTCTCAAAGAGAGACGGCGACGCTTCCTATGAGGATCTTATGAAGAAGGGCTATCTTAAAGAAGCCGTTATAAACTATATCGCTCTGCTTGGCTGGGCGCCAAAGGGCGAGAACGAGATATTCTCACTTGAAGAGCTTGTTAAGGAATTCGATATCCATGGACTTTCTAAGTCCCCTGCTATCTTTGACCCTGCTAAGCTTAAAGCTATCAACGGCAAGTATATAAAGGCTATGACCCCTGAGAAGTTTGCTGAGTATGCTATCCCTTATATCAAGCAGTCCGTTCATAGAGAGGACGTTGACCTTAACGAGATCGCAAAGCTCTTGCAGGCAAGAACAGAGCTTTTCACAGAGATACCTGAAATGGTAGACTTTATCGACGCTCTCCCTGAGTATGATATAGCTCTCTATACACATAAGAAGATGAAAACGAACCCTGAAAATTCTTTGGAATCTCTCAAAGAAGTTCTCCCTGTTCTCGAGGGCGTTGAGGATTGGACAGAGGAAAATATCCATGACGCACTCTTTGACCTTATCGGCAAGCTTGGCGTAAAGAACGGTATCGTTCTGTGGCCTCTTAGAGTTGCAGTTTCAGGTAAGGCGTTCACTCCGGGCGGCGGTGTTGAGATATCATATCTCATCGGCAAGGAGGATACTCTTGCAAGAATAAGAAAGGGCATTGAGAAGCTGTCATAATAAAAACTACGAAAATGTTGAACGTGTGTAGGGGCGAAATAATTTCCAAACAAGTGGGATGTCGGATCTCTGCAAAGCAGAAATTGCACCGCTCCCCTACAAATTACATAGATACATCGCTTTTAGACAGATAAATAATTCAACAGCGGAGCATTTTGAGTATTTGCTACTTTAAATTTACTTAAAATGCTCTGTATTTCGTACAGCTATCACTCCCCTGTCACATAAGTATTATAAAATTGTAAAGACTTATGAATGCTTTTCCTAAGAGGAGGAAATAAAATGATAGAGGTTATAAACCTTACCAAGAGATACGGCGACAAAAAAGCTGTCGATAATATCTCTTTTAAAGCGGAGGACGGCGAAGTTCTCGGCTTCCTCGGTCCTAACGGAGCGGGAAAATCCACCACCATGAATATCCTTACAGGCTACATATCCTGTACAGACGGCAAAGCCCTTATAGACGGCGTAGATATCCTTGAAGACCCTATCAAGGCTAAAAAGCAGATAGGCTATCTCCCTGAGCTTCCGCCTCTTTATATGGATATGATTGTAAAAGAATATCTCTATTTTGTCTATGACCTTAAAAAGTGTAAGCTTCCAAAGGTGTCACATCTTAAAGATATATGCGGACTTGTAAAGATAGACCATGTTTATAACAGAATAATCAAGAACCTGTCAAAAGGTTATAGACAGAGAGTAGGTCTTGCTCAGGCTCTTATCGGCAACCCAAAGGTTCTTATCTTGGACGAGCCTACAGTAGGTCTTGACCCTAAGCAGATAATCGAGATAAGAACTCTTATAAGAAAGCTCGGCAAAAATCATACCGTTATCCTTTCTTCCCATATTCTCTCTGAGGTGCAGGCTGTCTGCGATAAGATAATAGTTATCAACGAGGGCAAAGTCGTCGCAAACGATACAGAGGAACACCTCTCACAGAAGCTCTCAGGCGAGCATAAGCTCACTGCAAAGATACAGGGCGATAAGGATAAGATCGTCAGAGCAATGCAGGGCATAAAGGGCGTTGAGAAAGTTATCTGCGACGCAAGCCATAAAGACGGCGTGAACGATATAAGAATAGAGGCAAAAGAGGGCGTGGATATCAGACGTGACGTCTTTGAAACAGTTGTTAAAAACGGCTGGTATATGCTTGAACTTAAGACCTCCGAGCTTTCACTTGAAGATATATTCCTCAAGCTCACAATGGGCGAGGCTTTGCCTGCCCTTGAAAATACTTCCGATAAGGAGGGAAATGACTAATGGGCGCAATATTCAGACGAGAGGTAAGAAGCTATTTTACCTCACCTATCGGTTATATTTTCCTTGCAGCATTCTATGCCTATTCAGGCGTAATGTTTGCAAACTACAGCCTTGAAAGCGGCTATACAAGACTTGATTCCGTTTTCAGTGCGCTTCTTATAATCATAATAGTGCTTATACCTGTCCTCACCATGAGGACCATATCCGAGGAAAAGCGAACAAAAACAGACCAGTGTCTGCTCACCGCCCCTGTGGGCCTTGGCAGCATAGTTGTAGGTAAATTCCTTGCCGCTTTTCTTATCTATATCATAGCTATCGCTATCACAGGCGTTTTCGCAGTTATCGTATCCGCTTTCGGTACGCCTGACTGGAACGTCGTTGTGGGCAATATCGTCGCTCTGGCACTTGTTGGCGGCGCTTATATCGCTATCGGTATCTTCTGCTCATCTTTCACAGAAAACCAGATAGTTGCCGCAGTAATAAGCTTTATCGCACTTATCTTCGTGTCGTTCCTGTCAACTATAGGCAATCTTCTGCCTTTTGAATGGCTCACAACAGTGTGCGAAAAGGTGTCATTCGGCGAGAGATATTATTCATTCACCTATGGACTTTTTGATTTTTCTAACGTTGTGTTCTTTCTGAGTGCAATAGTGGCATTTCTTTTCCTCACGGTGAGAGTGCTTGAAAAACGCCGCTGGGGCTAAAGGAGGGCTGTTTAAATGGAAGAGAATAATAACGAAAAGATCTCTGTATCAGGAGCAGACCTGCTTAAAGACGTTGTAGCAGACGAAAAGGCAGCAAAGACCGCTCCAAAGGATACAGAAAAGGATAAAAAAGATAAAGACAAAAAGAAAGATAAAAAAGAGAAAAAGACAAAGGACGGCAAAAAGTTCAATGCCAAAAAGCTCAAGCATGGAACAATGGCAACAGTGTTCACCTGCGTTTTTGTCGCTCTGCTTGTCCTAGTGAATGTTGTCACAACAATGCTTTTTGACAGATATCCTATCACTATCGACCTGACAAGCAATAAGATATATTCAGTTTCAAACGATACAGAGGATTATGTAAAGAAAGTGAACGTTGACGTTCAGGTAACTATTTTCGCAGACGAGAATACTTATACAAATTACAGCTCTTATAATAAGCAGGCTGTTGAGCTTTTGAAAAACTATTGTAAGCTCAATCACCATATCACATATCGTTTCGTTGATATCGACTCACACCCTGAGATCGTTAAGGAGTATACCGATACTATCAGCCAGTTCGATATGATATTTGAAACAAAAACAAAGGTTGACGGCAAAGAGATAAGCCGAACAAGAAAGCTCGGTATGCTCGACCTTCTTACATTCACAGACGAGTTTGAGCAGAAGCTGTCACAGTCAGGCTACAGCATAGATACCCTTGCCCAGCAGGCAGGCGGCGACCTTTCTTTCCTGTCCTATTACGGCAGCTATGTTGAGTCCTCAAACGCAGAGCAGGCTTTCACTTCTGCACTTATGACAGTAACAGACCCTAACCCTGTCTATGTTACTGTCCTCACAGGCAGAAGCGAGCTTACACAGCTCACATATTTCCAGACGCTTCTTACAGCTAACGGCTATAACGTGAACACAGTGGATATAACCTCCGAGGATATCCCTGCCGATACAGACGTTGTGGTTATCCCTGCTCCTAAGACTGACTATCTGGAGGAGGATATCAAAAAGGTCAGCGACTTCCTCAATAATGACGGAAATCTTGGCAAACAGCTCCTCTATATCGCTTCTTATGGTCAGGAGGACACCCCAAATCTTGATGAGTTCCTGTCAGAGTATGGACTTTCTGTCGGCAAGGGCGTTATCTGCGAAAGCGATTCAGGCAAGTATTATAACTCACCTTGCGTAACAGTTGCGTCAGATGTGTCCGATAACTTCACTCAGGACGTTTCTACAGATAAACCGGCTATCCTTTCAGCACTCTGCCGTCCTGTAAACACACTCTTTGACGAGCAGGATATGGTGTCTACAGACGCCTACCTCAAGTCCTCAGATTCTGCCTATACCGCAAATGTTGATATATCACAGACCACAGGTCAGGTGAATATAGGCGATGCTCTGGTAAAGGGTCAGCAGAATTATATGGCTGTCGGCTCAAAGGCAAAATTTACAGACGATAACAAAACTCTCTATAGCAATGTTATCGCAGTAGGTTCAGAGGGTATGCTGTCTGATACCTACTTGCAGTATTCACAGTATCAGAACAGCGAGTATTTCATAAGCGTTATAAACGGCCTTACCGGAAAGACCGCAGGTATCACTATCACACCAAAAACTATCACAGGCAATGTTTTCGACATCACTCAGCAGCAGAAAACAGTTCTTAAATGGACATTCTGCCTTGGCGTACCTGTTGTAGTTCTTATAGTGGGTATCGTTATCTGGGCAAGAAGAAAGAATAAGTAAAACACAGAGGTAATCACAAATGAATGGTAAATTGCAGGGTATCATTATCTGCGGAGTCACAGCCGCTTGTCTGGTGGGAGTAATGGCGTTTCTCAACTCCACCTCAGGCAAATCAGACGCAGACTCCAGCTCATCGTCAACAGCGGCAGTTTCAAGTCAGGACGAGAGCGTTGTTATCCTTACAAAGTCAAGCGACGATATAACAAGCGTAAAGGTTTCAAACGAACATGGCGAGTATTCCGTTAATAAGTCCGAGTCAGGTAAATCCACATGGAGCATACCTGAGCTTGGCACTCTCAATGCAAATGCCACCGCAGAAGCTTCCATGATATCGAATCTTGACGGCTTCAAGGCGAAAAAGCTCGTTGAAGAAAACGTTGAGGATATGTCAAAATACGGTCTTGATAAGCCCACAGCAGATCTCACAGTTGAATACAGCGACGGCACTGCCACTACCCTTCATGTAGGCTCTGTTTCACCAAGCAACGAAAGATACAGCTATGTGAGCCTTGACGATGAAAAGACCGTCTATATGGTAATGGGAACAAAGCTTTCATACTATACAGATCCAGTGACCGCATATGCGAACCTCACTTTGCTCACAAAGCCGTCTGACGACGATTGGCCTGACTATGGCAAGGAAACAGTTACAAGAAAAGATCTGGACTATGAAATGGCGTTTGAAAATAACCCGAACGAGATAGAGGGACTTTCAGGTCAGGTAATGACAGAGCCTATCTTCTCATACCTGAACATCACAAATTCTTCAGCAACTACCCATGGTATGTGGGGACTTACAGCACAGAGCTGTGAGGTCATCGCACCTGATGAAACTGCAATGAAGGAGCATGGACTTTCCGACCCGTTCGCAACAGTAAGACTCTCGGGAGACGGCTATGACTATACTCTTAAAATAGGCGACCCTGTCTATGCTACCGCAGGCGACAGCAGTGAAACAACAGATACAGTGTCTGCATATTATTGCTACTTTGAGGGCGTAAAGGGCGTTGACGCTATATACCTCGTTTCAGCTGATAACCTCCCATGGGCAACGATCAAAGCAGAGGACGTTATCACAAGCCTTATGACTTCAAACTACCTTGTTGACCTTAAGAACGTTGAGGTAGTCTATAATGGTAAAAAGACCGTTTATGAGGTGGAAAGCTCAGGCGCAAGCACGGATACAGATTCTGACGGCAAAACTACCGCACAGGTAACAAAGGTCACAACAGACGGCAAGGAGCTTGACGTTGACAACTTTAAGACCTTCTATCAGTATCTTATGGGTTGTCCGACAAATGAGATTTACTTCACAGACCCTGAGGGCGAAAGCTATCTGACTATAACATTCGACCGCAAGGACGGCAAAAAGGACGTTATGGAGATTTATAAGGATTCTTCAAGACGTTCTGTAGTCAAGCTAAATGGTGAAACCTCATTCAGAATACAGTCAACTTGGGTAGATACGTTCGTTGCAAATATGGACAGACTTCTTAAAGGCGAGGCTGTGGACGATAACTATTAAAACGCATATCCCATGCTAAGCATATGATCTGACGGGCAAACGTAGTTCGCCCCTACGGATATGTTTCGACAGCTTTCACAAAGAATATGTGATACAATATGTATCCCACATAAAGCAAGGCTGAAAACCTGCGCAAAAAAGTTGTCAAAAGCTCTTTTAATTATGAGAAAAGTATGGTATAATAAAATAGTAAACAAAAAGAGAAATATATTATGAGAAAGGCGGAGAGATAAATGGCAGAAGAAAAGAAAGCTTTTTTCACCTATAAGGGCGTTCCACTGGTGAGAAAAGGGAATAATATCTATTTTGGAAATATGTATGACGAGTTCGTAGTCATGATAGAAATACTTTCTACAGAAAAGGTCGGCGGTATCGACGTTGCAAATAAGGTAAGAATAAGAAAAGTTGCAACAGACAGCACACTGCCTCCGAATAAGCAGATAGTTAAGGTAGCAGAAAAATCAAGCCTCTATGAAGCACTTGATTTTGCCTGCGCATGGCTCAAGGTATCATAAAAACATAATAGAAACGACCGGCGTGTATCACGAAGATACACGCCGGTTTTGTATGTGTTGTATGCTATTCAACATTAGGTCTTGTTATAAGGGGCATTATTTCATCTATCATTTCCTTTGGCAAATTGTAATCCTGAAATTCGCCTGTATCATCTTTTATGCTAAAATTGCATATTTTATTTTCAGAGTGCATACCGTCTGAGGTGTCCCACGAATACTGTGAAACATCGATAACACAAATGCTCTCATACGCATCACTTGATTCATCCTTTTCGAGAGAGATTCCATAAGAGTCTGCGCCACCGTATTCTAAGCCGTCAATGTAAGGATAATCCTTGCATACCGATTTAGCATTCTCTATCCATGCAGTTATCTTGTGGATAGTGTCCTTGTCTGTTATCTCATATGGCTCTTCTCCATACCAGTGATGAATATAATATGCCGAAATTTCAGCATTTTCATCAACCTTTGATGATGAAGTTGTGGTAGTTGTCATTGTTGTAGAAGCTGTTGTCACAACTGTACTGCTGTCATTGACCTTGCTTTTGTTATCATTGTCTGTTGTCTGTGAGCATGAGCAAAGAAGCAGTGAGAGCGCTAAAACCAAATAAACTGTCTTTTTCATGTTTTGTCACCTACCCTTAAATGTAAACACAGTCGTCCTGATATGTGTAATGAATCCGTATATCATTTTTTCCATACCCATCGTTAACAATAAAATATTTATCAACTAATTTATTATTATTATCGAAGCATTGAACAATGCCATATGTTAGTACCCAATGATTTTTATCATTTTTTCCGCCATAATTCGGATGCTTTATAATAAGTAATATGGTTGGAGAATTTGACGTGAGTATCCTGTAAAAACAAAATCCCCATGAATCACCGCCATAGTAAGCATCAGGCGATGAAGTAAAACTACATATTTTATCCTTTTTTGCGTTACTAAGTCCATTTATTATTCCATTTCGGCTTGTTTCTCTCGGAATATAATTGTTAAGGGTGTTGAAAAGACTTCTGGGATTATTAGAATAAGAATCGCTCAAACAATTGTTGTCTTTGTAGTCATCAATATAGCATAAGTTGATAACAGCTGCTAACGCCCCACATTGATTAGATGTGTTGTAGTTTAGTTTTCTAGGTGTTCCAGATACTTTTGAAACTGCTGTGCGAAATCCTGAATTAGCCCTGGAAGCACTTGAACTCATAAAATTAGTTGATGAAAGTTTTATGCTCTCATTAGTAAAACTCTCGGTAACTTCGTTGAATTGCTCGTCTGTTAAAATCTCACCTGTTCGCAAATTTTTGTAATCAGTGCTTGTTTTAGTCAAGTATTCAAGTGGACCAGCATAATATAAATCGCCTTGTAAGTCGCTATATGGAGATGATGATGTAGGACTATACTCTATTGTATTTCCTGACAAATCATATATCACATATCCCGACTCCATTTCAGCGCAGAAAGCAATGGTTCCTTCATCTGCTCCATGTAAGTTGTGAATTTTAACCACTTGTCCCATGTTTTCAGCGCTGGTTAAATCTGAAACAGAAGTTGGTAATGTAAGAACCTCCTGGTTATCAAGAGCAAACGTTGCGATTGAACTTTGTGAGAAAATCACAACACAAGCAGAAACCATAGCTAAAACTCTTCCTTTAATGTTCATAATGGTAAACCTCCTATAATTTATTATATACACAATATACCATATTTTCGGCACTGCTGTCAATATCCAATATATATAAATAATTATCAGTTATTAGTGCGTTTTGGACAATGACAAAAAGCATGACGATTTTCAATCGTTTAAGTTTCAAAAGTCAACAATCCCGAAAAAGTTTTTTGAAAATACGCCCATTTTTTTGTCTTTACCCCCTTGTAAACGTATTAGAAGTATGCTAAAATAATATAAGCGTTATGAATAATGACGGGATCTATGAGGGAAACGTTTACGCCATTTTGGTGAAACGTTTACAACTTTAAAATATTGAAAAGGAGCGTATAAAAAATATGCAGTATGGTTATTTTGACCTTGAACACAAGGAATACGTCATCACAAGACCTGACACACCTGCACCTTGGGCTAACTATCTCGGCTCACCAGAGTACGGTGCTATCGTATCCAACAACGGCGGCGGATACAGCTTTGTAAAGAGCGGTGCTAACGGAAGAATAATCCGTTACCGTTTCAACTCAAATATCGGTCTTCCTGGCAGATATATCTACATCAGAGATAACGACGCCAAGGATTATTGGTCATGCACATGGCAGCCTGTAGGCAAGCCTCTCGATCAGTATAAGACAGAGTGCCACCACGGTACAGCTTATACAACTATCAAGTCTGACTATGCAGATATCCACTCCGAGCTTACATATTATGTTCCTCTGAACAAAACATATGAGGTATGGAGAACTAAGATCACAAATAACTCTGACAGATACAGAAACCTTTCAACATTCGGCTTTGTAGAGTTCACAAATGAGAACAACTACGAGCAGGATCAGGTAAACCTCCAGTATACACTGTTCATCACAAGAACAAGCTTTGAGGGCAACAAGATCGTTCAGCACATCAATGAGAACAGCGGTAAGGACGAGAACGGCTCTAACTGGAGAGAAAGATTTTTCGGCGTAGTTGGCGCTCCTGTTTCCGCTTATAACGGTAATCTGGACAGCTTTATCGGCTCTTACAGAACATACGGCAACCCTGTTGCAGTTGAAAGAGGCTTCTGCGATAACAAGCTCAACTATAACTCCAACGCTTGCGGCGCTCTTCAGTCTGACATTATCCTTGCTCCTGGCGAGACAAAGGAGATAATCTATGTCGTTGGTCAGAAGAATCCAAAGGTAGCAGACGAGATACTCGCTGCATATAACGAGCCTGGCAAGGTAGACGCTGAGGTAAAGGAGCTTATCGCTTATTGGCATGGTCAGCTCAATAACTTCCAGATCGAAACTCCTTCTGACGAGTTCAATAACATGGTAAACGTATGGAACGCTTATCAGTGCTTCATCACATTTATCTGGTCAAGAGCTGCGTCATTCATCTATTGCGGTCTGAGAAACGGCTATGGCTATAGAGATACAGTTCAGGATATCCAGGGTATTATCCATATCAATCCTGAGCTTGCTGCTGAAAAGATCAGATTTATGATCTCTGCACAGGTAGATAACGGCGGCGGACTTCCACTTGTTAAGTTCGACCACAAGGCAGGCCATGAAACTTGCCCGGACGAGAACGATGAGAACTCTATCTACGCTAAGGAAACAGGCCACCCATGCTATAGAGCAGACGACGCTCTCTGGCTCTTCCCAACAGTTAATAAGTATATCGGCGAGAGCGGAAACAAGGCGTTCCTCGATGAAGTTATCGTATACGCAAACGGCGGCGAAGATACAGTTTACGAGCATCTTAAGAGAGCTATCAACTTCTCAATGGAAAGACTTGGCGCTCATACAATGCCAGCAGGTCTTTATGCTGACTGGAACGACTGCCTGAGACTTGGTAAGAAGGGCGAGTCAACATTCGTTGCATTCCAGCTCTACTATGCAATGAGCATCATCAAGGGCTATGCTCTTGACAGAGGCGATAATGAGTACGCTGCTTATATCGATAAGGTACAGCCTGAACTCGGCAAGAGCCTTGAAGCTTGCTGGGACGAGGATAGATTCATCAGAGGCTACAGAGAGAACGGCGAGATCGTTGGCGCTAAGAAGGATCCAGAGGCTTCAATGTGGCTCAACCCACAGTCTTGGTCAGTTATCTCAGGCTTCGCATCTGATAAGCAGGCTGAAACTGCTATGGAAAAGGTACACGAGATACTCAATACTCCATTTGGCGTAAAGATCATGGAGCCACCTTATGTAGATCATTACTTTGACGGTGCTCTCATGCACATCTTTAACCCTGATACAAAGGAGAACGGTGGTATCTTCTCACAGACACAGGGCTGGGCTATCCTTGCAGAGTCACTTCTCGGTCACGGCGACAGAGCATTCGAGTATTTCCTCGAGTCTTCACCTGCTAACATGAACGATAAGGCAGAAGTAAGAATACTTGAGCCATACGTTCACGGTCAGTTTACAGAGTCAACACGTTCACCATATGCAGGACGTTCACACGTTCATTGGCTGACAGGTACAGGCTCAACAGTAATGGTAGGCTGCGTAGAGGGTATCTGCGGTATGAGACCAAACGCAGAGGGACTTGTAATAAGCCCATCTATCCCACACACATGGGACGGCTTCAAGATCGAAAAGAACTTCCGTGGCAAGCACCTTTCTATCGACATTCAGAACCCAGACCACGTTCAGAGCGGCGTAAAGTCTATGACAGTCAACGGCGAAGCAGTTGAAGGCAACTTCGTATGCGAGTGCAAGATGACAGAGCAGACAAACATCGTTGTTGTTCTTGGATAATTGCTTTAATGCTTAAAACAATATAAAACTATCGGCAGCAGACGCTATCATGTGCCTGCTGCCGATTTTTTTGACGATTTTTAATAATATTTAGATTTATTTAGTAAATTGTACAAAACATAAACAAGTAATATGTTAAAATTGTCAATTGTGGTAATTATCCAATTCGAGTATAATTATTACAGGAGGCGATATTATGAACAAAACGAAATATAAAATATTATTTATTTTCACCTTGTCAGGAATAGCTGTAATGACAGCCTGCGGAAATACCACAGAAAGCAGTGCCGCCCCAACGCCTGCAAACAGCTCTGTTGTGCTCGGTGAAAGCACTGAACAAAGTGAAGCTTCGGTGGACAATGATAGTATCACAGAACTTGATTTCAGCAATATAAATGGCTTTGGTGTGTCCGCCGAGTATGGCGATCCATATGCAAAGGGGAAAAACTGGGATATAACAGATGAAACGGCTATAACAGAATTTCGCCAGCTCCTCAACGAAAGTTTAAGCTATGCGGTCGATGAAAATACAGCAAAAAATGGAATGCTTTCAAAGGGTACTGCTCAGTGGAAAGTATCAGACGGTAAAGAATATAGCATAATTGTCAGACAAACAACGGCAGATGCGTATAACGTAAAGATAAATAAGTGTTATTACAACGTGCCTGAAGATCTGATAAATAAGCTTTCGGATATTATCACAGAACAAAAAGAAAACTAATATGCAAAAAAACTCCCGACAGTCGGAAAACCTGTCGGGAGAAGTCTTATTAAGGGGATCAATAAGTTATCGCTGTGTTTGTTTCTTTCAGCATATTTATTATATCATATCTATTTTCGTTTTTGTTAAGCTGGCTGCTTAGTTTTCACTAAATATTTTGTGTCCTATTTAATTCATATAACATAAATGAAAACAAAACTTTGGCGGATACGAACTCTCGTATCCGCCAAAATATTATTATAGATCCTTATGAAATAAGCCAGTTAAGTATCTGGAAGTTAGGCTTTGCGTCATCAACGACAGTTACCTCAACAGTGTGAGTAGCCACCTCGTCAGATGAGTATATCTGCTGTGCCTTAGCATAGTTGCCCCAGCCGCTTGTGAAGTCAGCGTTGATAGTCGCAACGTCCTCGCCATCGACCTTTACAGCAGCCACGCCGGACTTGCCGTCAACTGTCATGTAGTATATCATACCAATGTTCTTTGCAGTTATCTCAAACTTGATAGTGCCGCCTGTTGTTGTTCCCCAACCATCTGTGAACTTCTGGAACGTTGTAACATCTGTGAATGTTCCCTCGTCAGTTGTCTTTACAATGTCCTCTGTCTGACGGCTTCCGATAGTAGCGTCAGCGAATACATCGCCCGTCGGTGCAACAGTGCTTGTGTCAAATGCCTTCGCTTCCTTGTCAACGCTGTCAATATTGTCCTTTATGTTGCCAACGAATTTTGTGAGCAGTGAAGCCATTATAATGTGTCCGTCATCATTAGGGTGAACGTTGTCAGGTGAAATGTCAGCCCATGTGAAGTTGCCAGCCTCTATCTCAGGCATAACAGCGTCATGATAAGATATCATAGGAATGTTGTAAGCCTGTGCTACCTTGAGATGTGCAGCCTGTGGAGATGTACCCCCCTCAGTTGAAGGCTCAAGTATCATAACTGCAGGATTGTTGTCCTGCTCAAGACACATTCTTACAAGGCTGTCCATGCAGGACTCATAAAATTCATCATCAGCGTCATTGATAAACTCAATAACGATAATGTCAGGCTTAGCCTCCAAAGCGTCACGCTGTGCCCTGTGAACACCTATGTATGAGTCAGTTGCACCGATACCGGCATTAGTAACATCAACGTAGAAGCTTATGTTTTCCTCCCACCAGCTCTTGAACTGGTTTACATACTGATTAGTTGAGGAGTTAGCACCCGAACCTGCCGTGATAGAGTCGCCGATGAAACAGATCTTTGTTGTCTCCTTAGGATTTTGCAGAGCGTAGTCGAGCTTAGCCGCAAGACGGGAAGTGTCGCCCTCGTTGATAACGCTTCTGGCGATCATGTTCTCAGTAGCACCATTTTTAACATCTATCTTTTCCGTAGATGCAGGGTATTCAGCAAGAAGCTTGTCTGAAACACTTTCGGTATCAGCCGCACTTGAATCGGAAGCCTGAGAGTTTGCCGCAGCGGAGTTTGAGTCAGCAGCAGAAGAGCTGTTTGAATCACCGCAGCTTGTGAGAGCAGCACTTGTCATGCAAAGAGCAAGAGCCGCCGCAAGGAATTTCTTCATAGTAATAAGGTCCTTTCATATCTTGATTTTGCCAAATGGCTGTATATATTAACAAATATATTATACAACAAAAAGCAAATTAATGCAATAGGCATAAAACGATTACATTTGAATAAATCATGGGCGAGGCTAAATGAGGAGCGAAGTTAAGTGAGGAGTGAGGAATGAGAAATGAGAAATGAGGAATGAGGAATGAGCATAGCAGACCAAAGTAAATTGCAAGCATAAAGTAAAATAAAGCACCGAGCGAAGCGAGCAAAAGGTCCAGGGACACGTCCCTGGTCAGGGTCAAGGGGTGAAACCCATTGTGGGTACAGGGCAAAGCCCTGTCGGAGTTTGAGGCAGAGCCTCATTCGGCGCAAGCCGACAAGGTGCAGATTGTAGTATCAAAAGCAGATAGAAATATGATATCAGATGAAAGTGATATCGGAGAATTAAATCTGCACCGCCTTTCTAGCCCTAAGCGCAATGTAGATACGCAAAGAGCGGAGCGATTTTGCGGAGAAATAAATTATCCCGAATATCTGTAGGGGTGAACAGTGTTCGCCTGTGTTCTGAAATTATGCAATTTCAGCATTGTAGGGGCTGGCGCCCTCGACAGCCCGCTCGAAGGAGTGAGGTTTGTATTTTTTTCACAAGCCATGCAGGGGGACAAAGGCTGTCGAGGGGTCGGGACGTCGAGGGCGCCGCTCCCCTACATGGTTTGTGCTAACACCCCCAGAAACCATTTGACAATCCCCTCCCCCCATGCTATAATAAATTCAGGAGGTGACATAACATGGAAATGTTTGATCTGAGAGCCGACTATAAAACACTGCCTGACGAAACTCTTCGCAGGCATTTCCGCAGGCTTATAAAAAGGCAGCGGCGATTTGCAGCTTTTACCTTTGCGTTGCTTATTCCTGCGGCTATAATATACGGAATGATGGGATGGGCGAATTATTTTGCGGCGGAAAGTGCGATGTTCGCATTTTTTGATGTAAGCTCAAATGCCTTTTTTAACTATGTGGCGTTTGCCGCAAGCGGAGCTTTGCTTGTGGCGGATACTGTTAAATTGATAGCCGCCTCCCCTGCTGTTATGATACTGTATATGGGTCTGAAAATCGGACTTTTCGACAGCGTGTCAGGCGATACTTTCGTTATGCTCGCCTACCTTATAGTAGCCGCTGTCATCACCGCAAAAACTGTGTCTGACCTTAATTTCATGCGTAAACTCCCCAACTTTCCCTTCGACGGCAGAAAAGAGCGTATAGACTTCGAGGGGCTTACCCGTGATAAAATGACCGAAAACCTGCAAAAATTGCTTGATAACCAAAAGGGCGATAAGGTCATAACTAACGATTATGAGGATATCTTTACAAGCGATAAACCACAGGATATCGCCAGCCCTCCCGAAAATACCGACGAGTATCTCCAACAGCATAAAATGTCTTATCAGCGTGTAAGGTCATGGAACGATGTGAGCAGACTGGATTAACAGCCTGCTCCTTTTCTTTAATTATTTAATCAAGCGTGCGAAACTATGTCTTAATTTCTTAAAAATTGTCCGATTTTCTCTTGATTTATTCATTAAATCATGTTATAATAACACTGTGTTTGAATTTATAGGAAAGGAGCTGTGCTGTATGATCGGTAACATCAAAATAATTGCTGTCTGTATGTGTAAAGTCTATGATGAGCGTAATTATAGAATCATACGGGCTCTTAATAATTTTGCTGTTGAAAACGATTACAGACTGTTTGTATATCACACCTGCTCAGACCTTTATTGGAAGACTCTGTCTGAAAAAGGCGAGCAGTCTGTGTTTGATCTTATTGATTATAATATAACAGATGCCGTCGTGACCTTTGAAGAGGGTGTGTATGCTGAGAATGTAATGACAAAAATCAGAATGGACGCCGCCAAATATGGTAAGCCTGTCATATCAGTTGGCGTAGAGCATGACGATTGTATAAGCATCAAATTCGGCTATGCAAAAGGCTTTGAACAAGTGGTTCGCCATGTGATAGAACAGCATGGTGTAAGAGATATAGGCTTTATCGCAGGCAGAAAAGACGAAGAAAATTCAGAAGAGCGTATAGCAGTTTTCAGAAAGCTACTCGAGGAGTATGATATCCCATTCAGAAATGATGTCTTTTATTACGGTGACTATTGGTCTGTTCCTGCTTTGAAAGCAGTGGACGATATGATAGAAAAAAATAAAGTCCCAAGAGCAATCATCTGTGCAAACGATATGATGGCTATAGCCGCAGGGGCTGAGTTTCAAAGAAGGGGCTATAAGATCCCGGAGGATATTATCGTAACAGGCTTTGACGGCTCAGAAGAAGCTAATTTTTGCACTCCTATGCTTACAACAAGCGGCTGTAGCTATGATGATACCGCTAAAACCATCATTGATGTTATAAGTAAAGCTTTGGCTGGTGAAAAGCCCGAAAAGATATATACAGTAGACTATGATCTGTCCGTTGAAAATTCCTGCGGATGTAAACCATCAGTCGAGCAGATAAATACAGGGGAGTATATCAGAATACTCCGAGACAGAATGAACCGCTATCAGGACGAGGAGCGTGTCCTCTATGAGCTTGCAGTGAATATCATGAATTGCGAAACTCCTAAGACTCTTGCCACACTGCTGAAAGAGTATGCTTTTGGCGATATGGCTGTTGTGGTGAATGGTGATTTCTTTGACGAACGTAAAGACCCTCGTGTAAGCAATAGAGAACCGCTTTTTAGCGATAAAATGATACTTTTGCGGAGCCGTGCCGTGGAAGATAGAGATATCCCACAGCCTTTTGACCGCACCAACATCATTCCCGATATAGAGAATATAATGGACTATAAAGTCCCCCTCATATTTTCAGCACTTGCCCATATCGGCGTACCACTTGGCTATGCCTGCTTCTATTTTCCTGTGCAGCTCAGCGAGTATTTTAAAATACCACTCTATGTAAATTCCCTGAATACCGCCTTGGGCAGCTTCCGAAGCGTCACCTATCAGAAGTATATGACAAAGCATATCGAAGAAATGTACCGTCACGATATGCTCACAGGGCTTTATAACCGTACTGGCTTTTATAACGCCCTTGAAACTCTCCCACGAAGAAACGACCAGCTTGCACTTGTAGTCTCAGTGGACGTTGACGGACTTAAATACATAAACGATAATTTCGGCCACGAGGCAGGCGACTATGCAATAAGAGCCGCCGCAAACGCTATCGACAGCGTGAGCATAGAGAATAAGGTCTGCGGAAGATTTGGCGGAGATGAGCTTGCTCTTTTTGCTATAGTTGATACAGACCTTGCCGAGCAGGTCAAGGAGGAGATAAAGGATAAAATGGCAGAGCTGAACAGGCGAAGCGGGAAATCCTATGTCCTCTCAGTAAGCGTGGGCGCAGCCGTTGCTCCGGTGGAAAACTTCTGGTTTGACGATGTTATGCACATCGCCGATAAATATATGTATGAGGATAAAAGACTTAAACCTCATAACAGAATATGATCTGTAATGGGTCTGAAAAAACTTAGAGGACGGATAAAACCGTCCTTTTAGCTTGTTGAAAAAGTCTGAAACAAGTGGGACGTCGAGGGCGCCGTCCCCTACAAATGGCGAAAATACGCTGTTTGTATGTAGGGGCGAACAGCGTTCGCCCGTTATTTGAGTGTTTTTCGACAGGCTTAGAGGACGGATAAAAGCGTCCTTTTTTTGTTTTTGCACAAGTTTACTTGACGAAATGAAGAAAAAGTTGTATAATATTAATTAATGCTTTATGAACTTTGTGTTTAAGCACCATGTACAAAAACAGTGTCATATATTTGTGCGAAAGATAGAATTTTGTAAAAAATAGCGACATTTTGCCTTTTTAAAACGTACTTATATATAGTAGGCTCACCTTTTTCAGTGTTGCCCACAAGAAACTTTTCAGAACGGAACATAAAAAAATGAAGATAAAACAACTTTTTTCGGGTGATACCGATAATACATTCATACAGTTTTTCAGATACGTCTTTGTGGGTGGCTTTGCCTTTGTGGTGGATTACGGCATTATGACCGCACTTGTGGAGCTTTGCCGCTTCGACCCCGTCATTGCCGCGACTATTTCTTTCGTGGCAGGACTTTTGGTGAATTATGTTCTGAGCACATTTTGGATATTCAAAAATTCAAAGATAAAAAACCGCCTTGCAGAGTTTGCGGCATTTGCCGCCGTGGGCGTTGTGGGACTTGGCATAAACGCCGCAATAATATGGTTTTTCAAGGATATCCTTGCTTCAAAGCTCTTATTCGGCACGCTTCTCCCGCAGGATAAATATTATCTTGTGGGCAAACTCGTTTCCACAGTGATAGTTTTCATATGGAACTTTGCAGGTAGGAAATTTATTATATTTGATAAAAATAAAGACTAAACAGGAGAGGATAACACATGGAAAAGGTAATTATTATAGGCGCAGGCCCAGCCGGTCTGACTGCGGCAATAGAGCTTCTTAAAAACGGCGGTGACTATGACGTGACCATACTTGAAGGCTCGCAGGCGATGGGCGGAATATCACAGACAGTGAGATATAACGGCAACCGCATGGATATAGGCGGACACAGATTTTTCTCCAAAAATCAGCAGGTCATGGATTGGTGGGCAGACCTTATGCCTTTGCAGGGCAAGCCTGCCTATGACGATAAAAAGCTAGGCCACGAAAAGCCACTTGCCGAAAACGGCCCCGACCCTGAAACTGAGGATAATGTAATGCTCGTCCGTGACAGAGTGTCGAGAATTTATTACAATAAGCACTTCTTCGACTACCCTATCTCAATGAAGCCCGAAACCATAAAGAACATGGGCTTTGTCACCACCATGAAAGCAGGCTTTAGCTACCTTTGGGCGTGCGTGTTCAAAAAGCCTGAAACAAACCTTGAGAATTTCTATATAAACCGTTTCGGAAAAGTCCTCTATTCCATGTTCTTTGAGGGATATACCGAAAAGCTCTGGGGCAGACACCCAAGCGAGATATCCGCAGATTGGGGCTCACAGAGAGTAAAAGGTCTTTCTATCACAGCTCTTTTGAAAGATATGTTCAAAAAGGTGTTCGGCACAAAGAATAAGGGCGAGGTGGAAACTTCCCTTATCGAACAGTTCTGGTATCCAAAATACGGCCCAGGTCAGCTTTGGGAAACCGCCGCTGAGAAAGTAAAAGAGCTTGGGGGAAAAATACTCACAGGCTGTCAGGTAAAGAAAATAATGTGCGAGGGCAGAAAAGTCACCTCCGTTGTCTGCGATACCGCTGAGGGCGAAAAGACCTTCACTGGTGATATCTTTATCTCCTCAATGCCTGTCAAAGACCTTATCCTCGGCATGGACGGCACAAAGCCTTGCGATACCGTCATAAAGATAGCCAAGGGTCTGCCATACCGTGACTTTGTTACCGTTGGTCTGCTGGTCAATAAGCTCAACCTTAAAAATGAAACAAATAAAACAACTCTCGGCAATATCGTCCCTGACTGCTGGATATACGTTCAGGATAAGGGCGTAAAGCTTGGCAGAATACAGATATTCAACAACTGGTCGCCTTATATGGTGGAAAAGCCTGAGGATACAGTTTGGATAGGCCTTGAGTATTTCTGTGCCGAGGGGGACGACTTCTGGAATATGTCCGATGAGGACTGCGTGAAGTTCGCCACCGCTGAGCTTGTTAAAATGGGAGTTATCTCCGAAAACGAAGTCCTCGATTCCCATAGAGAAAAGGTCAAGAAAGCATATCCTGCTTATTTTGATACATATAAGCATTTCGATACCATGATAAAGTTCCTCGATACTTTCCCTAACCTCTATTGCGTTGGCAGAAACGGTCAGCATAGATATAATAATATGGACCATTCAATGCTCACCGCCATGGAAACAGCCGATGCTATAAAGACCGGCAAAAAGAGCAGAAAAGATATTTGGAACGTGAACACAGAAAAAGAATATCACGAAGAAAAATCTGGAAACTAATATGAATAAAAAGAAAGGTGGACTTCTTCTGTCCCTGCGGAAAGACATGAACAGAAGAGCCATAAGCGACAGACGGCTTGAGGCGATCTTCCGCACCCTCAGCCGTCACCCTTATATAGTTGCAGCGTTCATATGCCTTGCACTCACAGGCTTTGGTAGCTATAGCTATAAGTTTTTAAACGGCGTCATTGTGTGTGGCGTTTTCATGATAATAGAGTTTTTCTACCTCAGACGGTTTTTGAAACAGCTCGATGACAGCGGAAAGCATACCGCAGGCTCAGTTTTGACCTTTGCAGGCAAGACCCTTTTGACCCTTGCGGCAGTGAATTATTTCGTACATACCCAGTATAAAGCGGCTTTTATCTGCTTTGCAGGACTTTGCGTCGTGCTTGTTATGTATGTCGCGTTGCTCAATAACGATAAAAAGTTCCACGACCGTGTCACCTGCCTTGCCTTGGCAGGAGCAGGCTTTGTTCTGCGCTATTCCTATGTCTTTATGTCCGACATCTATACAAGACAGAATGACGTGTGGTATTTCGGCGGCGAGGGCGGTCACGCAGGCTATATAGAGTATATCTATAATAACAACGCCCTGCCGAATTTCGACCCTACCACCCTTTGGCAGTATTATCACCCACCTCTGCATCATATCATCTGTGCGGTGTGGCTGAAATTCTGCGCCTCTGTAGGCATAGAGTATTACATGGCGTGCGAGGCTATACAAGCCTTGACCCTCTTCTATGTCTGTGCCGTAACGATAACAGTCTATAAGATATTGAGGCTCTTTGATCTTAAAGGCAAAGCCCTGACTATCCCGTTCGGTATGTGCTGTATGTACCCATATCTCGTGCTGATGTCAGGGGGAATAAATAACGACCCTCTCATGCTGTGCTTTACAGTGGGAGCAATATATTGCGTGCTGAAATGGTATAGAGAGCAGACCGCGAAGAATATCGTCAAAGCCGCCCTCTGTATCGGTCTTGGCATGATGACAAAAATATCCGTAGGGCTTATCGCCCCTGCCGTAGCCATACTTTTCTTTGTGGCGCTTGTGCAAAATCGTAAGCATATGGCAAACCGCCTGGGTCAAATGTGCCTTTTCGGTGTAGTATGCTGTCCTCTTGGTCTTTGGTGGAGCGTGAGAAACTACCTGTGCTTCGGCATAAAACCAAACTATGTCCCAAGCCTTTCAAATGCCGACGTCCAGTATATAGGCGACCTTACAGCCAAACACCGCCTTACAGACTTCAGCTTCTCACAGATTAAAATAGTCTTTGAGCAGTGGGGCGGAGAAAGCTATAAAGAGTATAACCCTACCATAGCAATGCTTAAAAACTCCATTTTTGGCGAGGGCATAAACGAAACGTTCTTCCCCGAAAACGCAATGCTCGTGCCATATGCACTTTTCTGGATAGCCTTGGTTCTTGCGGTCATAGCGTTCATCGCAATGCTCATAGTGCTTTTTGTAAAGACCGATAACGCAAGATTTACCGAAAAACTCATGCTCACAGTGGTCTATGCCACTATCTTAGGCAACTATTATAACTTCTGTATCAGATATCCTTTTATCTGCACAATGAATTTCAGATACATAATCCCTTGTATGCTCATAGGACTTATAAATATCGGACTTTTCACAGACCTTTGCAACCGCTCTGAAAAAGCCCCCTGCAAAGCCATAGTCAGCACCCTGAGCTATCTTTCTTCTGCGTTTATCGTCCTGTCCTACATAACATACTTCTTTGTGGCAAGCACCAACGGATAAAACCCCAACCCCATGCAGGGGCAAACAGCGTTCGCCCGCCTAGCTTCCCCACAAACTGAAAAATATCGCAAAAAAATACCGACCGCTCAACCCGAGCCGTCGGTATTTTCATTATGCCAATATAGCCTTATTTCTTTGTAGTGACAGTTTTTGTTGCCGACCAAGAACCGTAATACTTTGTGCCACCTACAGTTGTGTAAGATCTCACACGAACGTAATATTTCTTGTTGCCCGAAAGCTTTGAAACAGTGGTCTTGTCTGTCTTGTTGTTTGTTATAGCCACTTTCTTTGCACCAGTGAACTTTGAGTTGGTTGCATACTGAATTTCATATCCCGTAGCAGAGCCTTTTTGCGCCCAATCCACAAAGAATGCCTTTGACTTAGCCGTAAGCTTCTGTATCTCCTGCTTTGCAGGATTTATCTTGAACGTCTTTGTGATAACTCCGCCATACTTGCCCTTGCCTGTTATCTTTACAGTAGCCTTGCCAACTTTTTTGTTGTTGGAGTATGAAACTGTGTAGTCAGTGCCGTTTTTAAGAACAGTGTTTCCCACCTTTACAGTTACGTTCTGTGTAATAGCCTTTCCTGTGAACGCCTTTGTGGAAATGCCCGAAACAGTAGCCTTTGTGATGTCGTTGTTAGCTGTCTTTATGCTCTTTATATCAGACCATGCGCCGTAGTATACCTTGCCGTTTACGTTTGTGTAAGAACGAACACGAACATAATATGTCTTGTCCCCTGACAGACCGCTTACTGTCAGCGTGTCAGGCTTGTTTGCTGTCAAATGCTTTGACACTGCACCGCTCATGTTTGAGTTTACAGAATACTCAATGTCATATCCCGTTGCAGAGCCTTTCTGCGCCCAATCAATATAGAAGCCCTTGTATTTTGTTTCAAGCTTCTGTATCTGCTGTTTTGCAGGAACAATGTCGAACTTAGCGCTCAGAGAGCCTGAATAGTTGCCCTTGCCGTATACATAAACGTTTGACGTGCCAACGTTCTTGTTGTTTGAGTATGAAACTGTGTAGTCAGTGCCGCTTGTAAGCGTCCTGCCTGCTACCTTTACTGTAACTGACGGAGTAATATTGCTTCCCGTGAATGAAACGCTTGAAGCCACTGAAACTGTTCCGCCTGCCATTGCACGCTTTGTGATAGTGAAGTTCTTTGATGTGTAACCTGTGTAGTCGCCCATGCCTGTCGCGATAACAGTTGTAACGCCAACGTTCAGATTGTTTCTGTATGAGATAGTGTAATCCTTGCCTTCCTGAAGCACCTTGCCGCCAAACGTAACTGTAGCCGCAGGCTTTTTGTATGTGCCGTCATAAACATAGCTTGTTTCTGAAAGCGTAAGAAGTCCGTTGTTAAGGCTCTTCTTTGAAACAACTATCTTAACGTCCTTTGAAACGCTGTCATAACCGTTTGCAGAAGCCGTAATAGTAACATATCCTGTGCCTGTCCTGAGAGCGGTCACGTTTCCGTTCTTGTCAACAGTGCATATTGACGGAGTCGTGCTTTTGTATGTGAGAACAGCACCGCTTGTTGATGAGCTTGCGCCAATGTTCTTGCTCTGTCCCGCAACTATGGTAACGCTTGAAGAGCAGTTAAGATCTGCTTTTTTGCCGTAAGGCTTCATAAGAGCCTCGATAACGTCCTTTGCAGGGCTTGTAACAGTGTTGTTTTTTCTGTTTATGTAGCCGTGATATTCACTGTTGAGAACAATGCTGCTCCCGTTGTATACTGCAAAAGCATTGTTGTCCCACAGTACGCATGGAATGTTGTTCTTTTTTGCAAGCGCAGTGTAGTCTGTTGCCCACTTTACACGCTCCGCAGTGTTGTTCTTGTCTGTTGAGCCAAACTCGCCGATAACAACAGGTATACCCTTGTCACGGAAATTGCTTTTCAGCGTGCTGAAAAGGTCCCGAAGCTCACTCTTTATTGAAGATGTATATGTAGAGGTCGAGCCTGAACCAACATTCATTGCAAAGTTGTAAGGGCTGTAAGCGTGAACTGATACAGCGATGCGGTTTTTGTTGCCTGAGATATCTGTTGGAAGCTTGAAGCCTGAAACAGTTGCCCCGTCTATGGAAGCGTCGTAACCGGGACACATGATAAGTCTGCCCTTGTTGTTTGAGCCTGTGTTTCTTATGGTGTCAACAGCCTTCTGATTGAGCCTGTTAATGCAGTCGATAGCGTCCTTTACCTCTGACGGAATGCTCCACTTGTTGAACCACCACTCATAGCCTGTGCCAATAAGCCGAGGCTCGTTAAGGGTTTCAAATATAAGATGATAGTCATAATCCTTGAAATATTCTGCCATCTGTGACCATACGCTCGTAACAAATTTCTCAGAGCTTGAATATGCAGAAGACCTTGGATAATATCCTGCTCCCGAAGCGCTTGCAGAAGACTTTGTGTCATGATGAATATTCAAAATAACATACATATCGTTTTTGTAGCAGTAGTCAACTACTTCCTTTACTCTTGCAAGCCATGCTGAGTCGATAGTGTAGTTGTCACCCGATACGTGCTTGCCCCATGAAACAGGCACTCTCACTGTGTTGAAGCCTAAAGACTTTACCTTGTCTATAAGAGCCTGAGTTGTTTTAGGATTGCTCCACGATGTTTCCGTGTCAAGACCTGAACCGCCTGTTGCGTCAAGAGAGTTGCCCAAATTCCAGCCCAGACCCATATCCTCAAGTATGGCTTCCGTGTCAGCGTTTTTGAGAGTATCTCCCGACAATGCCTGCGCATTTATATCCCCAAGGTCAAGACCAATAAATATGGTCATTGCCATTAAAAGAGATAAAATAAAGCTCAGGTATCTTTTTGATACTGATTTCATTCTTTCCCGTCCTTTCATATATAAAATATTAACCTCATCAGTGTCTTTCATTATACCACATCTCTGTTCAAATTAGAATACGCTTATTAAACAAATAACATACATTCTTTTTGTGTATAAATCTCAAATGTTCATATTTTTAATCACTATATGAAAAATTGCCGATTATTAGAGCTAATATAATTATACAATGTTAAAATTTTAGAGGATATTATCTGCAAAAAAATCAGATCTTGCTATTGAAAATGGAGCAGTATTGTGCTATAATCAAATGTGTTCAAAACTTTAGTCCAAAGAAAGGGAAGGTATATTTTATGAAAGTTAAACAGTGGCTTGCATCATCACTTGCAGTGCTGATGCTTGTTTCGACCGTGGGCTGCGGAGATAATTCCTCAAGCTCAAAGGCTGAAAGCAAATCAAACAACAGCTCTGCCGTTGTTTCGGAAACTGCAATGCCTGAAAAGGATTATGCAACAACGACCGACGGCTCAGCGAAAGTCAAGATCGACGGAACAAAATTCATGGTGGGCGACAAGGAGCTTTGGTTCAATGGAGTGAACGCTCCATGGGATAAGTGGAACGACTTTGGCGGAGGCTTTAATTTTGAGTTCTGGCAGGATCATTTCCAGAAGCTTCACAATTCAGGCGTAAATGCCGCAAGGATCTGGATAATCTGCAACGGCGACGTTGGTATGGCTATCTCAGCAGACGGTACATTTGACGGTGCAACAACAGCTCATTGGGAGGATCTTGACAATCTGTTCTATCTTGCAGAGCAGTATCAGATCTATATAATGGCAACAGTTCAGTCCTTTGATAACTTCAAGGATCAGAACCAGAATTATCAGGCTTGGAGAACGCTCATTCAGGACAGCGACAAGACAGATATGTTTGTAGATAACTATATAGTTCCTCTCGTTCAAAGATACGGCAAGAGCGACTATTTCTGGTCTGTGGACCTTTGTAACGAGCCTGACTGGATAGTTGAAAATGAAGAGTGTGGCAAGCTTGATTGGCTCTATCTGGAGCAGTATTATGCAAAGGCAGCCGCAGCTATCCATGCAAATTCAGACGTTCTCGTAACCGTGGGCATGGGTATGATAAAGTATAACTCCGACAGCCAGCAGGGCAACAAAATATCCGACAGCGCGCTTCAGGACGTTTTGAGCGGTGATAAGTATGACAAGAGCCTTGCCTATGTTGACTTCTATTCAACTCATTGGTACACCTGGATGCAGGGAATGTGGGGATATCCTTTCAGCGAATCTCCAACAGACTTTGGCCTTGACGGTACAAAGCCTTGCGTTATAGGCGAATGCCCGGCCGTTGCAAGCGACAGCGATTTCGACATCACCTCAGCTTATGAGGACGCTTACAACAATGGCTGGAACGGCGTGTTTGCATGGAAAACAAGCGGTCAGGACGACGGCTGCGGACTGTGGCTGGATATACAGCCTGCTATAGAGAAAATGGCAGGTATCTGCGAGGATAAGATATTCCCTAACGGCAAAAAAGCTGTATAAACAAACTTTGATAAAATAATCACAAAAAGAGCCGACTTTTGCGGCTCTTTTTTGTTGCTCTTTTTTGTGAACAAATTGTGCTGTCTGTTGACTATAGTGCGGCATAATGCTATAATAAGATACGGAAAATCAATGACGATTTGCAGAGAGTAAAATGCTGTAGATCGTTATTTTTACGCATTAACGTCATATAGTGGCGGCGTGGAAAGGAAGTAAAATCATGGAAGAATACAGCTACATATTGTTTATTGCACTTATACTGCTTTCGACCAAAATTCTCGGACTTGTAACAAAGAAAATGAAGCTGCCGCAGGTAGTCGGTGCGTTGTTGGCGGGCGTAATACTCGGACCTGCTGTTCTTAATGTTGTAAAAGAAACTGAGTTCATCTCAGAACTGTCAGAAATCGGCGTTATCGTGCTGATGTTCACCGCAGGACTTACAACAGACGTTAAGGAGCTTAAAAGGACTGGTAAAGCCTCATTCATAATCGCTCTTCTTGGCGTTATCGTACCAATGTTCGGCGGACTTGGACTTGCCGCTGCAATGGGCGTAGGCAAGGGCGATAAGCTCGCCTGCTCACCATTCCTGCAGCACCTCTTCATAGGCGTTGTGCTTACTGCAACATCAGTTTCTATCACAGTAGAAACTCTGAAAGAGCTTGGCAAGCTCTCTACAAGAGCAGGTAATGCCATTCTCGGTGCGGCTATCATAGACGATATCCTTGGTATCATCGCATTGACCCTTATCACAAGCCTTGCAGATACAAGCGTTCACGTTGCAACAGTTCTTATTAAGATAGTAGCGTTCTTTGCAGTGGCTATCGGCTGTACAGTCGTTTACCATGTCGTGTTCACAAAGTGGAGAAAAAGAGATAAAAAAGACCTTAGACGTCACGTTATCATTTCCTTCGTTTTCTGCCTGCTCATGGCGTATGTAGCAGAGCTTTTCGGCGTAGCAGATATCACAGGCGCATTTGTTGCAGGTCTTGCAATTTCAAGCGAAAAGGACGTAAAGTATATCTCAAACAGATTTGAAACACTTTCGTATATGTTCCTTTCACCAGTGTTCTTTGCAAGCATCGGTCTTACAATGAACGGTATCAACATGAACGGCAAAATGGTGCTGTTTACAGTTTTGCTCCTTGCTGTGGCAATAATCACAAAGATAATAGGCTGCGGACTAGGCGCAAAGGTTTGTAAGTATACAAATCAGGAAAGCTTGCAGATAGCAATGGGTATGATCTCACGAGGCGAGGTCGCACTTATAGTAGCGGCTAAAGGACAGAAGCTTGGACTTATGGGCGACGAGGTTTTCGCACCTATCATCATCATGGTGGTTGCAACAACGATAATCACACCGGTATTCCTGAAGTTTGTGTTTAAGGATAATCATGAAGAACACGTTGAGGACGAGCTTATGAAGTCTGTTGAGGGCTTCTCACAGTATGAACAGGAGCTGCAGGAACTCTCAAGAAAAGAAAAGTAATGAAAAAAAGCAAAGAGCGGAGCAAAAAACTCCGCTCTTTTTTTGTACAAAAAATCCGCTGCCACGAATGATAGCAGATATGGGTGCAGGGGCACGCTTTCATATTTTATCACAGCGTAAAAAATGATATGGGCGGCGATAAAAAAATCCGCTGCCACGAATGATAGCGGATATGGGTGCAGGGGCACGCCCCTGCTTAAAGATTGAACATGATCTGATTGAGTACGCTCTCCAGATATTCCTGTCTGCCGCTTGAAAGTGAGTCAGTAACTTCGCCCTTCTCAACTGCATACTTCTCAAGGCTCTCCATGTCAGCCTTACCTGCAATGATGTCTGCACCAATGCCTGTTGTCCAGCTTGCATATCTGTCATCAACGAACTTGTCAAGTCTGCCGTCCTCAATGATCTTTGCAGCAGCCTTAAGACCAAGTGCAAATGTGTCCATACCTGCAATGTAGCTCAGGAAAATGTCTTCCATTGTGTATGAGCCTCTTCTTGCCTTAGCGTCAAAGTTCAGACCGCCGTTTGTGAAGCCGCCTGCCTTGAGAACTTCGTACATACAAAGTGTAGCGTCATAAGCGTTTGTAGGGAACTGGTCTGTATCCCAACCGAGCAGTGGGTCGCCCTGGTTAGCGTCGATAGAACCGAATACACCGTTATCTCTTGCAACTCTCAGCTCATGCTGGAAAGTGTGCTGGGCAAGTGTAGCGTGGTTAGCCTCGATGTTCATTTTGAAGTCCTTGTCAAGACCATATTTTCTCAGGAATCCAAGAACTGTAGCTGTATCGAAATCATACTGATGCTTTGTAGGCTCCTTTGGCTTTGGCTCGATGTAGAAATCACCAGTGTAGCCCTTTGAACGAGCGTAATCAACTGTCATCTTCATAAGTCTTGCCATGTTGTCAAGCTCCAGACCCATGTTTGTGTTCAGAAGAGTCTCATATCCTTCTCTTCCGCCCCAGAAAACGTAGCCCTTACCACCAAGTTTGATAGTAGCGTCAACTGCGTTCTTGATCTGTGCAGCCGCATAAGCGAAAACATCAGCAGAAGGTGATGTGCCTGCACCATGCATATATCTTGGGTGATCGAAGCACTTAGCAGTACCCCAAAGAAGCTTCTTAGTAGGGTCAGCAGCCATTTTTTCAGCTATGTAGTCAACTACCTCAGCAAGCTTTGCGTTAGTGGTGCCGAGATCGCCGTACTCAGGAGAAAGGTCACGGTCATGGAAGCAGAAATAGTCGATAGAAAGCTTGTCCATTATCTCGAAAGCAACATCGACCTTCTTCTTAGCTCTTGCCTCAGGAGCAGCCTCGCCCCAAGTCTTGTCAGTAGTGCCGCAGCCGAACATATCAGTGCCGTCGCCGCCCATTGTGTGCCACCATGAAAGAGCGAACTTGAGCTGTTCTCTCATAGTCTTGCCCATTACAACCTCATCTGGGTTATAGTACTTAAAAGAGAGGGGATTAGTTGAGTTTACACCCTCATACTTGATCTTTGGAATATCCTTAAAATACTCTGCCATAATTTTGACCTCCGAATATATTATTGTTTGATCTTAACGATTAAACGATTACAATACAATAATACACCAAATCGCACCCGTTTGTCAACTGTTTTTTATCAAAATTGCATATATTGATATATATTAAAATTGTGGGATAACTGCATAGACACACTATTTTTTCCCGTATTTTCATCAATATTTCTGTAATAATTTTGTGTAATAACTGCACAAATTTTGACAACTAAACTTGTGCAAACAAATGATTTATCTTTTAATTTGGCAACATTTCTGCAATTGTTGCATTTTTTATGCAACAAATTACCCCTTTTTCGGGATAAGTATAAGGGTATTATCCCAAATCGAATATCCTGCAAGGCAGCAGTGTATGAGGAAACATTTTGTCAACGTGAGTTAGGTGAACACGATGAGAGGTTCTGATCGCACAGAAAAGCACTTCCTGCACCTTGTTTGAAGCTTGAAAATTGAATAAAAATCGTACAAAACCACAAAATTACGGCAACAAAACTGTAGGGGCGAACACCGTTCGCCCGTCGAAGGAACAAGCCCGCAATTACAACACGGTTTGGCAACCGAAAAACTTGCCCACCGCACCTGTAGGGGAGCGACGCAATTCCTGTTTCACAGAAATGGGCGTCCCGTTCGGAGAGGTAACGCCGTGGTTTTGGTATCTTCGATGTTGAATTATTCGGGGTGACATTGTTGTGATAATCTCCGTTAATTCAATTGGTGAGGAATATCGGGACGCCGAGGGCGTCGTCCCCTACAATTATGGATACTGTTGATACGTATACCTCCATTGAATACATTTATTCCCACTCGAAAATCTGATTTCAGACCTGCAATACCCCACAATAAATTGTACAATATGCTTCTGAAATCAATTTTTAGCTTGATAGATATTGTGCAACCCTACAAAAATCACATAAATGACCTTAAATGACTTGAATTTTGCGAAAAAGGTGCTAAAATATAATTAGCACTCAGAAAGACTGAGTGCTAACAATCCGATCGTGAGAGTGCTGAAAACATAGATGCGACCACGAAGGATCTTAATTCAGTATATTAAAAGGTATCATAAAAGGAGGAACTTATCATGGCAATCAAACCATTGCAGGACAGAGTTGTAGTTAAGATGACAGAGGCTGAGGAAACCACAAAGAGTGGTATCATTCTCACAGGCTCGGCTAAGGAAAAGCCTGAGGTCGCAGAGGTAATAGCTGTAGGCCCTGGTAAAAAGGACGTTACTATGGGTGTTAATAAGGGCGACAAGGTGCTTATCTCTAAGTACAGCGGTACTAATGTTAAGCTGGACGGTGAAGAGTTCATTATCGTTAAAATGGACGACATTCTCGCAGTTGTTGACTAATTTCACTGCATTTTAAATAGTATATAAACGGAGGTAATTTACAATGGCTAAGGATATAATTTTTGGCGAAGACGCAAGAAAAGCTTTGCAGAGCGGTATCGACAAGCTCGCAAACACTGTTAAGATAACACTGGGACCTAAGGGCAGAAATGTAGTTCTTGATAAGAAGTACGGTGCTCCTCTTATCACAAACGACGGTGTTACTATAGCTAAGGAGATCGAGCTTGACGACCCATTCGAGAACATGGGCGCACAGCTTGTAAAGGAAGTCGCTACTAAGACTAACGACGCTGCCGGTGACGGTACAACAACAGCTACATTGCTTGCTCAGGCTCTTGTTAGAGAGGGTATGAAGAATATCGCAGCAGGTGCTAATCCAATGGTACTTAAGAAAGGTATGGATCAGGCTGTAGATACTGCTGTTGAAACTATCGTCGCTAACTCAAAGAAGATAGAAGGCTCTGAGGAGATAGCTAGAGTAGGTGCTGTTTCTGCCGCTGATGAGAACATCGGTAAGCTTATCGCTGAGGCTATGGAAAAGGTAACTGCTGACGGCGTTATCACTCTTGAGGAGTCAAAGACTGCTGAAACTTACAGCGAAGTTGTTGAGGGTATGCAGTTCGACAGAGGATATATCGCACCTTACATGGTAACAGATACAGATAAAATGGAAGCTGTCCTTGATGACGCTTACATTCTTATCACAGACAAGAAGATCTCTAACATTCAGGAAATTCTTCCACTTCTCGAGCAGATCGTAAAGGCTGGCAAGAAGCTCCTTATCATTGCCGAGGACGTTGAGGGCGAGGCTCTTTCAACTCTTATTGTAAACAAGCTGAGAGGTACTTTCACTTGCGTAGCTGTAAAGGCTCCTGGCTTTGGCGACAGAAGAAAGGAAATGCTCCAGGATATCGCTATCCTCACAGGCGGTCAGGTAATTTCATCTGAACTTGGTCTTGAACTCAGCGAAACAACTATGGAGCAGCTGGGCAGAGCAAGACAGGTAGTCGTTCAGAAAGAGAACACTATCATTGTTGACGGCGCAGGCAACAGCGACGATATCAAGGCAAGAGTTGGTCAGATCAAGTCACAGATCGAGAACACAACTTCTGATTTCGACAGAGAAAAGCTTCAGGAAAGACTTGCTAAGCTTTCAGGCGGCGTAGCTGTTATCAAGGTCGGTGCTGCAACTGAGGTAGAAATGAAAGAGAAGAAGCTGAGGATCGAGGACGCTCTGGCAGCTACAAAGGCAGCTGTTGAAGAGGGTATCGTAGCAGGCGGCGGAACAGCTCTTATCAACGCTATGCCAGCAGTTAAGAAGCTCGTTGACAAGCTCAGCGGTGACGAAAAGACAGGCGCTCAGATCGTTTACAAGGCTCTTGAAGAACCAGTTAGACAGATCGCAGTGAACGCAGGTCTTGAGGGCAGCGTTATCATAGACAAGATAATCCGTTCAAGAAAGGTCGGCTACGGCTTCAACGCTTATACTTCTGAGTATGTTGACATGATACCTGCAGGTATCGTTGACCCTACTAAGGTTACACGTTCAGCTCTCCAGAACGCAGCTTCTGTTGCTTCAATGGTGCTCACTACAGAGAGCCTTGTTGCAGACAAGAAGGACCCACAGGCTGACGCTGCTATGGCAGCCGCAGCAGCAGGTGCAGGCGGAATGGGCGGTATGTACTAATAAGCTCCCATGACTAATATCTGATATAATTTACAGCCTCCGTAGTTATCCTGCGGAGGCTGTTTGTATGGAATGGGTAATATTTTATGACATGGTTTACAAAAATCAAATAATATCCTCAATGCTTTTGTAAGTAAAATCCAAAAGTATTGATTAATTAAATTAAATATATACATATTGTTGCAGACGTCCGCTTAAAATTGAAGCAAATTATGATATTTAATAAAAAATTAAATAAATATTCACACAATGGGTTTGTGAATTTGTTATAATACTTATATCAATTTGAATAATTATTGCCTTTTGTTCAAATTTTCAGAAGTGCGAAAATTTGAAATAATGGGCATGAAAAGAAGTAAATAAACGAAAGGAAGATGAAATATGTCGCTTGGACGAGTATTGGTAGTAGACGATGATAAGAACATCTGCGAGCTGCTCAGGCTTTACCTTGAAAAGGAGGGCTATGGAGTAATACTTGCACATGACGGTGAGGAAGCAGTGGTAAAATTCAACGCTCTTAAGCCTGACATCATACTGCTTGACATTATGCTGCCTGGTATAGACGGCTGGCAGGTATGCCGTGAGATAAGAAAGAAGTCCAACGTGCCTATCATCATGATAACCGCAAAGGTAGAAACATTTGATAAGGTGCTTGGTCTGGAGCTTGGAGCTGACGACTATATCGTAAAGCCTTTCGATACAAAGGAAGTTATCGCAAGAATAAAGGCTGTTTACAGAAGAGTAGGTCAGTCATCAGGCGAAGCTGAGATAAAGGAAGTCAAGTATGACAAGCTTTCAGTTAATATGACAAGATATGAGCTGAGAGTAAACGGTCAGGTGCTTGATACACCGCCGAAGGAGCTTGAGCTTCTGTTCCACCTTGCTTCAAATCCGAACAGAGTTTATACAAGAGATCAGCTCCTTGATGAGGTATGGGGCTTTGAATATTACGGCGATTCGAGAACTATCGACGTTCACGTTAAGCGTCTGCGTGAGAAGCTTGAGGGCGTTTCTGACAAGTGGGCACTTAAAACTGTATGGGGCGTAGGATACAAGTTTGAAGTTGCTGAAACACCGCATGAGTAATCGTAAAAGCATATTCTTTAAATACTTTGTAATTTGTTCAGCAGTAATACTTATAAGCTTTGTGTGCTTAGGAACGGTATTACTGCTGGTTTCTTCAAGGTATTTTATTGATGAAAAAAAGAGCCTGTTGGAGAAAAACACCAAGGCTCTTGCTTTATATACGCAGGAAGAAATGCTGGCTCAGCCTGCCGACTGGAAAAAGTCGGTGACAGATGAGATGATGCAGTATTCAATGGCGTGCAACGCTGATTTTATCTTGTGCGACTCTACGGGAGCAGTGCTTGTGAACTCCAGTAAGGATCCTGTGTGCAGCCCTCATAATATATCTGTCCATGAGCTTGAAGCTTTTTCTGACAATTGCGAGTATGTTTATTCGGATCTCGGAGGAGCTTTCGATGCTATATATCATGTGATAGGTAAGTCGTTCAAAGCGAATGGACCTGAATATTATGTGCTTGCATTCAGCTCAAAGGCGGCTCAGGACGACTACACCTACAACATAATGGAAATATTTATAGTTTCCGCTATAATAGTTTTGGTCATAGTAATGTTTCTGGTATATTTCATGACGCTGAAGCTTACAGAGCCTATAAAGGAGATAGCGGAGGTGTCAAAGAAGATAGGAGCAGGAGATTTTTCTGTCACGCTGCCTGATTATTCTACCTCGGAGCTTGAACAGCTCAGCAACGCTTTCAACGATATGGCTGCCAGCCTGAAAAGCTATGACACCATGCGAAATAGCTTCCTTGCGAACGTTTCTCATGAGCTTAGAACGCCTATGACGTCTATAGGCGGTTTTGTGGACGGTCTGCTTGACGGCACCATACCAAAGGAGCAGGAGAGATATTATCTTAAGATAATTTCCTCTGAGGTACACAGACTTGCAAGGCTCGTAAGAAGTATGCTCAATCTTGCAAAGATCGAGGCAGGCGAGCTTAAACCTAATTTGCAGTATTTCTCTGTGCTTGAGCCTATAGTCGATACCCTTGTGACTTTTGAGCCAAGGCTTGAGGAAAAGCAGATAGAGATAAGGGGTCTTGATGTTGACAGAGTGACCCTTTATGCGGATAACGACCTTGTTCATCAGGTCATGTATAACCTCATAGAGAACGCCATAAAGTTCGTTGACAAGGGCGGTTATATAGAGTTTCACTTTGAGCCTGAGGGCAATATGACAAGCATTTCTATCAGAAACAGCGGTGAGGGTCTGTCTGAGGACGAGCTTCCGCTGGTGTTCGACAGATTTTATAAGACCGATAAGTCAAGAGGACTTGACAAGACGGGCGTTGGATTGGGACTTAATATCGTGCGTTCTATCATAAAGCTCCACGGGGGCAAGATAATGGTACGAAGCGTTAAGAACGAGTATACGGAATTTGTGTTTACGCTGCCTAACAAGGCGGAGGGCGACTAGGAGGCTCATATGGAGCAGTTTGAAGAGCAGCCTTGTCTGCATGATGAAAATGAAGATACAGCCCAAGAAACTGGGCATTACAAGCTGCCTGAGGGAGCGGTAGCCGCTCACAAGGTGGACGAAGATTTTTGGTCGGCTGTTGATTCGGCAAGAAAAAGAAGCTGCCACAGAGAGCGTATGCGCCATGCAGTTGCAAGGCTGTGCTTTATGGTGCTTTTTGTAGGCATCGGAATAGCCATATCAATAACCTCCATAAGGGGAAGCGGCTGGGTGAGAAATCTTGTTACAGGGGACGAGAAGATAAGCTTTACGCTTCCTGTGGCTGACAAGCCGAAGCTTGACGATGAATTTTATCAGGCTGACGGAAGATACACTGCCGAGGGTATCGCAAAGGGGTTTTCTCCTGCTGTGGTATCTATAGAGGTTTACAAAAATTCGGGTGGATATGTTGCGGCAGGTCAGGGCAGCGGTGTTATAATGTCTGCTGACGGATATATCGTCACAAACGCTCATGTTGTAAATGCGGCGGAGTCGGGCATAAAAGTTGTTCTAAGCGACAATTCGGAGTATGAAGCCAAGGTGGTGGGGCAGGACCCTGCCACGGATATAGCGGTGATAAAGATACAGGCGCAGGGCTTGCAGGCGGCTGAGTTCGGTGATTCAACTCAGGTGAATGCAGGGGAAGATGTAGTCGCTATCGGCTCACCGGCTGGCTATTATGGCACTGTGACAAAGGGTATCGTGTCAGGTGTGAACCGCAGGATAAGGCTTGAAAACTCGTCAACAATAATGAACTGCATACAGATAGACGCAGCCATAAACCCCGGTAACTCAGGTGGAGCACTGTTCAATATGTGGGGTCAAGTCATAGGGATAACCTCATCGAAGCTTGCTTCAAGCGATTATGAGGGCATAGGCTTTGCGGTATCTATAGACGAGGCGAAGCCTGTTATTGAGGAGCTTATGGAAAAGGGCTATGTGGCAGGCAGAGTAAAGATAGGTGTGACTTATTATGCTGTCAGCGACACCACTGCTGAGATATACGGCATAAAGCCGGGCATTTGTATTGTGTCCATAAATCCTGATTGTGACGTTGCCAACACAGACCTTGCGGAGGGCGATATTATCACGGAAATAGACGGAAAGTCCACCGCAGGAGAGGTGGATATAGCGTCGCTGTTTTCAGGAAAGCAGGCAGGAGATGAAGTCGTCTGCAAGGTATATCGCAAGACGGACAGCGGTGATGAGAAAGAGTTTGAGATAAAATTCAAGCTTATGGCGGATAGCGGCGGTCTGGTGGCAGACAGTCAGGCGGAATAGATAACAAAAGTAGATAAAAAAGAAAAAAGCTGTGGTAAGAAAGGGTACCACAGCTTTTTTCTTAGGGGATTAATAAAATATGTGATGATATTATAGAATTACTATAATACTATTATTATATATTCCCCTTAGTTTCATGTCAACATAAAAGTGTGACAGCTATTTCAAAAAAATCTGTCACACTTTTTGTCACTGGAAAGATGTATAAAAATACAAAAGAGCAGACCATATTGCGGTCTGCTCTTAGTTTTCATGAAAAATTATTCAGAAAGACCCTCGATAGAGAATGTAATCTCAAGGCTGTCCTCAAATGCAAGATTGTCCTTGTCGATAGGAGAATCCTTAGCTGTATCGCCGTAATCGTTGTAGATCTCGATTCTGTAGCAGTTGTTGTTGTCCTCGATGTTGCCATACTTAATCTTAGCTTTATCGAATGCAACTTCCTGACCGTCAGCCTTGATAGACTTAAGTTCTACCTTGAGATCGTCAGCATTGTACTTACCTGGAGTTTCCTTATCAGTCTTAGGATCGCCTGTGCCCTTGAGTTTTTCGCCGTTAAGAAGACCGATGATATCAACGCACATTACTACGCAACCCTGAGCGCCAACAGCATAGTCGCCGTCAAGAGCGATCTGTGGGTTGATGCCCTCGTCCGGATCGTCATAAGAGATAGAAGCGTTTGTGATAGAAACTGTGTACTCACCGTCGCCTGTTATGTCAGCGTCAACGCCGAATGCTTTAGTAGCTTCAGGTTCGCCCTGACCTTCCCAGTTGCCCCAGAGCCACTCTCCGTCACCGAACATAAGGAATGCATCATAGCCCTCGAATGTCTTTACAGGTGTGTAATCAGAGTCACCGCCTGTTGTCTTTGAGTCAGCTGTGCTGTCTGCTGCTACAGCAGAGTCGCCTGCTCCGCCGCCTGTTGCAGCAGAATCGGCTGCGGCTGTAGTTGTTGTTGCTGCAGTTGTAGTTGTAGTAACGGCTGTAGTTGTTGTTGCGGCAGCAGTAGAGCTTGAAGAATCAGCTGAATCGCCGCATGATGCGAATACTACTGTTGTCAGAGAAAGAGCTGTGACAGCAGCAAGAATTTTTTTAGCTTTCATTATAATAACCTCCTGAAAAAATAATGGCAGTTACACTGCCCCTAAGATAGAATATCTCTAATAAATATGATACAAAATTTTCGCATTTTTTTCAAGATACTATTTTAACAAATTTCCTTATGATAAATCGTTTACATTATACAAAACTTGTTGAAACTATATAAAAATATTAACCTTACAGCAACATATTGACCAAATTATGCGAAAAAAGTGCAGTTAAAAAAATGAATAAGCATTGATTTTTGAGGAACAATAGGTGCAAACATGATAGAAAAAAGGAGCGAAAGAAATGGATATAAATTTAAGCAAGGCGCAATACAGCGAGATGTACAAGGAGGCTTCACACGGGACTAAGTGGTGGGTGACCATACCGAAGGCGTTTTTATTTGGCGGACTTATATGCGTTATTGGGCAATCGCTTATGGATATGTATTTATATTTAGGTTTATCCAAGGATAACGCCTCAATGTCGGTATCAATAACTTTGATATTTTTATCGGCTCTTCTCACAGGTCTTGGCTGGTATGACCGCATAGCGAAGCACGCAGGTGCAGGTACGCTTGTACCCATAACAGGTTTTGCGAACTCTGTGGCGGCGCCTGCTCTTGAGTTCAAGACGGAGGGATATATTCTTGGGCTTGGGGCGAAAATTTTCATTATCAGCGGACCTGTTATTCTTTACGGCACTTTGGCTAGTGTGCTTTACGGGCTTATTTATTATTTGTTTTTGAGGTAACAAGCAGCGAGGTCTGTTTGTCGAAAAAAATGATGTTGGTGGGCTACCGAAAAATAATATCAGCGGGCGACCTCAGGTCGCCTCTACATAGAAACACCACACTGGATATGTTTTAGGCAGAATAAAAGGGCAGCGAATTTGCTGCCCTTTTTATCATACAAGTGTATCTTTATATTTCTTGCCCTCTACCACCAATATTGGATAGCCGTCAAGATACGGTTTCACGGCTTCCGGATTTTCGTCTGCATACTCAAATATCTGATCTGCCAGCTCGTTAGCCGTTTTCGTCAGCTCCTTTATGGACTTTTCATTCATAGTAGGACAGACCGGCGACAATGTTATTACCTTAGTTTCATTCAGTGCCATTACTCTCAGCGGCCATATCCTGCAGTCGAACGGTTTGTCGTCGCCTAATATACAGCCCTTCTCGTTATCCAGCATTGGGCAATAATACAGGTCTGCATTCTGTTCCTTATCCATTTTGAACAAGAAATGGTTTTCCTTCTTTATAAATTCCTGTTTAGGGGCATATTCCTGCAATATCTTGCTTGCAAGCGTTTGTGAGATATATGGTGTTTCCCATATATCATAGCTGTCAAAGCAGCAGCATATCCTGCACTTTGCACATTCCTCTTTTGACAATATTTTTGAAAGCATTTTTTCTGTCATGCCTGCCGTTTGCAGGCATTTCCCCCTTTCACGTCTATGGTATGTTAGCCACACTTTTGTGGATTGTATGTTTTTACTAATTATAACACGTTTCTTTGATAAAATCAATAGTGGCTTACTTTTTTCTACATAGGGAGCTATCTGTTTTATGTAAATTAATGAATTATTTACATTTGTTCTGCCGTATTGGGGATATTCTCTTTACGGAAGGTCTTATTTGCGGCAAAGCCTATGCCGAGCATCACTGCCATGCCTGCCCACACAAGGGGTTCGCTTATCATGATGCCGAAATATCCCATGCGTGGGGCGAGTATCATTGCCACTGCGAACTTGCCCAAAAGCTCTATTATGCTTGAAGCTATAGGTGTTATCTTATCTCCTACGCCCTGAAGTGCGTTTCTGAAAACTATTACTATGCCGAGGATAAAGTAAAATGCTGTGTTTATTTTCATGTATTTTTCCACTGTACCCACTATCTCAGGGTCGCTGATACCTGTGATAAGGTGTGCGAAAAATGGTGTGAAAAGCCATGTTGCGGCTATTACGATAACAGACCAGCCCCATGTTATGAGGGTCGCTTTTTTCACGCCCTCTTTTACTCTGTCTATCCTGCCTGCACCGTAGTTCTGGCTTGAAAAGGTTGCTGAAGCTGCACCGAAAACTGATATAGGAAGCATATAGATCTCAGATATTTTTCTTGCGGTGGTGTGGGCGACTATTATGTCAGTGCCGAAGATATTTATTGCGCCCTGCATTATAACAGTGCCGATACCAACGAGAGATATCATAAGTCCCATTGAAACTCCTGTTGCATACATATCTCCTGCGAGCTTGAAGTTAAAGCGGAAGTCGCTTTTTGATGGGATAAGGAATTTGTGTTTTTTAATGATGTATATTATACAAAGCACAACTGAGATACCCTGTGCGATAAGGGTGGCATATGCCGCACCCTCAACACCCATGCCAAATCCTAGGATAAAGAGAAGGTCAAGCCCGATATTAGCGATAGTTGATATTATAAGGAAGATAAGTGGCGAAACAGTGTCGCCGACTGCACGGAGGATACCTGCGCAGATGTTATAGAACATTGATATTATCATTCCTGCAAGGATTATGACTATGTAGGTTTTTGCCTGCTTGAAGATGTTGTCTGGCGTGTTCAACGCTCTCAGCAGTGGGTCGATAAAGGCAAGGCTGAGGGCAGTGAGGGCTATTGCCGTTGCGATACCTAGGGTAAGGGCGTGGGCAACGGACTTTTTCAGGCGGTCAAACTCTTTTGCACCGAAAAAGCGTGCTGTCACAAGGGCAAAGCCGTTTGTAAGACCGTTCAGAAAGCCTATTATGACGGTGTTCACTGATGAAGTTGCGCCAAGGGCGGCTATGGCGTTTTTGCCTAGGGTCTGACCCACGATACGGGTGTCGGCAAGATTATAAAAAAGCTGAAAAATGTTGCCAAGCAGAAGGGGCAGGGAAAACATCAATATCAGCTTTGTGATATTTCCTTTCGTTAGGTCTTTCATAATTCTTTCTCCTATTTATGTCTTATATTTATTCCTAAAACCATATTATTTTAGCACAAACAGAGTTTCAATTGGTTATATTACTGTGAACATTTATTGTACATACTATACAATTTGCGGTGGTTTTATTTGTGTGCAATAACGAAAACGTTTTAGCAAAAAAACGCCCGACAGAAATTTATCCGTCGGGTGCTAAAGGGGAAGTTTGGTGTAATGCTATTTAACTATGTCTACTCTTTCAGTGGGTTTTGAGAGATCGGCATAGCTGTATGAGCGTATCTGTCTGTCGGAGAAGATATAAATATATCCGTCCTGAACGAATGCACTGCGGTAACGATCTCTCTGGTCATTGTCGTTGACCATAGCCGTGATCTCGTCTTCGCTAGCCTGATCGAAATAATCGTCAAAATAATCTGTATATTCGTCAAGCTTTATAGTTCCATACTCGCTGAAAGTTTTGGTTTCTATGTTATATTTCATTACCAGAATTTTTTCAATAGTTTTTTCATAATAGGTATATTCCCAATTGTCGCCGTCATCGGTCTTGCCTACTGTGGTTATGTCATAGAATGGTATGGCTATATATCCGTTTTCGTTGTCTGTTATTATTGAATTTGAAAAAACAGTGCTGGCGGATCTTTGGGTCATATCCTTTCCGTCAACTGTTGTTCCCATTTCTTTCTCGTGATATTTGTATTCCTGTATAGTCTTGAAGAAGTTGAATTTCTTTACTACCTCTGTGTCATAGACCTGCACCTGATCCACTGTGCCGTTAGCATTCGCTATGCCCTTGCCGCTTGAGCCGTATAAAAGCGTTTCTTGCTTTTCTGTTTTGCTCTTGTCGAGTATCTTTACGCTGAAAGAGTCAAATGACGTGCTGTCGGTGCGCACTGCAATATCATCGTTATAGTTCGTCAGGCTGTATTGAAAAGATACTCTTGACGCTGAGTCTGACACTGCTATAATTTGATCGTCAGTTTTCACCTGAGTTATCTTGTTAGGGTCTGAGAAATCGTATGTTTCTTCAAGCTGGATATCGTTCGCTGCCTGATAAGTGTCATCCATGCTGTATGCAAATGAATATTCTCTGTAAACATACAGCATGGAATGATAGAATGTGCTATACCTTGCGCTTTCGAAGTCGATATCCTCGTATGTGAGGGTCTTTTTCACAGGGACGCCAAGGTCATTGTCAAAAAGCCACAGGGTGCAGATATTAATGCCGCTATAATAGGTATTGTGTGTGCTGATATCGTAAATGTTTGCAGAGTCGTTTGAGAACAGCGACAATCTGCCGTTATACTCATCTCCTGATATGGCGTGGCTTATATGCTCGGCGTCTGCGCCTGTGACGGTCTGGGTTTTGTTAAGCTCCATGTCGCCGCCACCGTAGTTTATTCTTGTAATAAGCGCTCTTGTTGGCACTGTGCTGTAATCATCGTCTGTTTTTTCAAAGCCATATGCTCTTAAAATATAAATGTTGTCTGTTCCCATTAAGATGCTGCTTTCACCGCAGGCGATAAGCTTTGAAGCCATGTATGAGCCTTGATTTTTTCCGTCAAAGGACGAAAGCAGGATCATGGACGGTGTATTATCTCTGGCTGTGATATACATTTCACTTTCTTCAAAAAGCTGTTTTTCACCATTGATGTATCGCACTGGTGCGATATCCTCGGGCTTTTGGTCATCTAAGAGCAGTGAAGCCGCTCGGGTGTAGCGTGACACGATGAAAAATTTTCCGTCAACTTTTCTTATGCTCTCCAGCACGCCGGGCTGTTCAAACTCGCTTATGAGCTTGATATTCTCAGGGTCGCTCACGTCAAACATGCACATTCCGCAGTATTCGATATCGAGGTTTTTCTTTCCTGCCTTCACGGGTAAGATAAAGTCGAAGAAAGCGTAAAGCTCGTTATTATCCAAATACATTGCAACAACGCTTGGAGCAAACTTACAGCCGTACTGTTCGTATTCGGCAATGTCAACAAGACCTTTTTTAAGGAAGGTTTCCGCAAAGATATCCTGTTCTGACTTTGTGATATTTCCGTTTTGGGTAATATAAACGTCGATACCGCCATTGTCAGTAATGAAATGGGCATTTCCGTAGGTTATGTTTGTTTCCAGCTCATCTATGCTGGTTGTGGGGGTGATATCCACGCCTGAGCGAGTGAGCTGTATATCAGCGGGGTTAGGGGTGAGCTGGTGATCTCTAAGTGCCTGCTTATACAAAGCCACATGGTCATCGTCATCAACAGTCAAAGTGTCGATGTTTTTGAATATATAGCTATTGTCAACTATAAAGTCCTCTATGTTTTTGCTGTTGCTATTTATATAGTTGTAAAGACCCTTATAGGTCGTTCCACGGAGGCCGTCAAGACCTGAGGCGTCAGCGGACTGTGAAGAAGCGGAATTGGGGTATTTTTTGACGAACTGGGTATTGCTGAACCTAAGCACAGCAAATCCGCCTACCACAAGGACGAAAGCCGCCACCACAGCCAGACATCTCAGGGCGTTGCTTCTGCCGCTGTTTATTTTTATCTCTGCACTATTTGGAGTATTTTCGATAACGGGTCTGAAGCCTGCCACGTCCAGCATATCTTTTATTTCCTGGGGCATGAGCTTATCAGGAATTTTGTTTGCCTGTTCCATTTGTCTGATAAGCTTTCTGCGTTTTCTTAAATTTCTCATCATGTCACCTCCTTTCCAAACAGCTTACTGCGTATTTTTGCTTTACCTCTGGATATATGGGAACGGACTGTCGTATCTTTAATACCTGTTATCTCCATTATCTCCCTGCCTTTGTAGCCTGCTATACAGTGAAGTGATATACAGAGTCTTTCCGCTTCACTGAGATCAGCAAACTCTTCTAAGATCTCGCACCGCTCGAATCCGTTTTCGTCCTTGATTATTGCGTCGCTTTCATTAATATAATCGAGGTTAGAGCGTCTTTGGGCGTATTCCTTTTGTTTTTGTTTGATCTTGGCGACCAGAATTTTGAACATCCAGCTATCGAAAGCTTCGCTTTTCCGCAGCGAGGAGATGCTCATATAGCCGTCCAGCACAGCGTCCTGCACTGCATCGGCGGCGTCCTCGGCATTTTGCAGGTTAGCGAGGGCGTAATAATAAAGCTCCTTATATATCTCTCCATAGAGCTTAGAAAAGGCGTCCGTATCGCCGTTCACCGCAAGTTCTGCGAGCTTTTTTCTTCCCTTTTTGTCCAATCTGATCCCCCCTGTCGTCCGTCATAATATAAGTGTATATTTTTCACTGAAATGTTGCAGTGAAAAAAATTTTTTGAATAAAAAAATCGGGGACGAGGTGGTCGTCCCTGATGATATTTGTTTATTAAACTGTGTAGGTGCTGGCGTCCTCGACAGCCCATTTCCTATTTGCCTGTACGAGCTTGCGTTATCCGCACAAAGTTCGGCGCAACAATTCACAACATTGTCTGCTTCTTTTCATTCGTGAAAATTCCAAGCTTAGCCGCTTCGATATCGGGCTGTCGAGGGCGCCAGCCCCTACACCAAAGTTCTACCGCTGCAAAATCGCTTAGCTCGGTGCTGAGGGGGTAACTTTGGTCTGCTATGCTAATTCCTCATTCCTCATTTTTTCACACCGCATACCCATTCCTGTTCAACAATTTTATGACCTTATCATAATTAAGTCCCTTTACAGTATGATAGTCTGTACTCTCCGAATTGGTATAAACTCTCACGGCACAAGTATGGCTTATCTTCTGAAACGGATTTTGCATGACAGTTACCATTGACACTCTGTCAAGTGCGGCTATTGATTTATGAAAGCTATACCATTTACAATATGACAATGTACAATACCCGTTTTCAAAGCCTATTGACGTTGTGAACGCTGCCGCCGCCTTGACCATCACGAGCCACAGCAATGGTATGGTAGTTAGTATAACAAGTATGGTTATTTCTCTTTTCCAGTTAGGAAAAAAGTAAAGCGTTCCTCTTCCTGATACGATAGGTATAAACGTGCATATGAGCGGTATCGTTATAAATCTGCCAAGGTCGGCTTTTCCTGTGGAGATGTCGCTTTTCACCGGCGGTATTTTCGGCATGAGCATCTTCAGGGAGCGGTCAACCTGTCCGTTTGTCGTTATCGGTATAAGTGCTGATATTTCAAGCCGTCTTTTTCCGTATCCTGTACAGTGGGCAGACACAGAGGTTATTTTGCATATCTTCATAAGCAATGATTGTCTTAGGTCGATATAGTTTACTCTATCTCTATAGAGGACGTGTCTGCGTCTTGTGCCTATCCCGCTTCTGATTATGAAAAGGTCGGCACAGCGTGTGCAGGAAAAATTCCAGTGGCGCATTAGATTCGACAGAAATGATATGAGCCAGCCTCCTGCCAGCACACCGCCTGCGATAAGGATATATTCAGGCACTTCTGCAAGCACCGGAACTTTTGCTATCTCCGTATTCACTCTGCGGAGTATTTGTTCCTCCGCCTCTCGTCCTACTATCCTATATGCTTCGTAAAGTACCGACAGAACGATTATCATGCCTGACAGAGTTGATGAAAAGATAAGAGAGAATATAACGAGCAGGCTTTTCTTTGAGTTGTAGACATATTTAGGTTTGTTTTTGCATTTGGCAGTGGCAAAATGATAAAGCTCAAAGGCTCGTTTTTTTGTAAGGGTGAGCATTATATCTGCATTTTGCAGTGATTTTGCATCGGTGTCTATGTATACGGCACAGGAATGTATAAGTCTGGAAATATATCCTTGTGACAGTGACAATGAGCTTATCTCGGCAAAATAGACCTTAGTTCGTGTTATGCCGAAATAGCCTGTGTGGGCTATGATGCAATCTTCTTCAAGCTCATAGTAGACAAATATCCAACGCAGGAAAGCGTAGCCGAAGATAAATGTGATAGTGAGGATATCGACCCAATGTGCCTGAAACCAGCTTTGAAAGTTGAATTTTGCGGCTATGAGATACTTGGCAAGAGGGATAGCAAGAAGCCACATATATTTAGTTGTATAAGATAATATCATTATAGGGTGCTGGCGGTGGGTGAAGAAATTCTTCAGCCAGCTTCTTTTTTCCTTGATAGTTTCTCTGCGGCTCATTTAAACCTTTCCTGTCTTTGGTATCTAGTCTTCTTTGCGTTCTCTGTTTCGTATGGAGCTGTTTACTATGGCGGATATTTCCATGGCATCACGGCGGCTCATAAAAGGTATAAGAAGTCTTGCGCCCAAGGCGTTTAAGACAACGAAGTTAAGTCCTGTTATACTGCCCAGTGGGGTTATGATAGTTGTGACGGATTTTATTGCCGAGGTGGGCATAAAATGCCGCATGGTAAAGAAAAGCCCTGTAAAGGCGGTGACTTCTTTTGAGCTGACGGTGAAATAAGATCTGATGAAGTAAAAGGGAAGCACCAGCAGGCAAAAAAGTGCGGCGATTATCCACAGTGGCATAAGGATATAATTCACGGAAAATGGGATAAGTTTTTCTATGAGATTGACCGCATAGCGGATAAGAAACAATATTACCGCAAGGATAGCCCAGAAGATAAAAAGCGGTATTTTTGAGGGCTTATATCTGTGCATTTGAGGACGTTCACCTCGCTGTTTGTTTTTTTGCGTATTTGTATGTATGGTTATCTCAGTTTTCAAGAATTAATCTCCCTTTTATATCATATCATTTATAAGGCAATTATTTGCACGAAAAAAGTGTTTTCGGGGGAAAGCTATGGAACTTACGGCTATAATAAACAAGATAAATTCGTTTTTGTGGGGCGTTCCGCTTTTGATACTTTTGCTTGGGGGCGGAATATATCTGAGCATAAAGCTTGGATTTCCACAGATACACATTTTAAAAATAATGAAGAAAACGGTTTTTACGCTGTTTAAAAAAGAAAGCTCCGAAAGCGATTCTCTCTCGCAGTTTCAGACATTTTCCACGGCGCTTGCGGCAACTGTAGGAACAGGCTCGGTGGTGGGCGTGGGGGAATGTATCAGGATAGGGGGCGCAGGCTCGGTATTCTGGATGTGGGTGTCTGCATTTTTCGGAATGGGGCTTGCTTACTGCGAAAACTATCTGGGAGTGAGATGCTCTGACGGAAAGCTTTGCGGTGCGGCGTCTTATCTCGAAAAGATAGGCAGAACGAAGCTCACGGCTGTTTTGTTTGCAGTTTTTACGGTGGGTGCGTCCCTTGGAATGGGCAACATGGTGCAGACGGGTTCGGCGGCTGCGGCTGCCCGAGAGGGGTTTGGGATACCCTCATATATATTTGCACTTGTGGTGCTTATTTTCGTATTTTTAGTAGCTGTGGGAAAAAACTCAGCAGCTTGTCTTTGCGAAAAGCTTGTGCCGATAATGGCGGTGCTTTTCATAGGCGGCAGTTTGGGAGTGATAATATTTCACCCATTAAAAGCCGCAGGAGCGATAGCAATGATAGTAAAAAACGCCTTTTGCCCCACAGCCTGCATAACAGGCTCGGTGGCAGGGACGATAATATTTTCCATGGTGGAGGGGTTAAAGCGTGGAGCGTTTTCAAACGAAGCAGGCTTAGGCTCGACGGTGGCAGTACACAGCTCGTGCAGGATAAAGTCGCCTGAATTGCAGGGAACATGGGCAATGGCTGAGGTTTTTATAGATACCTTTGTCATATGCACTTTGACGGCTGTGGTGATAATAATAAGCGGCACTGACCTCACGGGGGAGGACATGGCAGTGCGGGCTTACAATGCTGCTCTTTGTGGAGCGGGGAAGTATTTCATGTCAGGTTCGCTGATACTTTTTGCATTAGCGACAGTGGCAGGGTGGTTTTTCATTGGAGAGAGGGCTTGGAGATACCTTTTCCCTCGAAGTGATATGATCTATAGGATCATGGCGATAGCTTGTGGGTGCATTGGAACGATGTGGAGCATGGAGCTTGTGTGGGGAGTGTCGGATATTTTCAATGGACTTATGGCAGTGCCGAATGTTATCGGGGTGTTGGTGTTGTGGAGAAAAGAGGTAGGAATGAGGAATGAGGAGTGAGGAATGAGGAGTGAGGAATGAGGAGTGAGGAGTGAGGAATTGGCAAAGCTGACCAGAGTGGGATATCCAACATCGAGCGGAGCGAGAGGTAAAACGCAGGCTCAAGCCCGGCGTAAGAGGGCTTGCAGGGTCAAGGGACAGAGTCCCTTGCGGAGTTTGAGGCAGAGCCTCATTCGGCGTAAGCCGACTAGGTGCAGATTTAATGAGAAAAAAGCATATGAAAGTCCGATATTAAACAAATGTGATATCGGAGCAAAAATCTGCACCGTTTTCCCTATCCCTTAGCAAATGTAAATCCGCAAAGAGCGGAGCGATTTTGCGGCGGAAGAACTTGCCCGAATAAGATGTAGGAGCTTGTTTGATAAATAATAAGATGTGCGTGCTGTGGAAAAGGCGGGTGAACACTGTTCGCCCCACATTATGCCCTTATATCTCTCCGCTTGCGTGTCTTGTCACATGACAGCCTACGTTCACTGACACCGGCAGGCCTGCGATATGGGTCGGTGCTTCTTCTATATTTACTGCAAGACAGGTCTGTGTGCCGCCAAAGCCTTGTGGTCCTATGCCAAGGAGGTTTATCTTCTCCAGCATTTTCGCTTCAAGCTTTGCATAACGTTCCTTTGGATTTCTCTTTGATACGCTTCTGCACAGTGCTTTCTTTGCAAGGTATGCGCACTTCTCAAAGTCGCCGCCTATGCCTACGCCTATGACTATTGGCGGACATGGGTTAGAACCTGCTTTTGCACACACTGACACTACCCAATCCACTATCTCGTCCTCGGTAACTGACGGGGTCATCATTTTAAGCTGTGACATATTTTCGCTGCCAAAGCCCTTTGGTGCCACCATTATTTCTACCTTTTCGCCCTCTGCTATTTTAAGATGCACAACAGGCGGTGTATTATCCCCTGTGTTTACTCTTTCCAATGGGTCGGATACTATGGAACAGCGCAGTCTGCCCTCGGTGTAGCCCCTTGCTACACCTTTATTTATGGCTTCATTCAGCGAACCGCCTACAAAATGCACGTCCTGTCCTATGGTCATGAAGATAACTGCCATGCCTGTGTCCTGACAGATAGGGATAGTTTCTTCTCTTGCTACTCTCATATTGTCAAGGATATCAGCAAAGACGTTCTTTCCCACCGGGGACTGCTCTTTCTTGGCGTTGCACTCTATACAGCTTTCCATATCCTCAGGAAGATACAGATTGGCTTTTATGCACAGATCTCTTACAAGTTCTTCTACTTCTGAAACGTTTATCTCTCTCATTTTTATTTATCCTTTCGCTCTGTATTTGCTACCTTTTCACGGTCGCTGAGCTTTATTACTTTTTCGCTGTCAAGGACATAGCATGGCTTGCCCTCCAGAAGAAATTCTCCTTTTAGAAAATCTGCGCAGGCTTCTTCGTTGACGTTTGGGGCTTTACACAGCTTATCCTCGGGAATATCCGTGAAGCCTGCTACGTTGTCGCACAAAAGCCCTACGGAAACTTCTTCGCCCATTGTGATTATTATGCAATCTCTGTCGGAGATCTCTTTTGGCTCATAGTGGAAACGTCTGCGCAGGTCTATGACAGGCACTACCTCGCCCTCGTTCACCACTGTTCCCGGCACATAGTCGGGAAAATCAGGCACGGGAGTTGGGGTCTGCGCCGCTATGATTATTTTTATATCCTCAAAGGGCAGTGAAAAGCTTCGCCCTGCTGAGGTGAAAATGAGATATCTGCTGTTTTCCACAGCTATCCCTCCTTGTTATATTTTATCATAAGCCGTTGTCGATGCGATAATGTATCTCCTGTGCTATCTTGTCAAGGGGACACTGCTTTGACACTGAGCCGTTTTCATATGCGGCTTTGGGCATACCATAGACTATGGAGCTTTCTGCGTCCTGTCCGATATTATATGCTCCCATTTTCTTCATGTTGAGCATACCCTTTGCACCGTCACAGCCCATGCCGGTGAGGATAACGCCTATAGCGTTACGCTTTGCGCTGTATGCTACAGAGTCAAAAAGCACGTCAACTGACGGACAGTGACCTGAAACCTTTACACCTGCTTCAGAGGTGACAAAATAGCCTTTTTTATCCCTGAACAATCTAAGGTGCTGACCGCCCTGCGCTATTACCACCATGCCTTGGCTGAGATACAGACCGCTTTTGGCTTCCACAACGTTGTGACCGGTTTCAGTGCATAGCTGTTCGGCATATATCCTTGTATAGCCCGCAGGCATATGCAGGACTGCCACTATAGGGGGCAGGTCGTGGCGGAGGTCTTTAAGGATAGCTTTCAGGGCTTCCGTTGAGCCTGTTGAACCGCCTATGGCTATTATTCCGGAGGTATTTATGGCAGGTATATGCACAACAGAATTAACTCTTGCTTTTTCAAGGCGCTGTATGCTTTCGGCAAAGCGTTTCTGAAAACGCTCGTTATCAGACGGAGTGCCGTCAGGTTTATATACGACGTCTATGGCACCTGCCTGCATCATGGGATATTTATTGTTGTGCTGAATGGTAAGATAGATTATAGGCACAGAATATCGTGGGGCAAGGCTTATGATGTAGTCGTCCATATTGTTTTGGCAATCACCGTCGAGAAGAACATAGTCGGGAGAAAGGGCAGTGACGCTTTTTCTGCCGTTGCTAAGGCAGGCTGAGGCAAGCTTTGAGCTTTGGAAGCCTGCGTTTGTAAGGGATTTTCTGCAAAGCTGTGCAAAGGCTTTGTTTTCGGTTATCACAAGAAAGAGAGGCGTCATTTTTTATCCCCTCCCAGCTTGCGGTATATTGCAGGGGCAACTTTTACAAAAGGCATATACTTCGGCACTGATTCTGCGTGACCGATATAGAAATAGCCGCCATCCTCCATTGCGTCATAGAATTTTCTGCATATCTCGGCTTTTGTATCGTCGTCAAAATATATCATGACGTTACGGCAGACGATAAGGTCGAATTTCTTTTTGAAAGTGAAATCATCCATAAGATTGTGGTAACGAAACTCAACATTCTGCCTTATTGTATCGCTGACCTGCCAGAGATCCTTTGTGTTTGAATATGGGTGAAAATATTTTTTACGCCAATCTTCGGGGATATTCTTTATGGACATACTGGTATAAATGCCGTTTTTGGCAGAACGCAGTGCGTTAAGGGAGATATCCGTGGCAAGTATTTTCAAGTCCCAGAAACGGCGGTCAAAGCCGAAATAATCGTCCATACACATGGCAAGATTATATGGCTCGTTGCCGAATGAGCAGCCTGCACTCCATATACGCATATCATGATCGAGGACGTTTTTTTCGGCATAGGGGAGAAATTTCTCCATGAAGTGTTGGAAATGGTCCGTTTCACGCATGAAATATGTATGGTTGGTAGTAAGGCGGTTTATAAGGTTGGCAGTTTCTCTGCCTGTTTCATCGCTGTAGACGGCGCTGAGATATTCTGAAAAGCTGTTGAAGCCGCAGTCCAACACATAGTTGCTCAGCCTGCTTTCAACGATAGACTTTTTCCTTGCAAGGTCAAGACCGTATTTTTCTTTTATGAATGCAGTAAGCTCGTCAAAGTCTGACTGAGAGATCTCAAGACGTGACAGCATTCCTCTTCCTCCTTGTTATTATGTTTTACCTGTTTGTTCTGACCAGAATATCAGGGTCAAGCAGGGATATGTTTTTGTTGTTTGCGTTTATAAAGCATTTTACAAGGCTGTTTTTTACGGGCGACACGGCGGTCTGCTGGGGGAGGATATCCTCAACGTCCAAGACCTTATCGCATATTATGCCAGCCTGATTTGAGCCGACTTCTATCACTATGGTACTGCTTCTGTTGTCATACTCTCCTTCGGGTAGTCCAAGGCGCAGGCGGAGATCTATCACGGGAACGGCTTTTCCTCGCAGATTTATAACGCCTTTTATGAACTTTGGTGTTTTCGGGAGCCTTGTGACGGGGAGAAGCCCTATTATATCGGTGACATCTTTTACCTCAAAGGCGTAATATTTTTCATCAGAAACAAAGGAGAGTATTTTTCCACCCTTCTGACAAAATTCGTTTATATCCTGTTCTGACATCTTTATTCACCCTTTCGGAAGTCATAATTGCCGAGAAATTCTTTCATATCCAGTATTATGGTTATACTGCCGTCACCGAGGACCGAACAGCCTGCCATGCCTGATTCTTTGAGGGGATAGGCGTCAAGGAGTGGTGAGAACGGTTTTACTACCACCTGCTGGTCAACTGTTATCCTGTCTGCCATGAGGACGGCTTCCTTGCCACCGTCTTTACAACAGAGCATTATGCCCTTTGTTACGTCCTTTTCGGCATTTGGTATATCAAAATGGTCGCTCATTCTGATAAGAGGCAGACATTTTTCACGGAGCATTATAAACTCGTTGCCCTCGGGGTCGGTGATAAAGCTTTCGGCTTTGCAGGAGAAAGCTTCGGAAACTGCGGAAACAGGCAGAGAGAAATTCTCGCCCCCTACGTCAACGCTTAAAACGTCAAGGATAGACAGAGAGAGTGGTATCCTTATAGTAAAGACAGAGCCTTCGCCAAACTTGGAGTCAACATAGAGCTTTCCGCCGACTTTCTCAAGGTTTTTCTTTACAACGTCCATTCCCACGCCTCTGCCTGAATATTCGGTTATTTTATCATTGGTGGAAAAGCCTGCGGCCACAACAAAATTGAATATCTCTTTGTCGGTATATTCATTCTCAGGCTTTGTGAGCATACCATTTTTCTTGGCTTTCGCCATAAGCTTTGCGGTATCCATTCCTGCACCGTTGTCACGGCAGGAGATAACCACTTCGTTGGAGTCATAGCCTGCGCTTAGAGTAACTGTGGCAGGTTCGGTCTTGCCTGCTTTTGCACGGACTTCGGGGTCTTCTATGCCGTGGTCAACTGCGTTTCTCACAATGTGCATAAGGGGGTCATTGAGGATATCTACGATAGATTTATCCACTTCCGTTTCCTGCCCTTCGAACACAAGAGTAACGTTCTTTTTGAGCTTTTGGTTCATATCCCTGACAACACGGTTCATCTTCTGAAATGCTGTGGAAACAGGCACCATTCGTATGGACATTACAACGTCCTGAAGCTCATCGGTAAGCTTTTTCAGCTCACGGGAGGATTTATTGAAGCGGTCAAGGTTTATCTCGGCTTTTTTCAGGTCGGGAGAGGAGATAACAGAGCCTTCGGTTATAACGATCTCAGCCACAAGGTCAAGAAGTCTGTTGAGCTTATCGAGCTTGACGGATATCATGGACTGCTCATGCTTTTCGGCAGGCTTTTTGGGGACTGCATTTGCAGGCTGAGCAGGCTTTGGGGCTGACTTTTCCGGAGCAGACTTTTGGGCAGGCTGAGGTTTTTTGGCTGCGTTAGCAGGTTGCTCAGGCTTTTTCGCCTGCTCGGCTTTGTCAACGTTCACGGCGTTTTTCATAAGGTCAAGAACGCCATTCGGGTCATCGGTGATAAGCTTTATGTAAAGTCCCTTTTTGGATATCTCGTCCCCTGCATTGTCGGCGTCAAGATCCTCAGGGAAAGTTTTTATTACCTCGCACATTTTACCTAAGGCACGCAAAAGCACCAATGCACGCATATCAGGCATTGCACAGCTTTCGGAATATGTGACCTTATAGGTGAGAACGCCTTCTTTTTCATCATCAGGGAAAAGCCCCTCATAGGTGTTGGTATCGGCTGAGGAAGTATCGGAACTGTCTGTGGCAGGCTGACCTTTCATGGTGGCAGCAAAGGCGTGTATCTTATTTTCAAGCTCTGAAAAATCGGTGAGCGGAGCGTCGTCATAGAGTGAATCAAGCTCTGATTTAAGGTTATCGGAGGCTGAGAAAAGAAGCTCATAGAGAGCAGGCTTGTCATATTTCACAGTAGGGTCTTCACGGATAATGTAGAAGAGATCCTCAACTGAGTGGGCAAGGGTAGACATATTGTGCATACTCATCATGGCGGCAGAGCCTTTAATAGTGTGCATGGTACGGAATATCTCGTTGATATCATCGGAGGAGATAGAGTCTTCCTGCTCGGTGCGCATAAGGATCTCGTCCAACTTTTCCAGAAGGTCGCCTGTTTCAAAGACGAACATATCCGCCATATTTTCCATACCGCTTTCAAATTTCGGCAAAAAAGTCACTCCCTTTCGGTGCTGTTGAAGCATACGGATATAATCAATAATATTATAGCAAATTTTTTGATATTTTTCAAGCATTTTTGTGCATTTTAAGTAAAAGAAACGATCAAGTGAGGAGTTAGGAATTAGGAATGAGGAATGAGCAAAGCTGCCCCCAAGCACCGAGCGAAGCGATAGATAAAGCGCACGCTCAAGCTCGGCGCTGGAGGGCTTGTGGGGTCTAGGGGCAAAGCCCCTAGCGGAGTATGAGGCAGAGCCTCATTCGGCGATAGCCGACTAGGTGCAGATTGTAGTATTAAAAGCATATAGAAATAAGATATCAGACAAAAGAAATATCGGAGTAACACAATCTGCACCGCTATTCTATCCCAAAGCAAAACGTATATCCGCAAAGAGCGGAGCGATTTTGCGGCGCAGAAACTTGCCAGAATACCTGTAGGGGAGCAGCGCAATTTCTGCTTTGCAGAAATACGACGTCCCGTTTCGAGGAGTTGCGGGGGGGTGAATTTGTACAAACCATGTAGGCGAATAAAGGCGGGCGAACGCTGTTCGCCCCTACCGCCATTTGTGGGGTTATCGCAGGATTGAGCAGGCAAACAGGTGCGGGCTGTCGAGGACGCCAGCCCCTACATGGTTTGTAAAGTGCATAACAAAGTGCGGCTAACACAATTGCAAATAAAAAATGCGAAACGAAAACCGTTCCGCATTGGTATCATATCAAATTATTTTTCCGCCGCATATCACCATGTCAGGTGATACCATTACATCAAGGGGGTCGCCGCTGAATAGGGTGAGGTCTGCGTCAAGCCCTGTCTTTACAGAGCCTACCCGGTCGGATATGCCTGCTATCTCTGCCGCTGTGCAGGTGATAGCTTCAATGCCCTTTTCATAGTCAAGACCGTTTTTTACTGCAATAGCCGCTGACAAGGGCAGATATTCTATCGGCACTTCTGCGTGGTCGGTGCAGATTGCTACCTTTATGCCGTGAGAAGAAAGTATGCCGGCATTGGCTGGGGTAAGATTTGCCATTTCAGGCTTGCACCTGTCGCATATTACAGGACCTATCACACAGCTTGCTTCTTCCTCTGCAAGCTCGTCAGCTATGATATGACCGTCAGTGCAGTGTATAAGCACATAGTCAAGCTCAAATTCTTTCGCTATCCTTATGGCGGTGAAAATATCGTCCGCCCTGTGACAGTGAAAATGCGCCTTGACTTCGCCTCTGAGAACAGGGAGCAGAGCCTCCGACTTCATGTCAAACTCCGGCATATCCTCCTCGCTTCCCATTGCACGCTCGACCGCTTCACCGTATTTCTGCGCCTTTATAAGTGCTTCTCTTATTATGCCTGCCACTGCCATTCGGGTGTAGGGGGCGTCCTCTTTGTCAGAATAGGTGAGTTTAGGGTTTTCACCCATTGAGAATTTCATTCCAACTGTGCCTACAAGCATTTTATCTATTCGCTTGCCATAGGTTTTTACTGCCGCAATACTGCCTGCAACAGGATTTGCTGAGCCTGGGGATACAAGACAGCATGTTACGCCTGCTTTTCTTGCAAGCTCAAAGGAATAGTCGATGGGGTTTATGCCGTCAACAATGCGGATATGTGCTGTGCATGGTTCAGATTCCTCGTTGAAATCTTCGCCCTCCATGCCTACGCCGCTTGTGGATAGTCCAAGATGTGTGTGAATGTCGATAAAACCAGGGTAAACTGTTCTGCCGTTGCCGTTTATGTCCTCGGCTGTGACAGCTTCGGGAGAGCCGCTTTCTACAGCGGAAATAATGCCGTCTGTTATCTCCACCCAGCCGTTTTCAATAACACGTCTGTCGCTGTCCATGGTCTTTATTTTAACGTTGTAAATTTTCATATGCAGTTTTCACCATTCTTATTTGCCTGTTGAGCCAAAGCCGCCTGCGCCACGCTCTGTATCGGAAAGCTCTGTCACTTCCTCTACTTCGGGAGTGAAAACAGGGGTTATCACAAGCTGTGCGATCCTGTCGCCACTGTTTATGGTGTAGTCCTTGTCTGAACTGTTGTGGAGAGCGCAGATTATCTCACCTCTGTAGTCCCAATCGACAACGCCAACGCAGTTTGCAGGGGCAATGCCGAACTTTGATGCGAGTGAGCTTCTTGCATAGATAAGAAGAACACAGTTTTTCTCACCCTGAACCTCGGCTGATATGCCTGTGTGTATTTTCTCGGTCTGACCTGCTTTTATGGTTACAGGTGCGTCTGTGCAGGCACAAAGGTCATAGCCTGCGCTAAATTCTGTTTGTCTTGCAGGGATAACTGCATTTTCCTTAAGCTTTTTTATAAGTAATCTCATTTTATAAAACTCCTCTGTAGTATAGGCCATTGGTGGCGTTTTCGGGCTTTGCACCCCTTTCGCCATGGTAAGCCTTTATTATTTCGTTTATCCTGTGGGCATTCTCCTCATAGAAGTGAAGCTCCATATAGTCGGCATTATCAAAATCGTCGAGCTTGTCTGCAAGATACAAAATATCGGAATTTAGTATCTCTGCGCAATCTCTGCCCTTTGGACATCTCACCGTAAACTCTCTGCCTGTGCGGTCAAAAAGCTTGCCCTTGCAGTTTTTACAGCCCATATCGTTTCTTATAGGACAGTTTGCAGTGAGCATAAGGGGAAGTCTGCCGTATGCCACAAAGCCTATCTCAATGGGCTTCTTTAACTTTTCTATCTGCGACGCTTTAAGCTCAAAGGAAACTGTGCAGTCTTTTGCACCAAGTTTTTTTACCTCGTCCAATGCGGCTGAGTTGCAGAGATTGAATGAATAGCCTGAGTGAAGCTCAAAGCCAAGGTCATTCGCAATAAGGCAGTGGCCGATATTCATGGCGAGCATTTTTGTTATGCCTGCTTCTTTTGCGGCTGAAAGCTTTTCACATAGGGCTTTCTCGTCGAATGTGAAGCGTGGCATTATTATCATAAGCTTGCTTTTGTCTGACACGATCTTTGCCGCTTCTGACGCTATCTCTATTGGCACGCCAACAAGCTCTACATTGTCAAGGTCAACACCCTCAAGCTGAGAAAGTTTTGAGAGCATTATGCGTATTTTTTTGCGCTCATAAGCTTTTGGCAAGGCAGAGAAATCAGCAAGTGATTTGTCGGTAAAATCGGCGGTATGGGTGAAAAAGTCTATACGCTTCTGGTCAAGCTTTTCTACCGCCTGCCGTCTTAGGTCATTAAGTGCGGAAGCTGGATAGGCAAGGTCTTTGCCTATGGCGGCTTCAAGTCCTCCGAACTCGTATATGGTGTCCCCAAGCTTGGAGAGCTGTTTTTTTACATAGTCGCTGTCGCAGGCCTTTTTCAAGGCTTTTTGTGGTATATCGCCGTAAACGGTCACGGTGTTTCCCTCGCTGTCACGGAGAGAAAGCTCCGCCTGAGAACTTTCCTGAAGCTTTATGGTGAAAAAGGCTTTTGTGCGCTTTTCACATCTGCGGTAAAGCTCATGAAGCTCGGGAAGAATTCTGGCGGTGGCGGAAACGTCCTCTTTCTGCCTTGTGCCGAACATTTCTCTGCCTAATCTGCCATTGTAATAGCCGTCTGTAAAGCCACCGCGGGAAAAGACCGCTTCAAGGGCTTTTAGGTCATAAGGCTTGTTTTCGAGAGAATTTTTACAGCAGTTCACTGCCGCCGCAACATATTCGGGGCGCTTCATTCTGCCCTCTATTTTAAGAGAGGAAACTCCGTCCTTTTCGAGCCTTTGGAGCTTATCAACATAGGACATATCTTTCAGAGAGAGGGCGTAACGCTCCTGTCCCTTTGTTATCTTATCCCCTTGTGCAGGCAGTCTGCAAGCCTGAGCACAAAGTCCCCTGTTGGCACTTCTCGAACCTATCAACGCACTCATATAGCACTGACCTGACACGGACATACAAAGTGCGCCGTGGACAAAGACTTCTGTTTCGATGCCAAGGTTGGTGAGGTCTTTTATGGTATGCTCGGGAAGCTCTCTTGACAGGACGGCTCTTGAAAAACCGAGGTTTTTAGCCATTTTCACACCGCTTTCGCTGTGGATGGTCATTTGGGTGGAGGCGTGATATTCAAGGTCGGGGCAACATTCACGGCATATTTTCACAAGGGTCAGGTCTTGGGTGATAAGTCCGTCAACGCCAATTTCTGCGGCAAATTTGACGGCTTTTTTGCACTCTTCGAGCTGTTCGTCAAAGACAACAGTGTTTATCGCCTGATAGACCTTTACACCTCGCAGGTGACAGAGCCTTACGGCTTCTTTTAGCTGTTCATCTGTGAAATTGGCGGCATTTTGTCTGGCGGAGAATTTCTCTCCCCCGAGATAAACTGCGTCACAGCCGCTTCTAAGGGCGGCTTCGAGAGTTTCAAAAGAACCGCAGGGGGCAAGTATCTCAGCTTTGTGAGCCATTAATGGCTTCCTCCCTCGGGTCTGTAATTTACTGTGCCGACAAAATTGCCGTTGTTAGGCTGATTAGGGTGGACAGGTCTTTCGATAGCGTTCTTTATCTCCTGCGAAAGAAGCTCGTTTGCGTTTATAACTTCGTCCTCAGGCTCTCTTTTTACAACTGTGCGTGCTTCGAGCTGTTCTTCAAGGTCATGGACTTTTGCCTGAAGCTCTCTTATTTCTTTCTGAGCTTCGTCAGCCTGACTTCTTGCTCTGCCTGCGTCGTCAACATAGTCCTTTATCTGGGTGCGGATATTCTCAATATTTTGATTTGCCTTGCTAAGCTCGTCAAGACAATCAAGTGCTGTCAGCACTGCGGCGTCCTGAACGGAAAGGCTCGGGATAGCTTTCATCATGCCTTTTATCTTTGAATTTATCACCAACGCAAGTTTATTGGTATACTCCTGCGATTCTTCGGAAAGCAGATTGTATGTACGGTTATAAATATTTACTTTAAGCTTGTTTTTCATAGCTTTTGACCTCCCTTTATTTTCTTTGCTGTGAACTTGTATACTTAATTGTATTATACACTACTTTTTGAGAAAAATAAAGAGGGTAAAAAGAAGTTTTTTGTAAATACGCCCTTTGCGGTGGTTTTTGCTTGACATTTTTACAAATATGATATATAATTAATCATAGATTTTCTATAGGATTTATGAAAGGATCTGACGCTGATGAAAATATCCACAAAGGGAAGATATGCACTGAGGCTTATGCTTGACCTTGCTTTACATGAGCAGAGCGGATATGTGCCTATCAAAGCGATCGCTGAAAGACAAGACATCAGCGACAAGTATCTTGAACAGATAATATCCATTCTTGCAAGAGCGGGCTTTGTAAAGAGCGTTCGTGGTGCAGGTGGCGGATACAAGCTGGCAAAAACGCCTGCGGAATACACTGTGGGAATGATACTTCGGCTCACAGAGGGAAGTCTTGCTCCTGTGGCTTGTCTGGAGGGGGAAGAAAATACCTGTCCACGTCAGGACAGCTGTGCAACGCTGACGGTATGGAAAAAGCTTTACGGTGCTATAAATGATGTTGTTGACGGCATTACTTTGCAGGACCTTGTAAATCAGGAAAATGCAAGGATAGATGATTACGTTATTTGATATTTTGTAGGGGCGGGCTTTGCTCGCCCGTTTTTTGTGCGATTTTAAGCTGTCTGTTTGCAGAATGGAGTGGTCTTGCCCATGACCGCTCTTTTTTTACGCCTTTTTATCTTCTACCTATAGCACAAAAGAAAGCCTATATGACAGCTTGGTTTTGTGCATAATTGATTTTGTCATGTTCTTGTAAAATTATTGTGGGATATGGTATTGCTTTGATGCACAAATGTGATGTTCGGATAGGACTTTTGGATTGTGCAAAAGATACAATTTGCGGTGGAAAAAGTGTGAAACTGAGGCATTTGCAAATCATAGTCTGGAGGTATAAAATAAGGATAGAAATTAAATTGGAGTGATAATAATGAGTACAACAGTTCAGGTAAAAAATTCAACAAAGCATATTCAGCTTATTTGTGTGACAGGTCTTTTTGCGGCAATGATATATGTTCTTACGGCATGGCTGCACATTCCTACGGGTGCAGGCTACACACACGCAGGTGACGGACTTATTTATCTTGCGGCTTCAATGCTTCCTACACCTTATGCAATGGCGGCAGGCGCTATCGGAGCAGGTCTTGCAGACGGACTTTCGGGATTTGTGGTATGGCTCCCTGGAACTATCGTTATAAAGGCGATAACTGCTCTTTGCTTTTCAAGAAAGACAGAGAAGATAATCTGCGTGAGAAATCTTCTCGGCATTATCCCTGCACTTGTTATATGCGTGGTATGCTACAGTCTTTATGAGGGAATTTTTATGGCAGGCGGTTTCTCAAAGAGCGCAATAATTTCGGCTTTCGGTCAGACTCCTGCTTACTGCATACAGGTGCTTGCAAGCTCGATACTTTATATAGTGCTTGGTCTTGGTTTTGACAAGGCTGGGCTTAAAAAGAAATTTTCACATTTGTTTGGATAATTTATTGGCATAAAAGCGTGATAAGCAAAGTGGACGACATCAGGTCGTCCCTACGCATTTTGGCAAAAGAAAAAGGGGCGGAAGTCAAATTCCGTCCCTTTAACGTTATTTTTATGGAGAATGAAGTTACAAGCTATATCTTTGAATAGCCGAAGCTGTTTACCAAAGCGTCGACCTTCTGTCCTGATTTGCACATTGGGCATTCTGATGATGTATATGTCATGTAATCAGGCAGATCCTTTTCTGTGAAAAGGGCGTGGATAGCAGTGCCGTTGTTCTCTTTGATAGCGGAGAATATGGAAGCTATTCCTACAAGGTTGCCGTTATAGTATTTCAGACAGTCCATTGCTCTGTTTATGCTCTTTCCAGTTGAAACGGAAGCGATAAGCAGAAGCACCTGCTTGCCCCATATCTTCTTCTGAGTGTTATCTCTGAATATCATCTGATTTACAGCGTTTAGCTCAGGTGTTACTACATTTACGTCTGCACCGCTGTTTATGCCGCTTTCGCCAAGGCTTTCAGCGAGAAAGGCACCGATGATCTCTGTGCCTTCAAGACATATGATAGTGTCGATATGTGTTGAAACATAGGTGGCTGCCAATGCCTTTGCGGCTTCCTTTGCCATTTTATAACCAGTTTTAAGAGATGTTATATCTACATAATAATTGATATGCGAGTGGTTAGTTGCATAGTGACCCGGTATAACGCCTATCTGTATCTTGCTGTTGCCTGCTGCCTGTATAATTTGCATACGTTCTTCCAAAATAAAGACCTCCTTACAAGTAAAGTGTGAACAGTATGTTGCTATTCGTTATTATATCACATATGAACAAGATTTTCAATGCTATTTTTGATGAATTTTGCTATATATTTTTGTGACAATACACAATTAATAAACTGATAAATCAAAATTTACAGCGATTTATTTGTAATCCGTGAGGTGTTGTGTATATTGTTGTGTAAACTAATGTATGATTTGTACAAAATTCTGCTTGTAATTTTATTGGAAAATGTGTATAATTGAATGAGGAAAACTTTAAGCAGCTCTGTGATAAAGCTTTGCTGTTGATAAATGGCGTATCGGAGGAGGTCTTTTTATATGAGGACGAGAAAGCTTTTGTCGGGGCTTGGGGCGACTGTGATGTCGCTTATGATGATAATACCGTGGGCGGTGTATGCGGACAGCCCTCAGGTGGAGGACAGCTCCATTGTGACGGAAAGCTCTGCGGCGGAGGCTATGGCGGAGCAGGAGGTTATCAAGGCGCAGAAAAACTCCACCCAGAACACTGAGACCGATTGGGTGCTTTTCGGCTGTATCGGCGGCGGTGCGGTGGTAGTGCTTATAATGATAGGGCTTATGGCTAAGAAAAAATAATACATATTAGGGCGGCGTGGGCTGCCCTTTTTTTGTTGGGGTGATTTGTTACAATCTGTATTGGTGAATGCTGTTTGCACCGAGAGTGTTTAAAAACATCAGGTGCCTCTGCGGGATAGTACGAGAAATTTTTTTTGTTTGCAACTTTTTTTGTTATTGCACGTCTTTATAGATGAGGGAAATTCTTATGAGTTTCTTAAAACAACGTCTTTTTTTATTGACTTGTATTCTTTTTATGGTATAATGTATACATAAAAACAGATAAGAACAAAAGACAACAGGACAGCAAGATAACAAAGAATAATACGCTCATGCTATACCCTTATGGGGAGAGTGGGGCTGTTTTATCCGTCTGGCTGCTGTCAGGCGGATTTTTTTTATGCTGTTTTGAAAAAATCACAAACGGAGGTATTGCAATGACCACGAAAAAAAGGATATGCACTGTTATAATAGTGCTTGTTATCGTCTGCGCAGTGTGTGTGGGAGGCTTTTTCGTATGGAAAAAGACCGGCAAGGGAGGCTCAAAAAGCTCACAGAAGGTATATGTGCAGAAGGTATCGTCGCTTAACACAGTGTCGGACTTCAAGCTTTCTAATTGCTCGTTTTTGGGCGTTGTTGAGGCGCAGGAGTCTGTGGACGTAAAGTATGACAGCTCAAAGACGGTGGACGAGATACTTGTTAAGGACGGTGACTCTGTTAAAAAGGGTGACAAGCTTCTTACATATGACGTTGAGGCTATAAACCTTCAGCTTGAGCAGGCTAAGCTTGAGGTCGAGAGGCTTCAGAACGAGATAACCTCAAACAAGAGCCAGATAGCTGAGCTTGAAAAGGAAAAGAAAAACGTTGATCAGGACGCCGCTGTGTCATACACGACACAGATACTTTCTTTGCAGAGCGACATCGCCAAGAACGAATATGACATAAAGGCTAAAAACGTTGAGATCAAAAAGCTGGAGGTTTCCACAAAGAACGCATACGTCACCGCTTCTATTGACGGAACTGTTAAGAACGTCAAGACGGTGGACAAGCTTCAGGAGGACGGCGGTGACGTTATAATGCAGATAACAGAAGAGGGCGACTACAGAATAAAGGGCAGATTCAACGAGCAGAACAGCACTGACATCATGCAGGGCGTTTCTGTTATCGTAAAGTCAAGGCTTGATGATTCCACTTGGAAGGGCGAGATAACTTCTGTTGACACAAGTCCGCAGAAAAATTCTGACGATATGTACATGTACAGCTACGGTTCAAGCGATGAGATGAGCCAGTCTTCAAACTATGCTTTCTATGTTAAGCCTGAGAGCTTTGACGGACTTATGCTCGGTCAGCACGTTCTTATCGAGATAGACAACGGACAGGACACTTCTATAAACAAGACGGGCATATGGCTCTATTCCGACTTTATCTGCAAGGACGGCAAAAAGAACTACGTCTGGGCTAAGAACGAGGACGGAAAGATAGAAAAGAGATATGTTGAAATAGGTCAGAAGGACGAGGATAACGGTGACTGCGAGATAAAATCAGGTCTTGAAAAAGGCGATTATATCGCATACCCTGACAAGTCTATCGAGGAGGGCATGACGGCTACCACAAATGAGGCTGACGTGTCTGTTCCGCCTAATGACCTTGACCCGAACGACAACACGGACGGTGACGATAATATCGAGGGCGGTGACGAGGACATCGTTTATGACGGAAGCGATGAGGACGGCATGGCTATAGACGAGGATATGCTTGCAAGCATGACGGACGAGGAGATAGAAGAATACTTCAACAAGCTTTACGGTGAAGAGGAAAATGCAGAAAATGCAGACGGTGAGAATGCCGACGCTGCTGATGCTGACGCAGCTTTCGCTGAATAAGGAGGGCTTGCAATGGTATTTGAACTGAAAAATATCTACAAGGATTATTTGCAGGGCAAGGAAGCTGTGCCTGTGCTTAAGGATATTTCCCTTGAGGTCTCAGAGGGGGAATATGTGGCGATAATGGGTCCGTCAGGCTCGGGAAAGTCTACGCTCATGAACATTATAGGCTGTCTTGACAAGCAGACAAAGGGAAGCTTTGTTTTTGACGGCTGTGACATTATGCAGGCAAAGGATAGAAAGCTTTCGGAGATAAGAAACAAGAAGATAGGTTTTGTATTTCAGAACTTTAATCTGCTCCCAAGACAATCAGCACTTGAAAATGTGGAGCTTCCGCTGCTTTATGCGGGGGTAGGCAAAAGAGAAAGACGTCAGAGAGCAAAGGCGGCTCTTGAAAAGGTGGGGCTTGCACAGAGAATGATGTTCAAGCCTACTCAGCTTTCAGGCGGTCAGAAGCAGAGGGTGGCTATTGCAAGGGCGATAGTCAACAATCCAAAGCTTCTTCTTGCAGACGAACCCACAGGCGCTCTTGACACAAAGTCGGGCGATCAGGTAATGGAGCTTTTCAAGGAGCTTAATGACGACGGTGTTACTATCGTTATGATAACACACGAGCCTGACATTGCAAGATGTGCAAAGAGGATAATGTATATTCGTGACGGCGAGCTTCATGGAGAAAAGGCAGGTGAGCAGGAATGAAAAAGGTAATAATAACACTCCTGTGCATAGCTATCCTCGGCGGAGGCGGATATGCGGGAGCAATGAAATATAAGAAAAATCAGGACAAGAAAACTGTTGTGGCGGTAGTTCCTGTTGACCTTATGGCGGAAACTGCGGATGCGTACGAGTGGGACAGCTCGGCGAACATGGATGGGCAGATAGTTTCTGCCAACGCTCAGAGAATTACTCTTGACAACGAGAAGCTTGTTAAAAAGGTGTTTGTGAAAAAGGGCGACACTGTGAAAAAGGGCGACACTATACTTGAATATGACATGACGGTGGTGGAGCTGGAGCTTTCACAGAAAGAAAATCAGGTAAAGGTCTGCGAGCAGAACATCAAAATGGCTGAAAAGGAGCTTGCTAAATATAAGCTTTTAAAGCCTTCTGAGGACGCACCGCAAGAGCCTGACGATCCAGAGCCTGAGCCGGAACCAGAGCCGGAACCAGACCCAGAGCCAACTCCAGATCCTGAGCCAACTCCTGAGCCTATGGAAACTGTGGACGTTGTAAAGGCTGTTTTCCAGACGAAAAATGCAGGCACAAAGGACGATCCTTACATTATAAACTGCAACAGGAACACAAAGGTATCCAGAGCGTTTCTTGATAGGATAAAGACAACGGGGGCTTATGCGGAGCTTTGCGTTTATGATGATAACTCAAACTTTATATACAAGTGGATAGTCAACCGTGAAACAATTGGCAAAAAGGCTCTTGCAGACTGGACAGTTTCACAGGGGATAACTGAGGATAAGGAAAGCGGTACGCTTTCTCTTGACACTTCTGTGGAGCAGTTCGGCAAGTTCTCTATCGTTGTGCCTGCAGGCTCAGACCGCAGTGATGACAGTGCTGACGACAGCGATGATACTGATGATACCGACAATGGCGGTGATGTGGATATATCTGATAACGGTGATCATGATGATAATGACGCTGGCATAGATGTCACTCCTGCTGACCCGTCACAGACGGACGGTACAAATTCAGGCTCTGAGGACTATATGCACAGCCGTGCAGAGATAAAGAAAATGATATCAGAAAAAGAGGACGAGATAAAGAGCTTAAAGCTTAACCTTAAGTCTGCAAAGCTTGACTACAATGACGCTTTGAAGAAAAAGACAGACGGCAAGGTAGTGGCTAATATCGACGGAGTCGTTAAGAAGATAGGCACTGTAGGCGACGCTGCCGCAGAGGGTGATAATTCGGACGATGGTGACGACAAAGACGATATGGACATTACGGACAGCAGCATGGACTACAGTGGTGACAGCTCTGATGATGACGTTTTCGCAATAATCGAGGGCGAGGGCGGAGTTTCCGTTACTTTTAGTGTGGGCGAGCTTAATCTTGACAGAGCGGCTGTGGGAAACACTGTTATGGTGAACTCATACAACACGGGAATGAGCATTGACGCTGAGATAACAAAGATAAGCAGCGAGCCTACGTCATACTCGACAAACAACTGGGGTGACAATCCTAACAGCTCCACCTACACTATAGAAGCTAAGCTCAGCGACAGCACGGATTTCAACGTGGGCGACTGGGTAGGCGTTTCATTTGTGAATGACACCACGACCAGTGATAGCGTTTATCTGCCTATACATTATGTAAGGCAGGAAAACGGAAACTACTATATAATGAAAGCCGACAAGGACGGCAGACTTGTGAAAAGCTACATAAAAACAGGCAAGATAATGTATGGCACTAATATCGAGGTCAAGGGCGGACTTTCTATGAAAGATAAGATATGCTTCCCATACGGCAAGGACGTCAAAGAGGGCGTAAGGACAAAGGAGACCGACAAAGTCCTTTATCCTGAGTATTAAAAGGGGGCGGATAATATGATAGAAAATATCAGACTTTCATTTAAGGGAATACTTTCACATAAGATACGCTCGTTTCTTACTATGCTTGGTATCATTATCGGTATTGCGGCTATCATTGCTATAGTTTCCACTATCAAGGGTACAAATGAGCAGATAAAGAACAATCTTATCGGTGCAGGAAACAACACTGTGAAGATCCAGCTTTCAAATGGCGACACTGTTTGCGACTTTTCTTATGAAGCGCCACCGTCTAATGTGGCAATGTTCACACCGGACACTAAAAAACGTATCAACGAGCTTAAAGAGGTGGAGTCAAGCACTTTTTACCGCACAAGAAACAATCCTGACAATCTGTTTTATCTTAACAACAAAATGGATTCGTCAACTATATACGGAGTAGACAAGGATTATTTTGATACTGTTGGATACGAGATAGTTGAGGGAAAGGGCTTTGCGGAGAGAAACTTTACCAAATTTGACAAGGTGGCAGTGGTAGACAAGACGCTTGCAGAGGGTCTTTTCCAGGGTGAAAGCCCTGTGGGAAAGGTCATAGACATAAGTGGCGAGCCGTTCACTGTGATAGGCGTGGCTGTGAAAAATTCAAACTTTGAGCCTGTTATAAGCTCAGTGGAGGACTACTACACATACAATCAGACATCAAGCGGACTTGTCTTTATCCCCACAAACGATTGGGGGATAGTTTTCCGCTATGACGAACCAGAAAACTGTATCGTAAAGGCTGTGGACACGGACTCGATGACGAATGCGGGCAAAAAGTCGGCGGATATTCTTAACGAGAACGTTTCGGCTGTAAAGGGCGGAAGTAAGGAAACCAGCGCTTCTGTGGAATACAAGAGCGATAGCCTGCTGGAGCAGGCGAAGTCATTGCAGGATCTGAGTTCATCGACTAATAAGATGCTTATATGGATAGCTAGCATCTCTCTGCTGGTAGGCGGTATAGGCGTAATGAATATTATGCTCGTGTCGGTAACAGAGAGAACGAGAGAGATAGGACTGAAAAAAGCACTGGGAGCAAGGAAAAAGAGAATTCTTGCACAGTTTTTGACAGAAGCGGCAGTGCTTACGAGCATAGGCGGAATAATCGGTGTGCTGACGGGCATAGGGCTTTCGCAGGTAATAGCGAAGGTAGCGGAAGTGCCTGTGGCGATATCCTCGGCGTCAATAGTAGTGTCGGTGGTATTTTCAATGGTAGTTGGAATAGTATTTGGACTTATTCCGTCCATAAAGGCGGCGAAGCTCAATCCTATCGACGCTTTGAGATATGAATAATAAGCTATAATAAAGCGGTGTCGGAGTGTAAAGCTCTGACCCGCTTTTGTTTGCCTACACAGCTTTATGATAAATCAAACCTTAACGCTTCGATGTGGGGACGTCGGGGGCGCCGTCCCCTACATTTGGGTGCAGTGTTTATACAATGTAATAATCAGTAGGATCGTGAAAAAATGAAACGGGCGAACACTGTTCGCCCCTACAGTTGGTCTGTGCGGAAAACAAAAAAGCAGGCGGAGATCAATTCTCCGCCTGCTTGCGTTTGTGTAGATCAGAAAAGCGACTTCACCGCTTCACATATCTTCTCCGCTATATATGGATTGTTCATGGTGTAAAGGTGTATGCCGTCTACATCATTGGCGATGAGATCTACTATCTGCGATACCGCATAGGCTATGCCTGCATCTCTCATTGCTATTGGGTCGTTCTCGTATTTGTCCATTATCTTTAGAAACTTCTTCGGCAGGGTCGCATGACAAAGAGTTGTCATTCTAAGTATCTGCTTTTTGTTGGTCACAGGCATTATTCCTGCTTCGATAGGCACGTTTATCCCTGCTATGGCTGTTTTTTCTCTGAAATCGTAAAATGTGCTGTTGTCAAAGAAAAGCTGGGTGATAAGCTGTGAACAGCCTGCGTCTACTTTATCCTTCAGGTGCTTTATATCATCTACTATGCTGTCGCACTCCGGGTGACATTCAGGATAGCATGCGCCTATTACGTTCATGTCGCTGTGTTCTTTTATGAAAGATACAAGGTCGGAAGCGTAGTGAAAATCACCTGCCGGCTCAAAATCAGGGTTTCTGTCACCTCTCAAAGCAAGTATGTTCTCAATATTCGCAGACTTCATCTCTTCAAGTTGCTCTAATACTCGTTCCTTTGTCTGATAAAGGCATGGAAGATGTGCCACCGACTCTATCTTGTGGTGATTTTTTATAGCCGAGCATATGTCGATAGTTGCATTGTTCGTGCTTCCGCCTGCTCCGTATGTTACGCTGATAAAATCAGGGTTAAGTGGCTGGAGCTGTGATATTGTGCTGTATATGCTCTCAACAGGCGTTGAACTCTTTGGTGGGAACACCTCAAAGGATAATGTTGTCTTTTTCTTGAAAAGCTCGCAGGTCTTCATTTATTTTCCTCTTTTCTGTTATCTATATAAAAATATATTTTTTATTTTTTGTAAAGTATATTATAACACAAAATTCCTAGTAAATCAATAATTTTTATTTTATGGTCTTCCATAGCTTAAAACTATATCGAATGGAGATACAGGTATTATCTTGAAAAATCAGGCTGAAAAAGGTGGCAGTCGGTGAAAATTGTGTGTAATGCTTGATTATTGGCGAAAAGTATGCTATACTTTACTCATTGAGCAGATAACAAAAACAGCAGAGAAAGGCGGTTTTTTGTTGAATAACAGAGATCAGTTCAAAAAGATACTTAACTATCTCAGTGCACTTGTTATAATCTGTGCCTTTATGAAGTGCTTCGACACGGTTTGGAACAACTTTTACAACAAGGCGATGCGTGACCCGTTCTGGCATAATGGTAACATTCTTATGGTGGCTATCTATGCGGTGCTCTATATATCCATGGCAAAGACCTTTAACGGCTTCCGTCTTGGATATGATAAATTCACGGGGCTTTTTGGCTCGCAGGTGCTGGGTGTGCTGGGTGCGAATTTTATAGAATTTATACTCGTTTCTCTTATCGGACGAGGCAGGCTCAACATAGCGCCCATACTTGTTATGACGGTAATTCAGGTGGTCATAGCCTTTGCGTGGAGCTATGTTTTCACTTGGATATATCAGGCGGTATACCCTCCACGGCGAATGATAATCGTTTATGGAAACAAGAACGCTAAGTACCTTGTTTCAAAAATGAGCGTAAGAAATGACAAATACAGGATATGCGCTTCTATAAGCTGTGAGGAGAGCCTTGAGGATATCGAGCGTGAGATATTAAAACACGAGGCTGTTATAATCTCGGATATCCCAAATGACCTGAGAAACAAGCTTTTGAAATTTACTTTTGAAAATTCTATCAGGACTTATATAAACCCTAAGCTGTCAGATATTATCGTAAGGGGTGCGGAGGATTTCCACCTTTTCGATACGCCCCTTTTGCTGGCGAGAAATGACGGCTTGCGCTGGGAACAGCGTGCGATAAAGAGAATACTTGACATTGTGCTGTCGGCTGCCGCACTGGTGGTGGCGTCACCGTTTATGCTAGTGACGGCTATTGCAATAAAGGCTTATGATGGCGGTCCTGTGCTTTATTCTCAGAAAAGGCTCACAACGGGGGGCAGGGTGTTCAAGGTATACAAGTTCAGAAGCATGATAGTTGACGCTGAAAAGAAAAGCGGTGCGACCCTTGCAAAGAAAAATGACAGCCGTATCACTCCTATAGGTAAGTTTATAAGAAAAGTAAGGATAGACGAGCTTCCACAGCTTATAAACATACTAAAGGGCGATATGTCGTTTGTAGGGCCTAGACCTGAGCGGCCTGAGATCGCGCAGAAGTATGAAAAAACAATGCCTGAGTTCAAATACAGGCTGAAAGTCAAGGCTGGACTTACGGGCTATGCGCAGGTAATGGGAAAGTATAACACTACGCCTTATGACAAGCTGAAGCTTGACCTTATGTACATAGAGCATCAGTCGCTTATGCTTGATCTTAGAATATTCTTTATGACGGTAAAGACCTGCTTTATACCAGAAGCCACTGAGGGCGTAAAGGATTCGGCTCCTCTTGAAACTCACCGTGACAGGATAGAGCATGACAACAGCAAGGACGAAAAGAACAGCGAAGAGATAAAGCTGTGATAATATGAAAATGCAGAGGGCGGATCATTTTCGCCCTCTTTTTTGTATTTTGTGTGTAGGGGCGACCTGAGGTCGCCTGTGTTCGGAAATGCAACGTCACACCCAAAGCGAAAAAGTTTGTCTTATTGCAAATTTAGCAGGCGAACAAAGACGGACGAACACTGTTCGCCCCTACATTTATCAACAAGTAACAAAAGAGCAGAACGTGAAAATGCGTTCTGCTCTTTTTGCATATATGACTTATGACCCCTAGACCGCCATGGTGGTCTTGAATTTAAGGCTTATTTTGTCTGCGATAAGTGCGATAAATTCGCTGTTTGTGGGCTTGCCCTTGCCTGTGTTTATGGTGTAGCCGAAGAAGCTGTTGAGGGTGTCGATATCTCCTCTGTCCCATGCTATCTCAATGGCATGGCGTATGGCTCTTTCCACTCTGGAGGGCGTAGTTGCGAATTTTTTTGCCACTGCAGGATATAATAGCTTTGTAACGCTTTCAAGCATTTCCTTATCGTTCACGGACTGTATGATAGCTTCCCTGAGATAGTGATAGCCCTTGATGTGGGCAGGTACGCCTATCTGATGGATTATGTCTGTGACGATTATCTCAAGGTTTATGCTCTGCTTGTTTTTCGTATAGCTTGAGTCGGAGGATATATCGGTGTCGATATCCAGCATGGACTTTATCCTCTCGCCAAGTATCTTTATGTCGAATGGTTTGAGCATGAAATATGATGCTCCCGCGTTCATGACCTGTGTTTCTATAAATGAGTTCTCATAGGCGCTTGTGATTATAAAAAGCGGTTTCTGATAGGACGAGTTCTGTATCTTTCTGATAAGCTCGATTGCGTCAAGGCTCGGCATCACTGCGTCTGCGATAACAACGTCCGGCTGTTCGTTTTTGATAGCGTCATAGATAGTAAGTCCGTCCTTGGGACGTGTTATCACGAAAAAGCCCATTGCTCTCAGTGAGGAAGCACACGCTACCCCGTACTGTGCCGAATCGTCGCCAATAAGAATTTTGATCTTGTTTGTCATTGTCATTTCCTCCGTCGTATAATCTGTCATTTTTGTTTGAGAGCGTTTGTTTTAACTCTCTTTCACAAGATAAATGATAACACATTTATTTGTTAAATGCAATAGTTTTTTAGAAAAATCGTCAACAAATTATCGACTTATTAATGCAAAGTGTACAAATATCAGTGCGTGAATATGCCAAAACAAGATAATTAAGCATTGTTCGACTGTAGATGATATTTTTCTCTATGCAAAGCCTTTTCATAAATCGACAGCGATCGGCAAAGGTCGCTAACCTGCGTTTTCTATGGTGCTTTCGGCAAGCTCTGAGGTCTTTGAATACATTTCGTCAGCGAAGATACCGTAGCCTTTGGCGGTGTCCTCGATAAAAACATGGGTCACTGCGCCCACGAGTCTTCCGTCCTGAATGATAGGCGAGCCGCTCATGCCCTGCAAAATGCCCCCTGTTTTTTCAAGAAGCGTCTTGTCAGTTATTTTGATAACAAGGTCATGCTCGGCAGAATCTGAGAGATTTATTTGCTCGATAGAAATTTCGTACTCTTTTGGTCCGTCATTGTCAATAGAGGAGAGTATTTTGGCTTTGCCGGGGTGTATTTCCTGACGGAAGCCGAGAGGAAACTCTTTTGCATTTGGGCAAGGGTTTGCATTCAGTGTGCCGAACACGCCGCTTTCGCAGTTTTTCAGGATATCACCTGTGGAGGCGGAGTTTGCAAACTCGCCTAAAAGCTGTCCCGGACAGCCTGAGCGTGACTTGTTGAAGCCTGTGAGGTTTATTTCGCCAACTGTGCCTGCGGAGAGGGGGAGGGGTTCTTTTGTGTCTGCGTCACATACGGGGTGACCAAGGCCTCCGAAAGTTCCGTTTTCAGGGTCATAGAATGTGAGAGTGCCTATGCCTGCGGAGGAGTCACGCACCCACATTCCTGCTTTGTAGCTTCCGTTCTCAAGGCGTGGGCAGAGCTTGAAGGTCAGGTCGTTGCTTCCACGCTTTATGCGCACTGAGCAGGCTTCACCGTTTGAGCTTCTGATTATCTTTGCAACGTCTGCGTTGCTTTTGACTTTTTCTCCGTCGATAGATACTATAACATCGCCCTCTCTTATACCGCAATCTTTGGCAGGGCTTGAAGAATCCACCTTTTGCAGATCGACTACCATTACGCCCTCTGTGAGAAGCTTTATGCCGAATGGCTGTCCGCAAGGATAAAGCATTGGTCTTTCCATTGTCTTTGATTCAACCTCCTTGACTGGCACTGCCCCAAAAAGCATGAGCATATTTTTTGTGTATCGTGATGCTCCTGACGAACCGCCTGACACCGCCACTGTCACCTTGCTTTCGCAGGGCTTTGAGGATATGGTGAAAAAGGAGTTCACGCTAAGCTCGCTGCCCTTTGAAACAAGGTAGAAATCGGGGAGCGTTGTGGAATAAAATCCTATAAGACCAAACAGCCCCAGCAGTATTATCCCTGTGACGCAGGCTGTTTTTTTGAAAAATGACGACATTTTTTCACGTTCCTTTCTGTTTTTCTTTTCGCTTTTATTGTTGACCTGCTGAGAAATTTAATTCAGCCGTCGGCATAAGTATTATTTGTCTTGGAAAGCCTTTTTCAATTTTATTCTGCCTTCTTAACAGTGCAAAGGAAGAAAATTTCATTTGTATGTGTTGAATTTCGTGGCATACTATGATATAATAAAATATCTGATGAGAACACTATGATACGATAATATTTTAATACATAAAAGAGGTACATTATGTCAAAAAAAGACAGACTTAAAGCACAGAAAGAAAAGCAGGACAGGCTCAGAAAAGAAGAGGAGCTTGAAGAACAGAGAGAGCGTGAGGAAGCCAGAGAAAGGCAGAGCCGCTCGGCGAAAAAGATGATGAAAAAGGCGAAACGCACAAAACCGAACGGTGAGCCTGTTTATTATCTTATTTTGAAGCTTCTTATGATAGTGCCGTTTGCGTATTCGGGATTTTTCTACGGCGGTGTAACTATCGTGGGCATCATGGGCAAGTATATAGAACCCGTTCCGCCAAAGTGGGTGCTGTGGGCAATGGCGGCAGGCGTTGTTGTTATGTTTGCAGGAATATTGTTTGCGTTTTTCAAAAAATATATCGTTTCCTTTATACTTAGCCTTGGGGGCATGATATCGTTTCTTAAAGCGGGCGGATATCTTATAAAAAGGATACAGGACAAGCTGAGCAATTCGGCTGTAGATCAGTCTTTGCAGAATATGGATAAGGAATATATGTGGAGATTTTATCCTATAATAGGCGTTGCTGTTATATCAGCGACTCTGCTCATCTGCACTATAATAAGAAAACTCATTGAGCGAAAAAGACTGCAAAGAGAGAGGGATAACGCTCCTGTTGAGAGCATTATCAACTGATTTTGGTCTGCGTTTTTGTGTAAATGTGAGATTTTGCAATATTCTATTGACTTTATGTCATAAAATGATATAATTGAATGAGAATGTTATCAGAGTTTATTTTAAGGAGTTCATTAAGAAGAAAAAGCGGTGAGAATTTTGAAGAAAGCAGTTACACTTATAGATATAGCCAAAGCCTGTGACACAAGTAATGTCACTGTGTCAAAAGCCCTTGCAGGAAAAAGCGGAGTTAGCGATGCTCTCAGAGAGAAGATAAAGCAGGTCGCTGACGAAATGGGTTATGTGGGCGTTAAAAGCACTCAGAACAGGGGAGGAAATACTATCGGTGTGCTTATCCCATCAAAATTCATCAATCCTAACGGTTCATTTTATTGGGCATTGTATAACGCTCTTGTAACAAGGCTCAAAAAAGAGAATATGTTCTGCATAATGGAAAATTTAGATCAGGAGGACGAGGACAGGCTCATGCTCCCGCATTGTATCGAGGACAAGCAGGTTTCAGCACTTATTTCACTGGGACAGCTTTCAAAGAATTATGCAAAGCTTCTTAATGACAATGTGAAAGATCTTGTACTGCTTGATTATTATGTGCCGTCCTTAGACTTGGACGCTGTTGTGACAAATGGCTACAGCGGAGGCTACAAGCTTACTTCATATCTTATAAAAATGGGTCACAAGAAGATAGGATACATAGGAAGTAAATTTGCCACAACGAGTATTTTTGACAGATATATGGGCTATGTAAAGGCTATGATAGAGCATGGCTATGAGGTCAACGAAAAGTGGCGTATCGACGATCGTTACAAGCGTGATTTTATCACTATGACTTTCCCTGAGGACGATATGCCAACGGCTTTCGTATGCAACTGCGACGAGGCGGCTTACCGTGCAATAAGACAGCTCCGTGGCATGGGATATAACGTGCCTGAGGATATTTCCATCGTGGGATATGATAACTATTTGATCTCCGAAGTTTCAGACCCGACTATCACGACTATAAACGTTGACGCAGATTATATGGCGGACCTTGCGGCATGACCCCGTTGGTTGTGTCGGTTGTCTGATCTTGGCGACAGTCTTTGTTAAGACTGTCGCTATTTTTTTTGTGCATATTGCTAAAATTCAAGTCCTTAAGTTTATATTTGTTCACAAATTTGCGATTAAAAAGATATTAATTTCTAAAAAGATATTGACTTAATATTATTTAGGATGTATACTTAATATTGTCGTTGAAGACAAATTAATTTACTTAATAAAATTAAGCTAATTCGGAGGTTATCAAGTATGAAAGCAAAGAAGATATGTGCCGGTGCAATGGCACTGGTTTTGTCAATGGGAACAATGAGTGCGTTCACAGGCTGCGGAAGCTCTACAGATTCAAGCAGCAAGGCTGTTACACCTGAAGTATCGCAGGCTGATATCAAAGACTCATTCGACGCAAAGGGTGCAAAACTGGAAGTTCTTACGAACAGAACTGACAGAAAAGAGGACGGCAAGCTCGACGCTCTCACAGACAAGTTTGAGGAAGCTTACAACTGCACAGTTGAATACACTGCATACAAGGATTACGATACAGATGTAGCAACAAGAATGGGTACAGATGATTACGGCGATGTTCTTTGTATACCTTCAAGCCTTAAGCTTGAGGAACTTCCTACATATTTCGTATCTCTCGGAACTTATGACGAGTTCAAGGACACATATCGCTGGTCAGACAAGAAGATGACGGCTGACGGCAATGTTTACGGACTTGCAGTAGGCGGAACAGCTACAGGCGTTCTTTACAACAAGAAGATATGGGAGCAGGCTGGTATCACAGAAACTCCTAAGACTCCTGACGAGTTCCTTGCAGATCTTCAGCTCATCAAGGATAACACAGACGCTATCCCTTACTACACAAACTTCAAGGACGCAAGCTGGACTATTACTCAGTGGCAGAACCTTGTTCTTTCAGCAGCAGGCGGTGCTGAAGCTGAAAACAAGCTTCTTCAGGATAAGAGCGACCTCTTTGTAGAGGGCAACGGCTATTATGAAGTATACAAGCTGATGTATGATCTGTTCTCAAAGCCTGACCTTCTTGAAGAAGACCACGCTAACACAGAGTGGGAATCATCAAAGGTATGGTTCGGTGAGGGCAAGATCGCTACAATGGTAATGGGTTCATGGGCAGTTTCACAGTTCATGGAACAGGCTGAGAACCCTGACGATATCGGTTATATGCCTGTTCCTGTCACAGCGGCTGACGGAAAGGTATACGCAGAGGAAGGTCCTGACTATACTCTCGGCGTAAGTGCAAACTCCAAGAATCAGGATCTTGCAAAGGCATATGTTGAGTGGTTCGTTTCTGATTCAGGTTTCTCTGAGCAGGAGGGTATGATCTCAACAGTTCAGAACAAGGAGCTTCCAAGCACACTGTCAGGATTCAAGGACGCTGTATTCTTCGAGAAGGCTGTTTGTCCGGATGACCTCGTTGGTAAGTTCGACGAGATCGACAAGGAGTCAGGCGTTGGCGTATGGCAGGGCGACGAGGACAACTTCAAGATCAAGCTTGCTGAGGCAGCATTCGCAGGCAAGGGCGACGACGGTTTCAACGAGATCATCGCTGATGTAAACAAGAAGTGGGCTGCTGCAAGAGATAAAGTTCTCGGCTAAGACTTAAGATAAATCCCTTATCAGGTACAGGCATTGTTCCTGTGCCTGATAATTGTGTTCAGGAGGACCTCAAATGCAAAACGGCAATAGAAAAGGCATTGCACAGTGGTCAAAGACTTATGCGGGTAAAAAGTTCTATACTTCTATACTGTTTCTTGCACTGCCGATAATCCTGCTTGTAACGTTTACCTTTATCCCTGCTCTGGATATGGTCATATTCAGTTTTCAGAACAGAGACCCATACGGCACTAACCCTACATATGCAGGCTTTTCAAATTATGTAACGATATTCACCGACAAGGACTATCTTGAAACTTTCAAGAACAGCCTTTATTATCTTGTTGGTTCATTCATTCAGCAGGCACTGGCTTTGCTGCTGGCGTCTATCCTCTGCTCAAAGATAAGAGCAAAGGGACTTTTCAAGGGAATACTTTTCTTCCCTTATCTTATGAACGGTGTTGCGGTATCTATCATATTCCAAAGATTTTTCCTCAAAGGTCAAAAGGGTCTTACCCCTGACGGAACGCTCAACACTATCCTTACCACACTGGGCCTTGACCCGATACTGTGGTTCGATGTTGACAGGCCGTTTCTTGCAAACTGCTGCTTGGTGTTCATTTCCATATGGAAATACATAGGCTTTGATATCATCATGTATATCGGTGCTATCCAGTCTATTAGCCCTGACCTTTACGAGGCGGCTGACCTTGACGGTGCGAACCCATGGCAGAACTTCAGATATATCGTATTTCCAAGCATAAAGCCTATCATCTCATTGCAGCTTATCCTTGCTGTAAAGGGTGCTATCTCAGTATTCGAGATACCATATATCACAACAAAGGGCATGATGGGCACTACCACATTCGTTATCAAGACTATCAACACGGCGTTCTCGCTGAAAAAGGTGGGTCTTGCTTCGGCAATGGGTATCGTGCTGCTTATCATAACGATAATCGTAACGTTTATACAAAAATACTTCTTCCGTGAGGACGACAAGACCCCTAAGGAGAACAAAAGGAGCAGAAAGGGGGCTGTGAAATAATGGCACAGAATGAAAACAAAGATTCAAAGCCGCTTTATATCGGCTCAAGGGTACTGAACATTTTCAAGTATGCTTTTCTTATACTCTGCTGTCTTATAGTAATAGTACCGATACTTGTTGTGCTCATAGGCTCGCTGAAAACTTACAAAGAGCTTTCAAACACCACGGTGTTCACTCTTCCGGAAGTGCCTCAGTGGGAGAACTTCAAGACAGCGTTTTTTACACAGAACATTCTTCTTGCATTCAAAAACACGGCTATAATCATTGTTGTATCCTGCGTTGGTTCGATAATAACAGGTACGATGACGGCTTATGTCGTTCAGCGCTTCAACACCTATTTTTCAAGAACAGTAAAGACAGCGTTCCTTATTGCAACGCTTCTGCCTAATATCACAATGCAGGTAACGGTATTCCAGATAGTTTACAAGCTTGGTCTTTACAGATCTATGCTTGCACCTATCATTTTGAATATCGGTACTGATATTATTTCTATCTATATTTTCATTCAGTTTTTGGGGCAGATATCATATTCCCTGGACGAAAGTGCTATTATGGACGGCGCTTCTTATCCAAGGGTTTATTTCAGCATAATTCTCCCTAACCTTAAGCCTGCAATAGCAACAGTGCTTATCATCAAGTTCGTTGGTATCTACAACGATTTCTACACTCCAAAGCTTTATATGCCTGATGATGACCACGTTGTTATCTCAACTGTGCTTTACAATCTTATGAACGCCACTTCTGTACAGTGGGAGGTAGTTTTTGCGGGAATCGTAATTTGTATCATTCCGACTCTTATTATATTCCTCTTACTGCAAAAGTACATCTACAGCGGACTTGTTTCGGGAGCTGTAAAAGAATAAGCTTTATTCCCATTTTAATTTCCTTACCATAGCGGGCGGTATGACCTTTTAGGAGGTCGATACCGCTTTTGCTTTATAGGCAAACAAAAAAAGCGATGAACCTTTTGCAAGGTCATCGCTTTTTTATATAGAGAGTATTGTTATCTTGACTTAGTTGAATTATTTTGCAAGAAGCTTTTCTACACTTGCAAGCTTAACTGCTGTAGCGAACACGTCGGCTGCAATTTTAAGCTCGTTCTCAGGCGGGAATGTAGGAGCAATTCTGATGTTTGAATCATCAGGGTCCTTTCCGTAAGGGTATGTCGCACCTGCACCTGTGAGGACTACGCCTGCCTCTTTGCAAAGCTGACAAATTCTCTTTGCACAGCCGTTAAGAGCGTTGAAGCTTATAAAGTAACCGCCGTTTGGCTTCTCCCAGCTTCCGATTCCCAGAGGTGCTATCTCCTTTTCGAGAGTGTCAAGAACTATCTTGAACTTAGGTTCGATTATAGCTCTGTGCTTCTTCATATGCTCCATAAGGTTTTCATATGTGCCGAAGAACTTAACGTGGCGGAGCTGATTTATCTTGTCATAACCGATAGTCTGAACTGTCATCATAGATTTGAGGTACTTGATGTTCTTTTCAGATGACGCTATCATTGCAACGCCTGCACCAGGGAATGTTACCTTTGAAGTGGAGGCAAGCATATAAACTCTGTCAGGGTTGCCTGCCTTTTCGCACTCGTCAAGAATGTTGAGAAGTTTGTCAGGCGTATCAGAAAGGTGGTGGATACAATATGCGTTATCCCAGAATATCTTGAAATCCTTAGCCTTTGTCTTCATGGCTGCAAGACGTTTTACTACTTCGTCAGAGTATGTTGTGCCTGTAGGGTTAGCATACATTGGAACACACCATATACCCTTTATAGTATCGTCTTCGGCAACGAGCTTTTCTACCATATCCATGTCAGGACCGTTTTTGTCCATTGGAATGTTTACAAGCTCAAAGCCCATTTTTTCTGTTATAAGAAAATGTCTGTCATATCCAGGAACAGGGCAGAGCCACTTGACTTTTGTGTCCTTCCAAGGCTTCTCACCATCGCCTGTGCCAAAAAGCACGAACTTTGCGATAGTATCATACATGATGTTAAGGCTTGAGTTTCCGCAAATGATAAGCTCATCAGGTGTTACGCCGAGCATAGGAGCAAAAAGTGCCTTAGCCTCAGGCAGACCGTCAAGACCGCCGTAGTTTCTACAATCTGTGCCGTCCTCAGCGAAACAATCCTCGCTGCTCTTTACTGCTGTGAGCAGACCCTCTGTCAGGTCGAGCTGTTCGGCAGACGGCTTTCCTCTTGCCATGTTCAGCGAAAGTCCCTGAGCCTTGAAATCGTCATATTTTTTCTGGACTTCTGCTTTGAATGATGCCAGTTCCTCTGCAGACATTTCTGTTAGTTTCATATCAATGTCCTCCACTTGTAAATTATAAATTATAGTACACTATTATACAGAACAATTCGGCAAATCCCGACTTGCGCCGCACTCTGCCGAACGTATCCGATATCCTTACTTATATTGTATACCCTTTTCACTGTTTTTGCAAGTGCTTTTTTCTATTCTTGCAAAAAATCAGAAACTTGCACGAATATGCTTATGCTAATATGACCATTATGGGCAACTTTTATAATTTACATTCAAAATACTGCCTGATATTTCATTTTTATCATGGACTTGGCGGAGAACGGACGTGCAGGCGGATAAAGTCGCATATTTTTAGTGCGATGCAAAAATATGAAACCAAGCAAATTGTTAATAAAATGTTAAATTTAAGAAGAATACGTTTACATATAAATTTTAAACGTTTTCAGCAAAAATAGGGGCTTGAATTTTTTCTGAAAGTGTGTTTTAATAATAACAGCGGCATTTTACCGATAAGGTAAGCCGAATGATATCGCCTTGAATAAGCGGGAAAAGTTTCGCATTTCTATTCGGGGGAAGAATAAAAACAAGGGCATGACCTGACGGTCAGCCTCAGTATTTTTTTATATTATGAAAGGTGGATTTTAACATGAGCGTTAAAGTAATCAACGGACAGGCTATCCCAAATATGCCTTGGCAGGATAAGCCGGCTGACTGCAATGAAGTGATCTGGAGAGATAACAGAAACCCTATCATTCCTAGAAATCTTCTTCCTACATCAAACTCTATCTTCAACAGTGCGGTAGTTCCTTTCGAGGGCAAGTTCGCAGGCGTATTCCGTGTTGACGATAAGGAAAGAAACATGGCTCTCCATGCTGGTTTCTCTGAGGACGGTATTCACTGGAACATCAACCCTACAAGAATTATGTTCGAGCAGGCTGAAAAGTCTACAGAAGAAGTAAATCAGTGGGGCTACGGCTATGACCCAAGAGTATGCTTCATCGAAGACAGATATTGGGTAACATGGTGTAATGCATACGGCTGGAAGCCAACTATCGGCGTAGGCTATACATATGATTTCAAGACATTCTATCAGTGCGAGAACGCATTCCTCCCATTCAACAGAAACGGCGTACTCTTCCCAAGAAAGATCGACGGCAAGTATGTAATGTTCTCAAGACCTTCTGACTCAGGTCACACACCATTCGGTGATATGTACATTTCACAGTCACCTGACATGAAGTACTGGGGCGAGCACAGACACGTTATGGGACCTCTCAAGGGCTGGGAGTCCAAGAAGATCGGTGCAGGTCCTATTCCAATAGAGACAGACGAGGGCTGGCTCTGCTTCTATCACGGTGTTCTTGAGTCTTGCAACGGCTTTGTATACAGCTTCTCAGCTTGCATCCTTGACAAGGAGCAGCCATGGAAAGTTAAGTACAGATGCGGCGAGTATCTCATCAACCCAAGAGAGATCTATGAGTGCGTAGGCGATGTTCAGAACGTAACATTCCCATGCGCAACACTTTGCGACGCTGAGACAGGCAGAATTGCTATTTACTACGGCTGTGCTGACACTTGCGTAGGTCTTGCTTACACAACTGTTGACGCTGTTGTTGACTATGTAAAGAGCCATTCTTCTATCTAATTTGGTGATTTGATAGACTAACAGAATAGTTTACAAAAGAGCAGAACTTCGGTTTTGCTCTTTTTTGTTGTTAGGACATAAAAAAGACGGCTTTGAAAGCCGTCTTTTGAATTATAACAAATAGATGCGTAGTACATATAGACGATGTATTTGTGCAGTGGCAATGGTCTATATTTTTTCAGGTGCGTCCTTTTCGTATTCGGCGAATTGCTTTTCCATATCGGCTTCGCTTTCGCCAACTGAGCGCAGTATCTCCTTGAGAAATACTCTGTCCTCAGGCTCTCCTGAAAGCTTTGCACTGTGCTTTTCATAGAAGTATCTCATTTTAAGCACGCTGATAGGGGAAAGCTCCTGCTTTTCTGCGGCTTCGTATGCAGAGTTCACGTCTGTGATGAAAAAGCCCATGCTGTATTCAGGAGCCTCCTCGCATGTAGCTTTAAGCATATCTGCTATAAGATCTTCACGGACGTACACCACTCTGCCTGCAGAGTGGAGCATTCGCATTGTGCTGTTGTAGTCTGATACCCTGAGTGTTTTAAGCTCATCACGGCTCAGACCCAGCCATGAAAGGGCAACGGCTGCTGCAGCCTCAGTATTGGTTTCATGCAAAGCTTTGACCTTATCCTCTATCTGAGAAAAGGAATAGATATATTTTTGTTTCATATTTATCGCCACCTTACGCCTTTATCTTCCTGTATTCAGCAGGCGAAATATTCTCGTGCTTTTTGAATACAACATAAAAATACGAGCTGTCGCTGAAGCCTGTTTCCGAAGCTATCTCCGCAACTGTCTTTGAGGAGTAGGTAAGAAGCTCCTTTGCGTGGCTTATGCGCACTGTGTTTAAATATTCCATTGGTCTTATGCTGAAATTTTTCTTGAAAAGTCTGCAAAGGTGCTGTTCTGATACCCCTGCCACAGCCGCCATATCTGCGAGCTTTATAGGCTTTGAATAATTCTCCTCAGTGTATTTCATGACCTTTGCGACGGCTTCGGAATTTACACGGCTCTTGTATGGGAACTTATCGTCCGAAAGCTTGCGGTATTCAAGAAGCATATCGTAAAGCTGTGCAGAGGCATAATAGTTGCCGTATGCCTTGTCGCTTTTTATGGTGTAATATGCGCTGTCAAAAAGCTTGTGCATACGCTCTGCGCCGCAGTTTAAGAAAACATGAAATTTGTTAAGATCCCATTCTTTCAGCAGTTCGAGAGCCTGTTTGCCGTCAAAGCAAACCCAGTCAAGATACCATGAATGAGTCGTGGCTCTATATTCGTGGGGACAGTGCGGTGGTATATAGAAAATGCTGTCAGGCATTATTTTTACGGTCTTGCCGTCTACCGTTACCTCACCCTCGCCCTCAAGACAGACGAAAAGCTGAGGATAATCATAGCCCTCCGGTCTGCTGACAGGAAACTGCCAGCAGCTCACGCCTATGCCGATGATATAAAATGGCAGAGCTTTTTCAGTTCCTATAACAGGATAGAATTGTTTCTGCATATATTTTCCCCCATATCTGAAGCAGAAAAAACTGCAATATATGAACATGATAACTACACATTTTATTATAGCAGTGTCGCAATATGTTGTCAAGCAAAAGAATAAATTGCGATAAAATATGAACCAACTGTTGACTTTTTATCCCAACCGTATTATAATAATAAGGAAATGGTGCGAAAGTGCCAAGTCTTATTTTGTGGGACGTATCTGAAAGGAATTTGTATTATGGAGAACAATGTTATTATTCTTGCCGGCGGACAGGGCAAGAGAATGAAGACCAATATGCCAAAGGCTTTGTGCAATGTTATCGGTGAGCCTATGCTGGAGTGGGTGCTGACAGCCTGCGAAAATGCAGAGCTTGACGATATCTGCGTTGTAAAAGGCTACGAGGGTCAGCAGATAGAGGATTATCTTGCAGCGAGAAAGTCAAAGGCTAAAATCTGCACTGTTATGCAGGAAGAGCGACTTGGCACAGGTCATGCTGTTATGCAGGCGGCTGATTTCCTTAAAGCTCACGCTGAGGGAAACACACTTATACTTTGCGGCGACGCTCCTTTTATCGACGCAGAAACTATCAAGGGTGCGCTGGAGCTTCATACTGAAAAGGACTGCGGCGTAACTGTTGTTACATCAAGAGTTGAGAACCCTACAGGCTACGGCAGAATAATCCGCACTGAGAATGGCATTTCAGGAATAGTTGAGCACAAGGACTGCACACCTATGCAGCTTGCTATCACTGAGATAAACTCAGGCTGTTACTGGTTCAAGACGGCTGATCTGCTGGAAGTTCTTTTCGACATCAAGCCAGAGAACGCTCAGGGCGAGTATTATCTTACAGACTGCATCGAGCTGCTTATTGCAAAGGGCAAAAAGGCTGACGCATTTATTTCGGCAAATCCTCATGTTGCGCTTGGTGCAAATGACAGACGTGGTCTGCTTGCACTCAATGATATCGCAAGATATGAGATAATAGGAAAGTGGCTTGACGAGGGTATCGAGTTCTGCTGCACAGACGGTGTTTCTATCGGAAACAATGTTACTATCGGTCATGGAACAAAGATACACAGCGGAGTTATCCTCAGAGGAAACACCACTATCGGTGAAAACTGCAATATCGGCAACAACTGCATAATAGAGAACACAACTGTAGGAAACGGCGTAAACCTCAACAATGTTCAGGCTTACGAGTCTGTTATCGAGGACGACGTTAAGATAGGGCCTTATGTTCAGCTCAGACCTAATTCACACATCAAAAAGGGTGCGAAGATAGGCGACTTTGTGGAGATAAAGAACTCAACTATCGGTGAATACACAGCGGTGGCACATCTTACATACATCGGCGATTCTGACGTCGGCTCAAATGTAAACTTCGGCTGTGGCGTTGTAACAGTAAACTACAACGGCGACAAGAAGTTCAGAACTGTTATCGAGGACAATGCTTTTATCGGCTGTAACACAAACCTTGTTGCACCTGTAAGAGTTGGCAAGGGCGCATACACAGCGGCAGGCTCAACTATCACAACTGATATCCCTGACAACGCACTTGCTATCGAGCGTGGCAGAGAGACTATCAAAGAGGGCTACGCTGAGAAGAAGCTCAAGGCGAGAACAGAAAAGTTCGAGGCTATCCACGGCAAGTCTGAGGAGAAGTAATATACCCAAATATAAGCAAGACCCTGTCTTTTGTAAGGCAGGGTCTTTTATTTGTTTAGCTTTTTGTTGTTTGTCCTGCCGAGGATATAGTCGGTGGAAACGCCATAGAAGTCTGCTAGGATAAGGAGGTGTTCCACGGGGATAGTTCTTGCACCACGCTCATATCTTGAATACACTGTCTGACTTGTAAAAAGTATTTCGGCTATTTGCGTTTGGTTCATGTCGCTATCTTCTCTTAGATCCCTTAATCTCTGGAAATACATAAAAATACTCCTTGCTTTTTGTATAAATTGTAGAAAGTGATTTTAGTACCTATTGGTACTATTGACTTTACCATATTTTTGTGCTATGCTATACATATTAAAACCGAATGGTCTTAAAAGTGCGGAGGTATAATAATCATGAGAAAAAAAGAGAAAAAAGGCATTGGCTGTGGAGGCATTATAATTATCATTATTGGGTTGGCTATCTTAGCGGCTTTGATAGTTCTAATTACAGACAAAGATGATAACAAGAATAATTCTGAGAGTTCAAATAATTCGTATTTTGCAGATGAAAATATTACAGATAGTTTTGACAACAGTATAATTTCCAAATCAGAAGATGATATTGAAAGCAAGGCAACAGATGATAAGAATGATTTGAAAATTGGGTCTGATGAGGAAAAGGATAGTAAGTCTGAAAAAACAGATTTAATAAGACCTGAGTTCAAGGAAGCCATTGATAGTTATGTTGAATTTTTTGATGAGTATGCTGAATTTATGAAAAAATACAATAATTCTAATGACGCTATATCTATGCTTAATGATTACACGGATTATATGAAAAAATATTCTGAAACAATGGAAAAGTTCAGTAAACTTGAATCAGAAGAAATGAACGATGCAGAAACAGCGTATTATATTGATGCGTCTGCAAAAATATCAAAGAAATTACTTGAAGTATCACAATCAATATCATAAAAAGTTCAGAACGAAAAATTGAGGGTTTATTATGAAAGAAAAAAACAAACTGTTTATACCATATGTTATAACTTTGATAGGCACAATAATGATGATTTTGTTGCTTGTATTGCCTTTTACTACAGCTACTGACGAATATGCTGAAAGGCTTGATAGGTTTGCTGATACAGAAGTATATAAAGGTCTTAGCTTGACTTGTGCAGATGTAAAAAATGTAAGCCTTGTTGATTATGCAAGAATATACGTTGCTGTCGGGGAAAACTTTTGGAAAAATGAGTATGCTGGTTGGATTTATGCAGGTCTAATTGCTGCTATATGCTTATTTTCTTTGATAGCGGTAATAAAAGCTATTCGAAAAAAGCCTATAGGTATCATAATATCAACGATTTTTACGGTGATAACCGTTGCTATTTTTAATTGGGATCTTAGTGCAAGACACGTTGTGCAGAATGAAAATTATGTTTGGGGCGTTGCACATTATTGTTATTATATTATTCCAATTATAATAATTGTAGGTTCAATATGGCTTTTTATAAAGAAAAGACAGCTAAATAAAGATATAAGCAATTCTCCCTTGCAATCCTGAAAAAATTATGCTATAATAAAGCCGACAGTAAAATGTCGGCTTTTGTTTATACCCCGTCTTGCATAAAGACGGGGTTATTGTGCGTGGATAGAATAAGCTGTCGGGGCTGACATATTATAAAAGATAGGAGAATTTACAATGGATATATTTGAGAAATTAAAGAAATTGTCTGCCGAGAGGGAAACGGCTATGGGCAAGCCTGAGTATATTATCGTGGGTCTTGGAAACCCCGGTGTGGCTTATGAGAATACACGCCATAACGCAGGCTTTCTGGCGGTGGCGGCTATGGAAAAGAAATACGGATTTACGGTGAATACGCATAAGTTCAAGGCTCTTGTGGGACGTGCCGTTATAGGCGGAAAAAGCTGTCTTGTCATGAAGCCTGAAACTTTCATGAACAATAGCGGTGAGGCTGTCAGCGACGCTATGGATTTTTATGATATACCGCTTGAAAATGTTGTCGTGGTCTATGACGATATTTCACTTGACGTGGGCAAAATGAGGATATGCAGAAATGGTTCGGCTGGCGGTCATAACGGCATAAAAAGCATTATTGCACTGTGCGGCGGTCAGGATTTCCCAAGGGTAAAAATAGGCGTGGGCAAAAAGCCTCACCCTGATTACAACTTGGCTGACTGGGTGCTTTCAAGATTCACTGACGAGGAAATGAAAAAGCTTTCTGATGTGGATAAAAACACCTGCGAGGCTGTGGAGCTTATGGTGCAGGGCAAGATAAACGAGGCTATGAACAAGTTCAATTAAGCATATTTTTTCGGAGAACAGCAAGATGAATATTTTTTACGAAATGGCGAGCCGTCTTGGCTTTTATAAAGATGTGAAAAACTGCCTGCTCAAAGGGTTTACCCCTTGTGCGGTCACGGGCGTTTCAAATATACACAAGGCTCAGACCGCAATGGCTCTAAGCAGGCTTTCCCCTTGCCTTGTTATATGCGACGATGAAGCGTCAGCCATTAGAATGACAGGGGATATAAACGAAATGGCTGGGGAACAGCTTGCCTGCGTTTTTCCTGCAAAGGATCTGAACTTTGCATACATGGAGGGCGTTTCAAGAGAATATGAGCATAAAAGGCTGGAGGCTCTTTCTCTCATCACTCAGGGCAAGTGCAAGATAATCGCCGCAAGTATGGAAGCTTGCTTGCAGGGAACTATTCCGCAGGATAAGCTGAAAGAGTTTTCCTTTGAGATAAAAACAGGGGGCGAACTGAGTCTTGAGGAGCTTACAAGCAAGCTTCTTGCAGGCGGTTATACAAGAACAGATCAGGTGGAGGGTCAGGCGCAGTTTTCTGTGAGAGGCTCTATCGCCGATATATTTCCTGTGCAGGAGTCACGCCCTGTGAGAATAGAGCTTTGGGGCGACGAGGTTGACTCTATATCATATTTTGACCCCGAAAGCCAAAGACGTACCGACCCTATAGACGAGATAACGGTTTTCCCTGCCTTGGAGATAATTTTCCCTGACACTGATGACCTTGTGGCAAAGCTTGAAGCCTTGTCGAAGTCTGTCCGTGGAAGCCGTACCGATAAGATAAGAACGAATATTTCAAGGGATATAGAAACGGCTCAGAGCGGTATCACGCTCACAAATCTTGATAAGTATTATACTGTGTGCTATGACAAACTCACAACAGTGTTTGATTACTTTGAGAGCGGTGTTTGCCTTGTGTCGGAGTATACGAACTGTATCGAAAAGGGCAAGGCGGCTCTTGCTCAGCTTTCAGAGGATATGAAGCTTCTTTATGAGGACGGCATACTTTTCAGAAAGTTGGAGGGCTTTTATCTTGATATACCACAAGCGGAACTAAAAATAACACAAATGAAGTCGGTGTTTCTTGACAGTTTTATGCGTTCAAATAACGGTGTGAAGTTCAAAAAGCTTATCAATACCGACTGCCGACAAACGGCGGCTTGGGGCGGTAATATCATCAATCTTGAAGAAGAACTGAAAAATCTCTGCTCTCAGGGGTATTGTACTGTTGTGCTGGCAGGCTCGGAAAAGACGCTTCCTATTATAAATAAAGACCTTAATGATGCTGGCATCTCTGCGGAGATCCTCACTGAGGACAGCGAGATAATAAAGGGTAAAGTATACCTGCGCACGGGCTGTCTGTCAGGTGGCTTTGATTATCCTGACATAGGCTGTGCGGCTATCACTCAGATGAAAGCCATGAGTGCAAAGAAGCGTAAATCCCATCACAAGGCAGGAGAAGAGATAAAAAGCCTGTCGGATATACAGACAGGCGATCTTGTTGTTCACGCTATGTACGGAATAGGCAGATTTTCAGGAATAAAAAATATAGAAACGAACGGTGTAACAAAGGATTATATCACCATAAAATATGCAGGTACGGACGTGCTTTATGTGCCTGTTACTCAGCTTGACCTTGTGTCAAGATATATAGGTCCTAGAGATGACGGGGCAGTGAAGCTTAATAAGCTCAACTCTATGGAGTGGACTAAGACACGAAACAAGGTAAAGTCTGCCGTAAAGGATATGGCGGAGGAGCTTACAAAGCTTTATGCTCAAAGACAAATGGCAAAGGGTTTTGCTTTTTCCCCTGACAACGATTGGCAGGCGGATTTTGAGGAGCGTTTCGACTATCAGGAAACCGACGATCAGTTAAGATCTATACAGGAGATAAAGACGGATATGGAAAAGCCGTCCCCAATGGACAGACTTCTTTGCGGAGATGTGGGCTTCGGCAAAACGGAGGTGGCTCTCCGTGCGGCGTTCAAGTGTATGCTCGATAACAAGCAGGTGGCTATACTTGTGCCAACAACTGTTCTTGCATGGCAGCATTATCAGACGGCGATAAAAAGATTTGAGCATTTCCCCGTGAAGGTGGAGCTTTTGTCGAGGTTTAGAAAACCAAAGGAGCAACAGCAGATAATAAGAGAGCTGAACCGTGGCACTATCGACCTTATCATAGGCACGCACAGGCTTGTGCAGAAAGACGTTAAGTTCAAGGACTTGGGTCTTGTTATCATAGACGAGGAACAGCGTTTTGGTGTTGCCCATAAGGAAAAGTTCAAGGAAACTTTCAAGGGCGTTGATGTGCTTACACTTTCGGCTACCCCGATACCAAGAACGCTTAACATGGCAATGAGCGGTATCAGAGATATGTCGGTCATAGAGGAGCCACCTATGGACAGACACCCTGTTCAGACCTATGTTATAGAGCATAATATGGGCGTTATAGCGCAGGCCATAAGCAAGGAGCTGCGACGTGGCGGTCAGGTGTATTATATCCACAACAGGGTGGAAACTATCATGATGACCGCAAATAAGCTTCAGGAAATGCTACCTGACGCAAGGATAGCGTTCGCACACGGACAAATGCCCGAGGAGGAGTTGTCGGAAATATGGCGGCAGCTTTGCGACAGAGAAATAGATATCCTTGTCTGCACCACCATAATCGAAACGGGTGTTGACGTGCCGAATGTAAATACACTTATAATAGAGGACGCTGACAGATTGGGACTTTCACAGCTTTATCAGCTCCGTGGACGTGTGGGAAGATCAAACCGCCGTGCTTTTGCGTACTTCACTTTCAGACGTGGCAAGGTACTCACGGAGGTAGCGGCAAAAAGGCTAGACGCAATAAGAGAGTTCACGCAGTTCGGTTCAGGCTTCAGGATAGCGTTGCGTGACCTTGAGATAAGAGGTGCAGGCTCGATACTCAGCGGTAAACAGCATGGACATATGGAAGCTGTGGGATATGATATGTATCTGCGACTTCTAAATGAGGCTATAGCTGAACAAAAGGGCGAGGCTCTGCCACCGTCACCTGAGGATTGTTTGGTGGATATATCCATAGACGCATTTATACCTGACCATTATATAGAAAATCTGTCACAGAGGATAGACTGCTATAGGAAGATAGCTTCCATAGGCAATGAGGAGGATTCCAGGGACGTTATCGACGAGCTTATAGATAGATACGGTGACCCACCGAAATCAGTGCTGGGATTGGTGAACGTTGCACTTACGAGAAATACTGCTTCAAAGCTTGGCATAAAAGAAATAACACAAAGAGGTGATAAGGTGCTGTTCTTTGTTAAAACCGCAGAGGTGGAGCAGATACAAGCGTTGTATGGAGCTTATAAGAATAGGATCAGGTTTTTTGACGGAGATAAGCCGTATTTTGCAGTGACATTGGAGAAAAAGCAGAAAGCTGCAGAATTAATGGCGGAAACGGTAAGATTAATGAGGAATGAGAAGTGAGGAATGGCGGAGCCATACCGAGTAAATCATTAACACAAAATAGAGGAAACACCGAGCAAAGTGACAACTGAGCGACGCTCAGTTGTCACTTTTTGTATCAAAAGAACAAAAGAGCAAAGCAAAATGGACAAAAAGAGATAAGAAAAGGGAAATAAAGTGTAAAAAAAGCAGAAAGCGAAAAAAGGGGTTGACAAAATGGCATAAAAGTGATAAAATAAACAAGTCGCCTCGAGAGAGAGCGATAAAGGAAGAAGCGAAACGAAGGTAAAAGGTTCGGGAGAACAGCAGAGACCGAAGGAGTAGCTCAAAAAGAACTCAACAAAAGAGTTCAAACGAATTCATAAAGAATTCACAAAGAAAAGTCTTGACAAAGCTTAGCTAATATGATATAATAGATAAGCTGATTTAAGACAGCACATTAGAAAACACGAAAAGATCGAAAGTCAAAAAACTTTTTTGAAAAAACTTCAGAAAAGGGGTTGACAAAAGATAAAAAGTGTGATATAATGTAAAAGTTGCACGACACAAAAGAGTGTAACGAAACAGCATCTTGAAAATTGAACAAAGACGAATAGTACGAAACCCTTGAGAGATTCTTTTGAGAAAAAGAATTAAAGGTCTAACATAAAGACGTAAAAGAAATGTACGTTCAGTGAAGTGAACTGAAACAGGATAACAAGAGCAGAGATGCTTTTGATATACAACTTTGATTAAGAGTTTGATCCTGGCTCAGGACGAACGCTGGCGGCACGCTTAACACATGCAAGTCGAACGAGAGAAGAGGAGCTTGCTTTTCTGATCTAGTGGCGGACGGGTGAGTAACACGTGAGCAATCTGCCTTTCAGAGGGGGATACCGATTGGAAACGATCGTTAATACCGCATAACATAATTGAACCGCATGATTTGATTATCAAAGATTTATCGCTGAAAGATGAGCTCGCGTCTGATTAGCTAGTTGGTAAGGTAACGGCTTACCAAGGCGACGATCAGTAGCCGGACTGAGAGGTTGATCGGCCACATTGGGACTGAGACACGGCCCAGACTCCTACGGGAGGCAGCAGTGGGGAATATTGCACAATGGAGGAAACTCTGATGCAGCGATGCCGCGTGAGGGAAGAAGGTTTTAGGATTGTAAACCTCTGTCTTCAGGGACGAAAAAAGACGGTACCTGAGGAGGAAGCTCCGGCTAACTACGTGCCAGCAGCCGCGGTAATACGTAGGGAGCGAGCGTTGTCCGGAATTACTGGGTGTAAAGGGAGCGTAGGCGGGATCGCAAGTCAGATGTGAAAACTATGGGCTTAACCCATAAACTGCATTTGAAACTGTGGTTCTTGAGTGAAGTAGAGGTAAGCGGAATTCCTAGTGTAGCGGTGAAATGCGTAGATATTAGGAGGAACATCAGTGGCGAAGGCGGCTTACTGGGCTTTAACTGACGCTGAGGCTCGAAAGCGTGGGGAGCAAACAGGATTAGATACCCTGGTAGTCCACGCCGTAAACGATGATTACTAGGTGTGGGGGGACTGACCCCTTCCGTGCCGCAGCAAACGCAATAAGTAATCCACCTGGGGAGTACGACCGCAAGGTTGAAACTCAAAGGAATTGACGGGGGCCCGCACAAGCAGTGGAGTATGTGGATTAATTCGAAGCAACGCGAAGAACCTTACCAGGTCTTGACATCGTATGCATAGCTCAGAGATGAGTGAAATCTCTTCGGAGACATATAGACAGGTGGTGCATGGTTGTCGTCAGCTCGTGTCGTGAGATGTTGGGTTAAGTCCCGCAACGAGCGCAACCCTTACTGTTAGTTGCTACGCAAGAGCACTCTAGCAGGACTGCCGTTGACAAAACGGAGGAAGGTGGGGATGACGTCAAATCATCATGCCCCTTATGACCTGGGCCTCACACGTACTACAATGGCTGTCAACAGAGGGAAGCAAAGCCGCGAGGTGGAGCGAACCCCTAAAAGCAGTCTTAGTTCGGATTGTAGGCTGCAACCCGCCTACATGAAGTCGGAATTGCTAGTAATCGCAGATCAGCATGCTGCGGTGAATACGTTCCCGGGCCTTGTACACACCGCCCGTCACGCCATGGGAGTCGGTAACACCCGAAGCCTGTAGTCTAACCGCAAGGAGGACGCAGTCGAAGGTGGGATTGATGACTGGGGTGAAGTCGTAACAAGGTAGCCGTATCGGAAGGTGCGGCTGGATCACCTCCTTTCTATGGAGAACGGAGAAGTAAAAAAACTTCTCATAAACAAATTCTCCGGTCAGCAAAGGTTTAAGAAAGTAGTTTTTGTTCAATTTTGAGGATGCTGGAAACAGTATCTTTAAAACAGCACAATGGAGTACCTAGTCCCTGCATATGGGGGTGTAGCTCAGCTGGGAGAGCACCTGCTTTGCAAGCAGGGGGTCAGGAGTTCGATTCTCCTCATCTCCACCAAGGGACGAAGGAAGACGAACAGCTTGAGTGCCGTTATGTAAAGCATAATGGGCGCATAGCTCAGGTGGTTAGAGCGCACGCCTGATAAGCGTGAGGTCGGTGGTTCGAGTCCACTTGTGCCCACCAGCAAGAGAGATCTTGCAAGGAACGAAACTTGAAAATTGAATAATGAAAAGCAAAAGTAATGCAAATGAGGAAAAATGAACGACAATAACGAAAGTTAAAGTCGGGTAAAAAACCTGCAATTAGCATAAAAATTAAGAGGATTAGACATAATTCAAAAATGGTTAAGCTAAGAAGAGCGTAGGGAGAATGCCTTGGCATTAGGAGCCGATGAAGGACGTGATAAGCTGCGATAAGCTGCGGGGATCAGCAAGTATGAATTGATCCGCAGATTTCCGAATGGAGCAATCCGTATGTGTATGCACATACATCATATACTGAATCAAATAGGTATATGAGGGGAACCGCCTGAACTGAAACATCTAAGTAGGGCGAGGAAAAGAAATCAACCGAGATTCTGTGAGTAGTGGCGAGCGAAAGCGGAAGAGGCTAAACCATAGGTAGCAATACTTATGGGGTTTCGGACAGCATTTAGCATTGATAATTTCTAGTTGAAACGTGTGGGAAAACGTACCGAAGAGTGTGAGAGTCACGTAAGCGAAAGAGAAAGTCAGCGAGCTGTATCCAAAGTACCGCGGGACACGTGAAACCCCGTGGGAAGATGGGGGGACCATCCTCCAAGCCTAAATACTACCTAATGACCGATAGCGAATAGTACTGTGAAGGAACGGTGAAAAGAACCCCGGGAGGGGAGTGAAAAAGAACCTGAAACCCTATGCTTACAAGCACCGAGAGCACGTCAAAGTGTGATCGGGTACCTTTTGTAGAATGGTCCGGCGAGTTATTGTATGCGGCAAGGTTAAGTGCTTAAGGCACGGAGCCGAAGCGAGAGCAAGTCTGAATAGGGCGAAAAAGTCGTATGCAATAGACCCGAAACCGAGTGACCTATCCATGTCCAGGCTGAAGTGGAGGTAAAACTCCATGGAGGGCCGAACACACGTCCGTTGAAAAGGCCGGTGATGAGGTGTGGATAGCGGAGAAATTCCAATCGAACTCGGATATAGCTGGTTCTCTCCGAAATAGCTTTAGGGCTAGCCTCGTGAAAGATTACTGGAGGTAAAGCACTGAATGGGCTAGGGGTCGAAAGATTACTGAACCCTATCAAACTAAGAATGCCAGATAATTGATTCACGGGAGTCAGACAATGTGAGATAAGTCTCATTGTCAAAAGGGAAACAGCCCAGACCCACAGCTAAGGTCCCTAAACATTGTTAAGTGGAAAAGGATGTGGGGTTGCATAAACAACCAGGATGTTGGCTTAGAAGCAGCCACTCATTAAAAGAGTGCGTAATAGCTCACTGGTCGAGTGACCCTGCGCCGAAAATTCAACGGGGCTAAACAATGTACCGAAGCTTGGGATTCTAAAGTAATTTAGAGTGGTAGGAGAGCGTCGAATAAGGGGTGAAGTCAGAGCGGAAGCGCTGGTGGACTTTATTCGAGTGAGAATGCCGGAATGAGTAGCGAGAATTATGTGAGAATCATAATGGCCGAAAATCTAAGGTTTCCTGAGGAAGGTTCGTCCGCTCAGGGTAAGCCGGGGGCTAAGGCGAGGCGGAGACGCGTAGCCGATGCACATACGGTTGAAATTCCGTAGCCACCGAAAGATTTAAGTACAGGGACGCTTTAGAAGTGATGTTGCCGGGCGATGGTTGACCCGGTCGTAAGGGATCGAAAATGAGTAGAGAAGTCATCATGGAAAGAGACAAGAAAAGCTGTATGAATATCTTAGGTGCCCGTACCGCAAACCGACACAGGTAGATAGGAAGAAGATTCTAAGGCCAACGGGAGAAGGGTTGTTAAGGAACTCGGCAAGTTGACCCCGTAACTTAGGGATAAGGGGTGCTCAAGTGATTGAGCCGCAGAGAATAGGCCCAGGCGACTGTTTAGCAAAAACACAGGTCTCTGCTAAATCGAAAGATGACGTATAGGGGCTGACACCTGCCCGGTGCCGGAAGGTTAAGAGGAGATGTGAGAGCATTGAATTGAAGCCCCGGTAAACGGCGGCCGTAACTATAACGGTCCTAAGGTAGCGAAATTCCTTGTCAGGTAAGTTCTGACCCGCACGAAAGGTGTAACGATCTGGGCACTGTCTCAACAACCCGCCCGGCGAAATTGTAGTACCGGTGAAGATGCCGGTTACCCGCGACTAGACGGAAAGACCCCATGGAGCTTTACTGTAGCCTAATATTGGATTTCGGTATTTCACGTACAGGATAGGTGGGAGACTGGGAAGCACAGGCGTCAGCTTGTGTGGAGTCGACCTTGGGATACCACTCTTGGAGTGCTGGAATTCTAACCTGCGGCTTTGAAGCAAGTCGGGGGACATTGTTAGGTGGGCAGTTTGACTGGGGCGGTCGCCTCCTAAAGAGTAACGGAGGCGCTCAAAGGTTCGCTCTGCATGGATGGAAACCATGCGTCAGAGTGTAAACGCAAAAGCGAGCCTAACTGCGAGAATGACGGTTCGAGCAGTAACGAAAGTTGGAGTTAGTGATCCGGCGGTATGTGAATGGAAATGCCGTCGCTCAACGGATAAAAGCTACCCTGGGGATAACAGGCTGATCTCCCCCAAGAGTCCACATCGACGGGGAGGTTTGGCACCTCGATGTCGGCTCATCGCATCCTGGGGCTGAATTCGGTCCCAAGGGTTTGGCTGTTCGCCAATTAAAGCGGTACGCGAGCTGGGTTCAGAACGTCGTGAGACAGTTCGGTCCCTATCTGTCGTGGGCGTAGGATATTTGCAAGGAGCTGTCCCTAGTACGAGAGGACCGGGATGGACGCACCTCTGGTGCACCAGTTGTCACGCCAGTGGCACAGCTGGGCAGCTATGTGCGGAACGGATAAACGCTGAAGGCATCTAAGCGTGAAGCCGCCCTTAAGATAAGATATCCCTTCTGTTTACAGAGTAAGACCCCTTGAAGACTACAAGGTTGATAGGCTCAAAGTGTAAGCACGGTGACGTGTTTAGCTAGCGAGTACTAATCGGTCGAGGGCTTAACCTTATTGGTTATGACTACTCCTTTTAACCAACAGCTTTTTCATTATTCAATTTTGAGGATTCGTTCCTCTTCACTTAGTCGGTGGCGTTTGAGTTGAGGTCACACCTGTTCCCATGCCGAACACAGTAGTTAAGCTCTTCTTCGCCGAAAATACTTGGATGGTAACGTCCCGGTAAGATAGGGTGCTGCCGACACCTTACTAAACAGAGAAGATAATATTCTTCTCTGTTTAGTCATATTCCTCCTTAGCTCAGTCGGTAGAGCATTCGGCTGTTAACCGAAGGGTCGTTGGTTCGAGTCCAACAGGGGGAGCCAGAGAGCTGTAGCTTTTGCTATGGCTCTTTTTTGTATATATGTTTTTGTGTCAACGAAAGCAGTTAGAGTGTAATGTTCGCCTTTAATCGTTTATTTATGCCTTTTCTCGGCTTAACTACAAGAGTAGTTTATATATGTATGGAAGTAGGGCTTCCGTATGCTTACTTTGATGTAAGTGTACGAAAGCACTGTTTGTCTAAAAAAACACAGCACACGTTATGAGTGCTGCGATAAATAATCTGCTCGATAAATTGGAATTTAACGTTTATTCGAAGATTAAAGTTTCCCGATGAGAAAAAACCAATTTGATATTTTTCTTTGAATTCATCAACAACATTAAAGTACCTTGTTCTTTTGTTCCCATTTGTGTTGTCATAGCCAAAGAACGATATGGTTTAAAGCCGCATTTTTCCTGAACTCTTTTAGAGCGTTCATTAAAGTTATAATAACCGCAAAGCAGAAAATCATAATCCAATTCATTGAACAAATAATCTATTACTGCATTTACAGCTTCGGGTACAAGCCCGTTTCCCCAATAGTCTTTACTCAAAACATAACCTAATTCTCTGCCGTAGTAATCCTTGAATTCTGTTAAAGCATCTTCTAACCCATACTTTTCTATGCCAACAGTACCGATTACTTTATTGTTTTCCTTCAAGCAAATTGCAAATACTTTATCATTGCTGATAAATGAATTCATAATACTCTGAGATTCGGCAATACTTTCATGGTGTTTCCAGCCTGCCATCTCACCAACGCCTTCGACGGACGCATATTCATAAAAATCTTCCAAATCGGTTTGTCTGAATGGTCTAAGAATGAGCCTTTCTGTTTCTATCACTTTTCCGTTTATTCTGAAATCAGCGTTCATATTTTCACCTACTACATTAAATTCCGATTTGTCGAGCAGATCACCCGACCAAATTCCAAAACCATTATACCACAGCTGATCAATGGTTCGTCCCTTGTTTGTATTATTTCTTAGCCAGATCTTTAATAACTTCTCCTGCAACGATAAGCCCCACCACTGACGGAACAAATGCCGTTGAGCCTGGAATATCACGGCGCACTGTGCATTTTCTTGCCGTACCAGGAGGACAAATACAGTCCTGACGGCATGAAATAGCCATATCTTCTATCGGTCTGATAGGCTGTTCCTCTGAGTAAACAACTTTAAGCGACTTTATGCCTGCCTTTTTAAGCTCTCGTCGCATGACTTTTGCAAGTGGGCAGACCTTTGTCTGATAAATGTCCGCCACACGGAATGCTGTAGGGTCAAGCTTGTTGCCTGCACCCATTGAGGATATAACAGGTACTCCTGCGACGTCTGCTCGCTTTATTATCTCCAGCTTGCCTGTAACAGTGTCAATGGCATCGATAATGTAATCATACTGAGTAAAATCAAACTGATCCGCTGTGTCAGGCATATAAAAACACTTGTATGTGTTTACCTTTATGTCAGGGCAGATGTCGTGAACACGCTCCTCCGCCACGTCTACCTTGTATTTTCCTACTGTTTTTCTTGTGGCAATTATCTGACGATTGATGTTGGTCAGACACACTTTGTCATCATCTATAAGGTCAAGCTCGCCTACACCGCTTCGTGCAAGGGCTTCAACTGCATATCCGCCTACACCGCCTATGCCGAAAATCGCAACCCTGCTGTTGCTGAGCTTTTCCATTGCTTCTTTGCCGAATAAAAGCTCGGTTCTTGAAAACTGATTTAGCATATAAACACTCCTGAATACTGTTTTATTCTTCTATGATATCATATCTATGCCCTTTTTTCAAGTGCATTTTTGTCTGCTTTTATTAATTTTCTGATTGATCCTATATGTATTATATAATATCTTTGTTTCGGTTTTCGACCGCATTTTCGTTGCGTTTTTATCAAAAATGTGCTATAATATTATATGTGATAATACGCAAAAAGTAATAAAAAGGATTGGTAAAAACATGGACATTAACAAGACCCTTGCGGAAGAATTTAAGCTCAGACAGGAGCAGATAGACAACACTGTTGCACTCCTTGATGACGATAAAACTATACCGTTTATTGCACGATACAGAAAAGAGCTTACAGGCTCGTTGGACGATCAGGTGCTTAGAGAGATCGCTGACAGGCTCACTTACCTGAGAAATCTCGAAAAACGTAAAGGCGAGATAATCTCTTCTATCACTGAGCAGGAGAAAATGACAGACGAGATAATGTCTGCTATCGAAAATGCAAAGACCCTTGTGGAGGTGGAGGATATCTACAGACCTTTCAAGCCGAAACGTAAAACAAGGGCTTCGGTGGCAAGAGAAAAGGGGCTTGAACCACTGGCTGAACTTATCCTGACCCAGGATAAGAAATGCGACCCGCAGGTCGAGGGGTCAAAATTTATCAACGAGGACAAGGGCGTAAAGTCTGCGGACGAAGCTTTGCAGGGTGCAATGGACATAATCGCAGAGGATATCTCTGATGACGCTGACCTGAGAAAATACATAAGAACGCTGTTTTCGCAGATAGGCGTGATAAGCTCAAAAGCGTCTGACGAGAATGCCGAGTCGGTGTATGAGAATTATTACGACTATGCCGAGGCTGTGGGAAAGATAGCAGGTCACAGAGTTTTGGCTTTGGATAGAGGCGAAAAAGAGGGCGTTCTGAAAGTATCAGTGAATGTCCCAGAGGGCGCAGGGGAGAGAGCCTGCGTGTCAAGATATGTGAAAAATAAGTCAGAGTGCGGACAGCTTGTTACGGCTGCTTGTGAGGACGGCTATAAAAGACTTATTTATCCGTCCATAGAGCGTGAGATAAGGGCGGAGCTTTCGGCAAACGCTCAGGAGGGGGCAATAAAGGTGTTCTCCTCAAATCTCAGACAGCTTCTTATGCAGCCGCCTGTTAAAGACACTGTTACCCTTGGTCTTGACCCAGGATATGCTCACGGTTGTAAGACCGCTGTAGTGGACGCTACGGGCAAGGTGCTTGACACTGCGATAATCTACATTACTCCGCCAAGAAAGGATACAGAGCGTGCTAAGCGTATTCTGACGGGCTTTATAAAGAAATATGGCGTTACGACTATCTCCATAGGCAATGGCACAGCTTCAAGAGAAACGGAGCAGTTCACAGCGGAGCTTATCAAAGAAATTCCGCAGAAAGTTTCTTACATGGTGGTGTCTGAGGCAGGCGCTTCCGTTTACTCCGCTTCCAAGCTTGCGGCTGAGGAGTTTCCTGAGTATGACGTTTCACTTCGTTCGGCAGTATCAATAGCACGCCGTTTGCAGGACCCTCTTGCAGAGCTTGTAAAGATAGACCCAAAGGCAATAGGTGTTGGACAGTATCAGCATGATATGCCAAAGGCGAGAATGGACGAGGCTTTAAAGGGCGTTGTTGAGGACTGCGTAAACTCAGTAGGCGTTGACCTTAATACGGCTTCATACTCATTGTTGTCATACATATCGGGCATAAATATGACAGTTGCAAAGAATATTGTTTCCTACCGTGAGGAAAACGGTGCTTTCACAGAGAGAAAGCAGCTTATGAAAGTGCCAAAGCTTGGAGCAAAGGCATTTGAGCAGTGCGCAGGCTTTTTGAGAGTGCGTGGCGGAAAAAATCCGCTGGATAACACGGCTGTTCACCCTGAGTCATACAAGGCAGCACAGGCGCTTATTGACAGGTGCGGGCTGAGCCTTGCGGACATGGGCGATGTAAAGCAGATAGCTGAGAAAGTCAATGCAATGGGCATGAAGAAGCTTGCCACAGATATCGGCATTGGTGCTCCGACGTTAAAGGACATAGTAGGGGAGCTTGAAAAGCCGGGTCGTGACCCTCGTGACGAGCTTCCTCCACCGCTTATGAGAAGCGGCGACATCATGGAGCTTAAAGACCTGAAACCGGGCATGGAGCTTATGGGCACTGTAAGAAACGTTATAGACTTCGGAGCGTTCGTTGATATCGGTGTTCATGAGGACGGACTTGTACACATTTCTCAGATGTGCGACAGATATATAAAGCACCCTCTTGAGGTCGTAAAGGTCGGTGAGGTAGTTAAGGTTTGGGTACTTAACGTTGACCTGAAGAAAAAGCGTATTTCGCTTACTATGAAAAAGCCTAAGGTGTAGGGATCCAAAACGAAATAAGTTGGAAAAGTCCTAAATAAGTGGGACGTTGGTCTTACACTTTTGCGGCAGACTGAAGGGCTGTTAGAACAGCCCTTTTTTGTTTGCCACCGGGTGTGGTCTTGACGCAGGGAGCTGTGAAACGCCTTATGGCTTGACCTTACGGTATAATTATGGTAATATAAAATCGTACATAGACTATGTTATAAAAGGACGTGAAAAAATGCGGATCGCAGTTTGTGATGATAATGCTGTTTTTCTTCAGTTTTTTAAATCTATGCTGGCAAATGAACTTGAATCAAGGTCGGTCAAGGCTGAAATAGAAACGTTTACCAAAGCTGAGAGCTTTTTTTACTGCCATGGTAAAAAGCCTTTTGCGGCTATATTTCTTGACCTTGATATGCCTGAAATGACCGGTTTTGAAGTCGCGCGGCAGCTAGGTCAGAATGGTAATTGCTTTGTGATCTTTGTGACAAGTCATCAGGAACTGGTTTATGGCAGCTTTAATTTCAGACCGCTGAATTTTATCTGCAAAGATCCTGACGCTGATGTTATGAAGGATAGGCTCCATATGGTAGCAGGACAGTTGACGGACGCACTGAAGCAGGAAAAGACAGTGGTTTTGGAGAATAGGGAGCAGGGAAGGATCTCTGTAAAGCTTCGAGATGTAACTTATATAGAGAGCAATAGCCACAGCATCATATATCATTTTGCAAATAATAAGGATACTATTGCAGTCAGAGATAGCATTGGCGAGATAGAAGAAGCTTATCGTAAATTTGATTTTATACGGGTGCATAAAAAATATATCGTCAATCTGAAATATGTTTTTAACATAAGCCGTTCAAATGAAACAGTGATCTTCAAAAGCGGTTCAGAGCTTCCCATGAGCCGAGGATATAAGAATGCAGTTGACGACGCTTTGACTGAATATCTGAGGAGAAAGTGATGACTATTACATTGTGGACGATATTTGAGATCTTGATAAACTTTTATCAGGGCGGTCTGGAAACATGGTTTATATATAAATTTCTTACGCCAAGATCTTATGAAAGGGCTAAGATATGGGCTGTTATATTTGCCGTTTGTGAAGGCTGTCTGGTCACTGCTTTTAATTATTTCACTGTATTTGAGGGCTTTGGAAGTGCTTTGTACTGGGCAAGTCTGCTTGTTTTTGCGTTTTGCTTTTTTAGTGACAATGCAGTAAAGAAATTTCTTTCCATATCCCTCTCGCAGGTTGCGATCTTGTTGATAACGTCATTGGAACTAAATGCTGTATCGTCATTTTTTAAAATATCCCTCAGGAAGCTTGTGGTCGAACAAAGCTTGCTTAGATCTGTGACGCTTATAATGATCCAGATCTCTATATTCATTGTATTTAGATTAATACTGATGGCCTTTAAACATACAGATGATTATACGGCTTCAGATTGGGTTACGATAATTGCAGTGCTTATTATTTCGTTTTTCCTCGTTATGGTAATACATGAACTGTCCCTTTCGGCAGACGATGGCCATAGGCTGTATATAAATCTGTCATATATGCTTGTCTTTGTTCTTAATATACTTATATTCTGGATAATAAATTCTTTGATAAAAAAGAATCGGAAGCTCAAGGAAATGGAGATAGTCAAACTAAGAGAGCAGTATCTTGAGCAGTTTATCGGAAATGCCGAGTCGCAATATGACGCCATGAGAAAACTAAGGCATGATATAAAAGACAAATATGAAACGGTCAATGAACTGTTGAAAGTCCAAAAAATAGATGAAACGAGAAAATTTATCTCAGAAAGCTTTGACCTTATCGAGAAGTCGGAGTCCTATGTTAAAACGAAAAATAATATTGTAAATGCTATCGTTAACGCAAAGCTTACGATGGCTTCTTCCTTGGGGATAAAAATATCATGTATAACAGTTTCAGATTTTGAGGGAATAAAGGGAACTGACCTTTGCGATCTGTTGAGCAACACGTTGGAGAATGCTATAACGGCATGCAAGGAAATAGCCGACGACGCAAATAAATTTCTGTATCTGAAGATCGACCGAGAAACGGATACATATACGTTTTTGATAAAAAATTCAATAGATCATTCTGTTATGGATAGTAATCCAAGGCTTACGACCACAAAGGCTGATAAAAAACAGCATGGTCTGGGGACCTCAATAATCAGAGAGATAGCAAGAAAATATAATGGCAGATGCGATTTCTATGAGTCGGAGGGAATGTTTTGCTGTCAGGTAACACTGATGGCAGATACAACGGTCCTGAACTAATTGTTCTGGACCGTTGCTGCATTTCGTGACAAAAACCTGCAACTCATTCCAAAAAGCTTGACATATTGCTGTTATTCTAGTAAAATTCAAATTAGGGTAAGACAAAAGCGAGGCGGTAGTTTATGGATCTTGTTGTATCGGGTATACTTAATTTTTTGACCGAGCAGGAAGCTATCGGCAAAGCAGATGAGGTACAGGATTTTTATCGGTATGGCATAGAAATAACTATTTCATCAATGTTAAACATTGTGCTTGTATTGCTTATGGGAGCATTGACAGGGCATTTGCTGGAAAGCGTAATATATTTGGCAGTGTTTATTGCTGTCAGGGTTATTACCGGAGGGTATCATGCAGATACATATTTCAGATGCAATCTGCTGATGTGTTCAACATTTATTGCTACAGCTTTTCTTAATGACAAGGTATGCGGATATATAAATATATGGGTGATAGCTGCCTTTGTGGTGTTTGAAGAGATAATAGCTTTTGTATTCTGCCCTGTGGAGAACAAAAATAAGCCTATAGAAAAAGATAAAAAGCCAAAGTTCAAAGCGATGGGAATGATAGTTTTTCTGTTGCTTGATCTGTTTGGCGGGGCGATTATCAATAGATATCAGATGGTTGGATCTATGATCCTGTTAACAAATCTATTAATTGCAGTTTTAATAATATCAGCGAAGATCAAAGAAAAGAGGTGTGATAAGAATGAGATCATTTAAGAAATTGCTTGCCAGCCTTATTGCCAGAGCAACTAAGAGAATGGGTATAGCTGCCTGCGGATGTGCATCAATGTATGGTGGCTATCAAACTAAAGAGCCAAAAAACATTTACAAGAATTAAGCGTAAAGCTACAAGAATTACGATAAGCATTACAAAGTCTTTATCATTTCCCCTTTAAATCTTGTGATACTTGTAAATGAGGTAACATTGGCAGGAAAATAACTTCCTGCTGGTGTTACCGTTTTTTTATTTGTAGTGAGTTCAAGCTTTTGACAGTGAGTAGATTTGCTTTTAGACACAAAAAAATTACGCCCTACAAAAGGATGCGCTGTACTATTCGGTTTTCAAAGAACGGGCGGAGGCTATAGAGAAAGCCCCCTCACTTTCCATGTTGAAAAGTTGAGGGGGCTACAACCAAGTTTTTTAATTTTCTAAAAGATTTTTGAGCTTTGCTCTGATTTTTGTCGAAGGCATAAAGAAAGAGCGCCGGAGATTGCCGTCCCCGTTCGGCTGGGGATACATGGTCAGAATGTGGGTGTCGCTTGCCGCCTTTCGGAAAGGGACTTGCTGGCAAGCTCGCTTTCAGGAAAATAGGCGGTGGCGGAATGATCCGTCACCGCCTATTGTGTTTAGGCTATTTTGATTTCGGAAGCGTCGGCTTATTTAACCTCGGATTCCTTTCTCTTTTTGCCGCTTACGCCCAGCAGAGTCAGAACGCCGCACAGAGCAGCCAGCCAACCGATGTGGTTGCTGCTGTCACCGGTCTGAGGACACTTGGTGGAGTCGTCATTTCCTGGCTTATTGGTGTTATTACCACTGCTGCCTGTATTGCTTGTGTTGCCGCCGTCGGGAAGCTTGTCGATGACCGTATTCTCGCTGCGCTTGGCGCTGCAAACGGTGCATTCCTCGTGCTTGATGCCGGTGGCCTCCTTGGTAGCGGCCTTGTCGATCATCCACTGGAAGCTGTGTGCTGCCGTGTCGGCCTTGTCGCCGCACTCGCACTCATGCCAGTGGTTGGTGCCGTCATACTTCCACTCTGTACTGTAGCTGTGGGTATGATTGCTGCCTGTTGCGGGGATCGGTGCGGTTTCAAGAACCTTCTTGCAGACGGTGCATTCCTTATGCTTAGTGCCGTCGGCGGTTTCGGTAGCTGCTGTGTCAACGATCCACTCGCTGGCGCTGTGAGCCGCAATATTGGCCTTATCGCCGCACTCGCACTCATGCCAGTGATCGGTGTCGTCATACTTCCACTCGGTGCCGTAGCTGTGGGTATGGCTTGGAGGCGCATCCTTATAGGTGGCCTCGAGCTTCACATCATTGCCGGGCATGGTGAAGGTGGTAGTCGCCTTGGTGGCGTCTGCCAGAGTGACATTGCCTTCCAGCACGACCCACTTGTCAAAGACCTTGCCTGCCTCCGGTGCGTCCGCCGTAACGGTCACAACGGTGTTCTGCGCGATCTTGTCCGTGATGAGTGTTCCTGCGGCAACGGAGGCCGTGCCCTTGATGACCGTGACCGTGAACTCGGTCGCAGCGGAGCTTCTGACGAACCTTGTCTCGCCGCAGTCGGCGCGCTGGCAGGTGTAGAGAATTCCTTCGCTCTTGCCCTGTTTTGCAGGTTTGCCGCCGTCCCAGTCGTGGCTGAGCTTATTAACGACATGACCGTAGCGGATAATCTGTCCGCAGCCGGCTGTGCACTGCTGGTCGCCGCTATAGCCTGAGGTGGTGCATCCTGGCTTAACCTCATTGATCAGCTTGTAGTTATCGGCAATTTCGTGGAGGGACGGGGTTGAGACGCCCTTCTGCGCGATCCTGTCGCACGATGTGCAGTACTGGCTGCCGGAATAGCCCCTCTCTGTACAGGTCGCCGTTCTTACATCCCGCAGTTCAAGGGGACCGCTATGCTTGAAGTCGCCGGTCTCGCCCTTTACGGTGCCGCCGCAAGCCGTGCAGCGGTAGTCGCCCTCATAGGCGCGGTGCCGACAGTCGCCCGATTTGGCGTTATAGCGTTTTCCACCATGGCTCGCGTCTGTGGTTGCCGAGTTGGCCGTGCCGTAGTAGTACAGCGGCTGCAGTGGACCGGTATGACCGGCGTTTGCAGGTGGGTAGATATCCGAACCGGCACTGATGACATGGCCGCAGTCTGCGCAGGCGGTGTCGCCGGTGTAGCCCTTACGGTCGCAGATCTGCTCCTTCGCATTGAGCACCGTGGTGCCGCCGCTGTGGTCACAGCCTGCATAGACAGGCTCAAAGAAGAAACTGCCGCCGCCGGGGGCACCCATGGCGCTGAACTCTGGGATCGTGCAGCCCCACTCAAGGGCGGAGCCGTTGGTCACCAGTTTGAACTGGGACTTCGCCTCGTTGGCACTCCAATTTTTATGAACCGGTGCAGTGCTGTCAGACACGTTGTATTCGCGGAGATACTCCACCTTCCAGCCGATGGCTTTCTGACCGGTTCTCTCCTCGGGATAAAGCTTGATCTTGTCGCCGGGCTTGACGATCATACGGGTTGCCCGACCGTTTTTCACCGTCACAAGGGCGGTGTCCTTTGTCCAATGATCGGTTCCTTCGTCATCATCCTTGTCGATTTTTGTCTTTGTGTACTCGCAAATGCTGCATTCAGCCTCCATGCCGCCATTGCTGCCTGTGGTATCGGGGTTTTCGACCACATTCCAGCGGCCCCAACTATGTGGAACCATGATGAATTCCTCGCAGCCGGGAACCTTGCACTTTTCGGGGTGGGCATAGTCAGATTCAATGATGAGCTCCTCCACCGTCTTGGTCGAGCCGCCGATGTTGAAGGTATACTCATAGATACTGTCGAAGCCGGTGCAGTCCCAGTTCCAGCCGTAATCATGGACATGGCTCTTCACAGGAACTATATAGTCGCAGACGGAACATCTGAGCACATCGACTCTGCCGCCGCCCACTGCGTCATAGCTTCTGTCAAACACAAAGGTATGCGGGAAGATGCGCTCCTTGGAGCCGGTGGTCATATAATGCGCTTCGTAAGAGCCTGCTTCAAACAGGCACGGGAGCTTGTGACCGTCGCATTTCGGGTCGCCGCCCACGACACCGTTATGGGTATTCCCATGCTTATCGACCCAAGTGACCTTGTATTCCGGCGTTCTCTCGCTGTCTTCTGTGAAGCACTTATAAGTACACCCACTCTTAAATCAGGCAATAGACCATATTCGATGAATATAAAATAACGCAACATGAGGCTATGTCTCCGAAACTATTAATGGAGGCATAGCTATTTTTTCTCTTGAAATAATCTCTCCGATGTGGTATAATGATAACTGATACATAAAGCATGACCAATTGTGAGGTGATTGCTATGAATATTGCTATCGTTGATGATGAACCTGTATTCTTAAAACAACTTCATAACAGATTAAGAGAAATGAAACTCCCCGACTGCGAAATACACGAATTTACAAGCGGGAGAGACTTATTGAGTTTCTATGTCAAGGGAATGTATGAAGTCATCATACTCGATGTTGAAATGCCCGATCTGACCGGATTGCAGACCGCTGAAAGAATCAGACAGATAGATGGTTCAGTTATTATTTCTTTCCTGACGAATTATGCCGAATTTGCCGTTAAGGGCTACGATGTGGGAGCGTTTCGCTATATATTGAAAAATCAGCCAGACTATGTATATACCAAACAGCTAAATTCTATCATTGCTGAGTGCCAGCAGCGATTTAGAACTTTCACTTTCAATAATAAAAATCTGTCATTCAAGTTCAGGCTGACAGATATTCTTTACTTTGAGGGACATAGAAGAAAGGTATCACTATTCACAGTTAATGGTGAATTGGAGTACGGCGGCGATTTTTCAACTGTGTGTGGCGAGTTGTTAAAGTACAATTTCGCTATTATAAACCGTGGAATACTTGTAAATCTTGACCATATACAGAATATTACCAAGTACGATATTATTCTAAGCAACGGCAGAAAAATCCCCATAGGCAAAACATATAAAGATGAGATAGTTGCTCGCTATCTTAACTATGCAACAGGGAGATGATCGAGTTGCCCGTATTGATTGAAAATATCATTGAGATTGTCAATGTAGCAATTGAAATGATGTTGGTATTCTTATACTTTTCCTTGTTGAGTAAGGCAAAAGTTAATAAAGCAGTTCTTTATCTGTCGTATCTTCTTTCTACTGTAATACTGTCAGCGACAGTTTTGTTGACAGATAATATTTTAGTGTATCTGATTACAACCATTATTCTTATTAGCTCCATGTCCTTTATTTGTTATGATGATTCAATCCGTCATAAAATATTTTGGAACATATTGTTTTTACTGATTATATCTATATCTGAACCTATTGTGATTGGATTACTTTGCATTGCTAATATGGGAACACCAGATGAATTCTTAGAGTCTGGTTTAGGACGTTATCTCGGAATGGTAGGCACAAATATAATTTATTTATGGCTTATAGGATTGATGCACCGCATAATAAACAAAAAAATTCGTGAACTGCCGATAAAATATTGGATATTGATAATAGTTATTCCAATCATAAGTATTTTTCTTTTACAAACAATGCTTGATGGATTTGTTGGCAGCAACACTTATAGTTATGTTTCTTTGGGCGTTTCTCTTGCAGGAATTATCTTTATAAACCTTGCTATGTTTAATTTCTTTGAAAGTTTTGAAGATAAGATAAAGTTAAAATACCTTGAAACAATAAAGCAACAGGAACAGGAAAACTATAAGCTGCTTACCCTGTCATACAAGCAAGTACGAGAGTTTAAACACGATATTGAAAATCAATTTTTAGTTCTGAATGATATGTTGGAAAACAATGATACTGATTCTGCTAAGGAATATCTTGTCAAGCTAAGCTCATTTGTAAGGCTTGCTAACAGACTCTGCTATACTGGTAATAATGCCGTCGATTCTATTGTGAACATCAAGGGTTCTCTTGCTCAGACATACGGTATAGAGTTTATTTGCAAGGTCAATATCATAACAAATATCAAGGCAGACGAATTGGAGTTGTGCCGTATCATCGGAAACGCTCTTGACAATGCAATAGAAGGTTGCCAGAGAGCTGGTGTATCACATAAGCATATTTGGATAAGCCTAATGGAAGAACGAGAGAAGCTATTTATTGTCATTACAAATACATCAGATAAGGTAGATACATCTGTTTTAACATCAACAAAGAAAGAACAAGGGCTTCACGGCATAGGGATAAACAGTATCAAATCCTCCGTTGATAGATTGGGTGGGTTAGTAAGTTTCGATTATGATGACGGAATTTTTAAGCTGAACATTATGGTTCGTAATTGTTTACAAATTTAACTATTTGCATTTCGGGACAAGAAGACGACATTTGGGGACACTTTGAGACCTTTTTTCTCAAAACCTATTGAAAAAATTTGCAACTTGTGTTATGATTTTTGCAGGAAGTGATTCAGAAATGATTTCAAAACTTGCAAAAAGCATAGCACACTTTTTTGTGGTTCAGAACATAACGGAAGAATCCAAAGAGGTGATCTACGCATATGGAATGGAGCTGCTGATCTCTGATGTGCTGAATACCATTATCGTCCTGCTGATTGCTCTGTTTTCCCATACGCTGCCTGCGGTTGTTGTATTCATAGCCGTATTTATGGGGTTGAGACAGTTTGTAGGTGGGTTTCACGCTAACAGTCATCTTAGTTGTATGTTCACGCTTGTCATGGTGATGATGGTTTTCTCTTACGGCATTTGCAATGTAAGCGGACATATTACGCCAATATTCAGCATCAGTTTCATAATGATAGCATTACCAATCATTCTATGTATTGCTCCCGTTCCGCATCCGAATAAACCGATGTCAGAGGAAAAGAGTGTCAAGCTAAGGAAAAGAAGCTGCATCTTAGCTGTTACCCTATCCGTTGTCACGATTGCACTGCTTGTATTCCAATATCAAAAACTAAGCCTTTATGTATCAAGCGGAATGCTGCTGTCAGCAATCATGGCACTGCTCGGTCACTTTTTGAATCGGGGTGATAACAGTAAACGATGATAAGGAAAGAGAAAAACGGAGTATTTTGGCGATTGTAATTCTTGCTCTTGTAAGGCTGGTGCTGTATATCTCAAATGGCAGCGTTTGCGGTATTACGTTTTATCAACCGAAAGAGCCTGACTTATCTGAACTGTTTGAAAGGATGGATTTGTAATGAAAAAGCTGATGAGCATAGCAAAGAAGGCTTCTACGGCACTGGCGGCTCTTGCGCTGGTGGTAGCTACCACATCAGTTCCGAGTGCTTGCTTCCATTGGTTCGCACAACCTGTAGAGCCAGAAGAGCTGAGAAACTATGTAAACAAGAAATAATTGGCAACTGTGTGTTGCAGAAAGGTGGTATGAAATGGTTAAGAATAAGATTTTGAAACGTATCGTGGCAGGTCTTAGCTGTATTGCGTTATCTACAACTATGCTTACGAGTTTACCTGCTTTTGCCGATGATTATGTTGACGAATATCAATATTACTCAACGTTAGATCCTAATGGTGAAGAGTACCAAGAATGGAAATCAAATCTGGCAAGTTCTGCTGTAAGTGTTCCCCAAAATAGAATGCTTAAAAGTATTCTCAAAAATAATACTTTAATAGCAAATGACTACATTGAGTTCAACACTGCAAGTAATGGTCACTATACTATTGGTACAATAGGAGGAAACCCTAACAGTTCAACTGATGATAATAAAAAGATGCTTTTCGGTCATCCGGGTGGAGGAACATCAAAAACAACAATTGTTGTTGGTGAAAGCATAAATGAGTTTACATCATCAAATGTAACTTATGATGCTGATGGTTCTAAAAGTGTTTCCAAAGCTTCTTATGATGGTGTTGATGTCACACAAGAACTATCTATTATTGAGAATTCGGCGACTGGACGAGATGATGTTGTTAAGATTAAGTATATCGTCAAAAATGATACAGAATACGCCAAACAAGTGGGCATAAGAATTATGATGGACACTATGCTCGGTGGTAATGATGCTGCGCCATTCAGAGTAAACGGATCTGATGTAACAACTGAAACCGTATATTCAGGTTCTAATATTCCGCAAATATGGCAAGCCTTTGATTCCGCAACTAATCCCGGTGTAGTAGCACAAGGTACATTCTACAAATCGGGAGACAGAAAACCTGATAAAGTACAATTTACTAATTGGGGAAATGTAACAAGTACGCTATGGGATTATGTGACTCAGCCAGGACGATCTAATGGAGATAGTGCAGTATCCATCACATGGAACAAAGATACTTTCACCAGTGGTGAAACACGAGAATTTGTTACCTATTATGGATTGAGTGAGTTAGAACAGAATTTAATTCCTCCGTTAGCATTAAGTGTATACGCTGATAATAAGGTTAGTATTTCCAATTTTAATTATGATGATATAAATGCAAATGTATATTTGGATAATATTGGAGATGGCGATGCGACAGATGTATCGATAAAAATCACTGCTGATAACCTTGAACCAAAGTATGGAACCTCACTTACACACAATTATTCGGTAATAAAGCCAAGTAAAAGCTATTCAATTCCTTTGAAATTTATAGTTCCAACAGATTCAAAACATAATTCTGATATAAATGCAAAATTGGATTTTGAATTATCATACAAAGTTGCCAAGACCGGTGATACAGAAGTAAAGCGAATAACCAAAAACATAACAATTCCTAAATTGAAAAGAGCCGTTGTAGTAGTACCGGGAATAATGGGAATAGATCTTGCAAAAACATCAAATGATGAAAGTGTATGGGGATCTTGGATTGAACAGCCAAGTAACTTTGATGATGTTAAAAAAATTCACAATGCGTTCCAGTCGCTCAAATGCGATTACTACGGTAATAGTAATATTGAATTATATCCTGTTAATAATTATGGATATGATGATACTTATAAAGGAATAATTGAATCACTAAATAATGATACTGATATTTCTGATAAGTATGATATCTTATTTTTCCCGTATGATTGGAGAATGGGAGCGCAAATAACGGCTAATAATCTTCATGATCTTATTAGTGATTATAATGAGGTAGTTTTTGTTGCACATAGTATGGGTGGTATTGTTACAGAAAAATACATTTCGGAATATGGTGCTGATAATATTTCTAAACAAATAACTGCCGGAACACCATTTTGGGGTGCGCCAACGATGCTTTGCGTTTTAAGCACTGGTGATTTATCATATATCATAGGAGGACTCGGGGTAGCAGAATCATTATTTACTTCATTTGAACTTCCAAGTGTTTTGGTGAATTTAGGCAGTTGTTATGATTTGTTGCCAAATAAAGATTATACAGATGACTGGCAGTGGATATATTCATATAAACGAACTTATGATCATTGGTATGATTATTTTATAGATAACGGCAATTTTACGTATTTTACATTTGACGAATTTGATGAGCTGATTTCTGATGATTATAATAATTATCTTTGGATAGATGGAAAATATAACCATAGCCGCATAAAAATATCCCAAAACAATACTAATAATCTGAAAAGAATAGCATTAGTAGGAAGTAATAGAAATACCATTTCAACTATTCAACATTGTCCTGGCGATAGAGGATTGCAATTCGTTCCAGAATATGGTATTGGCGATAGTGTAGTTCCAATTGAAAGTGCAACAATGAATTTTAATCACGATCTTTTGGATATAAAAATCTTTGATCAAGATCATATGGGGTTAATACAGAGTCAGGAATGCATAGATGAGATATTAAAAAACATAAAAGATACAAAATCATTTATGAAGCTGCCCATGAGAACAAAAATGGCAAATAACAATCTTACATCTAATGCCATAGAAGAAACCAAGACACTTTCAAATAAGCTTGCTATTTCAGGTTATTTTGATTTATTCTTTTCAAACGAAACCTGTTCATATTATTACACAAATTCAGAGGTTCATGAAGGGAATAATTTTAAATTTGACCCTTTAACATCAGTTGGCAATCCGATTTTACTGGCTCAATTTGCTGATGATAATTATGATTGTAAAATCAATTCACTTGCTGATCAAAACACTGATATTATGTGCAATATTGATGGAAACATCTATTTGTATACCAATATCTCTGTGAATAGTGGATCTGTATTATTCTTAAATTTATCAGATGGTTCATTTTTTATTAACATTGATCTTGATAATGATGGTGAAATAGATACAACTGTTACGCCAACTATCAATCCAGGGGTAATTCAAGATGATGAGAAATCACCTGAAATAACAGTAGAATCTTGCAATGCAGGTATTAGTAACTCAAATACTATAAATCCCAATATAGTTATAACTAACAACTCTGACAAGCCTTTAAAAATGAGTGATATAACTATAAATTATGTATTTAATGCAGACAATAAAGAAAACCTTGAATACCATTGCGACTGGCTTGCTGTAGATAATCAATACTTAGGTAATACTTCGGTTTGTGAATTTGTTAATGACGATTACGGAAATACATATGCAAAAATCAAATTTAATACCGATGTTGAACTTCAACCTAATAAACAGTTTGTAATCCATTTTAGACTAAATGCAGCAGATTGGTCTAATTGGGATACATCGAATGATTATTCAATGGGAACAGAACAGCTATTGCCAAATGATAAAATAATTGTTTTTTATAATGAACAGCTTATAAGCGGTGTCCAGCCTTGAAGTAGAGGTTGAAGCAATGAAAAAAACAATTATAATTATAATTATATCATTATTAGTTACGGCAGGCACTTTTGTTTTATCTAAGTATCACAACAGAGATAAAATGATGACTCAAATGAATAAAGATATACAAGATTATTATTATATAAGCTGTCCAAATGGAAATGAGCTTGACATCAAGCAAAAGAGCAGTAATGAATATCAATACTCTATTCTTAGTTATCCTTTTAGCACAACAGAATACACTAACAAATTTACATTCAGATTAAAAGTGAGTCTTGATCAGAAATTCATATTTGAAAAAATCGGCTTATTGACAGGCACAAGCGGAGTAAACGCAAATACAGACTTTCCTAATTGTCTTATTAAAGAAAATGATTCTTCTCAATATCAACGTTTTTTTCTCCCCACGCCAGAAGAAGATAATGATGTTTCAACAATCCTTGGCGAAGGCAAAATATATGTATCATTCAAGAATGCAATCAATTCATCAGATATATCATCTGTAATAGATGAATATAGTGAATACGGAACAGTGACATGGCTTTGGGTCGATACTTACAATGATTCTGATTCAACACTACCAACGATTCAAAATCCTCAAAATGACGAAAGAGGAGTGTATGGTATCCCGTTGTTCTATGCTGGCGAAAAGCTCATTTCACCATTAGATAAGTTTGTTAATATAATAAATGATAAACACGCTTATTTGGAAGACGAATTTGAAAACATAAGAAACGGTATTAATACAGGTAAAGATACTATTAAGCAATCTGATATTAATATTATAGGTATTGTTTTATTGTCCCAAAAAGATTTGAACCGTAGTGCCATAATAAACGAAATCGCCATAAAGGGAAATGTCTATGTAGTTAACTAAACTATAAATTTATTGTTATCTTGTTTTATTGCCAAATACTATATTTTTCGTTCCACACAAGTCTGAATAGGCATTGTGGGGCACACCACAACAGGCACAAACTCTATTGGAACTGAATAACCGCAAGCCCTCGGAAATGCTCTTGTAAGCGTTTCTGAGGGCTTTTTCTTTTCAGCGGTTAGAATTCCGCTCCGCAGGCTCGGATAGTGATGTGTGGCATTTCCGTTCGCCTGACGGTCAAGCTGAGGTCGGCTCGGTGATGCCGTGACGGAGTTCATACTCACGCACACGGCGGTAGAAAGTATTTGCTGACATATTCATTCTCCGCATAAAGTCCCTGCCCGTGATGTGCTTGGCTCTCCATTCCCCATAGAGCTGACCGAACCTCGTCCAGTCGGTGGGGATAGGCTTTCGCCCGGTGTACTTGCCCTGAGCCTTAGCGATCTCGATGCCCTCACGCTGTCGCTGTTTGAGCTGCTCACGCTCCAACTGTGAGAGTGCAGCGAACACGGTGAGCATAAATTTGCCCGCAGGAGTGTCGGTGTCAATTTTCTCCTTGTGGCTGATGAGCGTTACTCCCTTGTCTGTGAGGGTGTCGATGATGTTCAGCAAGTCCTTTGTGGAGCGTCCCAGACGGCTGATACTCTCGATGTAGAGGGTGTCACCCTCACGCACATAGTCAAGCATTGCCCTGAGCTGAGGGCGGTCGGTGTTCGCTCCTGACAGCTTCTCGGAGAAGATGCGGTCAACCTGATAACTGCACATGATCTCCTGCTGTCTCGCTGTTTCCTGATGCTCCGTAGAAACACGGATATAACCTATTTTGCTCATAGTTGTTGTTTCCTTTCTTTATTCAAGTGTATTTTTATTTCTATGTTTAGCCTGTGTCCTCTGACGGCTTTTCTCACGCTCACGCTTCATCTGCTGTTCGTTGATGTACTGGCGCACCTGTCGGGTGTACTTCTTCGCCGTTTCACGCTTGGTGAGGAATGCGGTATGCTCGACATTAAGCCTGTTCCACTTCGATTTCAGCTTGTTGGACTTCTCCAAAAGGTCAAGCATCGTCGGCGGTTTGCCGTCAACAGCATACTTCTTGATATGCTCCTTGATGTACTTGACCGTCTGCTCGTAGTCCTCGATAGTGGCGGCATTTTTCTTCTTGAAACGGCTCTGCGACCAGCCCGATTTGCCCTGATACTCCTTGTAAACAGGCTCCAGCTCGTCACGGTGCTTCATCTTTGCAATGAGCGTGTCGATAGCTGTAAACTTCTTTTTCAGATCGGCACGCTCAGTTGTGTGGTCATCGGAGTGAGGTGTATTGAAGAAGAATCCAGACAGCTCGCTGAATGACATAACGCCACCAGCTTCAAGGTCTGCGATGATTTCGTTTGCTCTGCCCATACCTCTGATAGCTTTCCACGGATCTTCTTTCTTTTCAGGTGCTTTACTCTCCGTAGGTGTGGGCTGTGGTGTCCGGGCAGACGGTTCAGGCTTCGGATTGATAGCAGTTGCGTTAAGCATATCAAGCTGTGCCTGCCGTCTTGCTCGTCGGGCTGCAAAGAACTTCTCCACCTGTTCCGCAGCAGCTTTTCTCTTTGCGGTTTCACTTGTTTCGGTGATAGTTTCAGGCTCGGCAGATTGTTTCGGCTTTGTCGGTGCGGTGACTGTCTGTGTCGGCTTCGGCTCGGTCTTTGGAACAACAGGCTTCGGCGCTTCGATAAGCATATCGGGAGTGACATTCGCCGCTGACAGCTTTTCCTGTATCTCCGCTATCTGCTCGGCTATGCGTTCGGGGGTGAAGTCTGCGCCCAGGGTGTCGGCTCTTGTAAACTTCTGTTGACCGTCACCTGATAAACGGAATTTCAGCTTGACCTTATTGCTTGGCTTGTAAACATATTCGATACTGCACTCCGAACATTTTTCAAGAAAATCCTTGAAGTCACGGCTGTAAAGCATGACCTCCGCAATCCTGACACGGAGCTTATCTTTCCACGACTTGCCCTCTTTCTGCATATTCCTCTCAAAGTGAGATACCCCATGTCCCTTTTCAGGCTCGGAGATAACAGATATACCGTGTTCAGCACATATCTCGTCCGAAATCTCACGCAACTCTGCCCACGCTCTTTCAGACTTTCTGCCTTGATTATGCTCGGTGGTAAAGCTCAGACCGTTATACAGATTTGTGTTGTTGAAAATGATGTGGCAATGCAGGTGCGACTTGTCATGATGAACAGCAATGACATACTGATAATCGCCTTTCAGATAACGGTCGCACAGCTCCTCTCCGATCTGCATAGCTTGTTCGGGCGTGACTTCACCGGGGGCAAAGCTCTGTATCATGTGGTAGGCAAGGATTTGGGTGCGTCCTGTTCCTGTGTTTCGGACGGCTCGGAAGTCCTCGCTTGCTCCTGCGCTATCGGCTCGGCAAGCATAAGAGTTGACATATAAACCGTCGATGGTCTTATCATCTCTTGTGATGTAAGCGATCGCTGCGCTGACTGTTGCCCTGATCGTATGGATAGAAGTGTATGCCAAATTTCGTTTACCCCTTTCTTTATCTCGGTAATATCCTCGGCATAGATGTGACCTGTGCTGTAAAGTCGGACAAGTATCTGGTTGATGTTTGCTCCGATGCGTTTCATCAGACGGTTACACTCGGCAATTTCGGAACGGTCGGGCGTGAGATCAACCCTCGCCCGAACACAATCACGGATATACTCGGTCTTGTTCTTGTAACCGTACTGCTCACACTTGGAAAGAATGTCCTGCATTTCCGATTCGGTGAAACGAACATTGAGGGTGTAGGACTTCTTCTCCTTCTTGCGTTTCAGGTACTTGCGTTCATCGTCGGTAAGCTGGCTCTCGTCCTTGTCGGCAAGGCACTTGTCAAGGTCGGCTCTGACCTCTTTGTCAAGTGCGTGATTGATTGCTCCCTCGTAGGTCATACCCTCAAACTCCATAGCCTTGTGTTTGGGCGGTCTTCCACGCTTCTTTTTCTCGGTTTTCATAGTGGTGTCTCCTTTGTTTGTATTTCGGCGTTAGCCGATTTTCTTGACCGCTGTGCGGTCGTTTTGGGGCTTGGGGTGTCCCTAACAAGCATTTGGTATTTTCGCTCGCTGTGCGGCGCAAAATACAATGCTTGTTATTTTTGTTGCGCTGTAGCGCTATTTTCCAGCCTGTGGGATTTTCATATCACTCAGGCTTTCGATGCTCCGTCAGCGAATTTGGAGCTATGCGACTTAAACTCTCCGCCGCTTAGGTCGGCGGTCATACTCGCTCACGCTCCTGCGTGATGCACTCAATATCATCACTCTTGAAATTGTAAACTGGCTCAGCGCAGTTATTGCGCAGTCTGGGCGGCAGTCCTATGAAATATGCTCCCATAAGTTAATACCAAATTATTGACCGCTTCGTTAAGTATACCGCAGAAAAATTTTATGATGAAAATGATATGCAGGGGTGCGTGTGATCGTCACAACGTCAAAGCCCTTCACTTTTCTACCGGTGTTTTTGAGAAAATGGCGTTGTTTTTCAGAAAAGTTTACACTTTGTTCATGACGGTTCTCCCTTGTGCCTAAATTCAACAGCATATTTCTATACAGAATGTGAATAGGTCACGGCGGCACTCGGATAAAACCCCCTCTATATATACAAGCACGTTCAATCAGGAAACGGGCATGATTTTTATAAAAATAGTTGCTCCGTGATAATAATTCTCCGTATTGAATAAATCAGAAATGGTGACCTATGCAGTATGCAGTCAATGTGATATGGCTCGGATTTGCAATGCTCGGTCTGCTTTCTGCAAAATTCCCCATAACAATTTCACGAATGAAGAAGTTTTATGGCGCACTCAACTTCTTGCGCAATGCGAATAGACTTTTGCTGTCCGAGAATGCTATAATATTAGCATAGGGTATTATCCCTAAATCCAATACATTGGGAGGTGATGAGAATGAGTAAGAAAGCTAAGACCGAGGTTGATGAGAAGTCCGCTGTTATCATTACGGATGCTGTTCTTGCGGAGAATCAGGCAAAGCTCGACAGCTACGAAAAGTCTATCAAAGCTGTGCAGGAGCGCAGGCGCAAGGTCATCATTGATAGCAAGCTCTACACCTACGATAAGCTCTCACAGCTTTACGGCGGTGCGGAGGGACAGGCACTTCTCGATGCTGTGACTGCGGAGCATACGCTGATCGGCAAGCTGACAGCAAGCGGTATGACCTATGAGCAGATTGGTGAGCTGGCTGACGATAGTTCTGCCGATGCTGACAACAGCTCGGACGAAAGCTATTCCGAAAAGTACGCTAAGCAGATGAGCTTTTCAGAAACAGATCATTCCTATTCGGAGTAACATATATTCCGACAACAAAACGATTGCTGTGTAAGGGACGGCTCTGCCGTTCCGTACAGCACCTGTGCAGGCGTAACGCCCCTGCAACAAAAAGCCATTGCGTGTAGAGATAGATAATCGCAGGCGGAAAGGAGACACTTGCCAAGAAAAGATACAGGATTTACTTTGGCTGAGCTGAATGAGAGATATAAAGATAAGCCGACCAGCAAAGCCGTGTACGAAGTGGACGGTCAGCGTTATGCTGTGACAAGTCATTTCGTGGGTGAAAAAGACCTTGATAAGGTGCTTTATGAACTTGCTTTCAAAAGAGCGTTTCAGAAAACCGAAAAGAACTAAAAAGTTTTGAAAAAAGACTTGCCATATTCGGTTTTCTGCGCTATAATAGTTGTATCATCGAATATGGTTTGCTTTGATTGGAAAGGAGTTATTATGGCAAAGCAAACTACTTACAATGTCGGGATCTATGTGCGTTTGTCGCAGGAGGACGAACGTGCGGGCGAATCCCTTTCGATTGAAAATCAGAAGAAGATGCTGACGGAATATGTCAGCAAGCAGGAGGGGTGGAATCTTATCGAGATATGCGAGGACGATGGCTATTCGGGAACAAGTTTCGATAGACCAGGTATCAAGCAGATTCTTGATGATGCAAAGTCGGGAAAGATAAATCTTATCCTCTGTAAAGACCTTTCACGTTTCGGAAGAAATTATATCGAGGTCGGTCAGTATATAGATTACATTTTTCCTTCATTCAATATCCGCTTCATCGCCCTGAGCGACAATGTAGACACGCTTGACAGAAACAGTTCGGCAATGGATCTTATGCCTGTGATGAATTTATTCAACGAATGGCACGCCGCCAACACGTCAAAGAAGGTACGCAGTGTCATGGCAGCAAATTCTCGGCAGGGCAAGTATCTGGCGGCTTCAGCTTCTTATGGTTACATCAAGGCAGATGATGAAAAGCATACGCCCTTGATTGATGAAGATGCCGCCGTTATCGTAAGACGTATATTTGAGCAGAGGGCAAGAGGGTTAAGTCCGAAGCAGATCGCTATACAGCTTAACAAGGACGGCATCGCAACTCCCTCGGATCATCGTTATCAGCTTAAAGGCAAAGATAATCCCCTTGTGACTTCACATCTGTGGAATGATTGTATGGTGCGTGGCATTCTTAACAATGAGATTTATATCGGAAATCTCGCACAGCAGAGAGTGACAACGGTATCCTACAAAAATCACAAGCAGATACGCAAGGACAGGTCGGAATGGATAGTGATTGAAAATAATCATGAACCTATCATTTCAAGAGAGCTGTGGGACAAGGTTAGAGAGGTTGACGCATCGGTGAGTATCGGCAAGACAACAAAAGAAGGCGTGATTCTTCCGCTGTCAGGATTTATGTACTGCCCAGACTGCGGTTACAAGATGAAAATGAACAGAACCATGCACACCTCTAAGAAGCGTGGAACATATGAGACTGTCAGCTATCGCTGTGGTACTTATGTTAGAAGCGGAATGGACGGCTGCACTCCTCATTCCATTTTGGAAAGAGTAATTTCACAGATTGTTGTTGACGATATTAGAGCAAAGGCACGACTTGCCGTTGAGGACGAGGACGCACTCCGTGAAGCCGTTAGAAAACGCAGACAGGCTACTGCCGATGCGGAGAGCCAGCATAACAGCAAGGAACTCCATGAGGGTGAGAAAAGGCTTGCACAGCTCGAAACGCTTATCAGTAAGACCTATGAAGAAAAGCTCCTCGGTACTGTACCCGAAGAACTCTGCGTGAAAATGCTGAATCAGTATCTTGATGAGCAGAAGATGCTGAGAGAGAAAGTCGCTGTACTGAAAGAAAAGTGCGAAACCGCTGAACAGGCTGAAAAGGATATTGACAGATACATTGAAAATATCAAGAAGTATGTCGATATTCAGGAGCTTACCCGTGAGACTTGTTTGGAGCTTATCGAGTACATCGTGATTGGTGATCGTCCCGAAAGCAAGGACGAGGACAGGCAGATTCACATCTTTTACAAGTTCCTTGACAAAGGGCTTACGGAGAAAAGAAACATTCTGCTTCCGCAGAATGTGGAGTAAATAATATTTGGGTGTACTTTTATGGGGTTCTCCTCCGTGGGCACACGCACACCCGCCTGCTTATGGCTGTAAGCATGGGTGGCAGTCAGCTTTGCCTCCGCCGTTTTCATGGTGTCCGAAGGGTCGCCCTTTCTGCCGATGACGCAGTAGTAGGAGTAGTCCTCTATGCAGGCCTGGGTGGAAACCGGCATCTTCAGTGTGGAGGTCGTCACACCCGTGTAAAACCTACCCTCCGGCAGCTTGTAGGGCGCCGCCGTAGGATTCTCATTATCCTTCCGATACCACTGATAGGTCAGCTCGTCGCCCTTCAGGCTTTTTGCCGAGACAGAGAAGGTGACCGGGTTATTTTCATAGAACAGCAGGCCGTTTTCCGGCTCTTCGTTATAATCGTCGTAGATAGAGGTCTTACACTTGACGTCCCTCGGCTGGCGGTTGATGACGATGGAGCTGCCGCTTATGTAGCCGCAGACCTTGCACACGCCCTTGGCGTCAAATTCATGGTTGGCGGCATTCAGCTTTTTATCGTCACAATAGCGGCAGGGGTGCCAGTGCTGCGTTCCGTCAGCCTCCCAGGTGGCGGAGGCTATGTGGGTATGCCCAGCACCGGAATGCTCCGTCTTCAAATGATCCTCAAAATCAGAGTCGCTGAAGCACCAGTCGTCATGATCGCAGCCCATAGCGCTCACGGCATCTCGGCAACAGTCCTTGCAGCGCTGATCGCAGCCGTCCTCGCAGGGATCGCTGTCGTGGAAGCACAGGCCGCAGTCCTCACAGAAGTGATCCGCATAGTCAGTGTCCATTGCGCACATTCCCTCAGAGCAGTCGGAGTTACCCTCGCAGCACTCCTTGCACATCTCGCAGGTTTCGCAGAATTCGTCCTCGTCCTCCTTATCTGTGACCCAGCCGTCACAGCCCTGACAGATGTGCTCGTCCCACTCGGCGCTTTCCACGCAGGTCTCGCCGTCCGGACAGCCGCCGCTCTCGGAGTTATCTCGGCAGCACTCAAGGCACAAGCCGCAGTCCTCGCAGGACTCCTGATTCAGCAGGCATTCCTCACACTGCTCGCAGGCCGTGTGGCAATCGATGCAGTGGATGACGCCGGTATCATCGTCGTCCACGCACTCGTCCACCGAACCGAAGCAGGCGTTACACAGCGAGCAGTGCATCGGGTCGCTGTCATCGTTTGCACAGTCATCGCAGAAGCCGCAGGTGTCGCAGATGGTTATGGAGCAGCATGGACCCTTATGGCATTCGCCGCACAGCTGGTCATCCTCGCCGATGTAGCATTTGCCGCAGGTCGAGCAGTGCGTTTCCTCCATGCAGTCGGCGCACTTGTAGCATTGATCGCACCAATAGGGCGTATTGAACAGACACTCACCACAATCGTTGCAGTGGAATTCAGCGAAGCAGTCGGAGTTGCAGTCAACAGTGCAGAACCCGCAACCGTCGCACATATTCTCACCCCAGTGGTAGTGGTCGCAGTAGATACAATCTGTGCCTTGGTCGTAGTCCTCCCAAAAGGCGTGGGCGGGAAGCTCCAGACCCGGCATCAGTGAGAGCAGCATCACAAGCGCCAACAGGACGCTGGCGACGCGCCTTCGTTTGTTCGTTTTTGTCATACTATTATTCCTCCCTCATAATTATTTTGAAGATTTTTATGCTTTTTGTGTTGCCTGATTTAAACACTGTCGATGACCGAAGCAAAGTAGTTTTCGGATACCGAACCGAAGAGAAAAGCGTCTATCAGACCCTCGCGCTTTGCCTGCCGTACCTTTTCGGTCAAATCTTCATCTGTATCATCATCCACAAAGAGAATGACACGACAGTTTTCCGTGTTCCGTTTTACCTTGTCACGGATCGCCATTCGTTCTTTGAACATCCATGGCGAATACGCCTTGACCTCCATTAAAAGCACATCCGGTCGATGCGTTTTGCACCACTCGGCGGTTGCGTCCGGCGACTCGGAAATCACAACTTGGCAATCGTCCAATTTTTGCATCAGCATTCGCTCCATGGTGTGCGCATGGATATCGCTTTGAATGTCCAGAACGATTTTTTTCATCATTCATCACCACCTTCTAAAAGCACAATCCTAATCTTACACTATCTATTATACTGATTTTTTGGCGTTTGTCACTGGCACTTGTGCCAGTAACAGAAGAAAAATCTCGATTTTTTCAAAGATTTTTGCCTTTTGGGCGCGAAAAACCCCTTGACCGTACAGCCAAGGGGTTCAGTTTTGCTTATTCGTCTTTTAAGGTGATCACCATGAGCTTGTTTTCAATGGCGGTTGCAACCAGCGCTTCTCTGCTTTCAAAGCCGCTCTTTTCCACCATATCGTCCAGATTCCAGCGAACGCCGTTTTTGGAGATGCCCAGCTTATCGGCAATTTCCTGATAGGTAAAGCCCTTTATATAAAGGCGTAGGATGTCTAACTGCCGGGGCGAGAATACATCGGACATCGTACCCTCCATCTCAATGGCAGGAGCGGTATCGGGGAATACCTTTTCCCCTGCCAGAGTGCGCTTTACCACGCTCATCAGCTCCTCTGTTCCGTGGTCCTTATACCACAGGCTGTCGGCAGCACCCATTTTGGCTCTTTGCAAAACTTCGGGATCGACAAGCGAGGTAGCCACAACGATCTTGATTTGCGGAAAAGCCTTTTTGATGCGCTTTGCGGCGGCAAGACCGGAATGTTTATGCTGCGTCTGCACATCCATAAGGACGAGCTTTACGGTGGCGTCGCAGTGCTTTTCCGCTTCAAAGGCGTCACGGAAAACGCCGACAAGATGAAACTCGCCGTCTGCCGAAAGACGATCGACAAAGTGCTTTTGGATGTATAGATCATCTTCTACAAGTATGGTGTTTATCATAGGCTCATCTCCTTTGCGGGAATCGTAATCAGAAGAGCAAAGCGTGGATTGTGCGAAATATGCATTTCACCGCCGGAGCTTTCAATACTGCGGCGAAGCGTTGACAGGCCGCTGCCTTCCTTTATCGGTTCTTTGGGTATTTTGCCGTTGTTGGTTATGGTAACATCATAGCGTTCGCCGCGCTGGGCAATGCGGATATATACCTCATTCCCGTCTGCGTGCTTGATGCAGTTGGTCACGCACTCCTTGGCGGCAGCAACGGTCAGCTCCTCGGCTGCGGTATCACGGGGCAGGTAGCCGTCGATTTTTACAGCCACGCCAAGCTGCTGTGCGGTTCTTTTTACCTCGTCCATTGTGCTGACAGAGGTGACACGGTTGCTTGCCAGCATACCGATGGCATTTTGCAGCGCCTCAAGCTTTCGCTCGGTATCCTCTCCGCTGTCTATGATGTCACGGATGGTCAGGAGGCTTCGCCCGATGGTATCGTGAATATAGACCTTTAGATCAAGGCTTTCCTTCTCTTTGACATCGTTCTCCATGCGAGCGTACATCTTCCTGAGCTTTCGATTGACTTCTGCCAGTTCTTCATTTATTTCCTCTTGCTTTTGGCAGCCGTTATACAGCTCGGTTACATTGTGCGCCGTTATCTGCTGCCAGCGGTCATCGCTGTCCACGGTGATATTTTGTGTGCGAAACTGCCAGACGGTCTTGTCGGGCAGGATGTAGCAATCATCCTTGACGGTTACGGATCTGTCCGGCGCGCTCAGGGCATTTTCCATATCGCTTTTGATTTGCAGCTCGTGGCCACAAAGGGCAAAGGAGAGCCTGCGCATACGGTTGTTGCACAGGATGATCCTGCCGTTCGGGTCGGCAAAGCAGATGCCCATAGGCAGCTTATCCGTTGCTTCCTTAATGGAGAACGGTGAGAGCTCGTTCTTTTTTCGGCGGTATTCCTGCGGCAGAGCAATGGCAAAGTGAACTGCCGCAAGGAAAATGGCAGCGGCAAATATCAGCCACGGTGCGTCCAGCAGAAATGCGTCCCCTATATTATCGGGATCTGCCTGAGAAACGGAGAATAGCAGCGGGATCATCACCGCCATGACCGCCAGACTCAGCAGGCTGCGCACAGGCTTATTGCTGCGAAGAAGCTGATACATAAACAGCCCGATCTCAAGGACGATCTCCACAAGCATGATAAACGGCAGCATGGTCTGCCAAAATTCAGAAAGGGAAGAAAATGCACTCATTTTCTGTCACCTTCTTTCGCTTCAAATACAAGGTGCTGGTATTCCTCGTCGTCCTCTTTTTCACAGCGGATATTGTCTCCGCTTACCAAAGCGGAAAGGTCGGCTTTGCAGCACACATTCAGTGACAAGCGCAAGCCGTTTGCCTTTATGAGGCTTACCTGTATGCCTGTTAAATTCAAAATGTCGGCTTCAATAACCGATTCATAAAAATCAAATACAGCAGTCGCTGTTTTGCCGGAGAGCATGGAAAGAGACTCGTCCACATAGAGCGAGCTGCGGACGCCCAACAGCTTCAGCGTTTGGAGGGACTCATTGAAGGCACGGTGGAGTTCCGTTTCCGCTATTTTAATATCACGGTCGGTAAGGAGCGTCAGATGCTTGCGGCGTTTAATATAGCTGCACAGCACGGCGATCTCGGCAAGGAGCGTTTTGGCACTGTCGGGATCGGTGCTTGATATTCGGCGGTATTCCTTAGTGAGCTCTGCAATGCGGTCGATCTGCGTCTGCGTAGCGGAACGCAGGAGATCATACAGGCGGTTTTGCTCCTCCACCTTGCGGCGCTTGGCTTCACGCTTGTATTCATAACGGAGCATTTCGTTCCTGTCGGCAAGCTCGTCTGCAAGAAGCTCGGAGTCCTCCTTGATGTCACGCAAAGCCGACACATCCTCTGTCCATACGGCATAGCCGCCATCAATGGGCATGGTGTGAACGGTCAAGCCGCCCCTCGTGACCGGGCTTTGCTCGGCTTTTTTCATCGTTTCCTTTGAGATAGGCGCAGTGTTTACAGCTGCATACCGAACGGTAAAGTCCTTGTCGGTGATCTCTGCCGATGTGCCGACAGAGGAGGCAAACAAGTCCACATAACGGCTGTTTGAATGTATATATCCACAGGCGATGCAAAACTCAAAAGTCAGAATATACATCACACTTTGGAATGCGGCAATATCGCCGAACAAGTGGAGCAGCCAATCCGCACCCGCATAGTAAAGCACGCTGTAAACGATCGTCAGCAGCATAGGAACAATGGGCAGAAAGTGGAGCCTTCCTTTTTGCACACGGCATTTGAAAACCATAATTACGAGTGCGGCAAAGGCACACAGCACCTGCCAGCCTACAATAATGAAGTAGCCTATCGAGTAGCCGTTGTTTTTGTCTGTCCACACGGCGGCGTCCTTCGGAAAGGTAAACACGAATTGGTGCAGGTCATTTGTGAGCACGAGCAGAAGCAATGTGCCGGAGATGATCCACAGAATCGACATTCCCTTGGGGAATTTGTATTCGTCCGGCTTTCCCAATGACATGGCGATCAGCAGCGCCAGCATAGGCACAAACAGCATGGGCAGATAGAACAGATACCACAGGTAACGGACGGCATCCGGCTGCCAGAATATAAAATACTTTGCCGAACGGACTACCATCCATATGATGAGCAGTACTGCGGTGACCGTCATAAACCTGCACACCTGCTTTTGCACGATCCGCTGACGGACGGAGAGCCCCCAGGCGGCGAACAGACCGATATAGATAAAGCTGCGCAGATAGGAAAACAGCATCGGGTAGAAGCTGCCCCTGCCCACAATTCGTAAGCAATATGCCAGTATCACGGCAAGTACAGCGATGCCGCTTGTTATGATAGTATTCTTTTTCTGTTCGGTCATAAACAGACCCCATTTCGCCTTCATTCGTGTTTGTTTACCTTTGGGTAGCAAAAAAGCCCGATATATTCGGGCTTTTCGCAGGAGACATCTTTTTTGTCTCCACATTATGGCGTTCCCGAGGTGATTCGAACACCCGACCTACCGCTTAGGAGGCGGTCGCTCTATCCAGCTGAGCTACGGAAACACATTACAATCGTTATTATATCACAGTTTTGCAATTTTGTCAAATGTTTATTTGACAAAAAAAGTTGGCTCGCCATAGCAACAAGTATCGACGCACTTGCAGTCGGAATAACGTTCGCTTTCCTGAATATCTTTCTTGAGGGAGTTGGCATACTCAAATAGCATAAAAACAAGGGCGGAAGTTTTCAAACTATCCGCCCTCTTGTTATGACTGTTAGTCCCGCCGACTATGATGTTTACGCTTTTGCGTGTACATCTCACGATCTGACGCTTTCATAAGATCGTCGATCTCTTTCAGTGTTTTCGGCTTTCCAGCTTTGTAGCCACAGCTTATCGACACATCATATGGCGACTTGCTTCTGCGATTGTATTCTGCAATGCTGCGGGATACCTTTTCGTAAAAGCTGTCTGCACCGTCTGTTTCAGCGATAACAGCCACAAATTCATCACCGCCGAAGCGTGAGCATATCCCACCTTCTGCAGTGCATTTTGTCATCAGCGACGCCACTGCCTTTATCGCCTTGTCACCCTCGTTGTGACCATAGAGGTCATTTATCTTTTTAAGGTTGTCCATGTCAATGGAGAATACCCATACGCCTACGCCCTGTTTCTCAGCCTTTGAAATAAGCTTTCTTACGTTCTTGTAAAAGCCCCTGCGGTTATATATCCCCGTCATGGGGTCAAGCATATGTATCCTTGCAAGCTCCGCATTTGCCCTTTCAAGCCGCTGGCGGTTTTTAAAGCTCTCCATTATCTGATTGGTGTTGTTTATAAAACGTCTTGTGTTCTGGAAAAGAAAATATATAGGACTAAATGAATTTGCCGCATAGCCTATGACCTCGTCCTGAAAATGAAGCGGCGAGAACATTAAGCAGTTATGGCGTCCAAGGACTTGCTCCATATCAGGCAAAAGATCCTTGGTGTCAAATACTTCACCGGTCTTGTATTTGTTGTCAAAAGTCTGCATGAAAACTCTCATCTGCTTTGTAAAGCTGTTATTAAAGCGTTCTCTCTGCCTCGTGTTTGACAGAAAATCAGAGTTTGTGCATACCCAGCTATAATAATCTCCCGAACGTGCCATTACCTTTGCCATTTCTTCTACGGTGTGACATTCCACTGATTTTGCAAGATAAGAGAACATATGCTGTTCGTGACCATCAGAATTGTTCATTCTATGGTAAAGCTCAAGGATCTTGTCGCCTACTTCTCTCGGGTCTATTTTCTTACAGCCGCAAGACTGGGATATCCTCATGGTGTAGCTGACCTCTATTTTTTCAGGAAGAGGAACTCCGTTCATCATATGGTCTATGGCGTTTATTATCTTTTCGCCAAGCACATCATTGTCTACAGCCGCCGTTGTAAGACGAGGGCTGTTATACTGTTCAAGCTCGATGCCGTCAAAGCCCGTTACAATAACGTCTTCAGGCACTTTTATGCCGCGTTCTCTCAGTATGCTGCAAGCTGCTATCGCCATAGCGTCGTTTGCACATATTATCGCCTGCGGAAATTCCAAACTGCTTTCTAAAAATTTCTCCAATACTCCTTTTGTTGGCATATCCCAGAAGTCACCATAGCCAAGACGCTCAGGCTCAAATTCTATGCCGTTTTCCGCAAGCACCTTTTTGTATGCTTCTATACGCTCTTCTGAGAAAGCATTGCCCTTTACGCCAGCAATGAAATTAACTCTTCTGCAGCCGTGAAATTCGATCACATGGCGAACTATCTTTTCAAAAACGTCAGAGTAATTGAATGTCACACTGCAGCAATTATCCATTGTACTGTCAACGCATATGACAGGAACACCGTGTTCATGGGCACGCTTGCTTATCTCGTTGGAAATGCTGTCTCTTTTTATTGCCTCGGGCATTATTATAAGTACGTCAAGAATGTCATAATTTATAAGATCAAAAATGCTTGCTTCACCATGGTTGTAGGAAATGTTGTGATAAAGGTCGCAAAAGGTGTTAAAAAGAAGCACCTTGTAGCCCTCTTTTACACCCTTTCGGCTTATGGAAGATACTATATCTCTCACATAGTCAGATTGTACGCATGAAGTGCAGATACCTATTATTTTATATTTCGCTGTATCGCTTGTAAACATAGCTTGCTCCTTCGTCAGGGTCATGACGACCCACCACTATCTATATAAAATAATTGCTTTTTTGCTTTGATATGTGACTGCTATTAGAAAATATTCACATATCGTTAATTTTACCATATCCGCACTCTAATGTCAATAGAAAACTCACAAAATTCACAAAAATCTTCTTTTTGAAAGCATTTATTCTGTTGCAAAAAATAACAGACCGACTTTCAGCTTTTTTCGCTGGAAGTCGGTCTTTGTTTATCGTAAAACATATCGAGCAAGGGGCGACCAGAGGTCGCCCCTACACAAAATAGCGTATTTTATGGGCTTTTTTATTCAGCTACCCACTGTTTTAAAGCCGTAGAAAGCCGTCTGTCGATATCCTTTCTTGTCTGCTCGCACTCCTTAGGATAGTCCTTTGCAGCCTTGAAAATAAATTTCATTACGAATTTAAGTCCCACAGGAAGTGCTTTTCTGAGCATTGTCTCAGGGAGCACAAAGTGCGTTCCATGCTCGTAAGTCAGGGCTTCGTAATCGCACTCGTGAGGGCGTTCTTTCAAGCGCTTATCCATGCGGCGGACGTATTTTCCTGCCTCCCAGAAGCTGTCGTCATCAGCACCCACCATTATAAGCTTGCCCTTGATGTTCTCAACCTTTATCATTTCTTCCTCTGTATGTTCTCTTGCCTTTTCAGAGTCGATAAAAAGGTGCGTGCTTCGTGTTATATCTCCCGAGCCTTTGGTTTCTTCTTCTATTTTGTGATAGTATTCAGGGTGGGCATAAACGAACGGCATATAGGCAAGCGGCTTGCCCTGCCATGAAAGTGTGGAAGCGTCAGGGATAGGCCATTCCTTGCAGCCGTCTTTTTCGCCCTGCTCAAAGCCCTGCCATACAAAGTCACTTGGCGTAAGACCGAAAGTGAGTGTTATGTCAGGGAAATATGAAGCTGCCACAAGGGAATCCATTCCTGCCGTACTCATTCCCATTATGCCTATCTTCTTGTTTCCATGGCTTTTGAGCCACTTTATAGAGGTCTCTATCCTTTCAAGCGGGAAGTTCACATGGCCGTAGTTCTTCACGTCAGGTGACATACACATAACGTTCACGCCATTTTTGTGAAGCCATTTTGCTCCGCACTTTGCCATAAAGTCATTAGGATCGTCGCCGAACAGACCTATCATTGCGCAGTTTGCACCCTTTGGATTTTCATAATATGTACCATAAAAACCGTCTTTCTCATTGCTAAAAAATTGTTTCTTCATAATACCGACCTTTCTAAGTTGGTTTTCTTTATAAAGTTAGATTAAGCTAACCGTATTTCAAAAAAACAGGGTGGATAACTTCGCCCTAAGCTATATTATATCACATTTTTGCTTATTTGTCAGGTGCATTAACGAAAAAAGCCAGATGTATTGTAAATTTTTGATTTTCTTAGTGTTGCTTATATATTAATAAAATGGCGGAGAACGCATTTTATTTGCAGTTCTCCGCTACTTTTATGCCTTATTTTTTTCGCATCTGCTGTGACAGTGTGAGCAACAGCCACAGCATTTACCTTTTTTCTTTTGCTTTGATATACTTATTGCCGCCGCCACTGCCCATAAAAGCAGAAGTATCACCACTATCCAGTCGGCTGTATTCATAATAACGCTCCTATCTGATATACCGCACAGCCGCAAAGCCATGCCACCATGCACTGCATTATCACAACGCCTACTGTCTGTATCCTTGAATCAAGCTCTCTCTTTATGGTCGCCACAGCCGCAACACATGGGGTGTAAAGCAGGGTGAATACGAGAAAGCTCAGTGCGGAAAGGGTGGAGAATGATCCCGAAAGAGCAGTGCCAAGATTTGCAGTGCTGGTGTTCATCAGTACCGCCATTGTGCTTACTACCGCCTCTTTTGCAGTGAAGCCCGAAATAAGCGAGGTAGTCACTCTCCAATCTGCAAAGCCCAAAGGCTTGAATATTGGCGATATAGCCTGACCGATAAGAGCGAGCAGGCTGTCGGAGGAGTCTTTTACAACGTTGAGCTTTGCATCAAAGGTTTCAAGAAACCATATTATGATAGTCGCAAAGAATATAACTGTGAAAGCTCTTTGTATAAAGTCCTTTGCCTTGTCCCAAAGAAGAAGTCCTACGCTTTTTGCCGAAGGAAGACGATAGTTTGGAAGCTCCATTACAAACGGCACAGGCTTGCCACGGAAAGCTGTATTTTTCAGTATCAGTGCAATTATTATCCCAAGCACTATGCCCGTTATGTATAAGCCTATCATCACAAGCGCCTGATATTTCTTGAAAAATGCTGCACAGAAAACTGCGTAAATAGGTATCTTTGCCGAACAGCTCATGTAAGGGGTAAGAAGTATGGTCATTTTTCTGTCACGGTCTGATACAAGCGTTCTCGTCGCCATTATGGCAGGCACTGAACAGCCGAAGCCTATGAGCATAGGCACAAAGCTTCGTCCCGAAAGACCGATCTTTCTAAGAAGCTTGTCCATTACGAATGCCACTCGTGCCATGTAGCCCGTGTCCTCCAGTATGGAAAGGAAAAAGAACAGCGTCACTATTATAGGCAGAAAGCTTAGAACGCTTCCAACGCCTGCAAAAACTCCGTCTATTATAAGGCTGTGTACAACAGGGTTTATGCCGTAGGCTGTAAGCCCTTTGTCTGCTAGGTCGGTGAGCTTGTCGATACCAAGGGAAAGCCAGTCGGAAAGCGTCGAGCCGATAACATTGAATGTGAGGAAAAATACAAGAAACATTATCCCGAAAAATACAGGCAGTGCAGTGTATTTTCCCGTTAAAATGCGGTCTATTTTTACGCTCCGCTTGTGTTCTCGGCTCTCGTGGCATTTCACAACGCTTATGGCAACGACTTTCTCGATAAAGTCGTATCGCATATCTGCAAGCGCCGCATTTCTGTCAAGCTTTGATTCGTCCTCCATTTCCACTATGCAGTGTTCGAGAAGCTCCAGCTCGTTTTGATTAAGCTCAAGCTGATCCTCGATATTCTTATCACCCTCAATAAGCTTTGAAGCACAAAATCTCGGCGGTATGCCTGCACGGTTTGCGTGATCCATGATAAGATGCACAACTGCGTGTATACATCTGTGCACAGCGGAATCGTCTGAGCAAAAGTCTGTGACAACAGGCTTTGTCTTGTTTCGGGCAGTTTCTACAGCCTTGTCGATAAGGTCTGAGATACCCTCGCCCTTTGCCGCACTTACCGGTATAACAGGTATGCCAAGTGCGTCGCTCATCATTTTTACGTCTATCGTTCCACCGTTGGCTCTTACCTCGTCCATCATGTTTAAGGCAAGCACCATTGGCACACGCAGTTCAAGAAGCTGTAAAGTGAGATACAGATTTCGCTCTATATTGGTGGCGTCAACAATGTTTATAATGCCGTCAGGCTTTTCATTTATTATGTAGTCACGGGTGACGATCTCTTCCTGCGTGTAAGGACGCAGTGAGTATATTCCCGGCAGATCCACCACAGTGCAGTTTTTCTGCCCCTTTATGTCACCGACCTTCTGCTCGACTGTTACACCGGGAAAGTTTCCAACGTGCTGATTGGACCCTGTAAGGGCGTTAAAAAGCGTGGTCTTTCCGCAGTTCTGATTTCCTGCAAGGGCAAATCTCATATATGGTCATTCTCCTCTGTTTTTTCTATCTCTATGTTTTTTGCGTCCTCTATCCTGAGCGTCAGCTCATAGCCTCTCAGTACTATATCAAGAGGGTCGCCCATTGGCGCACGCTTTAGCATTTTCACCTTTGTTTTGGGTATAAGTCCCATGTCGAGAAAACGCAGCCTAAGCGCACCCTCGCCGCCTACCGCTTTTATCACGGCAGACTCACCCGTTTTAAGCTTATCAAGAGTCATTGTCTTTTCCTCCATAGCTATATTTTATTCTTATGTTTTATCTAAAAGAACTCCACAAAATAAGTTTACCATGGCTAACTCTACTTGTCAATAGTATATGTCGTATATTTTAGTCAAATGTTATCTAAAAATTTTATTCAAATAGATAACTTCCAATTGACAACGCCAACAAATCGTGCTATCATAAAGTAAGATAAAGTACACTTTTACATTACGGGGGTGTTTTATGGATACCCGTGTGGCAATACTTGCAATAATCGCACACGATAACGGCTCTGCGCAGGAGATAAACGCAATTCTTCATGAGCATGCCGAGTATATAATAGGACGAATGGGTCTGCCATACCGAGAACGTGGCATGAACATAATAAGTGTGGCAGTTGACGCTCCGCAGGACGTTATAAATTCTCTTGCAGGCAAGATAGGCAGGCTTGAGGGAGTGACCGCCAAGACCCTTTATTCGCCACAGTAAAAATCTAATAAATATTTGTGACCCTGACGCCGAAAACGAGTTTTCTCCTTTAAGGCGAAAGAATACACATCAAGCAGAAAAAGTAAAAAGCAGATAGAAAGCCCTATCTCTACTCATGTAGGGGCGAACAGCGTTCGCCCGTGGATTAGGTTTTTTATGAGCAAGCATAGCCTTTTTTGTTATCAAAGCTGTATCCTCAGGGGTATGGCTTATTTTTTTGAGAGGAGCTTTTGCAATGGGACTTAATGACGCACCAAGCGGAGAACGTATACATATAGGTTTTTTCGGCAGACGAAACGCAGGAAAATCAAGCGTTGTGAATGCAGTAACAAATCAGGATCTTGCAGTGGTATCCGATACGAAAGGCACTACCACCGACCCTGTTACAAAGGCAATGGAGCTTTTGCCCCTTGGCCCTGTTGTGATAATAGATACCCCTGGCTTTGACGACGAGGGCGAGCTTGGAGAGCTTCGTGTGAAGAAAACTAAGCAGATACTAAACAGAACAGATTGCGCCGTTCTTGTTACCGATTGCATCTTGCCCCTTGGCGACTGCGAAAAACAGCTTATCTCAATATTCAAAGAGAAAAACATACCCTTTATTATAGCCAAAAACAAAGCCGACCTGCTCACTGATATCCCAAAAGAGGAGGGCGCAGTGTACGTCAGCGCAAAAGAGAAAACAGGCATAGAGGAGCTTAAAAACGCCGTTGCAAAGCTTACTGAAACAGACACCATGACAATGAAGCTTGTGGGCGACCTTATAAAGCCTGACGATATGGTGGTGCTTGTCACCCCTATCGATAGCGCTGCACCAAAGGGCAGGCTTATCCTGCCACAACAGCAGGCGATAAGAGATGTTCTTGAAGCAAACGCCTGTGCAGTGGTGGTAAGAGAAACTGAGCTTTCAGGAGTGCTTGGCAGGATAGAGAAGCCTGCACTTGTTATAACGGATAGTCAGGCTTTCGCAAGAGTTTCAAAGGATACTCCCGAGGATATCCCTCTCACCTCGTTTTCTATCCTTATGGCTAGATATAAGGGCTTTCTTGACGCCGCAGTAAAGGGCGTGAAAGCTATCGACGATCTTAAAGACGGTGACAAGGTGCTTATTTCAGAGGGCTGTACACATCACAGACAGTGCGGTGATATAGGCTCTGTGAAGCTTCCAAACTGGCTGAAAGAATACACAGGCAAGGAACTTGATATAACATTGTCCTCAGGTCACGGCTTCCCAGAGGAGCTTTCAGACTTTGCGCTTTGTATACATTGTGGCGGCTGTATGTTAGGCTCAAAAGAGCTTACCTACAGAATGAAATGTGCTTGTGACGCAGACGTGCCGTTCACAAATTACGGCATTGCAATTGCCTATATGAAGGGTATTCTCAAACGGAGCATAGAAGTGTTTCCGCATCTTGTAAAGGAGCTTGAAGATCACAATGGCGGTCAGAGAACTTATTGATAAACTAAACTGCGAGAAAAAGCTTTCCCATGAAGAGTGGGTGAAGCTTATAAAAGAATATGACGAGAGCGACAGAGCCTATGCCGCAGAGCTTGCAAGGTGCATTTCGCAGGAAATATTCGGCAGGGATATCTACATAAGGGGCATAGTGGAGTTTTCAAACATCTGCAAAAACGATTGCCTTTACTGCGGAATAAGGCGCTCAAACGGCAACGTGAGCAGATACAGGCTCACCGCCGAGGAGATCTTGCAGTGCTGTGACGAGGGCTACGGCTATGGCTTCCGTACCTTTGTGCTTCAAAGCGGTGAGGACGCTTTCTATGACAGAGAAATGCTCTGTGGTATCGTCAGCGAGATAAAAAAACGTCACCCTGATTGTGCAGTAACATTATCCCTAGGCGAGAAAAGCCGTGAGGACTATGAGGCATTTTTTAAGGCAGGTGCAGACCGGTATCTGCTCAGGCACGAAACTGCCGACGAGGAGCATTACAAAAAGCTACACCCAGCCGAAATGTCTTGGAAAAACCGAATGGAGTGTCTTTCAGATCTTAAAGAGATAGGCTATCAGACAGGCTGTGGAATGATGATAGGCTCACCTTATCAGACGGTGGAGTGCCTTGCTGAGGATATGGAGTTTATGTGCGGTTTCAAGCCCGAAATGATAGGCATTGGACCTTTTCTCCCACATAAGGACACGCCTTTCAGAAGCTGTCCACAAGGCTCATATGAGCTTACTCTCTTTCTGCTGAGCATTTGCAGGATAATGCTCCCCGACGTTCTTTTGCCTGCCACCACAGCCCTTGGCACTATTGATCCCAAAGGGAGAGAACAAGGGGTGCTGTCAGGTGCGAACGTTATAATGCCGAATCTGTCCCCTGTGGCAGTGAGAAAAAAATATATGCTCTATGACAACAAGATATGCACAGGTGACGAGTCAGCACAGTGCAGGGCTTGCCTTGAAAGACGAATGGAGTCCATAGGCTATAAAATAAAGATATCAAGAGGAGATCACAGATAATGATAAAGCTTGCTTTTTACGGAAAAGGCGGAATAGGAAAGTCAACGGCGGCATCAAACGTCAGTGCTGCACTTGCACAAAAAGGGCTGAAGGTCATGCAGATAGGCTGTGACCCAAAGGCTGACTCCACCATATTTCTCCATGGGGGAGAGAGGATACCCACCGTTCTTGACCTTGTGCGAAAAGGCGAAAGCTTTGACCTTGAAGATATGGTAAGGGTAGGCTATAACGGTGTTGTGTGCGTTGAAGCAGGCGGTCCGGTGCCGGGGCTTGGCTGTGCAGGCAGAGGTATAATCGCCGCTTTGGAGGAGCTTGAAAAAAAGGGCGCATATGAAAAATATCAGCCTGACGTTGTTATCTATGACGTTCTCGGAGATGTGGTGTGCGGAGGCTTTTCAATGCCAATGCGAAAGGGCTATGCCGATAAGGTGTTTATCATCACATCAGGCGAGAGTATGTCTGTATATGCCGCCGCAAACATCGCAATGGCGGTGGAAAATTTCAAAAGCCGTGGATATGCTTCACTTGGCGGTTTTATCCTTAATAAACGCAACGTAAAAAACGAGGAGGAAAAAGCGGCAGAGCTTGCGGCTGATTTTCACAGCTCTGTGATAGCCGAGATAGATAGAAGTGAACTTGTGAGCGAAGCGGAGGATATACGCAAAACTGTCATGGAAGCTTTTCCTGACAGCACTGCGGCAGAGCAGTATAGAGCATTGGCGGATAAGATAGCCGAGCTTTGCGGTATGGGAGAAGAAAAATGATAAAAGAGAGCGGCATAAATATAACGAAGGCGGCTTTTCCTGCGCCTTTTGAAAGCGGTCTTGAATATAATCCCCCCACAAGGGGAGTGTGGAATATCGTCCATACCGGTATGCTTATCCCTGAGTCAAGGCAGATATTTGTCTGCGCACAGGGCTGTCTAAGGGGCGTTATCCTCACGGCGGCAGAAATGAACGCCATGGACAGAATGTCATGGGTGACTGTTTCTGAGCAGGATCTGTATGACGGCACAATGGAGCAGGACGTTATAGACGGAGTGAGGGATATAATAAACAGGCTTGAGGAAAAGCCAAAATGCGTTTTGATTTTTCTAAGCTGTGTTCACCTTTTTGCAGGCTGTGACTTCAAAATGATAATAGACGAGCTTTCGGCATTGTTTCCGCAGGTGCATTTTATAGATTGCTACATGACGCCAACCATGAGAAAATCTATCTCTCCTGACAGCCTTATGAGAAAACAGCTTTACGAGCCACTTGAAAAGTGCGAAAAGAAGCCTAAAACGGCGGCTATAATAGGCTGTGACAGAGCCACGGACGAAGCCTCCGAGCTTGTAAAAATAATAAATTCAGCAGGCTTTGAGCTTCTTGACATAACAAAGTGCAAGACCTATGAGGAGTATCTCTCCATGGCGGAAAGCTCTTTGAATATCACCTATATTCCCACGGCAAAGCCGTCAGGAGAGGAACTTGAAAAGCGACTTGGCACAAAGCATTTGTATCTGCCCTTGTGCTATGGCTATGATGAGATAGAGGGAAATTACAGCAGGCTTTGCACCCAGCTTGGTGTGAAAACGCCTGACTTTTCTGCTGACAGAGAAGCCGCCGACAAGGCTCTTGCAAATGCCCTTGAGATAGTGGAGAATATGCCTATAGCCGTGGATTATACTGCTCTGCCAAGACCCCTTGACTTTTGCAGACTTCTTGCAGAGAAAGGCTTCAATGTGAAGCGTTGCTATGCCGACAGCTTTTCAGAGGAGGAAAGGGCAGATTTTGAGTGGCTGAAAGCCCATTGCCATGACCTTGAAATTCTCCCTACTGTGAATGTGAAAATGGAGTTTTCACAGTGCGAAGAAAAATATCTTGCCATAGGTCAGAAAGCGGCGTTTTTCTGCCAGACTGATAACTTCGTTGATATTGTCGCAGGGGGCGGTGGATACGGCTTCGAGGGCATAAAAAGGCTTGCAGAGCTTATGGCTGAGGGAGCAGTAAACAAAAAGGACAGACGTAAGGTGATACAACACAAGGGCTGGGGGTGTGAAAGCTGTCTATGAATGCAAAAGTGATATCCATATATGCGGCGGATACTTCGGGAGTATGCTCGGCACTTTATGAGCTTGGTGGAATGACCGTCGTCCATGACGCTTCGGGCTGTAACTCCACCTACGCCACCCATGACGAGCCACGCTGGTATGACCGCAAAAGCATGATATATATTTCTGCACTAACAGAAGCGGACGCCGTTATGGGCAATGACAGCAAGTTCATTCGTGATGTGGCAAAAGCGGCAGGTGAGCTTTCACCCAAATTCATAGCCATTTGCGGTTCGCCAATGCCTGCAATGACAGGCTTTGACTACAGTGCGGCCGCCGAGGAGATAGAGCGTGAAACGGGTCTGACCACATTTTTCGTTGATACCAACGGCACTCATTCCTATCTTCAAGGAGCAGAGGGAGCTTTCCTTAATATTGCAAAGCTTTTCTGCCGTGAGGGAAAAGAAAAGCAGGCAAATTCAGTGAATATTATTGGTGCAACGCCCCTTGACTTTTCGGTGAATACAAGCGTAAGCTCCATAAAAAAGTGGCTTTTGGATAACGGCTTTTCAGTGCAAAGCTGTTTTGCTATGGACAGCAGTCTTGATGAGATCTCTACCGCACCACAGGCGGCTGTAAGCCTTGTTATATCATCAGACGGGATAGCTGTGGCAAAGTATCTTTTTGATACCTATGGAGTGCCATATGTAGTGGGCGTGCCTGTGGGGAAAAGCTTTTCCAAAAAGCTTTCCGCTGACCTGAAAAGAGCAGTGTCAGAGGGCGTTTGTATAAATTCCTGCGGTGAAAAAGCTGTAGAGAATGCTCATATGATAGTTGCGGGGGAAAGCGTTTTTGCTTCTTCCCTAGGGGCTGAACTTGGCGCAAAAACTGTGGCGACAGTTGGCATAAGAAACAGCGAGGTGCTGTCAGGGACGGACATTTTCTGCGAGGAAGAAGCAGAGCTTGAAAAGCTTTTTTCACAGCATAAGACCGTCATAGCAGACCCGCTTTTCAGACCTATATGCAAAGTGGCAAGCTTTGTTTCACTGCCACACGTTGCTTTTTCGGGAAGATGTTTTCTTAAAGATATTCCCGATCTGATAGATAAAGATGTAAGCAAAAAACTTAACCTATAAAAAGGAGGAACGTGCTTTCGCACGGATACTTTTATGATAAAAATAGCCGTTTACGGAAAGGGCGGAATAGGAAAATCCACAGTTACGGGAAACCTTGCCGCCGCATTTGCAAGTCTTGGAAAAAGAGTTATACAAATTGGCTGTGACCCAAAGGCTGACTCCACCATAAATCTTCTTGGTGGCGAGCCTGTTATGCCTGTGATGAATTATCTCAGAGAGCATGACGATGAGCCTGAGAGCATAGAGGAGATATCAAAAGAGGGCTATGGCGGAGTGCTTTGTATAGAAACAGGCGGTCCTACCCCCGGACTTGGCTGTGCAGGCAGAGGTATAATCACCACCTTCAGCCTGCTTGAAGACTTGAAGCTTTTTGAAAAATATAAGCCTGACGTTGTGCTTTATGACGTTCTCGGAGACGTTGTGTGCGGAGGTTTCGCCGCACCTATCAGAGAGGGCTACGCTTCAAAGGTGCTTATCGTCACCTCAGGCGAGAAAATGGCATTGTATGCCGCAAATAATATAAACAGTGCGGTGAAAAACTTTGCCGACAGAAGCTATGCAAAAGTTCGTGGTATCGTCATGAACAGGCGAAACGTTGAGGACGAGGAAGAAAAGGTCAGAGCCTTTGCAGAAAGTGCAGGGCTTGATATCGTTGCGGATATACCAAGAAGCGACGATATCATCAGATGTGAGGATAAGGGCATGACCGTCATAGAGGGCGAGCCTGACTGTCAGGCGGCAAAATGCTTTTTGAAGCTTGCCCAGACCCTTATGCAGGAGGACAACGATGACTAAAGCGTTTTACATAACGGCGGCGGAGCTTGCCCAAAAGGGAAAAGATAATATCCCTGACGAGCTTCTTTCGGCAAAGCACCTTATCTACAGCTCCCCTGCAACATTGGCGTTCAATTCACCGGGAGCGCAGGGCTTTGGTGTAAAAAGAGCAGGACTTGCAGTGCCAAATTCGGTTATGCTTCTTGTGGCTCCTGCCTGCTGTGGGCGAAACACCACTATGCTCAGTGCGGAAAGCGGCTACGGCGACAGATTTTTCTACCTGCTTCTTGACGATACCGATATCGTCACAGGCAGGCACCTTACAAAGATACCGAAAGCCGTGGAGGAGGTATGTCAAAGCCTTGATTACACTCCCTCGGCGGTGATGATATGTATAACCTGCGTTGACGCTCTCCTCGGCACTGATATGGACAGAGTGTGCAGAAAATCCAGCGACCGAGCAGGCGTGCCTGTTGTGCCATGCTATATGTATGCCCTCACAAGGGAAAAGCGTCTGCCCCCTATGGCTTCAGTGCGAAAATCGGTGTATTCCCTTTTGAAACCTCGCAAGAGAAAGTCTGACGAGGTGAATATCCTCGGTTATTTCTCACCCTTGCAGGAAGATTGCGAGCTTTACAGCCTGCTGAAAAGTGCAGGCGTAAAGACCATAAGAGAGCTTTCAAGGTGTGATACCTTCGAGGAATATGAAAAAATGTCGCAGGCAAATTTTTCTCTTGTACTCAATGCGGAAGCAAGATATGCCGCCCAGCAAATGGAGCAGGAGCTTAACATACCTTTTATAGAGCTTGCGAGAGTTTTTCAGGCTGATAAGATATCTACGCAGTATCGTCTGCTGGGTCAGGCGATAGGAACGGAGCTTTGCGATAAAGAGTATTATGAGCAGACAATGGCTCTTATAGATGATTTCAGAGAAAAGCATAAAGGGCTGTGCTTTGCAGTGGGCGAGTTTTCCAACTGCGACCCTATAGAAATGGCATTGGCTCTTATAAGATACGGCTTCAAGGTGGCGGAGATATTCGGCACTGTGGGGGAGCGAAATTTCGGCTTTGTGAAAAAGATAGCACAGCTTTCCCCTGAAACAAAAATATATTCAAACCTCTCGCCAACAATGCTCTTTTATGAGCCTGACGAGAGGGTGAACGTTTATATCGGCAAGGATTGTGCCTATTATCACCCTGACATAGCAGGAGCAGACTTCAATGACGAGATCCAGCCTTTTGGCTATGCAGGTGTAAAAAAGCTGTTTTGCGACCTTGAAAAGGCGCTTGATTGGAAAGGAGCGGAGGATAAATGAAAAATCTTTTGAAGCTTTTGTCACCCTTTGCCCCTGACCAATCAGGTGCATCGGCAGTGCTTTACGAGCTTGGAGGACTAATGGTAATATGCGACGCAGGCGGCTGTGCAGGCAACGTCTGTGGCTTTGACGAGCCAAGGTGGTTTACCAAAAAGAGCGCAGTTTTCAGCGCGGGGCTTCGTGATATGGACGCAATTTTAGGACGTGACGACAGGCTTATCGAAAAGCTCTCCAAAGCCTGTGAGCAGATATCACCTGCTTTCACCGCCATAATAGGCACACCTGTGCCTGCTGTCATCGCAACAGATATGAGAGCGTTGAAACGAATGACAGAGAAGAAAACAGGACTTCCTTGCATAACAGCCGAGTGTACAGGCACGAACTATTACGACAGCGGCTCAGAGCCGGTGTGGATAGAGCTTTTCAAGACCTTTGCCACTGAGAGCAAGCCTGTTCAGAAAGGCAGGCTTGGCATTATAGGTGCAACACCTTTGGAGCTTAGTATCATAAGCCCCGAGAGGATAGTGGCGGAATATAAGGCAAAGGGTTGGGAGAATGTTATATGCTACGGCATGGGAAGCACCCTTGATGATGTGAAAAATGCGGCTGCGGCAGAGATGAACATAGTCTGTTCAGCGTCGGCAATAAAGGCGGCGGAGTATCTCAAAGAAAAGTTCGGCACGCCTTATGAGATAGAATATCCACGAAGCTGTCTGCCTGAGGAGATAGTGCAAAAAGCTGATAAATTTACGGATAAAAACGTCCTTGTGATACATAACCAAACAGCGGCTGACACTGTGAGAAAGCTTATCACAGAAAAAAGCGGCAAGTGTCATTGCACATCGGCAACGTTTTTTATGCAGAAAAAGGGGCTTTCACAGCAGAGTGATTTTTTCCTTGCAGACGAAAGCGACCTTTGCGACAATGTTGGTGATAACTATGACGTTGTTATCGCAGACAAGACCCTCAGACGTGTTATGAAAAATTTCAGCGGCGAGTTTATAGACTTTCCGCATTTCGGACTTTCAGGCAGACTTTTGCAGGGAGAGAGTGAAAAGATATGACAGAAGAAATTATAGAGCGTCTTGAAGAATATCTCGGCTCAGAGGAGTTTGAATATGAAGCCGAAAACTGCATGGAGGAGCTTGACGAAAGTGGCGAGGGCATAAACGCAGTTTTGCCTTTGCTTAGGTTTCTCGAAAGACACCCCATGGCTGATATAAGCATGACAAGTGCCGTGGTGAGATATATGGAGCAGTTTTACGGCAGAGGTTATGAGAACATTCTCATGGACTCCGTTCGTCGCAGACCTACTGTGCATACTGTGAGAATGTTAGGCAGGCTCAGAAATGCCGCCATAGATGAGGGTCAGGACGGTGAGGAGTTTGAGGACGTGCTTATAGACGTTCTCAGCAGTGAAGCAGAGGACGAGATAAAGGATACCGTCAGGGAGCTTATCTGATGAAAACTGAGATGATTCGTGTTTATGGTATCGTTCAGGGCGTGGGCTTCCGACCTTTTGTCAGCCGTGAAGCGTCAGACCTTGGACTTTGCGGCACTGTGGCAAACAAAGGCTCTTATGTTGAGATACACGCACAGGGCAGTGAAAAGGCTGTGGACGAGCTGAAAAAAGCCCTTGAAAGCCGTCCCCCTGAGCGTTCGGTGATAATGGAGATAATTTCCGCCCATTTGGACGAGCCACCATTTGACAGCTTTGAGATAATCGACAGCGAAAAAGAAAAAGGTGATATTTTCGTATCCCCTGACATCGCTGTGTGCGAAAAATGCAAGGGAGAGCTTTTTGATAAAACGAACAGAAGATATCTCCACCCTTTTATAAACTGCACCCAGTGCGGCCCAAGGCTCACTATTATGGACTCTATGCCCTATGACAGAGTTCGCACCACAATGGCTGACTTTCCAATGTGCAAAGACTGCGAGGAGGAGTACACCGACCCTGCCACAAGGCGTTATGACGCCCAGCCTGTGTGCTGTAACAAATGCGGTCCGGAGGTCTATATCATAGGCAGTGAAAAGAAAGGCGCTGAGGCTATCACCGCCACAAGAGAAGCCGTCATGGCAGGGAAGATAATCGCTGTCAAAGGCATAGGCGGTTTTCACCTTTGCTGTGACGCAAAAAACGAGAGCGCAGTAAAAAGGCTCAGAGAGCTTAAAAACCGCCCTGCAAAGCCACTTGCCGTTATGCTGAAGGATATTTCTGCCGCAAGGCGTGAGTGCGATTTTGGCGAAGTGCAGGAAAAGCTTCTCACAGGCTGGCAAAAGCCTATCGTGCTTCTTGATAAAAAAACTAGTGGAAGCCTTTGCGAAAGCGTTGCACCCGATAATCCTACAGTGGGAGTAATGCTTCCCTATGCCCCTTTGCACCTGCTTCTTTTTGATTACGATGACGGTGTGGAAATGACCGACAGCCTTGTTATGACCAGCGGAAACGTCCGTGGCGCACCTATTTGTCGAAGCGACGAGGACGCACTCAGCGAGATTTCAGGCTTCTGCGACCTGATATTATCCCACAACAGACGTATCTTGATACGCTCAGACGATACTGTCATGGACACATTTGAGGGCAAGCCTTACATAATAAGGCGTTCAAGAGGATATGCACCATTGCCTGTTATGACATCATGCAGTGATAAAGGTCAGACCCTTGCCATAGGCGGTGAACTTAAAAATACGTTCTGTATCAGAAAGGGAAGCCTTTATTATCTCTCTTCCTATGTGGGGGATATGGCTGATATCCGCACTGTAAAGGCGCTTGAGGAGTCAGTAAAGCGTATGTGCGAACTTCTGGAAGCAACACCGCAAAACGTAGTCTGCGATATGCACCCTAAATACAATACAGTTGCATTTGCCGAGGGGCTTGACCTGCCTCTGAAAAAAGTCCAGCACCACTATGCTCATATCCTATCCTGCATGGCAGAAAACGACTATAGTGAAAAGGTCATAGGCGTATCATATGACGGCACAGGCTTTGGCACAGACGGCACCATATGGGGAGGAGAGCTACTTCTCTGCGACCGCACAGGCTTTGAGCGTATGGGAAGCATAAAGCCCTTCATGCAGGTGGGTGGCGATCTTTCCTCTAAAGAGGGCTGGCGTATCGCCGCAATGATTGCAGGCTCAGCCTATGGGGAAAGGGGCGGAGAGATCTGTGAAAAGCTTGGTATTTGTACAGCGAAAGAGTACAAGCTTCTGTCCATAATGGCAGAGAAAAAAGTAAACGCAGTAAGCTCCACAAGCGCAGGACGGCTTTTTGACGCCGCTTCTGCAGTGCTTGGCATAAGGCGTTCTTCTACCTTTGAGGGTGAAGCTTCCATGGCGTTGCAGTTTGCGGCAGAAAAATTCAGCCGTGAGCCGTTCGGTATTTACGAGCCTATGGAAAAGCTCACTGCCGAAAAAGAGGGCAGGATAATGCTCTGCACTCAGGCTCTTATCAAGCGTCTTTGCCAGGGTATGCAAAATGGTGAGGATAAAAACCGCCTTGCCTATGAGTTTCACTCACTTCTTGCGGATATGACGGTGCAGGCGTGCAGGACCATAAGCAAGAGAACAGGCGTAAAGGTCTGTGCCCTGAGCGGGGGAGTTTTTCAGAACAAGCTTCTGCTTAAAATGGTGAAGTGCCGCCTTGAAAAAATGGGGCTTAGAGTACTTATCCACAGCCTTGTGCCTGCCAATGACGGTGGTATAGCTTTGGGACAAGCGTTTTATCTGAATGAGGAATGAGGAGTGAGGAATTAAGGTATCGCCTGCGGCGATGATTTTCTTATTCTGTAGGGGCGACCTTTGGTCACCTGAGGCTGTTTAAAAATACCAAAATAACAGGCGAACGCTATTCGCCCCTACATATAAACAGCGTATTTACGCCAATTGTAGGGGACGGCGCCCTCGACGTCCCGCTTTTGTCGAACTTTTTCAATAAGCTGGGGCGACCTTTGGTCGCCTGTGTATCTCATTTCTGATTTTGTTATATAGATTAAATTTTTTTGGAGGTATTGATATGTGTGTAGGTTTATCTGCAAAGGTTGTAAGTGTAAACGAGGGCACTGCTGTTATTGACGCAAGCGGTGCAAAAAGAGAGGTATCTGCTGACCTTATCGACGATCTCGAAGTAGGGGATTATGTCATGGTACACGCAGGGGTGGCTATCGCAAAGATAACCTCTGACGATAGCGAAGAAACTGACGAGATAATGGAGAGTATCCAATGAACACTATAGAAAATGCAAAGGAGATAATAAGCTCCTACAAACGTGAGGACGGCAAAAAGCTTCGCATAATGGAGGTCTGCGGCACTCACACCCACGAGATTTTCAGGCTTGGCATAAGAAAGCTCCTTCCTGAGAGCGTTGAGCTTATCTCAGGTCCTGGCTGTCCTGTGTGCGTTACTCCCATTGGCTTCATCGACGAGGCTTGTATGCTCGCTCTTGAAAAAGGTGCGGAGATATGCACTTTCGGTGACCTTATAAGAGTACCCGGTACAGAAATGAGCCTTGCAGGAGCAAGGTCAAAGGGTGCTGTAATAAAGACAGTCTATTCGCCCCTTGACGCAGTTTCATATGCCGAAAGCCATAGAGATGAGCAGGTGGTATTTCTCGCCGTTGGCTTTGAGACCACCACCCCATCAGCCTGCCTTGCAGTAGAAAAAGCGAAAAAGCTGGGGCTTGAAAACTTCTCTATTCTTGGTGCAAACAAGACCATGCCAAATGCTTATAAGGCTTTGGAGGGAAGTGCAGACGCATTTTTGTACCCTGGCCATGTCAACGCTATCACAGGCACAGCCGTGTGCGAGGAGCTTGTGAAAAAGGGCGTTTCAGGCGTTGTTACGGGCTTCACGGCCGCTGAACTTCTTACGGCTCTTGCTGTTACCATAGAGCTTTCTCAGCGTGGCGAGCCGTTTTTCAGAAACTGCTATCCTAGAGTAGTAAAGCCCGAGGGCAACCCAGCCGCCATAAAGCTTATGGAAAAGGTCATGACCCCCTGCGACAGCGAGTGGCGTGGACTTGGTATTATCCCAATGTCAGGCATGATACTCCGTGACGAGTATGCTGACTTTGACGCACGAAAGAAATTCGCTCTGCCGAAAATAACAGGCAAGCCAAACCCAGCCTGCCGCTGCGGAGATGTTTTGCAGGGCAAGTGCAAGCCCTCGGATTGTAAAGTTTTCGGCAAGGTCTGTACACCGCTGCACCCTATAGGTGCGTGCATGGTGTCAAACGAGGGCGCTTGCTCAGCATATTATCAGTATGGCAATTTGTAAAATAAACTATCCGAAAAGAGGAATAATTATGACAGATAAATTTGTTACCCTTGCCCACGGCGCAGGAGGAAAGCAGACTTCCGAGCTTATCGACCGTGTTTTTAAGGAGCATTTCGCTAACCCTGACCTGACCGCCGACGATGCCGCCGTGCTTTCCATGGAAAAGGGCAAGATAGCATTCACCACAGACGGCTTTATAGTTTCTCCATACGAATTCGCAGGGGGAAATATCGGCAAGCTAAGTATTTGCGGCACTGTGAACGACCTTTCCTGCATGGGCGCAAAGCCTTTGTATCTCTCATGTGCTTTCGTTATCGAGGAGGGCTTTCCAATGGATAAGCTTGAGGAGATAGCCGCCGCCATGGCAAAGACCGCCAAGGAAGCAGGTGTCGAGATATGTGCAGGTGATACCAAGGTGGCAGGAAAAGGTCAGGTAGACGGCGTTTTCATTACCACTACGGGCATAGGCAGGATAATGGACAACGCCAACACCTCAGGCAAGCTTGCCAAAGCAGGCGACGCCGTTATAGTGTCAGGTGATATCGGCAGACACGGCTGTACCATACTTTTAGCTCGTGACGAGTTCGGCATAGAGGCAGACGTAACAAGCGATTGTGCACCCCTCTGGGCAAACGTAAAAGCAATGTTCGACGTTACAAACGATATCCACGTTATCCGTGACGCAACAAGAGGCGGTGTAGGCACTGTTCTTTACGAGATAGCAGGTCAAAGCGGTGTGGGAATAACCCTTGACGCTGAGAAAATACCGGTGGCAGACGAGGTGAAAGGCGTGTGCGGTATGCTGGGCTTAGAACCATTGTATCTCGCCTGCGAGGGCAGACTTGTTATATTCGCACCAAAGGACAAAGCGGAGGATATCGTTTCTGCTCTTAGAAAGTGCAAAAACTCAGAGAACGCCGCTGTCATAGGCGAGGTCACAGAGGATAACGCAGGCAGAGTTGTAATGAAAACAGAGATAGGCTCACAGACCCTTCTTCCACAGCCGGGCGGAGAGCTTCTCCCTAGAATTTGCTGATATAAAAAATATTCTGCATAACACGTTGGCACATTGTAGGGGCGAACAGCGTTCGCCCGCCTGATTTTCTCGCAAACTTATGTTGAAAGCCGCATTTGGGAATATTGAGCCAAAAATTGCGTGGATATCATGAGTTTGTCAGGCAAACAAAACGGGCGAACACTGTTCGCCCCTACATATATGGAATATAAAAAACGGAACTGTTCAGCTTGATTTGAACAGCTCCGTTTTTTGTTATCTGTAAGACTCTATCGCCTCAATAGTCTTTGCTATATCCTCGTCACTGTGAGCATAGGAAACGAACATCGCCTCGAATTGCGACGGTGCAGTGTAAATGCCGCTTTGAAGCATATGACGGTAGTATCTGCCGTAGCTTTCCGTGTCGCAAGCCCTTGCCTCATCATAGCTTTTCACTCTCTCGTCATTGAAAAATACCGTCATAAGCGAACCACAGCGATTCACGTTCAGACCCTTTTCTCTTATGGCATTCTCTATCATAGCCGACTTTTTGTCAAGCTCCTCATAGAAGTTTGGTATGCTTTCTATCTGCCTGATAGTTTCTATTCCTGCCGCTACTGCGCATGGGTTTCCAGACAGCGTGCCTGCCTGATAAACAGAGCCTAGTGGTGCAACGCACTGCATTATCTCAAGCTTTCCCCCATAGCAGGCAAGGGGCATTCCTCCGCCCACTATCTTGCCAAGGGTAGTCATGTCAGGGGTAACTCCGAAATATTTTGAAGCTCCCCCATCTGAAAGCCTGAAGCCCGTTATAACTTCGTCAAATATAAGCACAGTGCCGTGCTTTTTCGTTATCTCTCTTAGAAATTCAAGAAAGCCATTTTCAGGCGGAACAACGCCCATGTTTGCGGCGCATGGTTCAACGATAAGTGCGGCTATCTCGCTGCCGTATTCCTCAAAAAGCTTTTCTACCGACGCCGTGTCATTGTATTTCGCAAGAAGCGTGTCCTTTGTGCAGCCCTCTGTCACTCCTGCACCCGATGGGATAGACTGCGTCATAAGTCCAGAGCCTGCCTTTACAAGCAATCCGTCCGAGTGACCATGATAACAGCCCTCGAATTTTATTATCTTGTCCCTGCCAGTATATCCTCTTGCGGCTCTTATTGCGCTCATGACAGCTTCCGTGCCTGAGTTTACGAGCCTGAGCATTTCCATAGACGGAAAGTGCTTTTTAATAAGCTCCGCCAAGGTTATCTCGCCCTTGTGGCAAGCACCGAAGGTAAGCCCCTTGTCGCAGGCGGCTTTCACAGCATTTATCACAGGCTCACAGCAGTGACCAAGAATGTTCGGCCCCCATGAGCATACATAGTCGATGAACTCGTTTCCGTCCTCGTCCCATATCCTTGACCCTTTCGCATGGTCGATAAAAAGCGGAACAGTGCCAACCGCCTTGCAGGCTCTAACAGGGCTGTTCACTCCACCGGGCATAAAACCGCAGGCAGTTTTGTAAAGCTGTTCAGACCTTGAAGTGTTCATTACTTGTCCTCCTTTATCCATTTTGCGGCGTCAAGAGCATGGTATGTTATGATAATGTCCGCACCTGCTCGCTTTATAGCAGTGAGATTTTCAAGAACGATACGCTTCTCGTCTATCCAGCCAAGCTGTGCCGCCGCTTTTACCATAGAGAACTCACCGCTTACGTTGTATGCCGCAATCGGCAGATCATATCTGTCCCTGGCGGCTCTGAGGATATCAAGATAACAAAGCGCAGGCTTCACCATTACCATGTCAGCCCCCTCCTCGATATCGTCCTCTATCTCACGGAGAGCCTCACGTCCGTTGCAAGGATCCATCTGATATGACTTTCTGTCGCCAAAGCATGGTGCAGATTCTGCGGCGTCACGAAACGGAGAATAATATCCCGAAGCAAATTTTGCACTGTATGACATTATAGGGATATCAGTAAGAGCATTCTCGTCAAGCGCCGCCCTTATTGCCGCAACTCTGCCGTCCATCATGTCGGAGGGTGCGATAATGTCAGCGCCGGCCTTTGCAAGGCTCACCGCCATTTTGCACAGAAGCGGCAAAGTGCTGTCATTGAGTATCTTGTCGCCCTTTACAACTCCGCAGTGTCCATGGCTGGTATATTCGCAAAGACAAACGTCTGCAATAATAAGCAGGTCAGGATAATGCTCTTTGATGTATCTTATTGCCTGTTGTGTAACGCCCTTGTCATTGTAAGCCTCCGTTGCAAGCTCGTCCTTTTTCTCTGGTATGCCGAAAATAAGCAAGCCCGATATCCCACTGTCTGCTATCTGCGGCAATATCTGCTCCAGATTGTCGATAGAATACTGATAAACTGTTGGCATAGAGTCAACAGGCTTCATGATGTCATTGCCCTCTGCCACAAAAATCGGGTAGATAAAGTCTGCCGCATTTAATCTTGTTTCGCAAACCATTCTTCTCATTGCTGGGTTTGCCCTTAATCTTCTGAATCTTCGCATTTTTATCTTCCTCTCACTTATCTGAAAGTATCTTTTGTATTATTCCCTCTGCCGTGCTTTCCGTTGGAAGCAGAGGACCATTTATACCGTATTTTTTTAGCTCTGCCGCCGTCACTTCGCCTATGGAGATACACTTTGTATTCTCTGATAAGCTTCCTCCGCCACTGAAAAAGCTCCTCACTCCGCCTGCACTGGCAAACACAGCGTAGTCATCATCTATCTTCTCGCCTGTGCTGTAAACAGGCTCGTAAATATGCACATCATCAAAGTTCAGCCATTTTTCAGACAATGGCTTAACAAGCTCCGCTGACCCCTCCGAGGAGCGTACTATAAGAAGCCTGTCCTCAGGGGTAAGAGTGTCCGAGAGCATATTTCCAAGAGCCACGCTGTTGAATTTTTCAGGCATTATGTCTGCATAAAGCCCAGCCTTTTCAAGCTTCGCCCCAGTGCCTTTGCCTATGACAGCTATCTTCACTCCGCTTAGCTTTCTTATGTCAATACGGCTTTCTCTGAGCCTTTTCAAAAATATCTCCGCACCATTTGGACTTGTAAGAGCAACATGGCTGTAAAAGCCCTCTGAAAGCCGTGAGAAAGCTTTTTCCGTGACCTCATCGTTCAGCTCCCTAAGCTCAAATCCGCCACAGCGGTGAGCATACGCCCCAAGGGCATTGAGCGACTTTATAAGCCGCCTTGAAAGCCCCTTTGTGGCAGTGACAGCCACAGAAACTCCATACAATGGAGGCAGGTAGGTAGGCGAAAGATCAAGCCCAGCGGTTTCTCCAACTATTATCACCGCAGGCGCAGGCAGATCCTCTCTCTTCACCTTTTCAGCAATGTCGTCAAGACAGCCCTTTACAGCCCTCTGCTCGGGGGTAGCACCCTTTGATATCACCGCCGCAGGAGTATTTTCGCCCATACCGTTTTCAATGAGCCTGCCTGCTATCTCAGGGAGATTTCTAAGCCCCATAAGAAAAATAAGCGTTCCACCGCATTTTGCATAGCTTTCAAAATGCTCAGGGAGCAGGTCGTTCGCAGTGTGACCTGTTATAACATGAAAGCTTCTTGAAAGTCCCCTGTGGCTCACCGGTATACCTGCAAGCTCAGGCACTGCCACCGAGGAAGTCACCCCCGGTATAAGGCTGTGTGGTATGCCTGCGGCTTTGAGTGCAGTTATCTCCTCGCCCCCTCTGCCGAACACAAAAGGGTCGCCGCCTTTTAGCCTGAGAACAACACCGCCCTCTGCGGCTTTTTCCACAAGAAGCGTGTTTATCTCCTCCTGCGTGGAGCTGTGTCTGCCTGCACGCTTTCCAACGCATATTTTCTCCGCACCGTCCTTGCAAAAGTCAAGCAAACGGCTGTCTATAAGGCTGTCATATATCACCACGTCACAGCTTTTCAGAGCCTCATAACCTCTCATTGTGATAAGGTCATAATCTCCACAGCCTGCTCCTGCTATTATAACTCTGCCGCTCATAGCTTATCAGTCAGCTCCTTAACAAGTTCAAATCTTTTTTCTATCTCTTTTTCGCCCTGAGCAAAATGCCCCTTGCCGTCTGAAACAGTGAGAGATATCTTTTCCCCATTTATCTCGCTGTATGCCCCCACAGGCACAGTGCAGTCCGCACCCAGAAGTCTTATCACCTCACGCTCGGTTTCAAACCTGAGCATAGTTTCCTTGTGTGATACCTGCGAAATTATCTCAGCCGCCTTGCTCTCCTTTGCACATTCCACTGCAATTATAGCCTGACAAGGCGCAGGCAAAAGCTCCCAAGGCTCAAACTCTTTTACCTCGTATTCCGAAAGGGAAAGTCCCAAACGCTCCGTTCCTGCCGCACAAAGTATTATGCCGTCATAAAGCCCATCAGAAAGTTTTTTAAGGCGTGTACCAACATTGCCTCTTATATCAGAAAACTTTGCGTTAGGATAAAGCCTTGCAAAGCCCCCACGTCTGCGCTGACTTCCTGTGCCAACAGTGAAAACATCACAATCGTTAAATACAACGCCTTTTTTGGTCACAAGCATATCACGATAGTTCCCACGAGGGCAAACTCCCGATATCTCCAGCCCCTCGCCCAGCGTAACAGGCAAGTCCTTTGCACTGTGTACAGCAAAGTCTATTTCTCCGCTTTGCAAAGCCTGTTCTATCTCCGTGACGAACACACCCTTGCCGCCTATCTTGTCAAGAGGTCTGTCAAGCTGTCTGTCGCCCTTTGTGGTGAAGGTGACTATCTCGGTATCACACTCAGGAAATGCCGCCTTTATCATGTCAAGTACCATATAAGTCTGCGCCATTGCAAGTGGACTTTTTCTTGTGCCTGCTCTCAGTTTCATTTTCGCTCCTTTATCATCTCTATAAGCTGTTCCTCTGTTGGAAGCACGTCACTTTCAAGGCATATTTTCAATGCCTCTGCCATAGCCTTTTTCCTAGCCTGCTCCGTGGATATATTTTCAAGGGCATAGTCACGGACTTTTCCCATGACATTGCATATATCCCCAAGCCTGCCCTCTGTCTGCGATTGGATCGTCTTTCTCAGGTGAGAAGCAAGGGTAGGGCTTTTTCCGCCTGTTGAAATGCCAATGCACACGTCCCCCTCTGTAACAATGGCAGGGAAGAAGAACGTACAGCTCTCAGGGTCATCAACTGCGTTGCATGGAATGTGCCTTTGCCTGCAAAGCTGAGAAATGTGCCTGTTTACGCCTCTGTCCCCTGTGGCAGTTATCACAAATGTACTGCCGTCTATGTCGCTGTCCTTAAAAGCACGCTCAAAAAGTGTTATCATGCCCCGGTCTGCAAGTTCTCTTATCTCACCGCAAGCTTTTAATGCCACCACCTTTATTATAGGCGAAAAGTCAAGAAGCTTTTCGAGCTTTCTCAAAGCTACCTGTCCGCCACCCACCACAAGGCATGGCATATTCTCAATATTCGCAAAAAAAGGAAAGTATGGCATCGTCATTCTCCGTATTCTTTTATTACTTCTATAACCTTGCCGAAAGTCTGTGAATCAAGCTCCGACTTTAGTCTGAAAAAAAGCTCTTTCGCCGAAACCTCACAAAGTCTTCTGTCAAGGCTCTCAAACTGCGGAAGAAAATCATGGAACATAAGCTGCTTTTCAAGCTCGTCAGTTTCCTCGTCAATGATAAGCTTTGACCTCTCCACGCTGTCAAGCTTTTTGAGATTGTTTTCTTTGGCAAGCTCCGTGAAAAAGTCCATGTCAATAAGCCTAGCCCCTGCAAGCTTTTCCACGGCAGGGTCAATATCTCTCGGTACTGCAAGGTCTATAAAAAGCTTGTTTTCATTATCACTGAGCATATCCGCCGTAACAGTGTAGTGGGGGCTTGAAGTCGCCGAAATTGTGCAGTCACATTCGCCAATGCGCTCATATCTCTTTTCGTATGGTATAAACTCAAGCTTTGGATCGTCTGAAATATATTCCAGTGCATTTCTGTGGGAACGTGCCGTCGCAAGCACAGTTACGTTCTTGTATGAAAGAAGATTTTTCAGGACCAGCGAACCTATCTCTCCGCTTGCTCCAAGGAGCATCACCCTGACATTATCTTTATAATGTGCCGCTTCCTTAGCCGCAAGAGTAGCCGTGGAAACGGAAGTCTTTGAAAGCTCCGTCTCCGTCTTTATTTTCTTCGCACAAGCGATAGCCCCTTGAAATATCATGTTCACCTCAGAGGAAAGCCCAATGCGTTCCCTTGAAAGATCATATGCACGGCGAACCTGTCCAAGTATCTCGTCCTCACCTATGACCGCTGATTCTATACCGCATGATACGCTGTAAAGCCTTTTTACTGCCGTCTTGTCTGTGAATATCATGACCTTGCGTTTGAGCTTTGCGATCTCCACTCCGCTTTGTTCACAAAGAAGCCTTATGCCCTCCTCAGGTGTTCCGCAAAAGTAAAGCTCCGTCCTGTTGCAGGTGCAAATAAGCACAGGTGAAAGGTCCTTTACGTCAAAAAGCAGCTTTTCACACTGAGCGCTGTCAAATGTGAAAAGGCTGCGAAAGGCTTGTCCGCAAAGCTTGTGATTTACGCTTATGCAGGTGAAATTTTTCATTTTTCTGTGTTATCTCCTGACTTTTCGGGATAAAGTGCGTCATAGTCAAGCTTGGTGAATCTGTGATATGTTATGCCGCCCAAGTCGTCCTGTAAACAGTATCGGCAGCCGTCAGGCTCTCCGTCTGGAAAGTATGCAAGCAGGTCAAATTCATCGTCAGGTGCAGCAGTTATAACAGCGTTCTTATTGTACTTTCTGAATATCTCAGCCGCTCTTTCAAGAGAACACCCCTCTTTTACCGCTCCGATAAACTCCACAAGAAACGGGCTTGCCTCCACCTTTTCGTGGATAGCCCTCACGCTCTCCTCTGATACCGTAACAGCTATCCTGCCGTCCTGAGCAAGCGAAGCCTTGCATGAAAGTATCTCGCTTTTGTATTCGTCTATGGCTTTTATCATTTCCTCAGTCGTAAGCTCGCCCCCTGTTATGGCATTGAGTGAGTCAAGAGGATAAAAAAGCGTCACCGCATTAGGGGTAAACCCAAGCTTTATCTGCGACTCTTTTATAGTATCGGTTATATTCTGTTCAAGCTTTATAAGCTCTGTCATGAAAATTCTCCTTTGTACATAATTCCTATAGGCTTTGTATGCTTTTATAATATCACATATTTCTCATGTTGTCAACCTTGTTTCCTCGCCTATATATTTTTTCAGTGCATTGATATAAAATTCCGTCAGTGGATTAGAAAGTACCTTTTTGTGAGTAACTATGCCAATGCGCATGGACCCCTCCGCTTCAAGGGGAACAGCTACGATATCACTGCCGTTGAGCTTTTCGTCAATAACGCCGCTGCAAATGGTGTAGCCGTTAAGACCGATAAGAAGATTAAAAAGGGTCGCACGGTCACGGACGCGGATATTCTTTGGTCGTTTTATGGTGCTTAGTATCTCCTCCGAGTAGTAGAAAGAGTTGTATTCCCCCTGCTCAAAGGATAAATAAGGGTAGGGGAGCAGGTCGTCAAGGGTCACCGACTTTTTCTGCGCAAGGGGATTTGCAGAGCCTACAAAAACGTGTGGCTTTGCAGAAAATAGCTCCGTGAATTTAAGCTCTTTGGACTTTATCTCCTTTGAAAGCACAGGCTCGTTGAAATCGTTGAGATAGAGTATGCCAAGCTCGCTTTTCATTCTCGCCACGTCCTCGATTATCTCGTGGGTCTGCGTCTCACGAATGCTGAAATCATATTCATCTCCGCCAAACTCTTTTATAAGGTCAACAAAAGCGTTCACCGCAAAGGAGTAATGCTGAGTGGATATGCAAAACTGCCTTTTGCCGTGTTGCTTTCCGCAGTATTTTTCTTCAAGAAGGCTCGCCTGTTCAAGCACCTGCCTTGCATAGCCCAAAAAGACTTCACCCTCTTTTGATACCGTTATGCCCTTGTTTGTGCGTATGAATATAGTGATATTCATTTCCTTTTCAAGCTCACGGATAGCGTTAGTAAGACTAGGCTGAGAAATAAAAAGCGACTGTGCCGCCTCGCTGACAGTACCTTTCTCCGCCGTAGCCACCACATATTTAAGCTGCTGTAAGGTCATATCTCCACCCCTTTTCAGATATATCCTTATTATATAGCGTATTTATGAAATTTTCAAGTGGAAGAACGCTTCCAAACAATATAAAAGATCCGCACAGCGACACTCTTTTGTACGCAATGCGGATCAATTTTCTATCTCATCATCTCTATATCCTCATAAAGCCCCTCTATATCAGCTTTAAGCCGTCTTATCTCATGAAGACGATGTCGGTATTTTTCGCCGATCTCTCTCTGCTCCTCCATAGTCGGCAAAGGTATCTCACACTCTTTCAACCCCTTTGTGTGCAATATCCTTAGTACCTTTCCGCTGCGACAGCCGTCAAGCATAGCCTTTCCCTCTGCCGATGAAAGATAAGCCGCAATATAGTAAGGGTCAGCCTTCTCCTTGTCAAGTCCTATCCTTATCAGCGTGGGTGAAACAAGAAGCTTTCTGTCCCCCATATCGCCTGCACATATCACCTTGAAATTCTTGTCCGTGGTAGAAAGTATCACATCTCCGTCCTTTATGGCATATTTCTCAAAACGCTTGCTGTCATAAACTATCTCAATGCAGTTTTCCGCAATAACGCCGTCGTCAATGTCCACAAGCCTTAGATATTCGCATGGCTTAGTAAACTCATTGTCCGAAATATAGCTCTCCGCCATAAGTCCATGACTTATCTCCTTTATGATATCTCCGAAATTAACTGTATTTACATTCATTTTAGTCACCTCTCTTGATTTCCATACATCTCAGACAATGCCGAGATCTCTTCTTTTACAATATCCACAGCCCTCTTTGGCGAGGTCAGCTTCACAGCTTTTCTGTTAGCTATCGCCCAGCGTACAGCCGTCTGGATATTTGCCCTGAACGTCACGTCATAGATATCGTCATTATCTATGACCTTATTGCAGGTGAACTCATTCCCGAATGTATCAAGCACAAGACTTATGTCTTTCTTTTTTATGTTGATATGTACACGCTCCACAGTCCCGTCAAGCATATACCTGTTAAGATTTTTGTATTGCACAGGCTTTAGATCCCTCGGAACATTGCTAAGCGTCTTTACATCTCTCATAGAGCCGTCCTCTTCGCAGATACTCGCCTTTAGGATCTTGTCTATCCTGAAATGACGAAGATCATCGTAACGAACATCACTTGCAAGGAGATAGTAAAAGCCGTCTGCCATAACGATGCCATAAGGGCTGAGCATAACACGTTGAAGCTTTATACCGCTCTGTGGGTCGCTCTTAGTGAGGAGCTTGCCGTTCTTGTCATAATCGCTTATGGTAACATCAAGTTTCCTGTTGGTGTTCATAGCCTCTTTGATATTTTCTATCACCAAAAAAACGCTCTTGTTGCCATAGTGAAAGGTCTCTCTGAGATTGGCTTCCTTGCTCTTTGTGTTACCCGTAGATAAGATGTTTATCTTTTTTATCAGATCCCTCACATAGTCCGCAGGGAGCATTGGTGAGTATATGATGCTGTCTGCCAGAAACTCATATTCCTCCGCGGTGATGTCAGAGGCGTAGTAAATATCTGTGATGTATTTTTTATCGCTTTTATCATCATCATCATCGTTGTCATTGTCTGCGATGAAAACATTGCAGCTTTCATCGCCTATTATGCTCTTCAAATGCTGAGCCACCGTCTTGCGGTTAGGCTTTATGCCAAGCTTTTCCTCAAGATAACCGCAGATCTGCTGCTGAGTAAGGGGGTGCTTTTCATCACTGTGTTCTTTGAGTATCTCAATGATCTTGTGCGAAAGCATATCTGTTTTTGTATATGACATTTTTGCCCTCCTGTTCTGTGATATCTTTCTTTCAATATATCACTTTTGCTTTATTTTGTCAATTGTGTGCCGCTAAGTTTTTGTATCATAAAAGGATACACCACCTGCTTTAGCACCCTAACAGGCAGCCTGTGCCCGAAATCCGCTGTCAGCATATTTTCCTCGCCGCCATTTCTGCAGTGTATATCTTGCTCTTATCCATTGTATCAAGTCCTTTCTTTTTGTGTTGCTATTATCATACCACCTACCATGGGTAAAATTTCGGATATTAAAAGCTTCCGCTATGTCCACATTTTTGAACATTCCGGGTGCTATAATGCAGATACAGACGAAAAACAAGAATGAGAAAAGACCACGGAGGCGGATTTTTATGCGTTGTTACAGAGCAAGATGTATACTTGAAGAGTCTATTATCAGAAGAACAAGAGATAATGAAGAAGAGTACGATACATTCTTTGATGAGAAAAACCAGCTTATAAACGAGTTCAATGAAATGGCACGCACCATGTCCAACAGAAGCTGTGCCTTTATATCAAGCGCCGTAAAAGATCAGGCGACCATAGGGGTAATGATGACAGACATTGAAGCCGACGTAAAAGCCTATGTAAAGAACTTCTTTTCATTTATAAAGCTTGAGTGCGTGGATATAAGCTTCGAGGAAATAACAGTGGAAACGTTCAAAAGAATGATCCCCAACAGCTATCATGATAATTTCAAGTTCGATGAAGATCTGCTGAATGACTATGAACTGGACGACCTGTTCAGTAACTATAGAAGATCGTACATAAACGAAAATATCACAAAGTCCATTGATAAAAAAGACGCTCTCGCCGTAGCAAAAAAATATCTCTGCTCAGATACCTTTGAGCCTGAGCTTAAGAGAATATTCAGAAAGAACAGCGTCGGTGTAACAAAAGGCATACCGGTACATTATTTGGTCCAAAGCGATAATGCCCATAGGCTTGCCGATACCCTTGTAAGCTCCCTGTATTCAAATAACAGACTAGGCTGTGCAAGATATACCGTTCTCGACCTTTATAATTTATCAGCCCGAAGCTCAGATATCCGTGAACTGTTCCGTGTTTGCAGCGGCTCTACTATCATAATGAATTGTTGTGGTTTAAAGTGTACCAACAGCGATAATTGTACAGCCGATGAAACTATCCCCGATATTATATTTGACCTCATCAATGCCTACAAAAACGAGATACAGTTTATTTTTACCTTTTCAAATGACGGACCTTCTCTCCCTGACGCTGTGGAAGAAAAGCTCGGCGCTATCACATTCGTGAAGCTTGCGGACGATACTGTAGAAAACGAAGATGCACATAAATATCTCAGAAAGCTTTGCAGAGAAGAGAATACCTCCTGCGATAAAGACCTCCTTTCCCTGTGCGCAAAGGATACCCCATATAGAGCAAGCGAGCTTATGGGTATGTACGATACTTGGTATTCAAATGTCCTGAAAACAAAAATCTATCCCCAGTATTCAAACTTCAAAAAGCTCTATGACAGGGAAGAAGCCAAGGAGATAAAAGGCTCTGCCTACAGCGAGCTTCAGGAGCTTATCGGACTTGATTCCGCCAAGAGCGTTATCGAAAAGGCGATAACATATTCAAAGGCGCAGAAAATTTTTGCCGATAAGGGCATGAAAGAAAGCCGAACAGCCATGCATATGGTGTTCACAGGCAACCCCGGCACAGCAAAGACCACAGTTGCAAGGCTGTTTGCAAGAATACTCAAAGAAAATGGCGTGCTTTCTAAAGGCGACCTTATCGAGTGCGGACGTTCCGACCTTGTTGGAAAATATGTTGGCTGGACAGCCGTTCAGGTGAAGAATATGTTCAAGAAAGCTAAAGGCTCAGTGCTTTTTATCGACGAAGCCTATTCCCTTTGCGATGACCGCTCTGGCTCTTATGGCGACGAAGCCATAAACACTATCGTGCAGGAAATGGAGAACAACCGTGACGATATGGTAGTCATTTTCGCAGGCTATCCAAAGGAAATGAACGACTTCCTCGACCGCAACCCTGGCCTGAGATCAAGAATTGCGTTCCATGTCAATTTTGAGGACTATACCGCCGAGGATCTTCTTAGTATCGTCCATCTTATGGCTAAAAACAATGAACATAAGCTTGCCGACGACGTTGATGAAACACTCCTGCCTTTTCTTGAAAGGGTCTGCAAGAAGCCGAATTTCGGCAACGGCAGATTTGCAAGAAATCTTATAGAGGGAGCACTGTTCGGTCAGGCACTCAGGCTCACAAGACAGAATTTCAGTACCATGACAATGGACGATATCGTGACCCTAAAAGCCCGTGACTTTGACCTCACCGAGGACGATACCCCCGAAGAAGAGCCAAAGCATATAGGCTTTAACAGATAAAGATATGAGTATAGACCAACAGACCGCTATATCCCTGACCTGAACACCGCCAAGTGCTTCAAACGGCATTATGATAACGAAAAGTTTCTTTCCAAAATAAGAAATAAGCTAGTCTATGAAATGTGGCTCTGCGGACATTTCCATTTAGATCGTACTGTGGGCAACGTGAGATTTCTCTATGACGATATCTATGAGATAAAATAAAGCGCAGGCACTATGGAGCATACGCTCTGTAGTGCCTGCTTCCGTCATTTTTGACCCTCACAAAATCAAGCTCATCAAGCCCGAACAGCCTTGTAAGCTCCGCCAACATCTCCTCACTGTTCAGCGTAGGATTAAGATATATCACAGCCTTGCCGCCCTTTATTTCCACCCTGCCCCGAGGATAATAATTGTACTCTTTCCCATGTGTTACGTTTTTCGGCAGTCCCTCCCAAGTCAGCCTGTGATTGAAATTATCCCCCGACTTTGAGTTAAGTCCACTGCCGTCACCAATAACATTTCCCGATTTGTCGCACTCTAACTTCTTTGTATATAATTCACCCTCGATAAGCCAGAATATTCCCTTGTATATCATATTATTCACCTCAATATGATAATACCGTTTCCTATGTCCGAAATTGCACACATAGGTTGTGATATTATAATATCAGTGAAAGGGGCGATACCATGGTAACATCAAAATCAGTTGAAAAGAACAACGAAGAATGGTACAACAAAACCGTGCAGATATTTGAACGCTCATACCGCACAGACGCAAGCTTTGTGATATCTCACATAAAGTCTGCTCAGAAAAAGTTCACCTGCCAAGGCTATCTTATCACAGCCGCAAAAGGGAAGCCCCTCAAAGTCTTTTCGGGCGAGAGTGAAGCCGTAGAAAAGCAGTTGCAAAACAGCAAGATACCATATTCACAGCTTATCACAGTACAAAATAACAGGTCCTTGCAAACTGCCTATATCGCCTATACCAAGGATAAACAAAAGCTCACAGAAGCCCTGAACAACAGCGGCTTCACCGCCATAGAAGATGTGGACAGCTTTATGTCAGATTGTGACAAAGTAATGATAAGAGTTGCCGAAAACATCTCACAACGGCATTTGTTCGACTGCATAGGACTATGGTAGGGAGGTGACAACATCGTGACGATCTCCTGCGAGCGAAGCCCACCAAATACGGTGTGCTTGATTAAAAAAATCCCCCGCCCTTGACTTTCACTTTATGAGTACGGCTGTCTTTAGGAACATTATTAAGTTTGAGATATTGTCATCAATTTGTGCGAGTGTAAAGATAATCTTCCATATTTGATATAAGTAACAAACTTCTATTAAATCTCTATCGTCACTTCTTCATATCTACTACTATCTTCGGAACATTTAACTCTAATAGTCAGCTCTTGTTCATCTTCTAGGACTTCATAATAGTGTTTTTCAATCGGATCATAGTCACTTTGCAAAGCCAATGGCTCATCAACTTTTTTCATTACTGCTCCGTTCCTGCAAATACATATATCACACCTGTTTCCGAACATTGTTCTGTTCACACGGGCAATTACTGATATATCATCAGATGAATATATGATATGATTTTTCCAGTCAGAAAACATATCTCTACCAACAAAACTGATTATTACCGCAATTATCAATAAGCCGAATATTTCGATCTTTGACAGGGCACCTTTTTGGTATTTTATTAGCTTTACGATCATCAATGCTATCACAAGGTACGACAGATAAGTGCATAAAAGCAATACGCTGATATGGTCGCTGAATAGCTCGTAATACCTGTTTACAAATAGCAACAATAGAATGAAAATCAGTAAAAATGTATTTATCTTAGTGAGCACATTATATTTTTTCATAAGAACGACCTCTTAGTAACTTATTTTACATAATAGCGCTAATTTTGTTATAATAATTGTATCCTTCTATATATGCGTTTGCTAAATAAGAATCTACTATACCATTAAAGTATGTAGTCATTAATTCATTTTCGGTCAGTTTATTAGGATATCTCGATCCCTGTTTCCAGGTCACAGTTGTTTCATAACACCCGTAATCTTTAAAGGAATGTGCTAGACCATAGTAATGTAAATTATACAAATCACCTTCCGAAGAATCATTACTCCACTTATAGCAATCAAATAAATAGAATCTTATCTTTATTGTTTTTGAACAAATATACCCTGTCACATTTTTCACATCTCCAAACATCATATTTCAAATCATTTGGTTCTGGCTGATATACGCGCATGCTTATGTGTTTACAACATAATCTCAAGTTAAACCCCTACGGATAATAAATACTGATTGCATCTATAGGTACTTTATATTCATCACAGTTATCTTCATCTTTTAATTCAAAGCATATACCCGATATATCTCGTAATTCATAAGTCGGCACAATATCATATTCACCGGTTTTGATGTCACCGATGTATTCTTTAACATCAGCCAAGGAAGAACCTATACCTATGGTATCATTAAATGTTCCTTTGAAATCCCCATATACTGTAATCTGCATAATAACATTATTAACCAGTAAGAACACCATATTCTTTGTTACAATTTTAATACAAGTTGGTAATACTATCTTCTTATACGCAATATTTTCTAATTGAATAGTTTTTATCAACTTATGATATGTCATTCCCAACTTATATTCGCCAACACTTTCCCCAGGTATAATTTGCAATTTCATGTAAGTTCTCCTTTTTATTTTTGCCGTACAGATTTTAGTCTGTACGGCAAAAATAATAGCAATAGCTAAATATTATAGTTAAGTAGATATTGAAGAGCTTTTTCATCCGATAATATTACGGGTGTTTCGATTGTTCCAAAATTAATGTTCTCAAAAAATGCGTTTTTTAATCCCTTACAGTTATTTATTGTAATATCGTGAAATAAACAATCCGAAAAATAACTATTCTCGAAATTAACATTTTCAAACATAACAGATTCAAATTTGCATTTTTCAAAATTGTTTCCACATATTAATGAATCAAAAAAGGAGATAGAACTAAGATTAATATCATTAAACTCATTTCTTATAAAATTAGTATGGCAAATACTGCAATTAGATAATGATGAATACCCAAATTTATTTTTACCAATACGAGCAGTTGAAAAAGTACAATAATCCAATTGGCTTTCGAAAATCATTGAATCATATAGTTCAAAATTGCTATGATTTACTTTAAAAAAATTACAATCTGCAACATAAATAGATTCGTAATGAGGTTCACTAAGATAAGAAAATGATTTATTTTCGTAATTCCTAAACATATAGCATCTCCATTAATAGTACCACAAGATATACTCAGAATATCCCATTTCTTCCAATGCAGCTTTAAGTTCAAACAAATGCTCATTTGTTAAACCAACAGTATCTATTATTACATAATAACCTTTCTTGATTTCTTTTGTAACATCCGCCGTTGCATTTTGTAATTTAAATGCGCCTTTTCTTGGAGCGGTTTGACCATTTGGATATGAGCGAAAGCTTTTTATATCATATTTTTTATTTGTTGATGTATCAATATAATCTGCACCACCGTTTGTTACTAAGTTTTGTTATAATACAACATATTTCCATCTCTTATCCAAACAACTGTTGAAATAGTTCTTGTATATTTAAAATGATTCTTACTGTCTGAGCCTTCGTGGTTTGGATCAATCTTACATTGCGGACAGCAATACCCGAAATTGATTATTGATATGCTCTATTTCATTGTACTGGGTGCTGGTTAAAATCTATTGCAAAACATATCTGTGATTTCCCCTGTATCCATATCTATTATCAAGTATCTTCCTAAAGTATCAACGACTGTCAACCCTTTGGTTATTGTGATGCCCACATACGGAAGCTGTTTTTGACCAATAAATTTGCTGTCAGGCTTTTTGATTTTCCACAACTTGTGAAGTTCATTATCAAAGCAATAAACTAAGTTATAGTCGTCGCCTGTGAAGTCCTCAAGTATAATCAGATACTCTGACATAACGATATAATCTATTATTTTTCTTTTCATAGTTACCGACTTATCGTTATATGTGAGAATGTTATTCATAATGGATACTTTCAAAAAAACATCTCCTTATATTTTTCTTTTATTGTAAAACCATTCAGCTTTCTCTTGACCCAAAAGGTTATACTGTTGCGCTCCCGAATCACCGTCAAACAATGCATTTGGAATATGCTGGCCTTTTGATTCGTTTATTTTAGTGTAAATATCTTGCCATGCTCTATACCATTCTTTTCCGTCAACAATCATATACTTACTGAAGTGTGTAGTCTCCACACTTACAGTTGAATTCTCCTCGTCAAGAATGGTATCCAGCTCAACAAAATTGTCATTTTCTTCATCATACCATAAAAACAGTAGGTTGTCAAACTCAGTATCACCAAGCTTAGACTTATCGATCACATAAGTAAGCGTAGCCTTATCGAACTTCGAAGTCGTTTCGATCTCAAAAGGCTCACCGATCAAACCCACTGACCGTCACATTGATATATTCATTTCTTCTTCCTCAGTTTGTTCCGATCCTTCTCTGATAACGTGAAAATCGTCCACGCCTGGGATAACTCCGAGCGTTCTCCCATTATCAAAGATACAATGCAGAGTGCCGGCGTCATCAACGTGATCGACCATGTCAAGAGTACCGGACTCAACAGGGAAAGGATCATCATTCATTCTGTCAAGGCAGATGCGAGTTCCTTCCGGATATCTCTGTCGCAGCCTTTCAACGTTTTCTTTATTGTAATACATTACACATTCCTCCTGTCAAATTTATTTTCTCATCTGTTAATACAGCCTCTGCTACATTAGGATCACCACCTCTCTTAAAAAACAAAAAAGCCGATCCTATTGGTTTCTCCGTTTTAAGAGATACCAACAAAATCGGCAGATCCAATAAATTTATATTGAAAACTTTGTGAAAGTTTTTTCATAAAAAATCGGCAGGCTTAGAGCAAAATATACTCAAAGTCTGCCGTTTTGTTTGACGATGTTTAATTGTTGAGGGTTCAGATCCTTTTTTAACGAAAAAGCATCCACGGTTTTACACCTGAAATTTTTGCCCTCAAAACGCAAAAAAAGCTCGTAAATACGAGCTTTTCGAGGTGTGCATCTATTTTATTGCACAAGTATGGTGCGGCAAACGGGACTTGAACACTCAAAAGTGCGTTTAGCGGCTTTTTGTAAATCCTCGCAAACGTCGGTAAATAGGGCTTTTGCGTGAATTATCGTTTAGCATTGTCAAGTCTGGTTTTGGGTGTTATTGCGGCTCATAACACCCAAATAACACCCAAAAGCGAGTACAAATAATTGTACATTAGTTGCTTTTAGTTGCAAATTGATAAAAATTAGTAGTATCAATAGACTTTGTACTTGCTCATTTTTGAGCTGGTTGCTATCGCTCATATTTGAGCTAAAGCCCACACGTTCAGTAAAACAAGCCCCTTAGAAGTGCAATCATCGCTAAATCTATCAGAAAGCCGTATAAGCCGTTGCAATTTCAAGAACATAACTTAACCACAAAACACGCAGAACGCCATACAGCACACGCTAGGGGCATTGTAGAGCGTTTTAACAGCATACATACAAAATAATAGCAGGCTTTGCACCTTTAAACTGTCGATAAAGTGTCGAGAGGGTGTAACGCCTGCTTGATTTATTCTCTTGATAATTGTTCTTCCCAATTATCGGGAAAGCCAATGCAGTTTATATCAATATAGCTGCTATATTCTTCTATAAGTGCGGCAAGCTCTGTAACAACGCCGTTCCAGCTTTCAGGTGACGGGTACAACACTTTCATAATGTATAAATATGGGTAAAGATAAATAAAATTGCGTCCACGAGCGTACGCCTTGTATTCTTCCTCGTAAGGCAAAGACGGAAACCATTTAAACCTTGAATAATAAATTCTTCCAAAGTGAGCACATTTATTTCTAAGTGTGGTAAGACACCGCAGACAGCTTTCAAGCTGAGAATATGTACATTCTGTTTGTGTTATGTACGAAATAGACCTTGCTATAACTTTTTTATCTGCTGTTTTCATTTGCGAGTAAAACTGTGATGTATTGCCCAAAGTAAATAATTCAACAGCTACCCACAACGGAAATTTGCCGTCATAATTGTCTATATGATGTTTCACGAAAGGTAATTCTTTGTTGCGTTTTACCTCAGTGTTGAAATTATCAATAAGCTTTTTGTGTTTTTCTATCATTTTATCGGCAACGTTGGAATGATCTAAATAACCTAAAGCACCATATTTGTTTGAATGATAGTAAGCTATCTGTGTTTTTACAAAAACCTCTATCTTTTGAATTATCCCATAAAGAAACGCACTTAGCTTTCTGTCAAATTCATATATCTTATAAACTTGCAAAAGCGTTGTGCCCTGCTTATAATTTCCGTCATTATCTCTAAACGGCAAAAAGTAAGCTGATAATTTATAATAATTGATTTTGTTAAGTATCATTATGGCTTGCTCATAGTCGGTTATTTCACAGCCGTGCTCTATAAGCTTATTTACCTGTCTGCAAAATAACTCAGGCTCTTTTGTATTCATACCATAATCACCACCTAAAAAAAAGCCCTCACTGGGACACATTGTTAAGAGGTGCGTGAGGTTCTGTTACTGTTATTATACTCAAAATTGAGTAAAAATGCCATTCGCAATATGCACAAACTTTGCTTTTCTTTTTGTTCAATATTATGCAGTATCATTTAATGAGCATTAGTAATGTGGAGTATAATAACGCCTGCTGTTTTGTTATTCGGTGCCCTCCTCACAACTGCTTGAATAATAACCGCAAAGAGTACATTGAATTCCGTTACATAATTCAAAACCTTTGTAGTATTCACAATTCTTACAAGTGACTTGACTAATCACGCTGTCATTATCCGGACACATATCTCTGTCGTATGAAAGCTTTATTATCTTATCCATTTTTACAGCTTCACTCCCTTTCTTCTATTTTCTCCAACACAAAATCCTTGAGTAGAGCATTAGCGGTTTTGCCATTGTCCGCAGCATATTTCTTAAACTTTTCTGCTTGTTCTCTCTTGACCTTGCAGCCTAATGTTATCATATTTTCTTTGTCCCATTGTCTGTTGGCTTTCTTTTGAGCTTCTGATACTGACATTGTAACACCCTCTTTTTATTCTGTTTCATCTCTGCTCATAGTTTCGTGAATAGCCCTGTTAATAAAGCCTTTAAGACTTTCACCCTTGCTTTCTGCGTGGGCTTTTGTCACAGCCTTTGTCATATATATCACCCCTATTTTTTGTACTTTGCTATATCGTCCTCAATAAGCTCATTGATCAAGCCGTTAAGGCTCAACCCCTTTTTCTCAGCGTGAACTCTGTATTCTTCTTTCTTGCCTTTTGGAAAGGTTGCTGTAAATCGGTCATATTTTTCAGCCACATACTTGTTTTGTCTAATGATTTGTTTTTGCTTATCCATACATTCCACCCCCCAAGTATATTATACATCTATAAACTGTATTACGCAATATGCAGTTTGTACAAAGATATTACGTAATATTTGTGTATGTTTGTTGTTCAAAAGCATTGACGTATTGCGTAATACGTGTTATAATAATATCAACGAAGAACGAAAGGGGGCGGTTAAATTGGACAAGAAAATAAAAAAGCTTGTTAAGCTGGTCCAACAACTTAACAAGCTAATGATCGAGATAATCGGCTTGATTGGCTACATCTTGATCATAAAAGATTTACTTAAATAAGTAAATTCGGCAGAAAGGAGAGTTGACCGCTCTCCCAACTGCTTGAATTATACCACAAAAACGAAAGGGTGTCAATATGAAAAATGATATTTTCAAACTTTGCAAAGAGCTGCTCAAGCTTGGCGGATTGATACTTGCAGTAGCGTTCTTAATACTGAGATAATTCAAGGAGCTGAAAACAATGACCAAAACCACAAAATCAAGACTTATGACAATAGCAAACAAACTCGTAGGCAAGGGCTATAACCGCCGCACAGCAATGCTCAAGGCGTGGGTGATAGCTAAAGCCGAAAGGCTGTCCGTAAGGATAGCAGGGACTTCATTCAACCGCCGTCAGAGCGTTCTCAAGGCTATGGAGAGCAAGCCTGCTGTGCTGAAACTCAAGCACGAAAGCACCAACGCCGCAGACCGCAACGCCGTGAGCCTGTGGGCGTTCCCAGAGGGTGCAAAGGGCTTTTACCGAATTGGTTACCTGCCGAAAGCTGTCGCCTATGTTATAGCTCCTCTGCTGGACAAGGGCGAAACTCTCAGCCTTGACCGCCTCAACATCATAGATACCAACACAGCAGGCTTTAAGCTCGGTGCAAGGCTTATGCTTGCGGTATAGACCAAACACCAAACCCAAACACCACACCAACATTTTGACCCGAATTCTGCATTAAAGGGCGAATATATAAATACATAAAGGAGTAACCGAAAATGACCACACCACAAAACAACGTCAAAAGCGTATCTGTCCTTGACCTTGAGGACTTTGTAATAAACCTTGAGCAAGCTGAAAACCTGCTTAACGTGTACCTTGAGTTTATTGATGATGAGTGCCCTGCTATCGAGAACAAGGACACAAAGAAAGAGAGCCTTGCGGCTGCGGCTGTTGTGTATGCCTCACGCACGGATATGTTTCAAGCCGTCCTAAGAGCTTGCTTTGACATAATAAAGCAGAGCAAGACAGAGCTTTCAAAGCTTATTTACCCACCACAGACCGCATAAACGCCAAAGGACAAGCCTCGTGCTTGCCCTTTTTTTACTCTAGGAATAACTAGGATTTGCCACATTCTGCGAATATGCGAGAAATATAAGCAGTGCGGCGGTGAATGTACTGCTATCGGCTTTCAAGGGGCTTTCCCCCGTATTGCTGCGAAACAAGCTCCTCAAAGATCGTCATTGCTTGATACTCTGCATTATCCTCTGCAAGCTGTTCTATCTCGCAATCATATATTATAGCCTGTCGCTGTCCGTAGCTGAGGTATGAGCCACGCTTTATTATCTCTGAGATACGCTGTTGAGCTTTGAAGTAAGCCCTCGTGTTGGTGCGGCTGTCAAAATGCAGGCGGCTTTCAATGTTCTGCTCTTCCCACAGTATTCTCAGTTCAGCCATACAACGGAGCTTTCTCAAAGCTTTTGCCTTGCGTTGTCTGATACGCTCACCGCTCACGCCCTCACGCTTTGCTATCTGCTCTTGTGTCATATCCTCAAAGTAATAAAGCACTATCACATCACGCAGGGGCTTGTCTAAGCGGTCAAGAGCCCTGTGCAATATCTCTCTTGTGTGTTCGTCTGCAATGGTCTGTAAAGCCTGTTCAAAGCCCTCTTGTGAGTTGCTGTCGGGGATAATATCAGCTAAGCAAAGCTCTTTGCTGTCGCCTGTATCAAGGGGTTTATCAAGGCTTGTGCAGTTGTCAAGAGGCTTGTTATTCTCTCGGTCAGCGTTACGTATGCCCAACATCTCCGCACCTGCATTGCGTATGTGATATTCAAGATAGCTTGTGAAAGCATAGCCCTTTTCGGGGCTGTACGCTTCAATAGCCTTTATAAAAGCAGGATAGCATTCTTGCCGAAAGTCTGCAAGTTCAGCCCCACAAGACGTGAAACGCTCCTCATAGCTGCTGTAATATTGCCCTGCAAGCTTGAACATCAAGTGCTTTACCCTATCCCACAAAGCAGGCTTTAGATCGTCCGCACCGCCTTGCTTGATAAATTCCGCAAGCTGTTCATTTGTCATTGTGTCACCCTCTCACATTCTCTTACATTTACGGCTTTGTTCGAGCTTTATTCGAGCTTTACTCTCGGTTCGTGTTAAACGTTATGCTGTTACTTTCTGAAATTGCGATAAGCAAAGCAATTTCAAGAAATGTAACAAGCATAATAATTTAAGTTATATTAAAGTAAGTTTAGTTTCTTACTTTACTTAACTTTAAATTATTTTAATTGAAATATAATATATTATATTTGGTTGTTTTGGGTTGTTTTTGGGTTGTTTTGTTGCCGCCTTGCGGATAAGATTTGCTTGATTTCTTCTTCGGTAAAGTCATAGTGTTCTTTGATTTGGGTTTCTGAAATATCAGTAGCTTCCAGAGCTAAATCACATTTGCTATAAAAGTGTTTGATCTCATCAAGTGACATTTTCAATAACTTGTCCGCTGCTTGCTTGGTACGTGCAAAGGTTTCCGTAAATGTTTCATCACCTTCCTCAAATTCCGCTGCTGCATATTGCTTAAGCTCGTTGCAGAATTGCCGTGCACTTTTGTTTATAATAAATTCTTTCATTGTACCGTCAAATATATCGGAAATATCATCTACATCAAGTATGTGGTAACAAGCTGCAATGCTTGCTATTTGTGATTTGCTAAGATACTCAGAAATCGCAAAATCTTCTTTTTGAGCGTTCCAGAAAATGACATCAGCAATCCTATACGCTATATCCCCGAAAAGCTCGTTTATTGGCGGCTCTTCTGTTGCCTTTTTCTTAGCGGCGTTTTTATTACCTTTTGGAGCTCCGCCTTTTTTGCCGTTTTCACATTGTGCATGATATTTGCGAAAAGAATGGTCTATATCTGTTTTTATAAATTCAATAAGCATTGCGGCTGCTTGATCTTCTATTGTTGGCAGCTCTGCTTGTTTTACATATGAGCAGATATATTTTATTACAGCTCCAGCTTGTTCATTATTGAGCATTTGAAACCAATCACAATATTTTGTATTAAAGTAAAAGTAAGGCGGTATTTTGCTTTCTTCACTCATTATTCTTGTCCTTTCCACTCCTCAAGAAGTCTTTCCGCAGAGCGTAACGTCTGAGAAATAGAGCTTGCTCTTGAACGCTCCCTTTTGACGTATCGGCTAAGCTCTGAGCGGTCAGCAGGATAAAAATAGCCGCACTCACTTGAGCATATCACTGCACCTTTACGCCGCATATCCTCAATCACAAGCCTTGTGTGGCGGTTGTCAAGCCCCGATATGATACACATATCCGCAAGGCTTACAGCGTTGCTCTTGCCTTTTCTAAGGGCGTTTGATATCCTTTCGGCTGCTGTCATATGCTTGCCCCCTCACCCTCGTTAAGAAACTCAACCAGCCTGTCAAGGTTTATGAGCGTTTTGCAGCCTGCCTTGACGTATGTAACACGATTTTGCTTGACAAGCTGTCTCACAAAGTATTCGTGCAGCCCTGTTGCCTGTGCGGTTTCCTTTATGGTGAGCATTTTTGGCAATGCCCTTGTGTTCTGTTTATTCAAAATATTCTCCTATCTGCCACATTCAAGACTTGCATTTCCGCCCTCGAATGTGGTATAATAGGAGCGGAAACGTGTGTGTTTTCATATGCGGGCATTAAAGCCTGCTTTGCCGTCTGAATGTTGGTAGCGTTCAGACGGTTTCTTTTTGTGCTGAAAGCTTGTCAATAATAGCCTTGAGCCTCTCAACCTCGCTTTCATTAAACGGCTTTCTAAGGCGGCGTGAGAAATTGCTGTCATTCACACCCCACAGCTCGGCAACTTGCCAGCATTTCAAGCCTGCCGACACTATGAGCTGTTTTACCTCTGCTCCTGTCAATGTGTTTCACCTCGCTTTTTGCTGTTGCTATAACATCATTATATCAAATAGTCTGTATAAAGTCAAGTATTATATATTAATTTATAGTATTCTTAATTTTTATATGATTTGCACTTGACAAATCAAGTTGTCTGTGGTATTATAAAAGCAACAACAACAATATAAGGAGCGTTATAAATGAGTGATTTAACAACTTTTGCAAAAAGATTGAAAGAGGCAAGGTTAAAAGCTGGATTAACACAAGCTCAGCTCGCCAAAAAAGCCCATACAACAGCCGCCACAATATCAAGCTATGAAAGTATAGGCATTATAAAAAAGGCATCTCTAGACCTTGCTATGAGCTTTGCACAGGCTCTTGACGTTTCCCTTGATTGGTTGTGCGGTATAGACGAGAGTGAGCTCAAAAAAGGGTATTCAACAGAGTTCACGGCTAAGGAATACTTGTACAGCCTTGTAAGAGTAATAACGGAAATGAGCACAATTAGCGATGACGAAGTTTTTTCGCCTGATGATGGTGTATACATTCATATTACACAAAAGCCTCTATCTGTTTTTATAAGAAAAATAATAGACCTGCTCAAGGTATATAGAGCAGGTACTCTCACAGAAGATCTATTCATAACTTGTGTTGACAAAGTAGTAAATGACTATTCTGAATATTCATTTATGTTTGACAATTTTTTGAATTATGATGAGGCAGACGAGGCTGATACAGCCGTTATGCAAATTATTGAGGAACAAAATGATAAAGGCAGCGTGAGTGCTGGCACACTTACCACAAGCTTTAGTAGTCCTCAATCTCGCAAAAATAATATCAGCCTGTTTGTTAATGAAAGGTATGTTGAAAATTATTTAAAACAAGACAAATAGCAAAGACTGATCCATAGAAAGGACTTGATACAATGGCACAGATAGAAAAGCGTGCAAACGGCTCATATAGAATAAGAGTGTTCTGTGGCTATTCGGCGGACGGCACAAAGCAGAAATCACAGTCAATGACGTGGCGACCCTCAAGACCTAATATGACCGAAAAGCAAATAGAAAAGGCTCTGAACAAAGCGGCTTTTGACTTTGAGGAGAAATGCAGGAGCGGTCAAACTGTCAACGCTGAGAAGTTCGAGAACTTTTGTGAAACGTGGTTTGAAAACTATGCAGAGCGTACTTTAAAGCCCTCAGGCGTTGAGCGGTGCAGAGAATACACCCCACGAGTGTATGAAAAGCTCGGTCACTTGCGTATAGACCGCATAACCCCACGAGAGATAGACGGCTTTATAGCTTGGCTTGGTAAACAGCACGTTGAAAAGAACGCAAATGCAGCTTTCAAAGGCGATTTAAAAGCCATTCTCAGCTACAAGGATATGACACAGAAAAGCCTTGCAGAGCAAGCAGGCGTAAGCTCACAGACCATTAAATCAGCCGCAGAGAGCAAGCTTATAAGGTGGGAGAACGCCGAAAAGATATCCGCAGCATTGGGAGAGCCTTGTCAAAAGCTCTTTGATAAGCGTACAGACGATAAAATGCTTTCTCCAAAGACTATAAAGAATTATGTTTCTTTCGTGTCGAGTGTGTTTGACTATGCCGTGCATATAAAGGCTATCAAGGAAAACCCTTGCAAAAATGCCGCACTCCCAAAGATACCGCAGGCAGAGCATAAAATGTTCACCATAGACGAGGCTAAACGCTTTCTTGATATACTCGATCGTGACGATACGCCTATAAAATACAGGGCTTTCTTTCAGCTCGCTATATTCGGCGGCTTTCGCAGGGGCGAGATACTCGGTCTTGAGTGGGAGGATATAGACTTTGACACGGGCGTTGTGCATATCCGCAGAACTGTTCACTATTCAAAAGAGCGTGGCTATTATGACACAGAGCCAAAGAGCCGCAAGTCTGTAAGAGCCTTGACCCTGCCCAGCGGCGTGATATTTACAATAAAGCAGCTAAGAAACGAACAGCTTTCACAGCGTTTAAAGCTTGGTGACAAATGGCACAGCACGAGCAGGCTTTTCACCACTTGGGACGGACACCAAATGCACGGAGCAACGCCATTCACTTGGCTGACAAAGATCTGTGAGCAATACGGCTTGCCAAAGGTCAACCTTCATTCGTTCAGACACTTAAACGCAAGCCTGCTCATAAGCTCGGGCGTTGACGTCAAGACAGTTCAAAGCGTTCTCGGACACTCGCAGGCAAGCACCACCCTTGACATATACGCAGCCGCCTTTCAAGACAGAGAGGCGCAAGCTCTCGGAGCTGTGGCGGATATCCTCACGGGGGAGAGGAAACGTAAGGCGGAATAACCGACCAACTAAAAAAGAGCAAGCCCTAAGCCTGCTCCTTAAATTTTTATCACAGTAACACCCAAACAACACCCAAACGCAAAATCTACATAAAACAAAAAACTTGCAAACCCTCGTAAATAAAGGATTTGCAAGCTTTCTAACTTGTGTTGCGACTATGAAATAGATGATGCTGTTTTTTAGAATTTTTGTTTCAAACATCATTCCTCTTTTCAAAATAACAGTAAGATTATTTATCATCTCAGCATTTTTGCTGCCAATAAATTCAGATGAAAATATTGAATCGTCCGACAATATTTTTGCCGTTATCGCATCTTGCCTATCTTTACCGATATAGGCTAAAATATCGCAAATCCTTACTACACAGCCCTCCAAAGTTGACGGAACAAGTTTTTTTATTGCCTCTCCGCCCTCAGTATAACAAAGCTCAACATTATTGTCATATTGCTCAAATGTCAGACCCTTTTGGGGGCGATATTCATTAAGCTCAAATTCACCATTGTGGCACAGTATCCCGTCTAGTGTCTGTAAACTTATATTTCGCCTGTACAAAATATCAAGAACACGTATACTGTGAACATTATGATTAAAATGCCGTCCGGTTTCTTTCTGCAAAAGCTCGCTGAGATAACGTTCTCCTGCGTGGCCAAAAGGTGTGTGTCCAACATCGTGTCCAAGTGCGATAGATTCTATCAGATCAAGATTAAGGCCAAGCATTCTTCCAATATTTCTGCTTATCCGTGACACAAGCTGAACGTGCAGGCCTCGTCTAGTGATATCATCATTGTTGTAGAATGAAAATACCTGCGTTTTATCATTATATCTGTTGTACAAAGGCAAATGAAGAATTTTCTCTATATCACGTCCAAAAGACGGACGAAGTACGCTATTTTTGTCCTTTTCCATATTTCTTCGCACAGCATTTTCGTCCATAAATCTGTATGAACTCAATATTCCCTTTGATATATTTTCCTTTATCTGTTTCTCAACAGAACTATCAAGCTGATGATATTTTAACGACATATTTTACCTCCCTTAGATTATTAAGTTTATACCAAATTGCACAGCGTAACAAGATAAAAAGTTTAATATTGTCTGATTATAACATAATGCAACGCCACACAAATAAAGTCTGACGGTGTTGTGCAGTATCACCTTATAGTTTTTACACTGTCGTCGTACCATTTTACTAATGTTGTAATTTCTAAGAGCGATTTCTACCATCTCCGGAACCTACATTCATCGTATCAATAATAAGTGGAATACGTTTTATAGTCTGTTCCACTATAGACCTTAGCAATGGTCTTTGCTTTGTTTCTACCACGGCTTATATTGGAATAAGATTGTTCAAAAACTGCGTAAAAGTAAACTTTGTAGTGCCTCTGCCGTTTATTGAACTCCAGGTAAAACCGCTTTTCTTTTGAAATTCCTGTGTTATAGTTATTTTGTTCGTAATACCTAACTATCCTGTAACAACACTTCTGCATTTTAGCATTGTAACCTAAACTGCCAAAGCTGTGCTGACATTGCTTGTGTATTTGTCATATGTAGAAATATCAGCGGCAAACACACTTTTTGAAAAAACTCCTTTTGAAAATCTACTATTAAACTCTGTATTACCCGTTTCAATAATACATAACAACACTGGAGGCGTATTTCTGACATTTTTTTAGATTACTACTTATCATTCTACCTTTTGCACAAATTCAATTGTAATTCTTAGTCTATTTTTACTAACATTTGAGTTTATCATAATAATATACTCACTATTATTCCATATGTAATAATTAAATCTACGATTATCTGTGAACGATATGCTTTCTTTTTCTGTAATATCTTTGAACGTTATCTCAGCACTTTCCGTTTTTAATCTTATATTAAACATATCTTTTGTTCATTATTGAGAAATTCCAAGTATATAATATGCCTTTAAAGATCGGATCTGTCATTGAAAATTATACTGTAGTCACTAAGATTATAATATATTTCATAAAACTCATTGATCGTATTGGAATATGAATTGTCAGATATATCTGCCGTTACGTCAGAATGATCTGAGAATATATTCATTAAAAACTTTCTTGAATGCACGTTTCTATGCATCCACACTCACCACAATCGAAAATGAAACAATCAGTACCACATCGATTATGGACGCCATTCGTCTTGAGGTAGTGCTGATAAATTTGTGATAAGGTTGTCTTTGCCTTTTTATCAATTTATCCATATTTTTTATTAAATTCATCAGAAGAAATATTGTCACACCCGTGTTTTGAAATCGTTTCAGCACATTCTTCGTCTAATGTATCAGCAATAGCGTCGAGAATTTATTATTCAATAATCTCGCATTCCTCAAAATATATATTTTTTAACATTCTGACTCTGGAAATTCTTTAATAGACATTTGTATTTGATATATCAAGCAAATCCGAAATCTCTTTAGCAGATAAATCTTTTGTGTAGTATAAATGAATGACATCCATATAGTCTTGTGGCAGCTTTTTTATAGCCAGCCTTAATATAGCATTATCATTTTCATTATCAATCACGTTGTCAAATTGCTGACAAAGATTCACAGCAAATGGACGATAGAAGCACGCAGAGGGTTCCAACAATATAACGCAATGATGAAATTAAAAGACTGGAACAAAGGTAAACTATTCAAAGGAGTATAACAAAGTCCGTAATTAGAGAAACGAACACCTTAAAAATGCAACTTAGATTATTGGTGCGATTCTGTTGAATGCTCAATATCTGATGTTAATTTGAGAATGCTTGTCAAACTAATTCTTATTCATCAGAAAGAAGATAAGAAACTCGACATAAGATTTGAGACAAACAAAAGTTAAACGATACCGTCAGTGTATTTATCAATTAGAAAGTGCGTTGCGTGAGGATTAACAAAAAAAATGCAGATTCTTTATTCTTATATAATCATATTAAACGACAGACTAACTACATATTACAATGAACCTTAGAATAAAATCTATTTTACTCATCAGATATTGCTACCAAATTTATTATAGTAAAAGAAAAGAGCCCGATAAAATCGAGCCTTTCATGTAATATCGTTATCAAAAAAATTATTTATACGCAAGATAAAAACTTAAAGCCATCAAATATCTAATGTGACATTCTCAAAAAAGTCAACCCTACAATAAATTCGCCTGAACTATAATGGCTCGAATTTCAACAAATGAGTAGATTTAAGGTACGTAGATTATATTAGAATGTGCTTTATCATAAAGATATTCTAAAAACTTCTTTGGATCAATTTTCTTGCTTGAGTAAAGATAGAAAAAACTATAACGCTTGTCTAAAGCTCCTTTGTCCTCTCCCTCTAGTTTTTTATAGGTAGTATAATTTTGAGAAACATTTCCAAATCGTATATATAACTTATCCGCATCTATACGAGCATAAAATGTATTTTTAGCGGGTAATATTACATACGACGTATCCGGGTGATACTCCAACAAAACATTAATAAGATTTTGAACAGTCTCTTTATCCTGCCTTTCATTTAACGAATCATCCAGAAGGATTTTACTATCAATCTGACGCAAATCTGTAATATCATCAACATTATTGAAAAAATTTATCAGCGGTGCCATATATTCAGCTACCTCTGCCGCCTTATCCTCATTAGAATCTAAACAATATAAAAATTCTTCGCTTGATTTCCACACGGGACTTTTTCTTTCATCTCTAGAAAAATATTCTGATACAACAGAATACTCCATGTGAGATTTCATCAAATTCAATATTTCAACATCAGATAATAGCCTAAATTTTCCACCGAAATATTGGTGCCCTTCCTTTGATAATGAAGCCGAAGAAAAAATAAAGTTTATTATTTCATCGGAAGAAAGCACAACGTTATCTGTATTCCGTAGGCCTGAATTCGCTAAGGATATTCCAATCGCTTTGCATAGCAAATATGCTTCATATATTACAACGGGGTGATTTATAATCCATTTTGCTTGAGAGTTCTTCGCAATGACAACATTGTTTAATACGCTCAGAGCTCCTTTTCCAAAAGCCGGATAATATATTCCATCATTGTCAACTATACAAACATTATCCAAAAGTCGCTTGTTATCTAGCACAATACTATCATAACCTGACATCTGCGTATCTCTTGCTATGTAATCCAATTTGTCAACATCAACAGTCGATGAATTAAGCAACCTTATCAAACAGTTTTTTATCCCTAGTTCAAGCCGTTTATCTTCGTCATCAGTTCGTTTGTAGGAATAACAACAACCTATTATAGAACGAACTATAAGATCCAAGTTTAAAGAATTTATATTTTCGCTTTCAAAGAATTTATTATAATCACCAAATTTCCTGCAAGTGATAATGGAACTCATAATTTCATGAGGTGCAGGCGGATTCTTCATTATAAGACTGAAGTAATCCTTCTCAAAAACATGATAAGCCGGATCATCAAGATGAGATTTAATTTCTGCAAGAAGTTCCTTATTAATCTTTGAATTTTTATTGTTAATCTTTTCCTTATAACTAAAAAGATTTTCACACGTGTGAGAAAACGGTGCATGACCTATATCATGCAGCAGGCAGGCCAAAAGGAATGAATATTTATATTTTTTTACTATTTCTGCATCTTTATCATCACAGTTATTCAAAAATCCTTGAATCGCTTTTTGACCTAGATGATAAACGCCAATAGAATGAATAAATCTATCATGTCTTGCAGATGGATATAAAACTCGATAGCTGGTCTGTTCTATCCATTTTAACCTTTGAAATTCTGCCGTATCAATTATTTTCCAAAACGGTTCTTCCAAACGTATGTAACCATGTATAGCATCTTTTATACTTTTTACCTTCAAATTCTATCCTCCAACACTTTTTGTGAAACAGTTTGCATCTCATTTATTACGACCTTTGGTAATCCCATTTTAAAATATCTGCTGAGTTTGTTTGATAATACATATTGGTCATAGGAATCAGTCATACATACATTGATTTCGTTCACAGACTTTACAAAAAAAGGATAGTCCTCTGCGAAATCCAATATATTCATATAGTTTAAACAGGTAAAATAATTAAGATGATTCAAATTTGAACCTAAAAGAGATTCAAACATAAATAACTTATCAACATTAATTCGATCATCTCCCTTTTCCAAAGCCGCAAGGAGAAAGTTCCCGATTATTGATTCGCTACTAATCATTTTACACATAGTTCTATAAGCTCCATTCTTAAAATATCGATATATATATCATAACACTTTTCCATAATAATGTCAACATATTTTTATGTAAATTTTACAATTCCCATGAATTAATCCGTACTAATTTTGATAAAAAGTATGAACAATACGCACAAATTCCATTGTTTGTCATTTCACATTCAATTCTGCCAGAGCACAATTCTCAAATCAATTGCAAATAAAAAACGACAACCTATTGTCGAAAGCTGTCGTTTTTACTGTATAGAGAATACGATATTCATGAGCATCATATGAATCATCGCCTTGAAATCCAGGCTGTGGAAGATGAAACTCTTCAAAGGGAAGTTCTAGAATCTCCGCAACTTCAGATACACCTGATCCCACCTTACCACAAAGGCCTAGAACTATAAATTCCTTTTGCACATTATATAAATGTTCATTAATTTTATATGACGCAGATTCTTTAAAATCAAAAATACTCATAATAACATCTGCCTTTCTATTACAAATAGTAACTATGCAATTAATATACTACAATACTTTTTATCCGCACTTTTCTGCATTCTAACCATCTTCACGAGGAATATATTTCCTAACTTTTGGTAAGACAGCAAGAAAAAGTTACAAATAACAATCTAACTTTTTTAGTATAGATATAACGTCAATTATTAACTTAAATCTATTGAAATAAATTGATCAAGTGAGTAATTATCTCGTTTAAGTTTTGTATGCTTAAGCATACCCTCCAATGTCTGATAACTTAAGTCCATGCCACATATTTCTGTATATTCTTCTTCAAGCAAAGTAGCGACCCTTATTGATTGATAATTGTGTTTAAAACCTCCAAATGACAAATCTCCAGTAAACGATCCAACATTTTTAATTATGTTAAACTTTCCCTGTAGAATGCTATCGAGGGTCCTTTCGCCCTGATGTCCGAAAGGCGTATGACCTATATCGTGACCCAATGCAATAGCCTCAGTTAGATACATATTTAGTCCTAACCCCTCCGCTATTCCACGAGCAATCTGTGAAACAGCTTGAGTATGAGTCATTCTCGTTCTATAATAATCTCCTTTAGAAGCACTAAAGACCTGCGCTTTATCTACCATTCGCCTAAAAGCCTTTGAATGAACTATGCGTTCATAGTCACGCTGAAATTCCCCCCTATGCTGCATTGGTGCACGAAGATTATATGCCCTTTCACAATACTCGTTTCTTTGAGCCAAGACAGCAAGACCATTCTCTGAGTCTATATTTTCATATCTTTGTCCTTTGGATTTTTCTTCAAACGGTTTGTTAATTATAAAATCTATTTGTTTGGCAATTAACTCCGATTCTTCTTTTAGCACATATTCATCTTTTCCAAAGTCATCAGAAAGGCTTAATTCAGACAATTTGCAAATATTCTTGATTGCCGTTCCATAATTGAGTTTTGATTTAATGTTAAATTTTATACTAAATCCCTTATCATTATGAGATATTGTTCCCGTGCCAAGATACGAATAAATAATTTTATCATTGTCGTGTATTAGGGCAATTAAAAAATAACTGCTATCAATACAAGCTTTACTGATTTCTAGCTCATTTTCAGCATTAGAACTCAAATTATAATAATAATTCTTTCTCTCATCAAAAGAGTTTCTAAAATATTCAATAGGTTTGCAACCTTCTTTTAGTTTTATATAAATAATTTTATTGCCCATAAAATCCACCTATTCTTCACTATATTTCCCATTTCAAAAATATAAACGAGCGTGCTGCAATGTATAAACTTTCCACACAAAGATGATTTACAAAATTTGTGAATGTCCTTTAGAAATATGCTCTAATTTTCACCTTTAAACCAAAGATAGAGGTGTTTTGAAACTATAAATAGAGCAATATATCGCATATTCATCTTAGCTTAATTTTATCATAATATGACAACTTAAAATATAAATAGTAAAAATAAGTGCTCATAATGTCAAAATTATGACTTTAAGTCAATAAACTTCCCCTCACAGTCAATATAATCTTTCGCCAACTGCTTCGCCTCAGCCAAACTGTTCTCCAGTATCTCAAAACCCACAGCCGCAGAAAAGTTGTCGATCTCAATACGTTCGGTCTCGTCAGCGAAAACCTGTATCAAAAATCCCTCACAGAGAATATCTCTGCCTTTCTTGTCAACTCTGGGGATATATTTGTCTGGCGTAATTCTCACATAAAAATCCTTGTATCTCATTTGACCACGCTCCTTAAAGTTTCATCTGAAAATCATCATCTTCGTCAAATTCCTCGTCCATATCTTCATCAAAATACTGTTCGCAACCCGACCTTTCAAGTGCCGCCCTCAGATAGCTAGTATCCATATCGTTCGCCTCATATCCCTGATTTATGACGTTGTAATAATAACTGGTCGGCGGCGATATCTGTCCTTTGTTCATCAAGTACGCCATGCACTCTTTCTTTTCTCCGTCTACCTCTATCTCAAACAGCTCCTTGCGGTAAAGATTCGGAAAGCCCTCATATTTGTCAAGACTGTACTCATCTCGTCCGTCTATCTCCCATATGAGTACGGGAACTTCCGATTTATCATTCGGCACGATCGTCGCAACACCTCTGAATTCAAGCTCGTATCCTTTCAGCATCTCCTTGCTTACGATCTTTGAATTTGGACAGCGGTATGCCATTTGTTCAAGATTGATGTTACTTCCATAGGCGATATATAATCTTCTGTATTCCATAAAAACTCCTTTGCAATTTTACATACTCATTTCAAGTTCCTCTTCAACGCCCTCACATTGGCTCTCTGTGGGCTCGTTGTTTTCTTCGGGTACATTTTCGGCTTGTGTGCTGTTGCCGCTTACAGGCTCGGCACGCCGCTCACGAGCCGCTTGTTTTTCAAGCTCTCGTTTTTTTTTAGCCTTGCCCTTGCAGCAATGCCGTCCTCCGGGTGCCTCCATGCAATATCGCCTTCCAGATGTTTCAGCAAGTGAGATCTGCAATTCTTGAATTCTTCACCTATCAGCCCCAGATTCAATAGCCATACCCGAAAGCTATACCGCATATTATCACTTTGAGAAACGTGAGGAGAACAGTATTTCTTTGTCATTGCCGCATTGCTTATGGCTAATGCAAGCACGATCTGACTTCTTACCTCACCGGCATGAAGTGAACCATTATACGCTCTTATCTCGTAATGTCCGTGCTGAAAAAAGCTGTGAAGATTGCAAATAACATATCGGCTGTTCGAGTAATGCTGAAACTGCTCGCTCATTCTGCCGTGATACCAAAGCCGCTTTATCGTTTCCATATCGGTAGGTTTCTTTTGGTTTATCTCTTTGATAAATTCCTTGTCCATTTTGCGACAGTAACTTTCACGAGCGGTCGAAACCTGCAAAGCGTCCCACAGAAAATCTTCTTTGCTTGCAAATATGTTTACTAGGTTTCGTATCTGTTGAGGTGTGTAATCGTCCGCTGAAATATGGATATGTGTTCCTGCACAGTACCGAGGACCTGTTACCCCGCCTGCACGGCGTAACGCTCTGACAACTTCCTGCAAAAGCGGAATATCCTCATATTCCAGCACAGGAGAATTCATTTCCACGCTGTAAGACTTGGACGCTCTGTCTCCGTTTGAGTTATAGCAGTTGATACTTCCGTCATAAACTACAGCCCACTTTCTGTTCTTGGCGTCTGTTACAACGTATTTATCATAGCTTCCACCCTCGTGTTCAACACGCCCGTCAAGGACATTTGCCATAGCCTTTGCCGCCTGACTTCGTGTAAGTCCTGTCATTTCTATCTCTATACCGAATTTTCTTGTTTTTATGCCTTCAAAGTTTTTGGACAATGCTGCACCTCCCAACAAAAAAATAGCCTGTGGATATTCCGCAAGCCGTTCTCTAATATTACTCTATTTCCGTTCTGACCTCATACCCACCTTTAAAAATCACCAGTATCTCCGTCTTGCTCAGAACCTTCACACATTCTATCAGCTTTCTGATAAGCACATTATCAAAGGTTTCCAACTCAAACTTTTCATGCTCTATCATATCTATTATCTTATCAAGCTTGGCTTGAGTTTCGGCGGAAGTTTGATTTTTTGATTTCAGCATTGCAAGTCTTTCACTCAGGCTTTGCTCTTCCTCATACAGCTTTTCAAACTCGCTGTCCAGCTTGTCCTCATCACAGCCGCCTGTTGCTATGAGACTTATCAGATCACTTCTTGCCTTGTCGATCTTTTTAAGCCTTTTTTCGATCGCTGCGATCTCTTCCAGCCCATGACATTCAAGCACATTGCTGATATTCGCTTTTAAGATCTTTTCAACGTCGTTCCCACAAGAGTAGTAGTTATTTATCGCTCGTATTATAGCTTTGTGGAGCTGTTCTTCCTTTATCGTGGGAGAATCTGGGCAATATCTTTTGCCGTGTTCCAGCCGGCTTATACACCGCCAGACTATTAACTTTTTCCTTCTTGAAGTCCACGTTGTACGGCGGTAAGGCGTGCCGCATTTTCCGCAGATAAGCAGTTCGGTAAGAGCATATTTACTGCTGTATTTTCCTTGCTCGGTAGTAGTTTTATCGCTGATTTTACGCTTAGAACTTCGCCTTGCAAGCTCCTGCTGAACTCTATTGTATGTGTCACGGTCGATTATGGGTTCATGATGATCTGTCACAAGATACATCGGGCGTTCGCCGTGATTTTTAACTATCTTGTGAGTGATACAATCTGAGGTAAAAGTCTTTTGCAGAAGTGCGTCGCCTGCATACTTTTCGTTTTTCAAAATGCTGCGGATAAGTGATTCGTTCCATACTTTATTTCCCTGTGAAGTCAAAATACCTTTGTTCTCGAGGAGCTTTTTTATCCTGCTCATGCTGTATCCGTCGAGAAACAGCGTATATATCAGCCTTACTGTTTCAGCCTCTTCGGGTACTATCTCCGGTTTTCCGTCTGCTCCTTTTTTATACCCAAGCAGATATTTATACTGGAACTGCACCTTGCCCTCACGGTAGGCTTTTCCTTTGCCCCAGCTTACGTTTTTACTTATGGATTCTGATTCTGCCTGAGCAAAACTTCCATACAGAGCTATCATAAATTCCGATGTCATAGTTAAGGTGTTTATGTTCTCTTTTTCAAAAATAACTCCGATACCCAAGTCTTTAAGTTGTCTGACATATTCAAGACAATCCACGGTATTTCGTGCAAATCTTGATATTGATTTGGTGATCACAAGATCTATCTTTTTGTTCCTGCACATTCTTATCATGCGGTTAAACTCGGTTCTTTTCTTCGTCTGAGTTCCGCTTATACCCTCATCTGCAAATATCCCCGCAAGCGTCCATTCCTTTTTTCTGTTGATAAGATCGGTGTAATATGCGATCTGGACCTGATAGCTGTTCTGCTGTTCTTCCTGAGCCGTAGATACTCGGCAGTATGCGGCAACTCTTAACTGGTGGTATTTATCCCTGCTTTCCGCTGTTTGCACTTTCGCAGGAATTATCGTTACATTCGGCGCTGTGGACATTTTTCTCATTCCTTTCCGTAATATTCTTAATACGTATTCCGTTAATAAGCTCAACCTCTATGACACAAAAATGGCTTATCCAAATTCGTGAAACACACGCTTTAAATAAGCCAATATCGAGTGTATTTAATTGTTTGTGATTCTCAAGCAAAGCCTTGATTTCCTCTGTTTTCTGCGGGCTGTCATTGTAAGTGCAGCAATCATATTTCATCTCGGCAAGTTTGAAAATTTCGGATTTTACTCTGTCAAAATCCACTTGCGGAGAATCTGTCATCTGATTGATCTCATTCTGTTTTCGTATCACATCCGCAGTAGGTGAATATGTGCTTATCTCGCCGCCCGATTCCAACAGACTTGGATTTGCTATTGCCGAATTAATAACATTAAGTACAGCACCTATGATCATTTGATCTGTAATCCGATATTCAAGCTTGTAACAATCGTGATTTTTGCAATCCCAATGCTCATACTTTGAATTGCCGCCTATCCTTGAAAGTTTGTGACCGCATTCGGCGCAGTATGTAACATTTCTAATTTCCTGTAAATCATCGGATATCAGATTAAGCGTGGTTGCTTTTTTAACCCGCTTTTCATTTGCTTGTCTGAAAATGTCCTCGGCGATCAATTGCGGATATTTCTCAGTTCCAAGATATCTCTCATTTTCGATTATTCGCTTGACCATGTTTTTGTTCCACTTATCCGAAATAGCATTGTAACGAATTTTCTCTGACTGCATAAGCTTTGCAATCTCAGACAAACTTCTGCCTTTCAGATACTCGTCAAATATTGCAACAACGGCGTATACTTCTTTTGGCTCGGTTGTTATCTCACCGTTTTTCATACAGTATCCGAACGGGATTGTACGATTCTTTGGCATTATTTTCACTCCTTTCAGACTACAATAATATCACATTTTCTTCTCAAAAGCTATTACCAATAGCAACAAAAAAATGCCTTGCAATTTTACCTGCAAAGCATTTAGATTCAGTTATAACAACTTTTCATAATCTCGTCCGGAATACACAACTCTCGCTATCGTTACAAGCTTTTTATCTTCGTCTATCCAGTAAAACATAATATAATTATGAACTATAAGCTTACGATACTCATGCTTCAAAGGCTTGACCGGAATATACATCGGACACTTATACGGCATATTTGCCAAATCTTCGGCAGATTCAACCATTTTCTCCGCAAGTCTTTCAGCGGCATCCGGATTTGCAAGCTTTACGCCGATATATTTTGCAATATCGACCATATCGCGTCTGGCAATCGGTAAATATTCAATCGTATACATTATTCTCCTCTCGCCGCCGCTTTCATTGCGCTGAGAACATCCTTTGAAGAAAAACGTTCGCCTGTTTCCTCAGCTTCTCTTTCGGCTTCTGCAAGCTTGAAATACACGTCGCTTTCAAACTGCATTTTCTCAAAAGCCTCCATACTCATGACAACCATATCACCGTAACCGTTTTTGGTAAGGAAAACGGGTTGTGCTGTTTCATGAACGGTTTTTGAAATATCCGCAAAATTGTTTCTTAGATCCGAAACGGGTCTTATCATATTCATGTCCATGCTCATCGCCTCCTAAATATATTTTATCATAATTATGCTAAATTGTCAATGCGTTTTATATATTTTCTTTAAACTTTATTCCGCCTATCAAGTGAAACTCCAACTCATGCTGATCTATAACCACGATCTTCTCAACTATACTTTCAAATGCCGATTCTTCAAACTCGGTTATCGGCTTATCACGCCTTTCAAAAAAGTCTATTAACATTTCGATCTGATCCAGAGTTTCGTCCTCGTCGTCTAAGCGTGTAAGCTTTTTCAGTTCTGCTTGCAGCTTATTGATCTTTGCCGTAAGCTCAGTAGTCTGCTCAATATACTTAGCCTCGTCCAGAAAACCTTTAGTTTTCAGTCTTGCAAGGACGTGAGTTTGTTCTCGAAGCTTGGCGATTTCTTTGTGAATGTCCATTACTTGTGTTTTACCGTTGAACTTTTTAAGTTTCAAATCCTGCAATGATGTTTGAAGAGGTACAAGAATTTGCTTATAATTGAATAATAGTTTGTTGTATAGTCTTATAAAACTTTGCTTGATAAACTTTTCCTCAACTCGTTTATTCATGCACAATTCTGCTAAATTATCGTGTTTGCGGCAAACCCAGTATATTTTATTTCTACTATCTTTGCGTTTGTATTTTGTTCCACAGTTGGCACATATCAGTTTTCCTCTGAACGGTGATTCAGACACTATATTTTTATGTTTTCTGCTTTCAATCAATTTTTGAGCTTTTTCAAATATTTCTATCGAAATTATTGCTTCATGAGTATTCTGAATACAATATTTGTTTAATTGTCCATTGTTTTGAATCTTTCTATATGGAAGATTATTTGTTGTAAATGTTTTTTGATAGACTGAATCGCCAATATATTTTTCGTTGGAAAGAATATATCGAATGCCGTAATAACTAAATTTATCTTTATACACTTTGTACTTGCTCTGACAGATTTCTGAAATTCGCTGATAACCAATACCATTCAAAAACATATCAAAAATTTCTTCCACAATCTGAGCTTGAATTTTGTCAATAATCAATGCGCCATTATTTAACTTAAAACCAAATGGTGCAGAAAAAACATTTACAATTCCTTTTTCAAATCTTTTTTGATAACTCCATTTCAAGTTTTTTGAAATGGATACCGATTCCTCCTGAGCCAGACCGCCCATAATGGTTATCATCATTTCATCAGTCAGTTTTGCGGTATCAATGTTTTCTTTCTCAAAGAATACTGTTATTCCAAGGCTTTTAAGCTCCCTTATATTTTTCAGACAATCCTTAGTGTTTCGGGCAAATCGGCTGATAGACTTTGTGTATATCCTGTCTATCTTACCTTTCCGACAGTCGCTTATCATTCGCTGAAACTCATCACGCTTGTCCTCACGAGTACCTGTTATTCCCTCATCTGCATATATGTCAACAAGCTGTTCTCTGTCAGACTTTTCGAAAGCTTTCTCGTAATATCTTGTCTGAGCCATAAAGGAATTAAGCTGATCTTCGCTGTTTGATGACACACGGCAGTATGCCGCACAGCGGAGCTTATGGTTTTGTTCTTCTGATATTGTCGGCTGTATTATCGTTACCGTTGTCATTTTCTCACCTCCGTTTTACCAACAATGATACCACAAATCTTTATGGAATGGTATCACTATACTTGATAAAATTACTTATCCGAATCTGTGCAGTTTTCACGTTTGTCGGCTTGTCCTGCGGTTATGCACAAAGCCATTGCAAATACGCCGACTGTACCGCCTATGATTAATCCGATAATAAATCCTAACATTTCAATTTCTCCTTAAGCTGCGTCTTTTGATGACGCAAATTCTTTGTATATATCTTCTGTATTTCTGTTGATGTAATTATGCTTTTCGCTTTCTTTAAGAAGTTTATCAAGCTTATCTGCGAATATCCTTGCCATAAAGTCGTTATACTCTGCCTGTCCGAACTTAGTCATCAAAATCCACTCCTATGCTTATTTTCATCGCTTTTTCTACTTTTTCCATAAGTTCAAGATCAACCGAACCCACATAATTTTTCAGACGATATCTGTCTATGGTCCGTATCTGCTCTGCAAGAACGATCGAATCTTTGGGCAATGCTTTTGAACCCTTGATATGGATATGCGTGGGAAGATGATTCTTTTGGGCTGTGGACAGCGGAAGAACCACGAGGGTGGGGCTGTACTTGTTTCCCACATTATTCTGCACTATCAGCACAGGCCGTATACCTCCTTGTTCCGAACCGACAACGGGATCAAGGTCTGCGTAAAAGATATCACCTCGTTTGATCAGCATTTTCCTTCACCTTTTTCTTTAGAGTTTCAAAAACTTTCTTATTCCTTATACAGCTATGAAACGGACAGAACAGCACATTTGTATCTCTGACATACCACACGCAGCCGCAGCATGGATGCTTGTCCGATAATCTGATTGTAGGAGCAGGAATATATACTCCAAATTTATTATATTCGTACCGAAAATCTGATTTTTCAGGCTTAACTTTTTCGCTCATATATCAGCCTCCTGACTTTTGTTAATTTATATGTAACAGGCGGTCTGCAAAAGTGTGCAAACCGCCTTTAATTCGTTTTGCCTTCGTCCGATCCATTTTGTTTCGGACGTTTTCCGCAATATTTATCCCCGATACCCGTTGCGGCGGAACTCTGCAGGCAATCGACAGCGTATCGATCTCATGGGCGTTTCACCCGCTCTTTTAGCCCCTACTGGGAAGTATCATTATCCTCACACGTTTCATCGCCTTTTCGGAAAGCTGTTCCGAATTTTGAAACGTCACATTTATCGCTCATCCTTTCGGAGTCTTGGCGTGTGGTTTCTTTGGCTGCCGAGATTTCATACCAGCCGTGTGATCAACGTACTTGCAGAGTTGATATTCTATTGTCAAGTTACTTGGAGCTTTTATTCTCCTTACACTTGTATAGGGGTAGAAGTCTGGTATTTAACAACCGTTTTTTATTGTGATCTCAAAAGTTTGTTAAGCTTGCACAAAATCCTACGTTTCTTTTTGTGAATATTTTGCTGAGTGGTATGTAGAAAACAAGCGACCTCGTTTTCCGTTTTATTTTCAAAATATATTGCAAAGATCAACCTTCGTTCATCCTCTGAAAGTTCATTCAGACAGCTATACAGCTTTTCGCATTTAATATTTTGTATCACTCTTCTTTCGACGTCGTCATTTTCTGTTCGGAACTCCTGAAAGTTTTCAAGTTCTCCGTTAATGTTTCCTTTCAACGCAGAGAACTGGATCTCGTGCTTATAGAACGATTTATTGTTGTCATCAATATTCCATTGGGTTCTATTGTAATATGTGCGGATCTTTTCGCTTACTTCAATTTCAACGTATCTTTTGGTTATAGTGTCATAAACACTTACTATGTTTTTGCTCATTTTTTATTCCTCCGTTTTGATTTTCTTGTTCTGAATCAAAACGAAGGCTTATGGATATTTGGCTATGTATTGCTGCCAGTATTTAAAAATGGGCATAAAAAAACTCCATTTCTGCTCTTAAAGCAAAAATGGAGTTAACAAAAATAAAAAAATAGAAACCGACACTAGCTTTAAAAGCTACTTGTCAGGCTTCTACTCCGATTTTAAACAAACGTGTGATGCTTGTACTAAGTAATTAATATTATTTAATGGTTTTAACGTTATTGTTTCTCGGCATTTCCAACACTTGATCATAACTGCAAAGTTTGTACCGAAATAACTATTCTCGCCTTTTCCTGTTATTACATCAAAAAGTCTGCCACCACATATTGGGCAGCGTATATGATGTATATTATCTATTGTCAATCTATCAATCCTCCGACGTTTAGCTGGTAAGCTAAACTGATGCTAAATAAATTTGCGGCATAAACCGCAAAATTATTTGTTCATTTTTGAAGTTGGTCTATGAAATCAAGCCAATCTTTTTCTGTTGCACTATTTTCCTGTGCTTTACGAATCGCTTTTGTTACAATATTATTGCTCTTTAGATATGTAATAATGTCCGGACTAATTGTATCATTTGATGCTGCATAGAGATCATATATTTTATGTGTTTCCGCTTCGTCCAAGTGCAATTTATTAATCATTCGGTCAAGCACTTCAATAGTTGGATTGCTTCTTGCTCCGCTTTCAAGTTGACTGAGATATGCTGTAGATATCCCAATCTGTCTTGCGAGTTCTTGCTTGGTCATAGAGTGTTGTATTCGTTTCTCGGATATGAACTGACCGAATCTGAGTTTGTCAGTCATGTTTTGTGTTCTTTACTGAACTACGATTTTAAAAACAGAAACACCTGCAAAATCGTACAATTCAGTATATTGATCAAAATTTTTTACATTTGAAGCTCTCCAAGCATTTATAGTCATAAAAATTCTCCTTATTAAATTTCATATGATGCATGAGTCTTATTTAATTATACGTTTTACATTATCGATGTCAACAAAATTGGCATAAGGTGAAGATGTTTAGCACGAAATGCAAAGATCAGAAAACTAACATAATATGCTTGACCTTGTTGTTTTATTATGGTAAAATAAAAAAGAACCCTGATACAAATTCAGAGTTCTAAATTGAATTATTTTTTTGACTTTCCTATAACCTCAATGAAATACGCTAAATGCTCACGTTCTGCGTTGTCCATCTTTGCCATTATTTCTACAGCGTCGCCTATAGTCATTTTATTTGTTAGCTTTATTGCATAAGTGTCATTAAGATTTGTCCTGCTTGCACTTTTGCCGAGAATATAATCTGTAGTAACGTTATAAAAGTCGGCAAGTCGATACACAACTTCTGTAGGTGGGACAGTTAAACCTTTTTCATAGTGAGAAATAGTGCTGGAAAACAGATGAAGCTGCTTTGCTATATCTGTTTGTGTTAAGAAATTGAGTTCTCGCAGATTGATCAATGTTTTAGCTATAATGCGTTTTTGCTTTTCGCCAAAAACATTTGAACTTTTTACTTGCTTTTTCATAATATATGCTCCGCCTCTCTTTCCGGTTCCAACACTTTTATTATAGTATAAATATAGTCCGAAGTCATAAATCTGTATTATTTATAAAAATCAGCGAATTTTGTCGTAAAATTATATCACAAATACAATTGTTGTGATTTATACTACATTTTAAGGAGGAAATACATATGCTCAGAGTGGCAATATGTGATGATAATAACGTATTTGTTAATAAAATGTCACAAGCTGTAAAATCTGAATTTACAAGGCAGAATAATGAAGATATTGAGTTAGAGACCTATGTTTCAAGCGAATTAATGTTCCAGCACCACTTAATAAAGCCATTTGATGTGATTTTTCTCGATATTGATATGCCGGAGCTCGACGGATTTCAATTAGCGGCTAAGATTTCCGGTTCAAACGACTGCTACATAATTTTTGTTACCAGTCATCCCGAGTTGGTTTATGATAGTCTTTATTTCCGACCACTTAATTTTATTACCAAAAGCAATGATTCTTTTTTCACAGATAAACTGCACAGTGTTGTTAATCAGCTTTACAATGAAATGAAACAAAACACAATTATTATTTTGGAAAATAAAGAAGTCGGAAGAGTTCCGCTGCAAATAAAGAGCATTTATTATATTGAGAGCAGTAAACATTATGTTATCTATCATTCAGAACATAACGAACCGATAAAGATCAGAGGTAATATTGGTGAATTGGAGATTCATTTTTCTCAATATGATTTTGCTCGGATACACAAGAGTTTTCTAGTTAATCTTCGTCACATTTTTAATATAGATAGAAATAAAGACGAGATAATTTTTAAGCAAGGCTTTAGATTAAATATGAGTAAAAACTACAAACAAACTGTTGATGAGAAATTAACACAGTATTTGAGGAAGACAAAATGAAGAACTTGCTATGGAAATGCTTTGAGCTTGTGATTAATTATTATCAGGGCTTTATTATGACATGGTTTGTGTATAGATTTCTAAATCCTAAATCTCTCAAACAGGCAAAAACATTTCTTTCGATTTTTAGTATCATATTTGGAACAACCATAACCCTGTTAAATCACATCACTTTATATGAGGGATTTACAAGTACTTTATATTTAGTTATATTGTTGGTATATGCCATTATTGCCTTTAACGACAGTATTATTAAAAAACTACTATCAACGATCATTCCCAATATTATTCTGCTGCTTATCACTTCTGTTGAACTTAATTTATTATCATCTCTAAATAGAATAAGCGTCAAGGACTTGATTACAAATGATAATAGCGTAAGATTCATGACTTTGATTGTAATCCAGATTTCTCTTTGGATCTCCTTGAAAATTATAATCAAGCTGTTCAAATTCTCTGACAGTTATACAATATCAGATTGGTCTCCGATTATCACAGTATTAATATCTTCCTTTATTCTAGTATCACTTCTCCATGTACTTTCACTCAATGCGGATGATACGCAAAGAATATACATCAATTTATCATACCTGGTTATCATTATACTGAATTTCCTAATGTTTTACGTTATTTATTCACTCTTCTTCAAGAATGCTCAGATAAAGAATATGAAGGTACTATCCGTAAAAGAACAGTATATGGAACAGTATGTTAATAATGCGGAGACTCAATACGAGATGATCAGAAAAATAAGGCACGATATAAAGGATCAACTTACCACCGTTTATGAATTGCTCACAAGTGGCAAAACCGAAGATGCTTTGGAATTTATTGAACAATCCAACGGCATTGTTAAAGCTACAATGACATTTGTTCAAACCAATAATCCAGTTGCAAATGCAATAATCAACTCTAAATTGTCTACTGCATCAACTTTAGGAATAAAGGTGTCATGTATTACGGTAAATGACTTTGTAGGTATCAATGAGCTTGATCTATGTGACTTATTGAGCAATACTTTGGAAAATGCGATCACAGCCTGTGAAGCTATGCCGCCAGATTTAAACAAGTTTATCTATTTGGAAATCAGTAAAGAAAACAACATTTATACATTTATAGTGAAAAATTCTCTAGATAAGTCTGTTATTAGCGAAAATCCAAAATTAAAAACCACAAAGAAAGATATCATAAACCATGGACTTGGCACTTCTATTATTAGGGACATAGTAAATAAATACAGTGGAAGATATGATTACTATGAAATTGACAATGCTTTCTGCTGCTCTATAATCTTAGAAACTTAACTCATATGATAGCTCGGCTTATGCCGAGTTATTTTTTTGTGCCTGAAAACTGCACAATATGCCAAAACGCTTGACGAAAGATATTTTATATTGTAAAATTCAAAAAAAGCAAGGTGAAAATTATGAATTACTTGGTATCTCAGATTGTTAATTTTATTACGGAACAAGATGTAATCAGTGATGAATCAGATGTACAAGACTTTTATAGATATGGAATAGAAATAAGTATTTCATCGTTACTTAACATAGTTCTTGTTGTAATAGCAGGTATCCTTATTCATCATATAATCGAAAGTATTGTTTTTCTTACACTATTTATACTTATCAGATCATTCACCGGAGGCTATCATGCCGACACATACTTTAGGTGCAATCTATTGATGTGTACTACATTCATATTAACCGCTTTAGCCAATAGTATATTTTCTAATAAATTCTCCCTATTGATTATTATTGTTTTAATCTGTGTTACTGAACTGATAGTTTCTATCTTGGGTCCTATAGAGAATAAGAATAAACCAATTGATGATTCGAAAAGAATAAAGCTTAAAATAATAGGGATAGTTATAACTTTAATAATTAATTGTACCGGATTGTTTCTTTCGAGAAGTTATCTAGGTACAATGATTATATTAACAACTTTTTTAATTGCCTTGCTCATGATTGCAGCAAAGATTAAAGAGAGAGGAAGTGATTAATGTGAAAAGTTTAAAAAAACTACTAGCTGAAATGATTCAGAAGATTGCAAAACATACAGCAATTTTGGCTTGTGGAGCAGCTTCGGCATACGGTGGATATCAGACTAAAGAGCCAAAGAACATCTACAAGAGATAAGCATCAAAAAACACAATTCAAAAGATTGGCATATTCGACTATTACGATCTACACTAGTATAGTTTTGAGCTGAATTAATCATTTTGTGCAGGAAGAAGATTGATTCAAAGGTTTTCAAAGTACTGTAATACTTGTCATAGCAAGTATAGAAATTGTCTTTTACTTTGCTTAAAGATGGTTTTTTTAGAATACAGACTTTAGGTCGGGAGTATTGCGTTTGTCTTATGATGAAAGCAATAAAAAATTTCAAGGAGGTTTTCAATATGAAACTTAAGAAGAAAATTGCGGCTATGGGTGCTGCTGTTATGATAATGGCTTCTATGAGTGCTATAGGTGCTAGTGCGTATCAAGCATCATATGAGGATAGTTATCGAATTATACTTGCATATACGTCTTATACTCCAAGCGAGACAGATTCAGTGGGAACGGTAACGAATCTTTCAACTACAAAAACAAATTACTCTGTACAGTCAACCCTTTATTACAAGACTTCTGCAGCAAAAATCGGTTCTTATACTCCTTCTGGATGGAAAAAAGGTACGCTGTCCAAAGGTCAGCTTTTGAAAGCAACAACAACCCATAACCGTAATACTAGTTATAAGTATTCTGCCAGAACTCTAGTCATGAAAGATAATAGAGTTTTTAAGGATATTCAGTCTGATTACTAATATATAACCCTGAGGAGCTAAAGCTCCTGCGGCAAGCTTGCTTCGTCGCAGCCGATGAAAAGCTACGCTTACATCGGGCTTTGCTCCGAATTAAATATGCATTAAAGAAATTTTAATAAAAATCAATTGAACATTTTACAAAGGCAATGCATTATCTGAATAACATCAGATAATGCATTGCCTTAATGGGTTTGAAGGAGGAAAGAATGTACACGCTGAAAAATCTTAGAAATATGATGAAAAATCATACCGGTATGCTGGTTCTACTTGTGATTTCTATGTTTGTTTCATTCGGGGTTTTGTTTTTCGGTGTTGGATTGTACTATCAGTACAGCAAAAATATTGAGGACGGCGAAATTGACAGCTATGCTGTCGGTTTTTCCATAAATGACATTATTACAAAAAAAAATTTTTGTGAGTTTGTGAAGAATATGCCGAATAAGCTTATGGGTGATGTTTCATATATTACCTGTTTTTCGTCCACGCAGGTAAGCGGAATTGATGAGGAAATACCTGTCGCATTCTATCTTCAGTATTCTGAAGGAAAATTTGAATATTCCGATAAAGTATTTCAGCCAATGATTGATGACCTTGTAATTAAGGACGGCAGTTTTTTCACGCAGGAGCAATATTCAAACGGAGAAAAAAAGGCTGTTGTAATGGGCAGCGGAAATGTAAATCAGCCGACTTCAGCACCCGAATATACAAATTCGGTTACAGCATTCGGTCAGAGCTATGATGTTATCGGCACAATAAACCCTGCTAACAGCAGCTATTTTTTTTACAGTATCTATGTTCCGTTCAGCTCAGTCCCCGACGATACAATTATGAACGACGGGGTTTATCTTGCACTCAACAATAAAATCACTAAATCTGAATATGATGATTTTACCGCATATATCAGCGAATTTTTCAAAGATAAAATCACTCTTTATGAACCGGCATTCGACTTGGCATCAAACACTTCCTACTACATAACAGTTGTACTGATTTCGGTAATCATTGCCATTCTTTCGGCATTGAACATTTCCATTCTGTATAATTACATCATTATCAGCAGAACAAGACAACTGACCATTATGCGTATCTGCGGAGGGTTAACCTCAAATCTGAGCATATCAACCGCAAATGAGATTATTCTTATTATGCTTCCTGTAAGCATTATTTCAGCTTTGTGCTATGATAAATTTATTCTTACTGTACTTTCAGCTAAATTTCCGCTTATGAAAGCTGCATATAATCCATATGTTTACGCAGAAATAATTTTGATTTACTCTGCAATATCGTATCTTCTTAATCTGTTTTTGCTTCATCATAATCTCGGCAAAAAAATTAAGGAGGGATTGAAATGAGAATTAAGTTATACGGCAGGGTTATCGGTATATTCCTGAAAAAGCACTCGTTTATCAATGTTTTAATAAGCCTCCAGCTGATTGCTGTTTTTGTTATCGGAATAATTATGACATCGATAATAGACGAAAAGGCTTCCTCATATGAGGCTGTCAAACCGCTGCTTAATGGCGAGGGATTGTATTGTGGTGGATATTTTTTGAAAGATAATGAAAATGGCGGACTTTTGGAAAACACAGATGAAATCAAAACTCAGCTGAAAGATGTTGATTTTATCTCGTCTGTAAACTTTGCGTCCCTGCAAACAGGCGTTGATACACAAACTAACGAGGTTAAGACCGCATATGCACTTGTATATGATGATTATTCTGCAAATCTTTTTCGCCCGACAATAGAAAAAGGTTCGTGGATAACTGATTCCAAGCAATCCGATGATATACCGCAGGCTGTAATTACCCGAAATTATCAAGGCTATAATGTTAATGATATTGCTGAATTTGAAACTGAAAATGGAACGTTGAAGGTCAGAATAATCGGTGTAATTGGTGATAATGAAAAATACCTTGGAGCAAACTCGGAATATGAATCAAATGAACCATCCTATCAGTTAATGCTTTCTACACATTTCAACTGTCTGAATGACCAGCTTAAAAACAAAGGCTTTACAAACGAGGAGATTGCTTTGAAACTCGAATCTCTTGGGTATTCAGCGGACAGCATTGTATATAATGAACCTGTATTGTTTTTTACAGATAAGGAGTGGAATAAAACCGATTTGGATTCAGTAATGTCAGACTCCCTTTTTATAAAGTACAACCGGAATATTTCCGATGATGAAAAGCTTTACAACAGAAAATATATCAACGAGAATCTTTCTGTATTATCATTTGCGATACAGTTTTCTCAGTTGAACAACAACAGTCAGACCATTGTTTATAGAGAGTTGTACACATTGATGCCAATAATGTGTGCAATATACCTGCTTGTACTGATTGCGTCAGTGAGCGTTAATGCGATTAACTGCAAAAATAATATAAGAAACGAAGCCATACTGTATTTGGGTGGTGCAAAAAGAAAACAGTTGCTTACAATCAATGTAATTTACAATGGGCTGATTTGCATTGTGTCTTTGATAATTTCAATAGCAGGATCGTTGATTTTCTACAAGGCAGGATTGTTCAGCAAAACAGTAATTACATTGGGCTGGAAACCGATCACCATTTGCCTGATTGTGTGTGCTGTATATATCTTGGTATCCTGTATCATTTCCTGCATTATCCTCACACCAAAGGCTTTGAAAAAAGCAATAATATTATCGGAGGAATAGTAATGGTAAAACTTAATAACATAGTAAAAATATATAATTCAAAGAAAGCCAACGAATTCAAGGCTCTCCACGGTGTTTCGGCAGAAATTCGGGACGGTGAGCTTATTGCGATTATCGGAAAATCGGGTGCAGGAAAATCAACGCTTCTGCATATTTTAGCCTGCATTGACAACTATCAGGAGGGCGAATACTACATTGATGATGTGCTTGTGAAAGACCTTTCCGAAAGTCAGTATGCAAAAATCAGAAACGAGAAAATCGGGATGGTTATGCAGGATTTTGCACTGGTTGAGGATTTCACGGCACTGGAAAACGTGATGATACCGCTGAATTTTTCCAAAAAGAAAGTCAGTGACAAGAAAGAAAAAGCCCTTGCGGCACTGAAATCGGTAGGCATTGAGGAGCTTGCCAAAAAGCTATGCAGCAAACTTTCGGGCGGACAGAAGCAGCGTGTGGCAATTGCCAGAGCGATAGTCAATGAACCGTCAATGATTTTGGCGGACGAACCGACGGGAGCGCTGGACACAAAGACTTCCGCTGAGATTATGGAGCTTTTCAAGTCCCTGAACAAACAGGGCAGGACGGTTGTTATAGTTACCCACGACCCGAAGATTGCGGAGCAATGCGGCAGGGTTATTGAGATTAGTGACGGGAATATTGTTACAGCAAAATAAATTGTGGAGTGAAAACAATGAAAATTACCGATTATGTAGATCTGTTCTATCCGTCGGCGGAGGCTGAGGAGTATGCAAAAAAGCGGCAGAAAAAATATGAAAATTATCCGCAGGATTTTATGGTCAATCTTGAAACGGATAACATAGCAAAACTTATTGCACCTATGAATTTTGCTGTCGCAACATCTAAAATGAAAGAGTTTACAGATGACATTGAAACCCTTGATTACAGGCTGGATTGTCTTGAGGACTTTATGAATGTCCCCGAACTTAACGGAAGATTTCGACAGCTGATAAATGAACTCGCAGGAAACAGAATTGACTTTTCAGATGTTGATTGTGTCAACTCGTTTATGCAGATTAAGACCCATATGGACAGCCTTGAAGAATTTCTCGGCTGCATTGAAAACATCAACAGGTTCTTTGCAAAGTATAATCACGCAATTAAGTCGGTAGCGGTAAAAAGGCTTGCACAGTTTTTTGAAAAACTGCCAAAAAGCGAGAACATTTTCGAAATAGCATACAGCATTTCACAGCTGAAAGATACCTTTTCAAAAACCATACGGAGCGTAAAAATCGGTGTTAATTTTGATTCGGCTATGAATCCCGACAGTGCAGGACTGCTTGAAATCGGATATGACAAAATTTATCCCAAGGGAAATATTCTTGAAAAGCTTGTGTTCAAAAGTTTTGCAGGCAGAGAGCAGTTTATTGGCGAGGAGCATTTCAACTCGGCAACAAGGCACACTCCTATTGATATAGACACTGCCCTTTTCCGTGAACTGAGCAAATACACAAAGGAGTTCGCCCTGCGGATTGCCGCAGCACTTAAAAGCTATCGTTCCTCGGTTTTTTCAGACCTTTCGGAGCTGGAATCACAGTATAATGTACCCTAGAAACTGAACACAAAATTGCCAAAACATCGTGACAGTGGTATAATAAAAGAAAGAAACAGGAGGACACGATAATGGCGAAGAGGAACACATACACACCGGAGTACAAGGCAAAAATCGTAATAGAAATACTGGAGGGAGAGCAGACGATCAGCGAGATAGCAAGTCGTGAAGGAATCAACGTCAATCAGCTGAAAAATTGGAAAAAGGAATTTCTTGAGAATGCATCCCGTGCCTTTAATGGTTCAAAATCAGAAAAGGAAGCAAAAAGAGCAGCTGAGAACTCAAAAAAGCGGGAAGAAAAGCTTATGCAGAAAATCGGTCACCTGACAGTTCAGGTGGACTGGCTCAAAAAAAAATCTGAAGAAGTGCTCGGACCTGACTGGAAGGAAAAGTCTGGTTATGAAGAATGATAGGCTGAACATTAAGGAACAGTGTGAACTGCTTGAAATCAACCGCACTTCGATGTACTATCAGCCTGTTGAACCGGCAGAAAAAGCCTTGGAGCGTGAGGAATACATCAAATCACGTATTGACTACTGGCACACAAAATTCTGCTACATTGGTCATCGGAAAATCAAAGAAAAGCTTGTACAGGAAGACGGGATTGCAATCGGCAGAAAGCTTGTCAGACGTTATATGGCGGAAATGAATATCTGTCCGGTTTATCCGAAATCCAATCTTTCAAAGCCCGGAAAGAACAGTTTAAAATTTCCGTATCTGCTGAAAAATCTAAAAATTGACCGACCAAATCAGGTATGGTCAATTGACATCACCTATATCAAAATGGGGCGTAGCCATATGTATCTGACAGCGATTATTGATTGGTACAGCCGTTTTATCGTGGGCTATGAATTGTCTGATACGCTGGATACTGCACCGGTTTTAGCAGCAGTCACAAATGCCATGGAACAATACGGCAATCCTGAAATTATCAATTCTGATCAGGGCAGCCAGTTTACAAGCAATGACTATATTGAATTTCTGAAAGCGAAGAATATCCGCCAGAGTATGGACGGAAAAGCTAGATGGGTGGATAATGTGGTAATTGAACGCTGGTTTCGCAGCTTGAAAACGGAGTTGATTTATATCAATGAATACAGCAATCCCAGAGAGCTGCGCCAGCAGATTGGTAGTTACATCAAGGATTACAACAACGAAAGACCCCATCAGGCGCTTGGCTACAAGTTGCCTGTGCAGGTTTACCAAGCCAAGTCTGTATGCAATGCTGCATAAATTTTGCTTACGTTTTTTGGATGGCTATACAAAGTTTTCGCTGTCACGATAATTTTTTTCATTTGTGTCTTGACAAGGGGGACATTATACAGCTTGACTTCTATGGCGGAGCGGCACAGTTTATATCAAGTGTTAGGGCAAGGGGAATGAAAATGTGCCGACCGAAATTTCTCCCCTCTGAGAAGCGTGTTACAAGGCTGAAAAACGTCTTTGACCTCAACTTCTACAGGCAGCTTGTTACGCAAAATCCGCAGGAAATTCTGACCGAAAAAATTGTTGCAAACGATATTGATATGTCAGATTACGCACGGTTTTATATGGTGACGGGAGCAAACAACGGCGGAAAAACCACTTTCGCAAGAGCGGTGGGAGTATGTCATTTAATGGCACAAATGGGATTGTACGTTCCTGCGGAAAGTGCAGAGATTTCCCCTGCCGATTACATATTCACCCATTTTCCAAAGGAAGAAGCTGTCGGAATAAATTCAAGCCGATTTACCACGGAAATCAAGGAGCTGAAAAAAATCTGCGAATATATGACCGACAGAAGTCTTGTTATTCTCAACGAATCCATTCAGTCAACCACGCCAGTTGAGTGCTTAAACATTGCAAAAATTCATCTTGAAATTATAGCGGCAGTGGGGGTAAGGGGATTTTATGTCACTCATCTAACAGAACTTTATAATGAAATTCAGCGGATAAACAACAAAAACTATCCCACAAAGGTGGGAAGTCTGGTATCCTGCACAGACAGTGAGGGCAAGCGTATGTACAAGATGAAAGCCGCAAAGCCGCCTATTGAAAGTCTTGCATACACGGTTTACGAAAAATTCGGAGCAAAGCTTGAAGACGTACTTGCAAAGTCGGGTGATAAGAATGGACAAGCGTGAAAACCTTTTGCAGTTTCTTGATTACGGTGGAAACGAGCTGTTTTCAAGCCTTATGGAAAGTGACAGCGACAGACCGCAGGCGTTGGACAGAATGTGCATTTTACTTCGCAAGGCTGTGATTTTCGGGAAACTGAAAGGCAGAGCTGCGGCATACCAATATATGATTTCAAAGGCAAACCAAATGGGATTTATAAAGTCAAAAAAAATACATGCCTACAGGCTGACAGCTGCCGAACGGGAGCGGATTACAGAAAAAGTCTGCAAGTCAACAGGTGCGAAATATTTTTTCAAAAAGTATGGAAAGAACGTGATAATTTATTCTGCACTGCTTGGGGCGGCTGTGATTTTGGTTGTGCTGATATATAATTATATGCACTCGGAAAAATATCTGAAAAGAATGTACCAGGCGGCTGAGGAAACTGTAATTATAGAGTCGGCATACAAAACCGATTACGGCATAAAGCTTACCATACACAACAATTCACTTGCGGACTATTACATCTGCGATTTGCCGACCTTGAAATATACTGACGAATATGATGACCGGGCAATCGGAACATATTATCATTGTAAAAATGCAAAACTTTAAGATTGTGTTATATACAAGTTTGACAAAAAATGACCTGATTCTAAATTCTGTATAGCTGCGGAATGGCATATCAAAATTAAAGAGCAAATCTATTTGATGAGATCGTCGAAACCACCGTCGGTCTTATCTGCATATTTTCATAAAAGTATTCTGTGCAAGATACAGCATTTTGAACAGTCTCTCATCGGTTGGAAATAACGACTTTGTTTTGGTGACCTTTCGCAGCTTACTGTTAATTCCCTCAATCGCATTGGTAGTGTAAGTCAGCTTTCTCAGTTCCTGCAGAAACTTGAAGTAAGTGCTTAGATTCGCCCGATTTTCATACCATGACTTTGAAATCTTTGGATACTTCTTGTCCCATATTGATGCAAATTCGTCAATGGCATCATGCGCAGAAGGCACATCAACAGCGGGATAAACACATTTTAAATCAGCCATAAGTTCTTTCTGACACGCTCAGACCTAAATATTGCGGATATGCTCTTCAATGTCAGCAGTTGACACACCTTTTGCGTAACATTGAGATGATTTTATTCTCCATGTCCGAAGAAATTTTGGGCTGATTTTTCCAAATAAGCTGCAGCTCTGGCCCTGCGAAAAAATCTCTGTAAATTCAACAACAGTGATAAAAAACGATATTGTGGAGCGGCTTGAAAAACAGCCGCTCATTTTTTTACAGTATACAATAAATACCGTAATTTGTCAAGGTTCTTCAACAGTCAGTCTGCTGGAATGGAGCGTAGCGGAATGGAAGCAGACTGACTGTGCCGGCTCAGCTTAGCCTGTCGAGATACATGATCTCCAGCTCGCCAAGAACTATGCCCCAGTTTCTCAGCGGTATAGTCCATTTTTTCGCTATTTCATGCGTTGCAAGATACAGTACCTTCAGGAGCGCCGTATCGCTCGGAAATACGCTTCTCTGCTTGTTCAGACGACGATAGCCGCTGTTAAGGCTTTCGATCGCAATGGTGGTGTAAATGACCTTTCTCACATCAGCGGAAAACTTGAAGATCGGTGAGATCACATCCCAGTTTTTGTACCAGCTCTTCATGGCGTTTGGATAATCTTTCTCCCACTTCTCCGTCACACGCTCAAGCTGTTCAAGCGCAGCGTCCTCAGACGGTGCGTGATAAATGGTTTTCAAATCGTTGGAAAATTCTTTCTTGTTTTTTGCACCAACATATTTCAGCGTGTTTCTTACTTGATGAACGATACAACGCTGTAATTCTGTCTGTGGAAATGCCGTATTTACGGCTTCTTTCATACCCGAAAGACCATCGGCACATATCACGAGGACATCCTTTACGCCGCGATTTTTCAGCTCATTCAGGACTCCAAGCCAATATTTTGCACTTTCGTTTTCTCCGATATGTATGGATAAAACTTCCTTGTGACCTGTCAAACTTACTGCAAGGATTACATATGCTGCAAGTTTTTTATCTGTCCGTTTTCTCGTACAGAAAAATGTACAGCATCAATAAATACAATGAGATAAACCTCGCCCAGAGGACGTTTCTGCCAGTCCTCTATCTGCGGAAGAAGGCGGTCTGTGATATCGGATATCATACTCCTCGATCAGCTCTGCGATGATATTCTTCTTCCCCTCGCTCATTGGTTCTCTTTTTCTTCTTGCCATAAAAAATCAGCCTCCTGTGTTATTTATATTTTACCATAGTTGACTGCGTTTTTACAGACTTTTTTTCGGTGGGTCTCAGCTCTTTTATTATACACTACTTTGGAGATTTACACAACATATGGGAGAAAACCTATCTTTTCTTTGAATATAGCTTTTAAGATATTTCTTAGTTAGTCATATTTTGTTCTTCTCTGATGCCAATTCCTGACTTTCTCTTTTGTATCATTTTTCTGAGCTTTCTATCAGTTTGTATTTTTAAAGAACACTGCTTCTGCGAATAATTATCCTCAATACAGCGACTTAAATTCACAAACAATCCCATAACAGTATTTCTAAGCAGCATATTTTCAAAATCATCAATATTGTTAAGCATATTCTGAACGTACTCATTACCATCATGTGCGGACTTTGTGAGCCACTCCACAGCCTTTTCCTTATCCTTTTCAAGTTCATCTGCTCCGAAAAGATAAAGCCTGCCGAGCTGATAGCTTGACCACATATTTTTATCAGACGACCGCTTAAAATAGTCCACCGCCCTTTGAATATCATACTTTTCTTCCTGCAAATACAACTTCCCAAAAGCATACTGTGTGAATTCGTTATCCTCTGCAAGCAGCAAATATTTCTCTGCTCTTTCTAAATCCTGCGTGACAATTTCACCTTTCAAATAAAACTGACCCAACTGAAAACAAGCAAAACTGTCACCCTTATCTGCACATTCTGTCAACATAAATAGTCCTTTTTCAATATCTTGTGAAAAATATTCACCCGAAATATATTCCAATGCAAAAAAACGCTTTGCATTGGAATTTTTAAGTTTCATTGCTTTTTCAATACACTCCAAACCCTTATTTAAATCAGCCTCAATGTATTTTCCTTGAATTAATGTTTTGCCATATTCATACAGACCATTCTTGTTATTCATCTCAGCGGAACGTTTGAAGTAATCAATGGCTTTTGAAATATCAGCTTCCGTTCCAAGTCCGTTTTTGTACATAACTCCAATTTTATAAAATAGGTTATCGTCCGCCTGATCTTTGCTTTCAAGTTCAAGGAAACCAGATAATGCGACCTTGTAATATCTTTGTGCGGTTTCTTCACTTTGACTTACATATTCGCCTTTATCGTACATTTGAGCAACAGCGTATGGGGCATAAGGCTGTCCCTGTTCAGATGATTTGCGATACCACAAAAACGCCTGCGACAAGTCTTTTTCCACACCGTTGCCGTAGTAATATAAATTGGCGAGACTGTATTGTGCGAATTTGTTGCCCTCCTGAGCTGACTTCAAAAACCATTCAAATGCCTTTTCATAATCTTGTTCCGTTCCCAGACCATAGCAATGCATTTTTCCGATTCTATACCAAACGTAAGAACGCATATCCACGGGTTTCATGACCTGCCCTTTGTATTTTGGTTCATATGGAAACATAAAATCTGAGTCCGGCTCGATCTCCATAAAACCCTGAAATGCTTCTTCGTAGAATGAAAAAGACTTTTTTTCATCTTTTTCGCCGAGTTTATCAGTAGAATAGAGTTTGCCCAGATCTTGAATAGCAAGAACATTACCTGCCCCTGATTCGTTAAGCAAAAGCTGCTCCGCTTTTTGAAAATCTTCAAGCTTTGATCGCTTGTTATAAATCAGCTTGCAGGCTTCTTTGTAGGAACTACTCCACTTGAGGTAATATTTGCTTTTCGGAGCGTCATCAACATCGACTGTTACCGCATTTTCACCACTCCAAATGAAATCTTCGGCTGTCAGATCATCGTTATTTGAAAATGTCACTTTATCATTTTCGGATTGCTCAGATTCATCGAACTGTGGAGAAATATCAACATAAAAGTCATCATTCGCAAATTGTTCTGTTGGTTCGGGTTCTTCAATTTCTACATCAATGACAGGATAATTCATGTCAAGCACAGTTCTGATTATCATATTCCGCACAGGCTGAAAAACTTTGTTATCAACCAATGGCGGCAGTTCTTTTTCCTTTTGCGTATAGCTCTTGTATTTCAAGCTCTCCAAACTGCACCATTTTTCATAAAGCTGACGGATATTATTGTCTTTTGCAAGTTCTGAAAAAATACTGTTGACCGTTTCTTTGACATCAGGCGGAAGGTACCCATATACTTTTTTGCCTTTAACATTCTGTAACTGAGAATATAGTTTGCGGATAAGATTTTCAAGCTGCGGATTTTCAAAACCGCCTTGCTGAACTTTTCTGACAATACTTTTAAACTCCGTTTTTGATACAGCTTTCAATTCGTCACGGCTTAACGTCTGCTCCTGATATATGGACTGCAAATCGTCCTTAAATATATCGTTTGCAAAAGCTGAACGAATCTTATTAATTCCCTCGTTTGTTAAGAATCCTTCCTTTGTATTTTCGGAATAAACAAGCAGATGAATATGCGGATGATGAGTAGTGTCATGAAATGCGGCGTACCATTTTAAATTGCATAATGAAATTTTCTGATTTTTTGCAATATCTGAAATGTGACGCATAACAAGCTGCCGCCACGCTTCCGAATTATCGTAACCAAGTCTAATTGCATCTTCACGACGAAGTGAAATTACGTGGGACCAGACATTGCCTTTGTGATTTGCTATTTCGTTAGCTACCCTGTCAAGAATTATCGGTTCATCTTTTTCATTGAAAAGACCATGAGAACCTCTTTTCTGAACTCCCGGACGCATAGCCATGTAACCGACAAAATTCTGACGATTACCAATGACGTCAGCGTTACGCTCAATGATCGTACTGATTAGTTCCGAAGCGTTTTCTACAGTAGGGTTCACAGTGTAGTCCTCATATTCCAAATATTTTTTAGCTTCGGGAAAATCTGAAAGCAGATCGTTTAAAAGCTGTTCTTGATTCTTTGTAGCGTTATCATTTCTATCCATAATGTTTTGGTCACGGACTTCAACTGTTTCACGGGTTGCGATGTACTTTGTGTAGTTTCTGCGCTTGTTTTTACTTTTCTGTGTACCGCTTTTTAGGTAGCGGCTTGTTACGATAATTTGAGATAAAGTCATAACATATCACCCCCATTTTTATGTGATTTAATCTAACCGTTGATACCTCACAGCCTTCTCAAAATTAATAACACCGTTAATGCGTTTAACCTCATCTATACACATAGCCCTCAGTTTAATCATCGTATCATCATCAATCTCATGTACCGCCGCAAGCATATGAGTAACTGCACCAAGTTCAACTGCAATTTTAAATAAGGCACGGGACAACCTCTGTTCCGTGCCTTTGACTATTCCTTCCGCCATTGCCGTTAGCTGCGGGGCAATAAATTCCGTTGCCGTATGCTCCTTGTTCAAAAGATACCCGCAATAAAAACGCACAGCCTTTTCAATAAATTCCGAGCGTGATTTACAATTATCGTGCTTAAAAAGAGTGTCCACTATTTCCAAAGTTTCGGGAAAAATCTTTAGTCCAAATCTTTGCTTTTTATACTCAGATGTGACCTCGCAAACCTCTGTTTTTTCGGCTTTTTCTTCTGTATTTTTAATTTTATCCGACTGCAATTTGCAAAACCTCCATTCTATGCGACTGCACGTCAAAGTTTTCAAAACTCCGCAAATTCGGCGAGCTTTGCTCGACGATGTGTCTGTTTGGTCGCTTCAAGCGACCAAACTTTAACCTGCAATATATTAAATGCCCCTCAAACCCACCCGAAATCATCTGATTTCTTCCAATCTAATTTCTGCGACAAACGTCCCACATTCGCCCCGACTGCCTTTAGGGTAAAGTTACCCCACCCATGCTCTGAAAACGCCACACGAGGGCACACGGTGCGAACCGTGGCGAATTACTGCTCGGACAGCTTTTCCGTTTCGGCAGAAGCAGTGATCTTCTGCTTTCTCGCAGGCTTTCTATCTGACATCATATCAATAAAATCTCTCACATTCTGCGGAACGACCTTGCCGTAAAGCTGATCCGCATACTTTTCAAGCTCAGCCGCAAGAGTTGTGTTCTTCTGCTCCAGATACATTTCTATCGCCGAGAGCTTTTTCTCGTTTACATTTACCGTAACTGATTTTTTCAACCTATCACACTCCAATAAAATTAATTTTCTGATGAGCTGTCCTCATTCACACTTTGAATAGCGTCAGTCACCTCCTGAGGATAAGTCACTCCATCATAGGTACACCAACTTGTCCAGCTGCCATTTGAAACAGGCTCTTTTGTGACATAACCAACACTTTCAGAACTGTAAACAACTTCTCCGTTTCCAACATATATTCCGTGCTTACTTCCGTCGAACAATCCCAGCCCTGCGACCTTTGGCATGGTATCAAGACTTCCTTGTTCTGTGTAAATAAGAGTACTGTGATCACAACCGAACACTCTATCGGTCGGGCTGTAGTTCAGATACCCCAGCACAAGCCCTGCATTATCCGCATAACGTATCCTGTCTGTTTCATTTCTTTCACCGATAAACCCGTTCATATATCCCCAGCCTGAGATGTAAGCATTATCAGCCCAAGCCGCAAGATCAGCACAGTTTTTCGTGCTTGTATCAGTAAACATAAACGCATTTATGGTGCTGTTCATTACAAAAGTGTATGTGCGGACAAATTCGTCATAGTCAATATCCAAACCGTAAGTCGAGTTTATCGCTGAGATCAGATCGCTGTCATTCTGAGCAGTAGCAAAGAGATCAGCATATGACTCAGCATTAAAATTCTGAACATCTTCAAAGTAAGACATATATATCAGCTGAGCCTTTATGGTCTGAACCTTGACACCCTTTTCGTCCATAGCGTTTGCAATGTCATTACCTGCTGATCGGATATCATCGAGCCTTTGCCTGCTTTCACTGTCAAGAGAGCTGTAAAAATCATCGGCATTAATGTGAAGTTCAGGCACTTGAGCTTCCTCGCCGACCTCCCCAAGAGAAGAAAGCATCACCGCAGGAGCACACAGCAAAAGGAGCAGACCCACCGCAGTACTAAGCACCACAGTCATAAGCTGGCCTCGCTTTTTTTCATCACCAAGAATATATACGGCTGCCTTTTTAAGAGCCGCCGCAACTGTCGCAGACATTACATCACCTTCCTCCTACCGAACCAAACAACGCAGCCTTGTAAGCAGGAGCAATGACCTGCAGCAGATACCTCTCATTACCACACCGATACAGGCAAGTACCTCGTTCGGGATACTTGATAAGACTGTACTCTGACTCTTCCAACTGTAAGGTGTCAATGAATGCCGTCGGCGAGATATTTCCCGGATTGAACAGAAAATGATGTACAGGAATAGAAAACAGCGGCTTTGTGAACTCCTTTATCTCAGGCAGCAGAAAGTCCTCGATATTCTGACTTGCCAGAATAAACGAGGACTCTTTCTTACGCACACGTTTCATACCGTTACGAATATATTCTATCGCCGTCATATTAGTGAGGAATAAATACAGCTCATCAACTGCCGCAACAGTATTTCCTTTGCCTAAAAGCTGATCAGACATATATGACAAGATGTTGAACAGCAGAGTATCTTTCAGCCGCTTGTTCGTATCCATAAGACCCTTTACGCCGAAACAGATAAACTCACCGTCCTTGATGTTTGTTCTGCCGTTGAAATATTTCGACTCTGCACCCTTGCACATTGAGTGCAATCCCAAACAGATATTCTGCAATATTTCTTCGGTGTAGAGGTGTTTTTTAGCATTATCAAACGCCATAAATTCTTTTTCAACTAACTCATACAGGTCTGACATTACAGGATAGTCACAGCTTTCCAGCTTATCGAGATCTGTAAGATCGTCAATTCCGAAACGTGCATACAGCTTCATAAGCATTATCTCTATTGTGTCGATCTCTGCGTCTGTGAAGTCTTTGTATGCTCTGAAAAAGTCTTTTAGATAGCTGATGTGCTGACTTAAACGGGTTACTTTTCGGAATGTTTCAGGGCTGTCACCGGTTTCCTTTTCTTGATTTTCAGGGCGAGAACTTTCTGACCACGCTTTGGGCTCAAGCGGATTTATCATAAACTCGCCCGACATCATATCAATGTATGTTCCGCCAAGGTTATTGCACAGGTCCTCATATTCGTGTTCAGGGTCTAAGCACAGTATAGATTTGCCTGATTCACGCTGATTGCACAACAGCAGTTTCATAAGATAAGATTTGCCCTGACCGCTGTTGCCAAGTATCAAAATGTTCGAGTTGGTTTTGTCCTCGGTTCGCTTGTCAAAGTCAACAAGAATGTTAGTTCCAAACTTGTCACGGCCAATATATATGCCTTTTTCGTCAGTCTTACCTGAATAGTTCAGCGGATAAAGATCAGCCACAGAGCTTGCAGGCAGCACTCTTTCAAACTGACTTGCAAACACGTTATTGCCCGCAGGATGAACAGACAAGAATCCCTCTTTCTGTCGTAACAGCAGTCTGTCAACGGATATTTTGGAACGTGTCAGTTCCATTTGAATATCAGCCTGCAGTTCTTTCAGCTTATCCTCAGTACTTGCTTTTAGCTCGATAAACACGGCTGTATGCAGGAGCGGCTCTTTATTCCTTCTAAGCTCCGACAGCAGTTCTACCACATCGTCAATGTTGTTCTGAGCCTTTATGCTCTCGTTGACGTCATTTGTGGTGGTCATCATATGGTTTTTCCTCATTGCCTGCTGAACGATCTTCCTTTGCTCCATGCTTGTAACAAGTCGGTTGTAGATACGGAGCGTTACACCGTTCCTGTCCGCAAGGTGAGCAAGTATAGCCGTTTCTTCCGTACTTGGCGGATACTCCGTCACCGCCCAGCAGGACTTGTAGAAGTTTCCGCAGATGTAGTGGTCGGTGTAAAAGCGGATCACGCCCGGCATGGTGCGGTCGAAAAAGTCCTTTGCTTCCACTATCTCAAGCTGCTCATCAGACAGTTCTTTTTTCTTCTGCTTTTTAGTTCTCATTTGTTTTCGCCTCCAAATCAAATTCGGTTTCTCCCTCGATATCGGGTATCTCATCGCCTGAAATACTCGTTCCGAAATACAGTGCCAGCATACGCTTGATCTCAGGCTTAGTCATTCTCCTAGCCGCAAAACCGTGCTCCGATATTGCCTTATCCACACGATTCAGCGTGCTGAATATCTGCTCGTCCTTTTCACGTCTGAACCGCACAGCAAACATAAACTGCCTTGCCGTGGACATCTCAATCTGTATCTCATCAAGAAAATCATAGTCAGCTTGCAGCAGTTTTCTGACCGCCTCGTTCTGCTCTTTTTCAAGCCTTTTCCTGAGATGATTTTTATTGCTGTCAAAACACTCGCAGGAGTCCAATGCCAGTATTTCTAGGTCAGGTATGGTACTCAATAACATCATAAGATGATGTATTTTGACATCGATATTAGCTGCTGACAGAACAGAAATATTGGTAGGTTCTACGTTGAAAAAAGCAAGCTCGGCTTTGTCGGTCTTTACACCGAAACGAGTAAAGCGTTCAAGACCTATCAAGCCCTGAACGCTGTTTTTGTTCTTTGTCATTTAAAATTTCCTCCATAAATACAATTGCTGTGAAGTCAGAAAAAACTTCACAGCGTTAAAAATATAGTCTATGATCGAAGTTTCGTCAGCTCTCAGGCTAAGAAATGCATAAGATGTTGTTGCCGCTATGGGAAGAACGTTCCACAGATTCACAAGCACGACCACCGACAGGATCAGCCCTGTGCAGATAATGATAAAGTCACGGACGTTCCAGAACCACAGTTTGACGTTAGCTTTTAGGTTTTCGGGATAGATGTAGGTTTTCATTTTATCAGACCTCCTAAAAAAAGAACTCCGAAATTGCTTTCAGAGTTCTTGGTGAGATGCAAGGGATTCGAACCCTTGATGGCACTTATATATAATAATTTCAATAAAACATCATACTTGGTACATTCACAAGAATCATCTCAAAAGTGCCACTTATAGCCTTTCTTAGAAATGCTTTAAATCCCATATTACCGCCTCCGATAAAATCAAGATCAAATAAACTCAATATACTTACCATTAACGAAATAATATCTATTGGAATTTCCAGTGTGCTGATGCTAAAAATTGAAATTATTACTATCCAAACATATTGTACCACATTAAATCATAGAAAGCAATATAAAAATATGAATTTAAGTTTTATGCATTATGTTTCAGCATACCGACCGCTTTAGCTCCAATAGAAACCGTATGGCTAACAGACATCATATTGACTCTCACACTGGTATCCAATCCATACATCTGAGCTATCCTCGGCACTTCAGTAGCTGACAGGCAAATGCCCACTGCAATAAGAGGGTGCTGAGTGTAAGTCAGCAATCCTAGATAAAGTATCACAGTCTGCAAAAAGGCTGTAAGACAGGTCGCTATCACTTGTTTGCACCAGCTTGAAAAGCCGTCTGTAAAGCCTCTGGGAATGCCTATCATATATATACTTCCCACTGCTATCTGACACAGCATTATGCCGCCTCGCTTGATGTTCGCAAACACGACCTTTACCGTGCAGTAACCGAAAAGTATGATAAAAAACAGGCTGAAAAGTGAAACGTCAGATGCAAGAACATACAGCACAGAAAGCCCCGAATCGGCTATAGTGCTGTATGTGTCAGACAAAAACACCCCAAGCAGATCATAGGAAAATGAACCCTGCAAAGCTATGCACAGCTCGTAAAGCCGCTGTGGGACTACCGCAAAGAGAGCCGCCGCCATAAAGCCTTTTATCACATTCACACAGGTCTGCCTGATGTTAGCCGCTCCCGACTCGTATGCCATAGCAGTGTCAAAAACCGCCATGACAAGACCGCAGACAAAAAGCATCCAACCGAGAGCCTGAAACAGACTGACAAAGGTCCTCACCCAGGCAAGAGAGAACAGATCGGTTGCCGACTGATCTATGAACATAAAAAGCTCTGCCACCGCACCGTAGACCTTGTTGAAAAGCCACTCGAACATAATGTCCCACACAGCGTCGGATATTGCGTCTACCGCTCCGCCTATGGTGCTGTCCCACAAGCTTGATATCCCGTCGCCTATCCAGTCGATAGCGTCAGATATCCAATCAAACAAGCTTATCACCTCGTTTCTCGGATCGATTTGTATTAGTTATCTCTCCCTTTATGCGGTACAGAGAACTCCGCCGACCGCCTTGTGGGTGATAACGGGGGAAACGCTCTAACGATCCGCTTTCTTCAAGCTCGTTAAAAGCACGAAACACCGTGCTTTTTGAAATGCTCAGATCTTCCGCTATTCTTCTCACAGATGGAAAACATTCGCCGTTTTTGTCGGCGCGGTTTGCCAGATAGCAGTAAATGGACACAGCTTTGTGGCTAAGTCCCAAATCGTAGATCCTTCTCGGTAATATCAATAAACATCACTCCTTTTATGTCTTGACATTGGTCTTTTTCTTTGGCTCTTCCTCAAATTCCACAGGCAGCATATCTTTTTTCTTCTGAGGATATTTGATTTCAATATCACGAATAAGCTCGTCACGCTCCTTGTATGAAACATTTCTTGCGGTCTTATCGGGAAGTTTGTATTCTTCTTCAAACTTGATACCCCATTTGAAGAACAGTTTTAATTTGCTTATCATCGGGTGTGTTCCTGTTTTCATAACGATAAACTGTCCTTTAGGCATGGACTTTAATTCGTCCACAGTCATAAGCGGTCTGCCTATCATCTGCAATGACTGAGATCTGTCCCTGCCGTTTGATATAGAACCGCTTAATACCGTCTGTTCGCCCAAAGCTTTTGAAAGCACCTCTGCACTCTGGCTGTTTGGTGCAAATCCGCCGAACACAGTAAGCTGAGTGTTGTCAGTTATTATCTCCATACCCTGTTTCCCGTAGTTCTGTTCAAGCTGTGCAAAGGACTGTATTATCGCCACAATGGATATTTTTCTTGAACGTCCTGCGGAGAACATAGATTCAGCACCCTCTATCTTAGGAAAAGTTCCAAACTCGTCGCAGTAGAACATAACTCTGTTTTTAAGCTTTCCGCCGTTTTCATCTGCAATGACTAATATCTCACGGTATAGCTGTTGGATCAAAAGTGAAACCATAAAATATTTGCTCGTATCTTCTTCGGGAAGAACAATAAAAATAGCAGACTTTTCATTGCAGAACTTCTCGGCGTCTATCGCCGTTCCAAAACACAGCATTTGTTCAAGTTCAGAATCAAGAAAACTGTTGAGCCTTGAAAGTGCAGTCGACATTACAGAAAGCATAGACTGGTCGGACGCATTCAGAGCCGCTCCTGCAAGCCATTTGGCTTTGTGTTCGCTTGGAAGCTTGTCCATAAGCTTTGAAAAATACATTTTAGGTTTTGCTTTCGGGTCTGGCTGATACTTTGCCAAAAGGTCCTGTATCAGCTTGAACACCGAAACGATGTGACGTTCGTTCTTTTCGCCGAACTCCGCAAGTAAAAGAATAACGGAAGCAAGCAGACCCTCAGCCGCATCGTAGAAAAAAGCGTTTTGTCCGTAGCTGTGGCTGTCACCGCCGCCGATGTTGATTATTGTTTTTGCTGTGATCTTAGCATATTTCTCAGCCTTTGCTTTCGCTGAAAGATTGTTTTTATCGGACAGATAAATGTCCATATACTTGTTTACAAGATGCAGGATATTGTTTTCGTCTGAGCGTGTAGGGTTACGCAGATCAAGCACAGAAACATTGTAGCCGTAATACTTGCTTGCGATAGTACCATAATTTCGTGCCACATCTCCCTTTGTATCCGTCGAGATAAACGACATTCCGCTTGCACAAGCGAGTTCGATGTTAGGGTACAAGAAGTATGCGGTCTTGCCGACTCCTGCCGCTCCTATCATAAGCGTATGGACATCACCGGTATCCACAAGTGCAACAGTTTTCTTTCCTGAACCTCTGCACCCGACCACAGTTCCCTGAATAACATCTCCGTTAGAGCTTTGCGGAAGATTTTCTCCCTTACGCCATTTATCAGGCTCGAATGGCAGAGGGATAAAAGTACGTTTTATCTCAGCTTTTGTCGCCCACCTCGCAGTTCCGTGCTGTCCATTGCCGACTTTTTTTGCCTTTATTCCGTTAAGCGATTTGTTGTCAAGCAGATTTACTACCACTAAAAAGGCAATGAAAATTACAACAAGTACGCCTATTAAAAACATTTGTCTATCATTCAATTTCTCACTTCCGATCATATAATATTCTTTCTTTTGTATTTAATAAGATAGTTAGTTTGTTATCTTCAAGGTATTGCGCTGTGAGGCGGAGGGTATAGCAATAGCCGCAAACGGCTATTGCTGCAAGTTTTTCTTAGAGGACTAAGTCCTCTATTTTGCTTTACAAAACCAAAAAACTTGATCAGCTGAATTCCATACAAGGTTCGGGTTCGGGAACAATATCAATATCCTCATTCTGCTCCTGAATGGAAACGCTTAAAGTTTCCTCAACCGATAATCTGACAGCCCTATCCGCAAGCTGATACAGCAGTTTTGCCGTATTTACCGATTGCTCACGGGTACGAGCTGTTTGTCTTAGATCTTTCATTACTTCAGTAACACATTCCTGCAAATTTCTTTGCTTAGCGGCTGCTTTGCCTTTATCTGTGTACGGCTTGTACTCTGCTTTCAGCTTGGCTCTGAGCTTTGCAAACATATCCTTTTCACAGCTTTTATCAATAAAAAACGCCGAGCCTGCAAGTGCATACTCGGCGAGATATTTGTATTGTTCGTTTTTGAAGGCCGCATAGATCTGAGACGTCAGCTTATCCGGACGGCATTTGAGATACTGCAGATTTTCCGCCTGACAATGATATTCTTCCTTATGCTTGTTTGGTACAGCAGGCAAAGCATAAACGCCATTCTTCTCCTTTAGCACCTCGTTCCAATCTTTGTACGGCGGTGCAAGGCGTTTTACGTTTGAATATCCGTTCTCATTTAGGATATCCCTTAGACGGTCAGCAGCCTCGATACCGCCCTCGTCATTATCAACGCAGAGAATGACTTCTGACAGGTTAGAATGGTTCTTTAAAGCCGTTAAAACAGCATTTTCATAAACGCCGTTCATAGCGATGTAGCTGTGTTTCTGCCATTCTTTCGGATACAGCGTCAGAAAGCTCAGCATATCAATGGGAGCTTCAAATACATAAAGTCTTTTGCTTTCACCGAAATGTGCAAAGCTGTATCTTGTGTCAGAACCTTGACAAGTGATCCTGAAACTATTGCCGTAAGAATTTGTTGAACGCTTGCTTGCCTGCCTTGGAACGCCGTTCTCATCAATTCCTACAAACACGGCATTGTGATGTTCTTTATCCTCGTAAAGTGTGTGTTGCTTTGCAAAATGAGTTATGACCTCGGGAGCGATAAACCTCTGTTTTATGAGGTAGGCATAGACTCTGTGCATATTTGTGTTTGCTTGGGGCAGTCTGAACTCTTTCTTTTCTTCCTTTGCGATAGCTTTCGGCGGACTGTGGGACAGCGGAGTTACCCTCTGTCCCAGCAGTTCCTGAACGGCTGTCTGAAAGTCCATATCATAGAATTCCTGCATAAATTTTATTGCACCACCGCCAACCTGATTTTTATGGTCGAACCATTTTGACCCACGGATAGTTATACTGTCGTGCTTGCCTGAGCTGTCGTAATATATGAGCTTATGCTCTATGCCGACACGCTCAAGCTTTTCACCTCGCACACGCAGGTATTCTGCCAAGTCTACGCTGTTAGCAAGCTGTTTTTGTTCGTCTGTGAATGGAATGTAGGGCATTACATCACCGCCTTAATACTTTACATTTTCCACAAACTGACTCATCAGCTGCGAAAAACTCTGCCTCTCCATCATATCCGTACTGAGAAAAGCACCCGACACAACGGTCAGCTTGTTTTCACTCAGCACAGCGTAGGTTTCCGTGTATCCGAACTGCGTCGCCATACCATCGGATTTCTGAACAGAGCCGTACTGCTGATACTTGCCCTTTGAAACAACACTGCTTGTCATTCGGTAACTCGAAACAAAGTCATCTTCGGTGATACCGCTCATCTGTGCGGAGGTCTGTCCGAAGTAATAATCTCCGAAGTTTTCAAGGATATATTCCATATCGTGATCAAGATCACTCTGACTTAGATCAATACACAGAACATCGATCATACCGCCGCCGTTTGAGCCTTTCAAAGTAATTTTATTCACACCGTTTGAGTTATCAATTTCGTTCTCAAAGGAACTGCCTTTCATTGCTTCTGTTACCAATGCGCTTATATCTGCAAAGCATATATTTGAATCGAAAAACTCCGCAATAAAGGTATCATATTTTACCTGTTCTTCATCGACGGTACTTTCAGCCTCCGAAGAGGCAGCCGCACTTACTGTCGGAGCGGCTGTTGTGACCGTTGTCTGCTCGGCTTTGAACGGCGGCGAGATATTTCCGCAGCCTGTAAGGATCACCGCAGACAGTACGGCGAATATAAGAATATTCTTCATTTGTCATACCTCCTTACACAATGGACCAGATATACAGCGGAGCGGTAAGTGTGAATATGAGGCAGGCGAAGATTATCGCAACAGGAGTCCATTCTATCTGTCCGTGCTTGCGGTAGTCCATATACATCGCACCTATCTTCACAAACAGCAATACCGCAAGGATAACATCAAGGCACGGAAAAACAACATTGTTCACCACCGACACTATCTGCGATCTGGCTGTGTTCCAAGTGCTTGTGACCGCTCCCGCAACATCGCCCGAAGCGTAGGCGGTGGTCGTAGGCATTGCGGCAAAGCAAAAAGCCCCTGCAAATGCCGCAGCCATTCTCTTTGTTTTGGCTCTTCTCATTACACATCATTCCTTTCATTATTCTTTCTGCTTGCAAATATTAAGGACAAAAGCATTACAGAGCCGATCATAAGATAGATACATATGCCATTGTCTGGTGACACACCTGTGTGAGGGTTGTCTGTTGTGACTGTGTGAGGCGTGTCAGGCAAGCTTGGCTTAGCCTCGTCCACCATTATGACTATGGGCGTGCCGTCTTCAGCAATCACTGCCGCATCTGCATTTTCTACGGTAACATTGCCGTAAACATCAACGCTGAACTTAATGTCCGCAGCGATAACATAACCGTCGGGTGCGGCAATTTCTTTAAGCACATATTCACCCGCACCAAGCTTTGAAACAACATGATTTGTGCCGTCGGAAACCCATTCATCAACTACATTATCCTCAGAGTCAATAAGCTGCATTTCTGCGCCGATAAGTTCCTCGCCGTAAACATTGACCTTTGAGATCTCGATTGTGATTGGCTTGTTGACAGCAGTTATTTCAACCACATCGCCGTCCTCAGAAACAGTAACAGGATAGCTCTCATCACTAAAAATATATCCTGTGGGAGTTTCGATTTCATGAATAATATACTCGCCATAGGGGATTTCGTCGAACACAAAATATCCGTTTTCATCTGAAGCGGCAGTCATTACTGCAGTATCTCTGCTGAACTTCACGCAATCGGCAGTAAACAGCCCGAACACCGCATTTTCAAGAGGTTCGCTCTTGTCATCTACCTTGTGACCCTCTATCCTGCCACGCTTGAGAAGATTTACGAATTGTCCGCAGTCAATATCCACAGTCTGAATGTCCTGTCCCATATATTCGAAGTTTACAAGATACTTTTCGCCGCTGAGAACATAGTGTTCATCGGTTGCAATTTCCTGAACATAATACCTGCCGAAAGGTATCTGTACATCAAATTTTGCGGTCATATTTTCATCAAGTGAAACTTCTGAAATCATTCCGTCCGCAGGAATAACCGTACCGTCAGCGGCAGTAATATCTTCTGCGGTGAATAGCCCGAAACGAACGCTCGTATAGTAGTCCTTGCCGTAGATCCCGAACAGTTCATCACTTTCCATAACCTTAGAAAGCGATATCCTCACGCTCTGATACTCATTTTCAAAAGCTGTATTCACAGTATCTCTCACCTCAAATTCCTGCCCTGCATATGTCAGCTCAACATCTTTAGGCTTATTGTTCAACACATAACCGTATGGAGCTTTGGTCTCTCTGACCTCATACTTGCCGAGATAAAGCGGCTCGGTTTCGGCATAGCCGTTTTCGTCTGTCGTGATCTCCGAAACAACATCTCCTGCATAAGCTCTTGTTGTACCGTCGAGTGTAACGATATCCTCTACAGCGATCACCTGAAATACTGCGTCGCTGAGATCTCCGTCTGCAAACACGGGAGTGTAAGTTGTTGGATTCACGATCATTTCACCGTTTTCATTGGTGTATGCGGAGGAAGCCGTTGCCACGCTTGTGAAAATATCGCCTGTTTTCCGAACGCTGATTTTTCCTTTCTGAGCGGTGTTTTCTTTGCGGACTTTAATAACCGTCAGGGCATTTTCTTCCTCTGCGTTATCAGCAGAAACTGTGAAAGACACAGGCGTACTGTCCAGAACATAACCCACAGGAGCCTGAACCTCAACAAGCGAATATTCACCGTAGGGAAGAACTTCGGGAGTGATCAGATAGCCCTCGCTGTTTGTGTAGAAAGTGTCGATTGTGGTTGGGGTAGGGTATGCAAAAGTCATTGAGATCTTCTGACCGTTTGAATCATAGATCTCAAAGCCTGCACCCTCGTAAGGAATGGTTTTTCCCGTTTCGGAATCCACTTTTACTACCTTGATATAGCTTTTAAATTCTGCATTGTTGATGAGGTAGCGATAGGTCTGACCGTCAGCCGAAATTTTCACATCAAAATCAGCCATAAACTCAGTACCTTCCCAGCCCTTGGTCTGATGCACGGTGTAAATTCCGTATGGCATATCCTTGGTTTGTGCAAATCCGTTTTCATCGCACGTCAGGTAATCACGTTCTGTTTCAACAGCATTTGCATAAGACCCCGAAGATTTCAGATACACCTCAAATTCAGCTCCCACTTCGGGAGTTTCTATCTGAGTAGAGCCGTCATCGGAATGCTTGATCATTGCGATATTTCCCTTGATAACGTCCTCAGTCACTGTCATAGAAAGTGGGTTATGCTCAATGAAATAATTCTCAGCTTCTGCACCAACTGAGTAAACTGTTTCATCAAGCAGATAGCCCTCGCTTGGCGAAATTTCCTGAACAGTGTAGTTTCCGCAGACATACTCTTTTGTCTTGAAATATCCGTTTTCATCGGTCGTATAGGTATCTACGAGCTCGCCGTCCTTGTACAGTCCGTAAACTGCTCCTGCAAGCGTTCCATTGCCCTGTGCTGATGCTGTTTTGGAATCCTGCTTTTTCACCTCTACAGTAAATTTCTTGAGGATATTTTTGAATGTCTTAGTTGTGGTTGCGTCAGCAGTAAGAGTTGCTGTCTGATCCGCAGGAACTACATATCTTATTGGAACATTTTTCTCGGAAATGGTGTACACGATCTTCTCGTTTCTGCTGTTGTAAACGGGAATATCGGAAAGAATTGCAACACCGTCCGAACCTGTTTTAATTGTGTAGGTCTTACCGTTGCCCGTAATAGTGAACTCCCTATCACCGTTCTGATTATCCTCAGACTGCTTATTTATCTTTATCGAGCCCGTTTTAAGTTGATTGTTGAACTTTACATTCACAGTCAGATCAACATCTCCGCTTGTAAGCGTAACATTCTGAGCCTTAGGAACTTCGTATCTTGTATCTACATTGATCTCGGATACGGTGTAGGTGATCGCTTTGCCCGTAGATGTGTTGTATACCTTTAATCCGTTAAATTCGGCAACGCCGTTTGCATTGGTTTTCTTGGTGTAACTGCTGCCGTCGTTTCCTGTGACCTTGAACTCTCTGCCGCTTACGATTCCATCTTCGGCGGTCTTGTTGACCTTAATTGTGCCTCTCGTAAAATCTTCGGTCACAAATATATTTTCGTCAGCCTTTAATGCGAACACTTCTTCAGAGATACTGTAACCTGTCGGTGCGGAGATCTCCTTAACGTAATACTGCTTTTCGGGTAACTGAATGGAGCCTGTTCCGTCCTTGCCGATAGTGATCTCGCCGACCTTGTTTTTACAAGCCTTATCGGTATATACTCCGTATTTTGCAACCGTGCCGTCCACCTTGCTTGTACCTGAAATTTTAACCGTTTTGTCCGAAGCAAGAACCTTGGTTATTTCAAATTTCACATCATTTTTTGTGATCCTGAACGCCGACATATTCATAGCGGTAGCGGTCTTACCGTCAGTCTTGTTGTTGATAACAACGCCCTCAGAACCGTTTGATTCGATTCTCCAGTGTGTACCTCCTGCGCCTGTGCCGTCCCCGACTGTTTTGGAATTGATAAGACTTTCCGAAACGCCGATAGACTTAAGGTAGCTTACCACATCGTTTCTTGAATCAAATTCGCCCATATATATCCAAGCGTGATCCTCACCACTCGGATTCTGAGCGACCACCACAGAACCTGCTGTAATAACCGAACCATCAGCACACTCCCAATATGGGCGGTCTGTTGTTTTGATGTTTTTCTTTTCGACTTCAACCTTTGAAGTCTTTCCGTCGTAAGTTATGGTGCAGTTATCATTGACTGTAAGCCAATGATCTGTGTCAACAGGCACAGGGTTGTTCCATGAAAATCCCGAAGTTTTGTATCCGAGCTGTGTAAGCGTGTAGTATACAAGACCCGAACAGTCGATGCCAAGATTATTTATTGTTTCGACCGACAGCGGAGTGTACTGTCCCTGATTGTATGCGTACCAGTAGCCTTTGTTTCCAAAGGTATACGGCGAGCCGAGCAAGGTTGCCGCTTTTGCAATCACCGTATCTGCCGACGGAAAAGCTGAGTTTTCAGTCGAAGTACTTGCCGCATTCGCTGTGATAACTCCGCTCATAGATGAGCCGAGCATAGAAAAAGCGCAGAGTCCTGCCATGAACCCTGCACCGAGTTTCTTTAATATTTTCGATTTTTTGAACATAAAGTGCATTTCTCCTTTCCATTTTTGCAAAGAAAAAGAGCCGGATTTCGGCTCTTTTTTTATCTTATTTATCACAATGTTCTTTTGCTTTCAAATAGATTTCCTGAAACATCTCCGTATCTCTTATTTCATCATACACACTCCAATTCAGATAGCCCAGAAGTTCTTTGCAGCATAACGTGGGCGATGAAACACTTATGTCATACATATCATATATAAGCTTGTTTACCGCAAGCGAGGTGTATGGCTTTCTCTCAGGCAGTTCATCAACGGCAATGGAATAATTCAAGGCTTTTCTCAGATTTTCAAATGCCTCATCGTAGTCCTTTGCCCGTACTGCAACCGCAGCAATGTGAGTGCATACCAAACACATAAGCCTGTAATGGAAATTATAATCTTTATTTTCAAATATCACCTCAGATACATCAACGATCTTGTTCAGAATTTTTAACCTGTCTGTATCTTCAAGCTGCGGATCATTCTCACAGTTCACATCAGCTCTGGTAAGCAGAGAATAGCAAAGCTCCTGCAAATGAAGGATAATATTTTTCTGAGAAAGCACCATTTTTTCATCACCTGCTAAAAGAAATTCTTTGACCGTATTTTTTTCAGCAGCAGGCAACTCCTCAGCACGCTTCAACGCCTTTTCCTTGTTCCCTGCCCAATAGTAGTAATAGCATATATCCACTCTCATCCAGTCAGTGATCTTTCTGTCAGTACAATTTGCCAGAATATATTCCGCAATTTCAGCAGCCTCCGACGATCTCGTCTTGCTTGTTTCTTCGCCCTTACTCTCAAGACAAAACAAATTTGCCGCAAGCTTGGCTGACATCATATAGTTATTCGGAAATCTTTTCACCGCCTCGTGCAGCAATGCTACATTTTCCGCACGCAGACCCTTGCTCTCGTTCTCATCGACCTGTGCTAATATTTTTTCAGCCTCTTCGTTGCTGCATATTTTCTGCATACCCACCAGCTCATCAAGGGACACGCCAAATATCTGAGCAATCGAAGGCAGCATTACGATATCGGGATAACCATCTCCGCACTCCCATTTAGACACCGCCTGAAAAGACACATTCAAACGTTCAGCCAGCTGCTCCTGCGTAAGACCCTTTTCTTTACGAAGCCGTTTCAAGTTTTCACCTATAAATAAATTCATAATAACCTCCTGATATTCAAATAATATTCAACAGTACTGCTATGATTTTATTATAAAGGAGAACCGCCGAAAAATCAATAAACCGGTATTTGAATATTGTTCAACGTAAGGTTGAAATTTTCGATAATACGTTTAATTTTGTTTCAGAACCTCACTTTCACAATACTCTTTCAGCGGACAATCGCCGCAGTCATCAAACATTGCACAGGTACGCTGTATCTCCTCTTCGGATATCCCACAGTCAAAATGCTGCTTTTTCTGCTCGTCCTGCCACACGATAAGTGAAACACCGTTGCTGTCACGTTCGACCTCCACTATTACAGCATTTCCGTGCCTGTCATAAAGCCCTGAAAATTCTGTTTTGCCTTTTGCTGTTAAAACCTGTGCCAATATTATCTTCTTCATAAAAACCTCCTAATCAAAAAGCGAAAGCTGTTTGATAGCTTTCGCACGTTCGCTTGTGTCATAATTTGATATGAGCAACTCTGCATACTGACAGCCGCCGTCATACCGCTGTGCCAAATTGTTCAGCCTACTTATCTCTTCAATGTGAATGTTTGGTTTATGCCATATCTCACGGATCTCAGGGCAATCGTTATACGAAACCAAAAATCTGCCTTTGATGTCAAGCAGAGCGTCACGCAGTCTGATATGGTCTTTTGCAGTAAAACCTACGTCCTTGTAGTAATTTTCAGTCGCAAAATACGGCGGATCACAGTAAAAAAAGCTGACGGGTCTGTCATACTGCCTGATAAGCCTTTCAAAATCCTTGTTCTCAACAACTACTTTCTGTAATCTTCTTGCGGCAAGGTCGATCATAGGGAAGTCCGACCACATCGAATGTGGCTGACTTCCAAAGCTGTCAAGACCGCTTGCATAGCTGTAACGTATAAGCTGATAAAACTTAGCCGCTCTGTCAACATCACGAAATCTGCTGAACAGACCTCGCTTGTGCAGACTTGCGATCCAGTCAAAATCCTCACGGGAATTGAGGACATACCGCAACTTGTATTTCAGCTTATTCGGTTTATCCCGCACACACCGATAAAGATTTGAGAGATTTCCGTTAAAATCGTTATACACCTCAAAATCCATACCCGGCGGTTTATGAAACAGCACCCAGCCTGCTCCGCCGAAAACCTCTATATACCTTTCATAGTAAGGTGGAAATCTTGCAAGAACCTCGTCACGAAGATTCTTCTTTCCCCCTACCCATGACATAAAACTGTTCATGTTTTTCCTTTCTGCCGTTAGAACCAACAGCAGAAAAGTCGCTTTGCAAGCACCAGATTTTTGATCTGCTGTTGGCAAAACGACCTTAATAAATATTAGATTTTACGCTGTTTTCAGCCCTTGATTATCGGGTCAACATAGCTGAATATTATGCGTTTCTGTTCAAGGTAGCCGTCGGCTTTGTTTACCTCATTACACAGCTCCTTGTATTGCTTTTCCGAAAGCACAGGCTTTGTTGCTCTCAGCATTGCAGGAATATTACCCATACAGAACTTGAAGTCTACTTTCGCTTTAACTCTGTTTGTGTGCATCTTTGACCTCCTTATCAAGACGTGCGATCTCTTTTTCCGCAAACTTAAAAGCAACGGCAAGAGAACCTATCGTTGTTCCGATGATAACGCCTATCATCATTCCAATGAACAAATACGTCATTTACATCATCTCCATTTCAAAATCTTCGGTTTCTTCCTCATCAACCGAAGTAATTTCCACGTACTCGTCAATAATACTCAGCGCCTCATCATAGCTTCCCGAAGAGGTGATTCGGCTGCACATTTCCTTGGATTCATTCGACATACCATTTCTTTTCAGTGTTCTTGAAGCAATGCCCATAAGATTAAAGATATTTCCGTTCTGACCTATGAGCGGACATTTTGGCTTTTCGTACATTACGCAAGCTCCTTTCCGTAATACTTTTTCAGCAATGATATAACGAAGAGCTGCCCCTTTCCGGTCACAAACGTCTGCTGATAGGTCTTTTTCATGCCGTCAACCTCAAACACTGATTCCTTAACTGCAAAATATCCTCGGTCGATATATCTCTGATACGGCAGATTGTTTGACATAAGCACTCCCATTTCTTTCAGCCAGCGAAACAGTCTTGTTCTGCCGATATTGAAATTTTTATCAGCCGCAAGCTTTGCCATAGCATTCATATCTATGAGATCCTCGCTGTCGGCAACGTGCAGAGCGAAATCCACGAGTGGCTTATCATTTCTGATCCGTTCATTCAATTTGCTGATAAACGTCATCTGCAGACGGAAAAGATTTTTGTACGGTTCGTCGAGGAAGGGCAGGTAGTTTTCAATAAACATTTCTTCGTTTGAAACATAGCCGCCTGTTCTGCGGATAGTTGGGAGGATATCATCAAATATCCAGCTTTCAAATTTTTCAGCAGAGGGAAGTCTGGAGTGGGATATAAGGCGGTACACATCACCTTCGGATATCATTTTCATTTCCTGTGCACCGCCATTTGTAAGGAGGCGGCGTTTTACAGCCCCCTTACAATGAGCATTTATCGCATCTTTTGGCCTTCTGTACCCTAATGCCTTTGCAACATCAGAGCCGCAGAAAAGTATTTTCCCGTTTTCCTCGATAGTTCTCACCGAGCCAAACTCCTCATTCACAAATGTTTTCACCATATTATCCATTCGCATTCTCCTTATCAATGTCTAAAATATACTTTGCCAGAGCCTCAATAACATTAGTTGTCACCGCATTTCCTGCTTGCTTGTACAGCTGTGCATCGGACATTCCTGTGGCTTTCACCCTTTCAAACTGCTCATCTGTAAAGCCCTGCAGCCGCCAGCATTCCAACGGCATAAGCTTTCTGATATACCCGCAGTACACAACGCCGTGTCTGTCGGTAACGGTCAAAGTAAACATCGGCTCGTTGGGAAGTTTAAATCTTCTGCCTTGCTGACGGACTTTTTCCTTTTCGGGAGTAAGCACGGCTATCGGGTCTGTTATGAGGACAACTCCGGATTTTTCGCCTTTGTGATGACCAATACCGCTGTCCTGCCTTGCGGTGATACATCTTGCAAGCTCTGTGACTTTCGGCTCGGGATTCATATCTATCCCCAATGCGTAATATCCCTGATTACAGCTTGTTGTAAGGGTATGGGCTATCTCCTTGCCCACTCTTCCACGCCTTGAATTCATATCGGGATAGGCAAGATCTATGCTGTCGCCCGGCAAGGCAATCTGATAGCCTGTTTTGGTTTTGACCTTTATAGGCAGTCCTAAAATTTCATAAAGCCCTGTTTTTCCGCCGAAACCTCCTGCCTGGCTTGTAAGCGTTATGCTCAGTCCCTCAACGGAGTAGACTCGGTTTCCTTCCTTTCCGGGAATTCTTTGGACAAGAGTTTTTGGATTTGCTTCTGTGAAAGACAATACTTTTCCGGAACACTTTTCTCTATGAAATCCGACAATGAACACTCTTTTTCTTGACTGGGCAACTCCAAAATTTGCGCTGTTAAGCACCTGCCATTCGACATCGTACCCCAGTTCATCCAATGTACCGAGGATGGTCGCAAACGTCCTGCCGCCGTCATGCGATAACAGTCCGGGAACGTTCTCAAGCAGCAGATATTTAGGTTTTTTGACGGCAGCAATTCTGGCAATTTCAAAGAAGAGAGTTCCTCTTGCATCGTCAAAGCCGCCCCTTTTTCCAGCGATTGAAAAGCTTTGACAAGGGAATCCTCCGCAAATAAGGTCGAGATCGGGCAGTTCGTTTGGGTCAATTTTTCTTGCGTCATCGTAATACACCTCGTTTTCCGTATCATACAACGTTTCGTATGCTTTTTTAGCATACTTATCTATTTCGCAGTATCCGACGCACTGAAAGCCGCCTGCTTTTTCAAGTCCTGAGCGAAATCCGCCGATACCTGCGAAAATATCAAAATATTTTATCATTTACCACGTTCCTTTCTGCAATAAAAAAAACGGCCAAGCTTTTTTCAAAACTTGACCGTCACATTGATATATTCATTTCTTCAGATTCTTCAATATCCTCAGTTTCCGTAATTTCTTCTGTTTGCTCATCGGTCTGAGTCTGTTCCTGATCAATTTTATGGAACTTATCCACATCGGGAATAACTCCGAGCGTTCTTCCGTTATCGAATTTGCAATGGAGAGTACCTGCATCATCCACAAACTCAACCGTACAACAGGTTCCGCTTTCAATGGGACAGTAGTCGTCCATCGAGTCAACGCAGATCCTTGTTCCTTCCGGATATCTCTGTCTCAGTATTTCTACCTTGTTTTGGTTGTATATCATATTGCCTCCTGTTGAATTAATTTTTGCTCTCTTTTAATGGTATACCTGCCACATTGGAATCACCCTCTCTCTTGTGCTAACAAAAAAGACTGTTTCGTTTAACATCACATTAATTCGTGATATTAGACAAAACAGCCTTTAAAACTTTGTGAATTTTTTTCATAACAAAACGGCAGGCTCAGAGCAAAATCTGCTCAAAGTCTGCCGTTTTGTTTGACGATGTTTAATTGTTGAGGGTTCAGATCCTTTTTTAACGAAAAAGCATCTACCGTTTTACACCTGAAATTTTTACCCTCAAAACGCAAAAAAAGCTCGTAAATACGAGCTTTTCGAGGTGTGCATCTATTTTATTGCACAAGTATGAACTGTCTGTACGAAATTGACTGCGTGAGAAAAATAGATTAAGAAAGCCGCATCATGGGATTGTTATCTGATGCGGCATTTCATTGTAATTCTGATAAATTTAAATGCCGATTCCGTAAGTAATTGTCATACATTAACTGCGGATCAAGCATGCGTACTTCAACGACACCAAGACCGAGTTGTTTTAATATGTCTATTTTTACAAATCCCGGGATTTTATCTTCGCCTTTGCGTTTGGGCATCAAGAAGTAATTTCTTACTTCGCTAACCTTATATCTTTCCAATACATCTCGGTAGGCAAGATAATATAAATATTGTTTTGAAACATCTTCAACGCTCGGTTGCCCTGAAATTGAATCATCTGTCCAATTTGGACAATAGTACTTAGCATCAAGGATATAAAAAACATAGTAATCGGGATTTGCTTTGCGTTCAAAGCGCAGATAATCTGGTTTAAATGTGTCTTTTGGAATTCCGCTAGCACCTTTACGATATCTTTTCCATATAGGTTGTTTTATTAGTTCAACTAGGGTAGGGGTCTTACCCTTGAAATTTTTGTTTATCATTGAGTGATCAATGTAAGGTTCGATCTTGTTTAGAGAATCATTTTTTTGGCTTGTAAATACTTTCGCACAAACTTCTTCCCATATAGTTTCAAAAGATCGCGTACCAATAAGTTGTAGTTCATTTTCTCCAAGCAAGACTTTTCCGCTGTTGAAATATAATTTCAATGCTGTAAGCACCGAAAGTTTTCTATCATCGAATGTTTGCGATATTGTGCTTTCAAGCACATTTAAAATCTGTTCTTCATCTCCAAATGCACTCTCATCTTCATCAGAAACATAAACGGATGGAAGGCTAAAGAAATTTGTTAGCGAAGTTTTTTCTATTTCTTGAGAACATTTTGTAATAACGAACTCATGTAGACGTTTTAAATAATCGAAATCATTATTAACATTTCTGCGAGTGTATAGTTCTACATAATATGGTCTGTTGTTAGATAGTATGGGATAAGTCTCATCAATTGTTTTTTGCCAAAGGATTTCGTCGCTTCCGTTAATTTCAATTATTGTCTCATCCGTTTCGTATGCACCATTTGATGCATAATCTTCCAAAAGAAAGAGCATGACTGAAAGAAGTTTGTCTCGATTATGATTTCCTTCATCAGCAAAAAGGTCTATGTTATAGATATCCTGTTTTGATTTCTCTCTACTGTACTTTTCAATTACTCTAAGAACCTGTGCCAATTCTCTTTGCGGATTATATGAAGGGAGCTTTTGGTTTTCACCAATATATTTTGGGTACACATAAATAAGCCTATTATGACAGATAACTATACCAACAAATGTAAATTTATATACCGCATTTAAATAGGTTTTGTCATTATAATTATTGAAATCAACATCTTCGTCTTCATCGACATCATTATCCAATTTGCTCTTGAGTTTTATGATTTTTCGTGCAAGTAAATCCTTAACGAATCTAACAAAACTATCTTCATCACTTTCAAATGAAAACATATTCTTGCTTCTTAGATCGGTAGCAGGATATAGCCAGTCCTCTCTAACGTAAGCGGATATAATACTCATAAGACTATACCTCTACAGATTAACATTCTTTTTCCATTTTTGCGGCATCACGCTCTGCTATCTGATTTGCATATTCTCTTGATCTGAAATCTGAACCAAATATAGCAAGACCTCTTGATTTAAACTCTGCACAAATGTAAGAAAAACGATTTAATTTATCGCTATCGCACCCTTCAAAAAGTTCCTTATGTTTTGTCTTTGCTGCATCCTCAAATAAATACATAATAACTTTTTCACAGAATAGTGTACTGAATTCTTCATCCTCATGACCTAGTGTGAATAAACACGTTCCGGTAGAATCTTGTGTTTTCATAAAAAATGGTCCCATCAGCTTATCTTCATGAGCTTTTATTCTGTCATTTGACAACTTAGCATTTATCGCACGACGTAAAACATTCCACTCAACGGCTCCGTCGGCAAGATTAAACGTTCCACTTTGACATTCTGTAGCAGTTTTTACACCAGTTGAGGGATCAATATTTACCTTGAATTCTTCATCATCAATGCCAATATAATTAAAGTTCCACCTACGCTTAAATGCTGTATCCATTGGGAATACACCCTGATCCGCACTATTCATAGTTGCGAAAATATACATATTATTTGGAATCGCCAATTTGGAATAAGCGGAAGCTGCACCGCCAAAGTGTTCAGCTAAATATGCCCGTATATCCTCACTTGCGTTTATTGAGTATTCACTTCTTCCGGTATCATCCCTGTCGAGCAATTGAAACATATCGCCAAAAACAGCCGCAGCCTTAGCTCGGTTTAATTCTTCAATAATAAGATAATGTTTGTGAGGGGCTGTGGTTGAAGCATTTTCCAACGCCGCGACAAGCGTTCGCATAAATGGACCAGGAACGAATTTATAAGTTATCATACCACCAACGTCTACTGGCTTATATGTTCCTATAAACTGCGAATACGAATAATCTGAATAAAAGGTTACTCGTTCATAATCATCAGATGAAACATGATGTTCATCTAAGTATTTCTTAAAAAAGTAGCTTTTGCCAGTTCCTGGAGCCCCGAAAGCAATCACATTGCGCTTGTCCCTTTCGTCAAGAGGGGTATAATTAAATGTCACTAATGACGGGATAAAATACGGTCGCATATCAAAAATATTTAGATAATCTGTTACTTCTGCAGGAATTATAGCAGTACCACCATTTGATATTCTGAGAAAAGATGCCTGATATATGCCACAAGCATGATCACCATTATTACAACGAATACAATTAATGGGCGCAGAGGATGCTGCAACTTTCCCATCTAGCCACTCATACATGCTTCTTATGTCCATGCGTCCAGATATAGATGAGACATTGGTTTCAAGCGAAACAATGTACTCAGAGGGGGTTATATGTCCCAAATAAGAAACATACGCTGCTGCCTTACTATATATGGTAAGGAAAAAGAATCGTTTTTTCTCGCTTCGAGCAATGTGATATCCATTTGTAGCGTTATCAGTAAATATCCTAATCTGAGGTCGAGCTCGCTCCGTTCCAGTGATTGAGATATCAGCATATGAAATAATTATTGTTTCTGTTGAGGGTAGTGTAACCTCATCTATGTCCCCAGCTCGATTTACTCTGGGATAGTGAAGTTGATTATCAATATAATTGCGAATAATTTCTGTAGAATTCATAATGTTCTCCTTTTAGTAGTTTGTAACAACAATATGGGAGGCATCTCCTGTAAATCTATTTCTAATATTTACCGAATATCTAATTGGATATTCAGCCACCACATTTTGCCCATAGAGTTCTGTAGTAAGAGGTGTTCTACTAATTACCATTAGTGCTCGACAATTCAAATTATAGAACGCTCCTGCTAACCGTCGTTGTTCAGCTTCATTGAAATCATCTGTTAAATTTCCATATTCATGAAACGTACAATCATATGGTGGGTCTAAGAAAATAAAATCATTCGTTTGTGCCAAGTTGAATACATTCTCAAAATCATCGTTTAGAATGTGCGTTCTTTGGAGCAGATCTCTGTGACCTTCGGTAATAATGTTTACATTAAAATGCTTGTATCGCCCATATGGTACATTATATTGCCCTTGAGCATTAAAACGTAACATTCCCGAATAAGCTGTCTTATTAATGAAATAATATAATGTTGCAGGCAAATATTCCGAAGGGATAATGCTGTTATACATATCTCTTAATCTGTAATAGAGTGGTTCGTTCCCATTTTCTATTCTAATTTCTGGATTGCGCATTTTTTTTGTACTGTATACATCTTCATTATGCTCATAGATTTCATGCAGAGTTTGTAATTCATCCATAACTCGATCATACTGAGTTGCCAGCTGCCTATAGAAATTTATAAGAGGTTCATTTATATCATTGATAATGGCATTGTTGGGTTCCTGTTGAAAAAAGACAGCGCCTCCACCAAGAAAAGGCTCAATGTAAGTATCGTAATCAGCGGGAATAAAATTTATGAATTGGGGGATTTCCCTTCGTTTCCCTCCACGGTATTTGATAATAGCATCCATTGATATTGCTCCTAATTACTATTCTTTTAATTCATTATCATGAACCGACTGGTTTGGCTCTGGTAAAAACTCTACGATATCATCTATCTTACAGTTTAGCACCTGACATATTTTTTCAATCGAATCGAGGGACACATACTCATCACGGTGCATACGTGTTGAAATATTAGTGCCATACATACATTATATCATATCTTTCATACATACATTATATCATATCTTTGTCGAAAAAGCAACCTCAATCCCCGATTTTACGCTATTTCAAACTTCGACTCCACTGGAATCAAAGTACCTCTCAAAAAAGAAAAGAGCCAAGCAGCAAATTCCTCAGCTCCATAATCTTATTCTATCCCCGTAAACATCACCTGATAATTCAGCCCTAATCCTGTATAATAAAACTTGACACATACAAGACAATCAAAGTATAATAAAAAACAAAGGAGTGTGTCATCAATGGGAACAGGAAAACAATATGATGAAGAGTTTAAAAAGCGGGCAATAAAGCTCGCAAGCTTCAGGCAGCAAACAAGCGGATCAAAGAGCTCGAAAAGAAAAACCGTGAGCTTGAAGAGCTTAATGAATTTCTGGAGGAAGCATCTGCTTTTTTCGCTGCGAACCGTCGGAAGTCAGGAAAGAAGAACGGTTAAAGTTCATTTCCAAAAAGACTGATGACGGTAGGATCACAGGAAGGATCAGTTTTTACTGCAAGGCTTTAGAGGTTACAAGACAAGCATTTTACGATCATCTCAGCCATAAAAACGCCCCCTGGAAGTATCAGGCACTTGCAGATGAAATGATGAAGATCCACGAAGAAGACCAATATAATGACTGCTACGGCAGAGAGCGTATGTATCTTGCATTGCAGCAGAGAAAGGATGCCGGGAAAACTGACATTGACATTCCATGTGAAACTACTGTACGCAAGGTCATGGTGCAGATAGGATTGATACACAAGCCTCGCAGAAAGCCAAACGGGATAACCAAAGCTGATCGGCTTGCTCAAAAATCGGATGATCTTCTCAGACGTGATTTTTACGCAGACAGGCCTTTGAAAAAAGCTGTGACCGACATGAGCGAGGTGAAGGCAAAGGATGGAAAGCTCTATGTTTCAGCGATATTTGACTGCTTTGATCTGATGCCGCTGGGGATAGCTATTGAAGATAATATGAGAGCTTCGCTCTGCTGCCATACTCTTGAAAACGCAAACAAATCATATCCTGATATAAAAGGCTGTATCATACATTCGGACAGGGGCAGTCAGTATACAAGCGAAGAGTACCGAGCTGCTGTAAAGAAATATGGGATCATTCAAAGCATGAACAGTGCCGGTGGAAGATGTCATGATAATGCACGCTGTGAAAGTATGTGGGCAAGAATGAAAGAAGAGCTGTTCTACAGCCGTGAGGACAAGCCGGAGAACTACACTATGAAAGAGTTGAAGACCATGATCTGGAGATATTTTATGAGTTACTGGGCCAACAGAAGAATCTGCACCGCCAACGGTGGTCTGCCTCCGGCAGCCCGAAGAAAGCTCTACTATGATCATATCTTTCTCGTTGCATAATTCTTGTTCGAATAAAATGTGTCAAGTGATATTGACAAAACCAAATATACACTCTTTTTCTGGATTGGGGTACACCAAAATCTGCGCTGTTAAGCACTTCCCATACGACATCGTACCCCAATTCATCCAACGTACTAAGGATGGTCGCAAACGTCCTGCCTTCGTTATGCGATAGCAGTCCGGGAACATTTTCAAGGAGCAGATACTTAGGTTTTTTAATGGCGGCAATCCTGGCGATCTCAAAGAAGAGAGTTCCTCGGGTATCGCTGAATCCTTTCCGTTTTCCAGCGATCGAAAAGCTTTGGCAAGGGAATCCTCCGCATATAAGGTCGAGATCGGGCAGTTCGTTAGGGTCGATCTTTCTTGCATCATCGTAATACACCTCGTTTCTTGTATCGTACAACGTTTCGTATGCTTTCTTTGCATATTTGTCTATTTCACAATAACCGACGCACTCAAAACCTCCTGCTTTTTCAAGTCCTGAACGGAATCCGCCGATACCTGCAAAGATATCGAAATATTTTATCATTTACCACGTTCCTTTCTGCAATAAAAAACGGCCAAGCTTTCTTAACTTGACCGTTACATTGACATATTCATTTCTTCTTCCTCGGTTTGTTCCGATCCTTCTCTGATAACGTGAAAATCGTCCACGCCTGGGATCACGCCGAGCGTTCTGCCGTTGTCAAAGATACAATGCAAAGTGCCGATGTCATCAACGTGATCGACCCTGCCAAGAGTACCAGACTCAACAGGGAATGGATCATCATTCATTCTGTTAAGGCAGATGCGAGTCCCTTCGGGATACCGTTCTTTCAGCCATTCTACTTTCTTGTGATCGTAATACATTATATATTCCTCCTTTTTCTACAAATGAAAAAAAGGCTGTTCTATCATCGTCACTTAAATTCGTGACAATAGACAAAACAGCCTTTAAAACTTTGTGAATTTTTTTCATAACAAAACGGCAGGCTCAGAGCAAAATCTGCTCAAAGTCTGCCGTTTTGTTTGACGATGTTTAATTGTTGAGGGTTCAGATCCTTTTTTTACGAAAAAGCATCCACGGTTTTACACCTGAAATTTTTACCCTCAAAACGCAAAAAAAAGCTCGTAAATACGAGCTTTTCGAGGTGTGCATCTATTTTATTGCACAAGTATGGTGGGAGAAGGTGGATTCGAACCACCGAAGCTAGAAGCAACAGATTTACAGTCTGCCCCCTTTGGCCACTCGGGAATTCTCCCATATGAATGAAAACAAAATAATGGAGCTGGTGGACGGACTCGAACCCCCGACCTGCTGATTACAAATCAGCTGCTCTACCAACTGAGCTACACCAGCTTGTATTGCTTGATCTGTCGAACTGACGGTATCTATTATATCATATCTCCAAGCACTTGTCAAGCACTTTTTATTTTGTTTTCATTTTTTTAATAAAGTGGTCGAGGCGACAGGACTTGAACCTGCGGCATCTTGGTCCCAAACCAAGCACTCTACCAAACTGAGTTACGCCTCGTAGTTGACGTTGCACACGGTGGGGAAAAGTCTCCAGCCACGGAAAAGTTCCAAGCTTTGTGTGCCTTGAGCTTCATAGATGTTTCTGTGAAGCATTTGTCTGCGTCATCAGACAGCTTAATTATTATACTCCCCAATGCCCGTTTTGTCAATAGGTTTTTTATCACTTTGTATACTTGCACAATTACACCCTGCTCAAAAGCGACACAAATGTCATTCTTCAACAAATTATACCGTGATATCATACGAAAACATCAAAAATAATGTCCATAAAAGAGCCTTTTTTTAAAAGAATGGTATAATTTGATGATATTTTGGTGAAACCTGTTGATTTTTAAAATGGTTTGTGTTATCATTATATTTAACAGATAATATTCGGGAGGAAAGTAAAAATGAAAACAAAGGAATGTCCTTTTTGCCATAAGGAAATATCCGAAGAAGCAATACTCTGTAAGTATTGCCATAACCTGCTTATAGACGAAAGCACGCCTGTTACGGAAGACAGCAAGCAGGAGGAACAGAATTTCACCTCTGCTGACGATGCTGACAGAACAAGAGTGTTCACAAAGCAGGAGGCACAGGAGTATGAAGAGAAAACAAGAGCCTTTACCGTGCCTAAACAGCCGGAAGAGCCTACAGAGTTTTTCTCCACACCAATAGCTGATAGCCATGATAATAATGACGGCTCTGAGAATTATCAGGATAATTATGATAATGGCGGTTATTCTGACGATGAAAACGATTATTCCGATGATGATACAGAGGATAACGATGACGCTTCCAGAAAGAAGCTCTTTGCAATTACTGCCACTATCACAGTGGGTATACTTGTGGTGGTCATTCTTGCTATAGTTGCAGGCTATAAGATCTTCGGTTTTGGCGGAACAAATAATAAGACCACTACTACTACAAAGCCAAAAACAGCTGTTGCCGCTGATGACGACAGTAAGGGAGGCGTGTTCGTCGATACCGAGAGCAGTGCAGTTTCTGCTGACACAAATACCACTACCTCACAGCCGGCTGACGAAAGCTCAACACCAGCCACCGAAACTTCTGCACCTGATACAGAAACAACGACAACTACCACAACAACTGCCTCAGATACAGAAACTACAACAACTACCACAACTACAGCAGACTCAAAGCCTGACGAAACTACAACAACTACATCAGCCGAGAGCGGAGATTCTGCAAAGGCTGTCGCCGCTATCACAGCTCAGATAGACGGCAAGGTGTCTTCATATGAATACAGAACTGAGGACGCAGGCTTCATGTACTATTACGTCTTTACAGAAGACGGTCATGGCTACAGCGCCGCATATAATAAGGCAGACGGCTCAGTTGTACTTGTACAGAGCTACTGATTTTAAATAGAATATCACCGATTTTACAAAGTGCGTTTTCCTTGTGAGAACGCACTTTTTGTTTATACAAAAGTATTTTACATTGTGCATAGCAGTGTAAAGCCCGTTTTTGTGTGTAAATTCCTTTGCAAACATCTTACAATGACTTTACTTTACTTCGGTTACTGATTTTACAATGCTGATGTATCATAAGTATATCACCTGAATAGAAATAACATGAAGACCTGCACACAGGGTGCAGAGAGAAAAGGTGCAAATCAAAAAGCCCAAAGGGCAAGTATAAGAAAGAGGTTTTATATCATGAAAACAAGAACATCAAAACTGGCAGCGATCTTTACATCAGTTGCACTTGCAGCCACAATGCTCGCAAGCTGCGGAGGAAGCTCAGATAAGATCACAGTTATCTCCCGTGAGGACGGCTCAGGAACAAGAGGCGCATTCATCGAGCTGACAGGTATCGAGGAAAAAGACTCTAACGGCAACAAGACCGATAACACAAAGAAAGACGCTCTTATCTGTAAGTCAACAGACGTTGTGCTTACTCAGGTGTCAGGAGATAAGAACGCTATCGGCTATATCTCATTCGGCTCACTGAACGATACAGTAAAGGCTCTTAAAGTAGAGGGCGTTGAGCCTTCTACGGCAACTATCGAAAGCGGTGATTATAAAATAGTAAGACCTTTCAATATCGCTGTTAAAGACGGACTTTCAGACGCCGCTCAGGACTTTGAGAACTATATCCTCAGCTCAGATGGTCAGGATATCATCGAAAAGGCAGGCTATATAAAGATCGACAAGAGCGCAGCAGCTTACGCTTCAAACAACGCTTCCGGTAAGATAGTAGTCAGCGGTTCATCATCAGTAACACCGGTTATGGAAAAGCTTGCAGAAGCATATCAGAAGGCAAACACAAACGTAACAGTAGACGTTCAGCAGTCAGACTCCTCAACAGGTATCAAGGATGCTATCAACGGCACATCTGATATCGGTATGGCTTCAAGAGATATCTCAGACGACGAGCTTTCACAGGGTATCAAGTCTGTAACTATCGCTCAGGACGCTATCGCAGTTATCGTAAATAAGGATAACGCAGTTGAAGATATCACAATGGACGAGATAAAGGCTATCTATACAGGCTCAAAGACAACATGGTCTGACGAAAGCAAATAAGCTATCAAGTTAATTCTCCATAAAGATTTGCACAAGACAAAACTTTGGGCGGCACAGCAAATTGTCGCCCCCTTTGTCTGAGCAAAAAACAAGTGAAAAATTTTCAGAGGTGATAATTACGTTGACGGAAAACACAGCGGTGTCAGCGAATACAGCCGCTCAGAAGCCAACAGCAAAACAAAGTTCCCACCTGCTTGAGAAAGCGATGAAAGCATTGTTTTTCCTTTGCGCCTGCGTTTCAGTTGCGGCAGTAATAGTAATATGTATCTTCATGTTCGCTAAAGGCTGTCCTGCGATCGCAAAAATAGGTGTTGGAAACTTCCTCTTCGGAACAGACTGGAGCCCAAGAAACGTCCCTGCTTCATATGGTATCTTCCCTATGATAGTCGGCTCTCTCTACTGCACCGCAGGAGCAATAATGATCGGTGTGCCGATTGGACTTTTAACAGCGATATTTATGGCAAAATTCTGTCCTAAAAAGCTTTTCAAGTGGCTCATGCCTCCAATAAATCTTCTTGCAGGCATACCGTCCATTGTATACGGCTTTTTCGGCATGGTAGTTGTAGTTCCTATCATAAGAAACCTTTTCGGCGGAACAGGAAACAGCGTGCTTACAGTTTCCATTATCCTCGGTATCATGATACTTCCTACTATCGTGGGCATGAGCGTGAGCGCACTTAAAGCCGTTCCTGACAGTTACTATGAGGGCGCAGTCGCCCTTGGCGCAACACACGAAAGAGCAGTTGCAACAGTCGTTTTCCCTGCCGCAAAGTCAGGCATACTCGCAAGCGTTATCCTTGCAGTGGGCAGAGCAATAGGCGAAACAATGGCAGTCATCATGATAGCAGGAAACTCCACTATCATTCCACACTCCCTCCTGGACAGCGTCCGTACCCTCACAGGCAATATCGTAATCGAAATGAGCTACGCCGAGGGACTTCACTATGACGCTCTTATCGGAACAGGCGTTGTGCTGTTCGTGTTCATTCTTCTTCTGAACCTTTGCTTTAACCTTGTCACAAACAGAAAGGATAAAGGGTGATAAAAATGTCAGACAGAATGAAAACCTATAAAACACACCCCATGTCATTGGTGTTTAATATCCTAACCAAAATAGCAGTTGTGCTTACCATAAGCGTGTTCGTTCTTATCGTGGGCTATGTGGTGATAAAGGGCGTTCCTTATCTGAAACCGTCCCTCTTCGCAAAGACCTATACCACCGAGAATGTGTCAATGCTCCCCGCTATCGTGAACACCTTTGAAATGCTTCTGGTGTCCCTGGCAATAGCCGCACCTCTGGGCATATTCTGCGCAATATATCTCGTTGAGTATGCAAAGAAAGGCAATAAATTCGTCAGAGTCATAAGACTTACTACAGAAACACTCTCAGGTATCCCGTCCATAGTGTACGGACTTTTCGGAAATATGTTCTTTGTGCTTGCCCTTAACTGGAAGCTCTCCATGCTCTCAGGCGCTTGCACATTGGCAATAATGGTGCTTCCGCTCATAATCCGTTCTACCGAGGAAGCGCTGAAATCTGTAGACGACAGCTTCCGTGAGGGCAGCTACGGACTTGGTGCAGGAAAGCTCAGAACTATCTTCGTTATCGTCCTGCCTCCTTCAATAAGCGGTATCCTCTCAGGCGTTATCCTTGCAATGGGAAGAATTTTCGGCGAAACAGCCGCCCTTATCTATACCGCAGGAACTATCGCCAAGTATGCAGGCCTTACAGACTCAGGACGTACCCTTTCTATCCATATGTATTCACTTTCAAACGAGGGACTTTATATGAACGAAGCAAGCGCTACAGCAGTTGTCCTGCTGGCAGTAGTCCTGCTTCTTAACGGACTTGCGTCCCTTGTTGCCAGAAAGCTTTCCAAAGGAGGAAACTAATAAATGATACAGCCAAAATTGCAGGTGAAAAACTGCGATCTCTTTTATGGAGATTTTCAGGCTCTCAAAAATATAAACTTGTCCATAGCCGAAAAGGAAATAACCGCATTCATAGGCCCTTCAGGCTGCGGAAAATCCACTCTTCTTAAGTCCCTCAACCGTATGAACGACCTTGTAGAGGGCTGTAAGATAACAGGCGATTTTACCCTTGACGGGGAGAATATCTATAAAGATATGGAAATAACCGAGCTTAGAAAGCGTGTGGGAATGGTTTTCCAGAAACCAAACCTCTTCCCGATGTCTATTTACGATAATATCGCATACGGCCCAAGAACTCACGGCATAAAGAAAAAAGCCGACCTTGACGAGATAGTCGAAACAACTCTCCGTCAGGCTTCCGTGTGGGACGAAACCAAGGACAGACTTAAAAAGTCCGCCCTGGGTATGTCAGGCGGACAGCAGCAGCGTATCTGTATCGCCAGAGCACTTGCCGTAAAGCCGGAGGTGCTTCTTATGGACGAGCCTACATCAGCCCTTGACCCTATCTCCACTATCAAAATAGAGGAGCTTGCCACAGAGCTTAAAAAGAATTACACTATCGTTATCGTCACCCATAATATGCAGCAGGCGACCCGTATATCCGATAAAACAGCCTTTTTCCTCCATGGCGAGATAGTCGAGTTCGACGAAACTCAGCGTATCTTCTCCAATCCTAAGGAACAGAAAACTCTCGAGTATATCACAGGACGTTTCGGATAAACGCTTTGGAAATATAGGTGAAAGGAAGAAATATCTATGCGTGCGAATTTTGACAATAAGCTCAGCGAGCTTAATAAAAAGCTGCTTTCTATGGCAGCAATGACAGAGCAGATAATCGCAATGTCAATAAAATCTCTTGAAGAGCAGGATACAAAGCTTGCCCGTGAAACGGTGGAGTTTGACGCCAAGATAAACGAGGCGGAGCGTGAGGTAGAGAGGATCTGTCTTAACCTGCTCTTGCAGCAGCAGCCTGTTTTTGCCGAGGATCTCAGACGTGTGTCCGCTGCACTTAAAATGATAACCGATATCGAGCGTGTTGGCGATCAGTCAGCAGATATTGCAGATCTGAATATCCAGCTTATAAAGAAAAAGCAGAAATGGGATCTTAGCGATATCAGTGAAATGGCAAGAGCCGCCACACAAATGGTGAACGACGCTATCGACGCCTATGTGAACGACGACGAGAACCTCGCCCGAAAGGTCATAAGCTCTGACGATAAAATAGACGAGCTTTTTGTAAAGACCAAGGATAAGATAATCGACGAGATAGCAGCCGATAAGGCAAACGGTGAAAAAGCTATAGATACCCTCATGGTGGCAAAATACTTCGAGCGTATCGGTGACCATGCGGTAAATATCGCAGAATGGGTGGTATTCTCCGTAACAGGCGTCCATAAAACAGAAAGGATCATGTAAAATATCATTATAAAAGGCGGAAATACCGCCTTTTTGCTCTTCTTGTACGATTTTACTCAGATTTTACTCAGCCTGATTTGTTATTTTACAATTATGTTGTATAATGTTCATTGTAAACATTGTAACAATAGTGTAAAATTATTATCAGGGAGTGTCAGTATGACGATTTTTAATGTTCTGACCCTTATAGGCGGTCTTGCAATGTTCCTTTACGGAATGAATGTAATGGGTAACGGGCTGGAAAAACTCGCAGGAGGAAAGCTTGAAAAAATATTTGAAAGGCTCACCTCAAACCCTATCAAGGCAATGTTGCTTGGACTTTCTGTAACAGCGGTCATTCAGTCCTCCTCAGCCACTACAGTAATGCTGGTGGGCTTTGTAAACGCAGGCATCATGAAGCTCCATTCCGCCATAGGCGTTATAATGGGCGCAAATATCGGTACTACCGTAACAGCGTGGATATTGTCTTTGTCAGGACTTAACGGCGACAGCTTTATTATCAATATGCTCAAGCCGTCCTCGTTCTCGCCTATCCTTGCGATAATAGGCGTTGCAATGCTGACGTTCTCAAAAAACGATAAGAAAAAGGATATCGCATCTATACTCGTGGGCTTTGCAGTGCTCATGTTCGGAATGGACTCAATGAGCGGTGCAGTCGCACCTCTTAAAGACGTTCCTGAGTTCGCAGAAGTGCTTCTCTGGTTCAAAAACCCTATTCTGGGCGTTCTTGCAGGCGCACTTCTTACCGCTATCATTCAGTCCTCATCTGCTTCCGTTGGTATCCTTCAGGCTCTCTCAGCCACAGGTGCGATAACCTTCGGCTCAGCGCTTCCTATAATTTTAGGACAGAATATAGGTACTTGCGTAACAGCACTGCTTTCATCAATAGGCACAAGCAAGAACGCAAAGCGTGTGGCAGTCGTACATCTCTATTTTAATATAATAGGAACACTGCTTTTCCTGACAGTGTTCTATCTGCTCAATGCCTTTATCGGCTTCTCGTTCGTTGACGGAGTTGTTGGCGCAAAGGAGATAGCTATTGTGCATACTATATTCAACCTGTCAACATCTATCATACTTCTGCCATTTATCAAAGTCCTTGAAAAGCTTGCCTACCTCACTGTCAAAGACAAAGAGGGGGAGGAAAATAAGAACAATATCGAAGAGCAGTTCAAGCTTCTTGACGAAAGATTTCTCCAGTCACCTTCTTTTGCAGTTGAAAAGTGCAGAGAGCTTACAAACCGCATGGGCGAGATAGCAAAAGAAAGCATAGACATGGCAATGAGCATCTGCGTCGATAAGTACGATAAGGAAAAGGCAGAGCAGATAGCCGCAAATGAAGCAGCTGTCGACCTCTATGAGGATAGACTCGGCACATATCTTGTAAAGCTTTCGAGCCGAGATCTTTCTGCAAAGGATTCTCAGTCAGTTTCAACTATACTTCATGTTATAGGCGACTTTGAGCGTATCTCCGATCACGCCATGAATATGGTGTCCGTTGCCGAGGAAAAACAGCAGAAGGATCTGAATTTCACATCACAGGCAACAGCCGAAGTAAAAGTCATGTGCAGTGCCGTAAGAGATGTTTTGGATATCGCCATGGAAGCCTTTGAAAAGCACGATCTGGAGCTTGCCACAAGAGTTGAACCGCTTGAGGAAGTGGTGGATAAGATAAGAACAAAGCTTAAAAACCGCCATGTCAAAAGGCTTCAGACAGGCGAGTGTACCATAGAAATGGGCTTTGTGTTCTCCGACCTGCTCACAAATTTGGAAAGAGTTTCAGACCATTGCTCAAATATAGCGGTCTGCCTTATACAGGAAAACGACGAAAGCTTTGACGTCCACGAGTATGTTCAGATGCTTAAAAATTCAGGCGAGGGCTTTGACGGACAGGTCAAGCGCTACAGCGAGAAATACGCTCTGCCTGCTAAAGAGTTTTAACGAAAAGGGGTAAGATCTATGGCACTTATATATTGTGTAGAAGACGATGACGGAATAAGAGAGCTTATATCCTGCGCGCTTAAATCAGGCGGATATGAGGTGAAAGCATTTCCAAAAGCAAAACCGTTTTATGAAGAGATAAGAAACAAAGAGCCTTCGCTGGTGCTCCTTGACATAATGCTTCCTGACGAGGACGGATATTCCATACTTTCAAAGCTCAAAAAAGACAGCCACACTCAGGACGTCCCTGTTATAATGCTCACCGCAAAATCAAGCGAGCTTGATAAGGTGTCAGGTCTTGAAATGGGCGCAGACGACTATATAACAAAGCCGTTCGGCGTAATGGAACTGCTTTCAAGAATAAAAGCCGTTTTAAGACGTGCAGGCAAGCAGAACGCCGAAGCCGATGTCATAGAAGAACAGGGCGTATCCCTTGACGCTTCAAGACGTATATGCTCTTATAACGGTCAGGAGGTCGTTTTGACCTATAAGGAATTTGAGCTTTTGATGTATCTTATGCGCCATAAGTCCATAGCCGTGAGCCGTGATAAGCTTATGGAAATGGTCTGGGGCTATGAGTTTGCAGGGGAAACAAGAACTGTTGATATGCACATCAAGACCCTCAGACAAAAGCTTGAATCCGCAGGCTGTACGGATCTTATCAAAACAGTCCGTGGCATAGGCTACAAAATATAAAAATTTTCAGATAAGGAGGAACAGCATATGCAGAAAAAACTCTATAAAGTCATGACGATACTTGTTTCATGTACAGTGCTGTTTTTCCTTTTAGTAGCAGGCTCTCTTGGATATTCTACCTATCAGCGTTTCACTAAAAATGAGCTTAAATCCGCTGCAAAGCTCGTTGCCGCAGGAAACAATAAACCCTCAGAAATGGCTGATATTTTGGAAAGATCAGTAGAATATGATGTCCGTGTCACCTTTATCGACGCACAGGGCAATGTAAAATATGACTCTGAAGCAGATCCCGCCAAAATGGAAAACCACTCCGACCGTGAAGAGTTCAAAGAGGCTATGGCAAATGACGAGGGCGAATTCACAAGATTTTCCAAAACCCTTGGATATACTACATATTATTATGCCATAAAATATGACGGCGGTGTGCTGAGATTTTCTACAGATAAGGAAAACCTTGCAGGGGTGTTCCTTGCAGTGATACCAATGCTGGTGGTGTTCGCAGGAGGAATAATCTTTATCACCACCATAATCTCCATAAAGCTTTCAGAAAGCATGATAAAGCCGATAAATTCCCTTGTAAAACAGCTTGACCTGAGGAACGAGAATATCGGTCAGTTTGAAACGCCTTATGAAGAACTTGAACCTATCATAAAAAATGCGGACGTTCTTATGGGACGAATACATAAGAACATGAATAAAATAAAGGCAGAGAGAGAAAAAATATCACTTATCACTGAAAATATGGTTGAGGGCATGATACTTCTTGACGAGGACATGACAGTGCTTTCGGTAAATAAGAGTGCCTTGAAAATTCTCGGCAACAGCTTTGATCCTACGGAGCATACCAAGATAGACCATATGACAAACGATCAGCAGATCATAGGTCTGCTTGAAGAAGCCAAGGAAAGCGGTGCAGCAAAAGGTATCATCACAGAAAAAAGCCGTTTTTACCGTACCTTTGCAAATAAGGTCTACAGCGAAAATACCCTTGATTTTGGTATCATAATCTTCTTTGTTGACGTAACAGAGGAGATACAAAGCGAGCAGATACGCCGTGACTTCTCAGCCAACGTATCTCACGAGCTTAAAACTCCGCTTACCACCATAAAAGGCTTTGGCGAGCTTCTTGAAAACGGCATTTTCACCAAGGAAGAGGACGTGAAGAAATACGGCGGTATGATATATCGTGAAAGCGAAAGACTTTTGTATCTTATAAACGATATTATAAGGCTTTCCCAGATAGAGGAGCAGGAACACGTTTTAAACGATAAGATAGACCTGCTGAAAACCGCCCATGACGTAGAGGAGATACTCCGTCACAAGGCAGATAATAGAGAGGTCACAATGACCATTGAGGGCGAACCTGTTCAGATATACGGCAATCAGAGCTACATCACAGAACTGTTTTTAAATCTCATGGACAACGCCATAAAGTACAATCATGAGGGCGGAAGCCTGAAAGTAACGGTCGGCATAGAGGACGGCAAAGCCGTGGCAGTGTTCAGCGACACAGGCATAGGTATATCCGACGAACATCAAAGCCGAATCTTTGAACGTTTTTACCGAGTTGATAAAAGCCGTTCCAAGAAGATAGGCGGCACAGGCTTAGGGCTTTCTATAGTAAAGCATATAGTCGCATATCACAGCGGTGAGATATCCCTTGAAAGCGAGCTTGAAAAGGGAACTACCATAACAGTGAAGCTGCCTTTCAACGAGCCTGAAACTCAGCAGGCTGAGGAAACAGCGGTAACAGAATAATAACCACGCCGTTCTGACGAGAAGTCGGAACGGCGTTTTTGTCAGGTACATGGTATACAAATTATTAAGGGGAAGGGCGATAAAGAAAGGACAAAAAAAAATCATCGCCGCAGGCGATACCATAATTCCTCATTCCTCACTCCTCATTCCTCATTTACCTCCCCCTGTTGCATTTTCTCCCCAAGTGTGCTATAATGACCTCAACAGACTTTATCTTATGGAGGTAACAAAATGTCAGAAGAAAACAAAAACGTTCAGGAAACCAAGGACGATAAAAAGGAAGGCAACGTCCTTGCAGGCTTCGTTCTCTACACAGACGCTAACATGGATTGGCTCAGATTTAAAAAGTTTCTGAAAGACGATTGGAACATCGTTCCGCAGGACGATGTAAAAGACAACGCTATGGTATTCAAGGTTGGCGATATGGTGGTCGCTTGCTCACTTATGCCTAACCCAGTTCCTAACAAGGAAGCTGAAAATGCGGCAAAGTATAATATTCTCTGGAAAGAGGGCGCAAACGAGGTCGCTAAGCATCAGGCGCACGTTATGCTCGCTGTAATGAATAAAACAAGCGCTGTTGAGCAGGCTATCCTCTTTGCAAAGGTGGCAAGCTCTCTGCTCAAGCTCGATAACGCTATCGGTATCTATAAAGACCCGACAGTTTATGAGAAGAATTTCTATGTGAACTTTGCTGAAACTATCAAAGACGGCGAGTATCCGATGCCTATTCTTATCTACACAGGTATGTATCTTGCTAAAACAGGTCTTTGCGCTTTCACATCAGGCATGAGATTTTTCGGATATGAGGAAATGGAGATAGTTGACTCTCCAAAACAGCCTAACGACCTGCTTGGATTTTTGCTTTCTATCTCCGAGTATGTGCTTTCTGAGGGCGTTGAGCTTAAAGACGGCGAAACTATCGGCTTCTCTGAGGAGCAAAAGCTCCCTATCACTCTGTCAGACGGCGTGAGCGTTCCGGGCAAGACCCTGAAAATAAAGTATTGATAAATACTATCAATGTTATTGTAGGGGAGCGGTGCAATTTCTGCTTTGCAGAAATCCGACGTCCCGTTTGTGCTTGCCCTTTCAATTTGTAAAGAATAAATTTTCATATTATTCTAAGCCGTACAATTTGTGCGGCTTTTTTTGTGCATAACCGAAAAACTTTCCGCAGACCTCTGTTTTAATTGACTTTTAGTGTGTTCAGTGATATACTTAAATGTGTATCGCCTTTTGTCGGAATAAGCCGACAATGGCTGTTTTATCAATTTTTGTTAGGAGTTTTGTTGTGGTATTTGCAGATCTATTTTTCTTGTATTTTTTCCTGCCTGTGTGCCTGATATGCTATTTTATCACACGCAGTACAGCCATAAGAAATGCAGTGCTGGTGGTGTTTTCACTTATCTTTTACGCATGGGGCGAGCCTGTCTGGGTGAGTATCCTCATAGTTTCCTCCCTTGTGGACTACATAAATGGTCGTGTGATAGAAAAACACCCCGAAGGCTGGCAGGCAAAAGCGGCGCTTGCATGGTCGCTTGTCTTTAACCTTGGAGTGCTGTTCGGTTTCAAGTATACGGCGTTCTTTGTGGAAAATCTCAACAATTGGTTCGGTCTAGGCATACCGGTGCCTAATATCGTTTTGCCTATCGGTATCTCTTTCTATACGTTCCAGACTATTTCCTATACCGTCGATTGCTATTGGGGCAAGGTCAAGCCGCAGAAAAACTTCGGCAGATTTCTTTTGTATGTATCCATGTTCCCACAGCTCGTTGCAGGACCTATCGTAAGATACTCCGTTATCGGCGAGGAGATAAACGAAAGAAAGACCACCGCCAAGGATATCTCCGACGGCTTTTCAAGAATAATCCTCGGACTTGGTAAAAAGGTCATTATCGCAAATAATCTCAGCACCATTGTAACAGCCCTTTTCGGCTCTGCTTCAAACGGCTATGAAAATATAAAGACCCTCTCTGTGGCAGGCACATGGCTTGGCGCAATTCTTGTGGGTCTGTGGTATTATTTTGACTTCTCAGGCTATTCAGATATCGCTATCGGTCTTGGCAGGATATTCGGCTTCCACTTTGATGAGAACTTTAAATATCCTTTTATCTGCAAAACTATCTCAGAGTTCTGGCAGAGGTGGCATATCTCCCTTAGCTCATTTTTCAGAGATTATGTGCTTTATCTCCCTATCTTCGGCAAAAGAAGAAAATACGGAGGACTTTTCCTTGTATGGTTCTGCACAGGACTTTGGCACGGCGCAAGCTGGAACTTTGTTTTCTGGGGACTTTACTATGGAATGTTCATATTCTTTGAAATGCTCATAGGCAAAAAGCGCATGAAGAAAATGCCTGTACCCCTTGCACATATCTATACAAAGCTTGTTATTTTCATAGGCTTTGGAATATTCTATTTTGAGAACCTTGGCTCGCTGGGTACGTTCTTCAAGGCACTTGTTGGAGCAAATGGAAACAAGCTGACCGACACAGTTACACAGCACCTTTTCATGAACAATATCTGGCTTTTTGCAGCGGCAGTGCTTTTCACAATGCCTGTTATACCAAAGATCAAAGAAAAGGCGCTCTCTGCAAATGGTACAGCCTATTTTATGCAGTCAGCAGGTATCCTATGCAATGCGGCGATACTTGTTCTCTCAAGCGTTCTGCTTGTGAACACAACAAACAATCCGTTCTTGTATTTCAGATTTTAGGCAGGTGAAAGAGTATGGCAAATAATAAAGATTTTGAAAAGGACTTCAAACTGCCTGATACAAAGGCTCTTTCAGAAGCCTATACAGAGTATCTTGACAGCGTTACTTTCGGTGGAAAGCCTATAGGCGAGGAAAAGAAAAAGCCTGAAGCTGTCAGCATGGCAAAAGTTGACGAAACGGAGAAAAGCTCCACTGTCCATGACGAGATAGTAGAAAAGATAGTCAGAAAAAACAAGGCTCTCAGCCACAGCATTTGGACGGACGAGCCTGTTTTGAAGCCAAAGAAAAGCGTATGGCTAAATACTGATGATGATAATGAAGAAGCATTGAAAAAAGCTGAAAAAGTTGAAAATTCTCAGTCTGTACAAAAAGCTCAGGAGAAAAATGCTGAGGAAAAGGCTTCTGATAATGAGGTCATTATTCCATTTTCCAAAGAGAAAAATCACATAAACGGCACTAAAAAAGAGATATCTGTGGCAGTTTCAGCAGACGGAACTGTGAAAAAGCTGCCGAATAAGAAGAATTTCGTGCTGAAGATCCCTGACAGCTATTATAGGGAATATGACGCAGCGGCACAGGATAAAGGCCCTGTTATCGCAGGAAAAAGGGTCGAGATAATCGACAAGAGAAGCCCTGAGAAAAAGCCTGAGAATGCTCAGAAGCCCAGCAGGGTAGAGGCAACAATAAATGTCAGAGTGCCTGTTCAGAAGCAGGAGCCTGTCAGGAAAGCTGAAAAAAAGGCTGAACCTAAATCTGAGCCGAAACCTGATCCTGTGGAAAAAGAAGAAAGCGACGCTAAGGCAGAGGAAGCTTACAGAAAAGGCATCGAAAAGGCAAAAAAACGTCGTGAGGAACGTGAAAAGGCTAAGAAAAACAATATTCATGAGCTGGAGTTTAATGTTATAAATTCTGTTGTTTGCCTGCTTATTGTTTTCGGCGTGTTTGCGGCACTGCTTGTGATGAAGCGTGAAAGCGGTTTTATACAGTCAGAAAACAGAAACCTTGCGACTTTTCCGAAATTTTCGCTGTCATCATATTTTGACGGTGACTTCACAAGCGGAATAACCGAATATTTTACCGACACTGTTCCAAACAGAGAAAAGCTTAAATCTTTCTGCTCTGATTTCACGAATATGCTTGGAATAAAGCTCAACGATACTGTTATAACGGGCGACTTCAAAACGGTGGAAAAAGAAGAGCTGGATCAGGATAAGATCGCAAAAACAACAACTGTAACGGCTTTTACAGGTTCGAGGACCACCACCACTGCGGATACAAAGGCCACCGACACAAGCACAACTACGAAAAAATCAACTGAAAGCGAAAAGGTAGTTGACGTGCCTGATAATCTTGACGACGGTCAGTGGGAGGGTGACGTTATAGTATCCGGCAAGGGCGAAAACGTCCGTGCAATGGGTGCATACTATGGCACGTTCGAGAACGGCGACAAGTATGCGAACACCATAAACAAATGGAAGGCTGACCTTGGGGACAGCGTGAACGTATACAATATGTCTATCCCGACTTCGGCGGCTTATTATATGCCGAACAATCTCAAGGACGCTGTTTCAGATCAGAAAGACAATATCGACAACATTGCCGCAGGTCTTAACGGAATAATCAACACCGATGTTTATGACGCTCTGGCTGAGCATACAAAGGAATATATCTACTCAAGAACGGATCATCACTGGCAGCCTTTGGGAGCATATTATGCGGCGCAGGTTTTTGCCGATCAGTCGGGAATAGATTTTCCAGACCTTGATACCTACGATAAATGGGAGATAGACGGCTTTGTGGGAACGATGTATGCTTACAGCAATTACAACAGCGAGCTTCAGAAATATCCTGACAAGTTTATTTACTATAAGCCTGACAATAATGATGACCTGACGGTAAAGTATTATGATACGGAGTTTAAAAACCCTGTGGAGTCTACGCTGTTTTTTGACTATGCAGAGGGCGTGAACTGCTATTCTGCGATACTCAACGTGGATCAGGAGATAGCTGAGATAGATACGGGCGTGGATAATGGCAGAGTGCTTGTGGTGTTCAAAGACAGCTTTGGAAATGCTCTGATACCATTTTTCACCCATGGCTTCTCGAAAATTTATGTTTGTGATTTCAGATATTTTGATATAAACGCTATTGATTTTTGTAAAGAAGTGGGTTGCACAGACCTGCTGTTTGCAATATCGTTGACGAGCTGTTCAACGCCTAGTAAGGTGGATTGTTTGAATAATATTAGGATACAGTAGAGTTAAGTGAGGAGTGGATTAAGTGAGGAGTGAGGAATGAGAAATGAGGAATGAGCATAGCAGACCAAAGTAAATTACAAGCATAAAGTAAAATAAAGCACCGAGCGAAGCGAGAGATAAAGCGCACGCTCAAGCCCGGCGCTAGAGGGCTTGTGGGGTCTAGGGGCAAAGCCCCTAGCGGAGTATGAGGCAGAGCCTCATTCGGCGCAAGCCGACAAGGTGCAGATTTAATGAAAAATAGCATAAAGAAGTCAGATATTAGATGAAAGTGATATTGGAGAATTAAATCTGCACCGCCTTTCTAGTCCATAGCAAAACGTAGGTACGCAAAGAGCGGAGCGATTTTGCGGAGGAATAAACTATCCCGAATATCTGTAGGGGTGAACAGCGTTCGTCCGTGTTTAGAATTTGTTATAATTTCAGAATTGTAGGGGGACAAAGGCTGTCGAGGGGTCGGGACGTCGGGGGCGCCGTCCCCTACATGGTTTGTGAAAACATAAATGTTGTTGGGGATAACACACATTGTTGACGTATGTTGTACGGATAACGCAAGGTTTGTCGGGCGACCAGAGGTCGCCCCTACAGGTGTGTAGCCGTAAGATTGTGGGTTTAGTCGTTTTTTTATTCAATTTTCAAGTTACGTTCGGGGTGCGACATTGGGTATTATGCCCTTGGTTGCGTATACACAAAATACCGCAATGCACACCCACGTTTTGACACAAGTTCTCTACAGCCTGTTCCAGAAACTCACCTCGGTTTCACTAAGTCGCAGGGCTTGTACGTGCCCGCAAGTATCAAAACGCTTTCTACTTATCCCGAAAATCACCACTTTTGTTGCATAAAAAATGCAACAATTGCAGAAATGTTGCCAAATTAAAATATAAATCATTTGTTTGCACAAATTTGCGGGGCGATTTTTGTGCAGGATGATGATAAAATGTGAGTTATCAGAAAATAAAAAATAGATGCTTTTGGCATAGGGGGTATGCTTATGAAGAAATTTTTGGCTATAGCGGCTCATGTTATCAGCGGTCTGGGAAATGACCTTTTGGGCTGGGTGGTAATCATTAGCTTTGAGCTGACAGGCAGTGAGGGGAAGTTTCAGGACGATGTTTTTCATTGGATAATTTTTGCTTGTGGTTTGATACATATTGCGGTGAGCGTGCTGTACAGTTTGTTGGTTTGGAAAAAGGGTACGGCGAATGGTCATGCTCTGTCGGGAAAAATTCTTGCAGTTTATGATATTGTTATGACGCTGGTACCTTATGTGTACTGGTTTGTGGTTTGTGTGCTGTAGGTTTGGGTAAGGTGAAGCTAACGGACGAGGTTTGCCGTATGGCTTTGGATAATATGAGATAGGCTGGAGGTTGAGCGTTATGAAAAAATTTAGGACGGTGGCGGCTGTTGTTATCATGTTTTTTGCGGCTATGGCTGGCTATTTTGTTGGGGCAGCATTGCAGGAGGAAATGGGCGGTGCGATACTGTTTGCGGTGATAGCCGGGTTTGCTTGCGTTATTTACAATATGGATAATCGGGAATAGAGTTGGCGTTGTTTAACGGATAGAAAGGTGAAAATATGGAAAATACGTTTAGTGTGAAGATGATATTTCACTTTATGGCTTTGGATAATATGAGATAGGCTGGAGGTTGAGCGTTATGAAAAAATTTAGGACGGTGGCGGCTGTTGTTATCATGTTTTTTGCGGCTATGGCTGGCTATTTTGTTGGGGCAGCATTGCAGGAGGAAATGGGCGGTGCGATACTGTTTGCGGTGATAGCCGGGTTTGCTTGCGTTATTTACAATATGGATAATCGGGAATAGAGTTGGCGTTGTTTAACGGATAGAAAGGTGAAAATATGGAAAATACGTTTAGTGTGAAGATGATATTTCACTTTATGGCTTTGGATAATATGAGATAGGCTGGAGGTTGAGCGTTATGAAAAAATTTAGGACGGTGGCGGCTGTTGTTATCATGTTTTTTGCGGCTATGGCTGGCTATTTTGTCGGGGCAGCATTGCAGGAGGAAATGGGCGGTGCGATACTGTTTGCGGTGATAGCCGGGTTTGCTTGCGTTATTTACAATATGGATAATCGGGAATAGAGTTGGTGTTGTTTAACGGATAGAAAGGTGAAAATATGGAAAATACGTTTAGTGTGAAGATGATATTTCACTTTTATCACAGTGTGGTAAAGGCGGAGCTTAAAAGGAGAGGCTTTCCTAAAGAGGTGGCTAAGAAGATAGAGGAAGAACATGGGAAGATAGTTGCGAGGGCTAAGGATATTGGTAAGTCAAAGCTTTTGAGTTCGTACATTATGGCGAGCTATTACATTGCGATGAACAGGAGCACCGGGAAGTCTGCGGAGGAGAATTACGAGATATTCCGTGACGGGCTTTGCGCTTCAAAGCTTTTTCACAAGGTCATGGGTGATGTGGACAGCTATCTTGACCCTAAGAAGATGCCGGGGCGTTTGAAATGGTCGGAGGACAGTCACAAGAGGTTATATGAAAACGACTGGGTGGTGGATATTCTGCCGGGCAATGGTGAATATGACCTTGGGTATGATTATCACGAATGTGGGGCGTGCAAGCTTTGCAAGGACGAGGGGTGTCCTGAGCTGGCGGCTTACATATGCAGAATGGATTTTGTGCTGGCGGACATGATGAACATGAAACTCGTTAGGACGGGAACTATTGCTGAGGGTGCACCATACTGCGATTTTAGGTACAGCAGGAAGAAGTGATAGGCTCATAGGGGCTGAGAGTTATTTAAGAGAAGGTAAAAAAGAATGAAAGAGTTGGAGTATCCATTTGACAATGGGTTTATAATGAAAAAGAAAAGGTCGCTGAAAAGGCAGCTTTTGGGCGACGGAGCGGTGCGGCTGAAAAAGAGGGTGGCTGTGCTGGGCGGCTCGACTACGGACGATATCGTGTCGGTATTGGAGCTGTTTTTGCTTGACATGGGCTTTGAATGTGAGTTCTATCGATCGGAATACGGACAGTTCTGGCAGGACGCTGTGTTCTCAAACGAGGAGCTTGACCGCTTTAAACCTGATATCGTTTATATACACACGAGCCTTAGAAACCTCAGCTTTTCACCTACCCCCAGGTCGGGTGAAGAGGAGATAGAGCAGGGGTTGAACGCTGAGCTTGACAGGCTTTCTCAGGCTTGGGACGGAGTGAAAGAGCATTTCGGCTGTCCTGTGATACAGAACAATTTTGAGCTTCCGTTTTTCCGCCTTATGGGAAACATGGATGCTTCCGACAGGCGTGGAAAGGTGAACTTCGTCACAAGGCTCAATTCGGCTTTGTATGACAGGATAGCCCAGAGGCCTGAGGTTTATCTCAATGATATAAACTGGCTATCAGCGGCATATGGGCTTGAAAAGTGGAGCGAGCCGAAGTATTGGTATCTCTACAAATATGCCCTAAATATCGAGGCTATACCTGAGCTGGCTTTTCAGGTGGCGAGTATTATAAAGGCTATCTTTGGCAAGAATAAAAAGGCGCTGGCTCTTGACCTTGACAACACTCTTTGGGGCGGCATCGTTGGTGACGACGGTGTGGAAAATCTCGAGATAGGCAAGGAAACGGCTGAGGCAATGGCTTATTTTGAGTTTCAGCAGTATGTTAAGGCGCACAAGGACTTGGGCGTGCTTTTGACGGTATGCTCCAAAAACGAGGAAGAGAACGCTTTGGCTGGGCTTTCCCACCCTGAGGGCATGCTAAGGCCTGATGATTTTGTGGCGATAAAAGCCAACTGGCTTCCAAAGGACAAAAATATCGTTGACACGGCGGAGGAGCTTAACATTCTTTCTGAGGCGTTTGTTTTTGTGGACGATAACCCTGCGGAGAGGGAAATAGTCAGGGGACAGCTTGGGGGAACGGCTGTGCCTGAGATAGGGGAGGTCACGGACTACATAAGAGTGCTTGACCGTTCGGGATATTTTGAAACTGTTACGCTGTCGGAGGACGATCTCAAACGCAATGATATGTACAGGGCGAACGCTCAGCGTGCAAAGGCGCAGAGCAGGTTTGCGGATTATCATGATTATCTTTTGAGTCTTGAAATGACGGCGGAGATAGGGGATTTTTCGCCTTTGTATCTGCAAAGGATAACTCAGCTCACCAACAAGAGCAATCAGTTCAATCTCACCACAAAGAGATACACTGCGGAGCAAATGGAGGCGGTCTATAACTCTGATGAATACATAAGGCTGTATGGAAAGCTTTATGACAAATTCGGTGACAACGGCGTTGTGGCGGTGACTATCGGAAAGACAGACAGCGAGGACAAGGGCAGGCTTGATATCGAGCTTTGGCTGATGTCATGCCGTGTGCTGAAAAGGGATATGGAGCTTGCTATGCTGGATAGTCTGGTGGAACAGGCGAAAAAGCGTGGCATAAGAGAGATATACGGGCATTATTACCCTACGGCGAAAAATAAAATGGTGGCAGGGCTTTATGAAAGCTTCGGCTTTGAGAAGATATCTCAGGACGAAGAGGGCAACACGGCTTGGCGGCTTTTAGTTGAGGGGTATGAGGATAAAAATACTGTTATAAAGGTGAAGGAGGAGCATTATGCTTAGCAAGGACGAGATAATTGAAAGACTTGATGATGTTTTCAGAGATGTTTTTGATGATGATACTTTGGAGGTAGACGAGAACACCACGGCTGATGATATCGAGGATTGGGACTCTATCGAGCATATCACTCTTATCGGTGCGGTGGAGGACGAGTTCAAGATGAGATTCAAAATGGGCGAAGTTTCGGGTATGAAAGATGTGGGCGAGATGATCGGCATTATTGAGCAGAGAGGCAAGTAACAGGCTGTTTGCGAAATATGCGTGAGAACGCTGTTCTTTTTCTGGATTTTGTGATTTCTAGCGGCGGTATGGCTGAAAGGCTGTACTGCCGTAAACTTTTAATGTAAATTCATAGGTTATACTTGAAATATCTGCGAAAATGGTTTATACTATTGGTAATAAAACTATTTTACGGAGGATATTATGGAAGATAATTTTACCCTCTGTCAGGGCGTATCTGTGGGCGGAGCGGAAAAGCTGAGGTCCTGTTGCCACATTCAGGGGGATAATATAAGGGGTGTGCTGAGTTGTGACATCATGGCGAAGGTCGCCTGCGGTGTGATAGAGAAGCTCGCTGAGCCTATATTCTTCTTTCTGGAGCTTCCTGACAGCGAGAGAGATGGATACAAGACCTATTATCTTGATAACTGCACGAAAGAGGTCGTCCTTGCCATAATGAAGCGTTACGGCACTGTGCTTGTAAATGACGGAGTATCGAGATTTGGATTTGGCTCGCACAAGAATGACGAGGAGATATATTTCACAGACTATCAGGAATTTCAGATATACTCACGCAATCCAAAGAAGCTTGAGAAGCTTTTTGACAGACTTGGGATAGACGTTGTGGGTGAAGATGAAGTTGTAACACTGTGGGACTTGATAAACGAGGACAACGCCGGTTGTATCTCATGCGTTGAGGCGGACGGCGAAACGGTTTTTGACATACCTGAAAATCTGAAGTCTGAGGGTATGTACGAAGCTGAATGAAAATACAGGAGGAATGTACATGAACATCTGGCATGATATTTCACCAAAGGTGATAACAAAGGAAAAATTCACGGCGGTAATAGAGATACCAAAAGGCTCAAAGGTAAAATACGAGCTTGACAAGACCACGGGCCTTCTGAGAATGGACAGGATACTTTACACATCGACCCACTATCCTGCAAACTATGGTTTTATCCCTAGGACGTATGCAGAGGACGGCGACCCGTTGGACGTACTGGTGCTTTGCTCGGAAACGCTTGCACCTTTGTCTTTGGTTGACTGTTATCCTATAGGCGTTATCTCCATGCTTGACAATGGTGCGGCTGACGAGAAGATAATCTGCATTCCGCTCAATGATCCTACATACAACATATATAAGGACATTTCAGAGCTGCCTAAGCACATTTTTGATGAGATGTGTCATTTCTTCTCGGTATACAAGGCACTTGAACACAAGGACACTGTGGTCGATGATGTTAAGGATCGTGAACACGCTACTGAGATCGTGGCACAGTGTATCGACAGATACATTGAGAATTTTTGCAAGTAAATAACTGAGGCTTGGCGGACGCACCGAGGTGCGTCCGTTTTTTTTGTTTTCTGATACAAGGTTGTGAAGCCAACGGGCGAACGATGTTCGCCCCTACATTTTGGTGCTATGGTTTGCTATGCCGCAAAATCGCTGCGCTCTTTGCGGATTTACATTTGCTAAGGGATAGGGAAAACGGTGCAGATTTTATGCTCCAATATTACCTTTATTTGATATCGGGCTTTTGTGTGTTTTTTGTACCTTAATCTGCACCGCTTGGTCGGCTGTCGCCGAATGAGGCTCTGCCTCAAACTCCGCTAGGGGCTTTGCCCCTAGACCCCACAAGCCCTCTAGCGCCGGGCTTGAGCCTGCGCTTTATCTCTCGCTACGCTCGGTGCTGGGGGCACGACTTTGGTTAGCTATGCTCATTCCTCATTTGAACGTCGCTTTCCACTGCATATTGTATCTCGTGGTTTGTTGTTGCCTTTTTTGCCACTTTATTTTGCGGTTTTGTGCAATTTTACTATTATTTTTGGCTGTTTTAACGTTAAAAACCCTCTCTCATGCTCCATTCCTCTTCAAACTTTATTTTCTTTATCTAAGCAATGAAAATTTACAAAATCGGATAGTGTAATAATTAAATTAGAAAACAAATTTCCTTGTTACCGAATTTTAACCTTTTTGCGACACTATATTCTACCGTTCATCACCCTTCTTGCTTTTTCTGTCACAGCGTAAGAAATAATTGTGCTTTTTTTCGCAAAACCTATTGACGTATACTATATGTTGTGTTACAATAACTTTATAAGGTCAATACGATGTGAATGTATGGGAGTTTTGCGGAAATATCTGCTATCTTTATACAGGTGCAAATGTTTAAAGTGCCACAAGATATTGTATGACGTAAAATTAATTAAAAGTTTACAAATTACAAGACGGTGACAAATTAAAAGGTGAAAGTTACAAAATCCCCCTAAAATCTCTCTTAAATTGACCAAGTGTCCAAGAAAAATCCCTTGCAAAAATTCACTTTGGGAAATATTACTGTTGCAATTTTCTATAATATAGTGTATAATTATTGTACGGTGGTTAAAAGTGCAAAAAAGTGGTGATGAGTGCTTCAAATGTGGCATTTCATTGCTTAACTCGGTCAAGGGAGGTGAACGGCTTGCTGGCGTGCTTGCTTAAAGGAACTTACAATCAGACTATGGACGCTAAGGGAAGAATGACTTTTCCTACTAAGCTCAGAGAGCTTATCGGCGAGCGGTTCATTGTAACTAAAGGTATAGACGGCTGTCTGTTCGTTTATTCTCTTGAGGATTTCGAGAAAAGAGCCGAAAAGATCAGAAGTCTGCCTATGGCTAAGGCGAGAGCTTTACAGCGAAGCTTTATGGCGTGGGCATGCGAGGTCGAGCCTGACAAGCAGGGCAGGATACTTGTTCCGCAGTCACTGAGAGAGGTGGCAGGGCTTGAAAAGGAGATCGTTGTGGCCGGAGTATCTGACAGATGTGAGATATGGGATAAAAAGCGCTGGGACGATTTCAACAGCAGCATTGATGATAACGAGCTTATGGAAGCTCTGGAGGGGCTTGATTTTTAATGGAATTTAACCACATTCCCGTACTGCTTGATGAGTGCTTGGAGGGTCTGAACATTCGGCCTGACGGCATTTACTGCGACGGCACTGCCGGAGGAGCAGGACATTCGAGAGAGATCGCTAAAAGGCTTGACGGCGAAAAGGGCGGCAGGCTTGTGGCTATAGACAGAGATCCCGAGGCGGTGAAAACTGCGACTGAACGGTTGGCAGGCTATCCTGCGACTGTTGTGAGAGGGAATTACTCTGAGATAGACGAGATATTTGAAAGGCTCGGCATAAGCGGTGCTGACGGCATTCTTATGGATCTGGGTGTTTCTTCTTATCAGCTTGACAATGCGGAGAGAGGTTTTTCCTATCACAATGACGCGCCTCTTGACATGAGAATGTCAGGGGAGGGGCTTTCCGCCAAGGACGTTGTGAACGGATATGATTATCAGAGCCTTGCGAGGATAATTTTCGAGTACGGTGAAGAAAAGTTTTCAAGAAGCATTGCTTCTAAGATAGTAAAATACAGAGAACAAAAACCGATAGAGACAACTATGGAGCTTGCCGAGATAATAAAAAGCGCAGTTCCGCAGAAGGCAAGGCGTGAGAAAAACCCTTGCAAAAAGACTTTTCAGGCTATCAGGATAGAGGTAAATAAGGAGCTTGAACATTTGAATATCGCTCTTGACAAGGCATTCGATTGTCTTAACGTGGGCGGCAGGCTTTGCATAATCACTTTCCATTCGCTGGAGGACAGATTGGTAAAGCAGAGATTTCAGAGCTTCTGCAAGGGCTGTATATGTCCGCCTGATTTTCCCCAGTGCATATGTGGAAGAACGCCTAGGGGAAAGCTTGTGAACAGAAAACCTATAGAGGCTGATGAAAAGGAGCTTGCGGAGAATAACAGAAGCCGCAGTGCTAAGCTCAGGGCGATCGAGAAGATCAAGGACTGAGTGAAATTTGTGTGAAATTGGGAATGTGTAAATAACGGGCTTGCCCGTGGATCGTGAGAGGTGTTTTACCGCAATGGCAAAGGTACATAACTTGGCATTTGATTACAGTGCCTATGACAACGCTCAGGAGGCGGAGGCTCAGAGAGCCATAAAATATAAGAAAAACCCTGCACTAAAGCAGAAAACCGTATCGGTAGTAGCTGTGATAGGTATTTGTCTGCTGGTGGCTGTTGTTCTTGGAACGATGATATACGGCAGAGTCGAAATATCAAGCCTATGTTCGGAGCAGACCAGACAGGAGGAACAGCTTGCTCAGCTTCAGGGAGAGAATGTAAGTTTACAGTCAGAGCTTGCTCAGAAGACCAATATGTCAAAGGTCGAGGAGTATGCTGAGAATGAGCTGGGACTTAAAAAGCTGGATAAATCTCAGATAGAGTATGTTACTGTGGAGTCAGACTCGGTGGCAAAGGTGGTAAAGGCCGAGGACGACAATGTGTTCGTTAAGATAAAACACTGGTTCAGCTCTGTTCTGGAATATATCGGGGCTTAGTGAATAAAATAATTATGGGGAAAGTTAGGGACAAGATATTTGTGCTTAGCTTTCTTGTTCTATTAATTTGTATGTGTGAAAATACGATATTTGCCGTATTGTGCTAAATTATTGAAGATTTTGTATGTGCGGTGATGTCCTGAGAGGAGATATTTATGACCGACAGACCAAGTGCCAGAATGAAACAACGTCTGAATATTTGGCTGAGCCTGCCTGTGGCGGCGATACTTATATATACGGTTGCGACCATCTTTTCGGTGTCTATAAAGGACGGCAAGAGGTGGCAGTCCCTTGCAAACGCTCAGCAGCTTAAAAGCACGGCTGTTTCAGCGTCAAGAGGCACTATTTATGATTCAAACGGAACGGTGCTTTCTCAGAGCGCAACGGTCTATACTGTTTATGCAGACCCTCTTATGCTCAAAGAAAAGCTTGATGACAACGACAAGAAGATAGAGGAGCTTAAAGGATATATAGCCAAAGAGGACGACGCGTCCAAGAAGGCTACATATCAGCAAAGACTTGACGCAACGAAATCAGGGGACGAATGTCTTGACGAGCTTGTGGAGTTTTTAGCACTCAATCTTGAGATAGACACTAACACTGTGAGAGAAAAACTAACTAAGACGGATACTCAGTACATCGTGCTGAAAAAAGAGGTGGAAAAGACCGTTTCCACGGCTATCGAGGATAAGCTCACGGAGCTTGGCATTGACGGCGTAAGGTGCGACCCTACCACAAGGCGACTTTATCCACAGAATACTCTTGCTTCTGTTGTTCTTGGTCACACGGACTATGAGGGCAACGGCATATATGGTCTTGAAGCTTACTATGACGATTATCTCAGCGGCATTGACGGCAGGATAATCACTGCAAAGGCAAGCGACGGAACTGAGATACCATACAGATACAAGCAGAGCTATGACGCTCAGGACGGCGACGATCTTAATCTGAATATCGACGCCAACATTCAGTATATCCTTGAAAAAGAGCTTGCAAAGGCTGTTGAGGAAAATCAGCCTACTGACAGAGCCTGCGGTATCATAATGAATCCTAAGACAGGTCAGATATACGCAATGGCGACTTCTGATCCTTATGACCCTAACGAGCCTGCGGCTATCTCCGATGAAAAAACGGCGGCGGAGCTTGCGGGGCTTGATGAAGATTCAAACGATTACAAGCAGAAACAGCTTGACGCATGGTCCCTTCAGTGGAAGAACAAGGCGGTTTCAGAAACATACAATCCGGGTTCTGTATTCAAGGTCATAACAGGTGCTTCGGCTTTGGAAGAAAAGGCTATCACTCTTAATGATACTTTTGGCTGCGGCACTCAGATACAGGTGGAGGACACGACTTTCCACTGCTGGTCAACTACCGACCACGGTTCGCAGGATTTTGCCCAGGCAATGCTAAACTCATGTAACCCTGTATTCATTCAGATAGGCATGAAGCTTGGCTCTGAAAAGTTCTGTCAGTATTACAATGCGTTCGGTTTCAACGAGCTGACAGGTATCGACCTGCCTGCGGAATCAAATTCTATCAGTATGCCGCTTAGCAACATGGGCCCTGTTCAGCTTGCTTCATCTTCATTCGGTCAGACAAATAAGGTAACGCCGATACAGATGATAACAGCTTACTCGGCGGCTATAAACGGCGGTTATCTTGTTACACCACAGGTAGTGAACAGTATAACTGACGAGAACGGCAACATTGTAAAGAAAATGGACACTGTTGTAAGACGTCAGGTCATTTCTGAGGACACCTCAGCATCTATGAGAGAGATACTCGAGGGCGTTGTTGAAGGTCAGCCTGGCTCTAACTGCTATATAAAGGGATACAGGATAGGCGGTAAGTCGGGTACTTCACAGAAAATGGACGAGGACTCAACCGGTCAGACGTATGTTTCTTCATACTGTGCATTCGCTCCTGCCGACGATCCGGAGATAGTAATGCTCGTAATGGTAGACCACCCGACGGGCGAGAAATTCTACGGAAGCCAGGTGGCAGCACCTATATGCGTGAACGTGCTTTCAGACGTTCTGCCTTATGTGGGGATCTTCCCTGAGTATGACGAAAGCGAGCTTGCAGACTTGCAGGTATCAGTACCTAGCGTTCAGTATTATACTGTTGAGGAAGCCAAAAAGACACTTGAAGATCTTGGACTTGAGGTCAAGGTCAAGGGCGAGGGCGACACTGTTGTTAAGCAGACGCCTGTTGCCGCAAAGATAGAGCATGGCGGATCGGTCGTGCTTTACACAGAAGCAAACGCCAAGGAAGAAACTGTTACGGTGCCTGAACTTAAAGGACTTACAAAGGAGCAGGCAAGGGCTACGCTTGATATGTATGGTCTTAACTTGACGGCAGAAGGCTCAGGCTATGAGGAGGAGGGTGCAGTTGCACAGTCCGATCAGAGCGTGGGAGCAGGACAGAGCGTTCCAATGGGAACGGCTGTGTCGGTAACATTTGCAGTGACCTCGGTAGGCTCACAGTAAGAAACCATGATAAGGAATGATAATTATGAAACTATATGATATCATAAAGGACGTTGCGAAAACTTCTCTGCCTGATATGGAGATAAGCGACGTTACGAGCGACACAAGAAAGGCTGTCAAGGCAGGCTCGATGTTCGTGTGCATAAAAGGAAAGACCTTTGACGGACATGACGCTGCTAAGGACATGATAGAAAAAGGCTGTGCGGTTGTAGTCTGCGAAAGAGATCTGGGGCTTGACTGTCAGATAATCGTGGAGAATACAAGAGAGGCTTTCCCTCTGCTGTGTGCGGCATTTTTCGGTCACCCTGAAAAGGAGCTTACTCTTATCGGTGTAACAGGCACTAACGGAAAGACGACTATCACAACTGTTATAAAGAAGGTGCTTTCTTCATTCGGCTGTAAGGTCGGTCTTATCGGCACTTGTCAGAACGAGATAGGCGACGACGTTTATCCTACTGCAAGAACGACTCCTGAGCCTTATGACCTTTATGAGCTTTTCAGAAAAATGGCTGATGAGAAGTGCGACTATGTTGTTATGGAAGCTTCCTCGCAGGGATTGGAGCAGAAAAGACTTTCAGGCTGTCATTATAAGGTAGGCGTTTTCACTAATCTGACGCAGGATCATCTTGACGTTCACGGCACGATGGAAAATTACTATCAGGCTAAGAAGATACTTTTCACTATATCTGACAACGCTATCATCAACATAGACGATGAATACGGCAGAAGGTATCTCAAAGAGATAAGCTGTCCTGCGAAAACTTATTCATGCTGTACAAAGGCTGATTTCAGAGCAGAGGATATCCTGCTTTCAGCAAGCGGTGTGAAGTATGTTTTCACTGACGGAAAGATAAAGCACAATGTTTCATTCAATATGCCCGGACTTTTCAACGTTTCAAACTCACTGGCTGTTATAGCCTGCTGTGAGACCCTTGGATTTGACGTTGACAAGACTATCAGAGCTTTGGGCACTATGCAGGGCGTAAGAGGAAGAGCGGAGATAGTTCCGACGGGCAGAGATTTCACTGTTATATGCGACTATGCTCACACTCCTGACGCACTTGTGAACGTGCTTTCGGCTATAAAGAACAGTGCAAGCGGAAAGGTAAAATGCCTTTTCGGCTGTGGCGGAAACAGAGACGCTTCAAAGAGAAGCCTTATGGCTGCGGCTGCGGCGGACAATGCTGATTTTCTTATCGTCACTTCCGACAACCCGAGGAATGAAGATCCGCAGGATATCATAAACGATGTTCTGGTAGGTCTGGAGGGCAAGACGACCCCTTACATAACTATCGTTGACAGGCGTGAGGCTATCCACTGGGCTATACATCATGCGGAAAAGGACGATATCATCGTGCTTGCCGGCAAGGGTCATGAGGATTATCAGATACTTGCAGGTGGTGTGAAGATACATTTTGACGAGAGAGAAGTCGTTGCGGACGCTCTTAAAGAGCTTGAAGCTGAGGGCAGATAAGAGAAAAATGTAGGGGTGAACAGTGTTCGCTCGTGATATGCAAAGTGGCTGTGGGCGGTTTTGCGATAAAGATATATTTATAAGATAAGGGAAAGGAGACACTGCCGAGAAATTGGCGGATAAGAATTAAAATGGAAAAATTAAGCTTACAGGAGATAATATCGGCGGTTCACGGAAGCTACGGCTATCCTGCTGACGTTGAAATTTCCGATATCTCCACCGATACGAGAACAATAAAGCCAGGCTCGCTTTTTATTGCACTAAAGGGTGAGAATTTTGACGGACACAACTTTGCCGCAAAGGCTATGGAGCTTGGTGCGGAGGCTGTTGTCACGGAAAGACCTGTGGAGGGTGCAAGATGTATGATAGTTGACTCCACTGCAAGGGCATTGCTCGACATTGCGGGATACTACAGGTCTAAATTCGATGTTAAGGTAGTTGGCGTAACAGGAAGCGTGGGAAAGACCACCACTAAGGATATGATAGCCCTTGTTGTGGCGCAGAAATACAAGACGCTGAAAACTCAGGGCAACCACAACAATGAGATAGGTATGCCACAGACGCTTTTCGGTCTTGACAGCAGTTATGAGGCGGCTGTTATCGAAATGGGTATGTCACATCAGGGCGAGATATCGAGAATGTCAATGTCATGTCAGCCTGACGTGGCTGTTATAACAAACATCGGCATTTCACATATTGAAAATCTCGGCACGCAGGAAAACATTCTCAAGGCGAAGCTTGAGATACTTGACGGTGCGGCTTATGACGCTCCGCTGATACTTTGCCGTGATGATAAATTGCTTGCAGGGGTGCAGTTACATTCTGACAGAAAGGTTTATTACTATTCTGTATCAAAGAAGGACTGCGATGTTTATGCAAGCGGTGTTAAGACTGTTGACAACAGCATAACATTTACTATAAACTATGAGGGCGGAAAGATAGCCGCCCAGATAAACTGCTTGGGCGAGCATAATGTAAAGAACGCTCTTGCGGCGTTCTGTGTGGGCCTTGCACTGGATATTCCTCCTGAGGATATTGTAAAGGGCATTGCTCAGTTCAAACCGGAGGGTTTAAGACAGAATGTTACCGTCATTGACGGAGTTACATATATAGTTGACTGCTACAATGCTGCGCCTGACTCAATGAAAGCGAGCCTTTCGGTGCTTTCGCAGGCACAGGCGGAGGGCAAGCGCATTTGCGTGCTTGGAGATATGCTGGAGCTTGGCAAGAACTCAAAGACCTATCACAGAAACGTGGGAGAGTATGTTGCGGCTTCAAAGGCTGATCTGCTTTACTGCTTTGGCGAGGACTCAAAGTGCTATATAGAGGGTGCTGAGAAAAAGGGCTTTGCAAAGGAAAGTTGCAGGCACTTTGAAAGCAGAGATGACCTTGCGGCGGCTTTGAAAGAGGTAGTTGCAAAGGGCGACGCTGTGCTTTTCAAGGGAAGCAGAGGAATGAAGCTTGAAGAAGTGTTCAATGCACTGACAAAATGAGTTGGAGCGTGCAGGCGGTGATACTGGGGTGTGAAATGGTGCTGGGATATGTTCTCGGCAGAGTTTTCATACCATATTTCCGCAGGATAAAAACAGGTAAATTCGATTTTTATATAGGCGACAGGTTCGCAAAGGACGGCTCTGAGCCGAAATTCGGCGGAGTTGTCATAATGCTCTGCGTTATATTCGGCATTGTTACGGGAGTTATATTTTATGACTCGCAGGCGGTGCTGAGTTTTGAGAACGGAGAGTTTTCAAGGCGTGTGTTTATTGTTTTGGGCGGAGTTTTGATGCTCACGGCTATTGGGCTTTCGGAGGACTATGTTAAGGAGAAAAAGCTTGGCATAGGCATGAAGCCTTTTTACAAGATATGTATGGAGTATCTTATATGTCTTGGAGTATGCGTGGGGCTTGGATACTGCGGAGGAGTGCAGACGGCTGTGCTTATGCCTTTTCACTTGGGCTATGTGCAGTTCGGCAGGCTTTTTTATCCGCTTTTTCCGCTGTTTATGACAGTGGGGATAAACATGGTGAAGATACACGACTGCGCAGGCGGTAAGACCGACACGGGTGCTGACGGGCTGTGCGCTGTAACAGCTTTGATATTTTCGGTAGGCATTTCAAGCGGTCTTGCGGCAGGGGCAGGCTCTGACGCCGCTCAGCTTTTTGCTGTTTGCACAATGGGTGCGGCAGGAGGCTTTCTCTTTTGGGGGTGCAGTCCTGCGAAGCTTTATTTGGGCGAGTCGGGTGCGCTGGCACTTGGGGGCCTTATGACTATGGCGGTGCTGCTTTCGGGAGAGTATTTCGTTTTCCTGCTGGCAGGGGCGGCGGTGGTCGTTGACGGGATATGTGCGCTTTTGCAGTATGTGGTTTTTAAGATAAGAAAAAAGCTGCTTATGAGAGGTTACACGCTTCATGAGCATTTGCAGAAAAAGGGTCACGGGGATCACGCTGTGATAGGGATATTCGCTGTGATATCTGTGGCAGGGGCTGCGGCGGCGATAGCGTTTTTGATATATTCGGGAAAGTTTTTCATATAGAGATTTTGTTGGGAGGTTGTTTGTTTGGCTATAAGAGGTCCTAGACGTGAACGTGACGGAAGCATAGTGTATAATAGTCACGTTCCTCTTAAACAACCTGTGGCACAGGCAAAAAGAAAACATAGATTCAGATTTATACTTGCGGAGATAGACAAGCCGTTTTTCATTCTTGTAATGGTATTGCTTGTATTTGGACTTCTGATGATGTTTTCTGCAAGCTATGCGTGGGGTCTGAGTGAATATAACGATGGATATTATTATTTGGTGAGCCAGCTCAAGTCTGCCGGACTTGGTCTTCTTCTGATGTTTGCCACGAGCTATCTTGATTATCACTTCTTTCAGAACACTAAGATAGCATATATTGCATTTATCGCCACCTATCTTCTTACGTTTTATACAGCTCTTTTCGGAATAGACGTTGCCGGTGCAAAGCGTTGGATACAAATAGGTCCGATCAGCTTTCAGCCGTCGGAGCTTCTGAAGGTAACGTTCATTATTATTTTCGCATACATAATGTCGGTGAACTATCCTAAGTTCAAGGATTGGAAATTCTGTATTATACCGTTTACTGTGATAATGGGCGCGGTGGCGCTGGTGCTTATTTTTCAGAGGCATATGTCGGCTGTTATGCTGGTGGGTATCATGGGCGTGTCTATGATGTTCATAAGCGGTATGCCAAAAAAGACTTTCTGGAAATTTATCGGTGTGTGTGCTGTTTTCGGGGTGCTGCTGCTGATATATAAAATGGCGTCAGGCTCAGGCTTTTCTTATATTTCAGATCGTATACAGAGCTGGAAGAATCCTGAATCCGACCCTAGCGGAAAGACCTTCCAGACCTATGAATCTCTATTGTCTATAGGATCTGGCGGCTGGTTCGGTCTTGGATTTGGAGAGTCAAGGCAAAAATACTATCTGCCTGAGTCGCAAAACGACTTCGTTTTCGCTATTATCTGCGAGGAGCTTGGCTTCGTGGGTGCAATGGTAGTGGTACTGCTGTTTGTGCTTTTTATAATCGAGGGCTTCATGATCGCTTCAAGAAGCAAGGATCGTTTTGGTATGCTTCTTGCGGCTGGTATAACAATACAGATAGGCTCGCAGGCACTTTTCAACATTATGGTAGCCTGCAACGCTTTCCCTAACACGGGTATTTCACTGCCGTTTTTCAGCTACGGTGGTACTGCACTGATGATACAGCTTGCAGAAATGGGTATCATGCTCAACGTTTCACGTCAGTGCATCAAAAAAAAGTAAAGAGGTATTAGTTCTATGCTCAGAGTTTTACTTGCAGGCGGAGGTACGGCAGGTCATGTAAATCCTGCTCTTGCCATTGCGGAGATCATAAAAAAACATTATCCTGACGCTGAGATAAGCTTTGCGGGAAATCCTGAAAAGCTTGAGGCTAGGCTCGTGCCTGCGGCAGGATATAAGTTCTATCCTATAAAGATAGAGGGCTTTCAGAGAAAGCCTAACTGGGTAAATCTCAAAAGAAATATCCATGCGGCAGGGTGTCTTGTAAAGTCAGGAAGCACTGCAAAGAAGATAATAAAGGAAGCAAAGCCTGATCTTGTTATAGGAACCGGAGGATATGTTTCAGGACCTATAGTTAGAAAAGCCGCTAAAATGGGCATAAAGACGGCTATTCACGAGCAAAACGCTTTTCCGGGCGTGACAAACAAGATACTTGCAAAGTCTGCGGACGTTGTTATGCTCACTGTAAAAGAGGCAGAAAAGTATATGCCCGAAAATGCTAAGACGGTGGTGACAGGTCTGCCTGTAAGGGGAGCTTTCAACACCATGTCAAAGTCGGAGGCTAAAAAACAGCTTGGCTTTGATGAAAATGAAATATGTGTGCTTTCAACAGGCGGAAGTCTGGGTGCGAGAGTGCTTAATGAGAATATCGCAAAGCTTTTGAAATGGTATCAGGACAATGATGTTAAGGTGTGTCATATACATTCCTACGGCACTTATCAGGGATATAAGGACTATCCTGAAAAGCTGGAGGCTATGGGTATAGATATCAACAACAGCAGACGTATCATAAAGGATTATATCAATATGCCTGTGGCAATGGCTGCGGCTGACCTTGTTATATCAAGGTGCGGAGCAGCTTCGCTGGCGGAGCTTGAAGCAATGGGCAGAGCCTCTGTGCTTATCCCGTCGCCTATGGTGGCTGAAAATCATCAGTATTACAACGGCATGGTATTGCAAAACGCAGGAGCAGGCTTTGTTATCGAAGAAAAAGACTTGACGGAAAAGCTTTTCATTGATACTGTAAAGGGGCTTATAGAAGACCCTGAGAAGCTCAGACAGTGCTCGGAAAACGCTGCAAAGCTTCATGTTGCCGATACTGAGGACAGGATATTCAAGGCTTTAGAGCCACTTATTAAGGGATAAGGAACGTAAAATTTAAGGGGATAAAATAATGGATAAGAATTACAGACAGTATAACAAGAGGGCTTCAATGGATAGCATTGAAGTGCCTGATGTTGACAAGATAAAAAAGCTGTCAGATAAAAAGTTCAAGGGCAGCGGAGTGAACCGCACCGCCGACGAGATTTTTGACGGAGAAAAGTTCAACAAGGCAGGGGAGTTCGACCGTGCCACAAAGACTTACGATGACCCTACCAAGCACAAGGAAGAGGACGATGAGGACGATTTCCTTGAGGACGCTGCGGCTATGCCTGCGCAGGCGGTGAAAGGTCTTAGCAAGGGAGTAAAGGTGGGAGATTCATATGTAAAGCGTAGCAAGATAATAAAGACAGTTGTGGCTGTTATTATCGTGCTTGTGCTTATGGTGTTCTTCTTCCCTCCGCTGTTTTTCAACGACGCAGACAAGAGCGTGGTTAGATATGACGACAACGTGTTCAAAACAATGGGTATGACGGATTTTAAAACATATGCGCTGTCAAATTATTCTGTATACAACGAAGAAGCTTTTGGTTCTGAGTTGAGTTCAAGCTACCGTTTTGCAGATATAGTGTTTAATATTAAAAACCCGTCTCCTTTTGAGATAAAGATACCGCAGTATGAGATCAGCCATGTTTCTTCTGAATATGACAACGCGGTATGCTATGCGACCAGCGTTACAACAAACAGCGACGGTGAGGTCATAGGCGACACTGTTCCTCCGTTTTCCAGTAAGGAGGTCACTGTAAGGATACTTGTGAATATCACTGATATGGACGATAGTACGTTTGACGATTGCGTTACTGGCATGATACTTTCAACTAAGGATATGAAAAAGAAGATAGGCAAGGACTCCTATCTGCCTTGTTTGCCTGCTTTTATGCCTGTTTCAAACGCTACAGAGATATATATCAACAAATAGCTTTAACCTATATGGGCGGTCCTGCATAAGATAAGTCAAAACCTTAAAAGGAGCGACGCTTATGCAACGGCTTATCATTCAGGGAGGAAGCAGGCTGAACGGAGAGATAACCGTTCAGGGAGCAAAAAACGCAGCTCTGCCGCTGCTGGCAGGGTGTGTTCTTATAAACGGAGAGATCAGGCTACATAACTGTCCTGCACTTTCGGACGTATTTGCGGCTTGTCGCATTCTGTCGGTGCTTGGGGCAAGGTGCAGCCGTGAGGACGGCTGTGTTACTGTGGACGCAAGGGGCGCTGTAAAGACCTTTGTGCCAGATGAGCTTATGAGAGAGATGCGTTCGTCTATCGTTTTTCTGGGAGCTGTTCTTGGAAGAACAGGTGAATGCAGGCTGTCATTCCCGGGAGGGTGTGAGCTTGGTCCGAGACCTATAGATATGCACCTGTGCGCACTTAGAAAAATGGGCGTCAGGATAAACGAGGAGTATGGCGTGCTTAGCTGCACCTGCCCGAGAGGGCTTAGAGGGGCTAGGGTAGACCTTTCGTTCCCCTCTGTGGGAGCAACTGAGAACATCATGCTTGCGGCTGTTCTGGCAAAGGGCGACACGGTGATATACAATGCGGCAAGAGAGCCTGAGATATGCGATCTTGCGGAGTTTCTGAACTGCTGCGGTGCAAGGATAAGTGGCGCAGGGGGCGGAACGATAACAATAAGCGGTGTGGAAAAGCTACACGGCTGTGAATACTCTGTCATGCCCGACAGGATAGTTGCGGCGACTTTTATGAGTGCGGCGGCGGCAACAGGCGGTGAGATAGGTCTGCTTGGGGCAAGGGCAGGGGATATCCGTGCGGTCATACCTATATTTGAGCAAATGGGCTGTCAGGTATTTCTATATGAGGACAGGATATTTATAAAAGCACCTAAACAGCTAAAAGCTGTGCGGACGGTGAGGACTATGCCTTACCCGGGATTCCCTACGGACGCTCAGGCGATAGTCACGGCGGCACTTGCTAAGGCAAAAGGCACCAGTGTGGTGGTGGAAAATATTTTTGAAAACCGCTACCGCCATGTTGACGAGCTTGTGAGAATGGGTGCGGATATAAAGACAGAGGGAAAAGTGGCTGTTATCGAGGGCGTGAAGGAGCTTTACGGAGCAAAAGTCCGTGCGCCTGACCTTAGAGGCGGTGCGGCGTTAGCTGTGGCGGCGCTTTCGGCAGAGGGAGAAACATCTCTCACTAATATAAAGCTTATGGACAGGGGCTATGACTGCATTGAAAATGCTTTTACGCTTCTGGGCGGAAACATAAAACGTGTAAATTACTAGCAGTTAGGAAAGAGAAAAATGAACGGAACTTACAAGGAAAACAGAATGAACTCACAGCGGCCTGCGGCACGTCGGCAGACAGTGAATATGCGCAATGTGTATGTTGCCAGCTTTTTTGCGGCTGCGGCGCTGCTGCTGGTGCTGAGTATGTTTTTGTTTTTTAATGTGTCGGAGATAAAAATAGAGGGCGTTACCCTTTACGAGCAGGATCAGATCCTTGGCGTGGGCGGCGTTTCAACGGGACAGAACCTTGTGAGGACGAATACGGATATAGTTGAAAAGCGTTTGAAAGATACTCTTGTGTATCTTGATGATGTCAAGGTCACAAAGAAATTTCCGTCAACACTTGTTATAACCTGCACAGAGGCCGAAAAGGCGGCTGATATCGAGTATAAAAATTCATACTATGTGCTGTCTGCTTCGGGAAAGATACTTGAAACGAAAAATCCTGCTCCGACAGGGGATATACCTGTTGTAAAGGGCTTTGAGCTTAAAAGTCTTAGTCAGGGCGACAAGCTTGCTTCTGAGGATTCATTTAAGGCGGATATCCTTAAAGAGCTTCTGAATGAACTTCATGACCTGAAATTTAAAAATATAGACTCTATTGACCTGACCACCCGTTCGGATATTAAGCTTATGTATGACGGCAGGCTTGAAATAAAGCTTGGAAGCTCGGTGGATATGGAATACAAGCTTACATATCTTAAGGCGGTAATTGACAAGAGCATTACTGACGATTACGAGGGTACGCTTATTTACAATGGTGCTGACAGCGGCATTTCGGCTATTCCGAAATCGCAGGACGAGTCGTCAAAACCTGACGACACAAGCTCTGCAAAGCCAGATGACAGCAGCAGTGCGGTATCGGCTGATACTAATATTGATGACGGCAACACATGGGACAGTGATAACTCATGGTCAGGGGACGATAGCCAAGGCTACAGCGACGATACCAACGCATGGGACGGCAATGATGATGCTGACAATGCAGGCACAGATCAGTGGACAAACGAGAACGGAAACACCGACTGGGAATATGATAATGGCGGCGATCAGGGCTATACCGACAATGGATATGCTGACAACGGCTATGTGGACGATCAGACGAACACAGATTGGTAAGGGTCAGGATAACTAATTGTATAGTATACACAAATGAAACTGAAAAATCAGTCGTTTTATTGATAATTAATAAAAAGTTTATAATGGTTTCATTTAAGTTCTTTACTTTTTGACAAAAGTATGATAATATATTATTGTATCTATTTATGTGCATATTCGGCACATAGGCTTTTTTGCATTTTATTTTTGATTTGATAAATTGATATGTAAAAATACGGAGAAGTATGAAAATTCGCTTTTAGGAGGAGTTCTATTATGGGTTACGAGTATGTTGAAGAGCCAGTCGTAGGCGCAAAGATCAAGGTAATCGGTGTCGGTGGCGGCGGTGGAAACGCACTTAACTGTATCGCACAGGCCGGTATCGAGGGAAATGTTGAATATATCGCTGTTAATACTGATATCCAGGCACTGCATAAGTCAGCTGCACACACACAGATCCAGATAGGTGAGAAGCTTACTCACGGTCTGGGCGCAGGTGCAAAGCCTGAGATCGGCGAGGCTTCCGCTCAGGAAAGCAAGGACGAGATCGAGAACGCTATCAAGGACGCTGATATGGTATTCATCACAGCAGGTATGGGCGGTGGAACAGGTACTGGTGCTGCACCTGTAGTTGCTGAGATCGCACAGTCACTTGACAAGCTTACTATCGCAGTTGTTACAAAGCCTTTCAAATTTGAGGGCGCTAAGAAGATGGAGAGAGCGGAAAAGGGTATCGAGGCTCTTATCAAGCACGTTGACGCTCTTATCGTTATCCCTAACCAGAACCTTATCACAAACGAGATGCGCCTCACTATGAAGCAGTCTTATGCTATCGCTGATGAAGTTCTTAAGACAGACGTTATTGCTATCGCTGAGATCATTACAAGACATGATGAGATCAACGTTGACTTCGCTGACGTTACTACTATTCTTAAGGGTGCAGGTAGAGCGCATATTGCTATCGGTCACGGCGAGGGCAAGGATAAGGTACAGGATATCATCAATCAGGTCATTTCTTCCGACCTTCTTGAAACTTCTATCAAGGGTGCGAGAAGACTTATCGTAAACGTTACAATGAGCGAGGATCTCCTTATCAGTGATATGGACGAGCTTACTGCTGCTATAGCAGACGCTGCTGACGATAACGTTGAGATCATCTTCGGTAACGGTACAAATCCTGATACCAAGGACGCTATGGACGTTACTGTTATCGCTGCTGACTTTGTTGACAGAGATGACGTTCCTGAGACTGCTGCACCAAAGGCTGCGACAACATATACTGCAAATTTTACTCAGAAGGCTGACGACGCAAAGGCTGACGCTGAAGCGATGCACAAGGCTGGCGTTAAGGCTGCTGATAATCCGAATTATTACGACGATATCTTCAATATCTTCAAGAACAAGTAATAATGCTTTCAAAGGCGGATCGGCGTTTACGCTGTCCGCCTTGTTTGAACCAAAATCGGAAAACGTTTACATAATTAAAGAGATTTTCGTATTCTCAGAAAATTATCATGATATTGAAAATTTTTCGCAAAAGCACTTGAAATCTTACGGAAAATTTGATATAATTATTCTGTGATAAATATGATTTTAAGACATTTTGTATAAATTTCAGTTGCTATTTTGTATGGAATAATGAAATTTTTGAAAACGGCTTAAATCAGTTGAAAAATAACGTGGTTTATTGTATAATAGAGATAATCACTAATGTGGAGGGATTGAAATGGCTAGTAATGGTTATTTAAGAACGGTTAGAGTCGGCGGATTTGATAAGCAGGACGTTCTTGCTTATGTAGACGACCTTACTTCTAAAATTTATACTCTTGAGGCTCAGGTCAATGACCAGAACGAAACTATCAAACGTCTTGAGAAACAGGGCGGCGCTCAGAAGCAGGACTTCGAGGGCAAGAAGGAACTTGAGAAAAAGGTAGAAGAGGCTAAAAACAAGATAGCCGAGCTTATGGCTAATACTGATACAATGAAGGTTCGTATCGCTGACTATGAGCAGCAGGTAACTGAAAAGGATGCTGAGCTTGAAAAGCAGAAGCAGGAGATCGAGGATCTTAAAGAGAAGCTCGAAACTGCTGAGGCTAATGCCGGCACAGCCACTCCTGCATTCGATCTTGGAAGCGTGTTCATGGAAGCTCAGAACACAGCTAATAAGGTCGTTCAGGAAGCTAAGAAGGCAGCTAAGCAGATGGAAGATGAAGCTAAGCAGCTTCAGGATCAGGTTCTTGCTGACGCAAACGCACAGGCACAGAAGCTTGTTACAAATGCTCAGACAGAGGCTGATACTACACTTCAGACAGCTAAGTCAAGCGCTGCCGCAATGACAGCTGCCGCTAAGCAGGAGGCTGAAGCTGTTACAAGTGCTGCAAACAAGCAGGCTGCCGAGGTAACTTCTAAGGCTAACGCAGAGGCAGAGGCTGTTACATCAAAGGCTAACGCAGAAGCCGCTGACGTAACATCAAAGGCAAATGCCGAGGCTGCAAAGGTAGTAAGCGACGCTAAGAACGAAGCTAAGAACATCAGAGCACAGTCTGCTGATCTGAGAGAGTCTGTTAAGACACAATTCACAAGTCTGAGCGAAACTGTTCAGCAGCTCGTTACATCACTTAACGATCTGTATGGCAATAGTATCGGTGCTGTAAACACTGCAAGAGATCTTATTGACGATGGTCTTTCTCTTGTAAGCGATGATGACGCTGAATAACAGTTTGTCATGTCGGAAATAAGAAAGGTACGTTCCGAGGAGCTTAAAGCGGTGAGCGGAGAGCTTAAATGCGGTGACAAGATATTGCTTTCGGGCGTTGTGTACACTGCAAGGGACGCTGCACATAAAAGATTCAATGCTTTGCTTGACGAGGGAAAGGAGCTTCCTATCCCTTTGAAAGACGCTGTTATCTACTATGCCGGACCTACTCCTGCACCTGAGGGAAAGCCTATCGGTTCATGCGGACCGACCACTTCAGGAAGAATGGACAGGTTTGCACCGAGGTTGCTTGATCTTGGATTGGGCGGAATGATCGGCAAGGGCGAGAGATCACAAGAGGTAAGGGACGCCGTGATAAGAAATGGTGCGGTCTATCTCTGTGCTATAGGCGGTGCGGGCGCACTTGCCTGCAACTGCATAAAGTCTTGTGAGGTAGTGGCTTTTGAGGAACTGGGCTGTGAATCTGTGAAAAAACTTTACGTTGAGGATTTTCCTCTTGTTGTGGCTGACGATTGCCATGGAGGGGATATTTTCAGCGATGGCAGAGCAAAATACTGCCGTGTATAACATCAAAGTTGCGTAAATTGCGGTCAGCCGTGTATTTCGACACGGCTGACTTTTTGTTTGTTGAAAATCACAAGAATACATTCTTAAAACTGTGGTATGTTACAAATATTTTCACAGGGACGGCGGATTTCGTCAATTCTCTTGACTTTTATGGTCTAAAATGGTATTATAACATTACGCAGTGGCGTCAGAATGGGGCTTTGCGGGAATTTCTACGATTAGGTGGGCGGTATTTTTTGAGAGGCGATCGGCAGGATCAGCAGAAAAAGCTTTCAGATGAGCAGCTTGTGCTAAATGCACAGAGTGACAAAACGGCTATCGGTGAGCTTATTGCGAGATATATCTGTACGGTGGAGTTTCTGGCAAAAAAATATGGCGCCGAGGTTCATGAAGATCTTGTCCAAGAGGGGCTTATGGGGCTTCTGGGTGCGGTTAGGACCTATCGTGAAGACAAAAATGCGAAGTTTTCAACTTACGCTACAAAATGTATAAAAAATAAGATCATTTCGTCTGTTCACAGAAATGCACTTCTTTCAGGCGGCGAGGAAGCTGACCTTGAGGCTATTCTTGGCGGCGGTGGCACTGTACCTGAGGAGGTCGTAGTGGAGCGTGAGGAGCTGAATGAGCTTTATGATAAGATCACTTCTGCACTTTCGGAGCAGGAATGGCAGGTATTTCAATCGTTTTTGAGAGAAATGTCATACAATCAGATAGCATTAGGCTTGGGCACGTCGGAAAAGGCGGTAGACAATGCAATGCAGAGAGTCAGACGGAAATTGAGATCACTGTTGAGATAGGAATATGGCCGTATAGCTTAATAGCAGAGCGTTGTTTATTCAAAGGTGTCGGTGCAAATCCGACTAGGCACAATTTTATGTAATGAGGTAAGAACCATGTACGAAGACAAGACATTAGTATGTAAGGAGTGCGGAAACGAGTTCGTTTTCACAGCAGGCGAGCAGGAGTTCTATGCTGAGAAAGGTTTCGTAAATGAGCCACAGAGATGTAAAGCTTGCAGAGATGCAAGAAAAGCTGCTACAAAGTCTGAAAGACAGACTTACACAGCAACTTGTGCTTCTTGCGGCGGCGAGGCTGTTATTCCTTTCAAGCCAAGAGAGGACAGACCTGTTTACTGCAGCGAGTGTTTCGCTAAGATGAAGGAGCAGGGCTAATTTTCTGCATAATTGAGCTGCCTTTGGGCGGCTCTTTTTTTGTTTGTTGTTATTTGATCTGGCGGAAAGCGGAGGGGGTCATGCCCTCGTATCTTTTGAAAAGCTTGCAGAAATAGCTTTCTGAGCAAAAGCCTGTTTCCTCGGCTACCTGCTCGATGCTTTTTTCTGTACCGGTGAGCAGGGCTTTGGCTTCTTGGATACGACGTTTTGCGATGTATTCCATTGGACGCATACTGAGTTTTTTGCGAAAAAGCAGACAAAGGTGCTGTTTAGTTACTCCTGACACACTGCAAAGCTCGTCCATTGTGATAGGTGAAAAATAGTTGTAGTTTATATAGTCCAGTGCTTTCATAAGGGCGGAGGATACTGATGTGGCAGGGTCTTTGTAGGCGATAAGGCGGTAAAACTCCATAAGAAAATCATACAAATAGCCAGAGGCTTTGTAATTGCCGAAAATACTGTCGGTTCGCAGAGCATTGTGCATTTTGCGGAAAATATGCTCGAGCATTTTTGTGTCGCTGAGGTGAAAGGTTTTAAGCTCGGTAAGGCCGAACTGGGTAAGGATATCCTTGGCGGCATATCCGCAGGGGACTATCCAGTGGATATCCCATATATCCTCTTCTGGATAGTATTCGTGGGGCGTTTCAGCGGGTATGAATATGGCGGTATCATGTGGTATGGGAATGGCTTTGTTCTCAAAGATAAGCGTGCCGCTGCCTTTGGTGCAGTAGAGTATCTGGTCATAGTGATAGCCCTCGGGTCTTATAAGGTGATCCTGACAGTGATGATGACCCATATTTTGCAGATATAGTGGCAGGGACTTTTCGTTTCCCAGGATAGGATAATCGGCAAAGAACAAAAATATCAACTCCATATTCATATTGTTATAAATTAATAATATCATTCATTGACTTGCCTGTCAATAGCTGATAAAATAATTACAGTAATTTATAAACTTGTAAAGGAGAACATCTATGGATATTTTAAAGCTTGCGGCGGAAAATTCGCCAAGATCGAAAATGATATATCATGAGGATACTCAGGCGCTGCACATTGGCACGCTTGATAAGCACTGCTATTTTGTGCCGTTTGCAAAGGGGCAGGATCCTTTTGAGGGCCGTAAAAATTCTCAGCGAATGGAGCTTTTAAACGGCAACTGGGGTTTTCGTTATTATGACAGCATAATAGACCTAGAGGACGATTTTATTCACGAAAAGTTTGAGAACACTATCCCGGTGCCGTCAAACTGGCAGCTTTACGGCTATGACAAGCCGCAGTATACGAACGTGTGCTATCCAATACCATTTGACCCGCCTTTTGTGCCTGACGATATACCTGTGGGAGTTTATCAGCGTGAATATGATTATTCCCCTGACGGCATGGACAGGGTGCTTGTGTTCGAGGGCGTGGATAGCTGTGTTTATTTGTATGTTAACGACAGCTTTGTGGGATATTCACAGGTTTCTCACGCTACGGCTGAGTTTAATATCACACCATATCTCGCTGAGGGCAGGAATATCATTACTGCCGCTGTGCTGAAATGGTGCGACGGAACTTATCTTGAAGATCAGGACAAGATAAGGCTTTCGGGAATTTTCAGAGATGTTTATGTGCTGTCAAGACCGAAAATGCGTCTTGAAAATTATATTGTGAAAACTATTCTCGGTGAAAATGGCTCTGCAAGGCTGGAGTTTACGGTATTCGGCTGTGATGTTTTTGCAAAGCTTTGCGATGATGATGGTGTTACAATGGCTCAGTTTTCGGCTTATGACGGTGAGAGCGTTGAGATAAAGTTAGAGAACGTCAAGCTTTGGAGTGCTGAAACACCTTATCTTTACAGGCTTACTATCAATGCAGGCGACGAGGTTATCGGCGAGGAGGTTGGCTTCAGAGATGTAAAGGTGGATAAGGGCGTTGTTAAGATAAACGGCAGGGCGGTGAAGTTCAAGGGTGTAAATCGTCATGACAGCTATCCTGACACGGGATATTATGCTTCTTATGAGCAGATGAGAGCTGACCTTGTGCTTATGAAAAAGCACAACATAAACGCTGTGAGAACGTCACATTATCCTAACTCCCCTATGTTTTATCAGCTTTGCGACAGGCTGGGGCTTTATGTTATTGATGAAGCGGATCTGGAGTCACATGGCTGTGTGGAGGTCTATTATGACTACAAGTGGGACTATTCAGATTACAACGGCATTGCGATGCTTGCCTCTGACGAGAGGTTTGGCAATGCCATAAAAGATCGTGCGGAATGTCTTGTAAAGCGTGACATAAACCGCCCTTGCGTGGTGTTCTGGTCATTGGGCAATGAGAGCGGATATGGCAAAAATATGCTTGATGAAGCTGAGCTTATAAAGAGGCTTGATGATACAAGGCTTGTGCATTATGAAAGCACACACTGCCTTGACGGAACTTCCGACAGCGTGCTTGACGTAGTTTCGGGTATGTACTGGGATCTAAACGGAATGAAAGGCTATCTTGAAAAGCCTGAGGAAAACAGACCTCTTGTGCAGTGTGAATACTGCCATGCCATGGGAAATGGTCCGGGAGATCTGGAGGATTATCACAATGTGTTCTATTCCAATGAGCGTTTCTGCGGTGGCTTTGTGTGGGAGTGGTGCGACCATTCTGTACCGCTTGGTAAGACGGCTGAGGGTAAGATAAAATACGGCTACGGCGGAGATTTTGGGGAAAGACACAATGACGGAAATTTCTGCATGGATGGTCTTGTTTATCCTGACAGAACGCCACACACGGGACTGCTTGAGGTAAAGCAGGTATACAGACCTGTGCGAGTAACAAAAGGGAAAAGCGAGGGAAACTTTGTTTTTTCAAGCACGCTGGAGTTTGTGAACGCTGGGGATATTCTCGATTGTCGCTATGAGATAACGGACAAAAACGGTATTATACATATCGGCAGAGTGGATTTTGACATCGAGCCTATGGGAAGCACTGTGGTGAATGTTCCCAATGATACAGCGGAGTATGAAAATGAAACATTCATAAGGTTTATTTTCACTGCAAAGGAGGACACTGACTATTGTGAAAATGGCTATGAGGTGTGCTTTGATCAGCTTAGGATAGCAGAGGGCAAGGCTTGTAAGGTCGCTGAGGTGAAAGAAAATGTTGAGGCTGTGGAAACGCCTCTTGATATCACTGTGACAGTGGGAGATGTTGTTTACCGCTTTGACAAGCGTAAGTCAGCTTTTGTATCTGTGAAATTCGGCGGCAGAGAGCTTCTTGACAGACCTTTGCAGTATAACTTCTTCCGCGCGCCTACGGATAATGATGTCATGAAGTGCAATTGGTACAAGGTGCATCTTAATGACTTTGATGTGAAAAGCTACGGCTGTGAGCTTTCAGCGGGCGAGAACAGAGCGGAGATAAGCGTCACACAGTCTTTCGGCTGGTCCATACAACAGCCGTTTTGCAGGCTGAAAGCTGTTTATGTTATTGACGGCAGTGGGCTTGACATAAAATGCGAAGCGGAGTTTTCAAATAAGATAGATATGATTCCAAGGTTCGGTATAAGGCTTTTCATGCCAAAAGATTATTCAAGGGCGGAATATTTCGGATATGGTCCTACAGAAAGCTACATTGACAAGCGTCAGGCTTGCTATATGGGCAGATTTGCGGCTGATATTGGGGATATGCACGAGGACTATATCAGACCGCAGGAAAATTCATCACACTATGGCTGTCGATATCTCACTGTGAGCAGTGAGGACACAAGTGTGATGTTCACTGCGGGAGAGGAGTTTTCATTCAATGCGTCGCAGTTCACGCAGGAGGAGCTTGCGGCAAAGGCACATAACTATGAGCTTGAAAGGTGCGAGAGCAATGTTATCTGCGTTGACTATGCAATGGCAGGGGTAGGTTCTAACTCCTGCGGACCAAGGCTTGCGGAGAAATATCAGCTTGAAAAGCCTTTGATAAACGCACATTTTCATATTCAGATAAGTAAAATATAAAGGAGTTTTTATGGATATCTGTGAAACATACTCAGACAGAAAGCTTTTTTGCAACGATTGGGAATTTTACAAGGCGGCTTTCGGCTCTGACTACTCAGAGGACTTTGCTTTCAAGCCTGTGGACATTCCTCACGATTGGCTTATTTATAATACAAATGACCTATATGAAACTTCTACAGGCTGGTACAAAAAGAATTTCTCTTACCAAAAGAAAGAGGGCATACGCACTTTTATCCGCTTTGACGGAGTTTACATGGACAGCAAGGTGTATGTGAACGGTGCTTTGGCAGGGGAGTGAAAATACGGCTACTCTGCATTTATGTTCGATATCACCGACCTTGTCAAGGATGGAGAGAACATTATTACTGTCCGTGTGGATCACCATTCGCCAAACTCCAGATGGTATTCAGGAGCGGGCATTTTCAGAAAGGTTTGGCTTTGCGAAAGCCCTGAGATACGCTTCGGCAATGACGGCATTTATATCACCACGTCAAAGCAGGAGGACGGCTGGCAGGTGACTGTGCAGGCTGAGATGCTTCGTCCTGAGGGTACGCCTCTTGGTGGAATCCGCATCAGGAACACCATTTTTGACAAGGACGGCAAAGAGGTGGCAAGCTATGAGTCTGACGCTTGTGGGGCGGATATTTCCTGCATACCTGAGGCGGTGCGTGTGAAAGGCGTGAGCTATTCTCTCACCGCTCAGACCATGACAGTGAAAGACCCTGAGCTTTGGGATATCACCTCGCCTGTGCTTTACACTATGGTGTCGGAAATTCTTGTGGACGGCGGCTGTGTACAGCGTGTAAGTCAGAAATTCGGCTTCAGGACTATCAAATTCAAGTGCGACAGCGGTTTTTATCTCAATGGCAGACACGTTAAGCTCCACGGCTCATGCGAACACCATGACAACGGCTGTCTTGGGGCAGTTTCCAATCCTGCGGCTATAAGGAGAAGATTTAAAAAGCTACGCAAAATGGGCATCAACGCTATCAGGACTTCTCACAATATGCCTGCGGAGGAGTTTATGGACATCGCTGACGAAACAGGTATGCTCATTCTCTCTGAGGGCTTTGATATGTGGGAGAGGTCAAAGACCGACTATGACTATGCTAGATTTTTTGATGAGTGGGTAGAAAAGGACGTTGCTTCATGGGTGCGCCGTGACAGAAACCGCCCTTCTATCATAGGCTGGAGTGTGGGAAATGAGATTTTTGACACTCACGCTGACGAGAGAGGTCAGGAGGTAACGGCTTGGCTCAAAAGGCTCGTTAGGCTCCATGACCCTGAGGGCAACGGCTATGTCACATTCGGCTCTAACTATATGCAGTGGGAGAACGGTCAGAAATGCGCTGATATTCTCAAGCTTGCAGGCTATAACTACGGTGAAAGACTTTATGAGGAACACCACGCCGCTCACCCTGACTGGATGATATACGGAAGCGAAACGGCGTCGGTGGTGCAGAGCCGTGGAATTTATCATTTCCCGCTGTCTGAAACCTTGCTAACTGACGATGACGAGCAGTGTTCATCTTTGGGCAATAGCTGCACAGGCTGGGGTGCAAAGAATACCGAGGCTTGCATTATCCCTGACCGTGACGCTGAATACTGTGCAGGTCAGTTCATTTGGACAGGCTTTGACTACATAGGCGAGCCTACTCCATACAGCACGAAAAACTCATACTTTGGTCAGTTCGACACAGCAGGCTTTGCAAAAGACAGCGCATATGTTTTCCGTGCAGAGTGGACAGACTATAAGGACGACCCGTTCGTGCATATTTTCCCATACTGGGATTTCAGCGACGGTCTGCCTTGTGATGTGAGAGTTTGCTCAAACGCTCCGAGAGTTGAGCTTTTCAAGGACGGCGTTTCAATGGGTGCATATGATATCGACCACAAGCATGGCAAGGAGCTGACAGCGAACTATGTCATACCATATGAAAAGGGCGAGCTTAAAGCTGTTGCATATGACGAGAATGGAAAAATCATCGCAGAGGATATACAGCGTTCATTCGGGGACGCTGTTAGGATAGAAGCTGTCCCTGACAAGACAGAGATACTTGCAGACGGCTCTGACCTTGTTTATATTGAAATATCCGCATTTGACAAGGACGGTACTTTCTGCGCAAATGCCAACAATCGTGTGAACGTCAGCGTTGAGGGTGCGGCAAGGCTTATGTCTTGACAACGGCGACAGCACAGACTATGACCAGTATAAAGGCACATCACGCAGACTTTTCTCAGGAAAAATGCTTGCTGTTATTGGTGTGGCTGATAAGACGGGGGAGATAAAGGTAACGCTCACATCAAAGGGTCTGCCTGACTGTGTTGTTACCCTTGAGGCTGTTAAGGCGGAATATGACAGCGGCACATCATCGCTGGAGAATGTGGGCTTTGCTCCTACCGAGTGCGGCAGGACAGACGAGATACCGGTGAGAAAGATAGAACTTTATACTGATACTCTTACTCTTGACAAGGATAACCCTGAGATAACAGTGAAATATAAGGCGCTCCCTGCCAATTCGGACTATGCTGAGGATATAGAGTTCAGGGTAACAAATGAAAAGGGCATAACATCTAATCTTGCAGAGTGCGAGGTAACAGCAGACAGCATTAAGGTGAAAGCAAAGGGTGACGGAAGCTTCTGGCTTCGTGCAATGTGCAAAAATGGCACTGAGCGTTATCACATCATTTCTATGCTCAAATTCACTGCACAGGGTCTTGGAAACGCACTTACCGACCCATATCAGTTCGTTATCGGCGGACTTTTCACAAGGGCAAGCGACAACATTTCAAGCGGCATGAAGAAGGGTGTAGGCTTTGCCATGGGCAAGGTAACATCATGGGCGGCATATGATAATCTGGACTTCGGCAGTGCAGGCTCTGACACTGTTACGGTGCAGATATGGGCGAACACCCTTGACCCTGTTAAAATAAGCTTCTATGACGGAATACCTGAGGAGAGCGGAAAGCTTCTTGGCACGTTTTGTTATCACAAAGAGCCTGAGTGGATGATCTTCAAGCCTGAAACTTTCAAGCTTTCAAGAAAGCTCAAGGGTATTGAGACCCTTTGTATCCTTACTGAGGATGGTTTCCAAGTGGGCGGTTTCAACTTTGAAAAGGTGAGCCGTGAGTTTGCGGTGAATAATGCGGCTGATGCTGACAACATTTATGGTGACAAGTTCACAAAGGGCGAAAAGTGTGTGACCGAGATAGGCAACAATGTTATGCTTGATTTCGGTGAGTTCGATTTCTCTGAAAAACAGCCGAGCAGGCTCGTTATAAGTGGAAAGTCACCGCTTGCCCTCAACAGCATACATCTTATCCTGAATGGCAGCGAGGGCGAAAACCGAATACTCTGCGAGTTCAGGACAGATGACAGCGAAAATTATGCCCAGAAGAGCTTCGATATCTCAGGTATCAGCGGCAAACAGAAGGTTTCATTTGCGTTCCTGCCGGGAAGCAACTTTGACTTTGAATATTTCAGATTTGAGTAATAAAAACGCTCCGTACAGATTTTGTACGGAGCGTTTGCTAGTTCTGAAAGTTTATTATCTCGTTGGTTATCATAGGGTAGGCAATAAGCTTGGCGGAATCAAGGTCTTCTTTGTGCATATCAACAGCGGATATCTGATGTCCGTTGTAGGTGGTGTAATAGTATATGCCCTTGTCAGTATTGCAGCAGCTTGTATAAATGGTTATCTCATACTTGCCCTCTGCCACCTGGCAGCAGCCTCTTTGCTGGTCAACTGAGTTTAAGATGTGGAAAAATTGACTTACGCTGTCCTGCTCGTCTGCACCTGAGCGTGAGTTCATTTTCACAAATGCGGCTCTTACAAATCTTGACTGTGAGGATAAGTCACCTGGCAGACCCATTGCACCCATGCCACGGCTGTAGGAAGTAAGGTCAAGCTTGTCTGAAAAAGTGTTTTCAGGCTGTTTTGGAGAAAGTCCACGGAAATCGTTGAGCCTGAACATCTGCATATCGAATGGAGGATTGTTCGTGAGCACTCCCACTGGGTCGTCATAGACGTTTATGCCCTCTTTTACAGACTCGACCACTATGCAGTCGTTCTTGTCTGCTATTATCCAATGGAGCTGACCTGACGGCATTTGCGGGCTGAACTGAGTTTTGGTTATGTTTATCTTTTCTATAAGCGTCCTTGCTTCTGTCACGTTTGCACACTGACAGAGTATCCATGGGATAAACTCAAACTGCGCAACGTTGTCCCTGCCGCCGATATCATCACGGTAAAAGGCATTGCCAACAAAGTTAAGACCTGCCATGGCAAGACCTTTTTCGTTTGCGGCGTCATAGAAAAGAGGATAATCCTGAGCAACATGAGCTGTGCCTATTACCGCATAATGGGTAGCTATCCTGCCCATATTAACAAAGTTAAGGGGAAAGTTTCTTGGCATTATGACTATTTCCTCGCCGTAGGAGCTTTCATAGTCAAGGGTTCTTCCAAAATAAAAATCGTTCGTTTTATAAGTTGCCGCAGTACACATTTTGTTACCTCCAATTATATTATTATCGTAGGGGCGAACAGTTTGCCCGCCCGCTGACAAAGCTATCCGCAGGACTCGTTATATTTAATATAACACTTTTTGCAGTTAAAATCAATGGCGTTGACTTATGTTAAAAAAATTGTTATAATAGTGGTAACATCGCATAATGATAGTGTTGTGTTACCCTAAGATGATAAATGAAAGGAGCGAAACGGAGTTGACGTGGAACAATGTAAAGAAAATAGCAGGCAGAGTGGTGGCGGTGATAGTTCCTGTGGCGATGCAGTTTTTGTGGTATCTTCTTATACTTAAATGGCTCAGCAAGGCGGCAGGGCTTCTCAGCATCGTGCTTACTGTGCTGTCATTTCTGTTTGTGCTTTATATCAACACAAAGCGTGAGGAGAGCAGCTACAAGACCCTTTGGCTTATTGTGATACTTACTTTTCCTGTGCTTGGTGCAGTTATGTATATAATTTTCGGCAATAACAATACTGCGAAAAAGCTTGAAAAGAATATCACAAAGGCAAGGCTTCACATGGACTATGAGCTTCCTGACGGGGAAAAGTGCATAGGGGAGCTTGAACGTGAGGACAAAAGGCTTGCTCAATCGGTGAAAAGAATAAGCGATGCAACGGGTTTTCCTATGGTGAAGCTTGATAGCGCAGAGTATTTTTCCGTGGGCGAGGAAATGTTCGCTGATATGTGCAAGGAGCTTGAAAAGGCTGAGAAATATATTTTTGCGGAGTATTTTATTTTGCAAAACGGCAAGTTTCTTAACACTGTGGTGGATATCATGGCGAAAAAGGCGGCTCAGGGCGTTGACGTCAGGATAATGTATGACGACCTTGGAAGTATAGCAACATATTCTCTTGCAGACGCTTTGAAGCTTGGTGAGAAAGGTATAAAATGTGTGCCTTTCAATCCGTTCCTTTTTATAAAATCACAGCTCAACAACCGTGACCACAGAAAAATAATGGTAATAGACGGCAGAGTTGCATACAGCGGCGGAATAAATCTTTCGGACGAGTATATAAACATAGGCTCGAAATATGGTCACTGGAAAGATATCGGCTTTAAGATAACAGGCGAGGGCGTAAAAAGCTACACCTATATGTTTATGGAGTTCTGGAACGCTTTTTCAAATGACATGATACCTCATGACCTTGTGGGGGAGAGCTTTGAAAAAGAGGGCAAGGGTGGCGACGGCTATGTTTTGCCTTATTATGATTCCCCTATGGTGGACGAAAATGTGAGCAACACGTTTTTTTCTGAGATGCTCTATGCCGCAAGCGATTATGTGTGGTTCTACACACCGTATCTTATGCTTGGTGACAGCCTTTTTGACGCTTTTATAAGGGCGGCTAAACGTGGGGTCGACGTGCGCATCATAATGCCCGGTATCGCTGACAAAAAGGTGGTTTTCAGGCTTTCGAGAAGCTATTATCGTCAGCTTATCGAGGCAGGAGTGAAGATATATGAATACACCCCTGGGTTTGTTCACGCAAAGGGCTGTATATGCGATGACAAGCTTGCGGTGCTTGGTTCGGTAAATCTTGACTATAGAAGTCTTTTCCTGCATTTTGAGTGCAGTTCTATATTCTATGATTCGTCTATAATAAAGACTTTCAAGGCGGACATTCTGGACACTCAGAGCAAGTGCAGACAGCGCACGCTTGAGGACACAAAGCGTGGTTTCTTTGGTCGGCTCATTGACGGCGTGCTAAGGATATTTGCACCATTGCTTTAACAGCTTTTTAATATTAAAATAAGATTTTGGGTGTTGATAGATCTTTGCTAAAATGGTATAATATCAAAGGACTAAGATAATACGGAGGTGAATAAAGTGGCAAACTGCGACAGTTGCGGGTCTAACGGGCGATTATGTATATATGTGAACACAGCCGACGGGCTTCGCTTTGCGTTGCCGTTTTATTCGTTGTGATCTGATATATCTGCCCGTGTGTGACCTGTCATGCACGGGCATTTTTATGCCTGTTTGTCCCTCACGTCATAAAAAATGAAACGGAGGACAAGCAAATGAAGAAAAATGAACTGAACAAAAATGTAATTTTAAACGAGGACGCAGTAAAGAACATTCACTGCGACGAGATAACCGCTGTCATCAACAGCAATGATTCCCCGAAAGCAATGATGAACAAGCTTGACGATTATCATGGCAGTGATATCGCAGAGGTAATAAGTACGTTTTCTGTTCTCAACAGAAGGAAATTCTATCGTGTGTGCAGTCTTGAAATGCTGGCAGAGATATTTGAATATCTTGACGAAAAGCAGGCAGGGGAGTATCTCAGGGAAATGGATATCCACAAGGCTTCGGAGCTTATATCGGAGCTTGACACTGATACAGCGGTGAATATTCTGTCTGAAACAGATAAGGACAGGAGAAGCCTTATTATAGACGCTGTTGCACCTGATGTACGCAGTGAACTCAAGCTTATCGCTTCATTTGATGAGGAAGAGATAGGAAGCAGAATGACTACGAACTGCATTATCATTGACGAAGACATGACTGTAAAGCAGGCAATGAACGCTCTTGTTAGTCAGGCGAGAAAAAATGACAACATCTCAACGCTGTTCGTGGTGGACGAAAATAAGGTTTTCAGCGGAGCTATAGATCTGAAGGATCTTATCACGGCTGACAGCGAGGTGGAACTTGAGAGCATAACGGCAACTTCTTTCCCATATGTTTACGCCAACGAGCAGACTGCCAATTGTATCGAAAAACTGAAGGATTATTCAGAGTATATTATACCGGTGCTTGACGATTCAAACAGACTGCTGGGAGTTATCACGGCGCAAAATATCATCGAGGCGTCGGATGATGAAATGGGCGAGGATTATGCAAAGCTTGGTGGTCTTTCTGCAGAGGAGGATCTTAACGAGCCTGTGTTGCAGAGTGTGAAAAAGAGATTGCCATGGCTCCTTGTGCTGTTGGGACTTGGCATGGTGGTGTCAACAGTGGTGGGAGCATTTGAGAAAGTTGTTGCACAGCTCACTCTTATTGTGGCGTTTCAATCGCTGATACTTGACATGGCAGGAAATGTTGGTACACAATCCCTTGCAGTGACTATCCGTGTGCTTACAGACGGAGGCCTTACTGCAAAGCAGAAGTTTCGCCTTGTGTCAAAAGAAATGCGAGTTGGACTTCTAAACGGCACTCTTATAGGCGTGCTGTCGTTCATAGCAGTGGGGCTGTATATTTTCTTCTTCAAGGGCAAGGGGCTGGTATACTCTTTTGCAATGTCGGGCTGTATAGGCATTTCACTTATACTTGCCATAATAGTATCCAGTGCAGTGGGAACGCTCACACCGCTTTTCTTCAAGAAAATAAAGATAGACCCTGCCGTTGCGTCAGGCCCTATGATAACCACGCTGAACGATCTGGTGGCAGTTGTGGCTTACTATGGAACTAGCTGGATATTCTTGCTGAATGTTTTGAAGCTGGGGTAGAAAAATAGAATAAGATAAAAAAGCCGATCGCATCCATTTGGGTGCGGTTGGCTTTTTCGGGTTTGGCTATTAGATTCAAGGTAATGCCTATCTTATTGAATAATTTTGCATTTGGAGTTTTCTTCAATTTCTGAAAAGACCTTTTTTTGATCGATTATTGAATCATAGTATGACTTCCTTATTTCTTTGACCAAAACTAATTTGTTATTCTCAATTTTTTTGAATTGATAAATGCCATAGATCTTATGGTTGAAAAGCAAGAGTGAACCATACGTTACAAAGAAAAAAGCGGATATTAATATGTTTGCTAATACCAATTTATTTTAGTCTTACACTATAAATAATAGCGAAAGTAGTCGTTTCGTGCATCATATTGTTGATTTATATTTGAATTTTTGTAGCTTTAACTAAATTGAATGGCTCAATCATGTTAGTTTTATACAAGTATAAATTGCAAAATGTATTATAATTTCGGGTTATAAGTTTATTTGTTTGTATCTTGAAAAGTATGTCAATATGTGTTATACTTAGTAACATAAGTAACTCAGGGGGAATCAAATGTTAGCTGTATGTATGACCTTGATAGACAACGATAAGGATCAGACGTCTTTTGAAGATTTTTATTACAGAAATCGTCAGATAGCCTATGCTTTTGCATACAAGATCTTGAATAATTCTGCGCTGGCAGAAGAGGCTTGTGCAAATGCTTTTTTCAGCATCGCAAAATGTTTTAAAAAAATTCACAATTATTCTTTGCACGATATGGACGCATATCTTATTAGAACTATTAGAAACGCCTGTTATGCGATCTACAATAAGGAAAATCAAAATCCAACATCGTCTATATTTGATCTTAAGGTGGAAGATGAGCCGAGTGAGGATTTTTATGATGATATTGACTTAGATCTGCTTATAGATGCGGTAAGAAAGCTGGATGATAAACTAAAGTCTGTGATAGCATATAAGGTCTATTATGATCTGACTGCTGATGAGATCGCACAGATCATGGGCATTTCTAAGAGAACGGTATTTAATTATCTGAACAAAGCCAAAAGACAAATTTTAGATTTGATCGGTGGTGATCGTTTTGAATGATAAGTTAAGACGGGCAATAAAAACAGGCATAATTGATGAAGACTATAAGGATTATTTGGCTGTTGAGAAAATTCCACATGATTTTTCGGAAAAATATGAGCAGAGAATTGGCGAGCTGATAAAAACTAACAGAAAAAGCGGTCACAGACATATAAAGATCACTCTAAGATTTGCTGCGGCGATAATAGCTACGGTGCTTGCAGTCGGCTCTGTGACAGTTGCCGCCGTACCGCCGCTGCGTGAATGGTTTGTTGGAGTTTTTGTACAGGATAATAATAGAAACGCTGAAATAACGCATATAAAAGATAATTCTTTGGACGATTTTAGCATTTATAATTTTGTTAAGTATGTACCGACATTCGTACCTAGCGAATTTGAAATCAAATCTGTTGTCACTACCGATACAAGGCATGAAATACATTATATATCAGGCGATAAATACATAAACTATTCGCAAAGTTCTTTGACAGTGTCTAATCAGGTAGATACCGAAAATATGAAGACTGAATGGGTAGATATTAACGGCAAAAAAGCATTCATTTCATATGACAGTGAATATACAATAATTGCATGGACAGATGGAACTTATGCTTTTGAAATAGACGGTAATTTGTGCAAAGATGACATAATTCGTATGGCAAATTCAGTTAAGTCTACAAATTAAAAATATTTTCGATAATTATTGTCAAAAAACAGCGTGCTTTCATGTTTTAATTTATGTGGAAGGTTTTTATGGGAAAGGAGGTGATCTTATGTTAAAAAAATTTATTTCTACACTTGTTCTTATATGTGTGATGACTTGCTGCTTTAGTTTTAATGTTTTTGCTGAAACAACAGTTGATGATGAAATAGCATTAATGAATTTATATACGAACAAAATCAGCACAAACATCACACGTTCCAGCTCTAAGAAAATTTCATATGATTGTTCCGTTACAGGAAAATCAACGGCTACAAAGATAACAGTTTATCTTTATCTTCAGGAAAATGTGAATGGTTCATGGAGAAATGTTCACGTTTTAAGAAAAGAGGTCAACGGGAAATACTTGACAGCAACTGATTCCTACTCTAGTGCGATCTCAGGTCATAAATATCGTACGGAATTACAGGTGTATACCTACAGTGGAAGTAAGTCAGAATACTTAGAACTTCATAGTACTGTGTTGAATTTTTGATGAAATTCAAGTGGGCATGAAGATATTCTAAGTTAAGCACAGGTCATAAAATTATTAGTTGTATAATTAAAAATTCGTGATTTATTGCGAAACGAGAAAGGAAATAAGTATGATTATTAAGAAAATTGTTACGGGAATTGTTGCATTGGCTATTGTAAGCACTATGGCTGTTACTACTGCATTAGCAACTACGTCAGCAACCAAAGAGGTATATGGTCAGTCATATGCTTATTCAGGAAAGCTTGGAAATAATAGTTATGTGAGCTGGAATATTAAGGGCGATTCTTCAACTGCAATGACTACTGCGGGAAAAACAGAAAGTAAGTTTCAACGTTACATAAAGGTATCGGTTGAATGCAGAAATACAGCAAATAATGCTGTTATATCAAATCAGACAAATGAGATAACAACAAAAAATGCCGGAACAGGTATTGGAATTAAAAGAAACAAGAATAATTCATATGTTTATTATATCCATCGTGTAAAAGTTAAAACCGATAAGGATAATCAGTATACTATAGACGATGTTTATTATCGTATAAATCAAAATAAGTAATATTAAGAGGACTAAATGAAATACGTTTTTATTAACCTGAAAAATTTTGCCGTAAAGAATGTGCTTATCTTTATTCTATTTATTGTTTGCGCCGTTACTGATGTGCTTATAATATTGTTTTCACATGGTGCATTTCAGAATTTTAAAGCAAGCAAGGATTTTGAAAAGCAAAAGAAGTATGTATTTAACTATACTTTTTCATTTGGCGATATAATAGATACTCAGGAAGACAGTGATGGCAGGATCTTGTCTTATTTTGGAACAGATTCTATAACTCCTGTTCAGCTTCGGGAGGTGCTTGACAAGCTTGATGATAATTCTAAAGCGTCAATGCCGGGTATGTATTTTAGTTTAATGTTTGATCAAGACGAGCTTAAAATTGATGAGTGTTTTGACGACGGTCAACCGTATCTTATGTCTGCGGTGCGCATTCAATATGATGAGGAGCTGAATGATTATAGTTTATACGAATCGTATGTCGACAACATGAGTATACGCAAAGGCAGATATTTTACTAAGGAAGAATATGCTTCAGACGAAAATCTGGTCGTGCTGCCTAGCGGTGCAAAAGACGATATGATCGGCAAGAATGTTGAACTGCTTGGCAAAAGCTATAAGGTCATAGGCATATTTGGTAATACTGTACAAGAGGAATTTCAGGTGCCATTTAAAACGTTGGGTGATAACTGCACTATTTCAAGCATAAGTTTTCTTGATGACAATGCTCTCGATACAGAAAGCTTTTTTAAGCTGAAAAAAGCTTTCAGCGAAGTTCTAACGTGTAATGTTAATTTTCCTCCGATAGACACGATCGATATGACTGAAATAAAATTCTACAATTCCGTTATATTTATGTCCGTAGCCGTTGCGATAGCTTCTGCAATAAACCTTGCAATGCTTTTCAGATACATAATAAGATCCCGTGCTAAACAGACTGCTATATTCATGCTGTGTGGCTGCACGTCAAATAAAATAAGACGGATGTATATAGCCGAGATAGGTATGATATCAGTGACGATATATGTGATATTTGCATTGGTATTCAATTATGCGCTGCTTCCTAAGCTTACTTTGTTTTTTGAGTATATCAAGGTCGCATATAATTTCAGGGTATATATGACCATATTTGGAATATATATTATTTCTATTTATTTGTTCCTTAACATTGTGATATTGTTTACCAATAAAAGATCCCCTGTGAAAATGATGAAAGAGAGGGGAAAATAATATGATAAAATATGGTTTAAAAGAATTTGCAAGAAATATCTACAGCAATATTTTTATCGCTGTTCAGCTCGCCATTGCATTTATTATAATGACGGCGGCTGTTTCTTCTGTTCTTTCAAGAATAGAGATGTATACTCCTGTAAAGAAATACTTTCCTGATGGCAAGGGACTATATATATGTAATATATATGATACTGCTCCTCTTGACAGTGAGCTTAAAAATATTGATGATGTGGAGTCGGTGACAAGCGGATATGATACAAGCTTGTATTATTCTCCGTCATCAAAAGATCTATCTAATGGACTTGGTGACGATAGAATGAGCGTTAATGCTTTATCTGAAGATATGATAAAGTCATTTACGCCGCAGATGAGTTCGGGAAAATGGCTGCCTAATGCGTCGGCTAACGGAGATTTAATACCTGCTGTTGTGACTGAAAACAGCAACTACAAAACGGGTGACATAGTTACCATTATGCACAAAGAGAAAGTAGGGGAGATGTCCCCTGATGATGAGGATTTTGACTATGCTGATCCTTATAAGTATGAGTATGTTAAGAACAAGGTGGAAATTGTCGGTGTCATAGCTGACGGCTCACAGTTGCTGGGATTTTCATCTGCATATTTAGGCACTGAGGATAGTATAAAAGAAAAGCCTGATTTCAGAGATCTTTATGCTAATGTCAATAAGCATGGCAACATGATGCTGATAGTTCCGACAGACTGTCTTAAAGATATAAACTGTAAAATATATCCTTGCGGCAATCAAATAGTAACGTTAAAGGATAATGTAAGCAATGAGCGTTTTAAGGAGCTTGAATTATATCTGAGGGATTATGGCAGGGTTTTTGACTTTGAGGATTTCAGAGAAAATTCGCTTGTCTATATTAATGGTCAGCTTATCAAGCTTGTTCCAATGCTTATATGCGTGATAGTTCTTGTTATTGTAAGCTCAGTTTCGGCTTCGGCAGTGAACATAAAAAAGAGACTTGGAGATTATGGTATCTATTATCTCTGCGGAGCAAAGTGGAACGCATATATCAAGATAGATCTTGTGTGTGATCTTATGACCGCAGTTATGGCAGCCGCCATTGCAGTGTGTATTTCAAATGTTCTTACTATGAGCGAATTTATGGGAAATACAGTGATAAGTTTTGGTTGGCTGCACTTGATTGGCTGTGTATGTATCGTTATCTTGAACATTCTGATCTCACTTTTGATACCGGGCGTTATAATGAGACGAAATACACCAAATGAGATCTTGATGATAAATGAATAAGAGAGGCATTATAATGATAAAGCTTGATAAAATAATAAAGATATATAATCCAAAGAAAGCCAATGAATATGAGGCTTTGCATGGGGTATCATGCGAGATATCAGACGGTGAAATGGTAGCGATAATTGGAAAATCAGGCGCAGGAAAATCCACACTTTTGCATATCCTTGCCTGCATAGACAGCTATCAGAGCGGTGAGTACACAATTGACGGCACTTTGGTAAAAAATTTATCAGAGGGGCAGTATGCACAGATAAGGAATGAAAAGATAGGCATTGTAATGCAGGACTTTGCACTTGTTGAGGATTTTTCTGCCCTTGAAAACGTATTGATTCCATTGGATTTTGCAAAGAAAAAGATAAAGAATAAAAAAGAAAAAGCTCTTGAAGCATTAAAAGCTGTTGGTATGGGGGATCTTTCTAAGAAGCCTTGCAACAAGCTTTCGGGAGGACAGAAGCAGCGTGTTGCTATAGCCAGAGCAATTGTCAACGAGCCTGCCATGATACTTGCGGACGAGCCTACAGGAGCGCTGGACACAAAGACCTCGGCCGAGATAATGGAGCTTTTCAAACGCCTTAACAAAGAGGGAAAAACAGTCGTTATCGTTACTCACGATCCAAAAGTCGCAGAACAATGCAGTCGTGTTATCGAAGTGTCTGACGGTAAGATCATATAGAAAAAATCCAATTCCCGCACATCAAATGCAAAAATCACATTTTGATATCGGCTGTTTAGCGTGATATTTTGTGGGTGTGACGTATCCTAATAACATAATTCGAGCTTTTTTTATCTTTCTTTTCTTTATATCTGTTTAATAAGAGTAAAATTGTCAGAAGTAAAAAAATGACCGCACCCGTGAAAGGTGCGGTCATTAGTATTTTGTGGCGGAGCGTTAGTTTTGGTTTGGTCTGTATGTTTTTGCCATGCGTGAGAAGTTTGAAAGAAGTTTGCTGTCGATGAACTTGCTTACTGCTGTGGTGGCAGGTCTTGCACCTGATTTGATGTTGTAGGTGTCGGCTGTTATCTTATCTACTGCCTTTGCAAGCTCGTCTGCACTGAACAGGGAGTCCATATTCAGCTCAGGGCGAAGCCTTTTGATGACTTTTATCTCGCTCACAAGTCTATTTTCCACTATCTTTCTGTACACCGACCTTGATATCTCGCTGAAAGTGTATTTCTGTGAGAAGCGGTTGATAAGCTCAACGTCAAAATAGTCGGAAAGGTCGCTTATGAGCTGTGTGTCTGATGTGCTGTCTGAGTTGAAGCCAATGCTTCTGCTCTTTGCGGTACAGCTTGCATTGGTGGTGGCTATTATTATGGACTTCGAGAAGTCTATAACACTTCCTTGACTTGTGGTGAGAATGCCCTCGTCAAAGACAGACATGAATAGTCTTTGCACGGATCTGTCGCACTTTTCAAACTCGTCAAGGAGTATCACCTGATAGGGATTTGAGCTTATCAAAGGGCAGTTCAACATTGCTGTCGCTTCCAAGATAGCCTGCAGGCGAGCCTATAATGCGGTTTATGCCTGCGTCATAATAGAATTCCGACATATTCAGTGTGATAGGTTTCTCGCCTGCACAGTTTTTGGCTATTATCTTTGCGACCTCTGTTTTGCCCACCCCGCTTGGTCCGATAAAAAGCATTGTAAAAGGCTTTTTGGTCGGCCTGATGTGGAGAGAGTGGAGCTTAAGCACATTGACAAGATCGTCTATGATAGCTTCCTGACCGCAGACGGCTGAGAGGTCACGGCGAAAGGCTCTCTCGTTAAAGGCGTGGGGCGTGCTGTGACCTGATGTCATGTGGAAAGCCGTTTCTTTTATATGGCGGTCGGTGAGAGTAATTTTCATCTTCTTGTCAGAAGCGTTCTTCACCACGGCGGAAGCTATGGAGCGGTCAAGTAGCGTTATGGCATTGTCAGGGCGGTGTGAGCCTGAGTAGCAAAATTCGTCTGCGATATCAACAATGTGCTCTGCCTTGCTTCTGCTCAAAGCGAATGAGATGTTATAGTGTTTGGCAAAATGCTGGTTCATGCTGAGAAGGATCTCCACTGTCTGCTCATGGTCTGCTTCGTCAACTATTATCTTTGTCATACGCCTGCAAAAGGCAGGGTCGCTGTCGATGAGATTTGCTTCCTGGGTCGTTGTCGCTCCTATGAGCTTTATTTTCCCACGGCTCAGAGCAGGCTTCAAGATCTGAGCGACGATCCGATATGCCTTTTCCTGAAAAAGCATATGTATTTCGTCGATAAACAAAATTCGCTTCTCGTCCTGGTCGCTCATATAGTTTATGAGCATTTTGACCTTGTTTTCAAGGTCGCCCATAAGACCTGAATCTGCCACGATATCAGAGAGCTGGAGGGCATATATCCTATAGCCTTTGAGCTGTGGTACGATGTTCTCGCTGTTTTTGAGCCTGTAGGCAAGCTCCTCCACTATTTTGGTTTTTCCACAGCCTGCAGGACCGCAGAGCAGTGCGTTGGGCTTGTCCGAGCTTATGAGAACAGACATCATCATAGAGAGTATGTTCTCTCTGAATTTTGTTTCTGTCTTTCTTGCTTCGGCAAGGTCGAAAAACATTGTTTCGGGGTCAAATACCTTTGCTGTAAATGGATTTTGGCTCGTGTTTTGAATCTCCACAGGATCAGGCTCGTAAAGCTCGTCCAGTGGGTCAAAATCATCGTCCTCGGAGTCGTTGATACAATCATACGCCTCATATTTCTTGATGTATTCTATATCTTCTGTTTGTGGCATTTTTATTCCACTTCTTTCTTGGTGTTTTGTTGACGTCTTCTGCGCCTTTTGAAATTTTCACGCATACGGGCAATGCTGAACGGTGCTAATATCAGCTCCTCGAATATCATGTATGCGCAGTTGCTTGGAATAGTATCCCTCACAGTGGCGAGCATTTTGCCCACTGTACAGCCACCATGATCTTCATTTTGGTAGTTACCCGACCACGCTTTTTGATATGATAATACTCTGTACAGTCACATTCCAGACAAACCAAACCTTATGGAAAACGCAATTCAAATAGAAACTCAAGGCATTTGTCTTTTGAGTTCAATTTCATCTAAAAAACTATGATGCTGAGCTTGCTTTTGAGTGTGTTTCTTTTAGGCATAACGATTTTACCTCACTTTTTGTTGTTATGCCTATATTATATCATACTATCTGTCCATTTGTTTGGACTTTTGCTTGCTGAGAAAAAATGATAGTCATAAAGAAAAATAAGGATCGTTGGTTATATATAGACAAGAAAATAAACAGGCTTTTGGGAGAGAAAGAGATACAAGGGCTTTATGACGGGCTGTCAGGCAAAAGAAACGATCAAGAGGACTATAACTACAGAGTAGCTTTTGTGAAAGGTCAGCGCAGAAATGATATCTGTTGTACCTTATGGTATCAAGACTGCACGGCTTATGAAAAAGCACCGCTGACATACTTTGATATGTGTGTTTTTGACGCTGTTTGCACTATATGGAATAATAACAGAAAGGAGTTTTATCTCAACACCATATGGGAACTTCTCAGCGGAAACGAGGACATTAGATTTTCACGAAATGCACTTAAAGACAAGCTAAGAGAAAGCGTGGAAAAGCTCCAAAGGCTGAGGATCTTTATAGCCAGCACTGAAAATGCTCCGCAGAAAGTAAGTGACGGCATTTGGGAACGTTTTATCAACGTGCAAAGTGGCGAGGATTCCAGCGGCAGAGAGGTCTATGAGATAAAGTCCTGCCCGAGGCTGTGGACATATGCAGTGGAGGCGCAGGAAGGGCAGATAGCACGAGTGCCTTTATACAAACTAGACGGGCGGAGATATTTCAAGTTGGACAGTGGGCAGGACGGTTTCGATTGTTCTAATATCTCAGCACTGTGCGACCTTTTGAATGATCCCGATGAACGTATTAAGATCATCAGGAGAATGAAAAAAGAGTCAATACTTGACCCAGAATACAAATGCAGCATATGGAAAGTTGTTTTGCATTTTTATCTTGCCTACAGGCTGTCCATAATAAAAAGAAAGAACAAGATGAGATTTATAAGCTATGATACGATAGTGAAGCTTATGGAGGACTATTTACCTGAAAGTCTGAAAAACGGCAAGAAGAAGGAATTGCTTCGCCAGTGGAGCTTTTGCTATATGACGTGGGCGACCCTGCCAAGGCAAGAGTATCATTGGTGGGTCTGCGAGGAATATTTTGACGAAAAAACGGATAGCCCGGTGGGGATAGTGATAAAAAGGAAAAAGCTCGAGAGGTGGGGGAATTGAGAGGTGATAAAAGCAAGGCTCGGCTTTTTTTCCTATCTTCGTGTGGTTTTTTGTGTATTCATATAAAATATTGGCGCTTGGCGTAAAATGTCAGGATAACCCATTGACGTGTCGTGCATAAATTGGTAAAATGATATCAGAGTGTTTATATACAGCCATTTTTTTCGTTGTACTCTGCGAGATGCACCAATTGTTGTGCATTTCGCGTGATATAATTATCTCATAAAATAAACAAGGTGTTTATATAATGAGTACATAACATGGTTTGATAAAATATGACAAGCGTCAGCAGCGATATTGCAAAACGCATAACTACAGCGAGTCGCTGTGGAAGTTTCAGGGAATAGTAGCTTTGTCAAAAGCTTTTTCACCGAATCGGATTTAATTCCATTAAATAAAATTCGGCTCCAAAGCATTTGAATCTTGTGCTGACGCTTGTTATTATTTTTTTGAGGTGACAAAATGAATGATATTGATAATGATATCATAAGGATCTCAGAGGAGCTTGATGTTCCTTTAAAAAAGCTTTATATGCTTAGCAACAACCGAATACGCTATCATAAACGAAATCAGAAAAAGTGTTATTCAAATTACCGCAAGGTGATAATACATCGTGGCAGAGGGCATAAAAACAGGGTGTTAAAAGTGCCGAACGAATATCTCAAGCTCGTTCAAAGAAGGATACTTGAAAGGTATCTTTACACGCTGTCCGTATCTGAGTATGCCACTGCATATTGCAAAAACTCTTCGCTTTTGAAAAATGCAGAGCCGCATATTGGTCAACAGAGAGTGCTTAAACTCGATGTTTCAGGTTTTTTTGACAGCATTGATTTTGGCAAGGTCTATGGGGTCATGTGCGAGCTTGGATTTTCTAAGCCTGCCACAACGCTGCTGACAAATATATGCACTTATAATAGCATACTGCCGCAGGGTGCGCCAACATCTCCGCAGATATCGAATTTGATGATGAAAAGATTTGATGAGAGGATAGGCAAGTGGTGTGGAGAGCGTGGCATAAATTACACAAGATACTGTGATGATATGACATTTTCAGGTGGAAAAGCTGTGCTTAACGCCAAAGAGATAACGCAACTTGTGAGCAGGGCGTTGTGGAAAATGGGTTTTAAGCTGAACATGAAAAAAACGACGCTTATCGGTTCATCGCAACGTCAGCAGGTAACGGGGATAGTAGTCAACGAAAAGGCGCAGATCTCGTCGAAACAGCGTCGGGAGATACGTCAGGAAATATATTACTGTGAGAAATACGGAGTTTCCCAAAGCCTGTTTTTCAAAGGTGCTGACATTACGCCTGAGAAGTACATAAATTCGCTGCTTGGCAGGATATCCTTTGCATTGCAGATAGACCCTGCGGACGTGAAAATGCATGAGTATTTCAAGGTGGTGAAAAAACTCAAGAGTGAGGTGTGCGTGGAAAAGTAGGGCAGAACATGGAAGGTATGAAACTTCAGATAACAAAAGCTCGGAAACAACACAATGTGCTATCTCCGAGCTTTAAACTTTGGTGACCCGTACGGGAATTGAATTAAACCGCACACCTGATGTGGTCTTTAGTAAAATGCGAAAAAGCCCGATTTTGCGGCGTTTTTGAGCAATGCAATTGTAGTGATTTTAAGCCGATTTCGGTGATTTTTAGCACAAATAAGTGGCAAACAAGTGGTTGAAAGTGGCGCATTTCTACCAGGAAGAGTACCGTATGCGTAATGACAGCAGGCGGTCGTTTTTTTATTAATACTGCTTTTTTGTGAGATCAGAAACCAATTGTTTTCCATCTTCTTTCTCTTCTTCAAATAATTCCATAGCAATAGCTTCACGATCACACTTTAATTTATCAAGTATAAAACTATGTCATAATTCAAAACTTTTAATCACATCATCCCGTGTGAATGCATAAACTTCATATGTCGTTTGGATGCGGTGCAGATTTATTCGGCAGATTGTACTAAATTTTCGCAGGCATACTAGCGTATGTCATGGGAATTTTGGACAATATGACGGATAAAGATTTGCCGCAGATAAGCCAACAGAATTTAGAGATGACCACATATTAAGGAATCACTGAATAAATCACAGTACTATATTATAAGTTTTAAGTATATCGTCCTTTTTAGCGTAAAATGCTTCGATAATACTATGATCCGGCGAAAATATCTCATTATTGCAACATTCTGAATAAACATATTCTTCTTTCATAATCTTGCTCTCCGTTTCATCAAGACACAGCCAGCTTATCTGATAACCGTTTATCCTGTAAACAGTTTTTTCTTTAAAATCAAGAGTCTGCGCAATTATGAGATATTTCTTCCCTGGTACCATAAAATTCATGCCGCCAAAATCCAGCGAGAATAGTTTTTCAGAAGGTGTCTCTATCTCCATGTCCTCAGCATTCATTAACCGCTCTTTGAACTCAGCCTCTGTTTCGTAGTGAAAGCCGCCTTTGATTTCAACATCAATGCTGTCTGTTTTGATATTACCCTTTATGACCTTATCCACATCAAGGGTGCAGAAGGTACTGCCCTTTGAAAAGGAAAAGCTGTCCTGTGGAGTTCCTACAAATATGGCTGTTCCGTAAAGCCCAATGCCGTAGTCTGCATTCTCACTGTCAAACTGAGAAAAGCGATCATACAGTTCCTCTGTATCATGGATCACAGCAATATAGTCACAATTGCTGTTATGTATCTTCTCGATAGTGTCCATGCGGGTTATTCCTACATCCTCTGACAAGCCCCTTGCATGTAAGCAAAGCAGAAGGGTGACTGCAATCAAAGCCGCCTGTAAGGTCAAAAATACTTTCATATCATTCCTCCCGGACAGCGCCATTGTCAACTCTGAATATCTTATCGCTCAGAAGGGCGATATCCTCCTTGTTGTGACTTGCAACACAGACTATTGCCCCTCGCTTTGCCTGTGCAGAGATCAGCTTTCTGATTTCGTCAACACCGCTGTCATCAAGACCATTTGTAGGTTCATCGAGGAGCAGCACATCGGGTTCCTCCATAATAGCCTGTGCAATAAGTATCCTCTGCCGCATACCGAGGGAATATTTTCTGATCGGGCGCTTATCGTCGGGATCAAGCCCTACCTCCGAGATAGTCTCACGAATTTTGTCTTTGCTTATCTTCTTTTTTATCCCTGCCAGCAGCTTCAGATTTTTATATCCCGACAAGTCCGGAAATAGTCCTGCATTTTCAATAGCAATACCCACACTGGGCAGAGCGTCAATGTCCTTGTGCAGCACCTTGCCGTCTATCTCAATGCTGCCGCTTGTAAGATGTATAAGCCCCGATATCGCACGGAAAAGCATGGTCTTACCGCTGCCGTTTCGCCCTACAAATCCGTAGATATTTCCGCCCTCCAGTGTAAGAGACACATTGTCGATCACTGTGCTGTTTTTGAATTTTTTAACTGCATTTTTAACTGTTATCGTTGACATTTCTATCCCCTCACACTAATATCTCTTTGTTGTTAAGGCTAACATCAGATCTGTTCACATAGGTGCAGAATATGACACACACCGCAAATAAGATCACTCCCATTACTATTACTGACGTTACAATGCTCCGCCTGTTTTCTGACATATTAAAAATGACAGCCAAAGGGTTTATGTTTTTTATGAGGGTATTCTCAAAGCCGTACCTTGCAGATATAACAAAGGCATAATGTGCTGCCGCTCCGACAGATAATCCGATAGTACTGCCGAACAATGCCGAGAAAAGATTTGTGGTGGTAATAAGTATCCAAATGTACAGTATCATCATCATGGTTATCCCAACTATTTTTCCTATATCCCCGGGCTGATTTGCAACGCCCATTTTGGCAGTCATTAACCATATCACAACCACGTTGACAAGGACTATAACAGCGCTCTGCAAATATATACGAGCCGAGTTTTTGACGAACCATTTTGTTCTCTTGTTCTCTCGGATAAAAACATAAATATCGCTGACGTTCAGGTTATCAGACATGGTATGTCCGAACATAAAAAGATAGACAACAGCCACAGTCAATGTGTACAGCATAAAGGGCAGGCTTGCATCACGAAGTGCTGTAAAACCGAAAGCGTTTCCGATAAACAAAAGATCAAAACTCTCATCGTATTCTCCCAGACTGCGCTCTGCGAGAATGTTGAAAAAATTACGACCGTTGAATATCAGTGACAATGGGACAATAGATGCGATCATTAGAAGCATTTTCTTCATTCTCTCACTCCCTAGATATAGTCTTTTCTGCCACAGAAAAGCAGCAGAGCCGAACTCACGACTATCACCGCACCCATAGCAATGAAAAACGCTAAATAGTTCACTCCACTCCTGCCGTCACAGTAATAGTAAGTAACATATTTGAATGGATCGAGTGCGGTATATTTTTTATCTATATCATCATTCATGCTGTAGTTTTCAAGGAACTGCATTATGTTTATGATAAGAAATCCGACCCCGAAGGTCAGCACTTTGTTCCTTCTGCAAAACACCGAACAGGCAAGAGCAAGCACCCCGAACACTCCCGACATCAGAGAAAACATAAAAGCATGAAGCATACTGTACAGAAAGGGCGCAGCCGCCAGCAGTTCTCCAAAGGGAGCATTGGGGTAGTCTGTGGCACGCATAACGCCGAAGCCGTTAAAACGCCAGTTCGGGTTGAATAGATTTGCTCCCATGGAATTATCGAAGATGAGATAATTAAGACAGCCGTTTATCATCAGCGGAACGAAAAATATCAGAAATGAGCCGATAAATGCAGCTGTGATCTTTGATATGATGTACCTTCGTTTACCGCAGTAGGCACACAACAGAGTATCCGTGTTGGCTGCCTTGTCGGTAAGTATCGAAAAAGAAAAGGGCAAAGCACACAGGAATGGGAACAGCAGCTCAAGATAGCTGAGCAGTCCTGAGGGTACACAGAGGATAAATGCTTCAAAGGAAGTTATGACCGACGATGGGTCGTTCCCGGGAAAGCCGTCTCCTTCCATTCGTAGGGCGGTAACACCGTATGAACTGAAAACAACCTCTAAGAGACATATCATCATCATTGCCGAAAAGCCGAACATAAAGCCCTTTTTGTTAAGCATTATTTTTGTTTGGGTAAGTATACTTTTGATCATATATTTGCCTCCGTAGGTTTATATTAATACATAGAGGAGAAGATTCACTTCTCCTCCGATGTATTATCCTTACATAAACCTGAATTCACCAGACACCTTGCATTTGCAGCCTGAAGTCTTGTTCTTAACATATCCATAATAGGTTTTATTACCTCTGCACATGGATGAATCAAACGAATATAACTGGTTAGTGTTATATACATCAACATAATCGGAATAGCCCCCCGTCTTAACCTTAAATCGGGGTGTTCCTTTGCTATAGCCGCTTACGCTTGAAATTGATGTTGCCCATACACCATACGCATAGTCAATTGAATAGCCTGATGTAGTTGTAATAGGGTTATAGTCGTCAGAATGTGCAAGTTCATTGCTGAACGAAGCTGTACCATAAGCGTTTACACCTATAGCCGACATCGATGCCATCATCATAACAGCAGCACCCATAGCTGCAATTCTCTTAACGATCTTTTTCATATTAAACGTCCTTTCTCAATATAAGTGTAATTTTCTTTAAGTTTTGTTGCAGAGTATTTTAATTTCATCATATCACACAATTATTGCAATGAATAATTGTGCAAAATAAATATTCACATCTTCATTGGATTCACCAAACCTTTCTATTTTTATTACACCAGTTATGTATCAGAAAATCAACGTTCCGCTGTTGACTTCCAGATACTCGTATTTACTTCCGCTGTAAACATATACATGAGCTTCAGTACGATATTTTCTTCCTGATACCGCCGATGAATAGGTATCGCTGACGTATGCGCTGCGTCCGTTCACTGCTTTTGTAACAACATCAACATTACTCCAAGCACCGTTTGAATATTCCTGTAGATACAGATAAATGCTTATCTTTGTTGCTGTGGATTTGCCCTTAGCATCACATTTATAAGCTATATTTGAGCCTGAACGATATACACTTGTACTAACATTGTCTGTGTACAGATACATTAATTCTATACCCGGTTCTACATAATCGATTACGCTATTCGCCGAAACACTCATACTAAGCGAACACATCATAATGCATATAGCCATTATCGCAGAAATCATTTTCTTCATAAAAAATGTGCACTCCTTTCCTCAAAATTTTGTTCCCTTTATATACTGAGATACAAGTTTGAGTAAATTTGTACACACTTTTCGTAAAAAATATTTTATTTTGTAGGATTAACCGAATTTGCCATTTCAATTATGTCATTTTTGCACAAATCTCCGTTTATGGAATATACATAATTTCCATCATTCCAAACAATGATAGATGAGTTGTCATCATAGGATAAAAACGCTTCACAGCCTGATACGGTAACATATTCTGTTTTCCTATTTTCAGTATCAATATTATGGGTTGCCGTTAATGGACTTTGAGAATAAAAAATGATTTTATTTTTGAAACGATAATCAATGCCTAAATGTGCAATATCCTTAATTCTGCTTTCTTCTACAAATCCTTTTGGAATAAACGTCGGCTCATAATAGATAAATTCATCGTTCATATCATCTGCGGGAATAGCTCCTTGAACAGCATGCACATCAGCGTTATTTTCATTTTGCGAGACAAACAAACCTACGAACCATTCTCTTAACTGTGGAACAGCGGCAACTGTAATTGTACTCATCATTAAAACTGCCGCTATAATAAAAATAGTCTTCCTCAGAGTTGTTTTTATCAAAGGATAATACGGTCTGCTTCTGTCCTTTATCAGCCTGTTTACTTTCTTTTTGTAAGTCTCTGAAAAATCACATTCGACATCTGCGATAGATTCCATTTCTCCTGCACACGGCAGTATTACCGCTTGTTCGATAGCTCTATACAATGCTGTATTTTCATTCACTAATATCACCTCGTAATTTTTCAAACAAAATCTGTTCAGCCTTTCTCAGATATTTATATACAGCGTTCCGTGAAACTCCCATAAGTTTGGCGGTTTCATCGGCATTGTGTCCGTAATAATAAAAATATGTAATTGCGACTTTGTATTTTTCTTCCAGTTCGCTGATTGCCTTAGATAAATCGGCAACATTATAATCGTTAAATTCATCGGCGGAAGGAATATCTCTCATTTCTTCATGAATGTCATTGTAGAAATGCTTTTTTTCTTTGTTATAAAGTCTATAAGAAGCGTTTCTAATAGTTATAATCAAGTAAGCTTCCATTTTGTACACGGGTAAATTGTGAATTTTATGAAAATTATCGGCTATTCTATAAAATGTTTCCCATACAGCTTCTTCCGCTAATTCATGTGATCTTAAAATCTTAAACGACTCGGTATATAGCTTTTTTTCAAACTTTTTTACTAGTTGTTCAAAACTTTTTTTATCTTCATCATCGTTTATCAATGCCAGACAAATGGCTAACATAATATCACCCCTTTAACTTCATTTGTTAGTATATAACAAGTATATCACTAAAAGTTAAATATTTCAAGCGTAAAGATACAGAAAACTCAGACTTAGCCACATGTAAATTCTTCAGCCAATCGGAATACTCATAACGGGTAATATCCTTGCCCTGCTTGCAGGTGCGCCTATCGTCAGCCTGACCCGATCGTCCTTTCCTTGGAGGTTCCATGCCACATAACCTGTACAAACTCGCAGAGCTTAACTGTTGTTCAAATTCATCGTTTGTAAATTCCGGTGAGGTCATAGCGGAATGGTAAAGTTTCTCTGATTTAGCCAAAAGTGTTCGCTTCTCGGCATTTTTCTCTTTGGGCTTTTTCTTGGCAAAATCCATCTGATTGCACGTTCTGTTTGGATTTTCAGGCGAAGGCATATCGCAGTATTTTGTCTTATAGCCGCCGTTCACAATAAAAAATCTGTTGCAGTTCAGACACCTGCGTATCTGATGCCCGACCATAAGACCTTTGAAAAAATCAACTTTCAGAAGCGATTGCAGTCGCTTGGCGTGGTAATATTCGGCAATAAGATACTCTCCGCTGCCCTCTGCCTTCTCTCTCGGAACAAGGTTCATATCGAGATTGTCGGTAAGATCATAGCTCATCCATGGGTCATTGATTGGATTGGCTATTTTCTTGTACGAAAGGCGAAGCACCACGAGGAGTAGTATTCCGTTGACACCAAGAAGTTCACAGAGGGCAGATTTCGTTTGCATGAGCTTACCCGTGAGATGTGCCTGGAGCTGATCGAGTATATCACCCTTGATGCCTATGTGGAGGGGCAGCCTCGTGAAATCTACATCTACTACAAGCTGCTCGACGAACCTCTGAAAGATAAAAGAAGCCTATTTAAAGGCGTATTTACGTTATTTACCCAGCATATGAAAGTGTGTTACTATTTGGCAAGACGACAACGCTTTCTGTCTACAGTCATATGTTTCAGGAGTATCAGGTCAAAGCTTGCGATGCTGTTGCAAACGCTTTGAAGTTCAATAGCGGCTCATAACAGCAAAAAATCTGAAGTCGGAGCTTCGGATTTACATACTTATTTTGCAGAAAAATACTTCGATTTTGCGACGTTTTTGAGCAATGCAATTGTAGTGATTTTAAGCCGATTTCGGTGATTTTTAGCACAAATAAGTGGCAAACAAGTGGTTGAAAGTGGTGCATTTCTACCAGGAAGAGTACCGTATGCGTAATGACAGCAGGCGGTTAATTTTTAATTAAAAGCTATGCGACGAGGGCAAGCTTGTGTGCGAGATTGACAAGAGCGAGCCGCCTCGGCATTGTTATGTGGCGAGAAGGATGTAGTACTTCATAGGCATATCCATAGCAAAAGGCGGACTAAACATCCGCCTTTTTGTTTGTTATGACAGTTCAGAAAGTGATCTCATCACAAGGTCAATATCCTTGCTTTCGAGCTCTTGTATGATATGTAAATACGTTTTCTGTGTTGTTGTCATGCTTGCGTGACCAAGTCGTCTTGCTACACTTGCGATTGAAACGCCCGCAAAAAGTAAAAGCGAGGCGTGGGTATGACGAAGTCCGTGTACCGAAATAACAGGTACATTAGCTTTTTTACAGTGTCTTTCCAAAATGTCATTGACTGTTGAATTGTATATTTTCGAGCCGCATTTGACAAATATCGGTTCGTCTCCGGGCAACTTCTTAACCAATCTAGAGAACTGAATTACCGTCATCCAGTCCATCTGTATCTTACGTACGGATGACTGATTTTTGGTAGGCAGAAAACCGCCGTCACCTTTATAATTCCATGTCTTGCTGACAGATAGTGTCTGACGCGGAAAATCAAAATCTTTGGGAGTAAGTGCAAGCGCTTCCGAAAAACGCATTCCTGTCTTGGCAACAAGAAGAATAAACCAGTCCCAATTAATTTCAGGCTCAAGATTAAGAGTGTTAAGCAGTGTATGCAATTCAAACTGATTAAGGTACTTTACCTTCTTTGCTTTGGGCGGTCTGCCTTTAATAATTACTTTGCGCGTCGGATCACGCTCGATTAAACCCTCATCCACCGCGTCAAGTATTGCACATTTCAGCTGATGATGAAAATCCATCGTAGTCTGTTTCTCGTGGTAAACCGCATAATCATTTATCAACTGCTGATATGTGATTCTCGAGAGTTCATGCACCTTTAAATCGGGTGCTAAACGCTTAAGCCAGGACTGCGTCATAAGATACTTGTCCATCGTGACCTTGCGTATTGCTCCCTCCTTGTAAACTCTTATCCACTGTGCATAATATTCATGGAATAAGGCGTCCTTGGTGATTGACTTTAACATTTTATACCTCCTATTATTTCGGCTTATAGCCGTTTTTAACTGGTTTTATTAATTGAATGAATAATTGCAAACAAATTTACTGACGCTTGGGAACAGCGTAAGTTCTCGGAATTGACTGAAATTAGGTCTGCTTCAAGAGTTCATAAAGAAGAATGGCAGTCAAGCGGAGTACCATTTTATAGGTCAAGTGATGTTATGGCTGCATTAAATGGAACAGAAAATGAAAAGGCATTTATCTCAGAAGAACTATATGAAAAACTGTCAGCCGTATCCGGTAAATTAGAAAAGGGAGATATACTTGTAACTGGCGGTGGTTCTGTTGGAAAGCCTTATATAGTGCCAAATAACGAGCCTTTATATACAAAAGATGCTGACTTATTATGGGTAAAAAACAATGAGAAATTAGTTCCGTATTTTATTTATACGTTCTTCTTTTCACCTGCTTTTTCAGATTATCTTAATAGTGTCTCTCATGTTGGAACAATCGCACATTATACAATTACTCAACTTGAAGAAACTCCGATAACGCTCCCTTGTGTATCAGAGCAACAGAAAATCGGAGACTATTTCCGCAACATCGACTCCCTTATCACCCTTCATCAGCGTAAGCAAAAAAACAGGAGCCAAGAATGAATCTTGACTCCATACGGCTCACATTATGTTATTATTCATTAGTTGAAATTTCAAAGCCGCCGCTCAGGATGAACTCTCTTAAAAGTTTATCCAGCTTTGAGCGAACCTTTCGCTTGGGGATTTCGGTTTTCTCTGCTTTCTCGAAATATTCTTTTGCCACATCAATATTAACCTGCTCAACAAGCTTATCATATCTACCGAAAGCATTTATATCCTCTTCCGTAACGTGCAATGACATGAACTTCTTCAAAGCAGTTTCGTTAATGCCCAGGTTTCTTGCAAAATTACAGAACTGGTCACTTTTTGCTCTTGACTGATATTCGGTGATGTAATCAAGAATTGTTTTGTCATCATCAATAACAAGCTCAGCATTCTGAATATCCTTCAAAAGAATGTTGGCATACTTCTGCTGATCTTGCGATAGGTTGGCAAATGATTTATGCAGCTCGTTTAACATGACATTTCGTGTTTGTTCATCAGTGCCGTCACCCATCATCTTGATATACTTTCTGAAACGGGAATTCATATATTCGGCATCAATTTTATCCGTAGAAAGCGACATCAGATAAGGTTCAATATCATACGGCTCATCGTCGGAACCGCCCGATCCACCCGTGCGCAGCTCTTTGTAACGCCTCAGAAGAATGTTATAAATGTTCTCATCAAATAAAAGCGTTACAATGTCCTTGTTTCCGTTATCGTCTTCAAATTCATAGTCACGTTTCTCCCAAACAAAGCCCTGAACCCTTGCCGATTCAAGGAATTTGTTGAGCTCCTTAAACAGTTTTGAAAACTTTCTTTTCTCCGTCACATCATCGGGAAGTCTTGAAAAAATCAGGGATTCCTGCAATCTTGAATATATCATTGATATCCGAAAAAGCAGCATTCATATTTTCAAGATTTTGTATGAGCTTTGCTACGAAAATGCCGTAAGGCTTTTGTCCCGAATATTGCTCGAAAGCATATTCTATAATATTTTTCATAGTGTATGGTCTGCGATAGTAACGAATGATTCCATGGGGCTTATCATCATTGAACACACGGTTTGTTCTCGAAAATGCCTGAATAATCATTTCGATATTTGACCACTTATAAAACTTATCCATATACAACGTGTTAAGCCACTTGGAATCGTAACCCGTAAGCATCTGATCTACAACAATGAGAATGTCAAGACACTTAGACGGCTCATTTTCTACAGCGGTATAGGGTGTTTTATGTGCCAATCTTGCACACACGTCACGCTTAAATGAGGCGTATCCCGAGATATTAAAGCACGTACCGAATAGACTGTTATAGTCTTCGAGCATCTGGGCTATACCATCAATTTTTTCGATAGAGCTTTCGTTGTTTCCATCGCTGGGATCAAAAACGGCAGTTGTTTTCAAACCGCAGTCACGCTGGGCAAACAATTTGTAATACTTGATTGCCTCGGGGATGCTGCTTGTTGCGAGTATTGCATGAAACTTTCCGTTGTGGCTCTGGCTCACCCAATTATCTAGAATATCATCAATTACTGCTTTTCTGTGTTCATCACGGTTATACTGTGCATCTGTAAGACATCCCTCGATACTTTCTAGCGAATCGCCGTCATCATCAAGCTGTTCTCCCATAGGTACGTCATACATCCAATGCATATAAATTTTTTTCTTGCTGTCATTGGCAAAGACTTCGGTTTCATCCTGTGCTTTTGCCTTTTCAAGTGCAACCGCTTTTCGCAGGTCTTTGTCTTTATATGTAGGCTGAGGAACGCTGTCAAATCCGAGGACATTGCCGTCACGCATACCGTCGGCAACCGTATACCTTGTGCCCTCAAGTTCATCGCCGAATACATCAGCTGTGGTGGAATCCTTTTTCTTGTTGATTTCAAGAATCGGAGTGCCCGAAAAACCTATGAAAATCGCGCGTGGGAATGTGTATTTTATAGATGAAAGCATACGGCCGAATACACTTCTGTGGCACTCGTCAACGATGAAAACAATACGCTTGTTATTAATTTTTTCAATATCATCATTGTTTATTCCGTCTTCTGCCTTGATACGGCTCATTTTCTGAATAGAGGTTACAATCAGAGTGTCGCCTACATTATCACTTTTCAGCTTGGAAATCAGCACTTCAGTATTTTCAGTTGACTGAACGTCATCTGTTTCATCGGCAAAACCTCTGTATTCACGCAGCGACTGCATTCCAAGTTCAATTCTGTCCATAAGGAAAACTACCTTGTCGGCATCCTTGGAATTTGCAATAAGCTGTGCGGATTTGAAACTTGTCATGGTCTTACCCGAACCGGTTGTGTGCCATACATAACCGCCGTAAATGCTTTTATCGTCCCACTTCATCTCACTGACACGACGGGAAATCTTACTTGCAGCATAATACTGATAGCTTCTCATAACTTTAAGTGTGTTGTCGGTCTGATCTGCAACCGTATAGAAACCTATCATCTCGTGCGCCATAGGAATTGACAAAAGCCGCTCGGCAATCATATTCCAATCATTAATCGGATTGTTATATTTATCTGCCCAATGAAAGCAGAAAGTTTTTCTGAACTTATCATCACTTCCTGGGTTGGCAAAATAGGTACATTCTTCGGGATTCATTGCAACAAACACCTGCACAAGTGAAAACAGCCCCGTAAACACACCTTCGTAGAGATATTTACGAATCTGATACTGTGCTTCACTGACAGGTACGTTGCTTTTTTTCAGTTCAACGTGAATGACAGGCATTCCGTTAATCAGCAGACAGAAATCGCCGCGGCGATTGGGATAAATGCTGTTCTTCGCCTTGAATTTCGGCTGCTGTGCAATCTGATAACGAGTTCTGCCTGCGGCTATTTCATTGCGGTCAAAGATTTTGAGCGATATCGTCTTCTTGAAATTGTGCGTGTCATTTTCGTTGTCACGGATAATCTGCACAGTTCCGCCATTAATAAATCCGTTTAGATTCAAAGGCGTGCGAAGCTTGGCTATCTGCCCCATAATCTGTGCCATTTCACCATCTGTCATCGGGAAATCGCCCAAACGGTCAATATCTCTGTTGTTTTCAAAGATGATTTTTGCCCAGTTATCAAGCAAATCTTTTTCGGTAGGATATTTTATTACGCCGTCTTTCCAGCCCTTTTCTTCCACAAGACATTTTATCAAGGCACTTTCAAACGCTGTCTCACTGTCAAATCCCATTAGTAGTCACTCCCTTATGCAGCATAATTACTGCTTTTCTTTTTTATTTTCTATCATGCGATCAATATTGTCGTATGCATCTTCAATTTAATCGATTTTCCTTACACAAACATCTTTTCAAGGCAAGATTTTTTGATATTTTTAAGTTTTTCAAGCTTACGCTGATGAAGGGTGATAAGGGAGTCGAGATGAGAGAAATAAGCTCCGATTTTCTTCTGTTCAGCAAGACTTGGAACAGATAATGCAAAATTAGCATACTCCTGAGCATTGACACCAGGCTGTCCGGAACGCTGAGAAGTGATACGAATATAGCTATCATAACTGTCTGTCAAAGTATTCTGAAACACAAAATCCGCATCATAATCGCTTTTGATTTTTGCTCGGATAAGGAAGCCTGCAAAATACAAATCACCGTCAGAACGGCGATAAATATAGGTTTTTCCTACACTCGCTCCGGTTCTTGCAAATAGAACATCGCCCTCTTGCAGTAAATAATCATCTGCGGTTGAAAAGTCTATGTCGGGTGATGTGAGATCATCTTGCAAGAATAGATGTGTCGAATCATCTATGTCTGTAATTCGTATATATTTATGCTTGCCGTCATATTCAGTGGCGGCAGCGTTTAGACCATATTCAAATGATTCTGAAATCTCGCCCAACTTACGCTGTTCCCAAGCGTCAGCTAATAAGCACGGCTATAAAAACACTTAAAAATATATATTTAGGAGGAAACTATGAATAAACAGCAACTTGCAAACAAAATATGGGAGTAAGCAAATAAAATGCGCTCCAAAATTGAGGCGAATGAGTACAAGGACTATATTCTTGGCTTTATTTTTTATAAATTTCTTTCCGATAAGGAAGTTGAGTATCTGAAAAAGAATGACTGGGAAGATGCAGATCTGTCCGAACTCGTTGAGGAAGATACCGACATTGTCGAACAGTGCAAGAAGAATATAGGCTATTTTATTTCATATGAAAATCTTTTTTCAACTTGGCTGAAAAAAGGCAAAGATTTCGATGTTTCCAACATTACAGATGCATTATCGGCGTTTGACCGTCTGATTGACAGCACTCACAGAAAAGTTTTTGACAAGATTTTTGATACTTTGCAGACCGGACTTTCTAAACTAGGTGAGACAAGCGGTGCAAGAACAAAGGCAATCAGTGACTTGCTTGGACTGATAAAGGATATCCCGATGGATGAAAGACAGGGATATGACGTGCTTGGTTTCATCTATGAGTATCTGATTTCCAATTTTGCAGCGAACGCAGGAAAAAAGGCAGGCGAATTCTATACTCCGCACGAGGTGTCGCTGCTTATGTCCGAAATCGTTGCAAATCACCTTAAAAGCAAGGAAAATATTGCTATATATGACCCAACCTCCGGTTCAGGCTCACTCCTTATAAATATTGGACGCAGTGCCGCAAAATATATGGATAGCGAGCAGGTTCAGTATTATGCGCAGGAGTTGAAAGAGAATACATACAACTTGACAAGAATGAATCTCGTAATGCGCGGAATTACACCGGCAAACATCTTTACAAGAAATGCGGACACCCTTGAAGATGACTGGCCGATTGATTTGGACAGCTATCCGCCTGTACTGCGTGTTGACGCCGTTGTTTCAAATCCGCCATACTCTCAGCCGTGGAATCCCGAAGGAAAGGACTCCGATCCTAGATATAGTGAATACGGTCTTGCACCAAAGAGCAAGGCGGACTATGCGTTTTTACTGCATGATTTGTATCATATCAAACCCGATGGAATTATGACAATTGTTCTGCCACATGGCGTTCTGTTCCGTGGCGGTGAGTAAGGTGAAATCCGTAAGAACCTTATCGAGAAGAACCAGATCGACACAATTATCGGACTCCCTGCAAATATATTCTTTGGAACGGGTATACCGACAATCATTATGGTTCTGAAGCAACAGCGTGGCGACTGCAACGACGTTCTGATTATTGACGCATCAAAAGGCTTTGAAAAGATTGGAAAGAACAACAAACTGCGTTCATCTGATATTAAGCGTATTGTTGATACCGTAAGTGCACGCAAGAATGTGGACAAGTTTTCAAGGACTGTCAGCCGTGAAGAAATCAGAAAAAATGATTATAACCTGAACATCCCACGTTATGTGGATTCTTCCGAGAATGCTGAAAGCTGGGATATTTATGCGTCTATGTTCGGTGGAATTCCTGCCAAAGAGCTTGATGGACTTTCGACTTATTGGAATGCTTTTCCGAACCTGAGAAGTGCGCTGTTTGGTGATAACGGTGCGGAGTATGTCCACTTTTCTGTAGAGGACATAAAAAAGGCTGTACACGAACATTCCGATGTAACCGGCTTTGCAAGCTTGTTTGAAACAGCTTTTGCAGATCTTGATACTTATCTTTATGATGAACTGATCGGCTGTGACCAGACCGCAATTAACACATCTAAGGAAGAAAGCACTCTTTCTGACAATATTTTTGCAAGACTTGCTGACATTCCTCTAGTGGACGTTTATGAGGCTTACCAGATACTTGATAACGAGTGGAGCAGAATCGCAATTGACCTTGAAATCATTCAGACAGAGGGATTTGGTGCTGCAAGACAGGTCGATCCCAATATGGTTATCAAGAGGAAAGACAATAAAGAAATCGAAGTTCAGGAAGGCTGGATAGGACACGTTATTCCGTTCGGTCTTGTTCAGTCTGCGTATTTTTTCGATGAACTTTCAAAGCTGAATGAATATGAAACAAGGCTCTCCAAAATTGCATCCGAATATGAGAAACTGCTTGACGGACTTAGCGAAGAGGACAAGTCAAGGGCTTTCGTAAATGATGACAAAACTGCTTTTGTTGCGGCGGAGGTTAAAAAGTCAATAAAGGTGAGAGATGTTGAAGACGAGATCATTGCTGTACTCAAGAAATATACCGATCTTGCCAAAGAGGAAAAGACTTTGAAAAAGCAAATCAAGGAAGACAATGCGGCTTTGATTATAAAAACAAAGGCGGCGATCGAACAGCTGACCGACGAGCAGATCAGAGAATTCCTGAAAGCAAAATGGATCACCCCTGTTGTGACCGAGCTTTTTAAGCTACCCGTTAATATTGTAAACGAGTTGATTTCAAAGCTTGAGGTGCTTTCCAAGAAATATGAAACCACTTTTGAAGAGGTTGACGAAGAAATCAAAGAGACCGAAAAATCACTTTGTACAATGATTGACGATTTAGTCGGCAACGATTTTGATATGCAAGGTCTGGCAGAACTGAAAAAACTGCTGGGAGGTGTGTAAAATGACGAAAAAATCGAACGTTCCAGCAATAAGATTCAAGGATTTCACTGATACTTGGGAACAGCGTAAGTTCTCGGAATTGACTGAAATTAGGTCTGCTTCAAGAGTTCATAAAGAAGAATGGCAGTCAAGCGGAGTACCATTTTATAGGTCAAGTGATGTTATGGCTGCATTAAATGGAACAGAAAATGAAAAGGCATTTATCTCAGAAGAACTATATGAAAAACTGTCAGCCGTATCCGGTAAATTAGAAAAGGGAGATATACTTGTAACTGGCGGTGGTTCTGTTGGAAAGCCTTATATAGTGCCAAATAACGAGCCTTTATATACAAAAGATGCTGACTTATTATGGGTAAAAAACAATGAGAAATTAGTTCCGTATTTTATTTATACGTTCTTCTTTTCACCTGCTTTTTCAGATTATCTTAATAGTGTCTCTCATGTTGGAACAATCGCACATTATACAATTACTCAACTTGAAGAAACTCCGATAACGCTCCCTTGTGTATCAGAGCAACAGAAAATCGGAGACTATTTCCGCAACATCGACTCCCTTATCACCCTTCATCAGCGTAAGCTTGAAAAAGTCATTTTTGCATTCATTTCATTGTAGCATACTTTTCATATTTTTTCAATATATGTTTACATTTTTTAACGTAAATGTAACACACACCTGCCTTTAACAGTGGCTAAAACGCCAGTTGAACAGTAAAATGATTCTAATTTATCACTTCTCCCCAAATCCACCACTCAATTTTCATCACATCTGCCACTACCATTCCACGAATAATTGTGATATACCGTACTTCCAAACCAATCACGGAGGTATCAAAAATGAACTATATAAAAGACCTTTACTACGGCAATTTAGGCTTTTCGACGCAAAAATTCGGGACAATTCGCAGTATGCCAAGCTGATGAAAACCGAGGCTGATCTGTATGACCAGATAATCAAAATTCTCGGAGATGAAAACGGTGAACTGCTCAAAAAGATATGTGACACCCAGTTTTAGCTTAACGATGTAATGTCCGTGGATAACTACTCAGCCGGATTCCGTGACGGCGAAAAGCTGATGATTGACGTGCTCCTCGGCAAGAATGAAAATCTGAGTAAGGTGTAGCTCTCCGTCAAAATCTGCCGTACAAAGCTTACATTCTCGCAAGTGCCGTAAAACCCGCACTTTATGAGTAATACCACGCCTCAAAAAAAGCATACAATAGCGTACAAGCGTACTACAGCCACTCCGTTGTAATATGCTTGTTTGTTTTGTGTTATGCAAATGTAATGCGAGCCGAAACCTCGCAAAACGCTGAGAATACTGGGCAAATAGCTCTTTGTAATGCGGTAATACGGAGCAAAAATGGAGTACGCATACTACCTGAATTCCCATTCTGGAAACTCGATAGAACATAGGTCAGTCAATATACTCTTTCAACTTTTTCAGAGCCGACTTAACGCCCTTTTCCACCGTGCCGGCGTTAACGCAGAACTCCTCCCCAATTTGTTCAAAGGTCTGCGGAGCGCACCCGATGCCAAAATACATTCGGATATATTCCGCTTGCCGATGACTTAGAATGTCGTCCAGACTGTCCGCCAACAGCATGGCAAAAGCCTGATTTTCCTGCTCCAGCATTAGATCTTCGGGATTCAGACAATCGGACCTAAGCTTATCTTCAAGCTTGTCATCCTGCATACCCTCACCACTTTCAAGCATTGATTGGTACTCATCAATGCTTGTTTTCTCTTTTGTGCTTAAAATCAGCAACTCCTCGGATTTGTCCGCTGATATTTTGAGTATTTGACTTACGATTTCAATAAGTTCGGATGTGTTGCTTTCGGCATTGGCTGAAACGATTTTCCTCACCTTTCCTATCTGCTTGTTCAAATAAGGCGAAATACTCACCGTATCGAGAATAAAGCGGAGTTCTTCGAGCATTTTCAACTTAACACCCTTACAGGCATATGTCCAAAAAGGCACACCGCTGTTCTCGTCAAAGGTCTTCGACTGCTCAATCAGTGAAATGTAGCCGACCTTCTGCAAGTCCTCAAAAGCCTCAAATGCAAGATTGTATGATTTTGCAAGAGAATGTGCAAGTGCGTATACGTTGCGGTAATTATCCTGAATCAGCTGTTCATTTGTGTTCTTGGTCATTGTTCTCCCCCGATATTTAATGTCTTGTAAAGCGTGTCCTTTTCAAAAAGCTGTTCGAGCGTTTTGTACGTTATCAGATTTCCATTCTCGTCACTTTTGCCCCGAATTGCCTTGTCACGCATGGTTTCAAGGTAGTGCAGAATTTTGTCGTAATCCGCATCCGAAATACTTCCTCGGAATTTCTGCTGATAATATTTGTTCCTCGCCTTGTGGTAGGTCTGGATAATCGGATTGTTCTCAGCCTTTTCCTTGTGCTTGTTTTTCGCGCCAATCTGACGGCAGGTTCTGTTGGGATTTTCGGGAGACTTTTCATTGCAGTAAAACGTTTTGTAGCTGTCAGTCGCAAGGAAAAAACGTCCGCAGTGGTGACAGCGAAAAGGCGCTCTGCCATACTGCATTCCTCTGAAAAAATCGTACTGAATAACGCTTTGCGCATTATGAAATTCGCAGGTATCAACCACCCATGTCTTGTCTTTATCATCGGGATCGATCATTCCCGAAACGCCGATATTTACGTCCATGGTTTCACGAACTCTTGCCTTTTCATAGTACGGCACGCTCGCCATCAGCTCACTCGAAAGAGTGGAATATTCGTTAAACGCACCCCACGCAATCGCATAGTTGCTTTCGTCACGTTTCTTAAGCCGTGTAAAATATTCATCTGACATTTCGGCTATACAGCAGGCAATTATGTAAAGCCCAATCCCGTACCCCGAAAACAACTTTTTGTACCTCTCATACTCCGCAAACTCCTCCGACGTCATATCATACAGCCTGCCGTAGAAAGCCTTGCTTTTCATTATTTCGGCACGCTGTTTTTCTTTTTCCAGGTCAATATTCACATAGCAGTACGGTGGTAAAGTCACCGCAATTTGTTCGATTTCGATTATGCGGTCAACAAATTCCGTCATAGTCTGCTCGTTTTTCATCGCCATATTATTATCTGCAAACCCCGCAAAAGAGACGGTTAAGTCATAAATCTTTTTCATATCCTCAGCTTTCATATTCAGCAGAGCCGTTGTGATTTCGCCAACCTTCAAAGCTATTTTTGTTGTGAAAATTCTATTCTTGTGAATAAGAAAATAGAAATTAAAAAAGCTGTCGTCGGGCATATCGTAATTCGGATTGTTTGAAATTGCATTGTTCATGTCAAGTACCCCTCAAAAGTGTATCTATAGGTCAGCTCTAAAATCCTATGCCGCAGATGTGCGGTGGAGGTTTTTAGCGGTGACCTGTATTTATTATATCACACTTTTTCAGATTTGTGGTAACTTTTATTGTACAATTGATATAAGCATTTGAAACCATGTAGTGAATGGATTTTTTGCCTGTAATGCGATTTGATAAATTAGAAAAAATTCGCCTAATTAATATACAGAGCGAATGATTGACGGAATCTTGAAAATTGAATAATCGGTAACCGAATACGTTATTTCTGACGGAGGGGTGATGAACTGTTCCAGCTACTGAAGATGTACGCCATGACTTTTGTATTTCAAAACGAGCGACAAATACAATCTTCAACCTGCATCTAGCAACTGCAGTTGGCGATGAAAATCAGAAACGGATACTTACGTTTCAGCTTGCTGACATTGCACGTTCTCAAGCGTGATACCAACCGTCGCAAGCAATAGGAACGCTGCTCTATGAGCCTGATAAGCTGTCGGGCGTTCGGCTACTGTTTGAAAGCGCAGGACACACTACAACAACTACATAAATTAAAAAAGGAGTGATGCCAATGTCAGAAATCATGACAGAAGGAAAAAAAGCAAAACTGATTGATGAAACAGTCTACAATGATCCCTACGTTGTTAAAAGCAATTGCCTTTATGAAATGGTTCAGGTGAAAGATCAGGTCGTTCCAATGAAACTTGCAGACTTTGTTCCCACACTTATTTCGGAAATCACCAGAGATGACGGCACAGAGCAAAAGAAAATGTTCAAGGTCGGTGCGGTTCACAAGTCGGGAATTAAACTGTCGGAGCAGATTGTTTCCGCAGACGAAATGCAAAACATGAAATGGCTCTTAAACCGCTGGGGTGCATTGGGTGCTGCACAGCCTAAGCAAAACGTGCTAAGTAAAATCTGCCACGCAATTATGTTAACGAAAGGTGAGGTGAAATTTGAAACTATGTATCTCCAAACTGGTTGGAAGAAGATAAACGGTGAGTATGTGTTCCTGATGCCGACGCAGAACAGTCCGTTTACCGTTGAACTGCAGGGCAAGCTGAAAAACTATTCTTTCACTGAAAAGGGTTCGCAGGAGGACTTGATTTACTTGTCTGCAATGCTTGAAAACAGTTTTGCACCGCAGTGTGTTATGCTACCGCTGCTGGCGGTAACGTTTCTGTGTCCGCTCAATCACTTTCTGAAAAGTGCAGGCTGTGAGCCAAAGTTTGTGACTGCGCTGATTGGTAAGACGGGTAGTCGTAAATCCACACTTGCAGCGCTGTTCCTTTCGTTCTTCGGAAAGTTTTCAGCAAGCGACCTACCGATGTCATTCCACGACACAGCGAATAGCATTTTGAGCAACATATACTATTTAAAAGACGTGTTGACTTGCATTGACGATTTTCATCCGAGCGGAATGTTTCACGAACAGGAGATGAAAAGCATTGCGCAGAATATTTCGCGATACTACGGTGATAGAATTGGTCGTGCGCGACTAAATTCAAAAGCGGAGTTACAATCTTCAAAACCGCCTACAGGCAATGCAATTATCACAGCGGAGTACACTCCTGAAATTTCCGTGTCGGGTTCGGCGAGATACTTCAATATTGAACTTAATGAAAACGATGTTCAGCTTGATGACCTGTCAGAATATCAGCAGTTAGCAAATGACGGAGTGCTGTGTGGGATTATGCAAAGCTACATTGAGTGGATTAAAAATGTGTATCTTGATGATGAAAGTGCTTTTGTAAAAACACTCGAAGATGTGTTTTTGAAATACCGCAAGTTTTATCTGGACAGGCTGTGTGCAAACAGAATTAAGTTTCACAACCGCACACCCGACATGCTTGCACACTTGAAAATCGGGTTTGCATTTCTGCTTGTGTTTCTTAAATCGAAAAATCAAATCAACAAGTCGGAGCTTGATAAATTTGAAAAGGTGTTCGACGAGATCGTTTTGAAAGCTGTGTCTGCAAACGCAGAAATCATCGAGCTTGAAAATCCGACCACTCGCTTCTGTGAGAAGCTGAAAAGTCTGCTGGACAGCGGCAGGTGCTATGTAGAAACAAAAGGGCTTGACTCCACGCCCCGTCAGAGAAACTGCATCGGCTTGCAGGACGATGAGCACTACTACCTGTTCGCAGACACAACACACTCCGAGGTGCGAAAGCTGTGCGCCGAGCAGGGCGAGCATTTTTCTATTAGCAAAAATGAGCTACTCCGTCAGCTTCGTAAAGAGGGCTTGCTGCTGTCAAGGACAAGCCGCAACACGGTCTCGGTCAGGGATAACTCCAACACAGTAGTGAATGTGGCGATGCTGAATAAGCTAAAGATGGAAGAACGGCTATCGGGCGATTTGTACCGCCCCACAGCCGAGGTCGGATAGTTTAACCAACGAGCCAACAAAACGCCGCTGTGAGCGATTTGTCGGCGTTTGTGAGCGAGGTACAGCAAGATATTTTTTGCAGAAGGAAGATGAGAAAAATGGAGTAAAATCGGCTGTCGGCATATTGCACGGGCCGGGTAAATTCCAAGCGGTTATGACGTAGAGGAATAAGATTGCAAGTTAAAGTTTCGGGGTCACAGCCCCCGAAACACTCACAGCGGACGAGCAAAGCTCGCCGCAAAAGTGCCGAAAATACGCAGTTTCAGCAAAATGATTGTGCATAATTTTTATGGGGTCATAAATTTGAGCTTTGAATGATTCAGGGGTCGCAAGGGCTGAAAAGTGCGTAAAATCGGCGTGATTACAGGCGTTGTCGATGACGTCTAAGAGAATATCAGGAAAGGACTGTTTAAAATGATCGGAAGAAAAATCAAAGGCAGAACAATCGGAAAGACAACAAGGAGGGGGATAACAGAATGGATAACAACACAAAGATCACAATGCTTACAATCAAGGAGGCGGCAGCGCTTGTCGAAGGACTGACAGAGTATAGAGTCCGCCAGATGTGTATCAACAATCAGATCCCACACATCATGGCAGGAAAAAAGTATCTCATCAATCGGGATAAGTTTTTGAGTTATCTCCGTGGCGAAACTGTGTGAGAAATTTTGTTGATTAGGTAGAATTTAATAACGAAGGCGCATTTCTGTTAGACATTTCCGCAGAGATGTAGTATAATGTCGGTTGCAGAAATGCGCCATAGTTTTGAAACGGAGGTTTATATATGGCGACAATAAGACGGCGTCCCAACGGGACTTACGAAATTAAAGTGTCATGCGGTTACGGCGTGGACGGAAAGCAGCGCAACCAGTACAAAAGCTACAAGCCTGAACCGGGTATGACGAAAAGGCAGATAGAAAAGGAGATGCAAAGGCAGGCTATACTGTTCGAAGAAGACTGCAAGCGTGGACAGATAACTGCGGCAGTAAAGTTTGAAACATTTGCTGAGCAGTGGTTTGAGGAATATGCAAAAGTCAATCTTCGCCCTACATCATACGCACGAATGAAACAGCTTACCAAGCGGGTATATCCTGCGATCGGTCACAAGCGGCTTGATAAAATAACAGCGCGTGACATCCAAAAGTTTATAACCGATATGCTTACCAACGGCAGGAATTTGAATAACGGCAAGCCTCTGTCAAGAAAGACCGCAGTGCATCATCTAAGCTTCATAAGCGACGTATTCAGCTACGCTGTACGTATGGGAATGCTGTGCGACAACCCTTGCAGGCGAGTATTCGTGCCGAAACAAGAGCAGGAGGAAAAGCAGATCTACACGATCGAGCAAGTAAAGATACTTTATGAAAATCTGAAAAGCGAGCCTATGAAATATCAGGCGTACCTGCTTCTATCGATATACAGCGGTTATCGTCGCAGCGAGATGTTAGGACTCGAGTGGAAGGATATTGACTTTGAGCATGATCTGATACACGTTCGTCGCACCTCGCAGTACACTTCGGAAAAAGGGATATACACCGACACCACCAAGACAAGAAAATCAAAACGTGTATCCAAAATGCCTGCTTCGATAATGAACTTGCTCCGGCAGTTCAAAGCAGATCAGAATGAAGAAGCAAGGCGGCTTGGAACGAAATGGGAAGATTACGACAGGCTGTTCACCAAATGGAACGGCGCGCCCATGAATCCGCAGACTCCTTTTGAGTGGCTAAAAGGCTACTGCGAGCGAATAGGAATACCGTTTAGAAATATTCATTCTCTACGTCACTTGCACGCCTCACTTCTGATTTTTGAGGGCGTGGATGTTGTAGCGGTATCAGAAGATATGGGTCATAGCGTCGTCGGAACGACTTTGAACTTGTACAGTCATATGTTCCAAGAGGCTAAAGCAAGAAACTGCGATGCGATAAGCAATGCGCTGAGCTTCACAAACGAGGCAAACACAGAGGAAGAAAAGCCTGCCAAGGATAGCTATGAAGATATATATGTAAATGAGGACGAGCAAGAGGAAGAACAACTCGGACAAGTTTTTGGGACATAAAAATCACCCGCAAGACAGCGTCCTGCGAGTGACACAATAACATATCTTTAAACAGTGATTTTCAAAACAAGTGGCAGATAAGTGGTTGAGAACAAATTCCGAATAAATAAAAACTCGGAAACAGCGATATTACGCTGTTTCCGAGACTATTGATTGGTGACCCGTACGGGAATTGAATTAAATTTTTCACATTTTCTAACCTGCCGTGATATGGGAAATAGCCCGTATTTACGGCGTTTTTCAACCTTTACTCGTTTTATTATGCTGTCCTTTATTCTATCTTTTTGAAACTTGTAAAGGACAAACAAAGGACAACGTTATGGTCATACTCCTGTTATTATAATTTCAAATCACGGAATACATTTTTGAACACCGTGAATCCAATCATTATAAAGCATAACGGAGGTAATAACTATGAGCAGATATAAAAGTGAACAAACCGCTTACAATCCACTGAAAAAGAAATCAGTTCCGCTGTGGAGACTTGACACCAATACCGTGACCGTCACACACTTCAACACCGATACGCAGACCGAGGAGAGCAAGACATACCACACCGACTTTATCAGGTATCATCTTCATTTCTCTGACAGTCATTGCCCCGACAGGCTTCGCAGGCTCGTCAATGAGGGCAAGATCATGCAGTACCTTGATGATATGGAACGGAAAGTCAGTGAAGCTATCTCACGTCAGGTTGAGCTTTGGAAACAGACTGACAGTTGCTATCAGAAAGCTGTCCTCAGCGGTGATTCTGAGAAGATGCTAGGTCTGGAGAACTGCTTCGTCAACATGGCGAGAGAAACTGTGTTTGAGTGTATGGTTTATATTTGAGAGCAGACGGCTGTGCTTTTGGATTCAGCCGTTTTTGAATTAATTTATGAAAGTAATTTTCTTATCGATTCCACAAATTTTGTAGGTTTTTCATATTCGTAAATATCATTTGACAAATACTTAATAAAGTCTGATTCTGATATACCAATTCTATCCAAATTAGCGCATATGACCGAATAGAAATTTTTTCCGTCTTTGTCATTTGAAGATGACGTTCTATCATCATTTAAATAGTCTTTGATTATATCACTTAGCGAACGCTGATTGAAATACTTATCACCTAACAATTTTATGAAATTTTTATCTGGTGTATCAACTAACTTGGATTTTAGGTATTTCTCTACACTTGGAATGGGTAAAAAACACTTAGGCAATTGTTTATATTCTTCTTGCTTGGCTATATTTCCTTTCACATCTCCGTCAAAAATACTGATAATATGTTTCCCAACTCCTAAAGTATTGTATGTTACCATATCGTGGTGTAATTTCAACATTTGATTACAACCTCCAGAAGGAAGAATACATATTAATTTACTTGATGCAAGATTGTTTTCACGAATAACTTTGTCTACAATAGCTTTAGCCAATTCGTCTTCAACTAATAACAGGAAATCAAAACCATTTGGAATATAAAGACTCCTTATTGCATAATTTGGATAGCAAGGATTGATAATTTCAATAGTCTTAGTGTCGTTTTCTAATAAATATATATTTCGAGGAGCTATTCTGTGAATAAGTTCTGCAGAATGCGTTGAAAAATATACTATTATTTCAGAATCCGAATTTTTTATTAAATCCGATAAAAAGATGTGAAGTCTATCAATAGCAGCAGGATGTAAAGCTAATTCAACTTCATCAATTAATAATAATATTCGATCATAAGTATGCCTCTTTATGATGTTATTAATAAAATCTATCAATGATATTAGCATACTTTCGCCACTACTCATTTGATATTGGCTAATAAGTTTATTGTTTATTGTTCTTTCAATTTCATAAAAATATGGAATGCCAATAAAGCCTTCTTCTTTTGCAACTCTTTTAGATTTAATCTTTTTAAGTTTTTTATACCATTTTTTATCATTATGAAGAATATAACCTAAAGTTTCAGCAACAAAAGTATCTGCTTCAATTAGTTTTTCATGAATATCTGCTTTACCAATAAATTTTGTAACTTTATTATAATCAAAAAAACGTGTTCCATAAAAAATGCTACCTTCATAAAAGCCATTAAAACGAACATCTTGATTATAATAATATGAGCCGTCTTTACGTTTTACCTTTTTGCCAGTAGAAAGCTTATTATTCTTATCTGGTGTCCACCTATCAATTTTATCTCCGATAGAAATCTCAACATATGAATTTGGAGAAAGATCTTTAGATGTAATCATTTTCGCAGAAGAAGGCTTAATTACCAGAGATAATAGTAACATAAGTGTACTCTTACCACATCCGTTTTCTCCAACAAGAGCATACATACCTTTTTCAAATGGTAACGAAACATTCAAACTATTAATGTTTCTAATATCGCATATCCGTATATTTAGATTCATAATTATTCCTTTGGTATGATATTAGCATAGTCCAAACTGCTGACTACAGTGGTGACAGGCTATGCTTATTTTGATATAATAAGAAGGTAATGGACTGACGGTCACCCCCTTAGAACTAAGCGTTCGTAATAGAAAGTGTCAGCCGCCTTCTTGTTATAAAATTCGATTAAGCAGGTTGTACCTGCTGTGTTTACAGCAGCGTTCGCATCACTAACCAAAATGAATTTTAATAAGCTCCTGAGCGGAAACATTACAAAATATCAGAAAGAAGGATTTATCATGATTAGTGTAGGAATTGATGTATCAAAAGGAAAAAGTACTGTTTGCATTATGAAACCTTGCGGCGAAATACTTGAATCACCCTTTGACATTGGTCACACTGCCGATGAACTGGATTCTCTTATTTCTCTCATCAAATCATTCGATGAAGAAACCCGTGTTGTTATGGAAGATACAGGTCACTATCATCTTCCTGTTGCGACCTATTTATCTTCTCACAACATTTTTGTATGCTGTGTAAATGCCTTGCGTATGAAGAAGTTCTGCTCGCAAAGCATAAGACGAGCAAAAACCGATAAAATTGATTCGATTAAAATCGCATCTTTCGGTATTACATACTGGAACGAGCTTGTTAAGGCTTATCCCTCTAATGTTATATACGATGAACTTAAATTTCTTGCACGTCAGTATTATCAGGTTACAGGTATGCTTGTTAAATCAAAGGTGAACTTCTCCAATCTTCTTGACCAAGTTATGCCCAAAATCAATGATGTTCTTTCAAATCAAGGTGAAAATCACAAGCTGACCGAGTTTGTCAGTCGATATATTCATTTTCAGAATATTCTCGATATGGGAGAAATGAAATTTACATCTGATTACTGCAAATGGGCAAAGAAAAAGGGATACCGCTTAAACGAGCGTAAGGCAGCGGAAATCCTTGCCCTTGCTCAAAACGGTATCCCTACGCTTCCTAACTCCCAATCCGTCAAAATTGCCGTTAGTGAAGCCGTCAAGCTGATCCACTCAATAGAGGAATCACGCAATACCATTTTAGCACAAATGCAGGATCTTTGCAACACCTTGCCTGAATATTCTGTTGTCAAGGAAATGGATTGTATCGGAGATACACTTGCTCCACGTATCATTGCTGAAATTGGCGATGTACGCAGATTCAAAAACAAGCACTCTCTCATTGCCTATGCAGGCATTGACGCTCCGCCTTATCAGTCGGGTGCATTCCACGCTTCTGAGCGTCATATATCCAAGCGTGGAAACAGTTATCTGCGAAAAACAGGCTACGAGATCATGCAGTCCTTAATCAAACACAAACCTGCCGACAATGCTGTCTATGACTTTATTCAGAAGAAACGCAGCGAAGGGAAATGCGGCAAAGAAGCAATGATTGCGGGGCTTAACAAATTCCTTCGAGTTTACTACGGCAAGGTTATGGAGTTTTACTCCGAACATTAATTGTAGTCTCAGGTACATACTCATCGGGCGTTTGAATACTTCCTTCAAACGTCAGCTTTGCTATATCGTTTTTTCCTTTGCTTCTTTTCTCAACTTTGTTCATTTTGCCTATTGATTTTTCTTAGCAGGTTTCTGCTAAATAATTATATTCTTTATGTACTTTATTTATGAGATGCAACTCATATTCAAATCGCTTTTAGCTTTATCGTAATCTTCTACTTTATTATTGTTATTGTTCCGTTGTTTATTTCTGCGTTTCTTTTAGAAGTAATGGTATACGGAATATCCGTCACATCATTAAATAACAATATTATTGAAGGAAACGCAACAGAAGTATTGTGTTTGATATAATCAAAATGTATTTTTACTACATAGCATTTGTCAGTAGTATAAGTTTCAAATCCCCAAACATCTGATAAATAATCCGTAAAATCACCGGAATTATCATATGATGATCCAAATATACCTTGAATTGGTTTAACTGGTACTGAAACTTGTTTAGGAAGTTTAACTGAGTCTGCATAATCCAAAAATTCAGCCGTAGAAGGAATATGGAATATTTCATCTAAATCTCTATCATTCATTAGATAATTCTTATCATCTACACTCAACTCGGGAAATGTATCAACGGTAACAAGAGAGCCTTTGGGGAAATATAATGAAACTTCTACATCTTCATCATAGTCTGTTCCAGCATTTGTTAGAATTAGCCCGAGAGATTTCATTCCAGTTAATGCCTTGTCAGCCGAAATCCATTTTAGAAAATCTTTTATGGTGTCATATAGCTTGTATATTAAATGATATTTTCTTTCTTCTTGGTCAGAACCACTAACAGAGGAATACATTGGTAAGCCATCTAATGATTTATGTAGATTTCCAAGATCAAAGAAATTCTCATTTAATTCTATGTTGAGGTGTTTAGCAATTTCTGTGATGTATGTCTTAATATTATCACTAATCTCTGCTGGTGGCATAAAAGATAAAGTCCCAGTAAGCAAAGGATTTCCTGTAATTTTTGCTGTCTTAATTGAGTCGATTTCGGAATAGTATTCTCTAAGTTTAGCAATATACCCATTTTCGTCATATTCGCTTTTAAGTTTGAAATCCCTTATTACCGCATTATCAGAGATATGATTCTCTCGATCAAGCCCCTTTAACAATAGTGATGAATGTCTTTCATTATTTATTCTTTCAATAGTTTTTAAACTCAAAAAGTATTGTGACAAATGTGCAAAGAAATCTCGTTTAAAGTCATCAATCGAAGTGTATGTAGAATAAATACCCCTATCCTTATATTTGTCCTTAAATGCTTTAACCCGTTTGTATTCTTCTGAATCCATTTGTGACGGATTAAGTGGTTTGTCGCAAAAATACATAAAGACTTGTTTACCATCATGGAGCATTATCTCTATTTCTTCCTCGGTACCAGAACCATATTCATCTGTTGGCGTTCCGAACCTTGTCCACATGATGGCAATGGCTGCGTCACAATCATTTACAAATTGTTCATTAAGAAGTGCTTGTGGTTTACCACCAGATTGAGGATATGAGTTTTTACTCCAATGCTTAGTTCTAATTGAGATTCCAAGTGAATCTGCAAAAGTTGCATTGAATTGATCAACGACTTCTTTAATGCAATTAACCTCATCTTTAATATCACCAGGACAGGAGATTAAAAGATCATATTGAATTACACTTTTGGGCATAATACCTCCTATTCTTCAAATGCACTTACACTGGCTATATAGGTGAACTTATCATTACCTGTTGATAAAACAAATTCCTTTTTGGCAGTCGCTATACTTGTGAAGTAGTTTCTAAATGGAGCAGATACCGTTTCTGCCCATTCCTTAGAAATCGGTTGAGGAATAAGAATTTCTTTGTATCTTTGACCAACATCTTCTCTGTTAGTTTGCATTAGTGTAACTCTCTGCCATTGTTTACGGGTTTCGGTTAATGATAATGCCCATAATAAATAGAATGGAGAATAGCCAAGGTCATTTTCATGTACTCTGATTACAAACACTTCCTTGGTAAGTACAATCTGTTCCTCTCCAGGTAATAGAATAGCAAATTCACCTATATTACTGCTTGCACGGCTTGGAGATATAAGATCCCAAGCACATAAATTACTTTTTCCGTTATCTGTTTTCCAAAATCTCTTCGCCAATTCTATTGAGACGAGATTTGTAGGATTTACATTTATTCTCATATTTCTAATGTCAGATACTTTCACATAGGGAATATTTCCATTCCTCATATCATTACTTGGGCTTCCATGTCCACCTGATACAGTTATAATACCTTTATTAATCAGTTCTTCAATTGAGATTTGCTCGAATTTATGAGTGAGTTTTAATTCGTCAAATGGGCGCTGTAATGAGTAGTCATAATATTGAGGAACAAGAACATCAGCTTTATATGTATCTGCAAGTGGAACGGTGAACATCTCATCATTCTGCCCATTTTGATACTTAATTGCTAATCTTAACAATTCGTTATCGATTATTTTGGTTCTTTCTCCTGCACTATTAACGATAAACCTATCACTTCCGTTCTTATATATTCCACAAGTCTGAGGATTGAGGAATGTAACTAAATCTGATTCCAGGTTTACATTAGTTTTCTTTTTGTCGATTTTTTCAAAGATATAGAGATTAGTTTTTGCTCTACAAAAGCCTTGAAAAGCATCCATCGGTACATTGGCAACACAGATGGGTTTTAATCGATCTTTTACCCAATCACGTACAAATTTGTATGAAGGAGAGAAAAAATATGTTTCTGGAAGAACGATACATAACCTTCCTTTATCCTTTAATAAATCATAGCATCGATTAAACATTGCAAGTCCTAATTCAATATCTTTACCTGTATCAACATATTCTGTGATGCTTAATCCTGATTTCTTTGCGTCCTTATATTTAATCTTTAATGGCGCTCCAAAGGGAGGATTTGTAAACACCTTTGTAAATCTTCCGTTTTTAAAGGAATTTGTTAGTAAATGAGGATATTTACTTTCCCATGTATGAGTTAGAACACTATCACCTCTAACACAATGAGCAGAACCGTCGCCTAAAATCTGCATAATAGCTTTTGTCAGTTTAATGCCAATAGCGTCCTTGTCAATACCATGGAGATGAAGTTGAGCCCAACGAGAGATTTCTCTTTCTTGATTTGGATATAATTCTTTAAGTTCAATAAGAGCTTGAATAAGGAATCCACCAGTGCCACAAGCAGGGTCAATAATAATGTCATTGAGATTCAAGTCCATCAATTTCATTGCAGCTTGAATTACCTGTTTTGGCGTGAAATACTGACCCTCTTCTTGCTTTAATGCCGCACTTCTTAACACCTGAAAAGCAATAGATACCGTATCTGCTCCAATGTCAATAAAGTTGAATTTTGATATTTTTTCAACTATATCATGAATTGTAGCATTATCAAAACGGATTTCCTGATCAGATTGTGTTATGAATATATCCGGATAAATATCGGTGAAAGTACTGAATTTTTCCTTAATGTAATCGCCCGTACCACTTTCAGTAGCAAAAACTCGAAAATACACTTCGTTTTTTGGATCAATTTTACCCTGTTTATCACTATCAAGTTTTAAAAGTATTATATTACATAATTGATCGAGTTGTTCTTCTCTACGAGTAACGTTTCCATCTTGCGCAACAACTTTGTCTAATAATTTGGAGAATGTTTTGTATAACGTATCTTTTGTCGGTATTACTAAATCGTTAAAAGTAAGATTAACTGACGTTGGACTAATTGGAGCACCTATTAAGGGAATGTCTTTAACCGTTTTCTTTTTTGGGAAGCTCAATCCTTTAGCATCTTTATAAACAAATAATGTATCTGAAGAAATATCAGGATTATTCGCCCATATTCCAAGTTTAACATGAGGTTCTAAGGATAAATATGTTTCAAGTTGTTGTAATCCAACATCAATATTCGGCTGCTTGCATTCTATTAAAAATAGAAGATGACGATAATCTCCGCAAGTTTCTGGACTCTCAAATACCGCTATGTCAACTGGAAAATAATCAAATGAAGTCCCTTTTTCTCTTTTGGATGCTTCAGAAGGAGTTTTAGGAACTTTCCATTCATTTTTTCCGTAAACAATCTGCTCTATTTTCCAACCATTGGATACAAGACGTTCTACTAATGGACCAACAACTAATTCTTGCTCAGGACCGTCTTTAAGTTTTTCACGAATATAATCAGCTACCATTCTATATCCTTCCTAATACACAAATAATAAAAGAGTTTTAATATATTATTGTACCATTTTTCAGGCGTAATGTCAAGATTTCGAGAACTGTTTTAATGATCTTATCGGTCTTAGTCATTCAACTTCGACTCCACCGGAATCAAAGTTCCTCTCAAAAAGAAAAGAGCCAAATAGGAAATGCTTCTCAGCTCCATATCCTTATTCAATCCCCGTAAACATAATCTGATAACTCAGCCCCGTAAACTCCCTGAGAAAATCCATATCCGAGAAGTTCAGCCCGTAGTTATGCGTTTTACCGCTGTCCTTGCCCGTGTAAAGATACGCCATCTTCTCCTGATCGAGATGCTCGGTGCGGAGTGCTTCACGGTCAAAACCTTTTTCTTTCAGGTGATACAGCACGATGCGTGAAAGTTGCACCTGCACGATGCGATAGCTCTCGGTGTCGGCACAGTGATCGAGAATGCCCAGAATATCGAATATCGTTTCGGTGTCCTTCAAATGCTCGGTGTCATACTCAGCTTCGGGGACGTACTCAATATACTTATCATTATTCAGAAACTGCACCGTACAATTCACATAGGGAATGATCTTGAGCTGCATTTCCAGGCTGATCTCGCTTCCACGACGAAGGCTAACCCACCTCTGTGAAAGGGAGCTTACCGACTTGAACACACTTCTCTTCTTATTTGCCTGCGGAATGATCGGCGTATCGTCCTCGTTAATGAGATAATCTATCGGAACATCGAAGTATTCGGCTATTCTTGTTATCATATCGAGGTTAGGCATACCGTCATTCACCCATTTGGTGACGGTCGCAGCCGAAATGCCCAGCTCGGTGGCTAATGTTCTCGGCTTGATTCCTCGCTCATCACATAATTCATTGTATTTTCTCCAAAAGACAGTCATTTTGTGTCCCTCCAATTTGTGCAAAAGGCAGAACTTACTCGGTTCTGATTATTTTTGCTTGACGAATGCTACTTGAATAGCATATAATACACTTTAGAAATTGGAACGTGTTATTTCTTTTCTTATTATAGCATAGAAAACGCAATCTGTCAATAGAAATACAAGAAAAATTACAAAAGTAGAGGAAAACAAAACTTATGAATGAAATCAAATGGGTAGAACCCCGTCCGCTTCGGCAGAGTGCGAACGCTATCCCTTTTCCGCTCGATGCGTTGCCGAGCGTCTTGCGAAACATGGCACAGTCGATCTCGGTCACGACTTCCACCGATGTGGGAATGGCAGGGACAGCGATGCTCTCAGCCGTGGGCTACTGCTTCACAGGTCTGTACCGACTTGCGGGCAAGGCAGACCACACCGAACCGCCTGTGCTGTATTCTATCATCATAGCACAGCCTTCTGAAAGAAAAAGCCCTGTTATGCACTTTATCAAAGCTCCGTTCGACACCTTTGAGAGCAAGTACAACAAAGACCACCGTGAGGAAATGTACAAGGCACAGCAGGACGTTAAGGCGCTGGAAGCCCGTGTGAAGTCTATGGAGAAAGAGGACGAGCCTGACACCGCAGCCATAGCAAAGCTCCGTGTCCAGGCAGATAATATCAGAAACACCGCTCCTATTCGTATCGCTGTTGACGATATAACGCCCGAATCCCTTGTGATAGAGCTGAGCGAGAATGATTCTCTGTTGATGATCTCTGACGAAGCCGGAATGCTTTCCAACTTCAACGGCAAGTACAATGGCGGTATTCCAAATCTCGACTTGCTCCTTAAAGCGTGGAACGGTGAGAAGTACATCTGCAACAGAGTTATCCGAGGACGAACGGAAATTCCCCGTCCTTATCTTTCTGTCGCTCTCGCAGGTCAGCCGTATATATGGGACAACATGATGAATGATACCGCTTTCAGGTCAAGCGGACTGATCGCACGTTTCGTTCCCTGCTTCGCCAAGAGCGATGTGGGAAATCGTAGATATGATACCGCACCTATATCAAAAGAAGTCAGGGAGCAATATCATGATTTCATTCATCAGCTCCTGAAAGGAAAAAAGGATCACAATGGAGAGGAAATGATACTGCACCTGTCCCGCCACGCTTCCGAGGAGTATATCGAATACTGCAACAACTATATCGAAAAAGAGATCAAGGAATCCATGTGCTGCTGTCAGGACTGGGGCGGAAAGTTTCATGGTCTGATACTTCGGATAGCCTGTATTCTTCATTGTGCCGACTGCTGTTCCAGGGGTATCGAGCCTTCCGAGGAAAGTGTAAATCATGACACACTGCTGAGGGCTTTTAATATAGCTCACTACTATCGCTATCAGGCGATATATGGTTTCAGCGTGAACGCTCCCGACGGGAACATTGTAAAGGCTGAGAAGATCATTCAGATTTTCAAGACAAAGAATATTAAACATGGCTTGAAGTCAGACCTCTACCACGCGTGCCGATGCAATCTTTTTCCTACTGCAAAGGACTTCTATTCGGCACTCGATACGCTTGCCGAGTACGGATATATCGCCTACGAAAATGTGACCGCCGCCAACAACAAAAAGGCTCAGATGGTTCATGTGAATCCCCATATCTGATTTTACCGGATTTTGTGTTTTTTGTGGTGGCTGACATTGAAACGACGGTATTACGGAGTTTGCAAAATACAGACTTGAATGTTGGTTGCTGTCGGTTGATGTTGGTTGAGCATTTTTGCGGAAAGGAGGTGACGTGTATGCCCGATATGGAAAGGGTTGAAAAGCTGACTTCTATCCTTGAAGAAAGAAGCGGTCTGGATGTTCGTGAAGCGGTAGTTCGTTTCTACAACTATCTATCAATCGAGGAGACCAGAATTTATGATAAGGAGACAGACTATCTGCTTGACACGCTCGGTGTTGAGATCGAGCTGCCGTTCTGATTCAGGATAGCGAACTTGGACATTTTTGTCCGAGTTAAAATTGAGGATAATCGCATAGACTTTAGCTCACTTTTGAGCGAAAGTTCATGAGTAGAATCATCATTTTTGAAATGCTGATTTTGAAAAAATGTAATGCGGATTTCTGCATTACTGTGTCCACATTTTCGGCTGCTCTGTCAGCCGTCTTAGCCCCGCAGGACGGAGTATGTACTTGTGATGTGGGTATTTCCCCGTCACAAGTACTACGGAGTTACAAGCGGCGCTCTGCACCCTTGTAATCGCTGCTACGCAGCTTTTTCCCTGCGACTCTCTATTGTGTCGTTCAGGAAAAATCTGTCCGTCAGGACTGGCGTAGCACATAGCGAAGTCTTGTGCTTGCCTTCTCCGCCTCAGCGGTCAAGAAAGGAGTTGATGCCTATGTTTTTGTATTGGATTTCGTAGAGATAGAGAAGTAAATCCAATGAACAAGAAAGGCGAAATTATGAAACAGAAAAGAATTTCATTCGGTCAGGGAAAGGGGTCTCTGACTCACAATAACAGGGAGTTCGTGGCGGACAATGTTGATCCGCTCCGTACTCCGCAGAACATCACCTTCGTGCGTCAGCCGATAGGCGAAGCATACGATCAGCTTTTTGCTGAATCCACCTAGCGTTATAATGCCAAACAGAAGCGTAACGACCGCAAGGTTCAGGGAAGCTATTACGAGTATCTCTTTGGGGTAAAACCCTGCAACACTGTCCGCACTGCCGCCGACAAACGTAAGAGCTTTTATGAGGACGTTGTGCAGATTGGCAAGATGGAAGATTCGGGATACGGCACTGAGGACTTTCAGCTTGTGGCTGATTGCCTGAAAGAGTACATGGAAAGTTTCCAGGATCGCAACCCGAACTTCTATGTTTTTAATGCCGTCCTGCACATGGACGAGGCAACTCCACACCTGCACATTGACTACATTCCTGTTGGGCATTACAAGCGTGGGCAAGACACACAGAACGGTATCGCCCAGGCTCTGAAAGAAATGAGCTTCGGTGAAGGGAAGCAGGCTATTGCCCGTTGGCGAGCTGCCGAGGTCGAAGTGCTGAATAAGAACTGCCTTGAACACGGCATCAAGCCCCTCGCTCCCGAAAAGGCGAGAGGTACGCTGGAAGTTGAGGAGTACAAGGAACAGCGTCGTCAGGCTGACGAACTGGCAGAGCAGAATGCTCAGGTCAAAGCGGAACTTGGCGAAAAGCGAGAAATGCTTAAAGCTGTCAAGGAGAAAACTGCTAAACTTGCGGAGATCGACAGCATTGAAACGGGAAAGACCGTGTTCGGCGGTAAGGTTACAGTATCGCAGGAGGACTGGCAGAACATCACCGACCTTGCAAAAAAAGAAGTTGCATCGCAGAAACAGACTAAGAAGCTCCGTAAGGAACGTGATGAAGCTGTTAGGGAGCGTGATGAACTGAAAGCAAAGTTGTCTGCTGTTTCTTCGGAGCTTGCTACCTACAAGAAAGCCGAGGAACAAAAGGGACTTTTCACCCGTGAGAAGCTGAAAAAGGAAGCCAAGCGTATCAGCCGTGAGGACGAGCTTTCCCGTGAACTGAGGAAGGCTAAGGCTTTTATTTCTGCCTGTGGGCTGAGTTCCGATTTTCAGCAGTACAAGTACAACAGCACTACAAGAAAAAACGTGCTGGAATAAACATACAAACAAGATAGAAAGCAGGGGAAGTACCTGCTATGGAGGTCACTATGACAACAAACAGAAAGAACGAGCTTATCGCTCAGCTCGTAAATATCCTGAGCGAACTTATCGAAGCCAATGATCCCGAACAGGTATCCAAGGTCAAGTCTGATGCCGTGGAGATGCTGACCGTAAAGGAATGCACCGAAGCAGTCAAGGGGTTGTCCGAACATACCGTCCGTAAGCTGATCAAGCAGGGTAAGCTGCCGTATCTGAGGACAGGTGACGGCGTGAACGGCAAGATGCTTATCAACAAGGCAGACTTGCTTGCGTATTTCAACGGACAGACAACCAACAAGTAAGTCTGTATGCTGAGAACGGCGATTTTACGCTGTTTGAACGTCAACAGACAGAAAAACCACAAACACCACAGAACAAAGGACATAGATTTGGGCATACTCCCGAAAAGACAAAAAGATACATTAAGTTACTTGACATACAGCCGAATGCGCGCTATGATTAGAGTAACAGGAGTATGCCATAAAATCTATGTTGACAGAAAGGGAATCAACTTATGGCTACGATAAGAAAAAGGGGAAACTCCTATCAGATCAGAGTTTCCTGCGGATATGATACATCAGGTAATCAGGTCGTGCAGACCATGACATGGAAGCCTGCGGACGGTATGAACAAGAAGCAGATCGAAAAAGAGCTTCAGAAGCAGGCTATTCTTTTTGAGGACAAGTGCATGAAAGGTCAGGTCACGGCGAATATCAAGTTTCAGGACTTTGCTGAGCAGTGGTTTGAGGAATATGCAAAAGTCAATCTTCGCCCTACATCATACGCACGAATGAAACAGCTCACCAAGCGTGTCTATCCTGCCATAGGTCACAAGCGGCTTGATAAGATAACTGCTCGTGATATTCAGAAGTTCGTGACAGATATGCTTGTCAACGGCAAGAATATGAACACAGGTAAGCCGCTGTCGAGGAAAACGGCAGTGCATCATCTAAGCTTCATAAGCGACGTATTCAGCTACGCTATCCGTATGGGAATGCTGACTGACAATCCTTGCAGACGGGTGGTTGTTCCAAAATCTGAGCAAGAGGAAAAGCAGATATATACGCTGGACGAGGTAAAAACACTCTACGAACATTTAAAGGACGAGCCTATGAAATACCAAGTGTATCTGCTGCTTGCGATATACAGCGGCTTCAGGCGAAGCGAAATGCTGGGATTGGAATGGAAAGACATCGACTTTGAGAACAGCCTGATCCATGTCCGCAGAACATCTCAGTATACAAAAGAAAAAGGCATATACACCGATACCACTAAGACGCGAAAGTCCAAGCGTGTGTCAAAGTTTCCGCCGTCTATAATGAATCTGCTAAAGCAGTTCAGGACAGAGCAGGCCAAGGAAGCGAAACAGCTCGGTACAAAATGGGAGGGTCACGACAGGCTGTTCACCAAATGGAACGGCGCACCTATGAATCCGCAGACTCCCTTTGAGTGGCTTCAGGGTTACTGCGAGCGTATCGGAATACCGTTCCGAAATATTCACTCTCTACGTCACCTCCATGCCTCGCTACTGATTTTTGAGGGTGTGGACGTTGTAGCGGTGTCCGCAGATATGGGACATAGCGTTGTTGGAACGACCTTAAATTTATATTCCCATATGTTCCAAGAGGCGAGAGCACGCAACTGCGATGCGATAAGCAACGCTCTAAGCTTCACGAACGAGGTTAAAGTGAAAGAAGAAAAGCACTCCGAGGACAGCACAGAGGGCACCTACGAAGATGAGGACGAGCAGGAAGAAGAACAGTTCGGACAAGTTTTCGGGGCATAAAAACAACCGCAGGGCGCAAGCCTTGCGGGGTACATAGAACACAGCCAAGAGGTAGTCGAAAGCGGTTATTTTCAAAATAAGTGGCAGATAAGTGGTTGAGGAGATTTTAGGGAAAAATAAATCCCTGAAAACAACGCAAATGCGTTATTTTCAGGGAAGTGATCTGGTGACCCGTACGGGAATTGAACCCATGATTCCGCCGTGAAAGGGCGGCGTCTTAACCTCTTGACCAACGGGCCGATTTTTCGCTATGAGAAATGTGGTAGCGGTAACTGGATTTGAACCGGTGACACCCTGGGTATGAACCAAGTGCTCTAGCCAACTGAGCTATACCGCCATATGCGTTTCTCATAGCGACTTGATTATTATACACTATTTATACCCCGTTGTCAACCTTTTTTGCACAAAAAGTTTGGACTTTTTTGATTTTTGCCTTTTTGCACAGTATTGTGCTTTCGCTAAAAAGCAAATGCGTCATTTTGCATAATTTTTATGTGCAGCTACAATATAGGAAGTGTATAATAAGAATATTTTACATGAATTTTGCTTAAAACTCTTTAACAGTTTGCCGTTTTGTGATATAATATATTAGATCAGTATAGATGTTTTGATATCATAATAAAAGGAGTATGGCACAATGAAAAATGTGTTTATGAATAGAGAGCTGTCATGGCTGAAATTTAATGAAAGAGTCCTTGAGGAGGCTGAGCGTGAGTGCGTGCCACTCTGTGAAAGACTTTCTTTTGCTTCTATCTATCAGAGCAATCTGGACGAGTTCTTTATGGTCCGTGTGGGTTCGCTCACTGACCAAATGGAGGTCGATCCGGACAGCAGGGAAAATAAAACAAATATGACCGCTAAGGAACAGCTCAAAGCCGTTATCGCTAGAGTGGGCGAACTTAACGAGCGTAAAAATAAGATCTACGCTGACCTTATGAAGAAAATAGCCGAGCAGGGCGTTGCTCTTGTTGATTTTTCCAAGCTTACAGCGGAGGAAAATTCTCAGTTGGAACAGTATTTTATTAATCAGATAGCTCCGCTCCTGTCGCCTATGGTGGTGGGCAAAAGACAGCCTTTCCCTTTCCTTAAAAATAAGGATATCTATGCCGCAGTTGTCCTTGAAAGCAAAAATTCTAAGGAGAAGCTGGGTGTTATCTCCTGCGGAAGTGAGGTCTTTCCAAGACTTATAAAGGTCGGTTCAACAGGCAAGTATATGCTCTCTGAGGAGCTTATCCTCCACTATGTACCTAAAATTTTCAAGGGCTACACCGTCAAGTCAAAGTCGCTTATAAGAGTTACAAGAAATGCTGATATCGACGCTGACGCACTTTACGACGAAGATCTTGATTACCGTGAGTTCATGGCTGACCTTATCAAGAAAAGAAAGCGTCTTGCACCTGTCAGACTGGAGCTTTCAAGACAGCTTGATAACAATATCGTTGATCTGCTCTGCAAACAGCTTGAAGTGAATAAAAAATCTGTTTTCAGAAACAGCACTCCTCTTGATCTGTCATTCCTGTTCCAGATACAGGATATACTCAGACAGAAAACCGAGCTTTTCTATAAAAAGAGAGTTCCGCAGAGGTTTACTGCCTTTGACGATAACAAGCCGATCCTGCCGCAGATAAAAAAGAAAGACAGACTGCTTTCTTATCCTTTTGATAGCATAAAGCCTTTTATCAATATGCTCCGTGAGGCGGCTGACGATAAAAATGTTGTGTCTATAAAAATGACATTGTATCGTGTGGCAAAGCACAGTGAGGTGGTCGAAGCCCTTTGTGAAGCCGCAGAGAACGGCAAGGACGTTCTTGTGTTGGTGGAGCTTAAAGCGAGATTTGATGAGGAAAATAATATCGAGTGGTCACGCCGACTTGAAAAGGCTGGCTGTACTGTTATCTATGGTCTGGAGGGCTATAAGGTACATTCAAAGCTTTGCCTTATCACAAAGCGTTCAGGCACAAAGACCGAGTATTATACTCAGATAGGCACCGGAAACTACAACGAGAAAACTTCAAGACTTTATACCGACCTGTCTGTTATGACCTGCGATAAGGACATCGCAAAGGACGCTATAGACGTGTTCAATGCTCTTGCTTCTGACGATACTGTAAAGAGCGTTGACAAGCTTCTTGTTGCACCGAATTGTCTGCAAAACAAGGTGCTTGATATGATAGACGAGCAGATAGCCATAGCACAATCAGGGGGAGAGGGCTATATAGGCGTAAAGATAAATTCTCTCACTGATAAGAAGATAATCGACAGATTTATCGAAGCTTCAAGAGCAGGCGTTAAGATAGACCTTGTGGTAAGAGGCATATGCTGTCTTATCCCAGGCGTTGAGGGCGAAACCGACAACATCAGGATAATAAGCATTGTAGGACGTTTTCTTGAACATTCCCGTATCTATATGTTTGGCAAGGGCGAGGAAAGAAAGATATATATTGCTTCCGCAGACTTTATGACAAGAAATACCCTCAGACGTGTTGAGGTCGCTACACCTATTCTTGACGAGGATATCAAGTCTCAGATAAGCATGATGTTCGACAAAATGCTTGCAGATAATTGTCAGGCAAGAGAGCTTGACTCTGACGGGGAATATACCCTTGTTTCAGACGGCAAAGAGCCGCTCAATTCTCAGGAATTTTTCTATGACCTTGCCTATGAAAGAGCTTCAAAGGCGGAGGTCGAGGATAAATGACAATATTTGCCCTGAAGGGTTCACTTGAAGAAATAACACCGGCACAGCTAAGCAAACAAACTTGCTCAGCTGTGTTTATTACCGACTCTGCTCACGCAGAGGAAACCCTCAGAACGGCGAACATAACCTACGAGGGCGTGATATCCCTGCGTGACGTTGTGTTCTGTAAGATAGAATCACAGCCTTTCTGTCTGGCAGGCACGCTTTCTATCCCCAAGCTTCTTGACATAAAGGGAAGCCGACACAGGATACAGTTTTTTATCGACAACAAAAACATGGTGATAATAGACGATGAGGAGTTCTCGCTCAGGTTAGTCCAACGCATACAGAGAAGCAGGCATAATCAGGGAGAGAGCAGGGAGCATTTTATCTACAATTTTTTCAGCGAATTTATGCTCCGTGACACCGAGCTTCTTGCGGAACATGAGCAAAAGCTTATGGAGCTTGAGGAGAACGTAAACGATGGCAAGACGGACGATTTTCTTGAAACCATAACGCCTATCAGAAAAGAGCTTCTTATTTTGAGAAGCTATTATGATGAAATAATGGATCTGGGCAGAGAGCTTGAAGAGGACGAGAACGGCTTCTTTGAGAAAAAACAGAAAAAATATTTCGGCACTATCTCAGACCGTGCCGACAGGCTCATGGGCAGAACTGTACATCTTCTTGAATATGCAACGCAGGTGCGAGACGCTTATCAGTCCCATGTCAATGCTCAGCAGAACAAGAATATGGAGTTTCTTACGGTCATATCCACTATATTTTTCCCTCTGACCCTTATCACGGGCTGGTATGGCATGAACTTTCAGAATATGCCCGAACTTAAAGAGGGTATCCGGGTGTTATAGCCCTTAGTATAATAGTAGTGATAGTGTGTATAATCTTTTTCAAACGAAAGAAAATGCTTTAAGGCGGACTTTGTTCCGCCTTTTTTCGTGCTAAAGGTCAGAAATGGCGGTAAATTCATATTTCACCTCTTGAATTTGGATAATAATTGTGCTATAATAACTTTATATTTGCGAAAAGAGGTGACTTGTCTGAATAAAGAATTACTGCTATTGCTGTTGAAGCTGGCAGCAGGCTGTGTCGTAATAATGACCTTTATCGTCATTGCCTGCCTTATCACTCCAAAAATAGCACGATTTATTGAAAAACGTCACCCTGAGCTTGCCGAAAAGGACGATCCCGAAAGGGTGGACGGTGAGAATACAGGGAATGATCCTGAGAACTATAAGGTACAGGGCATATTTGATAAGTCCCATATTGACGGCTGGGATCCCAACTATAAGATATATAACGAGGATATCTATGCTCTTAATTTTAAAAAGAAAAAGAAGAATGTCAGCAGTGAAGCTGTTAAAAAAGACGACGGCAACAAGAATAATGACAATGCCTGAATGATATAAGAAAGAGGTTTTATAAATGGCTAAGGATAAGAAAATGGTTGACGCGATAACCTCCATGGACGAGGATTTCGCAAAGTGGTATACTGATATATGTATGAAGGCTGAGCTTGTTTCATACACAAGCGTAAAGGGCTGTATGGTAATAAGACCTTACGGCTACGCAATATGGGAGAATATCCAACATATACTTGACACAAAGTTCAAGGAGCTTGGTCATGAAAATGTTTGTATGCCTATGTTTATCCCTGAGAGCCTGCTTCAGAAGGAGAAAGACCACGTTGAGGGCTTTGCACCTGAGGTAGCTTGGGTAACATACGGCGGAAGTGAAAAGCTTGAAGACAGACTTTGCGTAAGACCAACGTCTGAAACGCTTTTCTGCGAGCATTATGCTAATATAGTTCATTCCTACAGAGATCTTCCTAAGCTTTACAATCAGTGGGTATCTGTTGTACGTTGGGAAAAAACAACAAGACCATTTCTTCGTTCAAGAGAGTTCCTGTGGCAGGAGGGTCATACTATCCACGAGACACCTGAGGAGGCTATCGAGGAGACAGAGAGAATGCTCAACGTATACGCTGATTTTTGTGAGCAGCAGCTTGCTATGCCGGTCGTAAAGGGCAGAAAGACAGAGAGCGACAAGTTCGCAGGTGCAGAAGCAACATACGCTATCGAGGCTCTTATGCACGACGGCAAGGCTTTGCAGGCAGGCACTTCGCATTACTTTGGCGATGGCTTTGCAAAGGCTTTTGATATCACTTATACTGGAAGAGATAATAAGCTTGCACACCCATTCCAGACATCATGGGGCGTTACGACAAGGCTTATCGGTGCAGTTATAATGACACACGGCGACGATAACGGACTTGTTCTGCCACCTGCTGTTGCACCTGTTCAGGTAGTTATCGTACCTATAGCACAGCACAAAGAGGGCGTTCTTGACAAGGCTAACGAGCTTTACAACACACTTAAAAATGCAGGCATAAGAGTTAAACTCGACGATTCAGAGCAGTCACCTGGCTGGAAGTTTGCACAGTATGAGATGAAGGGCGTTCCTGTAAGACTTGAAATTGGTCCAAAGGATATTGAGAACGATCAGTGTGTGCTTGTTACAAGACACAACAGAGAAAAGGTATTCTGCAAGCTTGGTGAGCTTGTTGAAACAGTAAATGAAAGACTTCAGGCTGTTCATGATGGTCTTTATGCAAAGGCACTTGAAAACAGAGAAAGACGTACCTATGTTTGCAAGACACTTGACGAGATAACAAAGGCTCTTGAGGAAAAGGGCGACGGCTTTGTTAAGGCAATGTGGTGCGGCGACGAAGCTTGCGAGGATAAGGTAAAGGAACTCACAGGAGTAGGTTCAAGATGTATCCCGTTCGAGCAGGAAGAGATAGCAGATACCTGCGTATGCTGTGGAAAGCCTGCGAAGCATATGGTGCTTTGGGGCAAGGCTTATTAATAGGCTTTTTGGATAAAAAATATCGGGTGGCTGTCAATTTGTTATTGGCAGTCACCCGTTTTTTTGTTTGTGATTTTTAGCTGTTTGCTTGGACAAGACTCTTTATTATCGGTATGATAAGGCAGAGCATATATACTATAGTGGCAGGGTTTGTAAAGACGTATCTGCGACATTCTTTCGGTGTAAGCACGTTTTCACTGTCATCAATGATAAGCTTTTTAAGGCTTGTGAAAAGAACCATAAAGCCCACCAGACCTATGACTATCTCAGCAACGCTCATGAAGGTTTCATAGTGTTCAAGCCCTATTGCGTCAGATATGGACGAGAAGTTTGCAAGCAGATTGTTTAGACAGTGTATTATAACTGTTGGCAGTATCGAGCCGCACTTTGCGGCGATAATAGCGTAAACAAGTCCTGTGCCGAATGCCGAAGCCGCCTGAGGGATATTTCCGTGCATAAGTCCGAATGCAAGCGCTGAGAAAAGCACCGCCGCACCCCTTCCGTATGGGCTTAGAGCCGTGAGGATCGCTCCACGGTAGATAAATTCCTCCACGATAGGGGCTATTATCACAACGTATGAGAACTGCACTATTACTGCAATGGCAGAGGGCTGATGAATGGAAAAATCGCTTGTGGGAACTGTCACTCCGTTTTGACCAAGTATACCCGTGAGGATAGATATGAGCTGTGACAGCAGAATGTTTATCACAAAGCAGGCTGAAAACCATTTTAGCCCTTTTACTGCCGTGCCTTTTTTCGGCTTTATGAAGCTTGATTCTCGTTTTCGGAAAAGTATAGCAAAAACTATCCCAAAAACAAGCACGCTCATAAGAGTAATAAACAAATTTGCCGTCATGGAAAAAGTAGTTGAGCTTATAAAAGCGGTCTGCTTTTTCAGATAGCTGAGAACTGCCGAGTAGCTAAGAGTGATTTTTCCTGAGTGGTAAGTGTATGCAACGTAAAAGAATAACACTGCGAATATCCTGTTTAGCAGGTTGTATAGAATGAGCAGAAGTGAAATTTTCACGCAATCTATAGTAAGAAGTTTCTTTTCCTGCTGTTTTTCAGGGGTCAGCAGAGAAACAGACTTTTTGGTAGTCAAATATTATTCCTCCCTTGTTCGGTCTTATCTATATATTATAACACACAACATGGTGCTTTTGCAAATGGTATTTTGTCAGGTATGTGATGAAATGTTATGGATTTGTAAATAAATAAGAGAAATTTTGTGATAACTATTGCATTTTATCAACCTTGTTGTATAATATAATTAGCACTCAAATAGATAGAGTGCTAATTATATTGCTAACAATACTGAAAAGTAAAAAAATAAGGAAAGGTCGAGATTTTATGCAGACAAAAGAATTTAAGGCAGAATCCAAAAGACTGCTTGATATGATGATCAATTCGATCTACACTCATAAGGAGATTTTTCTCAGAGAGATAATCTCAAATGCAAGCGACGCTATTGATAAGCTGTATTTCAAGTCCCTGACAGATACTTCTGTGGGAATGAAAAAGAGCGACTTTGCTATCAATATCGCTATCGACAAGGAAAACAGAACGCTTACAGTTTCTGATAACGGCATCGGTATGACCGAGGAGGATCTTGAAAACAACCTTGGTACTATCGCAAACTCAGGCTCGTTCGCTTTCAAGAAAGACAATGACCTTGGGGACGATGTTGATATCATCGGTCAGTTCGGTGTAGGCTTCTATTCTACTTTTATGGTAGCAAAGGAAGTTACCGTTGTAACAAAGGCTTTTGGCAGCGATCAGGCTTACAAGTGGACATCTGACGGTGTTGAGGGCTACACAATAGAAGAGTGTGACAAGCCTGACGGCGTCGGCACAACTATCACACTTAAACTCAAGGACGATACTGATGACGAGAAGTATTCAACATATCTTGATCAGTATCAGATACAGTCACTTGTAAAGAAATATTCTGACTACATCAGATTCCCTATCAGAATGGAAGTCGAGCATACTCATTATAATGAGGAGGGTAAAGAGCCTGAGGTACACAAGGCTATCGAAACTCTTAACAGCATGACCCCTATCTGGAAGAAGAACAAGAGCGAGCTTAAGGACGAGGATTACAACAACTTCTACATGGAGAAGTTCGGTGACTATGAGCCACCTGTTACACATATCCATTCAAAGAACGAGGGCGTTGCAACATATGACGCACTGCTTTATATACCTGCTCGTGCGCCTTTTGACTATTACTCAAAGGACTATGAAAAGGGACTCCAGCTTTATTCAAGCGGTGTAATGATAATGGAAAAGTGTGCAGACCTGCTTCCTGACTGGTTCAGCTTTGTAAAGGGCGTTGTTGACTCTGAGGATCTCTCACTGAACATCTCCCGTGAGCTTTTACAGCAGGACAGACAGCTCAAGATAATCGCAAAGAACCTTGAAAAGTCCATAAAGAACGAGCTTGCAAAGCTTCTGAAAAACGACCGTGAGAAGTATGAGAAGTTCTACAGCGTATTCGGGCTTCAGTTTAAGTTTGGCATTTATCAGTCATACGGCGCTGCAAACGAAACTCTGAAAGATCTCCTTATGTTCCCGTCCTCATTTGACGGCAAGAACGTTACACTCAAAGAGTATGTTTCAAGAATGAAAGAAGATCAGAAAGAGATCTATTATGCCTGCGGCGAAACAAAGGAAAGGATCGAAATGCTCCCTCAGCTTGAAAAGATCAAGGATAAGGGCTATGAAGTTCTTTACTTTACACAGGACGTTGACGAGTTCGCTATCAAGGTGATGATAAACTATGACGGCAAGCCTTTCAAGTCCATAAGCGACGCTGATCTCGACCTTGACACAGAGGAAGAAAAGGAAGAGGCTAAAAAGCTTGACGAAGAGAACAAGGATATGTTCGCTTTCATGCAGGAAGCTATCGCTGACAAGGTAAAGACAGTTCGTCTTTCAAAGAAGCTTAAAACTCACCCTGTTTGTCTTTCATCAGACGGCAGTATAACTATCGAAATGGAGAAAGTCCTCAACGCTATGCCTCAGAATGACGGCAACAAGGTAAAGGCTGAAAAGGCACTGGAGATAAATCCAAACCACCCTATCTTTGAGAAGCTGAAAGACCTCTATGCTAACGATAAGGACAAGCTGAAAGACTATGCAAAGCTTCTTTACGATCAGGCTTTGCTTATCGAGGGTATGTCTATCGACAACCCTGTTGAGTTTGCAAACCTTGTTTGCGAGCTTATGACAAAGTAATAAAGCTATACAGATACTCTCTTAACATACCGAAAGCCGTGGGAACAGCAGTGTTTCCACGGCTTTTTTATGCTTTTCAGGCTGATAATTGTAGGTTTTATACAAAACAAAATGAGTTTATTTGTTAAAAAAACAGATTCGGAAAACAAATTTTATGTATGCTGTTGACAAATAAATATGGGTGTGTTAATATAATTATAGTGAAATTGATACATAACATCTTTTATTGGAGTGTTACCTTTCATTTATAGACTGGGCATGACCAACTTTGTACGGACATATTGTGTGGGTTCGTATTAAGGTTGGCTTTTTTTATTTTATAGGGGGATTTTTAATGAAAATAATCAAGGTGATAAATAATAACACCGTAAGCGTTATAGACGATAAAGGAAAAGAGCAGATAATCTCAGGCAAGGGGATAGGCTTTGGGAAAAAATACGGCGACGAGCCTGATAAGGATAAGATTCAGAAAATGTATCTTGTCACAGACTCAGAGCTTAGAAAAAGGCTTATCGAGTGCCTGACCGAGATACCATATGAGCATATAAAGCTTACGGCAGATCTTGTGGACTATATTTCTTCACATATCGACGGACGGCTAAACGAGTCGCTCATAATAACACTTTCAGACCACATCTCATTTGCCATTGAAAGAAAAAAGCAGGGACTTGAATTTGATAATCCTCTCATGGACGCCATAAGCGACTGTTTCCCGAAGGAGCTTGCTCTTGGAAGATATTGCGTGGCGGAGATATATCAGCGTTTGGGCGTTGAGCTGAGGGGTGATGAAGCGGGCTTTATCGCAATGCACATCATAAACGCAAGGCTCGGCACAAAAATGGAACAGATACAGGATATCACTAAAATGGTGAACAGCTGTGCTGAGATAGCAGACGCTTGCCTGGCAGGGAAGATAAACAAGAACTCTGTTGCATATGAAAGATTTCTTGTGCATTTAAAATATCTTGCGAAAAGACTCTTCAAATCTCAGGAGCTTCCTAATGTTCTCAGCAGGGACGAGGAGTTCGCTGATATCATAAAAAAGAAATTCAAAAAGCAGTATAAATGCGCAAAGCATATGCAGGATCATATTTTGAAGAATTATGCTAAAACTATATCGGAAGATGAAATGATAACTCTTACTATTCATCTGAAAAAAATAAGCGTATAGGCATTATTGCCACAGCTTATATATAATGTATTCGCTGCGGTATTATCATTAACGGTACCATAATGATAATTCGACTGAGATATAATTTTTTGGAGGATATTATTATTATGAAGGATAAAATTTTCGGCGTATTGCAGCGTGTGGGACGCTCTTTCATGCTCCCTATCGCACTGCTGCCGGTGGCGGGTCTGCTTCTTGGAATAGGCAGTTCTTTCACCAACGCCACAACTATCGAAACCTATCATCTTGGCAAATTCATCTATGAGGGCGGTGTGCTTTACACTATACTCGACATAATGAGCAAAACGGGAAGCGCCGTTTTCGATAACCTTGCGCTTCTGTTTGCAATGGGCGTTGCTATCGGAATGGCAAAGAAGGAAAAAGAAGTCGCAGCCCTTTCGGGTGCTATCGCCTATATCGTAATGAACACCACTATCAGCGCACTTATCACCGCAAAGGGCGGCGTTGAGGCGATGGCAGAAAATTCCACAACGTCAGTGCTTGGTATCACCACGCTGCAAATGGGCGTTTTCGGCGGTATCCTTGTAGGACTTGGCGTTGCGGCACTGCACAACAAGTTCTATAAAACAGAACTTCCGCAGGTGCTCTCATTCTTCGGCGGAACAAGATTTGTTCCTATCGTTTCAACTGTCACATACCTTATCGTTGGTATCATAATGTTCTATCTGTGGCCTATAGTACAGCTTGGTATATCAAAGCTTGGCGTGCTCGTTCTCAACTCAGGCTATGCAGGCACATGGATATACGGAATACTTGAACGTGCTCTTATCCCATTCGGACTTCATCACGTTTTCTATATGCCTTTCTGGCAGACAGAGCTTGGCGGCTCGATGATGATAGACGGCAACATGGTGGCAGGCGCACAGAACATATTCTTTGCAGAGCTTGCTTCAAAGTCAACAGAAGTTTTCTCAGTATCGGCAACAAGATTTATGGCAGGAAAATTCCCGTTCATGATATTTGGTCTTCCTGCTGCAGCATTTGCAATGTACAAAACTGCTCGTCCTGAAAAGAAAAAGGTAGTAGGAAGCTTGCTTCTGTCAGCGGCTCTTACTTCAATGATAACAGGTATCACAGAGCCTTTGGAGTTCACATTCCTGTTTGTTGCACCTCTTATGTATGCTGTTCATTGCGTATTGGCAGGACTTTCATATATGCTTATGCACATTCTTAACGTTGGCGTTGGAATGACGTTCTCAGGCGGTCTTATAGACATGACCCTTTTCGGAATTTTGCAGGGCAACGCAAAGACCCACTGGATATGGATAGTTGTTGTTGGACTTATCTATGCGGTTGTTTACTACTTTGTGTTCTACTTTATGATAACAAAGATGAATCTTAAAACCCCTGGCAGAGAGCCTGATGACGTTGAACCTAAGCTTTATCGCAGAAGCGACGTGAACGAGGCTAAGGCGGCAAAGGTAAAGAGCACAGACAAGAGGGCTTCAGACGTTGTAAGCGCAATGATACTCAAAGGTCTTGGGGGTAAAGATAACCTTTCCGACGTTGACTGCTGTGCAACAAGACTTAGAGTTACAGTGAATGACGCCTCAAAGGTCATGGACGATATGCTCAAGGCCAGCGGTGCTTCAGGCGTTATCCACAAGGGCAACGGAGTTCAGGTCATTTACGGACCAAAGGTCTCAGTTATAAAATCAGACCTTGAGGATTTTATCGACTCGCCATACAGCGATGACCCTGACAGCATTGTCGGCACTGAGAAAGCTTCTGATAAAATAGAAGAAAAACCGCAGACCGAGGGTGCAGAAAACACAGAAACTAACGGCAAGACGATAACGCTTTACTCCCACATGAACGGCACTGCCGTTAAGCTTGAAGACGTTGAGGACGATGTGTTCTCACAAAAGATACTCGGCGAGGGCGCAGCCGTTGAGCCGTCAGAGGGCAAGCTTTACGCTCCATGCGACGGAAAGATAGACAGCGTTTTTGACACAAAGCATGCCGTAAATATGGTATCGGACGATGGAGTGGAGATACTTCTCCATATCGGTATCGACACTGTAAAGCTTGGCGGACAGTATTTTGAAGCCCATGTCAGCGACGGTCAGGAGGTCAAGAAAGGCGACCTGCTCATAAGCTTTGATATGGATAAGATAAAAGCCGCAGGCTATAAGGTGACAACGCCTTTGATAATAGGCAACACGGACGATTATGCGTCTGTTGAACCTGTTGCACAAAACAGCGTTTCGGCAGGAGATATGATCTTGAAGATAAAATAATTATTTGGAGGTATTCATCATGAAAACATTTAGCTACACTATCACAGACGAAGTTGGTATCCATGCAAGACCGGCTGGACTTCTTGCAAAGAAAGCAAAGGAGTTCGAGAGCGTTTGCACTATCGAAAAGGGAGGAAAGAGCGTGAACATCACAAAGCTTATGGCTCTTATGGGTCTTGGCGTTAAGCAGGGCGATACTGTTACTGTTACCTGCGAGGGTGCAGACGAGGACAAGGCTTCCGAAGCACTCAAGGCATTTTTTGAGGAAACACTTTAATTATTATCTGTCAGCTGGGCGGTAAAAGCCGTCTAGCCGGCGGGACGTTTCTGCGGCGTGTTTGCAGGAGCGTCCCATCGGCTGGAAACAGCGTGAAAAATAATAAGATCTATGAGAAAAGGGGCGGATATTTATGACTAAGTATACAGGAAAAGGCGTTTACGGTGCGGTAGCAATGGGTAAGATCTCAGTATTCAAAAAGCAGGATACCGCTATAAAACGTATTCACACAGAAGACAGCGAGGAAGAAAAGAAAAGAGTTGCCGAGGCCAAGCAGGCGGCAACAGAACAGCTCCAGAGCATTTATGACAAGGCACTCAGGGAGGTGGGCGAAACAAACGCTCAGATCTTTGAGATACACATGATGATGCTTGAAGATGATGATTATAACGAGTCTATAGAGAATATCATCGACAGCCAGAAGGTCAACGCAGAATATGCAGTGGCAGTGACGGCAGACAACTTTGCGGAGATGTTCGCATCAATGGACGATCCTTATATGCAGGCAAGAGCCGCAGATGTAAAGGATATTTCCAACAGGATCATCGCAAACCTCACGGGCAATGTCAGCGACGGCTCAGCAGGTGACGACAAGATGATAGTTTGCGCCGATGATCTTGCACCAAGCGAAACTATATCTCTTGATAAAGACAAGGTGCTTGCCTTCGTTACTGCACATGGCTCATCAAATTCACATACAGCTATCCTTGCAAGAAATATGAACATACCTGCGGTAATAGGCGTAGGAAGCAAATTTCTGTCAGAAATAAAGGACGGCGACTTTGCTATCGTTGACGGCTTTACAGGGGAGATATTCGTTGACCCTGATGAAAAGACCACCGCTGAGCTTACCGCAAAGCAGAAAGCAGACGAGGAGAAAAAGCGTCTTTTGCAGACCCTCAAAGGCAAGGAGAATGTCACAAAGGACGGCAAAAAGATAAATATTTATGCAAATATCGGAAGCGTTGACAACATCGGTGCTGTGCTTCTCAATGACGCAGGAGGAATAGGTCTTTTCAGAAGCGAGTTTCTCTATCTTGAAAATTCAGATTTCCCTACGGAGGAACAGCAGTTTCATGCTTATAAGCGTGTTCTTGAGAGCATGGCAGGGAAAAAGGTCATCATAAGAACGCTCGATATCGGTGCCGACAAGCAGGTGGATTATTTCGGTCTGAAAAAAGAGGAAAACCCAGCTTTGGGATACAGAGCAATAAGAATTTGTCTTACAAGACCTGAGATATTCAAAACTCAGCTCAGAGCGCTTTTCAGAGCTTCCGTATACGGCAATCTGGGCATAATGTTCCCTATGATAACAAGCGTTTCAGAGGTAGAAAAAGCCCTTGCTATGTGTGGTGAAGTCAAGGCTGAACTTAAAGAACAGGGTATAACAGTTTCTGACAGCGTTGAACTTGGCATCATGATAGAGACCCCTGCGGCGGCTATCATAAGCGATAAGCTTGCAAAGCTTGTGGACTTTTTCAGCGTTGGCACTAATGACCTTACTCAGTATACCCTTGCTTGCGACAGACAGAACCCTGATATAGAGCAGTTCTGCGACACTCACCATGAGGCTATACTTAGACTTATTGAAATGTCTGCAGAGAATGCCCACAAGAACGGCGCATGGATAGGTATATGCGGTGAGCTTGCGGCTGACACTACTCTCACAGAAACCTTCCTGAGAATGGGCATTGACGAGCTTTCAGTTTCTCCGACCTTTGTTCTTAAGGTAAGGGACGCTGTAAGAAATATTGACCTCTCCAAATAATTTCTCATAGATCTTCACACGAAGAACACACCCTCGTTCATATGGACGGGGGTGTGTTCTTTTATTTGACAGAAGCACTTTAATGTGCTAAAATATCTTATCGGCACAATCGTGTTTGTACATAAGTTTGTTATCAATGCACAAAAAATAAAAGTAAAATTTGTATACTATTTTGCCATAAAATCTCCCGTGCAGAATCGTATATAAGTTATCGAGGGGTGTGAAAGACTTGACCGACACTGAGTTCGATTTCAGGGTGGAGCTGATCCTGAAAAATGACAAAAACGGGCTTAGGGAGATCTATCAATGCTACGGCAAGGTGATATATAACATCATGCTTGACATTGTGAAAAGTCCTCAGGACGCTGAGGACCTTACATCAGATTTTTTCCTAAAGCTGTGGGACACCGCAGGTCAGTACCGAAAGGGAACGGGGCATAAGCGATATCTGACTGTAATGGCGAAAAATCTCGCTCTTGACTTTATCAGAAAAAGGCGGCACGAAACGCCGACCCTTGATGATGAAGAAGCAGGGCATAAAGAACAGCAGGACAGTATGCGGGTAGACGACGATGTGATCGGAAAGCTCACCTTCGAGGAGGCTTTGAAGCTGCTTTCAGAGGACGAAAGGGATATCCTGAACATGAGGCTTGGAATGGATATGACATTTCGTGAGATAAGTCGGGCAGTGGGGAAGCCGCTGGGTACTGTCACATGGAAATACCGTCAGGCTGTTTTCAAACTAAAAAAGACCATAAAGGAGGACAGTATCTATGGCTAAGAACATAAAATTTCTTTACAAAAAGCATATTTCTGATACTGCCCCTGACATGGAAAAGCTCTGGGACAGGATAGAGGGACAGCTTGAAAACAAAACGGACAAAGATCGGACACAGATAAAAGTAAGCCACAGAAATTACAGAAAATTTGCAGCGGCAGCAGCCTCGCTCGTGCTTATTATCGGCGGTGTAAGCCTTTACGCCGATATCCGCTCAGAGTCGGACAGTGTTTCAAAGCATAGCGTAGAAACGGCTGACAAGGCTAGGCTTGAAAACAGAGAAGAAAAGACATACGAACAGCTCAGTTTCAGCCACACAGACACAAAGGCTTATGAGGACAGCTACATTCCAAAGGGCGATGATTATTTTACAGAGGACAGCGTTCTGGAAGATACAGACTTCTTTGCAGATGTGACAGTGCTTTCAGCAAGGCTTGACAGCGACAGCGCACATTACACCCTGAGAATAAACAGCCTTGTATCAAAGACAGGAGAAGAAAGCAAAACAAATATTACCATTGAAAGCTCTACCCCTTATATCATGCAGGAAAACAGAGAATATTTCATACCACTGAGGAAAGAAAACGGCACATATTCTATGGTCTTTGAAAATGCACCTCAAATAGAAATTTCTCTTGACGGGGATATCGTTTTTCAAAACGGCTGGAAAAGTCTTGACGATGATTCGGGTATTCTTAAGGACTCGCAGAAAAGCAAGAACGATTATTTCTATGACCGAATGAGATATTCCTCGAAAAACGATCTGCAAGACCTGCTTGCTAAGTGGAGGACTATGTAGCTAACAACGCAAGGGCATATCGCCCACGCTATTTTACGGGAGATGACAGGTATGAAAAAGACAACTTCAAACAGCATAAAAAGAAACTTGATCACAGCTCTGTCGCTTATGATGACGGCGACAATGCTTGCTTCATGCGGAAGCGGTTATGACGGCTCGGAGAGCAGAAAGAGCGGCAGCTATAACAATGAAAGAACAACTGCGGAAAACTACAGATACAGCAATGTTACAGCCGGAGATACTGACGGCACGGCGAATACAGGAGGGGGTTACAATACCGAGGAATATAACCATCTGACCGAAAACGGCTATAAGCTTGTTTCAGACGAACCGCTTTCCACCTTTTCCACAGACGTTGACACGGCTTCCTACACAAACGTGAGAAGAATGATAAACGACGGCTGGGAGGTCGACCCTGACGCTGTGAGAACAGAGGAGTTCATAAACTATTTCAAGTATGACTATGAAAAGCCTGCGGAGGGTGCGGTGTCTATAAATACCGAGCTTTCCGATTGTCCTTGGAACAGTGAAGCAAAGCTTATGCTGGTGGGGCTTCAGGCAAGGGAAGCAAAGGTCAAGGACGTTCCTACAAACCTTGTTTTTCTCATAGACGTGAGCGGCTCAATGGAGGACGAGGATAAGCTTCCTCTTGTTCAGCAGGCTTTCTCAATGCTTGTTGAAAACCTTGGGGCTGATGACAGAGTTTCTATCGTCACTTATGCAGGAAGCGACAGCGTTGTTCTTGAGGGCGAAAGTGGCGACAACAGCGAGGAGATAGTTTCAGCACTTAACAGCCTGTCAGCAGGCGGCTCGACAGCAGGTGCGGCAGGAATTACCACAGCTTACAAGCTTGCAGAGGAGTATTTCATAGAGGGCGGCAACAACAGAGTTATCCTTGCAACTGACGGCGATCTGAACGTTGGTCTGTCAAGTGAAGAAGAGCTTACCGACCTTATATCACAAAAGCGTGACTCAGGGGTATATCTCTCAGTGCTTGGCTTCGGCTCAGGAAACTATAAGGATAACAGGCTTGAAGCCCTTGCTGATAACGGCAACGGAAACTATGCTTATATTGACAGCGTTGACGAAGCAAAAAGAGTGCTTGTAACAGAAATGAGCGGAACTCTTTTCACTGTCGCAAAGGACGCAAAGGTGCAGATAGAGTTTAATCCCGAAAATGTTTCAGCATACAGGCTGGTGGGCTATGAAAACAGACTTCTCAATGACGAGGACTTTGAGGACGATACAAAGGACGCAGGCGATATTGGCTCGGGTCAGCAGGTCACGGTTTTGTATGAGATAGTGCCAAATAACGGCAATGAAAAGTCGCTGAAATATCAGGATAACGAGAGCAAGGCTGAAACCAACGAGCTCAGCGGAGAAATGCTCACAGTTTCAGTGAGGTATAAAGACCCGGAGGCGAGCGAAAGCAAGCTTATAGACAAGTCTGTTATGTGTTCTGACTATACAGAGGCTGTGTCACAGAATTTTGCAAAGGCTTGCTCTGCGGCAGAGTTTGCAATGGTGCTTAGAAAAAGCGACTATGCAAGCGGTCTTACCGCTCAGGGCGTTGTGGATTATATGGAACAAAACAATGTTGACAACAGCGAGCTTTTTGAACTCATATACAAATATATGCAAAACGGCACAGGCAGCGAGGCAAGCTACTGGTAAAAAACTAAATCAAGGGGGTGTTGCATGGTCATCACCCCTTTGGGTCATAAAATTTACCTCTTGCATAGAAATCTGCACCTGTCAGCCAAAAGGGGTTTACATGAAAGGAAAAATAGATTATAATAAGGCTGTCAGATAAAACGGGGGTGAAAGCGTGAAGGTCAGGATAGAGATAGACGAGAATATGTCTGAAGACGAGATAGTCATAAGGTGCGCCCAGCCCGATGAACGTGTGCTTAAAATGAAAAGGGCGGCGGAGTCCGCTGAGGGCGATCCTGAGATAGCTTTTTTCAAAGACGCAGTTCAGTTCTATCCTCCCCTTGATTCCATACTGTTTTTTGAAACAGGGGAACATAATCTTAACGCACATACCTCCGACGACGTTTTTCAGGTCAAAATGAAGCTTTTCGAGCTTGAAGAGATACTTCCGAGAAAATTCGTGAGAGTGTCAAAATCCGCTATCGTGAATGTAAAGCACATCTATTCCGTTGAGCGAAACATAACCTCTGCAAGCCTTATAAGCTTTGCAGGCACTCACAAACAGCTTTACGCCTCACGAAGCTATTACAAGCTTTTGAAGCTCAGACTTGGAGAAAGGAGATTTCTATGAAAAACAAAAATCTTATATGGGGCTTGTTCTTTATCCTTGCAGGCGTTGCGCTTATCCTTGACCGCACAGGTCTGCTTGGAAGTGTAAGCGTGTGGAGCGTTGTGATCTCACTGCTCCTCGTTCCTGTTATCGTAACGAGCGTCAGACACCTTAACTTCTGGGGAATATTCTTCCCTATAGCTATCATGGCGATACTCTTTGACGAAACTCTCGGTATCGAGAAGTTCACCCCATGGCCTGTTTTGGGTGCGGCACTGCTTCTCAGCGTGGGATTTTCATTTATTTTCCCTTACCGCTACAGGTTTACACAAAGCAAGTGGACCACCCACACTACCGATAATCCTGCTTGGGATAAATCCTCAGACAATGGGGAATATGTGCGTATCGACGCAAAATTTTCAGGCTGCACAAAGTATATAACCTCAAAGGTGTTGAAAAGAGTTGACATAAGCTGCCGTTACAGCGGTATGGAGGTGTACTTTGATTCTGCCGATATGGCAGGAAACGAAGTCGAGCTGAATGTTGATGTGCTTTGCGGCGGAGTGGAGCTTTATATCCCGAAGAACTGGGGCATAAAGGTGGAAGCCGACTGCGTTCTTGGCGGAATAGACCAGCCTAACGGAGCTTATGATGAAAAAGAAAAGATCCTTATCATAAAGGGCAGAGCAAAGATCGCAGGAATAGATATAACATATGTTTAGTCTTATGTGAAAGAACAAAAGTAAAAGCTGCGGAGTTTTCCCTCCGCAGCTTTTTGTATGTCTGATTATTCTTGAAGTATCATCTTGTCTGAAAGTTCGTCCTCGGCGGTGTCGGAATAAAGCTTCATAAGCTTTTCCACCGTCATGTTTGCTCTCTGCTCGCCCTCGATAGTAAGAAGCAGTTTGCCTTGGCTCATTACGATAGTTTTGTTGCCATATTCAATGGCATTTGAAATGTTGTGTGTTATCATAAGAGTAGTCAGCGCGTTTTCCTTTACTATCTTGTCGGTTATCCTCATGACCTTTTCTGCGGTCTTAGGGTCAAGTGCCGCAGTGTGTTCGTCAAGAAGCAGAAGTTTTGGTGTAACGATAGTCGCCATAAGCAATGTGAGCGCCTGTCGCTGTCCGCCTGAGAGCAAGCCCACAGGCATTTTCATTCTGTCCTCAAGACCTAAGTCAAGCTCCTTGAGCCTTTCTCTGAACACTGAAACGTCCTTTTTCCTGATACCGATAGTCAGCGAACGACGCTTTCCACGACTGTAGGCAAGGCCGAGATTTTCCTCTATGGTCATGTTTGGCGCAGTTCCTCTCAGCGGGTCTTGGAAAAGCCTGCCTATAGTTCTTGCACGTTGATGCTCCTTTAGGTGAGTGATGTTCTTTCCGTCAAGGAATATCTTGCCGGTGTCAGCCTCGTAGCTGCCACTGATAACGTTCATAAGTGTGGATTTTCCTGCACCGTTTGAACCTATTACAGTAACGAAATCTCCGTCAGCCACATCAAGGTCTATGTGCTGGAGCGCCTTACGCTCGTTGGCAGTGTTCTTGTTGAAGGTTATGTTTATATTTTCAAGCTTAAGCATTTTAAACCTCCTATTTGTCACTGCATACACGCTTGTATGCCTTTGTGATATACTTCTTGATAGCAGGCAGAGAGATAGCAAGGGCAACTATGCAGGCTGAGAAAAGCTTTGTGTAGTTGCTGTCCATACCGTGATTCATTGCAAAAGCAAGAACAAATCTGTATGCCACCGCACCGAATATCGCCGCAAGTATTCCGCAGAGGATCGAGTGCTTGCTGAAGAATATCTCACCGATAATGATAGAAGCAAGGCCTACCACCAGCATACCTGTACCGCTGTTTGAGTCGCCTGCTGAGGAATACTGAGCGTACATTGCGCCTGAAAGGGATACCAAAGCGTTTGCAATGGCAAAGCCCATTATCTTCATTCTGTCTGAGTTTATTGAAGAAGCCCTTACCATGTATTCGTTGTCGCCTGTGGCTCTAAGTGACATTCCTGCCTGAGTTTTAAGAAACCAGAAAAGCAGAACAGCCGCAATAACAAGCACGATACCTGCCGCTGCAAGCTTGTAATAGTCGCCGAAATATTTCTGTGCTATTGTAAATATAGTATCTTTCTTATAGAGTGAAATATTAGGTCTGTCCATGATTTTCAGGTTTATGGAATAAAGAGCCGTCATTGTGATTATTCCCGCAAGTATAGGCTGAACGTTGAGTTTTGTGATAAGTATTCCCGTCACGCTTCCTGCGATAGCTCCTGCAACTATTGACAGCAGTATGCCCTTGATAGGGTCGCCGTTGAAAGCCTGCATAACTGATACTGCAACGCCAAGGGTGAAAGTTCCGTCTACCGACAGGTCAGGGATATCAAGTATCCTGAATGAGATGAATATTCCAAGTGCAAGGATAGAAAAAACAAGACCCTTTTCAAATGTTCCCGTAACAACGCTTTCCGTGAGCTGAGTGTTTATTATCACAAGAAGTAAGATCAAAAGCACAGCTTTCGGTATAAGCGAGATAACTGTTTTCTTATTCAGTTTCATATAATTTTCCTTTCAATAAAAAATAGCAGGGAGCGAAAGTCCCGCTCCCTACTATTATACTATGTTTGATTTGATTTTGCAATAGTTTAATTAAAGTAAACTGTCTTTTCTCCGTTTGCAATATCGTCAGGAATAGTGATACCGATCGTGTCAGCAGTTGTCTTGTTGATATAAGTGCTGAGGTCTTCGTTGAATACCTTTATTGGTATTTCGGAAGCCTTCTTTTCGCCGCTGAGTATCTGAGCTGCCATGTTTGCAGTTTCCTTACCAAGGTCGGAATACTCGATACCAACAGTGCCAAGACCGCCGTCCATTACCATTGAGTCAGCACCAACGAACATTGGAACCTTCGCCTTGTTCATAACTTCTGTAACTGTACCCATAGCGCCTGCGATAGTGTTGTCGTTAGGGGAGAATACAGCGTCGCACTTTGCGGCAAGGTTCTGAGCAGCTTCCTGCACCTCAGATGTGTTTGAAGCAGCGCCTTCGATAACAGTGATGCCCTTTTCCTCACAGTAAGCCTTTACTTCTTTAAGGGTAGAAACTGAGTTGTCCTCGCCTGTGTTGTAAAGATAACCGAGAGTTTTTATTTCAGGCTTCATTTCAAGCGCAAAGTCAAGTATCTTTGTGATAGCGAGCTTGTCAGATGTGCCTGTGATGTTTGCCCCTGTGCTTTCAAGCGAGTCGCAAAGACCTGCACCGATAGGGTCTGTTACTGCGGAGAATACTACAGGTATCTCCTCAGAGTATGGAGCTGCGAGCTGTGCGCATGGTGTTGTGATAGCGATGATGATATCGTCACCGTCAGCCTTGAACTGGTCGAGTATCTGCTGAACAGTTGTTGACTCGTTGTTAGCCTGCTGAGCGTCGATAGTGCAGTTTTTGCCGTCAACATAGCCAAGCTCTGCAAGTCTGTCGATAACAGCATCTCTGATAGTGTTGAGAGATGTATGCTCCATTATCTGCACAATGCCTATCTTATAGTGCTTTTCTGATGAGCCGCCTGCCTTTGAATCGTTTGAGGAGTCCTCCTTAACGCCGCATGACGCAAGAGCAGCCACAGCCATTACCGCTGCAGCGGCAAGTGCCAGAACTTTTCTTAACTTCATATATGTACCATTCCTTTCGTATTTACGGGGATTTTACCCTACTACTCTATTAAAGCACAGCCGTAAAAGTTTGTCAAGTAAAAGTTAAAAGGATTGTAGAAATAGTAAAAGCCACAGAGAAAATCCCCATGGATTTTGTATGTTTTGCAGTTGGTTGACAGAAATGTGAAAAAAGGCTATAATGATATCTGTAGTATTGCAGAGCAGGAGGTTTTGTATTGGGACTAAAAAGGGTTTCCGTGATAGGGCTTTGTCTTGCGGCGGTGGCAGCGGTGGTAATGCTCGCTGCAGTTATAATAAGACCGCCGAAAATATATATAAGCGAGATATGCCCCTCAAACAGCGAAACATCTAAGAAAACAGCTATGCAGGACAAAAACGGAGAACCAAGCGATTGGATAGAGATATATAATCCTACAAATAAAGATATTTCACTTACGGGATTTTCACTTTCAAAAAATGGCGGTGGAGATCAGCCTTTGGGCGGATATGTCATTAAAGCCCATGACTATATAATAGTATACTGCTCGTCAGCAGGCTTTGAAAATGCTGATTTTCCTCACGCTGATTTCAGCATAGGCAAGGTCAGCGAAGCGGAGATAATATTGAAATATGACTCGTTCCAGTGTGAGAGCATAAAATTGCCTAAGCTTAACAAGGGCGTGAGCTATTCTAAAAATGTCAAGGGTGAAATGTACGTTTCAGAGCCTACACCTCTTGCGGCGAATGCAGAGAAAACTATCGGCGATACACCTGTGTTTTCTCAGGCGGCAGGCAGCTATGAAAAGGCTTTTGACCTTGAGATAACCGCAGGAGAGAGTCAGACGGTGTATTATACCACCGACGGCACCGACCCTGCCACGTCGGACACAAGAAAGGTCTATGAAAATGCCCTGAGAATTGACGACAGGTCAGATGATGAAAATGTCCTTTCGGCTTATGACCCTATGAAAATACAGCTTGACTATCGTGACAGCATAAAACTGCCTGACAAAAGCGCAGTTGATAAAGGCACTGTCATAAGAGCCTGTGCAGAGGGCACAAGCGGAAAGTGTGGAAAAACTGTTACTGCCACTTATTTTGTGGACGTTTCAAGTGCAGATCATAACGATCTGCCTATAGTATCAATTACCACCGATCCTGACGGGCTTTTCAACGAAAAAACGGGCATTTACTGCCTTGGGGACGTATACAAAGAATATGACGAAGAAAATCCCGACCACCCTTGGAACGGCTCTATCCCTGCAAACTATAATCAGCGTGGCAGAGAGTGGGAAAAAGAATGTTATGTTGAGTATTTCGACAGTGAGGGCAACAGCCTTATTTCTCAGGATTGCGGCATAAGGATACAAGGCGGCTGGTCTAGGGCGGATTATCAAAAGTCGTTCAGGCTTTATGCTCGAAACGATTACGGCAAAAGCTCTTTTGATACAGTTTTCTGGGATAGCTTTACAGATGTAAACGGCGAGGCTATCACCTCCTGCAAGACCTTTGTGCTTAGAAACGGCGGGAATGACGCCAATTATTCAAAATTCAAGGACATGATGATACAAAATATGGTGTCAGGCAGAGGTGTTGAAACTCAGCAGGGAACAGCCTGCGTGGTGTTTATAGACGGTGAATACTGGGGACTTTATACTCTCCAATCCGATTACAGCGACAGATATTTTGCGGATAGATACAATGTAGCAAAAAGCAACGTTGTCATGTATAAAAATGATGAGCTGAGCGAGGGTGAGGCTGAGGACGAAAAGCTTTTCAATGATATGTATAAGTTTATCACAGAAAACGATATGTCCATTGAGGAGAATTATCGCAAAGCCTGCGCAATGATAGATATGGATAACCTTGTGGAGTATGCCGCCACGGAAATGTATATCTTCAATGACGATTGGCCGCAGAACAACTATGCTTGCTGGCGCACAAGAACAATAGAGCAGGGCAATAGCTATGCAGATGGCAGATGGCGCTTTGTGCTTTTCGATACGGAATCGTCATGCTCGCATTATAACGAGAAGAATCTGGAAACAAATATGTTCTCGTATCTTAGAAGCCAAAGCTATACAACGTTTGGCGGAATACTTTGCAGCCTTATAGATAACGAGGAATTTGATTTGAAGCTCACCTCGGCAATGTGTCAGCTTGGAAGCGTGAACTTTACTGCGGAGCGGTTCGGGGAGTATCTCGAATATTATAAGAATATCTATTACGGCGAACTTGATAATTATTTCGACCGTTTTCCAACATGGGCAAACCTTGCGAAAGCTACAGACCCTATGATAATACGTTGGCAGAATTTTATTGAGGGAAGATATGATAAAGTGCTTGGCTATCTTGAAAGAGAGTTTGACTATTATGAGCGCAGAACAGTGAAGATATCAGCGGATAACGAGCAGGGAAGCGTTTTGATAGGGGGCGTTGAAATAGAAAGTGATTATAGCGGTACATATTTTGACGGCTGTGAGATAAAATTGAACGCACAAGCAAAATCAGGCTGGCATTTTGACCATTGGGAGGGCGTAAATGGCGATAATACCCAATCGGAGATAAAGGCTAAGGTGAATGGTGATATGAATATCAAAGCCGTTTTTGAAAAAGACATTGTGTAGAATAAAAAAGGTCTGTCACTAAAATCAAGTGACAGACCTTTTACTATATAACTTAACCTGCAAAATCAATATCTACAGAGCATATCTCAGCGTCAGTTCCTACCCTCATGAAAGTGCCGTATACACCAACACCAGAGGTGACAATGGAGTACATATTATCTTTCTTTATCATGCCACATGGGTTTTCCCAGAAAAGACCTATTGTCAGATTGCCTGGGAAAAGCTGCCCGTCATGTGTGTGACCTGAGAAATCTATGTCTGCACCTGCGTCAGCGGTCTTTTGAAGCTCGTCAGGCTCGTGGGAAAGCACAAATATCGGCTTGGTCTTGTCAAGATCCTTCGTAAGCTCTGATATCTCTGCACGAGTGCCGTCCTCAGTACCGGGCTTGTCAGTGTCACGCCTGCCCACAAGATAAAATTCATCGTTTATCAAAACAGACTCATCATTGATAAGCTTTATGTTACACTCTTTCATAAAGTTTGTCATTTTCTCGTTGTGGAGCTGTTTTCCGCCCCAGTCAAAGGTAAACCCCATGAGAATTTTTTCATCTATATCGTGGTTGCCATAGACCGCATAAACACCGTATTTGCTCTTTATGGACTTGAGCTGTGCCTTTATCCCTTCGGGATCGTCCATGCCGTCATAGCTGTTGTCAAAAATATCTCCTGCTATTATAACAATGTCAGCGTCCTGCTGGTTTATTTTCTCAACCATGTTGGTGATGTGATCCACACCGATAGCGTAACCCATGTGCAGGTCAGCCACAAGCACAGCTTTTAAATGCTTGTCACTGCCACATGACTTGTTGACAGTTACGCTGTATTCATTCACTTTGATGTTTCGTGCATTGAAAATGCCGTAAAGACAGGTCGCCACCGCACAAGCCACAACCACCGAACCTATGGAAATAACGCTTCCACGGGAAAAAAGCAGCGTGTTTTTGAGCTTCGTGTGCTTTGCGATAAGTCTTAGCAGGTCAAAAAGCACCACATACAAGAGTGAGTAGAGCATAATGCCTATCCAGTATGTAGAAATTCGCCTTATGACGATAGCAACGGCGGATTTTGGAAGCAGAAAAGCTATAACAGGCGAAAGCGCCATGAAAAGATAGACCACTGCAAAAGGCACTTTGAAACGCAGCCAGTTAAATCTGTGGTTGCAGTGCTTCATCCAGTAGAAAAATCGGAACATCATGTATGATGATACGCCCAGATAAAAGGGCAGAAGAAATAGAAATATCATTATTATGCCACCTTATAGATAAGTGAGGAATGAGGAATTAAGGTATCGCCTGCGGCGATGACTTTTTTGTAGGGGCGACCTTTGTTCGCCTGTTTCACCGCTTGTGGCTGATGAGTTTTTATTCCTCTTTGAATCTCTCCAAAAAGCTGTGTCTGCCCTCGTCGTCTTTGTATGCAATGACCTGATTGAGCATAACATTCTCCACACTCTTGAAAATATTGTATTCTACCTGCGGATTAACAAGCTTTAGCTTTGCAATAAGCTGTTTTATCTCCATACGCTTTGATACTGTCCTGCTGTCAGGTGCGCAGGTGGTGCAGGTGTCGGTGAACTTGCAGGCACACTGTATGAAACGCAGCCCGTTATAGTCACGCCAGCGCTTGATATCGTCCTCTCTGACCATATAGAGCGGCCTTATGAGCTGCATACCCTCAAAATTCGTGCTGTTGAGCTTTGGCATCATTGTCTGTATCTGTCCGCCGTAAAGCATTGACATAAGTATGGTCTCGATAACATCATCATAGTGATGTCCAAGTGCGATCTTGTTACAGCCAAGCTCCTGTGCTTTGCTGTATAAATGACCTCTTCTCATTCGTGCGCACAGATAGCATGGATTTTTCTCCACATTGTATACAGAGTCAAAAATATCAGACTCAAACACTGTTATGGGTATTCCAAGCCGCTTTGCGTTGCGCTCGATTATCTCACGGTTTGCAGGGCTGTAGCCCGGATCCATAACAAGAAATTTTACCTCGAAAGGGAACTTGCTGTGGCGGTGAAGCATTTGTATGAGCTTTGCCATGAGCATTGAATCCTTGCCGCCCGATATGCACACCGCTATCCTGTCATTAGGCTTTATAAGCTCATATTCGTTCACAGATTGTGTGAATCTGTTCCATATCTCCTTGCGGAATTTCTTTTGTATGCTCCGCTCAGCGTCCTGTGAGATATCTTCTACGACCTCTTTGGAAAGCTTTTCTCTCAGCCAGCCATAGTAGCCACCCTCTAGGTTTTCAGCGTCATAGCCAAGCTCTCGAAGCTTTTCTGCCTCAGTGTCGCTTATAAGTCCGCTTTTACAGCAGATAAGAAGCTTTTTGTCCTTTGGCAGGTCGCTTTTATCAAGCTTTTCGGCAGGGATGTTCACTGCTCCGTCAATGTGACCATACTCAAAAGAAAGCTCGTCCCTTATATCTATTATCAGCGTGTTGCCGCTTGTGTTTATCATTTGTCAGTTGACCTCCGCAAAATTTATCACTATTCTTTATGATAGCATAAAAATCAACTTTTTTCAAGCTTTACGCAAAAATAAAACGGCAAAGCCTGATACTTTGCCGTTTTGTTTTATGTCTTGTGTCTGTTTCTTATATAGAATATTATGGATATTGCCGCTACGATAAATTCCGTGACAGGATAAGCAAGCCATACGCCAGTTAATCCTGCTGCCTTGGACATAATGAAAGCCATTGGCACGATAAGAGCAAAGCCCCTTAATATGGTGATGGTCTGGGCTGGTATGATTTTTTCAGAAGCCGCAAAAAATGCAGATATTATTATATTGAAGCCTGAGAAAAACAATCCGGTGAAGTATATTTTCATGCCGTCCTCTGCCATGCGCTGAAGAGAGTCGATATGCTCGCTGTTGAATATAGCGGCGATAGGCGTTGTGAAAAATGCAATAGCAAGGTAAACCATAAGCGCAATCACAAGCTGTGATATAACAGAATATCTCAGCACTGCTCTAAGACGGTCTTTGTTGCCAATGCCGTGAGCAGCACTGATAAGCGGCTGACCGCCTTGTGCGATACCGGTGAATATGGATACAGCCACAATGGAAGTATTCGCTATCACTGCATAAGCTGCAACGCCTGTGTTGCCTGCAAGACCAAGTATTATTATATTGAACGCAAGCACTACGATGCCTGATGAAAGCTCAGTTATAAGCGACTGCACGCCTATGGACAATATGCCGCCAAAAGTTCTTCCTTCGTGCCTTGTCCTGACGATATGGAAGCTGTTCTTTTTGCGGAATTTGTATATGCTCAGTATGCAAAGGCTTATGACAGGCGAAAACCCTGTTGCAAGGATAGCTCCGAAAATGCCCATATCCAGCGGGAAAATGAACACATAGTCAAGTATTATGTTTGAAAAGCTTCCCGTAAGCATTGCCGCCATTGAAAGCTTTGGGTTTCCGTCGTTTCTTATAAAGCAGTTGAAAGTGTCGTTAAGCACAAAGAATGGTCCGAACATCATAAGCACTTTTAGGTAGGTATTAGTCATGCCCACAACGCTGCCCTTTGCACCAAGAAGCTTTGCAAGTGGCATTGAGAAAAACGCTCCGCCCAAAAAGTATATCGCTCCAAGCACCAGAGCCATAAGCAGTGCACAGGTGAAAACTCTGCTTCCTGCTTCGTCACGTCCCTGACTTTTGTATATTGCAAACTTTGTCGCTCCGCCCATGCCGATCATAAGTCCGGTGCCGTGGATAAGGCTGTATATTGGAATGGCGATATTCAGTGCAGTTACGCCGTCTGCACCCATGCCCTTTGCGACAAAGAACGTGTCCGCAAGGATATAGCACGATACACCTATCATTCCAAGAACGTTCAGAGAAGCATATCTGGCAAAGTCCCTAAGATGTGAATTTTTCTTCATTTTTACCCTCCGTTTATCCCACAAAAAAACGCCGAACACCGCTGTCTTTTAAAGCCTAACGACAGCAGGTCCGACGCAAAACTTCTACCCGGCGGCAGAAGTAAGCCTTAAACACATAAGATTATAACAGAGTATAAAGGCATTGTCAAGAGGTAAATGACTTTGCTTTATGTTAAATAAATGTTAAAAAACGCTCCTTGTGGTTGACAAGTTTTTAACAAAGCTTTATAATGAAATTGACAGAAAGCATATATAATATTATATGACAGCCTTGAAATTTTATATACCGATAACAAAGAAGGGAAAACTATGAATTTAACTCATCTCAGATATATGGTAGAGGTCGAAAGACTTGGGTCTATCACAAAAGCAGCTTCAGCACTTTATATGGGTCAGCCTAACCTTTCAAAAGCCATAAAGGAAATGGAAAGAGAAGTTGGCATACCGATTTTTAAAAGAAGTGCAAAGGGTGTTGTTGCCACAGAAAAGGGCAAACAGTTCTTGCAGTATGCAAAGGCCATACTTGTGCAAATGGATAAAATGGAGAGCCTTTATAAGGATAATGGTGAAAACGCTGTGAACTTCTCTCTGCTTTTGCCAAGGGCAAGCTATATAACCCACGCTTTCACTTGCTTTGTGAACAAGTTAGGCACGAATGTGGAACTTGACGCAAAAATAAGGGAAACAAACTCCATGGAAGCCATAAACGCAGTGGTGGAATGCGAATATAACATGGGTATAATCCGTTATCCTGTGGCGTATGAGAGCTTTTTCATGTCTATGATAGAAGAGAAAAATCTGAAATATCATAACGTGTGGGAGTTCGATTATGTACTTATCACAAGCGAAAACAGCCAGCTTGCTAAAGAAAAAGAGATAAACGAAACTGTCCTTGATAAATACATAGAGGTATTGCACGGCGATAATATCGTGCCGAACATCTCAGCGACTTACCAGAAGAAAAACGCTGAGCTTAATAATCACAGCAGGCATATTTACGTCTATGAGAGAGGAAGTCAGTTCGATATCCTCTCGGCTTGTCCAGACTCATTCATGTGGGTAAGTCCTTTGCCAAAGGAGATATTGAAGCGTTATGGCCTTGTGCAAAGAGTTTGTCATAGCTTCAAAAAGACCAATAAGGACGTTCTTATCTATCAGAGCAATTACCGCCTTAGCCATGCGGATCAGATGTTCCTTGATGAGCTTGAAAGGGTAAGAAAAGAGATATCAGAATAATTTTTAGCATAAAAATGCGGGCGAACATGAAAGGTGTTCGTCCGCTTTTTGTTTAACAAGATCTAAGCCCTGAGCATATTATAGGTCAACGTGACTACAGAATATGCCGCCGTCCTTTGTAATGTCGATATAGGCATAGCTTGCAGGCTTGCCGTCTCTCGGCTGACCTGCACTGCCGGGGTTTAAAATGTGGATACCCTCCTCATAGGCATAGTAGCGGCAGTGTGTGTGTCCGAAAAGTGCTATCTGTGCGCCTATTTCCTTGGCTTTGTAAAAAAGTCTGTCGGTAGAGTATTTCACGCCCCACTTGTGGCCATGGGTGAAAAATATCTTTATACCGTTATCGGTCATGTATATGTCATTTTCGGGAGTGAGCGAAGCAAAGTCGCAGTTTCCTGATACGTTTACTATCTTTTTGTCAAGATACTGCACTCTCAGGCTGTCAAGGTCACGTTCACCGTCACCAAGAAAAATAAACAGGTCGGCGTCGCCGTTTCTCTTGAATATTTTGTGCATTGCAGAATAATTTCCATGAGTATCCGAAAAAACGATTATTCTCATAGTTACACCCCTTTACCAGTTATAACAAGCAATATTATAACATAAATATTTATAAATACTATAGAAAAAAGGAGAATTTTTTATGAGCGCAAAAAACAGCTTCAATTCTATGGATCCAAAAGCCATGCAGGCGCTTCTTGCAGTGGCTTCAAGAAAGCTAGGCACTACTCCTGATGTGCTGAAAGGTCAGCTTGAAAGCGGAGTTTATGACAGGGCGCTTCAGGGTATGCCACAAAACGAGGCTATGATGCTTCAAAAGGCTTTGTCAGATCCGAAAACTGCCGAGAAAATATTGTCCTCACCACAGGCAAGGGCGATATTCAAAAAGCTTCAGGGAAAATAGTATTTTACAGGGCAAAAGCTTGAACAGGCGGTGAAATAATTGGACGATCTGATGAACAAAATACAGAATGTGCTTAATGACGAGGAAAGCATGAAGCAGATAAAGGAGCTTGCGGATATGCTCACGGCGGATAACGGCGGACAGGGAGAACAGGGCGGTCAGAGCGAAGCTCCACAAAGCCCTCAGAACATGGACTTTTCTCAGCTTCTCCAAAGCCTAGGCGGCGTTTCTCCACCTGCGGAAAGCAAGCCTGCGCAAGCGACACAGGCAGGGGGTCTTGATATTGCAAAGCTTATGAAGATACAAAGCATTATGCAGTCAGCTTCAAAGCCCGATAAAAATATCCAGCTTCTTCTTGCTCTGCGACCTCTGCTGAAAGAAGAAAATCAGGCGAAAATAGACAGGCTCATAAAAATATTCAAGCTTTTTGCGGTCTATCCCGCACTGAAAGAAAGCGGGCTTCTGGGAGGTGATCTGCTTGGCTTATTCTGATGACAATAATTTCACCACCATGCAGGAGGAAGCCATTCGCCGTGTGAGAGAAATGCAACGGCGTTCACGAAGCATTGTGGGCGCAAGCCCTGATAGCGAGCCTGCACCACCTAAAGCAGAGGAAACCCCTCGCACTCAGAATGCTCATAGCCCACAAAAATCCCCTCAGAGCAGTTCGCTTTTGAGCGGTCTGCTTGGGGGGAATTTAGGCGATATAAAGATAGACGAGGAAAAAGCCCTTATCGGTCTGCTTATTTACATATTATACAAGCAGGGCGCAGACATAAAGCTTCTTCTGGCGCTTGGTTACCTTCTTCTCTAAAGCGTCCATTCAAGAAGTGCAAGCATAGAAGTATCGGAGAAAATATCGGAAAGATAGCTGTCGTCATATATCCTGTCCATGTTGTCACCTGAGTATTCTATCTCCTTGCAAAGCTCCTTGACGGTTTCAAAGCGTGCGTGAGCGTCCTGCTCACGACTGAGGTTTATGACCTCTGCGGCAAAAACGAACACTATCATAGCCTTTATTTTTGACATCAGGTCGAAATCTCTCACAGCTTTAAGAAAATATCTGTATACAAAATACACCGCAAGCTTTTCGTACTCACCGCTCGTCTGAGCCTTTAAGGGTGCGGAAAGCTTTTTCACAAAGCGGCTTGCGTCTTTTATCTGCTGTGGGAGAATGTCGCCTATAAAGTCAAGACGTTCAAGATACGAAAGCATATTTTCGGCATTTTCCAAAGGCTTTTCAGGCAAAGCCTTTTTCAAGCTCTCCACACGCTCTGCAATTATCTCAGGGTGGGAAAGTTCCTGGGCAATGGCTTTTATCTCCTCTGTATCCTCTTCGTCAAGAGCATATTGTATCTCCGCTGACGCTGAAAGAACGTTCACAAGCCTGTCATGGAGAGAATATTCCCTGTTTTGAAGCAGGTCAATGAAAGCCGTCCGTGCAAAAAGCATGGTTTCAAGAAGCTGGGGATCGAACTCAAGGTCGTCAGGCTCTTCATCTATCTCTTTGGTAAAAAATCTCACAGGTTCATCATCGGAAAGATACATTCTCACAGCTTCTTCGCAGGCAAGTCCCACGCCTGCCTCCTTGTAATCTCCAAACCACTCGTAAAACCTCGGGTGTTCACGGCATATGTCTGAGATGTTTTCCTCACCGTAAGCAAGCTGAACAGAGCAAAGCCCCTTTTTGTTGAGCATAGGGCATTTGCCGTCGCAGTGGACAAGATATTTCACGCCCTCGTCTTCCGTAACTGAGTTCACAAACTTCCTGCCTATATCATTGTCAAGCTTTTTGTAAAAGCCGTAGGTGTCTTCGTCTATCTCGATATCCCAATCGGTCATACAGCAGTTGTCAGAACACTGCGAGCCGGTGCAGACAAATTTATCAAATATCTCAGGGTAAAAAAGCTTCATATAAATATCTCCTTATGAGGTGTTGACCTTATTATAATACTAATGCTTTTATCTGTCAACTTTCAGACTAAAAAAGGCAGACAAGCCACCTTGTCCACCTTTTGTCACTCTTGTGTGAAAACTATCCATTTTATGTTTTTGGGGCTTATCTCGTCAAGATACTCTGATGGCACTGTGACAGTTATCTGCCGTTTTGAAGTCGCCCCTGCCTTGTTCTCGGGTATCTCTTTAGCCACATATATGAAAAGGGAATCCTTGTCCTTGACCGCCCTTACTGCTTTGTAGTCGATATGCTCATATCCCGAAAGCTCTCCTTTTAGAAAAATAACATGGTTGTTGAAGCCGCCTTCGTTTTCAAAAGCTTCCATATCCTTTTTCATTTCCTGAATTTGCAGCTCACCATTGTATTTCAAATAATATTCACTGAAATCATCATAATTTGAAAACATTTTTTGATAGGGGAATGTCATGTTGGCTTCACTGCTGCACTTGTATATCTTTTGCTCAAAAGGAACGTCTGTAAGCTCACTTGTTACATTCTCTGTCTGATAAAGCTTGTTGCTTCCTGCATAATATACTGTCAAGCCGTTTTCACAAACGCTGTAAAGGCTGTCGGCAGAAAGTTTTTTTGAGAAAAGCTTCATGCTGCCCTCAGAAAAGTCCTCAGATTCTATGGTAAGAACACCGCTGTCACCCTCCAAAGAGCTTTCAGCATGTATCACCTGCGTGCTTGTGCATACTGTTATCTCAGCCTCAGTGCCGCTTTTTACGCACTCACAGAACTCAGCCCAGCGCATATCACTTTCTTCCGAAGAGTCCATGAAAAGCATACCATGCTCTTTAGCCGTGTCAGCGGTTATCTCACTGCCGTTCCATGCCGAGAAAAATATCTTTGCAGGGCTGTCAACGACTTCCTCTTGTTCGATAAACGAGGAGTTTTTAGTATTGACCACGCTCTCTTCAGATCGACCGCAGGCTGAAAAAAGGGTCAGGAAAATTGCAGCAGACAATGCACCGCAGATAATTTTTTTATGCAACTTCCTGCCCCCTTGCTTTTATACTATAAGGGCAACGCCTTCCAAGGCACGCCCTTAAAACTCATTATATCACATTTTGTTGATTCTGTTAATATGTATTTTAATCAAATTAGTAAACGCCTATTTGGCTATAATGTCAAAATATCGGTGTAAATATGGCAAATATCTCAAGAAGAGGGCTTGAAGAGTGAAATGTGACAATATTGTAATTAAACTGTCATTGACATTGATGATAAAAAATATTATAATATATTTATGTACCTGTGCTTTGTTTGCAGGTGTGCAGGTGTGTTCCTGCAAAAGGAGGCGAAATGTGACGGCTTGTGCCGTGCAATATATGGATAATAACAAGAATAACGTTTCCCGCAAGGCTTCGGGAAATACGGCGAGCGTTGTCGCAATAATAGTTGTGGGCATATTTGTGCTATGCGTGATACTTCTGCTTGCCAAGGGGCTTTTTGCAAGCAATAGTTCAGAAGTGCCAAAGGGTATAAATACTGCCACCATAAATACAAATGAGTCTGTGGCTGAGCCAGTGAACAGTACCGCCCCTGCGGATACGTCCGTTACTGATAACAGCAGTGTGGACGAAAGCGGTGCGGTAACAGATGTGTCCAGCGACGAGTCTAGCCAGACAGATGTGCTTGAAGTAATGTATGTCACAGAGTATGCTTATCTTCATGTGGCACCTGATAATGACGCTGAGAATATCGTTTGTATGTCACCGGGTGTTCAGGTAAACGTTCTTGAATATGAGGATAACGGATATGTGAAGATAAATTTCATGAACATAGACGGTCCACTCACAGGATATATTTATAAGGATTATCTTACAACAGACAGCTCTATAGCAGTACAGTGGTAAAAAATACAGCGCCGCACAAAAGAATGTGCGGCGTTTTTGGATATGGGGGCTTTGAAGTGCCGAAATATAATACTTTTATCGAGGATAAAAACGGAGAGCGCATTGACTTTATCCTTGACGTTGCCAAAAGAAGTCGCCTTAATATGGGTATGCGTGACGGCACTTTGACAGTGCGTGTGCCTTACGGCTGTTCAAAGCAGCAGCTTGAAAGCTTTATTAATAACAATCTGGGCTGGATAAAAGAGCAAAAAGACAAGGCGGCGGTGGGTCTGCCGAAAGATTTCTGCCATGGCGAAAGGCTCAGACTTTTGGGAAACGAGCTTACCCTGACCTTTGTTCAGGCTGATAAGTATTTTTCTCCCAAGATAGAGGACGGCAAGCTTCTTATTGCCGTGAACAAAACCAGCGACCAGACCTATGTAAAAGAGCAGACCACTAAGTTCATAAACGATCTCACAGTGGCGGAGATAACAAAAAGTATGCAGAAAATGTCTGCCTCCACAGGGCTTGTGCCTGAAAAGGTCACAATAAAACCGCTGACAGCAAGCTGGGGAAGATGTATCTCAAACAGGCATATTTCCATAAACTCAAAGCTTATCGTTTTCCGCAGAGAGTGCATTGATTACGTCTGCCTCCACGAGCTTTGTCATTTGGTCTTTATGGATCACAGCAAGGATTTCTGGGCTTTGGTGGGCAAGTTCTGTCCCGATTGGCGAGGCATAAGAGAAGAAATGAAAGGCTGACCATGCAGGCATACCCTACAAAATATACTCATGTGCTTTGTAGGTATTAACTATTGACAAATACAAGATATTGTGGTATCCTTTTATTGTGGCAACAATATGTATAACAAAGAAAAATGGAGGTAATGTAAAATGGTAAATGTGAACGTAACAGGCGGGGAGATGTCCCAGGCAGAGATAAATTCATATATCGACAGGGCTCAGAAGCTTTACCCTGAAAAGACTATCCAGACTATCGACCTAAAAATAGACGGCGACTTTGTTGACGTTGATTATCACTTTGCAGATGTGCCTTTTCAGCGTATAAGAAGAATAACAGGCTATCTTGTTGGAACTCTCGACAGATTTAACGACGCAAAGAGAGCGGAGGTCCGTGACCGAGTAAAGCATGGTCTTGCAAGCCCCAGCATATCAGAACAGTAAAAATGAAACACGGCATATGTCACCGAAAAAGTGGCATATGCCGTATTTTTTTATGGAAGTGTATTGGTGTAGCTTTTTAGACCTTGTTTCCGCAAACGCTGCAAAATTTGGCGCCGCTCTTCAGCTCTGAGCCGCAGTGAGGACACTTTTCAGGTGCGGTCTGCTCCACAGGCTGTTCAGCCGTTTCTGTAGGTGGTTCTATAGGCTCTGTCTGTTGTGGTATCTCAGGCTCAACTACGCTCTGTGACATAACAGGCTCGGCATTGTCGGGCTTTCTGAACTGTGACATATCAGGCTGAGCAAAACTCTGTTCTTGCGGTGTAGTCATTGGGATAGGCGCAGGGGCCTTGTCAGGCGTCTTTGCGGCAACAGGTATCTCAACGGCGAAATCTTCGCCCATAAGTCTGCCTGCAATAACAAGTCCACCGATAAAAAGCAGGAAAGCCGCAATAAATGGCAGAACATCATCAGCAAGTGAAAGGGCTACCCTGAACTTGTCATTGTCATAGCCCATTGTTATAGCGTTTGAGAAGTGACCTTTTACCGTAACATAGTATATCATTATGCCCTTTGTTATCATCACAACAAGCGGGAAAAGGATAAGAAAGCCTGCGAATGCACCATCAAGCTTTTTCTTGCCCTTTGCTCTTGCAGATGTGAAAAACGCCACAAGGCTGAATATGGCGAGTGCGCATGAAAGACCATAGGTGTTCACATAAGCGAAAATGTCGGGGGTGAACAAAAAGTCTATCTTGTTTGTGAAAACGTTGTTGTAAACGAGCTTTCCCACAGGGTCAGCCAGTGCGCCTGCTGCCGAGAGAATGAATGCGAAAAAACTCAGCAGACACAGGGACATTCCTGCATATGTAAGCTTCTTTGTGTAGATCTTTTTTGCCATTTTGATTAGTCCTTTCATTTGTGAAGTCTTTATCCGCTGTCCGAAAAAATAGGGGCGGATAGAATTTCCGTCCCTATTATAATACTATTTTATAAAAGCCTTGTCAATAGATTTTTTTCGCAGCTTTCGTCGCTATTTATCGTTTTTGCCGCTATCCTCGTCCTCGCCGAGAATATTTTTCATCATCTCGTTTATGTGCCGAAGCTTTTCGTCATCATCATTGTCAGGTCGGTATATCCTCAGTGGCTCGTCCGTTGTATCAGTTGTGTCATTTATCACAGGGGTTGTGGCTTTCTCACTGCTCTCAGCCGTAAAGTTAGCTTTTGCAAGCACCTTTTTCATGACTTTTCCACGCTTATATTCAAACAGGAATATAAGCACCAGCAGGGCAACACCAAAGCCCGTTATGATAAGAGATACTTTCCAATAGTCAGGTGAGAACTTCATTGTTATCTTGTTTTCACCCTGCTCCAAAGGGATAGTTATAAGGCTGTCAAGAGATTTTTCAGCCGTCACCTTTTTGCCGTTCACAGTGATAGTCCAGCCGTTTTCATATGGTATGGTTGTGAACAGTACAGAGCCGTCATTTTCAGCATTAACAGAGCCTTCGAGATAAGTGTCCTTAAAGCTTGTGACCTCAAGCACATTTTTCTGCATATCAGCGCAGGTCTGTGCAAAGCTGTCATAATCAAAGGTGTAGAAAAGCTGGTCTTTCCAGTAAGCTTCGTTATCGTCATTTGCCACCGTTATGCGTATGCGAAGCTCCTGCCCCTCATAGAATTTGCCGAGATTCATAATGGAATAATTGTCACCCACAAAGAACTGACCTGCATATTCCATAGGCTCAGAGCCGTCCATATAATCGTCCTCGTCCTGTATCCACACGTTGCAGGAACGTTCATATTTGGTTGGAAGATACATATAAAGATATGAGTCCTTATCCATTTTCACAACATAGTCAATGTGACATTCTGCAATGGAAGTGTCTGTAGGGAAGTATTTCGTGTGTCCGTCAGTGAGCTGAGATGTAGAAACGTTCTCCATTTCGCTGTTTATAACAGGTATCTTTGTGAAATATTCCTTTGTTGTGCCTGCGAGGGCGTTGAATACCATGTTTTGATTTTCAAAAGGATTATCTTCAGAAAGTGACACGTCCTCAATACCAGGCGAAGATACCATGCCAAGACCAAGAGCGTTAGGGTTGTTGTAGAATTTATATGTTGCGTCGCCCTCGGTGTATTCTGTAGTAAGCTTGTATTCCTCAGGGACTTTAACTCTTGTGCCTACAAAAGAGGTGTTACCCGTTTTGTCCATAAGATATTTTATGTCAAACAGAGCGTCCGTCATGAACGTTGTGCCGTCATATTTTGTGTAGTGTCCGCCGTAAGCATAGCCAAGCTTGTGGAGCATCATAAGGGCAGGTGCGTTCATTGTTGAGCTGGAGTGTGAAATGCCTTTGTAGCCTGTTCCGATAGGGTCGTTTACAGTTCTGTGGAAAGTTGCCTCCATGCGGTAGAAAAGCGATGGGTCATATTCCTTCATCATTGACACAGCGTTTCTAGTCTGGGTCATGTAAGGCTCATAGGAAGTGTATTTGCTGTATGCAACGTCAGTGTCTATCTTGTCGATAGTGTCAGCGCTGTTTGCAAAAAGCTCAACCGCAAGAACGCCTACCATTACGATACAAACAGCCTTTGATTTTGGATATTTCTTGATAAGATAGATAAGTGTGAAATATGCCGCCAGAGCTATCATGGATACCCATATGCCTTGTATAACGTTTGTGGTGTCGCCTGTTTCACTTGTCTTTGTTTCAAAAAGCTGGAAGTGAGAGTAGTTCTCACGCTCACACCAGAAGAGGAATACCATAAGTCCGAAGAAAATTCCGCCGATGTTCTTTGCGGTTATGCCCTCGAGGTTCTCAAACGCCCTGAATGCCATTACTATCATCAGGAATGAGAATATGAAAGAATATCTGTAAGGCAGCCAGTTCGGCACTTGGAAGCCGTGCATTGCCATATCAGCAGGCTTTATATACATTAGTATTACTAGCAGGAAAGTGAGCAGACCTGTAGAGGTCTTTTCTTTCATTGTTATCCTGTCGTTCATAAAGAACAGCGGAACAAGTATCAATACAGCCGTTCCGCAGTATATCATAGGCATACCCTCAGGGTAAACAGTGTCATATGACATTGGGAAAAGCTTTGTTATGAACGTGAGAAAATCAAATTGCGTTGCAAGTGAGAAATCAGGGTCAGTGAACTCAAACTTGCCGAGCTTCAAAGAATTGTAAACGGTTATAAGAACGAATGCCGCACACATAAGCGCAACAAGCGTGCCCATACCGAAAGCTACACAGCGTGAGAAGAACTTTTTTGGCAATATCCTGCCCTCTCTTGAAAGGCAGTACCAGCAGAAGTAGAAAAACGTGAAAATTCCCACCATATAGCCGATGTAGAAATGTGCAATGAACATAAGCGCCAGCGGCACTATATAAGGCACAAGCTTGCCCTCATCAACGAGCCTGTGAACGCCCCAGCATATAAGCGGCAGATAGATAAGTCCGTCAAGCCACATAGGGTCCATAAGTTGTACCACCATGTATGACATAAGAGCATACATGGTAGGGAATATGATAAGTGAGATAGTCTTAGGCTTCTGCACTGATATCTTTTTTAAGAAGAACATGAACGTCACAGCCGCCGTGCCTATCTTTGCAAGCTGTAAAATAAGGATAGAGGTCGCCATCATCGTTCTCGGCAGCAGCACAAGTATCAGCATAAAAGGACTTGCAAGATAATATGCAAACACACCGAACATTTCTCCGCTGAGGTTTCGTGACCAGTTGTAGATAAAACTGCCGTTGCCATGGAAAGCGTCACGGAACTGCTCGTAGTAGTAAACATACTGGCCGTTCAAATCAAGCACAAGCACCGAGCTGTCGCCTATAGGGTGTATCTTGAAAAACGCATAGGCTGAAAACATTATTGCCACAGGCAGAAAAAACACAAAAAAGTACAGCCGCTTATCATAGCACCATTTTTTTATAAATGAAAGGGGAGATGTTTTAGTCTTTTCCATTCTTTTTCTCCTCGTCGTCTTTTCTTATGATATCACGGATTATGTATCTAGGTCGCTGTTTTATCTCCTCGTATATCTTTGAGAGATAAAAGCCTATTATTCCAAGACTGAACATTATTATACTCGATGTGAGAAGCTGTAGGATTATGACAGTTGAAAATCCTACCGCCGACGCACCGATAAGCTTTTTGATAAGGGTGTGAAGTCCCAGTATGACAGAGAAAATAAACGTTATAACACCGCATACTGTCACTATCTGCAAAGGCGCAGATGTAAAAGAGGTTATGCTGTTTATGGCGAATTTGAAAAGCCCCTTTACAGACCACTTTGATTCGCCTATCTCTCTGTCAGCAACGTCAAAATATACACGCTCCGTCTTGTAGCCTACCCAGCTTGACATTGCTCTGAAAAACGTCAGTCTTTCAGGCATTGCATTCAGTGAATCTACCACAGCCCTGTCAAGAAGCTTGAAATCGGAAGCCGCTTCCATGTCGAGTCCGCTTGACTTGTTTATCATCTTGTAAAACCACAGAGAGAAAAATTTGTATACAGGGTTTTCCTTTCCACGGGAATTTTTTCTGCCCTCAACAATGTCAACGTCATTGTTTTTCCAGATGTTGTACATCTCGATTATGACCTCAGGAGGGAACTGCAAATCACAGTCCAGCAGTACGCAAGCGTCGCCCTTTGCAGTTTCAAGTCCTGCGAAAATTGCGCTCTCCTTGCCGAAATTTCTTGAAAAATTCACGCCCACGATATGCTCGTCATTGCGTGCAAGGTTTGAGATTATATCCCATGTTCTGTCCTTTGAGCCGTCGTTTACAAAAACAAGCTCATAGTCTATACCGTTTTCGCTTAGAAGCTTTGAAACAACAGAAGCACATTTTGCAACGTTGCCCTCCTCGTTATAGCTTGGTATTATTATTGATAGCATTTTTCGTTCTCCTATTCTTTATTGCCTTTATACACAAAACAGAACGCCATTTGTGAACATGACGTTCTTGAAATATCCTTATTTGTTTTCTCTTTCACGGCGTTTTTCATAATCTGTCCTCAGCTTGTTGAAGTTGTAAAGCATGATGAGCAGGAAAATATACACAAGTATCTTTGCTATTGCCGCAATAACGCCTGCAAGGGTGGTGACGAACTCTATTGGTATTAGCCTGTTGAGCAGGTCGCCTCCAAAGTAAATAAACGTCATAAGAGCAAGCTTGTTGAAACTGCCCTGAAGCCTTACAATGTTTGAAACGTCTTCCACAAGCTCTCTGTGGCTGTCAAGCGCCACAAGGAACATTCTCATAAGGTTCAGTGACATATAGACAGTTGCCGCCGACAGCAAAATGCTTATAACGTTCGCCGCCATTGCCGCAGGGGAGAGAAGTTTCAATAGAAGCTGACATACCACCGCAAGAGCGCACATAGCGGAAGAAGTGTAAGCAGGCTTTTTAAGATGTGCGAAAGCGTCAGTGCGTTCTTCAGCCTCAGCCGTTCCCACTGCGAAAAATAAAAAGCCTACAAGCTTTATAACGTAATTAGAAGTCCAGCCTGCGTTTAGCATGAAAAGCATGAAAAACGAGCCGACCATAAAGAAATTCATTGTTTAAGACCCTTTCGTAGCTGATTATACCTATTTATTATATCTCATTTATATACCCTTGTCAACCGAAAACGCCTTGTTTTCACCTTTTGTACACAAAGCGTCAGCCCTGTATTCCGTAGGTGACACACCCTTTGTCTTGTGGAATATCCGTGAAAAATAAAGGCTGTCATTATACCCTACCGACCTTGCCACAGCCGACACAGGAAGCTCAGTTTCTTCCAGTAAACGGCAGGCGGCGTTCACACGGAAATCAGTTATATACTGTGCAGGAGAAAGCCCCTCGTATTCCATGAAAGCTCGATATAGCGTGGCACGGCTCACGCCAACGAAATCGGTGGCATTCTCGACCCCTATCCCAAGGGTGTAGTTATGTGCAATGTAGTTTTTCGCCTTTGTGACATATCCCTTTGCGGTGCTCCCCGAACGGCTTTGACTTCCCGAGCGTTCCATAAGAATGCCCAGCGTGATGTAAAGCTGACCTGTCATTTTCACAAGATCTGAGCTTCTGTTTCCACTAAGACGATAAATGCGTTCAAGACTGTCTTTAAGCTCGCTTCCAAAGTCTGCGGAGATAACGGGACATTCTCTTGTGAAGCCTGCACGATCAAGGATAAATTCAGCGTCAGAGCCGTTGAAGCCTGCCCAGTAGTATTCCCATGGGTCGTTCTTGTCGGCAGTGTATGTTATAACAGTGTAGGGGTAAATGAGAAAAGTGTCCCCTGCGCTAAGGTGATACTCTCCCTGCGGTGTTTTGTATACGCCCTTGCCACTTATGATGTGGTGGATAAGATAATGGTCACGAACACCGCTTCCCCAACTGTGAAGCCCCTGACATTTTTCATAGCCCACGTTGTATACTGACAGCGAAAGTGCGTCCGTCTGGTCTGATTTAAAGGAATGGCGGTCTGTATTCATTCTGTGTGTTCCTTTCTGTGAGATGGTCTGTTATAGATATGATAGCATATTTTTATTCTCTTTGCAACAAAAATCCATGTGTTTGAAACAAAAATAGTATTGCAAAAACGTGAAAATATGGTATAATGTAAGTGTAAGAAAAAACCTGACATATTTGGGAGGTAAAGAATATGGCAAAAATACTCGTTACAGGCGGAGCAGGATTTATCGGAAGCCACACCTGCGTTGAGCTTCTTGAAGCAGGCTATGAAGTAGTTATAGTTGATAACTTTTCAAACTCAAAGCCGGAGGCTCTTAACAGAATAAAGAAGATAACAGGCAAGGACTTTGCTTTTTATGAGGCAGATCTTCTTGACCTTGCGGCGCTCGAAAAGATATTTGAAGAGAACAAGATAGACGCTGTTATACATTTTGCAGGTCTTAAAGCGGTTGGCGAATCTGTTCAGAAGCCTGTTGAATATTACCACAACAACATCACAGGCACTCTCATGCTTATCAAGGCAATGAGAAAATACGGCTGTAAGAAGATAGTTTTCTCATCTTCCGCAACAGTTTACGGCCCTGTAAACAAAGCTCCATATACGGAGGATATGCCTACATCAGCAACAAACCCTTATGGCTATACAAAGGTAATGATAGAGCAGATACTGAGAGATGTTTATGTTTCCGACAACGATTGGTCAGTTTCACTTCTGAGATACTTCAACCCTATCGGCGCACATAAGAGCGGTCTTATCGGCGAAGACCCTAACGGTATACCAAACAATCTGCTTCCTTACATTTGTCAGGTAGCAGTAGGAAAGCTTGAAAAGCTCGGCGTGTTTGGTGACGATTACGATACTCCTGACGGAACAGGCGTAAGAGATTATATCCACGTTGTTGACCTTGCTAAGGGTCACCTTTGCGCAGTCAAGTATGTAATGGAAAACAAGGGTGTTGAAGCCGTAAACCTCGGCACAGGAAAAGGCTCAAGCGTTTATGACGTTCTTCACAGCTTTGAAAAAGCCTGCGGAAAGAAGCTTCCATATGTAGTAAAGCCAAGACGTGCAGGCGATATCGCAACCTGCTATGCTGATACAGCAAAGGCAAAGAAGGTCTTTGGCTGGGAAGCACAATATGGTCTTGATGAAATGACAGCAGATAGCTGGAACTTCATTAAGAATAATCCTAACGGACTTTAATACGAAATATATTTAAAATATATTGTTATTGGTTTTATTATGGAGGATTATTTTGGACGACAGAACTTTTTACTTTTATACAATCGCTTTTATTTTATGTCTGCTTTTGTTATCATTAATTGTTCCATTGTATCGGAAACATAAAATTAATGACCAAATTAAAGGACTTGCAAACAATACGCTTGAAATGACGCCAAAACAATTTATGCAAATGCGTAAACAATCATTAGGTGGACGTGGAAAGCCGTCATATGCTTTGAAAAAAAATTTTGCTGGTGTTTATATACTATACAATAAAACCAAGAATAAGTATTATGTTGGGCAGGCAAAACAGATACTAAATAGGGTAAATGCTCATTTTACTGGTAAAGGCAATGGCGATGTGTATGCTGATTATAAGTATGGTGACGAGTTTACTATAAAAATGATTGCACTTGAAAATAGCGGCTATAAAACGTTAAATGAGTTGGAACGAAACACAATATCAGTATATAATGCATTTTCTAAAGGCTATAATAAAACTAGAGGAAATAAAGGGTAGAGTAATTCAACATAATAATTTTCCTAGGCAGGGACACACAAAAAAGTGTGTTCCTGCTTTTTTCACCCATACGATAATGCGACAAAAAAATCCCACTGTAAGTGATAATATATTTTCAGCGGATAAAACGAAAAAATGAAAGGAATGATAAAGCATGAATGTGGAGATAAAAAACTATCCGTCAGCCAGAACTCTTGTGGCAGAGATATGCGGCGATATCGACCACCATACAGCGAAATATTTCAGGGGAGAGATAGATAAAGCCATTAGAAGCCATAACCCTCTTACCCTTATCCTCGACTATTCTCAGGTGACTTTTATGGATAGCTCAGGCATCGGACTTGTTATGGGCAGATACAGGATAATGTCAGAAATGGGTGGCGAGGTGATAGTGGCGTCGCCTCCTGCTTATATCCGAAAGGTCTTGCAGCTTGCAGGTATGCACAGACTCACAAAGATAGTCACGGATATTGCCCCGTATATACAAGAGAAGAAAGCAGCTCAGGAACAGAATGAAAGCCCCGATGACAAAACAAAGGAGAGTGATAAAATTGAAACGAAAACCCCTTAATGAAATGAAAGTCAGTTTTCCCAGCTATTCTGAAAATGAGCGCTTTGCTAGAGTTGCAGTCAGCGGTTTCCTTACTCAGCTTGACCCTCAGATCGACGAGCTTGCAGATGTCAAGACTGCAGTGTCAGAGGGAGTCACAAACGCCATTGTCCACGGATACCGAAACACCCTAGGGGAGATATTCATGCAAATAAGGATATTCGAGAACAGACACGTCTACATAAAAATAAGGGATAAGGGCTGCGGTATCGCTGATGTAGAGCAGGCTATGCAGCCGCTTTTCACCACTGCACCTGAGGAGGAAAGAGCAGGCCTTGGCTTTGCGGTCATGGAAAGCTTTATGGATAAAGTGAAGGTGCGCAGCAAGCTTGGAGAAGGAACTACCCTTATCCTTGAAAAAACCTTGAAAGAAAGAGTATAAAATGAGCAGCATAGTCGAGACCCCTCTTGCAGAAGAAAATCTGGGGCTTGTTCACCTGTGCGCAAACCGCTTCCGCAACCGTGGCATAGAGTATGACGACCTCTACGGTGCAGGCTGTATAGGTCTTGTAAAAGCTGCGAAAGCCTTTGACAGCGACCGTGGTGTGAAATTCTCCACCTATGCAGTGCCAGTGATATTAGGGGAGATAAAAAGGCTTTTCCGTGACGGTGGCACGATAAAAGTGTCACGGAGCATAAAAGAGCTTTCCATGCGCCTTGTAAGAGAGCGTGAGCGATTTTCCATACAGCAGGGGAGAGAACCTACAGTAAGCGAGCTTTGTGAGCTGTCAGGAGAAAGCGAAGAAGCCGTTACCCTTGCCATGAACGTCGCCCTGCCCCCTGTTAGTCTTACTGAAAGCTCAGATGAAGACGACCGCCACGGACAAATAGATATCCCTGTTGATGCTCCTGACATAGAAATTGCTGACAGGCTCTCTCTCCGCCAGGTCATAGCTTCCCTTGAAGCGGAGGATAGAAAGCTTATATACCTGAGATATTTTCAGAATAAAACTCAAATGGAAACGGCAAAACAACTTGGTATGTCGCAGGTGCAGGTGTCAAGGCGAGAAAAAAAGCTGCTCACTTTAATGCGTGAACAGCTTAAATAATATCATTACAGTGGGCGGCTTTTGGTCGCCCATTTTTTACAAATAAGACCTGAGTATCTCGATAGTTTCTTCATGTGAGCAAACAGCGTCAGAATCTATAAAGTGCTGAAAATAATCCCAGAAAGCCTGAACAAGGCTCGTTTCGCTTATCTTCAAATAAGAAAAATCAGAGAAGCAGTTGTTTCTGGCAATGATGTTAAGACTTGTGTTGTCAGAAATGTTGATACAAAGATTTTTCGACACCGCAAAATAGTCGTTCTTTATTATCCTGTAGTCTGCCATGCCGTTTTCACAAAGCGATATCATTATCTGAAGCATTATCTTGCGTTCTGCAAGAGTGGGAAAAGTATATGAATTTCTCGGAAGCTCAAAAATCTCTCCCGTCGTCATAAACTCTGCAAGACCCTTTTCACTGAACAGATTTACAAATTTGTGTTCAGAAAGAGCCTTCTTGCCCATGGTGAGCTTTGCTTTTACAAATTCCTTTGCGTCAGCTGGCAAAAGTGCATGGGCGTTGTATATATCCTCTGTAAGACAAAGCATGGTGCATGGCTGAAAATCTACGCCGATGAAATTTGCGTTGTCATCGTACCAAAAGTAAACATATTCCAGAATATTCACGGCGTGGTCGAGAAGCTTTGCACATTTTGTCTTGAACTTTTCAAACTGCCGCATATAAAATTCTACCATAGGCTTAGATCTGTATATAACGCCCTCACAATAATCGCTGTCTGTTCTGATCAGAAAATTATTCGTTATCATTATGTTTGGCATGATGTTCGTGGAGTTGAAATATGCCGACGCACCCTCATAATAATAAAAAGCCTCATATTTTTCATGCTTTTGTGCAAGGTGACATATGAACGGAAAAATATCCAGATTGTATTTTGCGGTGTTTTTTTCGTATGAGGTGTTGTCAAAGAAGAACAGATGGTTTATGGTAGACTCGCTGCCTTCTGCGGCAATGGACAGCAGATTGGTAAGAAACTCTGTTGGCTGAGCGATGACCTGAATGTCAGAACCATTATGAACATCGCTGCATATAAGCACCTGCAGGTTTTTTCTAAGCTCACGTTTGTCGGTGTAGATGGATATCTCAGGCACAGAGTCAATATCAACTTCTGTCTTGAAAGTCAGAGCGTCAGGATCTTCCATGTTGGTGTTTGCCATATCGTGTATTATCTTTGACACCTGCTTGCGGCGATTGTAGACATCTTCCCCCATCTCAGAAATGTTATAAAGCTCCATGAGCCTGCTTTTATCCTCTGTGGAAAGCATGAGCTGCAAGCTTATATTTTCTACAAAATCTACGCTTGGCACTTTCCTTTCCCCTTTGAGTATCTTATGAAGATATGTTCTGTCGATACCACATTTTTCGGCAAGGGCTTTTATAGTAATATCTTTTTTCTTTATGTATTCTTTGAGAAGTTCCGAAAATTGTGACATTGGCATCATATCCTTTCTGTAGAAAACAGGCATTTAAAGTATATTTAAAGTATATTTTTACATACCGATACCTATATTATATCCTATTTACGCACAATTGTCAACCTTTGATAATTTTATCTTATTAAGGCAAAAACCGTATATTTTTATAAACAGCTGCAAAAAATACAAGCGTAAAATGAAATACTTTAAAATTTGGAGGAGTTTTCATGAAAATAATATTCTATGACGCAAAGCAGTATGATATAGATTCATTTGAAAAGCAGCGAAAAAACTATCCCGATATAGAAAGCATCTACCTTGAAGCCGACTTGACGGAAGACACAGCAAGGCTTGCCGAGGGCTGTGAGGGCGTGTGTGCCTTTGTAAGCTCAACGATAACAGGCTCAGTGCTTAGACGGCTCCATGAACACGGTGTAAAGCTTCTTCTTATGCGATGTGCAGGCTATAATAATGTTGATATAAAAGCCGCCGATAAATACGGCATAACAGTGCTTAGAGTGCCTGGGTATTCTCCGGAAGCCGTGGCAGAACACGCCATGGCGCTTGCGCTTGCAGTAACAAGAAGAATACACAAGGGCTATATAAAGGTAAGAGAGAACAATTTCAGCCTGAATGGTCTTATGGGACTTGATTTTCATGGCAAGACCGCTGGTATAATAGGCACAGGCAGGATAGGTGCGGCAATGTGCAGGATATGCCACGGCTTTGGTATGCGTGTTATAGCTTATGACGTTTATCAAAACCCTGACCTTGACTTCGTGAAGTATTATCCCCTTAGCGAAGTCCTGAGAGAAAGTGACCTTATCTCGCTCCATTGCCCCCTGACAGAATCAAGCTATCATCTTATCAATACTGAAACTATCTCCCTTATGAAAGAGAATGTTGTTTTCGTAAATACCTCCCGAGGTGCGCTTGTGAATACCGAAGACCTTATAAAGGGTATCAGAAGCAGAAAATTCCACGGAGTGGGTCTTGACGTTTATGAAGAAGAAACGGAGAACGTCTTTGAAAACCGACAGGAGGATATCCTAGAAAGCTCCGTGACCGCAAGGCTTCTGTCTTTTCCTAACGTTATCGTCACATCTCATCAGGGCTTTTTCACCGAAGAAGCCCTAGCCGCCATAAGCCGCACAACGCTTGAGAATGCTTGTGCTTTTGAGCGTGGCAGGATAATAAAAGAAAATCAGGTCAAATAGACTTACGGGAACATTCACATAAGTCTGGCATGATATAAAAAAAGCGGACAGTCAGTTGACTGTCCGCTTCGTATATAGCTTTGTTTATACGCTTATATTAGTAAGCGATACCCTGCCACTTCATTGCGTCAGCGACCTTCAGGAAACCTGCGATGTTAGCACCTGCAACGAGGTTGCCTTCAAGACCGTACTCCTTAGCTGCATTGTATGAGTTGTGGAAGATGTTTGTCATGATGTTCTTGAGCTTAGCGTCAACTTCCTCGAATGTCCAAGAAAGTCTCTCGCTGTTCTGTGACATCTCAAGAGCTGATGTAGCAACACCGCCTGCGTTAGCAGCCTTTGCTGGTCCAAAGAGAACGCCTGCATTCTGGAATACAGCGATAGCCTCTGGAGTTGAAGGCATATTAGCACCCTCAGCAACAGCAAATACACCGTTAGCTACGAGAGCCTTAGCTGACTCTTCGTTGATCTCGTTCTGTGTAGCGCATGGGAGAGCGATGTCGCACTTGATAGTCCAAATGCCGCTGCAGCCCTCGTGGTACTCAGCACCCTGTACTCTGTTTACATACTCCTTGATTCTGCCTCTCTCAACTTCCTTGATCTGCTTAACAACATCAAGGTTGATGCCGTTTGGATCGTATACATAACCGTTAGAGTCAGAAAGTGCAACTACCTTGCCGCCCAGCTCTGTAGCCTTCTCTGTAGCGTAGATAGCAACGTTACCAGAACCAGAGATAACAACTGTCTTGCCTGCGAATGTTTCATTCTTCATGCACTTGATCATCTCAGATGTGTAGTAGCAAAGACCATAACCAGTAGCCTCTGTTCTTGCAAGTGATCCGCCGTATGAAAGACCCTTACCTGTAAGAACGCCTGTGAACTCGTTTCTGATTCTCTTGTACTGACCGAACATATAGCCGATCTCTCTTGCACCTGTACCGATATCGCCTGCTGGAACGTCTGTGTCAGCACCGATGTGCTTGCAAAGCTCTGTCATGAAGCTCTGGCAGAATCTCATAACTTCTCCGTCAGACTTGCCCTTAGGATCGAAGTCTGAACCACCCTTACCGCCGCCGATAGGAAGACCTGTAAGGCTGTTCTTGAAGATCTGCTCGAAGCCGAGGAACTTGATTACTGATGCACATACTGAAGGGTGAAGTCTGATACCGCCCTTGTATGGTCCTATAGCAGAGTTGAACTGAACTCTGAAACCTCTGTTTACCTGTACCTTGCCATTGTCATCTACCCAAGGAACACGGAAAATGATCTGTCTTTCTGGCTCAACTATTCTGTCGATTATACCTGCCTCAACAAGGTCAGGTCTCTTTTCTACAACAGGAATGAGGCTTTCCAGTACCTCATATACTGCCTGGAGGAATTCCTTTTCGCCGGGATTTCTCTTCTCAACCTTCTCATAAACGCTTTCAAGATACGCATTGTTCAAAGCCATTATTAAAACTCCCATCTTATAAATTATAATTTGTGCACGGCTTTTTTACTCATTCCGCACATCACCTACTTATTATAGCACACTATTTTGCAATTTGCAAGTAGTAAAATGCAAAATTTCATAATTTTATTGAAATTGTATAAAAATCATAGCCTTTTTTTGAAATGTGAAGTAAAATCACGATTATAAATTCATAATTCGTGTAAAATTTCCGTGAAATGTCGACAAATCAGTGCACTGTGACCAAAGCTGTTTCTGCCTGCAAAAATGACAAAACGCATTTTTATGCCGGTATAACGCACAAACCCGCTGGAATATCGTCCCTGATATGAAATTTTGGTTGACGAATCCTGCAAAAAAGTGTACAATATAAAGTAATAAAGCACTTATAAACAAAGGAGCAGTACCGATGACAAAGAAAGAACGTGCACAAATGATAGTGGAAAGGCTGGAGCAGGTCTACCCCGAGGGCATATGCTCCCTTGACTATAAAAAGCCCCACGAGCTTATGATAGCAGGCAGGCTTTCTGCACAGTGTACAGACGCAAGGGTGAATATCGTCACAAAAGATCTTTTTGCAAAATATAAGACTATTGAGGATTTTGCTAACGCAGATGTTGCTGATATTGAGGAGATAATACGCCCATGCGGTCTGTATAAAACAAAAGCTCGCTCTATCGTAGCAATGTGCAGACAGATAATGGATAACTTTGGCGGTGAGATACCTGATACCATAGAAAAGCTCACTACCCTTGCAGGCATAGGCAGAAAGACGGCAAATCTTGTTATGGGAGATGTTTTTCATAAGCCTGCGGTGGTAACTGATACCCACTGTATAAGGATATGCGGCAGACTTGGGCTTACAAAAAATAAAGAGCCTGCAAAGGTGGAAGAGGATCTGAAAAAGATACTTCCCCCTGAGAGATCCTCTGATTTCTGTCACCGCCTTGTACTGTTCGGACGTGAATACTGCAAGGCAAGGGGAGAACGCTGCAGCGAGTGTCCCCTACTTGATATCTGCGGCAGCAGAAAATGACCGCAGGCTGTTGAAATAATAATGCAAAAGTAGTATAATAAGGTCACAAGATGAAATGCAGAGGAGATGAGCGTTTTGATAAAGGCATGGGAGCATTTCAAGACCATTACAAGACATCGCCACGGAGTGATAAAAAACTGCTATAAGGCAGGCATTTTGTGGCAGGGTCTGAGGCATGACCTTTCAAAATATTCCCCGGAGGAGTTTCTCAAGGGCTGTAAATATTATCAAGGCACACGTTCGCCCCATGAAGCAGAGCGTGAAGAATACGGATTTTCTTACGGCTGGATGCATCACAAGGGAAGAAATAAGCATCACTTTGAATATTGGACGGACTATGACCTGCGGACTAAGTTGATGACCCCTGTGAAAATGCCCCTTAAATATGTGAAAGAAATGTTCTGCGACAGAGTTGCCGCAAGCAAGATATATATGAAAGACAAATACGACGACGGTGCACCTCTTGCGTACTTTTTAAGAGCAAAAAAGACAAGAGCCATCCACCCTGAAACATCAGACCTTTTGGAGAAGCTTCTTACAATGCTTCGTGATAAAGGCGAGGACTACACTTTCGCTTATATAAGACGTTTGAAAAAATATTAGGGGGAATTTCCGTGGGAATTTTCAAAAAGAAAACTGTCAAGCCTGTCCCTGAGGAGTGCAGGGGAATGGAGATAAAAATAATGTCAAGCACCTGTACCGGCGAGAAAACTATCGGCTTTTATAACCGCAACACTCGTGAGATAATGTATCCCGAGCTTGTGAAAAGCGACAGCGATGTTGAGGCTTTTTATGAAAAATACGGATTGAAAAAATGAATTATGTAGCATGAGAGAGTATATAAAAGAATGTAAATATTTAATGAACTTTGAAATGAAATATATGTAAGAATATTTTGTGGGTGATTTTTACAAAGTGCGAAAAATAGGCGTTTATAAAAAAATAATGATGCTGATCGAAAGTTAATTATGGCTAAATTATAAATACTATTTCCAACGTGTGAATAAGTACAAAAATCAAGCGGTGACTATGCCTCTTTTTTATGTAAAGCTACAAAGATTGCAAGAAAGCACGCAAAATCGGGCAATTTATTTGACAAGAGAGGTCAAATACGTTATAATAATAGCATAAAAACAATGTAAAAAATTATAACGGAGGTAGATTCAAAATGACAAAAAATGATCTGATATCCGCAATAGCAGAAAAGGGCGGCTATTCTAAAAAGGAAGCAGAGCAGGCACTTGCGGCTGTAACAGAAACTATCACAGAGGCACTTGTAAAGGGCGAAAAGGTATCTATCGTAGGTTTTGGTGCATTTGAGGTAAGAGATCGTGCAGCTAAGGATTCTATCAATCCTGCAACAAAGAAGCCTATCCATGTTCCTGCAAAGAAGGTTCCTGCATTCAAGGCAGGCAAGGCTCTTAAAGAGGCTGTGGATAAGTAATTAGTAACACTTTTAAAGGAGAGGTTTTACAATGGCTGAAAAGAAGATCACCGCTGACAAGAAGGCAGAAGAAGCTGTAAAGGAAGTCAAGGCTGAGGTAAAGTCTGCTGCTGAAAAGACAGGCGCAGCAGTAAAGGAAACAGCAAAGAAAGCTGTCAAGACGGCAGAAAAGGCAGTAAAGACCGCAGCAAAGGCAACAAAGGCAAAGAAGGAAACTGTAAAGAAAGCAGTTGAGGCTGAGATAAAGGACGAGGTATTCGTTCAGTTCGCAGGCGTAGAGATAAATGTTGAAGCTGTAGTGGTTGCTGCAAAGGCTGACTACAAGGCAAAGGGTCACAGAACACCAAAGACAGTTTCAGTATACATCAAGCCTGAAGAGGGCGTTGCTTACTACACTGTAAAGGGCGTAGGCTCAGAGGATTACAAGGTAGAACTCTAATTGTAACATTTGTGTGTAGGGGCGAACAGCGTTCGCCCGCTATTTAACACGTTCTATCTGTATGATAAGCTACATCAAGCGGAGGACAACACCTCCGCTTTTTTGCGTATATAAACAGAAAGTGCAGCATATTTCCATGCTGCACTTTCTGCGTTATTTAAGAAATCGTAAAACACATTACTGTGGTGGTGTCGAGAAGAATGTCTGCCATGCGTAGCCCTTTGTGCCATTATATTCAACATAATACCAGCCGTTTTCGTTGCGGTAGTATTTGCAGGTCGCACCCGATGGGATAGTAAGAAGATTTTCACTGCTCGATGTAGGCTGTGGGTGGAGATAAACTGCACTTATGCACTGGATATCACCAACAGCGTCACCGTTGTCATCTTTATCACCGTCATATGGATCTTCGTCAGGCTCAGTGGTCTTTTTGGACTTTTTAGATGTTTCCTGCGGCTTTTCCGAAGTTGTGGTGGTCTTTGGCGGAATGTATTCCGTAGAAGTTATCGTACCGGTCTTTTTCGGAGTGGTGTTGGTGTTCACAAAAAGAGTTTTTGCAAATATCATTATTACTATGGCTACCACAAGTACAGTCAGCAGTATCGCTATTATTCCCTTTACAGTAGGAGTGAGCCAAGTGGAGCTTTCCTGCTGCTGAGGTCTGTTCTGACCCTGCGGTCTGCGATCCTGTTCAGGACGATAGTAGCCTTTATTGTTTCTGTTGTCAGGCATTATTTATATTCTTCCTTTCGGTTCTTTGACTAGAGTTCGACACATTTCGTGTCTATATCTTTAATTATACAAAATATAAACTGTTCTGTCAATTAAAATTCGGTTACGATTTACATTTACTTTATAACAATATGGTGTAAATCAGGAGGCGTTTTTATGTAATAGATGTGAAAATTATCAAAGTGGATAGATATAACGTTTTATTGAAGGCTTGTTTTGTTACAAAGGGAAAAAATATGTTAATAAATTTTCATAACCCTTTTATTTGTATATATAATATGCTATAATAATAACAAATATGAGAATTTTAATATTCTCAGTAAGCTGTAAGGAGATTGATGATAATGAATATTGCCGTTGCACAATCAGGAGGACCTACCTGCGCTATCAACGCTTCATTGGTGGGAGTTTTCAAACAGGCTGTGAAAACACCACAGATAGACGCCGTTTTCGGCTCGCTCAATGGTATCGAGGGTATCATAAACGACCAGCTCATAGATCTTAAGCTTGTTATAAAAACAAACGAGGATATGGAGCTTCTAAGACAGACCCCGTCAACAGTTCTCGGCTCATGCCGTTATAAACTTCCTGATGTTGAGGAGGGCGGTGAAACATATGAGCGTATCTTGAACTGCCTTGAAAAGCATAGGATAGAAGCTTTCTTTTATATCGGAGGAAACGATTCTATGGATACCGTGGCAAAGCTTTCCGATTATCTTGCGGCAAGAAATTCAAAGATAAGAGTTATAGGCATACCAAAGACTATAGATAACGACCTGCCTGTAACAGACCATACACCAGGCTTCGGCTCTGCCGCAAAGTATGTTGCCGCAACGGTTCAGGAGATAATCCGTGACAGCTCGGTTTATTCTATCGAGTCCGTCACTATCGTTGAGATAATGGGCAGACACGCTGGCTGGCTCACAGCTTCCACCTGCGTACTCAGAGCAAATGACGAGATAGCCCCTCACCTTATCTATCTTCCTGAAAATAACTTTACCGCCGAAAAGTTCCTGGAGGACATAAGAAATCAAATGGCAAAGCACAAAGCCGTTATCATCGCAGTTTCCGAGGGCGTAAAGCTTAAGGGCGAGGAAAACAAGCCGAGAGTTGTGGATAATTTCGGTCACGAGTATCTCTCTGGCATAGGAAAGACCCTTGAACAGCTCGTTAAAGAGAATATCGGCTGTAAAGTCCGTTCTATTGAGCTTAACGTTATGCAGAGATGTTCTTCTCATATCTGCTCAAAGACGGATATAGACGAAGCCGAGGAAATAGGCTCAGCAGGCGTAAAAGCGGCTCTTGCAGGGAAAACAGGTAAAATGATGATATTCAAGCGTATCAGCGACGTGCCTTATGTTGTGACCGTTGACAGCGTTGACGCCCATGATGCTGCAAATAAGGAAAAATTCTTCCCTGCCCAGTGGTTAAGCGAGGACGGCAATGACGTAAATCCGGAAGCCGTAAGATACTTCCTGCCACTTATCCAAGGCGAGGTAAAAATAGCAATGAAAAACGGTATGCCCGTTCATTTCAAGCTGTAAGCGTAAATTCGTTTTTATGCAAGTTGTAGGGTACGGCGCCCTCGACGTCCCGCTTGTTTAAGTCTTTTTCAACACTCTCAGCAGAGCAGTTTCAAGCTGTTCTGCTTTTTTCGTTCCATACCGTCATCAGCCCTTGACAATTCGGTGCAAAAGTGAGATAATATTATAATAGGTGCAGTAATGCCATATCATGCGGAAAGGAAAGAATATAATGTGTGATCTCAAATTCAGCTTTCAAATGAAATTCACAGTTCCGTTTCGCAGACAGCCTAAGACACGAGTCTGACGGCAAAAAAGCAAAACCTCTTGGTCTTGCCACGATACTGTGATAGAAAAAATATTTGCGAAAGGAATTGTTTTATAATGAAAAAAGAGCTTTCAAAGCTTTATGAGCCTAATAAGGTAGAAGATAAGATCTACAAATATTGGCTTGACGGCGGATTTTTCCACGCTGAGCCTGATTCCAAGAAAGAGCCATACTGTATAGTTATCCCACCACCGAACATCACAGGACAGCTCCATATGGGTCATGCCCTTGATGAAACTTTGCAGGATATACTTATCCGCTGGAAGAGAATGAGCGGATATGCCGCAGAGTGGATACCTGGTACAGACCACGCTTCTATCGCAACAGAAGCAAAGATAGTTGAAGCTATGCGTAAAGAGGGTCTTACAAAGGACGATATCGGCAGGGACGGTTTCCTTGAAAGAGCATGGGATTGGAAAAAGAAATACGGCGGCAGAATAGTTGAGCAGCTTAAAAAGCTCGGCTCTTCCTGCGATTGGGACAGAGAGCGTTTCACAATGGACGAGGGCTGTTCAAAGGCTGTAAAGGAAGTTTTCATAAACTACTATAATAAGGGACTTATCTATAGAGGCGAAAGAATAATCAACTGGTGCCCGCATTGCCGTACATCTATCTCAAACGCAGAGGTTGAGTATGAAGATCAGGCCGGTCACTTCTGGCATCTGAAATATCCTCTTACAGACGGAAGCGGATATGTAGAGCTTGCTACAACACGTCCTGAAACACTTCTCGGCGATACTGCTGTTGCAGTAAATCCAAAGGACGAAAGATATAAGGATATCGTGGGCAAGACACTTACTTTGCCGCTTGTTGGCAGAGAGATACCTGTTGTTGCCGACAGCTATGTTGATATGGAGTTTGGTACAGGCGTCGTAAAGATAACTCCTGCCCATGACCCTAACGACTTTGAAGTCGGTAAAAGACATAACCTGCCTGTTATCAACGTTCTTACTGAGGACGCAAAGATAGTTGACGATTATCCTGAGTATGCAGGTATGGACAGATACGAGGCAAGAAAGAAGATAGTTGAAGACCTTGAAAAGGGCGGCTTCCTTGCTTATGTTGAAGACCATGAGCATAATGTAGGTACTTGCTATCGCTGCGGAACAACAGTCGAGCCAAGAGTATCCCTTCAGTGGTTCGTTAAAATGGACGAGCTTGCAAAGCCTGCAATAAAGGCTGTTGAGGACGGCTCTATCAAGTTTGTTCCTGAAAGATTTGAAAAGAACTACCTTAACTGGATGAACGATATCAGAGATTGGTGTATCTCACGTCAGCTTTGGTGGGGTCATCAGATACCGGCATTTTATTGCGACGATTGCGGTGAAACTGTGGTAACAAAGGAAGACCACGCTTGCTGTCCTAAGTGCGGCAAGGAAATGCGTCAGGACCCTGATACACTTGATACATGGTTCTCATCAGCACTGTGGCCGTTCTCAACTCTCGGCTGGCCTGACAAGACAGAGGAACTTGAGTATTTCTATCCAACAAACACTCTCGTAACAGGCTATGATATCATTCCGTTCTGGGTATCCAGAATGATAGTTGCAGGCATGGAGAACATGAAGCAGAAGCCTTTTGATACTGTTCTTATCCACGGTCTTGTTAGAGATTCACAGGGCAGAAAGATGTCAAAATCTCTTGGCAACGGTATCGACCCGCTTGTTATCATCGACCAGTACGGCGCAGATGCCCTGAGATTTATGCTCGCAACAGGCAACGCACCTGGAAACGATATGAGATTTATCGAGGATAAGGTAAAGTCCTCAAGAAACTTTGCCAATAAGATATGGAACGCCGCAAGATTTATCATGATGAATCTTCCTGACGATTTCAAGGCTGATAAGCTCCCTGAAAACCTCAATGTTGAGGATAAGTGGGTAATATCAAAGTTCAATACTCTTGCAAAGGAAGTAAACGATAATCTTGATAAGTTCGAGCTTGGTGTAGCAGTTTCAAAGCTTTATGACTTTATCTGGGATATCTATTGCGATTGGTATATCGAACTTACAAAGCCAAGAATAGCCGCAGGCGGTGAAACAGAGGCTACCGCACAGGCTGTTCTCGTGTGGGTAATGAAGGGTATGCTTAAAATGCTCCACCCATTCATGCCTTATATCACCGAGGAGATCTGGCAGGCTCTCGTAAATGACGGCACAGCTATCATGGTTCAGGATTACCCTGTATATGACGAAAAGCTTGAATTTGCCGACGAAGAGGCAACATTCGAGAAGATAATCGCAGGCATAAAGAGCATAAGAAACTGCCGTGGCGAAATGAACGTTCCGCCGTCTGTAAAGGCAAAGCTTTATATTGAAACTGCACAGCCAGAAGTATTCTCACAGGGCGTAATGTTCTTTGAAAGACTTGCTTCTGCATCTGAGGTCATCATTACAGATAAGTGCGAGGAAAAGGATTGCGCCGCCGCTGTTACAGACAGTGCAAGATTCTTCATTCCGCTTGCCGATATCATAGACGTTGACAAGGAGCTTGCACGTCTTGATAAGGACAGAAAGAATGCACAGAAGGATATAGACTTCCTTAGCAAGAAGCTCAGCAATCAGGGCTTCCTTGCAAAAGCCCCTGAACAGCTTATTGAGGCTGAAAAGGCAAAGCTTGCAAAGGCAGAGGAGAAGATGTCAAAGATAATGGAATCTATCTCCGCTCTGGAAGCAAGAAAGTAATATAAAAAAACCAATGGCGAGGTCTTTCACCTCGCCATTTTTTGTGTTTTATGTAGGGGGAGCTGTGCATGGCTTATAACCCAAAACAAAAAAGGGAGGACAGCCCGAAAGCTGTCCTGCTTGATTTTTTATATCTCAGAATTAGTTCTTCTTTACGCCGATAGAAACTTTTTCGCCGTTGATGTCCCAATCCTTTTCGTTGCCGACATTTTCGCCAAGAACGATATCGTCTGCAAGAACGTCATGAGAAATAGCCTCTCTGTTCTTGTCAACAACAGCCATAACCTTTTCGCTGCCGCTTACAGAAACAGTGATGTGATCCATTACCTCAAAGCCCGAATCCTTTCTCATTGTCTGAACCTTGCTGATAACTTCTCTTACAAAGCCCTCTTCAATAAGCTCAGGAGTGAGAACAGTGCTGATAGCAACAGTAACACCGTTTTCAGAAAGGGTGTAGAAGCCCTCTTTCTGCTCAGACTCGATGAGAACATCATCCTTGTCAAGTGCTATCTCACCGCTTGAAAGCGTGAGTTTCAGGCTGCCAGTTTCGTTCAGTTCGCCCATAGCCTTGTGACCGTCAAGCTGTGAAAGCTGTGTTCTTATCTCACCAAGCTGCTTGCCGTACTTTGGACCAAGTGTCTTGAGCTGTGGCTTGAACTTATAATCAATATATGCAGATACATCATTTGAGAACTGAACGTCCTTGAGGTTAAGCTCGTCCCTGATGATGTCGATATAGTAGCTGTCAAGTGGGTGGTCTGCTGCAACGTACATCACGCTCAAAGGCTGACGGTTTTTAAGGCTTGCGCCGTTTCTTGCAGAACGTCCCAGAACAACTATCTCCAGAACTTCCTCCATGTCAGCTTCAAGCTTTTCGTCTATCATGTTCTCGTCGCAAACAGGATAATCGCAAAGGTGGATACTCTCAGGAGCGTCCTTGTCAACGCTTCTAACAAGATTCTGATAGATCTCCTCAGTGATGAAAGGCACCATAGGTGCTGCACACTTGCAGAGCGTAACGATAGCAGTGTAAAGAGTCATGTAAGCGTTTATCTTGTCCTGTGACATACCCTGTGCCCAGTATCTCTCTCTGCCTCTTCTTACATACCAGTTAGAAAGATCATCAACAAACTCCTGCATAGCCTTTGCAGCCTCAGGTATTCTGTAGTTGTTAAGGTTATCGTCAGCAGCCTTTATCATAGAGTTCATCTTTGAAAGCAGCCACTTGTCCATTACAGAAAGCTTGTCATATTCTATCTCATGCTTTGTAGGGTCGAACTGGTCTATCTCAGCATAAAGCACATAGAACGCATATGTGTTCCAAAGCGTGCCCATGAACTTTCTCTGACCCTCTGTTACGCCCTTGTCATGGAACTTATTAGGCAGCCATGGAGCAGAATTGGTGTAGAAATACCACCTGATAGCGTCTGCACCGTATTTAGCCAGTGCCTCGAATGGGTCAACAGCGTTGCCCTTTGATTTTGACATCTTCTGACCGTTCTCGTCCTGAACAAGTCCAAGCACGATAACGTTCTTGTATGGAGCCTTGTCAAATATAAGCGTTGAGATAGCAAGGAGTGAATAGAACCAACCTCTTGTCTGGTCAACAGCTTCTGAAATGAAGTCGGCAGGGAACTGTGACTCGAAAAGCTCCTTGTTCTCAAATGGATAGTGGTGCTGTGCAAAAGGCATAGAACCTGAGTCGAACCAGCAGTCAATTACCTCTGATACACGGTGCATCTGCTTTCCGCACTTAGGACATTTGATAGTTACAGCGTCGATGTATGGTCTGTGAAGCTCGATATCATCAGGGCAGTTGTCTGACATTGACTTAAGCTCCTCGATAGAGCCGATAGAATGTCTGTGACCGCATTCACATTCCCAAATGTTCAGCGGAGTACCCCAGTATCTGTTTCTTGAAATGCCCCAATCCTGAACGTTTTTCAGCCAGTCACCGAAACGTCCCTTACCAATGCTCTCAGGAATCCAGTTGATAGTGTCATTATTAGCGATAAGTCTGTCCTTGACATCTGTCATTTTGATGAACCAAGTATCTCTTGCATAGTAGATAAGAGGTGAACCGCATCTCCAGCAGTGCGGATAATCATGCTCGAACTTAGGAGCGGCAAAAAGCTTGCCTGACTTGTCAAGGTCTTTGAGTACCTCAGGGTCAGCGTCCTTTACGAACATTCCGGCATATGGAGTTTCAGCAGTCATGTCGCCCTTGCCGTCAACGAACTGAACGAAAGGCAGATCATACTTCTTTCCGACCTTAGAGTCGTCCTCACCGAAAGCAGGCGCAATATGAACGATACCTGTACCGTCTGACATAGTTACATAGCTGTCACAGGTAACAAAGTGACCCTTTTTGCCCTGCTTCTTTGCACTTTCGCCTGCGCACTCATAAAGCGGCTCGTATTCTATATATTCAAGATCCTTGCCCTTGTAAGTTTCAAGCACCTTGTATGCAGGCTTGTCCTCAGTTGCAAGCTTGCCGAGAACAGTGTCAAGAAGTGCTTCGGCAAGAATATAAGTGTAGCCGTCAGCGGCTTCTACCTTGCAGTAAGTTTCATCAGGGTTTACGCAAAGGGCAACGTTTGAAGGGAGCGTCCAAGGAGTTGTCGTCCATGCAAGAAAGTATTCGTCCTTGCCAACAAGCTTGAAACGAACGATAGCAGAACGCTCTTTAACTGTCTTGTAGCCCTGAGCAACTTCGTGAGAAGAAAGCGGTGTGCCGCAGCGTGGGCAGTAAGGAACTATCTTGAAGCCCTTGTAAAGCAAGCCCTTTTCATATATCTGCTTCAAAGCCCACCATTCAGACTCTATAAAGTTGTTGTCATAGGTAACATAAGGGTGTTCCATGTCAGCCCAGAAGCCAACAGTGCCTGAGAAGTCCTCCCACATACCCTTGTATTTCCATACAGATTCTTTACACTTCTTGATAAACGGCTCAAGACCGTATTCCTCGATCTGCTCCTTGCCGTCAAGACCAAGCATTTTCTCTACTTCAAGCTCAACAGGCAGACCATGTGTGTCCCAGCCAGCCTTACGAGGTACCTGATAGCCTTTCATAGCACGGTATCTTGGTATCATATCCTTGATAGCACGAGTGAGAACGTGACCGATATGCGGCTTGCCGTTAGCCGTTGGAGGTCCGTCATAGAAAACATAGGACTCGCCCTTTTTACGGCTGTCAATACTTTTTTCAAAGATATTGTTATCGTCCCAGAACTTTTCCACTTCTTTTTCTCTCTGAACGAAGTTCAGATTGGTGTCAACCTTTTTGTACACGAAGATCAATCCTTTCTGATTTTGTAATAAACGATCAGTTACGCATAAAGATAAAATGCAATAAAAAAGGCTTCCGCCCTGAAACAGGACGAAAGCCGTAAAGCCATTCGCAAACCACCTTTTCAGCATACTGACATATGCGTTCCCTTTAACGCAGGAAAAGCGGCGAAGCTTACTTATCATACTGATTTTCAGCCTGCAACTCGGAAGTGATATTCAGCCTAAAGCTAATCATACCGCCCTCTCACTGTCGGCGGCTCGCTGAGATTTTCGCATAAAGCCTACTGTCTTCGTCAACGTTTTTTACATATGAAATCAGTATATCACCATGCTGATGTTTTGTCAATGGTTATTTTGTTAATTTTCATGTATCTGACTTTTTTATTTTTGATATAAAGTCATTGAGCCTGTGTCCGCGTTGCTCCTCACGCTGTTTGTCGCGATACTTTTTCAAATGCTCGCCAAGCCTTGCACCTGAGCCCATGGAAAGCATAAATCTGTATTTCTCTTTTCTCTCCTCTGAACTTTCTCTGATGTGCCGTTTGAACTCCTCGTATCTGATGACCATATCGTTCTCTTCTGCGAACGTTTTTATCTTCTCTGCCAGCTTCAGGGAATAGAATAGGTCGATAGCAAAAACACCATAGAAAAAACCAATAAAGAACGAGAACGCCAAATTATTCGCAAGCCAGTTGAGTGCGTCAAGAATGTATGGGTGTATAAAGAAATAATAGACCGCGCCCAGTGCTGCCCATATGAGCGAATACAACGGACATATTATGCCTTTATAGTTGAATTTGTTTCCAGTGTAGTCCCACAGCTTGACGTGCATTTTTACAATGAATATCTCGCCTGCAATAAGCTCTATCACTGTCATTGCAATAGCCATAAGCAAAAAAAGTATAAACTTCTGCAAAGCAGTGTTGTCAGTGTGTATAAATTTTTCAAGTCCCGCCAGCAGATAAAGGGAGCAAAGCCCGAAGCCGTATAAAGGCAGATAAGGACCAATAAGAAAGCCAGGATTTATCCATTTTCTTGCTTTGTTGTTAGGCTCAAATCGTCTGAAAATAACTTCTATCCCCCAGCCTATCAGACACCCTGCAAAGAAAAGGAATGCCAAAATAAGTATATTGCTCATATAAAATATCCTTTCAAGGTTTATAAAAGCATTGTACCATATTTGCCGTATTTTTTCAATACTTTCAGGTAAAAAAGTTTGACTTTAATCAAAAAACATCAGCCTGCCACCACCTGTAGGGGAGCGGCGCAATTTCTGCTTGGCAGAAATGCGATGTCCTGCTTCTTTCGTTTATCATCTGTGCTATTTTCCACTTCATTCCTCGCAAATAAAAAAAGGCAGGAAACCGAAGCCTCCTGCCTTATATGATTTGAATAAGATGCTATTACATATAGCTCTTGAATTCGTTGTTTTCTTTTCTAATGCCTTCGATCTCAGCGTTTACCTGGCTGATCTGAATATCGACCTGCTCCTTCTCGGCGTTGAGTGCCTTAGCCTTTTCCTGAAGCTTAACGATCTCCTCGTAGATATCGCTTGCCTGCTTACCGAGATCCAAAGACTTTGCCTCAGTTTCAGCAATGCTTGCCTTAAGCTCGTCGATCTTCTTGTTGTTCATCTCGATCTGCTCCTGCGCAAACATACGCATTTTTTCCATTGGACTCATACCCATATTCTCGCCCTCCTCATTATTATTTGTATTTTCAGCTTCCGCAGCTTTCTTTTCAGCTATCTCGTCTTCTATAGACGGCATAGTAGACTCAGGGGCAGGTGAAACCACCATTGTGTCATCAAGGCTTATAGGCTCGATTGACGGCATCTCGACCTCGTCCATTGTAGGAACTTCCTCAGCCACAGTAGCTTCAGCCTTTGCATTTTCCTCTGCCTTAGCTTTTTCCTCAGCCTCTTTGAGAGCCTCAGGAGTAACAAGGTGAACGCTATTGTCCTCAGGAGGAACAGGAGCGGAAGCAGGTTCAGCCTTTGCAGGTGTTTCGATACCTGTTGCATACATATTGCTCTTTCTCTTTGCAATGCCGCTTGCAAGGCTTGCCGCCAGCGGATCAGTTATGTTCTGAGCAGGCTCTTCCTTATGCTCAGACGCAGGGTCGACCTTTGGACCCTTGTATGTATTCATTCTTTTGAAATGCTCGTCCATACAGCCCTGAACAGCCTTGATATCCTCAGGATCTTTATTAAAGAATCCTGCAATATCGTTTACGCTTCTGCCTTTCTGAAGCATTGAGGCGATAGCCGCAACACTGTGATCAACAAATCCGTCATCGTCCATAGCCAGATTTACAGTTACCCTTGCAGGCTCAACATTCTCCTGCTTTTTGTTCTTCTTTCCGAAAAGCTCGCTTACAGACATATTGAAAACGCTCTTTTTTCCGTTGCCGTTTTCATCAGCACCCTCTCTTACAGGCTGTTCAAAGCTTGCATAGTCAGGGAAGTGCTTTTCAAGTATTCTCGGAACATTATCCTTAGGCATCTCCATTTCTTTTGCTATCTCAGGAATGGAGTAGCCCTCCTTATACAAACGAACGATCTTGTCGCTTATGCTTTCATTCTTCTTTGCCAAAGCAATCAATCCTTTCAATCAATTTCCCAATACCGTGACTATTTGTAAATAAATACATTTCCACAATAAACGTTTAAGTAATTATGAACTGTCACGGCGGCACTATATATATTATACAACACAAAGCAGGTTGTGTCAATATAAAATATGCATTTTTTCTTTAAAAAGAGCAGAAAAAATGAATATGGTTAAATGACTTATTATTTACATATAAATTAACAAATCACGTTCCATGAGAGCAGTTTTCAGGCAGTATAAACTCCCGACCCTTGAGATCTATCAGCCCCTCACGGTGCATTTTTCCAAGCTCTGTTGACAGCGCACTGCGGTCAACGCAGAGAAAATCTGCAAGCTGTTGACGGTCGAAATTTGTCGTGACAATGTGCGATCCGCTTTTCTTTGCAAGCGAAGAAAGATAAGCCATAACACGCTCTCTGATAGTCCTTGGGGTTATCACTTGTATTTTTTCGTTGAGCCTGAGATTTTTCATAGCCGTTATCTTTAGAAGCCTAGCCGTCAGCGTTGAACTTTCCTTTATAATAGACTCAGGGGATAAAAACAGCACTGTGCATTGCTCCTTTGCACATACGCTCACCCCCAGCGGTTCACCTGTGCAGGCATAGACCTCTCCGAAAAGCTGTCCTGCCTCTAAAGGAGCGATTATGCTCCTGCCACCCCAAAGCTCGTCACGTTCGATAAGCGCCTTGCCCTCCAGAAGTATGCCGAAATAAGCGGTCTTGTCTCCTGCGTGAAAAATATAGCTTTCCTTGCGAAAGCTTTTTATGCCACTGCCGTCAGGTCTGAGAAACTGAGTTATCTCCTCGTCGCTCATGCCCTGGAAAAGGGGAGTGCCTTTTATTATCTTAATGTATTTATTATCCATTTTATCTTCCTCATTTTTACGAAATAATTTTATGCTTATGTTGTAATTACAACAGACTTTGCGATAAGATTATATTATAATCATAGCATAAAGTCAAGAGCTTTATGCCGAAACGAAATATATCAATAAAAATACGGAGGTAACCATATGATAAGACGAGTAATACAAATAGACGAAGAAAAGTGCAACGGCTGTGGTGCTTGTGCTAAAGCCTGCCACGAAGGCGCAATAGGCATGGTGAACGGCAAAGCAAAGCTTATGCGTGACGATTATTGCGATGGCCTTGGAGATTGTCTTCCAGCCTGCCCAACGAACGCCATATCCTTTGTTGAGCGAGAAGCTGCCGCCTATGACGAAAAGGCAGTGGAAGAAAACAAAAAACGCCTTGGCAAGCCTGTTTTCCATGGCTGCCCGGGCTCAATGATGAAAACATTTGCCAAAAAGCCAGCCCCGGTAGATACCCCGTCAGCAAAAACTCCGTCACAGCTTATGCAGTGGCCTGTGCAAATAAAGCTTGTACCTGTGAACGCACCTTATTTTGACGGTGCAGACCTGCTTGTCGCTGCGGATTGCACAGCTTATGCCTGCGGCAGTTTCCATTCCGATTTCATGACAGGCAAAATAACCGTCATAGGCTGTCCGAAGCTTGACGCCACAGACTATTCCGAAAAGCTTGGCGAGATAGTGAAAAGAAACAATATCTGCAGCATAACAGTAGCCCGAATGGAAGTTCCATGCTGTGGCGGAATAGAACACGCAGTAAGAAAAGCAGTAACCGACAGCGGCAAAAATATCCCCGTGGCAGTAAGAATAATCACCACAGACGGCAATGTGATATAACACAAAAGGCAGGACAAAACGTCCTGCCTTTTTCATATCTGTAGGGGCGGCCTCTTGCCGCCCGCATTTTTTTGTGTCTGATTTATCTGACTGAGCGAAATTTATTCACCCTTAGCCATGACCTCAGCCAACTCGCCCAAAGCCTTTTCCGAAGCCTCATTAAGCGTAGAGCGTATAGTCACAACAGGCTCAGCAATGGTAACATTCTTGAAGTTCTCCACATATCCCTTCATGACTCTTGCCGCAGTAGGCGCCCATGAGCCGTTCTCTACAAGACCTATCTTTCTGTTCTGATAGTTCTTTGACTTAAGGTGCATAAGGAAATCCTCCATAACAGGGAACACACCGCCGTCATAACTGCTTGCCATAAGTACGATCCTGTCATATCTGAAAGCGTCCTCAATATTTTCTGCCATGTCGCTTCTTGAAAGGTCGCTGATAACTACCTTCTCAGCACCCTTTTCTTTCAGCATCTCACCAAGCTTTTCAGCCGCCTTTGCAGTGTTTCCGTGTATTGAAGCATATGCAACGAATACGCCCTTGCTCTCAGGCTGATAGCTTGACCATGTGTTGTAAAGTCCAAGATAGTAACCAAGATCTTCTTTGAGTATAGGACCATGTAAAGGCAGTATCATCTTTATGTCCAGTGCCGACGCCTTTTTCAGCAGTGCCTGCACCTGTGCACCGTATTTGCCCACAATGTTGAAATAGTATCTTCTAGCCTCGCAAGCCCAGTCCTCCTCAACATCAAGTGCGCCGAACTTTCCAAATCCGTCAGCAGAGAACAACAGCTTTTCGCTCTGCTCGTATGTCACCATTACCTCAGGCCAGTGTACCATAGGCGCCATTACGAACTGAAGTGTGTGGTTTCCAAGAGAAAGCGTGTCCCCCTCTTTTACCACAACAGACCTATCGTCAAGTCCGTCAATGGTGAAAAACTGCTTCATCATAGGGAAAGTCTTTGCATTTCCCACTATCTTCATTTCAGGATATTTCTCCGCAAGCTTTTTGATGTTTCCTGCATGGTCAGGCTCCATGTGCTGAACAACAAGATAATCAGGCTTTCTGCCGCCCAAAGCCTTTTCAAGATTGTCAAACCAAACGTCCGTTACCCTAGGGTCAGCAGTGTCCATTACCGCTATCTTCTCGTCAATGATAACATAAGAGTTGTACGAAACGCCGTTTGGCACAACATATTGGCTCTCAAAAAGGTCAATGTCATGATCGTCTGCACCAATATAAATAACTGAGTCTGAAATTTTTGTGTCTGCCATTTTTATTACCTCCGTTGTACTTTTTCTAAATATACTATTTTAATATACTTTGATTTTATCACAAGCTCAGCATTTTGTCAATAACTGAAACAATGTTTATGAGAATTTTACCTCCTCAAAGAAAAGGTCTTTCCCCATGACCTCTTTCACAGGCATTTCCTCCTGATTGTAAGCAAGCAGAAGCTTCATATAAGCCGCCACCGCTGAGGTGGTGTATATTGGTATGCTGCCTGCCTTTATTATCTCCGCCACAGTGGAGTATATAGGCACTTTTCTTTTCAGACCGCAAATATACACCATGATGTTCTTTGTTATGCACCGCTTGATAAATTCCGTCAGTGCATAGCTTTTCCCTTCTGAAACGTCAGTGCAAGCCGTCGCACTGTGATAAGGTGAGTAAAGCACCGCCGCCGTGTCCTCGTTTGGCACAAAGCACCCGAAGTCCATTGCAGGATAACCCTCTATAAAAAGAACACGCTTCCCAAATTTGACATCATTATGGAAAATCCGTTCCCTAGGGCGTGACAGCATATTCTCGCTCACTCCGCTGAAAACAGAAAAGTCGTTGAAACCGTCATAACCATATACCCCAAACCTGTCCCGACAGGTGTCTGCAGGTATCACCCTAGTAGGAAGCATGACCCTCTCGTACAGCGTGAAAACGCCCTTGTATTTCCCCTCTTTTATAAGCCCCACCGCCGAGGTGAAGTTGAAAAGCCCGTTTGAACCTTTCTCGCCAATGGGCTTGTTGCTTGCGATAATAAAAAGGGGTATATCAAAATGCCTGAAATACATTCCAAGCAGAGCAGAAGTGTAAGCAAGGGTGTCGCTTCCGTGGGTGAGGATAACTCCCGAGTATAAAGCCGTGTCAATGCTGTTTATCTCGTGTATCATTTTCTCCCACCCCGAAAACCCCATGTTTTCGCTGAGTATATTAAGTACCTGTCGACATTCAAATTTCACATCATCGCCGTATGCACTCTTGTAAGCCTCCACAACAGCGTATTTTCCCTCACGCTCAACATCTATAATGCCGTCAGTAGTAATGCTCCCGATAGTTCCGCCTGTGAAAAGCACAAGTATCTTCTTCATATTTTTATCCCTGCCTTTACCAAAAATCAACCCTTGACATTTGTTATAAATATAATATCATTTCACGATTGATTTGTCAATAGTTGTACAAAATGCACAAAAGTGTGGATTATATTAATGAAAAATGAGTATTGAGAAATATGTCAGGATTTGATATAATAATAAGGCAACACCGCACAAGGCACGCCTGTCGGCTTTGCACGCAATCTGCTTGCAGATTTTCCGTCATATCGCACTAAAGCTCTCAAGCTGGTTCACCAGCTTTGAATACGTTAGTATTCCTGCGTCGCTTTAGCACAATCTGACGAAAAATCTGACGGCGCATCTTACGCACAATCCTTGTGCGGTGTTGCCTTTTGTTGTATTTTGTACAGTTTAACTATAGTTTCGCAGATATCTCATAAAATATAAATAAGCTGAGAAATTTAAGGACTAGAAACGTCATGCCACCCCTGTAGGGGCGAACATCGTTCGCCAGCCCTTTTTCGGCAGATCTATATTACCTGCGAACAACATTTTCTATTAGTATCAGAAAGGAAGATAATATTATGTGGGCATACGAAAGTGTATTTTATCAGATCTATCCTCTTGGATTCTGCGGTGCGCCATTTGAGAATGACGGCAAAGAGGAAAGCAGAATATTAAAGGTAATAGATTGGATACCTCATATCAAAAAGCTTGGTGCCAACGCTATCTATTTTTCACCAGTGTTCGATTCCGACACTCACGGCTATAATACCAGAGATTACCGCAAGATAGATTGTCGCCTTGGCACAAATGAGGACTTTGCAAAGGTCTGCAAAGAGCTTCACGAAAACGGCATAAAGGTAGTTTTGGACGGCGTTTTCAATCACGTCGGCAGAGGCTTCTGGGCTTTTCAGGACGTTCTGAAAAACCGTGAGAACTCACCATATAAAGATTGGTTCCATATCAATTTCGGCGGCAACAGCAACTATAATGACGGACTTTGGTATGAGGGCTGGGAGGGTCACTTTGACCTTGTTAAGCTAAACCTTAACAATCCGCAGGTAGTGGATCATATCTTGGAATGCATAACAAATTGGGTCAAGGAGTTTGATATAGACGGACTCCGCCTTGACGTTGCATATTGCCTTGATAAGAACTTCTTGAAGCGCCTCAGACAGCATTGCGATTGGCTCAAGCAGGATTTCGTTCTTATCGGCGAGCTTCTACATGGTGATTATGCTCAGTGGGTAAATCCTGAAATGCTCCATTCCTGCACGAACTACGAGTGCTATAAGGGACTTTATTCAAGCTTCAATTGCATGAATATGTTCGAGATATGCCACTCTCTGAAAAATCAGTTCGGACCTGAGAACTGGTGCAGATACAGAGGAATGCACCTGCTGTGCTTTGTTGATAACCATGACGTATCAAGAATAGCAAGCCAGCTCACAAATGAGCGTCATTTGCCACTTATCTATGGAATGCTCTTTGGTATGCCTGGTATCCCATGTGTATATTACGGCTCTGAGTGGGGAACAAAGGCAAACAAGAGCGAGGGCGATCCTGCGCTCCGTGTAAGCTTTGAAAAGCCTGAGTGGAACGACCTTACAGAGCTTATCTCAAAAATGGCAGAGGCACATAAAAACAGCAAGGCTCTCTGCTATGGCTCTATCAAAATACCTGTTCTTACCAATAAGCAGTGTATAATCGAGCGTGAGTTCGAGGGTGAGCGTGTCCTTGTTGCAATAAACGCTGACGATCAGCCTTTCACAGCTCACTTTGATGCAGGCTGCGGTCAGGCAGAGGAGCTTCTCACAGGCACTATCCATGATTTTGGTGGCGGCAGCGAGCTTAAGCCATACTCTGTAGAGTTCTGGAAAATGGAAAGATAGACCTATATGAATATAGAAAAAGGACAGCATTTTTTTCCAAAGTGCTGTCCTTTTTTTGTGTAGCAATAAAAAATGTAGGGGCGAACATTGTTCGCTCGTTTGGTTTACCTCAATTGTGTAGCGTACCAGTCATGTATCTTAGTGGCGACCGATAGTTCAAGCATTGTAGGGGACGGCGCCCTCGACGTCCCGATTTCGGAACGTTACCATTTGTAAGATCGCAAAAAACTTGTGTAATTTCGCCATATATCGTAGGGGCGACCTTTGGTCGCCCGCATATCACCTATCGCTTGCTTATTTTATATCATATGTTTCTGTATCCAGCCTACCTAACAATAACCATAACCGCCTGCGAAAAAGCCCCGTAAGAAGTCTTTCCGTTCACAGTTTTGTAAGCCCTTATCTTTACCATTCTAAGTGAGTAAGGCTCAAATCCTGATACGATAGCACTCTTTTTAGAGCCACCCACCTTTGCCGACTTCACATAATCACTGCCATTTGAAGAAGAGTATATCTCATATCCACTTGCACCCCCAACAGCTTTCCATGATACCTCAATGCTGCCGCTGCCTGCTGATTTAGCCGTGCATGAAGCCTTTGCAGGCTTTGTGACAGCCTCTACAGACTTTGAGTAGCTAGCCGAAATGTATTCTTTTCCGCCAGATTTTTTCACAGCCTTTACCTTGTAGCTGTACCCCTTTGCACGAGCAAGTCCGCTGTCAGTGAAGCTCACAGCCTTTACAGTTTTTATCCTCTGCCATTTCTTGCTTGTGTTGTCATATCTGTATATAGCGTAGCTGTCAGCACCCGTAACCTTTTTCCAAGAAAGCTTAACGCTCTTTTCACCGGTGGAAGAAACTTTTAGATTCGTCACTGTGGCAGGACGAATGTTGAAGTTCACAGTTTTTGTGCCTTTGTATAAGCCTTTGCCTGTTATTTTTACGCATGCCTGACCTATGGCTGTGTTCTTTGAGTAGCTCACAGTGTAGTCAGTGTTCTTTACAAGCTTTTTGCCACCATATGTCACTGCAGGCGCAGGAGAAACCGCCTTCCCTGTGTAGCTTTGCGTCTTTATAGCCGAAATACTGCTGTCACTGATTTTACCCTTTACAGTGACGGTACATTTAACATTTTTTCCTCCTGTTGTGTATGCCGTGATAGTTGCTCTGCCAACCCCTTTTGCAGTGACCTTTCCGTTTGACACAGAAGCAATTTTGCTGTTAGAAGACTTCCAGGAAACAAAGTCCGTCAGACCGCTTCCGCCACCCATTTTTGCAGAAATAACACTGCTTTTGCCCTTGTCAAGAGTCAGTGAAGCCTTATCCAATGTTACCGAAGCCGCAGGCTTTATGCTAGCCTTTATAGTTTTTGTTGAGCTGTTTCCGTATTTGTCATAAGCCGTTATCTTAACGGTAAATTCACCGCTTTTTACTGAATAGTCCTCAGCAGAAACATAAGCCGAAGCCTTGCCACCCGAAAGCTTTCCGCCTGCGTATTTCTTTGCGCTTTCACCATTTTTTGTAGGGTAAGCAGGGAAGACCACCTTTGAAACTCCGCTCTTGTCGCTCACATTGCAAGAAACATCAAAGCCCTTTGCTGTGATGTTCTCCACTTTTGCCCCCGATATGGTCGGCGCAGTTGTGTCAACATAAGTCTTTATGACCTGCTCAGAGCTGTTCCCGGCCTCGTCAGTAGCCGTTATGGTTGTGATATAATATCCGTCCTTGCCACCAAGGTCAGTTACCTTTACTGAGTGTGAAAGCGAGTTCACCGCCGATGTGTAAACACGGCTTATAGTCTTTGCCTTGTTGCCCTCAAAATAAGTGGATACCTTTACCGAAGTCACAGCCCTGTTGTCAGAAATATCCGCTTTAACAGTGTAGCCTTTTCCAGTGATGTTCTCACAGCCTGCGTTTGCGATAACAGGTCTTGTCGTGTCGATGTCAAGGCTTTGCGCAACGCCGTTTATGTAAAGTCTGTAGAAATAGTGATTGTTAGTAAGTACCTTTCTGTTTTTCACAGTGTAAACAGTGTCGTTCCAAGTCCATTTGTAGTTCTGCTCGATAAGCGTGGCTGTAGTTCCCTGACAGTCCTTTACAATGGCAACATGAGAGTAATCCTTGTCCTGCATTATGTCCCCGGCCTGCGGAGTTTTCACTTCACGAAGCTCCGCCCTTTTGCCGTAGCAGTACACGCTAGGCTTGTCGTCCACCATGTTTATGTTGTATACTGTAACGCCGAACTTTTCTTCATAAAAACGTGAAACATATCCTGCACAGCAGTAATAACCGGTGTCGGAATAGCCGAGAACGTATTTAGCGTCAACGCCCTCAAAAGAGTCTATGACCTGATAATCATAGTCCACAGTGACGGTCTGTTCGCTGTAGCTCACCGCATTTGTCACCTGACAAAGCATGATTATCATAACAGCACAAAATACTGCGCCCATAGCCGAAAAAACTTTTTTCAGCCCCTTTTCCATTCCAAACGCCCCCTAACTGACAGAATTATCTTATACGTTTTCGTATATCAACTTCATAATATCATAAAGGTTACAATTTGGCAACAGATTTTATCGCTTTTTTCCGAAATGACTAAAATATTTGTTTGTTTTCACAGGGAACACAAGTTCTATATTCAGATATATCCCCGAAATATAGACTGTTATATGCCATACGAACAAATGTCGGAGCAAAAATTACAATTTGTAACTTTTATACTTAACACGCTGTCAAAAACGTTTAAATTTACATATATCCCAGCAAAAAACTGTAGGGGCGAACATCGTTCTCCCGTCAAAGCTACTATCCCACTTAGATATCCGTATCAATTGATCGCTTTACCCAAACGCAAAGATCGTAAAGTGAAATTTGTTTTTCATTTGCACAAAAATTCACCGATCCTGCACGAGAAGATATTGAAAAGCCATCTGAAATAGATTATAATGTCTGTATAATATAAACGGAGGTCACAATATGAAGTACATAAATCCGGTCATATCAGGCTTTTATCCCGACCCTAGCATCTGTAAGGCTGAGGGCAAATATTATCTTGTTTGCAGCTCTTTTCAGTTTTTTCCGGGCGTTCCTCTATATGAAAGCGACGACCTTGTGAACTGGAAGCAGATAGGTCATGTTCTCACAAGAAAAAGTCAGCTCCCATTGGAGGGCGCAGGCTCTTGGGGCGGCATCTATGCCCCAACTATCAGATACAATAACGGCAGATTTTACATGGTAACGACTAACGTCACAAATGGCGGAAACTTCTATGTCTATACTGACGATATCCACGGTGAATGGTCTGAGCCTGTTTATGTTCAGCAGGGCGGTATCGACCCGTCACTGTATTTTGAGAATGGCAAAGCCTACTTTATGTCCAATGGTGAAGACGATGAGGGCAACCATGGCGTTACACAGTGCGAAATAGATATCGAAACAGGCAAAAAGCTCACGCCAAGCAAGACCATATGGACAGGTGCAGGCGGACGTTTCCTTGAAAGCCCACACCTCTACAAAATAAAGGGCGAATACTACCTTATGGCGGCTGAGGGCGGCACGGAATACGGTCATATGATAGTCTATGCCAAAGGTAAGACCCCTTATGGTCCTTTTGAGAATTATCCTCACAACCCAGTTCTAACAAACAGAAATCTTGGTGGATACGAGATACAAGGGTGCGGTCATGGTGACCTTGTGGAGGACGAAAACGGCAACTTCTGGTGCGTCCACCTTGCGTTCAGAATGATAAATATGTGGGTGATGCACCACATTACAGGCAGAGAAGTCTATCTCGTACCAGTGACTTTCGACGAGAACGGCTGGTTCACAATGGGAGATAATGGCACAACTCGCAAGGAAGTTGAAACCGACAGACTCGGGGATATCAGGCAGGAGTTTTGGAAAGAATACACTTTCGAGAATACCAAAGTCGGACGTGAGTGGTGCTTTATGCAAAACCCCGATATGAACCTTTATAAGCTCGATAAAAAACGCTTTGAGCTTACGCCAAACGAGCATACGATCTTTGAGGCAGACGGCTCGCCTGCTTTTATCTGCATAAGACAGAAAGAAATGAATTTATACGTGGAGTGCAAAGTCGAGATAACAGAGGGCGAAGCAGGATTGGTGTTCTACATGACCCCAGATCAGCATTATGAGATAGCGTTAAGACGCACAGATAAAGGCGTCGAGCTATTCCGAAGACTTTGCATAGGCGATATTCGCCATGAGGATCATGTCATAGCATTGCCACAGGGAGAAAGCTCGGCTGTGCTTTGCTGTAATGCTTCCAACTTTACATACAATTTCTCGGCGAAAACGCTTTCGGGAGATATAGACTTGGGCGGAGCTCAAACGAAGTTTTTGTCTACTGAGCTTGCAGGTAATTTCACGGGAGTTGTTATTGGTCTTTACGCTCAGAAATATGAGGATAAAGGCAATAAAGCGGTGTTTACGGAATTCAGATGCGAAAATAAGGAAAAGTATGATAGCTAAAAGATAAAATACAAAAGGTCCGTGGGCGTACCCATGGACCTTTTACTTTGTTATGCTTTTTCATCACAACCGCAGTTCACACCGTTCTTAACATCATCAAATGCCTTCAGCATTTCCTCGGACGGCTTCTTTGTGCAAAGGCTCACAATAATGATAAGTATAAGACTTACCGCAAAACCTACTACCAATGAGTAAAGCCCCGTCTTATCACCTAAAGTCTGTCCACCTGCAAGAGGTATGTAATCCCATATTATTACCGACAGCGCACCGCTGGCAACGCCTGCTGCCGCACCTGCGAGGTTTGTTCTCCTCCAATAAAGGGACATAAGTATTATCGGACCAAACGAAGCTCCAAGACCTGCCCATGCGTTTGAAACAAGACCCATTATACTGCTGTTAGGGTCAAGTGCTATTATGTATGCCACTACCGCTACAGCAAGAACCGTTATCCTGCTCACAAGCAGTACCTTCTTGCTCTCTGCCTTAGGTGCAATACATGAGTGGTAAATATCCTCCGATACCGATGAGGCAGTTACAAGCAGCTGCGAATCAGCCGTTGACATTATGGCAGCAAGTATTCCGCAAAGGAAAATTCCGCCGACGAATGGCAGACCAATATCGGAGTTGAATACCTTCTGTATCATCTCGATGAAAACATTCTCAGACTTGTTGTTTGCAAGTGCAGGCACAAGATAAGCCCTGCCCACGATAGCTATAAAGCAAGCGAAGCAAAGTGATATAGCACACCATACACAGCCTATAACTTTTGACTTTTTTACCTCTTTTTCAGAGCTTATAGCCATAAATCTTACCAGAATGTGCGGCATACCGAAATAACCAAGTGCCCAGCCGAGCTTAGAGATTATGTCGATGGCTGAAAGGGTCTGACCCTTTTCATCATTGAATATGTTAAGATAGTGATGTGCCTCAACACCGCTTGCAGTGATGTTGTCCATAACATTTCCTGCTCCAACAAGGAAAAATGCGATGATAGGTATAGTCACAACTCCTGCCAGCATGAGCAGACCCTGAACAAAGTCCGTTACACATACTGCCATAAATCCACCCATGAAAGTGTATCCCAAAATTACTACCGCACCGATAGTAAGACATATCTTGTAGTCGATACCGAATATAGAGTTGAAAAGCTTTCCACCTGCCGAAAGAGCAGACGCTGTGTAAACAAGGAAGAATATGACGATTGCCACCGACGATACCAAAAGCATTATCTTGTGCTTGTCCTCAAATCTGTTTTCAAGATACTTAGGAAGCGTCATGGAGTTGTTCGCTCTTATAGTGTATCTTCTCAGTCTGCCTGAAACTATCGCCCAGTTAAGTATAGTGCCGATAAGCAGACCTACAGCTATCCATATCTGCCCCGTTCCGAATGCGTAAACAGCGCCAGGCAGACCCATGAGCATCCAGCCTGACATATCAGAAGCCTGAGCCGAAAGTGCCGCTACCCAGCCGTTAAGTCCTCTGCCACCAAGGAAAAAGTCCTCGGAGCTTTTTGTTTTCTTCATATATGCAACACCTATGAGAAGCATTCCTGCCAAATAGAATGCAAATGCCACAAGCGTCCAGATCATATCTGATTTCATCTATTACCTCTTTCCCGAAGCGGATTTTATCCTGTCCGCCCCATATTTTATAAACGGCAACGCCGCACAAGAGAAACTCCCCCTGTGCGGTATCGCATAAAACGTCTGTATAACAAAGCCGATTACTTCGCCTTAGTCTTTATCTCCTCATCAAGCTTAGCGATAAGCTCGTCAACTGGCATTGCAGGAAGCTCGCCCTCTTTTCTCGAACGAACTGTAACAGTGTTGCTGTTTACTTCGTTGTCGCCAATGATGAGCATATAAGGTATCCTCTCAAGTCTTGCAGCCTTGATCTTAGTACCAATGTTCTCATCTCTGTTGTCAACAGTAACTCTCATGCCCATAGCAGTCATTCTGTCGGCTATCTTCTGAGCGTATTCAGCATGACCCTCCTTGATAGGAAGAAGTCTTACCTGCTCAGGAGCGAGCCACAGAGGAAGAACGCCGTTGAAATGCTCAAGCATATAAGCAAGTGTTCTTTCAAAGCAGCCAAGTGAAGTTCTGTGAATGATGTAAGGAAGCTTCTTCTGACCATCCTTGTCAACATAGTACATACCAAATCTTTCAGCCAAAAGCATATCTATCTGGATAGTAACAAGCGTGTCTTCCTTGCCGTAAACGTTCTTGTACTGAATGTCAAGCTTTGGACCATAGAACGCAGCCTCGTCGATACCGATATCGTAATCAACGCCAAGGTCGTCAAGAATAGTTTTCATTGCAGCCTGTGCGTGTTCCCACTGCTCAGCCGTACCCTCGTACTTGTTCTTAGGGTTAGCAGGATCCCACTGTGAGAATCTGAATGTGCAGTCATCAAGCAGACCAACAGTGTCAAGGAAATACTTAGCAAGCTCAAGACAACCCTTGAACTCTTCCTCCAGCTGGTCAGGTCTGAGAATGTAGTGACCCTCAGAGATAGTGAACTGTCTTACTCTGATAAGACCGTGCATCTCACCGCTGTCCTCGTTTCTGAACAGCGTAGAAGTCTCTGTCAATCTCATTGGAAGCTCTCTGTATGAACGCTGTCTGTTAAGAAATACCTGATACTGGAATGGGCAAGTCATCGGACGAAGTGCGAAGCACTCTTTTTCCTCATCATAAGGGTCGCCAAGAATGAACATTCCGTCAAGATAGTGATCCCAGTGACCTGATATCTTATAAAGATCTCTCTTTGCGAAAAGCGGAGTCTTTGTAAGCAGACAGCCCTTTGCCTGCTCGACATCTTCTACCCAACGCTGAAGAAGCTGGATAACTCTTGCGCCCTTTGGAAGCATAACAGGAAGTCCCTGACCGATACAATCAACAGTTGTGAAATATTCAAGCTCTCTGCCTATCTTGTTGTGGTCACGAAGCTTAGCTTCCTCCTGCTGTTTAAGGAACTCATCGAGCATTGAAGCCTTAGGGAATGCAGTTCCGTAAATTCTTGAAAGCTGCTTGCCGTCCTCTGCCTTGCCCCAGTATGCACCTGTGCATGAAAGAAGCTTAACAGCCTTGATAGGTGCAACGCTCATTATGTGCGGACCTGCGCAAAGGTCAACGAAATCACCCTGCTTGTAGAATGAAAGCTTTTCACCCTTATCGTCATGCTTGTGGATAAGCTCTACCTTGTAATCTTCGTGTCTTTCCTCCATGAGCTTTATAGCCTCGTCAGCAGAAAGCTCAAAACGCTCCAAAGCATAGCCCTCTTTTGCAAGCTTCTTCATTTCAGCCTGTATCTTTTCAAGGTCAGCAGGCGTAAAAGGCTTTTCTACCTCAAAATCATAGTAGAAGCCTGTGTCTGTAGCAGGGCCTCTTGCAAGCTTTGCCTCAGGATAAAGACTTTTTACAGCCTGCGCCATAAGGTGAGAAGCTGTGTGCCAGAAAGTTTCCTTACCAGCCTTTGAGTCAAAAGTCATGACCTCAAAATGGCAGTCATGGTCAACGACAGTTCTCATGTCGAAAACTTCGCCGTCCAGCTTTACGCAGCAGGCAGCCTTGTAAAGTCCCATGCCGATATCCTTGATTATCTCGCTTGCAGGCATTGCCTTTTCGATCTCACGGACAGAGCCGTCTTTTAATTTCAGCTTGATCATTTTTGATTCCTCCGATTTATATAATATTGTAATTCTTTATTATAACGTGCATAAACACGTTGTTTCTTTTGTAATGCGTCAAATATCACACGCTTTTTTTGTGGGCAAACTGAGGTCGCCCCTACAGGCATATTATTTGAAGTTCAGCAGTTCAGTATACTGCGAAACATACACATATATCCAGAAGCAAAGAAGCACTACGCTAAGCACCGTTGAAATGTCGCTCAAAACGTGCCTTGCCCTTTTTTTGATAGCCCATTGCCTGGAGCCGTCTTTTTTCACCCTGCAAACAAGCTGAGAGAAAAATGTGTTGAACCAGTATGATACTATCCATATGGGCAGAAAGGTGAGAAACCCTTGCTTGTCGGATATAGTCCCGTTCCATGATAACCAGCAAACATATCCTGCTGCACCATAAGCGCAAAACCCAATGGTATAGCAAATGATCGCAAGGATACGCCTTGTTTTCATGGCTTTCCTGTCTTTCATAGTATCATCACCCTCTTACATGACAAAAAGTCCCATAGGATACAAATATCCTATGGGACGATGATATCGTGGTTCCACCCAACTTCATGCGCAGTTTCCTGCACAACTCATTAGCTGCTCCTTTAACGCTGAGCCTGCGGCGTGTATTAAACGCACTCAGGGGCGGTATCCTCACTCTGCATAGTCCTGCACCGCTCACAGCTCGTATAAAAAACGTGCGGCGCTCTCTGAAAAGACCTTTCGCCGAGGGGCTTCCCCGTCAAAGCTTTCAAGTATAACTGCAAAAGACTTTATCTTTTGCTTCGACTAACATTTTAACACCTCTTCACCCGCTTGTCAAGGGGTTTGTTAGAAAATATATAATTTTGTGGATTTAACTAAAAAAATTCTTGACAACAGAGAAGTTTTATTATACAATAATATTATGCATTATAATTTTTATATAACTGAAAGATGAAGTATAGTTTTTTGTATTATTCTGATGTTTTTTATAAAATAAATTTTGCAATTTTGTATCTTTACAATTTAATATCAGGTGGATATCTTTTTTTCATGCGTTTTTTTACGCACAAAATATGGATATCCATACTTTCTAAGAAGGAGGAAAGCTATACATGGAACCAGGTATTGCTATTCTACTATGTGTAGTTGCTCTTGTTCTTGGTGCCGGTGTGAGCGGATTTATCTGCTTCAAACAGGGTATAAGCTATCGCAAAAAAACAGCCGAAGCTGCTGTAGGCTCTGCGGAAAAGGAAGCGGAGCGTATCGTTGACGACGCAAAGAAAAACGCTGAAACTCTGAAAAAAGAGGCATTGATCGAGGCGAAAGACGAGATCCACAAGTCACGCCAGGAAACGGAAAAAGAGCTTAAAGAGAGAAGGATCGAAGTTTCCAGACAGGAAAGACGTGTTCAGCAGAAAGAGGAGTCTATCGACAGAAAGCTCGATAATTTGGAGAAAAAGGAAGAAACTCTCCAGAACAAGCTGAAAAATGCTGACGAAAAGGTAGCTGAGGCTGACAGGATCAAGAAGTCACAGCTCGATATGCTTGAAAAGATATCTCAGTTCACTGTTGATCAGGCTAAGGATTATCTGCTTTCAAAGCTGGACGAGGATCTGGTGCATGAAAAGGCTGTGAGGGTCACAAACTTTGAAAATCAGGTGAAGGATGACTGTGAGGCTAAGGCCAGACAGTATATCTCGCTTGCTATCTCAAGGTGTGCTGCCGATCAGGTGTCTGAGTCAGCAGTGTCAGTCGTTGCATTGCCTAATGATGAGATGAAGGGCAGGATAATCGGACGTGAGGGAAGAAATATCAGAACTATCGAAACTCTCACAGGCGTTGATCTTATCATTGACGATACTCCTGAGGCTATCACCATCTCGTGCTTTGATCAGGTGAGAAGAGAGGTCGCAAGGATCGCACTTGAAAAGCTTATCCAGGACGGACGTATACACCCTACACGCATTGAGGAAATGGTAGAAAAGGCTAAGCGTGAAGTCGAGCTGAAGATCAAGCAGGAGGGCGAGAGAGCTATTCTCGAAACCAATGTTCACGGTGTGAACCACGAGCTTGTTAAGCTTCTTGGCCGTCTGCGCTATAGAACGAGCTATAGACAGAACGTGCTTAACCACTCTATTGAAGTCGCTCACCTTGCAGGAATGATGGCGTCAGAGCTTGGCGTTGACGCAAATCTGGCAAGAAGAGCAGGACTGCTCCACGATATAGGAAAGGCTCTCAGCTATGAGATAGAAGGCTCGCACGTTCAGATAGGTGTTGACGTATGTAAGAAGTATAAGGAAAGTCCTGAAGTTATTCATGCTATCGAGGCTCACCATGGCGACGTTGAAACAAGAACTGTTGTTGCGGCACTTGTTCAGGCGGCAGACGCAATAAGCGCCGCTAGACCGGGAGCAAGAAGCGAGAACTATGAGAACTATATCAAGAGGCTCCAGAAGCTTGAGGAGATCTGCACGTCCTACGAGGGTGTTGAGAAATCCTTTGCTATACAGGCAGGCCGTGAGGTTCGTATCATGGTACAGCCTGAGAAGATCAACGATGAAAAAATGGTGCTCGTTGCTCGTGAGATCGCTAAGAGGATCGAAACTGAAATGGATTATCCGGGACAGATCAAGGTCAATCTTATCCGTGAGAGCAGAGCTATCGAATACGCAAAGTAAATTGTGTAAACAGCGGGCAGACTTTAGGGTTTGCCTGCTTTTTTATTTCCCCGCACCGCTTCGCTTTAAGTGAGGAGTGAGGAATGAGGAATGAGGAATTAAGGTATCGCCTGCGGCGATGTATTTTTAATTTTCAATTATCATTTCTTTGTTTATAATTTAATATTCTTGTAGGGGCGAACAGCGTTCGCCCGTTTCGGTCATATCACTGTGATTTTAGAGTACTATTTTCAATGTGATATGCAAAGTGTAAAAAAACAAAGGTCAAACCAATTTCGGGCGAACATTTCGCCCCTACATAAAACAATAAAATATCTATGCTTTTTGGGGGATTTTTATATGTCAAAAGCAAAAGAGAAAAAAGAGGTCACTACCAATCAGGGTAAAAAGCACCTTTTCGGCAGTTCGGAAAAGTCGGATTTTATTCTGAATATGTCTGCCGAGTCTGCACAAAAGCTGTGCGGAGTTTACAGCATTATCGCTGTGCTTGTTCTGTGTGTTATCACAATTCCGTATTATTTCACACAGAATATCAAATACGGTATGGACGAAAGCGTCAACCGTACTCTTTATCTAAACGAAAAATTTATATTCTTTATATCTGCCGCTGTGCTTGCGGTCGGCTTTGTTGGATTTATCATTTTCCTTATTGCCAACATGAAAAAGCAGGTGGAGCTTAAAGACAACAAGAGCCTTATCGTACCACTTGTAGTGGTGCTTCTGTCGGTGGTATCTTGCTTGCTTTCAGCGGATATCTTCACATCTTTTTATGGCTATCTCGACCGCTCCGAGGGTATGCTCACCATACTTGGCTATTGGGGACTTTTTGCCGCAGGAATGACAGTTACGGCTGACGACCGCAGGATAAAGCTTTCAGACTTTATCGTAGGAATAGGCGCATTTGAAGCTATCGTGGGAATTTTGCAGGCTATACCTGCTACCGCAAAAATAGTTCCAAACTATTTCAAAGAGATATTCTCGGGCTTCTCATCAGGCGGTATGACCTATACAAAGGAATATATCGCAACAGGCTTTTTGTGTACGCCTTTTGCATTGGCGGCAGTGCTTACAGTGATATCTGCCTTTGCGCTTAATGGTATGCTCTATGATGATAAAAAGGCAAGAAAGATATTCTATGCTATCTCCCTTGCCCTTATGACAGCGGCTGATATCCTCGCCTGTGTTGTCCCTGCTATCTTGGGACTTGGTGCGGTTTATGTTATATCTCTTATTATTGCCGCTGTAAAGTCGGGCTTTGCAAAGGATAAGAAGCCTTTTATAGCCTGCCTTGTGACTTTTATAGTCGCAGGAGGGATCTTTGCGGGACTTTTCGCCTCAAACGAGTTCAGACTTATGGACGAGAAAATAATCTTCCATGACAGCTTCGACAGACTTTCTATCACAGGCACCGGCAGAGGCGATGATACCGAACAGTGGATATATCCTTATCTGTGGGACGACGGAATGTATACTGCCGAGCAAAACCTTATCTGGGGAACCGGTCCAGACAACTGGGGAACGATATTCGAGTCAGGTGCTATAATAGACCGCTCTTATAATGAGTATATCGACCTTTTGCAGTCAAGAGGACTCATCATTTTCGCACTTACAATAGTATTCCTTATTATGACTATAGTAAAAATGTGCAAGCTCGTAGCAGGCTTTATGAAAGACAAAAACGGCTGGACAGGCTGTGCAGTATCAGCGGCAGTTCTTTGCTATCTGGTACAGGCGTTTTTCAACATAAGTTCTGTTACATCATCACCATACTTCTGGATCGCGGCTGGACTTGTGTGGAGTTTCACAGCGGTAAAATCCAGTGCAAAGAAAAAGAGCTAACAAACCTATCTGTAGGGGTGGCCTTGGGTCGCCCGCTCTTTCATCAATACATTGATAAAAAAATCGGACGCAGTAAAATGAGTCCGATTTTTTATGCCTTTTTTTGCAGGCAATGATATAAACATATTAGCTTTTACATATATTGAAATATGGCTATAGACCTGTGCCGAATTTTTTTTGCCCATAAATAACGAGCGGATTTGAACGAACGAGAATAGGTGAGATTGCAAGAGATACAGCGAGCTAAATCAAAAAATCTGTTCACTGCTGACTTCCGCTGACTTCCCCGAACTTTGTCGGACTTTGCTAATTTGTAAGGCTTATGATATAATCATATTAAACCAAAGGACAGAAAGCCTTTGGTTAGACGGCAAGTCGAAAGACTTTGTTTTATACGAAAGGAAAAAATCATGAGCAAAGAAAAGGTCATTGACATTTCAACAAGAAAAACAGGAAAGATCGTTGGCATTTGTGCGGCGGCAGTTGCGGCTATAATAGTGGTCGTATCCTCCGTATCCATAGTTCCGGCAGGCTGTACGGGCGTTGTGACGACCTTCGGCAAGGTATCAGACACTGCACTCAACGAGGGACTGCATCTGAAAGTGCCTTTTGCACAGCGTGTAACAACAGTGTCAAACAAGATACAAGTTTATCAGGCTGACGCTGACGCAGTTTCAAAGGACTTGCAGACTGTGAACTCTACCATAGCGGTGAACTTCCGAATAAAGTCGGCTTCTTCTGCAAGCATTTTCAAGAATATCGGCTCAGATTACGAGAACGTTATCCTTATGCCAACAGTGCAGGAATGTATGAAGTCGGTATGTGCAAAATATACGGCTGAACAGCTTATCACTGACAGAGCGCAGGTGGGCGAGGAAATAAAGGCACAGCTCGTTTCAAAGGTGGATGAATACGGTATCGAGATAGAGAAATTCAACATTGTGAATTTTGATTTCTCATCTGAATTTAATGAAGCCATAGAGGCAAAGCAGGTAGCAGAGCAGAATCTTTTGAAAACAAAGACCGAGCAGGAGCAGGCTATAGTTGTAGCTGAGGCGGAGGCTAAGAAAAAGGTTATTGCCGCAGACGCTGAGGCAACTTCCATAAAGACCAAGGCTGAAGCTCAGGCAGAAGCCAACAAAACTATCTCTGAATCTCTTTCAAACGAGCTTATAAAGTATCAGACCATCGATAAGTGGGACGGCGTTCTGCCTAAGGTGGCCAATGACGCAAACCCTCTGATATCTCTTGACCTTGACGAGCAGAAAACCGCTGAATAACGCTGATTCCTGACAGAACGGCTGTCAATCGTTAAAAACACCAATGAGGGGTATAAAAATATGTTTAAATGAACAAAAAAGAACGTTTCTTTAACGTATTATGACATATTTCTTGACATAAAAAGCGTTTTCTGTTATCATAAATATATGTGAACATATTTTACTTTTATGGCATAAGGCTGTAAAATATGGAGTTGGGAGGAGAAAAAATGTTGAAAAAGCTATACCGCACATTAGGCTTTGCACTTATTTCCTGCAATTTGTTTTTCACCCCTGTCATGGCATATGCCGACAGCAGTGTGAGCGTGGGAACAAATATGTGCTTTGCTATACCGGGAGGACTTATAACAGGCTTTGTGCTTGTTTCAATGAGCCGCACAAAACAGAAAGCTACCAAGGCAGATAAATACATAAAGAGTAATCTTAAACTCAATGGGCGTAACGACACCTATCTGCGTACAACCACTGATAAGACTAAGATAAAAGACGATTGATAGGGGGTACGGAAAATGGCTGTTAATATTTCTTATAAATGCCCTAACTGCGGAGCGGAGCTTTTCTGGAGTGCTGACAAAAACTGCTGGGCATGTGAATACTGCGACGGACAGTTTACTTTAAAAGACCTTGAAGAAGCAGGCGGTGACGCTAAAAAGGCGGAGGAACTCAACAAGGATAACGTTGAAAAGCATGAAGAGGTCGATAAGGACGAATACAGTATGTCAAATGACGGAACTGTAGGAAATGACCTTGTAAAGTATACCTGCTCACACTGCGGAGCGGAGATAATCACCGACCGCTCAACTGCAGCAACAGTTTGCGTTTACTGCGGAAATGCGGTAATAATGGGAGAGCAGATAATAGACAATTTCTCCCCTGACTATGTTATACCTTTTAAAGTGCCGAAAAATCAGGTAATGGACACTTTCCAAAAATTCAGCAAGAAGCCTCTTACACCGAAAGATTTCAACTGCGATAGGGTAGTGGACAAGATGCAGGGTGTTTATATCCCGTTTTGGCTCTATTCAGGAAACTGCGAAGGCTCTATTACTGCAGAGGGTATAAACACAAGAACATGGACTTCGGGAAATTACAGATACACAGAGAAAAAGTATTATTCAGTTTACAGAAACGGAAATCTCAATTTCAAAGCTGTTCCTGTGGATGCTTCTTCAAAGACTGACGATGACGCTATGGACTCTATCGAGCCTTTTGATTACTCGGAAATGACAGCGTTCAACCCGGGTTATCTTTCGGGATATCTTGCAGAAAGATATGACGAGGATAAGGATAAGTGCCTGCCTAGGGCTAAAGAACGTATCGAGAACACAACTCGTGACGAACTTAGAAATACTTGTAACTACAACAGCGTAAACGTTCAGTCATATGAAAAGCACACCGAGATAAAGGACGTTAAATATGCTATGCTTCCAACATGGCTTTTGTATACAACCTATCAGGATAAGCCTTATTTCTTTGCAATGAATGGTCAGACAGGTAAATTTATCGGAAACCTGCCTATAAGCAAGGGAAAGCTTGTGGCTTACTCGCTTCTTGGTGGCGTGGGCGGATATATTATCGGAGCTATACTTCAGATAATGGGAATATTCTAGTAGGGGGTATCAGCTAAATGCCTGAAATATCAACGGCACTTATAATAAAAATAATAGTTATAGCGGTCGCTATAGGCGGTGGTATAGCAGTGATATATTCTGTGAAAAAAGCGGTATCGAACGCCATTGGCAGACAACTGAGCCGTGCCAACGACCTGCTAAGGACCATAAATGACGCAACTGAGGAAAGACAGAACAACGCCATGCAGTTTACTTATGTTGACCCTAATGTGGTGAACAACATAAAGAGAGATTTTCCTGACTATGATGAAAATATAGCAAAGAGCATAGTGGAAAACACTGTGATGAAATATTTTCTTGTTATAAACGGAGAAGCAAGCGAGAATCAGCTTGAATACTGTACCGAAGCGTTCAAGCAGAGAGCAGCCACGATGGCAAAAGACAACTTGTCAACGGTTACGCCAAAGCATTATGACGATATACATATCCACAAGTCGCAGGTGGCGTCTTATCATAGAGATCATGACGCTGCAACGGCAAAGTTTCAGGTATCTCTTGAATACAAGCTCAACGGGATAAAGGCACAGCACATTTATGAGGCGGATTATTCATACTATCTTTCAATGGGGATAGAGGGCGAAAACGCCAGCCTTATATGTCAGTTCTGCGGAGCACCTGTGGACACCGCAGGCTCAGTTTGTCCTTACTGCGGTTCTGAGATACACAGCTCTGTAGAGCGCACATGGAAAGTCAGCAGGATATCCATGCTGAGATAGACAAGTTTAAAACCCCTTGGGGTGAAATAATACAGACAACGAAAGGAATTTAACTATGGGACTTATTAAGATGTTTACATCAGCAGTCGGCTCAACATTTGCCGATCAGGTAGTAGAGTACTTCAGATGTGAGGATATGTCAACTAAGATACTCTGCCAGCCGGCTACTCTTGTTAAGAGAGGAAAGACTGTGAACAACGGCACAGAGGGCGTTATCTCAAACGGTTCACGCTTTGACGTTGCGGTAAATCAGGCGGCTTTGCTTATCGAGAACGGCAGAGTACACGATTTTGTTATCGGTACACAGGAAACAGCAGGTCAGTATAAGTATGATTCAACTGTATCTCCGTCACTTCTTGGCGGCGGCTGGGGTGACCTTGGCGCTTCTATCAAGGAGATAGGCAGAAGATTTACAGCAGGTGGTCAGGCTATGAACACCATGCGTCTTATCTACATAAACCTCAGACCTCTGCCTGGAAACAAGATAGGCTTCGGCAAGATACCTTTCAGAGACGGCGAAATGAACCTCACTCTTAACGCACAGGGTCATGGTCAGTATGAACTTCAGATCGTAAACCCTATGAACTTCTATGAGAACGTTGTTCAGAACGTAAATAAGGTACTTACTGTTGACAGCCCTGACGGCGTGGCAGTTCTCGGCCAGCTTAAGGCTGACATGACACCTAAGTTCCAGAAGGCTCTTACAAGGATATCCGCTCAGAAAATACCATACGATCAGCTTGGTCTTTATCCTGATGAGCTTGCTGAAGCAATGAATGCAGAGCTTGAAGAAAAGTGGGCTACAAAGGGTGTTAAGATAACAAGCCTTGCTATTGAGCTGAACGTGGATGAAGAGTCAAAGCAGAGAATCGCAAAATTCCAGGAGGCAAAAACTGTTGGAAGTGATCCTTCAATGCTCTATGCTATGGACAGAATGTCTATCAACAAGGCAAGAGAGGCAGCGGCAAGCAACGCAAACGGTGTTATGGCAGGCTTTATGGGCATGGGCATGGCAGGCGGCATGATGGGTCAGCCAATGGACGCAACAATGTATCAGCAGCAGATGCAGCAGAACATGATGAATCAGCAGGCTGCACAGGCAGCTCCACAGCAGGCAGCACCAGCGGCTGCACCAACACAGGCTGCACCAACACAGGCTGCACCTGAGAACGGCTGGACTTGTGCTTGCGGAACAAAAAACACAGGAAAATTCTGTGCTAACTGCGGACAGCCTAAGCCTGAGCCAAAGCCGGCAGCAGACAGCTGGAAGTGTTCATGCGGCACAGAGAACACAGGAAAGTTCTGTGCAAACTGCGGTTCACCAAAGCCTGAGCAGCCAGTAGGCTGGACTTGCTCATGCGGAGCAGTGAACAAGGGCAAGTTCTGCGCTGAGTGCGGAAAGCCAAAGCCTGCATCAGAGCCGCTTTACAAGTGTGACAAGTGCGGCTGGGAGCCTGAAGATCCGAAAAATCCTCCTAAGTTCTGCCCGGAATGTGGAGATCCATTTAACGATAACGATATTCAGAAATAATTCTTATAGTTATTTTGAGCCGTCCTGCGGAATGCGGGGCGGCTATTTTTGTGGGGCGATGTTCGGAAATGTGTTGGTTTATATAGTTTGTTTACATATGAAATATTGAAATCATCACGGATATGTGATATAATATGTAGCGTATGATATTATATATGGGTCTTTACCGATATACTAAAAATTTTTCCGAAAGGACTTGATCTAAATGCTGTCAGATATCGAAATCGCAAAGCAGGCGAAAATGCTCAAAATTGGGGAGGTCGCTGCTAAGCTCGGCATCTCAGAAGATGAATATGAGCCTTATGGTCACTACAAGGCTAAGCTTTCTGAGTCGCTTTATGCTAAAACTAAAAATGATCCAGATGGTAAGCTTATTCTTGTTACCGCTATAAACCCTACGCCTGCAGGAGAGGGCAAGACCACTATTTCCGTTGGATTGGCTGAGTCTATGAACAAGATAGGCAAGAAAGCTATGCTCGCTCTGAGAGAGCCTTCACTTGGCCCTGTTTTTGGTATCAAGGGCGGTGCAGCTGGTGGTGGATACGCTCAGGTCGTTCCTATGGAAGACATCAATTTGCACTTCACAGGAGATATGCACGCTATAACTGCGGCTAACAACCTGCTCTGCGCCCTTATCGACAACCATATGCAGCAGGGAAATGAGCTTCACATTGACCAGAGAAGGATACTTTTCAAGCGCTGCCTTGACATGAATGACAGAGCGCTGAGAGATATCGTTATCGGTCTTGGCTCAAAGGTAAATGGTATTCCTAGAGAGGATTCTTTCCAGATAACTGTCGCTTCTGAGATAATGGCTATTCTTTGCCTCGCTTCCGATCTGGCTGACCTTAAGGCTAGAATTGAGAAGATACTCGTTGCTTACACAACTGACGGAAAGCCTGTTTATGCTAAGGATATAGGCGGTTGCGGTGCTATGACTGCTTTGCTGAAAGACGCTTTGAAGCCTAACCTTGTTCAGACGCTTGAGAACAATCCTGCGCTTATCCATGGCGGTCCATTCGCTAATATCGCTCACGGCTGTAACTCAGTAAGAGCCACAAAGCTTGCTTTGAAGCTTGCTGACTACACTATCACTGAGGCTGGCTTCGGCTCTGACCTTGGCGCTGAGAAATTCTTTGATATCAAGTGCAGATACGCTGGTCTTAAACCAAGTTGCGTAGTTCTGGTGGCTACTGTAAGGGCATTGAAATACAATGGCGGTGTTCCGAAAACTGAGCTTACTAACGAAAATGTTGAGGCTCTCGAAAAGGGTATCGTAAACCTGAAAACTCATATTGAGAATATGCACAAGTTCGGTGTGCCTGTAGTGGTGGCTATAAATAGATTCCATACTGATACTGAGGCTGAGCTGGATGTTATCGAGAAAGTTTGCGGTGAAATGGGTGTTGAGTTCTCACTGGCTGAGATATTTGCAAAAGGCTCTGAGGGCGGTATCGACCTTGCGGAAAAGGTTTGCAAGACTATCGAAACAAAGCCTTCTGAGTTCAAGCCACTTTATGACGAGAAGCTCCCTATCAAGGATAAGCTTGATATACTTGCGAAAGAGATATACCGTGCAAACGGCGTGATCTATACAAAGCAGGCTGAAAAGGCTATAAAGGAGATCACTGACCTTGGATTCGGGGATATCCCTGTTTGCGTGGCTAAGACGCAGTATTCACTGTCTGACGACCCGACAAAGCTTGGCAAGCCTGAGAATTATGAGATAACAGTAAGAGATGTAAGGCTTTCAGCCGGTGCAGGATTTGTGGTAGCTTATACGGGCGATATTATGACAATGCCTGGTCTGCCTAAGAAGCCTGCGGCTTATAATATTGATTGCGATAATGAGGGCAATATCTACGGATTGTTCTAAGCCGTTTAAGTGAGGAGTGAGGAATTGGCATAGCCGACCGAACAAGTCACTTTGATAGAGTAAATACCGAGCGGAGCGATATTGCGGCGTGGCAAATGTAGGGGACGGCGCCCTCGACGTCCCGTTTTTGGGAGCGACGAGGTTTGAATTTATACAAACCATGTAGGCGACCAAGACGAGCGAACGCTGTTCGCCCCTACACGATTTGTGCGATAAGATAATTTGTAGGTAAGCAGATAATAAGTCGGGTAAACAGGCGCGTTGAGATAGCAGAGTAAAATACATGAACCGAGGTGAGCGGCAGTGACAGATACAGCGGTGAAAAAGAGTGCGGAAAGTGTGAAAATGCCTGAGAACGGCAAGAAAAAACATCTCTCTTGGCAGGTCATTGCCTGCGTTTGCCTTGTGGCAGTCAGCGTGGTGCTGAACGTGATCGCCTGGAAAAGTACGGCGTTCTGCGATTGGTATACGGCTCACGTTTTTCCAATTTGGGAAAATACATATGGCAGGCTCACTTCGCTGTTGCCGTTTTCCTTCGGGGAACTGCTTATTGCGGTGGCGGTTTTTGGTATTCCGCTTTCGCTGGTGGCTATGCTGGTGCTTGTGATAGTCAGAAAAGGCAAGAGAAAGAAAACTGCGAAAATTTTCGGGCTTGTTTATATGTGGATAGTCACTTTTGTGGTGACGGTGCAGACCTTTAACTGCTTTGTTATTTATCATTGTTCAAGCTTTGCAGAGCTTAATGGCATACCCACTGAACAGCACACCAGGACGGAGCTTGAAGCACTTGGCAACAAGCTTGTTACGGAGATAAATGCGCTTAGCAAAGAGGTGGAGCGTGACAGCGAGGGAAAATTCGTGCTGACCGCTGACCTTGACAAGACGGCTCAGGAGGCCATGCGTGGGCTGGGCAGTGAGTTTAAGAACCTTGGTGGGTTCTATGTCACTCCGAAAGCTATAAAATGCTCGTTCTTTATGAGCCAAATGAACCTTATGGGCATCTATTTCCCGTTCTCTATGGAGGCTAACTACAATCAGGATATGTATAAGGCGAAGCTTCCTGACACCATTTGTCATGAGCTTGCTCATACGAAAGGCTACATTCAGGAGGACGAGGCGAACTTTATCGCCTTTATGGCGTGCGACAGATCGGACAATGCTGATTACCGCTATTCGGGCTATCTGGCGGCGCTTGGCGAGGTTAGAAACAAGATTTTTGACTACGCTTCTGACGATAAGAAGATAGAATTTGACAGCTCTATCTGCGATGAGGTGTGGGCTGATATGGAAGCCAACTGGGACTACTGGCGGAGCGTTGACGAGGCTAAGGACACTGTTTTCGACAGCGAGGCAGTGGGGGAGATATCTGACAAGGCAATGGAAAAATCTCTGAAGCTCAACGGCGTTGAGGACGGCAAGCAGTCCTATGGCAGAATGGTGGATCTTATGCTAAACTACTTCAAGGACAAGGGTGAGCTGTGATGAAAATTCTTGCGGTCATTCTGTTTCTCGGGATAATGCTCAGTTCATGCGGAAACAAGGCGGACAGTGAAAGGCTCAATGATTCGGCTTTTACCACTACTGCGGAAAGCTCTGCGGTGGATAGTGACAGCATGGAAGTTGACGAAAGCTCGCAGGTCGGTGATGAGAGCGGTATTCAGGGCGACAGCTCGGAGGACGATATGAGGTGGCGGCTTTTTGAGGACACTTATAAGGAAACTGACAGCGGCAGGGCTGCGGAAAATTATGCTCACAACAAGGGCATAAAGATAGAGGGCTTTGTGAAATACGGGCAGGAAAATCCCCCTGTGTGCGATTTGATGCTTGGCGAAACCAGGTTCGCAGGGGTAGGCTGTGAGGTCATTGCGGCTTATAATTATCTCACATACGAGGGCTTTGAGCCTGACATGGCAAAGCTTGCTTATGATTTTGAAAAGAATGCTCTTATTGCGGCGGACGGTTCACTGGGGTCTAATCCTAGGAAAATAAGCGGACTTTTTAAGGCAATGGGAGTGGGATACAAGAGATTTTATAAGGCTGATGAGGCTCAGGCGGCTGTTGAAGAGGGCAAGCCTGTGATAGTTTCTTACCATATCGGGTTGAATATTTTCAGTGGTATTCACACGGTTTTCGCTGTTAAAGAAGAGGGCAGGCTGTATGTTTACAACTGCTACAACTCAGCGGCGGACAAGACAGAGGTGGAGAGCATTTATCAGCTTATGAATAAAAACAGCCTTTTTATTGTGGGCTACACGGAAGATGACGGTCAAATGAGGTGATAGGTTGACAAAGGTATACAAAACATCATCTGCGGCGGAAACTATCGCTTTGGGTGAGGAGATAGGCAGACGGCTGAAAGGCGGCGATCTTATCGCTTACAGCGGTGGTCTTGGTGCAGGAAAGACTACTATTACCAGGGGGATCTCCATTGGCATGGGACTTGGTGACGAGGTGACTTCGCCCACGTTCGCACTGGTGAACGAATACCGAGGGGACAGGCTCAGCCTTGTACACTTTGATATGTACCGCATAAATTCGGCGGACGATCTGGAAACTACAGGCTTTTTTGACTACATGGACGAAGACACTGTGCTTGCGGTGGAATGGTCGGAGAATATTGCTGAGGAGCTTCCTGAGGACGCTTTGAGGATAGATATTCAGCGCATTGACGAGGACAGCAGGGAGATAAGCATAACTGCACCTGAGGGAGATGATAGATTTGAAGATATTAGCTATTGACACAAGCGGAAAGGTCGCTTCGGTGGCGGTGACGGACGGAGAGAAGCTTCTTTGGGAGAAGTCTGTATACACAAAGCTCACTCACTCGCAGGTGATATTGCCTATGGTGAAGCAGGCTCTTGAGGAAACAGGGCTTACTTACGCTGACCTTGATTGTGCGGCTATTGCAAAGGGTCCGGGGTCTTACACGGGACTTAGAATAGGCGTGGCGGCTGTAAAGGGAATGTGCTTTGGCTGTGAGAGTTTAAAAAGCGCAGGAGTTTCCACTCTGCTTTCGCTGGCTTACAACTGCATAGGTTTTGAGGGCAGGATAATTTCTGTTATGAGGGCAAGGCCTAAGATAGTTTATGCAGGTGAGTTTCAGTGCAAAAACGGCGTTGTCACGAGGATATCCGCTGACAGAGTTTGCCCTGAGGAGGAAGTTTTTTCGGGAGAGTTTTCTGAAAAGACAATGCTTGTGGGTGACTGTGCAGCAGAGATAAAGGCGAAATATTTCGCTGACAACGAAAATGTTCAGCTTGCAAGCTATGTGAACAGGCTGCAGAGGGCTTCGTCACTGTGTCTTGCGGTGGAGGCTCAGCCTGAGATAATGGTTTCGGCGGACAGGCTGGAGGTATCATATTTGCAGGCTACAAAGGCGGAAAAGGATAAGGCACATAGGGATAAATAGGAGGAAATTAATATGAAAATTGCTATTGGCTGTGACCATGCAGGTCCTGAGCTTAAGGCGGAGATATTGGCACATTTGGACGAAAAGGGTGTGGAATACACTGATTTTGGTATTCAGGCAGGAGAGAAAGTAGACTATCCTGACAAGGCAAAGGAAGTTTGCGAGAAAGTGGCTTCGGGCGAATACGAAATGGGAATACTCATATGCGGAACTGGTATTGGAATGTCAATGAGCGCAAACAAGATAAAGGGAATAAGAGCGGCTTGCTGTTCGGATTATTTCTCTGCTAAGTATACAAGAGCGCATAATGACGCAAACGTGCTTTGCATTGGTGCGAGAGTGCTGGGTGCAGGCTTGGCTATCGAGCTGGTGGACGTTTTCCTTGAAACGGAGTTTGAGGGTGGCAGACATCAGAGGAGAGTGGATAAGATCTCTGAGCTGGAGAAGTAGTGAGGAGTTAGGAGTGAGGAATTAAGGTATCGCCTTGTGGCGAAGGATTTTTTTCTGACTTTTTGCTTTATGGAGCAGGGCGGCTTGTTGTTGCCCTGCTTTTTTTATGGGTACAAAAACGGCTGACAAGCTTTTCGCCTGTCAGCCGTTTCTATATTGAGGTTTGTATTTTTAGGTAAAAACCGTAATGGCAAGGTTTTTATTAGATAGCGTCGAATGCTTCGCTGAGATCGTAGATGATATCGTCGATATGCTCTGTGCCGATAGAAAGTCTGATAGTATTTGGCTTGATACCCTGATCTGCAAGCTCTGCTTCGTTAAGCTCTGCGTGTGTTGTTGATGCTGGGTGGATAACCAGTGACTTAACGTCTGCTACGTTTGCAAGGAGTGAGAAGAGTTTCAGGTGGTCGATGAAGTTCTGAGCTGTCTTTGCGTCGCCTTTTATCTCGAATGTGAAGATAGAACCGCCGCCGTTAGGGAAATACTTCTTGTAAAGTGCCTGCTGGCTTGGATCGTCTGATACTGAAGGGTGATTTACCTTTTCTACCTTTGGGTGCTTGTTAAGGAAGTCAACTACCTTAAGTGCGTTCTCAACATGACGCTCAACTCTCAGAGACAGTGTTTCAAGACCCTGCAGGAAGATGAATGCGTGGATAGGTGAAAGTGTTGCACCTGTATCACGGAGAAGGATCGCACGGATACGAGTTACAAATGCTGCGCCAGGGGCTGCGTCTGCAAAGCTTACACCGTGGTAGCTTGGGTTTGGTTCTGTGAGCTGTGGGAACTTGCCTGACTTCTTCCAGTCAAACTTGCCGCTTTCAACGATAACTCCGCCGATTGTTGTGCCGTGACCGCCGATAAACTTTGTTGCAGAATGGATAACGATATCTGCGCCGTACTCGATAGGTCTTACGAGATATGGAGTAGCGAATGTGCTGTCAACGAGAAGTGGGATATTGTGTGCGTGTGCGATATTTGCGATAGCTTCGATATCAACTACGTCTGAGTTAGGGTTGCCAAGAGTTTCGATATAGAGAGCCTTTGTGTTATCCTTGATAGCCTTTTCAAAGTTAGCTGGGTCAAGCGGATCGACAAACGTTGTTGTTATGCCGTAATCAACAAGAGTGTGTGCAAGCAGGTTATATGTGCCGCCATAGATGTTCTTTGCAGCTACGATATGATCGCCTGCAAGGGCTACGTTCTCAATAGCGTATGTTACTGCAGCTGCGCCTGATGCAACTGCAAGAGCTGCTGTGCCGCCCTCGAGAGCCGCGATACGTCTTTCAAAAACGTCCTCAGTTGGGTTTGTAAGTCTGCCATAGATGTTGCCTGCGTCCTTAAGAGCAAATCTGTCAGCGGCATGCTGTGAGTTATGGAAAACGTATGATGATGTCTGATAAATAGGAACGGCTCTTGCGTCTGTTACTGCGTCTGCTGTTTCCTGACCAACGTGGAGCTGGAGTGTTTCAAATTTAAGATTTCTTTCGTTTATTGCGCTCATTTTAAATTACCTCTTTCATTAAATTGATGTTTTTTAAATCCGATAAAAATTTTTGTTACTGAACTTTATGCTGATTTTAACAGCAACACATACAGCACATACACATTCGTGAATCGTACGCTGTTTTCAGTTTCAGTATTTTTACACTCATTTTCAACGCCTCATTTCAAATTCATATTAATCCTAGTCGTTTAGTATGTTTTAGCGTATTTATACTATACCACACCCATAGAGGAATGTCAATAGGTTTAAGGTGATTTTTCGCATTTTTGTGAAAACTGATATTAATTCTATCAATTTAGTAGGATTTAAGGGCAAAATGCACAAGGGGAAGTGAGGAATGAGGAAGTGGGGAAGTGAGGAATGAGGAGTGAGGTATGAGGAATTGGCAAAGCTGAACAGAGTTGTGCTCAAGTATGAAGTAAAAGACAGCACCGAGCGTAGCGATTTTGCGGTGGTAGGAAGTTGCCCGAAATATTGTAGGGGATGACGCCCTCGGTGTACAGTTCGGAATGGCAATGCCGTGTTTTCACTGTTTGTTATTAAATTTGTATAAAAGTATCGTTTACCGATGCCTTATAATTGTATACCGAAATAAATATTTTTGGTTGACAATGGACTTGGTATGTGATACAATATTAATTGTCAAATAAAAAGTAAAGGATAGGTTTACAATGAATAACAATGCTAAAAACAAAACAAAACAAATAGTCGGTATCGGAGTTATGACGGCTATAATCGCTGTGCTTTCGCAGATAACTATTCCGCTTCCTACTCACGTTCCTGTTACGCTCCAGACTTTCGCTGTGGCTCTCGCAGGATATTTTCTTGGCTGGAAGGGCGGAGCTGTGTCTGCTCTGGTCTATGGTCTGTTGGGCGCTATCGGTGTGCCTGTATTCGCAGGCTGGTCAGGCGGTTTCTCCGTTATCGTAGGGTATACAGGCGGATTCATTTACGGATTTATCGTTATGGCTCTTCTTTGCGGTCTTGGCGCAAAGTTCTGCTCTAACAAGATAAGCGGTAAGGTCATCGCTATCGTGCTTGGTATCGCAGGTCTTGCTTGCGACCACCTGCTCGGTGCTATCCAGTACGCTATCGTTGCTAATATCTCTATTGGCAAGTCTATACTTCTTGTTTCTGTTCCTTATCTTGTAAAGGACGTTATCTCTGTTGTTGCTGCTTACCTTATCAGCATCGAGCTTGTAAGCAGACTTGCAAAGACAGGTTGCTATGCTTACAAGAGAGCCTGAGCTTAGATTTCATCATCTGCTGTGCCTGCCGCTTTTTCAGGGAAAAGGCTACAGTGACGGTTTTTCGGTGAATATGCAGTCTGTGAAAGACAGATTGGAGAGCGAGGACACTGCGGTGCGGTTTGTGTGCAGCGGAGATATGATATGTCAGCACTGCCCAAACAGGACGGAGGACGGTTGTTTGCTTGACGGCTGTGGCGGAACGGTGGCACAGAAAGACAGCGAGGTTTGCAGACTTTCTGAGATAGAATGTCACTCAGTGGAGAATTATCGCAGTGCGCTGACAAGACTGAGAAGCAAAATGGATAAAAAGGCATTTGATATACTATGCTCGGAATGTCGCTGGGCAAAGCTTGGTTTGTGCAGCTTTGAAAAGTGGCGTGAGGGCGTTGATGGATTGCTTTCTTCGTGACAGGTCACGTCTGTCATTTTTTTACATAAAAGTACAGCTCCCGAGTGTCTTCTCGGGAGCTGTACATTTTTTTTGCTTATTCTTCACTTGCCTGATATGCGGATAGGAATTTCTCGTAGATATCGGGATAATGTTTTTTTAGTCTTACAGGCTTAAGGTCGGAGGTGGTGAAGCAGTGGGAGGTGTGGGCAAGGCAGGCTGTTTTCTGAGTGGTAAGGTCAAAGACTTCATAGTCAAGCTCGTAGGCACAGCCGTTGAACTTTGACAGCTTACAGCGCACTTCAAACTCATCTCCGAAACGGACGGGATATTTATAGTGTGTTTCCACGGAGAGCACTGGGGAAACTATCCCTCTTGCCTCTATTTCGTGGAAAGGGCAGCCAAGCTGCTCCATAAGGTCAACACGGGCTTCCTCAAGCCAACGGACGTAATTTGAATGGTGGATTATATCCATGCGGTCTGTTTCATAATAAAAGGCTTTTCTTTTGTAGGGGGTAAGTGTCATTTTATGTCCTTCTTTCTGTGGGTTTGACGTTGACGTTATATATGGGTGTGATAAAAATAGCGGGCGACCAATGGCCGCCCCTGCTTGCTTATGAGTTATTCAAGCCAGATGAAGTTGTTATCGGTGTTCACAAAGTCCATATTATAAAGGAAAATGACCTTTGTTATGCCGTTGTCTTTTACATATTCACTGACGGTCTTATCCATGATGTGGTAATAACGCATATCTATCATTGTGATGTGCTTATACTTGTCGGCAAAGTATGGCATAACTGTGTTTGCGTAGCTGTCCTTTATAATAAGGACGTGTTCGTCGCTTTCACCGTTTGTTTCTATTTCCGTGAGGGCGAAGTTTCCACCCATGAATGTGGAGTATTTATCCTTTTTGGTCTTGAATGAATCGTCAAAAAGGGTGTCTGTTTGTTTGTTTTCTTCAACATAATTTACCTTTACGCTGTTGTCAGGGTTTGTGTAGAAGTGCATTTCGTCAGCAGCGGAGAAGTCTGTTGGGGCTTTTGAATAAAGAGTGCCATGAAAGTCCTTTACAGTTTCTATATTGTAGGATACCTGTGGGATATCTTCATTCATGGCTGTCATAAGTGTGTCAAATCCCACTTTTGCGCCCTCGGCTGTCCAGTGGTGGTCGGTCTTATAGAAAACCTGAGTGGACTTTGCAGCATCTTTGAGCTGGTCATATGGGAAGCAGAGGTTTATCCTGTCGCTGAGGATAGAGCTTATATACTTTTCGCTTTCAAGCTGATCGTCGGTCTGTGTGACCGCAGGGAGCTTGTCTGACATAACGGAAACTGCATTCGGCACAAGAAGAAAGCTTACGTCGACGGATTTATCAAGGCTGTCAGCAAAATCGTTAAGACAGCTTATATTTTTCTCGATAAGAGGTCTGTTTTCCTGATAGTCTTGGAGATAATAGCCGTCCTTGCCGAAATATACACCGTTCTGATAGTTTTTCAGAAGCGTGCGGTCGGTGACTGTTTTAAGACTCACAAGCTGGTCTTTCATGAATATCTGATCGGACATATAGCTTTCGATATCCGATGTGAATTCGCCTTTTTCAAGCTTTTTCCATGAAAATTCAGGGGCTTGCTGGAGATAGCGGTTCTCATTTTCGGAGAATTCACGATCCTCGGAAATAAAGCTTGCCACTGCAAAGCCGAATATGAACAGCAGAAAGCACACTATCATAATATAGTTTTTAAGTTGTTTTTTCATATCTGCCGTCCTCCTTTAAAATCTGAAATACAGGAACGGATTGAATGAATTACCTGCAAGGTAGGCGGTGGAAACTGCCAAAAGTGTTAATGCCCACAGCGGTTGGAGTATACAGCCGCATATCTCAGGACACTTGGTTTGAAGTTTCAGGCAAAGCTTTTTTGGAAGCTGTGTTGAAGCTATCACAAGTATCACTATTGTTACTGCATACTGTGCGAGCCAGAACACTGTTTGGTGATTTATGAGAGGAAGTCCCCCTGCGCCGAACATATTCTTGAAGTTCTGTGTAAGCTTGCCGAAATCTTCATAGGAGAATATTCCCCAACCTATGACTATAAAGAGAAGTGCGTAGATATGCTGGAAAAATGCAGGTATCTTTTTCAGGGCTTTGCCCAAGAAAAGCTTTTCACATAGGAGTATCACACCGAAGTACACGCCCCAGAGCATGAAGTTCCAGTTTGCACCGTGCCAAAAGCCTGTGAGAAACCATACTATCATGATGTTAAGGCACTGTCTTGCTTTGCCCTTGCGGTTACCGCCAAGTGGGATATAGACATAATCTCTGAACCAGCTTGAAAGTGACATATGCCAGCGTCTCCAGAAATCTGTGATAGAGGTGGAGATGTAAGGGTAGTTGAAGTTCTCGAGAAAGTCGAAGCCGAACATTTTGCCAAGACCTATCGCCATATCGGAATAGCCTGAGAAGTCAAAGTATATTTGGAATGTATAGGCTATTATGCCTAGCCAGCTTGCGGCAACGCTCAGTTCGGATTGTGCTGAGTTTGAGATAGTGTCGAAAAGCTCGCCGATAGTATTTGCGAGAATGACTTTTTTGCCAAGACCTATGGAAAATCTCCACACGCCCTGTGCAAAATGCTCTATGCTCTCGTTACGCTTTTTGAGCTGTTCCGCAACGTCGATGTATCTTACGATAGGACCTGCGATAAGCTGTGGGAAAAGGGCAACATAGGTGGCAAGGTCAAGGAAGTTCTTCTGACTTCTTACTTCGCCCTTATAAACGTCGATAACGTAGGAAAGGGTCTGGAAGCTGTAGAATGAGATACCGATAGGGAGGGCAAGACCCAAGGTCTTTATCTGCGTGCCGAAAATGCTGTTTGCCGCACCGATGAAAAAGTCGGTATATTTAAAAAACAGAAGAAGCCCGATGTTCCACACCACCGCTCCTATCATTGCGATGAGCGGAGTGTATTTTTTTGCGTTTTTACGCTGTTTGTCTGCCAATAGTCCTGTTATATACGCAACGATAGTGGAAGCTATCATGAGGACGATATAAACAGGTTCGCCCCATGCGTAAAACACAAGGCTGAAGATAAACAGCACCAAATTGCGTGTTATGCGTGGGACGATATAATACGTTATCAGTACAATAGGCAGGAATGCGAACAGAAATGTTGTACTTGAAAAAAGCATATATTTATTACTCCTAGCCTATTATCTCTTTTGCTTTATCGTTATCGTTTGAAAGACAGAGGTAAACATAATTGCCGTTGGTTACAAGAACAGGGTCGCCTAGCTTTGTCATTTCCTCCGGAACATAGTTTTCAAAAACCTTTTTCTGGCTTTCGACTCTTGCTGTAAGTGTATCTGCGATAGCCTTTGCACTGTCTGCGTCCTTGGCTTCAAAGCAGTCTATCTCCTCGGCTGTTCCTCCTGATGAGCTTACATAGACCTTAGCCTTTGTATAGCTGTCTGCTGATATGCCGATTATCTTTTCTATCTTTGCTTCGTCAAGCTCTGCGAGCTCGTCCTTGAACTCTATGCCGTTCTTGAGCTTGTCCGCAACGGCTGTTACGTCAACGCTTTCGTTTGTCTGAGCGGCTGCCGCTGAATTTGCGGAGTTTGCTGTGCTGCTGTCAGAGTCTGAACCGCAGCCTGTAAGTGCTGCTGTGCCAATGCACATAACTGCCATAAGAGTGCAGAGTATCTTCTTTGTTTTCATAATTCTTCTTTCCTTTCTTATGTGTTGTCGATTATATAGTTGAGCCACTTGTCGCAGTATTCGCTCATAAGGTGTATTCCGTCTGAGGAGGCTTCCTCCGGAAGAGTGCCGTCTGCGCCTGCTACAGCGGAGGTACAGTCAAGATAATTTATACCTGTCTGCTGTGCCACTTCTGAGATAGCCTGATTGAATGTGGCTACATTTGTGTTATTTATGGCGTCGCCCTGCAAGCTTCTTGAAGCTGTTACAGGGAGGATAGATTCAGCATAGATAACAGCGTCAGGCTGTATCTCCTGAATTTTTGTGATAAGCTGTGTATAATAATCCTTGAAGGTGTCGATATAAGGCCAGCCAAGCTCGTTAGTGCCGAGGTTTATATACACTCTGCCATATTGTCTTTCTCCAAGAGCGTCGATAACAGTTCCTGCATTGCCGTTTGAAAGGGTGATGTTCTGGTCTGTCATAACGGTGTCGATGTGCATTCCCACAGAGCAAAGGAACGTTGCTTTTGGTTTATCGCAGTTGTTTTGCAGACCAACTGTTCGTGAGTCGCCTATGAAAACTGCGTCGGAAAGGTCGTCGGCGTCATCATGGGTAACTGAGCTGTCAGTAAGGCTTTCATCTATGCCACTCTCATCGACCATGCTTTCTGCCTGAGAAGAGCTGTCCGCATTGCTCTCGGAGCTTTCGTTCTCTGCCACAGAGCTTGAAGCTGACATCTTCTTTGCTTCCACAGCCCTGCTGTTGCCGCTTCCTGCATGGAAACCCCATATTGCCGCAAATGCTATGCACACAAGACAACTCAATGACACTATGCTTTGCTGTGCTGTGGCTCTTTTTTTTCTTATATTTTTCAAATTGCTACCGTGTTGGCTCTCCATTATACTACCTCTTATATTATCTCTCCTGACCTGCAAAAATGCAGATCCGTTTCAAAGATTATCATAACACATTTTACAGCCTTTTTCAAGTGCTTTTTAGTCGAATTAAGGATTTTCTTCACTTTTTACAAACAGACGCAAAAAAGTCGGGAGAATTTGTTCTGCCCGACTTATTGTTGACAAATTATTCTGTATTATTTGTTTGAAAAAGTTTTATTTCCAAAGCTTTTCAGGATAAACGCCAGCCTCTATAAGCTTTGCGATATCGGCTTTAACGGTTGGCTTATCTTCTTTATATGTAACGCCGAACCACTTATCGTGAGTTTCCAGAAGCTTGCAGTCTGCAATACCTGTTTTTATCATTATATCGATACCCGCAGGGAGGAGAAACTCCGCTGTCAGGCTGTCTTTATTTTCTTTCATAAAGTCTGTGAACATACCATTGAGCTTATCTATAAAGCCGTCAGGGCAAGCCCACATATTCATTGACACATAGCAGTTCTCGTCAAGCTCGGCTGTTTCTTCCTTGCCGGAATAGACCTTGCCGTCATTTTCACGGCGGATATTGTAGGTTTCAACAACGTCTGTGAGCATAGAGTCTTTAACTTCACAGACACCTCTGTTCACTGCACCGAAGTCGCTTAGAGTGTTTTTCAGTATGAAGCCTGCCATGCCGAGATGAAGCTTTTTGCGATCTGAGTTTTCATTGCAGAGAAAATCGTGGAGCTTCACAAAAGCTTCCTTACCGTAAAAATCATCAGCGTTTATTACTGCGAAAGGCTCATTTATAACGCCCTTGCAACAGCAGACTGCGTGACCGTGACCCCACGGCTTAACACGTCCCTCAGGTACGGAATAGCCCTCCGGAAGACAGTCAAGCTCCTGATAAACGTAATCTATCTTGACGTATTTTGAGATACGGTCGCCTATCATTTTATCAAAGGCATCACGGATATCCTTTCTTATAATGAATACGACCTTGTCAAAGCCTGCCTCAACGGCGTCATAGATAGAATAATCCATTATTATCTCGCCGTTTGGTCCGAAAGGTTCAAGCTGTTTTATGCCGCCTTTGAAGCGACTTCCAAGACCTGCGGCAAGTATGCAAAGGGTACAACTCATAATTTTTTATCTCCTTGTTCTTTGTTCTTTGATTTCTCAGTTTAATTTTATTCTATTTCTTAAAATTATATTAACATTATGCCATACTTTAAAGTAAATGTCAAGAGATTTTGACATTTTTATTCAGTTTTTTGCGATGCTTTTCTGCGTATTTTACATCTTTCTTACACTTGACAGGGTGATACTAATGTGATATACTGATATGACAAAAATCAAATAATATCCCTGAAAAGGGTGGAGGATGATATAAATGGCTAAGACGGCTTTGGTAACAGGCGCAAGCTCGGGAATTGGCAGAGAGATAGCGAGAGATCTATCTGCAAGGGGCTTTCGTGTTATAATCAGCGCAAGACGTGAGGAAAGGCTCAGAGAGCTTGCGAAGGAGCTTGGTGACAATACAAGGGTGATAGTTTGCGATGTTTCCGACAGGGAAGAATGTCTGCGGCTTTATGAGGAAACAAAGAACGAGAAGATATCAGTGCTTGTGAACTGCGCAGGTTTCGGTGCAGTGGGCAGCTTTGACGAGCTTCCTCTGGACACTGAGCTTAAAATGATAGACACCAACGTTACAGCGGTGCATATGCTCACAAAGCTGTTTTTGAAAGACTTTGTTGCCGCTGACAGGGGTTATATAATGAATATAGCTTCCTCGGCAGGGCTTATGTACGGCGGCCCTATGATGGCAACATACTATGCTTCAAAGACTTATGTTGTGAGCCTTACCAGCGCAATATATGAGGAGTTGAGGGCGAGAAACAGCAGGGTACACGTTTGTGCGGTATGCCCGGGTCCTGTGGATACGGAGTTCAATGACGTTGCAAACTGCAAGTTCGGCGTAAGCTCCATAACACCACAGTTTTGTGCAAAAAAGGCTCTTGTGGGAATGTTCGGCAGAAAACTCATCATTATCCCTGAGAAGTCTATAAAGGCACTTTATGCAGGGGCTAAATTTGCTCCTAGAGGTATGGTGCTGAAAGTGACTGGAAAGGTGCAGAAGAAAAAGCTTGATAAATGACGGTTTAGTATTTTTACATAAGATAAAAAAGTTTTGCAAAGTGCGGAAATTGGGCTATACTTCTAAAAATCAATAGTACAAATTGTTGTGATTGCATAAGAAAACGTTATCATATTTGTTAAATCAGCCGATTGAAATTTTTCGGAAAATAAAGTACAATATACTTAAAGTTATTTAAGAAAGGAAGTTTTAGAAATGAAACTTACAAAGATTTTCGCAGGCATGGCTGCAGCAGCTATAGCTACAACAGCTATGGCAGTAACAGCTTTCGCTGCTGATTCAACAGCTTACAACTATCTGTTCATCGCTACAGATATCCCATGTGAGTACAACGATAACGATGAGGCTCTTGTAAATGGTCAGGTCGTTACTTGTAAGGATCTTAAGGTAAAGATCGGTTCACAGGAGTTTAACGTAAGTGCTGCTCCTGGCAAGTCTGATTCAGACAAGCTCTGCTTCCAGATCATCAACAAGTGGAACAGCAAGTTCACATCAGAGATCACTGACTACACTGTAGCAGGCGCTGGTGAGTACATCACTATTGACTTCACAATTGAAGGTCTTGGTGACACAACAGGCAATGCTGGTGTATCTTTCCAAGCTGACGGCACTTGGGATTTCAGAAATCCAGATGACAAAGAAAAGGATAAGGTTGCACAGCCAGCTTACTTCCCTAACAAGTGCGTAGGTATCGCAGGTGGCGCAGGTGGATTCGACACAAACGTTGACTGCCAGGATACTGCTATCAACGGCGACGGCTCTTACACAATTTCTATCGCTCAGTCAGGTACTGTAAACGCTGAGGCTCAGAAGTTCGATGACGGCTCAACAAACGAGGGCTGGATATGGGCTGCTAACGCTGTTCCTGTTGCTCCTGCTACTTCTGGCACAGATTCAAACAGCAAAAAGGATGATTCCAAGACAGATTCTAAGTCTGACAGCAAGACTGATTCAAAGGCTAACAGCACAGCCGCAACAACTTCTTCAAAGACTGGTACAACAGGCACAACAACTGCTACATCTTCAAATGCAGCTTCTGACAAAACAGCAGCTACAGGCGCAACAGCAGGCATCGCTCTTGCAGGTATCGCTCTCGCAGGTGCAGCTATCGTAGTTTCTAAGAGAAAGTAATCTTAACTGAGGACTTGTTTCTTAGAGTACGTAATTAAAATAACTAAAGGGACTTCCACTGTGAAGTCCCTTTTTGTGTGTGGTATAAAAAATAAAAAAATATCGGCGAATAGTCTAGACAAATGGTAATTAATATAGTATAATGATTGTATACTTTTATTTTGGAGTTATTTTTTATGAGAGTTATTACAGGTTCATGCAGGGGAAAAAAGCTTAAAACTTTGGAGTCGTTGGATACAAGACCAACTACAGATATGGTAAAAGAGGCTGTTTTTTCCATTATTCAGTTTGATGTACCAGCAAGCTCGGTACTTGACCTTTTTGCAGGCAGCGGTCAAATGGGTATAGAGGCTCTCAGCCGTGGGGCTAGTCACTGCGTTTTCGTGGACAGCAATCCTGAGGCTGTGGCTATCGTCAAGGATAATGTGGATTCATGCGGTTTCAATAAGGAATCCCGTGTGCTTTGCATGGATAGTCTGGAATATCTTAAAGTTGCCAAAGCCGGGCTTGATATAGTTTTTATCGACCCGCCTTACAGAATGGGCATAGTTGAAAAGGCCTTGGAGCTTGTGGAGAGCAAGCTCAATGATGGTGCTATCATTGTGTGCGAGCATGAAAAGGAGCTTGAGCTTGGAGAAAGCTACGGCAGACTTAAGCTTCATAAGAGATATAAATACGGTAAGACCGCTTTGACGGTCTATAAGATACCAATGAAAGAAGTGGACTATTGATGCGTATCGCTGTTTGCCCGGGAAGCTTTGACCCTGTTACGCTGGGTCATCTGGATATAATCGACAGAGCTTCAAAGCTTTTCGATAAGGTGATAGTACTGGTGTCCTTTAATGCTAATAAATCGAGGGCTGCTTTTACGCCGACTGAGAGAATGGAAATGATAATCGAGGTCACAAAGCATCTTGATAATGTGGTGGTGGATTGTTATAACGGTCTGCTGGCGGATTATCTGCAAAAGACGGGCGCTAATGCTATCGTAAAGGGACTTAGGGCTGTGTCTGACTTTGAGTATGAGTTCCAGATGGCTCTTGCAAATAAAAAGCTTTACAATGACGCTGAAACGGTGTTTCTCACCACTACGGGAGAGAATATGTTCCTTTCGTCAAGCGTTGTAAAGGAGATCGCAAGCTTCGGCGGAGATATCACAGGCTTTGTGCCGAAACAGATACAGAGCAAGATCACTGACAGGCTCTATAAGCCTGCCAATAATATAGATCAGTAATGAAAGGGTGTTTAAAATGACGGTAGAGGAAATACTTGAACTTATGGACGAACTGCTTGACAAGTCTTCAAGCGTACCGTTTTCACAGAAAAAAATGATCGATGTTGAGCAGATGCGTGAATACATCGACAGCATAAGACTTAACCTTCCGGGTGAGATAAAGCGTGCAAAGGATATGACAAGAGATAAGAAAAATATCCTTACTGAGGCCAACAAGGAAGCTGAAGAGATCGTAAAGAAGGCTAAGGACGAGGCTAAGAAGCTTGTGGCTCAGGAGGAGATCATCAAGCAGGCGGCTGACTATGCAAAGCAGATAGCCGCAGAGGCTAACAAGCAGGCGGCTGATATCGTTGAGCAGGCTAAGGCTAAGGACAAGGCTATCCGTGAGGCACTTTCTGAAAATCTGAACAAGTCGCTTTCTGAGGCGGCTGAGGTGCTTACAAAGAGCCTTAAGGACGTAAACACTACTAGGGACGCAGTTTCCAAGATAGGTGCGGCAGAGAAATAATATTGTTTGATGTAAGCAGATGGGCTTTGCGGCTTGTCTGCTTTTTTCATAACTAAAATTGTCCATATGAAATTCAGGCAGAATGTGAAAAATTGTGACAATATCTATTGACAAAGAAGCATATGTTGCCTATAATAAATAGTATATGATAAAAAGGCGAGCTTTTTCGCCTATGTGAAAGGGACGGTATTTTTTTTATGGACGATGTCGGGCGACTGTGGACGGGAATAGGTGTTTGTGCGGCGGTAATATTGCTTATGGCTTTTCTTGCCTTGTGCGAAAATGCGGCTGTGGAGTTCAATGACGCAAAGCTAAAGAAAATGGCTGAGGAGGACAAAGACCCGAAGGCAATAAGGCTTGCGGCTTTGCTTGGCAGAACAGGCAGGGTAGTTGCGACAAACCTCATCGCACGTTCTATTATGATAATCGCAGTTTCGGTGGTGGGAGCGATCTACTTTTATGCACCGATTTCAAATAAGCTTCACAAGCTTTTTGATGTATATACTCAGGCTTCGTATTATATTATCGGCATATGTTCATTTGTTATAATAAGCTGTCTGCTTGCCCTTGTTATATGCACTTTTGGCGTAGGCATACCAAAAAAACTTTGCATTTCAGGCAAGGTGGGCGAGAGATTTATTCTAAATAGCTGTGTGGCTTACAAGGCGCTTTTGGCGGTGTTCAGCCCATTGGCGATAGTGAGCGGAGCGGTATCCGCAGGGATATTAAGGCTGTTTGGTGTTAAGTCAACAAACAAGGCGGACGCTGTCACTGAGGAAGAGATCCTCATGATGGTGGACGCTGTAAACGAAACGGGCGGTATCGAGGAAAGTCAAGCGGAAATGATAAGCAACATTTTTGATTTTGACGATATCGAAGTTCGTGAAGTTATGACACACCGCACAGAAATGGTTGCCATAGAAGAAAATTCCACGCTTTCGGAGGCTGTGAAGCTTGTTATAGGCGAGGGCTTTTCGAGAATACCTGTTTACTGCGACAATGCCGACAACATAAGTGGTGTTATATTCGCAAAGGACTTGCTCAGGCTGGTGTTTGAAGAGGATAAGAAAGAACGTCCTGTAAAGGAGTTCATGAGAGATATAACCTTTGTGCCTGAAAGCAACAAGTGTGGTGAGCTTTTCAAAGAGTTCACTGAAGATAAGACACAGATAGCAGTTGTGGTGGACGATTACGGCGGAACAGCCGGTATCATTACTATGGAGGATCTGCTTGAAACTATCGTGGGTAGTATTCAGGACGAATATGATGACGAAACGGAGGAGATACAGAAGGTATCTTCTGATTGCTATGATATGGTAGGCACAGCGGCGTTTGACGACGTTATGGAGGCTCTTGGCAAGGAGTATCACGGCGAGGTGGATTATGACACTATAGGCGGATTCGTTATGGACCTGCTGGGCCATGTGCCTGAGGATAACGAAAAGGTGACAGTGCATTGGGAAAACGTTGAGTTTAAGGTGCTGTCGATACATGAAAAGAAAATAGAACGGCTCAGGGCTGTGATAAAAAGAGATAATGAAGAGATCACGGACTAAGGGCTGAAAGATACAGACAGAATTTTGTGTAAAAATCGAGGACAAAAATTGAAAAAAAAGAAAATGGTCGCCGCACTCACAGCGGCAGTGCTTATCTGCACATCGGGGTGCAGTTTAGGCGGAACGGGAGAGAAAAATAAAAACCGTTCAAAAAATACTTTTGTGAACACTCATGCGTATGTTGAAGCCAGTTCGGAAAGACATACTGAAACAGGGCTTGACAGCAGAAATGAGAGCTTTACGGCACTTGAGATACCTGACACGGCAGAGTATATCGCCGATTTTCTTTGTACTGACGAAAAACGTGTGTTTTCACAGCTTTACAAAGGGCTGAGCGAATTTGAAAGCTCTGTGGAGCTGGCTGAGGGAGTTATAAGCAAGGACGATATCGGTGCGTTTATCTCCATGCTTACTTCGGCTTGTCCTTATATCGACTATATGGGTTCACAGTATACTATCTGCATTGACGGAGATGGATATGTGACATCTGTGGAGGTCACATATGACAAGACCGCTGAGGAAGCGCAGGCTGAGAAAGAAAAGCTGGATAAAAAGGTCGGGGAGATACTTGCAGGCATTGAGCAGGGCTGGTCGGATTATGACAAGGTGCTGTATTTCCATGACAGCATAATTCTTGAGTGTAACTATGACGATACAGCAAAAAATTGCTATTCTGCATATGGCTGTCTTGTAGAGGGCAAGGCTGTGTGCGAGGGGTATGCAAAGGCAATGCAGATACTTTGCACTAAGGCAGGTATAAAGTGCATACCTGTGGCAGGCAAAGCCTATGACGGCGGAGCTGTTCAGCCACATTTGTGGAACAAGGTCATGATAGACGGTGAATGGACGAACGTTGACCTCACTTGGGACGATCCTGTGACAGATGCAGGGGAGGACTATATCCGCTATGACTATTTTGGCATCACTGACGCCGAGTGTGCAAAAGACCATACAGCGGACGATAACAAGTTTTTGAACTATCCTGAGGCATTTTCCTCGGGGGCAAATTATTACAGAAGAAACGGTCTGTATGCTCAAAGCGGTGATGATGTCGTTCGGATAATGTGCCGTTCTGTGGCGGAAGCAATGGCTGACAGTGGATATGCAAGGCTAAAATGTGCTGACAGTGAAACGTATGACAAGGCTGTGGATACTCTCTTTGATGAGAATAGCGGTGCTATCTTTGACGTGCTGAGGCGTGCGTACAGTCAGGCTGGGGGAGATTGGTCTACCTCGAAATATGCGGTCATAAAAAATGACGAACTGTGTACTGTCACAATAATACTTTACAAAAATGAATAATTTTCTCAAAAGCAAAAAATATGCTCAAATGTGTTGAAATTTGCGGCACTTTGTGATATAATAAATGTATTAGTGCGATAAAATATGATATTTTGGATATATCTTGGAAAGGAATGTTATTTTTAGTATGAGCAGTGCTACTAAGCAGAAATCATCAGCAGGCAAGAACGTGCTGATATTCTTTATTGTTTTTATTATTCTGGAAATGCTTATAGTTGTGGGAGTGGGACGTGTTTTCAAAAACAAGAACGTTACACCGAGCATTGCAGGCTACAGCCTGTACATAATGAATGGTGACGGCATGGGTGACAGAGTTCCTGACGGCGCACTTGTTATCACATCGAACATGACCCCTAGCACAGACAAGATAGGCGAGGCAGTTGTGTGCGAGAACGTGCCTGATATTGGAACAAGCGTGTTCTGGCTTTATGACATCACTTCAACTGACGATAACAACGGCGTTGTTTACACTGTTTATCAGGAAAAAGACCCTGCAAAGCTTTATGAGATAAGCTCAAAGAACGTTGTGGGCGTAGCTTCTACATATTATATGACAGCAGGCAAGGTGCTTACGTTCATGTCCTCAACATTCGGCATGATAGTGTGCGCTGTTGTTCCTATATTCCTGCTCGTTGTTATCGAGCTTATAATTGCTATCGCTACTCATTCTTCAGATGATGAGGAAGAGGACGATGACGAGCAAGAACCTGCAGAGAGCGTTACTCTTGACGATTTCCTGTTCGGCGGCGAGAACGAGGGCGAGCAGATCGCAAAACATCGCAAGCACGTTGACGACGAGATAGCTTCTCACCACAAGGCTGAGCCTGAGGGTGAAGAGAAGGCTGAAACGGAGGAAGTTATCGAGGAAGTAGAAGAGGTCGAGGAAACTATATTTGAAAGACCTGCGGAAAAGGAAGAGCGTGCTGAGATAGACCGTTCTTACTACGAGAGAGCTTCACAGCTTCTTGACGAGGCGGCTTCAACTGAGGGTACTGTAGCCCCTGAGCCTGAGAAAAAGCCTGTGCCAAAGGCAAAACCTGCGGCAAAGCCTGCACAGCAGACAAAGACAGCGTCAGCTTCCTTGGAGGAACTTATGAAGCTTATGGAGCAGGAGCAGGAAAAGCTCAAAAAACAGCTTGATAAAAAATAATTCTTGAAAAAATTTTATCCGTCGGGCGTGTGGCTCGGCGGATTTTTTTTGAGGGGAAGCCTGATGAAAAAAGCCCATTTCAAGGCGAAAAATGCAGCTTTGATGTTGCAAATGCACATAAGTTTTTAAAAATATCGGACTAGCATTGTAAAATGATACAAAACATAAAAAATATCAAAAAAAGTGTTGACAAACAGGGTGGGATAGTGTATAATAGATACTGTTGTGAGGGACACAACAAAACAAAGTCCTGGAAACAACAAACCAGCTAAAAGGGAGCATAGCTCAGCTGGGAGAGCATCTGCCTTACAAGCAGAGGGTCACAGGTTCGAGCCCTGTTGTTCCCACCAATTATTTCGTGACAGGTAAAGAGATTTGCCTGTCAACGATAATAATTATTCTTCATTCTCGGAGAGCTGAACTCGAAAAGTTTGAAGTTATTTTTTTCAATGGCCGGGTAGTTCAGCTGGTTAGAACGCTAGCCTGTCACGCTAGAGGTCGTGGGTTCGAGCCCCATTCCGGTCGCCATTGTTTTGCTTCTGTAGCTCAGTCGGTAGAGCAGAGGACTGAAAATCCTCGTGTCGATGGTTCGATTCCGTCCGGAAGCACCAAATGCGGATTTAGCTCATCTGGTAGAGCGCCACCTTGCCAAGGTGGAGGTAGCGAGTTCGAGCCTCGTAATCCGCTCCAAAAAAAGTCCTTACGATAAGTAAGGACTTCATATTTTTTGCGGGTTTATTTCAATTACCAGAATACTTTTCTTCCTGAAAGGAGATGGAGGTGCGATTCCTCTGACCCGCTCCAGAAACGCCTTGCTTTTTAGCAGGGCGATTTTTTATGCTGTTTTGTGGGTGTGGATAGGGCAGTGATAAGATGAAAAAGATGCGAAAAAGTGCGTAGATAGGCGGCTTGACTGACAGTCCAGCCCGATTTTATTGACATTTTCAAAGCCGTGGGCTATAATGTTGACCATAGAGAGTGCACTCCGAACAAATTGAAAGGTGATATGCTATGGAAGATAAAATTACTCTTGGAAAATTCATTCAATCAAAAAGAAAAGAACTGGGGCTTTCTCAAAAAGACCTTGCTAAGGAGCTTTATGTTACTGAGTCGGCAGTGAGCAAGTGGGAGAGAGGGGTATCATATCCTGATATAACGATGATATCGGGACTTTGCAGGGTGCTGGGCATTTCTGAGCACGAGCTTTGCACGGCGAGCGAGGACAATCAGCAGAGAGAGGCTGAGTTTATGGCGCGAAGTTATAAAAGCTTTGTTCGGGGGTACACTATCATAACTGGGATAGGCTATCTTGCGGCGATAATACCGAGCTTTATTTATAATGTGGCTCATGGCGGTATAGGTTGGTTCATGGTGCTTATCACGTCGCTGATGCTGACGTTTTCTTTCATCAATGTGCCTGTGCTTGTGAGGGAGAATAGGGCACTGTGGACGCTTGGGACTTCAACAGTTTCGCTTATGCTTCTTTACGTCGCAGGGTGCGTTTATTCACACGGGGATTGGTTTGTTATGGCGGTGCTTGGAACGCTCCTTGGGGAGGCTATCGTATTTTTGCCTTTTGTGCTGAGAAGTGAACAGCTTGAAAAGTATGTGAGAAACAGCAAGGGGCTTGTGTGCATGGCGGCGGATTCGGTACTGACTTTTGCCTGCGTTATTTATGGTACGCTGAAATACGGTGACGTGGTAGACCTTCGTGAAGGCATGGCCGCTACGGTGGCTTGTGTGGCATTGGTGTGGGCTGTGTTCCTTATTATAAGGTATCTAAAGGTGAACGGCTTTTTCAAGTGTGCACTTTGCTTTGCGGCATCTGTGGTATGGGTAGCGGCAATGACTGTGCTGAGCAATGCATGGAACGGCATGAAACTGTCTGAGATAGTTTCGGTGAAAGGTGCTGACAACAGCCGCTATGATGTTATAGTCTGCCTTTGTCTGGCAGGAGTTGCGGCGGTGCTTGCTATTGCAGGGGTTGTGTATAAGTTTGTGAGGAAAAAACCGCAGGATAGGTAAGGCTGAGAGGACAAAAGAAAGATACAAAACGGATAGGGACAATTTGGACTTTGTGGGACGTCGAGGACGCCGTCCCCTACATAAATGTGATTAGAAATAGGGAATACCGCACTTGGGTGAAAGCTTGGGTGCGGTATTTTTATTTTGCTGTGAATATTTTACCCGTATATGTCAAAAATAATGCCAGAGGACTTATGCCGCCGATAGCATAAGACTGCCGTGGGCGCAACAGTGGCTGCGGAAATCATATCGGAGAAAGGTTTTGTGTGTATGAAAAAATTCAGTATCAGAAATTCACACGCAGGCAAGGCTCTGGGAGCGAAGGGTGTTTACATTACACTTGCGGCGTGTCTGCTGGCTCTTGGCGGTGCGGGTATAGCTGCATATAACAAGGCTATGGAGGATATCACCGACAATCTGACTATTTCGAGCGTTGACAGCACTGCGCCAAAGCAGGCTGATAACAAGAAAACGGACGTTAAAAAGGACGAAAGCTCCAAGCCGGATGTGGACATTCAGACGCAGCCAAATGTCATGCCTGTGAACGGTGAGATATTAGAGCCGTTTTCTAATGGCGAGCTTGTGAAGTCGGAAACTCTCGGCTACTGGAAAACCCATGACGGCGTTGATATCAAAGCTGACCTTGGCGAGCCTGTCAAGGCGATGAACAAGGGCACTGTCACAAAGATATGGGACGACCCTCTGTGGGGCAACTGCATGACTATCGATCATGGAAACGGCATTGTAGGGCATTGCTACAATCTGTCAAAGGAAATGTCCGTCAAGGAGGGCGACGAGGTGAATGCAGGGGAGGTCATAGGTGCTGTGGGCGACACTGCTCAGGCGGAAGCGGCAGAGCTTTCTCATCTGCACTTTGGCTTGAAAAAGAACGGTCAGTGGATAGACCCTATCGAGTTTATTGACCCTGCGGACAAATAAGCTTTCTTCATTTTGGCGCTTTGTAATACAAAGTGCTGATGTTATAATCCCCCATATAACGCCGCATCTGAAAATTTTCGGGTGCGGCGATACATATTTTTATTGCTGTGGGACATGGCTATCGGGACGCTGTCCTCTGCATTTTGTTATTGTTGCGTATCGTCTTGCAAAAATGGGTATGCTGTGGTATAATTATATCTGACAAATCGACAAATCTTGATTGTGAGGTATAATAATGAAAAGCAAAAGAATCTATCCTGCGTTCACTATATCGAAAAAAGGGGAAATGTCCCTGAAAAACGGTCACCCATGGGTGTATTGTGACGAACTGAGAAACGAGCCTGAGGGCTTGAAAAACGGTGAGCTTTGCGATGTTTTCTCTGAAAAAGGCTCTTATCTTGGAACTGGTTTTCTCAGCCTTAACAGCAAGATAAGGATAAGGATCTTATCTGACAACGCAAATGAAAATTTCTCGGAAAACTTTTTCCGCAGACGTATCCGCTATGCCATAGATTACAGAAAAACTGTTATGGGGGACGATTTTTCGGTTTGCAGGCTTATTTTTGGTGAGGCTGACGGCATGCCGGGGCTTACTATCGACAAGTATGGAGATATACTTGTTTCGCAGGTGCTTTCCTACGGCATGGATATGATAAAGGATATGATATTCAGGCTTCTTGTTGAAGAGCTTGCCAAAGACGGAGTTGCGGTTTCGGGCATAATGGAGCGTAACGATGTCGCTATCAGAAAGCTGGAGGGCTTGGAACAATACAAGGGCTGGTATAAGGCTGAATTTCTCCCTGAGCCACCGTCAAATATCACTGAGATAACGGAGAATGGCATACGCTATGAGGTCGATGTTGAGAACGGTCAGAAAACTGGATTTTTCCTTGACCAGAAATATAACCGCCTTGCGGTGTCGAAGATAGCAAAGGGCAAGAAGGTCCTTGACTGCTTTACCCACACAGGTTCGTTCGCACTCAATGCGGCAATGGGTGGTGCAAGGCACGTTACGGCGGTGGACGTTTCACAGTTCGCTGTTGATACGGCCAGGGAGAATGCTGAGAGAAACGGTCTGACTGACAGAATGGATTTTCTTTGCGCAGACGTTTTCGACCTGCTCCCGAAGCTTCTTGAGGAAAAGGCTGATTATGACATGATAATCCTCGACCCACCTGCTTTCACAAAGAGCAGAAAGACAGTTGGAAGCGCTGAAAGGGGATATAAGGAGATAAACTACAGGGCAATGAGACTTCTGCCAAGGGGCGGATATCTTGCCACCTGCTCATGTTCGCATTTTATGGAGAACAGGCTGTTTGTGAAAATGGTAATGAGTGCTGCAAAGGACGCAGGTGTTCAGCTCAAGCTTATTGAAGCAAGACAGCAAGCTCCTGACCACCCGATACTTCTCAATGTGCCTGAAACGGATTATCTGAAATTTTATCTTTTTCAGGTGGTATAGGGTTGACAAATGCTTGCGGATATGCTATAATATAGTTGTTTAATAAACTAGATATATTTCAGCGAGTCTGCTGAGTTCGGACATAAGTAGCTTATTTTTCCGCAGTAATGCGGCTGCTTCCAGCCGACAGAATAGACATTTTAGCCCTGCTTTTTTCAGCAGGGCTTTTTATTTTACATTTTGCTGTTGACAAATGCAGGCAGATGTGCTACAATAAAAGTGTCGAAAGACCGCATATATCACAGTTTGTCTGCTGTGTTCGGACATAAGTCACAGGTATTTTGGGTATCTTGGCTTCCAGCCGACGAAATAGACTTTTCAGCCCTGTTGATTTCAGCAGGGCTTTTTATTTTGCATTTTTGCTATTGACAAATGCTTGCGGATATGGTATGATATAGGTGGCTTAGAAATAAGCGTGGCGCACCCCGTTCGACGCATTATAAATGTACGGCATATCGTAAATTGCCGTTTGTCTGCGGTATCGGACATAAGTAGGTATTTTCTGCAGAGGTAGCAGCTGCTTCCACCGACAAAATAGACATTTCAGCCCTGTTGTTTTTCAGCAGGGCTTTTTTATGTGTTGATATTTAAAAACTGTCATATTGCACATAAAAAGCGAGCAAATATTGTATAAGATTTTATGTATAAAAGTGAGAAAAACCTATGGTAATTTGGCTTTAAATCTGTTATAATATATATGTAACCGTGGGCGACGGGATAATTGTGTCCGCACGCTTCGGAATTCAAAAAATTTTTGGAGGTAAAAAACCAATGGCAAAGAAGTATTGTTATCTTTTCTCTGAGGGTAATGCCAACATGAGAGAGCTTCTCGGCGGTAAGGGTGCTAACCTTGCTGAGATGACAAATATCGGTCTCCCTGTTCCTCAGGGCTTTACGATCACAACGGAAGCTTGTACTCAGTATTATGAGGACAACCGTGAGATCAATCCTGAGATCATGGCAGAGATCAACGAGTACATTGTAAAGATGGAAGAGATCACAGGCAAGAAGTTCGGTGACAAGGAGAACCCACTCCTCGTTTCTGTACGTTCAGGTGCTAGAGCATCAATGCCTGGTATGATGGATACAATCCTTAACCTCGGTCTTAACGAAGAAGTTGTTGAGACTATCGCTGCTCAGTCTAATAACCCAAGATGGGCTTGGGACTGCTACAGAAGATTCATTCAGATGTATTCTGACGTAGTTATGGAAGTTGGTAAGAAGTATTTTGAAGAGCTTATCGACGAGATGAAGGCTAAGAAGGGCGTTAAGCAGGACGTTGAGCTGAACGCTGAGGATCTTAAGGAGCTTGCTAACCAGTTCAAGGCTGAGTACAAGTCTAAGATCGGTTCTGACTTCCCAACTGATCCTAAGGAGCAGCTCATGGGCGCTATCAAGGCTGTATTCCGTTCATGGGATAACCCAAGAGCTAACGTATACAGAAGAGATAACGATATCCCTTATTCATGGGGTACAGCAGTAAACGTTCAGTCCATGGCATTCGGTAACATGGGTGACGACTGCGGTACAGGTGTTGCATTCACAAGAGACCCAGCTACAGGTGCTAAGGGTCTGTTCGGTGAGTTCCTTACAAACGCACAGGGCGAGGACGTTGTTGCTGGTGTTCGTACACCAATGCACATCTCTGAAATGGAGCAGAAGTTCCCAGAGGCATTCGCTGAGTTCAACAAGGTTTGCAAGACACTTGAAGATCACTACAGAGATATGCAGGATATGGAGTTCACTGTTGAGCACGGTAAGCTTTATATGCTTCAGACAAGAAATGGTAAGAGAACTGCACAGGCTGCTCTTAAGATCGCTTGTGACCTCGTTGATGAGGGCATGAGAACTGAGGAAGAGGCTGTTGCAATGATCGACCCAAGAAACCTCGATACACTTCTTCACCCACAGTTCGATGTAAAGGCACTCAAGGCTGCTACTCCTATGGGCAAGGGTCTTGGCGCTTCTCCAGGAGCTGCTTGTGGTAAGATCGTATTCACAGCTGATGATGCTGAGGCTTGGAACGAGAGAGGCGAGAAGGTCGTTCTCGTAAGACTTGAGACATCACCTGAGGACATCACAGGTATGAAGGCTTCACAGGGTATCCTTACAGTTAGAGGCGGTATGACATCACACGCTGCCGTTGTTGCTCGTGGTATGGGTACATGCTGCGTATCTGGCTGCTCAGATATCGTTATGGACGAGGCTAACAAGAAGTTCACACTCGCAGGCAAGGAGTTCCACGAGGGTGACTATATTTCAATCGACGGTTCAACAGGTAACATCTATGATGGTATCATTCCAACTGTTGACGCTACAATCGCTGGCGAGTTCGGCAGGATCATGGGCTGGGCTGACAAGTTCAGAACAATGAAGGTTAGAACAAACGCAGATACTCCTGCTGACGCTAAGAAGGCAAGAGAGCTGGGTGCTGAGGGTATCGGTCTTTGCCGTACAGAGCATATGTTCTTTGATCCTGAGAGGATCGCTGCATTCAGAGAGATGATCTGCTCAGACACAGTTGAAGAGAGAGAAGCTGCTCTTGCTAAGATCGAGCCAATGCAGCAGGCTGACTTCGAGGCTCTTTATGAGGCACTTGAGGGTAACCCTGTTACTATCAGATTCCTTGACCCACCACTTCACGAGTTCGTACCAACAGAAGAGGCTGATATCGAGGCTCTTGCTAAGGCACAGAACAAGCCTGTTGAGACTATCAAGGCTATCATCGCTTCACTCCACGAGTTCAACCCAATGATGGGTCACCGTGGCTGCCGTCTTGCAGTAACATATCCTGAGATCGCTAAGATGCAGACAAAGGCTGTTATCAAGGCTGCAATCAACGTTAAGAAGAATCACCCAGACTGGACAGTTAAGCCTGAGATCATGATCCCACTGGTAAATGATATCAAGGAGCTTAAGTATGTTAAGAAGTTCGTTGTTGAGACTGCTGACGCTGAGATCAAGGCTGCTGGTTCTGACCTTGAGTACGAGGTTGGTACAATGATCGAGATCCCAAGAGCTGCTCTTACAGCTGACGAGATCGCTAAGGAAGCTGACTTCTTCTGCTTCGGTACAAACGACCTTACACAGATGACATTCGGTTTCTCAAGAGATGACGCTGGTAAGTTCCTCAATGCTTACTATGATGCAAAGATCTACGAGAACGATCCATTTGCTAAGCTCGACCAGAACGGTGTAGGCAAGCTTATGGAAATGGCTCTTGAACTTGGTAAGCCAGTTAATCCAAAGCTCCACTGCGGTATCTGCGGTGAGCACGGCGGCGACCCAACATCTGTTGAGTTCTGCAACAAGATCGGTCTTGACTATGTATCTTGCTCACCATTCAGAGTTCCAATTGCTAGACTTGCTGCTGCTCAGGCTGCTATTGCACAGAAATAAGCGAAATTTACAACTGCCCTTATATGAGTACACCTTTGGCTTTGAGGAAGCTCAGCACTACCGAAAAGCACAGGGATCATATCTCAGACGAAACCAATGGGAAGATTTGACCATTAAGGTTTGGGTGAATGTATAAATATGCTGATAAAACCTCCGTAGTTTAACTGCGGAGGTTTTGTGTTATAGTGTGTGAAGGTCAGGCAAAGATAGTCAAGTGAAGTCTTTTTATATTAAAGATGATCTGCTTGTGTTATGCCATTAACGCAGAAAAATAAAAATGAACCGAATAGGAGCTATTACAAAGCTGTTGTATGTCATCATAACCATACAACAGCTTTTATCATTTGATCGGAAACTCCAATTTCAGAATAAACTCTGGGAACTGTTTTGGAATTTTCATTTCACCACCAAGATTTTCGACAGTCCTGCGAATGTTGTATAACCCAAAGCCGTGATTATTTTTGTTAAGCTTAGAAGTCTCTGTGGAATTTTTGTTATCCAAAGTTGGATTTGATATTTTAATCCTGTATAATAAAACTTGACACATACAAAACAATCAAAGTATAATAAAAACAAAGGAGTGTGTCATCAATGGGAACAGGAAAACAATATGATGAAGAGTTTAAAAAGCAGGCAATAAAGCTCGCAAGCTTCAGGCAGCGAACAAACGGATAAAAGAACTTGAAAAGAAAAACCGAGAGCTTGAAGAGCTTAATGAATTTCTGGAGGAAGCATCTGCTTTTTTTCACCGCGAACCGTCGGAAGTCAGGAAAGAAGAACGGTTAAAGTTCATTTCCAAAAAGACTGATGACTGTAGGATCACAGGAAGTATCAGTTTTTACTGCAAGGCTTTGGAGGTTACAAGACAAGCATTTTATGATCATCTCAGCCATAAAAACGCCCCCTGGAAGTATCAGGCACTTGCAGATGAAATGATGAAGATCCACGAAGAAGACCAATATAATGACTGCTACGGCAGGGAGCGTATGTATCTTGCATTGCAGCAGAGAAAGGCTGCCGGGAAAACTGACATTGACATTCCCTGTGAAGCTACTGTACGCAAGGTCATGGCGCAGATAGGATTGATACACAAGCCTCGCAGAAAGCCAAACGGGATAACCAAAGCTGATCGGCTTGCTCAAAAATCGGATGATCTTCTCAGACGTGATTTTTACGCAGACAGGCCTTTGAAAAAAGCTGTGACCGACATGAGCGAGGTGAAGGCAAAGGATGGAAAGCTCTATGTTTCAGCGATATTTGACTGCTTTGATCTGATGCCGCTGGGGATAGCTATTGAAGATAATATGAGAGCTTCGCTCTGCTGCCATACTCTTGAAAACGCAAACAAATCATATCCTGATATAAAAGGCTGTATCATACATTCGGACAGGGGCAGTCAGTATACAAGCGAAGAGTACCGAGCTGCTGTAAAGAAATATGGGATCATTCAAAGCATGAACAGCACTGGCGGAAGATGTCATGATAATGCACGCTGTGAAAGTATGTGGGCAAGAATGAAAGAAGAGCTGTTCTACAGCCACGAAGACAAGCCGGAGAACTACACTATGAAAGATTTGAAGACTATGATCTGGAGATATTATATGAGTTACTGGGCCAACAGAAGAATCTGCACCGCCAACGGCGGGCTGCCTCCGGCAGACCGAAGAAAGCTCTACTATGATCATATCTTTCTCACTGTATAATTCTTGTTCGAATAAAATGTGTCAAGTGATATTGACAAAACCAGATAGAACTTGTCAGACAATTTCAACGCAGTAAACCGTATCATGACAAGTACAAGACCCTTTCAGCATGGAAACAAAAAGATTATGCAAAGAAAAACGCTCCTGTACTGGAGAAGTACAAGAGCGTTGGAAGTCAGTTAAAATTATTGTATCCGGACGGCAGATTTTCGTCAGAAATGGTGCTTGACCGTCAAAGGCAGGCGTTGTATGAGGAACGTGAAAAACTCTATGAAGAATATCGCTACCTCAAAAAAGAGTATGCTGATTTGGACAAGGCAAGTCAAACGATTGGCGATTATCTTGAAAGTTTGCGTAATGAGCCTGAATGTAAAATGAAAAAGGGAGAGTTAGAATAACGATACAAACTGGAATTTATTTGTTTTTTATAATTCTATTTCTTATTCTCCCAACAACCATCCATATACTATATGGTGTTAGCAATATAAGGGCAAATTGAGATATAAAACCTATAGTATGAATCATTGGAAGGTATATTAACGTTAAAGGGAGTATTGAAAATAGAACAGTTAAAATGGTATGGAACTTGTGCTTATTAAAATAAAAGGCCCTGCGCAAAAATTGACATTATTATTCCAGTTAAAAACATAATTCCAAAAATAACAATGATTATAAATATTACTTTTCCCATTTTTTATTCAGTTCCTAACAAATTTCTGTTTAACGATTTCTTTTTCCTGTATTTTCTGTCCCACGGATTTCCTCATGATAGAAATAATCCACGATCACCGGATGCCCCTGCGGGACTCTGCCATAAGGCATTTCATTATCCACAAAGGGACAATCATACTTCTTAGCCATTTCCTCAGCTTTTACTTCAAGTGCTTCAAAGTAGCTGCGGTTATGCTTGTTATAGATCTCATCGTAAAGCGGTACAAGATCAGGATGTTTTCCGGCGATATAATCCATAATCGTCTTCTTGAAACCGCCTCGAAGATTGAGATTTTCGAGCCAGAACAGATCGCACTGATCCTTTACCCGCTCAAAGATCGCTTCAAAGTCCGTGATACCGGGAAATACCGGGGATACGAAACAGACTGTACGGATACCTGCATCATATACCTGCTTCATAGCAGCGATGCGCCGCTCAATGCTCGAAGCAGAGTCCATATCGTTCTTGAAATTTTCATCCAGTGTGTTGATCGACCATGAAACGGTTACTCGTCCAAGGTCCTTCAGCAGATCAATATCCCGTACCACAAGATCAGACTTTGTGCAGATCAAAATATCTGCGTCACTGCCGATCAGCTGCTCCAGAAGTTTTCTGGTATTCCTGAATTGCTCCTCCTGTGGATTGTAGCCATCTGTCACAGAACCGATAACCACACGCTGTCCGGCATATTTCTTCGGATTTTTAATTTCCGGCCAATGCTTCACATCAAGGAAAGTGCCCCATTCCTCCGTGTGTCCGGTAAAGCGCTTCATAAAAGAAGCATAGCAATACTTGCAGGCATGTGTACAGCCTACATAAGGATTGACCGAGTAACCGCCTACCGGCAGACTGGACTTGGTCATGATGTTCTTTGTTTCCACCTCACGAATGAGGATTCCATCGATTACTTCTGCCATGATCTCTGCACCTCCAACACTTTGTTGAATTCCTCCGGCATTTCCTGAATCATATTTTCATTCCCTATGATAGGGACAAGGTCTTCCTTCATAAACACCGGAATGCCGAGTGCGTGTGCCTGATCCGTCAGAGACCATGCCCATTCCGGCTCCGTATGAATCTTCCTGCTCTGAGCTCCAGTCATGGTGCCGACAACGATCCAATTGATTCCGGAAAGGTCAACTGTGCCGGGATCGTCGAATAACGGCTCAAAGGTAACATGGTAATGTTTTGCTCTGACGTTTTTCCGAAGGGCGTCGATACGCCAAAGTTCGGCTTTCCTCGTCACCGTAACGCCAAACCATGCGTTTTCCAGATCGGTATCAAAATCCAGCAGATCAGGTCGTTTGGTCAGAAACAGAAACTGATGCTGTGGATTTTCACGGATCTTTGCAAATACCTCGTCTCTCCATTCCGGCTTCCATCCGGAGAGATCGCTCATGCCGGTAAGAAGAAAGTTTTGCGGACGTTTCTTTTCCATCCTCTTGAGCTTGCCCGGAAAGAACTCAGGATCAGCGAAGTCATCAATCATATGCCAGCGTTTCACGTTGTTGCGGGCATAGCAATATGCACACCCCACTGTGCAGCCAATGACGATATTCATGTTCTGAATCTGATCTTTGATACAAATACTCATGACTTCTGCCACTCCTCAAGATTCTTTCTGATGCGGTCGAGGCATTCCTCAAACCGAGTTATTTCTTCCTCTGAAAAACCTTTGTAGTAAACACTGCCCATCTCATCAGATACAGAATCGTACTCGCCCTTTAAGGCATGTGCTTTCTCAGTCAGAAACAGAAGTGTTTTCCTTTTGTCCGTTTCAGACTGAACACGGCTTATCAGCCCTTGATTTTCCATTCTTTCCAGCATCGTAGTAAGAGATGTTATCGCTAATCCGCATTTAGTCGAGAGTGACCTGATAGAGATACCATCCTCCTGCCACAGCACATAAAGAATGCGCCCCTGGGCTCCATTAAACGCATCAATATTCTTTTCACTGAGAATCTTCTCGAAAATCCGGTCGCCAAGTTGTTTTATTTTGGTGACAAGAAATCCTCCATTCATTTCCATGCAAAAGCTCCTATATAGTAGTTTATTAGATTATACTATATAGAAGCTTTGTTGTCAAGAGCTTTTTCAAAAAATATTCTGTACAAATTTCGATTTGTCAATCTGTTTCACTTTCCGCTTCCGGCTTATAGTTCTTTTCAATATATTCCTCTACAGCCTTGATAAACATCTGGTTCATGCTCATGCCCATTTCAGAAGCAATAGCTTTCAGTTTTTCACGCTGTCCCTTTGGAACACGAATCTTGATGTCATCAAGGTGTGTTTTCACATACTTTGCCGTAATCGCTTTTCGTTTTTCATTATAGTACATAGAAATCAATCCTTTCATATTGTACCCAATATTAAAACATGAAAGGAGTTTTTCAAAATGATTCAAAAAAATAATTCCCATTGCAGCAAGTATTACGTTGATAGGCTCAGCAAGTCTGACAGCCTATGCCGATATGGTTTTGTCAATATCACTTGACACATTTTATACGAACAAGAATTATGCAGCGAGAAAGATATGATCATAGTAGAGCTTTCTTCGGGCTGCCTCCAGCAGCCCACCGTTGGCGGTGCAGATTCTTCTGTTGGCCCAGCAATTCATATAATATCTCCAGATCATAGTCTTCAACTCTTTCATAGTGTAGTTCTCCGGCTTGTCTTCGCGGCTGTAGAACAACTCTCCTTTCATTCTTGCCCACATACTTTCACAGCGTGCATTATCATGACATCTTCCGCCGGCACTGTTCATGCTTTGAATGATCCCATATTTCTTTACAGCAGCATCCCGGCATCCTTTCTCTGCTGCAATGCAAGATACATACGCTCTCTGCCATAGCAGTCATTATATTGGTCTTCTTCGTGGATCTTCATCATTTCATCTGCAAGCACCTGATACTTCCAGGGGGCGTTTTTATGGCTGAGATGATCGTAAAATGCTTGTCTTGTAACCTCCAAAGCCTTGCAGTAAAAACTGATCCTTCCTGTGATCCTACCGTCATCAGTCTTTTTGAAAATGAACTTAAACCGTTCTTCTTTCCTGACTTCCGACGGTTCGCAGCGAAAAAAGCAGATGTTTCCTCCAGAAATTCATTCAGTTCTTCAAGCTCTCGGTTTTTCTTTTCAAGTTCTTTTATCCGTTTGTTCGCTGCCTGAAGCTTGCGAGCTTTATTGCCTGCTTTTTAAACTCTTCATCATATTGTTTTCCTGTTTCCATTGATGACACACTCCTTTGTTTTTAGTATTCTTTGATTGTTTTGTATGTGTCAAGTTTTATTATACAGGATTACAATATTCAAAAAACAACAACTGTTGAAAGCATTATGAATAAAGACATTCTTTGTTCTGATGTTGTGGGTTTGATCGGTGAGCCTTTTGAGATCGAAACAACTTCAAAGTTCGATAAGGCTACGCTTACATATGTGATCGATAAGTCTAAGCTTGGTGATACTGAGTTTGACAACCTACTGTTTTTATGGTATGATGAAGAAAATGACAATTTTGTTGAGCTGGATACCACACTTGACGGGGAAAATTCAACTGTAAGTGTGGAGACTACACACTTCAGTAAGTATATGATCGTTGACGGAAAAGAATGGTATAGAGCATGGCAAGATATTTACACTAAAATAAACGAATCAAAAGGCCAGCATATTCCAAATGCAACTGTATTAATATCAAAAAGTTCAAATATATATAATGTTAATAACGCAAATCGAAATGAACTTATAGTTAGTAATATTGTAGACTCAATGTCGGATTCAGATATTATGAGCTTTTTGACCTACCAGAATGCTGGTGGAATGAACACCGATTTTACGAGTGTCAAAAGTGCGTTGAAATGGGATCCGATTTATTACAGCAGAACTGCTAATGCTAGTTATGGAATTGGTTTAGCAGCAGTTATACTCAATGATGAGGCTATGGGGTATAACTCTAAAATTATTTTTATTACTGACAGCAGTGTATCAGTTGACAGTAGATTTCTTAAGCTTGCAATTAATAACAAGATACCTATTTACTTTTTCTGTATTGGTGATTTTAATACAGCTGCATTGATAGGTTATGCACAGCTGACAGGCGGCAAGGTATACTCTGCTAAGACCGCTGCTGAAATAAATCAAAGCTGCAATGAAATAGGTCCTAAGACCTTTGTTGGAGAAACAGACACTGATGGTGACGGTTTTACAGATATTGAAGAAATGAGTGGCCTTATTGTAAGCTCAAATTGCAAAATTGTTAATACCGATTATATGAAAGCTGACACGGATGATGACGGCCTTGATGACAATGAAGAAGTCGATGTTGAGCTTACCAAAGTTGAAATTCCGGGCAAACAAGGAAATCCATCTATAGTTAAGTATTATCATCATATGTGGTCGGATCCGACAGAAAAATATTGTTGGGGAAGCGATAGCGATGCATCTAAGCACACATTACGATTATATGAAGACGGAGAATATAAATGCAGTAGATGCATTTTTCATAAAAAGTCACCGAGTTTACAGGACAAAGAAATCCTATCAGATGAAGACTATTTGACGGTAGAGTCGCTGCTAAAGACTATAAATTACTATGAAAGCAAACGAAATGCACCAGTTAATTCCTGGAACAGAACACATTCCGAAATGAAATTTATAGCTAAAATAGATGAAATTAGGAGAAAAGAGCCTTATCGAAACAAATATGATTTAATGGATAATTGTGGTTACTGCTATTCGGAAATTTTGAATTCACAACAGTATAAAGAATTGATGTCGCAATCACCAAGCATTTGTGAAGTGGTGTATAATACAGTTGACGATGATGATTTAAAAGGAAGAAAGTTTTGGGAACAAAAAGGATTACCTCAGATAATATTAGAAGAAATAACCACCAGCGTGTATGATGATCTTTCAACCATTACAACACTATTCAATCTAGGAGTATGTAATAATTCAAACGAAGTACAGCAGGAAGTTGCATTAGGTATAACAAAAGAACTTTTAACTTTTGCAATTGGAGAAATTACAGGAAGTGAAAAAATTAGATTTATTACTTCTGTATTATTTGAAAGCGTAAAAGAGTATAGTAGTAATAATACAAAAGTTGAACTTGGAGATGTATTTATTCATGTTACTATTACATCTTCAACTTCAAATATGTGTTATGAAAAAATGATTTTTTGGTATAAAGGAGATCAATTAATTAATATGCGCTATGCATATTAACTAATGTGGGGGTGTTGATATGTTTGCACCAAGATGTCCATGGTGTGGAGAAATAATTCCAATAAACTTTAAAAGAAGAGAACTTCGTTTTATGACGGATTTTTGTTCAAAGTGCGGACACGAGATCAAACTAAAAAAAGACAGCAGGCAATTCTGGTTAAATGCCTTATGCAATGCATCTTTGGTCGCACTGCCAGCTATTAAATATGAAAATACAGTTTCTTCACATATAGGTATCCGTACTATAAGAAGTTTCGACCACCCATATGTTAAAGTCAGCAAGCATTATGTTCCCGAAAAAAGAGCAAAATATAAAATAGTATGGGATCAGAAGAATGTCAAACACCCTAATTTTTGGATCATAGAAGATACTGTCATAATACTGTGTTTTGTAGATAAAAATGATATCGCAATTTCGCCGATGATAGCCGCAGCTTTATACACTATCGAAAAGGTCGATAAATGCACCTCGAAAGGGATACTTTCTTTTGTAAAGTATGGACTGCTTGACAAGGACTATGCTGCGGGGACAAATTTTCTTGTATACTGTGAAAATAAAGTTGTCGGCAGAGGTGTTCTTGAAGATGATATACATTATCCGTCATTTTGAAATCACAGTAAATATATAACATAAATAGTGCATAGGAGAAATGAATATGAGAGTATACTGTCGATGTGGAAATATGCTTACAAATCAGCTTGACCCTAACGATACGGAATATTATGTTTATTCAGACAGAGAATGGTGTGAGATACAGAAAAACGAATACATACACGTTTTGGACATTCCCTATCCTCGCTATAATGTTTGGCATTGCGAAAAATGTGGCAGAATAACTTTGTTTGATGATTCTTACAATTTAGTAAAAGTATATAAGCCGGAAGAATAGTCGTTTAAGATCATAACACAAACTTTGCCCTCGGAGAACAACATTGAAACAGCTTTTAAATTTCGAGATACAAATTTACGATATCATAAAAACGTCCTGCACAAACAGCACGAACACACCCTCGTCTGCCTGCGATGACCTTTACAAGACCAGGTTTATTTTTGCTGACGGCGAGACGATATTTTCCCCTGCACATTTTTGTCAAAAACTTAAAAGCCGTGGTTTGCAGGGCGTTTCGATAGCCCGAAACGGCGATCAACTTGCCTTGCCCGAAAGCGCATTTGAGTTTGATAAGATTTGCTTTCTTGAAACAAAATTCAAAAGCAAACAGAGCATTTGGACGATCAAAAGAGTTTGGCAAGACACCCATTGGTATGTAACATACCGTGAGATAAGCGGAGTGAAAAAAGCGCTTTTTTACAAAGTCTGCCCAAGCAGTCCCGATATCAAACAATGTATATCCGATCTGAAAAATGCGATACAAAAAGCACAAAAGCTTTGCGATACTATCGGCTATCACGGCTTTGAAGAAGATTTCCAAGAAGCCCACCGTCTTTTGAATGATACCGACCGCCTTGACAATGTGCTGAACGGCGCTTTGTCCGCCTGCGTTTTCGCAGGAATGGGAAGCTGGAACGACGAAGTTGCGGCGATATGCGAGGATAAAAATATCCCCCAGCACCAATACACCGAGGTCACAAACGCCCTGTTTTCGGCAATTTTGAATGTTATATGCGGAATTTGCAGTTCCTAAAAATATATAATTTATAGGAGAACTAAATATGAGATTTGTATGTCGATGTGGGAATATGCTCACAAAATGACGTTTTGATTATGGCATATAATTTTGGAATAATGGATTTACAAATTCATACCTTTTCAGGGGTAATGAATACTAACGGAAGAATAGATTTGTTTAATGAAAAATGCAATATGAATAGTTCAACTGATATAGGTAGTGTTAATGAGATCACTAACACATCAGATGAATTATTTAGAGTAGGATATATACTAAAGTGATTACGGGTGGTTTTGATGAAAATAAAACTCAAATATATTATGATTTCAATTTTGGTAGTCATAATAATATTGGTTGTTATTGTTTACAGATGCTATTTTTATTATCCCGATATACAAATTAAGGTATCCGGTTTGTATAATGAACACTCAAAGGTCGTATGTTTAAACAATAATTATTATAAAATTCAAGATGGAAATATATATAATTTAGATAATCAAAAAAAGCATATATCAGACAAGCGATAAATATGCATTTGTAAAATCATTCGGCGATTTACTCTGGGTAATTGATAACAGTACCAAAGACAATCTTAAAGTTATAAATTCATCAGGCAAAGTAGTAAAAAGTTATTCAATACCTGATTATACAAAGGATTTTTTTATCAATGACAATGTACTTTTCCTTGTGTCATCTGACGGAATTAAAATATATCAATTATATAACGGAGGTCATACAGAACAAATTTCGGTAGACTATTTTTTGTATTTGAATCAGAAAATTCGTATTTTAAGCTGTATAAATATAGCTGTGAATATGGGGAGTGTTTATATTTTGATATGGATTCAGATAACTATAATGATTCCTATTTTGCTGTCGATTCAAATAGGCAAAATATGATCAGTTCTAATGGAAGAGTCAATTTATTGCTTTATCAACAGGATCGAATAATTTACACCGAATCGTCATTCCGATTTAGAACATTGTATGAATATTCATTTGTCAATTGTCAAGAACATTGCTATAATAATCTTGATATTCGTGATTATGCTCAAGGATTTTTTGAAAATATGCCCTATGTATCCAATGACAAATATATCATATCTGTTGCTCAACGAACTACATCACGTTCAATCACAAGAGACGGAGGACCTACGGCAACTTCCTGCGAAATGTCAAAGCATGAAAACGATTGTTTATACATTATAAATACCGACGACTGCACAAAATCCTTTCGGCACTGCACACGGACTTTTGAGCGGATACTATATGTAGATGATGAAAAGGCGATTACCTATTATAACGGAGAGTATTTAATATATTCGTTTGATAAATGGGAGATCACAGCCGAGCAGCCTGCAGATGAAATAAAAAGCAGCGGTTCATACACATTTGAATCCTGCGGAGATTATATCTTTGTTTTTGATGATAATTATGATAAACTATTGAATACTATCAGCATAATGTAAGTTATTTTAATTGACCGTTGTACAGACTAAAAATCTGTGCAACGGCCTTTTCTCAAATATGTAATTGAAAAAATGCAAATAGTATCTTATTTGATGATTGCATTACGGCTAAAAATTGCATACTCGTTGCAAAGTCTACACGCTATGTGCGTAAACGAAGTACGGAAGATCAATGGAATTATCGATTGCGAGGATGCTGTGCAGTATCAAAGAGATTAAATCAGAGGTGCCAAGAAAACGGTATGTGATTTTTATTGATACTGCTACAAGTAAAGAGAAAAATTTGGTTGCAGTTGGTGATTACATTGCGGCTGAAAAAATAGTAAAATTGTAGTACGGAGGTAACTTATTGAAGATCGAATTTGAGTATGAGGTAAGGCTGATGATCGAAATTCTCTTTGAAAAGGACTTGATAAATCAGCCTACATACCTTAACATCATCAGAAATTATAGTAATCAAAAGCAGAAGAAAAGTGCATGACTTTGAAAGGACAGGTGACTGAATGTACACAACATTAAAGCAGGAAAGGAACAGACAGCGAACGGTTGTGTTTTACGGACGAGTATCAACGGAGCACGAGGCTCAGATCTCCGCTCTGGATAATCAGCTTCAATGGTATGACAATCAAGCAAAACAGCATAATAACTGGAACGTTATCGACAAATACATTGACGAAGGAATTACGGGAACGCAGACTAAGAAAATACCATCGTTCCTGCAAATGATCGAGGACGCACGGCAAGGAAAATTCGATCTTATAGTTACAAGAGAGGTATGTCGATTCGCACGAAATACGGTTGACACGCTGACGTTTACTCGTGAGCTAAAGAACTTGGGTATTGAGGTTTACTTTGTTGAGGACGACATCTGGACAATGGACGGTGACGGAGAACTCAGACTTACGCTTATGGCTACTCTTGCACAGGACGAGAGCAGAAAAATTTCTGAGCGAGTTCATGCGGGACAATATATCAGCCGCGAGAACGGTGTGCTATACGGGAACGGAAATATTCTTGGGTACGACCGAGTCGGCTCAACCTATGTGATCAATCCGTAGCAGGCGGAAACGGTGATGATAATATATGATTACTTTCTGCTGACAACGGTCACATCAACGATGAAATTATTAGCAAATTGGTATCGAGAATTACGCCGGTTGACAATACAAATTTTGAATGGATAATCAATCTCGGCGAGGAGAAAAGTGAAAAAATACGTTGTACGCTCACAGGCAGAAAAAACTCTGCTGAGTTTACGATTGGTGACGGCGAAAGCTGTCACTTTACATACTGGTTGATAAATTTACTTGGTTTAAACGGTGAAATTGTCATAAAATCTCGTGCAGGTGAGCTGCTGCTCAGGCTGCTATTGCACAGAAGAAGTAATTCTTGCAAAGTTTAGGATATCTGAATAGATAACATAAATTTCACCCCGTGTCTTATGATACGGGGTGTTTTTGTGTGCGAATAAAAAATAATAGAGGTCTGACGTTTGAGCCAGACCTCTATTTTGCTATGGATAATCACTTTTTCTTTATTTTTTTGTAGTCACGCTCTTTGAAACCGACCATGCACCGTAATATTTTGTGCCGTTCACTGTCGTGTAGGAACGGACACGAACGTAATATTTCTCGTTGCCGCTAAGTTTGGAGATTGTGGTCTTGTCGGTCTTGTTGTTTGTTATGGTGACTTTCTTTGCGTTTGTAAACTTGGAGTTAGTTGCATACTGTATCTCATAGCCCGTTGCAGAGCCTTTCTGCGCCCAATCCACGAAAAATGCTTTGGATTTAGACGTAAGCTTCTGTATCTCCTGCTTGGCAGGGTTTATGGTAAAGGTCTTCTTGATAATGCCACCATATTTGCCTTTGCCTGTTATCTTGACAATTGCCTTGCCGATTTTTTTGTTGTTTGAGTAGGAAGTTGTGTAATCAGTTCCGTTTTTCAGGGCAGTGCCGTTGTATTTCACAGTAATGTTCTGCGTTATAGCCTTGCCTGTGTATGCCTTGGTGGAAATGCCAGAAACGGAAGCTTTTGTGATATCATATTTTGCGGTCTTTATGCTTTTTATGTCAGACCATGGACCATAATAGGTCTTGCTTCCAACGTTTGTGTAGGAACGCACACGAACGTAGTAGGTCTTATCGGCTGTCAGACCACTTATTGTCAGGTTATCTGGCTTGTTGGCAGTGAGGTGTTTGGAAGCCGCACCGCTCATGTTTGCACTGGTGGAATACTGAATGTCATAGCCCGTTGCAGAGCCTTTCTGCGCCCAATCCACAAAGAAGCCTTTGTATCTTGTTTCAAGCTTTTGTATGGTCTGCTTGGCAGGGATAATGTCAAAGCCTGCGGAATAACTGCCGTAGTAGTTGCCCATGCCTGAGATAGCGATGTTAGCGTGACCGATTTTAACATTGTTCGTGACCATCACACGATAGTCGATGTTTTGACGGAGAACTTTGCTTCCGTCCTTAACAGTGACTGTCGGAATAATTGCACTGCCTGTGTACTGTGCAGTGCTTGCATAGGAATAGCCTGATGTTGGAAGCTTTTTTGTGGTGACCTTTACAGTGCACACGGCAGACCTTCCGTTAGGCAGGGAGGCTGTTATCTTTGCTGTGCCTTTGCCCGTGGCGGTCACAACACCGTCTTTTACTGTGGCAACGGCTGTGTTGGAGCTTTTCCATGTTACTGTCTGAGGGGTGCCTGAGGTCACGCTGGCTTTTAGGGTAATGCTGTCGCCGTATGTGACTTCTTTTGACGTGGAGTCAAGAGTTATCTGTGTATTGTCACTGCTGATAGGATAGCTTTTCAGGTCGGGCAGACTTGAAAGTGTCACAGCATAGTCGCTGTTATAGACCTTTTGCCACATACTTTTCTCGGTATATTTCTCAGAGCTTGATATGCAAAACTCACCGCTCCATGTGCCGAAATATGACCATGCGGTGTTTGCATCAAAGGCTTTGTCAAGGTCGAAAAGACAGCCGTTTTCTGTAAGGGCAACTATTTTTCCGTTTGGTGAATAGTCTGTGGCTTCAAGATATTTTGAGCTTTGGGCTGAATAATCTCTTGTGCCTGGGTAGATATCCTCTCCGATTATGTCAACATATTCGTCGCCAGGATACCAATTTGCCGCCTGACCATTCCATACCCATATGATATTGTCAAGCTTGTATTCATTCGTGAGCTTGTCATATATTGCCTGCCAAAGCTTTTTGTAGGCTTCCGAGCCGTCTGCACCCCACCAGAACCAACCGCCGCTTGCCTCGTGGAGCGGTCTGAACAGTACCGGAACGTCTGCGTCAGAAAGACGTTTGAGCTGTTTGGCGATCTCGTCAACGTCGCTCATAAGAGTGTTGTAGCCCTTAGGGTCTGAGCCGTTCATTATTTTGGTAAGCGAGAACTTTGAGCGGTCAACGTTTTTGGTGTAAAAACCACCCCACCAACGTGGATTTCCGCCGTCTGTACCTGAGAGAAGATATTTGTCAGGGACGTTCCAATGCCAGCAGAATGTTACTATTCCTCCTGCCCGTGAAAACTCGATAGCCTTTTCGACAGCGTCGGAGGTGTCACCGTTCTGGACACGGCATGGAGTATAGCGCATAAAGTCAAGACCCAACATAGCAGGGGTCTGACCTGTGGCGGACTTTATAGCTTTGAACTCAGTGCCGTTAAGACCACCGTCACAATACTGTCCTGTTATGACCTTTTTGCCGTAAACGTCCTTCATATAGCTGTAAAGGCGCTGTGTGCTTTGTGAAGCGTATGGGTCAACGAGATTTTCAGCGGCGGTGTAGGCATTTGAAGAGCTCATTTTTTCAATGGTTATGTAGTCGAGAGTAAAATATCCCCACGACATTGTTATTTTGACAGTGTTCTGCCCCTTTTTGAGATAAATACCATTCACTGTGGACGCTTTATAGGCAGAGCCGTTTGCACTGCTGAAAGTACCTGCATTTGAGCCGTTTACAGAAAGGTTGTTTATCTTATTCGATCCTTCTCCGCGGCTGTAAAGCTTTATTTTGTAGTATCCGCTTTCGCTGACTGTAACAGTCTGTGACCATGTGCAGCTTGAGTCTGAAAAACTAACTGACCTAGAGCCTGATGCGGAGCTGTCTGTTTGGATATAGGCAGAACCGCCCAAAGTGCCGTTTTCGGCTTCGTATTTAAGCGTCTGCTGTGCAAAAACAGAAAGCTGAGCCGAGCCTGTGGTGAGCATTGCCACACTTAAAAATGCGGCTGCGACCTTTTTGATATTGAACTTCATAGATGTTTTTTCCTTGTTATATTATTTACTGATAAAGCTAAGAGCTTAAAAGCATACATTTATTTTAGCATAATTTTTGTGAATTGTAAACAATATATCAAGGCTAATTATAAGATGATTTGTAAACTTTAATTTTGCTTATTTCATCAGCCAAATTTCGCAGACGTATTCGGAAGTGGATGAATAATCACCGTTAGGTTTTAGCTGACTACGACACATATCATATATTGCGCAGCCGAAATATTTGTAATCCAGTCTTTGTGAATAAACTGTAAGTGTGCCTTCTTCATCAGTGAAAAGCTCGTTTGAAAAATTCACTTTTTTGGCATACTCAAATACTTCATCATAGTTTTTACAGCAGTTCATTACATAGCTTATCCTTATAAATTCACTGTCTGAGGGAAGTCCAACGTCGCTGAGGTTGCTTTTTAGCTTATCCAATGTTATTTCATAGCAAGTATCGATCTCGCCCTCACTTTGCACATGAGTCAATGTTTCAAGACTCATTGACAGCAGATCGTCAAGCTGTCCGCAGACCCTCAGTGGTGCATAGCCTCTGCCTTCACGTTTTTTATTTATTTTGTCTGCAAATATTCTGCTTAGCTCATTTGCTCCGTCCTCAGAAAAATATGACGGCTCAGGCTCGGCTGGAGCTGTGTTATCCTTCTGCTGAACGTTATTTTCATCAGGCTGATTTTCGCCATTATTTTCTTCGGGCTGAGTTTCTTCAGGCAGGGTTGTTGTGGTGGTAGTAGTTCCAGCCGTGCCTGTGGAAGCCTGCCTAATACCGCCTGAAATTTTGTCTATCTCATCTGCCGTTGGTGCATGTGCGGTGGTGGTAGTAGGTACAGTTGTTGTGGCGGCAGTCGTTGTCTGCGGTATGGTCGTTACAGTGTCAGAAGTTGTCACAGCTTTTGCAGGCTCAGGTGTTTTAGTTTCTACGGCATTGTTTTTCTTGCTGACAACGGCAAACACTGACGATGCGGCTATGATAGCGACTGCAACACAAACCATTGGTATGGTTCTTTTGCGTGACGTGTTTACCTTTATAAGTAATTCTTTACGCTCGTTGACGATGGACATACAGGCAAAGCAGAAAGTAGAATCATCGTGAAGCTCGCTGCCACAGTGAGGACAAGTTCTCATTTTTTACGCTCCCTTGATTTGGTTATTTTAATTCTATCACATTTTTTGTAAATTGTAAATATGTTTGAGACGTTTTGCATGATTTTTAAGAATGCTCACTGTCTATGCAGGCTTTTATTTGACATTTCGTCATTCATGTGATATAATCATACTGTGAGCGAGCTATGCGATAGCGTAAACGTTCTAGGTTTATGAGGAAAGTCCGAGCATCATAGAGCAGGATAGCTGATAACGTCAGCCGAGGGTGACCTTAGAGCCAGTGCAACAGAAATATACCGCCAACTTTTGTTGGTAAGGGTGGAAAGGTGGGGTAAAAGCCCACCAGAATGGCGGAGACGTCATTGCTATGTAAACCTTATCCGATGCAACACCAATGGTAGCTTGCAAGTCAATGGCTGCTCGTCAGACTTGGGGCTATAGGTGGCTAGAGCTGTGCGGCAACGTACAGTCCAGATAGATTATCGCACTCGACAAAACTCGGCTTATCGGTTCGGTCACATTTGCTCCGTCAGTTAAACTTTTTTTAAGCTTAACTACGGGGCTTGTTTTTTAATAATATATAAATTTGGTAATTTGTTTTGTGCATTATAAATAAATTTCTATAATTCCCCTTGTGATTTTACGGAAAATATGTTATAATGACGCTAGACGTATTTATATAAGCAGAGGAGGGCTGTTTGTATGGAAATACCAGCTAAGACCTATAACGAAAAGTTCGAGAGCTTTTTGAAAATACTTGAAAGCGATGACAGATTTGATAATGTGTGCAAGAATTTTCTCGAAAGTATTTGCTCTGCACTTTATGTCAATGCGGCTACGGTAACAGTTTCAGGCTATGAAAACTCAGAACCTTTGAGTTATGAATTGATCGCTGATACACATAAATATACTGTATTTGCTTTTGATAAAGAATTTAATAGAAATAGATACAATGCAATGAAAAAAGCACTTATGCAAACTGGTATCCACGTTGCGGATAAGGCTCATCCGAATGGAGATGCGGAGGAAATATCCCTGCGTGGTGTGGTGTATCCTTGTTCACTCACTTGTGCTGTCAAGGATACCAATAAGTATGTTGCATATTTCAATCTTTTGTCCTCTGATCCTGAGAGAGTATGGTCCCCTGAGGAGATACAGCTAGCCTCACGTCTGACATACATACTTTCTGGTATGCTCCATACTAGGAGAGCGGCTGAACATGCTGAAAGCACTACTCGCACGCTTACTGATGTTATGGATAATATGAATTCCTATGTGCTTGCAGTGGCACAGGACAGTGGTGAGATAGTTTTTGCCAGCAAGAGCTTTGAACAGTATTTTGGAAAACTGGTCGGCAAAAAGGAAAGTGACGTTTTCAGCAAGACTTGGTGTGAACTTCCTGCTCATAAGGAAGGAATGCTTTTTGGAGGAGATTATTATTCCGAGATCATGAACAAATGGTTCAATGTGTCGGAAAAACTCATAAAATGGCATGACGGCAGAACTATCAGACTTTGTACACTTAATGATATCTCAGAAAAGATAAATTATGAGAGGGTCATCGAAAAGCAGGTCTTTTACGATAATCTCACAGGTCTTCCTAACAGATTAAGTCTTGATAAGAGTATACAGGGCATTATTGAAAGCGATGAGAACAGCACTGTTATGCTCATTGACCTTGATAATTTCAAAAACATAAATGACAGCTATGGCCACAATAATGGTGACCGACTTCTTAAAGAGATAGGTAAATTCTTTGAGGATTTTGCCCAGAAGAATAAAAAGCTGAGCGTTTTTAGATTTGGCAGCGATGAGTTCGTTGTGCTTCTGAGAGATCAGGATCAGACCGAGATCGACGAGATATGCAAGATCATACATGATAAGTTCAACACAGAGTGGCAGATTGCTAACAGCACTTGCTATTGCACTTGTTCAATGGGCGTTGCGAAGTTCCCGAAGCTTGACGATACTGTAAACACAGTTCTTAAAAGGATCGACCTTGCCATTTCATATGCGAAAAAGCAGGGCAAGAATTGTACTATAAATTATAACGAAACTATCGGCAGGATACTTTCAAGGCAGATCGAACTTGAAAGGCTCATGCACAAGGATATCACAAATGGCTTTGCACATTTCACGGCGTATTATCAGCCTATATTCAGCAGCTCCGAAAAGAAGCTTGTGGGCTGTGAAGCGCTTATGAGGTGGAATCCACCTGAGTTCGGTCAGGTTTCCCCTGCCGAATTTATCCCTATGGCGGAAAGGCTTGGCTATATCAATCTCTTGGGCGAGAACATAATAAGGATCGCAGGCAGACAGTGCAAAAAGTGGGCTGACGCAGGGCTTGATTTGAGAATGAACATCAATCTGTCTGTAGGTCAGATAATTGAGCCTGATTTCCTTGACAAGATAGACACACTTTTTGACGAAACAGGCGCACCCCCTGATAAGATATGTTTTGAGGTCACAGAAAGTCTTGCTATCCATGATATGGAAAAAATGAAGGAGCTTTTGAAGCATATAACAGACAAGGGCGTGAAGATAGCACTGGACGATTTCGGAACGGGATATTCTTCGCTTAACTGCATAAAGGAAATGCCGCTGAATACCATTAAAATAGACAAGTCGTTTATTGATGATATCGCAAAAAATCCTGACACTGCGGTGTTTGTTAAAATGATAGTTAATCTTTCTCACGACCTGCATATAGCAGTTTGCGCAGAGGGCGTTGAGGAACAGGTGCAGTTCGATATCCTGAGAGACCTGGAAACTGACGTTATACAAGGCTATTATTTCGGCAGACCTATGCCGTCAGACAAGTTTGAGGAGAAGTTCCTTAGCGAGAAACTCCAGTCAGTAAAATAAGTCGCCAAAAAAAGAAAGTTCGACCGTCGGGCGTAATACTCGGCGGTCTTATAAATATGTAAAAATCAAAAATAAAGGGGAAAGCTTATGAGTGATGAGAAAAAAGACGTAAACAGCCAGCAGGAGAATGTGGGCAAAAAGGGCATAAACAAAAAGCTTATTATCGCTTTTGCAGGCATGGGCGCTGTTATAGTGGGGCTTGTTATTGCATTGATATTGGTGGCAACATCAGGCAAAAAAGACGTGGACAGCTCGGCTTCAAAGGCGGAGAGCAGTTCTGCGGTGGCTTCAGAAACCGATGACACCAGTGAGGAGGACTCTGTGGCTGATGAAAGCGAGGACGAGCCTGATGCTGATGAGGAGGAAAGCAAAGACGATAAAAAGGAAAAGGGCTTTATCATTTCCTATTCAGGGGACAACAGTTGGCAGGACGGCGACAAGGTCATGACGGGCATGGAGATAGGCATTGAGAACAACTCCGATGAAGCCCTCAAGGAGTGGACGCTGGAGCTTGAAATAGACCAGCTCAAAAGCTGTGACGGCTGGAACGGCAACTTTAAGGTCAAGGGCAACAAACTCACGGTCACGAATGTTGATTACAATGGCGAGATCGCAAAGGGCGGTTCGACCTCTATTGGCTGTAATATTGGAACTGGAACAAAGCTCAATGTTAAGTCTGCAAAGCTAAACGGTGTGGAGTGTACTGTTAAAAAGGGCAAGGTATCACAGAATAATAACAATAACAACAATAATCAGAATAATGACAAAAAGGTCACGGAAAAGGACGTTAAAAAGCTTCTAAAGCGTACCTCAAAGGCTAAACAGGGTGATGATTGGCTTCACACAGACGGAAGCAAGATACTTGACAAGGACGGCAAAGAGGTTTGGCTCACGGGCGTGAACTGGTTTGGCTACAACACAGGCACTAACACATTTGACGGACTTTGGAACAGCGAGCTTGTGACATCGGTGGAGGCTATTGCAGACCACGGTTTCAATCTTATAAGAGTGCCTATGTCAGCGGAGCTTATCAACCAGTGGTCGGAGGGCGAATATCCAAAGGCGAACTACAATAACGCATACAATGAAGAGCTGAACTCGATGAACAGCCTTGAGATATTTGATTATTTTCTCAAGCTTGCGGAGGAAAACGGTCTTAAAGTAATGCCTGATATCCATTCAGCGGAAACCAATGCCAGCGGTCATACTGTAAATCTGTGGTATACTGACAAGGTCACTGTAAAGAACTATTACCATGCTTTGGAGTGGCTTGCCGACAGATATAAGGACAATGACACTATCGTTGCATTTGACCTGAAAAACGAGCCTCACGGCAAGCCTAACGAGGGTGACGCTGCGGCAATATGGAATGATTCAAAGGACGCAAACAACTGGAAGTATGTGGCTGAAACGGCAGCGAGCAAGGTGCTTGCGAAAAATCCTAATGTGCTTATAATGGTCGAGGGTATCGAAATATACCCTAAGAACATCAAGAAAAATGGGGATTATTCCTCCACCAACAGTGATGATTACTATTTCAACTGGTGGGGCGGAAATCTCAGGGGCGTAAAGGACTATCCTATCGACCTTGGCAAATATCAGGATAAGCTTGTTTACTCGCCGCACGACTATGGTCCGACGGTTTATCAGCAGCCTTGGTTCGAGGGGGACTACACATACAAGAGCCTTATGAAAGATTGCTGGAAAGACAACTGGTTCTACATTCAGGAGCAGGATATCGCACCGCTTCTTATAGGCGAGTGGGGTGGCTTTATGACAGAGCCTAACCTAACTTGGATGACCTACATGAGAAAGCTAATAAAGGACAATCATGTAAATCACACTTTCTGGTGCTTCAATGCAAACTCAGGTGACACGGGCGGACTTGTAAAGGACGATTTTGTTACATGGGACGAGGAAAAGTATGATTTTGTCAAGGAAGTTCTTTGGCAGGAGGGAGGCAAGTTCGTTGGACTTGACCACGCTATACCGCTTGGAGATAATGGTATAACTTTGAAAAAGGCAAAGGGTCTTTGATATCACATATAAAAATAGCGGACGAAGTTTTCGGGCTTCGTCCGCTTTTGTATTGTATTTTTATCGCTGGTCGCCCATAAAGAACAGAGCGAGAGTTCCAGGCCCTGAGTGTGAGCCTATAACAGCACCTGTGTAGCAGATATGCACAGTGGTCTTCTTGCCAAGCTTTTTTCGCATAAGGTCGGCTGCATATTCAGCGTCTGAAAGGCAGTCGCCATGGCAGACGGCTACTGTGGAATTATCCCAATTTCCCATGCGTTCGCACATCATATCCACAAGCTTTTCAATGGATTGCTTTCTGCCTCGTATCTTTCCAACTGGGATAAGATGTCCCTCGTTGTCAACGTGGAGAAGCGGTTTAATGCCAAGAATAGAGCCTGCTATGGCGGCGGTCTTTGATACTCTGCCACCTCGGTGGAGATATTTCAGGTCATCAACTGTGAAAACATGGCATAGGTGAAGCCTGTTGTCAGTGATCCACTGGGCAAGCTCGTCAATGGAAAGACCCTGCTTTTTCTTTTCGTCAGCCTTTATGAGCAAAAGACCTTCGCCTGTTGAAGCACAGAGGGAGTCTATGCAGATTATCTTGCCTTCTGGGTATTTTTCCATTACGCTATCTCTTGCAATGCAGGAAGTGTTGAAGCTGCCGCTAAGACCTGACGAAAATCCAAGATAAAGCACGTCATAGCCTGCGGCAAGTTCCTTTTCAAAAGCCTGTTCATAGTCGGAGATACCTATTTGCGATGTTTTCGTTACTGCTCCGTTTCGCATTTGGGAATAAAATTCAGGCAGCGTCATGTCATTCTTGCTCTTTACAACACCGTTTACTTCAAAAGATAATTCCAGAAGCGTCACGTCCATATTTTTTAATATATCCTCCGACAGATCGCAGGTGGAGTCGGAATATAGCTTGTATTTTCTGTCAGACATTTTTATCCTCCTTTTGCCGTTTGGACAACAATATATAAAAATATTATAACATATGGGCGGGCTTTTGTAAAATATCCCTCAACTATACTTTGTAAAATTTCTATGAACACAGTTGCCTGCGGTGCTGTGCGACAGTTAAGGTGTTTTCAGATACGCAAACAGAAAAGTCACGGCAGGCGGAGGAGATAAGCATATCGCTTATGCGATTTTCTATGAGGGCGGTAATTATGTGGCGTATCTCTCGTGCAGAGCCGCTTTTTGAAAGTGCCTGCTTTGCGATAAAAGGGTATACCTCTGGCTGACAGACGAGTGTACAGCCAAGTTCGGAGAGCCTTTTTTCAAGAGCGGATATTTCAAGGCGTGTAATGTTTTCCATATCGGAAAGGGTAAGGTCGTTAAAAACTATCACCTCATCTATCCTGCCTAAAAGCTCGGGAGACATAAAGCTTTTAAGCTCTGAGAGCATGGCTTTTTTCTTGGCTTCGCCATTTGACTTGCTGTTTGAAAAGCCCACGGCCTTGGTTTCGGCAAGCTTTTTCACGCCGATATTCGAGGTCATTATTATAAGGACATTGGAGAAAGAAACTGTCCTGCCAGCGGAGTCGGTAAGACAGCCGTCCTCTAGTATCTGTAAAAGCAGATTGTAGATGTCAGGATGAGCCTTTTCTATTTCGTCAAGAAGAAGCACACAGTAGGGCTTGCGGCGAATTTGTTCGGTGAGCCTGCCACCCTCGTCAAAGCCTACATATCCAGGGGGCGAGCCTATGAGCTTTGAAACGCTGTGGCGTTCCATGTATTCTGACATATCAAGCTTTACAATGGCGTTATCTCTGCCAAAAAGCGTTTTGGCAAGATCTTTTGCAAGCTGGCTCTTGCCCACTCCCGTTGACCCTAAGAAAATAAAGCTTCCCATGGGGCGGTCGCTGCCCTTTAGTCCTGCACGACAGCGGCGGACGGCAGAGCAGAGCGACTTTATAGCCGTCTGCTGTCCCACAATGCTTTCGCTTAGCTTATCTTCAAGCCCTGTGAGCCTTGCGGCTTCGTCCTGTCCGATATCAGCGCAGTTTATACCTGTGAGCGATGAAATAACGCTGTCAATGTGCCTTTTTTCAAGTGGTATGCGCTTTGGGCGGCACTCTGTTATGGCGGTGAGATATTCGTCACGGGTGAGCTTGCCTTTCACATAATCGTTGAAAGCGTCTGATATTTTCTCGCCAGAATTATTTTCACTTTGCTCTATGACCGCACAGGCACAGGCTTCGTCAAGGATATCAATTGCTTTGTCAGGAAAAAATCTGTCGGTGACATATCTTGCGGCAAGCTTAACTGCATATGGTATAAGGTCAGGGGAGATGTCAACGCTGTGGTGCTGTTCATATTTGTTTATAAGACCGCTGAGGATACGGCAGGTCTGGCTTTGATCAGGCTCATCTATCTTCACTTTCTGAAAGCGTCGCTCCATAGCTGAGTCTTTTTCAATATTTTTGCGGTATTCCTCAAAAGTCGTTGCGCCTATGAGCTGTAGACCGCCCCTTGCAAGCTGTGGTTTCAGGATATTTGCAGCGTCTATTGCACCCTCTGCCGCTCCTGCACCCATTATGTTGTGAAGCTCATCAATGAAAAGTATCACATTTCCAGCCTTTGCGGCTTCGTCCATACAGCTTTTCAATCGCTCCTCGAAGTCCCCACGATATTTTGCTCCTGCAAGGAGGGCAGTTATATCAAGGGAGAAGATCCGCTTTGAGGACAACGCAGACGGCACTTCTCCAAGCATGATCTTTCTCGCAAGCCCCTCCACAACAGCGGTCTTTCCCACACCTGCCTCACCTACAAGGCAGGGATTGTTCTTTGTGCGGCGGCAGAGTATCTCCATGATACGTTCTGTTTCAGCTTCTCTGCCTATGCAGGGGTCGAATTTTTCGCACTCGCTTTTGCGTGTAAGCTCTCTGCCGTAGCGTTCAAGGGTCTTTAGCTTGGGATAATTTCTGTCTGAAAAAATATTAGGCTCGTTGCCTGACAATGAGCAATCGTTGTACATCTTGTTGCAGTTCACCCCTAACTGCTGCAATATCTCAAAGGCACAGCAATCGCTGCGGCGGAGTATCATAGCAAGAATGTATTCCGTTCCTGCAATACCGCCACCCATGCTCTCGCACAGCCTTTTTGCGCCTTTTAAAACAGCGGCAGCGTTAGGAGTGATGTCATTTTTCGTAAGACGGCATGGCGTGCCTCTGCCTATGATGTATTCTATCTGCTCCTCTATCCTTTGAGCCGTGACCTCGTGGCGCAGAAGCACTGCACAGGCTGTGGAGTCCTCCTCATAGGCGGCAGAGAGCAGGATATGCTCAGTGCCGATATAAGTATGCCCCCAGCTTCCTGCCAGAGTGACGGCATTTTTCACAAGCTCTCTTGCCCTTGGTGTAAAGCTGTCGCTATCAAAAAACTGTTCGTTCATAAAATTCACCCCTTAAAATGTTTAAGACAAAGCTTTGTCTTAGCTACATTCTTGACAGTTTTGCGTCTTGTTATTCTCGCATTTTTATCGCTTTTATATTCTTATGCACAGGACAAATTCTCCTTGCAGATTTTTTTGTAACACATTTTTCTCTGCGTCATAAACTGTAATATAAAGCAACGGAGCAAAGCTTCAGCTTTATAAATCTTAATAAAAAAGGAGATTTCATTTATGAACGGTTGTGGATTTGGCGGTTGTTGGTGGATCATTATCCTTATTCTCATATTCTGCTGTGGCTGCGGCGGTTGCGGAAATGGCTGTGGCGGTTGTGGAAACGGCTGCGGTGGTTGTGGCTGCGACAATGGTTGCGGCGGCTGCGGATGCTGATCTGACGGCAAATAAAAGACGGCGGAGCATTACGCTTCGCCGCTTTTTTTTATTTATCTTCTTTTTCCAAACGCTTTTCAAGGCGTTTCACAATAGTTTTCAGTGCTTTTATGCGGGCGTATTTTTTATCGTTGCCCTCAAGTATCGTCCATGGTGCTATATCTGTGGAGGTAAGTGTTATCATGCGGTCAACATATTTCTCATAGGTGTCCCACTTTTCACGGTTGCGCCAATCCTCATCGGTTATCTTCCAACGCTTTTCAGGCGTGTTCTCACGCTCGTTAAAACGGCGGAGCTGTTCGTCTTTATCTACATTCACCCAGAATTTTATTATCTCTGCGCCCCAATCATGAAGCTGGCTTTCAAACTCGTTTATCTCACGATAAGCCATGTTCACACGTTCTTCGGGGGTGAGCTTTTCGATAGGCTCGACCATTACTCTGCCATACCATGTGCGGTCAAAGATAGTAAAGTGACCATTCTTTTCAAGACGTGTCCAGAAACGCCATAGATAGTGCCTTGCAAGCTCTGACGGTTCGGGTGCAGCGATAGGGTGAACTTCATAGCCCCTTGGATCAAGGGCAGCCGCAATGCGCTTGATATTTCCGCCTTTTCCTGCTGCATCCCAGCCTTCATAGCATATTATAACAGGTATCTTCTTCTGATAGCAGAGATTTTGCAGCTTGAAAAGCTTGTCCTGATATTTTTTCAGCTTTTTCTCATATTCCGCTTCGTCAAGGGACTTGTTCATATCCACTTCTGCAAGAGCAGGCATTTCAATAGTTTTATATTCAGGATAATTGTATCCGCAGGTGTCGAACTGTGGTTCGGGAATATAATGTTCGCCTTTCTCCTTGGCGGAAACTGCAGTGCTTACTGCCTTTGAGACCGCTGTCAGCACTTCAAGCTCAGCAGAGGCACGTTCATTTGCCCCAACGCAAGTCCACGGAGCAAATGCCGTGTTTGTGTTTTCAAGCATTTTGTCATATCTGCGGAAAAACTTATCGTATTTTTCCATGTTCTTTATATCGTGGCTTTCCACACGCCAGCTTGTAACAGAGGAGTTCTCCAGCTTTTCGATACGCTTTTTCTGCTCGTCTTCGGTAATGTGCAGGAAAATTTTCACGATAACATATCCGTCATCTGTAAGCTGCCTTTCAAAGGTGCAGATATCTTCAAGACGTGTGTCCCTTGTTTCCTTGTCTATCTCACCGTACATAAAGGCGTTCACAGTGTCACGATACCAGCTTCGATCAAGGATAAGAAACTCACCTTTTTTCGGCAGCGTCTGCCAATAACGCCACAGCCATGGCATACGCTTTTCTTGCTCATTCGGTGCACGATAGGAAACCACCTTGTAAAAACGTGGGTCAAGAGAGCGTATGAGCTTTGCTATCATCGAGCCTTTTCCTGCGGCAGACCAGCCGTCAAATGTGATTATAACAGGCACTCCTGCGGTCTTTATTTTGTTTTCAAGCAGGGTGAGCTGTTCTCTCAGCCCTTTTAGCTGTTCGGATATCTCTGATTTTTCTGTGTTTTTCTGTATGATCTTTTCAAGCATTGCTATCTCTCCTCTTTTCACTAAATTGTTATTATCACAACCTAATTTATTTGATTTATGTATATTATACACATTTTATCTTTATTTGTATATAGACATTTTTCATGAAAATGCTATCTCTTTTTTGTTAATACGGAGTTAATATTATTGGTTTATACTAATATGATATAAAATATCTCGCAAAGGACGGCAGTGATATGTCAAAAAAAGACGAAAAGGACATTAATATATCAAAGCTCGACAAAAGTCTGGAGGGTCAGGGTCTGTTGGAGGACGCTGATGACGCAGAGTATGAGCGCACGCTGGCTCAGCAAAGGCGTGAGGCTGAGGAGCGTGAAAGGCAGGTTTTAGAGCAGGCGGAAGCTGAAAGACGTGAGCGTGAACGTCAGGAAGAAAAGGAACGTGAACGCAGGCTTGCTCAGGAGCGTATCGAGCTTATGAAGCTCAAAAGCGGAGTTATTGATGAAAGCGAGTCTTCCATAAAGGAAGAGCATGACCAGATAAGAGAGCTTCATGGCTTTGAAAAGGTGCAGAATTTCTTTTATCACAACAAGGTGTGGATAATCTTTACAATATTTATCATAGCGGTGGCGGCATTTATTTTTATTGACGCTGCAAGGCGTGAAAAGGCAGACTTGACAGTGCTTATGATCGCAAACAATGGCTTGGAAACACGTCAGGAGGAACTGGAGGAGTTCTTTGAAAAATACACGGACGATCTTGACGGCAATGGTTATGTCCATGTTGAGGTCATTATGATTCCGCTAAATTCTCACAGCGACGATTATCAGCAACAGAACGTGAACAGCACTAAGTTCTTGGCACAGCTTCAGGGGGGCGAGTCTATACTTGTTATAACAGACTCAAACACTGACGAGGAGTTCAAGTCAATAATGACTCCTGAGTTGCCAAAGGAATTTCCGAACAACAAGTATGTTGATGATATGGGCATGAGCTGGAACATGGAGATCATGGCAAAGGAGCTTAACTTCGAGAATATGCCGAATGATATCCATCTTTCAATGAGAGTGCCAGTTAAGACTTTGGGCGACTCTAAGGAAACTATGCAGGAGAATTATGATAAGGCGTTCAAAGTTTTCAAACGCATAGTTGACGATATGACTGAGAAAGCCGTAGAGGCAGGAGATAAGGGTCTTACAACTGAGCCTGTCCACTATGATGACAGCAGTTTGGAAAGCTCCGATAGCACAGAAAGCTCAGAAAATAAGTAACGGATATTTGGCTGTAGGGGACTGCGTTTTCGACGTCCCGTATGACAAAGTAAAGAATAGCGGACAACCACTTTCCTGTGGCTGTCCGCTTTGTGTTTGTATCAGTATTGATAATCATAATTTGTGTTGTCCTGATAATAGCCGTCTGTGTAGCCGTCCGCCTGACTTGATTGTGTGTCGGAAGTGTTCAGGCTTGAACAGTTCTGATCTTCGGCATATTTGTAATCAGAGGTGACACCAAGATATTCTTCAAGGCAAAGACCGCTCTTTGTTACCGCCTGGGCTTTTTCCTTACCGAGATAGCGGATATGCCACGGCTCATACACATATCCTGTTTTATCCTCTTTTCCCTCAGGGTAACGGATAATAAAGCCGTACTCTGCACAGTGTTCAGCCAGCCAGTTTGCTTCGGGAGTGCCTGCAAAGCTGTCCTCGGTGGTGTTAACATCAAAGGTCAGACCCGTTTGATGTTCTGAATGTCCCGGACGGGAAGATACCTCGTCTGCGGCTTCTGTGCCACGCTCTGCGGCATAGGAGTTATAAAGAGATTCCTGATCCTGATATGAACGATAGCTTGAATTTACAAAGAGTGTTATGCCGTCCTGAGCCGCGGCAGCTGCCATTTCGTCAAAGGCGTTCTGTGCAATTGTGCTTACGCCCGGAGCGTAATCAGAGGGCAGGGAGTAGGTCTTGTTTACGATAAGAATGCCGTCAACAAAGGTCATGCCGTTTGACTGCTCTATCTTATGCTTTGTTTCTTCTGCTTTGCTGTTGTCGGAGGTTTTCTTTTTGGTGGTAGTCTTTGCTTCAGCCTGCTTTGTGCTTTCGGTCTGTGATGATGAATAAGCAGCAGGCTTGTTGTCTGACCTTCCACCACAGGCTTTCACTATCACAAAAATTATCACCAAAAGAATTGCTATGGCAATGATACGGTTTTTCATAACACGCCTGTGTTCTCTTGCGCGCCTTTCGGCACGGCGTTTTTCCATTTCAATGCGCATTCTTTCGTATTCTTCATCACGATAAGCGCTGTATTCGTCAGGCTGGCCATTAGTGTCTTGGGATAAATTCTCGTTATTAGTCTGATTATTCATAAATATCCTCTTTTTTGTAATTCGCTTTTTACGTTTTGTGTTGCCTTTATTATATCACAATCGCATAAAATATTCAAGTCGGATATTGTCGGCTTATTTCATAACATAAACATAGCATTGATATAGCGGCATAGATTCGTATTCATCATTATCTGGGTCATTCCACATATGGTCTTTTCTTTCCTGAACTATATCATCATGGAAAAAGCAAACACCAAGATATGTGTAATCTTCCAAGCCGTTGATCAGATTGTCACCGTAAGAGAGACCAAAGCTTGCATTATTTTTTAACCAAGTAAAAAGCTCTGTGTATGCCTCGTCATAGTCTGAAACACAGCTGTTGTTTGCTGTGAATTGTCGTATTTTGCTGTTGTTAGGCAGACCGACCTCAGAGAGATGTTCGTATACGTTGCCAATGCCTTGACAGTAGTCGTCCATTTGATACAGGCTCTTTTGCAGACATTCATCAAGCTGTCCGCTTGCACGGAGTGGTTTCAGACCATATTTCTCACGGAGAGGATTTACATAATCGAGCAGGTCAAGGGTCATCTGACTTGCACCATCAGGGGAGTAATATTCAGGCTCGACAGACTCGTCCAGCTGAGTATCTTCTGTGTTTTCCTGCGGTATATCCTGCTGTATCTCCGGCTCTGTCACAGGCTCAGTCACTTTTTCTGTAGTGGTAGTGGTGGTGACTGCGGCGGCTTTTGACTCTGCTAATGCCGCCCCTTCTACAATATCTGACGCAAGGGCAGCCTTGTCAGGCTCACGCTTTTTTGTGGTAGTAGTCATGACAGTGGTGACGGGAGGCAGAGTAGTTGTCACAGGTGTATTTGTGGTGACAGTGGCAGTAGATCGAGGTGTGCTTTTTTTCACAGCCGTGGTCTTATCACTATTGTTATTATAAGTATACACCCCGAAAACAGTTGCGGATACTAATGCCACAGCGATTATTGGTGTGGTTATTTTTGCTTTTAAAGAAACTTTTTTGGGGGTAGCGAGAACTATTTCTTGCCTCTTGTTTATTTCGCTCATGCAGCCAAAGCAGAAAATGGAATCGTCATGAAGGATTCTTCCGCAATTAGGACATTTTTTCATATTTTAATTTTCTCCTGATCTTATTAAGCACATTGTACAGCTCTTCCGCAGTGCTATATCTGTCGTCTGGATTGATAGAAAGGCATTTCTTTATGACTTTCAGAATTTTCTTGTTTTCGCACATTTTGACCGACGGGTGTTCACCTGTCAAAAGAACGTTCAGAAGCACTGCCAGAGAATAGAGATCCGTTCTTGCGTCAGATTGCTGCATACCGAATTGTTCAGGTGCGGCAAAGCCTACAGTTCCCAAAGTCTGGGTGTCAGAGCGTTGATTAGATTTATAAATTTTAGAAATATCAAAATCTATAATCTTGACATTATTGTCGTCACATATTATAATATTATCAGGCTTTATATCACGGTGAACGATGCCGCTGTTGTGAAGAGCATACAATCCCTGGCATATGGAGCAGGTAATGTTCAGGGCATCGTGTTCTGCTAGTGTTTCGCCGTTTGCATAATCCGTAAGAGTCATGCCGTCGCAGAATTCTTCATAGATAGTATACGCTTCAGTGCTTTCGGAGATCTCGTAGATACGGCAAAGATATGGATTATTTATCAATGCGAGCCTTTGATATACAGAAACGTCAGCAGGCTTATAGATAATGTGCCGCACCATTTTTACACCTGTGTCACTCTCTAAAATGACTTTTTCGTGCTTGCTGTTTTTAAATAAATAGTTTTTGCAGTCGAACATTTTGTCGATCTGTTCTGTTTCAAAATCATATAAGCTTTTTTGTGACATATTTCTCATCTCCAATGTAAAAATGTAAAAAAATAAATTATTATAGGAAGGAACTGGTGACATGAAAAAAACAACACAGCTTATGGAGGAGCTAAATGGAAGCGATGATATCAACAGTTTTCTAAGCAACAATAAGGATTCTCTTGACAGACAGGATTTTGCACGTTATCTTTGTGAGCTTGTGAAAAAGAAAAAGATGACAAAGATAGAGGTCATAAGAATATCCCAGCTAAATCAAATATATGGATATCAGATATTTGCAGGAGCAAGACTTCCAAGCAAGGATAAGATAATCGCTATCGCACTTGCAATGAAGCTTGATATTGATACCGTTCAGCGACTTCTGACCCTTGCGGGTGAAGCTCAGCTTTATCCTAAAAACACCCGTGATTGCATACTCATTGACGCAATAAATAAAGGCTATGATGTGGCAAAGCTCAACAAAGTGCTTTTTGAAAATGGTTCACAGTGCCTTAAATAACGATCGTTTCATAAATCAGCTCCGGCTCTTCGGGGCTGATTTTTTTTATTATCGTAACATATATTATATCACATTTTGACAAGGTTTTCAAGAGTTGTCAGGAAATAAAAACACACGCCGCAGAAAATTTCCGCGGCGTGTTTCTTACTATTTTACTCTTATGGAACGAGAGTTGTAGTTGTTGCCTTATCCTTTGCAGATGTAGTTGTTTCTGCTACAGAAGAATCGGTCTTTGCTGTTGTTGTGGTAGTAGTTGTTGCTTCGCTTGCTGCAGCCGATGAAGAATCGTCAGTTGCAGGCTTTGAAGCCGCACCAGCCTTAGTTGTTGTGTAACCCTCGGCTTCAATTACCTTCTTCTTGAAATCTGCTTCTTTGTTGTAGTAAGATGTTGAGAAGTAAGGCTCTTCAGTAAATGTTTCACCTGTTGCAACGATATTTGAGCAGTAGATCGAAGCATAGAATGAAACTGCCTTTTTCTCCTTATCTGTCTTTACAGTTATCTTGTAAAGATTGTAGAGTGCATTTGTGTTCTCCCAAGAATCATAATTCTTCTTGTTTGTGAATGCAACATAAGTGTCAACGTAATCAAAAGACTCGATAGATGTTACCTTGCCGTCAAAGTCAGCAGGATATGGAGCGTAATGACCCTTTATATCCTTTCTCATATCTTCGATCTTGTCATCGAGATATGACTGATAGCTGTCCATAGCAGCCTTGCCGTTGTCAGCTGTTACATATGCAGGGAATGTTTCGTCAACTGTTATTTCCTTAACATAAACAGTGTCGCCCCAATCGTTTGTTTCAGTTTTGCCGGAAAGTGTGATACCATTTCTTGCAAGTGAGGAATAAGGGCTGCAAGTTACCTTGAATGTGCCTCCGATGCCAATATAATCATCGCATGATACTGAGTAAGAAACATTGTCCTTAAGAGCAGCAGGGATAGACTCGCTCTTTACTGAGTAAGGCTTAACAAATGGAACACCGCCTGAGCATTCAAATTCAAGTCCCTCGAACGGGTCGATCTCCTGAGTTTTTTCAAGACCCTCAACAGTGAAATCCTTTGTTACCTTGCCGTCCTTAACGTCGGCTGTCTTGTATGTATAATACTTGTCGTCATATTCAAACCAAGTCATGTCACCGCTTTCTTCTGCGCCATAAACGTCTATGTTAGCTGTAACAGTGTACTTGTCGCCGTTTTTCAGATCTGACTTGTAGTCATAATCATAGTAGATAAATGGATATGCTGAGTCATATGAAACATCAGCAGAGCCGTTGCCGTCAAAGCCTGAGAACTTGACCTCAACGCCCTTGAAGAAGTCGATCTCCTCACCATTTTTTAGATCCTTTACAGTTACCTCAAACTCAGTGTTCTTTAGCTTTATGTTCTTGTCCTTGAGAGAATCCTCGTTGTACTTTACTGTGCATTTTACCTTGTCACCATTTTTAAGATTCTTGTTTGCTTTCTTATCAAAAGTGATCTTCAGCTTATACTCGCCATCGCTATTTGTTTTGAGAAGGGCATTTCTCATCTTCTTAGCTTCTGTAAAATCATCAGCTTTGTTAAATGCTTTTGTAAGAGTTTTCTTGTCAAGTGCAAAATACTTGCTTACCTTTGATGACTTGTCAGATGAGCTTGCATAGTCGGAAAGATCATCAAGGTCGTCAAGGTCAAGATCTGTCTCGTCAGCAAGGTCGCCGAGAGCGCTTGTAGCGTCTGCCATTGAATAGTAGCTCTTGTCATAGCAGTTAAGCTCTGCCTCAACATAGCCACAGCCGTCAATGCCCTTAAATTCAAACTTGAAAAGATCCTTTGCGTCGATCACCTGATATTTAAGAATGTTGCACAGAATGATGATCGCAACGATAACAACGATAAGAGCTGCAGCGGCGATAAGTGTTATCTTCTTGTGACCCTTTACCCATTCGCCAAGCTTAGCAAAAGGATTTGGCTTTGCAGCCGCAGGAGCTGCTGCCTGAGCGTAGTTGTTTGCTGGTTGTGCATACTGCTGGTCATACTGAGGAGCCTGCTGCTGTACAGGCTGAGTCTGCTGAACGGGTGCCTGAGCAGGTGCTGCCTGCTGTGTGGAAATGCCTGCTTCGGCTTCCATTTCGGCGACAGACGCACCGCAGCCGCCACAGAATTTTTCTTCTGGACCTATTGGCGCTCCGCACTTAGCACAAAACTTGATAGTGTTCATTTCATACCTCCATTGATACTTCTTTTCTAAACAGGATAAAATTTTTTATCCTATTCATACATTCTAAGTATAATATTAGCAGAAAGAAAAGTCAAGAAAAACTCGTTGAAACCGCCTTGTTCTGTATGATTTTTGTAGATTTGTACAATAACGCAAGAAAAAATCATACACTTTGATAACGTTTTAGACACAATTTTTCTACATTAAAAAACCGAATATAAATGAGGATACTGAGTGTGGTATATCTTCTCTGTCCATGAGCGTATGCTCTCGCACTCTGACAAAAATTCCTCAGAGCCCTTTTCCAATAGGGCTGGGAGCTTTGCCACTGCATAGGAGATATCATCAAGTGTGCAGGATTGTGCTATATATGATATTCTTACATAATATTTATTCCAGGCATTTTCGAGTTCTTCGAGCCGTTGTGCTGTGTCGCTGTCATCATTTCTGTAGCTGTTTTCAGCGGCGTTCACAAGGCTTATGAATTTATCGTTTTCTTTTTTTACCGCAAATACGGAGAACACTGACATGGCGGCTATGACAGTGAGGATAATAATGCAGGCGGTCAATCTTTTCATTGTGATTGCTCCTTTATACTTTTTTCTTGCCCTTGTCTTTTCTTATGGCAACTATCTGCCCTGAGGGGTCAGCGGTGCAGATGTAAACATCTTTCAGGGGCATACCCTTTTCTCCTAGCTTTTTCATGAGCCACTTTTCGTCCTTGCCGATAAGACCAAGGGCGGAGTATATTATCCTTCCGTTGTCGACAACGAGCTGTGGAGGATCGGTCTGAGATCCTTTTATGCCCATTCCGCCATTGTTTACAGGTCGAAACTGTGCTTTCTGATAGACCGATATCTTGCCTGTTGTTTCCACCACCGCAAGCTGTACCTCGTTTATATCGAATATACCCATGCTTCTTAGGGACTCCAAAAGATCGTCTGCGGAAAAACGCAGGTCTTTGAGCTGTTTTTGATCTATGATCCCACGGGACACGACTATTTTCGGAGAGCCGCATATGAGCTTTCTAAGCCCTCTGAATTTAAGCGAGCAGTGAGAGAGTATAACGTCAAGGCACACCAGCGTGAATATAGGCACTATGCCCATTGACATCGGTATAGTCATATCCTCGATAGGCAGGGTGGCGATGTTTGAAAGCAGAAGCGTTATAACAAGCTCAGAGGGCTGTAATTCGCCTATCTGCCTTTTGCCCATAAGGCGTATGCTTATGACAATGAGTATATAAAGTATAACGGCTCTGAAAAAAACTATCAGCATTTTGTTTTCCTCCAATATGGTCAAAGCTATTTTTTGCAGCTTTAATGCAGAATATTCTGATAACAGCCGCAGATAATAAATACAACAAAATTTCATGTAGGAGAAACAAAATGAATACACCCGATTTCAGAAACTACAAAAACGCTGAGATAGATAAGACCATTGACGCTGCCATGACTTCCCTTCGCACCATAACAGGCAATTCAATGGATCTTAACATAATGAATGTGAAGATATGCTCCGTAAGCTGTGCGTTGGTATCCATAGAGGGAATGATCTCAACGAGCGCAATGTCAGAGCTTATTTTCAGACCTATAATGGAGCTTTCTGCACAAAAGTCAAAGGGCAATTCAGAGCAGGTATTCGACTTCCTGACAAAAGAAAGCCTGCTTGCCGCCGAGAGAAAAACGGTCTTTAATTATGGTGACGTCATACAGTTTTTGTTTTCGGGCTTTGCGGTCATATTTGTGGAGGGGCTTTCAAAGGCTGTTGTTTACGGTATCCAAGGTTACGACAAGCGGTCGGTTTCTGAGCCTGCAAGCGAGCAGACTATAATGTGCGCACAGGATTCTTTTACGGAAACAATAAGAACTAATATTTCTCTTGTGCGCCGACGAATGAAAACACCATCGCTGCGGTTTGAGATGATGCAGATAGGAAAGCGTTCTTCCACCGACGTGTGCATGGTCTACATGAGCGACCGGGCAAGCTCAGACGCTGTGGACAGGCTGAGAAAACAGCTCAAAGGCATAAAGCTCGACACTGTTCTCACAAGCGGATATATCGAACCTTTTATCGACGAAGGCTTCGGTTCGTCAGTGTTTTCACAAATGGCTTATTCCGAAAGACCTGATATGATATGCACAAGGCTAAATCAGGGCAGGATATGTGTTTTTGTGGACGGCACTCCATTTGTGCTTATCTGCCCATCGCTTTTTGCGGAAAATTTCCAGACCATGGACGATTTTGCGGAAAAGCCTTTTTACGTCACCTTTATGCGGTGGCTGAAATATATTGCGTTCTTTCTAGCGGTGGCTTTTCCGGGTCTGTATGTTGCACTGGCGAGTTTTCACCCTGAGGTCTTCACATTGAAGCTTCTTCTGAATCTTGCAGTTTCAGAGGAGTCAACGCCTTATCCGTTGACAGTGGAGGTGCTTGTGCTAATGCTTCTATTTGAGATAATGAAAGAAGCAGGCTTGCGGCTTCCAAAGCCTGTGGGAAGCACTGTTTCTATAGTGGGCGGTCTTATCATAGGCGACGCTGCCGTAAAAAGCGGACTTGTGTCCGCCCCTCTGCTTATAGTGGTGGGGATAACCACAACATCATCGTTCGTTATACCGAGCCTTTATCAGCAGACGGCTATATTAAGGCTAGTGTATATCCTGGTGGGCGGCGGCTCGGGGCTTTATGGCATTGCACTTTGCACTGTGCTTTTGATGATAAATATAAACTCCATGGACGACCTTGCAGTATCTTACACCGCTCCTGTTACGCCATTTTTCTCAAAGGGTATAAAGGACGTTATTTCAAGGCGGAGCTTTCGGTCATATGAGAAAACTCACAGCACCATTAAAGAATACAAGCTTGACGAAAAGGGGGGAAGCCAATGAAAAAGCTTACGCCATCGCAGTTTTTTGCAATGCTTATCTGTACAAGAGCCTTTTCAATGATGACATTTCTCCCTGAAAGCACCGCAAACGCTTTGGAGCTTATGCTTGGAACAATGCTGTCTACAGCTTTTCAGATAGTTATGATATGCGGTATGGCGGCTTTCCACAAGCGCTTTCCTAATGATGACCCATGCACCCTTGTGGTGAGCCGTTCAAAGTGGGCAGGCAGGGGAGTTTGTACAATGTATCTTGCATATTTTCTTACAGTGTCATTTTATGTTATCGGCACCTTCACCTATTTTATGGATTATTATTTTTCTGATTATATACCACGGCTCATGATAGTTCTCAGCGTTGCCGCCTGCGGGATATATGTTGCAATGTCAGGTCTTGGGGTCATAGGAAAAACGGGAACAGTGCTTTTTGTACTTTTTCTCTTTGTGACATCTATCCTTGTTATAAGCTCTCTTGAAGATTTCACATTCGTTGATTTTCACCTTGCGGAAAGAAACGTTGGAAAAGGCATTTTTCATTCTGCTGTCAGCGAGCTTGCAAGAAGCTCTTATCTTGCAGTGATAGCTTTTCTTTTACCCTCAACAAAGGGCAATGCAGCAAAAACGTCTGTGTATTTTCTGCTCACAAGGCTTGCCCTTGTTGAAATAGTCTTAGGCTTTATCACAATGATACTTGGAGATTACACTCTTCTTGCAAAACTGCCATTCTTCGCACTTGCGGCATTTTCACGCACTGCCATAATAGAACGCTATGACGCCGCTGTTATGGGCGTGTGGGTAATGCTCTCGGTATATAAGCTGGGAGTATATTTCCATTGTTCAGGCAGATGCCTGAGATATGTTTTTCCTAAGCTCGGTTCTGGCTCGGGCGTGATAATAACAGCGGTGATTCCTGCGGCGGCAACGCTCTTTTGGCTCTTGCCTCACAAGTGGGAGAGCATCGCATACGCAGGGCTCAGCCCTATCCCACTCATATTTCTCGGAGGCGTAATACCGCTTCTATGCCTGATATTTGTTAAAAAGGGGGCGAGATCTGATGAAAAAGCGTAAGATACAGGTGGCTGTTGTGCTTTTTATCGCAGCAGTGACGCTGCTGTTTTCTTCTTTCGGCAGGCAGGTGGATATCGAGGAGCGTGTTCTTTGCCACGCCATGGGCGTTGACTATGAGAACGGGGAATACAATGTGTCACTGCAGGTCTTTAAGACCCAGAGTATGGGTTCTGACACTCCTCTTGATGTGAGCCAGTCCAATATACAGACTGTCAATTGCAAAGGCAGGAGTATCCGAGACGCCATTGAGGGCTGTCAGTATCAGATAGGCAGGGAGATCTTTTTTGGCCATCTTCAAATAATATGCTTTAATAAAAATACAGATTTTTCCTCTCCGGAGGAGCTTTTCTCTTTTGCTATAAAGGACAAAAATGTTTTTCTTGGAGTGGAGCTTTGCTTGGCGGAAAATACCGCAGAGGAGCTTATGAACGTTCAGCTAACAAGGGGAACGATGTCCTCAGAAAACTTCACACAGGTCATAAAAATGGGTGTGAAAAACGGCGTAACGGTGGAGTGCCGCCTTATCGATCTGCTTTCCTGCATAAGATCACCGCAGTATATCGCTATGCCAGTTATATCTATCAAACAACCGCTGGGAGATTTTGCGGAGAGCCATGAGGAAAAGTCAGCGGAACAGCAGGAGCCGCTTTTGGAAATAAAAAAGACCGCCCTTATACGAAAAGGTACGGTGCTTGAGAGCTATCTTTCCCACGCTGACGCATCAGGCTGTCTGTGGCTCACGGGAAAGGCAGAGCAGTATTCTGATATTATCGAATATAATGGAAGCCCCATGGACGTTAGGATAACCTCTGACAGCCACAGCCTGAAGCTTGATAACGAGAACGGCAGGCTCGTATGCAGATTGAAGCTCTCTGTTCTTGCACACACTTCTCTTGATATCCGTGACGAGAAAAGCTCAGACAAGGTGGCGGCACTTGTGAAACAGCGCCTTGAAGAAAATATCACAGGGGTGTGGAACAAAGCCATGTATGAGAACAGGACGGATATTTTTGATGTGTGGCGGCTTTTCCGTCACAAATATCCGCAAAGCTATCTGAAGTATGCCGACCGCCTTGATGAAGTGCTAGGCTCGGTGGAGCTTGAAACGGATATCACCTGTCGGGTGTCATAAGACAGAGCATATCCTCGGGAAGCGGTGCGGTAACAGTCACTATCCTGCCGTTTTCGGGGCTTTGAAAAGTCATTTTCTCGCAGTGGAGAGCCTGACGGCTTATAAGAGGGCTTGCCTCGCCATAAAGGTCATCACCCAGGAGAGGATAGCCCATAAAAGCCGAGTGTACTCTTATTTGGTGCGTTCTGCCGGTTTCAAGAAAGAAGTCCACAAGAGAAAGATCTCCCAGCCTTTTGCGTACAAGATAATCCGTTGCGGAATATTGTCCGTCAGCCCTCACACAGCGTTTTATTATAGTTTCCTGCTCCCTTGCGATAGGCGCACAGATACGCCCGCCGCAGTGGGGCAGGTCTTTTATTATCCCAACATAGGTCTTTTCAAAGCTTTTTTGGAGCATTGCGACGCTTCGCTGACTTTTTGCCACAAGCACACAGCCGCTCGTGTTGCGGTCAAGGCGGTTGACAGGCCTAAAAGCGAGGCTTGGATAAAGTGAGGCAAAAAGATTTCCCAGCGTATCGTCACGATGCTTTATTGACGGGTGGCAGGGCATAAAAGGCGGCTTTGAGAACACCACCACCTCGCTGTCCTCATAGAGGATATCAGCTTTCAGGTCAGGATTAGGGTCAAGAGCTTCACCGTCACCCTCGTTTATCATGATGATGTCATTTTCATATACAAGGTCAACAGTGCGGATAAGGACGCCCTTTCTTGTCATGCCGTTTTCAGTGCGTTTGAGCCTTGTTATGAGCCTTTTTGAAAAGCCCCTTGAACGCAGTACACATTCAAGGGCTTTTTCATTTTCTTCTTTTGTTATTGTCACAGTCATTTGCTGTATTTCCTCCAGCGCTTTATCATTGACGGCATTTTGTCCTGCCAGTAGCTTCCCATTATATCCTGCAAAAACACTATATAGCTTAGTCTGAAATATGGATAGATGATAAAAACAGGATATACTAACAGAAGTGCGGGGATATACATAACAAAGCTCAGCAGGAACGAGATATATCTGCCATGCTGACCGTCCATGAGCCTTACAGAAAGATCGCAGGCGTCAAAAATGTTGGTGCGTGGGTTTAGAGTCATTATATATGGCGCAAGGGCAAGGGATATCCAGTAATGCACCATAAGTCCGAAAAACACAACAGACAGACCGAGTGAGAACATGAAACAAAGAAGACCTGCGGAGGTAAGCTCGCTGAGCTTGCATACCCAGCCCCAATAATACACGCTGTAGGTTGAGATAGCGAAAGGTACTGCGGAAAATAATTTCAGTGAATTAATTATAATGGAAGAAAACATGGTGTGGGAATAATATACATAAGAATGCGAGTTTATATACTGCCTCGATCCCACATAGCTGTCTGCTCTTGCAATATCAACAAAAAATCTGCGGACAGTCCACATTTCAAAAGATGCAAAAGGTATAATGACAATGAGGTCAAGAAACCAGAATAGCCTTACGGAAAACATGATCTTTTATTCCCTGCCATGAGAAAAAGTACTCCCAGCCGATGCGTTTGAAAAGCATAAAAAGGGCAAGCTCGCACAGACCAAGAAATACAAACACCGCAAACAAAAATGCCGTGAGCGATACGCAGTTTCCCATGTTCTGGCTTATATTTTTTCTTGCTGACAGTTTTATCTCTTTGTTTGTCAAGCCTTTTCCCCCCTCGTTTCTGTTTTTACTGTTTACTTATCCTCTTAGTCGGTATAATAATCCTCAACAGTGTAATCAGGCATTTCCTCATATTTTGGCGGATATGTTCCTATTACCTCGAAAGCGTTTGAACGCTGCCACATGGAAGCTGTCACCATGACTTCAAAGCCCTCACCGAAATCGCAGGCGTAGTCCATAGGCTTCCTTTTCGGCACACCGAAGCCTGCCAGCATATTCATTATAAGACCTCCGTGGGTGCATACCGCAACATTTGTAAGACCCTCGTACATCATATCGGAAATGATGATGTTCAGAGCTTCATAACAGCGGTTTATGACCTCTCTTGTTGATTCGCCGTTCGGCGGAGGATTGTCAAGTCCTCCTTTTATGAACTGCTCATAATCAGGGTCATTCATAAGCTCATCAGCGGTCTTGTTCTCAAACTTGCCGAAGTCCATTTCACGAAGCTCGGGCATCTCAGCCACAAGCCTGTTAGGCTGGAGTATAGATATAGTCTGTTTGCACCTTTTTAAAGGCGAGGTGTAGACCTTCTGCACCGAAGGGTAATCATACTTTTCTATCTTTTCATAAAGCTGGTCAGCACCCTCTCTGCACAGCGGCAAGTCGGTAGTACCGATATAACGTCCGTCAAGATTTGCCTGCGTCATTCCGTGACGGATAAATGCTATTCTGTAGCCTTTCATATTTAAAATACCTGCTTTCTTTTTCTTTTATGATAAGTGATTTAAAACCTGCACAAATTTTTTTCACTTAAATACGTCATTTTATAGATTTTATATTTACAAATACATAAATTTATAGTATAATAGAATAATGGTTGAAAAACCAATATGATTTTATACATGGGAGATATTACATGAGCAATGACAGCAAAGATGAGCTGACTCTCAGGATAGGTGAGAAGCTTACCGCCGCAAGGATAGAAAGCGGCTATACACAAAGCTGTGCGGCTAGAGCAGTCGGCACCAGCCAGTCTTGCATATCAGCCGTTGAACACGGCAAAAAGCAGAACGTCAATATCATCATTGCTCTTATAAAGCTTTACGGTGCTTCCTATGAAGATGTGTTCGGTTTAGTCAAGGTCAGAGAAAAAAACTCTGCGTTAGGCTGTCCGGACGAGGGAAGCGAGCTGCTGAGGGAGCTTATAAAAGACAGCGGCATAAAGGGCCTTGAAACTCAGACGGACATGGCGGTGAAAATATGCACCTATATGCTTTTGAGAAAGCTTTACTCTGAAAATCCTCACAACTCCCACAAGCTTTTTGAGCTTGACACTGAGGAAACCATGGAACGCTGTGTAAAATATCTTTCTGCTCAGCCTAAAGACCTTGACAGGATCCTTGGTATGGCAGGAAAAAAGGTGAACAGGCTCGAGGTTTCAGTGGAAAAAAATCCTGAACTGAGGGCGTTTATCAAAGAGTGCGAACACATTTTGCTCGCTTGCACATAAGAATTTTGATACCGATGTTATCATACTTCGGATATTATAACACACTTTTCAACTAATTTCAAGTGAGGTATAAAAATGAAAAAGCCTGAAAGGCGGCTGTTTGTATCGGTAGCGTGTGCGGCGGCTCTTATGGTGTGCGGAGCGGTTATGATTCATCTTGATAAGAAGCCAGATGAAGCGACATTTTTCGCCATGGATTGCCCATGCACGGCGGCTGTGTACGGCGGCGACGCTGAGGCGGTGAAAGAGCGGATAAAGGCTTTGGAAAAGCTTTATTCGCCTTATGAGGAAGGCTCGGAGATATCACGGCTCAATGAGAGCGGCAGGCTTGAGCTTTCTGAGGAAACTGCACATCTTATAGAAAAGAGCATAGAGCTTACAAAAAAATACGGCGGAGCGGATATTTCCGCAGGGGCAGTGACGGAACTTTGGAACGTTACTGGCGATGAGCCGAGAGTGCCTGAGCAAAGTGAGATGCAGACTGCTCTTTCCGCTGTGGGATATGGGAATATAAAGCTTTCGGGGAGCGAATGTGTCCTTGAAAACGGCACACAGATAGACGTGGGCTGTGACGGAAAGGGCTTTGCCCTTGACGAAGCGAAAAAGCTGTTGGATAGTGAAAAAGCCGATTGTGCGGTGGTGAGCTTTGGCTCGTCAACGCTTCTTTACGGGCAGAAGCCGGATAAAACAGATTTCAAGGTTGCGGTCACAGACCCTTTTGATAACGATAACACCTGCCTTAGCTTCACAAGCGGCGGTGGATTTGTTTCCACTTCTGGTGGATATGAGCGTTATTTTGAAGCACAGGGCAAAAAGTGGAGCCATATTTTTGACCTGACAACAGGCTATCCATGCGAAACAGACCTTGTTTCAGTCACTGTGATAGGGCAGAGCGGCATTGAAACCGATTTTCTGTCTACCTGCATTTTTATTGGCGGAAGCGTTGAGCTTGACAGGTGGCTCAGTGATGAAAATATAGAAGTTATTGCCATTGATGAAAATGGCATAGTTTATTGCTCTGACAGTATAAAGAGCAGGATAAGTATAAGTGATGATAAATTCAGGTTTGAATAGTCATAAAGTATGATAAGGGGGAAAATTATGAAACTCAACAGCATTTTTCTTTCCCACAAAAAGGGGACGGAAAACAGCGAAACTATCGCCATGCCGCTGCCTGCAAGAGTGAAGATATCCATGTCACAGCACATGGGAGCACCTTGCGAGCCGACAGTTGCCAAGGGTGACAGAGTGCTTGTGGGACAGGTCATAGGCGAAAGCAACGCTTTTATGTCATGCCCTGTTCACTCGTCTGTGTCAGGCACAGTGGCGGCGATATCCGAACTGCTCACAGCAGGCGGAAAGGTGTGCAAAATGGTGGAGATCGACACCGACGGAGAGCAGGAGGTATCACCTGACGTAAAGCCGCCTGTTATAACAGACAAGGCGAGCCTTTGTGAAGCCGTAAGGCAGTCAGGCTGCTGCGGAATGGGCGGCGCAGGCTTCCCGACGCACATAAAGCTCAACTTTGACGAGAGCAAATACAAGGTTGATACTCTTGTTATAAACGCCGCTGAGTGTGAGCCTTACATAACAAGCGACTATCGTGAGATGATGGAGAACGCTGACGATGTTATGTGCGGAATAAAGCTCGTGCGTGATATGCTGGGGCTTAAAAAGGTCGTTATCGGTATCGAGGACAACAAGCCACAGGCTATAAAGCTTATGCGTGAAAAGTCGGCTGATGATGAAAGTATCGAAGTAAAGGTGCTGAAGTCATGCTATCCTCAGGGTGCAGAAAAGGTGATAATATTCAACGCCACGGGACGTGTAGTTGGCGAGGGTCAGCTTCCGTCAGATCAGGGCGTTATCGTAATGAACGTTACCACAGCAGGCTTTATCGGTGAGTATTCCAAAACAGGTATGCCACTCATATCAAAGCGTATAACTGTTGACGGTGACGTGGTATCTACTCCATGCAATGTGAAAGTACCTATAGGAACTTCTGCGGAGGATATACTGAAATTCGGTGACTGTGATAAAGAAAAGGTTAGAAAAGCCCTTTTTGGCGGTCCTATGATGGGAATGTGCCTTTATGAGCTTGACACCCCTGTGACAAAGACCACAAACGCCATTCTTGCATTTGGTGAAAAGGCTGATAAGAAAAAGGGTATCGAGGACAGGTGCACACAGACAAACTGCATAAAGTGCGGAAGATGTATCTCTGCTTGTCCGCTGAATCTTATGCCTACAGAGCTTGAAAAGGCTTATGACAGGCGTGATAAGGAAGCTCTTATGAAGCTAAAGGTGGGTCTTTGCATGAACTGCGGTTCGTGTTCATACGTCTGTCCTGCAAAGAGAGATCTTGCAGAGAAAAATCAGCTTGCAAAAGCTTTCATAAGAACATAAGGAGGTAAGAAAAATGGAAAAAATGCTTGTCAGCCCTTCGCCTCAGATAAGGGATAATATTTCTACCTCTAAGGTGATGACCCATGTGCTTGTGGCGCTTTGCCCTGCACTTGCAATGTCTGCCTATGTTTTCGGCGGACGTGCACTTATGCTCACAGGCTTCTGCATGATAACGGCACTCATATGGGAAAGGCTTTGCAATCTTATAATGAAAAGGCCTGATTCCACAAAGGACGTTTCGGCACTTGTGACCGGTATGCTTTTGGCGTTCAATCTCCCTGTGACAATGCCTTATTGGCAGGCTGCTATCGGCACATTCGTTGCTATCGTTATAGTAAAGCAGCTTTTCGGCGGTCTGGGACAGAATTTTGCCAACCCTGCTATCGTGGGAAGAATAGTTCTTATGCTTGCTTTCACAGGCAACATGACCCATTGGGTAGTGCCTTTCTATGACCCTGACAATATCGTAACAGGTGCGACCCCTCTTGCGGCGGCACATTCCGCCCCTGCCGATTATCTAGATCTTTTCCTCGGAAAAGTAGGCGGCTGTCTTGGCGAGGTGTCTGCGGCGGCATTGCTCATTGGCGGCATATACCTTATAATGATGAAGATAATCTCAGTACATACACCCCTTGCATTTATCGGCACAGTTTTCGTGTTCTCATATCTTTGCGGCGAGGACGGCATCTATCAGATACTTGCAGGCGGCGTAATGCTCGGTGCATTCTTCATGGCAACTGACTATGTTACAACTCCTGTTACAAAAACAGGCAAGGTGATATTCGGTATCGGCTGTGGTATCATCACTTGTGTGATACGCTTCTTCGGCTCTTATCCTGAGGGCGTTTCATTCTCAATACTGCTTATGAATATACTTACACCATATATCGACATGATAACAAAAACAAAGCCTTTAGGGGCTATAACAAAGAAGAAGGAGGCGAAGTCTGAATGAAAGATAAAATAATGCCTCCATTGGTGCTGACTATAATATGTATAGTTGTCAGCGGACTTTTGGTGCTTGCCTATAATGCCACATATGTTGACAATACAGGTGTTCTTACAGACGATATGAAAAAGGGCTGTGAGGAGATATTCGGCAAGGGCGATTATGAGATAATGCTTGACGGCGAGGGTGACAGCAAGACCCCTGTCACATTTGATACAGAGGGCGTGAACTCCATTATCACAGATAAAGATAACGGCAGATGCGTTATCGAGATAACTGAGGACGGCTATTCAAAGGGTGGACTTCATCTGCTTATCGGTATAAACAGCGAGGGAACTATCGAGGGGATAGAGTTTCTCTCTATAGGCGAAACTCCGGGTCTTGGCACAAAGGTGCAGGACGATAGTTTTCTTTCAAAGCTAAAGGGCTTTGGTGTTGACACTGATGAAAATTCTATCGACAATGTTACCGCTGCCACCTATTCTTCAAAGGGAATGAAATCTGCGTGCAAAAAGGCTGTGAAGCTTTTTGACGAGCATAAGGAGGAGATACTCAATGGCTGAGAAAAATTCTAATCTGTATGAATTTACAAAGGGTATCATAAAGCAAAACCCGACACTTGTTACGCTCCTTGGTATGTGTCCGACCCTTGCGGTCACAACAATGGCGAAAAACGGTATCGGAATGGGACTTGCCACAACGTTCGTGCTTGTCTGCTCAAACTTTGTTATATCCCTTTTGAAAAACGCTATCCCAAAGGCTGTAAGACTGCCTTGCTTTATCGTAATAATCGCAGGCTTCGTTACTCTTATCGAGTTTCTTATGAAAGGCTATATACCTGAGCTTTACAGTGCATTAGGCGTATTCCTGTCCCTTATCACGGTAAACTGTATTATCCTTGGCAGAGCGGAGGCTTTTGCCAGCAAGAACAAGATATTCCCGTCAGTCCTTGACGGACTTGGAATGGGTCTTGGATTTACACTTTCACTTTTCACAATGGGTTCTATAAGAGAGATACTTGGCACAGGCTCATGGTTCGGCTTCAAGATACCTTTCCTGTGCGACGATCCTATGACAGTGTTCATCATGCCGGCAGGCGGATTTTTCGTGCTTGGCTGTCTTATCGCACTTGTGAACAAGATAGCGAACAAGAAGCCGCCAAAGGAGATTTCCTGCTCAGGCTGCCCAAATGCGGCTTTGTGCAAGGGTCAGTGCAGAACAGAGAGTGAGGAGGCATAAAAATGAGCTACATACTTATACTTATCGGCTGTGTGTTCGTAAATAACGTTGTGCTTTCTCAGTTCATGGGAATATGTCCTTTCCTTGGCGTATCAAAGCAGATGAAATCATCTGTGGGAATGGGTGCAGCAGTAATATTCGTTATGATATGCGCAACAGCTATCACATATCCTGTATACAGACTTCTTGAGCATTTTGGTATAGAGTATCTCAAAACAGTGGCATTCATACTTGTTATAGCAATGTTCGTTCAGCTTGTTGAGATAGTCATGAAAAAGATGATGCCGCCTCTCTATAAGGCACTGGGCGTTTATCTGCCTCTTATCACAACCAACTGTGCAGTTCTCGGTGTTACTATCGGAAACATAGACAACGGCTATAATTTTCTTCAGTCCCTTACAAACGCACTTGGAACAGGACTTGCGTTTACTCTTGCCCTCTTGCTTTTCAGCGGAGTAAGAGCAAGGATAGAAAACTGCGATTTTCCTGAAACTTTCAAGGGCGTACCTGCAACGCTCATTGCGGCGTCTATCGTTTCGCTAAGCTTTATGGGCTTTTCGGGAATAATCTGATAATAATTTATCGATATGAAACGATCAAGGGTTGAATTTACAAAGCCGATGAAAAAGACCCACACTATATTGATACCATCAATGCTTGACTTCCACTTTCCGCTACTTAAATATGCATTTCTTAGCGGCGGATATAAGTGCGACGTTATCGGGGTGAACGAATACAGTCGGTCACAAATGATAAACGCAGGCTGGGAATATTCAAATAATGATGTCTGCTTTCCCTGCAACCTCATAATAGGACAGTTCATATGTGCATTGAAAAGCGGCAAATATGACACCGCAAAAACAGCCCTGCTGCTGCCTCAAACAGGAGGAGGGTGCAGAGCGTGCAATTACATTATGCTGCTGCGAAAAGCTCTTTTGAAAGCCGGTCTGCAAAATGTTCCTGTGGTGTCACTTAATGTCAGCGGTGTTGAGAAACACAGCGGATTTTCCATAACGCCTAAAATGGTGCTGACGGCTTGTGCAGCGATCTATTACAGTGACTTGCTTTTGTATCTTTATAATGAGCTTTCACCCTATGAACTAAAAAAGGGTGAAACGCTTGATAAAGTCCGCCTATGGAACAGCAGGCTGTCACGGCTCTTTGAACATGGCAAAGCAGCCGATCCGATCTCAATGTGCGTCATATTCCGCAAGATATGCGAAAGCTTTGCTACAATAAATTGTGATAAAAGCAGATCGGTCAAAAAGGTCGCCGTAACAGGGGAGCTTTACATAAAATTCTGTGCTCTCGGCAACGGCGAAACGGAGAAATACCTCCGTGATCTCGGTTGTCATATATATATGAGCGGCTTTGTTCCATACATAATGTACCTTACCGATTCCTGTACAAATGATGATAACATTTACGGAAGAAAAACCTTGGCAGGTGTGGGAGCAAAAGTCCTTATTGCCTATATGAAAACGCTTTGGTGCAAAATGAATTCTGCACTTGTACAAAACGGTTTCGAGCCTATGGAAGACTATAGATCCTTGAAAAGCTACGGTGAAAACTTTGGCTGCCTTGGCGAAACAATGGGGGACGGCTGGCTTATCGGTGCAGAAATGTGTTCAGCGTTGAAGAACGGCTGCAAAGGTGTTGTGATGCTGTTGCCGTTTGGCTGCCTTGTGAGCCACACCTGTGCAAGAGGCATAATAAAGCGTATAAAAAAGCTCTACCCAGACAGCATCATAACGGCGGTAGATCACGATTCGGGAACAGCGGACGTTAATATCAAAAACCGCATTAAGATGACCCTTGATTTTATGGATAATAATATAATAAAACACAACAAAAACTGAAATTCTGAAAGAGGAGAATGATATGGAATATTTGATCCCTTTGGCTATATTTGCCGCTTTGGGCATATTGGCAGGCGTTCTGCTGACGGTGGCTTCAAAGGTTTTCGCCGTTGAGGTGGATGAGCGTGTTGACGCTATCGCAGAAGCGCTTCCGCAGGCAAACTGTGGTGCTTGTGGCTTTTCAGGCTGTGCAGACTATGCCGACGCTATCGTGAACAAGGGTGCGGAATGTAACCTTTGCCGTCCGGGAGGCGAGGCTGCTGCAAAGAAGATAGCCGAGATAATGGGCGTTGAAGTGACTGCAGCAGAGCCACAGGTGGCTTTCGTGCGCTGTTCGGGAGATTGCTCTCATACACCGCATAAATACGATTTTGACGGCATTCAGAGCTGTGCGGCGTGCAACAGGTTTTATGACGGAAGCAAGCTTTGCACAAGCGGCTGTTTAGGCTACGGCGATTGTATCAAGGTCTGCTCTCAGGGGGCAATATCTATCGTTGACGGCATTGCCGTTATCGACAAAGCAAAGTGCATGGGCTGTGGGCTTTGCGCAAAAGCCTGTCCAAATGGTCTTATCGCAGTGAGAAGGATCTCTCAGGCTGTGGATATCTGCTGTTCATCAAGAGATGTGGGCAGAGTGACAAGGTCTGTTTGTCCTAACGGCTGTATAGGCTGTAAGCTTTGCGAGAAAAACTGTCCGTCAGGTGCCGTTACAGTGCAGAACAACCACGCTGTTATCGACTATGACAAGTGTACAAACTGCGGAAAGTGTGCAGAGGTGTGCCGTGTCCACGCTATCAGGTCTATCATGGGCGAAAAAGTGGAAGTGCAGTAAAATATTTTGCTTTAAAGGCTCTCTTGACGTTTATGCGTCAGGGGAGCTTTTTTTTGTGCCAAAAATACACAGCCAAATTTGTGCAGTGTTCACGAAGAGTTTAGCATTTGTTGACATATACTTATAAATGATTTATAATACTATTTGTACGAATAATTGTCAGCGGCAAGAAAAATATAGCCGAACTTTAAGGGGAACACAGCAGAATGAACATTAAAGGCAACAGAATTATCAGTGAAAAAAACGTTTTCAGACGGATAGCGGCACTTTTGACAACGCTCTTGCTCGTTATCACAGCGATTCCCGAGGGCTTCTCTACGGCTATAACATCGGTGGCAGAAGCGGCAGATACGGCTGTGACAGGTGCGTATTTTGATACAGACGGCATGGAAATCGTCACTTATAACGTGGTTAATGACTTCGGTGCAGACAACACAGGAAACGCCATGACCGGAAAGCAGATACAGCAGGCACTTGACGCTGCACAGGAAAATTCAGGACAGGGCATTTTCACAAAGGTCGTGATACCAAAGGGAACGTATCTTATTTCTTCTGCACTTGTGGTATACAGCGATACTTGGATATACTGTGAAGAGGGCGTTGAGATAAAAAGGTGCATTTCCTATGGACCTATGCTCAGGTGCGATAATAATGGTGTCGGCGGCTATGACGGCGTTAAAAATGTTATCGTTGAGGGCGGGCTTTGGAACGGAAACACAGACCAGTGGCCAAATACCGCAGATTTTTCAAATATCAGATTTGCACATTGCAGAAATATTCTTCTGAAAGATATGCACGTCAAAAATAACGAGAACGGTCATCATATGGAGATAGGCGGTGCGGCTGACGTCACCATAGAGGGCTGTACTTTTACAGGATATACTGGCTACAGGAAAAAAGAAGCCATTCAGCTTGATTGCATGAACAACAGCAGAGTTTTTGCAGGCTATGCGCCTTTTGACGATACATCATGCGAAAATGTGGTCATAAAGAATAATCTTTTCTCAGGCATTTGCAGAGGTCTTGGTTCTCATTCCGCCACTCTGGGTATCTATTATACAGATATTCTTATTGAGGGCAACGTTTTTGAGAATCTCGACGATGTGGCAATGATAATGTACAATTATAAGAATTGTACCATAACAAATAACACTATCACAAACTGCGCAAGCGGTATAGAGTTCAAGGCAATGTCCAGCCTGCCTAACAACAATTTCAATCCCCCTGTGGTGAAGTCTATGGAGGAAGCAGTTGACGGTTTTGAGGACGACGCAAACTCTGTTATTTCATCTAACACTATCTCTGTAAGCGGTGATGACGAATATGGCATTACAAGCGGCATACGCCTGACAGGGTATGAGGTCAAGGACAACGGTGTTATCCCTGACTATAATTTCAGAGTGGCAGGAGTAAAGATCCTCGAAAATCGAATCGAGAGCAACGGAACCACTATCGCACTTAATGACGCTGAAAATTGCAGTATCGAATCAAATATTCTCGTTACAAAGCAGGACGGTGTTAATTACAAGGATAAAAATGGTCTTACTCTCAATGAGTGTGACAATATAAAGATAACAGATAACTACATTTCAGGCTCAGCCAGAAACGGTGCTTCCGTTACTGACAGCTCAGGGAATACCCTTGATAACAATACCATAGAGAACGTTGGAATGAACGGAATAAATATCTACAACGGCTCTGAGAACAATATTGCAAGCTCAAACAGCGTAAATTCAGCGAAAAAGCATGGCATAGCAGTGGCTGCAAATTCTTCCGCTGTGATAAAGTCCAACAGCATTTCAAAGGCGGGGGACACGGGCATTCTTATTTATAACGGCTCAAAGGGCGAGTGCTCAGGCAACAAAGTTAAAAATGCCGTGGGGCATGGTATCGTGTTCAGCAAGAACGCTTCGGGCAAGGCGACCTCAAACACTGTTTCTGGCGCAGGCAAGCATGGCGTGCTTGTTACAGACCACTGCGGCAGTGTGGTTCTAAGCTCAAATAAGATATCAAACAGCAAGCAGAACGGCATTTGCGTGTCAAATTACAGCAGTTCTGTGAGTGTAAATTCCAACAGTATAAGTGGCTCAGTAAAAAGCGGCATAAGCGTAAGCTCTCACAGCAAGGCTTCGCTGAAAGACAACGCTGTGAACGGCTCAAAGTCTGCGGCAGTGTCAAAGAGCGCTGATTCTTCTATCAGCCTGCCGAGAGTATCAGGATTGTCTGTTAATTCTGTGAATAACACGGATATACAGATCAGCTTTTCTGGCAGATCAACTAACAAATGCGGCTATGAGATATACAGAAAAACAGGTGCAAAGGGAAAATACTCTGCCGTGGGGACGACTGCAAAAGGAAAGTTTACAGATGGATTTTTCAAGGCAAACACAGATTATTATTACAAAGTACGCTGTTATGAAACTGTGTCAGGTAAGAAGGTATACGGTGGATATTCCGCTGAGATAAAGGTAAGATCAGCAACGAAAAGATCTGTCGGGAAGGCGTCTGTCAAGGTGTCAAATCAGGTGTGGACAGGTAAGGCGCTGAAGCCTGCTGTCACTGTAAAGGACGGAAATGTCACCCTCAAAAAGGACAGGGACTATACTGTAAGCTACTCCGCAAACAAGGGCATAGGCACTGCTAAGGTGACTGTCACAGGGAAGGGAAGCTACACAGGTAAGATAACAAAGACTTTCAAGATAAACCCACAGGGACAGAGCATTTCTGCCAAGGGCGACAAGAGCGGAAAGAAGATAGCGGTCACTCTTGCAAAGCACAGCTCAAATTCAGGCTATCAAGTGTCATATGCCGACAACAGCGGCTTTAAGAACAGCAAGTCCTTGTGGCTCAGCGGAAACTCAAAGAACAAAGGCACAATAAAAGGTCTTAAAAGCAAAAAGACATATTACGTCAAGGCAAGAGATTATAAGACAATTGGCAAGACCAAAGTGTACGGCAAGTGGTCGGCTGTGAAGAAGGTAAGTATTTAGGGCAAAAAATTTTTCAAGCCGATTGACAAGGCTCTTATAATGTGGTATAATTCAAGATATGACAAGGAAGGTGAATATAATGACCAATGTTGTAAAGGGCGATCAGGTAAAGGATTCATACGGCAAGATCTATGATGTTATCGAAGTTCATGAGCATAATGTTATGGTGCTTGAGCCGGGTAAACCATACTGGGAGCGTATCTGCATGGGACGTTTTGATTTCGACTCATATTTCAGAAGAGCAGATGAGCCTATGACAGATGATATGCCTCGTCCAATGGGCATCGATGAAGAAGATTTCGATGAGGACGAAGAGGAAGAAGAATAAGATTTATTGCGGTTGGCTTTTGTCAGCCGCATTTTTATTGCACAAAAACGCCACGGAGATATTCTCTCCGTGGCGTTTTTCCTTGGGCGGAATAGCCACTTTTATGCTGTTTCTTCTGCGAAGTTTCCTGTGTAGAGCTGATAATACTTGCCCTTTTTGGCAATAAGCTCGTCATGTGTGCCACGCTCGATTATCCTGCCCTGCTCAAGTACCATTATGCAGTCTGAGTTTCTGACAGTTGAAAGTCTGTGGGCGATAACAAATGTTGTTCTGCCCTGCATGAGAGCGTCCATACCAGCCTGAACAAGACTCTCTGTTCTTGTGTCGATAGAGGAGGTAGCCTCGTCAAGGATAAGAACAGGAGGATCGCCGACTGCCGCTCTTGCAATGGCTATGAGCTGACGCTGACCCTGTGAAAGGTTCGAGCCGTCGCCTGTGAGAACAGTGTTGTAGCCGTCAGGAAGTCTTTCTATAAAGCCGTTTGCGTTTGCAAGTCTTGCGGCTGCCATACATTCCTCGTCAGTGGCGTCAAGGTTGCCGTAGCGGATATTTTCCATTACTGTGCCTGTGAAAAGGTGTGTGTCCTGCAAAACTATGCCGAGAGTTTTTCTCAGAGCAGGCTTCTTTATCTTTGTAATGTTTATTCCGTCATAGCGTATCTTGCCGTCCTGAATGTCATAAAAGCGGTTGATAAGATTTGTGATAGTTGTCTTTCCTGCGCCTGTTGAGCCAACAAAAGCTATCTTCTGACCAGGCTTTGCAAAAAGCTTTACGTCATGAAGAACGATCTTGCTGTCGTCATATCCGAAGTCAACACCGTCAAATACGACCTCGCCCTCCATTTTCTTGTAGTCAACAGTGCCGTCAGCCTGATGACGATGCTTCCAAGCCCATATGCCTGTACGCTCTTTGCATTCTTCAAGCTCACCGTTCAGGTTATATTTTGCATTAACGAACTCAACATAGCCATCGTCTGTTTCAGGCTTCTGGTCGAGAAGGTCAAACACTCTGCCTGCGCCTGCGGTAGCCTGAACAACGAATGCCATTTGCTGGCTTATCTGTGTGATAGGCTGTGTGAAGTTCTTGTTAAGGGATACAAATGTTACGATAGTGCCGAGGGTAAGACCTGCATAGCCGTTTATGGCAAGGATAGCTCCCACAATGGCACAAAGCACATAGCTGAGGTTTCCGATATTTGCGTTTATCGGCATCATGATGTTAGCGTACTTGTTAGCTTCGTTTGCACTGACTCTCAGCTTGTCATTTATCTTTACAAAGTCTTCTATTGCCTTATCCTCGTGACAGAACACTTTTACTACTTTCTGTCCGTCAAGCATTTCTTCGATAAAACCGTCAACTGCGCCAAGGTCACGCTGCTGAGCCGCAAAGTGCGCTCCTGACTTTGAAGCGAGATCGTTGGTCACCTTTACCATTACAAATGCCATTGCAATAGAGAGTATGGTAAGAGGAATGTTGAGGACTATCATGGAAACGAGGGTGGATATAAGTGTTGCAAGAGAGTTTATAAGCTGAGGTATGCTCTGGCTGATAAACTGTCTGAGAGTATCAACGTCATTTGTGTATACTGACATGATGTCACCATGCGGGTGTGTGTCAAAATATTTGATAGGAAGTGTTTCCATGTTGAGAAACAGATCATCTCTTATGTTTCTCAGCGTACCCTGACCGATGTTTACCATTATCCTGTTGTATGCGTATGAAGCCGCAATGCCCACAACGTAAACTACTGCAAGACCGCCGAGAGCCTTTGCAAGAGGTGAAAAATCATGGCTGGAGGCCTTTAGCATCGGTGTGATGTAGTCATCAACAAGTGACTGCATGAACATCATTCCCGCAAGTGTGGTGACAGCCTGAACAAGTATGCACGCCACTACTATTATAAATGAGAACTTATAGTTTTTGAGCATATATTTCATTACTCTGCCGAGGACTTTCATCTGGTCGCCTGACATTTTAGGCTTGCCGCCCATTTCTTTATTCATTGGCTTAGGCATTTAAGCTTCCTCCTTTCCTGATGACTGAACGTCGAAATCTCCGCCGCCCTTTACCTGAGATTCATATATCTCACGGTATATCTCGTTTGTTTCAACAAGCTTTTCGTGTGTGTCAAAGCCGTTTACTCTGCCACCGTCAAGAACTATTATCCTGTCGGCGTCCTGGACGCTTGAGATCCTCTGTGCGATAATGAACTTTGTTGTGCCTGGGATAGACTTTGCGAATGCCGCTCTTATCTTTGCGTCTGTTGCAGTGTCTACTGCGCTTGTGGAGTCGTCAAGGATAAGAACCTTTGGCTTTTTCAGAAGCGCTCTTGCGATACAAAGTCGCTGCTTCTGTCCGCCTGATACGTTTGTACCGCCCTGCTCGATATAAGTTTCATACTTGTCAGGGAAGCGTTCAATGAACTCGTCAGCGCAGGCAGCTTCACAGGCTTCGATACATTCGGCGTCTGTGGCGTTTTCGTTGCCCCAGCGTAGGTTGTCAAGGATAGTGCCTGAGAAAAGCACGTTTTTCTGCAAAACTACAGAAACCTGATCTCTCAGATATTCCATATCGTAATCTCTTACGTCCTTGCCGCCAACGCATACAGAACCGTCGTCAACGTCATAAAGACGGCTGATAAGATTTACAAGGCTTGTTTTTCCACAGCCTGTTGAGCCTATGATGCCGATAGTTTCGCCTGACTTTATGTGCAGGTCGATATTGTTAAGCACCATTTTGCCGCTTCCGTGCTTGTATGAAAAGCTTACATTGTTGAAGTCAACAGAGCCGTCTTTCATATCCTTTGCTGGGTTCTCACCGTTGTGAAGATCAGGTGTTTCCTTGAGTATCTCTGAGATACGTCTGATACTTGCTGTACTCATTGATATCATAACGAATATCATAGATAGCATCATAAGTGACATCATGGCGGAGATAACATATGTGAAAACAGATGAAAGCTCGCCTGTTGTCATAGTGCCTGCAACAACATTCTTTGCGCCAAGCCAGCTTATGAGCATTATGCAGGAGTAGATAACGAACATCATAACAGGGTTGTTCAGTGCGATAAGGCTTTCAGCCTTTACGAACATCTTGTAGAGGTTGCCTGAGGCTTTCTTGAACTTCTTCTGCTCGAAGTCCTCTCTTACATATGCCTTTACAACTCTGATAGCCGATACGTTTTCCTGTATGCTTGCGTTGAGGTCGTCATACTTTTTGAAAGCTTCTGTGAAAACTTTCATCGTCTTTTTAACGATGATTCCAAGAACTATGCCAAGAAGAACGATAGCTGCAAGGAATATAGTGCTCATTGAGCCGCTTACTGCAAAGCACATTGCCATTGAGCAGATGAGCATCAGCGGTGCTCTCACTGCGATACGGATTATCATTTGGTATGCGTTCTGAACGTTTGTAACGTCAGTTGTCATTCTTGTTACAAGACCTGCGGTGCTGAACTTGTCGATGTTTGAGAACGAATAAGTCTGCACCTTGCGGTAGATAGCTTCACGAAGATTGCAGGCAAAGCCTGATGAAGCCGAAGCCGCATATTTTCCTGCAAGAAAGCCCGAAAGCAGGCTGACCATTGCCGCCGCTACCATTACGCCGCCGAAAATATAAACGTTTGTCATGTTGCCCTTTTCAATGCCGTCGTCGATTATTTTCGCCATTATAAAAGGCAGAAGCATTTCCATAAAGACCTCAAGTGCGGTAAAGACAGGGGTCAGAATGGAGTCCTTCTTGTACTGTTTGATCTGTGCTAGTATTTCTTTCAAGCCAGATCCCTCCTCTCGCTTATTTTTATATTGTATTGTCTATCATTTTTTTCTGGAGCCGTTCCATTTCGTCAAGTTCCTGATCTGTAAAATTACGGAAAGCCATTGTTTCTATCTTTTTAAGACAGTCGCAAATGTCCTGCTGGAGGGTATAGGCTTTCTCGGTTGCTATTATCTTCTTGTGACGCTCGTCATCATCACTGCCCTCATAGGAGAGATATCCTCCTGCACGGAGCTTTTTTATAAGCCCTGATACCGTCGCACGGGAAATATTTAGATCGTGGTGTATCGCCGTTGAGAAAACAGGCTCGCCATTATGTTCCATTATGTACATAAGCACATGGCTCTGAGCGGCGGTTATACCCTTGCCTGCGAGCATGGTGTTTATCTCACATTCTATTTTCAGATGAATGTATTTGGAATACCGCAGAATGTTCTTTTTTCTGTTATCCGCCAAATTGTTCGCCTCCTTACATTTTTGCACCTAACATTTTGCCTTAATTAATAATATCACACTTTTACTTGAAAGTGAAATACAAATATGTTATAATGAATAAAAGAATTTTATAGATTACTATCAAATTTAATTTTTATTAAGAATTGTTTACCAAACGAAACAATTTGCGGAAATAAACAAACATAAAGGGGCGGTTATTGTGAATACTGTACAATTGGAGTGCTTTTTGGCTGTGGCGCAGTATCTTAACTTTTCCAAGGCGGCGGAATCTGTGAGCATCACTCAGCCTGCGGTGAGCCACCAGATAGGTTCTTTAGAGGACGAACTAGGGGTGAAGCTTTTCGTGCGAACGAGCAAGAGCGTTTCGCTCACAAGAGAGGGTATAATGTTTATTTCAGACGCAGAGCAGATACTTAAAATAGCAGGCTCAGCAAAATTCAGGCTGTCAGAAAAGCTTGAGGACGAACCTGTGAGGATAAGCATAGGCTGTCACAATCAGGCGGAGCTGAACGTTTTGACTCCTGCCCTAAGAGAAATGTCCAGGCTTTATGATGATCTTTTGCCGTATATAGATCTTACTCCGTTCAAGTCTATAGACAATCAGCTCAAAGATCAGAAGATACAGCTTCTTCTGTCATTTAAAAGTCCTCATAAACAGCCTTTTGACTATGTGGAGCTTTGCCGCTGTCAGTTTATGTGCCTTTGCCAGAAAGATCACCCTCTTGCAAAGGCGGATAGCCTTGATGTGGACGATATCTCAGGCAGACCTATTTTTATAGAGCGCCACACCTGTCCTGACGAGATATTTGCCTTGCAGCACAGGATACTTGAGAACGGCAAGGTGGATAAGATAATATTCTGTGGAGATTATGAAAGCGCAGTTGCAATGGCGGAAGCGGGGCTGGGGTTTATGATTTTCCCCGCCATAGGGGACGCTTACAAAGGTCCGCTAAAAGCGATACCGATAGAAGGCGTGAAAGAGATATCTTTCGGTGTCTATTATCTCAGGTCGCAGCTTGAACAGCAGGCAAAGGATATGCTTGGGATACTCAAAAATCAGTTTGCAAAATAAAAGCACTGTATCGGTGGGTGATACAGTGCTGTGAATGTTGCAAAGAAAATAATTAGTGGGCGACCTCAGGTCGCCCATACATAAAATCGCATATCAATAAGTGGTAGGGGCGAACAGCGTTCGCCCGCAGTATTACATATCAAACAATGGGTACATAATTTCATTTTTATGACACCTTCTGTAAATATTCTTCAAGACAGAGGTTATTTTCATACATTTCCTTTGCCGCCTTTTCGCCAACATATCTGTAGTGCCATTCTTCTGGAATAATACCGGTAATATCTTGCTTTTCGGCTGTGTAACGCTCTATAAAGCCATATTTGTAGCTGTTTTTAGCGAGCCAATCCCATACTTCCTGATTTGTAACTCTGCTGTCACCGCTTGCGATATCGACGCACAGACCAAGCTCGTGTTCACTTGTGCCGGGCATCGCCACCCATTCTTCCGCATAGGCTTTCGCCTTTTTGTCGCTGTAGCCTATTTTCTGATAGTGCTCATATTTGCTCTCAAGTATGTCCTGCTGATCCTCTGCGGTGCGGAACGATGATGTGATAGTTGGATATATCCCCTGCGAGCGTGCGTCATCAAACATTTTCTGAAGCTGTGGGTAAATGCGGCAGTCCACTGCCTGACCATTGTCAAGGGCGGTGAGTATCACTGAGCAATTCTCGCATATAGGCGTGTCATTGTTCACCAATGTGAGCTGCCAGTCCTGCCGGGCATTATACTCTGCAAGCTGAGATGAGGTCACGCTGTCGTCATAGGCGTATTCCACTGCGGCAGGGGTGAACTGCTTCTTGGGCTTCATATCAGGAATGTAATATCTGTATATAAGCAATGCCACAACCAAAATAATAATTGCAGTGGCAATTACGATATGCTTTTTGTTTTTCTTTGTCATAATGACTGCTCCTTTGCTTTTGTTGTATCCATAATACCATAATGAAGAGGTTTTCGCACGAGTATTAGCTTAACTGTTTCATAAGATTTTCTTAATGTGTCGGACTAGCGTTAAGCTATTGTCGGTGATAACAAATTTTGCATGACGATTTGTGCATATCGACGATTTTATAGAAAAGGTCTTGACTTGGAGTTAACTCCAGGTGGTAAAATGTAATCAATAAATAAAACACTAGGAGGTAATTATCATGGCAGTAAAACAGACAGCAGGCAGAAATAGTCTTGGCGACCTTGCACCTAAATTCGCAGAGCTTAATGATGACGTTCTTTTCGGCGAGGTATGGTCAAGAGAGGACAAGCTCTCACTGAGAGACCGTTGTATCGTTACGGTAACAGCTCTTATGGCAAAGGGCATTACAGACAATTCTATTAAATATCATATAGAGAATGCTAAAAATCACGGAGTAACAAAGACAGAAATGGTGGAGATCATCACTCACGCCGCATTTTATGTTGGCTGGCCTAACGCTTGGGCTGTCTTTCCAATGGTAAGGGAAGTGTATGCTGAGGAAAAGAACGGTTGCTCAGACTCGCTTTTTGGTCTTGGCGAGCCAAATGTGAACTTTGCTCAGTATTTTATCGGTAACAGCTATCTTAAACCGCTGAATGTCAAGGGCGTAGGCGTTTTCAACGTTACCTTTGAGCCAAAGTGCAGAAATAACTGGCATATCCACCACAAGGGCGGACAGATACTTCTTTGTACAGATGGCGAGGGCTGGTATCAGGAATGGGGTCAGCCTGCAAGAAAGCTACACCCAGGAGATGTTGTTTACATCGCCCCTGAGGTAAAGCATTGGCACGGTGCAACAAAGGACGAGTGGTTCACGCACGTTGCTCTTGAGATACCTGCCGGGGGTGCATCGAACGAGTGGTGCGAGCCTGTTTCAGACGAGCAGTATAATGCACTTTAATAGAGAGGTAAAGCTATGACTATTTCTGAAGTTAGTGAGAAATACGGGCTTACACCCGATACACTGAGATACTATGAGCGTATAGGACTTATTCCGCCTGTGCCAAGAACGAAAAGCGGTCTTAGGGACTATGATGAAAGCTCATGCAATTGGATAGAGTTCATAAAGTGCATGAGAGGCGCAGGTCTGCAAATAGAAGCCCTTATCGAGTATGTTGCTTTGTATCAGCAGGGCGACAGCACTATCGAGGCAAGAAAAAATCTGCTTATCGAGCAGAGAAAAGATCTCCTTGAAAAGCAGACTGAGATAGCTGCGACTATCGACAGACTCAACTATAAGATAGACAATTACGAAAAGATATGCGCTAAGGTCATAAAGTGACGGATAAGGTCTTGTTACAAAGGACGGCAGTAAAATGCCGTCCTTTTTTTGCAAAACTTGCTCTTTTCTGCTTTGATTTTTAACAATTTTATGCTATAATAAAACATAAATAATATGATTCTCTAGGAATCGTGGAAACATTCACTTAACATTATAATAGAATAAAAACGAAGGATATGGAAAATGCTGATGTGGAAAATAATAGCAGTGACAAAGAAACAGAGAAACAGGAGGAATGTATATGACTTATAAAAAGAATGTTTCAAAAATGGTGATTGCCATCGTTTGTGTCATTTTGTTTGCTATGACTGCGTTTTATTGTGTGCCGAGATTCTCTTTGCTTTCGTCGAATGCAGTGTCAGCAACGGTTGTGGATGCGGACAAGCATGGGACTGGCGGTTATGCAGTATTAAAGGTAGATGGAGCCAGAGAGGATGGAGGAACGATATTTTTCCATTATTATTATCCCGGAAACAAGTCTCATCTAAAACCAGATGAAAGTGTGTTGGTAAGTGGTAACATCGAGTTTATGGATGAATCGACAAAACAGGGTGTGAACGCAGACTTGGTTATCGGAACAAGGATGCCGGTACTTATATGTTTGATTTTATCCTTGCTGGGGGTGTTTGGTGCAATATGCCTGTTACCATCTGCAATTCGCAATTTCCATAATAAACCGTGGAGTAGTGATGAGGAGATAGCCACTAGGAACAAATTGGTGAATGCATTTTATACGGCTGAGATCTTAGCACTTGTAGTTGCTTTGATTTTCTTTGTGGCTGGTATGACGCAAGTGGTTGGATATGCCTGTGAGAAAAATCATACAACAGGAAATGTAACATATCAAAATTCTCGACAGAGCTCCCAGCATGTCAAGGTACATAGCGGAAACGGTGTCAGAAATTACAAATCACATTATGGGAAAGGCATCCGGCCAACCTATACGGTGTTGCAGATCAAGGCGAATTCGCCGGTCAATGGCACCGATGTGTTCTGGTACGAGGGAAATTGCATTATTCTGGGTAGCAAGAACGTTTATATAGGTTATAATGATGATTCTATGTCAGTCTTATCACAGTTTGAACTAGTAATGACGATCATAAGCGGTATGTTTTTATTAGTTCATGCAGTTTCTGCAATGTTGATCAGCAAGAAAAATCCATATGGAGGGAAATTTTTCTGGTTCTTTAAATTTTGACAAGCTCTTTCAGGAGTTGTTTTATATAATTTCACTTAAAATATTTGAGAGAAATGTATAAAGCTATATTGACAATAGCATTTCTCGTTATGACCTATGAAATATCCATAGTATTTATTGCGATCGTTAAGACTTCAATTTATTTTTGATAAAATGCCTCTTTTCAAATTACTATTGAGTGTGCTATGATCGATCATAGTGCAATACGCTCCTTCTTTCATTTTTTTATTTGCCTTTTGTTGCTTAAATGCGCTATTTTTTTCAACATTTTATTGTTGATTTTGGGGAAAGTTAAGCCTCGCCTGCGTTGACAAACAGCGGTTTTAATGGTATAATGGAATAGCTTACAGATTTGTGGGGATAATTTTGACAGAATGAAAAAAGGACGGTGCGCTATGGTAGTGAAAAATGTGGAGTTGCCTGAATACAGCGTGCTTATGTCTGTTTATGCAGGAGAGAAGCCTGAACATCTCAGGGCAAGTATCGAGAGTATGCTGTCACAGACCTATGTGACGAACGATTTTGTGCTTGTGTGCGATGGAAAGCTCACAAAAGAGCTTGACGAGGTCGTAGACTACTATGAGGAGAATTACGAGTGCTTTCACCCCATAAGGCTCAAGGAGAATGTTGGCACAGGAAGATGCGCCAATAGAGGTATAGACGCCTGCAAAAATGAGTATATAGTCAAAATGGACTCTGACGATATCGCTAAGCCTGACCGCTGTGAAAGGTCGCTTTATGCTATGGCGAAGCACCCTGAGATAGATATGCTTGGGGCTTATATAGACGAGTTCGACAGTCAGACGGGCGAAGTGATAGCCACAAAGAAAACGCCACTGACCAATAAAGAGATACACAAATATGCAAGGCGGAGAAATCCGTTCAATAATCAGACCCTTGTTTATAAGAAATCCCGTGCTTTGAGCGTGGGAGGTTACAGCAATATAAAACGCTGTGAGGACTATGAGTTCGTGGTGAAAATGCTTGCGGACGGCGCAAGGGGAATAAATCTTGACAAAACGCTTGTGATGTACAGAGTTACGGCGAACAATTATGAGAGAAGAAGAAACTGGGCGAACACAAAGTCCTTTGTGAATGTCAGGTGGAAGATATTCCGTATGGGATATTCAAATCTGTGGGACTTTATTGTTCCATGCACTTTTCAGTTTTTCATTTTCATAATGCCGAAATCGCTGACAGGCAAGATATATAAGAGGTTTCTTAGGAGATAATGGAGAGCCGCAAACGTATAATAAGACAGCACATAAAATCAGCACTGCAAAAAACGCTTTTGCCGCTGTGCTACAAGCTGTCAAAGAAAAAGGATATAGACAAAAAGCTCGTTATCCTTGCAGACCTTAACAGCGTTTCTACTCCTGAGAGCATGGAGCTTATAAAAGCGGAGCTTCAAAGCCGTGGCTATAAGGTCAGGGAGATGTACTGCGACCTTTCAAGCTGTGGAATGGTCTCGGGGCTTAAATATATGATGAGCTTTATGAAAGCTTACGCAAATGCAAGGGCTGTGTTCATATGCAACTATTTTGTGCCTGTGACTTCCTGCAAAAAGCGTGAGGAAACGACAGTGGTTCAGCTTTGGCATTCCTGCGGAGCATTGAAAAAGTTCGGCTATGACAGCGAGGAGGATATATCTTCCCATTTCAAAGGCTCTGTTACAAGAAATTTTGACCTTATCACTGTGAGCAGTAAAGAGTGCGTAAAGGCTTTTGTGTCTGCGTTCAGGCTGAAAGAAGATATCGTAAAGCCCCTTGGCGTCAGCCGTACGGACGTGTTCTTTGATGAAAGCTACAACGTGCAGTGCAGACGTGAGTTCTTTGAGAGATATCCCGACTACAAGGGCAAGAAGATAGTGCTTTATGCGCCGACGTTCAGGGGGAATGCTTTGGATTGTCATTGCGTGGGCGAGGAGTATGCCGCAGAGCTTGAAAAAAAGCTTGGGGAGGCTTGGAAAGTCATTATAAAAATGCACCCCAGACTTCACAGCGGGCTGACTAACTGCGATATTGCTACAAACAGGCTCATGCCTGTGGCAGACGTGCTTGTGACGGACTATTCGTCGCTTGTGTTCGAGTATGCACTGTATAAAAAGCCGTGGGTGATATTTGCCCCTGATATTGAGAGCTACAGCAAGGGCAGGAGCTTTTATCTTGATTATAAAACAGATATGCCTGCGCCTTTGGTGACGGAGGGAGAGAAGCTTGCACAGGCTGTGCTTGACAGTGAAAAGAGCTTTGACCATGAGGGCGTGGAGCGTTTCACGGAAAAATATATGTCTGCCTGCGACGGCAGGTCAACGGAAAGAATAATCGACAGCGCTTTGGAAAAAGAGCGTTTTTGACGGAGATGATAAAAATAGAAGGAAAAAAGTTTGATTGGTTCGGGCTTACCCAGATATTGAAGGAGCATAAGGGAAAGCTCAGACAGATAAGAATGTTGTCGGTGAACGAGCTGAAAAAGAAGTATAAGGGCGCAGCGTTAGGTCCGATTTGGGCGCTTATCAAGCCGACCTTTACCCTGTTTATACTGTGGTTTGCATTTGAGATAGGTCTAAAAAGAAACGGTGGAGTGCATTTCATTAACGGAAAGTATACTCAGTTCGTTTTCATGCTCACCGGCTATGTGCCATGGTTTTATATTTCAGAATGTATCGTTGGAGGATCGAGGTCAATAAGAAGCAACAAGCAGTTTGTAACAAAGCTGTCCTTCCCTGTTTCAAATATCATGACCTTTACCTCACTTTCGGGACTTTATATCCACATTTTGCTGTGTGCTATAATGTATGTGGTGTTGCTGTGTCTGGGCTTTGGACCGAGTATTTACAATCTTCAGTTTATTTATTATGCGCTGATGATGTATTTTTTCTTCCTTGTGCTTTCGTGGATGACTGCTCCTCTCAGTGCGTTCAGCAAGGATTTTGAAAATCTTATAAACTCTGTTATAACAGGACTTTTCTGGCTTTCAGGTATATTCTGGAACACATATGATATCTCGCCTTTGTGGCTGAGAAAGCTCATGTATTTCAACCCTATAAACTATTTTGTAAACGGCTATAGAAAGAGCTTTCTTACAGACACGTTTATTTTTGATTCTAACTATACCACCGAAACTATAGTGTTCTATGCGGAGTTTATCTTTATGATATTCCTCGGAGCGCACACCTATAAGAAGTTCAGGAAGATACTTCCTGACGTTCTGTAACAAAGGCTGAAAGGAACTGACTTTTAAATGGAAAATCAAGCGACTGAGCCAATTATTGAATTTTTGGACGTAAAAAAAGAATACTTTTTATATAAAAACGAAAAGGCACGCTTTAAGGCTATTTTCACAAAAAACAGGGGAGTAAAGAAGCACCCTGCCCTTAAAGGCGTGAGCTTCAAGATATACCCAGGCGAGTCTGTGGGAATTATCGGAAAGAACGGTGCGGGAAAATCGACCATTCTGAAAATGATAACAGGCGTAAGCTTTCCAAACAGCGGCACTATCACTGTAAGAGGAAAGGTTGCCGCATTGCTTGAGCTTACAGCAGGCTTTTCACTGGATATGACGGGTATGGAAAATATCTATCTAAAGGGCTATCTACTTGGTCTTAATGACGATCAGATAAAGGAGATAGAGCAGGATATAATTGATTTTGCAGATCTTGGAGAGTATATCGACCAACCTGTAAGAACATATTCAAGCGGAATGAAAATGCGTCTTGGCTTTGCTATCAATATAAATATCAAGCCTGATATCCTCGTTGTTGACGAGGCATTGAGCGTTGGCGACGCAGACTTTCAGAAGAAGTGCCGTGACAAGATAAATGATGTTATCGCCACTGGTGTAACGGTACTGTTCGTTTCCCACTCACGCAAGGCTATCGAGGAAACTTGCACAAGGGCGATATTCCTAAAAGACGGCAAGGTGCAGGTGGACGGCACTGTTGAGGAAGCCTTTGACGCTTACGATAAGAAAAAATGATCATGAAAGCTTTTCGTTCTTTGACGGGAAGCTTTTTGTTTACACCTGTTATAGTTGATATTTGATAAGTATATACAATTATCAATATTTAATTTTGTGTAATAAATCATAGTCAAAAAGCTTTACAAAATCGCAAAAATGTGTTATAATGAGATATTATCGAAAGGAATTGATATTATGAATTGGGTTGAAATGGATATATATACCACAACAGAAGGAATCGAAGCAGTAACGGGAAGTCTGCTTGGAATGGGTATAAACGGCTTTGTTATCAAGGACGCAAAGGATTTTCAGGACTTTCTTGATGATAAGGACGGCAACTGGGATTATATAGATGATGACCTTATGGGTCTAAAAAACTGTGAAACTACAGTGACAGTTTATCTCCCTGAGAACGCTCAGGGTCTTGAAAATCTTGAAGCTATGAAGCTGGAGCTTAAAGCGCTCAAAAAGCGTGACGTGAACAATGAGTTCGGCAGGCTTGAATATGAGCTTAAAAACGTCAAGGAAGAGGATTGGGCGAACAACTGGAAACAGTATTTCAAGCCTCTTTGCGTTGGCGAAAAGCTTCTTATAAAGCCGTCATGGGAAAAGGTCGCTGAGGGTGAAAAGAGAAAGATACTGGAAATAGACCCTGCCTCATCTTTCGGCACAGGTCAGCATAACACAACCCAGCTTTGTCTGGAGCTTGTGGAGAAAAATCTCCATGAGGGCGACAGGATACTTGACCTTGGGTGCGGAAGCGGAATACTTTCTATCGGCGCATTGCTCCTTGGTGCTGAAAGTGCAACAGCGGTGGACGTTGACGAAAATTCTGTTAAGATAGCAAAGGAAAATGCAGAGAAAAACCATATAAGCGCAGAAAAGTATACAGCTTACTGCGGAAATATCATAGACGATAAGGCTCTGGTGGAGCAGATAGGTACAGGCTATGACCTGCTTTGTGCAAATATCGTGGCAGATGTTCTTATAGGCATGAGCGGGATTTTCGGCGGATTTATCAAAGACGGCGGAACGCTCATAGTTTCAGGTATAATCGACCAGAGAAAAGATGAGGTGCTTGACAGGCTTAAAGCAGAGGGCTTTGAGCTTATTGAGATAAGAGAAAAAGAAGACTGGGTGGCTGCGTCATTCAGGAAATAAGAGATGAAAGGACGGATCAAAATGCAGTTATTGTTTTTGGTTATCAAGAGAATCGAGTTAGTAGACGAAATCATGCGTTCGCTGGCACAGGCAGGCATAAGAGGAGGAACGGTCATTGACAGCGTGGGAATGGCGAAATCTATTTCTACAATGGATAATCTGCCTATGATCGGCGTTCTGAGATCTATTCTCAGCGGCGAGGACGCTGCACAAAAGGGCAAGACAATTTTCGTTGCCGTTGCAGACGATCAGGTAGATGTTGCAAGAAAGGCGATAACTGATGTTACCGGCGACCTTTCACAGCCTAACGCAGGTGTGCTTTTCGGTGTGCCGATCAGCTTTGCAGAGGGCGTAAACTAACACTTTATACAAGATAAAAAGCGTTGCACTTTTCTCAGTGTAACGCTTTTTTTGTGGATCAGTTTATTTTCATTTATGAAACTCTTAGAGAATAAAACAGATAAGTCCCGAACAGCCCTCGTTTATCATGCGCTCGATAGTTTCCTTTATCTTCATGCGTGCGTCCTCAGGAAGCTTTGAAAGCTTTGTGTGCAGACCCTCGCTCACAAGCTCGTGGAGTGACTTGCCGAAAATGTTTGACTCCCATATCTTTTCAGGTGATTCCTCAAAATCGTTGAGCATATAAAGCACAAGCTCCTCAGATTGCTTTTCTGAACCGACGATAGGTGCGACCTCGGTGTTGATAGTGGTTTTCAGCAGGTGAATGGCTGGTGCGGCGGCTTTGAGCCTTACGCCGTATTTTCCACCCTGCTTTATTATCTCAGGCTCATCAAGGGTCAGCTCGTTCATTTCAGGCATAACGATTCCGTAGCCTGTTTTCTCCATTTCATCAAGAGCAGAGCTGAATTTCGAGAACCGCTCTTTTATCTTCACAAGCTCCAAAATTCTTGGCATAAGGTCGTTTTCGTCCTTTATCTCAAGCCCTGTGGCTTCGCCTATTATCCTGAAAAACAGCGCAGGGTCAAGCTCCACCTTTATGACTGCCGAGCCTTTTCCAAGGTCTATCTCAGCCACCGAGCCTGAGGACACCTGCTCACAGCAGCATATCTTTTCGGCACAGTCTGAAATGTCACGAAGATTTGTCACAGCCGAAGCCGCTTCCTTGATATGTCCGAAAACCGCTTCTTTCAGCCAGTGTCCCTTGTCAAGAGAGTTTATCCATGAGGGCATTGAAATGTTTATCTCTTTCACAGGGAAAGAGTATAGCAGAAGCGTAAGTATCTCTTTTATCTCTTTTTCCGAAAGCTCCAAACAGTTTATAGGCATAACTGTAGTGCCATATTTGTCGGAAAGCTGTTCGCAAAGGTCTTTTGTTTGCTGAGAGTAAGGCTCAGTGGTGTTCATAAGCACCACAAACGGCTTGCCTATCTGCTTCAGCTCGTCGATTATACGCTCCTCACATTCCTCGTATTCTTCACGGGGCAGGTCGGTGATACTGCCGTCTGTTGTCACTACAAGACCTATGGTGGAATGTTCTGTTATGACCTTTTGCGTTCCCACCTCAGCCGCCATGTTGAAAGGTACTTCCGTGTCAAACCACGGTGTGACCACCATTCTCGGGGCTTCATTCTCAATGTAGCCTATGGCGCTTGGGATTATGTAGCCCACACAGTCTATCATTCGCACGTTGAAGCTTGCTCCGCCCTCTAGGGTGATGTTCACAGCTTCCTCAGGAATGAACTTAGGCTCAGTGGTCATGATAGTCTTGCCCGCGGAGGACTGTGGCAGCTCGTCAATGGCACGCTCCTTGCGGTAGTCGCTTTCAATGTTCGGTATAACGAACTGCTCCATGAACTGCTTTATAAAGGTGGATTTTCCCGTGCGGACAGGACCTACCACGCCTATATAGATATCGCCCCCCGTCCGTGTGGCAATGTCGGTGTAAATATCGTTTTTCATGTGTCTGTCCTCCTAGTTCATTAATGGGATAAGCAACATTCCCTGTTTTGATATTTTATCGTCGGTAAGCTCGTTTTCTTCAAGTATTGCTGTTATGGAAGTTGAATATTTTTTCGCTATCTCCCAGATGTCATCGCTCTCATTGCAGTAGCATATTTTCAGAGCGTATTTGTCATTTTTCTCTTTCGGCTTATCTGTGAGTACCCTAAGCTCTGATATCATAGTCCCTGTCTGTTGAATAGTCATTTCGCCGCCTATCTTGATATCGGCTTTAAGCTCAGCTGTTGTTTCGTCTGCAAGATAGTATGTGCAGTTTTCTATGCACAGTTCAGGGGATATGGATATCTCACCATTGACATTCTCCGGAATGGGTATCTCATGCTCAAAAGGCGAATCGTTTTCAAGATAAAGGGGAGTGCCGTCCTCGTTCCTGCCGATAATACAGAACGTCACGCTTCCTGAAATGATAAAGGCTTTCTTTTCCTCGTCAAGCCTTGATGTCACATTGGAAAGGGTCGCCCAACTGTCGTGAACACAGCGTATCTCACCATCCTGGCAGGAAAGCTTTGCAGTAACACTGTGGCTGTCAGATAACTTTATGCTTTCGCTGTCAAGCTTGCTTTCACACCTTTCAGCCTCGCACTCAAAGCAGGTGGAGTATGCGTCTGTGACGATCTCACAGGTGGAAAGCTTTTTGGCAACGCAGTTCACAAGAAGCACAAGCTCACATTCAAGTGTGCCAGAATCGTCAGACTTTGGTATGATATCGCAGCCTGCAGGGGTTATCCTCACATCTGCGGTGAAAGTATCGTCAATGCCGTCTATGTCGATTATCTGTGAGAACGGCAGAGTAAACCGCATTGTTTCAGCGGTTTCTTCTCCATCGGTAGTTACGCAGGAGTAAAGCATCATTATCTCAGCGTCGCCCTTTGTCACAAGCTTGCCTGCTATCATTTTGTGTTCCTGTGGGATAATGCGGCAATCTGTCCGCAGGATAGTGCCAACAGGGGCTTTTGCCGCAGAAAGCTGCAATTCCTCTATTAGTGTGATACGCTTTGCAGCGGTAAGACGTTTTGCAGGGTATGTAACAGCAACCTTTTTAAGCTGAATGCCGCAGCCGAATGCGTCTGTGACTATAGGCACAGTTACTTCGCCCGTCACATTTGCGTGGATAGTCACAGCACCCCTGATATCAAGTCTGCGCTGATTTACCACACGGCAGTTGACATAATCGCATTTTGGCGTGAGCCATATCATAGGATCGCCGCAATCCCCTTGCAGGTCGAAAGACTTTGTGTAGTTCATTTTCTGCTCGATGCAGTTTATCCGCTTGTCGTTCTGGCTGATGTAAAGCACTCTTATGAGCACTGCCATGTCAAAGCTGAGCTTTCCGCCGTTTATGGAATGGCTCTGTACTGTTGGTGTGATAACGCATTTTAGTACCCTGAAAATATCAGGATAATAGTCGGGCAGCAGAAAATCCTTTTCCACAGCCTGCTCGCAGGAGGCGTCAAGGATAGTCCGTGTCATTGACAGCATCTCTCTGTTAAGCTTAAGATCCATAGTGTTCATCTTGTCTGTTTCCTCCTAAAAATAAACTGATCATACGATCGTAAAGGGCTTGTAATGCCCTGCTGAGAACATTATATTCACTTGGGACGGGTCATATTCTGAAAATCTCAGACAAATTTAATGTATTTTGTCGTCAGAGGCTTTTTCACACAGCGTAAAGGCTTTTCATAGACTAAGATATGTCATTGTATCTGACATAATACTGTCTGAAAGGAAACATAATAGTATGAATGGTCTACTTTGGGCTGCGGCAGGCACGGGCTTTACATTCTCTATGACGACGTTAGGTGCGGCTGTGGTCTTTTTCATGAGAAAAGAGGGGCAGAGCGAAAAGGTGCAGAAAGCCTTTTTAGGCTTTGCCGCAGGCGTTATGATAGCCGCAAGCGTGTGGAGCTTGCTTATCCCTGCCATAAACGAGGCGGAAGCTCTCGGCAGGATAGGCTGGATACCTGCCGCAGGCGGCTTTGCGCTAGGCGTGCTGTTTCTTATGGGGCTTGACAAGGCAATGCCTTATTTTTTACCTGAGCCTGAAAGGGAAGAGGGCGTCCGCAGGGGGCTAAAGCGTTCGGGAATGCTTATTTTCGCTATCACACTGCACAATATCCCGGAGGGCATGGCAGTGGGTCTTGCCTTTGCACTGGCGGCACATAATGACAGCTCGGTACTGCTGGCTTCTGCTATCGCACTTGCCATAGGCATGGGAATACAGAACTTTCCGGAGGGTGCGGCTATCGCACTGCCACTGAGGCAATCGGGCATGAGCAGGGCGAAAGCATTCGGCCTTGGCACTCTTTCAGGAATTGTTGAGCCTGTTTTCGGACTTCTCACCGTTCTTGCCGCAGGTGCTATCCAACCGCTTCTTCCGTGGCTTCTTGCCTTTGCCGCAGGAGCAATGCTCTATGTGGTGGTGGAGGAGCTTATCCCCGAAGCGCATCTTGGGGAAGGTCACATGGGAACAGTTGGCGTAATGCTAGGCTTCTTGCTTATGATGATACTTGATGTGGCGCTAGGATAAAAAGGCATATTTGTTAAAAAACTGCGGTGAGATTTTTCACCGCAGTTTTTTTGTTGTGATAACGCACAAGTATCATGTGTTGACTTTGTGAGTTATTGCTTTGGTCTTTTTGACGTTTTTCGGTTGACAAACGGGGCATGATTTGGTATAATTGAATATGTGTAAAATATGTTCTGCTAAAAAGATAAAAAGAACAAAAAGAGAGCAGCGATAACCCTAAGACAACGAAAGGACAGATGAGAATTGACAAAGATAACTCGCACCTTTATTGCCTTTGTAGCGGCGTGTTTACTCGCCATTATGCTTATGACAGTAAGGTGCTTTGCTTATGATTATTCCACTATCACCGGCACAAAAGCCAGTGGAGCGGAAATAAGCGGATATTCGGGAGCGCTTGAAGTGAATGTTGTTGACTTCGGCGCAGACAAAAAGGGAAAGAAAGACTCCTCAAAGGCGATACAGAAAGCCCTTGACTATGCCATTGACAACGGCTCCAACTCTGTGCAGATAAAGGTCGTTGTTCCGAAAGGAAAATACAGGATAGACAAGCTTTTGGAGATATATTCAAACACTTGGCTGTATCTTGAGGACGGAGCGACTATCGTCAGAAATTTTGACAAGGGCTGTATGATAAAGAACGCTCAGGCAAACGGTGCAGGCGGATATGGCAGCGAGAGAAATATCGTTATCGAGGGCGGCTGTTGGGACGGCAACCCTTCGCCTACTTCAAGACCATTTTCTAATATGAGATTTGGTCACATGAAAAACCTTTGGATAAAGAACGTTGAGATAAAAAACAATTACAATGGTCATCATGTTGAGATAGGCGGTGTAAAGGGCATCACTGTCGAGGATTGCGATTTTCACGGTTATACGGGAACATCTCAGAAAGAGGCTATACAGCTGGATACCATAAGTAACAGTGATGTTTTCCCGGCGTATGAGCCTTTTGATGATACCCCTTGCGACAATGCTGTAATAAAGAACAACAAATTCCATGACCTTATAAGAGGTCTTGGCTCACATTCAGCTTGTCTTGGTGTATATTATACTAATACACTTATATCAGGCAACTCATTTTATAATATGAGCGGAACAGCTATCGTACTTATTAATCATAAAAAATGTATAATCGAAAACAATACTATGAAAAACGTTGGCTGTGCCATAGATTTCAAGTACATGACCGATTATGAAAATGCAAATTTCCATGTGCCTAATTCAGGCTATGCAGGCATAAAGGATCGTCTTGACGATAATGCCAACACCATAATAAGAAACAACGACATAACCGTTGTGGGTACATATTATTATCCCCAGCCGTATGCTATCCAGATATTCGGCAAGAAGCTTGAAAAGTCATACTCACACCCTGATTACAACTATACCGTAAAGGGCGTGAAGATAGTAGACAACGCTATAAAAACAGCTGGTTCGGCAGTAAGGCTCACGGACGTTTCGGGAATTTTCATAGGTTCTAACGATATAAGCTATGACTATGACAGATATAATTATTCCATGGATCTTATATGGCTCAGTGAATCGTCACAGGTGACTGTGACCAAAAATAAGCTTACAGGCACAAAGCAGAACAGCGTTTATATAAGCGGTGGTTCAGGCAATGAGGTAAGCTCAAATACCATTAAAAAGCCAGGCGTGTCGGGAGTTTATGTTTCAGGCGGTTCTGATAAAAATACCATATCAGGCAATACTATAACCTCCGCAGGCTCCAACGGCATAAAGATAACCAAAGAAGCTAAGGCAGATGTGAGAAAAAACACTGTTAAGAAGTCTAAAAATCACGGACTTATATTCACCGCCGGAAGCGGTAAGGCTTCTGACAATATCCTTGAAGAAAACGGTCTTAGCGGTCTTATGGCTGACAACAGCGCTTCTGTGGAATTTTTCAACAACACCTGTAATAAAAATAAAGGCTACGGAATAAAAGCTAATAAGAAATCTCAGGTTAAAATAAGCGGAAACAGCTTTGCTGACAACAGCAAGGGCGATGTTTACGTCACAGGCAGTGCGGCAGTGCTTCTGAACGCACCTGATAACGTAAAGTCGCAGGATATCTGCTCTGATAAGCTAACTTTAACATGGGACGAGGTGTCGCAGGCTGACGGCTATTATGTTTACAGAAAGACCGACGCTGAGGACGCAGAGTTTGAGCAGATAGCAACTGTAACAGACGGCACTTCATTTACAGACTATGGACTTGTTCCAAAAACAAGATATGTTTATAAAGTGAAAGCTTTTCTTGACACTGTTGACAGTGTCCAAGAGGGAAGCGACAGTGCAGATATGAGCATAAAAACAAAGCTCACTATTGTGGGCTGTACCACAAATATGCGTGGCTCTATGTCATACACTGGCAAGGAGAGAACACAGATATTTGACGTTTTTGTAGACGGAGAAACGCTTATTCCTGACGTTGATTACAGAACAGTTTACTCTGACAACGTGAACATTGGAACTGCAAAGGTGACGGTTATAGGCATTGGTCAGTATTGCGACTCGGCTGATTTTCAGTTTGACATAATGCTAAAGTCTGACAATGTGATGGTCATAAAGCCGCAGGAGCTTAACCGCAAGTCTATCGTTACGGGCAAGCCTACAATGAAATCACAGGGCTATGAGGTAGCAGAAGCGGTCAAGGATAAGCTTGACCACACATCTCACAGAGAGCCTGCCATAGTGGTGAACTACAATTCACCTTCACAGGTCATTGCAAAGGCGAGAGCAGATATGTTGGATCTTAGAGTGCGCTCATATCGTGAGCTTACAGGGGAAACTATTTACGGCGCTTGGCTGTAAAATATAAAAATTGGCATAATAAAACACGGCTGATACTTTTTTCAGCCGTGTTTTTTATATGTTTTTATTTTGTTATCTTTAGAAGATCAACATAATACGCCTCATCAGATAGTCCTTGCATATGAATTGTTATCGCCCTTGCTTTATCTTCTGCCGCATATACAATGTTTCGTGAAGATAAAAACATAGAAACAATCAATGTAAATATAACAGCTACTATGCTATTTTTTTCACTACAATTCCTCCTAGTTATGATATGTATAAAATATTGCTGAACCCAGACACCTACATTAATTAAAATTATTCGCAAAAAATGAGCAGAAAAAATATAATAACTCTGTAAATATTGAGGATGCTCTATACCACCTAACTTAGATTGAACTATTTAGACTTATTGCTGTCGATTAGTCAGTATATTATATATACCAATTAGAATTGAACAAAGTAATGCTATCCCATTAAGACTATAACTTAGAATCATACCGAAGCCGCTTCCTGCATTAGGTGTTCCATAATCACCATTGAAAGCCATAAATATATGAATAAAAAAATCAGTATCGTAAAATATATAACCGATTATAACAGAAAAACAAATGGTCAATATAACACCCAAACAATATATTTTTATATTATGGCTGCTTAACTTAACAAAAAAAGCCAACTGTACCGCTGCATAAAGAATAAAAAAAATAAATATAGAAATAACAGAAGCTATCCCTGCTCCTAAATATGCAGTTAAATTAAACAAAAGAGCATATATGAAACTCATCAATACATATTTAACATATTTCATTATAATAATCATATCCCCTTTTGATGAAATCTAAGTCATCCTGTTTTGTATGTCTTTATTTTGTTATCTTTACTGCGGAGTCTGCTGAACGTCCTGCATTTGCGGAGCAAAATTTGCAAGGGAATAGAGCCTGTTCATGAAATCACCGTCAACAAAGAGGTTTTTCACAAGCACCTTTGTGTCAGGATTTTTGTTCTTAGGGTTGATCGTCTGCTGATAAACTGTTAGATAATTCTCATTGCCTGACTTGCTCACATAGCAATCTATCACCATATATGTAGGCAGGAATTGAGTAACAGCCGTCTGATAATCAAAAAGCGTGTAAGGGCTTTGCTCCATTGAAACCTTAAATGACTTTATGTCCTCAGGCACCATGAATTTGTATGCATCCTTGAGGTTTTTGTATTCTGCCCAATCGTCCTCAGACTCTATAAAAGGCTCTTTTGACTTGATTCTCACACCGCCCACAAGGAAAGCCAGCAGAAGGATAAATTCACTGCCCCATACTATCCACAAGATCGTGCCGTTTACAAGCGAGCCGTTATCTCTTGATGAATGTGATGACTTGTAAGACCAGCGACCCTCCTTGTTGATAGACTTTATATCATTCCAAAGGTCAGACGGGTGTGCGATTATGTCAAAAAGACCTGTCTTGTCATACTTCCTGAAATCGTAGGTGTAGTCATATGCGTTCATGGTGTATGACTTTTCAAGGCTTTTCTGTGCGGATTTTTTATCCTTGCCAAGAAGCTTGTCAAGCTCGAAAAACTGCCATACAGACTTTTTCTGCATCGTGGCAATGTCCTCGTCTGTGAAATCGCCTGTTGAATCGTTGCTGAAAAGATCATATGCCTTGGTCTGGTGATAAAAGTCATAATAATCACCGAAGCCGTCTGTGTTTTCATCAAAAAGCATATTCAGCTCGTCATAATAATCATAGGCTGTGTATTCACCCATAAGTTCATAGCCATATTTTTTCAGATCGTTGTAATCATACAGCGCCCATTTAAAATATGAGGCTAATAAAAAGCCCACCACTGCACAGGCAACTGCCACCACTGTGTTTCGCATTTTGAATGCTCTGACTATCTTTCCTCCCACAAAGCCAAGTGCGCATGACACCGCTATCGCAGCGATAACATTGAGATAGATGATAGTGCACCAGCCCTCAAAAAGCAGATAGAGCCAGAAAAGCAATCCGCCGCATACTGCCGTTGCAAGCACCATGAGCACTGCTCCAACTGGGCTGAATTTGCCCGACTCTTTGTAATGTTTGTGTTCTCCCATTTAAAATACCCCCTTATATACTTCAGGCATAAGCCATGAAGAAATTATATCACAGAATTAAAGATTTTTCAATGGTTTTGCTGAATTTATTCAGGCATAAAGAGAAATTTTTGTGGAAAACTATTTGCAATTATGAAAGGAGCGAACTTAGATGATAGAAAAGGATACAATAAAGCTTCTCAGGGAGTGCGATGCAGGAATAAAAATGGGTGTGCAGTCTATTGAGGATTCGCTGAAATACACTTCAAACGGAGAGCTAAAGCGAACTTTAGAGAAAAATCTTGCAGGGCATGTGGAGATACAAGAGAAGCTTCAGGGACTTTTAAATTCATATCATGACAGCGGAAAAGAGCCGCCTGCTATGGCAAAGGGCATGGCATGGCTTAAAACCAACTTCAAGCTTGCGGCAGAGAGCAGTGACGACGCTGTGGCAGATTTTATAACAGACGGCTGTAATATGGGCGTGAAGTCCCTGTCTGGATATCTCAACAATTATAAGGCGGCAGATGAGAAGTCCAAGAACATTGCCAAGGAGCTTATATGTCTTGAGGAACGCCTTTCTGTAGACATGAGAGGATATCTCTCTGCAAAATAGGCATGAAAATGGCAGCCGTGGAGTTTTTCCTACACGGCTGCCTTGATTTTATTTAGATACAACGCAGTTTTTGCCCTGATTTTTGCCCTTGTATAGCAACTTATCCACTTTTGAGATACCCTCGTCATAGTTTTCGTTCGGAGTCACTGAGTAAACTCCAAAAGTCATGGATATATTGAAACTTCGAGAATTTTCCTTAAATGTACACTCATGTATTTTCTGGCAAATGCTCTTTGCTATCTTCTCACAGCTTTCTGTGTCTGTATTTGGCACAACGAATAGTATTTCCTCACCGCCCCAACGGCACACATAGCCCTCGCTAGGCACGTTTCCAGCTATAACATCTGATACCACTCTAAGAACCTCGTCACCGACTTCGTGACCATATGTATCATTAACGTGCTTGAAATCATCGATATCGCCCAAACACATAGAATATACGCTGTTTGTCCTGCGGCTGTTGCTTTCTATCTTTTTGATAAAATCCATCATGGCACGGCGGTTGAAAAGCTGAGTGAGTGGGTCGATAGTAGCGAGCTTTTGAAGCTTTTCGTTCTGTGCTTTTGCTTCACGCTTGTTATGCTCATTTGTGAAAATGTATATGGAAGATACATAGATAATTATAATAAAGCTGCATAGAGTATTGTAAATGTATAAGATATTCTCTCTGTTGGTATCAAAGCTGTAAGGTGCGACCCTGTTTGTGACTATGATACGCATGACTATGAACACTACAACATCAAAGGACGAAAGTATATATGGTATCGCTTTCCTGTTTTGTGAAATGAAAAATGGAATAGGTATTATACACAGCATTATCTGCGTAAATCCTGCTGACCAGCCTATGTAATAAGCACCCATGCAGGCGTGTACTATTATCTCGCCAAGCACAAGGTAAGTAAATGATATTTTGCCTATCTTCTTAAAATGAAGCAGGAAATACATCACTGCATAGAATGCTACGCTGAAATAGTTATAATATACCATTTGGTATACTCCGAACCGATAAAACAGCACAAGATATATTATATGACCTAACAGCAGTATGATATCACCATAGCGATATATTTCCTCTGCGGTGAACATTCCTGCAAAGAGGTTTATTTCTTTTTTTATTTTCATACATTTGTTTCTTTCTTTGATATTTGGTTTGATGTTATAAACAAAATCACTTTACTTTAACAGATATATTATATACTATTTTAAACGTTTTTGCAAGACTAAATTTGTACAAATTATCATGATGAATTTTGTAGGTGCTAGCCTAAAAAGTGCGAAAAATGGCACTTTTTTGTTGCTTTTCATAGTGCGCATAAATCATATTATATTGATATGAACAATATGAAAAAATATAGTGAAAAAAATATTGCCGGCAAGCCATGGTGTAGGTTTGTCAATCATATTGGACACTATTATTAAGAAATTCGATAGGCGAAAACCATTTGAGGGGACGCATAGGACGGTTGTTTGTTCGACTTAAACGTGCAGCTAGCTGCACGTTTAAGTCGTCGCAGGAATAAAACCTATGGCACGAATAGAATTTGTTGTGATCTTCTCGGTGACTGCGCTCTACTTTGCCATTGTGCCTGGGCGTATATGGACGAATGAGTTTGTGTTCAATGCCAAGTTGTGAGAGCGTATTCTCAAACAGCGTTTTCTTGTCTCTTTTGCTTGGCGAAAAGCGGTTAGTAAATTCAAATCCATTGTCGGTCTGAATACATTTCACCGTTATTCCTCTGCGTTTGTACCATTTCACCAGCCTTTTTACAAAGTCTGCTGAAGAATAGGTGCTTTGCTCCTCATATCCGTATAAAAATCTTATCCTGGTATACTCATCGATCGCCGTGTATTGGTACAGCTTCATCTCAGAGTCAGCTATACACTTTCTCGGAACTACCTTTACGTCCACCTGAATACGCTCTCCGGGGTATGTCATCTGCTCGTATGGCTTTGGTTTATACGTCGCTTTCTTCGGCTTTTTCGGAAGCATTCCTAGTTTTTTCATAACCCTGTAAAGACTTTCAAGACAGCGTGTATACCCTTGTTTTCTGAGACGATGCCATAGTTCGGGAAGCTCAAGCGTTGGGTTTCGTTTGTGATACCTTTTGATAAGATCTATTTCTTCCTTGGTATGCTCGTTGGGATGATGATGCGGTCGGCGTGATTTAACTGCGAGGGACTCCACACTTCCGTCCCAGCGTTTCAGCCAGAAATATATATATGAACGTGATTTATTGTATTTTCTGCTCGCTCGGCTCACTCCATATTTCTTTGCGTAATTCATTAAGGATTGACGAAACTTCATATCTTGTGTTATACTATTCATGAGAGATAGGCTTCCTTTCTGATTTGTATTTGTGTGGTAACTTTATTTTATCAGATTTTTGCCTATCTCTCTTTTCTTTTTTCTTAATTTTGTCCAATATCTATTGTAGCACTACAGAAAAAAATATTGCCGGCAAGCCATGGGCTATTGAAAAATCCTGATGGATATGTTATAATAATGTTTATGAGTATTTTTTAAGAGGGTTTTATTATGCAGGGTTGTAAAAAGGTTGTTTCCATTCAGGATATATCAGGTCTTGGTCGGTGTTCGCTAACAGTGGTGATACCTGTGCTTTCCGCTATGGGTATTCAGGTGTGTCCTGTGCCTACGGCTGTGCTTTCGGCACACACTGGCTACAGCGAGTTTGTTATGAGAGATCTTACAGACTTTATGAAGCCTGCATTGGAACACTATAAAAAAATGGATATGAAATTTGACTGTGTGTACAGCGGGTTTCTAGCTTCAAGCGAGCAGATAGACCACTGTCTTGAGTTTTTCGAGGCTTTTCCTGACGCCCTGAAGGTCGTAGACCCTGTTATGGGTGACGGTGGAAAGGCATATAAGACTTACACAAAGGAGCTTTGCAGCCGTATGGTCGAGCTTGTAAAGGTGGCGGATATAATCACGCCTAACCTCACAGAGGCGGCTATACTTCTTGGTGAGGAATATCCTACGGCTTCAATGCGCAGCTCTGAGATAAAATCATGGCTTGTAAGGCTTTCAAAGCAGGGCGCAAAGATCGTTGTTATCACAAGCGTAAATCTTGCAGACGGCGGAATGTCAACTGTAGGCTATGACAAAGAAAATAACAGCTTTTGGAAAATAAAGAATGATTATGTTCCTGCACACTATTCAGGAACGGGAGATATGTTCACAAGTGTTCTTATTGGAGGACTTCTCAAGGGTGACAGCCTGCCTATCGCAATGAACAGAGCCACAGCGTTCACAGAGCTTACTGTCAAGACTACATACAGCTACCAGACCCCATGGACAGACGGTCTTATGCTGGAGGGTCAGCTTCCTTGGCTCACAAGCTATCAGGAGCTTAGGGACTATACGAATTTGTGATATCAGGAAGTGTTACCGAAGATGAACAGACTTAATATCGTGCTTGTAGAGCCGCAGATACCGCAGAACACAGGCAATATTTCAAGGACTTGTGCAGTGACAGGTGCGGCACTGCATCTTGTGAAGCCTTACGGCTTTGAGATAAGCGACAAAAAGCTAAAGCGTGCAGGTCTTGATTACTGGGATAAGCTGGAGATACATGAGTATGACGACCTTGACGACTTTTTCTCCAAAAACAGTGGTGAGTTTTACTTTTTTACCACAAAGGGCAGAATGGTACACTCAGATGTGGATTATCCGCAGGATAGGGAAGTGTATATAATTTTCGGCAGGGAGGACAAGGGGCTGCCTGAGAAACTGCTTTATGAAAATCCCCAAAGCTGTGTGCGGATACCAATGAGGAAAACGCTCAGAAGCCTTAATCTGTCAAACTCAGTGGCGATAGCATGCTATGAGGTGTTAAGACAGTGGGATTATCCCGATCTTGGCAGAGAGGGCAAGCTGACGCAATATACATGGGACGAATAAAATAAATAAAAAACGGAGGGTGAATTTATGGCAAAAATAAAACTTCTTACCGACTCAGCGAGCGATATCACTGAGGAGCTTGAAAAGAAGCTGGATATCCAGATAATGAATTTCAAGGTGGCAATGGGTGATGACAGCTACACATCAAGGATAGATTTCGACAACGAGAAATTCTACAAAATGCTCGACGATTTTGACGGCATACCTGTTACATCGCAGATAACAGCTTTTGAATATCAGGAAACTTTTGAGAAGCTCTACAGCGAGGGCTATACTGATGTTATAAACACTACCATAAACTCAAAAGGCTCGGCAACATACAACAACGCTGTTATGGCGGCAGAGGAGTTTTATTCCGCTCACCCTGAAGCAAAGGGCAAGTTCACTATATACAATATAGACGGCGAGAGCTACTCAGGAGCGTATGGCTATGCAGTAGTTCAGGGCGCAATGAAAGCCACAAAGGACGTTCCTGCGGCTGATATCGTGGCATTTATGGAGGACTGGATAAAGAACTGCGTTATTTTCTTTGCCCCATATACACTCAAATATGCAAAGAAGTCAGGAAGGATACCTTCTGCGGCAGCTTTCGTGGGCGAGGTAATGGGTCTTAGACCTATCATGAGGATACATGACCATGCTATCGTTACAGAAACAAAGGTAAGAGGCGATAAGGCTATTGTGCCAAAGATACTTGACCTGACTGTAAAGGAAATGATACCGCAGACACCTTACTGCATCGTTTACGGCAATGACGAGAGCGTCAGGGACGAAATGGCACAGGCTATGACGAAGAAGGTGGGCTATCCACCTGTGGAGTGTTTCCAGATAGGTGCGGCAATTGCAATAAACGCAGGTCCAAAGGTGACGGGCGTTATCTTTAAGGCACAGAACAAGTAAGTTTGATATGGATATAAAAAGACGGACGTTTCGCTTTGAAACGCCCGTTTTTTGTCAGCTCATGTTGTTATTTGTTTTTGCGTGATCTTCTGCCTGCAACTACAAGTCCGCTTCCAGCTATAACGAATGTAAGCAGTATACCGCTAACATTATTGCCTGTGTTAGGATTTGTGCTTCCTGCGTTGTTCTTGGCAGGGGTCTTGCTGTCAGTGTTTGAGTTGCTGTTTGTATTTGTGCTGTTGTTTGAACTTGTGTCTTTGTTGTCTGAATTTGTATCGCTGTTGTCAGAGCTTGTATCATTTGCCTTTGGCGTCATAGTAAGGTCAGTGATGACCCACATAGTGCCGTCAGAGCCGTCGCTCGTATCATTTTCATAGCGTTTGTAATTCACAAATTCGCCGTTGATCTTCAGCTTAGTATCAGGTCCGAATATGTAAGAGGTATTTTCACTCTCAACAAAACCAACAGCCGTCACATACACACCATAATAGTAAGTCTTTCCGGCTTCAAAAGCGGTGATCTTGTTTTCATAAATTTCGCTTCCCCACTCTGGCTCTGTAGAGATCAGACCGGTCTTGCTGTCAAGCTCCCACCACGCAGCTCGGAGCGCATAGTTTGCGCCGTCTGGCACATTGCCTGTAAACACGGGCTTGTCGCCGTCCTTGAAGTTGATGGTGGCGTCGTTGATCTCCACCACGTCTATGACTGTCACCGTAGATGCAGTGATCGTTTTAACAGCCGGGACATACATGAAGCCATCGACGAAATGAGCGGACACTTTCTGCCCGTTTACAGTAACTATAGTTTCGCTGCTGAAGGAATATCCGTCTTTTGGTTTAAGCATAAGGGAATACACATATTTTTTGCCGCCTTCAAATTTTGTGAAGGTTGGCAAAGAGCCGTGCGAACCATTGTCAGAATACCATGCGGCAACAGGTTCATTGTTTTCAAATTGCTGCCAGCATTCATAAGCCACATCGTATTTTTCATAGTCTACTGGTGTTACAAAAGCCGATGTCTCAGTTGTATCGCCAGCCCCATAATTAAACCTAACATCTTCAATAGTGGCATTGGTGATCTCTGATCTGTCAGGATATTCAGATATCTGCTTAAAGTGAGCTGTGAACGTCACATCACTTTTCACGGTAATTTTGCTCTGTATTTGATCAGAGGAAAGAGCGGTGCCAGCAGAAATGGGAGTATCACCGTCGACCTGGTAGACGGCAGCATCGGCTGTCCAGTAGGCGAACTCATAGCCTGGATTTGGTGACAAAACATTGATTATGCTGCCGGCAAAGCTGAGAGTTTCTGTTTCGGATACATTAAGCTTGTAGTAGTATGGCTTGTTAACATCATCGTCAATGCCATAATACACAAACGGGATCTGGTCGTTTTTGGTCATGGTCCCATGATCTCCGGGGTAAAATTTAACAGCATACGTTTCAGGATCTGCAAACGCTGTCATTGGCATCAGTGTCAGCACTATACACAGCGTAAACAAGGCTGTCAGCAGTTTTGTGGTCTTTTTTTTCATAATATACATCTCCTTTTGATATTATATTTTTTCTCATGTTCGCTACTATCTTATAAGCACACCTCCATTACTTTGTATTTTCCCTAATGTGATATCCTTTATCACATTATAACAAATCTATGAATAAATTTGTGATTTATTTCATAATAGTCATATGCCAATTCTGAAATTATATATCGTGGGGGACTTCCTTTTTTGATAAATATGATATATAATTAACGTAATACCATATGACAGCGGGAGGGATCGTTAAAATGAAGTTTTGCGAACAGCTTGGTAAGTATATAGAACAGCTTTCCTGCACGGCAAAGGAGCTTTGTGAGTTGTCAGGGATATCTCCCTCAACATTTAGCAGATACAGAAGCGGAGAGAGAATACCTGAGATAGACACTGTGGCGTTTGACGGGCTTTGCAACGCTCTTGAGGCTGTGGCAAGGGAAAAAGGCTATGGCGATATGACAAGGGAGAACATAAAAAGAGCCTTTCTTGACTGTGAAGATATCATACCTGCCGACAGAGAGTCTATGCGGCAAAATTTCAATACCCTTATCTCAGCCCTTGATATAAACATCAAGCGTATGTGCAAGGAGATAAATTATGATGTTTCCACCGTTTTCCGTATACGGAACGGCACTAGAAAGCCTGCCGACCCTGAACGCTTTGTCGCCGCAATAGCAGACTTTACTGCAAGGGAGCTTAGAACTCCCACAGAGATATCAGCGGTCGCACAGCTTGTGGGCTGTAATGAAAATGATATAGAGGATGTGTCACAGCGTTATGAAGTGATATGCAAATGGCTGTTCAGCGATCATGCCAGACAGAGCAGAGAGATAAAAAGCGGTGGAATTGAAAAGTTTCTTGATAAGCTTGATGAGTTTGACCTGAACGAATACATAAAGGCGATACGTTTTGATGAAATGAAAGTACCTGCATTGCCTTTTCAGCTTCCTGTGTCAAAAAGTTATTTTGGCATCAAGGAAATGATGGAAAGTGAGCTTGATTTTCTGAAAGCCACAGTCTTGTCACGTTCTAATGAGCCTGTGATAATGTACAGTGATATGCCTATGAAGGAAATGGCTGATGATCCCGAATTTCCGAAGAAGTGGATGTTCGGTATGGCTCTGATGCTTAAAAAGGGTCTGCACCTTTGTCAGATACATAATCTTGACCGCTCCTTAGAAGATATGATGCTTGGTCTTGAAAGCTGGATACCGATGTATATGACGGGGCAGATAGCACCTTACTATTTGAAAAACGTACAGAATAATGCTTTTTTGCATTTGCTGAAGGTGTCAGGTGCGGCGGCTCTTTCAGGGGAAGCCGTGGCAGGCTTTCACAGCGAGGGCAGATATTATCTGACCAAGTCCAAAAAGGAGCTTGGATATTATCGTAAACGTGCCAATGATCTGCTTTCAAACGCCTGCCCGCTTATGGAGATATACCGAAGTGACAGGGAAAAAGATTTCAGCGATTTTCTCACTGCCGACTCTCACAGACGTGGCGGGCGCAGGAGTATTTTATCTGCTCTGCCTGTTTATACTATGGATAATGACCTGCTCGATAGTATACTTGACAGAAACGGCATTGACGACCGCCGGGGCAGAGATATAAAAGCTTATGTCAGCGAGCGTAAAAAGCGAGTTGAGAGCATACTGGAAACCATGACCATAGAGGACGAGATATGCTGTCTTTCCCGAGAGGAATTTGAAACACGTCCCCATGCCCTTGACCTGTCGGGTGTATTCTGTGCCAGTGATGTTCTTTACAGCTATGATGATTATTCTGCACATTTAAAAAGCACAGAACGCTATGCACAGACACATGAAAACTATAGCCTTAATATGCTAAGCGGCAGACCTTCTGCAATTTGCAAATACTGATCCATGAAGGTCAGTGGGCGATGATATCAAAGGGTAACGCGCCTGCTATACATTTTGTTATACGACATCCGAAGCTTCTCAGCGCCTTAGAGAATTTCATTCCGCCTGTTATAGAAGATCAATAAAATGCAGGATCATACTATCCCCTTGGTGTTCCTGACGAAAAACGGACGTTTCCATCGGAAACGTCCGTTTTTATAGCCAAAAGAAATATATTCGGTTATTATTCTTCGTCCTTTGCGGCAAATCTGTTGAAGATAAATGCAAATATCGCAAAAATAACATATCCTGCGGCAATGACAGTAAGAATGTTCTTTGTCATTTCAACGCCTGTTGACGGATTTACTTTTGAGCTGTCAGCCTGCGATGAGGCCTCGTCAACTATCTGCTGTATCTTTTCTGTTGCCTGTGATTCTGTAAGCTTCTGCGAACTGTCGCCCTCGCTTACTGTAGTAACAGCCGCACCGACATTTGAAGGCTGTCTGGCTGCTGTTGTGGTGGTGCTTTCAGGCTGTGTGTTTTCGTCAGCCTTTGGCTCTGTGCTTGCTGTTGTAGTCGTTGTGGTCGTTGTATCGTCAGCAGGCTTTGGTTCTGCCGCTGTGACCTTTGTAACGGCTGATGTGTCAACTGCTTCCTTGACAGGTGTTACTTCTACGGAAGCTATCTGAAAATCTGCATTTGCCTTTAAGTAATAAAGCTGTACGAAAACCTCGTCACTTGTTCTTGAAGGGTCAAGATCTGAGTATATCCACTGTGCTTCCTCGCCACCTGTGAGCTTCGTGCTCTGTGCAGACCAGCTTCCGTCAACCAACGCACCGACTGCACCGCTTGCGTTGCCTGATGACTTTACGTTGACCTTTACATTGTAATGCTGTGAATAGTCTGTTATGTAGTCAGAAAGCTTGAAACCGAACTGAAGGGAAGTTTCGCTGTTGAAGTCAGCGTCACCCTGCTTGTGTGTGAAAAGCGGTTCGGACTCAGGCTGTGCAGATGTTGTGGTTGTGGTGGTTTCAACAGGCTTTGTTGTAGTTGTTGTAACTTTCTCAGACTTAGCCGTAGTTGTGGTAGTCGCTTCGGACTTGGTCGTAGTCTTTGCTGTAGTCGTCGTTGTAGTTGTGGTCGACTTTGATGTAGTTGTAGTAGCTTCAGCCTTAGATGAAGCAGTCGTAGTGGTCGTGGCAGGAGTTGTTGTGATCTCCTCCCCTGCACTGACAGTGAGCGGTGAACCCGCTGTAGGTGCTGAGTATGAAACTGACTTGTATCCACCGTCAGCTTCCGCCACCATCGTTTCAACCTCTACCCAATAGTTTATCTTGCCTGTTACGCCGTCCTTTACCTTGAAAGTCGCAAGGGCAAGGTCTGTTCTGTCCTTTATGTTAGAACCTGTAAGGTTTGCACCGACTATTTTTATAGTGCCTGATGAAGCAACATAGTTGGTTATAACAGAGAATTTGCTTCCCACATTGTATGTACTCTCGCTCTCCTCATCGGTCGGCACATATACTGTTACCTTTGACGGGTCATAATGCAGGTCTATAGTGAAGCCTGCAACGCCTGTTTTATCAGGCTCAAGGCTCGCTTTTACGTTTATGCTGTCGCCTGCCTTTGCAAAGTTCTTGTCGCTTGTGAGCTTTATCTCGTTTCCGCCTGATGCACTAGCCACCGTGGAAACAATGCTCGTGAGCATAAGAAACGCTGTTGCCACCGACAGCGCCACCTTGTTTATTTTCAGTTTTTTCATTTGATACCTCCGTTGCAAAATCGTGTTTTTCTGTCAGTATTTTGCTCTTGATTAATTTTGTTTACTATTGTTTTGTCTTTAATTTGTAATATTTCATTATAAAATATTACAAGTTCTGTTACCTTTGTCGTAATAGGATTATATCACAATATAAAGTAACACGTCAATAGTCAAAACAGCGAAAATAAGCATATTTTTTTGGATATATTTATAATGAGAGCATTTGTGTCACAATATGTATGTACCGATCAACAGCAAAGCCACTAAATAGGCTGTAATAAATCTGTAACTTTTAAGCGAAAGCTGCATTTTACTAAATGTAAATTTTTTATGAATCAAAAAGACTGTTGACAAAGCCCTGAGAAATGTACTATAATGAGGGTGAAGTTTTGTACTTGATACAGAAAAATGTACAAACCAATGTGTGTAAAAATAAGGACTTATACATAGGCGTGCCTTGTTGCGGTATTGCCTATATCTTCTGAGGTGAACGAGTTGATAAAAAAGATGATTTCATATATCCTGTCATTTGCTATTGCAGCGTCAATGGCGGCTTCATGTTTGACGGCTTCAGCGGCAAAAATGACGGGAAGCTGTACGGCAGACGTTCTGAACGTTCGCAGCGGTGCAGGCACAGGCTATTCTAAAACAGGCACAGTAAGCTATGGCGACAGCCTGACTATACTTTCTGAAACCACCGACTCAAGCGGTGCGAAATGGTATAAGATATCATGCGGCAATGTGACGGGCTATGTTTCTGCTGCATATGTTCAGCTAACATCAAGCGGTTCACAGGGCAGTTCTGACGCTGATTTTGAGAGCTATATGACAAAGCAGGGCTTTCCTGAAAGTTATAAGCCATATCTGCGAAAGCTCCATGAACAGCACCCAAAGTGGATATTTACCGCTCAGAAGCTTGGCGTGGATTGGAACACTGCGTTAAAGGAAGAATGTGTTGTGGGCAGAAACCTTGTCCATTCTTCGGCACTTGCATCGTGGAAGTCTATGGAAAAGGGTGCATATGATTTTAACGGCGGTTATTGGTATGGGCTTGACGGCTCATGGGTGGCGGCTTCAAAAGAGATCATAATGTATTATATGGATCCGAGAAATTTTCTCAACGATACATACATTTTCATGTTTGAAAATCAGTCATATGATCCCTCGTATCAGACGGAAAGCGGTGTAAAAACTATTCTTGCAGACACTTTTATGAGCGGAAGCTACACTTGTCCTGACACAAAGAAAAAGTATACATATTCGCAGACCTTTATGGACGCTGCAAAGAAATCGGGCGTTTCACCTTATCACCTTGCTTCAAGGTGCAGGAACGAGCAGGGCGTAAATGGTGCGCCGCAATCCCTTGGTACTGTGAAAGGCTATGAGAATTATTTCAACTTCTTTGACATTCAGGCTTATGCGACCTCCACCATGACAGCCGCAGAAATGGGCTGTAAGTATGCAAAAACTACTAATCCGACCTATCTTCTTCCTTGGACAAATCAGTACAAGTCCATAGTGGGCGGCTCGATATTCTTAGGCACAGGCTACATAACAAAGGGTCAGGATACCCTTTATCTGCAAAAATTCGATATGGTAGACGGCGGAAACGGGCTTTATTACCACCAGTATATGACCTGCGTTTTCGGTCAGGCGAATGAAGCCATTAGCCTAAAAAACGCCTATTCTCAGGATATTTTGAACAGCGCAATGGAGTTCAAGATACCTGTTTACAACAATATGCCTGATAAACTTTGCCCAAAGCCTACTAGCAGTGGAGATAACAACAATTATCTTAAATCTCTCAGCGTTTCAGGCACGAGTATTTCACCAAAATTCGATAAGTTCACCGCAAGCTATACTGCCAAAGTCAATGCGGAGGTTTCTTCTGTTACTGTTAATGCAAATCCGCTGGGCAAAAGTGCAAAGGTGTCTGGAAAGGGCAAGGTGAGCCTTAAAACCGGCGAAAACACTGTCAAGGTCACCTGCACAGCGGCAAGCGGTGTGAAACGGACATACACCATAAAAATAACAAGAAAAGCCGCTTCACAGACCTTGCAGCAGGGAGATGTGAACGGTGACAAGTATCTGACAGTTGTGGACGCTTTGCTCATGCTGCGTTACAATGCAGGCAAGACACAGCTTGATTCCGCTCAGCTAAAGCGTGCGGATATGAACGGTGATGGAAAGGTCGATGTTATCGACGCTCTTACGCTGCTGAAAAAGATAAGTCAGAGTTAAAAATGAAAAAAAAACAGGAGCGTTACCACCATGGTACGCTCCTGCATGAGGGCTATTTCATCATCATTGAAATGCCGTCCATTACGTCACCGATAGCTCTGATAGCACGTCCTGTGCGGCTTTTGAGCATTTTCTTTTCGCTTGATGTCGCCTCTGTGACTGCATAAGCCACTGTTCCTGCGGCTATCGCCATTGAAACGCCTGTTATCATTGACTTCATCTTCATTGCTGTTTCCTCCTTTTTTCTTTGTAATATTATTTTTCGCAGTAAGAGAACAGCTATGCCATGCAAATGAAGTCAAGAGGGTTGACGGTATTTTCCCGTGAATGTTCGTATTTTGTGGTGTTGTGAAAGATTTTTCAGTTGATGTTTAGTGCTATTGTATAAAATGTGATTAAAATTTTTGCAATTTATATGTAAAAGTAAAAGAGATATGTTCATATCTCAAACGTTTAGTATAAATATTATTCATAGATATATAATAAATATGTATTTGCATTAACATCAAAATAGTGGTATAATAAATGGGTATAAAAAATAAAGGATCTTGGTAAACTCTGAGATCTGATAGTAAGGAGTAATATTAAATGGGTATGACAATGACTCAGAAAATTCTGGCAGCCCACGCAGGTCTTGACGAAGTCAAGGCAGGTCAGCTTATAATGGCGAACCTTGACCTGGTTCTCGGCAACGACGTTACGTCCCCTGTGGCTATCAACGAGTTCAATAAAGCGGGCTTTACAGATGTTTTCGATAAGAATAAGGTCACAATGGTCATGGATCACTTTGCACCTAACAAGGATATCAAATCCGCTACACAGTGCAAGACCTGCCGTGATTTTGCTTCAAAGTATGACATAAAGAATTATTTCGACGTTGGCGATATGGGCATTGAACACGCTCTGCTTCCTGAAAAAGGACTTGTCGCTCCAGGCGACTGCGTTATCGGTGCTGACTCACATACTTGTACATACGGCGCACTTGGCGCATTCTCAACAGGTATCGGCTCAACAGATATGTGCGCAGGCATGGCAAAGGGAAAGACTTGGTTCAAAGTCCCTGCCGCTATCAAGTTCAATATCGTAGGCAAGCTTCCAAAGTATAGTGCCGCTAAGGACGTTATACTTCATATAATCGGCATGATAGGCGTTGACGGCGCACTTTACAAGTCTATGGAATTTTCAGGCGAGGGTCTGAAAAACCTCTCCATGGAGGACAGGCTTTGCATGGCTAACATGGCTATCGAAGCAGGTGCTAAGAACGGCATATTTGCAGTTGACGATGTTACACTTGATTACATCAAGGATAAGGTAGACAGAGAGTATAAGATATACAAGGCTGACGATGACGCTGAGTATGAGGCTGAATATACTATCGACCTCAGCCAGATAAAGCCTACAGTCGCTTTCCCGCATCTGCCTGAGAACGCAAGAACATTTGACGATATCCCGGAGGTCAAGATAGATCAGGTTGTCATCGGCTCATGTACGAACGGCAGGATAGAGGATCTGAGATGTGCCGCTGAGATACTTGACGGCAAAAAGGTGGCAAAGAACGTTAGATGTATCGTTATCCCTGCCACACAGAAGGTATATATGCAGGCCATGAAAGAGGGTCTGCTGGAGATATTCATAAATGCAGGCTGTGCGGTTTCTACACCTACCTGCGGTCCATGTCTTGGCGGACATATGGGTATTCTTGCAAAGGGCGAAAGAGCCGTTGCAACAACAAACAGAAATTTCGTGGGACGTATGGGTCACCCAGAATCAGAGGTTTATCTGGCTTCACCTTACGTTGCCGCCGCTTCAGCTGTGACAGGCAAGATCTCACAGCCGTCGGAAGTTATGTGATATTCGGGGAGAAAATCAGCTGACAGATCTTGCGTTGGGGGAATAATTGATATGCGGCATGACCGCATATACGACTTGGGAGCGAGAACAGATGAAAAATTATCTTAGGGAAATATTCTCCGATATACTTCTTAGTATTGTTACAAAGAAGTACGGAACTTCACTAAATGACTATCAGCGTGAGGAGAAGGCTGACGAGATCATTCAGGAACTCCATGACAAAAATACATTTACCGTGGAAATGACGCAGGCTCTTATTGACAAGAAGGGCTTCAATACCTTTTATACCTCCAATATCGGGGGTACACCTGTGTATGCTCTCGTTAAAGAGGGAATGTTCCACAAGGTAAAGATCTGCTATTTTATTACAAGAAACAAGGATACTATAGACGGCCCGTACCTTGAAAAGATATATGAAGAGCTTAGAAAACAGGCGATAGGAGAAAATATATTCCATTCGTCAGAGTTCAAGCAGGGCTGATAAAGTTTGACGAAAGGGGTTTTCATAATGAAAGCTTGCGGAAAAGTACATAAATACGGGGATAACGTAGACACAGACGTTATTATCCCTGCAAGATACCTCAACACACCTGATATGCAGGAGCTTGCACAGCACTGCATGGAGGATATTGACGTTGACTTTGCAAAGAACGTTCAAAAGGGCGATATAATGGTAGCAAAGAGCAATTTCGGCTGCGGTTCATCAAGAGAGCATGCGCCTGCTGCTATCAAGGCGAGCGGAATATCCTGCGTTATAGCAAAGACATTCGCAAGAATATTCTACAGAAACGCTATAAATATCGGACTTCCTATCATCGAGTGCGAGGAAGCTGCTGAGAAGATAGATAACGGTGACGAGGTGGAGATAGATTTCGACAGTGGCGTTATCACAAACAAGACCAAGAATGAGACTTATCAGGGTCAGTCATTCCCTGAGTTTCTTATCAATATCATCAACAGCAATGGTCTTCTTAACTCACTTAAATAAGATATTTTGAAGCTTTAAGGGGGGATCTCTCAAAAGGGGTCGCCCTTGAACTGTTTCTATGAAGGGGTGAAGCTATGAAAGCTGAAAAGCTATTTGCGGCACTTGCAGCAGGGGTAATGCTGGTGTGCAGCGCAGGCTGCTCGAAAAAAGAGGAGAGCAGCGGTAAATTTGAATACAGCAGCAAGGATTTTCTGCCTTTTATGGTAATGGTGGACGGCAGCAAGATAGACCTGACCCTAAGCTCTGCAGAGATAAACAGAAAGCTTGGCGGCAGTTTTGCAAGGGGAACTGCTTCAAACAGCAGTATAGTGCTTGTAGAAAAGGACGAAAAGACCGATAAAAAAGGCGTTACAACAAAGACCTTTGCCTGCAATAAGCCTGAGATAAATGGTGCTGGATTTTCCACTTTCAACGGACTTTGGGCGAATATAGACGAAGCAAGCATAGACAGCACTGTTTCACCCAACAGCATAAAGGTCAAAGGCTCTGACGGTTTGTCTTACTACTGGTCATATTATATGGACGGTGAGGAGATAGACTATAGTCAGGTGAACTTTGACGGCACTGATACGGCGGACAGTTATATGCAGTATCAGCTCAAAGGCATGGCTGCTGACGATTATTGCAAAAAGAAGCTTATTGACGGCGAGTGTTCGGTCTATACAGGCATTTTGTTCATGACAGCCGAAAAGCAGAGCTATTCCTGCGAGATAAGCGTTTCGACTTTAAATTCTGAGGAGGAAAAATAACATGGAAAAGAAAATAACAGTTATAAAGGGCGACGGGATAGGCCCTGAAATAGTAACAGAAGCACAGAAGGTCCTCGACAAGGTTGCTGAAAAGTTCGGTCATAAGTTTGTTTATACTGATATCCTTATGGGCGGCTGTTCTATAGATAAATATGGCGTTCCGCTTACAGACGAGGCTGTCGAGATAGCAAAGAACTCAGACGCAGTTCTGCTTGGCTCTATCGGCGGAAATACTTCCACTTCACCATGGTATAAGCTTGCTCCGAACCTCAGGCCTGAAGCCGGACTCCTGAAAATAAGAAAAGAGCTTGGTCTGTTCGCTAACCTGCGTCCTGCAAATCTTTATCCTGAGCTTAGAGAAGCTTGCCCCCTTAAGGACGATATAATCGGCGACGGCTTCGACATGATGATAATGAGAGAGCTTACAGGCGGTCTGTATTTTGGTGCGAGAAAGACAGAGAACGTTGACGGCGTTGAAACTGCCGTTGATACTCTTACATATAACGAGAACGAGATAAGAAGAATTGCTATCCGTGGCTTTGACATCGCCATGAAGAGAAGAAAGAAAGTTACAAGCGTTGATAAGGCTAACGTTCTTGATTCTTCAAGACTTTGGAGAAAGGTAGTAAACGAGGTAGCTAAGGATTATCCTGAGGTCGAGCTTGAGCATATGCTCGTTGACAACTGCGCAATGCAGCTTGTAAGAGATCCTAAGCAGTTTGACGTTATCCTTACAGAGAATATGTTCGGTGATATCCTTTCTGACGAGGCTGCAATGATATCAGGCTCACTTGGTATGCTGGCTTCCGCTTCACTGAACGACACAAAGTTCGGTATGTATGAGCCTAGCCACGGCTCTGCACCTGATATCGCAGGACAGGATAAGGCTAATCCTATCGCTACTATACTTTCAGCTTCAATGCTCCTGAGATTTTCTTTCGATATGGATAAGGAAGCAGACGCTATCGACAATGCTGTCAAGAAAGTCCTTGAAGCAGGCTACAGAACAGGGGATATCATGTCAGAGGACATGAAGCTCGTTGGCTGTAAGGAAATGGGCAGTCTTGTTGCAGATATGATATAACAGCACGATACCAGTTTTCAGACGGTGATAATAAATGTATTATTATATTTACGGAATAACAGACAAGGGAAATTACCGTGAACAGAATGAGGACTGCATTTTAATAGACCACGAGGTCATCAACAGCGGCAGCTATGAATCAACTGTCGCTGCTCCTTTTATTGCAGCCGTTTGCGACGGCGTTGGTGGAGAAAATGCAGGAGAGGTCGCCTCGGAGCTTTGTTTAAGGCATCTTTCCATTCTTGAATATAATTCAGGGGTGGATATGAAAAGAACGCTTATCGATGTTCACAACAAAATAAAAAAGCAGGGCGTAAGGGCTGAAAACGCTGCAAATATGCAGACCACCCTGTGTTGCCTTGCAGTGGACGAGGAAAGCAGAGCAATGTGCATAAACGTTGGCGACAGCAGAATGTACCGCTATGTGAACGGCACTATCAGACAGATATCTGTTGACCAATCCTATGCACGATATATGTATGAGCATGGCAGGATAGAAGATGTGTCAGAGCTTGAGCCACAGTATCAGAATGCCATAATATCTTCTATCGGCAGCACTCTCAATGAACCTGATGTGGCACAAACACCGTTGGTGGCTGATTTTGGCAAAGAACCTGACGATATGATAATCATAGTGTCAGACGGCGTGTCGGATTACGTTTCTGAGGAAGAAATGGTGGTGGGCCTTGGTCTTGACCTTTCTGTTTCTGAAAAGCTAGGCGCTATAATGGAGCTTGCCCTCACAAACGGCGGAACTGACAATGTTTCCGTTGTGGGCATAAAACCTTATCTTGACGATCATGAGCTTAAAACGCTCACAGCAAAAAAGGCTGTGGAAAAGACAGTGAGCGTGCAGGATATGCTTGAAAGTAAGAAGCCTGAAAAGGCGGAAGCTGTAGAGGAAAAGAAGCCTGACGAGCAGGCAAAGCTTTTCTCTGATACGGTGGACGAGCTTATGAGCCAAATGAATGAAAGTATTGACTTTTTAAAGCAGATATAGTATAATCATATATTGATATATTTTTATGATCTTAGATGTATTTTGTAATTTGGAGGAAATAAAAAATGTTGAAAGAGTTACGTGGCTCAGACGTTATAATTGAATGTTTGCTGGAGCAGGGCGTCGATACAGTGTTCGGCTATCCGGGCGGAGCAGTTCTAAACATATATGACTCGCTGTATAAATATTCAGATAAGATACACCATGTTATCACCGCCCATGAGCAAGCTGCCTGTCATGCGGCTGACGGATATTCAAGAACAACAGGCAGAACGGGCGTTGTTATCGCAACTTCGGGTCCGGGTGCTACGAACCTTGTAACAGGTATCGCCACAGCTTATATGGATTCTATCCCTATGGTGGCTATCACAGGAAACGTAACAAGAGATCTGCTTGGTCTTGACTCTTTTCAGGAGGTAGATATCTGCGGGATAACAATGCCTATCACAAAGCATAACTATATTGTGAAAGACCCTGCGGAGCTTGCTGACATTATCAGAGAAGCTTTCTATATTGCAAACGAGGGCAGAAAGGGTCCTGTTCTTATAGATATACCAAAGGATATCACAGGCGCACTTATGGTCTATGAGAAGAAAGAGCCTAAGAAGGTAGTAAATCACAATCCTGAGGGCATAAACGAGGAGATAGCTGCTGCGGCAGAGCTTATAAAGAATGCTGAGAAGCCTTTTATCTACGCAGGCGGTGGAGTTGTTTCTGCTGACGCAACAGAAGAAATGGCTGAGTTCGTAAGAAAAGTGGACGCCCCTGTTTCATTGTCACTTATGGGTCAGTGCGCACTTGACAATACTAAGGACTGCTATATCGGTATGCTTGGTATGCACGGTACAAAGACAGCCGCTATGACGCTCAGCGAATGTGACCTTATGATAGTTCTTGGCTCGAGATTTTCCGACAGAGTTCTTTGCAACGCTAAGACATTTGCAAAGGATAAGAAGATCATACATATTGATATAGACCCTGCCGAGATAGGCAAGAATATCGACGTTTACAGCCATGTTACTGGGGACGTTAAGTATATCCTTGCAAAGCTTTGCGAGCTGCTTCCTGATATGAAGCACGAGGCTTGGATGAATACTGTTATGGATTGGAAAAAGCAGTATGCACTGAGAATGGTGCCTATCGAGAGCGAGGACGAGGTGCTTCCGCAGGACGTTATCGAGGAGCTTGACAGACTTACAGACGGCAAGGCTATCATCTCCACAGAAGTCGGTCAGCATCAGATGTGGGCTGCACAGTATTATAACTTCAAGTGTCCAAGAAGCTTTGCTTCAAGCGGCGGACTTGGTACAATGGGCTACGGCTTTGGCGCAGGAATGGGCGCAAAGGTGGGCAACCCTGACAGAACAGTAGTAAACATCGCAGGCGACGGAAGCTTCTTCATGAACTGCAACGAGCTTTCTTCACTTGCAAAGCATAAGATACCGCTTATTGAGCTTGTTTTCGAGAATGACGTTCTCGGAATGGTAAGACAGTGGCAAAGACTTTTCTACGGCAAGAGATTTTCTCAGACTAACATTGAAAGAGGAACAGACCTTATGAAGCTTGCCGACGCATTTGGCGTTGAGGGCATAAGGATAACAAAGAAATCCGAGATAAAGCCGATGCTTGAAAAGGTACTCAAATGCGGTAAGCCTTGCCTTGTGGATGTTATCATCAACAAGGATATAAACGTTCTTCCAATGGTACCTGCCGGCGCAGACGTTTCACAGCCGATAATGAATATCGAACTTGATTAAGAAATCGAAATATAGGGGGTAATAAAATGGTAAAATATCCAAATGCCGCAAGCGATATCAAAAAGGTGTTTCTGGCAAAGATCATAGGTGTTATAGGAGTTCCGCTTGCTTTTATACCGGGGATAGGCGCACTTCTTTTGATGACTTGTACCGTAGCCGCAACTATTTTCAATGTATGGGGAATACTTGAAGCTTCAAAAGACCATAATGGTTATCAGACAGCTCTTGTTTTCACAGTGGCTGATCTTATCTTTTCAATAGTTGACACATTTATTGACAATAATGCGATATCAAGTGTTCTGAGTTTTGCTGGCAATGTAATGAACATAGCAGTGCTTTACTATATCTGTAAATCAACAGGCGACCTGCTCAGGGACGTGAAGAACTACGGCCTTGCAAACAAGGGCGACCATGTGTGGAATGTAAACAAGACCTGCCTTATTGTCATGGCAGTGTGCCTTGTTGTGGCGTTTATCCCGATATTGAACATTCTCGCCGCATTTACAACATTGGTGGTGCTTGTTGTAACTATCTATGCGTCTGTGGTATATCTGATCTATCTCTATCAGAGCGGACAGTATCTCAGCCTTAACACTAATTTCTAAGCGATTTGAGAGCTGTACGGCAAAGGCTGTACAGCTCGTTTTTGTAAGGAGAAACTAATGAAATTTACAAAAAAATTCAAAGAAAATGCAGCCCTTGTGGTTCTTGGCGTAGTGCTTTTTTGGGGATTGACCAACTATGACAAGTTTTTTAGACTTCTGGGCGTAATGATTGGGGTCTTGAAGCCTGTTATATTTGGCTGTATAATCGCATTTATCCTGAATGTGCCAATGTCAGGCATTGAAAAGAGGCTTTTTAAGAAGCCTAAAAAAGAGAAATATGCCAAAACTGTGGAAACGCTGAAAAGACCATGCTCGATAGTGCTGACCTTTCTGCTTTGCCTAGGCGTTGTGGCACTTGTGTGCTGGCTTATTATCCCTGCACTCATAAAGACTTTCTCTCAGCTTTCAGACGATATCCCTGTGCTTATTTCAAATATTTCCAACAAGCTCAACAATTCCCCTGAGATAGCAGGGTGGCTTGACAGAATGAATATAAGCACTGCTGATATTATCGATAAGGTTACAAGCTGGCTGAAAGACGGCGTTGTGATTTTGAACACACTCAGTTCAACAGTAAGCTTTGTGACAGATCTTTTCTCAGGTCTTGTGAACTTCTTCTTGGGAATTTGCTTTGCAGTCTATATGCTTGCCGCAAAAGAGCGGCTCAAAGACCTGTGCAAGCGCATAAGCTGTGCTTTTCTCAGCAATCGTATCACCGACCGTATAAGCCGTATATGCCGTCGCTCTATCGACACTTTTGCGAACTTTCTTGTGGGTCAGACCACGGAAGCCATTATCCTCGGCTCCCTTTGCGGTATTGGTATGGCTATCTTCCGCTTCCCGAATGCGGTGCTTATTGCCATACTCGTTGCCTGCACTGCACTTATCCCTATTGTGGGAGCTTTTCTTGGCTATGTGGTGGGCTTCCTGCTTATATGCGTGACGGATTTCAAGCAGGCTGTGCTGTTTTTGTTGTTCATGTTCATTATTCAGGCTATTGAGGGCAATCTTATCTATCCAAAGGTGGTAGGAAACTCGGTTGGTCTGCCGTCACTATGGACACTTTTTGCTATCACCATAGGCGGAAACCTCTTTGGCATATTCGGAATGTTCATCGCTGTTCCTGTGTTCTCTGTTATATACTGCACTCTCGGAGAGGTAGTCAACTACAGAAATGAAAAGAGAGCTGTCAAGGTGGAGGACATATCATAATAAAATAGTCCGTACAAAAAAGGCTGCATAATTTCGTGCAAACTTGAGCTTATTGACAACGTCCTAAATAAGCGGGACGTCGAGGGCGCCGTCCCCTACAATTTATGTAAATATGCTGTTCATATGTAGGGGCGACCTCAGGTCACCCATTTATTATAGTTTTTCGACACACAAAAAAGGCTGCACAGTTTCGTGCAGCCTTTCGCTATTTATGCTATTTTGTTATTTTACATAGCTTACATGAAGCAGTTCATGCTCTCTGCCCTTGAGGATACCCTCGTAAAGCTTATCCATAAGTGGATTTTCTTCTGAACGCTTCAAAGTGCAAAGCTTGTCAGCATTGTAAAGATTAACACTGCGCTCTTTCTTCTCGTCGATAGTAGCCTTTGGCTGACCAGCGCCGCCTATACAGCCGTTTGGACAAGCCATAACTTCGATAAGGTCGAAATGCTCGCCAGCTTTCATTCTGTTCATTATGACCTCAACATTGCGAAGTCCGTTTACAACGCAGACCTTGATAGCTTTGTCACCAAGAGGTACTTCAAGCTCTTTTATGCCCTCGAAGCCTCTTACGCCCTCGAATGCAAGATTTCTCAGGGAAGCAAGTGACTTGTCTGTGGAAACACGTCTGATAACTGCTTCTGTTACACCGCCTGTTACACCAAAGATAACACCTGCGCCTGTCATAGTTCCGAACGGCATATCAACAGCTTCCGGCTCTATCTCGTTGAACACGATACCGGCTTCTTTTATCATCATGATAAGCTCCTGAGTGGTGATGACAAAATCAACCAACGGTTTGCCGTTCTCGTCCTTGAACTCATCTCTTGCGGCTTCGCCCTTTTTGGCAGTGCAAGGCATAACAGCAACAGAAAGTATCTTCTTGCCCTCGCCCTTGAACTTCTCGTTTATTACGGAAGCAAACATCTGCATTGGTGAGCGGCAAGTGGAAATGTTAGGCAGTATCTCAGGATACTCGTTCTCAGCATACTTTATCCATGCAGGACAGCATGATGTGAACAGCGGGAGCTTTCCGCCGTTTGCAAGCCTGTCTGCAAACTCCTTTGACTCCTCCATAACAGTGAGGTCTGCGGCTGTTGAGGTGTCAAAAATGTAGTTGAAACCTATTCTTCTAAGTGCTGCAACTATCTTGCCCATAACGTTCTCACCGTTGTAGCCGAACTCTTTTGCCACTGCAACTCTTACAGCCGGAGCTACCTGAGCCACTGCAATAGTGTCCTCCTGATTAAGCTCTTTCCAAAGCCTGTGGCTGTCGTTCTTTATGATTATAGCGCCTGTTGGACAGACTGCCGCACACTGACCGCAGCCAACGCAGTTTGAATCGCCTATAGGCTTGTCAAATGAGCAGGCAACCTTCATTTTTGAGCCTCTGAATGCAAAATCTATTGCACCAACGTTCTGTACCTCGTTGCACACTCTTACACAGTCACCGCAGAGGATACACTTGTTGGCGTCCCTGGTGATAGATACGGAAGAATCATCGATACAAGGCTTGGACTTTGGATTGTCAAAACGTACCCTGTGGATATCAAATCTTGCGGCAAGCTCCTGCAATTTGCACTTGCCGTTTTTATCGCAGGTCGTACATTCGCCGCAGTGATTTGAAAGAAGAAGTTCCAATATCATCTTGCGGTATTTTCTCAGCCTTGGTGTGTTTGTGTATATCTCCATACCGTTTCTCGGAGGAGTTGAGCAAGCGGCTTCCATGCCACCCCACTTGTTTTCCACCATGCACATTCTGCAGGCACCGTATACTGAAAGCTCAGAATAGTAACAGAATGTAGGAAGCTCGATGCCTGCCTTTCTGATAAGCTCAAGCAGATTTTTTTCACCGTTTATAGCAACGGGGATATTGTCGATTATCATAAACTCTTTATTCATAGCTAAAATTAAACCTCCTTGACAGCTTTGAAATGGCAGTTGGAAATACAAGCTCCGCACTTTATGCACTTAGAGGTGTCGATCTTGAACGGCTTTTTGATCTCGCCGCTGATCGCACCCACAGGACAGACTCTTGAACACTTTGAACAGCCCTTGCATATCTCAGGGTCGATCTGATATGTCACAAGCTTCTTGCAGTTGCCTGATGGACACTTCTTATCTCTTATGTGAGCTTCATATTCCTCACGGAAGTTCTTTATTGTAGATACAACAGGGAATGCAGCCGTCTTTCCAAGACCGCAGAGAGCAGTTGAGGAGATAGTGTCGGCAAGCTCAAGAAGCAGTTCGATATCCCCCTCCTGACCGTTACCATTTACGATACGCTCAAGTATCTCAAGCATTCTCTTTGTACCCTCACGGCACGGAACGCACTTTCCGCAGGACTCGTTCTGGGTGAAATTCATGAAAAATCTTGCAACTTCTACCATACAGGACTTATCGTCCATAACAACAAGTCCGCCTGAGCCGATCATAGCACCGACTTTTTTCAGCGAGTCAAAGTCAAGCTGGATATCGAGGTTAGGTGTAACAAGACAGCCGCCTGACGGACCGCCTATCTGGACAGCCTTGAACTTTCCGTCACCTCTCATGCCACCGCCGATATCGAATATTACCTTTCTGAGAGAAGTTCCCATTGGCACTTCAATAAGACCGGTGTTCGAGATGTTGCCAGTAAGAGCGAAAGCCTTTGTTCCGGGGGAGTTCTCAGGGCCTATGCTCCTGAACCATTTTGCACCGTTGTTGATGATAACAGGCACGTTAGCCAGCGTTTCAACGTTGTTGAGAACAGTAGGCTCGTTGAAAAGACCATGTTCAACAGTTCTTGGCGGCTTAACTCTAGGCATACCTCTCTTGCCCTCGATAGAAGCCGTCAGGGCAGAGCCTTCACCGCAAACAAATGCGCCTGCACCACGGTTTATATGTATTCTGAATGAGTAATCTGTGCCGAGTATATTGTCACCAAGCAGACCAAACTGCTCAGCCTGTGCGATCGCACCTTTAAGACGTGATACTGCCAGCGGATATTCCGCACGAACGTAGATATATCCCTCTTTTGCGCCTGTTGCGATACCGGCTATCATCATGCCTTCAAGAAGTCTGTGTGGGTCGCCCTCCATGATAGAACGATCCATAAATGCGCCAGGGTCGCCCTCGTCACCATTGCAGACTATGTATTTTGTAGGGCTTTTCTGCTTTGCAACGCTTGTCCACTTTCTGCCAAGAGGGAATCCTCCGCCTCCACGTCCACGAAGATTAGATTCTGTCATTTCGTTGAGGATATCCTCAGGTGACATATTGAGAAGTGCCTTTTCAAAGGCTCTGTAGCCGCCTATAGCAAGATATTCCTTTATGGAAGTAGCGTCAATGTGGCCGCAGTGTTCAAGGACGATACGCTGCTGCATCTTATAGAATGGTATTTCTGACTGCTGGCGATATATTTCACCGTTTTTCTTGTAGCACAGTCTTTCAACGCACTCGCCATTGCAGATAGTCTTGTCAACTATCTCGTCAACATCGTCAAGCTTTACCTTAGTGTAAAGCCAACCCTCCGGCTCTATTCTAACAAGTGGACCCATTTCGCAGAAGCCGTGACAGCCGCTTCTTTTTACACCGATAGCGCCTTCGTGGATATCATCATCATGTGGCTCGTCAGCAAGTGCTACCACGCACTCCAATCCCTTTGCGGAGATAGTTTCTATAAGCTTCTGGTATATGTTCAGCGAACCGCCTGCAACACAGCCTGTACCTGCGCAAACAAGCACTTTTCTAGCCTGCTTGTCAACAAGCTTACCATACTGTTCACGGGCGTTGTCAAGATCGTATTTCGTTTTCAGCAGCATATTATTCAGCCTCCTTTTCTCTCAGTTCCTTAAGCAGAGCCGCAGCCTTGTCAGGATTCATCTCAGGGTGAACAACATCATTCACAGTGAGAACAGGGGCAAGTCCACAAGCACCAAGACATGAAACAGTTTCCACAGTGAACATCAGATCGTCAGTGGTGGTTTTCTTCTCGCTAAGACCAAGCTCTCCTCTGAGATATTCGAGAATAGGTATAGATTTTCTTACATGACAGGCAGTGCCGTCACAACATTTGATAACGTATTTGCCCTTTGGCTCGAGAGAAAAATTCTCATAAAAGGTCGCAACGCTGTATATTCTTGCTTCGCCTGTGCCAAGCTTTTTTGCAAGATATGGGAATATTTCCTTTGGAAGATAGTGATATATCTCCTGAATATCCTGCAATATGGCTATGACCGCTGTTTTTTCATGATTTTCAAGAATTTTGTCGATCGGTGAATAATCAAATTCTTTTGTCATAAAATTTCCTCCATATAATTAAAGTTAAATTTGATTACAAAGTCAATAATCAAGACATACTGTCAACTATAATTATATACTATATGACACAAAAAGAATAATGTTTTTATTTACATGGGCTATATATAATTAGAATAAGCATTGACTAACTTGTAGAAATACACATAAACGAAAACGTTTATATAGTTATAATGCATAAAAAATCGAGCCATTTCTCAATGACTCGACCTGCTGATACTATTTGATAAACTGAATTAATTATAAAAAATCATAGCCGTTTGTTTCATTAGATATACCTAACATTTCGTATATTATGTTAAGCCTTGCGAATACTTATCTCTCCTGAAGAAATATATTCTTCTCTGCCGTCCTCATATCTGACGTGCAGGCGACAGTCCTCATCAGCCCCAAGCATTGTGGCAGGAGTTTTTTCGCTCCCTCTTATGACGTTTATCTTCTCGCCTACCCACAGCAAGCGTTTTCTGTATTCTGGGTAAAAGCTGTTTTCTTCAAAGCTGTCATAAAGACGCATGAAATTGTTTATTATCTCTGCGGCTATCCTGTTTCGCATATCGCTTTTTCTTTCGTGGAATATCGGTCCTGCGATATCTCTTATTGCCTCAGGAAAACCGCCTTCCGGCTCGTAGGTGTTTACACCGATGCCAAGCACAGCGTAGTCAAGTCCGCCGCTTTCCATGCTGAAAGAAGCCTCCGTGAGTATTCCGCATATCTTCCTGCCGTTTATGTAAATGTCGTTAACCCATTTTATGTCAGGTTTCTGATCGCTGACCTTTTCCACAGCAAGGGCAACTGAAACTGCAGCAGCAGTGGTTATCTTAACAGCGTCAGCCGCAGCCATGTCAGGGCGGAGAAGAATGCTCATGTAAAGTCCCGAATCAGATGGCGAGAAGAAAGAACGTCCAAGCCTTCCACGCCCCTGGGTCTGCATACCTGCAATGACTATCCTGCCCTCGGGCACACCCTGATTTGCATAGTCTTTGAGTACCAGATTAGTGGAGCTTACTTCCTTGTATACCTCTATTTCAAGCCCCTGACGGTCAGGGTCAAGATATTTTTTTATGCCTGCAAGGGAAAGTATATCGGTGTTTTCATCAAGGGAATAGCCCTTGTTCGTCACCGCAGAGATAGGGTAACCGTTTTCCTGCAAAGCTTTCACAGCTTTCCAAACAGCCCCACGGGTACAGCCAAGCGTGTCAGCAAGCTGTTCGCCTGAAAGATATTTGCCCTTGTTATCGTCGAGAAGTTCCAGCACTTTGTCTTTTATTGCCATAAAAATGCCTCCTTAATAAGATAATTATAGCACAAAAGGTCAAAGTGTTCAACCCTCACCCTAAAAATCCCTAGCTTACTTCACATTAAGAAACCATTAAGAAAAAATTGTGCAAAATGACGGATAATAATATTTGCATTTTGCACAGCTATGTTGTATAATATAATAGTATATGTATGAATTGAAACAGAAAAGGACGATGACAATGTTTTATAACCTTTTGGCTAAGACTAATAATACTACATTGGTGCTGCTTGTGCCAATGCTGTGCAGTTTTCTTATTGCTTTTTTCAGCCTGAAATTCTTCAAACGCATTTTGCCTAAAGATCAGGGCAGAGCGTTCGCTGTGAACGGTGCTCTTTCTGAGGGCAAGCCTCGTGGCGCAGGAATTATTTTCGTGACTTCCTTTACCCTTTGCACAGCACTTTTCTATCCTCTCGATATCGAGAACATAATCTATCTCGTGCTTGTGTATGCCGCCATGCTCAGCGGATATTTTGACGATGCTGCTGAAACTCCTTGGGGCAACCTGAAAAAGGGTCTTATCGACCTCGTTATATCTCTTGGCATTGCGTTTACATACTATTTTTATAACGGCTCGCAGGTGAAGCTTTATATCACAGATTCCACTTTCACTATCCCTGCACCGCTGTTCATCATCCTTGCAGGCGTCCTCGTTTGGACGGCTATAAACGTTACAAACTGTACAGACGGCATTGACGGGCTATGCGGTTCATTGGTCATGACAGTTCTTCTGCCACTTGCATTTATGGTGACAAAGAGCGGTGCGGCTGATATGCTCCTTCCTATGATAATGTTCGTGACGCTTGCGGCTTATCTGTGGTTCAACTGCTCTCCTAGCCAGATGCTCATGGGCGATGCAGGCTCGAGAGCGCTGGGCGTTTTCCTTGCGGTGATGTTTTTGAAAACTGCCGCACCGTTCGCATTTATCCCTATGGCTATAGTTATCATACTTGACGGCGGACTTGGACTTCTCAAGCTTTCTTTCAGACGTTTCCTGAAAATAAAGAATTTTATGGAGGGCATAAGAACTCCTCTTCACGACCATGCAAGAAAGAACAAGGGCTGGTCTGATACTCAGGTAGTAATAAGATTTACAATTTTGCAGATAATAGTAAATCTGTGCTTTATTGCATTCGTGCTGTAAAAAATATGTGTGGGACAAAAACGGTCTGACCTTTTAATGGACAGGCTGAAAATTCGGAGATGATGAAAATAAAAAAGAACCTGAAATATGTTCTTAATATATTCTTTATTGTGGTCATAGGCTGGCTGACAGTCAGACTGCTTTTCAGAGGAGAAGAATTTTCCGACATAGTGGCGGATCTTCACCTTGCAAAGAAAAGCTGGCTTGCAGTGGGTGCTGTGTGCGTGTTCTGCTATGTGGCAGGTGAGTCGGTCATAATAAAGTATATGCTGAGGCTTTTTGAAGTAAAAACTCCTTTCAGGCGTTGTTTGAAATATTCGTTTATAGGCTTTTTCTTTAGCTGTATAACGCCGTCTGCTTCCGGCGGACAGCCTGCGCAGATGTATTACATGAAGAAAGACGGCATAAAGATAGGCTTTTCCACCTTGATAATGCTTATCATCACCATAGCTTTCAAGGCTGTGCAGGTGCTTCTTGCAGTGGCGTTCCTGCTCTTCAACTTTGGCTTTATAAAGCTTCATGTGGGACGGCTTTGGTGGCTTCTGCTTATCGGCTTTATACTGAATATCGCCTATATCGCAGGGCTTGTGTTTATTTTCTATAAGCCTTTGTGGGCGAGAAAAATGGGCATAAAGCTTATAAATCTTCTGACACGCATAAGGATACTCAAAGAAAAGAACAACGAAAAATACATAAACAAAATAAAGCGTATCTGCGACAATTACATGATCGGTTCGGAATATATAAAGAGCAATGTGCATACTGTGATAAATATTTTTCTTATCACACTGGTGCAGAGATTGTTCCTGCTGGCTGTCACATGGATAGTGTATAAGTCCTACGGCCTTAGCGGAACAGGTTTTTGGAATATTATCGCACTTCAGACTATGATAGGCGTTGCAGTTGAAATGCTGCCATTGCCTGGTGCGGCAGGCGTAACAGAGGGCTGCTTCACATATATGTTCATGGGCATTTTCACCGCAGAGCTTGTAAAGCCTGCAATGCTACTGAGCCGTGGACTCAGCTTCTATTTACTGCTGATAATGAGCGCATTGGTAACATTCGTGGCTCACTTTATCGTTATGAGGAATGATAAGAAGAATGGTCTTGAGGGATCGCAGGAAGTTAAAAAAGAAGTCGAAAAAGAATGAGAGGAAAAGAAAAAATGATCGGTTTTTATAATTATTCGGTAATACTCACATACATAGGACTTGTTTCGTCAGTGTTCGGCATTACACAGGTCTTTGAAAATCATATGTCCATAGCCTTTCTCTGCCTGCTTCTTTCAGGTATCTGCGATCTTTTTGACGGCAAGATAGCAAGAAGCATGAAAAACAGAACAGAGCATGAAAAGGTGTTCGGCATACAGATCGATTCACTGTGCGACCTTGTTTGCTTCGGCGTTTTCCCTGCTGTCATAGGCTATCACTACAACTCGGTTTATCCGCTTCGTCTTATCGCAAGCATTATGATAGTTCTTGGTGCTGTTATCAGACTTGGCTACTTCAACGTTATGGAGGAAGAGCGTCAGAGAAACACAACAGAGAACAGAAAAGAATATAAGGGTCTGCCTGTTACAACAGTTGCTATGATACTTCCTCTGCTGTTCATGGGTCAGCACAATATACCAAAAAATATTTTTCCATTTGTTTTCCATAGCTTTATGATACTTATTTCAATACTCTTTGTATTGAAAATAAATGTCAAGAAGCTTTCCATGAAAGGCGTGCTGATACTCTTTACTATAGGTGCGATAATCCTTCTCGGCTATCTTAAAATGCAGCATATAATCTAAGGTAAAAGTTACCTGAATGGAAAATGTTTTTGCCGGACAGGTGTGTGAAAAACAGGACGTCGGGGGTGTCGTCCCCTACAATAATGTAAATAAAAGGAGAGAAACAGATGAAATATCGTGACAGACAGGGCAGAGAATACGAACAGACCACATCTCAGGATAGCTTTCTTGCGGCTGCCTACAGCTCGGCAATGGGCAGGGCGCTTATGAAATTTCTCGGCTGTCCGATATTTTCAAAGTGTGCAAGAGTGATACTTGACAGCAAGTTCTCAGTGCCTTTTATTTTCGGCTTTGCAGAAAAAAACGGAATAGATATGTTTGACTATGAGGAAAGAATGTATCGCTCATTCAATGATTTTTTCACAAGGAAGATAAAGCCCGGCAGACGTTTTATCACTAAGGACAAGAATCTGCTGGTGTCACCTTCAGACGGCAAGGTGACTGCTTATAAGATAACACAGTCTGATACCTTTATTATAAAGAACGCAGTGTATAATACTGCCTCGCTTCTCAGGGACAGCAAGCTTGCAAAGCGTTATGAGGGTGGCTATGCAGTTATCATCAGACTTTCAGTGGACGATTATCACCGCTATTGCTATTGTGCAGACGGTGTAAAGAGCCACAACAGAAAGATAAATGGTATCCTTCACACTGTGAACCCTGTGGTGAACAATTATCTGCCTGTTTTCAAGGAAAACTCCAGAGAATATTGCATGATAAGAACGGAGCAGTTCGGAGATATTATTCAAATGGAAGTCGGTGCTCTTATGGTGGGCAGGATAACTAATCTGCACACTGAGGGGGGCGTAAAGGTCACAAAGGGCGAAGAAAAGGGATATTTCGAGTTCGGCGGCTCAACTATCCTGTTGCTTCTTGAAAAGGACAAGGTAAAGCTTTGCGATGACCTGCTTAAAAATACAAGGGAGGGCTTTGAAACTAAGCTTCTTCAAGGCTCGGTGCTTGGCGAAAGTCTGAAGTAAAAATATCTAAGAAGTAAGAAATATAGGCAAGGGGCATGGTTGATGTACAGATTGAATTATGAACAGTTCGACAGAGATAATCAATATATAGGAAACGATCTGGGTGCGGTCATGAAAGAGGGCAAAACTGTGTTCAAAACATGGTCGCCGCTTGCAACGGGAGTTTATCTTAATCTGTATCTTGACGGTGAGGGCAAAAGCCGTCTTGAAAGCCTGCCTATGGAAAGGCTTGACCACGGTGTTTGGTATGTGGAGATACTCCGTGACCTAGACGGTGTTTTTTATACCTATACATTTGAGTTTGACCACAAAACAAGGCATGAAACTATAGATATCTATGCAAAAGCCTGCGGAGTCAACGGAAACGTTGGTGCGGTGGTAAATTTCAAGACCACCAACCCTGAGGGCTGGGACAAGGTCAAGAAGCCTAAGTGCAGAAATGCCTGCGATGCAGTGGTGTATGAGTGCCACGTCAGAGATTTTTCTGCGGACAGTTCATCAGGCGTTGCTCCTGAGCATAGAGGAAAGTATGTGGCTTTTGCCGATAAGGGTACGAAATATCAGGGTGTGAACACCTGTATCGAGCATCTCAAAGAGCTTGGCATAACCCATGTTCACTTGCTCCCTGTGGAAGATTATGCCACTGTGGACGAGAGCAAGCCCTGGCTCAATCAATATAACTGGGGTTATGACCCTAAGAACTTCAACTGCCTTGAGGGGTCATATTCTACAGACCCTTATGACCCTAAGTGCAGGATAAGAGAGTTCAAACAGCTTGTTATGGCACTTCACGAGAACGGCATTGGTGTTGTAATGGACGTGGTGTACAATCACACTTACTATACCGAGGAGTCAGCTTTTGAGCGTTCTTTCCCATATTATTATCATAGGATAAGAAATGACGGCTCTTTTTCAAACGGCTCGGGCTGTGGAAACGAAACGGCTTCAAACCACATGATGATGAGAAAATTCATGATAGATTCTCTCAGATTTTGGGCAACGGAATATAAGATAGACGGCTTCCGCTTTGACCTTATGGCACTTCACGATATTGAAACTGTGAACATCATAAGGGACGAGCTTAACAAGATAGACCCTCAGATACTAATGTATGGCGAGGGCTGGACGGGAGGAGAGTCACCGCTCCCTGCTGACAGGCTTGCATATAAATGGAACTCATATCAATTTGGAAGAGTTGGACTTTTCAACGATAACATCAGAGATTCTATTAAGGGCGGTACTTTCAATCCATATGACAAGGGCTTTGTCAGCGGAAACAGAAATGCGGCTTCTACCCTAAGGCGTGGTATAGCCGGCTCTGTGCCACACTATCAGATAAATGACGCAAAAGAAGCTTGCTGGGCTTTTGAACCTACTCAGGCGGTGAATTACTGTGAGGCTCATGACAACAATACTTTGTGGGACAAGCTTTGTATATCGGCAAAGAATGACAGTGAGGGCGTAAGGATAAAAATGGATAAGCTTGCGGCGGCAATAGTGATACTTTCACAGGGCATGCCGTTCATACAGCTTGGTCAGGATTTCCTTAGGTCAAAGCCGAGGATACTCAAAGAGGGCGAAGCGCCAAACGATGTGAATATCTATTCCCATGACAGCTACAATGCGCCTGACTACACTAACTCCATAAAGTGGAACAGAAAGCTTGAATATAAAGAGGTCTTTGAGTATTACAAGGCTCTTATAAGGCTGAGAAAGGGAAGTCCGCTTTTCCGAATGTATACTAAAGAGGACGTGAACGCACATCTTCATTTTATGCACAATGACGATTGGAACTGCGTAAGCTGGAAGCTTGAAAAAGACGGAGAATGCTATGTTATCGCACTTAATCCTTACTACGAGAACAGGGGCTTCGGTCTGCCTGAGGGAAGCTTTTATCTCAGGCTTGATGAAAGTGGCAAGATGAACAAACAGCCCGTTTCAGGCAGTTTCGTCTGTCCACCGCTGTCGGCTGTGGTTTATAAGAGGATAAAGAATATCTAACAGACCCGTTAATAAAATAGTGAATAAATATTAATAATAAATTAATGTATATATCTTGCAGATAGAGTATAATTAAATTATTGGATCGAGAAATATTAAGGCAAAAGATACAAAAAAATTAAACAACGGAGGAAATCATAGTATGAAGAAGTTTTTGGCAGGCTTCTGTGCTGCGGCAATTGCAGCAGGATGCATGGGAATGACAGTCATGGCAGACACGGAAGCAACGGACAAGCTCACCTCTTACGAGGCAACAAGCGACAATGTTAAGCTTATCGGTCGTACTTACAGAAAGGGCGACACAACGATACTTGGCTATTCTGCAAGCGGTATCGAGTTCAAATGCACAGGCACAAAGGCTGTTTTCAATGTAAACGGCAGCGTAGGTGAGGCAAGAATTGGCGTATTTGTAAACGGCAAGCTTGTTAAGCAGGGCTACATAAAAAATAAGAAGACAAACGCAGTTGAGGTAGATCTTCCTGAGGGCGAAAGCACAGTTAAGCTCATAAAGCTTTCAGAAGCTGCACAGAGCGTTATCGCAATTGACAGCTTTGAGGTAGACGGCAAGCCACAGCCAACAGAGGCAGCAAAGCATTCTATCGAGTTTATTGGTGACTCTATCACTTGTGGATACGGCGTTGACGATCCACTTGGAAAGTCATTTTCTATCTACAACGAGAACGCCGCAAAGACATATGCTTACAAGGCAGCACAGAATTTTGGCGCTGACTACAGCTTTGTATCAGTAAGCGGAGCAGGTGTGATCTCTGGTTATTCAGGCAACGGCAAGATAAATGACGCACTGCTAGTGCCAAATTTCTATGATAAGTTCTGCTTTACATGGAGCTGGTTCGACGGTGAGCAGACAGCTAATTATGATTGGGATTTCTCACAGTATCAGCCTGAGCTTATCGTTGTAAATCTTGGTACAAACGATAACTCATACACAAAGGGTGACGCTGATAAGTGTGCTGAGTTTGAAAAGGGCTATGTAAATTTCCTCAAGGAGATAAGAGCTAAGAATCCAAATTCTGAGATACTTTGTACACTCGGTATTATGGGACAGGAGCTTTATCCTTCTATTACAGATGCAGTTGACACTTATAAGACTGAAACAGGCGACAGCAAGGTATCAGTTTTCGAGTTCAGCGTTCAGGACAGCGAAAACAATGGTTATGCAGTTGACTATCACCCATCAGCTGTTTCACAGAAGACAGCAGCTGATGAGCTTACAAATGCTATTGAAGGCATTTACGGCTGGGAGAGAGTTGAGTTGGTTAACGACGGCGTTGACGAAATGACAAAGGACGACGACGTTGAGTTCAATAACGTTGTTGAGGAGTCGTCAAGTGAGGAGAGCAGCGAGAGCAAAGCAGAGGAGTCATCTTCCGAGGCTTCTTCTGAAGCAACAAATGACAGCAGCGCAGCGGCTTCATCATCAAAGACAACGACAAATCCTAACAGCACCACAAACCCTAATACAGATGCGGCAATGGGCATAAGTATAGGTCTGGCAGCACTTGCAGGTGCAGCTATGGTGGTTTCTAAGAGGAAGTAATAAAGTAGATATTTACACCGCACAGAGGTAAGACTTTGTGCGGTGGTTTTTTGTTTGGTCTGAAAAAAATTGCCGAATTTTTTTGCCAATATCATTAAGCTAAAAAAGGAGCTCACACGAAAAAAGTGTGGGTTCTTTTTTTGACAAGAACACCGGAAAATCTTAATAAATTGTAAAACATAGCGAAAACCAGTTGACAAACCGCAGAAAATCTGCGGTTTCATTGTCTTTAGACAATGAAACCCTTTGAAGTAGGTATATGTTTTCCCATTTCAAGGATGGTTTCATTATGAAATATGTCGGCAGATTAAGAAAAAATTGATAACAGCTATTAAACATGTTTGTTCTGAGCGTAATACTTGTTTTGTCTCTCCCAAAAGAGATTTTACTCGTTCGAGCAAGATCTCTCCTCAAGATATTTTTAAGTGCCTTTTAACAATGGAAAGTTCATCTCTTTCTCATGAACTCTTGAATTACTTTGACTATTCTACCAATATTCCAACTAAATCTGCCTTTGTTCAAGCTCGCGCAAAAATCAGATCTGAAGCTTTTGGCTCTCTGTTTGACAAATTTAATGCTCTTTCTTCTGAAATTAAGCTTTTTAAGGGTTTCAGTCTTCTTGCATGTGACGGTTCAGATATACATATTCCGACAAATAAGAGCGATGCTGATTCGTTTATTTCTGGAAAGACTGGTTCTAAGCCATATAACATGCTACATCTCAATGCCTTGTATGATCTTTTATCCCATATTTACACTGATGTTATTATACAGAAAAAGCACTGTTCTAATGAGCACAGCGCTCTTCTCTCCATGGCACAGCGCCATTTTATAGATCTTGAGCAAATCATTGTTATTGCTGACAGAGGTTATGAATCTTACAATACTTTTGCACATTTTAATGAAGCAGGTCAAAATTTTCTCATAAGGATCCGTGATTCCAAGAATTGTATTATGTCAGTTCTTGATCTGCCTGAGGGTGAGTTTGATAAGTTAATTACTTTCAAACTTGTTCGTAAGCAGACAAATGCTATCAAAAAGCAATTGCTAAGCGATCCATACTTGAAGTTCATCTCTTCAAGCTGTACCTTTGATTTTGTTCCTTCAAAAAACAAAAAATCAGAGCCTACTGTTATTTATGAGTTGCCTGTACGGATTGTTCGCTTTAAAATATCAGATGACAGCTATGAAGTAATTGCTACAAATTTATCTGAAGATCTTTTTTTTTCTGATGACCTTAAAATGCTTTACTCCATGCGTTGGGGCATTGAAACATCTTTCCGAGACCTTAAATACACCGTGGGGCTTAGATATTTTCACGCAAAAAAGACAGAGAGCATCCTTCAAGAAATTTATGCTCGGTTGATAATGTACAATTTTTCTGAACTTGCCGTTTCCAATACTGCCGTTCAGCCCAATGATAGAAAGTGGTCTTACAGGATCAATTTCTCCCATGCTGTACATGTTTGCCGTAATTTCCTTTTAAAAAGGGTGCCTCTGTCTAGTGTTGAAGTTCTCATCGCAGCTGATATCCTTCCCATTCGCACTGGTAAGAACAATCCTCGTGCTCCTTCTCAAAAACACGCTGCATACTTCATTTACAGAATAGCATGATTTTTTACCCTATACTTGATTTTATGGAAAATAAATGCTATACTAATAAATGAAAACTCAATATATAGGGGGAAACAGTAATGATGAAGAAAATTATCGCTTTTGTGGCTGCGCTGTCGCTTATGTCAACGGGGTTTGCGCAGACCGCTTTTTCTGACAGCGAGGAAACTGCGGAAATCGTAACTTTCAGTGCTAAGGACAGCTCGGCTGACGATACGGAGGAGGTTTCGCTCCAAGCACCGATCGGTCTTAAGTCTGTGAACAATACTTCGTCCTCAAACACCTTCGCTTGGACGGCTGTTGACGGCGCAGAGGGCTATGAGGTGTATTATTGGCGTTCGGGGGAGTTCGTGAAAATAGGTGAAACAGCTGATACTAAGTATACATACAGCAAAAAGTCTTCTGCTACCAAGTATATGTACAAGGTAAGGGCTTTTAAAACTGTCAATGATGAAAGAGTGTTTTCTGATTTGTCACAGCAGTTCACTACCTGCACATTGCCGTCGGCGGTGAAAATGGACTCCACTATCACTTCAAAAAATTCTCTGAAACTGCGCTGGTCAAAGGTGTCAAAAGCCACAGGCTATAATGTTTATATGTATTCAAACGGCAAGTGGGTGCATTTGGCAGATACCACAAAAACTGAGTTCACTATCGACAGGCTTGAAAGCGCAAAGCAGTATAGATTTAAAGTCAGAGCATATAGGATATTCAACGGCGTGACTTACAGCGGCTCATTCAGCAGCGAAAAGAAGTCTTACACAAATAAAACTGTCAAGACCACAAGATATGTGACGGTGTATCGTTCAAAGAACGATAATGTTGTTATCGGCAGTATCCCTGCAAACACTGTGCTTTCGCAGTTCGGCGCAGTACAGAATGGGCGTATCGACGTTAAAATGCCAAAGACAGGCAAGCATGGCTGGATAAATGCTTCTTATGTTCAGCGTTACAATAATCTTGTGGTGGCTTGTATAAATCAGAACGGATATGTGGGCGGCTCGCCAATGCCAATGGGCTGTGAGGCGACTTCTCTTGCCACAGTTTTAAACTACATAGGCTTTTCAACGAATAAGAATTATGTTTCAAACGCCTATATCCCACACGGCGCAGTTGGAACTGTAGACCCTAACTATGCTTATGCAGGCTCGCCTTATACTTACACAGGACCCGGAGTTTATGCGCCTGTTATTGCGCAGACGGCAAATAAGTTTCTGAAAGACAGGCATTTGCAGAATAACTATCAGATAGAGCTTTACACCGATTATATCACAGGCAAAAACGTCAACAAAGAAAAGATAAGCACCAGCAAGCTCGACCTTGGAAGCACAAAGTCAGCTGGCGGACTTACCCCAGAGCAGATAAAGACCGAGATAGACAAGGGTCACCCTGTTATAGTGTGGATGGCGACAAACGGCAAGCCTATGTATCTTCTGCAAAATTGGAAGCTTACAAGGGGACAGAGATACACCCAACCGGGCTCAGGCAGTTACAGCTTCTTGTGGTATGCGCCGCAGCACTGCCTTGTTATAACAGGCTATGATGATGTCAGCGGAGATTTTATCTTCGGCGATGTGCTTACAGGCACAAAGAACAGACGCTTCTCGTACTCGAATTTCCAGAGCAGTTATAACATTTTGGGCAGACAGAGCGTTGTGATCTATAAGAAATAATTTTGTATATTGAGCAAAACAGCGTATCGCAGGGTTTCCTGCGGTACGCTGTTTTCATATGTAATTACTTCTTTGTAGTAACACTCTTTGAAGCCGACCAAGCGCCGTAGTATTTCGTACCCTTTACAGTAGTATACGAGCGAACACGAACATAGTACTTCTTTTTGCCCGAAAGCTTTGAAACAGTGGTCTTGTCTGTCTTGTTGCTTGTTATAGTAACTTTCTTTGCACTTGTAAACTTAGAGTTTGTAGCATACTGAATTTCATATCCAGAAGCAGAGCCTTTCTGCGCCCAATCCACAAAGAAAGCCTTGCTCTTAGCTGTGAGCTTCTGTATCTCTTGCTTGGCAGGATTTATCTTGAACGTCTTTGTGATAGTGCCTGTGTAAGAGCCTTTTCCTGCAATTTTTACTGTGGCAGTACCTATTTTCTTGTTGCTTGAATAGGAAACTGTATAGTCAGTGCCATTTTTCAGCGTTTTGCCGTTGTATTTAACAGTAATGCTCTGTGTAATATTCTTGCCCGTGTATGACTTATTTGAAATGCCCGAAACTGTGGCTTTCTTGAAGTTATTTTTGATTTTGAAGGTCTTTGAAACAGAACCTGTGTAGTTGCCCTTGCCCGTGATCTTTACAGTAGCTGTTCCGACCTTGGTGTTGTTTGAATAGGAAACTGTGTAATCTGTACTATTCTTCAAAGTTTTGCCGTTTAGCTTGACCGTTACACCAGGCTTCTTTGCCTTGCCATCATATGCGTAGGTCGAAGTTGAAAGTGTCACGCTTGCCTTTGAAATGCTAATTCTTGAAAGTGCAGGGATCTCGGCAGTTTCAAGCACCTTTTTGCAAACAGTACACTCTCTGTGCTTTGAGCCTTTAACTCCGATAGAAGCCGCCTTGTCGACTATCCAGCCGCTTGACTTGTGGCCTGTGGCTGGGATAGTTTCAGTGTAGCTGTCACCGCATGAGCAGGTGTATGTTCTTGTACCACTTACTGTGCAGGTAGGCTGCTTTGTGATCCTATTTGTATAGCTGTGTTTGTGGTTTGGGTCATAGTTATAATATCTTGTTGAGTTTGTTAAACACTCATTGAAATCAAGTATATTTATTTTCTCCCAATCGGCTTTTGAACCTTTATAGTAAACATTTTTCAAATTAGTGCAGTCATAAAATGCAAACATGCCAATGCTGTTTACACTTTTCGGAATCGTGATATTCTTTAATGTCTTACAATTAAAGAAAGATCTGTATGCGATCGTGTTAATAGTATCGGGAATTGTATAATCGGATCTGCTTGAATTAGCAGGATATTGCATTAATTGCGTCATTGCTTTGTCAAACCAAACACCGTCTTTAGAACAATATTTTTGATTATCAGGATCGACATTTATGCTGATAAGGCTGTCACAAAAATAAAATGTATCAATCTCTATGTATTCAGTGCTTTTGGGGATTGTGACCGTAGTTAAACTTGAACATTCGGAAAATGTAGCACTTCCAATGTACTTTACGCTCTCTGGTATGTCTATGCTGACAAGACTTTTACAACGAGCAAAAGCAGAGGAAGGAATGTTGTCAATATTTGTTGGCATTTTTATATGTGTTAAATTTGTACAGCCAGAAAATGATGATGTTCCAATATATGTGACACTATCAGGAATAATTATATCTGTTAGACTATCACAGTTTTCAAAAGCCCCATTTCCAATACTTGTGACGCTTCCAGGAATTGTATAGGATGATTGCTTAAGACCAAGTGGATATATCAACAAAGCAGTTTTGTCTTTATTAAACAATACTCCTTCATCTGAAGAAAATGAAGTGTTATCATTGCTGACAGATATATCTGCAAGAGCGGTGCATCCTTCGAAAGCATTATATGTAATGTTTGAAACACTATCAGGAATAAAAATATTTGTGAGTTTTTTACAGCCTGAAAATGATTTGTATTCAATGCTGTTTAATCCGTTAGACATTGTTATAGCCGAGAGATTCTCACAGCCCTTAAAAGCTTCATTTTCGATAGTTTTGACGTTTTCGGGAATAGTTATGCTTTCAAGACTTTTACAGCAAAGAAAGGATTGTTCTGGAATGTTATCAATATTTGATGATAATTTGATATCTCTGAGAGCATAACAATTTAGGAAAGCGTACTTTTCAATGCTTGTGATGCTATCAGGAATAACAACATTAGTAAGTGCTGAACAATCAGAAAATGCTTTTTCTCCAATAGTTTCAACACTGTCTGGAATATCGATTTTTTTCATACCTGAACAGCTTGAAAATGCAGATTTTTCAATTCTGACAACTCCATTTGGAATAATAACATTATCGAGATTTGTACAAGAAAAAAATGCTTCTTCTGGAATAGTTGTAAGGTTTGCTGACAGGGTAATATCACTGAGACTTGTACAGTAAAAGAACATGGATTTTCCTAAACTTGTAACACTATCAGGTATTATTATACTTTTTAATGCGGGGCATTCAGAAAATGCGAGATCTCCAATGCTTGTGACCCCGTCTGGGATAGTTATATTTTCAAGATACAAGCATCTTGTAAATGTGTTATCCTCAACACAAGTGATAGTGTCAGGTAGTGTTAGGTTTTTGATGCTTGTTGCCGAGAATGCATTTTTTCCGATACTCTTAACACCATTTTTTATATCTATTTTTTTAAGAGTATTACAATCTTCAAAAGCAGACGCTCCTATAATTACAACACTTTGTGGTATATCTATGCTTTCGAGGCAGGTGCAACCATGGAAAGCATAAGTCCCGATACTTGTTAGACCATTTGGTAAGGTCACATTTTTGAGTATATCACAATTTTCAAATGCGTTGTTTTCGATTTTTTTTACTCCGTTTGGGATCTTAATACTTTCTAGCTTCCTATTTGAATAAAAAGCACGATTGCCTATACTTGTTACCTGTTTACCATTTATATATGCAGGGATAGTCAGATTTTCGGTTTTTCCTGTATATTTGGTAATCGCTATGGTACCGTCATTCAAAACACTATACTGGAAATCACCATAGGTGTCTGCACTAGCTGATATGACAACTCCGATTTCCGTGGCTTGTTCTGCAATAGGCAAAACAGTGCTACTAAAAGTGATCGCAAAGGCAGCAACACAAGCTAAAATTTTTTTCATACATAATCACTCCCACGTATTTTATTTTTTTGAAAAAGATTATAACATCATGATAACACTTTCTGCAATAAATGTCAATATTGGAAATGTAATCTAAGCGAATTATAAAGTTAGTGAACAAAAACAGCGTATCGCAGGGTTTCCTGCGGTACGCTGTTTTCATATGTAATTACTTCTTTGTAGTAACACTCTTTGAAGCTGACCAAGCACCGTAGTACTTCGTACCCTTTACAGTAGTATACGAGCGAACACGAACATAGTATTTCTTTTTGCCCGAAAGCTTTGAAACAGTGGTCTTGTCGGTCTTTTTATTTGTTATTGTGACTTTCTTTGCACTTGTAAACTTAGAGTTGGTAGCGTACTGAATCTCATATCCAGTAGCAGAGCCTTTCTGTGCCCAGTCCACAAAGAAAGCCTTGCTCTTAGCCGTGAGCTTCTGTATCTCCTGCTTGGCAGGATTTATCTTGAACGTCTTTGTGACAGTGCCTGAGTAATTGCCCTTGCCTTTGATAGTGACCTTTGCCGTGCCGACTTTTGTGTTGTTTGAATAGGTCACGCTGTAATCTGTACCATTCTTCAAAGTTTTGCCGTTTAGCTTGACCGTTACACCAGGCTTCTTTGCCTTGCCGTCATAAGCGTAGGTCGAAGTGGAAAGTGTAACGCTTGCCTTTGAAATGCTAATTCTTGAAAGTGCAGGGATCTCAGCCGTTTCAAGAACTTTCTTGCAGACTGTACATTCCTTGTGTTTTGAGCCTTTAACTCCGATAGAAGCCGCCTTGTCAGTTATCCAACCGCTTGACTTGTGACCTGTGGCTGGGATAGTTTCGGTGTAGGAGTCACCGCATGAGCAGGTGTATTTTACTGTGCCTGCGGTGGTGCAGGTGGCATTGCTGAGAACTGTTTTTGTATAGCTGTGTTCATGATAATCGTCAAGCGCAAATGGTGAGAGCTTGTAAAGGGTCGGTGCTGAATTATTTGTGACATACCATTTTACCATGCCGTCACTGCATACAACAGGTTGACAATCTGAAAGTCCGAAGGAGTGAGAAATGGCTTTGGTAACAGTTTTGCCGTTTGAGTCAACTGTCATTGTCTTTGTGGCGGTCTTGCCTGTGGAACTGTTGTATTCTTCCCACATAACAAGGAACAGATTGTCATTTATCTTTATAAGCTGAGGGGTGCGGCAGGTCACTTTACTTGATGTGCCGTAGTTTGTGAGGGCAATGTTCTGTGTGCCGTTGAAAAGCTCGTCTGTGACGCTTATGTAAACATTTCTTGTCTTACAACTGCTTGAAACGTCTTTTGCATAGGCTATCAGACAGTTTCCGCTGCCAAGCTCAAAACCGCCTATTGAAGCGCCCGTGTAGTTGCTTTTGTTCATATCGAACTTAACAGGGATAGAAACGCTCACGGCTGTTGATTTTCCGTCAGCCTTATATTTTGTGAGAGTAATGCCGTTTACAGAAAGGTAGGAGCCGTTCATTGTGTAGTTGCTTGATTCTGAGTGGTCAACTCTGTAGATGTATTTTCCGCTTTCGTCAGCTTTGATGAATTGGTTGAATGAGTGGCTAACATAGCCGTCTGTAAGATTTGAAACGTCATACATTGAGTCGGTCAGGGACATGGAGGATTCGTCAATGGTGAAAAGCATATTTGCCTGATGATTTATGCCGTCACTGTCAGCATACATCTCATGGCAGGTGTAAACATAAAGCTTTCCACCCGCTTCTTCCATTCTCAGTGAGCCTGCCGAGAACGGCTTTGTTGTATTGACACCTGAGATACTGCATGAATTTACCTTGCTCCAGCTCTTGGTGTATTTGACTACTCTTACAACTTCCTTGCTGTCGCTTTCGAAAGTGTTGTTCTGACCGAACACGAGATAGTTATAGTCTTTTCCTGAATAAAAGCCACCAAATAGGTTAAGCTCTTTTGAAATAGTGCGTTGTGATATAAGCTTATTGCCGTCTGCGGAATAGTTTTCTACCACAATGCCGCTTGATGTGTTTTCAAGCCTTGTGAGCGTTCCGTCGCTGTTTTGTACAAGATAAGAGTTTGTGACCGATGACCATGTGTTGTAATGGTTATCTGAAGCATTGTCTGTTGTACGTCCGCTGAGTATAGTGGCAGAGCCTTTTGTGTCGCTATCCATAGGCGTAACTGTCACTGTACAGCTTGCTTTCACACTGTTGTCGGTGGTAGCGGTTATTGTGCATACGCCTGCCTTGTTTCCGTACACCTTGCCGTCTTTTGTAACCGAAGCCACAGAATTATCACTGCTTGACCATGTGAAGCCGTAGTCTATATCGGAATTGCTTCTTGCAGAAAGTTTAAGGCTGTTGCCCGTTTTGAGCGTGGCAGAAGAATTTGAAATCGTAACACTGCTAGGCTTTTTCCAAGCAATATTCTCTGAGTAGAAATTGCCGTCAGTATCACGCTCTATGGCTGTCACAGTGCCGTTCGTATAATACAAAGCGAAAACAGGATAAGCTGTTTTATATGAAGCCACCTGCTTGAAATCGCTGTTGAACTCCATAAGAGTGTTGTTGTTTACATACATGATAGTGCTGTCATTTTCGCTGTTGTATACAGTTCTTGTTCCAACGCTGTTGTAGAGATCATTTTTGTTTTCATGTTCCGCTCTTGAAACGCTTCCAAAGAGAGATAATGTATTATCTGTTGATGTATGAAATTTGGCAGATTCCACGATGTTTACAGTGCCGCTTGCAGAAGAAGTCCACGCAAGCTTGCCGTTGTCAAGCATTTGTGCGTTGTCATAATGATAATCGTAATATTTCTGATAGAAATAGTCGATAGATTTATCAGACACGGTTATTTTGTTATTTGAAATATTTCCAAAGCCAAGGGCGTTCATTTTGTGAGTATAGCCCCAATAAACGTAATCAGCGTTTCTTTCAAAATAGAAGTTTCCGTTTGTGCTGTCAAAGCCTGAGAACTTTGTTATGGCAACTTCGGTGCTGCAGGAGGACAGCTTATTTCCGTTTGAGTCCAGCAGAAATAGATTATCGCCTTTTTCAGCACCGCTGCTGTCTGTTACATAGTAATATATCCTGCCGTTATCGTCAACGCCAAAACAGTTTGGGTAATTTAAAATACCATTGGGGGTATACTTGCTCACATTAACGCTTTTGGTCACCTTTTCCGTATCGGTGTCAAAGGTCTTTATGTAATAAGAATATGACGAGCCCTTCACGCTGGAATTGTATGTGCTGGTATCTCTTTCGATATAATAGATCTTGGAGTTATTTGCATATACATTTATAATGTCACCAAGCGTTGCTACAGTTCTCACGGAGTTGTTGGAAAAGCTATAGAATTTAATTAGCTTCTTGTAGTTTTCCACAGTATAATAGTATAGTCCGTTTTCAGTGGCAGAAACCACGTTTACGAAAACCTGATCGGAACTGTTAAAAGTCAGAAAATCTGACGGCATTTTTACGGCGCCGTTTGCAGAATAAGCCTGAGCTGATATAGCGGTGTTCCCAAATATGCCGTTAATGCTTTCTTGAAGCGGAAGCAGTGCGGCAGAAGCTGTTATAACAAAAGCTGTAAGTCCTGCGGTGATTTTTTTAGTCAACATATTTATCCCTCTTTACTATGATCTTTACCCCGACCCTATGTGTATATTATACTACTTTTTTTGCCTGATTTCAAGTAAAAAGCTCCGCCACAGCGAATGCCACGGCGGAGTTTTTAGGACTTTTTGGGAGAAATTACTTGTTGCCTGTTGTCTTGTAAGCGTCGATCATCTTCTTGCTGGTGAGTCCAGAACGCCGAGCATATCTTTCTCCGTTCCTAATGTATGTCATCGGCTCTGATTCACCTGTCAGAAGTTTAATTTCCAGTTTCATTGTGTTCTTATTTATTGGAACTACACTTATACGGTCTATGACTGCCTTTGCCATTTCGTCGACTTGTTCCTTGTTCATTGGTAGGCTAGGATCATACATTTCACGGAAGTATTTTTCAATCCGCTTTATAGCTTTTGCATAACTATTGTCGTTTTCGCTTTTCTTTTCGATAAATCTTATCTGATGTTCTATTCCTTTTATTAGTTCACTGCTCTCGGTATTACGTTTTGTAAATTCTGATTTTGTGATAAGCTCCTCCATATAGAGCTCCAGCAGTTTATCACGCTTTTTATTTTCCTTTTCCAGTGTTGCTTTCAGGCCGCTTACCTGCCGCATTGCCTCGGCAGAGCGGTCTGATTCTTTATATATCCGAAGAAATGTTTCAACATAATCCTCAAGGTTTTCAGCCACGTCCTTGAAAAATCCCGACAGTATGCTGTAAAGTTCCGATTCCATTATTGCAAATGACGCACAGCTTTTTGCACCTTCTTTCTTTTTTTCTGAGCATATCCATTGATATATTGGCTGACCTTTTGATACGCTGTTTGAGTAACTTGTCCTCCAATATGGCTTGTCGTGAGCTGCACACCATATCTTACCGGTGAAGACACTTGTGTCTTTAAATGAGTGTTCACGGCTTTTTATGGCAGCACTTCTTGTTTCAAATATTCTGTTGCACTTGTTCCATATTTCCTCAGATACTATGGCAGGTACGACTTCGCCTGTTTCGTCTTTGTACATCACCCATTCTTCTTTGGGTAAAAAACGCTGTTCTTTTGTGCGGTAGTCAACTATTCTTACTTTGTTACCACAGTAAAATCCTTTATATTTTGGGTTTTGTATAATGCCTGAAACGGTGTTGTGATGTATCCTTGTACCATTGCGTCCACGGTAGCCCTTATCATATAGTATTCGTTCTATCTTTCTGACGCTCATATCACCAGTAGAGTAAAGGTCAAATATCATTCTTACCATTTCTGCTTCAGGTTCGTTTATGACAAGTTTACAGTCATCTTTATCATAGCCGAATATACGATTGTTGCCCATAACATTTCCGCTTTCTATTGAACGCTTGTGACCCCAGCGAACACGTTCAGAAAGCTTCCTGACTTCATCAGCGGCGATGCTTGACATTATAGTAAGACGCATTTCGCTGTCAGAATCAATGGTACAAATGTTATCATTTTGGAAGAAGACCCCTACCCCTGCTCGGAGAAGATCACGGGTATAGGTAAGGCTGTCGATAGTATTTCTTGCGAAACGGCTGACTTCTTTTGTAAGTACAAGGTCAAACCTTCCTGCTTTTCCATCTTCGATCATTCTCATAAATTCAGCACGGTTTTCAGCGTGTTCTCCTCTGACCCTGTCAACATACCCCTCAATGTAATTCCAATTTGGGTTTGACTTTATCATCTCTGTAAAGAAGTTTATCTGATTTTCAATAGAGTTTTCCTGTTCATCACGGGTCGTTGATACTCGTGCATAAAATGTAACATTGATTTCAAGATCAAAAATTGTTTTCCGCTCACGTTTCATAAGGTCAGCGGCTGCATAAATATCCATTAAAATTCTCCTTTCGTCAAAGCCTTGACTGATTGTTTTGACTTTGATTTTGTTTAGTTAATATGATTATACCATGCCGACAGCACAGGGTCAATGGCACGGAATAACTTACCTGTGGCAATATGTAGCAATGCCTTTCGGCACTGCATTTGCGGTCATGCCGCCAGTCTTTCGATCATCATTATCATTCTGTTGTACTTTTTGATGTCGATCTCGCCGCTGTTGAGCAGCAGCTTAGTCCAAGCAGCCAGGGTTTTCTTCTTCATTTCCAGCTTGGAATAGGGACTTTTCGGATTTTTACTCAATAGACATATCTCCTTTTCCATTTGCATCAGTAATATTTTCTCACACTCATCAAAAATTATCCATTTGTTTTTCACTGTTTTTCCAGTCAATGATATCACAAAAACTTTGAAATAGTAATCACCAACTGCAACAAAAAACTTGCTTGATTTTATTGCATTTATACCTTTCGACGCCGACACGATAGCACGCATTTACGCTGTTTCAGCCTGATTTTAGCGGTGTGCGACCTCTGAATTATCAAGGACCTGTTTTTACGACCCCATTGACTTCTCGACCTTGTCGTATCTCGCAAACTGCGTATTTTCGGCACTTTTGCGGCGAGCTTTGCTCGTCCGCTGTGAGTGTTTCGGGGGCTGCGACCCCGAAACTTTAACTTGCAATGAAATATTTAGCTTTGGTGTTTATAGCTCTAGCTGCTTAATTGTGCAAAGTACATAATTGCTCAAATCGTTGAGTTCGACTTGCACAAGCTAACCTTATTTAAAATATCGCCCACAGCGGCTCACAAATCGCTTGTGTGGGGTTTCCATTTGGCTTTGCTAAACTTACCCGACTGAAAACTAAAGCCCACAAATCGCCCCACGTTCGCTGATTGGGGTTGACAGTAAACATTGATTTAACTTTTTACTGTCACACTCTGTGAATTAAGATTTTACAAGGTTTTTTAGACTTTTTGAATCAGCTTGTTGACAGTAACTTCGCTAGTGTTTTTACTGTCACTACTGTCACGCTCACGGTCGTAATGAAGAATTATCAGCCTGCCGTTTCTAGTTCGCTTGTACTGAAAATCTATCCCGTACTTTCCGAGTGTGTAGCCGTTCTGAACCAGATCTCTTGTAACTCTGTTTGGATAGACTTGTTCTTGCGTGACTTCTTTTAGTTCACTTACAAGTTCTGACGCCGTACCTGAAAAATCAATTCTCTTTTTGATGTAAACATACAATGCCGCAAGAAAAATGTTGGCCTTACTTTTTGGAGCGGTCGGCTCATCGGTAACGACACACTTTTTCAAATCACTATCGAACTGCAAATTAATTTCTGCGTTTTCAATATCACGTCCTACACAATAAAGTTTTGCATTACGGCTGCCACGTTTTGTTTCGATCAGAACCATACTTCCGTCAACACAACCGCTGATTCCTGTACTTCCTGAGATCATATTAAACGGGTCCGTATCCTTGCATTTTCTTGTATGATGTACAACTATTATTGCGATTTCAAGTTTGTCAGCAAGTGCTTTCAGAACGGATAGGTCTTTGTAGTCTGAACCATAGCTTGAATCAGTATCGCTGCGAACCATTTGCAGAGTGTCAATAAAAACGATTTTCAGATCACGATGTTCACTCATAAAGCCTTCAATCTGCTCTTCAAGACCGCCTCCTATCGGGTCAGACATAACAGAGAAGTAAAGCATTTCAGTTGGTTCATCGGTCAGCTCATAGAGCCTGTTTTGTATTCTTGCGTAACTGTCCTCTAAACACAGATACAGAGCAGTTCCTTGTGAAGTTTTTAGACCTAAAATTTTTTCTCCTTTCGCTATTGACAGACACATATCAAGTGCCAGCCACGATTTGCCGACCTTTGGTGCACCTGCTAAGATATACAGACCTTGTGCGATCAAGCCGTCTATAACGAATTCTATTGGCTTGTACACAGTTGTCATTATTTCTTCGCAGGATCTAGTGATGAGTTTTTTCACGCTACCAGACCTCCTATTCTATTTTCAAGTTTCTGTTATTGTCACTGAACATAGCGAAATTTATATTCAAAACAAAAAGCTCGCAAAGACTTTTAAAATCTTTACGAGCTTATATTATTCTCCATTCTTATGGTATCGCATTTTAATACGTTTGTCAATAGTCATGGTCCATTTTCATTGTTTTGCACAGGAGATTTGATTTTGACACGGGGGTAAGATGTGCGTTTTCGCCGTCGCACTGTGAGATACCCCCTATGTCAAAACGTTATTAATTTAACAGAAACGAATTTTAGAGAACTTTTGCCTTAATAATATTCTTAATTTAATAATTTAATAATACAGTAACCATCCCGTGAACTTCACAAATGGAAAAAGTCTTTTTGTATTTCTCAAGCTTTCCTTGATAATCATTTTTGCGGTTGTCAAGAAGTATTATTTCAGCTTTTGAAACATCAGCATTATCCAAAAGATATACATTATCAAATTTGTAAAGCGACGGTATTATATATGTGTCTGCATATATGCAGACGGTTTTGTCTATGGTGTCGATAAATTCGTTAGTCTGCGTTATAAGTGCGGTGTTTTCATATCGTTCGGTGTATAACTGTATTTTATCACTAACTGTAACCGAGAAAAGTATGACCGCTGACATTGCGGATATAAGTAATACCTTTCGTTTCTGCTTTAATGTTGATACCTCTTTAACAAAAGCACAGAAAAGCATTGCTCCGCTTCCGAAAACGTATTGGTAATCTACATTATATTGATATGTGTAGTCTGTGCTGAGGTTAACGATTATCAGCGGAACGAGCAAAAACAGATCTGACGCTTTGTTTATTTTAAAGCAAACAAAAATAAAAGGCACTGTCATCAACAGCAGGAAAAGCAGTTTATCTACTGTTATCAGATTTGACACAAAATATGCCGGGTTCTTTATGACGTTTAAGATCACCGCAATAAGTCCGCTGTCGTTTTCGGCCAAGTAAATGTCATATCGGTTTACTTTTACACCCTCGCCAAAAATGTTTATGTATAAATTTGTGCCAATAAAGCCAAGTATGCCGATTATAGTGATAAGTAAACCGCTGGTCTTTTTCTTTTTGGAAAACAAGGAATACAGACCTAGGCAAATGATGTATACCCCTGCGTCCTCTTTGACTGAGAGTATAAGCAGACACGCTGCAACTTCACCAATGTGATTTTTCTTGCACATAAAATAATACAGCCACAATATAAATGCAGGCAAAAACATATTCTCGTGGATATCAAAAAACTGAGAACTGCAAAATGCAGGGTAGAAAAGATATATTATGCTGCACAAAACGGTGTCAGTTCTGCCGAGCTTGTAAAGCCTGCATATTTTTATCAGCGGCAATACTCCGCTTGCAATGATAAGCACTTGCAATATGACTAAAACAACCGAGTTTCTAAATATCATATATATTGGCAGTAGCAAATACCAGCAGGGTGAGAAATGCACATTGAAATGTGACATAAGCACATTTCGTTCGACCGTGGTGTATTGCTTGCACGTTTTACTCATATATTCAAACATTTGCAGAAAAATTCCCATATCAAAGCACGATGATTCATAGCTTTTTAGTTTGCATACGGTGCCGATCATCAATATTGTTACTGATATCACCGTGAACAACAGAACTGAAATTATCTCCGTTTTTCGGCATTTTAATATTTCAGTTTCCTTTATATCAGCAAACCTAAATATTATTATAGCCAAAACAGCAATGCAGGCAAAGCCGAAATATGCTGTGGTATTGGTCATTTTCCATATTGATATCAACGAATAAGCAAATATCAATCCTGTCAAAAGCAAATTTAAATTAACTCTTTTGAAAACAGTTATAAGGCAAAGTGTTGCTGAAAATGCGATGGTGGGAATGACTAATTGCAGCAGCGAAATGTTCGATACATAATACTTTGAGATAGGATCGGCGTCGCTGATAAGCATGGTATACAAACAGCCAAGAATATATCCGCATAAAATACACGAGAGGAGGTTTTGTTTGTTACTGAACATTGACGTCAAACTCCGAAAGGGTTATTTTATATGCAGAGTAATTTTTTAAATAAAAAGTGTGGTCGCCGTCTTTATTAGCGGTAAAATTTATCTCGTTGCCTGCAGTCTTGTCACAGAAAATTCTGTGTTCTGTTCCGTCCTGATAGTAGCCTAGTTCAATATACTCTCCGTCTTTGTCTGAATAATCAGAGGACAGGTCAAGTTCGATCTTTATAGTTATTTTTTGACCTTCATTCACGAAAACAGGCTCTTTTGTTACCATTTCACCATTGTTAAAGGTGTGGGTCGAACTTAGCTCGTCATCGATATTAATGTCAACAAAAGAGCAGAGGATAAGCGTGCTCAAAGTTATAGCAACAAGTATTATAATATTTGCATATGACTTCTTTTTCTTGGCAGTTATCTCGTTTATCCTAGTTTTCACCTTTTCTTTTTGTGAATACAAACACGCTGAAAATGCTGTATCTTGTTTACCATTTTCACATTTGTTTATCAGCATACCGCAGTAGTTATATTTCTCGGTATCATTCATCTCCTTGACAACTTTTTCGTCGCAAGCTATCTCAGACAGCAAATTCATACTGCGTGAAAGCTTGTATGCAAGCGGATCAAACCAATTGATTATACAAACGACCTGCATTACTATCCTTATGAATATATCGTGATTAAGATAGTGAAATTTTTCGTGCATACATACCACATCATAATTATCAGCTGCGATATTGTCAGGAAGAATTATTACAGGGGCGAACACGCCCATAAGCATAGGGCTTGAAATGCCTGGGCACTTTTTTACTTTCAGGCTTTTATTGCCGCATTTGTATACACCATTTTTTGTTGCCCAGCGGTCAACAAAGCGCTTTAAGGCAAGGTACCTGTAAATGCAAACAAAGCTGTTGAAAGCTACACCAATACACCAGACCGCAACAAGAAAAGGCATTATCTTCTTGACAGCTGGAATATGCTGCGTTTCTGTAAAAATGTATTTTTGTACGGAAATATTCTGAACTACGTCAGCGGTGACAGCCTGGTGAGGAATAAGAGTGGTCAGGTCTAAGGGAAATATTATCAGCAATGACAACGCTGAACATACCTTGTAGAATGATAATTTTTGACGCTTTTTGCCTACAGCTAAAAATATTTTACAGCAAAGATACAGGCACACTATTAGTACATTGCTCCGTATAAAATATGTAAATAAATTATTTATCATTATTTCTGTCCTTTACTTCTTCAAGAAAACGTATCAGCTCATCGATATCCTGACTGCTTAGCTTATCAGTTTCGTATAGATTTGTAACAAGGCTTGAAAGTGAGTTGTTATGGACCGAGCCAAAGAAATTTTCTGTTTCAAATTTAAGATAATCCGATTGGGATACCAGCGAATAATACTGACGCTCCTTACCTGTTTTCTCCGTTCTTAAAAATCCTTTTTCAATAAGGCGTTTAAGAAATGATATGAGAGTTGGTAATTTCCAATTATGGTCGCTCATTTTTTCTGCTATCTGAGAACTTGTGACAGGTTCGCTCATACTCCAAATAGTTTTCATTATCTCAAATTCCGCATCTGGAAGTTTTTTTATTTGGTTTATCATTACACACCTCCGTATTAGACATTTGTCTATAACGATATTATACACTTGTCTAAAATGCAAGTCAAGTTATGATGTGATGATTTTACAATTATTTAATATTTTCGACAATGCAATGATTCCTGTACTCTATCTTTAATATAAAAAATAATAAAGAGTGATAGCACTTAAGAATAACATAATTTCATTTTCATGACATCTATCTAGATATATTTACCATTGACTTTTTAGAAAAAATCGCATATAATAGTATTAACAGAACCCGACACGCCTCTTAGCAATGCGTACCACGTCGGGTCGTTTAATTATTAGGGGACTTTTTTATGCAGCTTAAAGAACAGCAACCATCAATGAATGTTGATCAACAAATCGAGAACTTGAAAATGATTGGGTTGAGAATTGTCAATGAAGAATATGCACGTCGAATTCTTAATGATATTTCATATTTCCGCTTGATAAAAGCATATGGCCTTGGACTAAAAGGTAAAAATAAAAATTTTGATGGTTCTATATCCTTTGAACAAATCGTTGAGTTATACCTGTTTAACGCCAACTTCAGGCAACTCTTATTTACTTGGATAGAGCAAATCGAAGTTAATCTCAGGTGTAGGGTAGCTAATCATTTCTCACATATTTATGGTGTACTAGGATATGAAGATCCGGATAATTTTAATGATCCTGGCTATCACTATGATTTTCTTTGTGAGATAAAAAAGGAAATATCCAGAAATAGCAAAGCCCCTTTTGTTAAGAATTTCAAAAATAATTATATTGACGGCAAAATTCCGTTTTACGCTTTGGTGGAGCTGTTCAGTTTCGGTACGCTCTCAAAGTTTTATAAAAATATGAAACCTCAGGACAAAAAAGCCGTTGCAACGTTGTATGGCGTGGGATATACTTATCTTGAAAGCTGGGTCGAACACATTGCTTTTGTGCGGAATATTTGTGCACACTATGGACGTTTGTATAATGTTAATCTTGCTAAAACGCCAAAGCTATATAAGCAATATACAGAAAAGGGGATAAGCAGTATCCGTGTATTTGCAACTCTTCTTTGCATAAAACATCTAATAACTAATGATCAACATTGGACAGCGTTTGTGGACAAACTAGATAAACTTTTTCACAAGTACCCTCACGTTGATAAAAAACTTATGGGATTTCCAGATGATTGGGTTAACATATTGAAAGAATAAACATTGAAACATCGCATTTGTTTTTACAAATGCGATGTTTTGATAAGAAAATATATCGTTGTGCTGCTCCTATACTGACAGTCTAACGGCATATGTAATCTCGATGCAATGACCTGTGTTTCTTACGCTGTTTCGGGTAAATATCCATTGTTGTTCAGGACTAATTATTTTGACCATCTGACCGCCTACAGAGCCGACCTCACGAGCTGTAAGATCGCCGTTGTAGCCCTGCTTGAGGTTTACGCCAACTTCGTTAGCTGCTTCCATCTTGAACTTGTTGAGTGTTTCTCTGCCTTCCTGAGTTGTGATACCTTTCATTTTCGTATCTCCTTTTCATTTGTTTTTCGGGTTTGCAATAATATTATATGTCTGCATGATTTGATTATAAGAGGTAATTTATAGAACGAAATGGGGCGGTTTTTGGAATGAAAAAATTAAAAGCTAAAATTAGTATGATTTTAAACGGAGCAAAATTCAAAAAAAATCATTTACATATAAATTATACTTCTTTTGGAAATTGTGTGATTTTGTATAGTCACTGTTTTCAATTGTCAAAATACCACTGGACACAGTGATTACATGTCCTGCACTGCTGCTGCCGTATTTCAGCACATAACCATTGAGATCAAGGGTGACGGTGCGGTTGACCACTAATGTGGTGTAAATGGTAATGTCTGACGTCGGTTTGACTGTTCCGTATGAAGCCTATCTGATTGCTGAAACCAGTTCCGCCGCTGTGGAAACTTCCGCCGTCCCACTCGCTGCCATATTATCCTCGGCAAATACACTTGTCGACACAAGGCAAAGAACCGTACAAAGGGTGAGCATGATACTGAGTATTCGTTTTTTTATTTTCCGTTACCTCTGTTTTCGTGTATATCGGCTCAGTCAAGAGCGGTTATGGTAATGGTGCCGATGAACTCCATAAGAAGTGTATTGTATTCCGATTGCTCAAATATAAATTTCAATGTTATATCTTTGGCTGATGCGTCATACATTCTGTTGAAGTTAAAGGAATGATAGTTGTTACTATACGGAAGTTTTGTTCCATCTCTTTTTATGCGTGTGATATCCCTGCAAAAATCTGCATCCTCACTGCTGTCTGTCATTTGGATGCAATAATAACCGGTGCTCCCGGGAGCGTTCGAGCCGACTCCCAGAGAGCCGCTTATGATGATATTGTATGTATGCCCCTTTTTCAGCGTAATTTCATCTGGGGAAGCTGAAATCAGACCGCCTCTGTTTATTTTTTCAGTAAATCCAATTCTTGCGGAATGGTTTTGAAGAAGAGCCGTCCCTACTGACGCTTTTGCATGAAAATACCCCGGGCAGTTGCCGTTCTGACCGGCATCGCCCTTGTCGCCTTTATCTCCTTTTTCGCCTTTATCTCCCTTGTCGCCTTTGTCTCCCTTGTCTCCCTTTTCGCCGTCTGTGCCGTCAATGCCTGCGGCTTTTACGCTGGTGTCGGTTTCTCCGATCCACCAGTTGCCGTTCTCGCCGATAAACGGGGTGTTTCCGTCCACACCGTCAGAGCCGTTTTGTCCGTTTGTTCCGTCCTTGCCGTCGGCTCCGTCTTTTCCGTTTATACCATCCTTGCCGTCAAGACCTTTCAAAACCGAAAGATCGTACAGGTTCAGCCATATTTCATCGCCGACATAGCGCCACTGCAGGGTGTTTTCACTTACACGGAACTCCGGTGTCTTTCCGTTTGCTCCGTCTGCACCTTTCTGCCCGGTGGGGCCTGTGATGTCGGCTATCGCCACAAGGTCCTGCCACTCATCGCCCTCGTAACGCCACTGTATGTGGGTTTCAGCTCGCTGCACCTCTATGCTTTTGGCGTTAATGCCGTCAGTGCCGTTGATACCGTCTTTGCCGTCGGCTCCGTCTTTACCGTCAACTCCGTTAATGCCGTCCTTGCCGTCGGCACCATTAGAGCCGTCTTTACCGTCTGTGCCGTTTATTCCGTTCTTGCCGTCAGAGCCGTCTTTACCGTTTTTACCGTCTGTTCCGTTTTCTCCGGCAGCGCCCCGCAGCTCGGTAAGCGCCACAAGGTCGTGCCAGTCGGCTTCGTCGCTGTATTTCCACTGAATCGCCGTGCCGTTGTTTCGCACCTCCGGCAGTGCGTCGCCTGTTTTTGCCGCCTTGCTCCATCCTATTGCAAGCACGCTGCAAAGCACCAAAAGAGCGGCGCAAATCGCCAAAACTGTACCTGTGAGTAGTTTTTTTCCTGTTTTCATCTTTTTTCCTCCGTTCGGAATTGTTTATCACGGCGGAGCTTTGCGCCGCTGCCCACGCCGTAAATGAGCGGCGGTCGATTGGCTTATGCTTGGTTTGCTTTGTACTTATCCACAAACAGGGCGACCCCCTGTTTTAAGACCTCCATCTGGGTTTTCAGATAATATTCATCCTCAAACATCGCATAATGAACGCAGGCGCGGACGAATATAAAGATCAGCGGCGTGATGACCGTATAGGGAATGCCGATCTTCGGCTCCAGCTGCTTGGCGTACTCGGTATAGCGTTCGTTCACGCCTTCAAAGAATTTCTTGCCGTGCTCGATATACTTCGGGTGCGTATATATCTGATACATCAGGCGATATTTTTTTCCATGCTTTTTTGCTGTCCAATACGGGACCTCCTTCACAAAACGGACAACATCCTCGGGGTCGGTGGGTGCCATCTCCATAAAGTCGTCCTCAACCTTTTCCATACAGTATGCCGTTGACTCAATGATCAGTTCATCAAGGTTTTTAAAATACGAATACAAATTTGCTTTCGTGCATCCGCACGCATCGGCTAGTGCTTTAATTCCTGTGCCTGTGAGCCCGTTTTCCGCATAGCACTCGAAGCACTTTTCCATTAGTTCACGTTTCCGCTCATTGTGCTGTTGCTCAGTTGTTTTCATGTTGCTTCGCTCCTTTTATGCGTACCGACCGTTCGTTTATGATTAGTATAACACAGATTTGCAACAAAGTCAAGAATTGTTCAAAAAATGAAGAAAATAAAGTTTCAACATGATCTTATAAAAAAGTCCTTACAGCAGAAAGAAAATAGCGGCTTACCTCAACGATCAAAAACCGTACTAATAAATATGTCCATAAGACTTATGGAAAGATGGGATAGGCTTATTGACTTTCCATGTTCTCATATGATATAATAAATTCACATTAACACAACATTTCTGTTCAGGGGGTATATCAAATGAAAAAGCAAAATGTAGGGCTTATCGCTCTGAGTATCGTTTTTATTCTTATGGGTGGTTTCTCTACTATCTATAATCTCAGCAAGTATGTTTCAAACAGGGTTTTCATGTCAAGTGCTGAGAAAACCACAGGCTATGTGAAGTGGATAGACCATGAGTTGAAAACTTGGGGACATAACAAAAAGGCAAGCAACAAAGCTGAAACATATTACATAACTGTCGCTTTTGATGTTGGCGGCAAGGAGTACACAAGAGAGATCTTCACAGGCACATATTATGTGAGTCAGAACGAAAAAGTGAACGTGTATTACAACACAGATAAAAACGGTGAGCCTGATAAGGTCGTGACCGATATTGATAATGATAAAAGACCGTATCTTACTTGGCCGCTGATACTTTTGCTTGGAGTTGTGCTACTTGTGCTTACTAAGAAAAATATTATATCGGTGGGGAGAAAGAGATAAAAAAGTAATCATTAAAATAGTAACCAAAAGAAACTTTGTGCAGCTAAATAATCTAAGAGCAGAAACCTGCTAAGAAAAATCAATAGGCAAAATGAACAAAGTTGAGAAAAGAAGCAAAGGAAAAAACGATATAGCAAAGCTGACGTTTGAAGGAAGTATTCAAACGCCCGATGAGTATGTACCTGAGACTACAATTAATGTTCGGAGTAAAACTCCATAACCTTGCCGTAGTAAACTCGAAGGAATTTGTTAAGCCCCGCAATCATTGCTTCTTTGCCGCATTTCCCTTCGCTGCGTTTCTTCTGAATAAAGTCATAGACAGCATTGTCGGCAGGTTTGTGTTTGATTAAGGACTGCATGATCTCGTAGCCTGTTTTTCGCAGATAACTGTTTCCACGCTTGGATATATGACGCTCAGAAGCGTGGAATGCACCCGACTGATAAGGCGGAGCGTCAATGCCTGCATAGGCAATGAGAGAGTGCTTGTTTTTGAATCTGCGTACATCGCCAATTTCAGCAATGATACGTGGAGCAAGTGTATCTCCGATACAATCCATTTCCTTGACAACAGAATATTCAGGCAAGGTGTTGCAAAGATCCTGCATTTGTGCTAAAATGGTATTGCGTGATTCCTCTATTGAGTGGATCAGCTTGACGGCTTCACTAACGGCAATTTTGACGGATTGGGAGTTAGGAAGCGTAGGGATACCGTTTTGAGCAAGGGCAAGGATTTCCGCTGCCTTACGCTCGTTTAAGCGGTATCCCTTTTTCTTTGCCCATTTGCAGTAATCAGATGTAAATTTCATTTCTCCCATATCGAGAATATTCTGAAAATGAATATATCGACTGACAAACTCGGTCAGCTTGTGATTTTCACCTTGATTTGAAAGAACATCATTGATTTTGGGCATAACTTGGTCAAGAAGATTGGAGAAGTTCACCTTTGATTTAACAAGCATACCTGTAACCTGATAATACTGACGTGCAAGAAATTTAAGTTCATCGTATATAACATTAGAGGGATAAGCCTTAACAAGCTCGTTCCAGTATGTAATACCGAAAGATGCGATTTTAATCGAATCAATTTTATCGGTTTTTGCTCGTCTTAAGCTTTGCGAGCAGAACTTCTTCATACGCAAGGCATTTACACAGCATACAAAAATGTTGTGAGAAGATAAATAGGTCGCAACAGGAAGATGATAGTGACCTGTATCTTCCATAACAACACGGGTTTCTTCATCGAATGATTTGATGAGAGAAATAAGAGAATCCAGTTCATCGGCAGTGTGACCAATGTCAAAGGGTGATTCAAGTATTTCGCCGCAAGGTTTCATAATGCAAACAGTACTTTTTCCTTTTGATACATCAATTCCTACACTAATCATGATAAATCCTTCTTTCTGATATTTTGTAATGTTTCCGCTCAGGAGCTTATTAAAATTCATTTTGGTTAGTGATGCGAACGCTGCTGTAAACACAGCAGGTACAACCTGCTTAATCGAATTTTATAACAAGAAGGCGGCTGACACTTTCTGCTACGAACGCTTAGTTCTAAGGAGATGACCGTCAGTCCATTACCTTCTTATTATATCAAAATAAGCATAGCCTGTCACCACTGTAGTCAGCAGTTTGGACTATGCTAATATCATACCAAAGGAGATCTTTATGAAGGTGATCTATAAATGTGCCGCCATTTTGACGGCAGCGATATTGTCAGTGCAGTTTCCTTGCGCAGCTTTTGCGGATATGGAGCATGGCGGAGATAATGACAGCCCGAAATTCAAGATGGGCAGGATAATTTTTACTGATAATGGTTATGGCTATGAAAAGGAAGGTCTGGAAAAATCGGAGATCGCTGATGAAGATCTGGCCGATACGGACGACGGGGGTTCAGCTTATGCACAAAAGGCAACGGCTTCGCTGCCTGCGAAATATGACCCCAGATCTAAGAATACGCTGACGACTATCAAAAATCAGTTCCAGACAGGCACTTGCTGGGCGTTTGCGGCACTTTCCTGCACTGAGAGCAATCTTATCCAAAAGGGGCTTGAAAATCAAAACGTGCAGTTTTCTGTGCCGAGCCTTGCCCTCTCTACATATGCTAACGGCGGATTTGACGAGTCAATATGGGATTGCGGCGGAACGTGGATGGATTCGTCCCTTGCAATGGCGGCTCATAGAGGACTTTGCTATGATGAATATGAGCCTTTCGTGTCCGACGGAACGGAAGCCACTATCGTATCTGAGGAGAAAAAGGGCATTTGCGAATATCAGCTTAATTACGCTTCCACTATCACAGGCGGACGAAACGCCATTAAAAACAAGATAAAAGAGCTTGGCGGAGTAATGGTGAGCTATTATGCAGACGACCTGTATATGACCTTTGATAACAAAAGCTATTACGATCCGGAAACTACAAAATATAGTGGAATAAATCATGCCGTAAGCGTAGTGGGCTGGGACGATAATTACAGCAAGTCAAATTTCCTTGCAGGCTATCAGCCAAAGAAAAACGGGGCATGGCTTGTGAAAGGCTCTTGGGGAGTATCCAGTGGCACGGACGGCTATTACTGGATATCCTATGAAGAGGCAGAAATGACCGATTGGGTGGCGTTCGACCTCACTGAAAGCTGTGATAATAATTACCATTATCCTGCTAATAAGGATAATTCTATATTTTATGTTAGCAATGAAAACAAAATGAGCGGTGCTGATGTTTTTACAGCAAAAAAAGACGAGCTTCTTGACAAAGTGGGCTTTATGTATCTCGGCTACACCGGAAAGTCTGACTACACTGTGCAGGTCTACACTTCTGTTTCAGACAGCACTCCTGTGGGGATACTTGAATGTGAGGTCAGCGGAAAGGTGCATAGCGACGGCTTTTATACCGTGGATATCCCTGATGTTGAGCTTGACGAGGGCGAAAGATATTCTGTCGTGATGACATTCAGCGGTGATGACGGCTCAGGCTATGTGACCGTTTATGGCTATTCAGACGGGGTCATGAAGCCTGGTCAGGCGTATATTTCCAATGACGGCGACAGTTGGACGGACGTTACCGACAAGGACGCTTATACTGGTCAGCCTATAATATTTGCCTATACCGATGATATAGATAAGTCTGATAAAAGCGAGCTTGAAACACTTGTGGCAAAGTATGAAAAGCAGAGCGGTTATGAGCGTGAGGTCAACAACGGCAAGAAAGTTATTGCAGACGAAAACGCATCAAAGAACGATATCACCAATGCCAAGCTTCTTATAAAGGCAAAGGCGAAAGAGATAAAGGAACAAAGCCTTGTTATAAAGACAGCGACGGATTGGAAAAACTTCGCAAAGCGTGTATCAGGCGGTGAAAGCTTTGCAGGAAAGCGTGTTGTGCTTGAAAAAGACATCGACTTCGGTGGTGCAAAAATATCGGCAGTAGGAACGGCTTTAAAGCCTTTTTGCGGATATTTTGACGGAAACGGACACGTTCTGAAAAACGCTGTTATCCAAAACAATTCTTATGCAGGTCTGTTCGGCTATGCTGAGGACAGAGCGCAGATAAAAGATCTCAGTGCTGAGAAAATAACTGTCAGCGGTAAGTACGCAGGCGGGATCGTTGGTGAATTTGATGCGGTATCTATTCAACGCTGTACGTTCAGCGGAACTGTCAAGGGTACAAGCTCAGCAGGCGGAATCGTGGGCAAAGCAGGTGGTCTGACCCTGACAGAGTGTGCTTCAGACCTTGCAAAGTCAAGCAGTTCAAATGCTAAAGCTATGGTGGGCAGTATCGATAATGACGCTTTTTATTATGGACAGCAATATGCCGATTGCTGGTATAACGGCAACTTTTCTGACAGCAAGGTAAAGAAAACGGCTTTGTCTAACGTTGCAAGCTCTGCAGCTTATTCGCTGAATACCGTTGGCGGAAAGCAGACAGACAGTGGCAGGTGGACAATGGCAGGCGGCAAAGCAAGGCTAACTCGTCCTGGGGAGCAGTCTTCCCACAAGATAACATTTGAAGCTCCCGACGGCAAGCATTATGCCTGCACTGATAAGGACGGCAAGGTGAAATATCCTGCTGTTAAAGTGCAAAGCGGTTATGCTCTTAAATGGTACAAGAACGGCATTGCTGTCGATGCGAACACAGTTTATACTGCTGACAACACAGTAAAGGCAAAGCTTGTTGAAGCAAAATTTGTCACTATCGACTATGTTTTAAATGGCGGCACGAACAGTACAGGCAATCCAGAATACCTCAGCAAAGGCGAAAGCGTGACGCTTTCCGAGCCGACAAAAGAGGGTGCAGACTTTGCAGGCTGGTATGATAACGCTGCACTTTCAGGTGAAAGAATTGAAAGCATCTCATATTCAGGCGGTGCAAAGACCATTTATGCCGCATGGAAGCCTTATACATATAACGTTACGTTTGTGGATAAGGACGGCAAGGTTATAAGTCAGCAGACAGTAGAATATGGTAAGTCTGCAAAAGCTCCGAAAGCCCCTGCTATAAAGGGTCTGCGTTTTACAGGCTGGGACAAGGACTATAAAAACGTCACAGAGGATATGACTGTCACAGCGGAGTATTCTGACAGCAAGCTTATTGCAGACTGCGAGATATCAGGCTTCAAGAACAGCTTCACATACACAGGAAAGAATATTGAACAGCCTGACGTAACGCTCACCTATGAGGGCAAAGAGCTTAAAGAGGGCGTGGATTACACTGTTTATTATAAGACCAATCTTAACGCAGGACCTGCAAAAATGACCTTTGTTGGAAAAGGCGAATACAGAGGCTCTGTCGCAAAAAGCTTTACTATCCAGCCAAAGGACGCTTCCAAGTTCAAGCTTTATTATGCTACACCGCTGTCGTTCACCGGCCAGGCGATAACACCTGATGTGCTTATAAAGGACGGCAATAAGACCCTAGAGCGTTATATTGATTATATGGTGATGTATTTCTCAAACGTGAACGTTGGCACGGGCAAGATAACAGTTGAATTTTACGGAAACTATAAGGGCAAGCAGACCGTTTCCTTTGTTATAAATCCTGCAAAACAGCAGATACAGGTGCTTGAAACAAGATACAAGGGCTTTTTTGTGGATTTTGTGCAGAAAGGATCTGCAACAGGCTATGAGGTCCAGTATGGCACAAAATCTGATTTTTCAAATGCTTCCACATACAGATCCACCACCAACAAGATGGATAAGATGACGGTACTTGGATTAGGAGCTTCAAAGACATATTATGTAAGAGTTCGCTCTTATACTGTCAATGGCGGAAAGACCTATTACGGCAATTGGTCAGACGCTAAAAGCATTGTGACGGCAAAGACTAATTTTGCAAACGCAAAGGTCAGCGGTATTTCTTCAAAAAGCTTTACCGGCAAGGCGATAACGCAGAAGATCACAGTAAAATACGGCTCAAAGACCCTTAAAAACGGCACAGACTACACTGTGAAATATTCTGCAAACACAAAGGTCGGCACCGCAAAGGTGACTATCACAGGCAAGGGCATTTACGGCGGAGTTATCACCAAAAGCTTTGCTATCTATCCTGCAAAGCAGGTGATACAGAAGCTTTACGGCACATATGCAGGCTTCTTTGTAGACTATGCACAGAAAGGCTCTGCCACGGGATATGAAATATCATACTCACAGCGTTCCGACTTTAAGGGAGCAAAAAGCGTAAAGGTAACAAACAACCGCACCGATAAAAGGACAGTTTCTGGGCTTGCAAGATATCAAAAATATTACGTCCGTGTAAGAAGCTACACTGTCAAAGGCGGAAAGACTTATAACGGAGCGTGGTCCGATAAAAAATGGGTCTATACTCAATGATATGACAGACGATAAAAATGCCCCTGATCATTTTCTGGTCAGGGGTATTTTTTATGCTCAGAAAAGTTCTGCTTTGTACTTGATAGAATCCTCCTCCGTTATCTCACGGATAACTCTGCATGGATTTCCTGCCGCAAGAGAATTTGGCGGTATGTCACGGGTGACAACGCTTCCTGCACCGATAACACAGCCCTCGCCTATGGTAACTCCGCCTGTGATGACAACATTGCTCGCTATCCAGCAGTTGGAGTGTATTGTGATAGGTTTGCCGTATTCATCATCATAAACAGTGCCGTCAGACTTTTTCTTCATGTTACGCTCCTGCCATCTGAATGGGTGAACAGGTGTGGCGATGGTGCAGTTGGGACCGAAAAACACGTTGTCGCCAATGGTCACAGGGCAGGTGTCAAGCACTGTCAGATTGAAGTTAGCATAGCAGCCTGAGCCGAACTTTGTGAAAACGCCATAGTCAAAATACACAGGGCCTTGGAGAAAAAATCCCTCGCCATGGTCGGGCAGAAGCTCGTTAAGGATAGCTTTTCTTCTCTCATCATCTTCATACAAACTGCTGTACTGCTGTGAAAGCTTGTGAGCCTTTGTCCTCAATTCTGCAAGCTCCTTGTCGGAGGAGTCATATATCTTGCCAGCAAGCATTTTTTCTTTTTCAGTCATTATAAAACGCCCTTTCTGTGTGTAGTTCCATTTGATTTTGTTGAGAGTATAGCACAAGTTTCGGGCTGTGTCAATAGTTTTTGGGGGGCGAGTGATAGAATAAAAAATGGTATACAAAAAGTGGAGAATGCTTATGGGCAAAGCACTCCCCACTTTATCATAATATATGAAAAGCTTGGCAGGGTAGAAAAAGTTATAGGTAAAATCCCTGCATATAATTTGTGTACATAAATGTGTCCTCGTCATCAGCGGTATTGTCACCAGCAGGCTTTTTTCTGACACTGGCACAGGAAGCCAACACTATCAGACCGCCTAGCACAATTGCAACGCTCACTCCAAGGGCTACCAAAACCGCACAGAAAATTTTTACTATCATAAACACCGCTCCAATCATATTTCTTATACTTCGCCATAATTACTATTATGATTATATGCTGGTTTTGCCTGATAATCAATAAAAGCCGTGTAAAATGCAGATAAAAATCAAGCCAGCTTTTGTCTGCATCAAAAATCTTGTGGTAAAAAAATTTTTTCAAAACGTTTCATGATTTAACAATTTTAAATGAAGAAAATTATAGCTTTCAGCTTAGTATAAAAATGCACAAACTGAGCTTTTTGTAAATGGTTAGCATTGTATATTACACTGAAAATGTACGATTTTTGAAAAAATATACATAAATATGGGGCAAATACTTGACTAGATTAAAATTTTGTGATAAAATTATTAACGTGAATGAGTGTGCTTATCCTATTTATATGTTTTGTGTATTGGCTGTACGTGTATGAAGTTGGGAGTAAAAGATATGCAGAAAATCGATTTGGAAGGTAAGGTTGTCCTTGTAACAGGAGCAGCAGGTTTTATAGGTTCTAATCTGGTAATTGAGCTTTTTAAGACTATTGATGATATCAAGGTCGTTGGTATCGACAATATGAACAATTACTATGACGTGTCCATAAAAGAGTGGAGATTAAAGGAAATAGAAAAGCTTGGTGGTCAGTGGACTTTTATTAAGGGAGACATATCAGACAAAAATGTGATAGATAAAATTTTTAGTGATTATAAGCCGTCTGTTGTTGTTAATCTTGCAGCACAGGCAGGCGTGCGTTACAGCATAACTAATCCTGATGCATATATTCAGTCAAACCTGATCGGATTTTATAATATATTGGAAGCGTGTCGCCATTCTTATGATAACGGTGAAACAGGCGTTGAACATCTGGTTTATGCGTCAAGTTCTTCTGTATATGGAACAAACAAGAAAGTTCCTTACAGTACCGATGATAAGGTAGACAATCCTGTTAGCCTGTATGCTGCTACCAAGAAGAGCAACGAGCTTATGGCTCATGCTTACTGCAAGTTGTATAATATCCCAGCAACGGGGCTTCGTTTCTTTACAGTTTATGGCCCGGCAGGCAGACCGGATATGGCTTATTTTGGATTCACAAACAAGCTTCTTAAGGGTGAAACTATCCAGATTTTCAATTACGGAAATTGCAAACGAGATTTCACATACGTTGATGATATAGTTGAGGGCGTTAAGAGAGTAATGCAAGGCGCTCCAGAAAGAAAAAATGGTGAGGACGGCTTGCCATTACCGCCTTATGCTGTTTATAACATAGGAAATCAAAATCCTGAAAATCTTCTTGATTTTGTTGATATTTTACAGCAGGAACTTATAAATGCGGGTGTTCTTCCTGCTGATTATGATTTTGAAAGTCACAAAAAGTTAGTTCCGATGCAACCAGGCGATGTGCCTATTACTTATGCAGACACAGAGCCATTGGAAAGGGATTATGGATTTAAACCGAGCACACCTCTCAGAGAAGGTCTGAGAAAGTTTGCTCAGTGGTATAAAGAGTTTTATAAAGTATAAGGAAGGCTAAGAAAATGAACAGAAAGATAGCAGTAGCAGGAACAGGTTATGTTGGATTGTCGCTTGCAGTATTGCTTGCACAGCACAATCATGTAACGGCTGTTGACATTATCCCTGAAAAGGTTGAGCTTATCAATAACAAAAAGTCACCAATTCAGGACGATTATATTGAAAAGTATCTTGCTGAAAAAGAGCTTGATCTGACAGCGACACTTGACGGTGAAGCTGCATACAAGGACGCAGAGTTCGTAATAATTGCAGCTCCAACTAACTATGACAGCAAGAAGAATTTCTTTGATACTTCTGCTGTAGAAGCAGTTATAGAACTTGTTATGAAAGTCAATCCTGATGCTATTATGGTTATAAAGAGTACAATTCCGGTTGGTTACACAAAGTCTGTAAGGGAAAAGTATAATACTGACAAGATAATTTTCAGCCCTGAGTTTCTCCGTGAGTCAAAGGCTTTGTATGATAATCTGTATCCAAGCAGAATTATCGTAAGCTGTGATGATGATACAAGAGAAAAGGCTGAAGCTTTTGCAAAGCTCTTGCAGGAGGGTGCGATAAAGGAAGATATCGACACGCTCTTTATGGGATTTACCGAGGCAGAGGCTGTTAAGCTGTTTGCTAATACTTACCTTGCACTGAGAGTTTCGTATTTTAATGAGCTTGATACATATGCAGAGGTAAAGGGACTTAATACACAGGATATTATAAATGGCGTTTGCCTTGATCCTAGAATCGGAAGTCATTACAACAATCCAAGCTTTGGTTACGGTGGATATTGCCTTCCAAAGGATACAAAGCAGCTCCTTGCAAACTATGAAAATGTACCGCAGAACATGATGTCTGCTATTGTTGAGAGCAACAGGACCAGAAAAGACTTTATTGCTGATAAGGTGCTTGAACTTGCGGGTTATTATACCGGAAGCAGCAATTGGGATAAGGATAGAGAAAAGGACGTTATTATAGGTGTTTACAGACTTACGATGAAGTCCAACTCAGATAATTTCCGTCAGAGCAGTATTCAGGGCGTTATGAAGCGTATCAAGGCAAAGGGTGCTACGGTTATAATTTATGAGCCGACCCTTGAGGACGGCGATACGTTCTTTGGCAGCAAGGTGGTAAATGACTTGGAGAAGTTTAAGTCAATGAGCCAGTCTATTGTTGCTAACAGATATGACAGCTGCCTTGATGATGTTAGGGATAAGGTCTATACCAGAGATCTGTATGGGAGAGATTAATTAGCTAGGAGCTTGATTTATGTACAATAACAAAGATAATCAGGAATCCTTTGAATAAGAGGTTTGACCTAGCCTGCGAATGATCTTTTTAATAAGAATATTCACAGGCTAGTTGTCGTGTGAAATAACTTACCTAATCAAAACGAATAATTATGAGGAGTGTGTTGAAAATGGGAAGAAAATTATTAATTGCAGCCTCTAAAAGATATGGAGATTATGCGAAAGAGATCTAATTGCAAAAGAAGCTCTCCGAAGTGTTGTTCCAACATTTAAAAGACCAGAAGACGTAAATAAAGAGATTGCTTAATAACAAGTTAATACATTCTGAAAAAAGAGATTGTGCGAAAAGAGGTAGAAAGTCATGTTTAAAGAAAATAATAAATTTGAGAAGTTTGAGTCTAAAGTATGGTTAAGCAGCCCAACCATGCATGGTCCAGAAATTGAATATGTGAAAGAAGCGTATGAAACAAACTGGATGTCCACAGTTGGTAAGAATATCAATGAAGTGGAAAGACTTGCCTGCGAATATATCGGCTGCAAATACGCAGTTGCATTATCAGCAGGAACAGCGTCATTGCATCTGGCAATGAAACTTGCAGGTATTGAAGCATATGGTATGCCAAAAGTTGGACATGGTGCATTAGAGGGAAAGAAAGTATTCTGCTCTGATATGACATTTGACGCAACCGTAAATCCGGTAGTTTATGAAGGTGGAGAGCCAGTATTTATTGATACAGAATATGACACATGGAATATGGACCCAGTGGCACTTGAAAAAGCATTTGAGATTTATCCGGATACGAAGGTAGTAGTTGTTGCACACCTTTATGGAACTCCTGGAAAAGTAGATGAGTTAAATGCGGTTATTAAAAAGCATGGTGCTATTTTAGTAGAAGATGCTGCGGAATCTATGGGAGCTACATATAAGGGAGTACAGACTGGTACATTTGGAAAATATAACACCATTTCTTTTAATGGAAATAAGATTATTACCGGAAGTGCAGGTGGCTGTTTTCTGACAGATGATGAAGAAGCTGCAAACAAAGTTCGTAAATGGTCTACACAGGCGAGAGAAAATGCTCCGTGGTATCAGCATGAAGAACTGGGATACAACTATCGTATGAGCAATGTGGTAGCTGGTGTAGTTCGTGGACAGTTCCCGTATCTGAATGAGCATATTGCACAGAAAAAAGCAATTTATGAAAGATATAAAGAAGGATTAAAAGGTCTTCCAGTTTCTATGAATCCAATTGACTTTGAAAATTCTGAGCCGAATTACTGGTTGTCCTGTTTGATTATTGATAAAGAGGCAATGTGCAAGCAGGTTCGTGGTGAGCAGGATGTGTGCTATGTAAAAGAAGCAGGAAAGTCTTGTCCAACAGAGATTTTGGAAGCGATTGCATCTATTAATGCTGAAGGACGTCCGATTTGGAAACCAATGCATATGCAGCCGATTTATCGTTTGAATCCATTTGTTGTAAGAGATGGAAATGGACGTGCTAGATCAAATGCGTATATTGCAGGTGGTGTAGCTGATGTAGGAATGGATATTTTTACAAGAGGATTGTGTTTGCCTAGCGATAATAAAATGACTGCGGAGGAGCAGGAGAGGATTATTGAAGTTATAAGAGCTTGCTTTGAATAAAAATATATTGTGGGAGAGATTATTGTGTCAAAGAAAAAAATAGTTGGAATTATAGCGTCATCTATTGTTGGTGGGACAGCAATAGTGACTTGGATCATGAAAAAGAAAGCAAAAAAAACAACTTATAAAGCTGAAAATATTGAAGCGATTCCGACACGCAATATGGGATTTTATGAAAAATATGTTAAAAGAGCGATAGATATTATTTGTGCGTCTGCAGCAATTATATGTTTTAGCCCTATATATATAGGTGTTGCAATTCTTGTCAGATTCAAGCTGGGAAGTCCAGTATTGTTCACACAGGATCGTCCAGGGTTGATTGGAGAAGATGGAAAAGAAACTATTTTTAAAATGTACAAATTCCGTACTATGACAGATGAAAGAGATGAAAATGGAGAGCTTTTACCAGATGAAGTACGTTTAACTTCATTTGGTAAGTGGCTTAGAAATACAAGTCTTGACGAACTTCCAGAGGCTTTTAATATTTTAAATGGTACACTTTCAGTTTGCGGTCCGCGTCCGCAACTTGTAAGAGATATGGTATTTATGACAGATGAACAAAGAATGAGACATACTGCGAAGCCAGGGCTTAGTGGATTGGCTCAAGTAAATGGGCGTAATGCAATATCATGGGAAGATAAGATTAATTGGGATTTAAAGTATATTGAAAAGGTAAGTTTTCTTGAAGATTTGAAAATTATTTTATCAACAGTGAAGAAAGCTTTTATTAAGCAAGAAGGAATTACGCAGGATGATATGGCTACAGCGGAGGATTTTGGAGATTATCTTTTGAGAACAGAAAAAGTAGATAAGGAAAATTATAATAAGAAACAACTTCAGGCAACGATGATTTTGAGTGGATCAGATGGCATTGAAAGAGAAGCGGGTTTAGTTTCTATTATTATGCCATCTTATAATACAGCTTCATTTATAGAAGAAACTATTCAATCTGTCTTGAATCAGACATATACAAATTGGGAATTGATCATAGTGGATGATTGCTCAACAGATAATACGAATGAAGTTGTTGATACGATAAAAGACTGTCGTATACATTATCTCAAAAATGAAAAGAATTCTGGTGCGGCAATAAGCAGAAATAAAGCGCTTCGAGAGGCTAAAGGTCAGTGGATCGCATACCTTGACTCTGATGATCTTTGGATGCCTGAAAAACTTGAAAAGCAAATTAAATTCATGGAAGAAAACGGATATGTTTTCTCTTACACCAATTATGAAGAGATTGACGTTGATGGATATAAAACAGGTGTAAAAGTCACTGGTCCTAAAAAAATAACAAAAACAGGAATGTTTAATTATTGTTGGCCAGGATGTCTTACGGTTATGTATGATGCTAATAAGATTGGTCTTATTCAGATTGAGGATATAAAGAAAAATAACGACTATGCCATGTGGCTGAAGGTATGTCGCAAAGCAGATTGCTATTTGCTTGATGAAATTTTAGGGCAGTATAGAAAAGGTCGTGTGGGAAGTGTAAGTACTCATAGTATTAGAACAATGATAGGGTGGCATTATAAGCTTTATCGTGAGGCTGAAGATATGGGAATACTATCAAGTCTTTTTAATACAGGAAGAAATTTAGTGTTTGGATTTTATAAGAAGAAAAGGTATGTAAGAAGACAATGAAAAGAGTTTGTATTATTGGACATTTTGGACATGGTGAAAATCTACTTAATGGACAAACAGTGAAAACCAAAATTGTTACAAAGGAAATTGTTAAAGAATTAGGAAAAAAAGAAGTTTCTTGTATAGATACTCATGGTGGAGTAAAAGCTTTGATAAGTGCCTTCCGTCATGCTTTAATAGCACTTAAATATCACAAAAATATAATTATAATGCCTGCTGAAAATGGATTGAGAATATTTGCTCCGTTATTAGTGCTGTTAAATCTGTTGTTTCATAGAAAACTCCACTATGTGGTTATTGGTGGTTGGCTTCCAGAGTTTTTGAAGAAGCGAAAAAAATTGACTAAAGCGTTGATGTCATTTGATGGTATCTATGTGGAAACCAATACTATGAGAAAGGCATTAGAAGCACAGGGATTCAACGATGTGTATGTGATGCCAAACTTTAAAGATTTGAATATTCTGAAAGAATCGGAACTTGTTTACCATCATACAGAGCCGTATCGACTCTGTACATTTTCCCGTGTCATGAAGGAAAAAGGAATAGAAGATGCTGTAAATGCCGTGAAGACAGTAAACGAGCACTTTGGCAGAATAGTTTACACTTTGGATATTTACGGCCAAGTGGATTCAGCACAAACGGAATGGTTTAATGAGCTAAAGAGTACATTTCCATTGTACATTAAGTATGGCGAATTTGTTCCTTTTGATAAAAGTGTCGAGGTGTTGAAAAATTATTTCGCCCTACTTTTTCCAACGTATTATGAAGGAGAGGGTTTTGCGGGGACACTTTTGGATGCGATGGCTGCAGGTGTTCCTGTAATCGCAAGTGATTGGCGGTATAATCCAGAGATCGTGAATGAGAAAACTGGATACGTGTATCCAGTTCATGATAACCATGCTTTTGTCACTACACTCATAAGTGTAGGAAACAATTCGGATCTGCTTCTTTCCAAGAAGTCAGATTGTTTAAAAGAAGCAGAAAAATACAGAGCAGAAAATGTCATCCAATGTCTGACATCTAAGTTATAGAATTAGGAAAATAATACGAAATCTTGTGAGATGCTGAAAAATTATAAAAATGGAGGTTAGTGCGGAAATGAAACTTACTATTGGTCTTGTTACCATGAATAGAGAACGACAAGTCGCAGAAGCAATTCAAAGTTGCTTACAGTCAAATTTGCCGAATGAAACAGAGTTTGTTGTCATCAACAACGCATCAACAGATAATACGGAAACCGTGGTGAAGTCAATTCTTGATTCATCCGGCTTTCCTTATGTATATTATAAAACTGAGTCCAATATTGGAGCGGGGGGGGGAGAACCCTTTGTTTTGAGAAATCCACGGGTGAGTACATCTACGGTATGGATGACGATGCCGTTGTAGATTTCGAGAACGATCCAGACTTTTTCGTGAAAGCAATTGAAATATTGGACGGACATCAAAATATTGCAACATTAGCCACACAGATATATGACACAGCATGGCAGGCAAATCGACAGGCTATATGTGGGAAAGAAATCTATCTAGGGGTGTATAGATGCAAGATGTTCTGCGGAGGTTCCCATTTCTTGCGAAAATCTTTTTTTGACACTTCACCGTATTTGTCAAATAAGTATGGATATGAGGAACTTCCACCATCGCTGATGGCCATGGATGCCGGAGTGATAAATGCATTTTGTCCCGATTTGATTGCGATTCACAAACCTGCTGTCAATAAATGGGTTCGTGCAAGTGATAAGAACATGGAGTATCTTATCATTGAGTGTGGGGTTCCATATGCAATCAAACGAAAGATGTATCCGATAATCTGCACACCACTTACGTTGTTAGCATATAAACAACGTTGTAAAAAGTATTTGCAGCAAACGAAAAGTATTAGAAAACAACTTTCAGATATTGTTTCCAATACTATGCAGATGTGTAATCGGATGGAGAGTATCAAATTTAGTACATTTGTAAAAATGTTTATGGATTTTGGCTCATCTATTTTGTAAACTTTCCTGTTTGAATTGCCTGCTTGATAGCAGTTAAAAAATTGCTATCGAGGTGAATAAATTAATGGGAAAGAAACTTACAATTGGAATTGTTACGATGAATCGTGAAGAACAGCTGGCAGAAGCTTTGTACAGCTGCTTGAGAACTGATTTGCCAAATGAAACAGAATTTGTAGTGATTGACAATGCTTCTACAGACAACACAGAAAAGGTTGTAAGGGAGATTTTAACGAACAGTGGATACGAATATTATTACGAAAAGCTTCCAGAGAATATTGGTTGCGGAAGAGGGCGTAATTACGCATTTTCAAAGTCCCGTGGATTATATTATTACTCATTGGATGACGATGCAGTCATAGACGAACATTGCAAGAAATTTTTTTTATATGCACTTGACATACTCGATAAGAATACAGGTATTGTCACGCTTACGACACAGATATATGATACTGCATGGAAGAGTGATAGACTAGATAGAACTTCGGTGAAACTGGAGGATGATCTGTATGAATGTAAAATGTTCTGTGGTGGTTCCCATTTTTTGAGACGAGATTTTTTCAAAGAAGCACCTTATTTCTCAAATAGGTATGGCTATGAAGAAATTCCTCCGTCTCTGTATGTGGTAGATGCAGGTTGTAAAAACGTGTTCTGTTCTGCAATTAGAATCATTCATAATCCAAAGGTGAACAAGTGGAATTGCAGTGATGAAAAAAATCATACGTTATTTATAAATGAATGTGTGTTACAATATGTGATTAAGAGCGCAATCTACCCGAAAATGGTAAAGCCCATTCTTTACATGGCATATAAAGCTCGTTGTTGGCGGCATTTGAAACATGTGCCGAATTGGAAGCAGCGAACGAATGATTTACTTTCTCAGGCAAAAGATAACGCAAAGTCGTTACAGAGGATTCGTCTGAGAACTGTAATTGAATTATATAAAAAATTTGGAAATGCAATCTTTTAAATGAAGAGAAATGGAGAGTGACATGTTACGAATTATATTTATCACAAATAGTATAGGGTTTGGCGGAGCAGAGAAAATGCTCACTTTCGTGGCCAATTCTTTGTCCGAACGTGGTCATATCTGTGCCATTGTAAACCTTGGAGCCGTTCCTGAATATGTCAATGTATATAAACAAAATATAGATGAGCACATAGATGTATTCAATGTGAAAGATAAGGTTCAACAAAAAAAACGAAAAGCAGAAATAAAGGCAGTTGCACAATACGCGAAGGAGTTTCATGCTGATGTTCTAATAGGCTTTACGAATTTTCCAAACATGTATGCAACTCTAGTCGGTAAAACGCTTAAGATACCGTCTATAATATCAGAACGAGGTGATCCGGCAATAACTTTGCCAAATACTTTTAAGGACAGAATCCTTAAGCTAATTATTGATAGTGCAAGTGGTGGCGTATTTCAGACAAATGGTGCAAAGGATTACTATGGAAAAAGACTGCAGAAACGCGGAAGCGTAATTCCTAATCCTATTTTTATTAAAGGAACCGTGCCTAATGTGCCATATGAAGAGCATGAGAAGACAGTGGTGTCCGTTGGTAGGATTGATAACAAGCAGAAGCGGTTAGATGTTATGTTGCAGGCATTTAGTATTTTCTCGAAAAAACATCCTGAATACACTTTGAAAATATACGGATCAGGCGATGATGAAAATTTGGTAAGACAGTGGTGTGCTGATTTGAACATCCAAGATCAGGTTAAGTTTATGGGAGTGACAAGAACACCAATGCAAGATATTTCCGATGCAGGAATGTTTCTTATAACTTCTGACTATGAGGGAATATCTAATTCACTTCTTGAGGCGATGGCTGTTGGTTTGCCTTGTGTTTCTACGAATCATACTCCCGGAGGAGCAAGATTGTTAATCGCAGATCATGAGAATGGCTTGTTGGCACCAATGGGCGATGTTGATGCTCTGGCGGGGGCTATGTGCGAATTTGCTGATAATCCTGAATTAGCACAAAAATGTGGTAATAACGCACGAGATGTTGTAAATAGATTTGAGCCGAGCAGGATTATAGATCTGTGGGAAGACTATATTGAGAAATTATGTAGGTAAACATGAGGGCTATGATGAGTTTCTGAAAGCGGCGCAATAAATCAAGAAGACTGATAATGAAATCAGATGGAAATATAGTTGAAATAAGGTGTTTGTTCATGAATCAAATACAATTAAATGAAAGGGTATTCAACCGTAGAATGGCTCTTAGCGGAAGAAGCGTCGGAGTAGCACTGTTTTGTCTTTATGTATTTATATCATCACTTGCGAATGATATGGTGCTCTCAAGTTCAATTGGCTCGTTAACCCTATATCTTTTTTTAGGATATTCTGTATTATACATTTTATTAAATAAAAAGCTTAAGATAGATCGGATGATAAAGTGGATGCTTGTCTTTATAGCATTTTGCGTATTCACTATGCTTTATTCGCCTGAGAAGGACTTTCTGTCTAATAGTGAATTTTATCTTCTTATCGTTAATTTCATTTTGATACTGTTTCTCTCACAGTATGATATTAACATTAATGATATAAAGAAAATTAGTTGGGCAAACGTTTTGAGCGGTGGAGTTTTGATTTTCATTTTGTTTGCAAGGGGAAATTTAACTGGTTTTTCTACATCAAATAGATTTGGGGAGGATTTGTTTGGAAATTCAAACATATTAGCTACCTTGTTGATGAAGACTGCATTGTATGCAATATGGTTGCTCGTGTATTCTGAGAATAAGATAATACATAAAATAGTTCTTACTCTGTGCTTAGTTGCATCGTATTATGGAATGTTTTTGTCTGGTGGAAGAAAATTTATTATTATTCCCGCTGTTTTCTTATATATTCTTTTGATTTTCAAGAGAGATAGTCATGGAAGGAAACACCTGGTGAAGTATACGGGGGTTGTTGTTGCAATAGTTATTGCAGGTTATTATTTGATTATGAATGTTCCCATGTTTTATGCAGTGATTGGCGAACGAATGGAGAGTTTGTTCTCCTTCATACGAACAGGGCACAGTATCTCAGGAAAATCAGCAGAAATAAGAGCAACTATGATTGAGATAGGATTTAATAGGTGGCTGGATAGTCCGATTTGGGGCTATGGTTTTGACAGCTTTAAACATTACAACAGGTTGATAACTGGGCATTTCTATTATTCTCATAATAATTATATAGAACTTTTATATGATCTTGGAATCATAGGATTTGCTATATACTATTGGTTCTATTGGAAATTGTTTTATGTTGCCTGGAAAGGAAAGAATAATTATGCTCCTGAAATTCGAGCATTTGTTATTGGGATAGTATTTTCAATGCTTGTGTTTGAATATGGTGCTGTGAATTATACAGAAACTGCAACGCAAATTATGCTTTTCTTTGCCTGTACAATGTTAAAAGAACCTAGATATGAAAGAAGGCACATAGATGAGTAAATTAAAGACAGCTTACGCTCTTATAACTAAAAAGGAAGATAAAAGAGGATTTCAGAAGGCCATTGCGGATAATATAACAAAAGCAGATATGTTACAAAGAATGTCAGATACGGCGTATTTGAAATTAATTTATAGGTTGATTTTTGGCAGAAAACTTGATCTCAAAAATCCGCAAACATTTAATGAGAAACTTCAATGGCTTAAACTAAATGACCGTAAGACAGAATATACAACAATGGTTGATAAATATGAGGTTAAGAAATATATAGCAGAAAAGATTGGAGAAGAGTATATTATTCCAACATTGGGAGTCTGGGATAATTTTGATGATATCGATTTCGATTTGTTGCCAAATCAGTTCGTTCTAAAGTGTACCCACGATAGTGGAGGACTTGTTATATGCAAAGATAAAAGCAAACTTGACATCGCAAAGGCACGTGAAAAGATAAACAAAGCGTTAACAAGACGTTTTTATTATTTCGGAAGAGAATGGCCATATAAGGCAGTAAAGCCGAGAATCATAGCCGAAAAGTATATGGTAGATGAATCAGTTTCTGAACTGCGAGATTATAAATTCTTTTGCTTTGGTGGAGTATGTAAATGCTTAAAAGTTGATTTTGATCGTTTTATCGAACATCGAGCAAACTATTATGATCCACAGGGAAATTTGCTTGATCTCGGTGAAAAGATATGCCCTCCAAATAAGGAGAAGGTGATTGTACTTCCAGATAATAAGGAGAAGATGTTGCAATTAGCAGAAAAGTTGAGTACAAACATACCGTTTCTGCGTGTAGATTTCTATGATGTGAACGGAAAGATTTATTTTGGAGAATTGACCTTTTTCCCTGCTTCTGGTTGGGGTGAATTTACAGATGAAAAATGGGATTACAAACTTGGAAAATGGATAAAATTGCCCGATTCAATGGGGGGTACATCTTTCTAACTCGTGAATTTGTAATAAGGCTACAAAATAAAAAGAAAAATTTTGCACTTAACGATTATAAGGTGTTTTGCTTCAACGGCGAACCTAAGGTTACTCTCGTCTGTAGTGAACGGTTTTCAGATGGTGGTCTAATAGAGGATTTCTTTGACGAACAGTGGAATCAAGTACCGATAAAAAGACCAGGACATCCGAATTCAAATACTGTAATATCGAAACCTGTAAATTTTGAACAGATGAAGAACTTGACTTGCAGATTATCACAAAATATTCCATTTTGCGTGTGGATTTTTATGAAATAGACATGAAATTATATTTTGGCGAGCTTACTTTATACCCAGCATCGGGATTTGAAGAATTTGAACCTGATGAATGGGACTATAAATTTGGTAAATGGATACATTTGCCAGGGAGGGAATAGACATGAGAATATTAATTGGTGCAGATATTGTACCTACTTTATCAAATCAACAATATTTTGAAGAAGAACAGATGGAGAAAATCATTGATAGTAGACTGTTTGAGTTGTTAAAAAAAGCAGATTATCGAGTTTTCAATCTTGAAGTACCATTGACAGATAAATCTAAGCCGATTGAAAAAGCTGGTCCTAATTTGATTGCTTCTGTAAAATCTGTAGCTGGATTGAAACAACTTGGCATTAATTTTTTAACTCTTGCCAATAACCACATATTAGATCAAGGGGAACAAGGCTTATGGTCTACGACGGAACAACTTGACAAAAATAAGATTTCATATGCGGGTGTTGGACATACACATGCAGAAGCAGCAAAACCGCATATCGTGGAAATGGAGGGCAAGAAAATTGGCATCTACTGTTGTGCCGAGCATGAGTTCTCTATTGTTAGTGCGAAGCAGGCAGGGGCAAACCCTTTTGATCCTCTTGAAAGTCTTGATCATATTGTAGCGTTGAGAGCACAATGCGATTATGTAATTTGCCTTTATCATGGTGGTAAAGAACATTATCGTTATCCTTCTCCAAACCTTCAGAAAACTTGCAGAAAAATTGTTGAGAAGGGAGCTGACCTTGTTATTTGTCAGCACACTCATTGCATTGGTTGTGAGGAAAAGTGGCAAGAGGGAACGATTGTCTATGGCCAAGGAAATTTTCTGTTTGACCACTCCGAGAGTGAATTTTGGCAGACATCTGTACTTGTAAGTGTAGATACTAACACAAAAAAGATTGAGTATATTCCTCTTCGGAAAAATGGGAAGGGTGTACGACTTGCGGTAGAGGATGATGCAACAAAAATTCTAACTGAAATGATGCAACGTTCTGAAGAAATAAAGAAGGAAGATTTTATTGAAAAACAGTATCGGGCGTTTGCTCTTCAAGTACGAGAATTATACTTAAAAACAGGGGATCCAATAGCAACATCTTTTGCATTTCGAGTTGTAAATAAGTTGTTAAGACATAAATTGATGCCTTGGTATTTAGACAGAAAACTAAAGAAAAATCGTCGATTTTTAATAAATTTTGTTGAGTGTGAAGCACACAGAGAAGTATACATGAACGGAATAAAGGAGTAGAATTCGAGCTTCCCTTGTGTTTATAGCATTGATGGGATAATGGAAGATAGTGTCAGATGACATATAAAAAATGAGCGAAAGAATAAAGGCTCGAATGAACCTTGAATACTGCAGATACTTTATGTTATGGTGGTGTTGTTTGTGATGAACGCATTATACGCGAAAAAAAGGAAGGTGCTACTCTTTTTGTTGCTACGTTCCTTTGTAATCAAGGTATATATAAGATATTAGAACAAAAAAACAGGTAGCTCTTGAAGGTGCCTAGTGAAACGAGGACAGAAACGTATGGAAAATAAGTCTTCATCGGGAAGAAAGGTTTTAATTAATTCAATCATATATTCTTGCAGTGGATTGCTGTTGAAGTGCTTTAGCTTTTTCTTGCTACCTTTATATACCGTCTATCTGACAACAGAAGATTATGGTATTAACAGCGTAATAACAAGTTTTATCTCGACAGCAAGCTTTATTGTTGCTTTTTCGCTGTTTTCAGCTGTTATGCGGTTTTACGTGGATTTAAAAGAAGAACCAGAAAAGCTAAAGAGATTCTATGGAACAATATCTTTATTTGTATTTTTTTCGGGTACAGCATTTGCTGTTGTATTAACCATATTTAGACAATTTACATCGAAATATTTGTTTTCAGGTATAGATTATTATCCGCTTATATTAGTAGCCTTAATTTCTCTGATTTTCAACTGCGAATATACAATTTTTGATAATATTTTACGAAGCCAACAAAGGGCATTGAAAAGCTCTATATGTAGTATAATTTATTTTTTTGTATCAGTAGCATTAAACATATTCTTTGTAGTTGGTCTTAAGATGGGGGCGCTTGGAACGCTTCTCGCATCCTTAATTGCATATGTGCTATATACAGCGTATTTTGTGATTGAAATGAGCGTGACTCATACAATTAAGTTCTGTATGGACTTAAAACTTTTAAAGGATGCATTAAAGTATTCCATACCGATCATGCCACACAATCTTTCAACACAAATAGCTCTATTTGTATCAAAATTATTGATTTCAGATGTGGGTTCATTAGCAGATTTAGGAGTTTACAGCGTCGCGACTCAGTTTGGAAATATTGCTGATACGATTCAGTGTTATGTAGATAGTGCTTATGGACCGTGGTTATACGAGAGATTACATAATAAAGAGAACAAATATAAAAAAACAATCAGACAAAATGTAAAACTATTAATCGCGGTGATCGGCTTATTCTTCGTTGGTATATCATTGTTTGCACAAGACTATATTGTACTTTTCTTGCAAAAAAGTTACGTGGGAGCATGGATGTATGTTCCTATGATCGTAAGTGTATTCGCCATTAAGACTACATACTATTTTTATGTAGAAATACTATTCTATTATAAAGAAGCATCAAGAAAGTTGTTCATAGCAACATTGACTGGCAGTGTGTTAAACATTTTGTTATCTGCAATATTTATTCCGATTTGGAGCGTATATGGATCGATTTTGGCGGATGCAATTGCGATGCTTGTTAGAGTGATAATTGTAGTTGCTATTAGCCGAAAATACGAAGATGTAGGGTTGAGGATTCGAGATTTTGTTATTAATTTTGTAATAATAGAGCTATTTATTTTTATGGGATTGATATTGAGCATTATGAAGTATCAAACAACATTCAGTATTTTTAATTTTGGATATAAAATTGTAGTGGCCTTTTTGTATGTGATAATGATATTTGTGATGAATAGAGAATCAGCAATGGTGCTGTTAGCTAATTTTAAAGAAAAGAGGAAGAAAAAATGACATCGGAAGAATTTTTAAAAGAGGTACTTAGTAGTCCGCTGTGTCCGGATAACTTTGAGGAAATTTACAAAGAATTCCGGAAATATCAAAAAATTACCATGGACACACTTATTGAATTTCACCGAGTGTGTGAAAAGAGTAATATAGAATATGAGCTAGCATATGGCTCTCTTTTAGGTGCAATTCGAGATAATGGCCAAATTCCTTGGGATTACGACATAGATGTGTTTGTAGCATTCAAAGACAAGGAGAGATTAATTGAGACATTAAAAAAAGAACTTGATGATAAATACTATTTTTATTGTCCAGAAGTTAATCAAAAATGCAGACATGTCATTATGAGGTTGGCGCCAAAAGGATACAGAAGTGAAGCTCTGCATGTGGATGTATTTTATTATGTTGGAACACCGAATTCTGTAGAAGAACGGAAGCTACATATTGAACAAATAAAAAGGACAGCACATACACGGTATTGTAAACTTGTTAATTGTAAAGAAGAAGCAGGAGGAAATGTGAAAAAATACATTCGCTTAATGCTGGATAAAATGAAATATTCTATGAAAAAAATAGAAGATTTGAAAAATGAGTATGAAAAACTATGCCAAATGTATCCGATTGACAAGTCAGATTATCTTGTGTCTGCCGATGTGTTTGCTGATTGGTATGAATTTCCAAGAATTCTATTTGAGGAAACAGAACTTTTCCATACAGTTGATGGGACATTTCGTATTCCGAAACAGTATGCAGAATTGCTTACTCTTGTTTATAAGGATTATATGAATATACCAGATTTGGACACAAGAATACGTGAAGTAATGACACATTTTAATTACTTGAAATTTATGGAAAATGCTTAACGCAGGGTTAGTTTGATGAAAAAAATAGGAAGGTTAGCAGAACGCTAACTTCTTATTATATGGCAGTGTTCACAAAAAGCTAAACCAACAATTTCATGAAAAAGGAGAGAAATAAATAGATGAATAAACAAGAAAGCGATATTTTAAAGACGCTTATAACAGAACCATTTATAAATCAGAGAATTCTATCAGAAGAGTCCAGGCATTCTTTAGGTGTAGTAAATCGTTCTATTAAGGAACTTATTAAGACTGGATATTTAGATGAGGAAGTACAACTTACACAAAAAGCTACTGATGAATTTAAACTGAATGCCCCTAAACGTGCAATTATTCTCGCGGCCGGTTTTGGCATGCGTATGGTGCCAATTAACACAGAAGTCTCTAAAGGTTTATTAGAAGTGAATGGTGAGACATTAATCGAAAGGTTGATTAAGCAACTTCAAGAAGTTGACATAAAAGAAATATACATTATTGTTGGTTTTATGAAGGAGCAGTATGAGTATCTAATTGATGAGTATGAAGTAGAACTTGTTGTAAATAAAGAGTATGCTTCAAAAAATAATCTCCATTCGTTGAAACTGGTAGCTGATAGACTAGAAAATGCATATGTGATTCCTTGTGATATTTGGTGTGATCTTAATCCATTCCGCCGACATGAGTTGTACTCTTGGTATATGGTCAGCGACTTGGTTGACAGTGAAAGTGACGTTCGCGTGAATCGGAAGATGGAGTTGGTATCTACTACAGGTAATGTGGGAGGTAATTCAATGGTTGGAATCTGCTATCTTGTGAAGAAAGATGCTAATGTAGTAAAGGAGCGCATAGAAACACTTTGTCAAAATCGAAAATATGATAATTCATTTTGGGAAAAGGCACTTTACAACAAGAACAAAATGATTGTTGATGCAAGGGTGGTGCATGCAACGGACGTAGTGGAAATTAATACTTATGAACAACTGCGAGAATTGGATAGTGCCTCCAATCAACTGAAAACAGATGCAATTGAGGTCATTTGTAAGAACTTTGATGTAAAGGCTGAAGAGATTTCACAGATTACAGTATTGAAAAAGGGAATGACAAATCGTTCATTTCTTTTTAGCTGCAAAAACAAAAAATATATTATGCGTATACCGGGAGAGGGCACAGATCAGTTAATCAACCGCAAGGAAGAAGCAGCCGTGTATCATATAATCGCAAGTAAAAACATCTGTGATAATATTGCATACATTAATCCTGAAAATGGTTATAAAATCACAGAATTTATGGAAGGAGCCAGAGTATGTGATCCACTGAATGTCGATGATCTTAAAAAGTGCATGGCAAAACTTCGTGCCTTTCATCAACTAAAACTTTCAGTTGATCATACGTTTGATATCTTTGCTCAGATTGATTTTTATGAGAGCCTTTGGAATGGCAATTCATCTGTTTATAAGGACTATCAGAAGACAAAAGAAAATGTGTTGAGTCTTCGAGATTATATTGATTCGCATGTACAGGAGAAGGTTCTAACACATATTGATGCGGTTCCTGATAACTTCCTTTTTACGGAAGAAACATCTGGGAAGGAAGATATCCGTTTGATCGACTGGGAATATGCTGGCATGCAAGATCCGCATGTTGATATAGCGATGTTTTGCATTTATGCTTTATATAATAAACGTCAGGTTGATAGACTTATCAATATTTATTTTGAAAATAAATGCGATAAGGAGACAAGATTAAAAATATATTGCTACATTGCAGCTTGTGGATTGCTTTGGAGTAATTGGTGTGAATATAAAAGAAATCTTGGTGTGGAATTCGGTGAATATTCATTACGCCAATATCGATTCGCTAAAGATTACTATAAGTTTTTTAAGGAGGAGATGATTGAAAATGAAAGTAGATAATGCAATTATTATGGCTGCAGGCACGGCTAGTCGGTTTGCACCACTCTCTTTTGAAAAACCTAAAGCACTAATTGAAGTGCGTGGAGAGATTTTGATAGAACGACAGATTAAACAGCTTCAAGAAGCCGGGATTACTGACGTAATAATAGTAACAGGTTATATGTCAGAGCAATTTGATTATCTGAAAGAAAAATATGGTGTCACACTAATTTACAATTCAGAATATTTGACTCGCAATAACAATTCTAGCATACATGCTGTAAAAAAATATTTGAAAAATAGTTACATATGTTCATCTGACAATTACTTCTTGACCAATCCATTCGAAAAAGAAGTAGACGATAGTTATTATTCGGCTATATTTGCAGATGGACGCACTGAAGAGTGGTGTATTAGTGAAAGTGATGGCATAATTAAAAAAGTTGTTGTAGGCGGTGAAGATTCATGGATAATGTTAGGACATGTATTTTGGTCAGACGAATTTAGCCGAAAATTTATATCAATTCTTGAGAGGGAATATAATCAACCAGAAACAGCCAATAAATTATGGGAAACAATTTATATTGAGCATATTGATGAACTTAGGATGAAAATTCGTAAATATCCATCAGATTTTATTTTTGAGTTTGATACATTAGATGAATTGAGAGGGTTTGATAAAACATATGTGAATAATACCAGATCAAATATTATAAAAGAAATTGCAGAGAAATTAGATATTACAGAAGATAGAATAATTGATATCAAGTCCTTTAAGGATTGCAACAATGCTGCAGCTGGATTTTCATTTAATGCTGGGAAAAAATATAAATATTATTACGATTCGAAGAAAATGGAGGAAATATAGATGAATAAATTAAATAGCAAAAGAATAGACTGGCTTATTACATTGGCTCCGTTTATTATTATCATTTCATTAGCTGGTGTGTTATTTGCATTTCCAAATGAGTCAAATACTATTATAAGCAAGGTTCGATATTTTTTTGGTGATACAGTGGGAATTTATTATTTAATAATTGGCGTTGCTGTGTTGATAGTTTCAATTTATTTGGCTATTTCAAAATATGGGGATGTAGTCTTAGGTGAGCCAAATGAAAAGCCAAGATATTCATTTTTTGGATGGGGCAGTATGATGTTCACCTGCGGATTAGCAGCGGATATTTTATTCTATTCGTTTGCTGAATGGGTGATGTATGCAACAAATCCTCATATTGAAGAACTGGGTTCAGTAGCTGAATGGGCAGGTGTTTTTCCACTTTTTCATTGGAGTTTTATTCCGTGGGCGTTTTATCTGGTGCTTGCTGTAGCATTTGGTTTTATGTTACATGTCAAAAAAATAAATCGCCAGAGATATTCTGAAGCATGCAGACCAATCATAGGGAAGCATGCAGATGGTATTTTAGGCCGTATAATTGACTTGTTTGCGCTGTTTGCTCTTCTTGCTGGAACAGCAACGACTTTTAGTGTTGCAACACCACTTTTAGCAGCAATCATCGTAAAATTATTTGGAATAACGATTAGCAGAACCGTAGTTACTGTCATTATTTTAGTCATTACATGTGCAGTGTATACATATGCAGTATTACATGGATTTAAGGGAATTAGTTTTTTGGCGAAACTTTGTATATATCTTTTCTTTGGACTGTTATTAATTGTTTTACTTATAGGTGGACAAGGAAAATTTATTATTGAAAATGGTTTTCAAAGTTTGGGGAAAATGTTGCAGAATTTTATAGAATTAAGTACATTTACAGATCCGGGTCGTACTAGTAATTTTCCGCAAGATTGGACAATTTATTATTGGGCGTATTGGATGGTTTGGTCTGTTGCGGCTCCATTTTTTATAGGTAATATTTCGCGTGGTAGAACGATAAAACAGACGATTCTTGGCGGGTATGTATTTGGTGTAGGATCGACAATAGTCAGCTTTGTGGTACTTGGTAATTATGGTTTAGGACTTCAAGTGAGCGAAAAAACAGATTTTATTTCACAATATGTAGCGGATGGAGACCTTTACGGATTGATTCTTAATATTATAGATACAATGCCGATGGCAAATGTGATTTTAGTAATTACAGTGTTATGCATGATTGCATTTTATGCCACATCATTTGACTCCATTGCATACACTGCAGCTTGTTATAGTTACAAAAAACTAGGAGAAAATGAACACCCGCATAAATTAATCGAATTATTGTGGTGTCTATTGTTGATTGTACTCCCAATAGCTTTAGTCTTTTCAGAAAGTTCGATGAATAATATTCAAAGTATAAGTATCATTTCTGCGTTTCCGATTGGAATAATTATGATAGTTATGATTATAAGCTTTTTTAAAGATTTAAAAAAATATATAATTGAAAAAGATAAGAGTAGATAAAAACAAAAACTTGTAAAAAGGCAGGAGCCGCAGCGACCCTCTGAAAAAAGTCTGTAAAAAGTCAGTCAACTGTGGTAAAATATAAATAACACAGGAGGCTGATTTTTTATGGGAAGAAGAAAAAGAGAACCAATGAGCGAAGAAAAAAAGAACATCATCGGAATGCTGCTAGAGGAGTATGATATCCGGTCAGCAAAGGATATAGAAGATGCTCTGAAAGATCTTCTTGGCGGCACTATACAGGAAATGCTTGAATCCGAAATGGACGAACATCTCGGATATGGCGCTTATGAGCATTCTGACAATCCGGACTACCGAAATGGTAAGAAACCAAGAAAATACGTGGAAACTTCGGAGAAACGGAAATTGAAGTACCGCAGGATCGCGACGGAACATTTGAGCCAAAGGTCGTAATGAAGCGTCAAAAGGATATTTCAGGTATCGGACCGTTCATCAGGTGCGAAATACGCTGAAATACGTTGGCGAAAAAAACAAGAAAGAATTTGCTAATGATCTGAAAACAATTTACCATGCGCCGTCTGAGGACGCTGCACTTGAACAGCTTGAGCGTGTGACGGAGAAGTGGGAAAAGGATTATCCCAATGCTATGAAAAGCTGGTACAAGAATTGGGACGTCATATCGCCGATTTTTAAGTTTTCAGCGGAGGTCAGAAAGGTCATTTACATCACCAACGCCATCGAAAGCCTTAACAGCGGATACCGCCGTCTGAACAAGCAGAGAAGCGTATTTCCAAGCGATACAGCGCTCCTGAAGGCTCTGTATCTGGCAACCCATGAGATTACAAAGAAGTGGACTCTGCCGCTGAGAAACTGTGGCAGAGTTCTTGGCGAGCTGGAGATCATGTACCCCGACAGGCTTGGCTGAGCGAGCCGCTGAAAATCAGCCTGATTCCATTGCGCTGCGCTCCATTCCAGCAGACTGACTGTTGAAGAAGCTTGACAAATTACGGTATTTATTGTATACTGTAAAAAAAATGAGCGGCTGTTTTTCAAGCCGCTCCACAATATCGTTTTTTATCACTGTTGTTGAATTTACAGAGATTTTTTCGCAGGGCCACATGATACCTGGCTGGACCCATAACATTATCAATCTCAGTGATACTGAGGATCTTGTTACTGTTATGACCTGCAATGAGATATTTGATCCAAGTCACCCTGATACTTTTGGGGAGCCTGTGTAATGTCAGAATACATAAGATCCCTCCGCCAGCACCTAGGCCACACCCCTCTGCTGCAGGTGGGAGCAAGCGTAATAGTAATAAACGAAGCAGGACAAATGCTCATGCAGCAGAGAACAGACTGCGGAAGCTGGGGATATGCAGGCGGCTCGGTGGAACTTGGTGAGTCTGTTGAGCAAACAGCCGAAAGAGAGCTTTTTGAGGAAACAGGTCTTAAAGCAAAAAAGCTCGAACTGCTTGGCGTCTATTCAGGTGAAAAAATGCAGTATACTTACCCCAACGGCGATAAGGTGTCAAACGTTGATATCGTCTACACCTGCCACGAGTATACAGGCGAGCTTAAAATGCAGGCTTCTGAGGTGTCGCAGCTTAAATTTATTGATATCTGCGACCTGCCGGAGGATATTTTTCCTCCAAATAGACCTGCTATAGAAGATTACATCAACAAAAATAAAATTTAAAGGAGACACTGTTATGTGCGGAATTGTTGGATTTACTGGAAATAACGAGGCAGCCCCGATCCTCTTGGACGGCCTGTCAAAGCTTGAGTATAGAGGCTATGACTCTGCCGGTATCGCTGTAAGAAATGGTGACGCAGAGCCTGAGATCGTAAAAGCTAAAGGCAAGCTGAAAGTCCTAAAGGAAATGACTAACGACGGCAAGGCTGTAAAAGGCGCTTGCGGTATAGGCCATACCCGTTGGGCTACCCATGGCGAGCCGTCAACTGTAAACGCCCACCCTCATTGCAGCGACGATGAAAATGTTATCGCCGTACATAACGGTATTATCGAGAATTATCAGGAGCTTCGTGAAAAGCTTATCAAAAAAGGATATACCTTTAAGTCAGAAACTGATACAGAAGTTGCCGTAAAGCTTATCGACTATTATTACAAAAAGTACCTGGGTACTCCTGTTGACGCTCTTAATCATGCCCTCGTTCGTATCCGTGGCTCTTATGCCCTCGCTGTTATGTTCAAGGACTATCCCGGAGAAATATATGCCGCAAGAAAAGACAGCCCTATGATAATAGGCGTTACAGGCGGCGAAAGCTACCTTGCTTCTGACGTTCCTGCAATACTTAAGTATACAAGAAATGTCTACTATATAGGCAATATGGAGCTTGCAAAACTTACAAAAGGCGCAGTTGCTTTCTACAATCTCGATGGCGAAGAAATACAGAAAGAAATGAAAACTATCGAGTGGGACGCAGAAGCTGCAGAAAAAAGCGGCTATGAGCATTTTATGCTCAAAGAAATACACGAACAGCCAAAGGTGATAAAGGATACTATCAATTCTGTGCTTACAGATGGAAATATAAGTTTTGAAAGCGTCGGACTTTCTGACGAGGATATGAAAAATATCCAGCAGGTGTATATAGTTGCCTGCGGCTCTGCCTACCATGTTGGTATGGTGGCTCAGTATGTTATCGAAGAACTGACTTCACTATCTGTCCGTGTGGAACTTGCTTCTGAGTTCAGATACAGACAAATGAAGCTTGCAAAGAATAGCCTCGCTATTATCATCAGCCAGTCGGGCGAAACTGCCGACAGCCTCGCGGCATTAAGACTTTGTAAAGAAAAAGGAGTAAAAACTCTCGGTATCGTAAACGTTGTTGGTTCATCTATCGCAAGAGAAGCTGATAATGTCTTCTATACCCTCGCAGGCCCTGAAATATCCGTCGCAACAACTAAAGCCTATAGCTGTCAGCTCGTTGCCGCATATCTCCTTGCAATGCAGTTTGCAAAAGCAAGAGGTGAGATATCCGACGAAAGATTTGCTCAGCTCGTTGAGGAGATTAATACTATCCCTGAAAAGATAGATAAAATTCTCGAGGATAAGGAACGCTTGCAGTGGTTTGCTTCAAAGGTAGTGAATATAAAGGACGCATTCTTTATCGGCAGAGGTATCGACTATGCAGTAGGCATGGAGGGAAGCCTTAAACTCAAAGAAATAAGCTACATCCATTCCGAAGCATATGCAGCAGGCGAGCTTAAGCATGGCCCTATCAGCCTTATCGAGGACGGAACTGTCGTGTTCAGCGTGGTAACACAGTCTGCACTTTATGAAAAGACCATAAGCAATATGGTCGAGGTAAAAAGCCGTGGAGCAAAGCTTTTCGGACTTACTACCTATGGGAATTATGCTATGGAGGACGTTGCTGACTTCACAGTTTACACGCCAAGGATAGATAACCTTTTTGCGGCAAGCCTTTCAGTAGTACCGCTTCAGCTTTTGTCATATTATGTATCAGTAGGAAAGGGCTATGACGTTGATAAGCCGAGAAATCTTGCAAAGAGCGTTACGGTGGAGTAAAAAGAGAAAAATACTTACATCGCTGTTTGCAGTGTACATCTTTGCCGTCCTCTGGCTCACACTCATAGACAGACAGTGGGGAGAACGTCAGGCGGAACTTATGCCCTTCTGGGAGGTGCGAAACCTTTTGGAGAACATAAGCATCAAGTATCTGCGGGATTTTTGGCTGGTACAGATTTTCGGAAACATTGCAATGTTTATACCTTTGGGTGTTTTGCTGCCATATCTTTTAAACGTCACAAAGTTCAAAAAAGTTTTCCTTATGTCCCTTGCCTTTTCAGCAGGTATCGAGATAACGCAGTATATCACAGGCAGAGGGCTTTGTGAATTTGATGATGTTTTCAACAACACTCTCGGGGCATGCGTGGGGTTCACATCTTGGCGTTTAAAGATGAGATACAATAAAAAATACAAGAATGAGCAAAGTCCGTGGTAACAGGCTTTGCTCTAAGGCAATATATTTTAGTATTGCCTTTTTGCAAGCATAGTACAATGGTCAGTATACAAGCTTCCCAAGCTTGGGATGCGGGTTCGATTCCCGTTGCTTGCTCCAAATAGCTGAGCAGACGTTTTGCCACGTCTGCTTTTTCTGTATTCGGATATTGATTTTTTACAGATTTTATAGTATAATTAGAATTGTAAAAATAATTGCTATCAATAACTTGGTTGGACTTTAGCACGTTCACTTCGTGCAGGCGATGTTCTTGTACTTTCAAATGGTGAACTTGTAACAGTTGAATGGGTTCAGCACGAAATTCTCGAATCACCTATCAAGGTTTATAACTTTGAAGTGCAGGATTTCCATACTTACTTTGTGGGCGAAAATGGGGTTTTTGTTCATAATGGGTGTGGAGATAATCAAAGTGTTTATGCTTTATACGATGAAAATACGAATCAAATCGAATATGTTGGTAGAACAAATGATCTGGAAAAAAGAAAAGCGCAACATAAAGCAAGTAATTCTTCGAGAAAAAATTTAAAAATGGTACCTATTGCTGAAGATATTCCATATGATGCAGCGAGGGGTTTGGAGCAACTTGGAATAGAAAAATATAATACTCTCAATCCTGTAAAGAAAAGCGGAAATGCTTATAATAATCAAATTAATGGAGTGAGTAAATCGGCGAAAAATGCGACTAAATCAAAAAGGTATCTTACAGCCGGCGAAGAATATGCGAATAAATTAGATGAATCATTGAATGATTATGGACTTCATGGCAGAATATAAAGGAGGTATATAGTGGGTACATGGGGGTATAAAATTAATCAAAATGATATATATAGTGATGTAAAGCAATACTATATTAGTTATCTTCAACTTGGAAAATCAAATATAGAAGCAACTAAAATGTTGATGGATAAATTTCACTGTATTTTAGCGAATGAAGATGATGCACCACTTTTTTGGATGGCATTGGCACAAATTCAGTGGCAAAAAGGAAGACTACTGGATGAAGTGAAACATCGTGCCATTGTACATATTGAAAAAGGTGCTGATTTAGAGTTTTGGTATGAGAGGTCGCAACAATTAGGCGATAAAAGGAAAAAGGCATTAAATGATTTAAAGGAACAGCTTGATTCTCAACCACCTCAGAGAAAAAAAATCCCAAAGAAAAATTTTTACAGGTGTCCATGGAAAATTGGAGACGCTTTTGCATATAAAATAACAAACGAGCTTGCTACAGAAAATAGTTTGCAAAACAAATATATAATTTTTCAAAAGTCTATGGAATTGTATTTTGAAGATAAGATATTCCGAGATGGAGATAAAGTACCTTTAATTCGTTTTTGGATAAGCGATAAATGTGATTTTAAGTATACTATAAGGTATTTTCCATGTGAGCCTGAACAACCCTTGCCACTAAAAAGTGGTAATTACCATTATCTAAAACAAATTTATTCAACATCAACTCGTAGCATTCCTAAATGTTTAATGATGCTAGGAAATTATGAGGTTTTTGTACCTAATGATGATAGTGGTTATATTGAGAAAATTGATAAATATAATTGGTGGAATTGGAACGAATTTGAAAAACAGGTCATAAATCATTATTGTAAGAACAGGGAGATAGGGAAATTTAAATATTAATCTTTCTGAGATGATGCGTGCAGTTTGCAATAAATGTTGCTGTGCGCATCAGTGTTCAGGAAAATAGCGAAGAAGTACATAACAGGCGAAGCAAGTTTCACCTGGGAAGAGATAAAGGGCGACTTATTTAAAGTTGCAATGACAGGAACGTCAATGTGGGGTTCTGCAAAGGACTTTGGCACATCTTATTGCTTTGTTGCTGGTACACTTGTGACTACTGAGGACGGACAAGAACCGATTGAAGAAATCGAAGTCGGCGATAGGGTTCTTTCGGAGGACGAAACAACTGGTGAAGTAGCTGTTAAAACGGTTACTGAAACCTATATCAATGAAACAGACGAGCTTATCCATATTTGTGTAAATGGCGAAACAATTTCTGCTACGCCGACACACCCATTCTATGTTGATAAACTTGGTTGGACTTTAGCACGTTCACTTCGTGCAGGAGATGTTCTTGTACTTTCAAATGGTGAACTTGTAACAGTTGAATGGGTTCAGCACGAAATTCTTGAATCACCTATCAAGGTTTATAACTTTGAGGTTGAGGATTTCCATACTTACTTTGTGGGCGAGTGTGGGGTGCTGGTACATAATGATTGTAATACAGGAAAATATAAAGAATTACGGGGCGAGGAAGGAAAAGAATCCCACCATATTATTCAAAATGCTTCTGTAAAAGATATGCCTGGATATAGCAGTAGTAACGCTCCAGCTATTTCTTTAGAGGGACCTTCGACGAGGATGGGAACAGAGCACTACAAAGCAACCCAATTCCAAAGTCATAATAATTATGGAGGTACTTATGGTGATGAGAGAAAAGTTGCATATATTTCACTAAGAAAAGCAGGAAAAACTAAAGAAGAAGCTTTTCAAGCAATTAATTACGCTGATAAATATTTTGTTGGTGAGTTGGGTTGGGATTTCACTACTATTACAAGTATTCCGAAAAATAGGAGATGAAAAATATGCATGGATATCAAATACGAACACTTATTGAAAAAATGTATCTAATTCAAAGACTAATAGTGGAACAGAATTGGGACGAACTGAAAAAAACATGTAAAATAGCGTGTGAAGTTGAGGAGATTCTTTATGAAATAAATCAATATCCAGGAAAAATCACATGCTGTGAAAACATTAATGATTTTTTTGATACATTAGTTTTGGGAGATTTCGATGGATTTAACATTTACGCTACAATCGATTTTTGGTATGATAATGAGCAAAGTGATTTATCTATGGAATGTTATGCAGAGTTTTATGGTAGATTATTAAAAAGCATCACGCTTAATAAAGTTCATGTTTTTTGAATGAATACTAGTTGTGATTAATGGCTAGGTGGGGTTAAACTTTTGAGAAATTGGGGCTTTAGTGAGAAATGCCATAATTAGCACGAGATTCTTGAATCACCTATCAAGGTTTATAACTTTGAGGTTGAGGAGTTTCATACTTACTTTGTGGGCGAAAATGGCATTTTTGTTCATAATGGGTGTGGAATAGAAGAAGTATCAACAAACAACGTTAGTAATGAGTCAGCATCCAAAGGAAAGCGTTGGCAAGTGGGAGACCCTATAGACGCGCCAACAGCATCTGGTAAAAATCCTAAGTGGTCTACAGTACGCCAACGTTATTGGAAAAATGAAGCTTACAATAATTCTGGAAATTATAGTGCGAGTGACCTCGCAAGAATGAAAAAGGGTAAAGCACCATCAGTTCAGTATCTAGAAAATGGTCAATGGTATTCAATGGAACTTCATCATAAAGACACTCCACAAAGAGATGGTGGTTCAAATATACTAGAGAATTTACTTCCGGTTTCTCCGTGGAAACATGATGAAATAGATCCTTATAGACACTTTAAGCCTTAGGAGGAAAAAATGAAAGCATTTTCAGTATTATTTCAAGAACGTAATTCCCCTATAATTATTTATAATGGAAAAACCGTATATCGATATTTAAGATGTACAGAAAAAGGAAAATACATATTAAAATTTAGGAATATTAAGACAAGAGCTAAGCGTATGCAGTTCTTTATGGTTCATCTTCTTAAAATGGATGGAGAAATCTATGTAAATGATAAACCATTCCTCGTTCCTAAAACGAAATTTCCACAGCTTGCTATAAATGAAGAAGAACTTCGCAATTGTCGCAGTATAATAATTAGTCTCACAAGTGGTCATTTTACCATTTGTAACGGAGAGGACACTTCTGGGGAAGGTTTGTATGCAGATTCTTTGATATTTGGCGCTGCAATTACTATCGATTGGTTAGATGAAGGTTGGTTTAGATTAAACTGCAACGACACAGAAAATGATGACGATTTTGATGATTTGATATTCGAGATGAAAGTCGAAACCAATGACAGAATGATTGATATAATTGAGGAATGGCAGCCGAGATATTGACTGATAAAGCAGCGGCATCCAGTTCGCTTCTTTTCTTATTTAACAGTTATATACAACAAATTTAATATTATGTTGTAGGTCTGCTGATTATAGACAAATAGCTTATCCATATTTGTGTAAATGGCGAAACAATTTCAGCAACGCCTAGTCACCCATTCTATGTTGATAAACTTGGTTGGATTCGCTATTTCACTAAGTAATGTAGAATGGTGGTATTCGTGCGGAAGTGGTGGAGTATGAACAAGCTAACATACATCGCCGCAACACGATCGTAGACAATTGGCTTGCCGATTGATAATGCTGCTTCTCTGTTATATCCTCGAAGTCGATAAGGTTTGTCGAGATTCTCCTTGAGCTTTCTCTTGCAACGTTTAAACTCATCCTTGATTTTCTGAATGTATTCTGCACGCTTTGCAGGATCATTTTCCATGTCCTGCAAAACGGCATAGTATGTATTCTGTGCGCACATAGCCCTGCAATAGTGGAGTCCATCCGGGACGCGTGCTTCTGCCTTTGTCAACAAAAAATCATTGCCCGTTTTTTCAGCACGACTAATATATTCTTTTAGCTTTGCCACTGCGACAATTCCTTTCAACACCGTACGATTATGTTTGCCACCCTTTCCAATACTAAAAATGTGGACAGTTTCGCTGTCAATGAATTTAATATCATCGACTTTTAAGTGAGCAAGCTCACGGCGTCGTAAGCCTGTGGTCACTCCAACATCACGAGTTGTTTCACCCGTTTCAGTATTGTATTTTGTCGGATCATTCTTTAAATGAGCTCCATGGCGTGGAGGGTGTCTAAATTCAATTGTTCTTCTGCCGAAAACTTTGCAAAGTGCAGAAAGATCAGTGTTGAGAGTATCAGCGGACAACCCCCTTGCTTCTCGTACATCAATGTACTCCTGTATATATTTTTCAGCCTCGAACATTGTTAGGTGACTTGTCTGAAACTTTTCTTTAAGATATTTACAAAATCGTTTTATTACTTTAATATATCTATTAAAGCTGCTTTCTGTAAATATCCTCCATTTATAAATGACTATTTCATCTAAAAACTTTTCAATTTCTTCATCTGAGAAACCTTTGTCTTTTAAATTCTTAATTCTGGCTTTCTTGATACTATTTTTGATTTTTAGTTTATGTTTCTTTGTACCAAAGAAACGCATTCCAGTTAGCCTATTTATTAGGACGTACTGCAACGTATTGTGACCAATTTCTACTTCTACATTTTTACCGTCAATAATTCTATTTACAATTTTAAACTTGCTCATCGAAATACTCCTTTTTATGGTCCTTGCTTTGTGTGTGGGTGGGGTCAAGTGCGGTTGACACTAACAGTATAAAGGTGTTATTTAGCAGCACGCTAAGGCCAGTGAATCGGATCATTCTCCGACCACCAAATGAAGACGCATGTCTTTTAAAAGACATACTCAGTGGACACCTTTATAGTGTCAGCAGGGTTATATCGCCAACCCGAGCGCTGCTGGTTAAGCAGACTAACTGATTTAAGAATCAATTAGTGACACCGGTTTTGGAGTATTTATTGATTTTTTAATCAATAAATTTGTAAAAACGATAAGCTTCTACAAACTCACACTACATCATACCAATTGTATGATATATAATGTATGCAAAAAACAAAAAAGGTCAGATGCATTTTTACAAAAATCTACGGAATAGATCTTTTGTTAAATTTTGAAGGAAAGCATGTTTCATCGGCCATTATTTTTAACAATAATCCTGTAAACTATACAAAACGTTATTAGTCTTAACTGTTTATTTAACTACATATTTTTTTACAAAACTGTTTTTTTTGCGTTTCCGAAAATCAGGAATGCAATGTTGGACTTTTTAAACAAGTATTTCCTTGTTAGTATCGTTGAGCTTGTCAATTTCATATCACGTAAATCAATAGCAAATAGTATAGCCTGAATTATTTCAAATTAAAGATATTGTTTTTTTAATGTAAAATACTTTTGTTGAGCTGACATACCACAATATGGATCATGAGCATGTTCAGATTTTTTATTGTTTTAATTTACTTCAACAAATGTTTCCTGCTGGAATTGCTGAGGTGAATTTTTTGTCATATTTCGCAAACACGACGAAAAAGCAAAAAGAGAGCCCACATTCTTTTTTTACGAATGTGAGCTCTCTATTTTTTGATACAAAAAAAGAGCATCTAAATGACTTAGATACACTAAACTTATACTTTTTTTAACAATTTTATCTTATCATATTTCTGTTCAAAAGTCAATGCCTTTTATCAAAAAAATAAAATTATATTTGAAGTTTATGCATTTCCAACAATGAATAATAAGCGTATTTGGATATAATGTATAAACTGATTGGCGGAAAATATCAACTATCTAAGTTGAACACTCATTATATAATAAGAAAGACAGCGAATTTCACGATTGATAGTATCTTTGTTATAAGCTTGAATAAGTAAAGATACCGAGTAACTCATTATTCTATTTTATTATGAGCAGTATAAGAAAAGAGATAGATATAACATATAAGTCAATTACATCTTTTTTTATCTTGCAGCTAATTATAGGTGCTTTGTCAATAAAAAAGTGAGCCACTTATCCTTATTTCTTATTTATTTGCTTACTTATTATAGCTTTATGTTTATATAAATGAAAACGTGATGTTTCCTAATGCGTTATCTTCAAGCTTTGCAGCAATATTACCAATGAAATGTTTGCGCATTTGTATAAAAAGCTGATTTTATCTTTAAAACAACTTGAGCTATTGCTTTTTTAGGGCAAACGTGATACAGAAAATAAACAACTATTATTTGCATTTAAACGATATATCTTCTTCCTTTGTAATATAAGCGGTGCTTTCTTCTTATATATTATAATGAGTAGCTTATTCTTCTTATTTTATCTTATAACAAGAATAAGCAAACATACTGAGTATGTTTGATCAAATAAAACTGAACCACTTATCCTTATTTCTTATTTATTGCTTACTTATTATAGCTTTATGTTTATATAAATGAAAATTTGTTGTTTTCTAATGCATTATCTTTAAGAATTACAGCAATACTGCCAATGAAACACTAGCACGTTTGTGCGATCCGCTGATTTTATCTTTGAAACTACATGAGCTATTGCTTTTTTAGGGCGAACGTGATATGGAAAAGAAACAACTATTATTTGCATTAAAATGATATATCTTCTTCCTTTGTAATATAAGAAGTAGTGCTTTCTTCTTATATATTATAATGAGTAGCTTACTCTTCTTATTTTATTTTGTAACAAGAATAAGTAAACATACTGAGTATATATGCTAAAATACAACTGAACCACTTATCCTTATTTCTTATTTATTGCTTACTTATTATAGCTTTATGTTTATATAAATGAAAACTTGTTGTTTTCTAATTTGCTAACTTCAGATTCTACAGCAATACCGCAAATGAAACATTAACATATTTGTGCAATACGCTGATTTTATCTTTAAAACTACTTGAGCTATTGCTTTTTTAGAGCGAATGTGATATGGAAAAGAAACAACTATTATTTGAGTTAAAACGATATATCTTCTTCCTTTGTAATATAAGTGAAGTGGTGCTTTCTTCTTATATTATAAAGAGTAGCTTATTCTTCTTATTTTATCTTATAACAATAATAAGTAAACATACTGAGTATATATGATCAAATAAAACTGAACCACTTATCCTTATTTCTTATTTATTTGCTTACTTATTACAGTTTTATGTTTATATAAATGAAAACGTGATGTTTTCTAATGCGTTATCTTCGAGCTTTGCAGCAATATTACCAATGAAATGTTTGCACAATTGTATAAAAAGCTGATTTTATCTTTGAAACAACTTGAGCTATTGCTTTTTTAAGGCGAACGTGATAAAGAAAATAAACAACTATTATTTGCGTTAAAACGATATATCTTCTTCCTTTGTAATATAAGCGGTGCTTTCTTCTTATATTATAATGAGTAGCTTATTCTTCTTATTTTATCTTATAACAAGAATAAGTAAACATACTGAGTATATATGATCAAATAAAACTGAACTACTTATCCTTATTTCTTATTTATTTGCTTACTTATTACAGTTTTATGTTTATATAAATGAAAACGTGATGTTTTCTAATGCGTTATCTTCGAGCTTTGCAGCAATATTACCAATGAAATGTTTGCACAATTGTATAAAAAGCTGATTTTATCTTTAAAACTACTTGAGCTATTGCTTTTTTAGAGCGAATGTGATATGGAAAAGAAACAACTATTATTTTCATTCTTTCTTTGTAATATAAGATGTTGTAATATAAGATGTGTTGTTTCTTCTTGTTTTGTTTTATAACAAGAATAAGTAAACATACTGAGTATATATGCTAAAATAAAACTGAGCCACTTATCCTTATTTCTTATTTTTTGCTTACTTATTATAGCTTTATGTTTATATAAGTGAAAATTTGTTATTTTATAATGCATTATCTTTGAGAATTACAGCAATATCGCCAATGAAACATTAACACCTTTGTGCGATCCGCTGATTTTATCTTTAAAACTATTTGAGCTATTGCTTTTTTAGAGCGAATGTGATATGGAAAAGAAACAACTATTATTTGCGTTAAAACGATATATCTTCTTTATTTTGAATATATAATATGTCATTTATTTTCTTATCTTATAAGTTGAACAAATATATCAAGTAATACAATTTTATTTATAATTATAAACAGTGTTATGGTGATCTGTCGTGGCACTGTTTGTATCTTCATCTGGGTGCTTTTAGTTGATAAATATATATGCTTTCTTTTTTTTGCTATGCCAAAGATAAGAATGAAAGTAACGAAGTTTTATTTATTGATGATTTGAATTTTAAAAGCGAAGTTCAAATTCTTGGAGAAGAGTTCGTTGTGTCGCCTGCCAAAAATCCTTTTGCGGTTTCTGTTGTAAAAAAATGCAGAAAGGCAATCGCTTATTTATCTTCATAACCACCCAAGTACAAATAATTTTTCTATAGCTGATATTGATACGTTTATATGCGAGGGTTCAATAAAGGCGATGTCTGTTGTTACAAATCAAGGCGAGGTTTATGTTTTGAATAAAAAGGCTGGCTATGAATACAATAAAGCAAGGCAGCTTATGTCTGAAACATTTTATTCTTTTGAAGAAGATGAGATTGATAATAATGAATTTGTAAAAAGATTCATAAAGAAATGTAATGAAGGAGGAATAGAGTATGTTAAATCCAAATAGACCAATTAAACCTCTTGATGACAGACCAAAAACACGCAGTGAAATTGCCGATATTATCGGATCTATGATGCACACAGATGAGAACGGCAATCCGGAAAATGAAACTGATGAACAACATACCGCATAATATTAATACCGCTCCGCTACGGCGAGGCGGTATTTTTATACCCAAACATCGGAACTAAGCACCTTACCGGGTGTTTTTTTCATACACAAACTAGCCATAAGGGACTCTATCGACAATGGCATAGATCTTCATTGTCACAAAAAATGTTCCGCTAGGTCAGATGCTATGAATATAACAGAAATTCACGAAAGGTGAGAATGAAATCCACCACCCCACAAATATCAACTATTTAGCAAAATATCAAACCATAGCAAAAATAAGAACAAATTCGTAAAGTATATCTAATAGTATTGTATTTTATACCGTCTTGTAGTATAATGTACATATGACAAAAGTCGTAAACCAACTAAAAACAGGACAAACATATGAAGAAAATACTCATTACTATTTGTGTGGCAGTGGGTGTATATTTTGCATTTAGCAATACAATTGATGAATTTCTGTATCCAGAGAAAAGACCGGGATTGAATACATACGACACATACACCACAACAACACAGCAGACCACTACCACAGTTACTCAGCAAACACCCATAGTCACTGATGAGGACGGATATGAGCCTCGTGATGACCGAAAGCCTGACTATGTTCAGCCTGCAGACCCGACATGGTCAAAAAGGACTTTTAACTGGACGAGCTATGACAAACAATATACCTTTGAAATATCAATGAATATTCAGGACGATATGTATGAATATTATCATAGTCTTTTGAGATACTCATATGTGAAAGATTATCATAACTATGTAAGTGACGACAATAATCATAAGCTCGTAAAACAGCTTGCAGATGAAATAAAAAGCCTTTGCGACCAATGCGGTTATGGCGAATCTGAGACTATAAGAGAAACTGCAAATTTCGTGCAGAGCATAGAGTATGTTGACGACATGACCTCAACGGGATATAATGATTTTCCAAAATATCCTCTGGAAACGCTTTATGACCAGTGCGGTGATTGTGAGGACTCGTCCATACTTTTGGGAGCTTTGCTCAAAGAACTTGGCTATGGCTGCATTTTTATCGAACTTCCTGAACACGTTGCAATAGGAGTAAAGGCAACAGACGATGCCCCCGGCACGTACTATGATTACAATGGAAGCCATTATCTTTACATAGAAACTACCAATTCCGGCTGGGATATCGGAACGCTTCCTGATGATTTCAACGAGGAAAAGGCTAAGATATACGATGTGTGGTAAAATTTCAAAAGCCCACAGATGCGATCAATGTGATCGGGTCTGTGGGCTTTTTATTATATTGTACATCAGAGATTTATCTAATTACAAAATGAATACCTTGTATCTGTTATTTTCTATCCTTAAAGAAATCCGCCCATTCGGGTTTTTCTTTATCAAAAATCTGTTTCTGCTCTTTTGTTAATTTATAAGGATAATCATGGAACATATTAAATTCAGTGGTTTTGTCAAAGCTGAATATCCACACTCTGATAACTGTAGGGTCATCTTTCCACCAAATAGTATCGGTTTCTTTGTTTTTGTACCATATGTTTGGCACTGCACTCGACCTCTTTTCATAAATCACATTCTCTTGCAATTTCAGTACATTCAATCTCAAGCTGAATTATCAAGTCTTAGATTATCAACACTGAAATACGTGGCTTCAAAAATTCAAATGTCATATTTATTTTTGGCAAACTATTTTTTCTATCCTGCAACAATGTCTCTTATTATCATCATAACTGATCCCCACAAGCAAAACCTCGCCCGAATAGTCTTTCAAGCAATCAGGATAATTCTTGTCCTTTATCTGCTGTATCGCTGACTCAGCAGATTTGTTGTATTTCAGTTCGACTATCATCGCAGGGTTGCTGTTATTTCTTCTTGGCTTGAAAACAAGATCAGCATAACCCTTGCCCGCAGGCAGTTCACGCTCCACTGTATATGTCCTCTTTGCAGAGTAATAAGCAATGGAAATAACGCAGGAAAGAGAGTTCTCATCATTGTATTTCAGAATAGATGTATTCTCGCTGTGCGCTTTATTGATAAGGTCAGCAACAGCCTGTTCATCACCATTTATAGTAGCCTGCAAAAGCTTGTCGGAAGCATTGATAGCTTTCATAACTTCTTCCCAACCGCCGTCTTCGATAGAGTTTATAAACTCCTGAGCGACTTCGCTGTTTGGAATCCACACGCACTTTGTGTAAAAATCAAAAGTCAGATAACCAAGGTGGACAAGCAGCGTGAAAATATCGTCCGCACTGCGCAGAGTAGTCATATCATTCTGAAATTTTGTCGGGTTTATCGGTATTTTCTCGCCTGCCACAAGCCGTGTCACTTTGTCTTTAAGCCCGTCAAAATTCATATCAATGTAGACTTTCAGCGCCTCATAGGTTTCTGTGGAAGTCCAATAGCTGTCAAAATCGTGACCTGTCATTGACATTACCACCGAACGAGGATTGTATGTTGCAATGCCTTTTAAATTATAGCCGTCATACCAACGCTTAGTTTCATCAAAAGGCATATTATATTTTTCACAAAGCCCCTTGACTTCGTCCTCAGTAAAGCCTGTATACTCTGCATACTCACGGGGATTTGTCATCGAAACCTCCGTAAACATATTTAATGCAGAATGTTCGCCGTACTTTTTTATGGGCAAAATGCCTGTCATATATGCGAGCGCAACATAGCTTTGGTCTTTCAAAAGATTTCGCAGAAAGTCAAGATATTTTGTCTGAGCGTCAGAATCGTTTTTGTGTATACGGAATATGCAGTCCCATTCGTCGATTATGAAAATAAAAGCAATTCGTTTGTCAGTATATATTTCGCCTAACACAGATTGCAGATTATCCCAGTCAAAACAATCAACGTCTGAAAAGCCCTTTTTCAGCTCGTGAAGCAATCTGCGCCTGAGATAGTCAAGCATTTCGTCCATAGTTTTAGAACGGTCAAGAAAATCGACCATATTTATATGAATAACATTATACTTGTTCAGATGCTTTTCGAAATCAGCAGATTTTGCGATCTTTAGCTCAGATAACATCTTACGAGAATCACAGCCACGGCTGTAATAGGCGGTGAGCATATTTGCTGCCATTGATTTGCCGAAACGACGTGGTCGGCTTACGCAAATAAACTGCTGTTCGGTAAAAAGTTTTGCATTTGTAAGTTCTATAAGTCCACTTTTATCAACATATATCTGTGAATTTATTGCACGCTGAAAATCAATATTATCAGGGTTAACGTAAATGCCCATTTGTCTTGCCTCCTTGAAAATATTTGTTATTCCTATTATACCATTTTTCTGCGGGGAAAGCAAGTCGATTTTTAGAAGCAAAACTTGTTAAAATAGGTTCTCACATCAGTTTTCCCATAGCTCAGTTATAATGTTATAAAACCGCATGTAAAGCTTGTCATCAGAAGCAAGCACCTCAGCTAAAAAAGAGCGAACAGTTTTATTATCAGCATATGCAATAAGCTTTTTTATTGCAACTTCTCTGGCCGCAAGATCATCTTTTGTATATGCAGGTCTGAGCAAAATATCGGTCGCATTTTTGAATGAAAGCCCATTTCCCCTACATTCATCAAATTTATAAAGTGCTGCCACCATATGCTTGCAGTTATATCCGTCGCAAGCGTATGGACAAGTATAATCCATATCTAAAATCTCATTTTCATCATCTTCTGAAAAAACTATCTTGACGATATAATCTTTGCTTCCTGATACAACGGCTTTAAGCTCGTTGTTGGAATATTTAATATCATGGACAGCACCATTTAAGAAATAATCATGACCTCTGTCATGTACCCCTGTTGAAAAAAGGCATTTCAACGCAATGTTCATTTTGTCACATCTCCCTGTTCCTGATAAGCTTGATCTGCACCAGTTATAAATTTTAAACTACCTTTTATATTATCGCTGAATTCATCAAGATCGTCAAATGTTATGACACTATCATTTATGAGTTTAAGAAGTATCATCATTACATCTGATTTACGGTATGGCACAATCACCCCTGGACTACGCTTATCTTTATTTATACGCTTTTCAAGCTCCCAAAACTTTTCAGAGGCAAGCTTTTCTTCGTTCAGCAGTGAAATATATTCTTTGATAAGTCTTTCCATATATGTCTCTTGCCATTTGGGAAGTAATTTTTTTAAATAAGTCCCAACCTTTCTTTGAAATATCCATTTTATTCTCTCTTCTTGTCGGTTTTTTATTATATCATTTTTCCTGTAGCAAAAACAAGGTGCAAAAAAAGTTTATTGTATGAGAAATACACTATCAAATATCTCGCAAAAAAAATATATGAAAAAAAGAATATATCATAATTGTGCCGAATTGGTTCGGCAAACTGTACTAAGTGGGTGCTATAATATATATAGAAGCTTGAAAAGGGAATAAAATCAAAAAAACACATCACAGACCATTTTGGAACAGTAAACAGAACCTTAAAGGTGCTATAATAAGCACATAAGGTCAAGACAGAGTTGATACGGAGGTAAGGCTATGAAAAAGAACACAAAGATTTTTAACACAGAGGTCATTGAGAGATCGGCATTGTCAGATAACATTCCACCATTTGACGAGCAAAGAAAGGGTACTCAGGTCATCATGATCGAGGAGGGCAAAAAGACGGTGATATATGATGATTATTCTATGTACTGTGACGCTGACGCAAGAAAGTGGAGAGTAGAGGCATACAACAGAAAAGACGGCAGAAAGCTTGACAGATTGTGTATGTGCGGAGGCGTTTATCCTACAAGAAAAAGGGCTATAGCTGAGATAGACAGATTTGCATACAGAGGTAAAAATCTGGTGTTCTTTGTCCTGCCAATAGATTTTACATATGACAAAAAGGCTATGATATGGCAGGGCGAGGAGCAGTATTCATGCGATGATAAGCTAGTCCTTGCAACTAAAAAAGAGCTTGTGGAAGAAAGCAAAAAGCGCATGAAATTCATGACAGACAGAATGGGGAGTGGAAGAATAAACAGAAAGAAGCTCACAAAAGCGGAAGCAGAGACTCTGGCGGCGTTTGATGAGTTTCAGAAGTATCGTGAGGATAAGTGTTATCCATATGCTATCATAGGTGGCAATGCAGTGCTTTATGTTAGTCCGTACAAAAACGATTGGAAAGCCGAGCGTGAGTGCCTGGATATGAAAGGCGACGGCATAGAAGGCTGTGTTTCAGCCTTTGTGTATAACAGTATCACCCCTGAAACAAGCGAGAAAGGAGATATCTTTTTCAAGATAATTTCAAATACTATAATTCGTGTGGCATAGCTGATTGACAGTGATATATTCCCTGTGATACAATATAATTATAGAGATAATTGTTATAGGAGGGCGAACTATGGCAGAAAAGGAAAATATAAAAGATAAGCTTGAAAATCTGAAAGAGGGGCATAGAAAGAGCAATAAGGATATCATAGAGTCGCTGTTTGCGATTCTGGGGTATCTGAAAAATAATACAGATGTGGACAATCCCACAAGTCAGACGCAAATGCGCAAGGTGGAGGAAATAAGCGAATATCTCGGCACAAAAAGCACATTTCACAACAAAATGGTAAACATGGCGATAGCCCTTGATTCCGCTGACGGCGTGACTTTGAATGAAAGACGTGACTGTAGATTGATGTTCGACTCAATAGACGCTCTTATCAAGGAATATGAAAGCGACGAGTATTTTGATGACGATGATGACGAACTGACCCTTGCAGAGAAAATAAACTCTGTGAGAGGTATATACTACAATCACCCATTTTCCAAAAGCGAGGTCACTGATCTTATAAATGCCGTGAAAATGTCAAAGGCGATAGACGAGGATAAAAAGCCTGACCTAGTTGAGCGTATAAAAACCGAGCTTGCTTCAAGCCATTATAAGGAGTATACCTGTCCCATATACAACACCGAAAATACAGATTCTCAGGGGCTAAGAGAGAATTTAAATACTATCCAGCAGGCGATCAGCAACAGGCAGCAAATAGCCTTTAAGTTCAATTTTTATACCACAGAATATGACCTGAAAGCAAGCCAATATATACTCAAACCTGTTTTGACAAAACGCAAGGACACTTTTGTAAGCCCGCATTTTATCGTTGCCGATAAGGGCAGATTTTATATGCTCGGCTGTTTTGAAAGCGACAAGCCGAGATATACAGAGGACAAAAAGAAGCTTTGCATATATCGTATCGACCTTATGTCGAATATCAAAATAAGAAAGATAGGCAAAAGCTTCGCGGCGGCAACAGGTGCTAACAACGTAAATAATGCCGTTCAGGGGAGCAGTTACGAGCGTTTTAAGAACAATCACCTTGGCATGAGCTATGACAGCCCTTCAACTGTTACCTTGAAAGTGAGAAATCCATATAAAACAGGAACGAACAATCTTACTTTTATCCATGACAGCTTTGGCGAGGATTATAAGATAACAACAGAGGCGTATAAAAAGGAACACAAGCTCCCTAAAAATCAGACGGATTTTGAGATAGTTGAAGTAAGGACAAGCCCATATGGCATAGTAAATTGGGCTTTGCAATATTCAGACAAAGTGGAGGTGATAGAACCTAAGAGCGTAGTCAAAAGCATAAAAGAACGAGTTGAAGAACTCTGTAAAAAGTATAATGTGAGTGTTTAGGAGGAATTTGTATGAAAACTAATGAGGAAATAACATCTTATGAGCCAAAAAATTTTAAGGAAAACTATAAGGCTTATCTGGTAGATTTGCTGACAAAAGACTATGAGTTTTGTAAAAGTAGGGAAGCGGCTGAGAAAAAGTGTAATAAGATAGTGTTAGATCTTAGAAAAAAAGGTGAAATAATAAAGGATAAAAGTGAGAGTTCAAACAAACTGTATATTGACCCTGACAAAAAGGAAAATGAAGAATTTTATAGAGAACTGTCAAATTTTCTTAATGCGTCAAGAATAAGTCGGAAAAATAATAAAATTTTGTCATTTGAAGCAAATGAAGCTCCCTACGGCATGATAACTGTGTATTATAAAGACAAATATGGTAACAAACAACACTTTACGGTACACTCAGACCAGTTTGGTTTCAGTGCAGTTCCATGTATATATTTTAGGAAGAATTATCCATTGAGCCGATATCTTGAAATGCAGAAAAATAAATCAGACAAAGACCCAGACGCAGTAGCTGAATTTCTTGCAAATTATGTTTATACCACAAGAACGCTTGGTGGTTCTTTTCTTTGGCCTGAAACTTTGTGGAAAGACTATAATAAGAGTAGAGGTAATGGAAACTATATTGAGGATAGAGTTGACTTAACTTTGTTAGAAATAAAGCATTACTTTGAGTATAGAGATTTGGACGATAAAAAGAAATTTAAATATAGCGGAGATATTCTTTTCCGCTATTATGATAATTTAGACGCTCAAACATGGTTTGGCTTCTTTGACAGCTTCGAGGACTATGTAGACTTCTTTATGTTCAACGATTTTGTAGACAAAGATAAGCAAACAAAGGAGTATACACCGATAAATATTCTTACGGGAGAAGCTTTTGAAACAGATTATCCAGGATATAAGAAGGACACTCTCAAAGAAATCGAAGACGAAAAACAGCTAAAAGAAATGCTCGAACGAGTTAGGGATATGGTTGAAAAGAGAACAAAGAAAATGGAAGACCTGATAAACGAATACAAGCAAACTAATGATACAAAAGGAGAAAAGCATGAAAATATACTGCATGAGTGATATCCACGGCTGTTATTCAGCACTTTGCGACGCTTTGGAGTTTGTCTTTGACCACCTTGACGAGCCTGACACAAAGCTTATCTTTCTGGGAGATTATATCCACGGCGGCGAGGACAATATAGCTGTGCTTAAAAAGATAATGGGCTTGCAGAATATATATGGTCATAGGAAGGTGGTGGCGCTTCTTGGCAATCACGAGGAAATGGTGATGAGCGGTTTTTCTTCGGTCAATGAAATGCTAGGCAGCGGCGAATATGATGACGCTGATGACTCGTATAGATATTGGTTTGAACGTCTGCCGAGATACCATGTTGAGGGCAACACTATCTTTGTCCACGCAGGCATTGACGAGGATTCTGGCAATGCTTGGGAATACTGCACCGAGGATTATATTTTTACAGAGCAGTATCCTCACCGGCTTGGCAAGATACACGGACTTGACAAAAAGGTGGTGGCAGGGCATGTCCACACCAGCAGTATAGCAGGCGACCGCAGATTTAACGATATCTACTATGACGGAGCGAGTCACTACTACATTGACGGAGATGTGCTCAGCACAGGAGATATAAATGTTCTTATGGTAGACACTGACACTGATAAGTATTATAAGGTAACAGAGAATTACAATATTCCTATTGAGCCTTATGACAGTGAAGCTTGGTAGACTATTGTATGCCGTCTTAAAACCCAATATAACACTAACGTCCCCAAGTTTTCCTCGGGGACGTTTTTTACTTTGTCAACTGCCATGAAAAGAGTTAATTAAAATTCAGAACTTTTGTTCGATTTTCTATTGTAAAACAGAAAGTTTCGTGGTATACTATTATACATAAAGGAAAAAGGCGGTGATGCTATGGAAAAGACTTATGTTGCAATAGACCTGAAATCTTTTTATGCTTCGGTGGAGTGCGTGGAAAGGCAGCTTGACCCATTGAATACAAACCTTGTGGTGGCTGATGAGAGCCGAACGGAGAAAACTATATGTCTTGCAGTGTCACCGTCACTGAAAAGCTTTGGTATTTCAGGCAGGGCAAGGCTTTTTGAGGTCATTCAGCGTGTGGAGCAGGTCAATAAGGAGCGTTTGCAGAAAGCTCCTAAAAGACAGTTTGCAAAGAAAAGCTATATCTATTCGGAGCTATCTGACCCTGCCTGCGAGCTTGATTATATCGTGGCAACTCCGCAAATGGCGAAATATTTGGCTGTGAGTGCAAAAATATACGGGATTTATCTGAAATATGTGTCACCAGAGGATATTTTCGCCTATTCTATCGACGAGGTCTTTATTGACGCAACGGGCTATCTCGGGCTTTATAACGTTGACGGACGTGGCTTTGCACAAATGCTCATTTTGGACGTGCTGAAAACTACAGGTATAACCGCCACAGCAGGCGTTGGAACGAATATGTATCTGTGCAAGGTGGCAATGGATATTGTGGCAAAGCATATCCCTGCGGATAAAAACGGCGTCCGTATCGCAGAGCTGAACGAACAGCTTTACAAAGAAACGCTGTGGGGGCATACCCCTATCACGGACTTTTGGCGTGTGGGCGCAGGCACAGCAAGCCGTCTTGAAAAGCTTGGTATTTACACCATGGGAGATATCTCACGCTGGTCGCTGGACCATTATCTTATAGGGAAGCTTTACAAGGTTTTCGGCAAAAATACCGAGCTTCTTATCGACCACGCATGGGGTATCGAGCCTACCGCCATACCTGACGTGAAGTCATACCGCCCCTCAAACAACAGCATTTCCTCTGGGCAGGTCTTGCAAGAGCCGTGTAATTATGAGCGCACAAGGCTTATTCTGTGGGAAATGGCTGATATGCTGTCCCTTGACCTTGTGGATAAGGGCGTTGTAACAAATCAAATCGTTCTCACTGTGGGGTATGATAAAGAAAGCTTGGCGGACGGTCACTATACGGGCGAGGTGGTTTGCGACCACTATGGCAGGAAGATACCAAAGCACGCCCATGGCACTCAAAATCTAGGCAGGCACACTTCCTCGACCAGAAAAATAATAGACGCAACCATGGCTCTTTTTGACAGAATTATCGACAAGACTTTGCTTGCAAGACGGCTTAATCTGACCGCCTGTAATGTCATAAGAGAAGAGGATATCCCCGAAATTGAGAGCTATGAGCAGATAAGCTTGTTTGATATGGCGGAAGCGGCAAATGCTGATAACAACGCAGAAGAAAAAGAAAGGGCATTGCAGGAAGCAATGCTCTTGATAAAGCACAAATATGGGAAAAATGCCATTTTAAAAGGCACGAACTATACCGAGGGCGCTACGGCAAGGGTGCGTAACCGCAGTATAGGCGGTCACAAGGCATGAAAGGTGGGTCTTACAATGTATGACAATTATTATGATATAAAGCAGTTTTCACGTCCGCACTATGACGATCATCCGCAAATGTCTATATCGGACAGGGCGGCGCAGTTCAGCCCTTTTGCAGCTTTGACAGGCTATGACGCCGCTGTTGATGAAACCGCAAGATACACCGAAATCAGGGAGGAGCTGACCGAGGACGAGGTAAACAAGCTCAATGACGATCTCAACCGCCTGCTTGATATGCTTGACGAACGCCCTGAGATAAGGGTGACATATTTTGTTCCCGATAAGAGAAAAAGTGGTGGCAGTTATCAGACCAAGACAGGCATAGTGAGAATTTATGACAGCTATACTAATGAGTTTGTTTTTATGGACAAGACTAGGATAGCTGTGGAGGATATGTGTTTGGTGGAGTTTGTGGAGGAGAGAGGGAAAATACAGTAGAATAAACCTTATTTGCCGTAATGTTTTTGCATTTTTTTTGTGTGAAAATGCGGAATAAGAAACGGATAGCCGTCTGATGAGGACGGTCTATCCGTGTTTGAGTGAGGTTACAGCCTTAAATTATCATGAATAATATCCATCAGTTCAAGTTCTGCATCTTCTACTCTTAAGGCAACTTCTTCATTCCAAAAGCGACTACCGCCAGCAAGAAACTGAATAAGGTCAAGCAATACAGAGAAATCCTCAACATTTACTTTCCCTGTATTTTTCCATTCAGGTATTATTCCCAACAAAGCGTTTTTGATTTTATCATATTCGCCTTCGTCGAATTCATTATCCGTACGAAGTTTTATCATAAAGCCATTATCATCTAAAATATAGTCATACAGCTTACTCATAATAGCACCACCTCAAAAGTTGATTGCTGATAGAATTATTATACCAAACAGCTCCGAAAAAGTCAATCTCTGCACACTTTTTCACGCCTTTTTTTCATTGCAATATACCGCCAGTTGTGCTATAATCAGGATATAGAGCAGAGCGGAGGTGAATCGCAATGGATAACAAAAACGAAGAATTAGTAAACTGTGTATTATACAAGAAAATCAAACGGGTGGAGAGCGCAGAAATATCTATCAGCAAGACCATGATAAAATCGGCTCAACAGGATAATGACGGCAATTGATGATCATATTAAATGAATAGGAGGGTTTTACTTGACCGTTGATACAAAAGAGGTAGTTACTATTATAGCCTATATGATAGGCGTCCGAATGTCAGCTCTGACCGTGAGTTACGGTGAATGTTCCGAGCTTATCGAGAAGCTCCAAGCCGACAAAGACGCTACTACCATACGATATTTATGTAAGCTGCGAACCGTACTGATGCAGAAATTCAAAAAGACCGATGATCTGATGCGGTTTCAGCTCAAAAATTTGCATAACATAGAATGGTACGATACGGATAATATCAAACAGCTTGAAAAATGGGGATTTACCATTATCCAAGCGAATTGCCGTTCAGAGAAGTATATGCAGGAATTTACAAGGCTCATCAATGAAAATATCGACAAATGCTCTCAACTATTCTACGATTGGCTGAATTGGGAGTATATCCGAGATCTTTTCTTTGTTCCGAAATACAACAAGAACGGTGTCATGAAGCAGGAGTTCACCAAGTACATGGCGAACATCGAGCATTACCCATTTCAGATGTATATTCACTGGCAACCTGCCGAAGTCGGGAGCATCATCTATTCCGACCGTAAGTTTTTGAAGATAATCTACGGTCAGCATAATGACAGCTTCACCGATTATACGAAATATCGGGACGCAGATGATGAAACACGAAACAATATCTATAATTTTATCGACAGCACCGAGAAAACAGCTATAGCTGTCGATTGTGAGAACTCTGATCCATACAAGCTTTATAGTGTTCTGAAAGGCTTGAATCAGGAGGAGCTTGCTAAGATCGAGAAGATCACGCTATATGACGATCCGAACACTACCGCAGGCTGGGATTGGCTCTCTAAATTCACGCAGATACCCGTTGAACATATAGAGATCGACCGAGTGACAGACAGAAAGTCACTGGTCGATGTGCGAATGACCGCAAGCGTAGTCACGGACTTCTACCGTGACGGGATAACATCTTTTATTATTGTGTCAAGTGATTCGGACTTTTGGGGACTTATCGAGAGCCTGCCGAAAGCAAAGTTTCTCGTTATGTACGAATACGAGAAGTGTGGAACGGCGATCAAGAACGCCCTCGCACAGCACGGCATTTATTATTGTGCCATTGATGATTTCTGCACCGCAGGCACGGAGGAGTTGAAACGTGCTGTACTCTTTGCAGAGCTTGAAAAGCATTTGCCCTCACTCATTGGAGAGAACCCTCTGGAGCTTACTCACAAGATATACGAAGCCACAAAAGTGACCGCTACCATGAAAGAAATGGAGAACTTTTGCAATAGATATGTCAAGACATTGCGTCTGAAGGTGAACTCCGAAGGGAAATTCGTGATAGAGATCCAAACAATCTAAGAAAAACTCGCATGGCTTTCTATCAATATCATTAAGCTAATAAAATCAAGAAATAAAATTGCGTGAAAATATCTAAGCCCCACGGTGTATTTAAGGTCATCAGAAGAAAAAAAGATCTTCAGATAAATTTGTAGCAAATACTTCATAGCCGTCATCTGATATTTTAAAGCGAACAATCCGTACAGGCAACACATAAATAACAGTAAGCTCTGATTTTTTTTGAAGGAAGAAAATAAAAGGTACAGTTAAAACTTTTTTGCATAAAAAAGACTTCATACCGCTGTGAAACAGTATGAAGTCTGAAAAAAATCTTAGATCACCAACAGTAGCATACAGAGTAGATCGTTACTGTGCCGTTTGCTGCACCTGCGTGGATCTGATCCAGCTTTCTGCCGAAATCGGAAGTGCCGAATGCTGACTTGCAGTTGTTGTAAGAATACTTTGCGTAGTAGTGTCCGTTTGCTGTGCCTGTTTCGCTTGGTGAAACCTTTGCCCACTCTGCTCCGCCTGACCAGCTCTGAAGAACAAATTCTACCTGATTCTGTGTTCCTGAGTATTCAACGTAGAAGTAGCCGTTTGACTGAATGTCATATGCGTTGAAGCTTCCGCCATTCTTTGAAGTCATTGCTGAAACAGCTTGACCCCATGCTGAAGCAGTTGAAGAACCCCAGAAGATCGATTTGTAATTGCTGCCTGAGCTGCTTGAAGAAGATGAAGATGAGGAAGAACCTGATGTTGATTCAAGATACCAAAGCTGGCACTTTCCGCCCCAGTAGCTCCACTGGTTAATGTTTGCTCCGTCAGCTGTGTTCTGTTCGTAAACGTCAAGGCATGAGTAGCAGTCTGAGATCTTTGTCTTGATAGCATAAGCGTCGCCGATCTTTACAAGCTGGAATTTCTGACAGTCACCGCCGTGATACTGCCACTGGTTGATGTTAGCACCATTGTCCCTGCTCCAATTGTATACGTCAAGACAGCTTTTGTAATTTGATGCACCTGTGTAAATAGTGTAATAGCCGTTTTCGTCGCTTACAAGCTTGAATTTCTGATTGTTTCCGCCTGTACCTCTGTACTGCTGAACGTTTGTACCGTTGTCAGCCTTTGCCTTGTATACGTCAAGATACTTGCCGCTGAGTGCGCTCTTAATGTAATATGTTCCGTCAAGTCCGAGAACTCCGCCGTTGGAATCTGTTGAAGTTCCTGAAGAAGAACCGCCGGAAGAGCTTCCTGAACCGCTGTAAACTGAGCAGGTCTTAGAAGTTGCCTTAATTCCGTTTGAGCCATTGATAAGTGTATTTCCCCATGAAGAAAGGCTTGAGCCGTCCCATGAGTTTGCAATGTCGAGGTAGCTCATGTCAGAGTTGTTGCCCTTCCATGACCAGCCAAGATAGCCTACGCCCTTGCTTGTGCAGTAGCTCATGATAGTAGCCTCATCAACGTCGCCGTTTGTGTGCTGACCGCCGAACTCGCCGATAACAACAGGCACACCGATGTTGAGTGCGTTATCAATGTTGTTTCTTACAGTTGACGCGTTTCCGCCTGCGTATTCATACATATGAATGGAGAATACGGTGTTCTTCTGTGAGTCTGCGTTGAAAACAGACTTACCGTAATCCTTGATGCTGTCAGGATACTGTCCCCAGCCTGCGCAGTCTACCATAAGCATATTTGTAATGCCTGCGTTTCTTACAGATTGGATAGCAGACTTGTAGCCGTCAGCCCATGCGCTTCCGTTCCATGTGCCGTACCATTCATTTGCGATGTTTACGATAACATATTTCTCAGTACCGCTGAGAACGCTCTTCATTTCCTTCCAGTAGTCAACGCACTTGTTAAGATCATAAGTGCTGTCGCTGCCTGTTGCGTCATGTACTTCAAGAATGCATATCAGCTTGTTTGACTTGCACCAGCTGATGATGTTCTTTACTTCCTGTGCGCTTGTTTTTGTGTACTTTGAGCCGTTTGCAAGTACGACTCTTACGGTATTTGCGCCGTTGTTTGCAGCGCCCTTGATAGAAGTTTCAGTCTTCTCTGTGTACCATGCATGAGCAATGTTCACGCCACGCATAACGAACTTGTTTCCGCTAGCGTCATAGATACTAGTACCGCTTACATAAAATCCTGATGCCGCCTCTGCGGTCGGTGTTGTCATAAAACCGAAGCAGGTTATTACGGCAAACATTACAGCAACAAAAGTCTGTAATGCCTTTACAGAAAAAGTTTTGTTCTGTACCATAAAAAGCTCCTCTTATACAATTATTTTTTTAATACCGGTATTCTAAGGCAGCACTGCATTATCCTTGTGCGTTGCTGCCTTAACTCTGTCAACGTAAAACATTATATTATTAAAAGTAAAATAAGTCAACTTAAATATTTGAGTAAAACGTTTACACAAATAATTTTCGTATTTTAGCACAATTTTTCGTAGATTAATTGAACAATATGACTAAATTTTATCGCATATGCAGTATAATATGTTGTATGTACACAAAACTCTGCTTTTAAAATTCAGAAAATTAAGAAACTTTTTGAAACAAAAATCGGTATATACGCTGCGTTGAGCATATATACCGATATAAAATTTCCTTTATATTGATTCTATCAAGCCGTCGGAATATATCTTTTTTTGTTCTCGTACAAATTCAGAGATCATAATCAGACCTCCTTATTCTTGTGTGGTATCACCGTATTTTACATCCTCCACTTCACGATCTAACTGAATGTCATGAGGCTTTCTATTTGTTGTATTTTATCTTGACATTGTCACATCTTTGTGATAAAATTAGTAATATGTGAGAAATTATAGTGGAAAGGAAAAAATAATATGAAGTTATTTAAGCGGACGCTTACGACGGCAGTGGCAGTGTGTCTTGCACTGCAAAGTGCAGTGGTATGCTTCGGAGCTGAGGCAGAGGAGCAAATTCCTGCTGGCGGAGAGGAAGTCGGTCTTTATACGTCGGAGAACGATGAAGCCATTCAGTTGACAGAGGATATGTATAGCAGTTGGTATGAAGGCGATCAGACGTATGACGGCACGGAAAAGACGCTTTATGGCTATTCTCTTATGGACAGCAACAACTATTACCAGCTCACTGAGGACGAGGACTATGTTGTTACTTATGAGAACAACATAAACGTAGGTACTGCGACGGCTACTTTCACTGGTATAGGTAATTACACAGGAAGCTTTACGAAGGATTTCAATATTGTGCCAACTGATATTTACCGTGCGAATATCGACTGCGAGTATGAGCAGAGCTATTGTGCCGGTAAACCTGTTCAGCCAAAACCTATTGTTACATACAATGATATTGTGCTTGCTGAGGGCGTTGACTATGAGATCGAATATGAGGACGACTGTGGCGAGCTTGGCTGGCATTATGCTTATATTAAAGGTATCGGCAACTTTAATGGAACCGATTCATTTGAGTATAACGTTGTAGAGGCTGAAATATCCAGCGAGAATATTTCTGTGGATACTAGCTGCACCTACACGGGCTACGCTCAGACTCCTGCACCTGTTGTTACAGTTAGTGGTGAGGTGTTAAGATGTGGCGTTGATTATAATGTATCATATACAAACAATGTGAATGCCGGAACAGGCTATATGACCATAGCAGGAATGAACGGCTATACAGGATATGTGACAGTGCCTTTCACTATCAGCCCGAAAGCTGTTTCTGATGTCGAGATACTAAAGATAGCAGACGTGGATTATACCGGCAAAGCTGTCAGACCGAGCCTTTTTGTCAAGGCGGACGGAAATATGATCAAGAGTTCTGACTATACTGTAACATATTACAATAACACAAATGTAGGTACAGCGACCGCTGTTGTTACTCTTGGTGAAAACTACGAAAGCAGGTACCCTGTTTCGACAACATTCAAGATCGTCCTTGGAAAGCCAACGGGATTTAAGGCTACCGCTGACTCTGCCACTTCTGTAAAGCTTAGCTGGAACAAGATCGGCAATTGCAAATACAGGGTTTATCGCTATGATCCAAAGAAAAAGACCTACAAGCGTCTGACGGTCACGAGTTCCACAAGCTATACTGACAAGAAGCTTTCAGAGGCAACGAGTTATACTTATGCCGTAAAGCTTGAATACAACTCTAAGACCGGCCCTTATATAACAGTAAAAGGCAACACAAAGTTATCCACTCCGAAAATGACGGTAAAGGCTTATAATAAGAAAGTCACAATAAGCTGGAAGAAGAACAAAAAGGCTGATGGATATCAGATATACTGGTGCAAGGGCGATGAGTGGACTATCCCACATAACGATTACTATAGTATGCCAAAGGATTGCTATAACGATTATGTTCAGCTCAAGAAGATAACAAAAAACAGCACGACCTCTTATACAAAATCAAACCTTTCAGGTTCAAAGAATTATCACTTCAAAATGAGGGCTTATAAGACCATAAACGGAAAGGTGGTTTACAGTAGCTGGACGGGTATCCAATGCAAGATAAACACTGTTTCAAGACTTAATGCGGCAACAAAAAAGAGCCACAGCACTTATAAGATCTACAATGTTCAGGGCAAGAAAACAAAGACCTCGACGCACACTCTTACAGCAGAGGAGAAGAAGATACTTAAAAACTTTGCCTCAAAGCATTTCAAGAAAGATTGGTCGGCGGCAAAGAAGATCGAATATACTGCGGACTGGATAAGAAAGAATTTGAAATATGGCAGGATACCGACAGGCTCGCATAGCAAGAATATCTTTGTTTACAAAGAAGGTCAATGTTCTGATTACAATGGCGCACTGGTGGAAATGATGGTTTATCTCGGCTATGACGCAAACCTTGTTATGGGCAACCGCCAGGGCGGAGGACAGCACTTCTGGGGCGAGATAAAGATAGACGGAGTGACTTATCTGCTGGAAGTCGGAGAAAAGGTCTATGACAGCCCACAATGGAATTACAAGTGGCAGTTTATGTGCCTTAAATATTCTGAGGCTGACGGCGGTTACAAGAAAAACGGAAAGCTATACTAAAACAAAATGCTCTGCGGAGAGTGTGATTCCGCAGAGCATTTTGTTTGCTTTAATAAATTTGCGATACCTAATAAACCATTATTGCTTCTTCGCTGATTTTTTTTGACATATAATGAAGAATATGTTATAATGGTTCAAAATAGAACGATTTTGAGAGAGGGAAGAGTAAATGTTTTTTTGGGATAAGCATAAAACGATCACCTGCTATTATGAATCATTGACAAAAGCGGTGTGTATATCTGGATGATAGTTATGGGACTGCAATTGCTATTTCGATAATGATCGTTTTTTCTTGTAAACTAAAGAGCAGCTGATAATTTTCAGTCGCTCTTTTTTGTTTTATGATGGCGAAAAAATCTTATGATACTTCTTGCCAAATCTCTTCCAATATATTATAATGTATTTAGAAGATCATATTTGAAAGGAACATATGGAAAATGAAAAACATTGTTACAGCCCTGATGCAGTTTGTGATACTTGTGGTCGCACTTGTCATTGTGACCTTTGCTATACCTAAGATCGCAGGAAACGATGACAGATATGACAAGTATATAACTGAAAACTCGAAGCAGACCGTCACTGTTGGAAGTGCCTTTGGTGTTGTCAAAGACGGTGAAAAGGCTTCGTATATTGATATTGACAACAGCCTGAAAAATATATTTAGTAAAGTGACTCCGCTGCAAAAGCCTGTGAATAAAATTCTGAACAGGCAGATAAGCTTCAAGCAGGCAAAATATTTTGAATACTATTGGCTCACTGCACTTATCTCAGGCGTACTTTGCTGGATATTTGCGGCAGGCTTTCCGTTTAGGATAGGGCGAAAGGGATTCAATGTGTTTGGTTCTGTGTATAATAACTTTTCAAAAGTTGTTCTCCTTGAAGATGAGATGACCCGTGAGGAATACGAGGTCGATCTGGGTATGACCATATGGGGACCTTTGTGGATAATCCTTATTGCTCTGCGTGCGACCTTTGCTATTACATGGGGCTTTATACTGCCTTTTGTGATAGCCGCCAATCTTGCCATAGGTATTATAAGAATAGTTGGAAATGTTATTATCGTCAGCGTCCGTGGTGCTGCCGCCGATGCAAAAAGGCACAGCCTTTCGCAAAAGCTCGACAAAACGACCTTTTCTATTTATCCTGAGGGCGGATATTTCAGAGTAGAACAGGATCAGGACAATGGTCAGGGCGTATATGTGAAAAATTATTGGAACGCTGTTGCGGCAAAGGCATTGTTTGAAAGCGAAGCCGGAAATAAGTCTTTCAGCAAGGAGGATTCTGAGGAAAACATTCTTCGTGGAGATATAAAAGAGAAGAAGTTTTATGAAACATATCGTTTGCTCAGCCGTATAAAGGGTCTTTTTAATAATGATATCAAAAGTAAAAAAGCAATTATCACCGCTTCATTAAAGAATAAAGAGGGCGGCTATGAATACAGATTTATTGCTGAACCGGAATTGTACCATGTTTATATGGTGGGTGATGAAGTCGCAGAAAACCTTAGCCATAAGGATCTGAAAATAGATTTTAATGCCGCAATGCTTCTTGACCTGCTTGACTTTGACCGAAAGGGTCAAAGATATGATCATAATGATTTTCTTAATTTGTATTACGCTGATAGTGATGAATTTACGGCCAAACTTATGAATTATAATCATAAGCTGATAGCAAAGTTTGGCAGAAACAGATATGACGAGTATTTTGAACAGCACAAACAGCAGATAATCGAACACCGCCGATATAAAAAGCTTTCGGCTGTGGGAGAGGACGATGAGTGAGAAAATTAAATATTCGATATAATAATCCTCCCACGGAATTGTTTCTGTGGGAGGGTTTGCTTTCCGTACACCAAATCACCTACCGCTTGTGCAACTTTTTTGCCGTTTGTGCAAATATTATTGACTTTTTGTTAAGAATCATAGATAATTATTATAAATATTCATGCTGTTAATTAGAGATGCTTGTTAAACAATGAAAATGAGAATAATAGAAAACTCAGCTAAAGTGTTTCTGCAGACGATGAGCTATGATACTGAAACAGTTGGGTGAGCAATGGCGGACACTATGGCGGCTGTCATAATGTCAGATGAAGAGAGGTAAAATATGGATAAAAAGATAAAAGCTTTTTTTGCAGCTATGGGAATTGCCACGGCGTTGTTAGTGCCTGTTTCTGCATCTGCGGATAATTCTGACTCAAAAGTGCAGGTGAGCATCGACATTACTTGGGACTCATTGGAGTTCACCTATACAGATCGGCAGTGGGATCCTGAGACACATTCATATATAGGCGGCGGTTGGTCTGACAGCGGCGGAAATTTTACTTTGACAAACACAGGGAATGTGGGTGTTATGGCGGATTTTTCATACAAACAAGCAGAGGGCATGGACGAGATAAAAGGCTATTTTTCAAGCAGTGAGCTAATAGTGCCTATTTCAGAAAGCCGAAACAGCAAACTTACTTTGTCGGGTAAACCGACAGCGCATTTTGAAAGCATGACGGTCGGCACGGTTACAGTGAATGTTACCACTGATGATTCGGGAGATGCAGGCGACAGTACGATAACAGGCTGGTATAAGGATGAGGAAACCGGCGATTGGTACTATTATGATAAGAACGGCAAATTGGTCACAGGTTGGTTTAAGGACGGCGGAAGTGAATGGTATTATGCCGATGAAGACGGCAAGCTTGTCAGAGGTTGGTTTAAAGACGGCGGAAACGATTGGTACTATGCAGACAAAGACGGCAAGCTTGTCAGAGGTTGGTTCAATGACGGCGGAGACGATTGGTATTATTCTGATAATGACGGAAAATTGCACACAGGCTGGCTCATAAGCCCCTTGGGTGCAAAGGGAAAGATGTTCTATTTTGACCTTATGGGCGTAATGCAAACAGGTTGGTATGTAGACGGCAATAATCGGTTTTATTTGGGAGCTGACGGCACAATGCTTTCCGCATGGCTTGTAAGCCCATTGGGATACGAGGAGGGCAAGACCTACTATTATGATGAAACAGGTGCAATGCACATGGGCTGGCTTACCGACCCTCCTGGGTCAGAGGGACAGACGTTCTATTTCAGCGAGCGTGGCACAATGGTAACAGGCTGGGCGAATATAGGCGACTATTGGTACTATTTTCACAGCGACGGCGTAATGGCAACAGACACCACTATGGACGGGAAGCACCTTGGCTCGGACGGAAGGTGGGACGGATACGGTGAAACACCAAATATGTAAGTAATATAATCAATTATAAAAAAGGAGAACTCACTTATGAAAAAGACAATTTCTATCACAATGGCATTTGCACTTGTGGCAACACTCAGCACGGCGGCGTTTGCAGCGGCGGCTGATGACGCTGACATCAAAAAGGATATCGGCGTAAATGCAAAGTATGTTGAGGATATCAAGACTTCAAAAACTATCAGTGCCGACGTTGTGTGGGGCGAAATGGAGTTCACATACAGCGTGAACGGAACAAAGACTTGGAACGCTAAAACCCACGAATATGACATTGATACCAAGGGCGAATGGTCTGCAAAGGGCAATGATATAAGCGTTACAAACCATTCCAATGCGGCAATCGACGTTGATCTTACATACCAGCCTCTTGATGAATACAGCGTTGTAAAAGGCACATTCACAAATGACGAATTTACTATACCCACAGCCGAGGGCAAGGCTGTTGATGATGAAAGCCTTACAGTAAGCACGGCTCTTACCCTAAGCGGCGAGCTTTCATCAAATGTTACCGCTCTTACAAAAGTAGGAAACGTAGCGGTAAATATTGCAGAAGCTTCGGAAAATGCAGATACAGATGTAAAAACAGTTTCATCATATAACGACCTTGTAAGCGCAATGGCAGCAGGCGGAAAGATAAAGCTTGATGATGATATCACACTGAAAAGCCGCATAAACTGCAAAAAGAACACTGTTATCGAACTCGACCTTAACGGTCACACTATCACAGGTCAGATAATGAACAATGGCGCAGATTGTACTATCAAAAACGGCACTCTTAACGGCGACGAAGGTCCGATAATGGTGCAGGGCGGCACAACAAATCTTATAGGCTGTAAGATATCCACAAAATATACTCCTGTTTATGTTTCGAGGGGTACTGCAAATATAACTGACTGCACTCTTACAAATGAAGATGCGAATAAAAGCGTAGTTATCAATAATACAGGTACAGTAAATATCAGCGGTACTACAAATATTTCAAGTACGATCTACAAAAATCCAAACAGCAAATATCTGCCTCACGTTCTTGCAGGCACATATAATTTTGACCCGACCGACTTTGTTGACAGCGAGAAGTTTACTATAACTCAGAGCGGTGAAAACTGGATAGTTGCGGAAAAATCGCAGAGAAGATAATAAGTTTTGACGATTCAGGGGTCTCATGATGAATAAGCAAAAAAGATGACGGCAAATTGATAGTATCTGTGCTGGCGGTTTGCTTTGCGGTGACGCTGCTTGTTATGATATATGCAATTTGCAGACCGCAGACAAAGCCCAAAGCAGAGTTTGTTCCACCCCCTTTTGAAAGCGAAGCACAGCAGGGCGTGCCTGATGTTCCGGAGGAGCTTGGCTACAGTTCTCCTGACAGGGACGATATGAGCTATGATTTCGCAGTGTGCGGAAAAAGGCTGGGATAGTATGAAGCCTGAAGAAAAATACGAACATATTTTCAAATGCATTTCCGAGATATGCTTTGATTATTTTCTGTCAACAAAGACGCAGGAACTTCTCAAGGTAAATATCAATAATACATTTTCACAGCTTATTGACGAAGTTGTCGAAGAAAGAAATCAAGAAATTCACGAGAGGTTCAAGGAAAAGGCTGAAAAATATATTTCAGAGTAATAGCTTTTTGACAAAACGAGCGTATACCGATTTGGTGTACGCTCGTTTTGATTATACCGTGGTCATTATTATGGTACTATAAGTGCCGTTTGTTGAATTATAAATAGTTTGGTATGCGACAAATAACTTACTAGACGTAACGGTGAAAGCGTGTTATACTATAAATATAGAGAAGATGAGTATGAAAGGAGTGGGCAACGTGGAAAGCGGTCGTGTTCAGGATAGCTTTTTTGGAATGTCTTTTAATCACCAGATGTCCTGGATAGATGAAACTGTTTCACACATAGTCACACATAATTTACAACCAAAGATAAGTGAAGAAGGTAGAGAATCCTATGGTCAAAAGGGCTACACACACGCCTTGAAAAGAATATTTGAAGTAATAAAGAGCGACCCAAAGAATATAACGAACCTAGATGAGATTGTAAAGGCGGAAAGAAAATTGAAGGACTATCTATATGACGGGAAGTTTTCAGATGATGAAATGCTAAGCTGTTGGGGTAAATACACAGAAAATTATATGAATGAGTTGTAGGATATGCGATTATAAGAAGAGAGGTTATTTTTATGTCAAAGAAGAAGTTGAATATTCCACTGTCGGAGTTTATAAACTTAAAGGAGAAAAAGCCAGAGGATATGACAGGCTGTGTCGTGCTATATAAGAATGGCAGCTTAGACGTAGCAACTTGGTATTCGCATGCCTACAACCCAGATGATGAGCCAGGGTATTTCAAACAGGGGTGTTTCTATATGGGTAAAGAAAATATAGTGGCGTGGCTTTCGATAAATGATTATGTTATTGACATGAATGATTCAGAATGATAATGGGGGAGATATGATGTACTTTTATCAAGTGCTCCAAAGCTGCGATGAATTTAAGGTTGTCAGCGAATTTTTAGCGATGATCAAAAGCTCTGAAAAATGCTCTGCCAATCAGAGGATAAGAGAGACTATAAAGGCGTTGCCTCAGATAACTCCCAACAAATCGGACAATGAAGTTTTATATATTGAGGAGCTTAAAGAAGCACAGGAAGAGGGCGAAAATTTTTATAATGTTTATCTGCTCGATAGATCAAATAACGAAACTTACAGCATAGAGGCGGTTCCTTGGGATGAGGTCTTAGGTTATGCAGTCGATGAAGCAAGCATTGCAAAGTATGGTGATGTTAAATTCACAGCGTTGGTTTTATATGAGATGACGTATTTTGGCTTTTCTGAGAAACAGATACAGAATACTATCAAAGCTTTTAATGATGAGGAGGCACTCTATCCAAAAAGCTGGCAAATGCCATTAGAACCATATGATTATGAATAGTGATATGAAAGGTGGATATGAAATTGGCTAACGTAAAAAATCAAGAATATACAAAAGAAATGTTTAAAGACATAGCGTTCTTTACTCTTGCCGAGCCTGGTGCTATGGGGGACGGCAATCTTATGGAATTTATCACAGCCGAAGGTGAGAAGTTCTCGCTTTTCTTTTCTGAAGAAATGCCATATTCAAAGGTCAAGGAGTATTTTCCTGCGTTAGATGATTGCTATTGGAATGGTCCTGAATCAGATGAATCCTGCAGAACTGAGTTCGTGTTCTACCTCAGTAAGGACGAAAGGAACTTCAAGCACACAAAGCCTCCGAAAAATTATACGCACCTGTATGAAGGTTTTGGAAATCACATATGTATACGTAAAGATTATTATCCTGTGGTCGAGCCGATCATAAGAGATCTTATAGAAAAGAATGAGCTTGTAAATTGGTATAAAAGAACTGAAAAAATAATAAACGCAATAAAAAATCTAACGGCTGAAAAGAAAAAAGAAAATATAAAATGCGATTAGAAGAATTTTTAGATTGTTTTGACATTAATTGTATAGTAGAGATAACGTGTGAAAGTGAACCTGTTAGGAGATGCAGAGTGTCGGCTGCACTATCTGACGACAGATACCCGGCGGTGGACTATGTGGTCTTGCCCGGCAGTGTTACATTTAAGGATGATGTCGTACATATACCAGTGATTTGTAAATTGACCTAGGGGACGTTCAGAAAGTGTATAAATACTTATTTTGCTGAACACGAAGAAAATGGGGCAGTATAATGACCCAAAGCAGGTGGATATTTTGTCAGAATCGTCGAATATTTTAGCACCCAAAAAATTTTATACGTCAGACCTGCATTTTTTTCTCTAATAGGATCGTTTGTATATATAATGGGCATACTATAAGGGATAAAACAGCAGGATATAAAAACAAAGAATGCGTTTTTATGCTTGATTTTTTCAAGCGATTGTATTATAATAGCATTGAAAGGAGCTGATAATCGGTGATTAAAGTTTTAAAAATATCTGCCGAAGGCCTTCCACTATACGATGGTAAATGTGAAATCAACTTTATCAACACACAAAGAACAACCTCAGGTGATACCGAAGGAATGTTTAAGCTTTCTTCTTCAAAAGCTAACAGGCTGTATACAAATAATATAGAAAGTTTTTTTGGAATCAATGCTTCTGGAAAGACCACAATTTTAAGGCTTATTTCTTTTGTTTTTTCTGTTTTAAACAACGAGCAAATAAATAATATAAAATACTGTGGAATACTTGGGGAAGGCAACGAGCAGAATGAGATTGTTTTTGATATTGTATTTGCGAACTGCGATACTGTAAATCTGCTGCACACAGTTATTAAATATGCAGATGAACACTATATAATAACTGAGGAATATATTAAGTCTAGGAAGTTGCTCGCATCTGACAACAAAACAAGCATCTTTGACTTTTCTTCGGCAACAACGATAATGAAAAGGAAAGATGATGAACAATACCTAGTAGACGATATGAGCATTATCGTGGGATACAAAAAAGCAGAAAAAACAACGATCGTATTTACTGATATGATTGAAATCACGAATATAAACAGACTCAAACTCTTAAAGGAATATCCTCTAAGTGTTCTATCTTATTTTGATCCCAAGATAGAATATATAAATACCAAGGAAAACAACGGAAAAACGGTTATATATCTTAAGTTTCGAGGCGAAAAAGAGAGAATATTATATGATCTTGCGGAACTCAATACCTATTTATCTTCAGGAACAATAAAAGGAATAAATGTCTTTGGAAGAGCCATATCTCTTTTTGAAACTGGTGGATATCTTATAATCGATGACCTAGAGAACCACTTCAATCATGAGATCGTATCAACGTTGATACGATTTTTCACGGACAAAAGAGTAAACCCGCATGGAGCAACCCTTATTTTCTCCACACATTACTTCGAACTTCTTGAACACATAAAAAGAAATGACTGCATTTATATTGTGGAAAACAAAGATAAAATCACAATAACTCCATTAAATGAACGAATACAGAGAAATGATGAAAATAAAGTGCAATCGTTTAAAAGTGGGCTCATAGGCAATACTGCTCCTTCATATGAAGCATATATCCAGCTCAAAAAAAGTATCATAAATAAGGTGGAGGCAATTGTCCCAAGCCCTGTCAGACCATAGTTTATTCATCGTTCACCTCGATAAGCTTGTGCTGCTTGCCGTTTCAGCTTGAAAGCTGATCCATAGACCTGTCGATCATAGCAAGATATTACTCATTGTGTGCTGCCTTCATAATCTGATTGTATTGCTCAAGGCTCATTATAACAACAATTTGCTATTTTTATACTTTTACCATTCCACAAATTTCTCCTGTTGTACAGTTTGTAATAAAAATGTGATTATTTTATACTTCTGTTTTGAAAATTGATTCCCGTGGCCTGAATTCCACAACAGTTGACAAAACTGCAAAAATATGATGTGATTTTCAGGTAATAATTTAAGGGCAATGACTCTCCGTGTAATTTTCACGGGGCGTTTTTTATTTTTTGTGGGGGTGTTTTCTGTGAAAGTCAATGAAAATAAGGGCAGAAGTGCGCTCAAAAGCCGCAATGTCACCATTTGTGCAGTTGTGGTGTTTCTTCTTATTACGGCTCTTACTTTAATGAGCAGCAGATATATGACCCAGTGTATCGACAGAGAAAATACCGCACAATCGAACAGGGGAGAGCTTTCTGACCTTGGACAGGAGCTTGCGGACGCTTCCGATTATCTTACCGATGAAGCTAGAAAATTCTCCGTAACAGGGGATATCGAACACCTTTATAATTATTGGTATGAGGTCTATGAGGAAAAGACTCGTGATCGTGTTATAAACAGCCTTTCCGCCATTGACCCTCCTGAGAACGAAACTGCGCTTCTTGCGGAAGCAAAAAAGTATTCTGATACTCTCATAAAGACCGAAACAGTGTCAATGAATCTTATGCTCACTGCAAAAGGGATAACAGCAAAACAGTTTGGTGACAGCAAGGACGGCAGATTGGCTGAGTATGTTTCCATTGTGTAGAATACGCCCCTGCCTGAGGAATACAGTGATCTTAGCTCTGATGAAATGAAGGAACGTTCCCGTGAGATACTTTATGACAGCTTTTATAACGACTCCAAAACTATGATAATGTCGCCTATAGAACGCTTTCGTCAGGCTCTTAATAAACGTCTTGACGCAGAGGTGGAAAGCGCTGCCGCAGGACGTGAAACTGCACTGGTGATACAGCTTGTGTGTTCAGCGAGCGTACTTGTTATTGTGGGCATAGTGCTGATAGTTTTTGAAAGCCTTTATGTCAGACCTATAAACGACTACTCCGAGAGCCTTTCAAAGCGTAATGAAAATTCTGCCGAATTTGACCTTCCAAACGTCCGTGTGTCCCCAAAGGGAGCATATGAGCTTTTTCGTTTTGGCGAGCTTTTCAACCGACTTTCGCAGATACTTCAAAATGAGCTTAAAAAGCGTGAAACAGCCGAGGTGTAAATGTGGCAGGCTAAAGAAGAAGCAGACAGGGCGAACAGCGCGAAAAGTGATTCTGCGGCAAAGCGGCATGAAAGCCTATGAGATAAGCGAGGAGCTTGGCTATTTCAGTGCAGACTATTTCACAAAGGTGTTCAAAGAGATAACTGGCGTTTCCCCTGCACAATATAAGCAATCATTGTGACTTGTCTGAAAAATATAGGGTTTTCTCTGATTTTTAGTGTTTTTATCTTTTGACCCCTGTGCTATACTATAAGCACAGGAGGTGATAGAAATGGACAATTTCGTTATTACCATAGCAAGAGGCTTCGGAAGCGGAGGAAAGCAGATCGGACTTGCTCTTTCAAAACAGCTTGGGATACCTTGCTATGAAAACCAGATACTCAGCATGGCTTCAAACTACAGCGGAATAAACAAGGATCTGTTTTTTTCAGGTGGACGAAAAGCTGAGGGGCTACCACCTTATCAAAAGGCTTATGAAGTCTGCGAATAAGGACGATATCGTTGAGCCGACGGACAAGAGCTTCATTTCTGACGTTAATCTTTACAATATTCAGGCGAAGATAATCAAGGAGCTTGCCAAGCAGCAATCCTGCATTATCATTGGAAAATGTGCAAATCACCTGCTGCGTGACTATGACAACACCGTAAGCGTGTATATAGAAGCTCCAAGAGCTTTCTGCGTAAAAAATGTTATTGAACGCCTTGGTGTCACCGAGGAAGAAGCCCACAGAATGATCTATCAGACTTCTTACTTCTCTCGGCCTTGCAATAACCTTCGGACTTATGAGGGTCATAAACATGGCTCACGGAGAGTTTGTGATGATAGGCGCATATACAACATATGTCGTTCAGCAGATATTCGTAAAATACTGTCCCGAAAGCATTCGTGACGTTTATTATTTTGTTGCGATACCTGCCGCATTCGGTGTGACGTTCATCCTTGGAAGCTTGCTTGAAAAGTTTATCATTTCCCGATTATACGGGCGAGAGATAGACGGCTTGCTTGCAACAGGGACATAAGCCTTATTTTACAGCAGGCGGCAAGAAGCATTTTCGGCACACAGGGTGTAAACGTAACAGCACCGTCATTCTTAAACGGTGGAATAAAGATAGGCGGCTGTACATTCTCATACAACAACTTTTCATCATTCTTCTTGTGGCACTTTGTCTGCTTCTGGTATGGTTTATAATGTATAAGTCAAACTTCGGTAAGCAGATGAGAGCTGTTATGCAAAACAGAACAATGGCGAAATATATGGGCATAAACTCACGCAAGGTGGATAACATTACCTTTGCTATCGGCTTAGGTCTTACCGGTATCGCAGGCTGCTTGGTGGCGCTTCTTGGTTCTATCGACTCGACTGTGGGTCAGAGCTACATAGTAAACAGCTTTATGGCAGTCGTTCTCGGTGGTGTCGGCAAGCTTCTCGGCACTGCTATCGGCTCTGTGATAATAGGCTCTGCAAGCATTTTTACAGAGAATTATACTTCATCAACTATCGCAAAAGCTATTGTTCTGCTTATCGTTATTATCTTTTTGCAGAAGCGTCCGCAGGGACTTTTCGTTATCAAGAGCAGAAATCTTGACGAGTAAGGGAGGTGTTTCGTTCAATGAAACTAAGCAGATTTTTCAGAAAGAGGGGAGCATTTTTCAGTGGCAGTGCCGCTTTTTGATATATTTTTAATAATTATTAACAAAATATCACAAAATTACTCTATAAATAGTTGTATTATTAAATCATATAATTATGACGGTAGAAAATGCCGTTAAAAATAACGGAGGAAAGAATATGTCTTACAACGAATTTTTACCAAGCTACTCTATTGGCGACGACTGCTACAAAGAAATACCTTATGTTACCCGACGTTATGGAAAAACCGCTGTTGTTATCGGTGGAAAGACCGCTATGGAAAAGGCTAAGCCTGAACTGCTTGCGGCTCTCAAAGGCTCTGACCTTGAGATAACCGACTTCATATGGTATGGCGGCGACTCAAATTATGAGAACATTGAAATGCTTAAAGCTATGCCGGAAGTGCAAAATGCAGATATGGTCTTTGGCGTTGGCGGCGGACGTGCCGTTGATACTGTAAAGACCCTTTGCGACAGAATTGACAAGCCGTTTTTCACTTTCCCGACCCTTGCTTCAAACTGCGCTTCCTGCACGGCAATATCTGTTATCTACAACGCTGACGGCACTTTCAAGGAATATGCTTACCTCAAAGCACCTGCGCTCCATACTTTCATCAACACAAAAATAATCGCAGAATCACCTGAAAAGCTTTTCTGGGCTGGTATAGGTGACGCTCTCAGCAAAGAGTACGAGGTGGTCTTTGCCTGCCGTGATAAGGATATGACCCATACGCCTTTGCTTGGTAGAGTTCTTGCAGAGGCATGCACAAAACCGCTTGTATCCTACGGAAAAAAAGCACTTGAGGATTGCAGAAATAACGTTTCTTCAAAGAATATCGAGCAGATAGCTCTTGATATTATCATTACAACAGGTCTTGTTTCAAATTTTACTGTTCATCAGAACAACCCCGATCCAAAGGACGATTACTATTATAATTCATCTCTTGCCCACTGCGTTTACTATGGCGCTTCGCTGTTTCCAAAGTGCGAGCATGATCACCTCCACGGAGAGATAGTTTCATTCGGCGTGCTTTGCCTGCTTACATATGACGAGCAGTATGAAGAACGTCAGCGCATTTTTGAGTTCAACCGCAGTATAGGTCTGCCATGTACTTTGGACGAGATAGCCCTGACAGAAGAAGATGTCCCAGCCATTGCACATAAGGCGGCAAGCGTTGTTGAGTGGACTTATGTTCCTGGCGAGCCTACAGAAGAAAAGTTTATCAAGGCGATACTTGATACCGATAGGGCAGGAAAGGAATTTCTAGCAAAGGCATAATAACAAAGAACAACAGCATATATAAATGGTGACTGAGCCGTATGGCTTTGTTATAAATAATAAAAATAGGAGAGTGCTTTTTGAACAAGTACAACACAATGGAGATTGCAGCGTAAACGGGGGGGTTACGGCGATCTTTAAAACCTCTCGCTGAGAAGCAGTTGACATTTACAACATTCAGGAGGTAAAACAATGAATAAAAATATTGTGATTCGTTTAGAGAAAAAAGAAGAATACTATGAAGTCGAAAACCTTGTAAGGGAGAGCTTTTGGAACGTTTACCTTCCCGACTGTCTTGAACATTATGTGCTTAGTCAGCTTAGAAATGACGCTGATTTTGTGTCGAAGCTTGACTTTGTGATGCTGCTTGACGGGCAAATCTTTTAAACGATAAAAAGCAAGGCTCTCTGCCATATAAACGGCAGAGAGCCTTTGTTTTATTTTTTCATCAAAGCCAACTGCCTGTCCACCCTCTCCTTGATTTTCCTGCGAAAATCATATGGCGAAAGCACCTCCACCACAGGTCCGAATGACAATAAACGTATTATTATCTCATTTTCATTCTGCTCATCATATTTAATAGATACCATACATTCACCGCTGTCCTCATCAAAGACCGACTCTTTTTCAAGCTCTGCAAATTCAAGCATAAAACGATTTACCGCATTTCGCTCGTTAAGTATCTTTATTTTTGCCTGTTTTTTCTTGTCTGTGACAGCTAAAAAGCTATCAGGCGTTATATCTGTCAACTTAGTTAGCGTGACCTGCGACAGATTTATAATTCCGCTGTCAACTATTCTGCGTTTTTGGTATCGGTTCACATATACCCTGAACTTGTTGTTTTTGGCAGAGTATTCGATTTTTGTGGGCAGAAAATAGTGTGTGATGCGGTTGTCTTTTCTTGTTTGAAAGCTTATTTTGATAAGCTTTTTGCCATGGATAGCCGAGAGTATATCCCGAAAATGCTGTATGTACTGTGGGTCATGAAAATCATCACCGTCAGAATATTGGTCAAAGCAGGTCAAAAAGTTTCTCTGATATAACTTTTTCGCATCAAGCAGTTCCGTCAACTGCGACTTTTGCTCAGTGTCAAGAAACAGACCGCTTCTCGGGTCGCTTAGCACTGCACAAAGCCATGCTTTTTCAAGTGCCGTCAGCGGGATATGAGGCTCTTTTTTCAGGATAGATCTGTATATGTTGTCCTCTTTTTTCAGCAGACCATATCCGTCCTCACATGTGAGCTTAGGTTCGAGGAAAAGAACGCTTTCAGAAAAGCCGTTTTGTCTGATTATATCTGCTATCTCAGCCTTTGTGACAGTGTGTCTTTTCAGAATTTTCTCCGTTATGCTGTAATAGGTGCTGTAAATTTCCGAAAACAGTTTCATTTGTCAGCACCTCCGTATATTTCATAAAGCCTTGCGATATCCGAATCAAATTTATCCTGCAATTCCTCGTTTGTTGTTTCAAATGCCACTATCCTGCCGATGAACGTTTTTATCCATGGGAAGGCTTCGTTAGCGTCAAAAAGGTCAATGTCAAAGGAGTAAAGCCCATTTGATATCTTTGCGACAGTACCGCTTCTTTTTTCACGTTCCAAACGCTTCACAACATACATTTCTTTCGTTTCGTCTACCGCTATTTCCATGTGGATATGCTCTTTTTGTCCGTATTTGCGAGCTTTTCCGAAGCTCGTTCCCCATAAAAATCTGCGGTTGTCCTCATAATATCTGTAATATGTATCATAGTCAGCTACCACATCAAGGGGAGTCACTTTCACAATGGAATCCACCCTTACAGACATCAAACGTTTCTGCTTTGTGAAATACATAATAAGATAATTTCTTCCTGTCTGCACCGAGCAATGTATCTTCATCGGAACGGCTGTTATCTCGTGCTTTTTGTCGTTCTTTCGGCTTACGCAGGATAGCAGAACAGCCTTTTTCTGCTCCATTGCCCCCATGATATCAATGAGTATCTCATCATCAAGAGTATGCACCATGTAAGCGTGCTTACGCACAAAAATATTATTTTTCGCACCCAGCTTATCCATGATAAAGCTGCCCACCACGCCAAAAGGATTTTCCTCAGAGAAGAATTTTATCATATCCCCCAAGCCCTTATACCTGCTTACAATATCATCTGTGTAACAACCGGTTTTGGTGTATAGGATATTTCTTCCGCTTTTGACCTCCGACACCAAGCCCTCTTTTACATATTCCTTTAGCTTGATACGGATTATCTGCACGTCTATTATCATGCCGTAGTTTGCAGAAACATAGTCTGCTATCTCCGATACCGACATGGCGTTATCTTCAAGAGCGTCCATTAAAATAAAGTGCAGACGGATATCATTGTCCGTAAAGGTTTTTGAACGATAGCACTGATACAGTGGGTTTTGAAAAATGTTGCCCGAATCCACCTGCACAGATACTTTCTTTTTGTGACCCTCCAAAGAGGTGTGAACGTGGTCTGAAAGCCAGCTTTCTATCCTGCGCTTTTCGTTGTCATAGGTGCGCTTGCTTTTTGCGTCAAAGCTTTCTCTTGTGTGAAATCCAAAGATATAGAAATCACGCACATATTCTCTTATCTTCTCAAAATTTTTTATAAGTTCAGAATATACTGCCATTCAGAACACCTCCTTTGATAACATTATACCAAATCTATACTCCCATTGCAATACATAACAAAACCTCGCACCTTTTTTTATATGATTATTTTGTATCTATCTGCTATAATACATACAACAGCAAAAGTAGGAGGTACACAAAATGTTTGAATATTATGATAAAGATAAAATGCTAGTACCGATCAAGATATGGACAGAGTCTATAGACGATATCGAGGAAAGCTGTCTTGAGCAGGCGATAAACCTTGCAAATCTTCCATTTGCCCATGACCATATCGCATTGATGCCTGATACTCATACAGGAAAGGGAATGCCTATAGGCGGTGTGATAGCCTGCAAAAATACGGTAATCCCAAATGCAGTTGGCGTTGACATCGGCTGTGGAATGGCTTTCGTGCAGACAGATATCCCTGTGAGCATTCTTCGTGACACTGTAACAGGGAGCGGCGAGCTTATAAAGGTGATAGTAGGAAATATACTCCGTACTATCCCGGTGGGTTTTAGTCACTACGGCAAGCCACAGACTTCTGCCGTGCTTGATAAGGCGCAAAGCGAGATAGAAAGATACAATGCTGACAGCGAATTGCTGAAATTTATCGAGCAGGGATATTATTCCGTTGGCTCATTGGGTGGTGGAAACCATTTTATCGAGATACAGGAAGACGAAAGTGGCATGGCTTGTATAATGCTCCATTCGGGAAGCCGAATGTTCGGCAACATGATAGGGCAGTATTTCAACAAGATAGCCCATGAGATGAATGACAAGTATTTTTCAACTGTTTCCTCAGAGTATAATTTGCCGTTTCTCCCTGTGGATACAGACGAGGGTCAGAGATATCTCAACTGGATGAAGCTTGCAATGGACTTTGCTTTTGAAAACAGAGAGGTAATGCTTGAAAAGGTAAAGCATATTTTCACAGAGCAGGTTGAGAAGTATACGGGTATCACATCGAACTATAGTGACGAGATAAACTGTCACCATAACTATGCCGCATTGGAAAATCACTACGGTGAGAACGTGTGGGTACACCGCAAAGGCGCTATCCATGCGGCAGAGGGCGAAGTCGCTATAATCCCAGGATCTATGGGCTCAAACAGCTATATAGTCAGGGGCATGGGCAAGGCTGAAAGCTTTTTGACTTCTTCTCATGGTGCAGGCAGAAACTATTCACGCACAGGCGCAAAGGAGAAATTCTCCGTTGAGTCTGTTATGGTAGACCTGAGGCAAAGAAACGTGGTGCTTGGAAAGACTAGTAAGAAAGACGTGGCTGAGGAGTGCCGCTTTGCTTACAAGGATATAGATGTTGTTATGAAAAATCAAAGTGACCTGACGACCCCTATAAAGAAGCTTTTCACAGTGGGTGTTGTCAAAGGATAGGAGGTAATTTATATGAAACTTGCAACTGCATTGGCTGAACGTTCTGATATCCAGAACAGAATAAACACGATCTCAGTCAGACTTGACAATAACGCAAAGGTGCAGGAGGGCGATGTTCCTGCGGAAGACCCAAAGGCTCTTATGGAGGAGCTTGACAGGCTGATAGTCCGTCTTGAAGACCTGGTGGCGAGGATAAATCTGACCAACAGCGGAACAGTATACGAGGGCAAGACTATCACAGAGCTTCTTGCACACAGAGATTGTCTGAAAAAGAAGGTAAGGGTATTGCGGGATTTTCTGAATACCGCAAGCGACCGTGTCACAAGAATGACAAGAACAGAGATAAAAATAGTCAGCACTGTGCCTGTGACAGAGATACAGAAAACGGTTGACGGTCTTGCAAAAGAACTGAGAACTGTGGACGAGAAAATTCAGGAGCTGAACTGGACAACAGAACTGGTGTGATGAAATGGGTGGGATATCTACAGGGTGGATGTATCTCTATCAGCAGAGAATGTGCTGATTATGGGCAGAAACTTCGGGCAGGTTTCAGAGGTTCAAGTCCTCATTTGACAACGCATTGCCAGCAACGTAACATGCGTATCGTAACAAATTCTTATTACCACCTTGCATCAACTGTAGATAGGGTAGGGATATGAAAAACGGCATGACCTTGATTTGGTCGTGCCGATTTTTTTATGCAATGTCATCAGAATATTTCGTAAAATGTGCAAATGCTCAAATTGTTCCCTCATAAAATGTGTGAAATCAAAAATTATTCACTCATAAAATGTGCAGAGAGTGCCGCAATCGCCTATTTTACGCCACTTTACTCTTCGTGTGCAAGAAGCCTTTTATAGCTGCGGTCAATGCCTATTGCACCAAGGGGTGCTGTGATAAGGATCGCAAGCACAGCCACAGAAAGCACTATCTTTCCGCAGGGCAGACCAAGGGACATCGGCACTGAGCCGATAGCCGCCTGCACTGTCGCCTTTGGCATATATGCCGTTACACAGAAAAGCTTTTCTTTAAGGGTCAGCTTCGTGCCGAGAAGACATATCCATACGCCCACGGCTCTGAAAATAAGCGCTCCGAAAATAAGAAGCACAGCCGCCACACCTGCCGTAAGGGTGTAGCGTATGTCCACTGCCGCACCAACAAGGACAAAAAGCACAGCCTCAGCGGCTATCCAAAGCTTGCCGAACTTTTCTGAAAGCCTTGCAGACACGCTTTTGTCAGCCTTTATTTTTATCACGCAAGCCATTGCCACAACTGCAAGAAGTCCCGATACAGCCACATAAGGCTTCAAAAATGTTTCCACTGACATGAGCAGGAATGCCAAGCCCAAGATAGCGATGACCTTTGTGCTGTTTCTTATTTTGTTACCTTTGCTGTAGGATATCTCAAAAATATAGAAAAGCACAAACCCTGACAGCGAGCCGAGAAGCACTCCGAGGATTATTGACACAGGGATATTGAGAAAATCTGTCGCCTTTGCAGAGCCGCCCTGCGCCATTGTTACGAATGTGGAGAACAGCACGATAACGAAAATATCATCGCATGAAGCTCCCGCAAGTATCATTTGCGGTATGCTTTTTTCAGTGCCATATTTTTCTTCCATAAGCTTCACCATTCTCGGCACTACCACCGCAGGGGATACCGCACCAAGCACCGCACCCATAACAGCGGCTTCCGTGTGGTTTATCCCAAGAAGCAGCGGAGCAAGGATAAAATATCCCAATATCTCAAAGCTTGCAGGCAGAAATGACATCATGACCGCAGGTCTGCCCACCTTTTTCAGATCAGACAAATTGAGTGACAGCCCTGCTTTGATAAGGATAATGATAAGGGCTATCTGCCGAAGCTCTGAGGATATGCCAAGTATCTTAGGATCCAGCAGATCGAGAACGTAAGTGCCTGTGAGAATGCCCGTTGCAAGCATACCGATTATCCTCGGCAGACCGATAGCCTGAAAAATGGCGGCGGCTGACAGCCCCATAAGAAAGATCACAGCCAGTGAAAATAACATAATCATACCTCCCAGAAATCAAAAAAGCTGACAACTCCTGCGTAAAAAACAGAAGTCATCAGCTTAATAAGCGGTTTAGGTTTCCCAGGGGAGAACATCATTCCCCGATATGAGATTTTACTATTGTATTCTACCACATTGCCGTGATAATGTCAAGTGCTTAACAGGTCTGCGGTTGGGCTTTTTTCATTTTTGTGGTCTGGCGCTGAGCCATAACGAGCTTGTAGTATACGCCCTTTTTCTGCATAAGTTCAGCGTGAGTGCCGAACTCTGCAAGTCTGCCCTTGTCAAGGACGATAAGCCTGTCGGCATTGCTGAGGGTGGAAAGTCTGTGAGCAATGGCGATTGTCGTTCTGCCCTTTGTGAGCTTGCCCAAAGCGTCTTGTATCTGCTTCTCCGTCTGAGTGTCAAGAGAAGCCGTCGCCTCGTCAAGTATTATTATCTTAGGGTCATGGAGTATCGCTCTTGCAATGGCAATTCTCTGACGTTCGCCGCCCGAAAGCTGATAGCCCTTGTTGCCCACTCGGGTGTTGTAGCCGTCAGGGAGCTTTGTGATAAAGTCATGTGCATTCGCAATTTTCGCTGCCCTTATTACCTCCTCAAAGGTAGCGTCAGGCTTTGCATATGCTATATTTTCAAGTACGTTTCCGTCAAAAAGGAAAGTTTCCTGCAACACCACGCCCACCTGTGAACGCAGGCTGTGCTGTGCAATATCCTTTATGTTCACACCATCAATGCGTATCTCTCCCTGCGTGCAGTCATAAAGTCTGAGAATAAGATTTATCATTGTGGATTTTCCCACACCTGAGTGTCCCACAATGCCTATCATCTCACCCTTGTTTATCTTGCAGGTTATGTCTTTCAGCACAGGATTGTATACCTTGTAGCCGAAATAAACGCCGTCAAATTCGATATCGCCTTGAATGTCAAGGTCAATAGGGTCATCACAATCACGAACGTCAGTGTCCTCGTCAAGTATCTCAAAGACCTTGCCTGCGGAAACTGAGGTGTCCGCAAGATTTCTCGGTATCTGTATGAGCCAGCGTATAGGTTCGTAAAGCATTGCAACGTAGGTGGTGAACTGTATAAGCTGACCTAATGTCATGGTGTGGTCGAGAATCATGTTTCCGCCGAAATACAGTACGAAGAAGTTACCAATGGTGAGGATAAATTCTGAGGCAGGAATGGTGAGATACCACATCATTTCCGCACGAACACAGCTTTTCGCCCAGCGTTCGGAACATTCTGTGTAGCGCTGTATCTCCCTTACCTCGTTGCCGTAGGACTTTACAACTCTTATGCCGTTTAAGATATCATGCAAAGTTTCTCCATGAGAAACGCCGTTTTTCCATACCTTTGTGTAGCGTATCGCCATGGCGTCAAAAAGCTTTTGCACTATTATGAAAACTATCGGCACAGGCAAAACTGTCATAAGCGCAAGCCGCCAGTCCATAATAAAAAGCAGTATGCCTATTATCACAAGGGAAAGTATTTTTACTATGGCGTCCTTGCCGTTTGCAGTGATGAAGTCCTCAAGCTTTGCGGCGTCGCTTGAAACACGGTTGATAAGCTCGCCTGCTGTTCGCTTTGATATGGAGTTCATGGAAAGCTGCTGTGACTTTTCAAATATCTCCTGCCTAAGGTCACGTCCCAGATTGAGTGCGACCTTGAAACTGTTTTTCATGTTGAAAAACTCAAACACTCCTGCCAAAAGCAGCAGGGTGACGATAGTGATGATAACTCCTGCAAGTCCTGCCCAATGGGTGTTTTTCGGGGTAACATACTTGTCGATTATAACTCTGTCAAGATATGGCGCAAGCACCCAAATAAGCTCGGAAAGTATCGTGCATATAACTGCGATCGCAAAATATTTCTTGTATGGCGCAATGCGTTTTATGAGCTTGACCATTGTCTTGCCCTTGCCAGTGCAGTAGATACATTCCTTTGCGCCCTCCAGCGGCAGACCGCATTTCGGGCATACAGGCTCTTCCGTGTCGGTTATCTCCATAAGCTCGCCTGTGCGCAAACAGTGGTCAAGAAGCTTCATAAGCTCGGCGTATCTGAGAAACTGATCCTGCGAAAAACCGCAGAAGCAGATAGTTTCACCGCTTTTCAGCGTTCCCTGAGCCATTGAAGTGCCTATCTGCTGTTTGCACTCAAACTCGGAGAAATCGTCTATGCTGTATTCAAGTGTTATCTCACTGCCGTTGTAAATGTATATCTTTTCTTTTGTCACGCAGAAATGTCCGTCCATTTTGTCGCCCTTACAGGTGAAGTTTGCAGGCAGGGAATATATGATATCTGCCTTGGCGTTTTCAGGAAGAGAGGTTTTTAGATCCATATTTTCACACTCCTTTCAGTGTGGTCTAACACCTTTTAGGTGTACATTTCAAGCACCTGACGGCTCTTTCTGTCAAGCTTATGAATGTCAGGGCAAAAATATTTGTTGCCGTCTGCGTCGTTGACGTAGAGATAATCATAGCCTATCATTCTGAAATTCTGATACCAGTCACGGATACAGATAGTTTTCTGCCCTGAAGTTGTGTCAGCCTTTACAAAGATCGCACCACGCATATTGTCCTTTATGCTGTAGACCTTTGTTATCTCAGGCATATAGTATTTGTATTCAAGATAACTGTCAAGAAGCTTGTATTGCTCATTGTCAAGCTCCGCCATATCTTTTATCACGCCTATCTCACGGAACTCTTTTTCGGAATTTTCGTATGAAAGGCTTATGTAGGTGGTCTTTGAGTAAAATGGTATGAGCCTTGTGGGGTTTACCTTGTGATAAGTCCTGCCCTCATAATCGAGGGTAAGAAAACCGCTTTCTTCCTTTGCAAGGCGTATCTTTTTGCAGTCAAGCAAGGTCAGCTTATCGACCTCGTAGACCTCCTGCTCAGCAGTAATATTTTCAGCCATTGTGTTCATCTCCTTACTATTCGTTTATGAACTGCAATGCTTCAGATTGCAGCTTGTAAAGCTCGAAATATTTGCCTTTTTCTTTTATGAGCTTGTCATGTGTTCCCATTTCTTTAAGCTCTCCATTTTCGATAACGCAGAGCATATCAGCGTCACGGAGAGTTGAAAGGCGGTGTGCGATAGAAATAATCGTCCTGCCCTGTTTCAGATTATCGATAGCGGCTTGTATCTTTCGCTCTGTCCTTGTGTCCATGGAAGCGGTCGCCTCGTCAAGGATAAGTATGTTAGGCTTCTGAATGATAGCCCTTGCGATAGATATTCTCTGCTTTTCACCGCCTGACAAGGATATTCCGCCCTCGCCGACCTTAGTGTTATAGCCCTCAGGGAGCTTTGTTATAAACTCATGTGCGTTTGCGGACTTTGCCGCTTCGATAACTTCTTCCATGGTTGCGTCAGGGTTTGCATAGCGGATATTGTCAGCTATCGACCCTATGAAAAGGAAAGTTTCCTGAGAAACTATTCCGATATTTCTGCGCAGATCGTCAAAAGCTATCTTTCTGATAGGTACGCCGTCAATGGTTATCTCACCGCCTGTTACGTCATAAAGCCTTGCCATAAGGTTTATGATAGTGGATTTTCCTGCACCCGTTTTACCAACGATTCCAAACATATGCCCAGCCTGCACCTTGAAAGAAACGTTTTTTATGATAGGGTGTCCTGCTTCATATTCAAAGGATACATTTTTAAGCTCGATATCGCCCCTCATGTTTTCCATGTGAACAGGGTGTTCGTCCTCTTTTACAGTAGGCAGAGCGTCCATTATCTCAAACATTCTTGATGCGGCGTCCATACATTTTGCCCAGCGGTCGCCTATCCATGTGAAAAAGTTGATAGGATCCATAGCCATTTCGGTATAGGAAATAAGTGCTGAAAGTGCGCCGAATAGTATGTGACCTTTTATAACAAGCACTGCGCCAAGGCAGAAAACAAGCTTGTTCACTATCCTGTAGAACGTCCATATAACAGGGATAGTGTTTGCTATTCGTGAGTTTATCCTTGAGTTTATCAAAAATGCGTCAGTGTTTTTTACCCTATAGCGTTCTATTTCTCTGTCCTCACGGGCGAAAGCCTTTACCACACGCTGACCGTTCATAACGTCAGACAGCACCGAGTTTGCAGAACGCATTGCAACGTCATATTTGCGGTAAAGCTTGCGCTGGCTTTTGTAAAATTGGTGCTGAACTATCTCTATCACCGAGATAGTGAGGATTATACCAAGTGACAGAAGTGGCGAAATTGTGAGCATTATCACCGCAATTCCCACTATCTTTACCACGTTTGTAAGTCCATACGGCACTATATCCGTGAAAAACCAGTAGATGTTCTGACTATCTCTGTCGACCCTGGACATAAGCGAGCCTGTCTGTTTGCTTGTGAAAAAGTCAAGGGAAAGCCGCTGCATTGAGGAGAATATCTTCACCCTAAGCCGGTGCGTAACAACAGGCACGACCTTTGAGGTTATAATGCCTGAAATGATACGCATTATCATTCCTGCAATGTTAATGCCCACGATGAGCATTACTATCATGAGTATCTTGCCATAGTATTTTCCGTTTTCCGCAAGCACATCATCATAGAGCATCTGAGAGCCGAATATCGGCGAAAGCACTGCGAAAACATTGCTTAAAACTATGGTGAGCAGTATGAGAAATACCGCACCCTTAAATTCACCGAACATAGAAAGCAGGCGTTTGAACACCGAGCGTCTGTCTACACATCTCGGACAGACAGGGCGGTTAGGGTCAGGATAAGGCTCACCGCAGGTAGGGCAGTGGGTCTTTACTCCTTCCAGCAGGCGGTCGTCAATAGGCTCGTTCTTGGCTGTGCAGTTCACACGCTGGCTGAATTTCTCAAATTTGTCAGCAAAGCCAAGTGAGAACCTCGCTATAGGGAATTCCTTGCCTGACTTGTCCTTTATCATAAGTCTTGCGGAATTTGCATAGCGGTCAACAAACATTTCTTCAATGCTGTCTATGGGGTATTCATCATAGCCTGATACTGTGAAGCTTACGAGATTTTTTCTCTTCTGCCCACGCTTCATTTTTCCGTATTCTTCATAGCCACGGAGTATGCAAAGGGTGTCTTTTGTGAAAGTTATGTATACGTCCACATATCCGCCCTCACCGTCAAGGTCAGCTTTTACGCAGTAAAGCAGCTCGTCAGTCATAACTCCACGCTTTAGCAGTTCGTTTTCTGCAAGCTGTGGCAAAACGTCAAAAAACTTCATGTATTCCCTCCTTTTCGGGATAAATTTCATATTCTTCCGATATAATTCTGTAAATTCGCATAACGTAACTGCCTATAACAGGTCAAAAAAAGACCTCTGATACCTGATATCAGAGGTCGCAATAGATCTGCAGTATAATATCCAGAAAGCTGATAAAAATCTCATTAGCTTTTGGCAATAAGGGCAGGCAAAATGACATCTGAAAGGCACATCGAACTTGCATTATTTGTAAGGCTTATATTCTCGTTAGTCTTTAGAAGATCAAAAAGAATATTTCTCATTTCACCCACCACCTTTCAGTTTATTCTTATAGCGTTTATCATTATACGATTTTTCGTGAAACATCACGCAAGGTTTATTATATAGCCAAACTTTCTATTTGTCAATAGGATTTTCCAAATTTTTTTTGCTTTTTGAGAAAGCTGCCCAGAATATCAGCACAAGAAGTATCACCGCAAAGCACATCCAGCCTATAAGGACCGGCAGACTTCTGTTTGAGAATGTGTCATAGTAGCCTTTAAGATAGATGAAACAGATAAGTGCAGGCACAACGTAGGCCATGTAGCTGCGAAGCCAGTTAGGGATATGCTTGCCCTTGCCAGTGTTGGCTTCCTTGATGAAGTTCTCCCAGCCCCAGCCGTTTTTGCGAACGCAGAAAAGCACTCCCACAAGAGAGCCAAGCGGCAGAAGATTAGATGATACCAAGAAGTCTTCAAGGTCCATGATAGTCGAACCTGCGCCCATTGGCTGGATATTTTTCAGCAGGTTAAATCCAAACACAGCAGGCATTGTAAGCACAAGTATCATCACAAGGTTTACAATAAGTGATTTTTTTCTGCTCCAATCCCACAGTTCCACCGACATTGTGATAATGTTCTCAAACACTGCGATAACGGTGGAAAGCGCCGCAAATGACATGAAGATGAAGAAGAATATTCCCCACAAACGGCTTGAAGCCATATGGTGGAAAACGTTAGGCAGAGTAATGAAAAGCAGTGACGGACCTGAATCAGGCTCGATTCCGTATGCAAAGCAGGCAGGGATTATGATAAGTCCCGCAACGACAGCCACGGCAGTGTCAAGAACGATAACGTTCACAGACTCGCCTACAAGAGTGCGGTCCTTTTTCAAATAGCTTCCGAATATCTCCATTGTGCCTATGCCTATGCTTAGTGTGAAAAACGCCTGAGTCATTGCGGCGAAAAGCACTGATGTGAAGCCTTTTTCTTTAAATACGTCAAAGTCCGGCACAAGAAAGAATTTAAGCCCCTCAGAAGCGCCTTTCAGCCTGATAGAGTTCACTGCCAGCACCACCATGAGCGCCATAAGCAGTATCATCATAATTTTCGTTACCTTTTCAATGCCGTTTTGCAATCCCAGTGCGCAAACACCGATACAAAGTATGATAACGATAGCCGAGAATATGAGCATGAGCCACGGGGAAGCTTGCATATCCTTAAAAGCCTCAGCCGTTGCCGCGGTGCTTGAAGCGTCCAACGAGCCAGTGGCATATTTAAAAGCGTAGTATAACATCCAGCCTGTGACCATGGTGTAAAACATCATGAGCAGATAGTTTCCTGCAATGCTCGTGTACTTCGTGCAGTGATATCGGCTACCGGGCTTTTCAAGTCGGTTGAAAGCCTGAGAAAGACTTCGGTTGCTTCCTCTGCCTATGGCAAATTCGCATATGAGTATTGGAAGACCCAACAGTACAAGGCAGATAAGGTATAGGAACAGAAAAGCTCCGCCGCCGTTTTGTCCGCAGATGTATGGAAATTTCCACACGTTGCCAAGACCAATGGCACACCCTGCGGACACAAGTATAAATCCCAATCGTGATTGAAAGGTTGCTCTGTTTTTATTTTCGTTCATAAAAAATATTCTCCTGTAAAAATAGTCATACAATCTCTATTATATAGTATATCGTGGCTTTTGTCAAATTTTCACAAAGTATCATGTTACTATGCTAAAACGTGCTAAAACGAGCCTTTCAAAAACGCAAAAGCGGGGCGTCGAGGGCGCCGTCCCCTACATATACTGCAAAATGTTTTGTGAAATTTTGCCGAAAACAAAAACCCTCCCAAAAGGGGAAGGCTTTGTTTTAAGGAAATGTATTATTAAAGGATAATTATTATGCAAATTTATATAAATTCTATTTTTCTGTAGGAGTCGATAGCGCCCTGATGTTTAACGCTTTCACCGCAGAATTTATTTGAAAACGCTATACAGCGTTCTAGCTGTGCATTGTCAAGGTCACAAAGACCTTCGGCGGTCACATTGAGAGTTTTCAGTGCATATAGGAACGAGCCTATAAATCCGTCTCCTGCACCTGTTGTGTCAACGGCTTTCACCTTTTCGCTCTCTGCAAAAGCCTGAGCGTTATTTGTGAAAGCATATGCTCCCTCTGAGCCGCAGGTGTATATCACAAGCTTCACATTGCCTGTGAAAAGCTTTGGCAGAGCGGCTTTGATGTCGTTTTCACCTGTGATAAATCCAAGCTCTTCGTCTGATATCTTCACAATGTCAGCCATTGGTATAAACTCATTCACGGTATCATGCAGAGCTTTCTTGTCGTTCCAAAGAGGAAAACGCAGATTAGGGTCAAAGCTTATCATTGCGCCTTTTTGACGTGCATAGGCGATAGCCTTTTTGTGTGCGTCTTTCATCGGAAAATCTCCAAGGGAAACACTGCAAAAATGCAGTGCGTATGCGTCCTCAAACCATTCCTCTTTTACCTGCTCCGCTGAAAAAAGCATATCTGCGGAGGGCTTTCTGTAGAATGAGAACGTCCTGTTGCCGTCATTTTCAAGGCTCACAAAAGCCAAAGCTGTGTTCGCCTTGTCGGTGAAGCTCACAAGGGAAGTGTCGATTCCAGCCCTTGCAAGGTCGCCTGCTATCTTTCTTCCGAATGGGTCATCACCAAGCTGAGTGATAAATTTCGAGCTTCCACCAAGGATAGTGAACGCTCCGCAGACGTTTGCAGGCGCTCCGCCGCTTTTAGGGCTGAAAGCCGTTACTTCTTCAAAGGCACAGCCTGTCTGTGCAGGAATAAAATCTATCAGTGCTTCGCCTATGGCAAAAAGTGTGTTTCCCATTGCAGTTCCTCCTCTCAGATGTCCCAGACCTGTGCCTCAAAGCCGTTTACTTTAAGCTTTACGCTGCCATTATCGGGATATATTCTTGTTGACATTACAGTTTCGCCGTCATTGATATATACCTCAATGCTTGACATATCTGCGATAACTCTTATGTTTCTCACGCTGTCTATCTCTGCATTTCTTGTTGTTCTGCCACAGCCGTATTTTTCGTCAGTAAATTTCATTGTAAAGAGCTTTTTCTCTTTATCAAAGTCAAGTTCCAGCTTGCCGTCAAGGGATATGCTGAAGCTGTCCGCAGGCTCGCCGTCAAGCTCAAATGGCAGAGGATATTCTGCAGTTTGACCGCTGCTCTGACGGCGTGCGTTGCTTTTAAGCTCGTCAAATTCAGCTATAGGCTGCTGTCTGAGCTTGCCGTTGGGTGCAACAGTTACAACTCTCGGTATGGTAAGGCAGTGCTGCCAGCCAAGTTCAGTTGTGGCATTGCCGTAGACCTTGTTATCCATGCCAAGCCAGCCTATGAGTATCCTCCTGCCCTGTGGGTCAAGAAATGTCTGCGGTGCATAGAAGTCAAAGCCCATGTCCCACTCGGTGAAGTCACCGAGAACGCTGTCCTCAAGCTTGCCCTGAACAGGAAAGTAGCCTGATTCGTTAAGGTTCTGCCATTTTGTTTCATAGTGGGGCATACCCTGCGGGCAGGTGCTTAAAAAGCCCTTGCCGTCTATCTCGAAATAGTCAGGGCATTCCCACATATAGCCGTAGCCCTCTTTGTATACTTTGCCGGTGTATTTCCAGTTTATAAGATCGTCAGATTCGTATACAAGCACACAGCCCTCGTCGTCAAGAGTTCTTGCACCCAGCACCATTTTCCATGCGTCGCCTTCTTTCCACACCTTTGGATCTCTCACATGGCATGAGCAGAAATCAGGGTAGTCGCTGTTTCTGAGAAGTACCTGCTTTTCACTCATTTTGCTTCCGTCTGTGGTGGTGACGTGGATAACGTTCGCACCTCTGCCGGCTTTGACATAATCATAATCGCCTATCATCTTCACATTACCTGTGTAGAAAATATGCAGAACACCGTCATTTTCAATGGCGCTTCCTGAGTAAACACCATGGCTGTCCTCAGGAATGTCAGGCATCATAACTGCTCTGTCATAAGTCATGTGCATAAGGTCGCTGCCGTGATAATGTCCCCAGCCTCTTGGCGTGTGACCGTCAGCGGCAATTGGGCTGTACTGAAAATAAACATGATATTCGCCCTTGTAAAAGCTCAGACCGTTCGGGTCATTGAGCCAGCCGTCAGGCGGTTCGATATGAAATCTCTGACGCCATTTTGCGTTCTTTATTCTTTCTCTGTTTTCCAGTTTTTCTTTGTTATCCATTTATATCCTCTCCTTTTAATGCGTTGACTATAATTATTGACGGTTTGTCTGTACTTTATGCGTTTACCTTTATTAGCTTATCTCCTATAGTCACTTCTGTGCCTTCTTCTGCAAGCTCCTCAACGGAGGCAAATTCGTCTGAATTGCCCACAAGAACAGGTGTGATAGTCTGATAGCCCTTGCTCTTTATAAAGTCCATATCGAAAGTGATAAGCGTCTGTCCCTTTGTTACTCTGTCGCCCTCAGAAACGTAAGCCTTGAAGCCCTCGCCTTTAAGCTCAACAGTGTTTATTCCAACGTGGATAAGAAGCTCCTTGCCGTTGTCAAGCGTCAAACCAACTGCATGGAAAGTGTCAAAAAGCGTTTCGACCTTGCCGTCGTCAGGTGCAACGACCTTGCCCTCAGTAGGTTCTATTGCCGCACCAAGACCAAGTATGCCCTGTGCAAAGGTCTGGTCAGGAACGTTTTCAAGCTTTACAGCCTTGCCGCTAAGCGGAGCTGTGATAATGCCGTCATCTGCTACGTCTGCATTTTCAGCCTTTGTTTCGATAGTCTGTGCAGGCTGTTCAGCCTTTTCTGTCTTGTTTTCGGAAGTCTTGTTCTCGTTTCTTATCTGCTCGTTATTGGTGCCGAAAAGCCAAGTAAGAGTGAATGCAACGCCCATTGCTACAGCCATTGAGATTATATACTTCACTGGGTGGTTGAGTGTAAGAAGTATTGCAAATATTCCTGTTACACCTGTTGCAGTTGCGCCAAGGTGGAGGATAGAAGCGACCATTGCTCCGCAAGCACCGCCGATAGAGCCGAATATGAAAGGCTTTACAAATCTAAGGTTTACACCGAATATTGCAGGCTCTGTGATGCCAAGCATACAAGACAGAGCAGAGGGATAAGCCATTGATCTTATCTTATTGTTCTTGCTTTTTACTGCCACTGCAAGGCAGGCAGCTCCCTGAGCCATATTTGCGGCAGATGCCAGAGGCAGCCAATATGTCGCACCATATTTAGCAAGCTGACCAATGTCGATAACAGTGTACATATGGTGTATACCGCCAACAACTGTTGTTGAATAGAAACCGCCCATTATGAACGAACCAATGCCGAATGGGATAGTGATAAGCTTCTGAACGCCTGTGATAATGCCATTTTCAAGGGCAACGAATACAGGACCGATAAAGGTGTAAACGAGAAAAGCTGTTACTGTAAGGCTCACAAGAGGTGTAACGAAAAGGTCGACAATGTCAGGCACTTTCTTGTGAAGCTTTTTCTCGATGTTCGCAAGAATGAATGAAGCGATTATGATAGGAATTACATGACCCTGATAACCTACCATGTGAACGTTGAACAGACCAAATATGGAGAACGTCTGCTCATAACCGTTTGTGGAAACTGTCCAAGCGTTTTGCAGGTCAGGGTGGATAAGGAACATTCCTATTACCGCACCAAGATAAGGGTTGCCACCGAACACCTTAGTTGCAGAATAGCCAATAAGTATCGGCAGGAATGTGAACGCTGCATTTGAAAGCAGTTTGAATATTGTGAAAACATATCCATTTGTGTCAAGGGAGATAAAGCCGTTTGAAGCCATGAAATTCAAGGCTTCCATTATTCCCATGATAAGACCGCCTGCAACGATAGCAGGGATTATAGGTACGAATACGTCACCGAGAGTTTTGATAAGCCTTTTGAACCAGTTCTGCTTCTGAGCCACCTGAGCCTTGACTTCGTCCTTTGAAGAGGCTTCCACGCCTGCCTCTGCGATAAATTCGTCATAGACCTTGTTTACCGTTCCGGTGCCTATGATGATCTGAAGCTGTCCTGAAGCTTCAAAAACGCCCTTTACAACATCAATGTTCTCCAGGGTATCCTTTTGTATCTTTGAGTTGTCTGCGATTATAAGTCTTAATCTTGTGGCACAGTGTGCGGCACTGACCAGATTTTCCTTTCCGCCTATAGCAGAAAGTATCTCACGAGCTGAACTTCTGTGATCCATAATATCCCGTCCTTTGCTTGCTTTTTTATTATTTTGTCCGAACTATGTTATTTTATCAGTTTCATTATTTATGTGATACCGATTTCATTAACTATATTATAACCCATGACAGTGCATTTGTCTATTGACAAATAATATAAACTTACAAGGAGGTATTACAAGGTTTCACACAGTTTCACATTTTTTCTCTGTAGACTCACGCTCTTCCAGCTCAAAATCGAGCGTCAGTGTCCTTGGTATAGAGCTTTCTCGCTTAAGTGAATTGAGCAGCATTTGTGCCGCTTCTATGCCTGCGGTGCGATAATGAAAATGCACAGAGGTCAGGGGAGTGGACGTGACATTACAAAGCTGAGAGTCGCCAATACCTGCTATCATTATATCCTCTGGTACTTTCAATCCCTGCTCACGGCAGGCAAGGAGCGCGCCTGCGGCAAGATTGTCGGTGGCACAGAAAATGTGGTCGTATTTTCTGCCGCTTCTCAGTAATATCAAAGCCCTTTTGTAGCCTGAGTCCATTTTAAATTCAGCCGTCTGCATATCAGACTTTTCAATGTTGATGCCGTTATCAGAAAGGGCGTGGAGAAACCCGTCTTTTCTTGCCTGACCTGCCGCCTTGTCCTGCTCGGTAACACCGATAAAAGCGGGCTTTTTGCAGCCTTTGTCAAGCATAAGCTTCTCTGCGGTATAGGCGGCTTTGTAATCGTCATGACAAACGCAGTTTGCACCCTTGTATTCCTGTCCCACAATTACCACCGGCACACGCATTTTTTTCAGCACAGCGTCATGGAGCGGAGTGAAAACAGAAGCCAAAAAGATAACTCCGTCAACACGATTGCTTCGGAAAAGCTCCAGATATTCCACTTCTTTCTTTGGGTCGTTGGCAGAGTTCACAAGCAAAAGCTGATAGCCCTGCTCACTGAGTACCTGACTTATTCCCTCCACCTCTCTTGCACAGCTCTCGCTTGAAAGCTTCGGTATAATAACTCCCACAAGCTTTGTCACCCTTGTTCTCACGTTCTGCGCCTGAACGCTTGGGGCATAGCCTGTGGCTTCTATGGCGGCTTCAATAAGCCTGCGCTTTTCTTCGCTCACATAGCCGTCGTTGAAATATCTGCTCACAGCAGATTTTGATACTCCTGCGGCTTTTGCAAATTCGGTAATGTTCATTCCTCGTCACTCCTTTTATTATATTATACCACTGCACTGTGAATTTTCAATATGGTTTCATATGAATATTTCATATATAATGTGAAACTGTTTCAACTTAAAAAACTGCCGCACCAAATCGGTACAGCAGTTATGAAAATCTATTTCACTATGGCATGAAGCCTCCATTTTCCACCCTTGTATCTTATAAGGCTCACCATAGCGGTTACAAACCATGTTGCAGCGGTGGTGTACCATATGCCCCAGTAGCCTATGAAAGCTATCCTTGTGAGGATAAGTGAAAGACCTATCCTGCATATTACCTCCGCCATGCCGTTTGCAAGGGCATAGTTTGTATCGCCTGCGCCGTTCAAAAAGCCCCTTGTGGTGTGGATAATACCCAGCGACCAGTAGAAAAGTGAGGTTATGATAAGCGCTTTTGCCGATATGCTTATAACAGTCTTGCCCTTGACAAACCAAGATGTTATCGCTCCACCGAACAGTGTGAACAGTACAAGCACCACTGCCGAGAATATCACCGATATCTTTATTGCACAAGCAAGACCTTTCTGTGCACGTTTTTCTTTTCCTGCGCCGATATTCTGTCCTGTGAATGTTGAAACCGCCGCATTAAGTGAAGAAAAGGGCTGTTGAACGAACTGTTCGATACGCATTGAAACTGTGTATGCCGCCATGACCGTTTCGCCAAAGCCGTTTGTCACACGCTGGAGAGCCACCATTGATACCGAGATAAGCCCGTTTTGTATGGCGATAGGCACGCCTGTTTTCACACAGCGGCACATCATGTCCTTGTCGGCGTGCATATCGTCGGCGGTGAGCTTTATCTCTCCGCTCACTGCAAAGCAGTACACAATACAAGAAATGGCAGAAAGTGCCTGCGTAAGCACTGTTGCCCATGCCGCACCTGCTATTCCGAATTTGAATACCACCACAAAAAGCAGGTCAAGGAGGGCGTTTAGCAAGCTTGCTGCACCCAAGAATATCAGCGGTGTTTTTGAGTCGCCCAAAGCCCTCATTATGGCGTTTATCCAGTTGTATGCAGCCACCGCTATCGTTCCGCCGCAGGCTATCTGCATATACGCCGCAGAATCTCCGATGAGCTTGTCGGGAACTTTCAAAAGCTCCAGTATAGGTTTTGCGGCAGGCACGGATAAAAGGCTTATTACAACGCCGAATATAGCCGTGACAAGTGCCGAATTGAACACTGCCGACCGCAGGGCTTTTTTCTTGCCTGCACCGAAATACTGTGCGACAATTATTCCTGCACCCACCGAAAGACCTATGCAAAGGGTGTAAAAAAGATAAGTGATAGAGCCTGTAGCACCAACAGCGGCAAGGGCGTCATCGCCCAGATAACGCCCCACCACCATAGTGTCCACTATATTGTATGTCTGCTGCAAAAGATTTCCTGCAAGCAAGGGCAGTGAAAACATTATTATGTGCCGCATTTCACTGCCTTGTGTCATGTCTGTTGTTCTGCTTATTTTAGTCATTATTTTCCTTACGCTTCTTTCTCGCTATGCCGTATATCACTGCACCAACTGCCGCAGCAGCGCAAATGCCTGCCCCAACAGCTATAGGAAGCTTGCTTTTGCCTGACTTAGTGCTTTCAGACTTCGCAGGCTTTTTCTTCTCGAATGGTATCTTTCCGCCTGTTACCTGCATAGCGTCAATTGTATATTTGCCTGATTTTATGGTTACCTTTGCGGTGTGAGCGCCCTCAGACAAGCCTTCAAAATGGCATGATATCTCACGCTGACCTGTCCTTGAAACTGTCACGAGCTGTTCATCACCTCCGTCTATTGATACCCCGAGTATAGCGTTTTCTCCTGTTTCACCTGAAAGCGCAAAGCCTGTTCCCTCAAAGTTTACTGTGAAAGAGTCGCCCTCTGTGCCATCTGATATGGTTCGTTTGTAGTTTTTGAAGCTGCTCATAAGGTTGTGTTCCCAGTTGCCCTCAAAAGTGAAGCAAGAGTCTGTTTCGTCAAAGCGAGTTACATATGTGTCACTGCCCTCCACAGGTTCAGCAGAGAAGTTGTCAAAGCTGTTTTTGTTGTATGAGCTGAAAAGTGACGCTCTGCCTGCGCCGATAAGTGATTCACCCTCGTTCACAGTGTATTCAGCCACCATGTTTCCGTCAATATATCCACGGATAACGTTGTTTACAGCCTCAACTTTAAGCTTGTGAGAAGCTGTGCCGTCAAAGCCGTCTATGCTTCCACTGCTAAGAGTGCCGTCATTTGCTTTAAGCTCCCAGCTTCCGTTCTCATAAAGCTTTATCCAATAGCCACTGTATGAATTGCAGCCAAGCGTGTATCTCAGACCAACGCCCACATAGTTTGATCCTGCGTCCTGCGAAGTCGCAAAAGCAGCGTCAACGTTCACAGAGTAGTTATACCACCTGTCATCACCGAATGTAGTCACAGGTTCGGGGGTGTAGCCCCACTCGTTGGCTTTCATGTCAGCCGTTATCTGCTGAACTAGCATATTGCCCTTGTCGGTCTTTTCCACCTCGAAAGCACCGCCCTGATCTGTTGTGTATCTTGGCGCATTGCCCCTTGATGAAAGATAATTCTCAGGATAGCCTGCATACTCAAAATCGTCCGAATATGGAAGCTTCAAAACAGTGCGTTCGCTCTCGTCAGCGTTTTTGTATTCTGTGCGCTTAGGTGTAACAGTAGAAATTGTCACAATAGAATTTGGCTTCACTGTCACAGCGTATGTATAAGCTCCGCCGTTCTCTGTAGGGGTTATATCCTCAGTTTTCTTGAAATAATTCTCGTCATAGCTGCCGTCAATGCTGTCAGGACCTCTTGTTTCCCATACGCTCACGTTGCTTGACGCCTTGTCAAGTCCTGATACCTTGAGGTCATACTGTATAGGCCCGCTGGTAGTGTTTGTGATAACAGTGCTGTAATCGCCTGTTTCTGTGTCTGTGGCGGTCATATAGCTGTAAACTGCGTCGACGATAGCGTGGCCGTCACCGCCTTTTTTGCCGTCGCTGTAGCAGCCGCTGTCAACGAACGCCCAGCCTTTTTCAATGAACTGTGAAAAGTGCAGAGACATATAAAATCCGCTGTCAAGCATATAATAACCGCTCCAAGGGTCGCAGGCTGAGATAAGCTGTTTCTGACAGTAGCAAGCGCCGTCATAGTATGCCGATACAACAGGCTGATACTCATAAAGTGTCATTTTGCCGTTGGGATACATTCCGATTATTCTGTTTGCAATATCAAGGGTGCCGTTTATGCCTGCCAGACCTGAGCCGTCATATCTGTATGTACCCTGCGCATATGCCATTGGCGAGCTTGCTTCGCTGAACCAAAGCTCTTTGTTTTCTTCATATGCAAGCTTCTGTGCGTTCTCGGTGGACTCGCTTGTGTAATGGCTTCCCACCACGTCAACAACGTTCATAAGTTCGCTGTCCTCATACATTCTGTCAGCAAAGCCCCATGTGCAGACCTCTTCACCACCGACTATCTTTATCTTTGAGTAGTCATAAGGGGTGCCTTTTTCACTTTTGAGATGAGAGGAAAGATATTTCACCCATTCAGGGTCAGCTCCACGCTCATTCTGCACAGCACTTACATAGTCAAATTCAAGTCCATATGTTTCATAAGCGGCGTCAAGGGTGTTTTTATACCATTTGTATCTTGCAGCATAAACATCGGAAGCGTCAGATACCCACTTTGGTTCACTCCACCATAGCATATCCAAGGTGAGGTCAGGATTTATCTTCTTTGCGTCAGCGGCAAGCTGGTATGCCGCACCTCTTGTTACGTCAGCCTTTTCGTCCTCTGTTCTCATTACAGACGGTTCTGTGCCTGATGATGAGTTTATATCCGCACCCATTTCCAACTTAAGGTGAGTAATGCCGATGCCCTCTTTGCCAAACATATACTCCATTATCTGCTCATATACATCAGGGTGTTCAGCCTTGTAATCTAGCAGAAGCCTTGATGAGTTGTTTGCGCTCACCATGCCTGCCCCTCTGTAGCGCATATTTTCTTTGAGCTGAGCCGTAGTTCCGTCAATAACTATCTCTCTTGTATTATTTGTATTGCTATCGTTCACCGTTGTTCCCTCCGCACTGCAATTGTAAGCGCCTGCGCCAGATATCATCATGACCAATGCTGACACCATTGACGCGCCCCTTTTTAGTATCGTCATAAGTTATCCTCCTTGCATAAAGCATGGCTTCTTGCTTTCTTATGACAATTATAAGCTTAAAGGAGTGTATGGTCAATCTGAAATATTTTGCATATTATTAAGATACGAACATTTTACTTTGAAATATGCTAAGAAAATTCTAATAAAGCTTAAAATATTATTACAAACCTGTTCCTCTTGAACGACGGTATTCTCTTGGCGAAACGCCCTCCAGCTTTTTAAAAACGATGCTGAAATAGTTTCTGTCCTCATAGCCCACCTGCTTGCCTATGTCGCCTATGTCAGAGTCGGTGTTAAGAAGCAGAGATTTTGCCTGAGAGATACGTCGTTTTGCAATATATTCAAGGGGACGCATTGAAGTTTCTGCTTTAAAAACACGGCAGAAATGTTGTACTGACACTCCCGAAAGTCCTGCAAGTGTTTCTGCGGTGATATCCTCCATGTATCGGCTGTCAATATACAAAAGCGCCTGCCTTGTAATGCTTCCCACGTTGTTTCGGCTGTCAGGGAAAAGCATTGCAGTCCTCATGGCGAGGATATATTCATACACAAGTGCGGAAGTTTTTTCGCCACAATTCACAGGGTCGGCAGCGGCAACAAAAATTCGCTCAAAAAGCTGAGCGGGTTTTTGGGTGTTTATCTCAGGGGAGAATCTAAAGCTGTCAAAGCCAAGGTTTGCAAGCATTTGCCCCGCAAATTCACCACGGAAAACTATCCAGTTTGTTATCCAATTTCCATTTGAGGGATAATATTCATGCGGAACGCTAGGGGGCAGATAAAATGCCGAGCCTTTAGTCTGCACAAATTCTTCTCCCCCGACAATTAGCCTGCCCTCGCCACCTGAGGTAAAAAGAAGTTGATGTGAAACAAGCCCTTTGTCCCTTGTGACATGATATTCAGGGTCGGAAATGCCTATTCCGGTGAGATAAAAGGGCAGGGAAGTCTGCCTGCCGATAACAGGATATATGACCTTTGTCACTGCCACACCTCCTTTTCAAAGTGTAGTTTCATGGTAAATTATATATCCACAAGTGCAATTTGTCAATGGTTCGGTGCTTGACTACAGGTAAACATTGTGCTAAACTTTTATACACAGCGTTTTTCGACACAGCGAACGCCCGAAAGGCAGATGAACATTTTGGAAAAAAATCACGATAGAAAAGCATTCAAAGCCCTGAAATGGGCTTTTCCTTATACAATACCGATATTCGCAGGTTTTTGGTTTTTAGGCATTGCCTATGGCATTTATGCTAACGCATCAGGATTCAGCTTTGTCTACCCCCTCATAATGAGCATGACGATATATGGCGGAAGCCTTGAATTTATCACAGTAAGTATGCTTCTTTCACCCTTTGCGCCTGTGCAGACCTTGATAATGGCGATAATGATACAAGCTAGGCACTTGTTCTATGGCATTTCAATGCTGGATAAGTTCAAAGGGCTTGGCTGGAAAAAATATTATCTTATCTATGGAATGTGCGACGAAACTTTCAGCATAAACTACTCAGCAGAGATCCCCAAGGACGTTGACAGAGGTTGGTTTTACTTTTTTGTTACGCTACTCAATCAGATATATTGGGTGAGCGGTGCAACTATCGGCGGTCTTATGGGTGATCTTATAAGCTTTGATACCAAAGGACTTGACTTCGCAATGACGGCTTTGTTCGTTGTGATATTTCTTGACCAGTGGCTCAAAGAAAAACACCATATGAGTGCATGGATAGGCTTGATATCAAGCGTTGTCTGCCTTATACTATTTGGTACAGACGATTTCATGATACCCACAATGATATGTATTCTCGTTCTGCTCACGGCTTTTCGCAAGCCTATAGAAAACCCTGAGAAAGCAGGTGACGCAAAGTGACGATAACTCAGCAGGTCATCACTATAGGAATGTGCGTTTTAGGCACTGTTCTCACAAGAGCACTCCCGTTTCTTATTTTCAACGGCAAACGCCCAACACCACGCTATGTGCAGTATTTGGGCAAGGTGCTTCCAAGCGCAATATTCAGTATGCTCGTGGTATATTGCCTTAGAAACGTAACACCTCTGCATTACAGTTACGGCTTGCCTGAACTTATCGCCATAGGCGTGACAGTGACAGTGCATTTGTGGAAAAGACAAATGCTTTTGTCTATTGCAAGCGGAACAGTGTGCTATATGCTTTTGGTACAGCTTGTGTTCAAATAAAACAAAGGGTCAGCATTTTCGCTGACCCTTTTGCTTTGCCCTGCTATTTAATTCTCCGAAACATCGATAACAACATATTCAGACTTGCAGCCTGTTTTGAATTTTATCGCCCAGTCTGAAATGCCTGATGTCACGATAAAGTTGGTGTCCTCACGCTTTTCATAGCCGTATGTGCGGTCATTGCCGCCGATGAGAGTGCCAAGGAAGTTTATTGGTATGAGCTGACCGCCGTGTGTGTGACCTGACAAAACAAGGTCTACCTTTGACGCCGCCTGAGCGTCATAATCACAAGGCTGGTGATCCATTACAACTGTGAACTTCGAGCTGTCAAGATCCTTTGTGAGCTCTTCCATAGATGCTCTGTGACCGCCCTTTTCCATTTCCTCAGACCTGTCCTGTCTGCCTATTATGTAGAAACGATCGTCGATAAGCACGGTGTCGTCCTGTAATACGTTGACATTGTTCTTTTCAAGCTCCGCAATAAGATCGTCACCGCTGTAGCCACGATACGAAGGGTCATAGTATCCCTTGTCATGGTTGCCAAATGAGAAATAAACGCCGTAGTTTGTTTTCAGCTTGCCAAGAGCTTCACAGCACTGTATCATGTCCTCTTTTGATGTGTCATCATCAACAAAGTCGCCTGTTATAAGCACCACATCGGGGTCAAGCTTCTGTATCTCTTCCATGTACTTTGCGAAGCCGTCCCCATGGAACGTTGTGCCAACGTGAGAGTCTGCAAATTGAACTATCCTTATGTCACCTGACTTCTTATCAGTTTTCAGTGTGTAGTCAGTTTCCCATACATTATTGCAAAGATACCAGCCCACCGCAAGATAAACCATCGTCAGCGGCACGGCGATAAAGCCTGCAAGGCATTTGCTTGCCTGTTTCTTTGATATCTTCTTTCCAATGAACACAAACAAGTCGCACAAAAGCCAGAATATAACAAGATGCAGCAAACAGATTATCGCATTTATCCAGTCCCATATAAGCCATATTATGCCGCCTGTGAGCACTATAAGACCTGCACTTATGGCGTATTTAAGTACCTTTTTATCCTTTGAAAGCTTTTTTATAAAGCCAAAAGCTGATATTCTTCTTGTGAGATAAATAAAGCCAGCCACAGAGCAGACCGCCACAAGAATAGCTATAATTAACCATAAAAACATATTTTGCCTCCTGTAAAATTGTTGTAATATCATTATAAGTAGCAAAGCGGACTAATTTCAACAAGTTTTTTTTAACATTTCTTTACCTCTGTTAACATTTGTACCTATGTGCTGTTGAAAAAAGCGACAATAAGTTGTATAATTATTATATAGCAGAATGGAGGAAAGCAATATGTATGAAATGAAACGCACTGTAAATTGCAGCCAGATAGGTTCGCATGGCATAATAAGAAATAGTTGCCTTGTTGACCTTTTGCAGGATTGCTCTGTTATCCACCTTGACACTCACCCTGTTATGTCGCCTTTTTTTGAGAAAGAAAACTGCGTGATGTTTCTTGTGTCAAGACAGCTTGATATAGTCCGCAGACCTGAGCAAAACGAAAAGCTCACCGTCAAAACATGGACATATGAGCTAAAAAGAATGTATGGCTACAGAAACACAGTTATATATGACGAAAACGGTGATATCTGCGTGAAGTCTATAGCTTCTGGCGCTTTCATGGACAAGACCTCTCAGCGGCCTATAAAAGCTCCACAAGAGCTTGTTGATAGGGTGAAGCTCTATCCAAAGCTTGATATGGAGTATCTTCCAAGAAAGATAGCCCTACCTGATACTGAGCCACAGGTATATGAGGATATCCCGGTGCTGAAATGCTATATCGACATGAACGAACACGTCAATAATGCGAGATATCTTGACATAACAGACGAGTTTGTGGAAAACGAGTCTGCTGTGAAGCGTATCCGTGTGGAATATAAAAATCCCTTGAAGCGTGGTAAAGCCATAAAGGCTCTTGTTTATACCGATGAGGGCAGAAAATTTGTGGAGCTTTGTGATGAAAATAATAAGCCATATTGCATTACCGAGTATGATTATAGGTCATAATGCACAAATTGAAGCTTGCAATAAACTGACTTTGTTGTATAAAACGCAGAAAGCATATTAATCCTATTGACATAGTAGGAATAAAGTGATATAGTATAACCATAGCAAACATAAGCGGTACAGAAAACCGCATAAAATAATTTTCATATCGGAGGTAGATTAAAATGTCAAAGATCTATAAGGGCGTTTCGGAGCTTATCGGAAAAACTCCAATAATCGAAGCAGTTAATTTTGAAAAGGCAGTAGAGGCTGACGCAACTATCCTTGCAAAGCTTGAATATTTCAACCCGGCAGGAAGCGTTAAGGACAGAGTTGCACTTGCAATGATCGAGGAAGCTGAGAAGAAGGGCGTTCTCAAAAAAGGCGCAACTATTATAGAGCCTACATCAGGAAACACAGGTATCGGTCTTGCGGCTGTGGGCGTATCAAAGGGCTACAAGGTAATTCTTACAATGCCTGAAACAATGAGTATCGAAAGAAGAAATCTTCTTAAGGCATATGGCGCACAGATAGTTCTCACAGAAGGCGCAAAGGGCATGACAGGTGCTATCAAGAAGGCTGACGAGCTTAAGGGCGAGATCGAGAACTCAGTTATCCTCGGTCAGTTCGTAAACCCAGCAAACCCAGCCGCTCACTTTGCAACAACAGGTCCTGAGATCTGGGAAGACACAGACGGAAAGGTAGACATCTTTATCGCAGGCGTTGGCACAGGCGGAACAGTAACAGGTGTTGGTCAGTATCTCAAATCAAAGAACCCTGACGTTAAGATAGTAGCAGTTGAGCCTGCAACTTCACCTGTTCTTTCACAGGGCAAATCAGGTCCACACAAAATTCAGGGTATCGGCGCAGGCTTCGTTCCTGATGTCCTCGATACAAAGGTTTATGACGAGATCCTCCCTATCGAGAATGAGGACGCTTTCAAGACAGGCAACAAGTTCGCTAAAACAGAGGGTATCCTTGTTGGTATTTCATCAGGCGCAGCACTTAAAGCCGCTGAGATACTTTCAAAGAGACCTGAGAACAAGGGCAAGACTATCGTTGCACTTCTCCCTGATACAGGTGAGAGATATCTTTCAACAGCACTTTTCGAGAGCTAATTTCTCAAACATACAAAATCGGAAAAGGGCAGACAGTCAGGCAAGCTGACGTGTGACCCAATGAACAAGCTTTCTTCGATCAAATCCGATATAAAAAGCCGCAGGGTATACAGTTTTTACGCTGTATGCCCTGCGGCTTTTATTAAGGCAACACCGCAAAAAGATTGTGCGGTATTGCCTTAAATAATCCCCTTATAAGCTTTAACCCATTATGTTATTATCAGAATAATCAGGCTCATACTCATAATCTATTCCGAGAGCATCTGAGAAAGCCTTTGAAAGCTTGTCGTAATCAATGCCGAGTGCATTGTCTGTGTCATAAGAATTATCCGAATCGTCACCATCTGCCGAGTTTAAAGAAATTCCGAAGCAAACCTTGTCCTCTGCGTCAATAACAGGTGTGGAAGAGACGTTGTAATCGTCAATGTAAAAGTTTGATATTATGTTTGTGACCTGCTCCGCAACAGCAGTGCTGCCTGCTCCCTCCGGCACGTCCAGTGACATATATATAGTTTTTCCCTTATCTGACATTGCTTTCTTTATGCGCTCAGGTATATCATAAACGCTGTCAAGCTTCTTGGCATTCTTGCATATGTAGCAATCGTCAGTTGAATTGCATTCAGGGAAGTCCTCTTTGTTCCAAGGATAAGAGCCGTCGTCCTTTGCAGTGTCAGGTACGTTGAAATATGCGTAGTCAGGAGCTTCGTTGCCACCGTCAAATGTCACATCAAGGTGATACCATTTGCCATCTATCTTCACAACGTTCCAAGCGTGTTCGCCGTTTTCTGTTGAGTGTATTATCTTGCTGTCGATGCCTAGAACATCAAAAAACAGCTTTATTGTTGTTGCGTTTCCCACACAGATAGTAGAGTGGTCATGGAAAAATCCGTAAGGATTGTATGACTCGTCATCTTCACTTTCATCAGATATCGCCACAAGAGAATCGTCATTAAAGTGCGTCTGAGAGAACACATAATCATAAACAGCCTTTTCCTTGTCATATTCGCTCATGCCGTCTTTGATTATCTCGCCCACAGCCTTTTTTAGCTCTTTGAGTATGTATTTGTCCTTATCGTCAGTGAGCTTTGAATCATCACCCGACTTGTAAGCTTCAACCACTGCCGTATCATCATAGATAGGGTGTATCTCACCGTTTACGTTGCCGTCACCGTCTGCGGGATCAAATATATCCTCCCCCAGAATGTTAGAAAGCGTGTTTTCCAGCTTTTCAAGCTTGTCGTTAAGCTCTTTTATCTTCTCGCTGTCGCTGCTTTCTGTTTGTGATGATGTGCTTTTAGCAATTTTAGTATCAGAACTGCTTTTATCTTTTGCACAGCCTGTGATACCCGCTGTAAGGCAGGTCAGACAAAGTGCGAAGGTAAGTATTTTTTTCGCAGTTGTCATTTTCTTTCCTCCGTTTTTTAATTTATCATGTCTGTTATCTCGTCAGATATCTCGTCAGCATTGTCAGAGATAACAAGCACCCAGTAATCTCCAGCCTGAAATATCTTTGCCGCCTGTATTTTCTTTGTTTCTTCAGGCTTGTAGTTTTCATATTGATTAAGTCTGTAGCTCAGCCTGTCTGCAAGCTGGCTTTTTGCACTGCTTCCGTCAGCCATTTTGAGCATTGATATCTCGTCAGCATAATTGCCGTCAGAGGAGTAAAGTATTCCTCCGTCGCTGAGCTTGTCAGCTTCTATACCATAAAGCTTTTCGGTATTCTTTGTGAAGCTGTCCTCACCGTAAAAAGTCGAAGCGTCCATGTGGTCGCCCTCTATTGCCGAAAGGATATCCTTTGCAGTTTTACCGCTGTCTGCCGTAGATGTAACAGCACTTTCGGAGGCCTCAGACGAAATGGTGTTGTCTGCTCCGCATGATGTCATTGAAAGCGTGGTAAGAACTGTAAGTGCAGATGTTATCACGCAAAGTACTCTAAGAAACATATCTTTCCCCTTTCTCTGTCAGCCTTTCCTGACGACTTAAATTATAGCACTTTTGCAAGCTGTTTTCAATGAATTTAAGAAATTCATAAGAAAAAATACCATAAAAATATCCGTCCTGTAAAAAGACGGATATTTTACTATGTTATTACCAAGGCTTAACAGTGCCGACTATCTCAGAGATGTTGTTTATACCGTTGTCTTCGCAGAATTTCTGCATACCCTCGGCTATCTTCACAGGTGCATAAGGGTCAGCAAATATTGCCGCACCTACCTGAACAGCACCTGCGCCTGCCATCATCATTTCAATGGCGTCCTCCCATGTAGCGATACCGCCCATGCCCATAACAGGTATTTTAACAGCGTTTGCCACCTGCCATACCATTCTTACGGCAACAGGGAACACCGCAGGACCAGAAAGTCCGCCCACGTTGTTTTTCAGTATAGGACGGCGTGTCTTTATGTCTATACGCATACCGAGAAGCGTGTTTATAAGGGAAACAGCATCAGCACCGTTTGCTTCAACAGACTTTGCAATGTCCACAATGCTTGTAACGTTCGGTGAAAGCTTTACCATAAGAGGCTTTTCTGTAACGTCCTTAACAGCCTTTGTGACCGCACCTGCAACGTTGCAGTCAGTGCCGAAAGCCGCTCCGCCCTGTTTTACGTTCGGGCAGGATATGTTAAGCTCTATCATGTCAACAGCCGTGCCGTTGAGCTTTTCTGCAAGCTCTGCACATTCCTCAATAGTTGAGCCTGCTATGTTGGCTATTATCCTTGTGTCCTTTGTTACAAGGTTTGGAAGCTCATAGTTTATGAACTTGTCAACGCCGCCGTTTTGAAGTCCAACAGAATTGAGCATACCGCTTGGAGTTTCCGCAACTCTCGGACCGGGGTTGCCCTCACGGCGGTGAAGCGTAGTGCCCTTTACGGATATTCCGCCAAGCTTTGAAAGGGGATAGAACTGCTCGTACTCTCTGCCGTAGCCGAACGTGCCGCTTGCAGGGATAACAGGGTTTTTGAACTCAACTCCGCAGAAATTCACATTTATCCTATTCATCAAACACTACCTCCTCGCTGTCGAATACAGGACCGTCCTTGCAAACGTGAGAATTGAACTCCTGACCGTCCTTGACAGTGCGGCATACGCATACAAGACACGCACCCACGCCGCAAGCCATTCTCTGCTCAAGAGATACCTGACAGTAAATGCCGTTTTCCTCACATATTTTTGTGATATTTTTCAGCATTATCATTGGACCGCAGGCATAAACGATATCAGGCTTTTCGCTTTTAAGCACGTCAAGAAGTGCGTCAGTAACAAAGCCCTTTCTTCCTGCCGAGCCGTCGTCAGTGCAAAGCTGAACGTCACAGCCCATAGCCTTGAAGTCCTCCTGCAAAATAACAGCCGCAGCGTTTCTGAAACCGCTTATAACAGTGGCGTTCTCGCCGTATTCCTTTGCAATGCCCACCATTGGAGGTGTGCCTATGCCACCGCCGATACAGACAGCTTTTTTGCCCTTTTCAAGCACCTTGAAGCCGTTACCCAACGGTGCGATAATGTCAACAAGGTCGCCCTTGTTAAGCTCGCTTATCTTGTCAGTGCCGTGACCTCTTACCTCAAAAACAAGGCGGATAGTACCCTTGTCCTTGTTGATATCGCAAATAGAGATAGGTCTGCGGAGGAAAAAGCCCTCTGCCTGCACCTGTGCAAACTGTCCTGCCTTTGCCGCCTTTGCAATGTGCGGACAGTATATCTCAATGTCAAAAATTCCTTTTGCAAGGGTCTTTTTTGAAACTATTGGGTATTTACCCTGCTTGTACATTAAAAATCCTCCCTGTACTTAGTTCTTTACCTCATTCGGAGCGTTCACCGCATCAAAAACGAGAGTGACCGAGTTATCATTATCAGTATAAGTAAGCTTTAGCGTGTAAGCGTCAGCAAAATAGCTTATCTCCTGCCTTTTGGACATATTCTCCCACCCTGCAGGGGGTGCAAAATCCACTCCGCTGTCGTCAACAAAGATAAGATCAAGATCGTCGCTGTCCATTTCGATAGTGCCTTTTAAGCAGGGATTGCCTGCTTCTGCATCATACATGAGATAATTGCCGTTTGAACGGATAATAAGGCTGAGATAGCCAGAATAAAGCTCGCTGTTGTCAAGGGGCGTTTCACGGCATTTCCACTCGCCTACGATACATCTTGGAAAATCGCTTTGCTCCTGCTGACTTTCTGTCAAAGAGCTTGTATCCTCGTTCTTTGCGCAGGAGCATAATAGCAAAGCTCCCACCGTCGCTGTAAACAATATAACGCCCTTTGCTGTCATACTCAGTCACTCCTTTAGTGTTTATTCAAGTGTGATCTTTGGCAGATATGAGATTATATCCTCTTTCATTCTGATAACTTCACGTCTTGCAGCCTTTGCAAAATCATGCTCGTCACAGTTATCCTCTTTCTTGTATGCACACATTACGCCACGGGAGGAGTTTACGATAGCACCAAGTCCGTGATCGTCAAATGCCTTTGATACGCCCTCAGCACCGCCGCCCTGTGCACCGTAGCCCGGTACAAGGAAGAATGTGTGCGGCAGAGCCTTTCTCATCTCAGCAAGCTGCTCAGGATAAGTCGCACCCACAACTGCGCCAACACCGCTGTAGCCATACTTGCCCATAACGTCCTTGCCCCACAGCTCGCACATTGAGCCCATTGTGGCATAAACTGTCTTGTTGCCTATCATAAGATCCTGAAGCTCACCGCTTGACTTGTTTGATGTCTTTACAAGAACGAAAATGCCCTTGTCATATTTTCTGCACTGGTCAAGAAGCGGGTTTATACCGTCTGAGCCGAGATAGCCGTTTACAGTGAGAGCGTCTGCACCGAAAGCTTCCACAAGTTCACCGCCAACATCAGTAAGACCAAGATGTGCGGTTGCGTAAGCTTCCATAGTTGCACCGATATCGTTTCTCTTGCCGTCTGTCATGACGAACATACCTTTTTCCTTTGCATACTGTATAGTCTTGTAAAGGGTCTTTACACCCTCGTAGCCATACATTTCATAGTATGCAGCCTGTGGCTTGATAGCAGGGCAGATATCGTGTATCTCGTCGATTATAGTCTTGTTGAACTCCCATATAGCCTTTGCCGCACCCTTGAGCGTCTTGCCGTATTTCTTGAACTTCTTTTCCTTGATGTATTCGGGAACATAGTCAAGCTTTGGGTCAAGTCCCACTACTGACGGGTTCTGTGTCTTTACGATATTTTCAATAAGTCTGTCAAATGCCATTTTTATCTTCCTTTCGGATATTTTTATATTAAAGCTCAAAAACGAGCTTTCCTCTGCATATTGTGTACATTACCTTGCCTTTGAGCCTTGTGCCTTTGAACACGCTGTTTTTGCTCTTTGAATTAAGCTCCGCCGGGATAACTTCCCATTCATAGTCAGGGTCAAAGATACAAAGATCGCATCTTTCGCCAACTGCTATCTTGATAGGCTCAAGCCCCATTATCTTTCTCGGATTTACCGACATTATCTCTGCTATCTTGTCAAGACCGCACTTGCCACTGTGATAAAGCTTTGTAAGCGTAGCTGCAAGGGAAGTTTCAAGTCCCACAACACCGTTTGGAGCTTTCTCAAAGTCAGCCTTTTCCTCTGCGGAGTGTGGAGCGTGGTCGGTGATGATGCAGTCGATAGTGCCGTCAAGAACAGCTTCCTCAACAGCCGCCCTGTCCTCCTCAGTTCTAAGTGGAGGCGACATTCTGAAATCTGCGTCACGGGCTAAAAGCTTTTCGTCTGTGAATGTGAAATAGTGCGGCGCAGTTTCACAGGTGACCTTAACGCCGTCCTTTTTCGCCGCTCTTATGATGTTCACAGAGCCTTTGGTGGAAACGTGGCATATGTGAACTCTCGCATTGCAGCTCATTGCAAGGCATATCTCACGGGCTGTGATATAGTCCTCAGAGGCTCTGTCCATGCCCTTTACTCCAAGCTTTTCGGATATATCGCCCTTGTTGATGATACCACCGTTTATTATCTTCAAGTCCTCGCAGTGAGAAGTCACGATAAGACCGTTCTCGTTAGTCTTTTCGATAGCCTGACGCATAAGCTCAGCGTTCTCAACAGGTCTGCCGTCATCTGAAATGGCGGTAACTCCTGCGGCTTTGAGTGCGTCATAGTCGCAAAGCTCCTGACCTTTCATGCCCTTTGTAACGCAGGCAATAGGGAAAACGTCGATACCTGTTTTCTTTGCCTTTTCAAAAACGTATTTCACGCCCTCAGGGGAGTCGATAGGCGGCTTTGTGTTCGGCATACAAGCGACGCCCGTGAAACCGCCAGCCTTTGCGGCGTTCGCACCTGTGATGATGTCCTCCTTGTAGGTAAGACCTGGGTCACGAAAGTGAACGTGCATATCGAAAAGCCCAGGCAATGCACAAAGCTTGCCCTTTGCGTCGATAACTCTCTGAGCATGCTCGTCAGTTTTTCCAAGGCTGACTATCTTTCCTCCGTCAATGCCTATGTCCGTTATACCGTCAAGCCCTGTCTGAGGGTCGCAGGCACGGATATTTTTGATCAGTAGCTCCATTTTTACTCCTTTTTATCTTAATCAAGTCTTTACTGCACAAAAGCTGCGGCTAAACATATCGTTCAGCCGTAGCCCTTGAAAATTCGTTATTTGCCGTCGTAGAACGAGCCGTCAGAGTCTTTTCTCTCGCATGAGTAAACTCCGTCAGAGTTCTGGAAAATGAACTTGCAGGTAGCGACCTTGTCGCTCTCGTCCTCAGATGGTACAGAAAGGTTTTTGTAGGAAATAGTCGAGAAGAACTTCATTCTCAGACCGATGTCAACAGTTGTATCTCTGTCAGACGGATTTACAAGAAGCTGTATCTTTCCGCTTCCCCCATCCTCCTGAATTTTAAACCAGCCCTTTGCGATAACTGAGCTGTTATCAGTGTGAGTGATAGTGAAATCGCCCTCGTCAGAGAACTCAAAAGTGATGTTTGCGTCTTTATCTGTCCATGTTCCAGAGATAAGCTCTCTTGAATCGCTTGATCTTGACGGCTGATTGAATACATATGTACAGATGAAAACACCTACTACTACAAGAACTACAAAGAGTATTCCAAGCAAGCCTGAAATGAATTTTTTCATATTATTCCGCCTTTCTCCCTTATTATTTTGTATCGGATATTAGTCCTTTATCTGAAGTATAGCACCTCTGTTTGCAGAAGTTACAAGTGAAGCGTATCTTGCAAGATAGCCTGTTGTTACCTTTGGCTGTCTTGGCTTCCAGTTCTTTCTTCTTTCAGCAAGCTCCTCGTCAGATACTTTAAGTGTGATAGAGCAGTTGTCGATATCTATTGCTATCATATCTCCTTCTTCAACAAGTGCTATAGGACCGCCTACGGCTGCCTCAGGTGAAACGTGACCGATAGAAGCACCTCTTGAAGCACCGCTGAAACGTCCGTCAGTGATAAGTGCAACAGTTGAGCCAAGACCCATGCCTGCGATAGCAGATGTAGGATTGAGCATTTCTCTCATTCCAGGACCGCCCTTTGGTCCCTCGTAACGGATAACTACAACGTCGCCCTCAACTATCTTGCCGCCTCTGATAGCAGCGATAGCGTCCTCCTCGCAGTCGAATACTCTTGCAGGACCCTCGTGGGCAAGCATTTCAGGTGCAACGGCTGAACGCTTAACAACGCAGGTGTCAGGAGCAAGATTGCCTCTGAGAACTGCGATTCCGCCTGTCTGTGAGTATGGGTTGTCTATTGGTCTGATAAGCTCAGGGTTCTTGTTTACAACGCCGCTGATGTTCTCGCCTACTGTCTTGCCTGTGCAGGTCATGCAGTCTGTGTTGATAAGGTTTTTCTTGTTAAGCTCACTGAGAACTGCATAAACTCCGCCTGCTTCGTTGAGGTCTTCCATGTATGTGTGACCGGCAGGAGCAAGGTGACAGAGGTTTGGCGTTCTCTTTGATATCTCGTTTACAAAGTCAAGGTCAAGCTCTACTCCGCACTCGTGAGCGATAGCAGGGAGGTGAAGCATTGAGTTTGTTGAACAGCCAAGCGCCATATCAGCTGTGATAGCGTTGATGAAAGCGTCCTTTGTCATGATATCTCTTGGTCTGATGTTCTTCTTGTAAAGCTCCATTACCTGCATACCTGCGTGCTTTGCAAGCTTGAGTCTTTCAGAATATACAGCAGGGATAGTGCCGTTTCCTCTAAGACCCATGCCAAGAACTTCTGTAAGGCAGTTCATAGAGTTTGCAGTGTACATACCTGAACAGCTTCCGCAAGTCGGACAGGCTTTGTTCTCAAATTCCTCAACGTCATCAAGAGTGAACTTGCCTGCGTTGTAAGTACCAACAGCCTCGAACATACTTGAAAGGGAAGTCTTTTTGCCTTTAACGTGACCAGCCAGCATTGGACCGCCTGATACGAAAATAGTAGGAACGTTTACTCTTGCGGCTGCCATGAGCAGACCAGGAACGTTCTTGTCGCAGTTTGGTATCATAACAAGAGCGTCAAAGTGATGAGCCAAAGCCATGCACTCTGTTGAGTCTGCGATAAGGTCACGGGTAACGAGAGAATACTTCATTCCCATGTGCCCCATAGCGATTCCGTCGCAAACAGCGATAGCAGGAAATACAACAGGTGTTCCGCCTGCCATTGCAACGCCCATTTTAACAGCTTCAACTATCTTGTCAATGTTCATGTGACCAGGAACTATCTCATTATATGAAGATACGATACCAACGAGAGGTCTGTCCATTTCTTCCTTTGTCATGCCAAGAGCATTGAAAAGTGATCTCTGTGGAGCTTTGTCTACTCCGTCACAAAAATAATTACACGCCATTTTTTATTACCTCTTTTGAAAAATATATTACTGAGAGCGGTATTATTCTCCGTCCTCATTCTCTTTTGTTTCAGCCTCGTCTGAGCTTTCCTCTGCCTTTGCAGGGTGCAGACGCTTTCTTACACCGTATGCAGAGCAGTATTCGCAAACGATATCCAGCACTGAGAATATGATAAGCATAAAATTCATTGAGAAGATACCTGTCACAAGCACGAACGCCGCAGGGATAATGAAAAGCGGGATCCCAGTGCCGTAAATATCTTCAAAATGATTGCCTTTTTTATATTGCCTTATCCAAAGCACCCAATAAAGTGCGATAACGAGCAGTGCAACAACAGCCCATATTATGAAAAGCAGCTTGCTTGAAAAGCCTACCTTGTAATCTCCGATAGCAAGGCACATATAGCCTATGCAGCCAAATCTGCCCACACACTTTGCAATGAAAACGATAATGTTCTCGTCCTCAAGCTCAGGCTTGTCGGCAGGTGTCTTGAAGCAGGCTATCACCGCAGGTATCAGCAAAAGCAAAGTAGGTATAAAACCTATTATACTGAACTTCATTTCGTTTTGTCCTCCTTAGCGGAATGGTCTGTGCTCCACTTCTAATACTTCTCTCTTCATTGTGCGGACTGCTTCATCAACAGCCGCCATAAGCTTTTTCTCAAGTGGTGTGCCAAAAGAATCGCTGTTATAGCTTACGCCAAACTGACACTTGAGATCACAATGCTCGTAGAGCGGACAATAATAGAAATAAGTCGCCCTGCCTCTGTCCTCGACCTTTGCCTTGAAGCACACATATGGGCCCATATCATTAACAGGCAGATACATCAATGCGTCATCAGGCACGCCGCCATTTTCCACCTTTTTGATAAGTTCATATATCTTGTTATCCGGTGCGTCAACAACGCCAAATAGCGGAGTGTTATCATCGGAATAGCCCGAATCATAATCATCATCGTTAATGTTCGGAAGGTAGGACGCTATATAGCAGATATCGCCATCCGTGTCAAGAAAATCACCGCTTAGATCAAATGTGACCTTCGTTCTTATCTCGCCATCCTCGCCGTCATATATCTCAAAATCCACTTTTCTTGAAGGCTTTGCAGGAACGTTTCCCGTGGCAAGCACTTCCGGTGAAGTGTGGTATGTCGGTCTTGTATAAGCACAATTGCTTCTCTTGCTTGAACTTGAAGTGGTTGCAGTGCTTGGTTTGCTTGAAGTTGTGGTGCTTGAAGAGCCGTTTATAGCCTCGTTTTTCTTGTCCATAGCCTGATTGAACAGGTCTTTAAGTCCTGTCGGACCGTTGCCGTTCTTTGCTGCAGCGTTGTCGATAGCGTCTACCGCACCTTTTAATATCTTGTCGAAAAGTCCCATTTTGAATTCCCCTTTACATCTTTATTACTTTTTGTGTGAAAGTCCAAGGAATGCCGCACCTATAATGCCTGCGTCATTTCCAAGCTTTGCAATAACTATCTCAGTGTTCTTTGCTGAATTCTTTGTGTAAATTTCCTTAGCCACAAGCTCTTTCAGTGGCAGGAGCAGAGGGTCGCCCTCGTTGCATACGCCGCCGCCGATACAGAGAATATCAGGCTGGAAGATGTTTATTGTGTTTGTGATTCCGCAAGCAAGATACTTTATGTATTTGTCAACAACTTCCTTGCCTGCCTTATCGCCGGCTCTCATGGCGTTGAACGCAGTTCTTGCTGAGACCTTGCCGTCCTCTTCGTTCATTTTCCACATGATAGAGTCCTTGTCCTCGAACATAGCCTCTTTTGTCATTCTTACAAGACCTGTTGCAGAAGAGAATACCTCAAAGCAGCCGTGTCTGCCGCAAGTACACTGCGGACCGTTAGGGTCGATAACAGTGTGACCTATCTCAGCACCTGCAAAGTTGAAGCCTGAATATATCTTTCCGTTAATGATTATTCCTCCGCCAACGCCTGTGCCGAGAGTGATGCAAACAGCGTCGTTCGCACCCTTTGCTGCACCTGCAACATACTCGCCGTATGCCGCAGCGTTAGCGTCGTTCTCAACATAGCAAGGCTTGTTGATAAACTTCTTCATAAGGTCAACAACGTGGAAGTTAAGGAAACCAAGGTTGTTTGAATACTCAATAACGCCCGTGTCAGAATTTGCAGTGCCAGGTGTGCCGATACCTACAGACTCTATCTGCTCTATCTCCAGCCCTGCGTTCTTTACAGCTTCCAAAGCGACCTTAGCCATATCTTCGCAGATCTCCTCCGCAGGTCTTGGCAGATTGGTCTTGCAGGTAGCCTTTGCGATTATCTCAAATTCTTCATTTACAACACCTGCTTTGATGTTAGTTCCGCCAAGATCAATACCAATGTAATACTTCATAATTTTTTCTCCCTTTTATTTTCTGAGCTTACTGAGCGTTATCGCTCTCAGTGTCATCGTCATATTCGTGAAAGTTTATCTCTTCCTTTTCCTCTTTTGGCTTTTGGGCTTCAGCCTTTTTTGCTACGGCGTCATATACCAGAAGATACACAAGCTCCAGCACCACAAAGCTGATAAGACCTATCCAAAATGAGCTTGCCACAAATCCGATAATAAAAGCGATCACAAGTGCGCCAAGCTCACCTATCTCTTTTTTTAGGTCAAGTTTAAGCATTTATCTCACCTTAGTCTATCTTTGTAAGCACGAATGTGCATTTGCCCTCAACAGTATACTTGCCAGTGCCTGCTGAAATGAATACGCTTTCGCCCTTCTTTGCAGAAACAGTTTCGCCACCGCTGATAACAGGCTCACCCTCGAGAACGAGAATACTGTTGAAGCTGTTTTCGTCAGCGTCAAGCTCAGCCTTTGTTTCAACGTTCACCCTGTATGTTGTGAAGTATTCGCATTTTGAAAGAAGCTTTATGTCATAGCCGTCTTTCTTCTCAACAGGTGTCTCAGGATACTGCTCAGCAGGAGCAAGCTTTGTTACGTCAAGAGCCTTGTTAACGTGAAGCTCTCTAGGCTTGCCGTCCTTGCCAACTCTGCCATAGTCATAAATTCTGTATGTAGTGTTTGAGTTCTGCTGTATCTCAGCAATAAGGATACCCTTGCCGATAGCGTGAAGCGTGCCGGACTTGATGAAGAAAACGTCGCCCTTCTTAACAGGTACAGCGTTTGTTACTTCAAGAAGCGTGTTGTCAGCGATCCTTCTTGCAAATTCTTCCTTTGTTATCTCGTGCTTGAAACCGTAGAGAAGAGTTGCACCCTCGTCACAGTCAACAACATACCACATTTCTGTCTTGCCGTATTCGCCTTCAACTCTCATTGCATAATCGTTGTCAGGGTGTACCTGTACAGAAAGATTGTCCTTAGCGTCAATGAGCTTAATAAGGATAGGGAAGTTCTCAAATCTTTCGCAGTTCTTGCCAAGAACGCCCTTGCCTGCCTTTTCGATATACTCATTGAGTGTCAGACCCTTGTATTCGCCGTCAGCAACAACGCTTGGACCGTCCTTATGACAAGAAAGCTCCCAGCTCTCTGCGACCTTATCATAATCGCACTTTTTGCCGTACTCATCTCTAAGTCTGGTACCGCCCCAGATGTAGTCCTTAAATGCTGGATCAAGTTTAAATATTGACATTTTATATAGCCTCCAATTATTAAATATACCTTTTAATATAATACCATAACTCCGTCTATAAGTCAATATTTCTGGTATAAAAAAAGCAGGAGAACGAACTGCTCGTCCTCCTGTTGATAGCGTTATTTTTTATTTCTTCTCGTCCTCACCGTTCTTAGGCTCGTCAAAAAGATTTTTCTTGTCAACGAACTTGCCGGTGCTTACGTCAAAGGCTTCGCTTGACTTCTTGTTCATGATTATCACAATTACCACAACTGCGATAGCAATTCCTGCGATGACCGCAATAACTATGATAATAGGGTTTGTTCCCTTTGAGTCTTTTTCTTCCTTTTCTGCATAAGTCTTTGTCTTGCAGTTCGTTACCGTTATGCCTGTTACTGTTATCTTTGCCCTGTCAGTCGCACCGATTATGATGTTGTATACCTGACTGAAATCGTCCGTGCCGTATGCAGTTGCGATAGATTCAAAATCATATGTAGCTGATGAATCGTCAAACTTCACAGGTGCTATCTTTGCCCATACCGCACCGTCCTGAGCAACTGATGTAGTGGTGTTGTCCCAGCTCTGGAAAATAAGCTCAGCATTGTATTTGTTTCCTGCCTTTTCGTTTATTTCCTCGCTCTTGAATGTGACGATTATCTCTGAATCCTTTGTAAGCCTTGTTGCGTTGAAAGTTGCCTGATCGACAGTGATAGACTGTTCCCAATTGCTACAAGTCGCTGCGGAAGAGCAGTCGATAGTAACGTCTTCTGTTTCTGCGTTTTCGGCAAAAGCTGTCAGTGTGCATGAGAATATTGAAGCGCAGGCGATGATAGCAGACATTGCTACTGATAAAAATTTCTTCATTTTTCTTTTTCCTTTCAAATTCTTATATAATATAATTTTGCACAAAACTTAACCCTGACATTTGTGCATACCCTCTGATAATAAAGCATTATAACATAATTAAAAGTAAAAATCAATAACCATAATGCACAAATAATCACAGTATTTAAGGAACTATTTTACTTTTTTAAGCAAATGGTATGCAGAGAGCTCTTCTACATTGCGTTTTTGCAGTTTAATTCCCAAAATCCTGCTTTAGGACTTGTTTTACAGACAGTGTTATGATATAATGATAAGAAAAGTCTTGATATAGAGGTGCGCAAAATGAAAATAATGGCAATAGATTATGGCGACGCAAGAACAGGCTTCGCAATAAGCGACCGCTCTGAGTTTCTTGCTTCTCCTATTGGCACTGTTCCTGAGAGAAACGCCGAAAGGCTTGCAGATAAGGCGGCTCAGACAGCTGCTGAATACGGTGCAGGTGAGATAATAGTAGGTCTGCCTATAAACATGAACGGCACGGAAGGCCCAAGAGCAGAGAAGTGCAGGGCATTTGCCGAGCTTTTGAAAGAGCGTACCGACCTGCCAGTGAGAATGTGGGACGAGCGTTCCACAACTGTCACAGCACACAATATCCTTAACGAAACAAACGTCAGGGGAAAGGCAAGAAAGGCTGTTGTAGATACAGTTGCCGCAACGATAATTTTGGAGGGCTATCTTGAATACAGAAGAAAAAAAGCAAAGCAGGCTGACTAAAAAGCAGAAAAGAAATATCATCATAGTGATAATAGTGCTTGCGGTAATGGTATTAGCCGACTTTGTGTGGTCTAATACCTATATCGAGGTCAAAAAGCTGTCAGCGCATTTTGATAACTTACCTGAGGGCTTCGAGGGCTGTAAGATAGTTCAGATATCTGACTTCCACAACGAGTGGGGCAAGGGCTACATAGACAGACTGACGGAAAAGGTCAAAGACTGTGAGCCTGACTATATCTTTGTCACAGGGGACAGCGTAGATCAGATCTTCCCCGATGTTGACCGCTCGCTGGAGCTTATGAAAAAGCTTCCTGACATATGTCCTGTCTATCTTGTTATGGGCAACCATGAATATAATCTTTCTCAGGAGGAAAGAGAGCAGTTCGTTTCAGGCTGTGAAAGCTATGGTGTAAACGTCCTCTATAACGAGCATACCACACTTACACGAAATGGTGATACTATAAGCCTGTTGGGCTTTGACAATATGGAAAATGACAGCGAGGCTTTTTCTCAGGTCACAGAGGATTTTGTCATACTGCTAAACCACTATCCCGAGGATTGCAACTATTTCAGCAAGACCGCAGTGCAGTATGGAACGCATATAGACATAGACTTCACAGGTCATGCGCATGGCGGACTTATAAGGCTTCCCCTTGTGAATGGTCTTTATGCACCTGGTCAGGGTCTGTTCCCGAAATACACCGACGGCACTTATAACGTGAACGATACAACCCTTGTGGTGTCAAGGGGAGTAGGCAATAGTGGCTGGACACAGCGTTTCTCAGACCCTTTTGAACTTGTGCTTTTCACTCTTGAAAAATAACTCTTTCAGTCCCATTAGGATAAGGAAAATACCGAAAGCTTTTGAAAGCAGGCTTTGCCCGACTTGTGTGGCAAGCCATGCGGATATGACAACAGCGGCCGTTCCCCACAAAACAGCGGGGACGGCTTTTTTCCATTCCACAAGTCCGTTTTTTGTGTGAAAAATAAGGCTTATAATAGCGATAGGGATAAAAAACACAAGGTTTATCCCCTGCGCCGCTAGTTGCGAAAAGCCTGCAAAGACCGTCAGATAAACTATAAGCACCATTCCTCCCCCAAGACCCATGGAGGCAAAGATACCGGTGAGAAAAGCCACCGCACATATTGTATACCAAGCCGTAATATCACCCTATTTCATAAATATCCTCACGCCTGCAATTATCATAAGTGCACCGAAAATGCGTTTTAGCAGGCTGTTTGAAAGCTTTTTCATGAGCATTGCACCCACTGCCGCACCTGCTAGACCAAGGGGTATGAATTTCACTGCCTGAGAAAAATCAAGACTTCCGCCCTTGAAATATACAAGTCCGCTTATAATAGACAATGGAAGCGTTATAGCAATGGACGTGGCGTGAGCTTTTTTCGCCTCACTGCCGCCTTTTTCAAGCATAGGCACTGCTATCATTCCACCGCCCGAGCCGAAAAAACCGTTGCATATCCCCACGGCTATACCTGTGAGCGCATTGAAGCATTTTTTATTTATACGCAAAAAAATCACCCCATACTATTATCTGTACGGGGTGATGATTTATTCACTGAACTATCAGTCTATCTCTACCATTATTTTCTGATCCACACGGGAAGCACCGGCACGCATTACGACTCTTATAGCCTTTGCGATCCTGCCCTGCTTGCCGATGACTCTGCCCATATCGTCCGGAGCAACGTGAAGATGATAAACCACGATACCCTCTGCGTTAGGCTCGTCAACAACGACCTCAACAGCGTCCTTGTTTTCAACAAGCTCAGAAACTATAGTTTCGAGTAATTCTTTCATAAAAATATCTCCATTCTCCCACGAAAATGCGGCAGGGAAGCGTTTTCCCCGCCGAAAACGGCAAGCGAAGTGGTGGGATAGGTGGCTCACCGTCTGAATTGTCTTGTCAGCTATTAGATAGTGCCGTTCTTCTTGAGAAGAGCCTTAACTGTATCAGTTGGCTGTGCACCGTTAGCGATCCAAGACTTTGCCTTTTCGTCGTCAACCTTGAGTACAGAAGGTTCCTTAGTTGGGTCATAGTAGCCCAGCTCTTCGATGAAACGTCCGTCTCTTGGATATCTTGAATCAGCAACTACGATTCTGTAGAAAGGAGCCTTCTTAGCACCCATTCTTCTGAGTCTGATCTTTACTGCCATTGTATTTTCACCTCCATAAAAAACTTCATATATCAAATCAATCACTTGATTGCTGATAGCTTATCAACTATTGTGGCATTCCGCCGCCAAGTCCTTTGAGAAGTGCCGCTCTGTTTCTTCTGGATTTCTTTCCGTGAAGATTTCCGCCGATACCGAACTGCTTCATCATTTTCTGCATCTGTTCAAACTGCTTAAGAAGCTGATTTACGTCAGATACCTGCGTGCCGCTTCCGGCAGCGATACGTCTTTTTCTCTTAGGGTCAATGATCGCAGGCTTTTCTCTTTCAGCCCTTGTCATTGAATTTATCATAGCCTCAGTCTTTTTCAGTTGAACCTCGCCCTGCTCCACCTGCTCGTCTGTTACCTTGTTTGCGCCTGGAAGCATTCTGATAATAGACTTCATAGAGCCCATTTTCTGTATCTGCTTCATCTGCTCCAGCAAGTCGTTAAGGTCAAAGCCCTTTTCCTGCATTTTTTCTGCAAGCTTTTTGGCGTCTTTTTCGTCAACTGTCTGAGTAGCCTTTTCGATAAGTGTGAGCATATCGCCCATGCCAAGTATTCTTGAAGCCATTCTCTCAGGGTGGAAAGCCTCAAACTCGTCAAGCTTTTCGCCCATACCAACGAACTTGATAGGCTTACCTGTTACAGCAAGCACTGAAAGCGCCGCACCGCCTCTTGTGTCAGAGTCGAGCTTTGTAAGGATAACGCTGTCGATACCAAGAGCCTCGTCAAAGCTTGAAGCTACCTTTACAGCGTCCTGACCGATCATAGCGTCAACAACGAGCATTATCTCGTTCGGCTCAGCGATCTTCTTGATGTCTTTAAGCTCGTTCATAAGCTCCTCATCAATGTGAAGACGTCCTGCCGTATCTATGATAACAAGGTCATTGCCATAATCCTTGGCGTGCTTGATACCCTCTTTTACTATCTTTCGTGGGTCTATCTGACCCATTTCAAATACTGCGACCTCGGCTCTCTCTCCCACAACCTTTAGCTGTTCAATAGCCGCAGGTCTGTAAACGTCGGCTGCTATAAGCAGAGGACGCTTGCCCTCTTTCTTGAACATCTTCGCAAGCTTTGCAGCGTGTGTTGTTTTACCTGAACCCTGAAGACCGCACATCATTATGATGCAAGGCGGCTTGTTAGGGAAGTTTATCTTCGAGTTAGCCTCGCCCATGAGCTTTATAAGCTCGTCATTAACTATCTTTATGACCTGCTGACCAGGAGTAAGGCTCTTTAGCACTTCCTCACCAACGCTTCTCTCTGTTACCTTGGCAATAAAATCTTTTACTACCTTGTAGCTAACGTCAGCCTCAAGCAGAGCCATTTTAACTTCACGCATTGCCTCTTTTACATCGGCTTCGCTAAGTTTACCTCTTGATTTAAGACGCTTGAACACGCCGTTTAGTTTTTCTGAAAGTCCTTCAAACGCCATAAGCTGTCCTCCGTATAATTTTTTTATCTATATCTATTCTTCTTCGGTATATTCTGCGTTGTCAAATTCATCAAGCTTAGAATCGAGATTTTCAAGAAGCACTATCACCTTTTCGGCAATATCTCTCGCATAATTCTTTTTTTTACATTCGTTAAAAACGTCCATAGCCTGAGCCTTGAACTCTTTAAGCTCTGCCAGATAAGCCTCCTGCTGTTTTAGCAGACCTAGCTTTTCTTCATAATCAGCCATTGCAGTTTCACATTTTTTTATAGCGTCATGAACGCCCTGTCTTGAGATATCTAGCTGAGCGGCGATCTCTCCCAACGACAGATCGTCATTGTAATAAAGATCCATGATCTCGTTTTGTTTATCTGTGAGCAGGCAGCCATACAAGTCGAGCAAAACGCTGTTTTGCAAATTTTTACTCATACCGCTTACCTCCTAATGGATTTCTGTAAAGTCATAAACCTTTACAATTATATATCAAGTTTACCGACTTGTCAAGGGGTTTTTATGAAAAAATAAAATTTAACAAAATTCTGTGGAAAAAGTCCTTTTTATATGGTATAATAATATATTGCTAGACATAGTGATGATAAATAGTATAGGAAATTGTATGCCAAGGGGGAAGAGTACATGATAAGCTATGTGTTGAAAAACGACAGATATGAAATGAAAGTCCCTGCCCTGACTTTTGGTGCGGCAGGTTTTGAGAGAAACGATTGTGACGATGTGTATTTTGAGTTTCTCGACAAATATGTAGAGCTTGGCGGCTGGTGTATCGATACCGCAAGAGTTTACTGCGACTGGCTGGAGAATGGTCACGATTCCAGCGAGGGCGTAATAGGCAGATGGCTCAAAGCCAGAAACAATCGTGATAAAATTTGTATTGCCACAAAGGGCGGTCACCCTGAAATGGGTCATATGGACGAAAGCCGTCTTAGCAGGGAAGAGCTTACAAAGGATCTTGAAGCAAGCCTGAGAGTGTTGGGCGTTGACTATGTGGATATTTATTTTCTTCATCGTGACGACCCGAAGATACCTGTGGAAGAGATAATGCCAGTTCTCAATGATTTTTATGAGAGCGGAAAGATACATTTTATAGGCGTTTCAAACTGGACAACTCAGAGGATAGAGGAAGCGAATAAGTTTGCAGAGGAAAACGGCATGGAGCCTATCAGGATCAGTCAGATAAACTACAGCCTTGCACATTCGAGCGTTGAAACTTTCGGTGACAATACTCTTGTTTGTATGGATACAAAGGAGTTCCGCTGGTACAAGAAGCATGATTTTCCTGTTATGGCGTTCTCCCCGCAGGCAAAGGGTTTTTTTGCAAAGCTTGCAAAGGGCGACGCTGCAAACAATCTCCCTGAGGGACAGTATGCAGGCCCTGCTAATCTTGCAAGACTTGCAAAGGTAAAACAGCTCAGCGAGCAGACGGGGGACACTCCGGCAAAGATAACCCTCGGCTATCTGAACAGCCAGCCGTTTTTTGTATCGTCAGTTTTCGCAGTAACAAAGCTGTGGCAGCTTGACGAGGATATGGAAGCGCAGGATCTTACATACGATCCAAAGACAGTGGCTTTCCTTGAAAATATGATATAAAATAAAAGCACTCTGCATTGACCGCAGGGTGCTTTATTTATTCTTGATACGTTATAGGGGACGGCGTCCCCGACGTCCAACCCTCTTGCACAAAAAAACTTAACTATGTGATATCTGAATACACCACATAGTTAAGTATGTACGTTCATATTGATTATGCCATTGGTATTACGCCCTTCTGAAAATTCTAGTCGTAAACTCATGCTAAATTGTACTTTGGACTCACGCCTTTCAGTAAAATTCTGTCCGCATAATATAAGCTATTCCATTGGATCTATTTCCTTTCGGTAAAAATAATCTCTAAGTGCAAATTACCTTTCCATTGGATTTATTTCCTTTCAAAATATTAAGTTATGCCTCAGTGGATAAAACCTAACGTGCCATCGGACTTAACACCTTTCGTGAAAATTTATTGTCAATGAAACTTATTACATTTCCATTGGAATTATCGCCTTTCGCATAATTTCAAGATCCTACGCTCATCATATCAGATAAGCCTTGCTGAAGTAACTGGCGGATTCACCTCCAAATATCAGATGTTCAAAAGCCTTGAGTGCATTTTCATAACGCACCACTCCTTCAGTATTTTATATGATCTTTAGAAAAATCTTAGTCAGTAAATCAAATCGGTAAGAGCATTAAGCTCGTAAATTTCTTGGCGGACTCACTCCATTCTATTTCATGTTCAAGTTCCTTTTGTGCATTTTCATATGCACCACTCCTCGAAATTTATTTGATTTTTATAGCTCTATGAGCTTTTTATGTTCAGAAGCTAAATTTTACATTGGAATCACTCTTTCAGTTTATTTCTTTACCTCTGAAAAGCTGAAATTGTGCATTGGAAACACTCCTGTCTAAATTTTATTTGCAAACCTTCTGTAACCGATCATGTCGATCACTCCTTATATAAAAGTTGCAAAATATTCAATTGTAAATTTGAGAGTATCCTTAAATTGCAGTAACTCTGTGCTGTGATTAATCCATGAGGCTCTGCAATTTCTTCCTGTGTAAATCATATATGTCTGGATTCCTGTCAGCTCATTCGTCTGCGTCTTGATCCTTTTTTACTTTAAGAAATTGCCGAGCCTATGGATACTCTCCTGGATCTCTGATGCGTCCATTGGACTCGCTCCTTTCATATCTTATTAGGTATCCGATGAGCCTGCCCGCCTGCTGAACTGTAGTGTACCTAGTGTCGGGTATATGCTGTGTCCACCGATCTGCCTGTGATATATAAGGAAAACCTCTTGCCTTACTTCGCTTTGCCGTGCCCTCTGAAATCGTTACTGTATCGTCAGACCGTTGACCGTTTCAGCGAACCCTGTTGTCTGCTTTTGTTTGGCTCTTTGTTTTTCCTTGACTATACTATACCACATCTTTTGTTACTTGTCAATAGTTTTTCTCAACTTTTTTGTGATTTTTATATTTAATATTACTTTTACAAAATGCGCTTGACTTTGATTTTGCAGTGTAGTATAATTAAAGTGTTGCGGTGGTCAGAAACAGTCTTTCTGTTCTGATTTTTTCGATATATCCCACTCAGAAAGTGCCGATATACCGCACAAGATCATGTTAGGAGGATAATTATGGATAACGAGTTTCTGCCGGACCTCTACGAGCTGGAGGACGAAAATGGTAATAAGCAGACTTTTGAGCTGTTGGACGCAATGGAGTATGGTGACGAGAAGTATTATGCTCTCACTCCTTATTATGAGAACGGTGATGAAGCCCTTGAAGATTCAGGCGACGTTGTGATACTCAAGGCTGAGTATGACGAGAACAATGACGAGATACTTGCTTCTATCGAAGATGATGACGAGTATGAGAAGATCGGTCAGATGTTCATGGAGCGTATCGATGAAATGTTCGAGTTTGACGATGAGGACGAAGACGATGATTGCGGCTGTGGCTGCGGTTGTCACGATCACCTGTCATAAGAAAAATATCTCAGCATATAGGCTTGTCAATATGTAAAATGTACAATTTTATGTACTTTGATTTGCTGAAATTACCTATTGATATTATGGATATGTTGTGATATACTAAATAACAGAAAAAGTTTCCTGCCTTGTGCGAACAAGCACAGTTATTATAAATCCAACACTTCTAAAAAGGGATTCAGACTCTGGAAAGGGATTGCAGACCTCCCGAACGAAACCGCATTTGCCGTTTCGTAAACGGACGAAGGGAGCGTGAAGCTTTCAGGCTGTTTTACCCACCCTGCTTTTATAGCGGGTTTATCGGCTGTGCGACGGCAAGGCGGCTTTTACTTAAACACTGAGCGTACCGATTTTTCGGTACGCTTTTTTGTGTCATAAAAACCATGTCGGCATAAAATGAGATAACGGAGCGTCTGCAGTGATCGTATGACAGTGGGTGACGCAGCCGAAGATCTGCGTCCGCAGGGCAGCCCGTTGTCATTTACTGCAGGACGTTTCGTTTATATAGAAAAAAGCCGCTGTGCCTGTGGGCATAACGGCTTTCTTCTTGTCAGATAAATAAATTACTTTCGCTAGTATGTTCAGCGGTGGCTGATAATGCCTTTTCCGCTGGATATTTGCTGTTTATGTATTCAGCGGCAACGAAAATAAATTCGCTGTTTGTGGGGTAGTGGTCAGGTCTTATGGCAAAATTACCGAATATCTCGGCTTTGTCTTTGTCATGAGCCTTTTCCCAACCGATCCTTATGGCGGTGCGCATATTTCTTTCAACGCTTACTGTGGTTACTCCATGTGCCGCCGCTATCTCTGGATAAATGACCTTTGTGACACGTCTGTTGGCTTTGTCTGTCGTAAGAGCCATTTTTATTGCCTCTTTGATGTAGCCATAGCCGTTATAATTCGGAGTTATGCACAACCGCTTCATCACGGTGGATATAGCAGATTGTATGTCGCCATTGGTGTACCCCTCGTCAGAGCTTCGCGTTATTGTGATGTTCAGATCTGCAGAATCGTCAGGACACTGAAGCGCTCTGAGTGCGTTTTTGATATCCGCACAGCTTAGAGGACTTTTTATTATCATGTCTGCGTATTTTGCAAGTCCATTGTTGGTTTTTCTGTCGGAAAGCATGATTATTTTCAGCTTAGGACAAGCCCCTTTGAGATTTTTGCACAGTTCGTAGGGAAATTCAGTTATTTCTGAAATTATCAGAAAATCAGGTTTGCTTTTAAGCACCTCAAGCTGTATCTCCAGTGGATTGTAGTCTGACTGCGCAACATTGTACCCCTGTTTTTTCAGATAGTCTGCCACCTTCATGCCGGCCTGATTGAGGCTTCCGACAAGGATTTTGATCACGTCTTTTTTACACATTTTAAATCTTCCTCCGGTTTTTTTATTTTTTTAACTTTATACTACACTTGCAGTATAACATTTTTACGATATAATTTCAAGTTTTTTACTTAATTTTCTTACTTTTTGTACTATGTTTTAAGAAACACGCAACAATCTATACATAGTAAATAAACAAATGTCGGTTATGACCAAATTTTAAATGAGATAATTGTGCAAATATTGTAATTTACACAGAGAAAATATGCTTTTGTGTCGTTTAAATCAATACATTATATGAATAAATTGACGATTCGCTATATTTTACATCAACTTTACATTGTTATGAAAGCTTATTTTATGTAGAAAAAAGTCGAAAACGCCAGCAAAGATTGCTAAATAATTAAAAAAATATTAAGATAAATGTGTGATTTTACATTTATTAATATTTACGAAATGATATAGAAATATATAAATGAATGGCATTTTTACATAGCTTTTACAAAAGATAATTTCTTGACAAAAGCTTTATTGCGTGGTAAAATATACGGGAGGATCGTTGCAAAAACATGGTCAGCAACTTTTTTGTGCCACCAGTTTGCAATGATGTCTTTGTAAAAAATTATAGATCATCTTGAGGGAGGCGACGTCGTTTTATGAAAAAAGACGTTATCAATTACATTTGGACAGATAAGAAAAGAACGATTTTTGGTCTGCCTATATCATTTACAAGATATTTTCTCACAGAAGATAAGTTTATAGCACGCAAGGGTTTTCTCAGCATAGAGGAAGACGAGCTTGACCTTTATAGGGTCATCGACAAAAAGCTTGTCCTGCCGTTCGGACAAAGAATGTTCGGCTGTGGCACAATAGTAATGAATGTCAAAGACGTTGATACGCCTATTAAGGAAGTCAAGTCCATAAAAGCGCCAAGAGATGTGCTTGCACAGCTTGATAAGTATATCAATATAAATCGTGATAGATACCGTGTAAGGGGCAGAGATATGGTCGGTGGTGACGGCGGTCATTGCCACGATCATGATGATTTTGATATCAATGACGATATCATATAAAGTTCTATAAGAATAAGGGGCTTTCGCAGATCTTTCTGTGAGAGCCTTTTTTGGAGAGGAAAGTGTGAATGTTTTCAAAAGAATATTTTCAGTCCCTTGAAAGCTCGTGGGACAGGCTCAAGACCTGCGAAAAGCCGATATTCATATACGGCATGGGCGATGGAGCGGAAAAGCTTCTTGATGAATTTGATAGACTTGGCATAAAATGCACAGGTGTTTTTGCAAGCGACGATTTTGTCCGTGGACAAAGCTTCAGAGGGTTTAAGGTGCAGACTTTCTCACAGGTGCAAGCGCAGTTTGGAAATATCACAGTTGTGCTTGGCTTTGGCACGAGCCTGCCTGAGATAATGGAGCGTATCGACAATATTGAAAAAAGCTGCGAGGTCATAGTGCCGGAAATGTGCGTTGCAGGCGATGAAAATTTCAGCAAGGAAAAGCTTCTCTCAATGTATTCTCAGGCTGAAAAAGCTTACCGCCTTTTTGATGACGATATTTCAAAGCTTACCTTTGAAAAGCTGACAGCGTTCAAGATAACAGGAAAGCTTTCTTATCTCCGTGAGATATTTACGGATAAGGACAAGATAACCGAGATACTTACCCTTGGAGAAAACGAGATATACTGCGACTTGGGAGCATACACAGGCGACACTGCCGCAGAGCTTATCTCACGCACAGGGGGAAAGTATGAGAGAATATATGCCCTCGAACCTGAGAGAAAAAACTTTCAGAAATGCCTGAAAAATCTAAAAGCCAATGACAATATAAGCTTTTATAACGCCGCCGCATGGAGCGTAGATACCGAACTTAGCTTTGCAGGAGGCGCAGGCAGACAGGGCAGAGTAGATGCCGCAGGAAAAAAGGTTCGTGCAAGAAGTCTGGACAGCGTCCTTGCAGGCAAAAAATGCACCTATATAAAATATGACGTTGAGGGAGCAGACCTAGAAGCTCTCAAAGGCAGTGAATATACCATTTCACGCTATGCCCCAAAAATATGCAGTGCGTTGTATCACAGACCATATGATTACATCACCCTGCCTCTGTATATAAACAGCCTTTGCAAAGGATACAAATTCTATATACGTCAGGAAAGATACTACCCCGCATGGGAAACAAACCTTTTCTGCATTCATGATAAATAAGGAGAAAAATAATGAGTATAACAGTAAGCCTTAACGATAACTGGAAAATGAAAAAAGCAGGCTCGCAGGAGAGTTTTGACTGCAAAGTTCCATGCTCTGTATATAAGACCCTGCTTGACTATAAAAAGATACCCGACCCATATTATCGTGAGAACGAGTATATCTCAACACAGATATGTGATGATGATTACGATTTTGAAACTACATTCACCGCAGACAAGGCCGCAGTGGAGTGCAAGCATACTGTCCTGCACTTTGACGGCATTGATACCATAGCAAACGTCTGTCTCAACGGCATTCACCTTGGCAGAGTGAACAATATGCACAGAGTATGGGAGTTTCCTGTCCATGGTATTATCAAAGAGGGGGACAACACTCTCACAGTGAAAATAACCTCGCCAAACAGATACATAAAAGAAATGGACGAAAAACGTCACCTTTGGGGCGTTGACTCCACCATGACAGGCTATACACATATAAGAAAAGCCCATTGTATGTTCGGCTGGGATTGGGGTCCAATGCTCCCTGACATGGGAATATGGCGCAGTGTATCCCTTATCGTTCCAGATGCAGGACGTATACTTGACGTTTACTACAGCCAAAAGCACACCGATAACAAAGTGACTTTGAAAGCCCTTTTGCATATAGAAAACCACGGCTGTAAAAAAGCTATGGTGGAAATATCCGACCCGCAGGGCAATATCACCGCAAAAACCGACATAAGCCTAGAGGAAAGTGCAGAATATTATGAAACAGAACTTGTGATAAGCGACCCTCAGCTTTGGTGGGTGAACGGCTATGGCGAACAGCCACTTTATATCTGTGCCGTGACTTTGTATGATGAAAATGACGCTTGCGCTGATAAAAATGCTCAGAGAATAGGTCTTAGAACTTTAACTGTCAGCCGTGAAAAAGATCAGTGGGGCGAGGAGTTCTGCTTTATAAACAATGGCGTGAAGATATTTGCCATGGGCGCAAACTATATCCCCGAAGACCAGATAGTCACACGCTGTAACGAAGTGAAAACAAGAAAGCTCCTTGCAGATTGCAAGGCCGCAAACTATAACTTTATAAGAGTGTGGGGAGGCGGTTATTATCCTGACGAGTATTTCTATGACTACTGCGACGAGAATGGTATCATAGTATGGCAGGACTTTATGTTCGCCTGCTCTGCATATCTGCTCACAGAGGAGTTTGAAGAAACTGTCCGTGGGGAAGTTCGTGACAACGTTATCCGCCTGAGAAACCACCCCTCTCTTGGTCTGTGGTGTGGCAACAACGAGATAGAATCAGCATGGGAATATTGGGGCCTTCCTAAGGACGAGGAAGCAAAGCGTGACTATCTTATCATTTTTGAGGATATTATCCCACAGGTGCTTAAAGCCTATGACCCATGCGAAAACACATTCTATTGGCCGTCATCACCTTCATCAGGGGGAGGCTTCAAGGACGCTTCCTCAAACCATGCAGGGGATATGCACTATTGGGACGTTTGGCACAACTTCAAGCCTATCGAAGCGTTCAGAGAATTTTATTACCGCTTCTGCTCAGAATACGGCTTTGAAAGCCTGCCTGATATAAAGACCTGCCGTGCCTTTGCCGATGAAACAAAGGGCGACTTTGACCTTTGCTCACCAGTTATGGCGGCGCATCAGAAGTGCGTCCAGGGCAACGAGAAGATAATGTACTATCTCGCTCAAATGGTAAGATATCCATATGATTTCAAACAGCTCATCTATTCCTCACAGCTTGTTCAGGCGGATTGCATACGCTCAAATGTTGAGCATATGAGAAGAGCAAGGGGCAGATGTATGGGTTCAGCCTATTGGCAGGTGAACGATTCAAACCCTGTTATCTCATGGTCAAGTATCGACTATTTCGGCAGGTGGAAAGGTCTGCATTATTATGCAAAGCGTTTTTACGGTCCGTGCCTTATCTCCTGCGACGATACCAATAGAAAAAAGCCTGTCCTTAACATATCCAACGAGCGAATGACAGCCTTTGAGGGTGTGGTAAAATGGACGCTGAGAAACAACAAAGCAGAAATTTTGCAAAGCGGAGAAAAATCCGTGAACGTTCCGGCTCTCACAGCACAGAACGTCCTTGACATAGACCTTTCACAGGAGCTTGTCAGCCGTACCGACCCTCGTGAAAAATATCTCGAATATTCCATTATGGAAAACGGCAAGGTGTTGAGCTTTGGCACAACGCTCTTTGTGCGCCCGAAAGAATTTACCTTCCTAGAGCCTGCCATAACCTACGGCATATCAGAAAGCGAGGATGAATTCGCCCTGACATTCTGTGCCGAGAATTACGCCAAAAGCGTCTGCCTCAGCCTGAAAACTGCCGACTGCGTTTTCTCTGACAACTGGTTCGATATCCACGGAAAAGAGCCTGTTACCATAATGATAGACAAAGCCTCCCTCAGCAGAAAAATGACAGCGCAGGAGCTGTCCGAGGAGCTTGAGATAATGCACAATTAGGGCTGTGATTTCAAAGGCTCTGCCTTGTCACCAGCAGTGAAAAGTCGATGCGATCATTAGCAAAACAAAAGCAATGCGTGCGAACGCTGTTCGCCACTACATAAAAAGTTATATCACACATTTTGTAGGGGCTGGCGTCCTTGACAGCCCACTGCTCTGCATTTGCTATCTTCCGTCAATGTTCCCCTGCGTATAAGTAGCCTGAAATAAAATTTTAGGAGGAACTGCTTTGAAAGTAAAACTAAGCAAATACTTGAAGCCCTATGCACTGTTTGCGGTGCTGACACCTCTATCCATGGTGGGAGAAGTGCTGGGCGACCTGCTTCAGCCAAAGCTTATGTCAAAAATAGTTGACGATGGCGTGCTGGGTCAGGATATGGATCTTATCATAAGAACGGGACTTCTCATGCTCCTTGTTCTTATAGGTGGCGGAGCTTGCGGAATTGCGGCTTCTGCATTCGGTGGGATAGCTTCCCAAAGCTTTTCAAGAGATCTGCGTGTGGACGTTTTTAAGCGTGTCATGGGTCTTTCTTTTGAACAGACCGACAAGTTCACAACAGGCTCATTGGTAACACGTCTTACAGCGGATATAACCGCTATCCAGCAAATGGTAGACTTCATGTTGAGAATGTTGGTGCGTGACAGCCTGCTGTTCTTCGGCGGAATAATCATGATGCTCACCCTGAACGTCAGGTTCGGTATCATAATTCTCTGTGCACTGCCTGTCGAGATAATCATGATGATAGTAATTCTCAAAAAGGCAAACCCATACTATTCTATCGTTGCAAAACGTCTTGATACCGTAAACTCTGTGGTTCAGGAGAACGTCACAGGCGCAAGAGTAGTAAAAGCCTATGTGAGAGAGGATACAGAAGAAAAGCGTTTTGACGATGCAAATATAAGCCTTATGGAATCAAACCTCCGTGTTCAGACCCTTATGGCTATCCTTCAGCCGCTTCTTATGATAATACTCAATCTGTCTGTTATTGCCGTTATAGTTATAGGCGGCTGGCAGGTGCAGGCGCAGGCTATGAAGGTCGGCGAGGTCATGGCGGCTATCACATATCTTACTCAGGTCTTGCATGGCGTAATGATGATGTCTATGATGTTCCAGACCCTCGCAAAGGCTTCCGCATCTGCAAACAGATTGAGAGAAGTCCTCGAAACTGACCCTGTTATAAAAAGCGGCAGCGTTTCCCTTTCAGATAAAACAGGGGGCACAGTGAGCTTTAAAAACGTTTCATTCTCCTATCCTGAAACCAAGGGCAGACCTGTTATCTCAGACCTTACCCTTGATATAAAGTCAGGCGAGAGCGTCGCCATACTAGGTGCAACTGGTTCGGGAAAATCTTCACTTGTAAATCTTATTCCAAGATTTTATGACTGCACAGCAGGAGAAGTCCTTGTTGACGGCGTAAACGTCAAGGATTGCAAGCTTGACGAGCTTAGAAAGAAAGTTGGCATAGTCCTGCAAAAGAGCGAGCTTTTCTCAGGCACAGTTGAGGACAACATAAAGTGGGGCGACAAAAACGCTACCCATGAGGAGGTCATCTCCGCCGCACAGGCAGCTCAGGCTGACGAGTTCATTCAGAAGATACCTGCAGGCTATGAGGGTATTATAGCCGAAAAGGGAGCTTCACTGTCAGGCGGTCAGAAGCAAAGGCTTTCTATCTCAAGAGCGGTACTTAAAAAACCTGAGATCCTCATTCTTGATGATTCCACCTCCGCCCTCGACCTTGGCACAGAAGCAAAGCTCCGTGCGGAGATAGACCGCAAAATGAACGGCACTACCCTTATCATAATCGCACAGCGTATCCAGAGCGTAAAATCATGCGACAGGATAGCCGTCCTCGATCACGGCAAGCTTTGTGCCTGCGATACTCATGAAAATCTATTAAAGACCTGCGAGGTATATCAGGATATCTACGCCTCACAGGTAAAAACGTCAGGAGGTGAAGTGTAATGCCTCCAATGCCTCCAATGGGACCCGGTGGAAGAAAACCGGGCGGACCTCACGGTGCAAGGCTCACAATGGAAAAGCCAAAAGACGCAAAGAACACCCTTAAAAAGCTTATCGGCTATATAGGCAGAAACAGATATCTGTTTTTCGCTCTTATCGGTGTAATGCTCATTATAACTCTGCTCAATCTTGCCGCACCGTCTATCCAGCAGATAGCTATCGACTGCATCACTCTCACTAAAAAGAAAACAAGCGTTGACTTCGGTGCGCTTGGCAAAACGCTCATAGGTCTTGGTGCAGTTTATCTCCTGTCCTCTGTTTTCACCTATATGCAGGGAATATTCTCTGCAAAGCTTTCGCAGTACACAGTAAAGACCATGCGTAAAGACTTGTTTTCAAGCCTTGTAAGACTTCCTATAAAATATCTCGATACCCACAGCCATGGCGATATAATGAGCCGTATGACAAACGACGTCGAGAATATCTCCACAACTATCTCTCAGTCTATAGGCTCGCTCATCTCAGGCGTGCTGACCATAGTGGGAACAGTTGTCATAATGCTTCTGTATTCACCGCTTCTTACCCTTATCTCACTGTCTACAGTGTTCCTTACCATATTCGTTTCAGGCGTACTCACAAAGTATATGAAGAAATACTTCATCAAACAGCAGGTGCTTCTTGGCGAGATAAACGGTGAAGTGGAAGAAATGGTCGTTGGCTATAGAACGGTCGTTTCCTACGGCAAGGAGCAGGACGCTGTTGACAAGTTCGAGAAAATGAGCAACAATCTGAAAAAATGCGGCATAAAAGCTCAGATATTCGGTGGTGTAATGGGTCCTTGCATGAACTTAATATCCAATTTCGGCTTTATCCTTATCGCAGCCTTCGGCGGCTGGTTCGCAATAAAAGGCTTTATAACAGTGGGAACCATTCAGGCTTTTATACTCTATTCAAAGCAGTTCTCACGTCCTATCAATGAGATTGCAAATCAGTTTGCAAATATCCAGACCGCAATAGCAGGCGCAGAGCGTATCTTTGAGGTCATGGACGCCGATAAGGAAACTGACGAGGGCAAGGCTGACTTTGAGGTGGAAAACGTCAAAGGCGATATCGACTTCAAGCATATCGACTTCTCGTACGTTCCTGAAAAACAGGTGCTCAAAGACCTTGACCTTGAGGTGAAAGCAGGTCAGAAAATAGCCATTGTCGGTGCAACAGGCTCAGGAAAGACCACCATAGTAAATCTTCTCACAAGATTTTATCCCGTTGACAGCGGTGAGATAACCATAGACGGTCAGAGCATTTACGATATCCCGAAAGACAAGCTCAGACGTTCCATAGCCATAGTTTTGCAGGATACAGTGCTTTTTAAGGACACCATAGAGGAGAATATCCGCTACGGCAGAGAAAACGCTACCCTTGATGAAATAAAGGCGGCGGCAAAGTTTGCGAACGCAGACGAGTTCATCGAAAGACTTTCCGAGGGTTACGACACAGTGCTTGCCGAGGGCGGCTCAAACCTTTCACAAGGTCAGCGTCAGCTTCTCTCCATAGCAAGAGCAGTGCTTGCCGACCCGAAGATACTTATTCTTGACGAAGCCACTTCCTCGGTTGATACCAGAACTGAGATGCACATTCAGTCCGCAATGGTGGCTCTTATGAAAAACAGAACGTCCCTTATCATCGCTCACCGACTTTCCACTATCCGTGACGCCGATAAGATAGTCGTTATCGACGGTGGACGTGTTGCAGAGCAGGGTAGCCATGAGGAACTTATCGCCGCCAAGGGCTGTTACTACAGACTTTATCAGACGCAGTTCTCAGGCGTTAAGACCTGATACAATGGTGTTTGGAAAACGTATATAGCCAATATCGTACGTTCAAACAAATCAAGGCACAGGAAAACCTCTCCTGTGCCTTTTTTATGCGCCAAAAAAAGACGGCTCTCATAAGAAAGCCGTCCTTAATGTTATCTGAAATATTACTTTGTAACAAGTGCCAGAGTATCTCTTGCAATGAGAAGCTCTTCGTTTGTTGGGATAACGTAAACCTTTGTCTTAGAATCGTCTGTGGAGATCTCTTTAAGTATTCCACGGCAGAGATTCTTCTCAGCATCAATGTGGATACCGAGGATATCGAGATTTGAGCAAGCAGCCGCTCTTACCTCAGGTGCGTTCTCACCGATACCGCCTGTGAAGATAACAGCGTCAAGGCCGTTCATTGCAGCAGCGTATGAACCTATGAACTTCTTGATCTGATAAGCGAATATCTCGCTTACGATAAGCGCTCTCTCATTGCCCTCACTTGCAGCAGCCTGAATATCTCTGTTGTCAGAGCCGATACCAGACAGACCAAGGAAGCCTGACTTCTTGTTCATGTATTCTGTCATCTGGTCAGGTGTAAAGCCCATTTTCTTTTCAACATAGTCAACAGCAGAAGGGTCAACAGAACCGCAGCGTGTGCCCATTACAAGACCGTCAAGAGGAGTGAAGCCCATTGATGTGTCAACAGACTTGCCGCCGTTGATAGCTGTGATAGAAGAACCATTTCCAAGGTGGCATGAAACTATCTTAAGCTCCTCGATAGGCTTGCCCATTACTCTTGCAAGCTCGCCTGAAACAAATCTGTGTGATGTTCCGTGGAAGCCGTATTTTCTTACATGAAGATCAGTGTAGCACTCGTATGGCAGACCGTAGAGATAAGCCTTTCTTGGCATTGTTGAGTGGAAAGCAGTGTCGAATACGACTACCTGTGGTGTGCCTGCTGGGATAACTGCCTTGCAAGCTCTCAGTGCAAGAGCGTGTGGGTGGTTATGTACAGGTGCAAGCTCAGCCAGTGCGTCGATCTGGTCGATAACTTCGTCTGTTACAAGGCAGGTCTCCTTGAATACCTCAGCACCCTGAACTATTCTGTGACCAACGGCTGATATCTCAGACATAGAGTCGATGACCTTTGTTTCGCCTGATGTGAGTACCTCAACGAGCTTTTCAAAAGCCTCAGTGTGAGTAGGGAAATTGCAATCCTCCTCGATGTGTCTGCCGTCGCCTGTCTTTGCGCTCACATGGCCGTCGATACCGATACGGTCGCAGTTGCCCTTTGCGATAACAGACTCGTCCTTCATATCCAGAAGCTGATATTTAAGTGATGATGAACCTGCGTTTACAACTAAGATTTTCATTGGAAAAAATCTCCTCCCGATTATAATATGTCAGATAACGGGCTTGACTTTAAGCCCATAATATCATATACTTATAGTATATCAATATTAATGATAAATTTCAAGAGCTTTTTTCATAAATATACATATTGCACAATTTTTTTACTAGGGCTTAACATATTAGTATCATAATTCGCAGTAAGCTTTTGAAAGACGGAATAAAATAAGCATAGGGTAGAAAGAGGAGTAAAAAAATGAAAATTGCGGGAATAGTTGCGGAATATAATCCGTTCCATAACGGACACAAATATCAGATACAAGCCACAAGACAGGCTGGCGCAGAGGGTATCGTCGCAGTAATGAGCGGCGATTGCGTGCAGCGTGGCTCAGCGGCTGTTTTCTCAAAATATGACAGAGCGCAGGCTGCTATAAGAAACGGTGCAGACCTTGTTATAGAACTGCCATGCCCGTTCTCATGCTCAAACAGTGAGGTCTTTGCAAGAAGTGCAGTAAGGCTTCTTGCAGGTCTTGGGGAGGACGTGGTAACGACCTTGTCTTTCGGCTGTGAAAGCGGTGATAGGAACGCCCTTGAACAGGCAGCTGAAATATCCGCAATGCTTGAAAATTCACAGCAGGTAAGAGAACTTTTATCTCAGGGAAAGACCTACCCGCAGGCTATGTATGAAGCCTCCATAGGTCTTTATGGCAGAACCGCCGAAGAGATATTCTCCACACCCAATAACGTTCTTGCAGTGGAGTATATAAAGGCTGCAAAGCGTATAGCCCCGTGGCTAGTGCCTTATGCCGTAAAGCGTGAAGCTGTTGCACATGATTCTCAGGCAGAGTCTGGTGATTTTGCTTCGGCTTCTCATATAAGAGAGCTTATAAAAGAGGGCGGTGAGTGGCAGAAATTTGTTCCATATGATTTTGAGGGCTGTAAGCCGTCCTTTACCCGGCAGGCAGGCAGAGAAATGCTTTTCAAGCTCTGCACAGCTTCAAGAGAAGATTTTCTTGCCCTCCCTGACTGCGACGAACACCTTGCCAACAGATTTATGTCTGTCGTAAGCTCCTGCCCTGAAACTATGGATATCTTTGAACAGCGTATAAAGTCAAAGAATATCACCATGGCAAGAGTAAGAAGAATGGTCCTGCACCTTGTTCTCGGCATCAGAAAAGACGATATCAGACAAGTGCCATACGGCAGGATACTTGCCTTTAACCGCACAGGCACACGCATACTTGCGCAGGCTGAGAACAGAACTTTGGAGTATGATACTTCGCTGAAAAAGCTTGAGGATATCTCCGACCATGCAAAGCGTGTTGCTTTCCTTGAAAAGAACGCAGTAAGACTTAGAGAAACAGCGGCATATGGCAGATGTATTTCAAACGAGTATGCCAGAAAGATAACCATAACCTGAGATAAACAGGAGGGCGGAAAATGAGAAGAATGAAAGGTGCGGCATGGCTTTTGACAGCTTTGCTCTTGGCTTTTCAGCTTTCGGCGCAGACTTTTGCACTTGCCAACGAGGATAACGGCATAAAAGTCGTTCCCGTAAACTTTACCCATAACGGCTATAGCTATGAGATAGAGGGCGTGGCCAAAAGCACAGACGGTGACTATCAGATAAAGTCCCCTGCAAGACTAGCCGCCCGAAAGCTCCCATCCACCTATGACCCAAGAAGCTCAGGAGAGATCACAACAGTAAAAGATCAGGCTTCGACAGGTGCTTGCTGGGCATTCTCAGCCCTTGCCTGTGCGGAGCAGGATCTTATAAAAAAGGGGCTTGAAAACCCCTCCGCAGAATTTTCCGTGCCTGCCTTGGTGCTGTCCTCAAATTCAGGCACAGCCACAGGTAAAGACGATTTTTCATCAGGGGGAAACTGGCTCTTTGCGGCCTCCGCCCTTGCAAATGGTCAGGGACTATGCTATGAGGATTACGAGCCGTTTTTAGAATCCGGCACAGAGAATATGATAGTTTCCGAAAATAAGAAAAGCGTCAGCGAATACAGGCTGAATTATGTCATGGAGCTTTCAAGCACCACGCAGGTGAAGCGTAAAATAATGGAGCTTGGAGCAGTTTCCGCAAGCTATTTTGCAGGAAATGGCTATATGAATCATAACAATACTGCCTACTATGATCCCGACGCCTCAAAAAACACTATCATAAATCATTCCGTCACAGTGGTGGGCTGGGACGATAACTACAGTAAGGATAATTTCAGATATAAGCCTGCCAATAACGGCGCATGGCTTGTGAAAGGCTCGTGGGGCGCAGATCAGGACAATGACGGCTTCTATTGGGTGTCCTATGACGAAGCAGAGTTCGGACAGTTTTGCTGCTATGACTTTGAAGAAAGCTGTGATAATACATATCACTACAGCAAAATGACAGGCTATGTTGTGAACGCCAGCAACGACGGCTCTGTTTACGGTGCAAATGTTTTCACCGCTAAAGCCGATGAAAAGCTTGATAAAGCAGGCTTTATGTATGTGGGCAAAACTGGCAGTGCGGATTACACCCTAAGCGTCTATACCAACGTTTCCGACAGCGACCCTATAGGCGTCCTTGAAACGCAGATAAGCGGCTCAGTGTCCGCAAACGGCTTTTATACAGTTGACTTTCCCGAGGATATCCTCCTTGAAGAGGGCGAGAAATATTCCATTTCAGTAAAATTCAGCGGCGACAGCGGCAGGGGATATCTCCTTGCAGAAAGCGACCGAACATCAAAGGTGCAGTCAGGGCAAAGCTATGTTTCCCTTAACGGCAAATATTGGTTTGACGTTGGAGCAGATAAGACCGACTCCATAGGAAGTCTTTTTATCTACGCTTACACTGATGATACTGCAAAGCCCGATAAAAGTTCACTTGAAACCACCCTTGCGAAGTACGGCACCCTTGCAGGCTGTGAAAGAGAAGCAAACAACGCCCGAACGGTGCTTGCAGATGAAACTGCTTCCAAGAACGATATCTCAAACGCACAAAAGCTCCTTATCTCCGCCGCAGAAGAACAGGACGAAGCCCTTGTTATAACCACAGAAGCCCAGTGGGGAAGCTTTGCAAAGCGTGTCAGCAGTGGCGAAAGCTTCGAGGGCAAGCTAGTCACCCTTGAAGCTGACCTTGACTTTGACGGAAAAACTATCTCACCTGTAGGCGATTCTGAAAACCCATTCATGGGCTATTTTGACGGCAACGGACATCTTATAAAAAACGCAGTTATCTCCTCAGGGGAGTATTCAGGGCTTTTCGCATACATAAAAAATGGTGCAGAGATAAATAACATTTCTCTGAAAAACTGTATAGTGAAAGGCGATTACGCAGGTGGAATAGTGGGTTTTTATCAAGGAACAGCCATAAAAGCCTGCACCTTTGACGGCACAGTGTCAGGAGAAGTCTATTCAGGTGGCGTCATAGGAAGACAATCCTGCGGTATCATAACAGAGTGTTCTTCAAACCTAAGGGAAAACAGCTCCGCCATTACAAATGCCTTTATAGGAGGCAGGGATATTGCCGTTTCCGTTGTGAACGCATACGGCTGTTACAGCAATGACAGCGACAGCTTGGTTTCAAGCCTTTCTGCAAAAAATGCACTTTCTCAAGGGGCATATGCAATGAACACCTACGGTGAAAAGTTCAAAGACAGCGCAAAGTGGACAATGGACGGCACTCTTGTGCGCCAGACCTCATATAGCGAGCAGGCTTCCCATAAGATAACATTCTCCGCTGTGGCACAGACCATAGAAGTCTGCACCGACTATGCAGGCAAAGCCGTGTTTCCGAATGTAAACGTTCAGCAGGGCTACACCCTCGGCTGGTATCGTAAAGGTGAACCTGTGAACAGCAACACAGTTTTCACAGAAAACACCACAGTTTCCGCAAAAGTCACCCCAAGTGACAAAGCAAAGATAGATTATATCCTTAACGGTGGCGAAAACAGCCCTCTCAACACTGATGAGCTTGGCGAGGGCGAAACCGCACAGCTTTCCGCCCCAACAAAAGAGGGCGCACAGTTTACAGGCTGGTATGCCGACTCACAGCTTAAGAGCGAGCCTATAATGTCCGTGAGCTTTTCAGACGGCTCAAAGACGCTTTATGCAGGCTGGAAAACCAATACCTGCAAGGTCGATTTCACCGATATAAACGGCACAGTTTTGTCATCTCAGACCGTAGAATACGGCAAAAGTGCCGATCCGCCCAAAGCACCGACCATAAAAGGCAAACGCTTTACAGGCTGGGATAAAGACTTTTCAAAAGTCACAGCCCATATGACAGTGCAGGCGGTCTATACCGACAGAAAGCTTATAAAAGACTGCGAGATATCAGGCTTTAAAACACATATGACATTCACAGGCTATGAGCTTGCTCAAAGCAGTATAACGCTTTCCTATGGCGATACCACTTTGACAAATAATAAAGACTATACCATTGACTATGCCGATAATATAGCCGCAGGCAAGGGCAAAATGATAATAACAGGCATTGGCGGATACAGCGGCACTATAGCCAAAGCATTCGACATTCTTCCAAAGTCCGCCCAATTGACAAGCGTCTATTATGTTGATACGCTCTCCTACACAGGCAAGCCTATAAGACCTGACGTTATGGTAACGGACGGAGGAAAATTTCTTCTTCCTGAACATGATTATACTGTTTCCTATAGCTCAAATACAAAAATAGGCGTTGGAAAAATGATCATAAGCTTCATGGGCAACTATCAGGGTACGATAACAAAAACTTTTACAATTTATCCTGCAAAACAGAAGATACAATCTCTGCAAACAAGATATAAAGGCTTTTTTATCGACTTTGCTCAGAAAGGCTCAGCCACGGGATATGAACTGCAGTACAGTACACGCTCTGACTTCACAGGTGCAAAAACCTTGATAATATCCTCAAACAAAACGGATAAAAAGACCGTTTCAAACCTGACGGCAGGGAAGAAATATTATGTAAGAGTGCGTTCGTATACAATAGTCAGCGGCAAGCGTTATAACGGCGCATGGTCTGATACAAAGAGCGTGACCACCGCAAAATATGATATTGCCAAAGCTAAGGTCGCAGGCATAAAAAACAAATCTTTCACAGGCAAGAACATTACCCAAAGCATAACAGTCACATATTCGGGCAAGACCCTTAAAAACGGCACAGACTATATAGTGAAATATTCCGCCAATAAGAATATAGGCACAGCTAAGGTAACAGTAACAGGAAAAGGCTCGTATGGCGGAGTGATAACGAAGTCTTTTGTCATCACCCCTGCAAAGCAGACCATACAAAAGCTCATGCCGGTGAAAAAAGGCTTTTATATAGACTATGCACAGAAAGGCTCTGCTACAGGCTATGTGATATCCTACGCTGAAAATATATCTTTCAGCGATGCAAAGACAGTTAAGGTGACCTCAAATAAGACCGACAAAAAGACCGTAACAGATCTTAAAAGCCAAAAGACATATTTCGTCCGTGTGAGAAGCTATACAGCCACAGGGACCAAGACCTATTTCGGACAGTGGTCTGATATAGCCAAAGTTTATACCAAATAATTATCCATGTTATCGGGAGGGATAGCAATGACCACAAAAACAAAGCTTGTAAAAAGAATATTCTCATCGCTCTTGACAGCCGCACTTGCAGTTCCAATGACGGCTCTCACTGCCCATGCAACAGGGGAGGCTTTCTTCTATCCGCCTAAAAACCCCGTCATGACCGATCAGCAGTTTGAAGTGTCCGTGACATTTTCTGCAGATTCAGAGATAGGAAGCGTTCAGGCAAATATCGCCTATGACGATTCCGTTATAGAATTTGTGTCAAGCGATAATGCCTCAGGCGGCGGAGGAGTTCTTACAGTAAACGGATTTCCTGATACCCCCTCTTCAGAAGTGGATTTCAGCTTTACGTTCAAAGGTCTGTCGGCAGGAAATGCAAATATAAGCCTGCAAAGCTGTCAGATATATTCCCCTGATTCAGAGCTTATCGGCTCGCCTACCGCCTATTGTGTCATAACAGTTGGAGGCGATAAGGTGGAAACCAAGACCGAAACAGAAACCACGACCACCACCGAAAAGACCACTACCACTACCACCACTGCCACTAAGACCGCACCTTCAAACGGCATACCCGATAAAGGCGTTCTTACAGCCCTGACAGTGGATAACGGTGAGCTTTCTCCTGCCTTTGCCTATAATGTCTATAACTATACAGTGAACGTTGACAATTCCGTTACCAATGTTGAGATAGAGGGAACAACAGCAAGCCCCTCTGATTATATATGGTATACAGGCACAAGCGAGTGTCAGGTAGGCGAAAATGTACGAACCATAACCGTCACAGACGTTGACGGCAATGCCGCCACCTATACTGTCACCATAATAAGAGCCGCAGGCGGAGATGAACAGCAGACCCAGACCGCCCAAAAGAAAGACAGCTCCGATACTTCATCTGCCGTGTCCAAAAACGCAAACGTTATGGACCAGTATAAAAAGATGCTCAATACCGCCCTTGCTATCGTCCTTATTGTCCTTGTTATTGCACTTGTAGTAATAATTATCTGGATAAGAGGAAAGATCAAAGGCGGCAAAAAGGATAAATAAGTTCTGTGTAAAGAGATGATAAACAGCCAAAAGAGGCGTATCAACGTGCTTTTGGCTGCTTGTGACAGCATTTTTCACTCTGCTTACACGAATACACATTTTTTTTACAAAAATCACACAAAAACAAGTATAATTTCGACACCTGCCAGAGTATAATGTGAATATGCTGATGGTGATTCAGTTTAGAGAGTGGCTCCAATAGGGGCTGCTTTTTTTTATGCTCCAAAAACTTTTTTCATGAATTCTTCTGTGGAGATGATCCCGCTGCGATTGTATCTGTAAAGACCAAAAAGGCAGCGCTCATCTTCTTTTTTTATTATATTGATTTTTTCCTCTACTCCAAGACTAGCCTCAAACCCCATGTTCTTTACGAGCCGACTTGCACTTTCGCAGGTTATGCCGAAAGGATAGGTGTAAACGTTTGGCTGAAAACCACAGTGTTCATCGCAAAGCGTTTGAAGCTTCGTGGTGTCGTTAAGAAATATCTTTCGGTAATCCTCGTAGCTTTCCCCCTCTAGCTGACCAACTCCACGCCTGCCATCAAGATTGTGCATATCGTAAGAGTGATTGCATATCTCCACATGACCGCTGTCACGAAGCACTGAAACGTCTTGCCAGTCAAGATAAGAGTAAGCAGGATCAGGCTCAGCCTCCTCGCAGGCAGCGTCAGTGTAAGCTCCCACAATAGATACAGTGGCTTTCATATCGTATTTTTCAAGAAGCGGCAGAAGATATTCTCTGTAGTTGTAAGTGCCGTCATCAAAGGACAGTATAATAGGCTTCTCAGGCAGCTCGCCCCCACGTTTCACATATCTTATAACGTCATTTACAAAAACAGTAGTGTAGCCGTTCTGCTTCAGATAAAGCAGATCCTTTTCAAGCTCGATAGGCGTTATGACATACTCACCGCTGCGATCTTCGTTTTTTACGATGCTGTGATACATTATGATCGGAAGCTTTATCCCATCTGTTTTTTCTTCTTTTGCAAAGGTCGGCATAACAGCCACCGCCGCCAGCATAGAAAGCACAGCTATAACACAAAGCATCACCCTTTTTCTTATCCTTAGACTTATGTACATATTTTATTTACCCCCTTTTTTACATATTCTTATTCACCTCCATATCATTAATTGCATCATAAGTTCACAAAAAATATGCTTGTGGTACTTGAAATAATTGTGCAATTATGATATAATAAACACGTAATATCGCAGTGTTGTGTGCTGCGTTAAAAACAAGTTCATAAGGGGGAACTGTATATGAAAACGTTGCGTTCAAAGCTGCTTTTGGCAATGCTTTCAATCGCACTTATCATCACGGTGCTGCTCAGCTTGGTTTCCGTGTATTTTATAAACGTTTCTGCAAAGGATACGCTCAAAAGCACCGCTGAACCACTGGCTGTTCAGGCGGCTAAGAATTTTGACTCGACGATCAGCTCTTATACGAATAATATAGTTTCGACCGTAAAGTCTGATTCTTTTTTAGGGGCAAAAACTGACGCTGACAGACTGAAGGCGGTAAAAAGTGGCTTTGCAGACAACACAGGCTTTTATCTGAATTTTACAGTTTATGACGGCAATGGCATTGTGCTTGCAACAGATAATGAAATGGTATCGTCATCAGTTGAAAAGGAGCACATCATAAGCGCTTGCGAAAGAAGCTCGGCTTATATAACCGATATATATACCTTTGGCGGTAAGAATTATTTTTCTATACTTGCTTCAACAAAGTCTGGCAACTCAGAACAAAAAGTCGCTTGTATTACCATTCAGAGCGATATGCTTGTCAATGCTCTTAATGAATATACCTTCGGAAAATCCGGCTATGTTTATCTTGTTGGCAAAGACGGAGATATCCTTCTTCATAAGGATACCGATCAGATAGGTAAAAATGCCCTTGAGATCGGTAAGAAAGATGAAGAATATACGGAAGTGACAAATGCCGTTGAGAAAATACTTGCAAATAATAGCGGTACAACAGAGTATAAATTTAAGGATAACAATTATATCGTGGGCTATTATGGTTCGTCATATTTTGACGGTACTGTCGTCATGGTTACAAATGTTGCCGACTTCACCACTGCAAGCTCCAGCGCACTTACTAATATCATTGTAATGGGCGTTGTGCTTATGTGCCTGACGGTGCTGTTCTCTCTGCTTTTTGCAAAGAGGATAACAAAGCCTATCATTTCTACCACAAACAGACTTCGTTCTCTCGCACAGGGCAACCTTACCGACCCTGTTGACGTTTGGTATTCAAAGGACGAGCTTGGCGTCCTTTCAAACTCTCTGGAAGAAACTATCGTCTGCCTCAGACAGTATATCAACCTTATCACAGTGGCTCTTACCCAGATATCCGAGGGCAACCTTTGCCATAGAATGGAAGGTACTTTCAAGGGCGACTTCTATAAGATAAAGAGTACGTTTAACGAGATACTCGACTCACTGTCTGATACCTTTGCTTCTATCAATATGTCAGCCGAGCAGGTGAACTCAGGAGCGGTTCAGGTGTCAAATATCGCACAGTCTGTATCACAGGGTTCTACACAGCAGGCTTCTGCGATCGAGGAGCTTTCCGCTACCCTCAGTGATGTTTCAAAGCAGATAACTCAGAACTCTGAGGACTCTAAGAACGCTTATAATATCGTACTTAAGAATACCGAAGCCGTTGACAACTGCAACAGCGATATGGGCAACATGGTAAATGCCATGAATGCTATCCATACTGCTTCTGATGAGATCTCAAAGATAATCAAGGTCATTGACGAGATCGCATTCCAAACAAATATCCTTGCCCTTAACGCCGCCGTAGAGGCCGCAAGAGAGGGTTCAAAGGGCTTTGGCGTGGTAGCAGACGAGGTAAGACGTCTGGCGTCAAGATCAGCCGAAGCCGCAAAGCAGACCGCTTCACTTATCGAAAACCAGTCTGCCGCTGTTTCAAAGGGCTCTAAGATAGCCGAAGAAACTGCTGATTCACTGAACAATATCGTAAGCAATTCAAATACTATAAAGGATCTCGTAAAGAATATCTCAGACGCTTCTGAGGCGCAGGCAGAGGCTATCGTTCAGGTAAATACGGGAGTAGACCAGATATCAGCCGTTGTATCAGCCAATACCTCGACTGCAGTCGGTTCAGCTTCCGCAAGTGAAGAGCTTTCAAGCCAGTCGCTCATACTAAAGAATATGATAGCACGTTTCAAACTTAGCGAGAACAGTGAAAAGGATAAGAAAGAGCATCAGACTTCAAGGTTCACATATATTGACGATGAGCCGGAAAGCGAGGCCACCCCTGAGGAAACTCAGCAGGATATCACTCCTTCCGACGAAGCCGATATAGAAGATTTCAGCACAAGCGATAAGTATTGATATCGTTGATAATGATAGAATTTCATTGAAAGGACTTGGTAAAATGAAGAAAAGAATAGGCATACTCACAAGCGGAGGAGATTGTCCGGGACTTAACGCAACTATCAGAGGCGTTGCAAAGGCTTGCTATGAAAAGTTCGGCGAGGACGTTCAGATAGTAGGTATCGAGGACGGCTATTATGGGCTTATCAATAATATGTGCAAAGAAATGAAACAGTCTGACTTTTCTGGTATCCTTACCACAGGCGGAACTATTTTCGGCACGAAGAGAACGCCTTTCAAGAAAATGCAGGTCATCGAAGAAGATAACGTGGATAAAGTAAAGGCTATGAAAGAAACCTATAAAAAGCAGAAGCTCGATTGCCTGCTCACCTTGGGCGGCAACGGCACTCATAAGACCGCTAACCTCCTTTCAACCGAGGGACTTAACGTTATCGGCCTGCCAAAAACTATCGACAACGATATCTGGGGCACAAGCGTAACATTCGGCTTCCATACCGCTGTTGACACAGCCACAGACGTTATCGACAGACTTCATTCTACAGCCAATTCCCACGGAAGAATACTCGTTGCAGAAATAATGGGCAATAAAGCCGGCTGGCTCACCCTCTATTCAGGTATCGCAGGCGGTGCAGATATGATAGTCATTCCTGAAATACCATATGATATCGAAAAGCTTGCCGCTGCCTGCGAAAAGAGAGAATCAAAGGGATTTTCTATCCTCGCCGTAGCTGAGGGTGCTTTTGATAAAGAAGAGGCAAAGCTTAAAAAGAAGGAAAGAGCAAGACTCCGTGCAGAGCAGGGTCTTACAACTGCTACCCCTAGAATTGCAAAGCAGATAGAAGAGCTTACAGGCAGAGAAACAAGAGTTTGCGTTCCTGGTCATATGCTCAGAGGCGGCAGTCCGTCAGCCTATGACAGAGTGCTTGCCACAAAGTTCGGTGTCCATGCCGCAGAGCTTATCGCAGCCGATAAATACGGCTATGCAGTGGCAATGATAAATGAAGTTGTGTCAGAAAACCCACTTTCAGAAGTCGCAGGCAAAACAAAATTCGTCCCTGCCGACCACCAGCTCGTCAAGACCGCAAAGGCTCTGGGCGTTGCATTCGGCGACTAAAATATGTGTAAACAGGCGGTGCAGTGTATGCTGTGCCGCTTTTTTGTATATGCCGATATAGCCTGAAACTATAGCAAACACAATAGTTTTAGTATTTTACAAATTCCTATTAAACCGATATAATATTATCATAAGCTTATGAAATAAAACCAAGAAAGGAATTTGATATATGAAAACAACAATAGTTGGCTATCCTAGAATAGGCTCTCTCCGTGAGCTGAAATTCGCTGAAGAAAAGTATTTCAGAAAAGAAATAACCGCCGCAGAGCTTGAAAAAGCAGCAGAGAAGCTCCGCCTTGAAAACCTTGACGTTCAGCGTCAGAGCGGTCTTGACCTTATCCCCTCAAACGATTTTTCCTACTATGACGGAATGCTCGATACAGCCGTACTCCTCGGTGCAGTTCCTGCAAGATATACCGCCCTTGGACTTTCTCCACTCGATACATATTTTGCAATGGCAAGAGGATATCAGGGCAGCGAGGGCGACGTAAAGGCGCTTGCAATGAAAAAGTGGTTCAACACAAACTACCACTACATGGTTCCCGAGGTAGATGACGATACAGAAATAAAGCTTTCCGATACAAAGCCTTTCGACCTGTTCAGCGAAGCCCTTGCAAACGGCGTGAAAACAAAACCTGTTATCATAGGCGCATATACTTTCCTTAAGCTTGCAAGATTTACAGGCAAGAAGAACGCCGGCGATATCGCACAGAGCGTTGTGAACGTGTATGCAGACGTTATTGCAAAGCTTTCAGCCCTTGGCGCAGAGTGGATTCAGCTTGACGAGTCTTGCCTTGTAAAGGATATGACCGCCGAGGATATCACATTCTTCAAGGATATCTATACAAAGATATTGGATAAAAAGGGCAGTGCAAAAATACTCCTCCAGACATATTTCGGCGACGTTCGTGATTGCTATAACGATATCTGCGCCCTTGCCTTTGACGGCATAGGTCTTGACTTTATCGAGGGCATCAAAACCGCAGAACTTGTTGAAAAGAACGGCTTCCCGAAAGACAAGGTGCTTTTCGCAGGCGTTGTGAACGGTAAGAATATTTGGAAAAACCACTATGCAAAAACTTTGGCTATCATTGACGATATAAAGGATAAGTGCGGCGAGATAGTCCTGGGCACTTCCTGCTCACTGCTCCACGTTCCATATACTCTCAAGAACGAGAGCAAGCTTTCTGATGACTATAAAAAGTATTTTGCCTATGCAGAAGAAAAGCTCTCCGAGCTTGCAGAACTTAAAGCCATCACAGAGGGCGAGTGCAGTGATAAGCTGGAAGCAAATAAAGCACTGTTCTCACAGCCAAGAAGCGGCGCTGATAAGTCGGTGACAGAGCGTGTTGCAAAGCTCACTGATAAGGACTTTGTAAGACTTCCTGAGTTTGCAGAGCGTGAAAAGATACAGAAGAAAGAATTTGGCCTGCCGCTCCTGCCAACAACAACTATCGGTTCTTTTCCACAGACTATTGAGGTCAGAAAAAATCGTGCGGCATTCCGTAAAGGCGAGCTTTGCGAAGCTGACTATGATAAGTTCATAAGCCAGAAAATAATAGATTGCATAAGACTTCAGGAGAAGATAGGTCTTGACGTCCTCGTTCATGGCGAGTTTGAAAGAAATGACATGGTAGAGTATTTCGGCGAGTGCCTTGACGGCTATATCTTCACAGAAAAAGCATGGGTGCAGTCTTATGGCACAAGATGTGTAAAGCCGCCGGTCGTATGGGGCGATATCTCAAGAGCAAAGCCTATAACAGTGAAGTGGTCAAAATTTGCACAGAGCCTCACAGATAAGCCTGTTAAGGGAATGCTCACAGGCCCTGTAACTATCCTTAACTGGTCTTTCCCAAGAGAGGATATCTCCCTTAAAGAGTCAGCAATGCAGATAGCCCTTGCTATCCGTGATGAAGTCCTTGACCTTGAAGCCAACGGCATAAAGATAATTCAGGTAGACGAAGCCGCTCTCCGTGAAAAGCTCCCTCTGAGAAGATCTGATTGGCACAGCGAGTATCTCGATTGGGCTATCCCTGCATTCAGACTTGTACACAGCGGTGCAAAGGCTGATACACAGATACACACCCATATGTGCTACAGCGAGTTCGCCGACATCATCAAGGATATCGACGATATGGACGCTGACGTTATCACCTTTGAAGCTTCACGTTCCGACCTGACTATCCTTGACGTTCTTAAGGAGAACAATTTCAGAACAGAGGTAGGCCCTGGCGTTTACGATATCCATTCTCCAAGAGTTCCGTCAGAGAACGAAATAGAGAATGCTCTTCATAAAATGCTCGATAGGATACCTGCACAGAAATTGTGGGTAAACCCTGACTGCGGACTTAAAACAAGAGGCGAAGCAGAAACAGTTCCAAGCCTTGAAAACCTTGTTGCCGCCGCAAAGAACGTAAGAAAAACATTGTAATTTTCATAAGGCATAAACAAAGCCCACAGAACATCAAAGTCCTGTGGGCTTTTTGTATTTATCTTATCCTATAAGCCAGTCATACATTTCCTGATATTTGTTAGCAGAAGCCTGCCATGAGAAATCCTGTGCCATTGCAGATTTGATAAGTCCGTTCCATTCGTCACGTCTGGCATCAAATATGTACTTTGCGAACATAACAGTGTTGTACATCTCGTGTGCATTGTAGTTTGCAAAGCTGAAACCAGTGCCGGTCCTCTCAAACTGATTGAACGGCTGAACAGTATCTCTCAAACCGCCAGTTTCACGAACGATAGGCAACGTGCCGTAACGCAGTGACATAAGCTGTGAAAGTCCGCATGGCTCGAAAAGTGACGGCATAAGGAATGCGTCAGCGGAAGCGTAAATGCGGTGGCTCATTTCCTCACTGTAGTAAATGTTAGCGGAAACTCTGTCAGGATACTTGCCTGCAAACCAGCGGAACATATCCTCATACTTCTGCTCACCCGTGCCAAGCACAACGAACTGTATGCCCTGTTCGCACATTCTTTCCATCATGTATGCAATAAGGTCAAAGCCCTTCTGATCTGTCAAACGGCTAACAATGCCTATCATAAAGCGATTGTCGTCCTGCGCAAGACCAAGCTCAGCCTGAATTGCTCTCTTGTTGTGTATCTTCTTCTCAAGCACGTTGTCATAATTGTATCTTACAACAATGTTCTTGTCAGTGTCAGGGTTGTAATCAACGTAGTCGATACCATTTACGATACCGCGGAGATCGTTAGCCCTTGCCCTCATAAGTCCGTCAAGACCCTCACCGTAGAACTGCGTCTTTATCTCCTCTGCGTATGTGTTGCTGACAGTTGTGATAGCGTCAGCATAAACAAGACCGCCCTTGAGCATATTTCCGTCAACGCCCGTTCTCAGCTTGTCAATAGTGAAGTAGTAGTCAGACAGACCGGATATCCTCTTGAACTGCTCAACTCCGTCATTTCCCTGGAATTTCAGATTGTGTATAGTCATAACGGTCTTTATGCCGCGGAAGAAATCGCCACCTGCAAAGCTGTCATGAAGATATACAGGTATAAGACCCGTCTGCCAGTCGTGACAGTGTATAACGTCAGGACGGAAATCAAGAAGCGGCAGAGCAGAAAGCACAGCTCTGTCAAAGTACATGAACTTTTCTATATCCCAGTGATGCTCAGTGTAAGGCTTGTCACCGGTGAAATAATGTTCGTTGTCGATAAAATAGAACGTAACGCCATCATAAACGCATTCAAGTACGCCCACATATTGGCTCTGACCTGCAAAGTCCATGTAGAAATGGGTCTTGTACTGCATCATGTCTTTCCACTGCTGTTTCATGCAGGAATATTTAGGAAGAATTACTCTGACATCATAATACCTCTTGTCAAAGCACTTAGGCAGAGAGCCAACAACGTCAGCAAGACCGCCTGTCTTGATAAACGGAACACACTCCGAAGAAGCAAACAAAACTTTTTTCATATTCAAGTTATCCTTTCCGACTTAATTTCTTGAATTTTCAGGGCAATAATTATCGCTATTGCCAATGTGTACATAACAATTATAACACTTTTTGTTGAAAACGTCAAGAGCAAAACCTCGTTTGCACCATAAAAGCGCAGTGATGAAAAATTAATAATTAAAAGTAGACATAAGCCGCTTTGTGTGGTATAATAAAGTGTCAAAGTATAATTATCAGATATAGGAGAGTTAAAATGATAACAGTATCAAACGTAAGCCTTTCATTCGGTGGTCAGCTTCTTTTCAAGGACGTTGACCTTAAATTTACAAACGGCAACTGCTATGGCATAATCGGTGCAAACGGTGCAGGAAAGTCAACATTTCTGAAGATCCTCTGCGGCGAGATAGAGCCTACCACAGGCGAGGTAGTGATCTCAAAAGAGGACAGACTTTCAGTGCTTCGTCAGGATCACTTTGCATTTGACGAGTATACAGTTCTCGAGACTGTAATAATGGGCAATAAGCGACTTTATGAGATAATGAAAGAAAAGGACGAGCTTTACGCCAAGGAGGACTTCACCGAGGAGGACGGCGACAGAGCAGGTCAGCTTGAAAGCGAGTTCGCAGAATTAAACGGCTGGGAAGCTGAGTCTGACGCTTCAAAGCTCATTCAGGGTCTTGGTCTTTCCGAGGATATCCTCTATTCACAAATGTCCACCCTCTCAGGTAACGAAAAAGTCAAGGTGCTTCTTGCACAGGCACTTTTCGGCAATCCTGATATTATCATGCTGGACGAGCCTACAAACCACCTTGATATCGACGCTATAAGCTGGCTTGAGGACTTCCTCGCAGACTATTTCGGAACTGTCCTCGTTGTATCTCATGACAGACACTTCCTTAATAATGTTTGTACCCATATCGTGGATATCGACTATACAAAGATAAAAATGTATGTTGGTAACTACGAGTTCTGGTATGAGTCCTCACAGCTCATGCAGAGAATGATAAAGAACCAGAACAAGAAAGCCGAGGAGAAGATCAAGGAACTTCAGGAATTCATTAACCGCTTCTCAGCAAACAAATCAAAGTCCAAGCAGGCAACAGCAAGAAGAAAGCTCCTTGATAAGCTCACAGTCGAGGAAATGCCTGCCTCATCAAGAAAATATCCTTTCATAGGCTTTAATATGGATAGAGAGCTTGGAAAAGACGTCCTCAAAGTCAATGGCATATCCAAAACAGTTGACGGCGTAAAGCTCCTCAATAATGTTTCCTTTACCCTCAGCCGTACCGATAAGGTCGCTTTCATCGGCGAGTCCGAGCAGGCTATCACAATGCTTTTCAAGATACTTGCAGAGGAAGAAGAGCCTGACGAGGGTACGATAAAATGGGGCGTTTCCACATCACGTTCATATTTCCCTATTGACAATTCAGCCTACTTCAACGATAATGACGAAAGCATCGTTGACTGGATAAGAAAATATTCCACTTCCGAGGTAACAGACACCTACCTCAGAGGATTCCTTGGCAAAATGCTCTTCTCATGGGACGAGATATATAAGCCTGTAAAAGTTCTCTCAGGCGGTGAAAAGGTAAGATGTATGTTCAGCCGAATGATGCTCTTCGGCTCAAACGTTATAATGCTTGACAGACCTACCAACCACCTCGACCTCGAATCTATCACAGCCGTAAATAACGGACTTAGAGATTTCAAAGGCGTTGTGATTTTCGCATCTCATGACCACGAAATAGTTCAGACAGTTGCAAACAGAATAATCGAGATAACCCCCGACGGCTGTATCGACAGACAGGGAACATATGAGGAGTTCCTTGATTGGCGACGTGAGCGTGGCATGAAGTCATTTATAGAGTAATTTTATTATGGAGAAGTATCCAAAATGGCAAAAATGAAAAACGTGACCGTAAGAGGTTACAATATTGACGACGTTCCTGCAATGGCAGAGATATGGAACGAAGTTGTAAAAGAGGGCAATGCCTTCCCACAGAAAGAGACCCTCGACTATGAGGGTGCGAAAAAGTTTTTTGCATCACAAACATTCTGCGGTGTTGCAGAGTATGAGGGCGAAACTGTAGGAATGTATATCCTCCACCCTAATAACGTTGGCAGATGCGGACATATCGCAAACGCAAGCTATGCCGTAAAAAGCACCTGCCGTGGAAAAGGAGCAGGCAAGGTCATAGTCGAACATTGTCTTTTCATAGCAAAGCAGAAAGGCTTTAAGGTGCTCCAGTTCAATGCCGTTGTTGCATCAAACATTAAGGCGGTAAAGCTTTACGAAAACCTCGGCTTTGTTAAGCTCGGCACTGTACCGAAGGGCTTTGAAAACAAAGAGGGCGTCTTTGAGGATATCATTCTTTTCTACCACACTCTTTGATTAGTGAGGAGTGAGGAGTGAGGAATTAAGGTATCGCCTGCGGCGATGATGTTTTTTGAATTTTTATAGATATTGAAAGGAGAAAAAAGTATGTTAAAGGTAGCAAATATTTTTTCAAACGATATGGTGCTCCAGCGTGACAAGAACATAACAGTCTGGGGACTTGGGGACGAGGAAAGAACTGTCACAGTTACTCTTAACGGCGTGTCAGTCCAGACGCAGGTCTGCGACGGCAGGTGGACAGCCGTCCTCCCTCCAATGAGTGCAGGCGGAGAGTACGAAATGACAGTTTCAGACGGCTGTACAGAGAAAAAATTCTGCCGTATCATGATAGGCGAAGTGTGGTTCTGCGGCGGCCAGTCAAATATGGAGCTTGAACTTCAAAACGCAAAGGGCGGCAAAGAAGTCCTCGAAAACCTCACCCCTGATTGCAACGTAAGATTTTATTACACTCAAAAGCGTGGCACTCTTGACGAAATGTTCTATGAGGACGAAAACAATACCGCATGGTCGCAGGCTTCAAAGGATAATTCAAGGGCATGGAGTGCAGTCGGCTTTTTCTTTGGAAGAAAGCTTGCCAAAGACCTTGGCGTAACAGTAGGACTTATCGGCTGTAACTGGGGCGGCACATCAGCCTCCGCATGGGTAGACAGACCGACCCTTGAAAACAACGCTGAAATAAGAAGCTACATAGACGAGTATGAAAAACGTATTGAGGGCAAAACTGTCGAGGAGCAGATAAAAGAATACAGAGATTATCAGAAATTTGAGCGTGTGTGGGATAAAAAATACGGCGAGCTTCTGCAAAAAGACCCAACAATGAGCTGGGAGAAAGCCAACGAGATCCTTGGCGATAAGAATTGGCCGGGTCCGATAAACTGCGTAAACCCATTCCGCCCAACAGGACTTTTTGAGACCATGGTGTCAAGAGTTTGTCCTTATACAATAAAAGGCTTCCTCTATTATCAGGGCGAGTCTGACGACCATAAGCCGGACAGCTATTATACCCTCCTCACCTCACTCATAAAACTTTGGAGAGAGAAGTGGGGCGACGACGAGCTTCCGTTCATAATCGTCCAGCTCCCAATGTTCAAATATGCCGCCGACCCTGATTATAAGCATTGGTGTAAAATAAGAGAAGCACAGATGAGAGCATATAAGACAGTGAAAAATACAGGAATAGCTGTTATCTCAGATTGCGGTGAGTTCAACGAGATCCACCCAAAGAATAAAGTACCCGTTGGCGAAAGACTTTGTTTGCAGGCAGAAAAGCTTTTCTACGGCATGGACGTAAAAGCATTCGGCCCTATCTATAAGTCGCTGGAGTATAAAAACGGCGGTATAGAGCTTAGCTTTGATCATGCCGAAAACGGCTTTGTAGTAAAGGGCGAAGCACAGGGCTTTGAGATAGCAGGCAAGGACGAAGAGTTTGTAAAAGCCGATATCACCATAAACGGCAGTAAGATATTCATCAAGTCAGACACCGTTGAAAAACCTCTCTATGCAAGATATAACTGGTTCAACTATTGCGAGGTAACTATCTTCAACGAAACAGGCATACCACTCGCACCATTCAGAACAGAAAAATAATCCAAGAACGTCCCCTAAATGGGGGCGTTTTTTGTAGGGGAGCGGCGAAATTTCTGCTCGCAAGCTCACAGAAATTGACGTCCCGCTCATCAAACTTTTTTTGTTTTGCAGAAATCTGACACCCCGCTTTTTTGCACTTCAACGTTTTTGATTTTTTTACGAATTTTTTTGTAATTCGTACAAATATGGGTAGGGGCGAACAATGTTCGCCCGTTTCGTTCACCGCAAACCACCTGCCTTGACCCTCGACCCATAACACGGATTTTCCAACGTTAATAAAATATTTATAATTAAAACTCTTGGCAAAATCTCCGCTGTGTGGTATAATAGAAGATATATAAATGAATTTGGAAAGGCTGGTCTTATTAATGAGAGCTGTTGTTACGGTTATAGGTAAGGACGCTGTAGGTATCCTTGCAAAGGTAAGCACAAAGTGTGCAGAATATAATGCGAATGTTATCGAGGTCACTCAGTCAGTTTTGCAGGACCTCTTTGCTATGATAATGCTTGTTGACATCACAAAGCTCAACTCCGATTTTGCTACCATGGCAGACGGACTTACAGAGCTTGGTCAGACAATGGGTGTAAAGATCCATACAATGCACGAGGATATTTTTAACTGTATGCACCATATCTAAAGAGGAGATTTCTGTAAAATGATTAATACATATGACGTGTTGGAAACGATACGAATGATACAGGACGATTGTCTTGATATTCGTACTATCACAATGGGCATTTCTCTGCTTGATTGTATCGACAGCGATATAAACGTTGCCTGCGAGAATGTCTATAAGAAGATAACCGCAAAAGCCGCAAGGCTTGTTGAGGTGGGCGAGCAGATAGAAAAGGAGCTTGGAATCCCGATCATAAATAAGAGAATTTCCGTTACCCCTATCGCTATCGTGTCCGCTGCCTGCAAGTGTTCACCTGTTCCATTTGCACACGCTATGGACAGAGCCGCAAAGGACGTTGGCGTAAACCTTATCGGTGGATATACAGCCCTCGTTCCAAAGGGCTTCTCCGCAGGCGATATCGAGCTTATCAAGTCTATCCCAGAGGCACTCGCTACTACTGAGAGAGTATGTTCCTCTGTAAATATCGGTTCAACAAAAACAGGTATCAATCTGGACGCCTGCAAAATGATGGGTGGCGTTGTAAGAGAGTGTGCAGAAAGAACAGTTGACTCTGCCTGCTTTGGCGCAGCAAAGCTCGTTGTTTTCTGTAACGCAGTTGAGGATAACCCATTCATGGCAGGTGCTTTCCACGGCGTTGGCGAGCCTGATTGCATGATAAACGTGGGCGTATCAGGTCCTGGCGTTGTAAGAGCCGCTTTGAGAAAATATCCTGACGCTGATATCACAAAGATATCCGACGTTATCAAGGAGATTTCATATAAGATAACAAGAGTAGGTCAGCTCGTTGGAACTATCGCTTCCAAGCGTCTTGGCGTTCCATTCGGTATCGTTGACCTTTCACTCGCACCAACTCCGGCCGTAGGCGACTCTGTTGCCCATATCCTCGAGGAAATAGGACTTGAAAAGTGCGGTACACATGGCACAACAGCAGCCCTCGCCCTGCTCAATGACGCAGTTAAAAAGGGCGGCGTAATGGCTTGCTCAAGAATAGGCGGACTTTCAGGTGCATTTATCCCTGTTTCTGAGGACGCAGGTATGATTGATGCCGCAAAGAGCGGTGCGCTCTGCATTGAAAAACTTGAAGCTATGACTGCTGTATGCTCAGTTGGTCTTGATATGATATGTATTCCGGGCGATACCCCAGCTGATACTATTTCAGCTATCATCGCAGACGAAGCTGCTATCGGTATGGTAAACAACAAGACCACCGCCGTAAGAGTTATCCCTGCTATTGGCAAGGGTGTTGGCGAAGAACTTGATTGGGGCGGACTTTTTGGCTGCGGACCTGTTATGCCGCTCAAAAAAGAGTCACCTTCCAAGTTCATCAATCGTGGCGGACAGATCCCTGCACCACTCCATTCTCTCAAAAACTAAATTTTCACGGCGGCAGAGCAATTCTGCCGCTGTTTTTGGTAAGGAGGAAAACAGATTGAAACGCTGTATGTTTGCAGACTTCACCTTTAAAATACCCTTTGAGGAGCGTATAAGACTTATAAAAGAGAACGGCTTTGACGGTGTAATGCTTGGCTTTTCTGACGGACTAAAATACACACAGTATGATATTGTACGTAATTTTGGACTGGAAATAGAAAACGTCCATTCACAGTTTGACCGCATGAACGCCCTTTGGACAATATGCCCAGAGAGCGAATATATCCTCCAACGAACACTTGAATGTGTAAGAGTGTGCGGTGAAAACGGCATAAAAACCATGATATGCCACCCCACTGACGGGCTTGTTCCGCCCGAAGTATCTCGTTTCGGTATAGAGAATTTCGCCAAGATAATACAGTGCGGAGAAGAAAACGGCGTCGATATCGCTTTTGAGAATATCCAGCTCCCGCAGTTTCTTGACGTGTTATTTGACCAGTTTGGAAACCATGATAACGTGAAATTTTGCTATGACACAGGTCATGAGAATTGCTTCTCAAAGAATACCGATTGCCTGACAAAGTTCGGCAGCAAGCTTGCTTGCCTGCATATCCACGATAACGACGGCAACACCGACGGACACATGATACCATTTGACGGTAACCTGAACTTTGAGAAATTTCTCAGAAAGCTCAAAAACCTCGACCACCAGCCACCATTGTCATTAGAGCTTTATATGTCAAAGTCCACCATATACCGAAATGCTGCACCTGACAGCTTTGTAAGACGTGCGGCAGAAGCGGCAAAACAGCTTGAAAAGCTTTACAATTCTATATAAGCACAAATTTTTGTACAGATAGGAGAACCTATGAAAACTCTTATAGATATGCACACCCACACAGGCTTTTCTCCAGATGGTGAGGGAACTGTAGAACAGTCTTTAGCAAAAGCCAAAGAGCTTGGCTTGGCGGCATTTGCCATAACTGACCATTGCGATTGCAATTTCCGCTATAAAGCTGACCATTATGGTGATCCTGAAGCCCTGAAAGACGGCATGATGTACGGCTCGGGGGAGTATGCCCCCGCAAGCATAGTCGCCCAGTATGAAGCTGCCAAGCATCTGGAGGGTTTAAATTTTCTCTGCGGAATAGAGCTTGGTCAGCCTTTGCAGGATATAGAATTTGCCGAGGAGATAGCCTCCGACAAACGCCTTGATTTTATCATCGGCTCACATCATCAGAATAAAGGCAAGGACGATTTCTATTGGATAGAGTACAAAAATATGGACTTGTCGCAAATCTATGCTCTCCTTGACGACTATTTCAAAGAAATGCTTGAAATGTGCAAATGGGGCAAGTTAGACGTTTTAGGACACCTCACCTATCCTCTGCGATATATCCAAGGCGACTGCGGCATACAAATAGACCTCTCCCCCTATGATGAGATAATAAGAGAAATTTTTTGTACACTTATCCAAAAAGGCAAGGGCATAGAGATAAATGTGTCGGGATTAAGGCAAAAATACGGCAAGCCCCTCCCGGACCTTGGCTATGTGAAGCTCTACAGATCCCTCGGCGGCGAGATATTGACCATAGGTTCAGACGCCCACTGCACCGCAGATATCGGCAGAGATATTTCCGCAGGCGTAGAAATGGCGCAGGCGGCAGGCTTTAAGTATCTGACCTATTTCAAAAAGCACGAGCCGAAGTTTATCAAGATAGAAATATGATATCATATCAAAGCGCCGCAATTCTTGCTTTGCAGGGATAGGGCGTTTTGTTTTGCCGGTAACATTTAGCCCACCGATACATATAATTATATATAACTCTATCAGGCATAGTCCCACAGGAGGTATCCATATGAAAAAAACAGTTTTCCTCTGCGTCGGCGGTGACGCAAGACAAACATATACAGCTCAGACTCTCACTAAAATCGGCAGGGTCTATACTTACGGCATGGACGATAAAGGCGAGGACACTATCCCCCTCGCTCATCTCGATCAGCTCACCGAAAAGGCGGACGTTCTCGTACTTCCTCTCATGAAAGCTGACGGGCTGGATATCTCTTCTAGCCGTAATGTAAAGGTATCATGCAGTGACGTTTCAACGCATTTAAAGAAAAATGCACTCGTGGCAGGCGGTCTGCTCCGCCGTGATCAAATAGAATATTTCTCCTCTCTCGGCTTCGATGTTAAGGATTATTATAAGCGAGAGGAGCTTGTTATAAGAAATTGTATCCCCACGGCGGAGGGCGCTTTGCAAATAGCCATGCAGGAGCTTGCTGTCACCGTGAACGGTTCCACCGTCCTGGTTATTGGCTATGGCAGAGTAGCAAAAGCCTGCGCTAAGCTTTTTCGGGCTGTCGGCGCAGATGTGACTATATCCGCAAGAAAGCTTTCTGCGCTTGCAGAAGCTGAGGGCGCAGGCTATAAAGCAGAACTTATCACAGCTCTTGCGGAAAACATTTCGGGGTATACTATAATAATAAACACCGTCCCTGCCATGATACTTGATGAAAAGCTTTTGGGCGTAATGGATAAAAACTCTCTTATCATAGACCTTGCCTCCCGACCTGGCGGAGTGGATCATGAAACTGCCGCAAAGCTGAACAGGCGTGTGGTATGGGCATTGGGACTTCCAGCCAAAGCCGCACCTATGACTGCAGGAGAGATAATCGCCCGAACAGTCACGGACATTTTGAATGAAAGGGGAACAAAGAATGTCACTTGACGGCATACGAATAGGCTTTTGCATGACCGGCTCCTTCTGCACCTTTGAAAAGGCATTTGCCGCCGCAGAACGGCTTGTGCAGCAGGGCGCAAAGCTTGTGCCAATAATGTCTTTCAACGCCGCATCTATATCTACACGTTTTGGCACAGCGGAAGAAAACATCAAACGCCTTGAAACCATAGCAGGTCGCAAGGTCATACGCACCATAGAAGAAGCCGAGCCGATCGGACCGAAAAAGATGTGTGATATCATGGTAGTAGCACCCTGCACCTCAAACACGGCAGCAAAGCTTGCTCTTGGCTTGACGGACACTCCAGCCACCATGGCGGTAAAAAGTCACCTGAGAAATGCTCGTCCCGTGGTCATCGCCATATCGACAAATGACGCACTGGCAGGGTGTGCTAAAAACATAGGTTATCTGCAAAATCTGAGAAACTACTATTTCGTACCATATGCGCAAGACAACTGCGAAAAGAAGCCAAACTCCATAGTGGCTGAATTTGAACTCATACCCGAAACTATTCAGTCGGCTCTTGAAGGGATACAGCTTCAGCCTATCATAAGGGTAAAATAACGCAAAGCTCTCCGAAACGCTCGGGGAGCTTTTTTTGCATTCACACATCTCTGATAACCGCACCCCTACAGATATTCGGGCAAGTCCTGCCGCCGCAAAATCGCTTCGCTCGGTGCTTGGGGGCAGCTTTGCTCATTCCTAATTCCTAATTCCTCACTCCTCACTCCTCACTTCTTCCTCCCCTTGTGCAATCTGCTTTATAACAAGTCTAAACTTTGTTCACATTCACGAAAGAAAATTTTCTTTCCACCCTTGCTATTTATGTGAAAATAGTATATAATTATCTTATGCGGTTGATATATTTTGTGTAAATGATACATATAATTATACTGCATATCACATTAAGCCGTCCAACGGCATAGATTGGAGCGATCAACTTGAAAAAATACGACAGCACAAAAATAAAAAATATTGCTATTGCAGGTCAGGCAGGTTCTGGAAAGACCTCTCTGACTGAGGCACTGCTATATAAAAGCGGAGCTACTGACAGGCTCGGCAAGATAACTGACGGAAACACTGTTTCTGATTATACCCCTGATGAGATAAAGAGAAAATGTTCTGTTTACACATCTCTTTCTTCTTTGGAAACTGGCGAGTTCAAGGTAAATCTTCTTGATACTCCCGGTATGTTCGATTATGAGGGCGAAGCTGTTGAGGGCATTGCCGCAAGCGGTTGCGTACTCATCACTGTATCAGGTAAATCAGGCGTTCGTGTAGGTACCCACAAGGCTTATGACCTTGCAAAGAAAATGGGCAAGCCTACAATGTTCGTTGTAACAAAGCTTGATGACGATAACGCAAACTTCAATAACGTTCTTACTCAGCTCAAAGCAGAGTTCGGACCTACAGTTTGCCCTGTTGTTGTGCCTGTTATCGCAGACAGAAAGATAGTTTCTTATGTAAATCTCATTGAGATGAAAGCATATAAGTATGAAGACGGCAAGGCAGTTGAAACTGATATGCCTACAGCTGATGTATCAGAGAAAATGGGTTATCGTATCGACGGACTTATCGAAGCCGTGTCCGAAGCCGTTGCAGAAACTGACGAGGCGCTTTTTGAAAAGTTCTTCTCAGGCGAAGCATTCACACAGAAAGAGCTTACCGACGGAATACATAGCGGCATGAACTCAGGCATTATAACTCCTGTTACCTGCGTTTCTTCCACAGACCTCTCAGGCGTTGATATGCTCCTTAAGGAGATAGACCTGCTGCTCCCTCCTCCGTCAGAAAAGGACGCTATGATAGGCGAAACAGCAGACGGCGAAGCTGTTGAAGTTTCCTGCGTTGAAAGCGACCCTATGAGCGCATTTGTATTCAAGACAGTTGCTGACCCATTTGTTGGCAAGATGTCATACATAAAGGTATTTTCAGGAAAGCTTACACCTAACAAGGAGGTTGTGAACGCTACCACAGGAAGCACCGAAAAGGTCGGAAAGCTTGTTACGCTTCAGGGCAAAAAGCAGATAGACGTTGCCGAAGCAGGCTGTGGAGATATCGTTGTTGCAATGAAGATGAACGTGAACACCAACGATACTATCTGTGACTCCGCAAGAGTTGTTAAGTTTGCACCTATGACATTCCCTAAGCCATGCTACAAAATGGCAGTAAGAGCTAAAAAGCAGGGCGACGAAAGCAAAATATCCGCCGCAATGACAAGACTTATGGAAGAAGATCTTACTATAGATTACAAGCTCGACCCGTCCACAAACGAGATGATACTAAGCACTTTGGGCGGACTTCACCTTGATTCTGTTGTGGGCAGACTTGCAGGAACATTCGGCGTTGAAGTAGAAACCTCCGTGCCTAAGATCTCCTATCGTGAAACTATCAGAAAGAAAGTCAAGGTGCAGGGCAGACATAAGAAGCAGTCAGGCGGTCACGGTCAGTATGGTGACGTTTGGATAGAATTTGAGCCATGCGTATCTGACGACCTTGTATTTGAAGAAAAGGTGTTTGGCGGAGCAGTTCCAAAGAACTTCTTCCCAGCCGTAGAAAAGGGCTTGCAGGAAAGCGTAAAGAAAGGCGTTCTCGCAGGTTTCCCTGTAGTAGGTCTGAAAGCTATCCTTGTGGACGGCTCATATCACCCTGTTGACAGCTCAGAAATGGCATTCAAAATGGCAGCTTCTATCGCATACAAAGAGGGTATGCGTCAGGCAGAGCCTGTTCTCCTCGAACCGATCGGCTCCTTGAGCGTTTTCGTACCTGACGATAACACTGGCGACATGATGGGCGAGCTTAATAAGAGAAGAGGCAGAGTTCTGGGCATGAATCCTGCTGAAAAGAAGGGTATGACCGAGATAGTTGCCGAGGTTCCAATGGCTGAAATGGCAGACTTCACACTGCTTCTGAGACAAATGACACAGGGTCAGGGCGTGTTCACCTTTGAAAAAGCACGTTACGAGCCGCTTCCTGCAAATCTTGTTGCAGACGTTATTGCAAAGAACGCAGTGGCAGATTGATTTTTTTGGAATAGAATTTTTAAGGGATAATTATAGAATTGTGATAAGGATAGTACGGGAACGTTTCGGGCGTTCCCGTACTTTTTTTGCACAAAAAAACAGACGGAATAAAAACCGTCTGCAATTATCATATGTATTTGAATAAACCATAGTAGGGGCGAACAGTGTTCGCCCGTTTCCTGTCAGCTTTTATGTGACGCACATATCACCCATTCCAATATTTTCTGTCAAGGCTTCGATACTGAACAGCCATTGCGATATGCTTTTTGTCTATGACCTTTGCACCGTCCATATCCGCAACAGTTCGTGCGACTTTAAGTATGCGGTCATAGGCTCTTGCTGAAAGTCCCAGCCTGTCAAAAACGTTCTCCAAAAGCTTTGAAGCCTCATCTGTCACAGGGCAGACCTCGTGAAGAATATCAGAGGTTATTCGTGCGTTGCAGGTTATGCTAGTGCCTTTGAAACGCTCGTTTTGTATGTCACGGGCTTTTTGAACACGTTCTCTTATGGACGCTGATGACTCCTCTTTGGCAGTGGAAGAAAGATCTGCAAACTCAACAGGTGCGACCTCCAAATGAATGTCGAAACGGTCGAGAAGTGGTCCGCTGACTTTGGAAAGATAGCTTGAAACTTGTTTCGGAGAGCATATGCACTTTCTTGTAGGGTGACCAAAATATCCGCATGGACAAGGATTCATTGCAGCGATAAGCATGAACGAACATGGGTATGTTATCGACCCTGACACTCTGGATATGGTCACCTGCCTGTCCTCCAAAGGCTGACGTAAGATCTCAAGAGCAGGACGTGAAAACTCTGCAAGCTCGTCAAGAAAAAGCAAGCCGTTATGTGCAAGGGATATCTCACCGGGCTTTGGCACAGAGCCGCCGCCTGAAAGTCCTGCCGGTGAAACTGTATGATGCGGTGAACGGAAAGGTCTGGTGGTGATAAGAGGACTGTTGCTGTCCAAAAGTCCTGCCACAGAATGGATATTTGTGGTTTCTATGGACTCCTCAAAGGTCATGGCAGGAAGTATCGACGGCATACGTTTTGCAAGCATTGATTTTCCTGAGCCAGGCGAACCTATCATAAGAACGTTGTGACCGCCTGCCGCTGCGACTTCCAATGCTTTTTTTGCCGCTGATTGTCCTTTTACGTCGGCAAAATCAAGACTTCCGAAATAGCTTTCAGCGGTGGGCTTATAATGTGCCGCAGGAACTATTGCCGCCTTTTTCTCAAAGTGAAAAACAAGCTCCCGTAAAGACCTTACGCCATAGGCTTTTATACCCTCCACAACAGACGCTTCACGAACATTGTCGGCAGGAACATATATCTCAGAAAGTCCCATTTTCTGCGCCATTATGGTCATAGGCAAAACGCCCTGAACAGGTCTTACTTCTCCGCTGAGAGAAAGCTCGCCGATAAAAGCGGAGGTGGAAAGCATACTGTCATCAACAAGGTCAGCCATTCGCAAGAGTGCAACTGCCACGGCCAAGTCATAGACTGAGCCTGTTTTTCTCACATCGGCAGGTGCAAGATTTATGATTATTTTTCTCAGAGGCAATGTTATCTCGCTTGAACGCAGTGCAGAACGCACACGTTCACGGCTTTCTTTTACAGATGCGTCTGCAAGTCCCACGATATCGAAAGAGGGCAGACCCTTTGAAGCTTCTATCTCCACCTTGACCGCAAAGGCATTAAGCCCCAGCAGACCTACACTGTTTATTAAAGCAAACACGTTGACTTCTCTCCCTTACGGCTTAATCTGAACACATTTCAGAGCTTATGATATCGAGCAGAAAATCTGCAATATCATTATACACCTCACGGCGGTTGGTTTCGTTCACAAGCTCGTGACGTGCATTTTCGTATATCTTCATCTCAACGTCACAGCCGTTGAGGGACAGCCTGTTGAACACGCTTAGTACGCCTTTTCCGTAGTTTCCCACAGGGTCGCCACTGCCTGCTATAAGATAGGTAGGCAAAGTTTTCGGATAGGTGGAGAACCACTTTTCGTTTGAAACATACCACAAAAGCTTTGCAAGATTTTCAAAGCCGTTTAGGGTGAAAATAAAGTTGCATTTAGGGTCTTTTTCGTAGGTGGAAACTATTTCAGGGTCACGGGATATCCAATCATATTCGCTGACCTTATCGGTAATTTTTCTTGTATAAGCACCGAAAGCAAGCTTATTTACGGCGTTGCTCCTATATTTATCACCATGGAGTATTTTGAGGCTGTCAACAAGGGTGAGCAAAGCAGGGATACCCTCCATGCCGCCGCTTGTTCCACAGAAGATAGCCGCTGTGAGGTTTCTGCCATGCTTGGTGACAAAAGCTCTTGCAAGGAAGCTTCCCATGCTGTGACCGAGAAGAAAATACGGCTTGTCAGGGTAGTTGTGTTTCATCATTTTTGTGAGAGTATACATATCCTCGACAGCGTTTTCCCAGCCATGTTCAGGGGAGAAGTAGCCAAGCTCGGAGCTGTCGTTCACACTGTCGCCATGACCGAGGTGGTCGTTTCCGCATACTGCGAAGCCTAAGCCTGTGAGAAACTCAGCGAGGTCGTCATAACGTCTGAAATATTCGCACATACCGTGGGATATCTGAACGACACCTCTTACTGTGCCGATAGGGAAACGAACGTAATACGCGATCTTATGAAGTCCGTCAGCGGACGGATAGTAGCTTTTGAAATGAGTACAATTCATAGAAATTTACCTCCTTAGGGTTAGGATTTCATGCAATTTTACTTATCAATAGTATAGCACTTTTTTGGGGAATAATCAAGGGTAAGTTTTTAAGTGAGGAGCGGAGTTTAAGTGAAGAGTGAGGAGTTTAAGTGAGGAGTGAGGAGTGAGGAATGAGGAATGAGCATAGCAGACCAAAGTAAATTGCAAGCATAAAGTAAAATAAAGCACCGAGCGAAGCGAGAGATAAAGCGCACGCTCAAGCCCGGCGCTAGAGGGCTTGTGGGGTCTAGGGGCAAAGCCCCTAGCGGAGTATGAGGCAGAGCCTCATTCGGCGCAAACCGACAAGGTGCAGATTGTAGTATCAAAAGCATATAGAAGTCAAACATCAGATAAAAGTGATATCGGAGTATAAAATCTGCACCGCTTTTCTATCCCATAGCAAAACGTAGATACGCAAAGAGCGAAGCGATTTTGCGGCAAGATAAACTATCCCGAATATATGTAGGGGCGAACAGCGTTCGTTCGTGTTCAGAATTTGTTATAATTTCAGAATTGTAGGGGAGCGGCGCAATTTCTGCTTTGCAGAAATTCGACGTCCCGACCCCCTCGCACGTCTTTGTACATCTGCATGACTTTATGGTAAATTCAAACCTCGTCACTTCGAGCGGGCTGTCGAGGGCGCCAGCCCCTACAAGCGTGATAGGATAGTTTTTTGTTCTGTCCTACAATGGTTGTAATCGTGGACTTGTTTCTTCGACGGGCGAACGCTGTTCGCCCCTACAGATTTGTTGCCGTGGGGGTCGTGTTTCAGTCGTTTTTTATTCGATTTTCAAGTTGCGTTCGGGGTGTGACATTTGGTATTAAGCCCTTGGTTGCGTATACACAAAATCCACAATGCACACCCACGCTTTGACACAAGTTCTCTACAGCCTGTTCCAGAAACTCACCTCGGTTTCACTAAGTCGCAGGGCTTGTATGTGCCCGCAAGTATCAAAACGCTTTCTACTTATACACGAAAAGCACCTCTTTTGTTGCATAAAAAATGCAACAATTGCAGAAATGTTGCCAAATTAAAATATAAATCATTTGTTTGCACAATTTGTTAAGTGAGTTTTTGTTGGATATGACAAGTAAATCGGATTTATTATGTAATGGCAGACAAGTTGGTGCATATAGTGATGAAATAAAGGGTAGGTTAGGGTGGAGGTAATGAGGCGGAGGGTGATAAAAGCAGGTGAGTAAACGAAAAATTTACGATTTGATAACACATTGGTAATAGTAGAAGTTTCTGCGTCGAATTGTGCGATTTTTGTTCAAATCGGAGAAAATAGGAAAATCGGCGAGATGTGTAAGCTAAAATGCTTGACAAGGGCTTGCTAATATTATATAATAGTATACTGTATCATAATGGAGTTTTCCACCTATTTCATGCGTTTTTGAGCGCAGAAAATCATGGAAAACACCGCCAAAACCACTGGCGAATACGATTGTTATATAGTGTTATATAAATGTATTTTCCAAATAAATTAAGGAGTGATTGAGCCTATGGTGAATGTCAAGGACGTAAAACTTGGTAAGAACACGAGAAAGAGCTTTGCCAAGATCAATGAGGTTCTGGAGATGCCTAACCTTATTGAAGTGCAGAAGAACTCTTATCAGTGGTTCCTCAATGAAGGTCTGAAGGAGGTCTTCAGAGATGTTTCAGCTATTACTGATTATAATGGTACGCTGGAGCTGACTTTTGTTGGATACCATTTCGACGAAGAGGCTAAGTATTCTGTTGCAGAGTGCAAGGCGAGAGATGTAACTTATGCAGTGCCACTGAGAGTTACTGCAAGACTTAACAATACCGAGACCGGCGAGATCAAGGAGTCCGAGGTATTTATGGGTGACTTCCCTAAAATGACCGACAGCGGAACTTTTGTTATCAACGGTGCAGAGCGTGTTATCGTTTCTCAGTTGGTGCGTTCACCAGGTGTTTATTACGCTTTTGATAAGGACAAGACCGGTAAGGATCTGTTCAAGACAACTGTTATCCCTAACAGAGGCGCTTGGCTTGAATATGAAATGGATTCTAACGACGTGGTTTATGTCAGAATCGATAAAAACAGAAAGATCCCTCTTACTACTTTCCTGAGATCGCTGGGTATTGGTACTAACGAGGAGATCGAGGAAGTTTTCGGTCCTGATGAAAGACTTACTCAGACTATCATGCAGAAGGATCAGACTGCTAACAGAGAGGAAGCTCTTCTTGAAGTTTACAAGAAGCTTCGTCCGGGCGAGCCTCCTACAGTAGATTCTGCTGTTACTCACCTGAACAACCTGTTCTTTGACGCTAAGAGATATGATCTTTCAAGATTTGGCAGATATAAGTACAACAAGAAGCTTGGCGTTGGTTCAAGACTTTCAGGTCACAGACTTTCAAGACCTGTTGTAAATCCTATGACAGGCGAGGTAATGGCTGAGGCTGGCGATCTTATCAGCTTTGATAAGGCTATGGAGATCGAGACCGCAGGTGTTATGGAGGCTTACGTTGACGTTGAGGTAAAGGAGCATCTTACTTCCGCAACAGGCGAGGCTGTTACAAAGCTTGAAGAATGCGAAGTTAAGATCATAGGCAACGGCATGGTAGACATCAACGCTTATGTTGATTTTGACTGCACTGAGCTTGGCATCAACGAAAAGGTATCTTTCAAGGCTCTCAAGGAAATTCTTGAAGATTCTGAGAATGAGGAAGAGCTTAAGGAGAACATCAAACTTAAGGCTGACGACCTCGTTCCAAAGCACATCACTATCGATGATATTATCGCTACGGTTTCTTACTTCCTCAACCTTTGCGAGGGCGTTGGTACTGTTGACGATATCGACCATCTTGGCAACAGAAGAATCCGTTCAGTAGGCGAGCTTCTTCAGAACCAGTTCAGGATCGGTTTCACAAGAATGGAAAGAGTTATCCGTGAGAGAATGAACATTCAGTCACAGGGCACTGAGGTCGTTACTCCTACAGCTCTTATCAATATAAGACCTATCACTGCGGCTATCAGAGAGTTCTTCGGTTCTTCTCCACTGTCACAGTTCATGGATCAGAACAACCCTCTGGCTGAGCTTACTCATAAGAGAAGACTTTCAGCCCTCGGCCCTGGCGGTCTTTCAAGAGACCGTGCCGGATTTGAGGTCCGTGACGTTCACTATACTCACTACGGCAGAATGTGTCCTATCGAGACGCCTGAAGGTCCTAACATCGGACTTATCTCTTATCTTGCTTCTTTCGCAAGGATAAACGAGTACGGCTTTATCGAAGCTCCTTACAGACGTGTTGACAAGGAAACAGGCGTTGTAACTGACGAAGTTGTTTATATGACGGCTGACGTTGAAGATAACTACATGGTCGCTCAGGCAAACGAGCCTCTTACTGAGGATAACAAGTTTGCCAGACCTAAGGTAAACGGCAGATACAGAGATCAGATCCTCGAGATAGAGAGAGAGAAGATCGACTTCATGGACGTTTCACCTAAAATGGTAGTTTCTGTGGCTACTGCTTGTATCCCGTTCCTTGAGAACGATGACGCTAACCGTGCGCTCATGGGTTCAAACATGCAGAGACAGGCTGTGCCTCTGCTCAAGACTGAGTCTCCTATCGTTGGTACTGGTATGGAATACAAGGCTTGTCTTGATTCAGGCGTTGCTGTTGTTTCTAAGAACGCAGGCGTTGTTGAGAGCGTTGACGCTGACAAGATCGTTATCCGTGAGGACAGCGGTATGCTCAGAACTTATGAGCTGACTAAGTTCAAGCGTTCCAACGCAGGTACTTGCACAAACCAGAGACCTATCGTCAATAAGGGCGAGAGAATTGAAGCTAATCAGATAATCGGTGACGGCCCTGCTACCTCAAACGGCGAGCTTTCACTTGGTAAGAACGCTCTTATCGGCTTCATGACTTGGGAAGGTTACAACTACGAGGACGCCGTTCTTCTGAACGAAAACCTTGTAAAGCAGGATAAGTACACTTCTATCCATATTGAAGAGTATGAGACAGAAGCCAGAGATACAAAGCTCGGACCTGAGGAGATCACAAGAGATATCCCTAACGTTGGCGAGGACGCTCTTAAGGATCTGGACGAGAACGGTATCATAAGAATAGGCGCAGAGGTTCGCTCGGGAGATATACTTGTTGGTAAGGTAACACCTAAGGGTGAAACTGAGCTGACAGCAGAAGAAAGACTGCTCAGAGCTATCTTTGGCGAAAAGGCTAGAGAAGTTAGAGATAATTCTCTTAAGGTACCTCACGGCGAGGCTGGTACTATCATTGATGTTAAGATATTCACAAGAGAGAACTGCGACGAGCTTTCTCCTGGAGTAAATATGCTCGTCAGATGCTACATCGCACAGAAGAGAAAGATCTCTGTGGGCGATAAGATGGCGGGTCGTCACGGTAACAAGGGTGTCGTTTCAAGAATACTCCCACAGGAGGATATGCCATTCCTTGAGGACGGTACTCCGCTTGATATCTGTCTTAACCCATTGGGCGTACCTTCTCGTATGAACATCGGTCAGGTGCTTGAGGTTCATCTTGGTATGGCGGCAAAGGCTCTTGGCTGGAAGATAATGACCCCTGTATTCGACGGTGCTCACGAGGCAGACATCAGAGAATGCTTCAAAATGGCTCAGCAGAATTATCTGGAGCATAAGGACGATGAGTTCACTCTCCACACAATGGACGAGGTCATCAACCCTAACGCTCTGAGCATGAGCGAGGACGGCAAGTTCACTGTTTATGACGGAAGAACAGGCGAGAAATTCGATAACAGAGTTACAGTCGGTTATATGTACTACCTGAAACTCCACCACCTCGTAGACGATAAGATACACGCACGTTCAGTTGGTCCTTACTCACTGGTAACACAGCAGCCACTCGGCGGTAAGGCTCAGTTCGGTGGTCAGAGATTCGGAGAAATGGAAGTTTGGGCGCTCGAAGCTTACGGTGCTGCTTACACACTTCAGGAGATCCTTACAGTTAAGTCTGACGATACTGTGGGAAGAGTCAAGACATACGAGGCTATCGTTAAGGGACAGAATGTTCCTAAGCCTGGTGTTCCTGAGGCGTTCAAGGTACTTGTTAAGGAGCTTCAGTCACTTGGTCTGGATCTCAAGGTACTCAACATCAATAACGAGGAAATAGATCTTAAGCAGTCGTTTGACGAGGACGAGGAGCTTGTTCCACAGCCTGCTATCGAAGATCATATCGATTTCGGCGTTGACGAGGGCGATCTCGACGAGGGCTTCATGGCTGAAGACGAGAACGGCACTTCCGAACTGGAGGGCAGCGCAGCTTCCGACGAGTCTGATCTGTTCCTTAATGACGGTGAATAATTTTGCACAGTAACTAAATAAGCTGAGGTCAAAGGGCGGAAGGCTCCGCCCTTGCGACCGTTTCATATAGAAGTCGGCTGTTGCCGTGCTTCAAACTAAACAGGAAGAGGGTACTGCTGTTGGAATTCAATGAGTTTGCATCAATCAAGATCGGTCTTGCTTCGCCTCAGAAGATCCGTGAGTGGTCTTACGGCGTTGTTACCAGACCTGAAACAATAAACTATCGTACTCAGAAGCCGGAAAAGGACGGATTGTTCTGCGAAAAGATATTCGGACCTTCAAAGGACTGGGAGTGTCACTGCGGTAAATATAAGAAAATTCGCTTTAAAGGCAAAGTCTGCGAGCGCTGCGGCGTTGAGGTAACAAGAGCCAAGGTTCGTAGAGAGAGAATGGGTCACATCGAACTTGCTGCACCTGTTTCTCACATTTGGTATTTCAAGGGAACTCCGTCAAGAATAGGACAGATGCTTGAAATATCACAGAAAAGACTTGAAGAAGTTCTTTACTTCACAAAATACATCGTTATAGATCCAGGTAACACTGAGCTTATCAAGGGTCAGCTCCTTACTGAAAAGGATTATAGCGAAATGCAGGAAAAGTATGACGAGGACGAGTTCAGAGCCGGCATGGGCGCTGAGGCTATCAAGGAGCTTCTTGAAGAGATCGACCTCGATAAGCTTTCAGAAGAGCTTAAAACTGAGCTGAAGGATCTTCCTGCAGGTCAGAAGCGTATCAAGCTTCTGAAAAGACTGGAGATCGTTGAGGCTTTCAGAACATCAGGCAACAGACCTGAGTGGATGATACTGGAGGCTATACCTGTTATACCACCTGATATCAGACCTATGGTACTGCTGGACGGCGGAAGATACGCAACCAGCGACCTTAATGACCTTTACAGACGTGTTATCAACAGAAATAACCGTCTTAAGAAAATGCTGGAGCTTGAAGCACCTGACATCATCGTTAGAAACGAAAAGAGAATGCTTCAGGAAGCTGTTGACGCACTTATCGACAACGGCAGACACGGCAGACCTGTTACAGGTCCTAACAACAGAGCATACAAGTCACTTTCAGATATGCTCAAAGGTAAGCAGGGACGTTTCAGACAGAACCTTCTTGGTAAGCGTGTCGACTATTCAGGACGTTCTGTTATCGTCGTAGGCCCTGAGCTTAAGATGTATCAGTGCGGTCTGCCAAAGGAAATGGCTCTTGAGCTGTTCAAGCCTTTCGTTATGAAAAGACTTGTTGACACCAATCCTACTATCAACATCAAGTCTGCAAGGAAAAAGGTAGACAGAGCTGAGCCAGAGGTTTGGGACGCACTTGAAAACGTTATTCAGGGTCACCCTGTAATGCTCAACCGTGCGCCTACACTTCACAGACTTGGTATTCAGGCATTCGAGCCTATCCTTGTAGAGGGCAGAGCTATCAAGCTTCACCCACTGGTTTGTACAGCGTTCAACGCTGACTTCGACGGCGACCAGATGGCTGTTCACCTGCCGATCTCAGCAGAGGCTCAGGCTGAGGCAAGATTCCTTATGCTGGCTGCCAACAACCTGTTGAAGCCTTCAGACGGACGCCCTGTTGCAGTTCCTACACAGGATATGATACTTGGTTCTTACTACCTGACACTGAAGAAGGACGGCGAGCCTGGCGAGGGCAAGGTGTTCAGAGATGTGAACGAGGCTCTTATGGCTTACGATCAGCACATCGTTTCACTTCACGCTGCTATCAAGGTAAGAATTACCAAGCAGATAGGCGACAAGCAGGTATCAAAGGTGATAGACGCTACAGTCGGAAGACTTATCTTCAACTCTATCATTCCTCAGAACCTTGGCTTTGTTGACAGAACAAATTCAGAAAAGCAGTTCGATCTTGAGATAAGCTTCCTTGTAAAGAAGAAGCAGCTTTCTGATATCATTGATAAATGTATCCAGAAGCACGGTACGACTACGACTTCCGAAGTTCTCGACAACATCAAGAGCCTTGGTTATAAGTATTCTACAAAGTCTGCTATCACAGTTGCGGTATGCGACGCTTCTATCCCTGAGGCTAAGAAGGATATCCTTGCTAAGGCTGACAGTCTTGTAGACAAGATAGACAAGCAGTATAAGAGAGGTTATATTTCAAGAGAAGAGAAGTCAAAGAAGTTCATCGAGATCTGGAACAACGCTACAGACGAAGTTACAGAGGCTCTGAAAGCTAACCTTGACCCATATAACCCAATCAACATGATGGCTGACTCAGGTGCCCGTGGTTCTATCAACCAGATCAGACAGCTGGCAGGTATGCGTGGACTTATCGCCAACACATCAGGTTCAACTATCGAGATGCCTATCAGAGCTAACTACCGTGAAGGTCTTAACATTCTGGAATACTTCATTTCTTCCAGAGGTGCGAGAAAGGGACTTGCCGATACAGCTCTGCGTACTGCTGACTCAGGTTACCTTACAAGACGTCTTGTTGACGTTTCTCAGGACGTTATCATTCGTCAGGAGGATTGCGGTACTCACGTTGGTATCGAGATATTCGACATAAAGAACGGAAACGAAATGATTGAGCCTCTCAGCGAGAGACTTGTGGGCAGATACCTTGTTGAGGACCTCAAGGATCCTAAGACAGGCGAGATGATATGCTCAAGAAACAAGCTCATAAACGTTCATGACGCTGAAAGAATAGTTGCTGCACTTGAAGCTGAGGGCAAGGATTCTATCTCTATCAGATCAGTTCTTCAGTGTCAGGCTAAGCATGGCGTTTGCGCTAAGTGCTACGGCGCTAACCTTGCAAACGGCAATATCGTACAGGTCGGTGAGGCTGTCGGCGTAATCTCCGCTCAGTCTATCGGTGAGCCTGGTACACAGCTTACAATGAGAACCTTCCACACAGGTGGTATCGCTTCTGCGGAAGATATCACACAGGGTCTTCCTAGAGTCGAGGAACTGTTTGAGAGCAGACGTCCAAAGGGTGCTGCTATCATCACAAGGATCGACGGCGTAGTTAGGATCGAGGAGGTCAAGAAGACCAAGCAGATCACTGTTACAAGCGAGGACACTGAAAATCCTGAGCAGGAGTCTTATGCTATCCCATACGGCTACAAGATAAGAGTTCGTGAGGGACAGGCTGTTACAGCCGGTGAGCCACTCACAGAGGGTTCTATCAACCCAGCTGATATCCTTGCAGTTAATGGTCCTAAAGCTGTTCAGAACTACATCATCACCGAAGTTCAGAAGGTTTACCGTCTGCAGGGTGTTGATATCAACGATAAGCACATCGAAGTTATCGTTCGTCAGATGATGAGAAAGGTCAAGATCGACGACTCCGGTTCAAGCTATCTGCTCCCTGGTTCACTTATCGACAGAGGAGAGGTCGCAAGACTCAACGAGGAGATACAGGCTCAGATCGACGCTGGCGACGAGAACGCAAGACTTATCACAACTGTTCCTGTTCTTCAGGGTATCACAAAGGCTTCAAGCTACTCGGATTCATTCCTGTCGGCTGCTTCATTCCAGGAGACAACTAAGGCTCTTACAGACGCAGCTATCAGAGGCAAGACCGATAAGCTCATGGGTCTTAAGGAAAATGTTATTATCGGTAAGCTCATTCCTGCCGGCACCGGTATGGACGTTTACAACAACGTTCAGGTGGTCAAGAATGAGAGTGCGGCTAATCATAACACCGCAGAAACACCGTTGTACTAATGACTTTTATATCAGCCTGCATGGTTCATTCATGCGGGCTGATTTTTTTATTTTGTATGAAACCTTTTTGCCTGCCACGGCGTTTTAGTATATGAAGGGAAGTGAAAGCATGAAGAATATGACCGAAAGCGAATACCGCCAACTTGTAGAGGAGTATTCGGATATGGTAACAAGGCTTTGCGTGGTGCACACGGGAAATTTTTCCGACGCTGAGGACTGCTATCAGAACGTGTTCTTCAAGCTTTTCAAGCAGATGAAAAAAGGCAGTCTGCCAAACCCGAAAGCGTGGCTCATCAGAGTGGCTCTCAACGAATGCCGGAGTGTTTTGCGGTATCGTTTGAGGAAAAACACAGTCGATCTGAACAGCATAACGTCTTTCTCAAAGGACGGCAGCGACATAGAGATACTTGACCTTATTTTCAGACTTCCCCCGAAATATCGGGATAGTATTTATCTTTATTACTTTGAGGAGCTGTCAGTGCAGGAGATCGCTGAGCTGACAAATATCAAGGAAAACACGATAAAAACACATCTCAAACGTGGAAGAGAACAACTGAAGGATATGATAATGTTGTGAACTATATGAATGTCAATAAAGACATAAAGTATCGGGACGTCGCATTTCTGTGAAACAGAAATTGAGCCGCTCCCCTACAAAAGAGGTAAAAACTATTATGTAGGGGCTGGACTTTCAGCATAACATTGACTAAAGGTATAGTTTGCAATGAGGATATCACAGAAAGGGGCAGCAAATGAAAAAGATAAATGCTTTTTACTGTATAAAAACTCCTTCGGATTGGAAGGAGAGTGTGCTTATGTATGACAAGCCTACAGAGAAAAATAAAACAAAACTTACAGGCTTTCAGCTTGCAGGTGCGGTGCTTGCGGCTTTGCTTCTGGTGGTGGGCGGTGCGCTGACCCTTTATCGCAGCGGTGATGAGCATAAGATCAATGTCGGTATGCAGCAGCCAAGTATAGACAGTTCGGAAAGCCTTGACAGCACTGAGCTTACGGCTGATTTAGAACAGGCACAAAATGCGCTTAAGCAGGTCGTTAAAGACAAAGAGATAACGGCGGTCGGAACGTATGCCGGCTGCGGCTCGGACGGAACGGGATATCTTTTTGTCGATAAGATATATGTTGAGAAATACACCTCTGAAAAGGGCGGATTGATCGACTATGTTACTGTGAATGAATATGAATACCTGAAATACCACTATTACGCTGCGTTTAAACTTGATTTCAGAGCGAAAGATGTTACCACAGGGAAGTTTGTTTATGCGGACGAACTGAAAGTGGGCGAAAAAATCGCAGTCGGCACAAACTGCGATAATCTGAGTAATTGGAACTCGGATGAGATCGCAACAGGTCTTGGCGAAACGGTCGGTGGCGACAGCTTTGGAACAGACTTCTATTATTCACTTAGATCATCAATAGCCTATGCTTATGATATCGACAGTTCAAAGGATACAGGCAAGGAAAAGCTTGATAAGCTCATTCTTGATAGTGTACAGCATATATACGAAGATATGATACTGCAAGCTGACGACTTCAGCATTGTGCTAAATCCTGTTGAAAAGGACTGGGGATTTAAAATTGGTACGCTGGTAAATTCTGTTAAGCATATCAATTATGATGCTGACAATTACGAAAGGGATATTATCTATCCGCTGATAATAACACCAATTCAAAAGGGTAAAGCCATAAACGTTTCCACAGCAGGAGGGTCAAAGGAAGGCATAATTATCAAGGTGGACGGAAGATATTTCAGTATAACTTCCAATTATAAGGATATTGTGGAGCAGGACGATACTAATAATGAATGGTACGGTTCCCAAAGTGCGACGGTAAAGAACAACAGAAATTACTTCTTTGATGAAAATGAATGGCTCGTTGCAATTAAATTTGCAACGGGTGCAAACACCTATTTTAGTGATGATCTGAAACTTTATATCAACGAAGTACAAAACGATATAACCTATTCGGACAAGACTGACGACAGCGATTGTGTTATAACTTATCATAGATTCAGCGAGACAGAGGTCGAAGTGGCGGATAAAGGAGAAATTTTAGATACAGACAGCAAGACGGAATGAGGAATAATTTGCAGGGCAGGACGTGAAAAGCCGCTGCCCTGTGCTTTTTATAGCTTTTGACAGAAAATTTAACTGAAATTTTCAAAAAGTTAAAAAAGTCAAGAAAAAGTGCTTGACAAGAGACGGAGAATAGTGTATAATATCAAGGTATGCTGATGTATTGTATATCAGCGTATAGTATCAAATCTATGAAAGGAGAGAAAATATGCCAACCTTTAACCAGTTAGTAAGAAAAGGAAGAAATGTCCTTGCAGACAAGTCTACAGCTCCTGCTCTTCAGAAGGGTTTCAACTCAAAGAAGAAGGTAGTTATCGATCAGAGCTGCCCACAGAAGCGTGGCGTTTGCACAGTAGTAAGAACTGCTACACCTAAGAAGCCAAACTCAGCTATGAGAAAGGTTGCCAGAGTTAAGCTCACAAACGGAAATGAAGTTACAGCTTACATCCCTGGTATCGGACACAATCTTCAGGAGCACTCCGTTGTTCTTATCAGAGGCGGACGTGTTAAGGACCTCCCTGGTGTAAGATATCACATCATCAGAGGCACTCTCGACGCTCAGGGCGTTGCTAAGAGAATGCAGGCGAGATCCAAGTATGGCGCTAAGAAGCCAAAGGCAGGAGCAGCCAAGTAATCAAAAACTGAAAAGCTCATTTTAGTAACAAGGTAATAACTCATTGTCGCATATTGCGAAGACCACAGTTTATGTGGAGTGATTAATATATATTAGTTGACTCTACAAGGAACTGACGGGGCTGTAAAACGGCTGTGTGCCGTGGTTACAGAGCGAGTACCTGTGAATTCATTATTTGTGAAGGAGGGAATTAAAGTGCCAAGAAGAGGTAGAGTTACAAAGAGAGACGTGCTTCAGGATCCAGTATACAATTCTAAGCTTGTTACACGTCTTGTAAACAACATCATGCTTGACGGTAAGAAGGGTGTTGCCCAGAAGATCGTTTACGGAGCATTTGAAATTGTCGAAGAAAAGACAGGCAGACCTGCTCTTGAAGTATTCCAGGAGGCTATGGATAACATCATGCCTGAGCTGGAGGTCAAGGCTCGCCGTGTAGGCGGTGCGACTTACCAGGTACCAATGGAGGTTCGTCCTGACAGAAGACAGACACTTGGTCTGAGATGGATAACAAAGTATTCTCGTGAAAGAAACGAGGACACAATGAGAGAGAGACTCGCAGCAGAGATCCTCGACGCTCTTAACGGCGTTGGCGGCTCATGCAAGAAGCGTGACGAAACTCATAAGATGGCTGAAGCTAACAAGGCTTTCGCTCATTACAGATGGTAAGAGGTATAAAGGAGGATATATATGGCAAGAGAATGTAAATTGCAGGATTACCGTAATATCGGTATCATGGCACACATCGACGCCGGCAAGACTACTACTACAGAGCGTATCCTGTTTTATACCGGTGTAAACTATAAGATCGGTGAAACACACGACGGTGCATCTACAATGGACTGGATGGCACAGGAGAAGGAGAGAGGTATCACAATTACTTCTGCTGCTACTACTTGCTACTGGAAGGGTCACAGACTCAACATTATAGATACTCCAGGCCACGTTGACTTTACAGTTGAGGTTGAGCGTTCACTTCGTGTACTCGACGGTTCTGTAACAGTTCTTTGTGCTAAGGGTGGTGTTGAGCCTCAGACTGAAACAGTTTGGAGACAGGCTGATAACTATCAGGTACCAAGAATGGTATATGTCAACAAGATGGATATCATGGGTGCAGACTTCTACAACGTTTTGAATATGCTCCATGAAAGACTTCATTGTAATGCCGTTCCTATCCAGCTCCCTATCGGTGCTGAGGACGACTTCAAGGGTATCGTCGATCTGCTCGAAATGAAGGCTTATGTATACTATGATGACCTTGGAAAGGATATCCGTCAGGAAGAGATCCCTGAGGACCTCAAGGAAAAGGCTGAACAGTATCACGCTGACCTTATCGAGCATCTTGCAGAAGTTGATGACGATCTCGCTGAGAAGTATTTCGCAGACGAAGAGATCACTATCGACGAGATGAAGAAGGTAATCAGAAAGAGTACTATCGCTAACACAATGGTACCTGTTACCTGCGGAACTTCATACAGAAACAAGGGCGTTCAGAAGCTTCTTGACGCTATTGTAGATTATATGCCTTCACCTATCGACGTACCACACATCAAGGGTACTGACGTAAATACAGGTGAGGAAGTTGAGAGAATTTCAGGCGACGATCAGCCATTCGCTGCTCTCGCATTCAAGATCGCTACAGACCCATTCGTTGGTAAGCTCTGCTACTTCAGAGTTTATTCAGGTGTTCTGACAGCCGGTTCTACAGTTTATAACTCCACTAAGGACAAGGACGAGAGAATCGGAAGAATCGTTCAGATGCACTCTAACGCAAGAAAAGATATCGACACAATTTACGCTGGTGATATCGGTGCCGCTATCGGTCTGAAGAACACAACAACAGGTGACACTCTTTGTGATGAAGAGCACCCTGTACTTCTTGAATCAATGGAATTCCCTGAGCCTGTTATCCAGCTCGCTATCGAGCCTAAGACTAAGGCAGGTCAGGAAAAGATGGGTATCGCTCTTGCAAAGCTTGCTGAAGAGGACCCAACATTCAGAACTTATACTTCTGAGGAAACAGGTCAGACAATTATCGCCGGAATGGGCGAGCTGCACCTTGAGATCATCGTAGACAGACTTCTCCGTGAGTTCAAGGTAGAGGCTAATGTCGGCGCTCCTCAGGTTTCATATAAGGAAACAATCACTGCTCCTGCAAGCGTTGATTACAAGTACGCTAAGCAGTCAGGTGGTAAGGGTCAGTACGGTCACGTTAAGATCAACGTTGAGCCAAACGAGTCCGGTAAGGGCTATGAGTTCATCAACAAGGTTGTCGGCGGTGCTATTCCTAAGGAATACATCCCAGCAGTTGATGCAGGTATCAGGGGCGCTATGGAGAATGGTGTTCTCGCAGGCTTCCAGGTAGTTGACGTTAAGGTCGAGCTGTACGATGGATCTTATCACGAAGTCGACTCTTCTGAAATGGCATTTAAGATCGCCGGTTCTATGGCGTTCAAGGAGGCTATGAGAAAGGCTTCACCAATCATTCTTGAGCCTATCATGAAGGTTTGCGTTATCGCTCCTGATGATTATCTCGGAACAGTTATAGGCGACCTCAACTCCCGTCGTGGACAGATCCTCGGTCAGGAGCAGAGAACTGGTGCTGTTCAGGTAGACGCTCTCGTTCCACTGTCTGAAATGTTTGGTTACTCAAATGACCTGCGTTCTAAGACACAGGGCCGTGGACAGTACACAATGGAGCCTGACAGCTACATTCAGGTACCAAAGTCTATCTCTGAGAAGATCATGGCTTCAAGAAACAAGGACTAATAAATTTGCGGAAAATTTTCTGCTTTTTCTATTGCAAATTTGCATTTTATTTGATATAATTATACTACGGTATGTTAAATCGGAAACTATTAAATTTTAAGGAGGAAAATTCCTATGGCAAAGGCACATTTCGAAAGAACCAAACCACACGTTAACATTGGTACAATCGGTCACGTTGACCACGGTAAGACAACTCTTACTGCTGCTATCACAAAGACTCTTGCTCTTGAAGGTCTTGCTGAGAAGAAGGATTACAACAACATCGACTCAGCTCCAGAGGAGAGAGAGAGAGGAATTACAATCAACACAGCTCACGTTGAGTATGAGACAAAGAACCGTCACTATGCTCACGTTGACTGCCCAGGCCACGCTGACTATGTAAAGAACATGATCACTGGTGCTGCTCAGATGGACGGCGCTATCCTCGTAGTTGCTGCTTCTGATGGTCCTATGGCTCAGACAAGAGAGCACCTTCTCCTTGCTAGACAGGTAGGCGTTCCAGCTATCGTTGTTTTCATGAACAAGGCTGACCAGGTTGACGATGAAGAGCTTCTCGACCTCGTTGAGATGGATATCAGAGAGCTCCTCGACAAGTACGATTTCCCTGGCGACGAGACTCCAATCATCAAGGGTTCAGCTCTTGCAGCTCTTGAAGCTCCAGACGATCTTTCAGATCCAGCTTACAAGCCAATCCTTGACCTTATGGACGCTGTTGACACATTTATCCCAACACCAGACAGAAAGTCTGATCTCCCATTCCTGATGCCTGTTGAGGACGTATTCACAATCACAGGCCGTGGTACAGTTGCTACTGGTAGAGTTGAAAGAGGTCAGCTCAAGACTGGTGACGAAGTTGAGATCCTCGGACTTTCAACTGAGAGACCAAAGACTGTTGTAACAGGTATCGAGATGTTTAGAAAGATCCTTGACTACGCTGAGGCAGGCGACAACATCGGTGCACTTCTCCGTGGTATCCAGAGATCTGACATTCAGAGAGGCCAGGTTCTTTGTAAGCCAGGTTCCATTCACCCATACACAAAGTTCTCAGGTCAGGTTTACGTTCTGAAGAAGGAAGAGGGCGGCCGTCATACTCCATTCTTCAACAACTACAGACCACAGTTCTATTTCAGAACAACAGACGTTACTGGCGTTATCACACTTCCTGCTGACAAGGAAATGTGCATGCCTGGCGATAACGTAGAGATGGATGTTGAGCTTATCACTCCAATCGCTATCGAAGAGGGACTTCGTTTCGCTATCCGTGAGGGTGGTAGAACAGTAGGTTCTGGCGTCGTTACAGCTGTTAGAGACTAATTTTTAGTTCGCTATATAAAGATCGGGTACAATATGTATCCGATCTTTTTTTTGTCTTAAAATATTATGAATAATAAGTTAAATGATATTTGCATGCTTTAAAAAAGTACGGTGATATGCTATAATTAGTATATCGGAGGTGAGAATTTGAACGATACAAATACTAAAGATTATATGATTGACGTTGCCCAGGATACCACTTATCAAAATCAGAGTGATGATTATAAGAAGTCGTTTGCAAAGTGGCGTTCAAATCCTCAGAATTCTTTTGGATTCCAGTTTATACATGATACAAGAGAACACTCATACATTGATGGCGAGGGTTTTGTGCCTCATAAGGCAGAGGTAGCTGAGAGGATCTCTATGCTAAAATGCTGTAGTTTGTTGGGCATTTGTCTTGTGGTAATGCTTGCTATTGATTTTCTTAACTATTTTATAGTGAATAAATACGCGCCGGATACAACTGGTACATTTGTGTATTTTTCTCAAACAGATGGCGGATATGGCAGATATGGTGTTGGAATGACTTTTATTTTAGGTCTGTTGTTTGCCGCAAAGTTTGTTGTGCCTGGTCTTATTTTTAAGATCGTTACTAAGATCCCTAATAAAGTCGTTTTTGCAAATTCAAAGGGCTACGAAAAAATGCGTGGAACTGCTGTGGTTATTATGATGGTCATAATCGTTGTGGGCAGAGTTGGACAATATATCCTTAGTCTGCTGTTCTCAACTGTGCATTTAGACGGGATATATTCTATTTTTGTATTCTCTGAAGATCCTGTTGTTGCTCTTGTTTCTTTTGCTTTCTTTGCGATCATTGTTCCTATAATGCAAGAGATAGTATTTCGAGGAGTTTTTTTGCAGACTTTTCGTCAATTTGGCGACACCTTCGCTATTATGATCACTGCTGTTGTGAATGGTTTATGCTACTATGATATTACATATCTGCCTTTTGTTGTATGTTGTACTGCGGTTCTTGGACTTTTTACTATACGAACAGGCTCGGTTTTTACTGCAATTTCAATGAGTATTTGCGCCCACATCACTAATTTTGTATTAAGTTACATTGTTCTCTATGATCTTCCTTATGCAAAAATAGCAGAAGTCATAATCTGTACAGTGATCGTTGGTGTATCACTTGTGATGTACTCGAAGCTTACAAGCTTTGGTGACTGGACATTCAACATTGAAAATGATAATTCTTTTATGACGATGTCAAAGCGAGTTAAGTCTTTCATTGCAACTAACTCGATCGCAGTGTGGATAGCTGCAATTCTTGTGACCATGTTTGTGTGTGCGAGGATAATATGACGAGAGATGAGCTTTACATGAAAAAAGCGTTGGAGCTTGCGGAAATTGCCGCAGAGCAGGGGGAAGTACCTGTGGGTGCGATAGTTGTGAAGCGTTCCAACGGTGAAATAATCGGCAGGGGATTCAATCGTCGTGAGTATGGGCGTTCCCCTTTGACTCATGCCGAACTTGTGGCTATTGAGGAAGCGAGTCGCAATCTTGGGGGTTGGCGGCTTATGGGTTGTGAGCTTTTTGTTACTCTCGAGCCTTGCCCTATGTGTACGGGTGCGATAATAAATTCTCGAATAGAGCGTGTGGTTTTTGGTGCGTATGACAAAAAGGCTGGTTCTTGCGGATCGGTGGTAAATCTTTTTGAGCTACCCTATAATCACAGACCTCTTTGCACAGGCGGTATACTGCAAGAGCAGTGTGCAGATACACTGACGGAATTTTTCAAAAATCTTAGACGCAAAAAAAACCTCTCCGAATAATTCGGGGAGGTTTTCCTTATATTTCGTTTCGATTTTCCAAAGCCTTGTAAAGCGTCACTTCATCAGCATATTCAAGCACTCCGCCAACGGGTAGACCGAACGCCAAACGTGTGACCTTTACACCAAGGGGTTTCAGCAGCCTTGAAATGTAAATTGCCGTAGCTTCGCCATTAACTGTAGGATTAGTAGCCATAATGACTTCTTTAACATTCTCAGGCTCTATCCTCGCAAGCAGTTCTTTTATTTTAAGCTTGTCAGGGGAAATGTCGTCCATAGGGGAGAGAAGTCCATGCAAAACATGGTAAACGCCTTTGTACTCCTTAGTACGCTCGAAAGCGGCTATATCCTTTGGGTCTTCTACTACGCAGACCGTTGTGTGGTCACGTCTTGGATCGGCACAGATAGGACACTTTGGCTTGTCAGTAAAGTTCTGACAAACGCTGCAAAGATGAACGCTTTTGTGGGCATTAGTGATAGCCGCTGCAAAAGCCGATGCGTCCTCGTCTGTCATGGACATAACATAGTAGGCAAGGCGCTGTGCGGACTTCATGCCTATACCAGGGAGCTTTGCAAATTGCTCTGCCAGAAGTACCAAAGGCAGTGCGTTTGACTCAGCCATTAAAACAGACCTGGGAATGATACTCCGCCTGTGAGTTTCTGCATTTCAGTGTCGCTTACTTCATCGAGGTTAGCAACAGCCTGATTAAAAGCTGCCATAACGAGGTCCTGAAGTGTTTCAACGTCCTCCGGATCAACTACCTCAGGCTTGATATCAAGCTTAAGTACGTTTCTCTTGCCGTTGATAGTTACCTCAACAACTCCGCCGCCTGCTGTACCTGTGAACTCTCTCTGCTCAAGGTCTGCCTGAAGAGCTGTGATCTCGTCCTGCATTTTCTGAGCCTGCTTGAGCATCTGATTCATGTTATTGGAAGGACCCTTGCCCATTCCCTGTGGAAGTCTTGCTTTCATTTTAAAAACTCCTTATATTCAAAATTATTTTTTTATATCAACTTCAATATCAAGTTTTTTCGCTTTGTCAAGCAACTGATTTATAGGATTTTCCGTATCCTCAGGTGCGACATTTTTGGCTGATTTGACTTTGATAGTGAAGTTTTGTCCGAAATTATTTTTCAGTATCTCATTAAGCACTGTAGCATCGCCGCTTGCTTTGAACTTTTTGAGATAAAAGTCATTGTGTACTATCATAAGCAGCACATTCTGACACATATAAGCCTTTGAATTGATTAAGAAACAGCCTATGGCAGGATTTGTCTGCTTGACCTGCTCCACAATGTTGTCCCAAGTCTGCACAAGCTTGAAGTCGCTTGCTTTCATTTTCTTGAAATCCGGGTCAAAAGGCTTTGGTGGTGGAGCTTGTTCCTGCTGAGCCGGTGTGGCGATCTGCGGTTGAGTCTGCAAAACGGAACCACTTTTTAGTGCATTCTCAAGCTGAGTTATTCTATTAAGAAGCACTGTGATCTCAGCATTGCCTGATACAGCCTGCGCAGTTGCACCTGCTTTTTGAGCAGCTCCGCACAGCTTTATGATACACATTTCAAGCTCAATACGCTTTGATGTGCTTTTGGCAAAACGCTCGCTGCACTCCTGCAAAGTATTTATATCCCCGAGTATCTCGTCCAGCTTCATGCGTTCTGCAAGGGCTTTAAGTCTTTCATACTCGTCAGGCAGACAAGTTATAAGATCCTTGTTGTTGTCGATAGTTTTGATTATCATGACATTTCTCATCTGAGCGAGCAGTTCACCTGCCAAGACTTTCAGATCTTTTGACATATCATAAAGCTTGTCAACGACTCTGAGTGCGCCTGCGGCGTCCTTTTCGGCTATCTTTTCAAGAATATCAAAAAGATAATCACGTCCTGCAATGCCGGAAGCTGAGGACACAACGTCAAGGGTTATGTCATTTTCATAGGCAACGCACTGATCTAAAAGAGAAAGTGCGTCACGCATACCACCGTCAGAAAGCCTTGCTATCATGCCTGCAGCATCTTCGTGGAGGGTAAAGCCCTCCTGTGAAGCAATATACATAAGCCTTGAAACGATGTCCTCGTTTCTTATCCTGTGAAAGTCGAAATGCTGGCATCTCGACACGATAGTAGCAGGAACTTTATGTATCTCCGTAGTGGCAAGAATAAACTTGACATGCGGAGGAGGTTCTTCCATAGTTTTCAGCAGGGCATTGAATGCGCCCGCGGAAAGCATATGCACCTCGTCTATGATATATACCTTATATTTACATCTTTCAGGAGTATAGACAACGCCTTCACGCAACTCTCTGATATCGTCTACTTTAGAATTTGAAGCAGCGTCAATCTCGATAATATCGGAAAGAGTGCCGTTGTCAGCGTCTTTGCATATCTCACATTCAAGGCATGGCTCACCGTCATGTGGGTCAAGGCAATTGATAGCCTTTGCAAAAATTCTTGCGCAGGTGGTCTTTCCCGTACCTCTCGAGCCTGTGAAAAGATAGGCATGAGCGGTCTTGCCGCTTTTTATCTGATTTTTGAGAGTAGTTGTAATATGCGGTTGTGAAACAACATCGTCAAATGACATTGGACGCCATTTTCTGTACAATGCCTGATACAAAACTCTCACTCCAATCAAGAAAATAAAAAAATCAATCCGACATATGGGCGTGCGGGCGGAACTGTGACACACGAAACAAACCGCTTAATGCTGCTCGGTTCCCCGCCTGACATGGTTCACAGCGTTTCATTGCACAGGACCCGCACACCTATATCTCGGATTGATGAGGAACAATAACTGAATCATATCAATCTAACTTTTGTTACCCTACTATTATAACATACTTCCAATGAAATTTCAAGTGTTTTTGAAAAAAAGTTATAAAAAAGGCTGTAGTGCTACAATAGATATTGGACAAAATTAAGAAAAAAGAAAAGAGAGATAGGCAAAAATCTGATAAAATAAAGTTACCACACAAATACAAATCAGAAAGGAAGCCTATCTCTCATGAATAGTATAACACAAGATATGAAGTTTCGTCAATCCTTAATGAATTACGCAAAGAAATATGGAGTGAGCCGAGCGAGCAGAAAATACAATAAATCACGTTCATATATATATTTCTGGCTGAAACGCTGGGACGGAAGTGTGGAGTCCCTCGCAGTTAAATCACGCCGACCGCATCATCATCCCAACGAGCATACCAAGGAAGAAATAGATCTTATCAAAAGGTATCACAAACGAAACCCAACGCTTGAGCTTCCCGAACTATGGCATCGTCTCAGAAAACAAGGGTATACACGCTGTCTTGAAAGTCTTTACAGGGTTATGAAAAAACTAGGAATGCTTCCGAAAAAGCCGAAGAAAGCGACGTATAAACCAAAGCCATACGAGCAGATGACATACCCCGGAGAGCGTATTCAGGTGGACGTAAAGGTAGTTCCGAGAAAGTGTATAGCTGACCCAGAGATGAAGCTGTACCAATACACGGCGATCGATGAGTATACCAGGATAAGATTTTTATACGGATATGAGGAGCAAAGCACCTATTCTTCAGCAGACTTTGTAAAAAGGCTGGTGAAATGGTACAAACGCAGAGGAATAACGGTGAAATGTATTCAGACCGACAATGGATTTGAATTTACTAACCGCTTTTCGCCAAGCAAAAGAGACAAGAAAACGCTGTTTGAGAATACGCTCTCACAACTTGGCATTGAACACAAACTCATTCGTCCATATACGCCCAGGCACAATGGCAAAGTAGAGCGCAGTCACCGAGAAGATCACAACAAATTCTATTCGTGCCATAGGTTTTATTCCTGCGACGACTTAAACGTGCAGCTAGCTGCACGTTTAAGTCGAACAAACAACCGTCCTATGCGTCCCCTCAAATGGTTTTCGCCTATCGAATTTCTTAATAATAGTGTCCAATATGATTGACAAACCTACATTTTGAAAAAAAGTTATAAAAAAGGCAAAGAACATCAACGCCGCTGAACAAAGCTGGACAGCGGCGGATATTATGTGCTTGTAAAATTATATCAGGTGGCAATGATGAAATTCAGCTTGCCAAACGGATAGTTCACCGGGATACAGAATGCAGTGCCTGACAGGGCAAGCTCACCATTTTCCAAAAATTTCTGCGGTGTGAGTGTAAGCTCAACGCCATGCTCGTTTGACTCATTTACAACGAACAGACCGTCGTTTACGTTAAGAAATTCGCCTGCTGTAGCGTTTACAAAGTCATCGACCTCCGTGAAGCTCTCTTTGGCAAACCTCTCAGCGAAAGCCATATATGTCTTTGAATCTGTGGCAATGCAAGCCTCAGCGTTATATTTTCCATTTATTTTTTGGATAACGATATGTTCTGCTGCAAAATTCTTTATAACTGACGCTTCCATAGGAGTGAAATCGTCACCGATAAATCTGATAAGATTTTTGAAAAGCAAAGTAACATAATCAGTACAGATACGAGCATTTTCATCATTGTCAAAATGATAGAACTCATTGATAAGGTTATGTAGAGTTTCTGTTTGATTGTCTGAAATATCGTCGGTTATCTGATTTTCAGCCTTATAGTCTTTAAGTGCCTTTTCAAACTCAGCATTGGTAAGAGCACCGTTATTAACAAGGGTCTGACCCAGGAGCAGGTAATCTGTAGGCTGCTGAACGAGAAGCTTTTCAACGTCGTCAGCGGTAACATAGCCAAGCTCCACGGCAAGGTCGCCAAAACGTTTATCGACACTCTGCTGAGTGATATTGACGTGCTCCACCTGCTCGGCTGTCATAAGACCAGCGTTTATAGCAAGAACGCCAAGGCGAAGTCTTGTATGCTTTTTAGCCTCGAAAGCCTGTGTAAGATCCTCAGCGGTACAAAGCTTATGGTTAAAGAGGTAGCCTCCAAAAAACTGCGCAAACATTTACAGTACCCCCTTTGCAACGTTCTCAAGGACTTTAAGAGCGTCATTATCAGCTATAGGTTTCTGCAAAAAGTCCACAGCTCCCGATTTAAGAGCGTCTTTCAAATGGCTCTGAGTACCAACAGAAGAAGCCATTATCACCTTAGCGTCAGGGTCTTCTGCTATTATCTGTTTGAGGGCTTCAATACCTGTTACCTTTGGCATGATGATATCCATGAAAACCACGTCAGGCTTGAACTCCTTATATTTGCTGACAGCCTCCTCACCGTCGGCTGCTTCATAAACGGCTTTTACTCCAAATCCAGAAATAGACATACTGAGCTTTTTGCGAGCGAACATAGAATCGTCGCATATAAGCACTGTCATTTCATTTATATTCACGATAGATCCCTCCCGATTATTTTGCGGCAGCAGTTCCGTAATTGCCGATGACGGAGAAAATAATTTCTTTACTGCCTTGTTTTTAATTATATCATAAAATTCTCCAAAAGTCAAGAGTCGTCAAATGTGTTTTATGTTGAAAATATACAAACCAGTAAATGCAGAATTTACTTGCAGTTTGCTTGACAAAATGAAAAAAGTATGCTATAATCATAGTGTTATGTGCCGGTGTGATGGAATTGGCAGACGTGTCGGACTCAAAATCCGATGGTAGCGATACCGTACCGGTTCGACCCCGGTCACCGGCACCATGAAAACGGGTTCTTGTATCAAGAGCCTGTTTTTTTTATTAGTGTCCTCATTCTCTTCTGTCTCTGCTTCACCACCAAGAGCATTGGCGATGACCTCGGCTTGACAGTGCTTTCAGACGAACAGAAACGCCCCTCAGAGCCGTCCGAGCCTGCCGAGCGGAAAACTAACCGCCTGAAAAGAAAAGACCTGAGAAGTACTTGTGTGAGCAAATCTCAGGTTATTCAGTTTCAAAAAGGGTATGCTGTCATTGTGGCGCGTGCCATAATGATGATATGGACTTGTGTGGAACGGTTTGCAGGTGTTCCAATAGACTACGGGCAAGCGGCACACATCAATATTGTGCCTTAACGAAATCTTAACACCGTAACCGTAATCTTAACAGCACCTTAACCACTCATGTGATATAATAAAGCTATAATTTTAACGAGAGGTGTACGATGTTACATAAAAATAGAGTAAAAAACAGAACTCATATGACTTCATTTCGGGTCATCATTATCAGTTTCTTTTGCCTAATTCTGGTAGGTTCGTTGCTTCTGATGCTGCCTATCTCATCAAGGCAGCGGTGTGTGACTTCATTCCCTGATGCAATGTTCACAGCCGTTTCAGCTACCTGTGTGACTGGGCTTGTTGTAAAGGATACTGCTACATACTGGTCTCTGTTCGGGCAGGCGGTCATTCTGATGCTAATTCAGATCGGAGGTATGGGCGTTATCACCGTCGGGCTTGCGATCATTAGAGCTTCAGGGCGGAAAATCGGTCTGTGGCAGCGCAGTACGATGCAGGAATCCATCTCCGCACCGCAGGTAGGCGGTATTGTGAAGCTGACAGGCTTTATCCTTAAAACATCACTTATCATAGAGATGATCGGTGCGGCTTTGCTTGCGCCCGTTTTCTGCAATGATCTTGGTTTCGCTAAGGGACTGTGGTATTCCTTGTTTCACAGCATATCGGCTTTTTGCAATGCAGGCTTTGATCTGTTCGGCATAAAAGAACCGTTCTCATCGCTGACCTTTTACCACAGCAACATCTATCTCAATATCATCATTATGCTGCTAATTATTACGGGAGGCATCGGCTTTCTCGTCTGGGGCGATATCGGAACACACAAGCACAGGATCAGGCGCTACTCTCTGCAAAGCAAGGTCGTACTGATGACATCTGCTGTCTTGATCGTTCTGCCTGCGCTGTATTTCTTCTTTTTTGAATATGACCATGGGACTATCCATGACCGGACGATCCATTCACTGTTTCAGTCTGTCACAACACGAACCGCAGGCTTTAACACAACTGATCTCGCTGCTATGGATGAATCAGGTACAGCCATTATGGTCATTCTTATGCTTATAGGTGGTTCTCCAGGTTCCACCGCGGGCGGTATGAAAACAACGACTTTTGCTGTTCTGTTACTTTCTGCGATCACAGTGTTTAGCCGCAGAAATGATGTGCAGTGCTTCAAAAGAAGAATATCAGACGAAACTGTCCGCAGTGCAGGCGCTGTTTTGTTTATGTATCTTGTATTGTTCTTTACAAGCGGTGTCATTATCAGCAGAGTGGAAAATCTACCGCTGCTGACCTGTCTGTTTGAAACAAGCTCAGCTATCGGTACTGTAGGGCTGTCACTCGGCATTACAAGCGGTCTGTCTGCTGTATCCCGTGTGATACTGATGATACTTATGTTTTTCGGGAGAGTCGGCGGACTGACACTCATTTATGCAGCTCTGCCGTCGGCGGACAGTCAGAATTCACGCTTACCGCTTGAAAAAATATCCGTAGGATAAGGAGTCTTATATATGAAAACAGTTTTAATTATCGGAGTAGGTCAATTCGGCAGTCACATTGCCAGACGCATGGAGGAGCTTCGGTGTGAGGTCATGGCAGTAGATGAAAATGAGAAGCATATCAACGATATCCTGCCTTATGTGACCAACGCAAGGATCGGTGACAGCACCAATGAGGAATTTCTCCGTTCGCTTGGTGTAGGAAACTATGATGTTTGTATCGTTGCCCTCGGCAGCCGGTTTCAGTCCTCTCTGGAAACAACGTCTTTGCTCAAGGAGCTGGGGGCAAAGAAAGTCATATCCCGTGCGACAAATGATGTACAAATGAAATTCCTGCTTAAAAACGGAGCCGATGAGGTTGTCTATCCTGAGAAGCAGATGGCACTTCGCATCGCTACAAAATATGCATCAGACAGCATACTCGACTTTATTCACTTGGATAACAATTACTCGATCTACGAACTGAAAGTACCAAAGGACTGGTTCGGAAAGTCGCTTTCACAGATCGATATACGAAAGAAATTCAAGATCAATATTCTGACGATCAAACGCGGAGAAGAGGTATTTATCCCTTCACCGGACACTGTAATTGAAACTGATGACATCGCATTTGTCATAGGTGAGGTTCGGGATATCCAGAAGTGTTTCAGAATCTAGGAGATGATCGTGTGAGAAATGTTCTGCTTGCACTATCTGTTGGAGCAATATTTCTCTACGGTTTTTATATTATGAAAAAAGTAGATGAATTCATCGAGGAGATACAAAAGAGCAGACGTGGACACGACCTGTCAGAAGATGATGTTGACGAACACAAAAGTGATATGTTATAATAACAAGGGTGATCCTTATGACTGCTAATTCTATAAAAAGCTCTAAAGCATTTTCTGTGTTCATCGTTTCCGCTAACAACCGCATAGTGCCTTTAGAGACAGCAATAGATCATAATGATCCTGTTGCAGAACGTGAGAGTTATACTGCTGAAAAATGTCTTCTCTATGTTGCTTTGACAAGAGCACAGAAGCAGGCATATATTACTTGTTACGGTAAAAAATCCGAGTTTATTTGATAAAGGTGTTGGACAACAAAAACTGTGCTGACATAACAGCGATCTTTATAGCCAAGGAGGGATAATACAATGGCTGATTCTAATAAATATATTGATATGAGTGCAAAGGAAGCTCTCAAACTTGCAAAAGATAAATATCTGCTTCTCCCAGATATTCAGCGGGAATATGTCTGGAGCATGGAGGATATTGAAAAACTATTTGAATCGATAGTTGATGGCTATCCAATAGGATCTTGCATCTTTTGGAAAACCAATAAAAAAACACTAAACGCAGAAAAGCCCAATCTTTATTTTTTCCTTAGAGAGTTTAAGAGAGAGGAAAGTAAAAACGAAAAGGCATCTGAAATGTTTGGCGAAGAGGGTGATTATTACATCGTCCTTGATGGTCAGCAACGTATAACATCTCTCAATATAGCGTTATATGGTTCTTATACTTGCTACAAAGGTGGTCGTGGTCGTTCAAAAAGCGATCCGAAATACTGGATAACCAGAGAGCTATATTACAATCTTGATTTTTACAAGAATGAAGAAGATGAGGAAAAAGACGATGAAAATCCACCAAAACGCTTCTCTTTTCTAACAAAGGAAGACGCAAATAATGGTAACTATTATAAAGTAAAGAACATTTTAGCTTTTGATGACGATAGAGCATTACTACGGGAACTCATAAAAGCCGGCTATGAAGAAATCATTCAAAATGATTTGTGCAGGCTGTTTTCAAGAATACATAGCTCAGGTTCTGATGGCATTGTTCATTACTATTGTATTTCTGAAAATACATATGATGAGGCGTTAGATATATTTGTAAGAGTTAATTCTACCGGACGAAAACTTTCAAAATCCGATCTTCTGTTTTCTACTCTTATTGATGGATGGAAGGAAGGAAAAGAGAATATTGAAAATACGCTCAAGTCTGCCAACAGCAAAGGTGATTCATTTAGTTTTTCTCGTGATTACTTGATGCGCTTACTACTTGTACTTGCAGATGCGCCTACAAATTTAAAAATAGAATCGTTTGACAAAAAGACTATACAAAAAATTCGTGACGATTGGGAGAATCTTTCAAAAGCATTTATCAATATGGTAGAAACGCTTGTATCAATAGGATTGTCTGATGGTTTCCTGACATCGTATAATGCAACGATGCCGATTGTATATTTTATCTATAAGGGTGGAAAAATCAATTCAGAGGGCGCTAAGAAGGAAATAAGAAAATTCTTATCGATTTCAATGGCAAAAAGGCTTTTCGGTGTTGCAAGCAACGACGCATTAAGGAGTACACGAGCTGCTCTTCAAAGCTATGACTGTAAAAAGAACCCGTTTGTTTTATCCATATTTGATTCTGTAACTCTGACAGGCAACAGAACCTTTAAAGTCGAAGAAACAGACATTGATTACTGGCTTGATAATTATACTATCGGTCCAAATACGTATATAATTCTATCATTGTTATATCCAACGCTGAAATTGTCACAAGAGTCTTTTCATCAGGATCATTGTCATCCCCACGTATCTTTTGATGACAAACCAATATCTTCATTAGGATTATCAGAAGAAACAGTTAGAGAGTGGCAATACAAAAGAAATCTTCTGCCTAATTTGCAGTTCCTTGAAGGTAGAGAGAACGAAAGTAAGAACAAGACTCCACTAAAAGATTGGATAGCTGATGGAAACACCATTAAATTTCTTCCTTCTGGAGTATCTCTTGAATTAAAAGATTTTGATGATTTTTTTACAGAACGTCGCAAGCTTATAAGAGGAGAATTGATAAGGATATTCAATATCAAAATCATTACTGAGTAATTTTGATATATCTATAGTTAAATAAAAGCGGAAACCCCCTATTTATAGAGTTTCCGCTTTAACTTTGACTCCAGTACTGGGTTCAAAGTTGCTTATTCAATTCCTTGCTTGCCCCTGCCTTTAGCCTTGTTCTTCTGCGCTTCTGCGTGGTCAAGCCGGAGCTTGGCAAGGTTCTCCTGAGTACGTTCAATTCTGCCGTCAATGTTATAGAGAGCAGCTTCAAGACGATTCAGGTTATGTGCAAAGCTCTCAAGCAGCTTCGTGGTATGTGATGCGGCACCTTTCAGGTAAGCGGACATACCGCCGCCCATCATGTTACTGTGCATCGTGACAGACAGGTCAAACCCTGGAAAGAGCCGACCTTCACGGAAGTATCAGCATACTTGATAGCCAGTACCGCATCTTCAAAAGCCTTAGCTTAATCCTGTATAATAAAACTTGACACATATAAAACAATCAAAGTATAATAAAAACAAGGGAGTGTGTCATCAATGGGAACAGGAAAACAATATGATGAAGAGTTTAAAAAGCAGGCAATAAAGCTCGCAAAGGAGATTGGCACCTAGCTTTATGCCGCTGGGTGTATTTTTATTTGTATCGTGTATTATTTTACAGTTCACCTGCCCTAATTTGACAAAAGTACGTCAATGGGGTATAATGTAACCAGCGTTACGCAAATTAATTATAGGCAATACCATACAAGACAAGCCTATACCTATTATTATAGAAACGAGGTCATGAAAATGAGCGAGGAAAGAATACCTAAGAGAAGTGAAGTGCCTGAACAGTTCAAATGGGCACTGGAGGATATTTATGCCACTGACGAAAAGTGGGCGGAGGACTTGCAGAAGCTTAAGGCTATGCCTGAGAGAATAACGGCGTTCAAGGGCAGGCTTAGCGAGAGTGCTGACACGCTTTATGATTTTATGCAGCTTTCAGACGAGATATCTGTTCTTTGCGACAGCCTTGGCAACTATGCTCAAAGACGTTCTGACGAGGACACTGCAAATGCAAAGTATCAGGGCTTTCTCGGTCAGCTTATGAACGCTTATGTTGCAGTAAACTCAGCAGGAAGCTTTGAAACACCTGAGATCATTTCTATCGAGGAGGATAAGCTTCAGAAATTCTATGAGGATAAGCCTGAGTTGAAGCTTTATAAGCGTGCGCTGGACAAGCTGCGTCGCAAAAAGGCTCATATCCTCTCTGAGGCTGAGGAGAAGATACTTGCCCTGACTGGTGAAATGGGTCAGTCCCCTGAGAATATCTACTCTATGTTTTCTGACGCAGACCTGCGTTTTCCTGACGCTGTGGATAAGGACGGCAAGGCTCATCAGGTCACACACGGAAGCTATATACCACTGGTGCAGAGCGAGGACAGAGTACTGAGAAAGTCGGCTTTCGAGTCTATGTACGGCACATTTGACAAGTTCAAGAACACCTGTGCGGCAACACTGTCGGCGCAGATTAAAGCGGTGAACTTCTATGCAAAGGCAAGAAGATATGATTCAAGCCTTGAAGCCGCTTTGGACGGAACAGAAGTACCTGTTTCAGTGTACAAAAATCTTATTGAAGCCGTCCATGACAATATGCACTATATGTACGATTATGTTGCGCTGAGAAAGAAGCTTTTGGGCGTTGACGAACTGCATTTCTATGACCTTTATACTCCTGTTGTTCCTGACGCAGATATGAAGATAACCTTTGAGGAGGCTAAGGAAACCGTCTTGAAAGCCCTTGCACCTATGGGCGAGGATTACCTTGCGATACTCAAAGAGGGCTTTGAGAACCGCTGGATAGACGTTTACGAGAACGAGGGCAAAACAAGCGGAGCATATTCCGCAGGTGCAAGAGTTCACCCTTATGTGCTGCTCAATCATAAGGATACACTTAACTGTATGTTTACGCTGGCACATGAAATGGGTCATGCTATACACTCGTATCTTTCAAATAAAAATCAGCCTGTGGTATATTCAGATTACGTTATCTTCGTGGCAGAGGTAGCCTCAACTTGCAACGAGGCATTGCTCATGCAGTATCTGCTGAAAAATACCGAGGATAAAAAGCAGAGAGCGTATCTTATAAACTACTTCCTTGAACAGTTCCGTACCACACTTTACCGCCAGACAATGTTCGCAGAGTTTGAGCTGAAAATAAATGAAATGGTAGCGGCAGGGGAGAGTCTGACAGCCGAGGGGCTGAACGAGCTTTACGGCCAGCTAAACAAGCTTTATTTCGGTGACGGAATAGTGCTTGATGATGAGATAAAATTGGAGTGGGCAAGGATACCTCATTTCTATTATGACTATTATGTTTATCAGTATGCAACAGGCTATTCTGCGGCTATCGCACTTTCACAGAGGATATTGAAGTATGGCAAACCTGCGGTAAAGGACTATATAGGCTTCCTGAAAGGCGGCTGCTCAACTGACCCTATCTCATTGCTTAAGGGTGCAGGTGTAGATATGGCAACAACTCAGCCTATCAATGAGGCACTTGCAATGTTCGGAGAGCTTGTAAAGGAAATGGAAGAGGCAATGTCATAAGTGAGGAGTGAGGAATGAGGAATGAGCATAGCCGACCAAAGTTGTGCCCCCAACACCGAGCGTAGCGAGAGATAAAACGCAGGCTCAAGCCCGGCGCTAGAGGGCTTGTGGGGTCAAGGGGCAAAGCCCCTGCGGAGTATGAGGCAGAGCCTCATTCGGCGACAGCCGACTAAGCGGTGCAGAAAAGTAAAAAAGCACACAACAGTAAAAGAAATAATAAAGCGGTGTCGGAGAAAAAATCTCTGCACCGCTTTTTCCTATCCCATTAAACAAAGTAAAACCCGCAAAGAGCGTAGCGATTTTGCGGCGGAAGGAACTTGCCTGAATGAACAGTATGCCTTTACCACTTCTTATCTATATCTGCACAACGCATACCTATCTTCAACGCCCTCAGCTCAACATAACAGCCGCATAAAACGCACATTCCGTCCACAAGCTTGTCGCAGCCCTTGCAAAACGCCAAACGCTGATGATACTCTTCCTCTGATACCCTCTTGTCCTCAGGGTATGCCGCAATGTGCGAACGCATATCACGGAGAAAATCATTTTCGTCCATATCCTCCAACAGGCATTTTCTACACTGAACCTTTGTTATATCACTCATAAAAATTTCTCCATTGTACAAAAAAGCGGACAGCTCAATGCCGTCCGCCTTGTTATCTTATTCTACAGAAATGATGTAGTAGTAAACAGGCTGACCGCCGTTTATAAGGTTTACATCAAGATTTGAGAACTTCGCAGCTACCTGCTTTTGCAGTGCCTCAGCCGCCTCGTCTGTAACGTCTGAGCCGTAAAGGATAGTGATGAATGAGCTGTCGCCCTTAACAAGCTTCTTTGTGAGCTTGTAAGCTGCCTTTGAAACGTCCTTTTCCACAAAGCTCAGCTTGCCGTTTTCAATGCAGAGTATCTCGCCCTGCTTGATAGCGTGACCCTCATAGTCAGAATCCCTTGCCGCAAATGTTACCTGACCTGTGGCAACTCTTTCAAGTGCATTGGTCATTTCAATGCGGTTCGTATTGAAATCAGCGTCAGGGTCAAATGCCAGCATTGCTGACATTCCCTGCGGTATAGTCCTTGTCTGAAGCACGCATACCTTTCTGTCTGCAAGCTTAACTGCCTGCTCAGCCGCCATGATGATGTTCTTATTGTTTGGCAGAACAAAAACTGTTTCAGCGGGGCATGACATTATTGCCGCAAGTATATCCTCAGTGGACGGGTTCATGGTCTGTCCGCCCTTAACGATGCAGTCAACACCGATATCTCTGAACATTGACTCAATGCCGTTTCCTGCCGCAACTGCAACAAAGCCGTACTGCTTTTCAGGCTTTGCAGGAACGAACTCCTGTTTTGCTTCTTTCTGTCTGGCCTTGTGCTGGAGCTTCATATTTTCTATCTTTGGCAGATTGATGTAGCCAAATTCAAGACCCTTCTGTATTGCCTTACCAGGGTCGTTGGTATGAACGTGTACCTTTATTATCTCATCGTCCTCGACAACTACAACGCAGTCACCTATGGTTTCAAGATAAGCTCTCAGCTTTGATGAATCGTCAGCGTCAGCTTTCTTTGTGATTATCATTTCAGTGCAGTATGTGAAGTGTATCTCACAGTCATACTGACCAACAGTAGCCGCAAATGTGTCGACTGTTACCTGCTGTTTCTGTGCAGGAGCATCAGCCTTTACTATTTCGCCACCCTTGAATACATCTCTCATTGCTTCAAAGATAATGAGAAGTCCCTTGCCGCCTGCGTCAACAACGCCTGCCTTGGCAAGTGCAGGGAGAAGCTTTGGTGTTTCGTTCAGTGAAAGTTCAGCCTGTTTGCAAACTTCCTCCATTATAATAATAGGATCGTTTGTGGAGTGGAGCATTTCTCTTGCTTTCTCCGCAGACTCTCTTGCAACTGTCAGGATAGTTCCCTCTGTAGGCTTCATTACGCTCTTGTATGCTCCTGAAACGCCCTGTTCCAGCGATTCAACAAGTTCGTTCGCACCCATTTCCTTTTTGCCTGCAAGTCCTTTTGCAAAGCCTCTGAAAATAAGCGAAAGTATAACGCCTGAGTTTCCTCTTGCACCTCTAAGAAGTGCAGAAGCTGTTGTGCTTGCAACAACTGAGCAGTCTGTATCGTCGCTGAGATTTTCAAGCTCTGCTACGGAATTTGTTATAGTCATTGACATATTAGTTCCTGTATCTCCGTCAGGTACTGGGAACACGTTAAGCTCGTCAACTGATTTTTTCTTGTTAGATATGCTGTGTGCGGCACTTATGACAGCGTCACGCAGCAAGCCTCCGTTTATCACTATAGTTTTCCTCCTATACTGTTATAGATATCCTAGGACGTTCAGCCTTTCATTTCGTCAACGTAAACGTTCACAGATTTAACGTTGACCCCTGCCTGCTCTGTCAGAACATAATTTACCTTGTGAATGATGCTGTCAACGATAGCTCCGACATTTATGCCGTAGTTCACAGTGATGTGCAGGTCAACGATAAGCTCGTCCCCGTCCTGACGGATTATAACGCCCTTTGTGGTGTTCTCTTTCTTTAGCATTGCAGAAACGCCCTGTTTTGCACCATAGGCGTTAAGTCCTGCCACGCCGAAACAGCTTTCGGCAGTATCCGAGATAAGCTGTCTGAGATATCCGGTGGATATACCTATAGTCCCTATATGGTTGCGAAACTTTATCACAGAAAACAACTCCTCTTGATCGTGGCAGGATCACAAGCTTATTTCTTATGCCGCCACATAATAATTTATTTTATTATATCATAAACATTTGACTTTTGCAATAGGTTTTCGCTCTTTTATACACCTGTCAAATTTATCCCAGAAGCCATTTTGCGGCTTCCAGAGGCGTTTCGGCTATATACACCGCACCTGCCTTGGAAAGCTCCTCTCTTGTGCCGTAGCCGTAAAGCATACCGATACAATCTATACCAAGAGCTTTTGCACCAAGCACGTCATGATGCCTGTCGCCTGCCATTATCACCTGTGAGCGGTCATTAACACCGCAGTTTTTCAAAGTGTGCACGATAACGTCCGCCTTTACGCTCCTGGAGCCGTCAAGCTCCGCACCGCCTATGTAGTCAAAATACTGTGCAAGGTGAAAATGCTCCAGTATCTTCACCGCAAAGACCTGCGGCTTAGAAGTCGCCACCGCAAGGTGAAGCCCAGCCTCCGACAGCATTTTAAGGCAATCTTCCACTCCCTCGTAAACACGGTTCTCGAAAATGCCCTTGGTGGTGTAGTATTCACGGTAGTATTTAACAGCCTGCTCGCATTTTTCATCATCAAAGCCGTAAAAATCCCTGAAAGAGTCTTTCAGCGGCGGACCGAGAAACTTTGTCATCGTGCTCATCTCAGGCTCTATGCTGAACTTTTTCAGTGCGTATACAGCCGAATTTATTATGCCCTCGCCCGACTCAGTAAGCGTGCCGTCAAGGTCAAAAAGAACATATCTGTAATTTTTCATGTCATTACCTCACATAATACAATATATCAATTGCTATTATAACGCAAAACGGCTTATTTGTCAAAGAAAATGGGCAATTACGCACAAAAAATCCTGCTGAAATACGGCATTTAGCTCATTGACAAAAATATTGTTATAAGTTAAAATTAAAAAGGCGGTTTGAGTCAAAACGTATCGCAAAGAAGTGTTTTCCATTTATATGGGAAAAGAAAAAATATGAATGAGGTGTTATTTTGAAACTTATTTTTGATGTTTCAGACAAGCCAAAGGCTGGTCAACTGGTAGTGTTCGCACTTCAGCAGATGCTGGCTATCCTTGCGGCGACCATCGCTGTGCCGCTTATTATCGGCAACGGTCTTACTCCTGCGGCTGCAATGTTTGGTGCAGGTGTGGGAACAATAGTCTATATCTTTTTCACAAAAAGAAAAAGCCCCGTGTTCCTTGGCTCGTCCTTTGCTTTTTTAGGCTCAATGGCGGCGGCCTTTGCAGGCGGCGTTTCAATGCAGCTTGGCATGCTTGGACTTATCGTCGGTGCATTCCTTGCAGGACTTGTATATGTCGTTATCGCAATAGTAGTAAAATTTGTTGGAGTAGGCTGGCTCAATAAACTCATGCCTGCGGTGGTAATAGGACCGACCGTTGCTATAATCGGACTTTCCCTTGCAGGAAATGCTGTTGGCGACCTGCTCAAAGGCGATGTTACAAAGCAGGTAACAGAGTATGCAGTTTCCACAGACAGCGGCACACCTGAGATCATAGAAACTGTATCCAATGTGCCTGTTGGCTCGTCATATGTGGCTCTTATCTGCGGACTTATCACCCTTGCAGTGGTAATGCTTTGCTCAACATATGGCAAGAAAACACTCAGACTTATACCTTTTATAATCGGTATCCTCGCAGGCTATGCAGCCGCAGCAATCTTCACTGTTATCGGCAATATATGTGATATTGACGCACTTAAAATAGTAGATTTCAGCGTTTTCAGCAGCTATATGCTCACAGACGGCAGCGTTTCACTGAAAACATTTGTTAGTTTGCCTGACTTTGCATTTGTTTCAGGTCTGAAAGGTCTTAAGGAGTTCGACTTCTCATATTTTGCAACTATCTTTGTTGCCTATGTGCCGGTTGCACTTGTTGTTTTTGCAGAACACGTTGCTGACCATAAAAACCTTTCTTCTATTATCGACCATGACCTCCTTGAAGAGCCTGGTCTTACAAGAACGCTTCTCGGCGACGGTGTAGGTTCTATCGCAGGCGCACTGTTCGGCGGCTGTCCGAACACAACATACGGAGAGTCCGTTGCCTGCGTTGCTATTACGGGAAATGCTTCTGTAGTAACTATCTTTGCGGCAGCAGTAGGCTGTATGCTGTTTTCGTTTATTACTCCGCTTGTTGCGTTCGTTGATTCTATCCCTGCCTGCGTAATGGGTGGCGTTTGTATCGCTCTTTACGGCTTTATCGCAGTTTCAGGTCTTAAAATGATACAGGACGCAAACCTTGACGATAACAGAAATCTCTTTGTTGTGTCCGTTATCCTCATTGCAGGTATTGGCGGTCTGACACTCACATTCGGTGATATAACACTCACAGAAGTTGCGGCAGCACTTATCCTTGGCATTCTTACAAACATTATGCTCTCAAAGAAAAAGGGCAACGCAGCCAAGAAATAATTATAACAAAATTGCAGAGGCGAACAGTGTTCGCACGTTACTGCACACAAAAAATGCGAATTTATAAATCATTACGAAAGGAAATCGGAAAATGGGAAACGTAAATATCATCAATCACCCGCTTGTAAAGCACAAAATAACGCTTATGCGTGACGAAAAGACCGGAACAAGAGAGTTCCGTATACTTGTGGAAGAGGTAGCAATGCTCATGGGCTATGAGGCTATGAGAGATCTTCCAACAGAGGACGTTGAGGTGAAAACACCTATCACCACAAGAAAGCTCCCTATGCTCTGCGGCAAAAAGCTTGCTATCGTGCCTATCCTGAGGGCAGGTCTTGGCATGGTAAGCGGACTTCTTGCACTCGTTCCGTCTGCAAAGGTCGGTCATATCGGTCTTTACCGTGACGAGGTCACACACGAGCCTCACGAGTATTACTGCAAGCTTCCTGATAGAATAAACGAGCGACTTGTTATTGTCTGCGACCCAATGCTTGCGACAGGCGGATCTGCGATACAGGCTGTTGACTTTTTGAAAGACAAGGGCTGCAAGAACATCAAGTTCATGTGCATAATCGCTGCTCCTGAGGGCCTTGACGCTCTGAGAACGGCTCACCCTGATATCGACATTTATGTAGGCAACCTTGATGAAAAGCTCAACGAGGACGCTTATATCGTTCCTGGTCTTGGCGACGCAGGTGACAGGATCTTCGGCACAAAATAATAGTCTTATACTAATACTCGCTGCTTTGTTTTTTGCAACAGAGCGGCGATTTTTTTGTCTTCTTCACTAAAAAAACTTTAAAAAGTTCCTTCAATTTCAGTTGTTAAAATAATTGAAACTTATTTCCGTTGATGATATAATTCAAATGTAGAAATATAGAACAAAATAAAAAAACAGGGCGAACTCATGTAAAAAAATATATTATGAGGATACATCCTAATAAGGAGATAAAAATGTTTGTGAAGAAAACCGGCCGATTTTTTGCGGTCACAAGCATGATCGTGTGCTGCTGTTGCACTGCAACTGTGTTTATCTCATACATAAAACGCAGTAACATACGAATGCTTTGTCTTGGACCATTTTTACTTGCGGCGGCGATAGTGTTGTATATTGCTCTGAAACGCTGTGAAAAGAAGCTTACCAAAAAGCGTGTCAGACTTATATTTGCTGTTTTCTGCCTGATTTTGCTTGCATTGCAGATATTGTTTGTGCGTTATCTTTATTACAACTACGAAATGGTTGACCCTAAAATAACAGGGGAGTTCGCAAAACGCTTTGTCATGGGTGAAGATCTGGGGAGCATCAAAGAAAGCTACCGTATTTATGCTGCAAAATACCCTAACGCATGGGGCATGATATATTTGCAGATACCATTTTTCGCCTTATGGAAGCTTTTCACCGGCGGCGTGAGCATATATGCGGGGCAGACCTTTAACGTAATTCTTATTCAACTTAGCGTAATAATGACCTTTCTCGCAGGTGAGAGGATTTTCAAACTTAACAGCCAAAGGCTTTTTTGCGGCATTATTTCGGCACTTATGCCTGTTATGCTTCTGTATACACCGTTTTTTCATTCTGACACAGCAGGCATGATATTTGTAAGCTGTACTCTTTATTTTCTCACCCTTGCGGTGAAAGAAAAATACAAAAGCAAAAGCGTTGTTTATGCTCTTATAGCAAGCCTTTTTATCGCACTTGGAAACACTGTCAAGGGAAGCATTGCAGTAATGCTGATTTCAGTGATGATATTTTTTGTGCTGAAAATGGGTGTAAAAAGGGGAGCTATCCTGAGCCTTGCGGCTGTTATGCTGTTTATTGGCGTGTCAAAGGCGGCATACTATGGCGGTCTTACTATGGGTATCTCTGATGAAAAAATGGTAGACAGATATCGTTTTCCTGTTACACACTGGATAATGATGAGCCTTAACAGCGACTACAAGACCCATGTTGACGAGGACGTTGACTTCACTATGTCATTTGATACATATGACGCCAAAAAGCAGGCGAATATCCGGGAAATAAAAGCCCGCCTTGAAAACATAAGCACCCCTTATGAAGCCTGCAAAATGGCTTATCACAAAGTCGCCAGAACGTGGGACAGCGGTGGTTTTGCCTATGGCAAATATCTCTCACGCTCCGACCCCTCAGGTGGTCTGCGAGAGGTATTGCACAGTCGCTTACTTGGTAGCTATGTAGACGGCTATCACAGTGCAATGCTCATAGCAATGGCGTTTGGTGCAGTTTATGCCGCTGGCAAGCGTCGCCATTCTGCTTTGTTTTTCAGCATAGTGACTCTCACGGGAGTTATACTCTTTTTCCTTATCTGGGAAAATCCACCTAGATATATCGTCACATTTATCCCCGTGATAATGCTTCTTTGCACTGCAGGAACAAGATTTATCACAGCGATTATTTCACGTCTTTGTAAGCGTGTGAGTGCTTCAAAATAAGATAAAAAAAGGCCTCTTATGTTTTTCCATAAGAGGTCGATTTTTTTATTGTGTAACATCAAGATAGAACGCAGGGTTCAATATATAACCCTGATAGCGTATCTCAATGTGCAGGTGGTCGCCTGTTGAAAAGCCGGTCGAACCCATTTTGCCGATAACGTCGCCTTTTTTCACCTCGTCGCCTATCTCTACATCTACCTCTGTGAGATGTCCGTAAAGGGTAATGAATTCGTTGCCGTGGTCGATGATAACATAGTTTCCATAACCGCCGCCACAGCCGCAGGACTCCTCCTTGCCGTAGTCATGAGTGCAGGTGGTGTTTATCTTTATGACCTTGCCACTGCATGAAGCGTGAATAGGCGTGCCGTGAGCCGCAGGAATGTCAAGACCCGTGTGATATGAGCCCCATCGTGCGCCCACGCCTGATGATACGGAGTAAGCCCCCGGAACAGGCCATGCGAAGTAGTAATCAGGCTCGGTATCTCCAAGCTTTTCGCCCTTGTCAAGGCGGTCATTTATCTCCTTGTGAAGCTCCTCAAGCTTTACATCTGCAAGCGCCATTGTGGCGGAAACTTCGTTATCTCTTGCTGTTCCGCCTGAGCCTGACGATTTCAGTATGCCGGAAAGGCTGCTCTCAAACTGCTCACGCTCCGCCTCATAGGCTTCGTTCTGCTCTCTGAGCTTCTTCTGCTTAGCTTTAAGCTCCTGCTGTGTTTTGGTACTGGAGCGGTAAAGCTGACTGAGCATATCTTTCTGCTGTGTATACTGTGTGTACTGAGCGTCATACTCGGCTTTCTGCTTGTCAAGGGTCTTTTGCATATCCTCATATTCAGTTTTAAGTTTTATAAGGTTATCAATGATAGTGTCATCATGGTGTGCCACACGCTTTATAAGCTCTAATCTCATGAGTATGTCATAAAAGCTGTCTGATTCCAAAAGCATTGTGGTGTAGCTGTCCGACCCTGCGATATACATTGCCCTTAATCTTTGTTTAAAGTCCTCTATGCCCTTGTTTATCTCAGCCTGCTTCTTATCGATATTTCGCTGATTGGTGTTTATCTGAAGCTCCAGTGCGGTCATGTAAGAGTTGAGAACGTCTATCTCGTCATTTATAGAATCTATCTTTTCTTTCAGAAGCTTCTGCTTTTTCTCGTTTTTCTCAATGTCCTCATCATATTTGTCGAGCTGTTCGTTTATTTCCGTCTGCTTTTTTGATAGCTCTCTTAGCTGTTCTGCATACTGTGTGATGTCAAAACCTGTTGACTCCTCCTGAGAATTATCGTCATTTTCTGTTTGTTCATCGCTTTGCTGACCTCCGTCAGCCACAGATTCAGTATAGCTATAGTCCTCCCCCTGCGAGCTTTCAGTGTCCGCTGAGGTTATCTTCAAAGACGAATTGTAGCTGCTTCCTGCAATACCAGCGGTAACAGCGAATGCGATAATGAAAGTGAGAATGCGTTTTAAGCTGTAAAGCCTGTTCATGAAATAAAAGACTCCTTTGGTTGTGGGGCAAGACCTTTCGGCATTGCCTGTTTATACATAATTTGACGGATTCTGAGCCACGCCGTTCAATCGTACCTCAAAGTGCAGGTGGTCGCCAGTTGAATATCCTGTTGAGCCGACAATACCCAGAACGTCGCCCTTGTTGACATGCTGACCCTGTGTTACGCTCATATACTGTGAGTGACCGTAAAGGGTCCAGTAGCCGTTGCCGTGGTCGATTATGCAGTAGTTTCCATATCCGCCGCCGCAGCCGCATGAGCCGTTCTTGCCATAATCGTGTGTGCAGGTGTTGCTGACGAGTATAACAGTACCCTCAGCGGCAGCGCATATCTTTGCGCCTCTTATTCCAGGAGACCAGATGTCGATACCCTTGTGATAAGCGCCCCAGCGCCAACCCACGCCGTAGGAAATATGATAATAACCCGGCACAGGCCATGTAAACTGGCTCTTGTCGGTATAATTGTAGTCACCGTTATTGGTAGAAGATTGACCGCTGTTAGAGGTGTTGCCGTTTGCATTAGAAGATGAAGAATTGCCGTTATTATTCTGCTGTTGCTGCTGTTGTCTACGTTCTTCTTCCTCTCTTCTCTTACGTTCTTCCTCTTCTTTTTTCTTACGTTCCTCTTCTTCCTTCTTTTTGATCTGCTCCTGCTCCTTGTAAAGCTTCTGGAGCTGTGTCTCGAAGTCTTCCTGCTCCTTGTTTATCTGCTCCTTATTAGCTTCATAAGCCGCCTTATCTTCCTCAAGCTGGTCGATAACAGCCTGACTTTTTGCATAAAGGTCGTCAAGCTTTTTCTTCTGCTCAGTGTGATAGGCCTTTTGTTCCTCAAGGGTAGTTTTGTTAGTTTCAAGTTCAGTCTTGTTGGCTTCAAGCTCTGCTTCCTGAGATTCATACTCGCCTTTAAGCTCAACAAGTCCGTCGATCATGGTGTTGTCATGGTCAGCCACTCTTTTGACAAGCTCTATTTTCATAAGCATATCATAAAAGTCCGTCGAACCAATAAGAATATCGGTGTATGAACTATTTCCGGCAACATACATTGCTCTAAGACGTTGTTTGAAGTCAACAACGCCATTTTCTATCTCAGTTCTCTTGTTTTTTATTTTTATTTCGCTCTTTGCGATAGCCTCTTCAAGGTCGGCTATCTCTGTTTCAAGGTCAGTGATAGAATCCTCAAGGGTCAGTATAGTTTCCTGAACAGTTTCTATCTGCTCTTGGATAGCTTTCTGATTTTCTTCCTCCTTGGAGATATCGTCCTTTGTGCTGTTTATCTGCTTGTCAAGGTCAGCCTGCTTTTGTTCAAGCTCGCTTATTTTATCCTTGGCAGAGGATATTTTTTTCTTGTTGTTCTTTATTGCCTGACTTTCTGCAGAAGCGTTCTGCGCTGTCATGACCGGCTGTGTGCCGCCTGCAAGCATTGTCATGGAAGCGACTACGGCGATAGTGAAAGCCAATACTCGCTTCATTGTGAATATACCTGTTTTCATACTTGTCCTCCGTCTTAAAAAAGACCATTTTTACACGTTTTTTATCTTTCTCTAACGCATTATCCTGCACGTTCTTTCTTTTTTATCTCATGTCAGGATATGCTTTAAACTGCAACAAAAGGCAGTCTAAAAACCCCGTTGGATCATAGCCTGCCTTATGTCTATATTTGGCAAATGTATTATACTTTAAGATGCTTGCCTGTGCTTATAGAAGTACCCACCGCACCGATAACAGCGCCTGCGATAAGATAAGATGCTGCAACAGGGAGCAAGAGGGATTTGAAGGAATACAAATTCTGAACACCGAGAATGCTCCAGAGCTTGAAGTCATCATTGAAGATGTTGTAAATTCCCTCGTAGGCAAACTTTGTGAGCAACAGTGCGCCTGCGGCTGCGAGCAGACCAACTATCATACCCTCGATAAAGAAAGGTATCCTGATAAAGCTGTTGGTAGCGCCTACATATTTCATGATGTTGATCTCTTTACGTCTTGCGAAAACGCTTGCTCTGGTGGTATTTGAAATGATTATCAGACAAACCACAACAAGTGCCACAATGACCGCAAAGGCAACTATCGTAAATACCCTTCTGATACTGATAAGGATATCAGCAAATGCTGTAGGGGACTTTGTTGAGTCAACATTGTCAAAGGTCTCTATCTGAGTGGTTGTTTCGCTCATCTTCTCGATATCCTTGACCGTTACTTTGTATGTGTCAGGCAATGGGTTATCATCGGCATACTGGAAGAAATCCTTTTCCTCATCAGTCATGCCCTTGAGCATATTTTTCCACGCTTCGTCCTTTGAATAAAGGCTCACCGTATTGATATTTCCGACCTCTTTGAGCTTATTTTCAAGGGTCTGCATATCAGCCTGACTTGTGCCGTCCTTAACGATAACGATGACTTCGCTCTTGTCCTCGATACCGCCGATTATTCTTGTAAGGTTAATGGAAACCAGCACCGAAGTGCCTACCATAAGCAGGGAAACGAGCAGGATACAGAAAGAGGCGAACGTCATCATTCTGTTTTTCCAAATGCCCTTGAAGCCTTGATTTATAAGATATCTAAAACTACTTGCTTTCATTGGAGCCTCCTATCACTTCGTCAAAGGCGATCTGACCTTTGTTGATGTTGATAATTCTGCCTCCGAAATAGCGCACAAGGTCATGCTCGTGGGTAACCATAAGAATGGTAGTGCCGCACTCGTTTATGCCCTTGAGAAGCTCTACTATCTCATATGAAAGAGCAGGGTCGATATTACCTGTAGGCTCGTCGGCAATGATGAGCTGTGGGTCGTTTACAAGTGCTCTTGCAAGTGCCACACGCTGTTGCTCACCGCCTGAAAGCTCGGTCGGATAGCTTTTCGCCTTATCGGAAAGTCCCACAAGGCTTATAACATACGGAACACGGCTTCTTATGTACTTTGCAGGAGCGTCGATCACTCTCAGCACGAACGCCACGTTCTCATAAACTGTCATTGTAGGGATAAGTCTGAAATCCTGAAAAACAACTCCGATAGTTCTGCGAAGGGCAGGTATCTTTCTTCTTCTCAGCTTTTTCAGATTGAAGCCGTTTACCATTACTGTACCGCTGGTCGCATCTATTTCTTTAAGAACCAGCTTGATAAGTGTTGATTTTCCGGCGCCTGAAGGACCTACCACGAAAGCGAAGTCGCCGTCGTTTATCTTCAGGTTTACTTTGTTCAGAGCGTCCACACCGCTTGAATAGGTAACGGACACGTCTTTAAACTCTACCAAAATTTACACCGCCTTAGTTTTACAGAGGCAAGCAAGCCTCTTTTTCGCTCGTAGGACTTAGAACTTGACAGGGTTAGCGGAGAGATATTTCTTTACCATGAGAGCTATCTTAAAGATGATAGCGTGGTCGAACTCTCTCAGGTCAAGACCCGTGAGCTTTTTGATCTTTTCAAGTCTGTACACAAGAGTATTTCTGTGAACAAACAGTTTTCTTGAAGTTTCAGAAACGTTCAGGTTGTTTTCAAAGAACTTCTGGATAGTGAAAAGTGTTTCATGATCCAGCGACTCGATAGAGCCTTTCTTGAAAACTTCCTTAAGGAATGTTTCGCAAAGTGTTGTAGGCAGGTGATAGATAAGTCTTGCGATACCAAGATTGTCATAAGAAACGATATTCTTGTCAGTATCGAACACCTTTCCTACCTCGAGAGCTATCTGTGCTTCCTTGAAGCTTCTTGCCAGATCCTTTACGCCCTCTACTACTGTTCCTATACCTACAGTGACTCTTGTATAGAATTCACTTGAAAGGGTATCGGAAATAGAACGTGCCAGCTTTTCCAGATCCTTAGACTCAACGCCGTTTGCCACTTCCTTAACAAGCACGATATCGCTCTCAGTGATGTTGAAAACGAAGTCCTTGGACTTGTCAGGGAAAAGGTTCTGGATAACATCGTAAGCTGAAACGTCATTTGTGGAGAGTATTCTGATAAGCAGCACCACTCTTGAAATGTCAGCGCTGAAATGCAGCTCTCTAGCTTTAACATGAACGTCGCCCGGCAGCACGTTGTCAAGCACTACGTTCTTGATGAAATTGTTTCTGTCGTATTTTTCGTCATAATACTGCTTTATGCTGGAAAGAGTAATGGCAAGTATGCTTGCATACTTTGCAGCCACCTCGTCTGTTCCCTCAACGAAAACAGCATAGTCAGGTTTCATATGAGCACCGAATGGCTTATAGGTATAACCGTCTCTAACAAAAATGTCGTGTGAATCGCCCAAATCTAACGAAACGAATTCGTTAGTCGTTCCGACCTGTGAAAGCTCAGAGCAGGCAATGATAGTTGCGTTCTCATCTATTACGCCTATGACGCAGTCGATAGTGTCACGCATCTGATGAACAACGCTCTGAAATAATCTGTTTGACATAAGTTATTCCCCTCTACTTGCAAAAATTTTCGACCTAAGTTCTGCCATGGGCATAATTACCCCATAAGGGCAGATGTCTGCACATTGTTATTATAACAAAAAACGATATGTTTTGCAAGTGTTTTATAGTGAAAATATGCAAAAAAACTTTTATACCGCAGTTTCAAGCACTGGTCTGCGGTCTGATATATTACAAATTGTAACACATTTTGCTCTCTTATGTGTGAATTTTTTGTTAAATCACAGGTTTTCATGGTGATTTTGTACAAAAGAGGGGCGCAAAGTTCGTTTTGAGTAACCGAATTGTAATTAATAAACTTTTTGTAAATATCCTGAGCTATGTGCATAACAGCGTAGTTAAAGCGTTGCAAAGGGTAAAAAAATATGTTACAATCTATAAAAAGAAAGCTGTAAGATTTGTTATCGGGAGGTAATCAAAATGGACGTAAAAAAATATCTTGAAGCAGGAAAGATAGTATCGGTGTTCGGCATAAAGGGCGAGATAAAAGTACAGCCATGGTGTGATGGACCTGAATTTCTCTGCGGATTTGACACACTATATTATAAGAGCGGTACTCCTGTGGAGATAGAGCGTTCGAGAGTTGCAAAGAATATCGTTGTAATGAAAGTCAAGGGCGTTGACACTGTGGAGGAGGCTCAGAAGCTTCGCAACAGGGTGCTTTATATCGACCGTGACGATGTGGAGCTTGATGAGGGCTGCTATTTTGTTCAGGATCTTATAGGTCTTGAAGTGGTCGACGCTGACAGCGGTGAAAGCTACGGCAAGATAACAGACGTAAGTCAGACAGGCGCAAACGATGTTTACCACATCGCTGACGAAAAGGGAAACGTTAAGCTTATCCCTGCGATACCTGAGGTGGTGGCTGAAACTGATATCGAGGGTGGCGTGATGAAGATAACTCCGCTGGAGGGGCTTTTTGATTAATGAAGTTCTGCAAATACGAGGACTTGGAAAGGCTTGCCAGAGATTATTCTGACGGAATGTTCAGCCTGATATTTCCAAAGCTCAACAGCCGTGAAAAGTCGCTTGAATGTATCGAGAGAGTTTTTACAGCATACATAGATGAAAGCCCACGGCTGAGAAGTCCCAGGGCTGAGGAAAAATGGCTTATAAAAAGGCTGAGAAAAGAGAGCGGATTCAACAGGCTTGCCAACACCTATAAGGGCGAGGGGCTGAGTTTTATTGAGCTTGACAATATGCTCACAAGTCTGAGGGTATACTATAATAACGAGGGCAACAAGCCGAAGAAGCGCAGGTCTGCTTTGTGGAGCTTATTTGTGGTGATAATAATCGCTATTGTGGTGACTATCGGTGTTGTGCAGGGCATAGGATACTATGAAAAAAGCGGCGGCTCTGTGCAGGAGCATTTGAACAGCGCTGAGGAAAACTGGGCTTACTAGCCTTTTGACATGATATGGAGGAATTGATTTGAACATAGATATTGCAACGCTTTTTCCTGAAATGCTTGAGAATTATCTTTCTGAAAGCGTAGTAGGCAGGGCGAGGGCTAAGAATATTTTCACGGTAACGTGTCATAATATCAGGGACTACACTCAGGACAAGCACCGCAGAGTAGACGATACCCCTTACAGCGAAAGACAGGGTATGCTCATGCAGTGCGAGCCTATTTACAACTGCTACAAGTCGGTAACAGCTGGAAAGGCAAAGCCTCACGTTATCTATATGTCCCCACAGGGAAAAACGCTGACCCAGAAGCGTGCAAAGGAACTTTCTCGGCTTGACAGCATATTTATATTATGCGGTCATTATGAGGGAGTGGACAGCAGGGTCATTGACGAAATAGTTGATGAAGAAATATCCGTGGGGGATTATGTGCTTACCGGCGGAGAGCTTCCTGCGTTGGTGCTGGTGGACTGCGTTGTGAGAATGCTGGAGGGAACGCTTTCGCAGGCGGATTGCTATGAGGACGAGAGCCACTATAATGGTCTGCTGGAATATCCACAGTACACACGTCCTGAGGTGTGGCACGACAGGGAAGTGCCTAAAGTGCTTCTATCGGGCAATCATGCTGAGATAGCGAAATGGCGCCGTGAGGAGGCTGTAAAAGCCACCTATTTGAAGCGTCCTGAGCTGTTGGAAAGAAGTCCGCTGACGGAAAAAGATTTGGCTATTATACACAAATTAGAAGAAAAAGAGAATAAAAAGTGACATTGGTTTTCAACACTTTTCACATAATTGTTAAATGAATTTGTACAAAGTGATATAATGTAAAAATCTGTGTTGTGAATATATCACAAGTTTAATTACAAAAGTTGCAAAGTTTAGAGCATTATGCTGAAAATTGAGGGTTTTTCGCTTGTTTGTCTAAAATTTGCGTTGACTAAGGCAGACTTGTCGAGTATAATAAATATATCAAATAACCTGAGGGTATCTTGAAAAAGTCCCTTAATTAGGGAGTTTAACAGCATTATAATGAATGGGAGAGATTAGTATGTTCGTAAAAGACGTAGTAGTACAGAATCAGGTAGGACTTCACGCACGCCCTGCAACATTTTTCATCCAGAAGGCAAATGAATTCAAGTCATCTATCTGGGTAGAGAAAGAGGAGAGAAGAGTAAACGCAAAGAGCCTTCTTGGAATCCTTTCACTTGGCATCGTAGGCGGCACAACTATCAGGATCATTGCAGACGGTCCAGATGAGGAAGCAGCAGTAAAGGGTCTTGTTGATCTTGTTGACAGCGGCTTTGCTGAGGGTGCAAGATAATCGCTCCCTGAATATAACTAAATAGAATAGTTTGATTTAAGCGGAATGTTCTGTGTAGGGCGTTCCGCTTTTTTTGCGTAATAGGTTCGTCCTGCCATATCCTCGACAGGACAAAAAAACACCCACAGAAAACTGTGGGTGCCAAAAAATAAAAAATTATAGGGGAGAAGCTAGTAGAAATTAATCTACAAGCTGTATATATGAAGGCTTGGGGTAAAAGCCTACATATCAAAATCGACTGCCGCTCTTGGAACTTTCCTCAGTGGGTCTTGTCCCTCGCGACAACTATATAATACCCTGCCCGTATGTACTGCGTATGAAAGTTTTGTGTTAGTTATGTGAACTTTGTTGAACAATTTTTGAAGGTGTGGTATACTATACCAAGAAGCGACGGGAGCGTCGTGAAAGTGCGTAAAATCGTGATTTGAGATTGGAGGACAGTGCTTGACACTGGTTGGGAATATGCCTAGATTTTTTGTTGACAGCGTATCGGGGAATACGATTTCTATCAGGGGTAATGATGCTTATCATATCGGCAGAAGTTTGCGTATGAGACTTGGAGATATCATCACTGTTTGTGCAGACAGGGTGGAATACAGAGCAAAAATTCTGTCCATTTCTGATAAGGAAGTGGTTTGCGATGTGCTTTCTGCTGAGAAAAGCGAAAACGAGCCTACTGTGAATGTGGTGCTTTATCAGGCGTTGCCTAAGTCTGATAAAATGGATCTTATAGTGCAAAAGGCTGTGGAGCTTGGAGTGTACAAGATAGTGCCTGTTATTACGGCGAGGTGCGTTTCAAGACCTGCAAAAAGCGGCTATGAAAAGCGTGTGGAGAGATACAATAAGATAGCTTTGGAAGCGGCGAAACAGTCAGGCAGGGGATATGTGCCTGAGGTGACGAATTTTATCAGCTTTGAGGAGTGCCTTGGTGAACTTAAAGAGTGCGACGAGAGCTTTATGTGTTACGAAAAAGGCGGTGTGAGCCTTAGCAAGACAGGCATTGCCCCTGTCAGTGAGGGTGAGGAAAAGACTATTGGCTTGTTTATCGGCTGTGAGGGCGGTTTCGAGAGCCATGAGGCGGAGAGCTGTAGTCAGGCAGGGGTCACTGTGGTGAGTCTTGGACCTAGGATACTGCGGTGCGAGACAGCTCCACTGGCGGCTCTTAGCGTGATAATGAGCCTTACGGGGAATATGTAGCAGTGGGCAATTTGTCAAAGCTTACTGAGATTTTTTGAGCAGGTTGTATAAAAAATCAGTATTTTTTGTAAACGTCTTGATTTTTTATAACAAATATGCTATACTGTAGATAGTCTGAACGCAGTTCAGAGTGGAATATTCAAAAAAGGAGCGTTTTATTATGGCAAGCGGATTGAAAGTTATAGCTGCACTCGGTGCGATCGCTGCAGGAGCTGCTGCTATTTTTGCATTTAAAAAGCACAAGGAGCTTGAAAACTACGATTACGAAGATCTCGACGAGGATTTCGACGATTGCTGCGGCTGCGACGAGTGTTCTGACGAGGCTGATGAAGCTGATAAGGCAGAGGACGCTGAGAAGTCTGAGGAAAAGGCTGAAGAGCCTGCTGAGGACGAGGCTGCAACTGAGGAGGATGCTGACGTTGAAGTTCAGCTCGACGCTATCGAGGAGCCTGTTGAGGACGTTGACAAGGAATAATCGAGTATCATTTGTGAAAACAAAAAGGACAAGCCACTGTGGTTTGTCCTTTTTTATTTGCCGATATTATTTGTGCCATTTGTATATATTTAGGCTTTGCTCAGGCGGGTTTCTATAAAGTCGAAGACCTCGTCTTGGGATATGCCCAGGACGGCTGAAAACTCGTCAAAGAGCAGATTTTCCGCATTCTTGAAAAAACGTTCGTCTAATGAATGAAGATGTCTGCCCTTCGCAATAAGATGTTTCTGTCTGAGATACAATGTTCTCACAAGCTGTGCAAGTCGCTTTCTGTCACCGCTTTCAAGTACCTGTGAATAAAGCTCGGCACGCTCGCTGCTGCTTTCTTTCCAAAGGGAACTCTCCTCGGGCATTTCTTTTATGATCTCCTCTATCTCATCGCCTGTGAGCAGAGGTTTGAACTTTGTTTTAAGCTCGTCATTATCTACCGGCACATACAAGGTGGAATTGATTTGGTGGACAGGTTTTAGAACTATGTAGCGCTTTTTCTGACCCTTGACGGTCTGTTCGCACTCGCCCTCGACTTTGCACACTCCGGTTGTACCGTATGATATGACGTCGCCTTTTTTTAGCATTTTTAACGCTCCTTCCTCATTAAATCGTGAATACAACTTTATTTTGTTTCTTATATACATTATAACACTTTTTTTCTAAAAATGTCATAGGCAATTTTAACAAATCATACATAGAAGAGGATTGTATAAATGTGTATGAAATGGGTTGCAAAAAAAACGGAAAGAGATGTTCTTTCCGCTTTACATATCTTTATAGTAGGTCTTGTTTTTGGTTAGTCCCAGAAGATAGTCTACATTTGTTTTGTGATATTCAGCTAGGGCTATGAGGATATCCGTGGGAATATCACGCTGTCCTAGTTCGTAGTTGCTGTAAGCTTGCTGTGAGCAATGGAGTATTTTTGCCATATCGTTTTGTTTAAGGTCTGCATCTTCTCGCATATCTCGTATTCTTTGAAAAACCATGCGGCGCTCCATTCCTTTCTGATAGTCTATATTTAATATATCATACAACATTATGTTGTGCTTTTCTTACTACATTATGTTGTAAAAACACTATGGCTGTTTGTGGGTATTTAACAAAATATTTATAAATGTCGAAAATATTGTTGACTTGTATAAAAAAATGTTGTAAAATAAATTCATTAAAGAAATATGGAGGTAACATTATGAAAAAAATATCTGCTCTTTTATTGGCAGTGGTAATGGCTTTTGGCATGGCAGGCTGTTCTGACAGTGGTTCTTCCGACAGTGATAACGAAAGCTCTGCTGCGGCTGTGCAGACGGAAAGCAGTGCTGCTGACTCATCAGAAGATGCAACAGTAACGACAACTACCACAACAACTGCTCCTGCGGTAACGGAATCATCACAGGCTGAGGTGGCTGACACAAGCACTGCTGACGAAAACAAGCCTGCAAGCGTTGACAGCAACGATATTGCGGCTAGTGCTATCGAGCCTTCTGAAACAAGCGAGGAAAATCTTGCGCCTATCGGTCAGTGGATAAAGACTACCAGATACTGTGCTACAGACAAGATCTACCACACTATCTATACAAGGATAACAAAGGTAGTTAGCAAAAGTGAGGATGCAGATTATGTAAACAAGGCTATCGAGCTCAACAACTCTGTTGGCAGTGATTTTTCTAAGATAGACGAGAGCGAGCTGAAAATACCTGATGACTGTGAGCTTTGCGTTATGGAATATGAGGTCTATGTTCCTGAGGATTTCCCTAGCAATGAATGGGGCATAATCTCTCCTGATGTAAACTATTCTGCTTCCAACAAGGGCGGCGGAGGAATACCTTCTGCTGACGGAGCTTCTACTTATATCGGCATGGGCGGAACTACTGAGCTTCTTACACAGAAAAAGAACGAATATTTTGTTGGAAATACATACAAGTATGTAAACCTTTTCCTTATGGTAAAGGGCTACAAGGATTACAAGTTCACATTCAGCTCTTATCCAGAGGGAACAACTTCTGACAGCTCTGATGACGCTGTAACGGCATATATCAGCGCAGAATAATATGTATTTTGGGGCAGGCACGTTGTGTCTGCCTTTTTTTCTTTGCGGAGAAATTGACAATGTCGGGCAAGCGTGTTATAATAAAGTATTATGGAAAAGTATACTTGTCTGAGAGAGGAAAATCAGTAAATGAACGAAAATAATATACGAAATTTCTGCATTATAGCTCATATAGACCACGGCAAATCTACTCTTGCCGACAGAATTTTGGAGCTTACCGATACTGTGAAGCTGAGAGATATGGAAGATCAGCTTCTCGATAATATGGATATCGAGCGAGAAAGAGGTATCACTATCAAAGCTCGTGCGGTGCGCCTTAATTATCACGCTGACGACGGGCAGGACTATGTTTTCAACCTTATCGACACCCCAGGTCACGTTGACTTCAACTATGAGGTGTCACGTTCTCTTGCTGCCTGCGAGGGTGCATTGCTTATCGTTGACGCTTCCCAGGGTATAGAAGCGCAGACCCTTGCAAACACTTATCTTGCTATCGAACATGACCTTGAGGTAGTGCCTGTTATAAACAAGATAGACCTGCCGTCCGCTGACCCTGAAAGGGCTTGCACAGAGGTAGAGAACGTTATAGGCATACCTGCTATGGACGCTCCGAGGATATCAGCTAAAATGGGTACGAACGTCAAAGAGGTGCTTGAACGTGTTGTAAAGGATATACCATGCCCAAAGGGCGACGAGAACGCTCCGCTTAAGGCTCTTATTTTCGACAGCTATTATGACCAGTACAAGGGAGTTATCATATACTGTCGTGTGAAAGAGGGGCATATCAAGGCTGGAGATACCATTAGGCTTATGGCTACGGGGGCTGAATTTCAGACGGTGGAGATAGGCTATATGGGAGCAACTGACCTTGTGCCTGTGGGAGAGCTTCATGCAGGCGAGGTAGGATATATCGCTGCTTCTATCAAGGATATCGGCGACACTCGTGTGGGCGATACTGTGACAAATGCGGCTGAGCCTTGCGCTGAGGCACTCCCTGGATATAAGAAAGTAAACCCTATGGTTTACTGCGGAATCTATCCTGCGGACGGAGCAAAATATCCTGACCTTCGTGACGCTTTGGAAAAGCTTATGCTCAATGACGCTTCACTGTCCTTCGAGCCTGAAACTTCAATTGCACTGGGCTTTGGTTTCAGATGTGGCTTCCTCGGACTTCTGCACATGGAGATAATCCAGGAGCGTTTGGAGAGAGAATATAATCTCGACCTTATCACAACTGCACCGTCAGTTATTTATAAGGTAAATCTGACTAACGGCGAAACTGTGTTCATTGATAACCCGACAAATTATCCTGATGTGGCAAATATTGCTTCGGCAGAGGAACCGATAGTTAACGCACATATTTATACGCCGTCTGAATATGTTGGAAATATAATGGAGCTTTGTCAGGACAGACGTGGCGTATACAAGGATATGAAGTATATAGACGAAACTAGAGTTGACCTGCATTATCAGCTTCCCCTCAACGAGATAGTTTATGACTTCTTTGACGCATTGAAATCACGCACAAAGGGCTATGCTTCATTTGACTATGAGATGATGGGCTATGCGAAGTCTAAGCTTGTGAAGCTTGATATACTCCTTAACGGCGAGGTGGTTGACGCACTTTCATTCATCGTACACGAGGATAAGGCTTATTCAAGGGGCAGAAGACTGACGGAGAAGCTTAAAGAGAATATACCAAGACAGCTCTTTGAAATACCTGTGCAGGCGGCTATCGGCGGAAAGATAATAGCAAGAGAAACTATCAAGGCTATGAGAAAAGACGTGCTTGCTAAGTGCTATGGCGGAGATATCACAAGAAAGAAGAAGCTGTTGGAGAAGCAAAAAGAGGGAAAGAAGCGAATGAGACAGCTTGGATCTGTGTCAGTGCCACAGGAAGCGTTTATGTCGGTGCTGAAGCTGGACGAGTAGCGTAGTTTAAGTGAGGAGTGAGGAGTGAGGAATGGCGAAGCTGAACCGAACAAATCACCCAGCACCGAGCGTAGCGATTTTGCGGTGGTAGAATTTTGGCGTAGGGGCTGGCGCCCTCGACAGCCCGTTCGGAGAGTGGATAGGTTTTGGTTTATACAAATATATCAACATTTTTTTGAAAGGAGCAGCTATGCCTGATATACAAAAGTCTATGAAATTGTCGCTGGCTTTCGGGCTGAGCGGTGCGGTGATATTGCCTGTGCTTTATGAGGTGTATGCCAATATCTCTGCGGCGGCTGGGCTTGTGCTTATCGCTGTGTGGGCGGTGTGTGCAGGAGCTAAATTCTCGGCACTCAAATTCAAGGAAGCTTTTATGGGCATGGTATGCACACTTGCTTATGCAGGTATTCTTGGCGTTATCTGCTATATCGTTATCCACCCCAAAGTTTCCGATATGCTAAACAGGCGGTCGGTGTATTTTCAGCTCAGTTTGAAACAGCAGGCTTATTTCGTGCTTTATGCAGTGCTTATAAGCCTTTGTATGTTCCTTGTGTGGGGCGGTATATTTGGTGTGAAAAAGGCGATAGAGAGATTTCGGCTCAACCGTGAAAAAACAGGAGAGTATATCGACAAGGCTTTTGATGATGACGAGGATATGCTATGACAGGAATTTATATCCATGTGCCTTTCTGTAAAAGAAAATGCCCTTACTGTGACTTCTATTCCGTTTGCAGGCCTGAGCTTTATGAGGACTACACGCAGGCTGTGTGCCGCAATATTGAGGCTTTCAAGGGTAGGGACATAAAATGCGATACTATCTACTTCGGTGGCGGTACGCCCTCTGTGCTGTCGGCTGAACAGGTTGACAGGATAATAGATACGGCAGGAAAGTGCTTTGATCTTTGCCAGCCTGAAATAACCTTGGAGGCTAATCCCAGCTCTGTGGACAGGGAGAAGATGTCAGGGTGGAGAAAAGCAGGGGTAACAAGGCTTTCTTTTGGCGTTCAATCGGCTAATGACAGGGAGCTTGGCTTCTTGGGCAGGCTTCATGACTTTTCTCAGGCAAAGTCGGCTGTGGAAACGGCGGCTCAGGTGGGATTTAGGCATATCTCATGCGATATCATGCTTGGGGTAAAGGGTCAGACCCTTGAAAGCCTTTGGGATAGCATAGAGAGCATTACGGCACTCCCTGTTGATCATATTTCGGCTTATATGCTGAAAATAGAAAAGGGTACGGCTTTTGATTGTGATGAGATGAGAAACGCTGTGGCTGATGACGATATGCTGTGCGATATGTATTTGCAAACTGTGGGACAGCTTGCAAGCAAGGGCTTCTTACAGTATGAGATATCAAATTTTGCCAAAGAGGGCGGAAAATCACGGCACAATCTTAAATATTGGCACGGGGAAGAATATATAGGCATTGGCCCGTCGGCACATTCTTTCTTTGATAATGAGAGATATTACTGCAAGAGCGATGTTGAGGAGTTTATTTCTGACAAGGTGCAGAGCATGGTGGTGCTTGAGGACGACCCTGACAAGGCAGAGGAGTATGTCATGCTGGGGTTAAGGCTCACGGAGGGCATTGACATAGGTAAAGCCGAGGAGCTTGGTGGTAAAGAGCTTGGGGAGAATATCCGCAAGAAGGCGGCTTTGTTTCAGAAACAGGGGCTTTGCGTGGTCGAAAAGGGTATTTTAAGGCTTACGCCTGCGGGTTTTCTGGCTTCAAACTCTATTATCGGTGAACTGCTGTGGTAAACCTGTATAAATATAGGCAGACAGTGTTGTGCAGTTATACAATAGATATACGATATGTAGGGGATAAGCTTGAAAAATGACAGAAAATGTGGTATAATTCACTGCGGCGGAGTGTGTCCGCAGTTTTATATTACCGAGAGGGCTTTTTTATGAAAAGTATAAGATTTATTGCTTTGATCTCAGCAGCGGCAATGTGTTTCGGACTTTGTGCCTGCGGAAAGTCGGAGAAAAAAGACGAGATAGCTGTGCCTATTCTGGAAACTAAGGATATAACATATAAGACGGTAAAAGCTGAGATAGGAGATATCTCTCAGGAGTATCATCAGGAGGGCGTTTATGATTACCCTTACAGTGAAACCGTCACCTTCAAGGCAAGCGGTCAGATAAAGTCTATAGATGTGGAGTCGCCTTGTGATGTGAAAAAGGGTGACCTGCTTTGCACACTTTATTCTGACGATGTGGACGAACAGATAGAAGAGGAAGAAATAAGGCTCAATCAGGCGAAGCAGACTGTCGCTACATTGCAGGCGAACGGTGCTGACTACAGTGAGATACAGCTTTCTCAGTATGACTTACAGATAGAACAGCTCAAATATGACAGTCTTGTGGCGTCCTTGGAGGATTATAAGGTTTACGCTCCATGTGACGGACAGTTTGATCTTGCAGACAGACAAGGTCAGGAGCTGACAGCGTTCATGCCGGTGAATAAGGGCGAGGTGCTTGGGTATACTTCCGATAAATCACAAAAGGCTCTGTGCGTGTCTGTGTTTGATAACGCGCTCACAAACGTCAATTTTGGCACTGCAGTGCAGATAGTACAGGGTGCCAATACGATGGGCGGCACTGTGACGGATATAATCTACAATGAGAGCGGAGATTTCTCGGCATATGTTTATGTTATAACCCCTGACGAGGAGAACGATATGCTGGATCTTGGCGGCATAGAGGTTGTCTTTGACGTGTATTCAAGGCTTGATACTGTGATAGTTCCGCAGAAGGCGGTGAAGAAGCTTGATGGACGCAATTATGTGAACCTGCTTGTGGACGGTGTAAAGATAGAGCAGGACGTAGAGCTTGGCATCGAGGACAACGACAACGTTGAGATACTTTCGGGACTCAGCGGCGGTGAAGAGATAATACTCAATTGACGGCATTCAGCCAATTAAATACTATTTGATATGTCTGATTTGTGTTTTAAGAAAAAATAAAGAAATAAAGCACTTGATTTTTTGCGTAATTTCGTGTAAAATAAAAGAACAGAGTGTCTAGGGAGGACTAAAAATGAAGGATTTTTTATCTAACGTATGGGTAAAGCGAGCGGTATCAGTTTTCAATGTCGCTTACTTTGCTGTAATAACTCTGCTCACTTATGCAACGTTCCTGTATGATCTGGAGTTTGCGGCAGGCAGAGAAAAATCGTTTTTCACAGTGTATGTGGTGCTTAACGTAGTTTTTATGGGACTTATGCTCTTTTCAAGACGTGAGCTTGTGACGGAGATATTGAGCATACTCATGCTTCCGGTCGTGTTCTGCATGATACTTTTCAACATGGGCGACTGGATATTGATAGTTCCGCCGTTCATTGTTGCTATCATAATGTTCTTTGCAGCAGGCACGAACGAAACTGTAAAGGTTATAATGGGTACAATATATCTGCTTATGTATGTTCTTGGAATAGTTGCATACTTTGTGCTTAATATCCTTTTCGGAGGCACGTCTGTTGAAACTGTGCTAAATTCAGATCTTGACACATCGTCAAGTGTTTATGCTCTCTACAGAGATAACTTCAAGAAGCTCACTGAAGTAACGTCAGAATCAAATACCATATCGCCTGACGGCCAGTATCAGATAATACTTTATGATGTAAAGGACAGCGACAAGGGTGCTGTAAAGATATGCGTAGTGCCATACAATCAGGATATCGAGCTTAAATTCTTTACTCTTAAGCAGAAAGGTATCAAAAAGACCATTTCCAACAAGGGTATAAGAGGAACAGTTCCTGATGTTGGCTGGGTAAAGGAGGACGGAGTTCTCAAGGTGCAGTACAGACTTTCGGATGCTGATGATCTGAGAGCCACTTCTGTTACAACAATGCCGGATAAGCAGTATTTCCAGTTTCTTGGTATTCAATAAGTTCGCAGGACCGTCTGAGAAGGCGGTCTTTTTTTGATAAAAATGGCTGTCAATAAGAGCTTATTCATAAAAATCGTGTGGTTATTTTGGTTAAAACGCTTAGCTTGTATTACAAAACAGTTACATTATATGAAAAATTGTATGGTACACTTGACAGATTTGTTAAAAAGGTGTAAAATATTAATAGTGTTTTATAACGTTTCGATACTTGTGTGAACGGCTATGAAAGCGTTTACATACAATAGTATCAAGGGAGGATAAGAATTAAAATGAGATCAAAGAGAATACTTGGCGTGGTATCAGCGATAATGATGCTTGGCGTTTGTGCTGTGTCTGCTTATGCCGACAGTGAGGCTGAAATACCTGAATATAGTGCCGACAAGAGTATCCTTACAACAGATACTTCAGCACCATCCTTGTCGTTTGATATGAAGGATTGGGAGAGATATATCAAGGTGACTCCTGACGGTGAGAAGATTTCAGTGGGAGCATCCCAAGAAAAGACCTATGCTTATCAGGGTGCAAGCCTTAAGATAACAGCAACACAGCCTAATGACATAAGCGATTATTGTACTTTTGCTTCGCTTATAAGAGATGACGATAAGAATTTGGTTTATCCTGGCTCTGATTCTGAAGATGCGCCTTATATAACGATGGGCGTTGAGATCGACGCCAAGGATTTTGGTATGACTTGTTTTGACGGCTGTATGGTTTCTTTCAAGTATAGGATAAATCAGGACGCTCAGGGCAAACTTATGGGAGATTCTGTGTTTGCTTTTCCTTGTACTGAGGAATACAAAAAGGTGACCAGCAATAGTGTTCAGCTTGAAATAAATACAGATGCAAGCAATAATGTTACTCAGTATGCGACAGCACTTATACCAGTACCTGACAAGTGCGGAGCAACAAAGTTCGTATTTGAGATACCGGTCATAAAGAAAATGGATAAGACAGATGTGCTTTATATTGATAATCTTGTAATAGATACTCCGTTGCAGAAGAACGGTGAAGATCTTCAGGTAATGAATCTCGATGGCTACAATAAAAGTGCAAAGGCACAGGAGATCGTGCAGGGCTTAAAGATACAGCCTAAGTCAAACGGACTGGGCAGCACTTCGTCATCTGAGGCTGAATCTTCAAAGGGTATCGGAGTAGTAGGCATTGTAGTTATTGTGGTCGTTGCGGTGGTTATTGTCGGTGCTGTTATTTTCGTTATCAAGAAAAAGAAATCGCGGTTTTATTGATTTTTTTGATCTGACAGAGAGATGGGCTTTTGGCTCATCTCTTTTTTATTTTTTTATGAATATATCCTCATCTCCGAGAAATAATAGCATTAGCCTAAAATGGCATATCTTATACTGAAAGGAACTTAATTATGAAAAAATTGTTCGCTATGCTAACTTGTCTTGGCCTTTGCGGTGTTATGCTCGCAGGCTGTTCAAGAAATGACGATAACTCAGGTTCGACATCTTCCGGCGTTACTGCGACCACAACTTCTAAAAATGAGGTCACAAGCAGACGTGATGACAGCGACACGCTTGTGAGCCGTGTTGGCGATGGTATCAAGGACACTGTAAGCGGTGGTGCGGATATTATTGATGATACTGTAAGCACTGTAGAAAGCGTTGTTGACGATATCATCAGATAAGCTGCACATATGCTTGCGGACTGCTCAGCCGTGATATTATTTCGGCTTGCGGCAGTCCGTTTTTTATTGTGAAATCGTATGATAAAACTCAAACAATGTCAAAAGTCAATGGTTGACTATTGATAAATTATTAACGCCAAATCATAATTAACTAATTATTTGACTAGCTGTGAACGAAGTGTAAAATCCATGTAAAATAAATGTTTAAATTTGCGGTTTGCTCTTTAAAAATGTGGGGCTGTGTGGTATAATGAAATACATCAGGCAGATATTTTCTGCTATTAAGAAAATGTAAAGATTTATGGTGGATTTCTTTATGAAAATCGGAGAAAATAAGTGAAAAATATAGGCTCTGAGCTTGGCGGCTTGTTGAAAAAAATATGCTTATGGGGCGGTGTTATGGCTGTTGTATGCTGGGCATTTACTTTGCTGTGGGGCTTTGACATCACACAGCTTGCGGGCTTTGCATTGGGCTGGGGCTATATGTGCCTTTGTATGTACTACCTTGGTGTGACCTGCGAAAAGGCTGTGGAGCTTGAGGGCCAAAAGGCTAAGCGGACAATGCTTGGGTGTTACATGACTAGGTATGGAGTGCTTTTTGTGCTTTGTGCGGGGGCTATGCTCACAAAGGCAGTAAGTCCAGTTGGGATACTGCTGCCGCAGTTTTATCCGAGGATAATTCTGTATGTCATACAGATAAGAGAAAGAAGGGATAAATAAATGACGGGTATTGGAAACGGCCCTAAGATAGTGTTTGAGATAGGCAGTCTGAGGATCACCGAAACGGTGGTGATGGGCTGGCTTATTATAGTTGCGGTGCTGATACTGTGCTTGTGGCTCACACACGATTTGAAAAAAGTGCCTGAGAAAAAACGTCAGGTGGTTGCGGAGATGCTTGTGAACTTCGTCAACAACATGGTCAAAGAGAACATGGGCGTTAAGATGATGAAGTATGCCCCTTATATTGCTACGCTGCTTATTTATGCGGTGTTTGGCGCTCTTATCAGTATGATAGGTCTGAGGTCTATGACTGCAGACATCAATGTTACGGCAACGTGGGCACTTATGACATTCGTGCTTATCACATACAACAAGATAAAAGCGAACGGTTTCAAGGGCTATCTTAAAAGCTTTGCACAGCCTGTGGCTTTTATCCTGCCGCTTAATATCATCAGTGAGGTGGCTACACCTGCGTCTATGGCGTTCCGTCTGTTCGGCAACGTTGCAGGCGGCATGGTAATAACGGGACTGCTTTATGGTGCGCTCGGCTCACTGTCATCTGCACTGGGTCTGACTTTTGAGGCAGGATCATGGGCGTTCAGTGTATTTCAGGTAGGTATACCTGCGGTGCTCAGCGTGTATTTCGACCTGTTCTCAGGGTGCATACAGGCTTATATCTTCTCGATGCTCACCATGGTAAACGTTGGTGCGGCTGCGGAAACAGAGTAATTTACCGCTTTGGCGGAAAGTATAAAAAATGTAAATAACGGAGGTTTATCATTATGGAAAAGGCTATTCTTCTTGGCTGTTCAGCAATCGGTGCAGGACTTGCAATGATCGCAGGTATCGGACCTGGTATCGGTGAGGGCTACGCAGTAGGAAAGACTATCGAGGCTATCGCAAGACAGCCTGAGGCTAAGGGCGACTGCACAAGAACAATGTTCATAGGCGTTGCTATGGCTGAGTCAACAGGTATCTACGCATTCGTTGTAGCACTTATCCTGCTCTTTGCTAACCCATTTATCGGAAAGCTTTAATAAAAAGCTTCAAACAAGATTTGCTCTGCATTGGTGCGGAGGGGAGGTTGGATAAATGGTATTGGCAGCAGGCGATGTGACAGAGTTTCTGTCAATAGATCTGACAACGATAATTGCGACTTTGCTCAATACGCTCATACTGTTTTTGGTGCTCAAGCATTTTCTGTTCGATAAGGTGAACAAGGTCATCGAGGACAGGAAAAATGATGTTAAGGAAACTTACAGGCAGGCTGACGAGGCGAAAGAAAATGCCGAGAAGCTTGAAGCTGAGTATACAAGCAGATTAGAGGGTGCAAAGGAAGAGTCTGCACAGATTATACAGACGGCAACAAGAAAGGCTCAACAGCGTTCTGACGAGATAATCAGCGAAGCGAGAACTGAGGCAAAGGGTCTTGTGGATAACGCTTCAAGAGAGATCGAAAGAGAAAAGAAGATCGCTGTCAACCAGATCAAGAACGAGATCACCGATATTGCTTTCTCGGCTGCGGCGGCAGTTGTGGAAAAGGATATGACAGGCGAGGACAACGAACGTCTTATCGAGAAGTTCATCGACAATGTGGGTGAGATGTAATGGCAGACAGTATCGGGAATATTTACGGCAATGCACTTTTCGAGGTGTGCTGCGAGGAAAACTGCCTTGATGAAGTCTATGGTGAGCTTGGGAGCATAAGGGATATAATTTTCTCTCAGGGTCAGGAGGAATATGTGGAGCTGCTTGCGTCACCGCTGGTAACGGAGGACGAAAAAAGGGCGGCGCTGGAAAAGGTGTTTATGGACAGGATACAGCCTGTTACGCTTAATTTTCTTTGCCTTGTGAGCGAAAAGGGCAGGATAAGGTTTCTGCCTGAGATATGCGCAAAGTTCAAGGAGCTTTATGAAAAGCATAATAATATCATAGAGGTCACTGCGGTGACGGCTATGCCTCTGTCTGAAAGGCTCAGGGACAAGCTTGTGGCTAAGCTGGAGGCTGTTTCGGGGGCAAAGATAGTGCTTGTGGAAAAGGTGGATAAAAGCCTTATGGGCGGTATCGTGCTGAGATATTCAGACACAGAAATAGACGGCAGCGTCAGAACTAAGCTTGATGATATCAAGGCTCAGATCGACGGGGTCATTGCATAGGAAAGGAACGGTATTTTAACATGAAATTACGTCCTGATGAAATAACAGGCTTGATAAAACAGCAGATCAAGGACTACCGCAGCAAGCTTGAGCTTGACGATGTGGGGACGGTCTGCACTGTTGGCGACGGAATTTCAAGAGTTCATGGACTTGACAAGTGTATGTCGGGCGAACTTCTTGAATTTTCTAACGGAACATACGGCATGGCAATGAACTTGGAGCAGGATTTTGTAGGCTGTGTACTTCTCGGCTCTGAGGACGGAATAAAAGAGGGGTCTGGAGTAAAGAGGACAGGCAGGATAGTTTCTGTGCCTGTGGGAGATGCGCTTCTCGGACGAGTTGTGAACGCTCTCGGTGCACCTATCGACGGCAGGGGCGCTGTGCTTACAACAGAAACAAGACCTGTGGAAAGCCCTGCTTTCGGAATAATTACAAGACAATCAGTAAACAGACCATTGCAGACCGGTATCAAGGCTATTGACTCTATGATACCTATAGGCAGAGGTCAGCGTGAACTTATTATAGGCGACAGACAGACTGGTAAAACTTCTATAGCACTTGACACTATCATAAATCAGAAAGGCAAGGACGTTATCTGTATCTATGTTGCGATAGGTCAGAAGCAGTCTACTGTGGCAAACGTGGTGGATACCCTTTCTAAGCATGGGGCAATGGATTATTCTATAGTTGTATCGGCAACGGCTTCTGAAATGGCGCCTTTGCAGTATATAGCACCATATGCAGGAGTTGCAATGGCTGAGTATTTCATGCTTCAGGGCAAGGACGTGCTGTGCGTTTATGACGACCTTTCAAAGCACGCTGTGGCGTACAGAACTATGTCACTTCTGCTTCAAAGACCGACAGGACGTGAGGCTTATCCGGGAGATGTTTTCTATCTCCATTCAAGACTTTTGGAGAGAGCCTGCTGTCTTAACAAGGACTACGGCGGAGGCTCTATAACCGCTCTGCCTATTATCGAAACTCAGGCAGGCGATGTTTCAGCTTATATCCCGACAAACGTTATATCTATCACTGACGGACAGATATTCCTTGAATCTGAGCTGTTCTTCTCAGGCGTCAGACCTGCAGTAAACCCTGGTATATCAGTATCCCGTGTAGGCGGTTCGGCACAGATAAAGGCTATGAAAAAGGTTTCAGGCTCGTTGAAACTGCTTTATTCACAGTACAGAGAGTTGCAATCATTCTCACAGTTCGGCTCTGACCTTGACAAGGACACAAAGGAAAGACTTGCACAGGGCGAACGTATCGTGGAAGTGCTCAAGCAGGGCAAGACCTCGCCATTGGACGTTGAGAAGCAGGTGGTCATAATCTATGCGGTGGTAAACAACTATCTGAAAAATATCAGAGTTGAGGATATCGCTGAATTTGAGAAAGACCTTTTTGTGTATATAGATGAAACTCACCCTGATATTTTCTCTTCAATAAGAGAAACAGGAGAGCTTACAAAAGAGAATGAACAGGCAATAAAGGATGTGCTTGCGGAGTATTCACAGAAGTTTCTTCAAAGCAGATAAGGAGCGCTGAGCGATGGCAACAGCTAATATGAAAGACGTCAAAAGACGTATCAAAAGCGTTGAAAGCACCATGCAGATAACAAAAGCCATGCAGCTTGTGGCGGCTTCTAAGCTCAGACGTGCCAAAGACAAGGCGGTGGCAGTTCAGCCGTTCTTTGAAACGCTTTTTAAGACAATGTGCGATATATCCTGCGACAGAGCTTTCAAGTCGGTGTATACAAAGAAGAAGTTTCTTAATTCCACACTGCTTATAGTGGTGGCAGGCGACAGGGGACTTGCAGGAGGATTTAACTCCAACGTTCTGAAAATGGCTAAGGCAAAGGCTGACGATGTGCTGTCATCAGGCGGTCAGCTTCGTGTTATGGCTGTGGGCAAAAAGGCTGTTGAGTTCTTTGAGAAGCGTGACTATGACCTTGTGTGGAAATATCCGCAGATAGCGGAGAACATTGACACTGACACTGTTATAGACATTGTGGAAGATATTATCGCAGGCTTCAGAAATGGGGATTATGACAAGGTAGAGCTTGTGTATACCACATTCGTGTCGGCGCTGACACAGGAGCCTTGCAGTTTGCAGATACTTCCCGTGGAGGATCTTGACAAGCTGGGCGGCAAAAAGCACCCGTCAACTATCTATGACCCGTCCCCTGAGGAGGTCTTTGACGGTATGATACCGCAGTATATAGGCGGTATGCTTTATTCTGCGATAGTGGATTCTTACGCTTCTGAGCAGGCGGCAAGACGTACTGCAATGGAGTCTGCAACGGACAACGCAGGAGAAATGATAGACAATCTGTCGCTTCTTTACAACAGAGCAAGACAGGCGCAGATAACTCAGGAGCTTACAGAGATAAGCTCGGCAACTATCGGAAGATAGTATTTAAAAGATGTGACGGCTATGATGATAGCTTATATCCCTTTTTGAAAGGTGGTAAATAAATGGAAAGCAAAAACATAGGCAAGGTAGTCCAGATAGTTGGTGCGGTAGTTGATATCCGCTTTGAAAAGGACAGCTTGCCTGATCTGCTCAATGCCATTGAGATAGACAACAAGGGCGAAAAGCTCGTTGTTGAGGTGGCTCAGCATATAGGCGACGATATAGTAAGATGTATCGCCATGGGCTCTACAGACGGACTTATGAGAGGTATCGACGCTGTTGATACGGGCAAGGCTATTTCTGTTCCGGTGGGCAAGGAAACTCTTTCGAGAATGTTCAATCTTCTGGGCGAGCCTGTTGACAATCTGCCTGCCCCTGAAACTAAGGAGCGCTGGGAGATACACAGAGAACCGCCGACATACGAAGAGCAGTCTGCTTCAAACGAGATTCTGGAAACCGGTATCAAGGTCATCGACCTTATCGCACCATATCTGAAAGGCGGAAAGATAGGTCTTTTCGGCGGTGCAGGAGTAGGCAAGACGGTGCTTATTCAGGAGCTTATAAATAACGTTGCCAATCAGCATGGTGGTATCTCGGTATTCACAGGCGTTGGAGAGCGTACCCGTGAGGGCAACGACCTTTATTATGAGATGAAAGAGTCGGGAGTTATCGATAAGACTGTGCTTGTGTATGGTCAGATGAACGAGCCGCCCGGAGCGAGAATGAGAGTTGCACTTTCAGGTCTGACAATGGCGGAGTATTTCAGAGATGTTGAGCATCAGGACGTGTTGCTTTTTATCGACAACATATTCAGATTTACTCAGGCAGGTTCTGAGGTGTCGGCACTCCTTGGCAGAATGCCGTCAGCCGTTGGTTATCAGCCTACACTTGCAACTGAAATGGGTCAGTTACAGGAGCGTATCACTTCAACAACAAAAGGCTCTATCACTTCCGTTCAGGCAGTTTATGTGCCTGCGGACGATTTGACAGACCCTGCGCCTGCAACTACGTTTGCTCACCTTGACGCAACAACTGTGCTTTCAAGAAGTATTTCATCACTTGGTATCTATCCTGCCGTTGACCCGTTGGAGTCAAACTCCAGGATACTTTCACCTGAGATAGTGGGCAACGAGCATTATCAGGTGGCAAGACAGGTCCAGTCTATCTTGCAGAGGTATGTGGAGCTTCAGGATATCATCGCTATCATGGGTATGGACGAGCTTTCTGACGAGGATAAGCTCACTGTATCAAGAGCAAGAAAGATACAGCGTTTTCTGTCACAGCCGTTCTCCGTTGCGGAGCAGTTCACAGGTATGAAGGGCAAATATGTGCCTATCAAGGAGACTATCAGAGGCTTCAAGGAGATAATCGAGGGCAAGCATGACGACCTGCCTGAATCTGCTTTTCTGTTTGTGGGAACTATCGACGAGGCTGTTGAAAAGGGCAGACAGATCGCAGAAAGTGAACAGTAGTAACAGAACGTTTAAAGAAAAATACTTGACAAGAGTCGGATTATAGTATATAGTGAATGTATGTGGCAATTTTGTGTCACACACGCTGATTTGTAAAAACTTGTGGAGAAAGATTATGACGCCTTTTGATCTTAAGATAATAACCCCTGAAAAAACTTTTTTTGAGGGAAATACTGAGCAGATCATTGTGAGGACCGTATCAGGTGATATCGGTATACTTGCAGGTCATGCGCCATATGTGGCAAATATCGTTTCTTCTCCTTTCCGTATCAAAATAGAAGGTGAGTTCAGAACAGCCGCTATTTCGGGAGGGCTTATAAAGGTGTCTGCTGACGGTGTGACAGTGGTGACATCTGCTATCGAATGGGCTGATGAGATAGACGTTGCAAGAGCCGAAAAGGCAAAGGCTGCGGCAGAGAACAAGCTCAGAGAAAATGCTAGCCAGAAAGAGTTTGAAAGGGCGGAGCAGAAGCTGCGACGTGCCATGAACAGACTTGTGGTGGCAGGAAAGAAATAATTATCAAAGTCAGAGCCTTGCGGGATATCCGTGTAGGCTTTGGCTTTGTTTTATTTATTAAGTAAAATCGGCGTAAAGGTAAGGTAAGTAATGGGGTGCGCAGGGGCGTGCTCGGACGTTGTGCAGTGGAAAAAACAAGAAAAGGAATGAATTGATTTGAGTATCTTTAACATTATCGGAATGGCGGGCGGACTTGGTCTGTTTTTATATGGAATGACCATATTGAGTTCGGGACTTGAAAAGGCTTCGGGCGGACTTATGGAGAAGGTCCTTGCGAAAATGACGGGAAACGTGTTCTCAGGAATACTTTTCGGTGCGTTGGTGACGGCAGCGGTGCAATCATCGTCTGCAACTACTGTTATCGTGGTGGGACTTGTAAACGCAGGCCTTTTGAAGCTTAAGGGCGCAGTTGGAATAATCATGGGTGCAAATATCGGAACGACCATGACAACGCAGATATTAAGGCTCACAAACCTCGAGGGCGACAGCAGCGGCCCTGCTATATTGCAGCTTTGCAAGCCGTCGAATTTCTCGTCTATACTTATCGTTATCGGTCTTATAATCATAATGGTGGGCAAGAAGAACAAGACAAAGAACGTGGGCGAGATAATGATGGGCATAGGTATCCTCTTTACCGGAATGATACTTATGCAGGAGAAGATCGCTCCGCTGGCAGAGCTTCCGCAGTTCGAGCAGCTTTTTGCAGTGCTTAAAAACCCTGTTCTGGGCGTATTGGTGGGTGCGATATTCACGGCTATCATACAGTCATCAGCCGCTTCTATAGGCATTTTGCAGGCACTTTCAGTGTCAGGCGCTATCACATTCGCTTCTGCATTTCCTATCATAATGGGTACTAACATCGGTACTTGTGCTACACCTCTTATTTCAAGTATAGGTGCTTCAAAGAACGCTAAGAGAGCCGCTATGATACACTTCTATTTCAACCTTATCGGTACTATAATCTTTCTTATCGGCGTTTATATCATTCAGTATACAATAGGATTTTCGTTCTGGAATAATAGCTTTACAACGGGAAGCATCGCAAACTTCCATACTATCTTCAATGTTGTGGTAACTATAATCTTTCTGCCGTTCTATACAGTGCTTGAAAAACTTGCCGAATGGACTATCAGAGATAAGAAGAACGCTGAGGACGATGATACTTTCACTAAGGAGGATCTTCTTGACGACAGATTTCTTGTTACTCCAAACGTTGCTATCGCACAGGCTACAGAGGCAGTTGTTCAAATGGGCGTGCTGGCACAGAAAAATTTCATATCGGTAAGAGAGCTTTATGACAAGTATGACCTTAAGTCTATCGACAAGATAAAAGAGCGTGAGGAGCTTATCGACAGGCTTGAGGACAGAGTAGGTTCATATCTTATAAAGCTCAACGACTGCGGTCTGAACGAGGATGAGTCGAGAACTGTTACAGCGCTTTTCCACCTTATTTCAGAGTATGAGAGAATAGGCGACTATACTATAAACATCTATGAAACTGCAGATGTTCTTTATGAAAAGGAGATCGGTTTTTCTGAGCAGGCGAAGCACGAGCTTGATGTTGTGTGCAACGCCATTCAGGAGATAATCGGGCTTGCTATCGAAGCCACAAAGACAGGGGATATGAACGTTCTCAAGGAGATCGAGCCACTTGAAGAAGTAGTAGACAGACTTGTTGAGGAGCTTAAGGCTGTTCATATCGACAGGTCTAAGAATGGTCTTTGTAACATCGAGGTGGGTGTGAACTTCCTTGATATACTCACAAATGTTGAGAGAATATCAGACCACTGCTCAAATATTGCGGTCTATCTTATCGCAAACCAAGAGAAATACAACAGCCTTAAAAAGCATGAATATCTTGATAAGCTTCACAGAAACGGTCCTGACTATTACGAGAAGCTGTTGGCTGAATATTCAGAAAAGTTTGCGCTTTAGTTCAGGTTTTTGCACCTGTGGCGTGATATAATATTGTAAAACAGCAAGGAGGGACATTAGTCCCTCTTGTTATAAGCTGAAAAGGAGAGAGCAAAATGGACAAATTCAATTACACTATGCTGTGCGATTTTTATGAGCTGACAATGGGAAACGGCTACTTTGTAAGCGGTATGCAGGAAAAGATATCTTATTTTGATCTGTTTTTCAGACAGATACCTGACGGTGGCGGATTTGCCATTGCCTGCGGTCTTGAGCAGGTCATAAACTATATCGAAAATCTGCATTTTGACGAAGAGGACATAGAGTTCCTGCGCTCAAAGGGCATTTTTGACGAAGGCTTTCTTGAATATCTTAAGGATTTCCACTTCACAGGAGATATATTTGCTGTGCCGGAGGGCACTGTTGTGTTTCCTAACGAGCCTATCATCACAGTAAGAGCCCCTGCTGTTCAGGCTCAGCTTGTGGAAACTTATCTTCTGCTTTGCATAAATCATCAGACACTTATTGCAACAAAGGCTAACCGTATTGTAAGGGCGGCTCAGGGCAGGGCGGTATCTGAGTTTGGTTCAAGACGTGCTCATGGTGCAGACGCTGCCATACTCGGTGCAAGAGCCGCAGGCATAGGCGGTTGCTCAGGCACAGCCTGCACTATCACAGACCAGCTTTTCGGCTTTAATGCAACAGGCACAATGGCACATTCATGGGTGCAGATGTTTGACAGCGAGCTGGAGGCTTTCAAGACATACTGCAAGTGCTATCCAAAGGGCACTGTTCTGCTTGTGGACACTTATAATGTGCTGAAAAGCGGTGTGCCTAACGCAATAAAGGCTTTTGACGAGGTGCTGAAGCCTATGGGCTGCCGACCTGTGGGAATAAGGATAGACTCGGGAGATATAACTTATCTTTCCAAGAAAGCAAGAAAAATGCTTGACGAGGCAGGCTATTCTGATTGCAAAATATGTGCCTCAAACGCCCTTGACGAGTATCTTATAAGAGATATGATATATCAGGGTGCTAAGGTGGATATGTTCGGAGTGGGCGAAAGACTTATCACCGCAAAGAGCGAGCCTGTTTTCGGAGGAGTTTACAAGCTTGCGGCTGTGGAGGACGATGATGGCAATATTCAGCCTAAGATAAAGATTTCTGAAAATGTGGCGAAGATAACCACTCCGCACTTCAAAAAGCTTTACAGAATTTATGATAAGAATAACCACAAGGCTGTGGCTGACCTGCTGTGTGTTCATGACGAGGTGATAGATGAAAGCAGACCCCTTACGCTTTTTGACCCACAGTTTACATGGAAGAAAAAGGTCGTCACAAACTTTGAGGCAAAGCCTATTCAACAGCAGATATTCAAGGACGGCAAGTGCGTATACAAGAAGCCTGCATATGAGGATATCGTAAAGTATGCGGCGGCTGAGATAGACACTCTTTGGGACGAGATCACAAGATTTGAAAATCCGCACACTTATTATGTTGACCTTTCTCAGAAGCTTTGGGAAGTGAAGAATTATCTTCTTGCGGAGAACAACAGACAAACGGCAGATTAAAATTTACATTATTGACTTGAAAAAAGCTATAGGCTGTGTTACAATAAGCGTGGTTAGCAAATTCTAACCTATTAAGCATTGGAGGGTCAGAAATGGAAAAGATAACAGTAAAAATAGACGGAATGATGTGCGGAATGTGTGAATCGCATATGAATGACACTTTCAGGCAGAATTTCAAGGTGAAAAAGGTAAGCTCTTCCCATGCAAAGGGCGAAACTGTGGCTATAGTTGATGAAGATATCCCTGATGAAAAGCTTAAAGAAGCAGTTGAGAAAACAGGCTACACTTTTATTTCCGCTGAAAGAGAGCCTTATGAGAAAAAAGGATTTTTTGCAAGATTCAAGTAAATAGCTATGCACAAAGTCGTGGCAGATGAAAAGGTCTGTCACGGCTTTTTTTTGTTTGCTTGACAAAACATATTTTCTGTGATATAATAAATATCAGTTAGTATACATTAACCGATGTTCTATACATTTGATACTGCACGAGAAAGGTGCGGCTAAGTTTGCAAAAAGCTTTTTGTGAAAAGGCGTTTTGTTTTGATAGGCTTAGCTTCGTGGCGTGCAGTAATTTTATAGATGCAAGTTAGCTATAACTAACAAAGAAAGGGGCATACAAATGGGAAACATTCACACGTCTGGGGAGGACTATCTGGAGACGATACTCGTTTTATGGAACAAGCAAAACGGCGAGGTGAGGAGCATTGATGTTGCAAGGGAGCTGAATGTTACAAAACCCAGCGTATCAAACGCTATGAAGATACTTCGTGAGGGAAAGTTCATCACAATGGACGAAAACGGTTTTATCACTCTAACTGACGCCGGCAGATATGTTGCGGAAAAGATCTACGAAAAGCACCTTGTATTGACAGAGTGGCTTGTAAGTCTTGGTGTTGACAGAAAAATATCTGAACATGACGCCTGCAAGATAGAACACGTTTTGTCTGACGAGAGCTTTGCGGCATTGAAGAAGCATATCAGTGAAGAACAATGAGCATGACTATTTTTAAAGGCATTCTGATACCATTTTTGGGTACATCTCTTGGTGCGGCGTGTGTGCTTTTCATGAAGAAAAATCTGCATTATCTTGTCCAGCGAGCCTTGACAGGCTTTGCGGCAGGAGTAATGGTGGCGGCAGGCGTGTGGAGCTTGCTAATACCCTCTATGGAGCAATCAGCGAAAATGGGTAGACTGAGGTTTGTTCCTGCGGCGGTTGGATTTATGCTTGGAGTGTTTTTTCTGCTTTTTCTCGATAGAGCTATACCGCATCTTCACATGAATGCCACCGAGCCTGAGGGAGCGAAAAGCGGTTTCAAGCGAACTACCATGCTTGTGCTTGCGGTGACGCTTCACAATATCCCCGAAGGAATGGCTGTTGGCGTTGTATATGCAGGCTGGGTGGCTGACCATCATGCTATAAGCGCCGCTGGTGCGTTGGCATTATCCCTCGGTATCGCAATACAGAACTTTCCTGAGGGTGCGATAATATCTTTGCCACTGCGTTCGGAGGGTATGGGAAAGGGAAAAGCCTTTGTTTACGGCGTTTTATCGGGAGTTGTCGAGCCTGTTGGGGCTGTGCTGACGATACTTTTGGCACAGTTTATAATCCCTGTTTTGCCGTATCTTCTAAGCTTTGCGGCAGGTGCTATGATTTATGTCGTGGTGGAGGAGCTTATACCTGAAATGTCGGAAAAGCCACACTCCAATATTGGAACGATAGTTTTTGCGCTGGGTTTTGTGCTTATGATGATACTTGATGTGGCACTTGGATAGGTGTTTTTTTATGTTTACATAGGGATCATCTTTATGCATGGTAAGTGTATTGAATATCTTTTTTGTATAGCCGGGCATATCATTTTGAAATGATATGTCCGGCTTTGTTTTGTGTGTAAATTGCATTTGTTAATTTGTTTATCTTAAACGTTTGATGTTAATATGAAATGTAAACGTTTTTTAACCATTGTTTCCTTTGGTAATGAAAGACAAAAATAATATAAAATGATGATTACTTATAGCACAATTCACTAAGTTTGTACTTCTTTATTTGTCAAAAACATTGATTTTTAAAAATTTGTTTGCTTAATCGTTTTAAGAGATTGACATTAAATTAAGTTTGTGATAAAGTAAAAATGCAATAATTCGGCAAGCTAAATTAATCAGAAATTAGTTAAAGTAATGAAAAAGGAGTATGGTTATGACAGGAGTAATGAGAAGATTTTCTGCGGCTCTGGCGGCTGCTGCAATGGCTGTTAGCATTGTGCCTTTCGCAGATATCAGCGCATATGCGGAGTATGCGGCGACACACCCAGAGGGATTTGTTTATGTTGACGGCTCAAAGTTTATGTGTGACGGAAGCCCTTACTATTACGGCGGCACGAACTGCTATTATCTCACCTATAAGTCAAAGAGTGAGGTAAAGAATGTTTTCGATGACGCTTCAAAAATGGGGCTTAAAGTAATAAGAATTTGGGGAAATCTTGACGTTGGTAAGAAAACAGGCGAGATCGACTCGCAGTCTGGTCATGAGACCTTTGAGGGCAACAATGACGGAACGGGCGAAAAGGACGGAGTTTACTTCCAGTATTGGGACGATGAGGCTGGCAAACCTGTTGTGAACGAGGGCGAGGACGGCCTGAGACATCTTGATTATATTATCAAGCAGGCTGAAGAACATGATATGAAACTTGTTATCACTTTCACGAACTATTGGGAAGCGTTCGGTGGAATGGGTCAGTATGTAAAGTGGTATCAGATGTCACAGGGCAAGAGCGTTGGCAATAGCAAAGTGGACGAAAAGGACACCTGTGATTTTTACACTAATGAAACTATCAAGGGTTGGTATAAGGATTATATCAAGACTTTGTTAAATCACACCAACTACTACACAGGCGAGAAGCTTATGGATTCTGAAGCTGTTTTTTCTTGGGAGCTTTCAAACGAGCCGAGATGTACTGTTGACGAGTTCTGCAAGGACGATATTCTTTATAACTGGGCAAAGGAAATGTCAGCATATGTAAAGTCTATCGACCCTTATCACATGGTATCTGTTGGCGACGAGGGCTTTTATAACCTTGGCTATCAGGAAGCTGCAAGGCAAGATCTTCCGTCTTCCGCATATTCAGGCTACTACGGTGTTGACTTTGACAAGCTTATGACTATCGACACTGTAGACTTTGGCACACCGCATATGTACGTTGATCAGTGGGGCTTTGACCTTGGCGATGATGACCTCGAATGGATAAAGCGCCATGCCCAGACCACATCTTCCGCTGACAAGCCTATTATCTTTGAGGAATTCGGTCTTACAGACAAAACAAAGCGTGACGCCGCTTATTCCGATTGGCTGGATATTGTAACAGGGGACTACTATGAGGGTGTTGAATATCAGGGCTTCAACTACTGGATGATAGCTTCCTATCTTGATGACGGCACTCTTTATCAGGACTATGACGGCTACACCGTTTACGGCCCTGAGGGTATCGAAAAGACGGACAGCACAAGAACTCTTATGATGAACGCTGCTGCAAAAATGGAAAAGAAGAACATTGTAAACACCACTGACAAGTCTACATACAGTTTTGACAGAAGCAAGTCAGGTAACGTTGTGGTGAATGTTTCTATGAAAGAGGGCAGCATAAGCGGTGTTGAGGTCGGCGGAAAGAAACTCTCGTCAGACGATTACACCATAAGGGGCAACGCTGTTACTATCAAGGCTTCTTATCTTAAAAGGCAGGAGCTTGCAAAGTATTCGTGCAGGATACTCACAACAGGCGGCAATCAGCCTAAGTTCAATCTGACGGTGAGCGACAGCTCTATCCCTAAGCCTATTATCTCTCCTGAGATAATCTCTGTTGACGTAAACCCTAAGAAGTGCAGTGATGTTGATATCACCATGGATCGCAAGACAAGCGAGTTCAGAGGCATTGTTGCTGATGGAAAAGCACTCGCAGAGGGTACAGATTACACAACTTCGGGCGACACTGTGACCATTAAAAGTGCATATCTCAAGACGCTTTCAGCAGGCATTGTGACGCTTAAGTTCGATTTCTATGAGGGCGAGGATAGGGAGCTTACAATAAATGTTTTCGACACCACAGGCTTTGATGAGCTTGACACATTTGAGAGCTATTCAAATGATAAGGCACTTTGGTCGTCTTATTCAAGAAACACAGGCGGCAATGAAGTTTCACTTTCTCTTGCTGCTAAGAACGGTTCAAAGGCGCTTGCTTTCGGATATGATATCGGCTCGCCAAACGGCTACTGCGGAGTAAACCACCCTATTGCAGTAAGAAATGCTTCATCATTTGCAGGCGTTGAGCTTTGGGTAGAGGGGGACGGCACAGGCAACAGCCTTACTGTTCAGCTTAGAGACGCAAACGACAATTATTTTGAAGCGCAGATAGCACTTGATTTCGCAGGCGGAAAAACTATCAAGATACCATTCGCTGACTTTAAAGCGCCAAGCTGGCAGTCGGGCGGAAATCTTGATACATCAAAGCTTAACCAGTTCTCGTTCTATATGGGCGGAGATTCTGCCCGAAAGACAGGTACAGTTTACATAGACAATGTTGTTTTCTACGAGGACGGACAGATCGAGAAGCCACACCTTTCCACAAAGTCAGGCATATTTGACGCTGATGCTCCAAGCGGTGTGAGAACAGACCTTGTGCTTTATGGAAAGAGCGTAGAGTCTATCATAGTAAACGGCAAGAAGCTTACAGGCGGCTTAGATTATTCTACAAGCGGAAGTCAGATAATGCTCAACGAAAGCTGGCTCAAGACGCTTACAAATGGTAATTACACACTTACATACACATTCTCAGACGGAAGCACAGATACATTTGCACTCACTGTCAAGAATGTTAAGTCATCACACATTCACAGCTACACCGCAAAGGTAACAAAGGAAGCTACATGCACAACAGATGGCGAGAAAATTTACACTTGTACTTGCGGAGACAGGTACACTGAAACTATCCCTGCAAAGGGTCACAGCTGGGTAAAGGGCGAGACAGTTGCTCCTACAGAGAACGAAAAGGGCTACACTATCTACACCTGCGCTTCCTGCGGCGAGACAAAGAAGGACGATTACACCGACCCTATCGGTCACAGGCACAGCTATACCCTCACATCAACAAAGGCTGCAACTTGCGAAGCTGACGGCGAAAAGGTATACACTTGCTCATGCGGTGAAAAGTACACTGAAACTATCCCTGCGACAGGTCACAGCGAAAGCACATGGATAATCGACAAGGCGGCTACTGCGACAGAAAATGGCTCAAAGCACACTGAGTGTACAACTTGCGGCAAGGTGATAAAGACAGAGGTTATCCCTGCAACTGGCGAGGTAAGTGACAAAAAAGAAACTGTTATCTTCACAGGCTCGGCAAAGACATCAGGCTGGGGTCAGGCTATCACACTTTCCACAACCAAGGAGGGCGGCAGTTTTGACAGCTCAGTTATCGAAAAGGACGGATATTTTGAAGTTCAGTTCAAGGGCGGCACTGACAAGGCGGAGGTCATTCTCCAGAGTTGGTCAGGCGGTGCAGACTGGGCGAGAGTTTCACCAACTGAGGTAACAGAAAAGGACGGCATTGTATACGCAAAGTACAGCTACGACGATGTTGCGGCGGCGTTCGGAACAACAGATTTCTCTAAAGTAGACCGCTTCCATGTTGGTGCGGCTAACGGAGATATCGAAGTTCTTAGTGTTAAGTATATTGTCGGAAAGTCAACAGAGCCGGTTGATCCGGTAGATCCTGTTGACCCTGATAAGCCGGAGCAGGATCCATATGTATCTATTTTCTGGGGTGCAAAATCATGTGGCTCATGGGGTCAGGCAGTTTCAGTTATGACTTCAAAAAATTATGGCAGTTTTGATGTTTCGCATCTCTCTGCAAATGGCTATTTCTATGTTGAGTATTCAGGTGCAGAGAACGAGCTTGAGCTTATTCTCCAGAGCTGGTCAGGAGGAGCAAGCTGGGCAAGAGTTCAGCCTAGCGAAACAGGCAGAGTGCATGATCATTACTATGCTAAGTTCACATATGCAGACTGTGTGAAGGAGCTTGGTACAGGTTTTGATAAGCTGGATCAGCTTCATGCTGCGGCCAAAAACGGTGATATCACAGTTTATTCTATTTGCTACTGTACACCTGCTAGGTAATTTAAGAAAAAGCGTTACATTTATTAAGATGAAAAAAGAGCGAATGACGTTACGATCATTCGCTCTTTATATTTTGTTTACTTGTTTTTCTTTTTGCGCTTTTTATCCTCTAAAGGAGTCATGCTCTTTGCACAGATCGCCATTGTTGAAGCGTTGTGCAGAAGCGCTGAGGCTGACGGCTGTAAAAGCCCGAAAGCTCCTGACAGCAGAAGCACTGAATTGAACAGCAGTATAAATCTGTAGTTACTGTTTATTCGGTGCATCAGCTTTTCGCTAAGCTGTCTTATAGCCGCAAGCTGTGTAAGGTCTGCACCACGAACTGTGATATCGGCAGTTTCCTTTGCGATATCGGAAGCATCGCTCATTGCAACAGAAACGTTTGCCGCCGCAAGGGCTGGAGCGTCGTTTATTCCGTCGCCTACCATTATTACTCTGTGTCCATGCTCTTTGAGTTGTTGAACATATCTGTGCTTGTCCTCAGGAAGAACCTGCGCCCTGAAATCTGATATGCCAAGCTTCTGTGCAGTTATCTCGGCAGCCTTTGCGCTGTCGCCTGTGAGCATCACGATATTTGTGATGCCTGCTTCTTTGAGCTGTTTAACGGCTTCCTCAGCTTCAGGTCTAGGCGGGTCGCTTATGCAGAGCGCACCTGTGAGCTTGTCGCCTACAGCAAGATAAACTACCGAGCATGCTCCCGACTTTTCGTCGATCTCAGCCTGCTGTTCGTCTGTTATTTCTATGCCCTCGTCCTCGCAGACAAAATGCCTGCTTCCTATGATAGCACGTTTACCGTGAAGCGTTGTTGAAATTCCGTGGGCAACTATATACTGCACCTCGGCGTGTTCCTCGGCATGGTCGATATCTCTATCGGCCGCACCCTTTACTATAGCTCTCGCTACGCTGTGAGGGAAGTGCTCTTCAAGGCAAGCCGCAATTTTCAACGTTTCCGCCTCGGAGTAATCCCCAAGGGCTATTACCTTTTCAAGCACAGGCTCAGCGTTTGTAAGAGTGCCGGTCTTGTCAAAAACGATAGAATCGGCAAGTGCGTATTCTTCAAGATATTTTCCGCCCTTTACCGTAACGTCATCATCAGCGGCTTCTTTAATAGCGGATATAACGGCTATAGGCGTTGAAAGCTTGATAGCGCAGGAATAGTCCACCATAAGAACGGAAACTGCTTTTGTGACATTTCTAGTAAACAGCAGTGTAAGACCAAAGGCAAGAAAGCTGTACGGCACGATAGAGTCCGCAAGACGCTCCGCTTTGCTCTGCACCCCTGCTTTAAGGTTTTCTGAGTTGTCGATAAGCTCGATTATCTTGCTTATCTTTGTGTCGGAAGAAAGCTTGCGAACTTTTATCACAACTGAGCCTTCCTCGACAACGGTTCCGGCAAATACGCTTGCTCCTGCGCTCTTCATGACCGCAAGAGGCTCGCCTGTCATGGAAGCTTCATTTATGTAAGCTTCGCCCTCGGTTATCTGACCGTCAACAGGAATAACGCTTCCTGTGCGAACTCTTATGCAATCGTCCACCTGAAGCTGTGACATTGGTATAAGAGTATCTGCGTCCTTGCCTGCCAGCCATACCTGATCTGCCTTTATCGCCAAGCTGTCAGTAAGAGCGGCTCTTGTTCTTGCTCTTGTGTAATCCTCCAGCAAGCCTGATACAGAAAGCAGGAACATGACAGTGCCAGCCGTATTGTAATTTTTCTGGATAAGACAAGCGCTTATTGACGCTCCGTCAAGCACCTCAACTGTAAGCTTGCCGTCAAACAGTGCGCTTACGCCCTTTGCTATGTATTTAAGTCCGCTGTACACGATAAGTGCTGCGCCTATAGGTGCAGGCAGAATAGCTTTTCTTATATATCTTTGCATCACAAGCTTTGCAAGGTCAGATTTGAATGTTCTGTCTATCTCCTCGGTGTCATACTGATTGTCGCTGACAGGTGCCAGGTCGCTTCCTCTGAGGTTTCTTACAAGTTTGACAGCTTCGGCTCTGTGACCCTCTTTATAGCGTATAAGTATTCCGCCGTTCTCATAGTGAGCCTCGCAGGCGATCGCCCACGTGTTTGACATAACAAGCTTATGTATCGACCGTTCAAGTTCTTTTGTGAAAGCGTTGCTACCACAGCGAAAACGTATGCGGCAGGGCTTGTCATAAACGATCTGAGCTTTCATTATTCAGTTACTTCTTCCTCGTCATTTATCCCTGCCTCAACCTTAGCGTCATAGCAGATGTCAGATGCTTCGTCCTTCATGCTTCTCAGTGCTGACTGAGCGTCGCTCTTGAGCTTCATTCCCTTTGCAAGACCTGTAACGGCAAGCTCTCTTGTTTTCTTAGCCTTTACGACTTTCTTGCCAAGAATGACTGCGGCTGCTCCGCCTACTGCACACCAGAATTTCTCGTCTTTAAAACATTTTAACATAATTATTACCTCCTGTTTTGTTTTTAGATATTAGTAAGAACTAATTATTTCTGTATATACAGAAACTCTGTCAAAAGACTAGCTTTTTACAAGTCTTATGACAGATCTTTACCACGTTTTTATTATAACTCCAAGATGTTTATTAGTCAAGTCAAACCGACAAATTTAAAAATTATTTAAAACTATGTATAATCTTTTGCCGTAAGTTAAATTATCATCGTTTTTCTAACTTTTCATATTTGGGTGAAGCTTTAGGATAATGTTAAAATGTTTATGATATCTTATCAGTAAACCGCAAGAATGAACATTACAACGAATAGATAATAATTGACAAAAACCATAAATTCGGGCTTTTATTTATATGTAAGTTATGCACACAACCAAAAATATTATAACTTTTTGTTAAATCGGTTGAAGCCATAACAGAGTTATGTTAAAATATTACCATAACAATACGGGGAGGTCTGCGTTGTGGGTTATATTATCCATTATGATATATGTGCCCTTGTGATATATGCTATCACAGGAGTTGTATTCTATTTCAAGAAGCGTATTCCGTGCAATAAGAATAAGGTCTTTGGCATTCTCGTGGGCGACTCGGCTTTGTCAACTGTGTTGGATATTTTAAGTGTGTTTTCTACCGGTGAATGGGGCATAGGGCTTAAAATCTTCTTCCATACGGCTTATTATTTTACACATAATCTTATTCCGTTTCTATTTGTGATCTATATACTTTTCCTGACGGACGGCTATAAAGAGATGTCGGCTCTTTTCAAAAGCTTTTTATATACACCGATGATCGTTGACCTTTTGCTTGTGATTACGACGCCTGTAACACATTTTATAATCTATGTGGATAGTCAAGGTGGTTATCATCGTGGCACTCTTCAGCCATTTACATACATTGTGGCGATTTATTATCTTATATTTGGCATCGTTTACGCAATGGGTAATAGAAGTATGCTATCAAGACAGGTGGTTACTTCTATAACAGCCTTTATCTCAATGACGGTAGTGGCGGTAATTGTTCAGATGATCAATAAACTCCTCCTTGTGGAGTGCTTTGCGGCATCTGTATGTATGCTTCTAATAATGTTCACTTTGCAAAGTCAGGACGATATGATAGACCAAGGAACGAAAATGCTCAACTGGAGCAGCTTTGTCAATAGGTGTTCCATAAAATATGCCTCAGCTTCTGATTTTACATTATTGCTCATAAGGATACCGGATTTCAAAATGTTTATGAAAACCTTTGGCGGACGTTTTTCCAACTCTCTGTTAAGAAGCTTTTCCGACTATCTTTATAACTTTGTTAATCTGGGCGATGGATTTTATTTGGAGGACGAATGCTTTGCTCTTATGTTTCCGAAGGATTCTGAAAAGGTGGGGGAAACGTATCGTGCGATAAGGAAAAAGCTGTCTGAAAACTGGAATATAGGTACTGTTGATACTTTGATAACGGCCTGCTTTATGCGTATCGACTGCCCTGATGACGTTGACAATGCAGATATGCTGGTGGACTTTATCGAGCAGTTCAAGCATCGTGAACCTGAAACTGAAAGACTTCTTCATGCAACTGACATAAACTTTTATGACAGCAAACGTCGAAGCGAGGTAGAAAATGCTATAGACAAGGCTCTGGATAATCGTGGCTTTGAGGTATACTATCAGCCGATATATTCAAGTTCAAGAAACAAGATAGTTTCCTGTGAAGCCCTTGTTAGGCTTAAGGATGAAAAGCTTGGATTTATCCCTCCACAGGAATTTATTCCTATAGCTGAGGAAAACGGCAAGATACTCAAAATAGGCAAATATGTTTTCGAGGAAGCCTGCCGATTTATAAAGAAAGGCGTGGGAACTTCACTTGGTATCGAATATGTGCAGGTAAACCTGTCGGTAGTCCAGTGCATGCAATCTGACCTTGTAGAGCAGCTTCTCAGCATTATGGACAGATACAAGGTAGACCCATCGTCTATTTGTCTTGAAGTAACGGAAACTGCGGCGGTGTATACTCCGCACATTATGGAGAAAAACATCAAGACCCTTTCCGACTATGGTGTGAAGTTTGCACTTGACGATTATGGTACGGGATATTCAAATATGACATATCTTCTCAGCCTGCCTTTCAGGTTTATCAAGCTTGAAAAGGAAATAGTCTGGGAATGTTTCAAGAGCGAAAAGGCGCATATCGCCATTGAAAGTACAGTGGCGATGATAAAGAAGCTCAATATGCAGATAGTCGCCGAGGGTATCGAGGACAAGCACCAACTCGACACGCTTCTTGGCATGGGCTGTGATTTCATTCAGGGATACTACTTCTCAAAGCCTGTTCCTGAAAAAGATTTTATTGAGGTGCTTAAAAAGAATAATACTCAGGCTGTGACGGTTTAAGCAGTCTGATGAAAAAAGCCCTGACTTCGGTCGGGGCTTTTTTCACATGGTTTTCACTTTGCATTAAGGTTTGTTTAAGTAAGGAACGCTATAATATAGTCATAACAAAACCAAGACGGGAGGCGTTCTTGTGAACGTAAGTAATATGGCTATTCTTATTATTGCGGCTGTGCTGCTTTCTTTGCCGCTTGTTTTATCTGCTGCATTTTGTGTTGAAGAACGCTGGGGCTTTCTTTCACGAAAACATGATAAGTGGATAGACGAACATTACAGATAATAGGCAGACAGATAAGTATGAGTTGTCCGTCATACAAATACAAGCGTATTTCACAAACATACATTGAAAAAACTATAAAAATTAGTCCATTTATACATTGACTTAATCACGCAAATTCGGTATACTATTTATTGTAACGTCAGCGTGGGAAAAGTACGCAGACAGGAATAATTCTATAGTTTATAAGGGGTTTGTGAAATGACAAAGGTTGTAAAATTCGGTGGAAGCTCTCTTGCAAGTGCTGAGCAGTTCAAAAAGGTAAAGGAGATAATCACAGCGGAAAGCTCAAGAAGATTTGTTGTGCCGTCTGCTCCTGGTAAAAGATTTTCAAACGATACAAAGGTAACTGATATGCTTTACGGCTGCTATGATCTTGCTGCAAAGGGCAAGGATTTCAGCAGCGAGTTCGACGCTATCAAGGAAAGATATTACGGCATAATCAATGATCTGGGTCTTGACCTTTCTCTTGACAAGGAGTTTGAAACTATCAAGGCTTGCTTTATCGGCAAGGCAGGACGTGACTATGCGGCTTCCCGTGGCGAGTATCTTAACGGTATCGTTCTTGCTAACTATCTTGGATATAACTTTGTTGACGCTGCCGATGTTATCTATTTTAACGATCAGGGTCAGTTTGATTCTGCAAGAACAAACGAGGTGCTTCCTCAGAGATTAGCTACACTTGACAATGCGGTAATACCTGGTTTCTACGGCTCAATGCCTAACGATACTATCAAGACATTTTCAAGAGGCGGTTCTGACGTAACAGGTTCTATCGTTGCCGCAGCAGTAAACGCTGATCTTTATGAGAACTGGACAGACGTATCAGGATTCCTGGTATGCGACCCTAGAATTATCGACAACCCACAGCCTATCACTACCATAACATATAAGGAACTGAGAGAGCTTTCTTACATGGGTGCAGGTGTACTTCATGAGGACGCTATTTTCCCTGTAAGAAAAGCAGGTATCCCAATAAACATCAAGAACACAAACAAGCCTGAGGATATGGGTACAATGATCGTTGAGTCCACATCTCAGAAGCCTGCATTCACGATCACAGGTATAGCAGGAAAGAAGGGCTTTACTGTAGTTAATATCGAAAAGGATATGATGAACGCAGAGCTTGGTTTCGGCAGAAGAGTGCTTGAAGTATTCGAGAAGAATGGTATCTGCTTTGAGCATATGCCTTCAGGTATCGACACAATGTCTGTCGTTGTTCATCAGGCAGAGTTTGCTCCAAAGGAGCAGGAGATAATGTCAGGTCTGCACAGAAACTGTCACCCTGATACAATTGATATTGAAACAGACCTTGCGCTTATTGCAGTTGTGGGACGTGCAATGAAGTCAAACAGAGGTACAGCAGGCAGAATATTCTCAGCCCTTGCACACGCTCATGTAAACGTAAAGATGATAGATCAGGGCTCTAGCGAGCTTAATATCATCATCGGTGTAAACGAGGCTGATTTTGAATCTGCAATGAAGGCTATCTATACAATTTTTGTTGATACACAGCTTTAATACAATATGAAAAATATGGCGGACGGCTTAGGTCGGTACTAATATAGAAACTTTTCAACAACTATTATGAAAGACCTATACAGCAGGCTATAACTAAGAAATAAGAAAGACAGATACTTCATTTGACTGAGGTATCTGTCTTTTTGCGTTATATATCAAAACTTATTTGAAAATGCTATCCGGTTTATTTTCCAATGTCCCATTCTTAGCCAACGGCAAAGCCTCGCACTGACGCAGATGATGTTTTTTTGATTAGCTCACCCCTTGATCTCACTTATCACACCCTTATCCATTTCATGCACAGTATCGCACAGCACGGAGATGTCCTCCGCAGAGTGTGAGCATATAAGAATAGTCTTGCCCTGCTCCTTGTATGAAAGCAGGTACTCACGCATTTCTTTTACTCCGTCCTTGTCAAGACCGTTAAACGGCTCGTCGAGAATGAGTATCTTCGGATTTTCCATAATGGCTTGTGCAAGTCCCAAACGCTGCCGCATACCAAGGCTGTATTTACGAACGTGACGCTTTAGGTCAGGATCAAGTCCCACCTGTTTCATACTGCTTTTTATCTCCTCTTTGCCGATCTTGTTGTTGAGCCCTGCAAGCAGCTTGAGATTTTTGTAGCCTGAATAGTATGGGATAAACCCCGGTGTTTCAATGATAATTCCCATATCTTTCGGAAAATCAACGTCCTTTCCGACCTTCTTGCCGTCAACGATAATCTCACCGCTCGTGGGCTTGATAAAACCACATATGCACTTCATAAGCATTGTCTTTCCGCTGCCGTTTCTGCCGATAAGTCCGTGTATCTTGCCCTCCTCAAAGGACACATTTATGTGCTTTAGTATCTCCGTTTTGCCAAGAGTAAGACACACGTTGCTAACTCCTATGATATCCATTATCATTCCTCCCCAGCCGTCAGAAAATTAGTTTTCCGTAGCAAAACTAATGACAGCAAGATCAAAGATACTATGATTGAAAAGAAATATATGTAGGAATAAGATATTTCATATATCTGCTGCCTGAAGAACTTTGTAAAATGCGTTTTCACTATGGCATTACAACACGGAAAAGCCCAGCGTATCGGCGTTTCAAGGTATATTGCCGCACCGCCTGCCAGAAGTAAAAAGACATTTATGCCTACACCCAGAAGCTTTTGCCTAAGCTCTGCAAAAACGAGCATAATAAGACCGCACACCAATAACAGCAGAAATATCAGCACCGCAGAATTGCCTGCCGACCGCAGCGGTACATATTGGTAGTAAAGATTTTCAGGAATAAGATTTGCAGCAACGCTATCGGCGTTCTCGGGAAAGAGCCTGCTGTAATCTGTGACTGTTGCCGACCATTGTTCGCTCCATTGCAAATAACCTGCCGCCGCAAGAAACGTGCTGAGTATAACTCCAAGCATAAATGTAAGTGAAGACATAACAAGAAAAAGCATTTGCCCAAGCAGCCAATTAACACGCCATGTGCGCTGCACGCAAAACAGCATATTTCCATCGTTTTTAGGAAAATCTCCTATAAGCGTAATAAAAACTATGGGCATTATCATCAGCAGTACGTCTGAATTGGTTATTGCAATAAACGGCTCAAACAGACCAAGTTTAACGCCTGTTTGTTTTGATATCTCAACTAACGGCTTTACGGCAAATTGATCTATGAATATCAATGCACATAGAAATATCAACATTCTTGAACTGCATATCCATTTGATATATTCACTTTGTGCCGTCCCCCATACCGCCCTTATTCTTGTTTTACTCACAACAGTCATACCTCCTTTGCAAGAAGCTGACGCCAATTATCGCCGCAAGTATCATCAATACGGCTGCGGCTAAGATCACATACACAGTCATGCCGTTTTCTATGGCTCGGAATATCCCGTTGAATGAAAATAAGCTGACGATCTTTCCGACATTGGCGGAAAACCCTTTTGAAAGTCTGTTTATAAGAGTGTTGTAAAAATAAAAGAACATAAACGGTATGCAAGTCATCATATATTTGTTTCTGCTGAAAACAGAGATGATATATGCAGGCAATGCACTTAACGCTCCTATTATAAAAGCACCTGCCATTCGGCTCAAATAAAAGCAGCCTATATTCATTGAATGAAGCACTGCCGCAGCTGAATGACTGTTCGTATCCATAACAGACGGAAACATAATTACTGTAAATATCACAAAAAGCCCGTATCCCAGACAAAGTACCGCCGCTGAAGTAAGCACCGCCGACACAAGTCTTGATGCAGCAAAAGCAATTTTTCCGCTGCGTTGCATTTCAAACCGCTTTAACGAGATGTTCTCTGCTGAAACACTTTTAACAAACGGCAGAACGCATACAACAGGCGAAAACATTATCAGCCAGCTGCTCATAGCTGCACGAATGATATTTTCACGAACGACAGAATTTCCTTCAACAGCCTCTGTGGGGTCACGCAAAAGCAGTATGGTCAATACTGAATAGCCTTTTCCGCCGTCTGCATCGGTGTAAACATTTGTTATACAGCACAAGCCAAATATCATAATGGCACATATTACAGGCACAGGGCTGATGAGCATTTTACAAAGCTGTGTTTTCAGACACTTATTGAAATTCATGTTCTATCCTCAGTTTTCCGAAACATCTGCATTGTTGAACAGTACCAAAGCTTCTCCATTCAGAGCATTGACAAATACCATTCGTTCATTGTCTGTGGTGGTGTCGAGCCATATAAACCAGCCAAGCTCTGTTTTATATTTTGTATCACCTTGAAAATAGAACTGTCCGTCGCTATCCTTGTTCCATGGTTCACCGTTTGCTTTAACAACATTCTGCATATATCCGAGGTCTATTCTATTGACTGTATATTTATGATTTGCCGCAAGTGTATTTTCACATATATCTAAAGCACTTTCTAAGGTAACGCATTTATCGACACTTTCCGCAGAGCCGTCAAGCTCGCAAAAGCCATGATCTCCCAAGAACTCTCCTACGGTGTTTGGAGCGGTCATATACAGCTTTGCTCCAAAATACGGATATTCATCAAAATCCCCGTCGCTATAAAAGAAATCGTTCAGGGCGATTCCATCGACGGTTCTTTGAATATGAAAAAGCAGAGCATTTTCCTGATCGTATTTCAATACATCAACGTAAGCTATTTTCATATTTCCAAATCCGCTGTCGGTCAAAGCCTGCAAAAAGCCGTCTACATACTCAACGCCCTGACTGAGTTTATACGTCTGTCCGCCAAGAACATACTCTTCGTCTTCATAGGGTCTGTCTACAAAAACTGTTTTTATCGTTTCACAGTCATAGGCAGATTCTTTAGAAAGAAATCCGATGCCTCCATTTGATGCAACATTTAAATAGTACGTTGTGTCATCATAAACGTTGCCGGCAGGAAAAGAACTGTCAAAGCCCTGATAATACTCTTTCTTATAGTCCTTGTCGGAAATAAACAGCGGCCTTATTTTACCGAAACACTGCTCACGATCGTTCACCTGCTTTAGGTCAGCGAGTTCAGCCTTTTCCGGCAGATCATTTGCCAAGGCTTGAAGTGTTTCAGTCGGTACAGAAATATTTTCATACTCTGTATCAGTTGACAAAATATCTTTTTTTACATCAGAAAAGCTCTCAAGCTTTATGCTGATATCTTTTGTATCACTGGTTTTACCGCCTGCTGCACAGGCTGTAAACGTACATATCATCACAAGAAGTACAAATATCTTAAATATTTCTTTCATCGTTGCTCCTTTTATAAAAATGGCTGCCGACAAGCAGCAGCCATAGCACATTATTTAGGCGTTCTTGTGTATCCTGAAGCTTTTATATCATCCTCATCATAATTATTGAGTGTGATTTTATTCTTCACTTCTGCTGTTGGTTTATATGACGATGTCATCGTTATAAAATACTCATAATTGTCTCTTTTATCTATCGTTACTTTATTGCTGCCATTTGGTGAACTAAACGTAACATTAGAATAGAGCACCTCATCTTGCCCAGTCCAACTTGTTATAATAACATTCTTTGTTGTACCGTTGTTGATCTTAACTTTATTGCCAGCTTTAAGAGTCTTGGTTATAGATTTAGTGCTTTGTGTGTATTTTGCACTTATTGTCCACGTCGCACTTGAATATGTATCTCCGGAATTATATGCACTAGCCCCAATAGCCATAGAACTCATCATCATAACAGCAGCACCCATAGCTGCGATCCTTTTTACGATCTTTTTCATATTAAACGTCATTTCTTATTATAACATCCAAATATTTGAATGTCAATGTTTTGTTTTTTGATTTTGGATTATATAAATTTTATTACTGCATTGGAATCACCTGTCCTTTCTGTACACAGCCTATTATTTTAGCAGAACGCTGTGCTACTATAAATCGTAATGGTCTCATAATCAGAACCGTTATAAACCTTTGCGATTGTTTTAAGGCGGTATGTACCGCTGCTTAAAGACTCTTTGGAATTTGAAGAAATCGCATACCAACTGTTGAATGTTTTTGTCCAACTACTGTATTTATTCCATGAAGATCCATTTTTCTTCTGAAGTGTTTGAGTTATAACGATTTTAGTAGTTGTACCTGAAATACCACGTACAGTGGATTTACAAGTTGCAGCCTTGTTGGAGATTGACAATGTACCTGATATTTTATCTGTGTATAAATAACAAACAGAAATGTCATCGTCAGAAGGCGTTTGCAGTTCGGGTTCGGCAAAAGCTGTAAGTGATAGGCATAGCATAATAACAACCGATATAATTGTAGATATCACTTTTTTCATATATGTAAGTTCCTCCTTTCACAAAAAATAGGTGCAAGAGATTTATTTTCTCCTACACCTACTATGATAATGAAAATTGTTTGTTTGTGATATGTTTTTATTAATTTACTTTATTTTTGTGAATTCACACAATTCCAACACAGACCGTTTGTCTAAGTTGCTGCATATTTCAAAAATATATTTACCATTGTCCCACATAAATGTATGATCATGATCTGTATTATGAACTAGATACTCTTGTCCGTTTTCATCTGTATATGATTCAATTGTTGACTGTTCATTATCATAATTACTAAGATATGCATCTTTTGTGTATTGTTCAAAAAAGATATAATCATCATCCTTGAAGTATGTTATTATAATTGAATTTTCCATTTTATCATAGTCGACTTGTTTAAATCCATTGGGAAGTGAAGATATATGATATTCCTCGTCAATCGAATGCGGATATGAATTCACAATTTCACTGTCTGCTATAATCTCCGTATGGTCTGAAAAAATATTCATAAAGAAATTACAAACTGCCTCTCTCACAGCTTTTACGCTAAGCGAAGAAAATGATAGGATCAACAATGCTGTAACAAAACAAGCAACACGTCTGCCGGTCGTGCATATAAGAGTAAAATAGGGCTTTTCTCTGTGTTTTATAAGTTTGTTTATTTTTTTATTGTACTTTTCCGAAAATTCATATCGTTTGTCTACTTCAAGAGTTTCAACATAATCATCCAATCTGGCATCTACGACTTCATCGAGAGCTTTTGAAAAATATGAAAAATTATTCATGTTATAAATCACCCTTTTCAAGTAATATCTTCAATCTGTTTTTGGCATACTGCAGACGTTTTCTTGCTGTGGCAGATGTAATGCCAAGCGTTTTTGAGATTTCAGAATATTCAAGTCCACACGAAAACTTTAAATAAAGAATCTCTTGATCGTCAACTTTCAGTTTCTTTATGCAACCTTTCAAAAATTCAAATTCGTAACATGACATATTTTCATTTACAAAATAAGAATCATCATCGTAGGAAACCGTCATTAAATTTTCTTTTTCCTTTTTAGATATATTCTTTGCCATGTTCCTACTGGTTATGACAATGTAATAATCCAATTTGTGATATTCTAAATGTTTAATTTTTTGAAAACATTTAGCCAACGATAAAAAAGTGTCAGAAGTTGATTCCTCTGCAAGTTGTTCATTTTTTAATATATTCAAGGATATTGCATGAACTTTATTTTTGTATTTATTATACAGCTTTTCAAAAGCCTTTTTATCTTTTTCATCATCGATCAATGCCATATATATCGGCAACATACAATCATTCCCTTCCTATCTACATTTCAGAATATTATCCGTTTCCAAATTAAGTATATCATATTTTTATACACCATGCAACTTGGAAAGGCTGTAATAATAAGACACGGATAGCCGTCTGAAGCAGGACGGTTATCCGTGTCTGAGTGTATTCGGCAGCTAAGGTAGGTATTATAAGTACGCAAATGATATCAGATTTTTTACCCCTAAGCAGTGATATGACTGTATGTCATATCCTGTTTTTCTTTCTCATCAGCTTATTTTCATACATTCGCTCATCAGCGGTCTTGAGCAGCTCGCTTACAACATTTTCACTGTAAGGAGCGCTTGCCCACCCTATGCTCGCTGTTATCTCGTAGGGCTTGTCGGAACTTCGGCCCACAGCTTCGAGTGTTTTTAAAAAGCGTTCTGTCCGTCTTTGCGGTTCATCATCAGCGTATTTTCCTATCCCTATAAGACAAAACTCATCACCGCCTGTGCGTACACATATCTCATCATTACTGGTAATGCTCTGAACAACATTCGAGACGGTTCTGATCCCATAGTCTCCTTCAGCATGGCCAAAGGTGTCATTTATCGCCTTCAAGCCGTCCATATCTGTTCTAAGTACCATTGCAGTATCGTCAGGGGCGGCATTCTGAGCCTTTTCGTGCAGCCAGCTTTTCATGCCACAGCGGTCTGACAAACCTACAGTGAAAACACGGCTGTACAGCTTAATGATAACCTTTCAATCATTCTGTACTGTCTGATCTGAGTCTGTGCAGCGTGAGCGGTACTCCTTGGGAGAGCAGCCGCCGGCGGATCTGAACTGCCTGTTGAAGTTCGAGAGGTTGTGATATCCGCATTCAAAAGCTATATCTGCAACGCTTTTGTCGGTGTCTCTCAAAAGCTCTCTTGCAAGCTTCAGGCGCAGCTGGGCTATATATTCCATTGCTCCGACGCCGGTTTCCCTCTTGAATGCACCCATGAAATAGCTTTTGCTCAGGTGAACAACGCCCGCAAGCTGGTCTATGGTGAGGGGCTCAGTAAAATGCTCATTGATGTATTCTATCGCGGGGCGCATTAGTGAGCTTTTTTTTACAAAACCGTTCCTTGAAATGCTGCCGCTCTCATAGAGCAGGAACATGAACCGCAGCAGCTCGCTTTTTATCAGCATATCAAGAAGGGGCGTGTCACCCTTGGCGGCGCTTATCATATTTTCCGCCGTGGTCAGAAGCTCGCTGTAATAGCAATGCTCGGGGGTAATGTGAGTTTCTATACTGTACGCTCCTGAAATGAGAGGTGCGATAAACGCGTCTGCGGCACGGTCATTGTCACGGCTGCCCAGCATGGAGCCGTCAAGATCAAGGGTATCGTAGACACATCTCTTGTCATCATGCTGATAAACAGCATGGAGCATGTCAGGCGGCGTCAGCACAATATCGCCCTTGTAAGCTGTAAAGTGTATATCGCCCGTTACAAAATCACCCTCGCCCTCCAGAATGACATTAAGCTCAAATTCCTTATGCCAGTGCATCGGAGCATTGGGAAAGTATTCGGGAATATTCGAGATATAGTAAGAAAACGGCTTGTCGGCTGTGCTGTGCCGGCGGTGTTCCTTTAATGCGGCTTTTTCCATATTATCACCATAAAAGTATTATAGTATCGGTTTATGATATTATCGGCGTAGAATTTTTCTTCGATATGTAGTATTATATCATACAGAAGCAAACAAATCAACCCCTGGACGAATATTTATACGGAGGTAATTATTATGGCAAAAAGACCTGACTGGCTCGACGACGCAGTATTTTATGAGATCTATCCCCAGTCCTTCAAGGACACGGACGGTGACGGCATCGGAAATATAAACGGCATCACCGAAAAGCTGCCCTACATCAAGGAGCTGGGCTGCACGGCGATATGGATAAACCCCTGCTTTGAATCGCCCTTTTTGGATGCAGGCTACGATGTTTCGGACTATTGCAGGGTAGCCCCCAGATACGGCACAAATGACGACCTCGTCCGTCTGTTCGAGGAGGCTCACAAGCTGGGTATGCACGTTCTGCTTGACCTCGTGCCGGGGCACACCTCATGGGAGCACCCCTGGTTCAAAGAAAGCATGAAGGCCGACCGCAACGAGTTCACCGACCGCTATGTCTGGACGGACAGCGTTTGGGAGGAGCCTGCGGGCTACCCGTCAATAAGGGGCATATCCGAACGTGACGGCAGCTGTGCGATCAATTTCTTCACCCACCAGCCTGCTCTTAATTACGGCTTCTACAAGCCGAACGCTCCCTGGCAGCAGTCTATGGATTCCGAGGGCGCTGTAGCTACCCGGGAGGCGCTCAAGGACGTCATGCGCTTCTGGCTTTCACGGGGCTGTGACGGCTTTCGTGTGGACATGGCAGGTTCACTTGTCAAAAACGATGAGGATCAGAAGGGCAACATCGCCCTCTGGCAGAACATAAGGGCATTTCTTGACGAGGAATACCCCGAGGCCGCAATGGTCTCCGAGTGGGGAGAGCCTTACCAGAGTCTTGCAGGGGGCTTTCATATGGACTTTCTGCTGCACTTCGGGTCTTCCCACTACAACGACCTGTTCAGGAATGAAAAGCCCTTCTTCAGTGGAGAGGGTGACGCATCGACGTTTGTGTCCAAATATATGGACAGCTATGAGCGCTCGGAGCGTAAGGGACTGATTTGCATACCCTCGGGCAATCACGATATGGACAGACTCGCCCGCCACATCAAAGGAGAGCGCAGAAAGCTTGCCTTTGCCTTCCTGCTGTCGATGCCGGGAGCACCCTACATCTACTACGGCGATGAGATCGGCATGAACTACGTTGAGGGGCTGAACTCTGTTGAGGGCGGTTACGGCAGGACCGGCTCGCGCTCACCTATGCAGTGGGACAGCTCGGAGAATGCAGGATTTTCTTCCGCTCCGGTAGAGAAGCTCTATATCCCCCTTGACCCCGACCCCGACAGACCGACTGCGGAGAAGCAGATTGCCGTCAATAATTCGCTGCGCAGCGAGGTCAAAAAGCTAATTGCAGTAAGACAGGCGCACAAAGCTCTGCAAAGCCTTGGAGATATCGAGTTTGTCTGCGACGGCGCAAAGGGCAGACCTCTTGCATATGTCAGAAGCTTTGACGGCGAGAGAATACTTGTTGCAGTAAACCCCACCGATTCCGCCTGTGAGCTGACGGTCGGCGGCTCACTTGGAGAGGTTATATACAGCTTCGGGAGCGGTGCAGAGATAAGCGGCAACAGCTGCGTTATCGGAGCAGGCTCGGCAGCGTTTGTGAAGCTTGATTAAAAAGGACGGTGATACTATGCGAATAAGAAATCTTGCGGCTTTTATGGCGGCAATGTCCATAATGCTCAGCTGCACGCTTTCGGTGAGCGGCACTTCATTGGGCAGAACAGTGAACATAACCGTTGATACGGGCAAGGACAGAAAAGCGATCTCTCCCTATATTTACGGCGTTAATGCGGAGCTTATGGAAAATGACGTTTCCTGTAAGGCGGTGCGTGCGGGCGGCAACCGCTACAGCGCTTACAACTGGGAAACGAACGCTTCAAATGCAGGAGCTGACTGGAAAAACATCTCCGACGGATATTTTCAACAGAATGTTCCGGAGGATATGAAGGACAAGCCGGGCTGTGCCGCTCTGAAGCTGAATGAGGTCTGCACCGCAAAGGGCGCATACCCTCTTATGACGCTGCAGCTTGCGGGCTACGTTTCTGCCGACATGAACGGCGAGGTCAGCAAGGCTGAGAGCGCGCCCTCTGACCGCTGGAAAAAGGTTGAACTTGTAAAGGGCGATGAATTCAGCCTGACGCCCGATCTGAATGACGGCACTGTTTATATGGACGAGTTTGTAAACTACCTTGTGAACACCCTTGGCGACTCACAGAACGGCGGCATCAGGGGCTATTCTCTCGACAATGAGCCGGGGCTGTGGAGCAGCACTCACTCACTCGTTCATCCCGAAAAAACCACCTGCGCTGAGATCGTTGAAAAGTCGGTAACTATGTCTAAGGCAGTAAAGGATATTGACCCGAATGCCGAGATATTCGGTCCTGCGCTTTTCGGCTACGGGGCGTTTACGAATTTCGCCGATGCGCCTGACTGGAAAGAGATAAAAAACGACAACCCCGAGTACAAATGGTTTATAGATTACTATCTTGACGAAATGAAGAAGGCAGAGGACGAGAACGGCAGGCGACTGCTCGATGTGCTCGATGTGCATTTTTACACCGAGGCAAAGGGCGCCTGCGGAAAGCGCTACTGTGAGCATTATGGCGATCCCGACTGTGTTTACAATAAGCTGAACTCGACCCGAAGCTTCTGGGACGATACCTACACCGAGGACAGCTGGATAACCGACGCAGGCGCAGAGTTCCTGCCGATACTTCCGGCACTTAAGGAGTCAATAGATACCTATTACCCCGGCACAAAGCTTGCCGTCACTGAATATGATTTTCAGGGAACTTACGATGTCTGCGGTGCTATAATGGAGGCGGACACCCTCGGCATTTTTGCACAGAACGGGGTCTATGCTGCCAACCTGTTTACAATGGACGCACAGTATCAGCTTGCCGCGATCAATCTGTACACCAACTATGACGGCAGCGGAAGCGGCTTTGGCGATACGCTTGTGTCTTGTACCACGGACGATATCGAGACCTCGACCGCCTATGCTGCAATTAACGGAGATAACGAGGACGTCATCACCCTCGTAGTGACAAACAAGGCGTTTGACGACAAAACGACCGCAAATATCGAGCTTGGAAACGAGTACAAGTACGCTCACCTTTACGGGATAAACAGTATGTCAGCACAGTTATTTGATATGACCGATTCAAACCCGGCTGTGACACTGAACGGCAGCAGCCTGACTCTTGAAATGGAGCCAAGGACGGTATCGCTTCTGGTAATTGCCAAGGATAAGGAAGCTCTTGATACAAGAGAAGCTGTTTCCTCCGCTGCCGAAAAGGGAGAGGGAAAAAGCAGTCTCCCGCTTATCTTGGGGATAGTCGGAGGGGCAGCGGCTCTTGTGGCAGCTATAGTGTTTGCTGTATTCAGGATAAAGAAAAATCAACACTGATCGCAGGTTATCGGAAACGCCCTGAAAGCGTTTTCGAGGGCTCTTTTGGGCGCTTTAGCGTAATTAAACGTCCGGTTCTACCGGGGACATAAAAAAGTTTCAGCGAACGCTTTAAAATAACCTCCGAATATGATAAAATAGTAGTAATTTGGCGACTGCATTACTAAATTAAAATACACGGAGGTTATAAACAAATGAAATTAAGCACCTAACATATAAGGGCTGCCAGTGAATGTAATGCGGTGCTGAACCCTCGGAGTCTCTTGAGGGGCAAAGCCAGTAACAGTTCCTTTTTGGAGCAGAGCAACCCACCACTTTTGTGGTGGTAATGATTATAAAAAGTCACTTTAACTATGCGTGCTAATATCCTCTTTCTAAAATCATCTCCGTCATTTCCTTCTCGGCAACAGACTGCTGTATGAAAAATACAATAAGAAGAATAAGGACTCAGTAACCAAACGGTTATGGAGTCCTTTCTGCTTTCATGAGACAGATAATGTCTGTTAGAACTCTATTTTAAATATGAAATTTCCAGAGCTGAAAGCAAAGATAATTCTGATTTTGGAATATACGGCACAGCGATATTTTTCCAGCTATACTTAAAAATGAGGGCTATCGTCAGCACATCTGTCATCAGGTTCGGCTGTTTGGTGTCGATCACAGGCGTAAGATCATCACTATGCCGCCCATTGTCATTTTAACGGACAGGGCAATATATCGCCTATGCCTGATTATGCAGCTTGCAGATTCTTTTTGAATCTTTTGTAAACGAGTGCAAATTTTACCCGAGTTCTGTCCTATATATGTGAAACGTGTATTCAGTTAGAGCAGGCTGGCTCTTTTGACCAAATTTCATTTTTTCTCGCAAGTATTGACAGAGCATATGCTCTGTCACCCAAACTCTTCCAATTCTGCTTTCCTGCAGAATTGGGCTAAAATGGAACCCTGACCCTTTTAGAACCGAGTATCCGTAACACAGACAACAAGGAGGTCGATAATATTAAGGTAGAAAACAGGAAGTATAAACATCTCACGTTCACGCTTGGTGAATGGGAAGAGGTAAAACAAAGAGCCGACGAGTGCCATATGAAAACTGCTACATATATTAAGTACATGGCACTGCACGGTAAGATCGTGAATGTTGATATGGAGAACGCCAACAGTATCTTGGGTGCGTTGAGCCGTATCGAAAAAAGCGTGACTGACAGCCGCCTAAAATGCTTGATGGATTATCTCCTGTCGATTACAGACTTAGAGCAGCATAGCAAAAGCGACCAAGATCACTCTTAGTCGCTTTGCATAATTATTCCTTATGGAACCCTCTGCGGTGATATGACGCAGAACATTGAAGAACGTGCAAAAATCAACACCTTCCGTTCCGTCAGTGCCATGATTGCAATCGGTATTATCAATATTATCACACTGCCGTTGATTTCAAAACTGGGCGGCAGTGACAAGCGTGGTTATCTGCTGGTAGCTGTACTTTATGGTGCGATTTTTGCTGCCTGTCATATTTTCTGCTTTGCTAAGACAAAGAAAGCAGTAACCATTCCGGAAAAGAAGAAAATCCCCATAAAGCTGCAAATTCAGACTGTGCTTCAAAATAAGCCCTATCTGCTGGCATTACTGGGACAGTTCCTGTTTGGCGTGACACTCTGTGGAAGAAATGCAGATGCACTATATTATTTTAAGCATGTGGAGGGAACTGAATCCCTGTTTACTACTTATTCCATGGCAATTATTATTCCGTCAATTATTGGTGCCGGACTGTTTCCTATTATTTTCAGATGGTTTGGAAACAAAGGCAGATCAGCTTCTATATTGGCGCTTGGAACAGGTGTATGTATGCTGTCGCTGTATCTGTTCAGTCCTGTAGAGACACCTGTTCCGTTTTATATCTGTTCTGGTCTGACACGGTTCTTCTTTGCAGGTTTTAACACGGCTATTTATGCCATTATTCCCGATTGTGTAGAATATGGCGAATGGAAAACCGGTGTCCGCAATGACGGGTTCCAGTATGCATTTATCTCTCTTGGAAATAAAATCGGCATGGCAATCGGTACATCTGTTTTTGCAGCAGTACCGGGAGCAGCTGGTTTTGAGGCAAATATGCAGCAGAAGCCTTGTTGCGTAAGGAAGTGAAAATTGATGTAATCACATTGGGCAAATTGGGCGCTTATGTACGGACATATGACGGCGGTCAGATCGTCAAGGGTTTCAGAAATAAAGCATTAGATGCAACCGGAGCCGGCGACGCATTCTGTGGCGGATTTCTCTATCAGTTCTGCCGCTGCGGAAAACTTCCGGAAGAGGTATCTGTTTCTGAAGCGGCATCATTTTTTTATTTGCTGTTTTATATTGCTCGGAACAGATTCAACCAGATCTTTTACAATATGAATCTCTCCACGGAGTGTAAATCGCTTTGTTTTGACACTTTTTACGAAAATTGATTACATTTATTGTTAGTTTATTGATTGCATAAAAGCAAAACCCCTGATTCGAGATGAATCTAGGGGTTTTGCGACAGGCTGAGCGTCCCGAAAATTATCGGAACGCTCTTATTTATTTCTTCTTGTCAGAAAGCTCAGTGATTATCTGAATGAACGAATCAACGTCAGAGAAGTCCTTGTAAACGGACGCGAAACGCACATATGCAACGTGGTCAAGCTTTTTCAGACCCATAAGCACCATATCGCCTATTTCGCTGGTGGTGGTTTCAGTCTGCATTTTGTTTGCAAAGGTGTTCTCTATATCGTCAACAAGGTTTTTCATATCATCAACACTGACAGGACGCTTTTTGATAGCGTTCTGAATGCCTTTTATAAGCTTCTGTCTGTCAAAAGGCTCAAACGAGCCGTCACGCTTGTATACCATAAGCTGTGGCTTTTCCACCACCTCATAAGTAGTGAAACGCTTTCCGCATTTCGGACACTCACGGCGGCGACGCTTTTTTCCCTCGCTTGGACGTGAATCTATTACTCTTGTATCTTCATAGTTGCAAAAAGGACATCTCATTATAAACACTCCTTAGTTAAGAGAAAATTTTGTGCGTGATATTGCATATATTGTGCTTTTATTAATTAATTATACCATAGATTGTGGACGATTGCAAGAGGGTATATAAAAAAAGTTGCGGTAAAGGGACTCAGCAATTTTGCGGCAGACAAACCATAGTATAATTGTAGGGGACGACGTCCCCTACATGGGTAGTGCAATATTTATGCACGGATATGGCAGACTTGAAGAAAGTTTTAGTGTACAAAAAAACAGACAGCAGAAGCCGTCTGTTTGTGTTTGATATATTACTTGTTAAGATATTCGAGATTTTTTCTGATAAGCCCGCATCTCTGCTTTACGCAGTCAACAGAACGCAGTGGGTCTGACGGAGTGTTGAATGTGTAATCCATAAGCTTGTCGATCGTTGTTGCCGCAACGTGAAGTCTTGTGTCTGATGAAGCGTAGTAAATATAAACGTCACCGTTTTCACGAACGATCGCGCCGTTTGTGAACGCAACGTTTGATACGTCACCCACTCTTTCACTGCCGTGTGGTGCAATGAAAAGTCCTGACGGCGAAGCGATTAGCTTAGAAGGATCTTTAAGGTCAGTTGCAAATACATAAATTACGTATCTAAGACCTGCGGCTGTGTTTCTTACGCCATGTGCAATGTGTATCCAACCCTTTGGTGTCTTGATAGGCACTGCGCCTGCACCGTTCTTTACCTCTGTGATTGTGTGATACTGTCTTGGTGAGATAACAACTTCATCTGTGCAGATAACAGGGTTTGTGATGTCTTCGCAAAGACCGAAGCATACTCCTCCGCCTGAGCCAGTTTCGATAAAATCGTCCTGTGGACGTGTGTAGAATGCGTACTTTCCGTCAACGAACTCAGGGTGAAGCACAACGTTTCTCTGCTGTGGTGACTTGGACTTGAGATTAGGAAGTCTTTCCCATGTCTTAAGATCCTTTGTTCTTACGATACCAGCCTGAGCTGTAGCGGCAGAAAGATCGTTTGAAGTCTTGTCCTTGCTCTCTGAGCAGAATACACCGTATATCCAGCCGTCCTCATGCTGTGTTAATCTCATATCGTATACGTTTGTTTCCTCCGGTTCAGTGTCAGGAAGCTGAACAGGGAAGTCCCAGAAACGGAAGCCGTCAACAGGGCTGTCGCTTTCTGCTACTGCAAAAAATGACTTTCTGTCATTGCCCTCAACTCTTGCAACAAGGTAATACTTGCCGTTGAGATAAATAGCGCCTGAGTTCAGTACTGCATTTATGCCCAATCTCTCCATGAAGTATGGATTTGTCTCAGGGTTCATGTCGTATTTCCAGATAATAGGTGCGTGTGCGGCTGTCAGAACAGGGTAAACGTATCTGTCATAAATTCCGTTGTAGCTGTCGGACACAATGTTTTTTCTGTTGATGAGAGCCTCGTATTCGGCTGTCACCCTTGCTTTGTTTCTTTCAAAATCTGTCATATCAAGCAATTTCCTTTCGGTAAAAAATCTTCTTAAACAAGTATACTATAATAATTCGCTAATTACAAGTACCACTGAAAACATCAAACGATTACATGAAAAAAGTTTTACGAACTGCATAAATGCTGTACATATTTTGCTGTTTTGGTTAATGTTTTCTACAAAAAGCTCTTGTATCTGTTTTATATTCATTCAAAACGGGCATATTGAATATTTGAACTTTATGCGCATATTTTAAACGATACTGATTGTAATATTGCGCTTTAACGATACATATGGATTTTATTGTGCAAAGTGTACAATGAAATTGCTGATAATTGTGCTATAATGGTGATTGACAATAGCTTTATATGTGTTGTATAATTATAGCAAGATTTAATATATGAACTCATCAACTACATACGGACAGCTTTGATGCTAAAATATTGAATTATGGAGGAATATTTTATGAATTACAAAAAGTACATAGCGGCTGTAATGGCTTTGTCAATGGCAACAGGAGTAGCGGGTTGCGGAAGCTCATCAAACTCTTCAAGCAAGGCGGAGGACGATTTTTCTGCAACAGAGAACGTTGCGGTAGCTGACACGGAATCTATCGAGGCTATCCCTGAGGGTGCTGAAAAAGAGATACTTTATCTCGGTGAGGGCGACCTTAACCCTACTAAGGGCAGTCCTGAGAAGAGCACAGAGCTTCAGCTTTTTGAGAGCAAGGGCGGAAAGATAAGATTCCAGCAGACTTCAAATGAGGACAGATTTGATAATCTTGCTGCTGCTATCACAGCTAACAAGGATATTCCTGATATATTCAAGTATGAGTGGCTTGCATTCCCTTCACAGGTAGTAAAGGATATGTATCAGCCTATCGACAGCATAGTTGATTTCAGCCAGCCTTTGTGGTCTGCAACAAAGGATACAGCAGATCAGTTCATGCTCAATGGAAAGCATTATGTTGCGCCTCTTGGCTATTCTGCTTCTGCTATGCTCTGCTATGATAAGGATATCATTGACGCAGAGGGCCTTGACGATCCATATGAGCTTTATGTAAACAATGAGTGGACTTGGAAGAATTGGGAGGATATCATGTCCTCATATGTTGGCAACGCACCGGCTGATACTGAGCGTTACGGTGTAAACGGCTTCTTCAGAGCGCACGTTGTTCAGCAGACGGGCAAGCGTCTTGTAAACTATGATCCTGCAACAAACGAGTTTTCAAGCAATCTTAACGACCCTGATATCGAAAAGGCTCAGAACTTCCTTTATAATATGATGAAGGACGGACTTATCCTCAACGGCTGGGTAGGCTCTGCAAGAGATTGCTTCAATCAGAACTGCTTGTTCTATGCAATGGGCGAGTGGGCTTACACAGGCAACCAGACTCCAAAGGAGGGCGAGAACTGGGGCGTTGTTCCTATTCCTCAGTATGACGATAATCAGCAGAAGATAACAACGTCTGATATGACAGCTTTCATGTGGGTAAAAGGTTCAACAAGAAGCGAAGCTGTTAAGTGCTGGTTTGAGTGCGTAAGAGCTTCAAAGACAGATCCTAAGTATGAGCAGACAAACAAGGACAAGTTCATGGAGAACAACCCTAATTGGACAGACGAGATGTATGATGTGAAAATGGACGTTGTTTCTGACGATTACCTTATGCTCTTCGACTATGCTTACGGTATATCTTCCGCTCTCGGTGACAGAAAGCAGTTTGACGGAAACCAGTGCCTTGTTGACGCTCTCTACAGTGATGCTTCAAACGTTGATGAAGAGGGTGTACAGTCCACATGGACGCAGGTTCGTGAGAAGTATTCTGCAACTGTAGATTCCGAGATCAAGGAACTTAACCAGAAGATCGCAAGCCTTAAATCATAATAAATAACTCCTGATAAAAATAACGCAGGCTGTAAAAAGTCTGCGTTATTTTTATGCGTATTTTAGAATAGCCCAAGACCTAAAGCTGTGCGGACTGTGATGAAGATAAGCCCGGCAAAGGCGAGTATGGTAACAGGTGCGGTGAGATAGATGACTATCTTTTTGCCTTGTGAAACATCAGGACAGAAGTTTATGAGCCTGAAGCTCTCATGGTGATATCTAAGCTCTTTTACAAAAAGCACAAGACCAGCTATCATAAGTCCGAATGAAAGCAGTGCGACAGCAATTATTATCATTGGTGCTGTGCCTGTGATCTGACCTTTTTCAAGGTCTGCGGCAAACTTGTCAAAGTCTATGGAACCAAGTGCGACGCTCTGAATTGCTCCGATAGTGTTCATGGTGAAGTGAAGTATCAGAGACGGGAAGATAGATCCTGTTTTTGCAACCATAAAGCAGGCACACATTCCCATAACAGCCGCATAGAGTATCTGCTGATAGCTTCCATGCCAAAGTCCGAAGGTCAGACCCACCATTATAATGCCTGTGAGTTGTCCGCATTTTTCAGCATTTCTGAAAAGCGTACCTCTAAACATAAGCTCCTCAAAAAACGGTGCAAGCACTGACATTGCCAGCACGCTCGTTACGCCGCCCAGGGCAGTGCCGCTTGAAGTGAAGTCAACGCCTTTAAGGCTCGTTCCCGAAGCTTTCTGCACATATGAGAAAATAAATGTGTTGATATAATTTGAGGCATAGATAAGCCCGAATGATATGACGATCCATTTTGCGACCCATTTTGCAGGCATTGAAGGCTTTCTGAAACAGGCTGTTATTTTAAGACCCTCTTTTTTGCCACTCACAAGTCTGAATACAACAAGAACTATTGGCACAACCATGAGATACTGTATGCAGTAGCTCACAAGCTGAGCGATATCCTCATAGTAGGCTGACTTTCCTGCGATATGGTACACCGCCAAGTCGCCAAGTCTTATAAGTGCGATATCAAGCATATAGAAAATTATCACCATAAGTGAATTTACGTTTGAGGTTTTCCGTATAAGTTTTATTGTATCGTTATTCATTTTATGATCTCCATATTTGCGTTATGCGTTTTACAAGAAAATTATATCACAGGTGGAGTTTTGTGTCAATCGAAACGTTGTTATTAGTGAGGAGTTAGGAGTGAGGAGTGAGGAATTATGGTATCGCCTGCGGCGATGTATTTTTTGTATGAAAAAAGACCGCCCTATGATGAGCGGTCTTATATGTACTATAAAATTAGAGCTTTACTATCTCGCCGTACTGCTCTCTGCCTGCGCCTACAGCGTTTGACTCGTCTGTATCAATGTGCATAGCAAGAGCGAACTTGTCGCTTACTCTGATAACAGTGTCGCAGAGGATAGCTGTTCTTTCTGCAGACTCTATCTTGACAGCAACGATATCCTTATCCTTTACGCCGAATGTTTCAGCGTCAGCAGGTGTCATATGGATATGTCTTTTAGCAACGATAACGCCCTCAGAACACTCTACTTCGCCACATGGGCCAACAAGCTTGCAAGCGCCTGAGCCTGCTGTGTCGCCTGACTCTCTGATAGGAGCGGCAACGCCGATAGAACGTGCGTCTGTAGCTGAAAGCTCGATCTGGTCTGCTTTTCTTACAGGACCGAGGATAGAAACATTTGCAAGCTCTTTCTTAGGACCTACAACTGTAACTCTCTCCTCACAAGCAAACTGACCAGGCTGTGAAAGATCTTTCTTCTTTGTAAGTGTTGCACCCTTTCCGAACAGCGTTTCAAGAGTTTCCTGAGTAACGTGAACGTGACGTGCAGATGTTTCAACGATAAACTTTGGCATGATGAACATTCCTTTCAATTATTGTATTTACATTTCTATTTTACTACTATTTTCGCCACAGGTCAAGGGGTAATTTAACTTTGGGTAACAAATTTTTTGTCATGTTGATCAAAAAAACAGCGGCTGCCGTTTGAGACAACCGCTGTGTGCAGTTAAGAGATCAGTTATTTCTTGTGTTTTTTCTTTATTCCCATTGCCGCACCGCCGCTTATCAACAGCATTGCAAGCCAAAGGCTCATACCACTGCCGCTTCCGGTCTGTGGATTTTTCTGCTCGCTCTTAGGCTTATCAGCCGTGGAGCTGTCTGCCTTGATTTCGCTTGAATCGTTTTTCGGCTTTTCTGCCGTAGAGCTGTCTGTCTTGCTCTCGTTAGTATCGTCTTTCGTCTTATCTGGCTTTGAGTTATCTTTTTTGTCATCACTTGGAGTGTCTTTCAGCTTATCTGTAATAGTGTCTGCCTTTTGTATCTCCTTTGTGCCGTCCTTGTCACCGAAATACTTGCCGCATTCTTCGCAGTACCAATACTCGATATTTCCCTCTTTGTCACGTGTTGCGTCAACTTTATCTATATGTGTGAGCTTTCCATGATTGTTCGGGTCGATATCGCCGTATTCACTGCCGCAGATATCGCAGGTGGCTTTCTTTGTGCAGGTCGCCTTGCCGCCAGAATGTGTACACTTGTATCCACACTCTGTACATTCGCCTGCGTTCCATTCGTGGGGTTCTCTCTCGATAGTCACCTCGCTGCAACAATCATATTTTTTCTCGTGTTCTTTGCTGTCAAATTTCCAAACAGGTTTGCCTGTGTGATTTGTCGGGTCAAGGTCGCCGTATTCTTTATTACAGAATTTGCACTTTGCTTTTTCAGTACAAGTCGCAGTGCCGCCCACATGGTTTTCAAGCACGGTTACTTCTTTTTCACCTGTGATGACAAAACCGTCTTTGAGTTTTGCCGAAGCGTAAACCGTCATTGTTCCGCTCTCAAGATCTGACGCACTTACCTTTGCGGTGTAAAGATCGTCTTTTGCGGTAAACGCCAATTCCGTACCGTCGCCTGCAAATCTGAAGCCTGCTGTTACGTCAGTACAGCCCTCAGGCAGAGCAAATGTAAATTCATAATCACCTAAAGGACAGGTCTCGTCGGTTCCGTTTATGGATATCTTCAAAATAGTTGATTTTTTCGTTTCATATCCGCAAATTGTACATTCCTGCCAATATTCGCCGTCTTCCGTATTCCACTTGTAGGCGTGAAGTTCCTTTTGGCTGTCAGTTCCGCACTCACTGCACTGTTTCCAATGTCCGTTTTCGTCGGATATATAATCGCCGAAGCTGTGTTCGATAGGCTCGCCCTCAGTAGCCTGACAGCGTTTGCAGGTCTTTGGAGCTGTGCAGGTCGCTTCTTTCCAATCATGTCCCAATGGGTTTATAGGCTCATCTTTGTACTGTGAACATTCGGAGCAATTAAACCTCTTCACACCCTTATCGATGCAAGTCGGTTCGGAGATTATCGTTCCCTTGTCAAATATATGTCCGTCTACTGCGCAGTTCCTTATTACTGTAAGCGTTGCTTTTTCCGATACCCAAGTACCCACGTAGTCCGCATTTTCAGCGTTCTTGACCGTACATTTGTACATATATCCGTTAAAGCTTATGTTCGTTGCACAGGTGGTGAATGTAGTCGACCATTCTTCCTTGCCGTCCACGACTTTTGAATCAAGAGAGAACGTTCCGTCAGCTTCGGTAACGTCTGCAAAAGTCTTTCCATCGTCCTTGCTCACCTGCCATATCACCTCAGCTCCGTAAGGATTTCCCTGAGCGATAGGAAGTGTGAACGTAGCCTTTTCTCCGCTGTTTATGGTCTTATTGCCGAGTGAGGCTGTAAACTCAGGAGAATAATAAATTGTAAGTTTTGCCGCATTTGAAACTACAGAGCCGTATTCATTTGATACAACACAGCGCACAAGCTTTCCGTTGTTTTCTTTTCGCACTTTTAATGAATGTGAATTGTCGTTGGTATATGGGATATCCACGAAAGTTTCTCCGTTATCGCTGCTTTCCTGCCACTGATATTGGAGCGGTTCACTGCCTGTTGCTTCTACATTGAAGAAATAGTAACGTTCAATTACGATAGTTATTTCTCCGGGCTTAACAGGTTTAGGCTGGCTAGGAGCGTTTGTTGCACCGCTTTGCGGGTGCTTTACTATGACCGGTGCTTTTTCGGAGAAGTTTATCGTAACAGGGCCGAAAACGGTCGGCTCAGTTTTTTGTCCGTCGCCTGTTGATACCCATGTTTTGCATCTTATCTGCCAGCCGTTCATTTGGCTTTCTATAGTAGGCTCGTAAACAGAAGAAGTTTCGCCGTCAATGGCGGTGAAAGTCTTTCCGCCGTCCTTGCTCACTTCCCATAGGTAATTCAGCCGTACTGCGCCATTTGGTGTATTGTTTGTGACCTCGAATTTTGCCTTTTTATCCAAGTGGAATTTGTCAGGAGCAGTAAATACCGGCTCGTCAATGAAGATATATGCGTCATAGGTATATGAATGATTGAGCTTGGAATCCCAGCCTAAATAATATACATCTGCCTGATAATGCGTACCATTGTCACTGTTGCCCATACGCCCCACATACATGCTTGTGCCATGGGCATTTATTTTTGTGCGCTTGTCGTTTTCAACACTGTACCATTCTACTCGGATATCACTGTCTTGCAGTGAGGACGGCTCGTTTTCCATTGTTTTCAGCGTAACGACGTCGTTCTTTTTCACAACAAAGTATTTTAATGTTATAGGATCAAAAGGTATCCTATGCTCTAAGATATTCGTTCCATAACGCAGATTAAAATAGGTGTTCTCATCTTCAAGAGTGCCGTCAGCTTTTATTTTAAAAGCATTCACGCCATAAATGGAATCCTGTGACTTGAGCCAGAGATGAAGCTTGTTTCCATCATGGAATATTTCTGAGCGGTTATAGCCATAAAAATCGTCATATGGCGGCTGACGTGTGTTAGCACTGCCTATAAACTCATTGCCATCTGCACCCCTTGCAACATAGGTGTACTTGTGTACCGAGTTTCCTTTTGCGTCCACAGCCTTGCCGTTGTCATTGAAGTCAGCGCTTCCGCCTGATATCTGCAAGATTACGTTGTCACCAAGCGTTCCAGAGTAGTTTCCGCTATCAATGATGACCTTGCCCTCTCCTACAATGTTAAGTCCTCGCACGATCGCACTGTTTGTAAATTCTATCGTGCCGCCTTTCAGCTCGATAGGATAAGTGAAATTATATGTTTTATCAGGGGAGGTCTTTAATTTTAAAGTTGCGCCGTCATAGACAATGATCTTCGGAAGCTCAAAACCGCTTTTGATATCTATGTTCATTTTGATATCGCCTGAAAGTATGTTTACATCAAATGGAACGTTGGTGTCCAGATCGATTTCATATATATCTTTTAGATCTATTCCGCTTGCTAAATAAAATGTTTCATAATCATGCATATCCTTGAAATATGACATTTTACCACGGCCATTATCATCTTTTATATAGATGTCATCCATGTTTTCTGTATAATATTCTGTATACCCTCCGAAGCCATACTGCGCAAACTTCTTGAAGTCAGCGGGACAAGTATCGCTTTCATAGAGTTTCAGCCGTCCCGAAACTGTTATTTCGTTGCCGCCTGATTTACGGAAACCACGATTGACGCTTTCATAATCCACATACTCTGTTCCGGCACGGACACGTCCTCTTCCTAAAAATTTTATGGCGTAATGGTGAACTTGTACGCCATATTCCATGAATCCCGGCGTGGACGGATTAATGTTTCTGCCTTCTACTGTGGCGTTGTTCTTTATTACAATACCGCCTGCTTCAAGGCCTGAGGTGTATTCTGAATCATACTCTTGTGGTTTGTATATCTCTTTAAAGACGTTACCTTCGACCTTACTGCCGTCAACTGTCAAAATTCCATATACCATTATTCCTGCAATAGTTGAACCTGCATTGTTGAAATATCCGCCTGAAGTGAGATTTTTTGGTCTGTAGTGTGTGTAATTGGTGCACTCTCCCTTAACAGGTCTGTATGTAGCACGACCCTCTACGGTGGTATTAGTGCCGTTTACATAAAGCGACCCCTCAACATAAATGCCGTTCATGCCCACAGTTGGTCCGTTTGCGCAAGCCCAAACAGTACTGTAGTCATTAACTATCATATTATACTTTACGATAATGCAAGCGCCGAAGCTTTCGCACGATACATTAGTAGCATTTTGTTCAGTTCCGTCGCCGATAGTAAGATTTGAGCAGTATATTGCTGCGTCATGTGTTACTGCTGAAAACGTTCCGCTGCCAATGATAGTGATATTACTGTCAGGAGCATAAATTCCGCTGTAGCTCTCATTGTATTTGGTTGCGGCTTGGCTTGAAAATGGGCTGTCACCAAGATCAATGCTGCCGACAAGCTTTATGTTCAGATCTTGTTCGCCTTCAACGTATATAAGACCAAATCGGCTGGGTCTTTCGCTGTTGCCGTTTATACGTTTGCCTATAGTCGCCATATTGTAACCAAGAAGCGTCAGGGTCTTGCTTTGTATATCGTATTTCCAGCCCTGTTTGCTCCATGTTTTATCAGATGTTACCTGTTCTTCACCTATCCATATGCCATATTCTGTGACCGCAAATGCGTTCAATGGTGTAATGGACATTGCCATACATAGAGTAAGTATGATGCTCAATAACCGTTTTTTCATCTTGTTTCCCCCTCTTCATCATCTTTTGAAAGTTTAAAATCGAATGTCATTTCCAGCATTGCAAACAGCTTATACATGACCTCAGTGGCGATAGCTCTAATATCAAGCGATCTGATAAATGCAAGCACTTTTGCCTGTTCTTCCTCTGGTACTTTATACACTCGCATTGCCGCCGTCAGAAAACGTCTAAGCTTGTGGTCAAGTGGAAAATGGATATCGCATTTTCTTGCCATATAGTTGCGCATTATTCCTGATGTTCCGATTTCCATTTCATAGAAATCGCTCTCGGTATAGCCCGGAAAATTCGAACCGAATATCTGTTTCAGTTCCGTCGTAGTGTGGACATAGATATACTCAGCCGTTTCAGGCATAGTATAAGCTTCAATGTAGATCTCTCGGAGATTTTCATTCAGCTCAGTGAGGGTTATCTGTATGGCAGTTTCCACCGCATATGTGTATATCGGCGACATATTATCACCAACAATGTTCTTTGCCACTCCAAATTGTCCGCTGAACATCGTGCCCACAAGTTCCATTAGAATAGCGTCTTTTGTGGAAAATAAGTTCTGGAAGCTTCCTCTTGCAACGCCAGCTTTTTTCACTATTTGCGAGATAGTTGTCTGTTTATACCCCTGTTCCAGAAAAAGTTGGACGCATACAGTGAGTATCTTTTTTTTCGTTTCGATACCGTCTTTTCTTGTAGAAATATGTATCACCTCTTTTCATTATTTATTAATAATGATTTATAAATTAGTATGTGTATTAGTTATAACATATATAACACAAATTGTCAAGTATCAGAAAGGGGTAACAGCGAAATTTTACAATGGGCAACGATTTTTTGTATTATTTTTGCCTTAATGATTTAAAGCAAAACTCTTGTATTATTATAAAAAGTATGGTATAATCAAATTACGAAATTTTTTGTATATTTCTAAGGAGGAAATAATTATGAGTATGTATATCACTTGTCTTGACCTTGAGGGAGTTCTCGTTCCTGAGATATGGATAGCTTTTGCTGAGGCTACAGGTATCCCTGAGCTTAAAAGAACAACAAGAGATGAGCCTGACTATGACAAGCTTATGAAATACCGTATCAACATTCTTAAGGAGCATGGTCTTGGTCTTAAGGAAATTCAGGATACTATCGCAACTATCGACCCAATGCCAGGCGCAAAGGAGTTCCTTGACGAGCTGAGAAGCTTCACACAGGTAATAATCATCAGCGATACTTTCTCACAGTTTGCAGGTCCTCTTATGAAGAAGCTTGGTTATCCTACTATCTTCTGCAACACTCTTGAAGTTGCTGACAACGGCGAGATCACAGGCTTCAAGATGAGATGTGAAAAGTCAAAGCTCACAACTGTAAAGGCTCTCCAGTCTATCGGCTTTGAAACTATCGCAAGCGGTGACAGCCACAATGACCTTGGCATGATTCAGGCAAGCAAGGCAGGCTTCCTTTTCAGAAGCACAGATAGCATCAAGGCTGAATATCCTGAGCTTCCTGCTTATGAAACATATGATGAGCTTATGGCTGCAATAAAGGCTGCTATGGACTAATAGTCTTTAACAAAGAAAAAACATAGATGAAAAAGGTAATATCACTTATAATAACAGCGGCTTTGTCACTGTCTGCGATGCATTCATGAAACAATTCGCAGAGCTTTTAAGCAAATAATATTTGTTTTTTTACGGCGTTGTGTCTTTTGGCACTTCGCCGTATTTTTTTGCAAAACAATACCAAACATAATCTGCGATATGTAACGCATATTATATATAGTATCTTCGCTTTTGCCGTGAATATTTTATCATATGAAAAGTTTATACTTCTGACATAAGTTTCCCTTGACAAACGGGGTTAGTTTATGCTAATATGAATGTGGTTAGTAAATACTAACCTAAATTAATGAAAAGGAGGAGTTAAGAAAAGTATGAGCGTTATAATAGTAGGCGGAAATGACCGTATGGCAACACGCTATAAGGATATCTGCAAATCATATGATTGCAAGGCTAAGGTGTTCATCAAATATCCTACAGGTTTTGATAAGAAGATAGGCAGTCCTGATCTGGCAGTGGTGTTTACTGATACAGTGTCACATAAAATGCTCAATGGTCTTAACCAAAGAGCAAGCAAACTTGATTTTCCCGTGGCTATATGCCATTCATCAAGCTGTTCGGCTTTGAAGAACGTGCTTGAAAAATATTGTACTAAAGGCGTTGTAAACGCATAGATCTATATGTATAGGTTAGGAATTTCTAACCAAAGGAGGGACTATGTCACAGTCTGAGCTGAGAAATTTTGAAAAAAGCATGGCTTATCATCTTGCCCCTGCAATGCTTGGAATAAAGCCTGCCTGTCTTATGTCAATGGAAAAGAACAAGGACGGGCTTGAAGAGAATGTCGAGCTTTTTAACAGCAGGGCATATACAAAGGGCATGAAGCTAACAGTGCTTTGCGAGTGCAAAAGCAGAAAGCTGCTTTTTCTCTATAACGAAAAGCTTTTATCTGACAGACTTGCAGACAACAGAGTAAGAAAGCTTCTTGAAAGCTTTGGCTATGACAGCCGTATGACCCTTGAACAGCAGCTTGAAAGGCTGTCTGGAAGAATATCCGCAAGTGAAGATTTCCCTCATGAGATAGGTCTGTTTCTAGGCTATCCTGTTGATGATGTTACAGGGTTCATACAGAACAAGGGAAGAAACTATCTTCTTTGCGGATATTGGAAAGTCTACTCTGACGAAAACAGAGCAAGACGTATTTTCAGCAATTATGACAAGTGCAGAAATTATCTGTGTAATAAACTTGCTCAGGGCGAAAGCATTTACCAAGCCCTGAAAATTTCTTAGGAGGTAATCATAATGAAAACAGCAGTAATTTATTGGAGCGGTACAGGCAACACAGAGGCTATGGCAAAGGCAGTTGCAGAGGGTGCAGGCGCAGAGTGCTTCGCAGTTTCTGAGTTCAGCGGCAATGTTGAGGATTATGACGCAATAGCTCTTGGATGCCCTGCAATGGGAGCAGAGGAGCTTGAGGACAGCGAGTTCGAGCCATTTTTCGCAGGTATCGAGGGCAAGCTCTCAGGCAAGAAGATAGCACTCTTCGGCTCGTACGGCTGGGGTGACGGCGAGTGGATGCGTCAGTGGCAGGACAGAGTTACGGGCGACGGTGCAACACTTGTAAATGGCGAGGGACTTATTGTAAACGAAACTCCTGACGACGACGCTCTTGCAAGCTGCAAGGCTTTGGGCGAGGCTCTTGCTAAGTAAGCATATATCTCTAATGTAATAATGTAAACTGCAAACGCAGGCGGAAAAAGGCAGTTTTGCTTTTCTGTCTGCGTTTGTGCGGTAATTAAGTTATTGAAAACTAACTAAAGTTACCTGAAACTAACTTGAGATTTTGTGCAAGCTTACAAAATTGAAAAAACGGCACATTTAGTCTTGACAAATTCGGTTAGCCGTGCTAAACTATATTACGGGTTAGAAAATGCTAACCCTTTTAATAAGCCTGAAAGTTAGATGAATCTAACTTTTGATACTGACAAAAGAACAGGAGGGTCTGAATGATGCCGCTGACATTTGCAAACGTAGGGGAAGAGAACATGATAAAGAAAGTAGGCGGAAAACCTGAAACAAGAAAGTTTCTTGAAAATCTGGGTTTTGTCGCAGGTGGAACGGTAACGGTAGTAAGCACTATCGGAGGAAACGTTATCGTTAAGGTCAAAGAATCAAGAGTAGCTGTTTCAAAGGAAATGGCTGCGAAGATAATGGTATAGGAAACATTTGGCGGTCAAGCCATGATAAATATGTTTGAAGATATTTTGTATAGTTAGGAGGATCAGGTTATGGCAACATTGAAAGAAGCTAAGATCGGTTCAACAGTTACCGTGAAGAAGCTCAACGGCACTGGTGCTGTAAAGAGAAGAATCATGGATATGGGCATCACAAAGGGTGTTGAAGTCCATGTAAGAAAGGTTGCGCCTTTGGGTGACCCTATTGAAGTAACGGTCAGAGGCTATGAGCTTTCGCTCAGGAAAGCTGACGCTGAGATGATCGAAACGGTCTGATACATAGTTCAGGCAAACAGCAAAAAATTTCATCGGCAGAGCTGATGTGTACTTAGAAGATGAGGATATATTAGAGTGCCGAAATTCTGAAAGGATCAAATTGTATGGAGATCAAAATTGCTCTCGCAGGTAACCCTAACTGCGGTAAAACAACTCTTTTCAACGCTCTTACAGGTTCAAACCAGTTCGTAGGTAACTGGCCGGGCGTAACAGTTGAAAAGAAAGAGGGTAAGCTCAAGGGTCATAAGGACGTAGTTATCATGGACCTTCCTGGTATCTATTCTCTTTCACCTTACACACTTGAGGAAGTAGTTGCAAGAAACTATCTTATAAGCGAGCGTCCGGACGCTATCCTCAATATCATCGACGGTACAAACCTCGAAAGAAACCTTTATCTTACAACACAGCTTGTTGAGCTTGGTATCCCTGTTGTTGTTGCTATCAACATGATGGACGTTGTTAAAAAGAACGGCGACAAGATAAATACAGATCAGCTTGCTAAGGAGCTTGGCTGTCAGGTCTGCGAGATATCAGCACTTAAAGGCACCGGTATCAAGGAAGCTGCTGAGCTAGCAGTAAAGGCTGCTGAGTCAAAAGTTCCAATGGTACCTCAGCATTCATTCAACGGCGTTGTTGAACACGCTATCGCTCATATTGAGGAAGCATTTCTCAATGATGTTGCTGAAGAACAGCAGAGATGGTACGCTATAAAGATATTCGAGAGAGATGAGAAGGTCATCGAACAACTCGGTATGTCTGAGCAGGTAAAGACCCATATCGAAAAGGATATCTGCGCTGCTGAAAAAGAAATGGACGACGACTCGGAGAGTATCATCACAAACGAGAGATACATTTACATAGCTTCAATAATCAAGGATTGCTATAAAAAGAAAAATCAGGGTGGTCTTACAACATCAGATAAGATCGATAAGATTGTAACGAACCGTTGGCTCGGTCTTCCTATCTTTGCAGTGGTTATGTTCCTTGTTTACTATATCTCAATGGTAACAGTAGGTTCAGCCGCAACTGACTGGGCAAACGACGGACTCTTCGGCGACGGCTGGCACCTGTTCGGTATCGGTTCTTCTGACGCTGAGGACGCTGCTGACGAATATGGCAGCTCGCTTGACATAATCAACGCATTTATCGAGCAGCAGGGCGGCGAGGCTATCGACAACGAAGCTGATGACTTTGACGTTGACGCTGCTAAGGCAACAGCAGACAACCTGCTTGCTACAGTAGATAAGTCCGCAACTGCTGATTATACAGTAGAGGACGAGGAAACACTTGAAGAAACAACAGAAACAGCTAAGTATGCTGATCTGAAAGCTGCAGTTGCAGCCGCTGAGAAGTATGACTTCGCTGATCCAGACCCAGCAGATTACGGCGTATGGGTACCTGGTATCCCTGTACTTATCGAAAGCGGTCTTGACGCAGTAAACTGTGCAGATTGGCTCAAGGGTCTTATCCTTGACGGTATCGTTGCCGGTGTTGGTGCGGTTCTTGGATTTGTACCACAGATGCTCGTACTCTTCATTCTCCTTGCTATCCTTGAGGCTTGCGGTTACATGGCTCGTATCGCATTCGTAATGGACAGGATCTTCAGAAAGTTCGGCCTTTCAGGAAAGTCATTTATTCCGATCCTTATCGGTACAGGTTGCGGTATCCCTGGTATCATGGCTTCAAGAACTATCGAGAACGAGCGTGACAGACGTATGACTGTCATGACAACAACATTTATTCCTTGCGGTGCTAAGACACCATTTATTGCAATGATCGCAGGTGCTATCTTCGGAGGCTCTGCATGGGTAGCAACAGGCGCATACTTCATCGGTATCGCAGCTATCATCATTTCAGGTATCATGCTGAAAAAGACAAAGATGTTCGCAGGAGATCCTGCACCATTCGTTATGGAGCTTCCTGCTTACCATATCCCTACAGTAGGCAACGTACTCAGATCAATGTGGGAGCGTGGCTGGTCATTCATCAAGAAGGCTGGTACGATCATTACACTGTCAACTATCTTCGTATGGTTCACTTCATACTTCGGCTGGGTAGACGGTTCATTCGGTATGCTCACAGAAGACCAGATGGAATACAGTATCCTGGCTCACATTGGTAAGGCTATCTGCTGGATCTTCGCACCTCTTGGCTGGGGCAACTGGCAGGCAACTGTTGCAGCTGTTACAGGTCTTGTTGCTAAGGAGAATATCGTTGGTACAATGGGTATCCTTTACGGCGGCGGAGACGGTTCAGTTTACTCTGCTATCGGTGCTGCATTCACTGGCATCACAGGTATGTCATTCCTTATCTTCAACCTCCTCTGCGCACCTTGTTTCGCAGCAATGGGAGCTATCAAGCGTGAGATGAACAGCAGAAAGTGGTTCTGGTTCGCTATTGGCTACGAGTGTGGTTTTGCTTATGTTATCGCACTTATCGTAAATCAGCTTGGCAATCTCTTCACTGGTAAGGTGAATGTTATCGGTCTTATCTTTGCAATAGCTCTTATCGCTCTTATCATCTATATGCTCGTTAGACCTTATAAGGAAAGCACAAAGCTTGAAAAGGACGTTAAGGTAGGCGCAAACGCATAATAAAAAGCAAATATCATCACTTATCTTGCATAAACAGTTGGGAGGATAATTATGGACACAGTAGGCGGTACGATTCTGGTTGCAGTGATTCTTGCTGCTATCGTGGCAGCTATAATTTACAAGCTCGTAAAGGATAAGAAGCAGGGCAAAAGCTCTTGTGGTGGCAGCTGCGGCTGTTGTCCAAATTCTTCTCGCTGTCACAGATCATGATAAAACAGTAATAAACTTCGGGGAGGTCATCTGAATGCTGACTAAATCACAGAAAAGGTATTTATTTGCCATATACAGACTGGGTCAGAACGGCAGACCTGTCAAGTCCACAGAGGTAGCTTCTGTTTTGGGCGTGACAAAGGCAAGCACCGTCAAGATGACTCAGAAGCTTATAGACGAGGGCTATATAATCAAAGAGCCTTACCGTGAGATCACACTGACATCTGAGGGCATAAAGGCAGCTAATGAGCTTTATACTCCAAGTGTGATACTTCAGGATTTTCTTGAAAACCGTGTGGGCGTTGAGAGAAAAAATGCCGAGAATGACTCGGTGGCTATTGTTTCTCAGATATCTGATGACGCTCTTGACAAGCTTGTAAGCTTTGCTTTGCAAAGCACGACAAACGGCTAAATTAGTAATATTTATATCGTTAGATCCCGCCTTTTTCGGCGGGATTTATCAGATATATCAGTTAGTTGTAATTAACCACAATGTGAAGTAAGTTATGGCATACAAATATGTATAATATGACGTTTAAAAACGGCAAAGATACATTATTAAAATAAATAGTTAGAAAGGGGAATGAATGTATTTCTTGAAATAAAGAACATAAAAAAGCATTTTGGCGAGGGCGAGAGCAGGGTTGAAGTGCTTAAGGGCATTGATATCGAAATAGAAAAAGGAGAGTTCTGCGTGCTTCTCGGACCGTCAGGCTCAGGTAAATCAACACTACTGAACATTATAGGAGGAATTGACGCCGCAGACGAGGGGTATATCTCAATAAACGGCGAAAAAACAGCCGACATGAACGAAAAGGCATTGACCCTTTACAGAAGAAAGCACTTGGGTTATATCTTCCAGATGTACAACCTTATACCTAACCTGAATATCAAGGAGAACATCGAGGTAGGCGCATATCTTAGCGACAACCCTCTTGACGTTGACGACCTGCTTAAAACCCTTGGGCTTTACGAGCATCGTCACAAGCTTCCTAATCAGCTTTCGGGAGGTCAGCAGCAGAGAACTGCTATTGGCAGAGCCATCGTCAAGAACCCTGATATCCTGCTCTGCGACGAGCCTACAGGTGCGCTTGACTACAATACCTCCAAGGAGATATTACAGCTTATAGAGGACGTAAACAAGAAGTATGGCAACACTATCATAATGGTAACACATAATGATGCTATCAAGCAAATGGCTGACAGAGTTGTAAAGCTTAGAGATGGTATGATAAGAAAGAATTATCTTAATGAAACTAAGCTCACAGCCGAAGAGCTTGATTGGTAAGGAGGGTCAGCATGAAAAACCCTCTTATCAAGCGTTTGCCCAGAGAGCTTAAGGGCGAAATAGGAAAATACATCGTTCTGTTTTTGTTCATCACAATGATGATAGGCATAGTATCAGGCTTTCTTGTTGCGGCAGGCAGTATGTCTGTTGCTTATGACGAAAGCTTTGAGAAATACAATATCGAAAGCGGAAATTTTGAACTTCTTCAAAAAGCCGATGATGATGCTATCAAGAAGATAGAGGACGGTGAGGAGAAGATAAAGGTATACGAAAATTTTTATCTTGACAAAGAAACAAAAGAAGTTGACAGCACTATCAGGCTTTTCAAAAATCGTAAGGATATCGACAAGATATGTATAATGGACGGTGAGCTTCCTTCTGCTGATGACGAGATCGCTATTGACAGAATGTATGCTGACAATAATAAACTTAAAGTCGGCGACAGCCTGACGGTCGGCGGCAAGAAGCTTAAGATAACAGGTCTTGTTGCACTTTCAGATTACAGCGCACTGTATTCAAATCCGTCTGATATGATGTTTGACGCTTTGAAGTTCGGTGTAGCTATCGTTACCGATACCCTTTTTGACGATTATGGTGAGGCTGATCTTCATTACAGCTACTCATGGAAATATGATAAAACCCCGGCAGACGACGAGGAAGCTCAGGATATGGCTGAGAAGGTCATGAAGCATATAAATGGAATCTCAATGCTCACTCAGTTTATTCCGGAATACTCAAATCAGGCGATACATTTTACAGGCGACGATATCAAGGGCGATAACACCATGATAACAGTTTTTCTTTATCTTGTTATGGTCATAATCGCATTTGTTTTTGCTATAACAACGGGAAACACTATTGCAAAAGAAGCAAACGTTATAGGTACGCTCAGAGCCTCAGGCTACACAAAGGGCGAGCTTGTTAGACATTATCTTGCAACGCCTATGATAGTCGTGCTTGTATCTGCCATTGTAGGCAACATACTGGGTTACACCTGCTTTAAGGAATTTGCGGTCAAAGCGTACTATGGAAGCTACAGTCTGCCAACATACAAAACGATCTGGAACGCAGATGCGTTTATAAAGACGACAGTAGTTCCTCTTATAATACTTTTCGTAATAAACCTTGTAATGCTTGTAAATAAACTAAGTCTTTCACCGCTTAAATTCTTAAGGCGTGATCTTAAAAAGCGTCAGAAGAAAAAGGCTTTTAAACTCAACACGAGGATAGGCATATTAAAGCGTTTCAGACTTAGAGTCATCTTCCAGAACATTCCTAACTATATTACAGTGTTTGTTGGCATTCTTTTTGCCAATGTTATCATCTTCTTTGGCCTTGGCATGAAGCCTATGCTTCTTCATTATCAGGATATAATAGAAGATAATATGATAAGCAAATATCAGTATGTGCTGAAAATGCCTGCTGAAACTAAAACAGAGGGTGTAGAGAAATATTGTTCAGGCTCTCTTAAAACTGTCGATGACAAGCTAAAAGAGGAAACGGCAACAATTTACGGAGTTAAAGAAAACAGCAAGTTCGTTCATGCAGATATAAAAGACGGCGGAGCGTTTATCTCTGATGGTTATGCTCAGAAGTATAACATAGAGGTTGGCGATGAAGTGACGCTGAAAGAGTCTTACGGAGATAAAAAATACAATTTTAAGGTAGAGGGTATCTATGACGATCCTGCAACTATAGCAGTTTATCTGACAGACAGCGACTTCATAAAGACCTTTGAACTTGAGGACGGGTATTTTAATGGTTATTTCTCCAATACAAAGATAAAGGATATAGACGATCTGTATATTGCGACAACTATAACGAAAGACGACCTGACAAAAACATCACGACAGCTCATACTGTCTATGGGTTCTATGATAAGCATGTTTGCGACAGCGGGTGTTATAATGTTCATGCTAATTGTTTATCTTCTTTCAAAGGTCATAATAGAAAAGAACAGCCAGTCTATTTCTATGACAAAGATACTGGGTTACAACAACAGGGAAATAAACAGCCTTTATATAACGACTACGACCATAGTCGTTATAGCCTCAATGCTGCTGACTGTTCCTATAGTAAATGTTACTTTGAAGTATATATTCAAAGTTGCTTTCGCTCAGTATTCAGGCTGGATGCCATATTATGTGCCAGCAAAAATATTTGTTGAAGTGCCGCTGCTCGGTATCGTTTCATATGCGGTGATAGCATTTATCCTTACAAGACGTGTAAAGAAAGTACCTCTTGATGAGGCACTCAAAAATGTAGAGTAATTCTTCCAAATCATTCTTTCTTAATTGAGCTGTGCTGTCGGTATGTATCGGCGGCACAGTTTTTTGTTTTTTTTTATAACTTTTTTTTGAAAATCGCTAATTTGGAAAAATGAGTTAGGCAATCGCCGTAAATTTTATTAATATCTTTACTATACTTTAACATATTATTAACAGCATAGTGATACATTATATGATATGGAATTATACGCTTTTATAAATAGGCTCTGCTTAATGAAGAGAAGAAGTGCAGAGAACTGCAGTGAATGGCAGTATGTCATTCGGTTGGAGGAAAAATATGAGTAAACAAAAGAAGCCTGCAGGCGGTTTGAATATTATCATTGTGGGCTGCGGAAAAGTAGGCACGACCCTTGTTGAACAGCTTGTGAAAGAGGGTCACGATATCACGATAGTCGACAAGAATGCAAAGAAGATACAGGAACTCAGTAGTCTTTATGATATTATGGGCATCGTAGGAAACGGCGCAAGCTTTAGCGTTCAGCAGGACGCCGGCATAGAGAACGCCGACCTTATAATTGCTGTCACAGAGTCTGATGAGCTTAACCTGCTTTGTTGTACACTTGCCAAGAGAGTAGCGAAGTGTTCAGCTATAGCAAGAGTAAGAACACCTGATTACAGCAAGGAGATAGTCTATCTAAGAGAGAAGCTTGGTCTTGCAATGGTCATAAATCCTGAACTTGAGGCTTCAAGAGAAGCGTCAAGAATACTTTGTCTGCCAACAGCTCTTGAGGTAAACACCTTTGCAAATGGTCAGGCTGAGCTTATAAAGTATAAGATACCTGAGGGCAATCCTCTTGTCGGCACTACGATCGCTGAGCTTAGTCGTAAAACGGCAACAAGCCTGCTTATATGTGTTGTTGAGAGAGAAGGGGAAATATATATTCCATCTGGCGATTTCACAATGAAAAAGAATGATGTTATCTCATTTTGCACCCAAAGAAATTTTTCAAGAACGTTCTTTGAGGATCTCAGTGTGAAGACAAATCAGGTGAAGAACACAATGATAATAGGCGGTGGCAAGGCGGCTTATTATCTTGCAAAACGTCTTATTGGCATGGGGATCAACGTCAAGATAATCGAGAATGACAGACAGCGCTGTGAGGATCTCAGCGTGCTTTTGCCAAAGGCGATAATAATAAACGGTGATGGCACTGACGAGGAACTTCTGAGGGAAGAGGGCATAGAGTATGCAGAGTCATTTGTGGCTCTCACGGGAATAGACGAAGAAAATATCTTGCTCACTCTTCATGCCAGACAGGTGTCAAATGCTAAGACTATCACAAAGATAAACAGGATAAACTTCAAGGACGTTATAAGCAGACTGGACCTTGGAAGCGTAGTATATCCAAGATATATCACCTCTGAGGCGATAATAGCCTACGTCCGTGCGAAGAACGAATCGGGAGATAGCAATATCGAAACGCTGTATCATTTGTTCGATCATAGAGTAGAAGCTATCGAGTTCAAGGTGGATCAGGAGTCAGAGGTCACAGGTACACCGCTTCAGGCTCTTGATTTAAAAAGACATTTGCTTGTGGCGTTCATAAACCGAAACGGCAAGATCATTATCCCGAGCGGTCAGGATACTATAGAGAGGGGCGACACTGTAATGGTCGTCACTACTCATACGGGATTTAACGATATCACTGATATTCTGAAATAGCGGAGGAAATATGAACAGCTCGATCATTCGATATATTTTAGGAAACGTTATGCGAATGGAAGCCTGCTTTTTGCTGCTGCCTTGCATAGTGTCGCTGGTCTACGGGGAAGGCGTGGGACTTTATTATCTTGGAACAGCCATTGTGTGCCTTGCTTTTGGCGTGGTAATGGCTTGGAAAAAGCCTAAAAACTATGTGTTTTATCTCAAAGAGGGTTGTATAGCAACATCTTTGAGCTGGATAGTTATGAGCCTTGTTGGGTGTATGCCTTTTTGGATAAGCGGAGAGATACCAAGCTTCACGGATGCTATGTTTGAAACAGTTTCCGGATTTACAACGACTGGTGCTTCGATCCTTACCAATGTTGAGGCGCTTTCTCATACTGCACTTTTTTGGCGAAGCTTCACGCACTGGATAGGCGGTATGGGAGTTTTGGTGTTCCTGCTTGCTATCATACCGCTGAGCGGTGGTTCAAATATAAATCTTATGAGGGCGGAAAGCCCTGGACCATCAGTGGGCAAGCTTGTTCCAAAGATGAAATATACCGCAAGGATACTTTATATAATCTATTTTGGCATGACCATATTGGAATTTATTTTCCTTATTATCGGCAAAATGCCTGTGTTTGACAGCATTTGTACAGCCGTTGGAACGGCAGGCACGGGTGGTTTTGGAGTCAAGAACGACAGCTTAGGAAGCTATTCGCCATATTTGCAGTGGGTGGTTGCCATTTTCATGATACTGTTTGGCGTGAATTTTAACGCATACTATTATATTATATACAGGCACTTTAAAAAGGCATTCAAAATGGAGGAAGTACGGTGCTATTTTGCTATAATCCTCATTGCCACAGCTATAATATTCGCAAATATCCTCGACCACTGTGTTAGCATTTTTGACGCACTTACAAAATCAGTATTTCAGGTGGCGTCGCTCATTACAAGTACGGGCTTTTCAAGCACTGACTTTAATCTGTGGCCTCAGATATGCCGGACGGTGCTTGTACTTATAATGTTCATAGGAGCTTGCGCAGGCAGTACGGGCGGAGGTATAAAGGTATCAAGAGTGATCGTGCTTTTCAAGACAATGATAAAGGAGCTTCACTCCTATATACACCCAAAGAGCATACGCAAGGTAAACCTTGACGGCAAACCTGTTGAACATGAGATAGTGCGTTCTATAAATGTTTATATCGTAACATTCGTGATAATTTTTGCTTCATCAGTTTTTATGGTGGCATTTGATGGTAAAGATCTTGTAACAAACTTTACTGCTGTGCTGACAACCATCAATAACATGGGACCTGGTCTTGCGGAGGTAGGTCCAGCAGGCAACTTTTCAAACTTCTCTGTTTTTTCAAAGTTCGTTTTCATGTTCGATATGCTTGCAGGCAGATTGGAGCTTTTCCCTCTGCTGATACTTTTCCACCCCTCTGCATGGAAAGATCTTATTTCTAAAAGGGCGGAAGCAAGAAAATTCTGATAACATAAAAAGGACGGCTCAAACCGTCCTTTTTTCATTTTACAGCCTTTTTGAACTGCTGTTCATATTTATGCTTGGTCGCTATTCCGCCTCTTATATGTCTTTCACGTTTGTTTTCCTCAAGGACCTCTTTTACGCTTTTGAAAAGCTGAGGAGAGATTTTCGGCAGACGTTCTGTCAGATCCTTATGTACAGTGGATTTGCTTATGCCAAATTCCTTTGCCGCACAGCGTACCGTGGCTCTGTGTGCCGCAACATATTCTCCAAGCAGCACACATCGTTCCTTTTCGGATCCATTCATTGTTCACACCCCATTAAATTTTTCTGTAGTAATCTATATGCTGTTCCTTACTTCATTATTACTTGACGTTCTTTCAGACTTTACAAAATAATTGCCGATAATCAAATATTTTTATGCAAAATGCTTGAAATCACACTGGGAATGTGCTATAATGTAAGTGTGATATAGATACTGTCACAGAATATGAACGAAACGAGGGGATAAGGCAATGAAACTTAATTTTATCGGTGCAACACATGAGGTAACGGGAAGCTGTACATATATAGAAGCCTGCGGAAAGAGATTTCTGGTGGATTTCGGAATGGAGCAGGGCGTTGACTATTTTGAAAATGCGAAGATACCTTGTCCTCCTGGAAATATAGATTTTGTATTGCTGACTCATGCTCATATAGATCATTCAGGTCTGCTTCCACTGTTGGCGGCAGGCGGCTTTGCTGGACAGATACACGCAACGGAGGCCACTTGTAATTTATGCGAGATAATGCTGAGAGATTCAGCGCATATTCAGGAGTTTGAAGCAGAGTGGAGAAGCAGAAAGGGCAAACGTAAGGGCACTGGCGAAGTGTCGCCACTCTATACTATGGCAGACGCAGAGGCGGCTATTGCTTGCCTTTGCCCACACCCATACAGTGAGGTGACGGAGATATCCGAGGGCATAAAGGTACGCTTTATCGACGCAGGTCACCTGCTTGGCTCATCAAGTATTGAGATATGGCTCACAGAGAACGGTGAAGAACGTAAGATCGTATTTTCGGGAGATATAGGAAACCTTGACCAGCCTCTTATCAGAGATCCGCAGTATATAACGGAGGCAGATTATGTTGTAATGGAGTCCACATACGGTAACCGTCGCCATGATAAGCCGAAGGACTATGCAAAGAGTCTTGCAGAGGTCATTCAAAAGACCTTTGATAGGGGAGGAAACCTTGTTATACCGTCATTTGCAGTGGGCAGAACTCAGGAACTGCTGTATTTTATAAGGCATATCAAGGCGGAGAATATGGTGACGGGTCATGGGGATTTTCCTGTGTATGTGGATTCTCCGCTGGCTATCGAAGCCACACAGATATTCAATAAGAACAAAAATTCATGTTTCGATGAAGAGGCAATGTCCTATGTGAACAAGGGCATAAATCCTATCACTTTCAGCGGACTTAATATCGCTGTCACAAGTGACGAGTCAAGAGCCATAAACTTTATCGACACACCTAAGATAATAATTTCCGCAAGCGGTATGTGCGAGGCGGGCAGAATAAAACACCACCTCAAGCACAATTTGTGGAAACCTGAAAACACCATACTTTTTGTGGGCTATCAGGCTATGAATACCCTTGGAAGAAGCCTTGTGGAGGGTGCAAAAACTGCAAAGCTTTTCGGTGAGGAAGTCGTTGTCAGGGCTGAAATACTGGTGCTGCCAGGCGTGAGCGGTCACGCTGACGTTGACGGTCTGGACAGGTGGATAAAAAGCTATGAAAAGCCGCCTAAGAAAGTCTTTGTCAACCACGGCGAGGATTCAGTTGCTGAGGCGTATAAGGAGCATTTGCGTAACGATTTCGGGCTTAACGCCTTTGCACCTTACAGCGGTGCGGAGCTTGACCTTATAAGCGGCGAGTTCAAAAACACGGCCCCTATAAAGATAGTCAAGAAGACAGGCGCGTCCCCTAACTATCAGCGTCTGCTCAGCGCTCTTGACAGGCTGACGGCTTTGGTAAACAAAAGCTCAGGTCTTACTAATAAAGACCTTGCAAAGCTCACTGATACCATAAATAATATCTGTGCGAAGTGGAACGATTAGCTTTTGCTGCACATATAATATGAGATACAGGGCAACACTGCACGCTTTATGTGTGGTGTTGCCTGACGCATACGAAAGGAACAAACCACACAATGAAAAAGATACACGTCTGTGCTATAAACAGAAAGGTCAGAGATGACGAAAAGCTTTTTGTTGAAGAGTGCGACAGAAAATATAATGAAAAGCTCGTTGCCATTGCAGACAGCATCGAGGAGCATCAAAAGGAGAAGCCTATATTGCTTTTGGCAGGTCCGTCAGGGGCGGGCAAGACCACAACAGCGTTGAAAATAGAGGAAATACTTGACAGCAGGGGTATACACACCCACACTATCTCTATGGACGATTATTTTCTTCCAGCGGACAGCTTCACCGCTGTTATAGGAGAGGACGGCAAGCCTGACTATGAATCTCCTGACAGAATAGACAGAAAGCTTCTTTATGAGCATATGGAAAAGATAAACAGCGGTGAGGAAGTCGTTCTGCCGAAGTTTGAATTTTCAGAACAATGCAGGCGTGATGGAGAAAAACTCAGACGAAACAAAAACGACATAGTTGTTTTTGAGGGTATCCATGCCCTTAACCCGGAGGTCACAGGTGCGGCTGGGGATTATGCAAGATGTATGTATGTCAGTGTAAGAAGCAGACTCGAATTGAAAGACGGTGAGCTTCTGCATCCTTGCTATATCAGGCTTATGCGCAGACTTATAAGGGACGGATTTTTCCGTGGCAGAAGTGCAGCGGAAACACTAGATATGTTCGACAGCGTTGAGGCTGGCGAGAACAAGTATATAATGCCATACAAGCACAGGGCTGAGTTTTCAGTGGATACTTTTCACGCTTATGAGCCTGCCTTGTATAAGAACTATCTTTTGAATACACTGCGACGTGAGAGCAGGAGCTATAAGGATTTTGAACGCTTTTTGCCTATGCTAAAAGCCCTTGAGGAGATAGAGCCGGTGATGCTCGAAAGTGTGCCTGTAAATTCCCTTGCAAGGGAGTTTGTAGGTGAGAGCAGCTATAGCTACTAAGACGATAAAACGCCGTCGGAAAAGGACGGCGTTTTGCTATGCTTGCTTGACTTTTTTTATAAAAAGTAGTAAAATGAGATAAGGTAAGTACAGGTATTTTTGAAAACGTTTTCCTGAACGTGATCATTGAATAAAAAATTAGTGGGGATAAAAATGAATTTTGATAATGATTTGATGCTTTTCTTCCGAACGATATATGAAGATTCGGAGAATATGGACGAATGCAGTGCCAAGGTGAAAAGTGCTGTGGCTGCTGTGGCAGACAAGCTTGACATCGTCAGAGCGGAGCTTGCAGTGAAAATGCCTGCAACAAAGCTTTGTGAGGATGGTGCAGATATGCTCATGGTGCTTTATGACAGAGAGAAGGACGTGGAAAACGAGCCTTTTGAGGCAAGTTTTCCTTTGTTTGAAGGCGGATTTATAACAGTGACCTTTTATTCTGGTAATTCCAATGGTTTTGATAACGAGCAAAGGAATATCGTAGAGATAATCGCAAACACTGTTTTTATCCAATTTAACAGGGTAATTATGCAGGAGCTTGTTACTCATGTTATAAAAACGGATATCGAAACAGGTGCAGCAACTTTAGACGCTTTGATAAATTACGCCGGTATGCTTATAGCGCAAAACAGGATAGAGGATTTCAGTATAATCTTTTTCAATATACATAACTTCAAATATGTAAATAAGGTATTAAATTACGAACAGGGCGACGTTGTTTTGCGTAATTATACAAAGACAATATACCGAAATCTTTCAGATGGTGAGATTATCACAAGACTTGGCGGCGATAATTTCGTTATGCTTGTAAAGAAAGAATCGCTCAGAGAATATATTGATATGCTCAGCTTTATGAACATAAGGTATGATGATGGCAAAGTATCAAAGGATTTTATTTTTAGTGCAACCATCGGATATTCGTCAACTGTGGGTATAAGATATCCAAGAGAAGTAATGGCTCGTGCAAGCATTGCATATTCTGCTGCAAGACGAGTTGGTGCAGGCCATGTAATGGAGTATTCCGAAAATATAAAACAAGAACTGATGAAAATTCAGGGAGTGCTGTCAAACTTCATGGCTGGGCTTATGGCTGGTGAGTTCGAGGTGTATTATCAGCCAAAGGTACGCATCGAAACCAAGGAGATATTTGGTGCAGAAGCCCTTGTACGTTGGCATAGAAAGGGAAGGATATCAGCACCGGTGGAGTTTGTTCCGTTTCTTACCAATGACGGAAGCATAATAAAGCTTGACTACTATGTGCTTGAAGAAGTTTGCAAATGGCTGAGAAAACGTATAGATATGGGTTTTGAACCCTTGAGGATATCAGTGAATTTTTCGAGGAAGCACCTGGAAGAAAAAAATATGATAGGCAATATAGTTGCCTTGATCGACAAATACGAGCTTGATCACCAGCTTATAGAAATAGAGCTTACTGAAAGCGAGGATTATCAGAATTTTGAGCTTATCACAGAGATCGTGAATGGTCTGAGAGCTAATGGTATCGTCACATCTATGGACGATTTTGGTACTGGCTTTTCATCGCTCAATATGATAAAGAACGTTGATCTTCAGGTAATAAAGATAGACAAGTCCTTTATTCCTCTTGAAAAGGATTATGAGGGCAAGGATAAAGATCTTATAATGTTCTATTACATTATAAAAATGGTTAAAAAGCTTGGCAAGGAAACTATCGCCGAGGGAGTTGAAACTGAGCAGCAGCTTGACTATCTCAGAGAAGTTGGCTGTGACGCTGTTCAGGGCTTTGTGTTTGACAAGCCTCTGCCTGCGGCTGAGTTTGAGAAACGTCTTGCCTGCGGTTATAACTGATAAATAAAAGGACGAACATTTTGTGTTCGTCCTTTTTTCTGCATGAATGAAAACAGCCGCAAAACCGCATTTTAGTATTAGTTTTGTGCATCTTTGCTGAGTATCTCCTCTATGTTATCAAAGATAAACTCCTGCGCTTGCTTTGGAAAAAGTATCGTTTTGTAGCTGTTTCCAAGCTGTGATATTTTTTCACGCTCTATTATTCCTGCTTCAGGGGAAAGTATTGTAGTTTCAAGAAAGCCCCTGCCGTTTGCACCGTCTTTTGCAAGATAATTTTCACCTATGAGCCATTCTTTTATGGCAAGTTTTATGCTTCTTATATCGCCGTCTGTGCCGAGCTGATAGAAAATGCTGTCGCATACTTCTGAAAGGGTCATATCCTGTTCCTTGCCTGAAAGCTCACCTGCGTGGGCAATTATATATTCCTTTGTGCTTTGACCGCCAACCGCATTTTGTTTTTGCAGATAGCCCTCTGGGATATATTTATAACCCGAAGCAGCGTCAGGATTTTCCTTGAGATATTTCTGTATCTCAGCTACAAAGTATCTTCCATAACGTTCCTGCTTTGACTTTCCCACCCCTGAGATATTCAAAAGCTCCGTCTGCGTCTTAGGCAGCTTTATACACATATCACGCAGTGAAGCGTCTGTAAGAATGATATATGCAGGCAGACTCGCCTGTGTCGCAAGCTTGCTCCGCACAGCTCTGAGCCGTCCGAAAAGCTCCTTGTCAAATGTCGTAACTTCGTCCCTGCCGATCTTTGTGACCGTTTCGCTCTTTGGCTTTTTCTTTGGAAGGCGTATTGTAATAGTCTTTTTGTCCATTAATATCTCTGCAGACCTTCTGGTAAGTGTAAGCACAGAAAAATCCCCGTGTGAAGTCTGTGTGATGTAATCATCAGCTTCAAGAAAAGCTATGAGCCTGCGGATATATACCTGCGTGGAGTCTTTCATTATGCCGTAGGTTGAAAGAGTGGAAAGGTCAAAACGCTTTACCTTTTCGGAGTCTGAGCCTTTAAGTATCTGTGCTATGACACCTGCTCCAAAAGAAAGGTTTCGCTGGTGAAGTCTATAAATGCAGGAAAGCACTTTTTGGCAATCTACAGACACGTCAACTTCTTCTGTTTCTCCGAAATCACCCAAACAGCCTGAGCAGTTCTGACAAGGCTTGTCCTGCTTCTCACCGAAATATCCAAGGATAAACTCTCTCAGACAGCCGTTTGTGTTGCAGTAATCGGTCATCTTTTTCAGACGCATAAGATCACGTTTGCGTATCATTTCAAGAGTGTCATCGTCAAGGTCGGGATTGTCATGTGAATTGTTTATAAGAAACTTGTTGGTCGCAACGTCCTGACCGCTGTAGAGCAAAATGCACTTTGCTTCGTTTCCGTCACGTCCCGCTCTGCCTGCCTCCTGATAATAGCTTTCAATATTCTTAGGCATATTGTAATGTATGACATAGCTCACGTTTGATTTGTCTATTCCCATGCCGAAAGCATTGGTCGCCACCATGACCTGGACACGGTCAAAAATAAAATCATCTTGATTTTTACGCCTTTCCTCATCAGAAAGTCCTGCATGATAGCGTGAAGCGTTGTAGCCGTCGGCACAGAGCTTTTCACACACGCTCTCAACATTTTTTCTTGTGGAGCAGTAGATTATTCCGCAGTTGTCCTTGTATTTCTCAACTATCCTCACTGCTTCACTGTATTTGTCATGAGGGTGAGAAACGCCAAAGTAGAGATTTTTTCTGTCAAAGCCTGTGGTTATGGTGAAAGGGTCACGTAGTTCAAGCATTTTGATAATGTCTGCTTTTACTTCTGCGGTGGCAGTGGCGGTGAATGCACTGACTATGGGACGGTAGGGAAGTTTACCAAGAAACTCGGGTATCTTCATATAGGAAGGTCTGAAATCCTGTCCCCACTGAGAAACGCAGTGGGCTTCGTCCACCGCAAGCATGGATATCTTCACCGACGAAGCCAGTGACAGAAACGATCCTGTCATCAGCCTTTCAGGTGCAACATATATTATCTTGTACATACCACGGGCGGCGTTTGATATAGCCATTTCATACTGTGCCGCCGTCAGTGAGGAGTTCAGATACGCTGCCCTCACTCCAGATTGTATCAGCGAGTTCACCTGATCTTTCATAAGGGATATGAGCGGCGAAACAACTATAGTTATCCCGTCAAACATAAGAGCAGGTATTTGATAGCACATAGATTTGCCTGCGCCTGTTGGCATAACTCCAAGGCAGTCACGCCCTGCAAGTATGCTGTCTATTATCTGCTCCTGACCGTTTCTGAACTGAGAGTGCCCGAAAAAGTCCTGAAGCACTGAATACTTATTGTGAAAATCTGTCATTTTATCCTAACTTTCCATTGTGTGTATGCTTATATTATACTACCAAAAACCAGCTAAGTCAAACAGATATACAAAATTCCATGCACGATTTTGTAACATCTTTTCCTTAGTCGCTATTGTAATTTTATCGGGATTGTGTTATAATAGGCTTGGTAAATAATTAGTTATAAAAATATAAAAAATTAACAAATCTCCAAAGGAAGGGTTGTCTGAACACAGTCGTATATTCAGGCATGGTGAAGATCATGGATATGGAAAATAAATTGTGGCAAAGCTATTTTGGTGCTGTCTGGGGAAAGGTTTGTTCAATATGGCACAATATCGGCGGGTTTGTTATGGACGAGAAAAGCGGAGAGTTTTATGCCGATGAAAACTGTCGTGCTCTTATGGGACTTAGAGAGAACACAGATTATGACAAGTTCAGAGATATAGTTGCATTGAACGGCGGAGGACGAGATCTTGGTCTGCCGTTGTGTATAGAACTTCTTGACACTCCAAGTGGCATTGCCGCCGGAATAGTGTATCTGTCGAAAGAATATATGTCAAAAAGTGTTTTTGAAGGGCTCGACATTATACCACAATCAGAGCTTGTAAGACTTCTTGATGGAATGACACGCTCATCATTGCTTGCTCTTGTAAGATTTGATGGAGCAGGGAAGCTTTTGGATTCAGACTACTGCATAGGGGAGGCACTTAAGGCGGCTGTTGCGGTTTTGCCTGAAAATACTGTGACGGCATTCAATTCAGACGGTCAGTTTTGGATATATGTTCCACGCTTTGGAGGTAAGCCTGAGGAGTTTGCTGACAATATACGTAAAGCGGTGAAGGAGTGTTGCCTGCCAGATGAATTTGGAGTGAGATCATCTTCGAATCATTCGCTGTCTGTGACGGCAGGCATAAGCAGCGGCTTTGAAGTGCCAGCAAGACTCATGCACGCAGCAGGCTTTGCACTCTATGAAGCTAAGGCAAAGGGTGCAGGCAGTATTTGTTGCTTTGATCCTGAAAAATATGCAAAGCAGAAGAGTGATATTGAGAGTATCAGGGCTTTTTCAGAGCTTCTTGATAAAAATCTGTTTACATATCATTTTCAGCCTATCGTTAGTTCTTCAACAGGCGAGATAGTCGCTTATGAAGCGCTTATGAGAACAAAGGGAAATATAGCACTCAATCCGCTTCAGATACTCAACTGTGCTAAAAATTTCGGCAGACTTTACGATATAGAGAAGGCTACACTGAAAAATACTCTTAAATATCTCAGCAAGCATCAGCTCGATTTTGAAAACCGCAGGCTGTATATAAATTCAATATCATCTCATGCTCTTGACGATAAGGATTTTTATGCGATCGTCAATGATTATGGCGAACTTCTTGAAAAGGTCGTTATCGAAATGACAGAGCAGACAGAGATAAGCGAGGACGACCTCGATAGAATAAGGGTGCGTCTTGAAAAGAACAATATGAGCCTTGCTATTGACGATTACGGCACAGGCTATTCAAATACATCGAATCTTCTGCGATATGATCCTGAGGTGGTAAAGATAGACCGTTCTCTCATTTCTGGCATTGACCAGAATCCTAAGGCTCAGAAGATAGTTTCAAAAATGGTGGAATATTTCCATTCAAGCGGATATACCGCGCTTGCAGAGGGCGTTGAAACAAGCGAAGAACTTAAAACCATGATATATTTCGGCGTCGATCTTATTCAGGGTTATTATGTTTCTAAGCCGAAGCCTGTGCTTATCCACGATATCTCGGAAAATATCCGTGAGGAGATAGTGGCTTACAGTATCGAGGCTGGAGATAAAGATAAAAAGGTTTTCCACGCTGAGGATAATGACGTTATCGACCTTGCTGAGATGTATAAAAAAAGATATTCTGACATTTTTCTCGGCACAGGTACATTTACTTTTTCAGGAAAGGCTGAGGACGATCGTGCAGTGCCTCTGTCTGTGACAGTTGGTAGTGGCGTTGATTGCGTCATTCACTTGAAAAACGCATGGCTCACTACATATGGTGAATTACCGAACATAAAGCTTGGCACTGGCTCTAGAGTAAGGATAGTGTGCAGCGGTGAAGATCATATAGACGGCAGAGGCATTTATGTCCCTGAGGGATCATCGTTAGAGCTTGTAGGCTCAGGTGAGCTTTATGTCAGATCAGAGTCGAAGGATTGCTATGCAATAGGCACTGACAGCAGGCAGCCTTGCGGTAGGATAACTGTCGCAATGACAGGTATTCTTGATATAACTGCAAATGGCGACAAGTGCGTTGGAATAGGCGGAGGAGGCTGCAAAGATGGTATTGTCATTGCAGGCGGTGATATAGCTGTAAATTGCAGTGGCGATAGGTGCGTTGGTATTGGAAGCATCGACGGCGACGCAGATGTGACTATATCAAACTGTGGCTGCAGGCTAAAGCTTGCGGCAGGAATGTCAGTGGGCATTGGTGCCGTAAGGGGCAGTGCTGATATAAGCATTTCAGATTATAACATGAGTTGTGAGCTTTCGGGAAATAACCTGACTGCAGTGGGAGTTATGAGTAACGGAACCGGAAGGATATGTATTCTTGATGGCAGACTCAACATTTCCATGAAGGGAAGAACTCTCAACTGTGTGGGAACAAGGGACGGCGAGCTGGATTGTGAGCTTAAAAATACTGTCTTTAAGCTTTATTGCGAGGGTGGTTCTGTTTCAGGTGTTGGAGATAAAACAGGTAAAGGTGACGTGACAGCACAAAGCTGTCAGTTTGACGTAATGTTCCTTACAGGCGATGGCTGGTGGCTTGGAAGTCCGAATGGTACGCTTTCAGTAGTCGACTGTAAGAAAGATATCAAGATAAACAAATAAGGCAAAGCCCATAGGCGTGCCTTGTGTGACGCTGCTTTAGATCGTCTGAAGCAGCACGGCTGATTTGTACGGAGGATCATGAGATGATGAATGATACTGCTAAACGCAGACGTATAAAAATAGGACTTTTGGTGAGCCACCTTGAAGATGATTTTGACGATGCGGTTGCAGAGGGCGCAATGATAGGCGCAGAGCAGTGCGACGCCGACCTCGTTATTTTTCCAGGCAGATATATAGATGGGGTCTATGCCGATAAGCTGAGAACGGTGTATGAGTATCAGTATAATACTTTGTTCGATATGGCGGCGGCAAATAAGTTCGACGTTCTGCTTGTGCTTATCGGCACACTTGGAACATATCTTGACAACGAGCATAAGGTTCAGTTTCTGAAAAAATTTGCTGGAACGCCTGTTATAACTATAACGGCACATATTGATGGTTATCCTTGTATCATGCTCGACAACAGAACGGGAATGAAGGAGGCTATAGAACATCTTATAAAGGTGCATGGCTGTAAAAAGATAGGTATGGTAAGCGGACCTAAAACAAGTGATGATGCCCTTGAAAGACTTGACGTTTACAAGGAAACTCTTGAGGAAAATGGTATCATCTATGATGAAAAGCGTGTTGCATATGGTAATTTTTCGAAATTCTGTGTTGACGAAGTCGGAACGCTAATTGACGATAATCCAGAACTTGATGCTATCGTTTTTGCAAACGACCAGATGGCAATTGCAGGCTATAAGGCTATGGAAGAGCGTGGGATACGTCCTGGTAAGGATATCCTTGTGACAGGCTTTGATGACGATCCAGTGGCTGAGGAGCTTAATCCGCATTTGACGACTGTCAAGGCTGACCCTTCTGAACTTGGCTATCATGCCGTTCAGGAGGCTGTGAACTATGTTATAAATAAGGCTATAAACAACGATAAGATCTCTTCAGAAATGGTAAGAAGAAATTCCTGCGGCTGTCAGGGCAACTCAAAATTAAAGACCATATCTTTTGGTCGCATATCAGATGATCCGGAAGCGTTTGCAAGAAGAATGAGCCAGTTTTTGTTCAATAAATACAGTGCAAGTGAAACAACTGCGAAAATGCGAGAAGTTTACGTCAAGATAATATATGCACTTGATGATTATGCCCGTGAGGAAAATCTTGATAATGAGGTCAAAAAAGATAAGGTATTAGAAATGATCTCAACTCTTGCCAGTGAAGAATTTTTTAGGTTTGTGAGCGTTGATGAGCTTTATGCTTCTGTTGAGTATATTCAGCAAAAGCTTATCTCTCGTTTTGATAACATGGAGAAGCATTTGAAGTTAAATCAGACTTTTATTCAGATATACAAGATACTGGCAGAACGCAATGCGAATTATTGTAAGGAAAAGCTTGAGGATAATGAGTTTCTTGCATGGCAGGCAAACTCTATCACAAGGGATATGCTTGTATTTGAAGCTTATGATGACAGAGCATATGAGACCGTTGTGGATAAGCTTATGAGGCTTCATATGGAATCAAGCTTTCTGTTCAGCTTCGAGCCTGCCATTATTCACTTCGGTACAGATAAGTGGCAACCGCCGGAATATATGTATCTCAAAGCCTATCACAATGGTTCTGACGCTATCCAGCTCCCACATGAAGAGCAGGCTGTAAAGTATACAGAGCTGTTGTCGAATAAGTATCTGCCAACAGACAGACGTTATACATTAGTGGTATCACCATTGTTCTCTAACGAGGAGCATTACGGAATACTGATGTGTGAGATAAAGCATGAGTATTTTAATTATTTGCAGTCTGTGACAGTTCAACTTTGTGCGGCACTTAAAATAATAACCTTGATGAAGCAGCAGGCTGTTACCCAGAAGCAGCTTAAAAAGAGCCTTATCGAGATCAAGGAAAACAATGAGCTTCTTCGAGATCTTTCAAGGCAGGACGCTTTGACGGGTTGCTACAACCGAAGGGGATTTTTTGAGGAGCTTCGTAAAAGACTCAGCAATGACAAAAACGAGGGTGAAAAGGCTATCATGGTCTTTGCCGACCTTGACTGTCTGAAAACCATAAATGATAAATTTGGTCACGAGGAGGGCGACTTTGCTATACTATCTGCGGCAAAGATACTTAAACACTCTTTTGGCAACAGTGAGATAGTGGGTCGTATAGGTGGCGATGAGTTCGTTGTATGCGCTTTTCTTGATAACGCAATAGATATCCCGTCAATGAGAAACCATATAGAAGCGGTCACAAGAGAATACAATATTAAATATGCCGCCGATAAGCCATATATAATCCATACGAGCGTAGGCGTTTATCCGTTCGTATGCAGTGCCACGCTTGAGATAGGAGAGCTTCTCAGCCATGCTGATATCCTGCTTTATGAGGAGAAAAAGCACAAGAGAAGTATTCTTAAAAGCGATTATGAATAACATTTGCAGGCTGTCTGAAAAAGGCAGCCTGCTTTTTGTTTTTATGCTTGACAAAATATCATGGCTGTGATATAATAAAACATATTTTACGAAAGGAGCGTCGGATGACATGAGAATTACAAGAATATGGGTGAGAAACTATTAAACCGAATATCAGGCAAGTGCATTGGCACAAGCCGCTCCGACTCTTCCGTATAACGTTTTGGTTACACGCCTGAGGGTGTGTTTTTTTATGCCTGAAAAAGCCGAAGAGCGGCTTGATAACAGACATTAGGAGTGATTAATATGGCAGAAATGTTTGACAACACAATAAAAAAAGACCGTGTGCTGTTGGCGGCAGTGGACACAGGTTCGTATGACGTGGAGCTTTCCCTTGACGAGCTTGAAGAGCTGACAGAAACAGCAGGCGGTGAGGTGATAGCGAGAGTAACACAGAAAAGGCCGTCCTTTGACAGCGGTACCTGCATAGGCTCAGGCAGGCTTGAAGAAATGGCTGAGATATGCAGAAATGAAAATATTGACAGGATAGTTTTTGACTGCGAGCTTACAGCTACGCAGATAAGAAATATCGAGGACGTGTGCGGCGTTTTCACTATCGACAGAACTATGCTCATACTGGATATCTTTGCTCAGCGTGCGACTACTCGTGAGGGCAGATTGCAGGTAGAGATAGCACAGAATAAATACAGACTTCCAAGGCTTGCAGGCATGGGAACTAATATGTCACGTCTTGGCGGTGGTATCGGCACAAGAGGTCCTGGTGAGTCGAAGCTCGAAACTGACAAGCGACACATCAGAACACGTATTGCGGCACTTTCAGACGAGCTTAAGGAGATAGAGAAGCGTCGTGGGCTTATGAGAAAACGTCGCAAGAAAGACGGTGTTCTCACAGCGGCGATAGTGGGCTATACAAACGTGGGCAAATCCACACTGCTTAATTATCTTACAGAAGCGGGCGTGCTTGCAGAGAACAAGCTTTTTGCGACTTTGGAAACAACATCAAGGGCTATAGAGCTTCCTGACGGCAGGTCGGTGACGCTTATTGACACGGTAGGACTTATCAGACGTCTGCCGCATCAGCTTGTGGAAGCTTTCAAATCCACTCTTGAAGAGGCGGCAAGTGCGGACGTTATAATCCATATGTGCGACGCCTCGGCTGATGACTGCGAGGAGCAGGCAAAAGTTACCCTTGAACTGCTCAAAGAACTTGGCTGTGAGGGAATACCTGTGGTTACGGTGTTCAACAAGTGCGACAAAGTGCCTTATATAAACGAGCTTGACACATCAGGTGAAGCGGTGAAGATATCCGCCAAAAACGGCACAGGCATTGACAGCCTGCTAGCGGCTATACAAAGGGCGTTACCCGAAAACAGCGTAAGATGCAGGCTTCTTTTGCCTTTTGACAAGGCGGGTCTTGTGAACACCATAAGGCAGGAGGGCAGGATATTCAGCGAGGATTATACCGCTGAGGGTATCGTTCTTGACGCTCTTGTGGATATCAAGGTCTATCATCTTGTGGAAAGCTATAAGGTAAAAAGTGAAGAATAAAGTGTTTTGCAAACGTTAAAAAAATGTAAACTCTCGGTATGGCTATTGACAAGCCCTGCCTGTGAGAGTATAATAATCGTGGTTAGCAATAACAAATAAATCGAAAGGAAAAAACAGAATATGTCTACTGTTATCATGTCTGCAGTCTTTACATACTTCTTTATGAGCTTGAGCTACTTTTATGGCTTCGAGTTTTTTTGGCGTGTGAAGAAAGCGACGAGATCAGAATAGGCGTATAGAGAAGTTTCTGTTTTTATATATGCGTTTATTATAAGCCGTGGCTTTCTTGTAAAAGAATGTCACGGCTGTTTTTATTGCCTATACAAATTTGATTTTCGGAGGAAAGTAACATGATCATCGTATTGAAAAACAATTCACAGGAAAAACAGGTAGAAGAGCTTTTGAACTGGCTCGACCAGTTCCATGTATCGACGAATCTGGTAGAGGGCGTTCATTCAAATGTTATCGGTCTTATTGGCGACACAACTCAGATCGATATAGAAGCAGTTCAGGCTAAGGAATGTGTTGAAAATGTACAGCGTGTTCAGGAGCCTTACAAGAATGCTAACAGAAAGTTCCACCCTGATAATACTGTTATCGACGTTGCAGGCAGAAAGATAGGCGGCGGAAAGCTTCAGGTCATTGCAGGTCCTTGCTCTGTTGAAACTGAGGAGCAGATAATCACAACTGCTATCGCTGTAAAGGAAGCAGGTGCAACAATGCTCAGAGGTGGCGCATTCAAGCCAAGAACTTCACCATATTCATTCCAGGGTCTTGGCAAGGAGGGCATCGACCTTCTCATTCAGGCTAGAAAGATAACAGGTCTGCCTATCGTTACTGAGATCATGGATCTTTCTGATCTTGACTGCTTTGCTGACGTTGACGTTGTTCAGGTAGGAGCAAGAAATATGCAGAATTTCACGCTTCTCAAGGCTCTCGGCAGAAGCGACAAGCCTGTTCTTCTCAAGAGAGGACTTTCATCAACACTTCAGGAGCTTCTCATGTCCGCTGAGTACATAATGTCTGAGGGCAATCAGAACGTTATCCTCTGTGAGAGAGGTATCCGCACATTCGAGCCTGCCACAAGAAATACTCTCGATCTTTCAGCCGTTCCTCTGCTCCAGCAGAAAACACACCTTCCTATCACTATCGACCCTAGCCACGCTACAGGTATCGCTTCACTTGTTGAGCCAATGGCACTTTGTGCTGTAACAGCAGGCTGTGACGCACTTGAGATAGAGGTACACAACGACCCTAAGAACGCATGGAGCGATGGTGCGCAGTCACTTACTCCTGCACAGTTCGCTGAAACAATGAAGAAAGTTAAGGCACTTTCCGAGTTCATGGGCAAGCCTCTTGATGTAAACGAATAAACAAGACATTGAAAAAGAGGTGTTTTCGCACCTCTTTTTCTTTACAAATATTCAGTTATGTGGTATAATGTTTTAGAACTGTAAATGGATAAAGTACAAAGGAGGAAGAGCGATGAAACTTGTGCTTAAACAAAGGCTTTTTTCATGGTTTGACAGCTATGATGTGTGCGACGAATACGGTAACGCAGTTTTCAGCGTAAAAGGCAGACTCGCATGGGGTCACTTGCTGGAGATATACGACAACATGGGAAACAAGGTCGGCGTGCTGAAAGAAAAGGTGCTGAAAATTTTCCCTACCTTTGAGATATACATAGGCGGAGAGTATATGGGCTGTATAAAGAAAGAGTTCACCTTTTTCAAGCCAAAGTTCCATATAGATTTCTGCGGCTGGAGAGTGGACGGTGATATTTTCGGCTGGGACTATTCCGTTTATAGCGGTGCTGAACAGATAATGTATGTGTCAAAGGAGCTTTTGCACCTTACTGATACCTATGTCATAGACGTTTATGACGACAGCAATGCTTTGGCAGGATTGCTCATTGCACTTGCGATAGACGCCGAGAAATGCTCAGACGGCAATTAGGCTTTTATGATAGCTGTGTAAAAAATTGTACTGAAAGGTTTTGATATTAATGAAATTCAACTGCGAGCTTAAAAGGGTCGTGGACGATTCTTATGATATAGAAATAGGCAGAAAATTGCAGGATACGCTGGTCAGCGACTTTAAAGGCGGTCTAGTGGGGAAGACAAAGAAATTTGCCATTGTGACGGATTCTATCGTTGTGGATCTCTATGGCAGAGATATTTACGACAGGCTCAACGCCGCAGGTCTGAAAGCCGAGCTTTTTGTAATACCTGAGGGAGAAAAGTCCAAAACCAGGCAGATGAAAGAGTTTGTTGAGGACTCTATGCTTGAAAAAGGCTTTCGCCGTGACTGCTGTGTGGTAGCCGTTGGCGGCGGAGTTGTCACAGACCTGGCAGGCTTTGTTGCAGGAACATTCGGCAGAGGAGTGCCTTTTGTGAATTATGCCACAACGCTCCTTGCGGCGGCTGACGCTTCTGTGGGCGGAAAAACTGCCGTTGATACGCCACTTGCTACAAATCTTATAGGTCTGTTCAATCAGCCCAAGAAAGTTTATCTCGACATAGACACATGGAAAACTCTGCCTGAAAAACAGCTTTCAAGCGGTCTTGCGGAAACTATAAAGCATGGCTGTCTTGGTGATAAGGAGCTGTTTGAGTATCTTGAAAAAAACGTGGAAAAGGTGCTTGAATGTGACGGTGAAGCCTGCGAGTATATCGCAAAGAAAAACTGCGAAGTCAAGTACAAAGTGGTAATGAAAGACGAGAGAGAGTCGGGTCTGAGAGAGGTGCTTAATCTCGGCCACACTGTTGGCAGAGCTATCGAAACTGTGTCTGATTATAGACTATATCATGGCGAAGCTGTAGCTATCGGTATGGTGGCACAGTCAAGATTGGGCGAGAAGCTTGGCTTTATATCCCATGAAAATGAACAGCGTGTGGAAAAGCTTCTTGAAAGGGCAAAGCTTCCTACAAAAATACCTGACTATATTGACAGAAAGGCTCTTGTGAAAAAGCTTTATACAGATAAAAAGGTCCGTGACGGAAAGCTGAGATTTGTTTTCCAAAAAGAAATAGGCGAGATGATGTGCTTCGGTGAAAATCAGTACGGCAAAGAGATATCCGAGGAGCAGATTGCTGAAATAATCACAGAGATGTAACGGAGGATAGCGATGAACATAACTGTATTTCCGAAAAAACTCAGCGGACAGGTGACAGTTCCGCCCTCAAAAAGCGTTGCACACAGAATGGTGATAGCGGCGGCGCTGTCAAACGGCATTTCTGAGATAACAAATCTTTATCCCTCGGTGGATATCCTTGCGACTATGGATTGCATGAGGGCGCTTGGGGCGAAAATAGATTTTGACGGCGACAAGGCTGTGATAGAGGGCATAAAGGATATTCCTGAGAGCGCAGTTTTGGATTGCTGTGAAAGCGGCTCAACGCTGAGATTTCTCATACCTGTTGCTTGTGCGCTTGGGGTGGATACTCAGTTCATCGGCAGGGGCAGGCTTCCGCAAAGACCTATAACACCATATCTTGAAGAGTTTCCAAAGCATGGCGTAAGCTTTGAATACAACAACACTATGCCTTTTTCCACTAATGGAAAGCTCACAGGGGGCAAGTTCTATGTTGACGGTGGAATATCTTCTCAGTTTATCACAGGGCTTCTGTTTGCTCTGCCGCTTCTTGAGGAGGACAGCGAGATAATACTCACTTCTCATTTGGAGTCAAAGCCATATGTTGACATAACTCTAGGCACTTTGAGAGAGCATGGTTGTCAGGTGGAGGAAACAAAGAACGGATATTTTGTAAAGGGCGGTCAGCATTATATGCCTTTTAGTGGCAGAGTTGAGGGGGATTATTCTCAGGCGGCTTTCTTCAAGGTGGCAAATTCTTTGGGCAGTGATATTGATATCGCAGGGCTCTCTGAAAAATCTTTTCAGGGAGATAAAAAAATTGTTGAAATATGCGAGAAAATAGTGTATAATAAAAATGGCGGTTTGCAGCCTTTTGACCTCGATTGCTCGGATATACCCGACCTTGTGCCTGTTCTTACAGTACTTGGAGGCTTCTGCGAAGGAAAAAGCTATATACGAAATGCCGCACGTCTTAGGATAAAGGAGTGCGACAGGCTTTCGGCTATCTCACAGTGCCTTAACGCAATTGGCGGAAAGGTAACTGAGCTTGAGGACGGATTGGAGATAGAGGGCGTTGGCTCACTGAATGGCGGAGAAGTTGACAGCTTCAACGACCACAGGATCGCAATGTCAATGGCGGTGGCTGCCACAAGATGTACTTCACCACTGAAGATAAACGGTGCGGAGTGCGTCAGCAAGTCATATCCCGATTTCTTTGAGGTATATGAGAGCATCGGAGGAGAGATAAGCCGTGAGCCTTAACGTGGGCTAGTACAAAAATTTGTACTGATCTGGCGGGTATCTGCCGTTATTTATACAGGCTTTATAAGCTGACAGGAGGAAGTAAAATGTCATCAACATGGAACAACAATATAGGCTTTACCGTTTTCGGTGAGAGCCACGGCCCTGCAATAGGCGTTGTTATGGATAATGTACCGCCGGGGGAGAGCATCGACCTTGACAAGATATATCAATTTATGGCAAGAAGAGCGCCTAAGCAGAACAAGACCTCTACACAGAGAAAAGAAAAGGATATGCCGCAGATAATGTCTGGCTATTTCAACGGCAAGACTACGGGTACTCCTCTTTGTGCGCTTATAGCCAATACAGACCAGCATTCACAGGATTATTCAAATCTTTCAAGGCTTGCAAGACCAGGTCACGCTGATTATACAGGCGCATTGAGATACAGAGGCTTCAATGATGTAAGAGGCGGCGGACATTTTTCAGGCAGACTTACTGCGCCCCTATGCTTTGCAGGAGCAGTGGCAGGTCAGATACTTGAAAAAAGAGGTATCTATGTGGGCGCTCATATCGCAGAGATCCATGGCATAAAGGATAAGGCTTTTGACCCTATCAATACCACTAAGGATATGATAAGGGAAGTTCGTGAGAAAGAGTTCCCGACTATTATCGACGTTCAGGGCAACGAAATGATAAAGGAGATAGACAAGGCAAGAAAGGATAAGGACAGTGTTGGCGGAATTATAGAATGTATCGCTATCAATGTTCCAGCCGGTATCGGCTCGCCTATCTTTGACGGACTTGAAAACTCTATAGCTCAGCTTATTTTCGGTATCCCTGCGGTAAAGGGTCTGGAGTTTGGTGCAGGCTTTAAGGTGGCGGAAATGACAGGTTCGGAGAACAATGATGAGTTCTATGTAAATGATAAGGGTCACGTTGTGACAAAGACAAACAATCACGGCGGAATACTGGGCGGAATAGCTTCTGGTATGCCTATCACACTTAGAGTTGCTTTCAAGCCTACTCCGTCAATAGCAAGACCGCAGGCAACTGTGGACTATTCAGCTATGAAAAATGAAACTCTCGAAGTAAAGGGCAGACACGACCCTTGTGTTGTTCCAAGGGCTGTGCCATGTGTTGAGGCGGCTGTTAATATAGCTTTGCTCAATCATATGCTTGAATACCCAAATTTTTAGAGAAATTTCCAAAGGAGGATTGATAGCTTGGTACAAAATCCTGAGGCTCATATATCAGAGAACATGAAGAACATTTCCGACGTGTATGAGGTTCAAATACTTCTGGCTTATTTTCTCGGTCAGATAAATCAGCTTTGTACGCCTAATCAGCTTACTGAGATAGCCACGGGCGAAGGCGTTGTGAATTATTTTGTGTACACTGAGGCTGTCAGCAGAATGTTGGAAAACGGCACGCTGGAGCTTGCGGAAATAGAAGGCACGAATTACTATCGGCTCACTGAAAAGGGCATAGAGGGCGCTGAGAAATTCAAAAAACTTGTGCCGAAAAGTTTTAGAGATAAGATATATGCGGCAGGTCTAAGACTGTTCGTCAAGCTTAAAAACGATCGTGACGTAAGCTTTGATATAAAGCCTGCAAAGCGTGGTTATAACGTGCATTGCCGTTGCTGTGACGATGATATGGTGCTTATGGACATAACTCTTTACGCACCTGATCAGGAGCAGGCAAATTATATAAAATCGAAAATTCAGATGAATCCTACAGATTTCTATTGCAGAGTGGTGGACTATATAATCGAGAACGAGGAATATGTGCCGTCTGCTGCAGAGGAGCAGGGATTGTTCTAAAGAAAGTGGAGCCGTCTGGGCGTATGCTCAGGCGGCTTTTGAAAAAATATTTTTTATTTTTTGTGACATTTCGGGAGAGAAAAAGTATTTATTATAAAGGGGTGATCAAATGGACGTCAATTTGAAAAATACGCCTTCAGAGATAGACAGGCTTATAGATAAATATAAAAGTACCGTTTATGGAATCGCTATAGCACGTCTTGGCTCAAAAGCAGATGCAGACGATGTTTTTCAGGAAGTGTTTCTTGCAGCTTATCGAAAGGGGATAACAGTCAAGGACAATGATGAGGAGAAGTTCTGGCTTATCAGGACTACTCTCAATCAGTGCAAAAAGATAACATTGTCAAGCTGGCGCAGGCGTACGGTTCCCCTTGAAGAAAGAAAGGAAGAGGTAAGCTTTTTCAGAAGCCGTGAGGAAAATGATGTTTTCTGTGCTGTAACGGAACTGCCTGAAAAATACAGAATGGTGGTCTATCTTTACTATTTTGAAGAGGTGTCTACTGATGAGATAGCAGAGATAATGAAAGTACGCAGTGGAACGGTGAGAATGCAGCTTACAAGGGCAAGAGAAATGTTGAAAGAAAAGCTGAAAGGAGGATATTTCTATGAATAAGGAATTTTTCAGAGGCATGAAAGAGCAGATAGAGCCTGATGAAGAGCAGGTCGAGGAGCTGAAAAATAAGCTCAAGAATACTGCGGCGGTAAGCAGGAAACCTATGTGGATAGGCGGAGTATGTGCGGCGGCACTGTGTGTGGCAGTTGGAGCAGGTCTGTTTTTATCCGACAGCAAAACTGATAAAAACAGCATAAAGACAAGCGGCAGTTCATCAGTGCAGTACAATGACAGTTGGTCGCCTGACCTTATAAATAGAAATGGGAACGGCTCTGACGGAAATCAGACAGTAGCTGGTGGCGAAACAGAGGAAAGCATTGTCGACAGTACACATGATTCAAAGATCGACAACGGCAAGACGGACGATACGCATAATACAAACAACAATACGGGTGGAAATACGCACATAACAGACAATGACCGCATAAGTGACAACAATGGCGGAATTATTTCAGACAATAGTAATACAGAAAATACAGATAGTAATGCAAACGACAGCAAATCGGAGACCACATCGTCCAAAAATGAAACGGAAGACCCTATAGAGTTCGATGAAAAAGACCCTGTATACCCTGAGATATATGTGCAGGACGAAAGGCTTTTTGATATGACATTAAAGGGCAGGGCATTTGCATTCCCTGCAAAGTATAGTGATGTAGCGGATATGGGTCTTTGGGCGGCAGGTCTAAGTGGTTATTCTGAGAGCGTTGACCCGAAAAATTATGTGATAGCGGAAGATGATATGGAAACTTTTTTCAGTAATGGTGCAACAGGATATTCAGGAAGCATGACAATTGACAATAACACTTATGAGGAAGCGAAAGCAAGCGATTGTGATGTCATGGGATTGTTTTTGGATAACTGTCCTGAGTTTTCAATAGGAGGAATAAAGGCTGGTTCAACAATAGAAGATGTGAATAAGACGTTTGGCGTTAATTATACTAATGAATGCAGAACGCTTACTGTACATTCGGATAACGGCGCTTTTACAGACAGCAAGGGTACTTTTACTCTAACAGTTGTATTTGCGTTCGATGACGGGGTAGTTTATAGTGTAGGCGAGTCAAAGATATATTCGACGTTCTTCTGATCGTCAATATTGTGTAAGTTTTGTACTGTTTCTGTGCAAAATAATGAAAATATCTATAAAAAACATAGAAACGGTACAAAACGCTTGACAAAAAGGCATAAAAGTGATAAAATAAACAAGTCGTCTCGAGAGAGAGCGATAAAGAGAGAAGCGAAACGAAGGTAAAAGGTTCGGGAGAACAGCAGAGACCGAAGGAGTAGCTCAAAAAGAACTCAACAAAAGAGTTCGAACGAATTCATAAAGAATTCACAAAGAAAAGTCTTGACAAAGCTTAGCTGATATGATATAATAGATAAGCTGATTTAAGACGGCACATTAGAAAACACGAAAAGATCGAAAGTCAAAAAACTTTTTTGAAAAAACTTCAGAAAAGGGGTTGACAAAAGATAAAAAGTGTGATATAATGTAAAAGTTGCACGACACAAAAGAGTGTAACGAAACAGCATCTTGAAAATTGAACAAAGACGAATAGTACGAAACCCTTGAGAGATTCTTTTGAGAAAAAGAATTAAAGGTCTAACATAAAGACGTAAAAGAAATGTACGTTCAGTGAAGTGAACTGAAACAGGATAACAAGAGCAGAGATGCTTTTGATATACAACTTTGATTAAGAGTTTGATCCTGGCTCAGGACGAACGCTGGCGGCACGCTTAACACATGCAAGTCGAACGAGAGAAGAGGAGCTTGCTTTTCTGATCTAGTGGCGGACGGGTGAGTAACACGTGAGCAATCTGCCTTTCAGAGGGGGATACCGATTGGAAACGATCGTTAATACCGCATAACATAATTGAACCGCATGATTTGATTATCAAAGATTTATCGCTGAAAGATGAGCTCGCGTCTGATTAGCTAGTTGGTAAGGTAACGGCTTACCAAGGCGACGATCAGTAGCCGGACTGAGAGGTTGATCGGCCACATTGGGACTGAGACACGGCCCAGACTCCTACGGGAGGCAGCAGTGGGGAATATTGCACAATGGAGGAAACTCTGATGCAGCGATGCCGCGTGAGGGAAGAAGGTTTTAGGATTGTAAACCTCTGTCTTCAGGGACGAAAAAAGACGGTACCTGAGGAGGAAGCTCCGGCTAACTACGTGCCAGCAGCCGCGGTAATACGTAGGGAGCGAGCGTTGTCCGGAATTACTGGGTGTAAAGGGAGCGTAGGCGGGATCGCAAGTCAGATGTGAAAACTATGGGCTTAACCCATAAACTGCATTTGAAACTGTGGTTCTTGAGTGAAGTAGAGGTAAGCGGAATTCCTAGTGTAGCGGTGAAATGCGTAGATATTAGGAGGAACATCAGTGGCGAAGGCGGCTTACTGGGCTTTAACTGACGCTGAGGCTCGAAAGCGTGGGGAGCAAACAGGATTAGATACCCTGGTAGTCCACGCCGTAAACGATGATTACTAGGTGTGGGGGGACTGACCCCTTCCGTGCCGCAGCAAACGCAATAAGTAATCCACCTGGGGAGTACGACCGCAAGGTTGAAACTCAAAGGAATTGACGGGGGCCCGCACAAGCAGTGGAGTATGTGGATTAATTCGAAGCAACGCGAAGAACCTTACCAGGTCTTGACATCGTATGCATAGCTCAGAGATGAGTGAAATCTCTTCGGAGACATATAGACAGGTGGTGCATGGTTGTCGTCAGCTCGTGTCGTGAGATGTTGGGTTAAGTCCCGCAACGAGCGCAACCCTTACTGTTAGTTGCTACGCAAGAGCACTCTAGCAGGACTGCCGTTGACAAAACGGAGGAAGGTGGGGATGACGTCAAATCATCATGCCCCTTATGACCTGGGCCTCACACGTACTACAATGGCTGTCAACAGAGGGAAGCAAAGCCGCGAGGTGGAGCGAACCCCTAAAAGCAGTCTTAGTTCGGATTGTAGGCTGCAACCCGCCTACATGAAGTCGGAATTGCTAGTAATCGCAGATCAGCATGCTGCGGTGAATACGTTCCCGGGCCTTGTACACACCGCCCGTCACGCCATGGGAGTCGGTAACACCCGAAGCCTGTAGTCTAACCGCAAGGAGGACGCAGTCGAAGGTGGGATTGATGACTGGGGTGAAGTCGTAACAAGGTAGCCGTATCGGAAGGTGCGGCTGGATCACCTCCTTTCTATGGAGAACGGAGAAGTAAAAAAACTTCTCATAAACAAATTCTCCGGTCAGCAAAGGTTTAAGAAAGTAGTTTTTGTTCAATTTTGAGGATGCTGGAAACAGTATCTTTAAAACAGCACAATGGAGTACCTAGTCCCTGCATATGGGGGTGTAGCTCAGCTGGGAGAGCACCTGCTTTGCAAGCAGGGGGTCAGGAGTTCGATTCTCCTCATCTCCACCAAGGGACGAAGGAAGACGAACAGCTTGAGTGCCGTTATGTAAAGCATAATGGGCGCATAGCTCAGGTGGTTAGAGCGCACGCCTGATAAGCGTGAGGTCGGTGGTTCGAGTCCACTTGTGCCCACCAGCAAGAGAGATCTTGCAAGGAACGAAACTTGAAAATTGAATAATGAAAAGCAAAAGTAATGCAAATGAGGAAAAATGAACGACAATAACGAAAGTTAAAGTCGGGTAAAAAACCTGCAATTAGCATAAAAATTAAGAGGATTAGACATAATTCAAAAATGGTTAAGCTAAGAAGAGCGTAGGGAGAATGCCTTGGCATTAGGAGCCGATGAAGGACGTGATAAGCTGCGATAAGCTGCGGGGATCAGCAAGTATGAATTGATCCGCAGATTTCCGAATGGAGCAATCCGTATGTGTATGCACATACATCATATACTGAATCAAATAGGTATATGAGGGGAACCGCCTGAACTGAAACATCTAAGTAGGGCGAGGAAAAGAAATCAACCGAGATTCTGTGAGTAGTGGCGAGCGAAAGCGGAAGAGGCTAAACCATAGGTAGCAATACTTATGGGGTTTCGGACAGCATTTAGCATTGATAATTTCTAGTTGAAACGTGTGGGAAAACGTACCGAAGAGTGTGAGAGTCACGTAAGCGAAAGAGAAAGTCAGCGAGCTGTATCCAAAGTACCGCGGGACACGTGAAACCCCGTGGGAAGATGGGGGGACCATCCTCCAAGCCTAAATACTACCTAATGACCGATAGCGAATAGTACTGTGAAGGAACGGTGAAAAGAACCCCGGGAGGGGAGTGAAAAAGAACCTGAAACCCTATGCTTACAAGCACCGAGAGCACGTCAAAGTGTGATCGGGTACCTTTTGTAGAATGGTCCGGCGAGTTATTGTATGCGGCAAGGTTAAGTGCTTAAGGCACGGAGCCGAAGCGAGAGCAAGTCTGAATAGGGCGAAAAAGTCGTATGCAATAGACCCGAAACCGAGTGACCTATCCATGTCCAGGCTGAAGTGGAGGTAAAACTCCATGGAGGGCCGAACACACGTCCGTTGAAAAGGCCGGTGATGAGGTGTGGATAGCGGAGAAATTCCAATCGAACTCGGATATAGCTGGTTCTCTCCGAAATAGCTTTAGGGCTAGCCTCGTGAAAGATTACTGGAGGTAAAGCACTGAATGGGCTAGGGGTCGAAAGATTACTGAACCCTATCAAACTAAGAATGCCAGATAATTGATTCACGGGAGTCAGACAATGTGAGATAAGTCTCATTGTCAAAAGGGAAACAGCCCAGACCCACAGCTAAGGTCCCTAAACATTGTTAAGTGGAAAAGGATGTGGGGTTGCATAAACAACCAGGATGTTGGCTTAGAAGCAGCCACTCATTAAAAGAGTGCGTAATAGCTCACTGGTCGAGTGACCCTGCGCCGAAAATTCAACGGGGCTAAACAATGTACCGAAGCTTGGGATTCTAAAGTAATTTAGAGTGGTAGGAGAGCGTCGAATAAGGGGTGAAGTCAGAGCGGAAGCGCTGGTGGACTTTATTCGAGTGAGAATGCCGGAATGAGTAGCGAGAATTATGTGAGAATCATAATGGCCGAAAATCTAAGGTTTCCTGAGGAAGGTTCGTCCGCTCAGGGTAAGCCGGGGGCTAAGGCGAGGCGGAGACGCGTAGCCGATGCACATACGGTTGAAATTCCGTAGCCACCGAAAGATTTAAGTACAGGGACGCTTTAGAAGTGATGTTGCCGGGCGATGGTTGACCCGGTCGTAAGGGATCGAAAATGAGTAGAGAAGTCATCATGGAAAGAGACAAGAAAAGCTGTATGAATATCTTAGGTGCCCGTACCGCAAACCGACACAGGTAGATAGGAAGAAGATTCTAAGGCCAACGGGAGAAGGGTTGTTAAGGAACTCGGCAAGTTGACCCCGTAACTTAGGGATAAGGGGTGCTCAAGTGATTGAGCCGCAGAGAATAGGCCCAGGCGACTGTTTAGCAAAAACACAGGTCTCTGCTAAATCGAAAGATGACGTATAGGGGCTGACACCTGCCCGGTGCCGGAAGGTTAAGAGGAGATGTGAGAGCATTGAATTGAAGCCCCGGTAAACGGCGGCCGTAACTATAACGGTCCTAAGGTAGCGAAATTCCTTGTCAGGTAAGTTCTGACCCGCACGAAAGGTGTAACGATCTGGGCACTGTCTCAACAACCCGCCCGGCGAAATTGTAGTACCGGTGAAGATGCCGGTTACCCGCGACTAGACGGAAAGACCCCATGGAGCTTTACTGTAGCCTAATATTGGATTTCGGTATTTCACGTACAGGATAGGTGGGAGACTGGGAAGCACAGGCGTCAGCTTGTGTGGAGTCGACCTTGGGATACCACTCTTGGAGTGCTGGAATTCTAACCTGCGGCTTTGAAGCAAGTCGGGGGACATTGTTAGGTGGGCAGTTTGACTGGGGCGGTCGCCTCCTAAAGAGTAACGGAGGCGCTCAAAGGTTCGCTCTGCATGGATGGAAACCATGCGTCAGAGTGTAAACGCAAAAGCGAGCCTAACTGCGAGAATGACGGTTCGAGCAGTAACGAAAGTTGGAGTTAGTGATCCGGCGGTATGTGAATGGAAATGCCGTCGCTCAACGGATAAAAGCTACCCTGGGGATAACAGGCTGATCTCCCCCAAGAGTCCACATCGACGGGGAGGTTTGGCACCTCGATGTCGGCTCATCGCATCCTGGGGCTGAATTCGGTCCCAAGGGTTTGGCTGTTCGCCAATTAAAGCGGTACGCGAGCTGGGTTCAGAACGTCGTGAGACAGTTCGGTCCCTATCTGTCGTGGGCGTAGGATATTTGCAAGGAGCTGTCCCTAGTACGAGAGGACCGGGATGGACGCACCTCTGGTGCACCAGTTGTCACGCCAGTGGCACAGCTGGGCAGCTATGTGCGGAACGGATAAACGCTGAAGGCATCTAAGCGTGAAGCCGCCCTTAAGATAAGATATCCCTTCTGTTTACAGAGTAAGACCCCTTGAAGACTACAAGGTTGATAGGCTCAAAGTGTAAGCACGGTGACGTGTTTAGCTAGCGAGTACTAATCGGTCGAGGGCTTAACCTTATTGGTTATGACTACTCCTTTTAACCAACAGCTTTTTCATTATTCAATTTTGAGGATTCGTTCCTCTTCACTTAGTCGGTGGCGTTTGAGTTGAGGTCACACCTGTTCCCATGCCGAACACAGTAGTTAAGCTCTTCTTCGCCGAAAATACTTGGATGGTAACGTCCCGGTAAGATAGGGTGCTGCCGACACCTTACTAAACAGAGAAGATAATGTTCTTCTCTGTTTAGTCATATTCCTCCTTAGCTCAGTCGGTAGAGCATTCGGCTGTTAACCGAAGGGTCGTTGGTTCGAGTCCAACAGGGGGAGCCATACTTGTGCAATAAAATAGATGCACACCTCGAAAAGCTCGTATTTACGAGCTTTTTTTGCGTTTTGAGGGTAAAAATTTCAGGTGTAAAACCGTAGATGCTTTTTCGATAAAAAAGGATCTGAACCATCAACAATTAAACATCGTCAAACAAAACGGCAGACTTTAAGTATATTTTGCTCTAAGCCTGCCGTTTTGTATATAAAAGAACTTTCACAAAGTTTTCAATACAAATTTATTGGATCTGCCGATTTTGTTGGTATCTCTTAAAATAGAGAAACCAATAGGATCGGCTTTTTTGTTTTTTAGAGCGGATACTCAGAATTCCTTAATGTAAACGACATGACTGTTGTTTATCCTAATGGAATAATTGATATTATTCCGTGGGAAAACGGAAATGTGGACAAGAAAAATATTCAAAGATTCTTACCGGCTCTTTTAAAAGACGGCGAGTCTGAAACAATCAGTCTGAAACCCGGAGAAAGTATTGTCGGACATTATTCAGCAAGCAAAAAAACACTTTCTTCTAATTTTGATGACTAAAAAAATATAAGAAAGCATTACCATAGGAGCGGCAATCGGATTTCTGATCATAATTTTTCAGCATGGAAAACTGTGCGTTGAATTCCTATGAAAACAAGATTTTACATATCAGGAGGAAAAAATTGAAAAAAAGAATCATTTCAATTTTCATGTCTGTTATTGTCCTCATCAACATAATTGTTCCGGTCTACGCTTCGGCAGCAGCGAAACTCAGTATATTATAAAAAACTCAGGATATAATTATGAAATTCAGCCCGATCAGGAAGTGAATTTCGGTTTCTGTGTGACAGGAGAAGGTCTTGAAATTCCAAAAGCTTTTGAAATCTGTTCACAAAGAACCGATAAAGCAGAAAATGAATATATTGTTTCGCTGAATGTTACCAACGATTGGGGTAACGGTTTTACCGGCGAAATAAAAATACAAAATCTCTCAGCCGAACCAATCCCCAGACTTTTGGCGTGCCTGATTCTGAGTATATATTTGAAGTTGACGTTCCGTCAGTTGTCGAAAACTTTTCAAATATTAATACCGATACAAATCCTTTCGAGGTATCGGTTAAAATGAAAGCTGCAGGAAATATTCTGTCAAATCTTGATGCATGAGAAAGCCTTTACTCAAAAGCAATGACAAATGATGCAACTTTAGGAATTTGTTCGGAATTTATTTACGATGAGGGTTGCAAAATTGAAGAAGCTGTGATACAATTTAAAATAGATTACGAGAATGCAGTCGAAGCAGATACTAAAAAGGCTGAAGATTCTGAGTTCTATACACTGTTTCCATTGCTTATTTCAGTATTAAAATTAGGCAATCAAGGCATATCTACTGCTTTTTCATGTATATCGGACCTTTTCAGTAACACGGTCAAAACTTGTAATTAATGAAATAAGAAGATTATTGAACTTAGAGGAGGATTTTTTTGATAGATGGCAATAATGAGTTAGAAAATCATATTTACTATGTTTGCTTAATAAATGTTATTTTATTTCTGATTGGCGTATTTGCGGCTTATGGTGTTTATTATGAATATTTGTATGAAGGGATATTCACTAACGGTATATCTGATTTCAAAAGATTGATAATATTTAATTTTATATGCTATCTTTTGATTGTGTATAATGCCGCAGTCATTATAATGGCTATGGGTGAGGGCCTTTTTCTAAGTGCAAGATATAGGAAATTTAATAAGTCAAAAAAATTAGGCTTGAAAATTATTACATCAGCCGTAATAAACCATGATAAAGATTTTTTGTTAAAAAATCGGATACGGATATTAGTTTTTATTTGTTTGCTTATAGGAGTAGGTGCAGGTATAAATAAAATATTTGAGATCAGCAATATGACAGTATTTGAACAGTTGTCTCTGATATCCGAAATAAATGACGATATAGAATATGATGATCCGATAAGTATTGAAACCGACAGCATTGAGTTATACGATAATCGAAATATTTGGGTAGAAAACAGTGATGGTGTTAATGTAAAACGATCACTAAAATCAAGTCAGGTCGAAACGATCAAGGGCGACAACGGATTTCAAAAAGAAATTCCAGATGAACGGCATTTTCGAATCTCATATTATAAAAGATCAGGTTATGTAAAAGAAGTTCTGGATATAACGGATACCTCCGATTACAATTTGTCACTTAGTTCTCCATCATATTCATATTTTATAAAACAAAATATTGAAATAAGATTAAGCGTCAATGAAAACAATACAATACTTGTAGAGCGTTCTGGTATTGCAGTGTATGATGATTTAGATCCGAACAGCGTAGAATTAGCTGAGATGGAAAAGAAAATATATTGGTACATTACCTGTGACGGCGAGTTTTATAAGCGCAGTTTAGCTATTCGGTCAAACTGGACAAATGTTCTAACTTTTGCTCCTGCCGGAGATTACGCTGTCACTCTTGTTTTGGATAATGACGAAGAAATCGAAGATCAAGCCCCTATCAGCAATACCATTTTATATTCTAAGAGGAGTAAGAATAGTAATTCTGAAGAGTATGAGAGTGTACCACTGGAAAAAGAAGATTGATTATTTTAGGGGGAAAAACAATGCCTCAATTCATAAAATCATTCCTATGGCGGTTCATATTAGACATTATCTTATTGGGGACATTTGTTAGGTTTTGTCAAAATATCATTTTGACAATTACGTCAAGATTCATATCTGAGGTGACATAATTATGGCTAACAAGGCATTATTTTGGTATAACTACAAAAGATTTGTTGACGAAGGCACCATTAAGCCACTGTCTCCAAAGACATTTGCATTGTCAGGATTAATAACGGTTTGTGGTCTTGTGCTTAGTCTAACAATTTATTGTTTGGTATTTCCTAACAGTTTTGTTGGAGAGAATACACCTATTAAACTGTTTTTCTGTACATTGTTTTATATGCTTGGTACGCTTGCCATGATCGGCGGAGTGTACTTTGGTATATCGCTTGTTGTTACAAGGTTTATACCAACCAAAAGTAATAGACTTGTACTTAGATGCTTTATGTATGTAATTCAGATCGTGTTGTTTCTTCTTGTTTTTATAGGAGGTTTTGAAAATTATTTTTCGGTTTACGGTATTAGTTCTTATTCGGACGACATTAAAGCAATAAAAAGTGATTATGTAATGATGGTGAACTCTGCAAAGGATATGTTTTCAGATACTGAAACGCTTAAAGATGTACACTTCGATACTATGTCGTACTTATACTTTGAAAACCAAGGAAGAAATGCTGTGTATATTGATGCCGTTGACGATAACGATCGTTATACAAAACTTATGATTTCTCCCGGTGACAAATCAAAGATTGATTTCTCGGCGTTTTATGACGTTACTTATTATCCTAATACGATGACGATAAGTAGTTTAAATATTGTAGGAGAATATGACGCTACAGAAGAAGCCGAAAAAAAAGAGCAAAATGAAATTACGGAGTTATTAAATGAATTGCTTGACATGGATATAGAAATAACTCTTGAAGTAGATGAAAAAGGAACAGTATTTATTAATCGTCCGCATATACCTTATTATGATGATAAAGAAGATATTGGGGTTGTTCCTCTTGATCGTAGCATCAGTCTGTATGTAAAAAGAGATGGGGAATTTTATCAAAATTGGGACTTCTCAAAGAAGGAGTGGATTAATAAACTAACTTTCTTAAAAAGTAATAGAAAGTATGGAAATTATGAAATAATACTTGCTTTCGGATACAATGAAACAACAGGAGAATATACTCCCATTAGTAACACGATTGAATACACGGTTGAATAATAAGGAGGAAAAACAATGACCCAATTCACAAAATCATTTCTATGGAGATTTATACTAGATATAATTCTACTTGGAATTTTCGTAAGACTTTTGCAGAGCGTTATCTTGGCGATTTTGTCAAGAAGTATGGAAACTTATGATGATGTTGATTATGTATATGATAAATACGCATATAACAATATCAAACATATTAATGAGGAGATTTTGTAGGGAAAAATATGAAAGCTATTAAAACAATTTATAATAATTGCGGTTGGTTTTTGTTAGTGCTGATATTCGGAAATATATTATTAAATTTTTTTGCTCCAAACTCATTGATTGGTCAAGAAAATATAAATTTAGTTTGTTTATTTTTGAAAATTAAAGCAATCTCAGCAATTGTACTAGCCTTTTTTATGATCATGTTTATGATAAAATCGGCTGTAACATTCTTTAATGAAAAAGGTTACGGTTTAGGTCATAAAATTGTTGGAGTCGTATTTTCGTGTTTTGTTTCAATATTGTGGATGAATTTTATATCTGTTCAGTCTCAGTATAGTACATACGGCATAAAAAATCTAATTGAAGAAATTTCTGTTGTGCAAAAAATAAGCAACGGAAGTGCTTTTAAGAAAACTATTAATTTAACCAAGCAAGATGATAATATTTCGGTTTATACAAAAAAATCGAAAAAGTCTTCTTATCCATCACGATTTCAAGGTGTTCAGGCTACTCAATTGTATAATTTTTATGGAGTTTATGCGGATTCAGACAAATTAAAAGTATATAATGAAAGCATAAATACTCAACTAAGATTAAGTCTTAGTAAATCAGAGTTTGACTATTATAATGACTTGATAAAATCAGCTAATAACAATGATGAGTTTCAAATTGAGTTTTATACTGATAAAGATGGAAAGAATTTGGGATACATAGAATCAATTCAGTTGGTTGAGAAAAAAAATTCGCCGTCATATTCAGAAAATATATCTGTGAAAGAAAATTCTGATTTATATACTGTTACAAAGAGCGATAATTCAGAATTAGAAAATATATGTTGGCTTATAGTCAAGGACGGTGAAATTCAAAAAATTGTCGATGCAAGTGAAATAAACGAATTCAAATTGCGAAAGGATGTGCCGGAAGGAGTATATACAGTATTATTGTGTACTGATTATGATTCTACCACACATTCATATACACAAGTAAGCAACGCTATTGAAATTATAATTTGATAACAGGAGAAAGACATGACCAAATTTACAAAATCATTTCTATGGAGATTTATATTAGATATAATTCTGCTTGGAATTTTCGTGAGACTTATGCAGAACATTATCTTGGCGATTCTGTCAAGAAGTATGGAAACTTGTTCGACTCCGTTTCTGGTTATTGAAGCGGTTGTCGTATCAGTAATCAGTATGCTATTTATCTGTTTTATTACATATTGGAATATCAGCGTTATTTCAAACAAATGGAGAGCTATGAAGCTTTGAGGGGTTTATAAGTTTCATTGATAAGTGGATAGAGAAAATGACCAGATTGGTGATTGCGTGAAAAATGCAGGATAGTTGTAAATATGTTGAATTATCGATACTACGAAAAAGACCGAGTAAGATGTTCCGGTGGAACATTTTGCTCGGTCCGATTTTTATTTGACTTGAATAGTTATTATGTTGTAATATCAGACCTGAGCCGCATATACTCCGTAGATCTCGGTATAATTAGAGGTAAATATGTGAAGCTGTCCCATATCATAAATGCTTACTCCGTAGTTGCTGAAAGCTTGTGCAATGTCATCGTATGAGTAGAAAGCAACTCCTGACGACACCTCACTTGCACTAATGCAAATATCCCAGCTATATGAGTACTTGTTTTCAAGGACCAGCATAGGAGCACTGTCACCGCTGTATACCATGGCAATTTTATAGTTATCGCTTATATACTTTAACCCGTCAGAAATCGTAAGAGCTGACCAGACAGGTATGACGCTTCCCATTTTATTTTGTAATAGTCACCAATCACATAACACCGTTATGTTTCAATATCATATAATATGCTGAAAATATAGTAAATGTATTGACATATCGAGCGTTATATGCTAAGATAACAGTGTTATGTGAAGTGGAAAGCGGGGTGCAGTAATGGGTGACGAACTTGAAACAAGGGAAAAGCTGTTGGAAAGTGCAATGGCCGAGTTCTCTGAAAATGGTTATATGAAGGCTTCTCTGAGAAAAATATGCGCTGACGCAGGCGTGACGACCGGTGCGCTGTATTTCTTCTTTAAAAATAAAAATGACTTGTTCAAGGCTATTGTCGATGAGCCGCTGAAAGAGCTTTGCAAGCTTCTTACGGAGCATTATATGCAGGATGCTCAGGATATGGATAGCGATGACCCTGCGGTGCTTTCTGCTGAGTATCACATTGACACCCACACCGACCTTGACAAGCTTGTGGAGTATATGTATCTCCACTATGACGTTTTTATGCTGCTGCTCACGGGTGCGCAGGGGTCTGAGTATGAAAATACTGTGGATATGATCGTGGATATGACAGAACAGGGCTTTAGGATATCAGCGGAAAAAGCTGCCGCAAAAATGCCTAACTGCCACGTTGATGAGTATATGCTTCATTGGATAACCCATATAAGTGTTGACGCCTACACTCATTTGCTAACTCACGAGAGAGATGTGGAAAAGGCAAAGCTCCATATGCGCAGAGTAATGGAGTTTCTAATAAAAATATGGTTTACAATGATAGTCGAGGATTAGAAAATTGCCGCCTGCGGGCGGTAACTTTTAGAAACCTACATAACAACGTTATGTGTGAATTTTGTATCTCAAATGTCGATGAAATGTGCAGATATGCACATTTTTATATAAAGTAAAGTTAGCTAAATCTAACTTATAAATGGAGGAAATGATATGTATTTGGAGATCAAAGATGTGAAGAAAAGCTACGGCAGTGACGCCAGCTATATTCAGGTGCTAAAGGGTATCACCACAAGTCTAGAAAAAGGTCAGATGTGCGTTATTCAGGGTACGAGCGGCTCTGGTAAATCCACGCTCCTTAACTGCATAGGCGGTCTTGACACTATGGACAGTGGCTCTGTTAAGGTCGACGGCAAGGAGATTTTCGGTCTTAAACCTGATAAGCTTGCCGACTACAGAAAGGAAAATCTGGGCTTTATCTTTCAGTTTTATAACCTCGTTCCAAATCTGACAGTTGTGGAAAATATTCAGGTTTGTGAATATCTTTCAGATTCGCCACTGGATATGGAAGAACTTCTCACAACGTTGGGACTTTCCGAACACAGAAACAAGTTTCCGTCACAGCTTTCAGGCGGTCAGCAGCAGAGATGTGCTATAGCAAGGGCGCTTATAAAAAATCCAAAGCTGCTTTTGTGCGACGAGCCTACAGGCGCTCTTGACTCCAAAACTTCAAGGGATATTCTTATCCTGCTGGAAAAAATCAATGCAAAATATGGCACAACAATGCTTATCGTTACTCACAACAATGCTATAAAAAATATGGTGCATAAGGTAATAATCGTTAAGGACGGACTTATCAAACAGGATTATCTTAACGAAACACGCATACCTGCCGCAGAGCTGGAGGACTTGTAATGAACAGGGTACTCAGAAAAAGACTCGGACGTGAGCTTAAAACAAATTTCGCACGTTATCTTGCGCTTGTATTGCTTATCGTAATGGGAATGTACATAATAGTTTCCGTGGTTGCAAGTGCAGACACTATCATTGACGGAACTGCCGAACATGGTAAGCAAAACAAGGTCGAAGACGGACAGTTCGGCGTTTTTATCCCTCTTACAGACGAGCAGGAAAAGGAAATAACAGACAAAGGAATTACTCTTGAACAGCATTTCAGCATTGACGTTACCGCGAAGGACGGCTCAAAGCTCCGTGTTTTCCGTAAAAGAAGTGACATTGACCTTATCGAGCTTGACAGCGGAAGACTTGCTGAGAAAAAGGGCGAAGCGGTAGTCGAAAAGCGCTACAGCGAGGAACATTCTCTGTCAGTGGGCGATAAGCTTACAGCAGGCGGAGTTGAATTCGAGATTGTTGGAATAGGAACTACACCTGACTATGACACACCTTTTGAAAATTTCTCTGACACGGCTGTGTCAAGCAAGGGCTTCGGACTTCTTTTCGTAAGCGACGATCAGTATGACTATTTCAAAAATGACAGTGAACAGAAAGCGGAGGACCTTTGCTATGCTTACAGACTTAACGGCAAGGCAACTGATGACGAGCTGAAAGAAATGATCGAGGATTTTGACTTTGATTATAAAAAAGTCACAGACAAGTATTATCTTGAAACTATCAAGGACGTCTTGAAACAGCGTGACGATATTTCAAATGGTATCGATAAGCTCTATGACGGCTCTCAGACCCTTAAAGACGGTGTGAAAGACCTTTCTGAGGGAGCAGACGCTCTCTATGACGCAATGGGCGGACTTTACGAGGGTGCAAAGGCAATCCCAGAGGGTGCGAACGCTATCACGGCAGGAGTTAAGGCCGCATATGACGGCTCAAAAGACCTGTCAGAGGGTGCAAGATCTGCATACAGCGGTGCAGGGAGCCTTGCAAATGGTATTGATAGCTTCAAAAAGCAGGCTGACGAGCTTCTTGACGAGTTGTTCACCATTGATCTTGACAATCTGACAATGTTCGTGAAAAAGGGCGACAACGTTCGTATAGCTGGTGCGGCAGGTGACGTTGTCATGAACAAATATGCAGGACTTGGTGTGGGTGTTATACTTATGGCACTTCTTACTTATGTTATCTCTGTTTTCGTCATTCATCAGATTCAGCGTGAAAGCAGTGTTATAGGTGCGCTTTATGCTCTTGGCGCAAAGAAAAAAGATCTTATCCGACACTACGTAACATTGCCGACTATAGTTGCATTTGTTGGCGGAATAATCGGTGCGGTCATAGGCTTTTCACCTGTGGGGATCGATTATCAGCTTCTCGACAGCTACGCATATTCTTCGCTCCCTGATTTTACCCCTGTTTATCCTTTGTATCTTATCATTTACAGCGTTGTAATGCCTCCTGTTGTTTCGTTTATAGTTAATACCCTTGTGATAAACAAGCGGCTTTCTCAGACGGCTCTTTCACTTATTAGAAACGAGCAGAAAACAGGTCACTACAGCAGAGTGAAGATAAAGAGCAGGAATTTTATCCGCAGATTTCAGATACGCCAAATGCTTCGTGAAATGCGCACAGGCATAACAGTGCTTCTCAGTATGCTGTTTTCACTGTTTATTCTTATGCTTGGCGTTGATTGCTACTACCTTTGTGAGAACGTGAGAAAAGACACTATAAATGACACAAAATACGAGTATATGTACACTCTGAAATATCCAGAGGAAAGCGTTCCGGAGGGTGGTGAGGCTTGCTTTGTAAAAACGCTTTCAAAAGAACAGCTTGGCTATAACCTTGATGTCACCGTTATGGGTATGGACAGCGACAACAAGTATTATGATGTGAAAACACATAAGGGCAAGAGCTTTATAACAGTGAGCCAGTCAGTTGTGGAGCGTTACGGAGTGGCAAAGGGCGATAAGTTTATCCTGACAGACGATGCGACCTCAATGGATTACGCATTCACAGTGGAGGATATCTGCGACGAGCGTGGCGGACTTATGGTGTTCATGGATATTGACAGTATGCGTGAGCTTTTCGGTGAGAGCGACACTTACTACAACTGTTTGCTCTCAGACAAGAAACTTGACATTGACGAGGGCAGACTTTACAGCACAACGACAAAATCGGATATCGAGCGTTCAGCGGCAGTTTTCACGGACCTTATGATGTCAATGATAGTAATGCTTATTGCGGTTGCTGTAATAATTTTCTGCTCTGTGATGTTCCTTATGCTGAATGTTACAATAGAAAGGGCTTCCTTTGGAATATCCCTTGTGAAGGTGTTTGGCTATAAGACCAAGGACGTGAAAAAGCTTTACCTAAACGGAAACGCAATTATCATAACTTTGGGCGCACTTATCGAGATACCGCTTTCAAAGATGTTTATGGACAAGGTTTTCCCAGTGTTCATTCCAAACGTAACAAGCGGAATAAACCTTGCATTCCCATGGTATGCTTACGTTATAATTTTCGCAGGAGTAATGGCAACATACTTTATCATCACCTCAATTCTTGTAAGAAAGCTTGGCAAGATAACCCCTGCCGAGGTGCTTAAAAACAGAGAATGATTTCTTAATATACAAAAAAACGTACAGAGCGTAATGATGTGACCTCCAAATCGTTAGATTTTTGGTCTAACTTCTTAGGGTCGGATCATAAAGCTTTGTACGTTTTTGATTATGCCTAATTTGTATTATTGTCTATTTGGGTTATTATAACTGCGGCAATGGTAAGGACAATATATCCTGCTGTGACCTCAAATGGAAATTTTATTATTGCAGTTTTGGGGATTATAAAAGGCAAGGTAGATATTGCACAGCATGGAGGAAAATAAAGCTTTGCTTTTCGGCAAAGGACGAATATCACAGCCGAGGATAAAACTGCACCAAATGTCAGGGTAAGCCCAAGCTTTTCAGAGATAAAAAATCTTGCCATAACGCCTGCGAACGCAGCCACCGCCATGAGAGCAATTGCTGTGTATTTTCTTTTCATAAGCTTTGAGCCTTTGCCGCTAAGCTCAAAAAATGCAACTATAAGCGGCGGAGCGATAAAGAATATCTCGTGAAAATGCGCAGGCAATATGCAGATAACAAGCGCTGTGATGACTTGTTTTGCTCTTAGTTTGAGAAGCTCTGAGCTTGGTTCGATAGGTCTATATTCATACTTTTCATGCAGACCAAAGTATTCAAGAACTTTTTGAAAAATAAGTATAAATGCTGTCATGACCGCAACGGAAATGACGTAAACAGGGCTTTTTGTACCCATAAGTATCGGAAGTATGCAGGCTGAAATGGCAGGAACAAAGTTCGCTTTTGACAGTGTTATAACGCTCACTGCTACAAGAAGTCCCAAAGCTATACGAAGTATAAGTATCTCAGGGATAAACCGCACTATGCACACGCCTGCGACGGCGACAGAAACTATCGCCGCAAAAAGCCGTGTTCGAGAGGTGTTCCAAGATTGCACAGGCGCAATTAGCGCACCCATTGCCACCGCCGTTATCTCAGGAAAAAATTATCTCCTTTTCCCCGAAGATCTCCGCCGAGCCGACCATTATTGCCACCACAGCAAGGGATATCCCCATAGCTATATTTTGATTTTTATTCATTGCTTCACCTTGATGTTTTTTTTCTTTATTATAACATAAAGGGGAGAGGTTTTCAATCGGCAGTATCAAAAATACTCGTCTGACCGTCATGTGCAGCTACGATATAAATTCATGCCGTTTTTTTGCGAGAGTATACCTTTGCCGTTGTAAAGTGCATAACTTTTTCCTCCATGATTTGTTACTAATATTATAGCACATACGTTCTATAATGTCTAGGCTTGAAAATCGCCGTCAAAGGTGCTATAATGGATAAAAAGCCAAAAGGAGCGTAAAAAATGAGAAATATACCTACAGATATTTACATAGAAAATGAAGCGGTAAAAAATCACGGGGGCGAAATAGCGGAACTTGGCAAAAAAGCCATGATAGTCACAGGCAGACATTCTTCTGCGGTGAATGGTTCTCTTGATGATGTCAGGGCAGTGCTTGAAAGTCAGGGCATTGGATATGTGATATATAATGATATTGAGGAAAACCCGTCTGTGGAAACTGTTTACACAGCGGCAACGGCGGCGGTAAAATACGGCGTGGATATGTTCGTGGCAGTGGGCGGCGGTTCGCCAATGGACGCAAGCAAGGCAATATCAATGCTTGCTAAGAATGGGATAGTTTGCGAAAATGCCGAGTTTTCCGAAAACGAGGGCGTTGTAAAAGCTGAGAAGTGTGAGCTTCCAGACAGCATTGCCAAGGTGGAGGAGCTTTTGTACACTCCTGCGAAACTACCTTTTTACCCTATAGTCTGTGTGCCTACCACCTGCGGAACAGGCTCGGAGGCTACACCTTATTCTATCCTGACTTCCCACATCAAGCATACCAAGAAATCTATTGCCCACAAAATTTTTCCGTCACTTGCATTGGTGGACTACGGCTATCTTAAAACATCATCATATGGCGGTATGAAAAGCACCTGCGTTGACGCACTTGCTCACATGATAGAGTCACGGCTCAACACCAACGCAAATGCGTTCAGCCGTGCATATGCAGAGGAGGGTATGAGGCTTTGGGCAAGCTGTAAGGGCTGTCTTGAAACAGAGGAGAGATTTGCTCAAATGACCGATGATGAGTTCTCAACTTTCATGCAGGCATCAGTGCTTGCAGGCATGGCGATAGCCTACACAGGCACAAGCATACCTCACGGTCTGAGTTATACTTTGACATATGAAAATGGCGTACCCCACGGCAATGCAATAGGCGTTTTTCTGTCAGGCTTTTTGAAAAAATACGGTGACAGCACCGAGGTGGAGTATGTTGTAAAACAGCTTCTTGGCTTTGACGATATCGACGCTTTCAGGGACTATATCAGGACGCTTTTTGGCAAGCTTGATATGTCAGAGGAGCTTTGGAAGAAGGACAGAGACGGAATACTTGCCAACCCTGCCAAGCTTAAAAATTATCCTTTTGAGCTTACGGCAGATATGCTTGACGATTACGTTCGCTATTATAACGCATAAAAAAAGCTGTCAGGGCGGTGGCTCTGACAGCTTCTTTATTACATCTTCGCAAGCCTGTCTATCTCTGCAAGTTCAGCTTCTGTGAAGTCAAGGCGGTCAAGACAGCCTATGTTTTCCGTTATCTGCTCAGGCCGGCTTGCACCGATAAGCACAGTAGTAACAGCCTTGTTGTGAAGCACCCATGAAAGTGCCATTTGCGAAAGGGTCTGTCCCCTCGAAGCGGCGATATCATTAAGCTTGTTGAGTTTTTCTATCATTTTGTCGTTAAGCTCATTGCCTATCCATGTTTCGCCTCTGCCTACCCTTGAATCTGCCGGTATGCCTTTTAGATATTTGCTTGTGAGAAAGCCCTGATACAGTGGCGAGAACACTGCAATGCCAAAGCCCTCAGAAAGTGCAAGGCTGTCAAGTTTATCGTCCTCTATCCAGCGGTTGAGTATGGAATATGAGGGCTGATTGATAATAAAAGGAGTTCTTAGCTCTCGGAAAATTTTCAGCATTTCTGCTGTGTCGGCTCTGTTGTAATTTGATATGCCAACATAAAGCGTCTTGCCCTGTCTTACTGCATTGTCAAGTGCAAGGGCAGTCTCTTCAAGAGGCGTTTCGGGATCTCTTACATGGTGATAGAAAATGTCAACATATTCAAGTCCCATTCTTTTGAGAGATTGGTCAAGGCTTGCCGTGAGATATTTTCTCGAGCCGTTTCTGTCACCGTATGGACCTGCCCACATTTCATAGCCTGCCTTGGTGGAAATACACATCTCGTCACGGAACTCTCTCATGCCACGATCGAGTATCCTGCCGAAGTTTTCCTCTGCCGAGCCGTTGTAGGGATTGCCATAGTTGTTTGCAAGATCAAAATGTGTGATACCGCTGTTGAATGCAGTGTGTACCATTCTTTCCATGTTCTCAAAATTGTTTTTTAAACTGAAATTCTGCCAGAATCCCAGCGATACAGCTGATAGTTTAAGCCCGCTTTTTCCACAGCGGTTGTATATCATTTTGTCATATCTTTTATCGTCAGGTATAAACATTTCAAAAAACCTCCTATATAATCGTGTTAGTGCATAAATTATCCCACTTACTTTTATGATTATAGCATATTGTATTATCTATGTCAATGTGCTATAATTGAATAAGTTATATGATAAAAAATATGTGTGTAATGCACAATAAATGGAAAGATAATAATATGAGAAATGATATGAACAGAAGAATTATCGCTGCTGTATGTGCAGTAGTCATGACGGGAGCAATGCTCACAAGCTGTGCTAAAGAAACAGGGGAAAGCTCAAAAGCAGAGAGTAGTTCTGCCGAATCTCAGGCTGTGACAACAACGGCTGAGCCTGTTGTAACTCTTCCTGCCACCACAAAGCAGGTCATAAATCCTGAGCCTGCTACTTATGAAAGCCTGAGTGCTGACAAGGCTGAAAAAGAAAGTTTTAAGAAAAAGATACGATCAGAAAGTAAGATACCTGTTATAAGCGTCACAACTGCCCCTGACGATATGATAGCTTCAAGGGAGAAGTATACTTCCTGCGTGGTGGACGTTTTCAATTGTGATGAAAAATTGAAGATAAACGAAGCCTCAGCAGGCATAAAGGTAAGAGGAAATTCAAGCGCATATTACGGTGATGTTAGTCAGATCCTTGCAAACAAAGTGCCTTATAGGATAAAATTTGATAAAAAAACAAATATGCTTGGGCTTAATAACGGCGCAGAGTGCAAAAGCTGGGTGCTGTTGAAATCAGATTGGGATCTAATAAGAAACGATATCGCATTCCGTTTTGGCAGAACTATCATGGGTGACAGCAATTTCTGCTCAGACGGTCAGCTTGTTCACCTCTATGTGAACGAGGAGTTTCAAGGTGTTTATGAGCTTTGCGAACAGTGTCAGATAAATCCAAACAGAGTGGATATCTCCGAGCCTGCGGAGGGCTGCACCGACACTGATATAGGCTATTATCTTGAGCTTGACAACTATGCAACAAGCGATGAGGATAACCATTATATAAGCATGGACTATGAAAATGCCACTGTCACCGACATAAACGGCGAAACAAGGCAGTTCGTTCCTGCGGAATATTCTATCAAGAATGACCTCTATTCGCAAAATCAGATAGACTTTATTGACAAGTATCTCAACAATCTGTTCAAGATAGTTTATGAAGCCTGCGAGAACGGCAAATATTATAAATTTGATGAAAATTATGACCTTGTTGACTCTGATGTTACCACCGCTGAGGAAGCCGTTTCTAATGTTATGGATATAGACTCAGTGAGAGATATGTATATTCTTTATGAGATCGTACATGACTATGACTGTGGTGAGGGAAGCTTCTATATGTGCGTCGATCTTTCAAAGGACAGTAAATGTCCTAAGCTGAAATTTACCTCACCTTGGGATTTTAACTGGGCATATAATGACAGCACTGAGAAATATTATGCTGGTGCTTTCACAGACAAGAATTTTGTGGCTAAAAAAGGCGACCGTTCAAACCCATGGTTTATCGTTCTTTGCAAGCAGGATTGGTTTATGGCTACTGCCAAGGAAAAGTGGACGGAGATGAGCCAGGAAAAGCTTTTACAGGGCTGTATAAAAACAGAACGTGAATATCTCAAAGAGTATGACGCCGACCTTAGAAAAGGCGAAGAGTGGGGTCCTGACTCTGCGGAGGATCTTTTCAATTGGATCGAAAACCGCATTTATTGGCTCAATAGTCAGTGGAAAATAAAGTCTGACGTTAGTAACAGTGCTTCTTAAATGATAAATTTTATTCAATTAAGGCAATACCGCGCAAAGATTGTGCGTCAGATGCGTAGTCAGATTTTTTGTCAGATTGCACAAAAATTCCGCAGGCATACTGCCGTATGTCAAGGGATTTTTGTGTGATATGACGGAAAATCTGCAAGCAGATGGCGTGCAAAGCCGTCAGGCGGGCTTTGTGCGGTGTTGCCTTAATAAATCAGGCTTGAAAAATGCTGTAAAATCGGTATAATAAGATAGTATCCCCATATTGAAAGGAGGAAATGTCTGCAACGCAGGCATAATAAAATATGACGGAAAAATTATTCAAGCTGAAAGAAAATCACACCGATGTTAAAACTGAGATAATGGCGGGCGTGACGACTTTCATGACCATGGCATATATCCTTGCCATAAACCCGAGCATTCTCGGCAGAACGGGCATGGATCCTACAGCCGTACTTCTTGCCACCTGTATCGCCTCTGTTATTGGAACAGTGTGCATGGGACTTATGGCAAATCTGCCTTTTGTGCTTTCCGCAGGCATGGGACTTAACGCTTACATGGCTTACACTGTTGTGGCAGGCTACGGCTATCCATGGCAGGTGGCACTTCTGGCGGTTTTCGTCGAGGGTATCGTCTTTATCGTGCTTTCTCTTACAAACGTCAGAGAAGCCATTTTCAATGCAATACCTGTGGTGCTGAAAAAAGCGGTGTCCGTTGGTATTGGTCTTTACATTGCCTTTATCGGACTTCAGAATGCTGGACTTTGCGTTGACAGTTCAGCCACTCTTGTTACCATAACAGGCTTCCGCAAGAATTTCACAACTTCGGGCATATGTGCGCTTCTCACTATCGTGGGACTTTTCATCACTATTATCCTATATATCAAAAAAGTCCGTGGCTCTATTCTTATGGGTATAGTGGCAACATGGGTAATAGGCATGATATGTCAACTTGTAGGGCTGTATGTTCCTGACGCTGAAAGCGGCTATAATTCGCTTTTTCCTACAATGTCGCTAACGGATTTTTCAAAGCTTGGCGAAACATTTGGTCAGTGCTTTAAGGTGGATATGCACAGCATTGGTATCTTCAATTTTATAGTCGTGGTATTCTCCTTCCTGTTCGTTGACCTTTTCGACACTTTAGGCACTCTTATCGGCGTATGTTCAAAGGCAGATATGCTTGATGAAAAGGGCAGACTTCCGCAGATAAAGCCTGCGCTTCTTGCTGACGCCGTTGCCACAACGGCAGGCGCAGTTCTTGGTACTTCCACCACCACAACATTCGTTGAGTCCTCAGCAGGCGTTGCCGCAGGCGGCAGAACAGGTCTTACCTCTATCACAGCCGCAGTGCTGTTTGCACTGTCAATGTTCTTTGCACCTATCTTCACGGCTATACCATCCTTTGCAACAGCTCCTGCACTTATAGTAGTAGGCTTTTTGATGTTCAGCTCTATCACTGACATCAAGTTTGATGACGGCAATTATACAAAGGCTATCCCTGCGTATCTTTGTATTCTCTCAATGCCTCTTTTCTATAGCATTTCAGAGGGCATCTCTCTTGGAATAATCTCATATGTTGTTATAAATCTTGTTTGCGGAAAGCGCAAGGATATCACACCGCTTATGTATGTGCTTGCAGTGCTTTTCGTGCTGAAATATGTGTTCTTATAAGGAAAGCTTTCAAAGAACAGGTCTGAAACTAGCCATGCTTTCCTGTTCGTTCTGCTACAGAATGAGAATTGGCGTAAAATGACAAAAAAAGCGGCAGCCGTTACCGACTGCCGCTTTTGTTATATGCTTTTTATTATCTCTCTGAGCTTTTCTGTAAGCACCGCCGCTGCCTTTTTGTGAGTCTTTTCAGTAGGGTGCCAGTTTGCCGCAAAGCCGTCATTTGCTCCGTCCTGCTCGTGGAACATCATTGAGCTTATCTTGCTGTCAGCGTGGCTTTTAAGATATATCTTTATGCCCTCTTCAACAGCAGGGAATATCCTCTCGCCCATTATTCCAACAGTGCAGAGAATGTAAGCCTGCGGATTTTTCTCACGAACGACCGCAAGAAAATCAGCATAAAGCTTTGAGAAAACAGCCTGCCTGTCCTTGTAGTCACGGCAGTAGCTGTCGTCGTTTGTGCCAAGGTTTATAACGATTATCTGCGGAATATATTTGCTGAAATCCCATGGTATATCCTGCGGAGCAGTTCCTGCAAAATTGCCCCTTGAAAAGCCGTAGCTGCAATAGAACTGTGGAATTGTCTGTTCGCTGATAGGCTCGTCACCCTCAGTATAGCCTGAGATTATACCGTAGCCACTGGCTGAAAACATACTGTATTCAGCGTCAAGTGCCTTGGCGGTCTTGTAGGCATAGGCTTTTGTAACGTCCTCAGTAGCAGTGGTGAACTGGTGGTTTTCGTCCTCATCATCAACACCATAGCCGCAGGTTATAGAGTCGCCGATAAATTCTATTTTAAGCGGTTTTTCAGGCAAAGCCTCAGCACTGCCCTCAGCAAAAGCCTCAATGCCAACTGCTGACATTGGAGATTCTGAAAGCTTTATTATCTCCACAACTGACCGAGCGTTTTCCGTGCGGTCTATTACCGTGACCTCTTTTTCTGCACAGTTTATCATCTCGTCAACTACTCTCTTGCCGTCAACATAAACGGCTATCCTTGCATAGTCGATAGGATTGTCGCCCACTGCGATATTGTCACCTTTGAGCTTCAAAACAAGCTTTGTGCCGTCAAATGTGAATGACGCACCGGTTCCTGAAAGACCGAGCCACATTACCTCGTCTTTGAAATATACTCTGCCTGTGAGCTTTGCATTTTTGTCAAGCTGTAATCTATCCATACTTTTTCCTCTTTTTTCATCTATGATCTTCTTTAGCTGACGCAAAAAGGCTGTGTGTCAGCTCCGTAACAATAAGAGTATAACACACAGCCATATTATTGTCAACTTATGCAAGGGAATTTACATCACCCTCACGCTTTTGCTTAACAAGCAAAGCAGCCACAGCGAAGAATGCCACTGCAAACAGTGCTTCGATACCGATGCAGATAAGATATTCCTTTGTGCTGAATACTCCACCGCTCATGCCGAAAAGCATATTGTTGGCTTTGGTGTACCAGTATGCAGGGAACAATCTTCCCACTGCAAGAACGCCTCCTGTGAGCAATTCCTGCGGCACGAAAACTCCGCAAAGAAAGCTCATGCCAAGACCGATTATGTTCGATATGGCAGTTATGCCGTTGTCGCTAAGGTCAAACTGCGCTATTATCATTGCTATGCCTGCGGCGGCAATGATATATACAAAGCTGTTAAGGCAGGCAAGCCAGAATTTCACGTTGAGCGTTTTGCCCCAAATTATTGCGACTATCATAAACAAAAGCCATATGCTAAACACCAAGATACTTGCCCCAAGAGCCGTCTGTCTGCTGTAGTTTGCTGATGTCAGGCTTGAACACATTGTGCGTTCACGAACGCCCTTTCTGTTTAGCGTCAGTATAACGGGGCAAAGGGTAACAATGAGCATGGAAAGCATAACGTATGCAAGATACTGAAAATAGTAGCCGAATATTGCCGGCATACCTGTTCCGCCCTTGTTGTTAAAGTTTTTAAGCTCCGCCTTTACTTGCTGAGAAACTGCCGTTTGGGCAAGCTCCATAGCGTTTTCTGTGCTTTCACCTGCCGTCATGTACGCCTTTACGCTTGAAAGATAGCTGTCAAGCCTGCTTTCAAAAAGCTGTCCGCCGTAGCTGGAGGGCATTTTGAAATTCTCAAAAAGTCCGTCAAAATCCCCTGCGTTTATCTTGTCGCCAAAGCCCTTGTTTATATAGAGAACATAACCGGAACGTCCGTAATAAACGGCGTCGGTGACCTCGTCAGTATCGTCTGCAAGCTCCACCTTTTTGCTGCCGCTGAATATAAAGTCCTGCAAACGCTTGCTTTCGGCACTGTTGTCACGGTCAATGACGGATATGGACATTTTGTAGTCCTCATAGTCATTGTTATCTTTTGCAGTATCCGCCATTATTACTGCTATGACCATAAATATGACGAGATATAATATAGCAGACGTAAGCCTTGTTTTGAGTATTTTCATAAAGGTCTTAAAGACTTGCATATTTACGCCTCCTTGTAAGAACATATCCACCAAGGGTGAACAGCACTGTGTATATCGCCATTGAAATTATCTTCACCGTGAACCGCCTGTAATCTTCGTAGAGATTAAGACAGTAAAAGCTGTCTGAGATAATGGCGGCAGGGTTTATTTCATTGAATATCGGGCAATGCTCTGCAACAGTGCCTCTTATGGTATTTGACATAAGACCGCTGAAGAAGCAGCAGGTCATTGATGCCGCCATGACTACAGATATTTTTACACCCTCTTTTATGCGGAAAGAGCCAACGAAAAATCCCATGGATATTCCCGTTATTCCTCCGATTATTGCGGCAAGATAAACAAGTGGGAGCTTACTGCCGAAATCCACTTTAAGCACAAATCTCAGGAACGTCACCGATATCACCATGCATATCATTTCCACCGCATGAAAAGCAAGGAGCGTTGCCGTTATGCTTGTAAGCTTGTTCACTGGAGAACAGCAACGTCTTGCGCCAAGTGCAGACAGGTCGCCCTGATTTTTCTGTGCCACGAACAGACCTGACATCGAGCCGAAAAGTGCCGTCATGGCAAGGAGATTATAGAAAAACTGTATCGTTATGTCAGGATTGCCGTGGAGAGGTATATCCTCATTTGGGCTTATCTTCTCAGAAAGGGAAGCTATGACCTTATCAAGCTTTTGCGGAGCGTTCTTTGCAGTGTCGGTTATTATCTTTTCCTGAGTTTTGTATTGCTGTATGAAAGTCTTTACAATGGTCTGCTGGATACCTGTTGAGCCAAACTCAAGGGAGAGGTCGGAAGCCTTTATAATGCCTTTTATATCTTCGCTTTTAAGCATTTCTTCTGCCTTGTCAATATCCGTATACGTCACCTTGAAAAGAGCCTCATCACTATTTGATATCTGTTCAAGCACCTGCTTAAGGATATCGTTTTCTTCTATATTTGTCACCGCAACAGGTATCGCATTGAATACAACATCTTTTTCGTATATTCCTGAAAACGCCATCTTAAAAAAGCAACCCAGTATTATGGGAAAGGCTATGAGCCAGAAGAGTATGGCTTTTTGACGCAGACAGCTTTTAAATTCGTATTTGAATATGTTTGAGAACATTCTATCACTCCTTATCCCTGAGAGCTTTGCCGGTTATTTCAAGGAAAACGTCATTGAGGGTAGGCTGCTCAGAATAAACGCTGCCGAAGCCCACCTGATTTTCCTGCAATATTTTCAGTATCTCAATAAGATTGTGCCGTCCCCCTGTACAGCGTGCAACGAGCTTGTTGTCGGCATAGGAAACATTATAAACGTGTTCCAAAGCTTCTATTTGTTCACGGACGTTTTCAGGAAGCTGGAGTATCTCGGCGGTGATAGTTTCGGTGTTCTTTATCATGCGTTTGAGTTCCTCTGTAGTACCCTCGGCTATCTTACTGCCCTTATCCATTATGGCGATACGGGTGCATATCTGCTCGACTTCTTCCATGTAGTGGGAGGTGTAAATTATAGTCGCACCTTCACGGTTGAGCTGTAAAATGCCCTCCAGTATCTTGTTTCTTGATTGTGGGTCAACGGCAACTGTCGGCTCGTCAAGTATGATAAGCTCAGGCTTGTGTGCAATACCACAGGCAATGTTAAGTCGTCTGAGCAGACCGCCTGAAAGCTTTTTAGGGTGGAACTTCACAAAGTCCTCAAGTCCCACAAAAGCTATGGCATCGTCAACATATTTCTTTCGTGTGGCTTTGTCGGTGATGTAAAGCCCGCAAAAATAGTCAATGTTCTCATACACAGTCAGCTCGTCAAACACCGCAACATTCTGCATTATAACGCCAATACGCTTTTTTACCCCATAGTTCACAGGGGACATTTTTTCACCGAATATCTCGATGTCGCCCTTATCGTATGCCAACAGTGAGAGCAGGCAGTTTATCGTGGTGGTCTTACCCGAACCGTTAGGACCGAGAAGTCCGAAGACCTCGCCTTTTTTTATTTCAAGATCAAAGTGGTCAAGAGCAATAAGCTCCTTGTATCTTTTTACCAGATTGTCTATTTTTACTACAGTTTCAGCCATAAGAAAAACCTCCCTTAGTTTGTATTATCATTATACAATACTATCCGCCAAAAAGCTAGTGAGCAAAGTCATATCTTCATGTGACAAATGTCATATTATAAAAAAGCAGAGCGGCTGGTGACCAACTCTGCTTTGCAGTTATTTAAGCTGTGCTGTAAATATCATCATGCCGTTTTCGGCTTTGCATGATATCTTGCTTTTGTGCGACCTGACTATTGCCTGTGCAATAGAAAGCCCAATGCCGTAGCCGCCTTTTTTCTCACCTTTTGACCGAGAACGTGAGCTGTCGTCACGATAAAATCTGTCAAAAAGTTTTGTTAGGTCGCCTTGCGGTGGTTCTTTGCAGGTATTTGAAACTTCTAGGTCAGTTTCCTTGCCATTATGAGAAGTGAAAAGCTTTACTATTATCTCGCCATCCTCGTCAGCATATTTTACTGCATTTTCCGTGAGGATAGAAACAAGCTGTCTTATCGCACCCTCGTCACCGTGATAGGAAAGTCCGTTGGCAACATCAATGGTGAGCTTTTTGCCCTTTGTTTCCGCAAGGGTAGTAAAAGGCGAAGCGGCGTCATAAACAGCGTCAGAAATATTGAAATCAGCCATGGTAAGAGCAGGCTTTTCCTCCTCCATTTTCGCAAGGCTCAAAAGATCTTTCAGCAGACCGTTGAGCCTTGTTATCTGATTTTTTATGCTTGCTGTCCACTGGTTTGGCTCTGACACCATTTCAAGAACTTCCGTGTTTGCGGAGATTATAGCAAGGGGTGTTTTTATCTCGTGCCCTGCGTCGGTGATGAACCGCTTTTGCTTTTCAAAGCTCTCCACAACAGGTCTTATGGCACGCTTTGAGAAGATTATGATAAGCAGACATACAAGTATATATCCTGCTGCCCCTATAGCACACGACACCAGCAAAAAGCGATTTTTGGTGGCACTGTCACTGCGGCAGTCCATGAAAACTATCATCTTGCCTTTGTCAGTGCCGCCTGTTTTGTAGCGGTAGTTTCCTGACGTGCCTGAAGTCTTGCCGCTGTCAAGAACGCTTTTGCCGTATTCTATAGCCTGCGCACTTGACACCGCCGCAACGTGTCCTGTATCTACCTTGGTTATTTCGCCATTGCTGTCGGCGTATACAACAAAATACCTTGTCTGATACTTAGTTTCCTCGTTAAAGCCTCTGTGCTTATCAGGCTTTCTGTTTTCAGGCTGAACATTGCTGTCTGATGAACTGCCTGAATCGTTCTGCGGCTTGTCATGCTTCATGCCCTTGGGGTCGAACTCAGGAAATCTGCCGTCATTTTCGATTATTATGTTCAGCAGATCGTCTGCATTCTTGTTGGTCTGATAGATGTTCACTCCATTTATGCCGCCTATTATGGCAAACTCTACGATAAGAAGGCACACAGCGGCGATAACAACGAATTTCCGCTGTAAACGCTTAATCATTATGCTTTTCCTCTAGTGTGTAGCCCACGCCCCTTGTGGCTTTTATCTCGACATCTGCACCGATAAGACCAAGCTTTTTACGCAGATATGAAATATATACCCACACCACGTTTATCTCAGCGTCAGAGTCATAGCCCCATATCTTTTCCATGAAACGCTCTGTGGAAATAAGCGTGCCGTGATTTAGCATAAGGGCTTCTATCATTTGAAACTCTTTGTTGCCAAGCTTCTGAGAGCCGTTAGGACCTGAAAGCTCAAAGCTCTGTCTGTTGAGAGAAACGTTTCCGAAAGTCAGGGTAGAGGGTGCAAACTCAGTGCGGCGGCGTGTCATTGCCCTTATTCTCGCAAGAAGCTCGCCCATTGCAAAGGGCTTTGTAAGATAATCGTCAGCACCCGAATCAAGTCCGGTTATCCTATCGTCAATATCAGATTTTGCAGTGAGCAGCAGAACAGGGGAGTCGATACCCTTTTCACGAAGTTTTGTAAGCACCTGTATGCCGTCCATACCAGGCATCATAAGGTCAAGTATTATGCCGTCATAATCCTGTGCAATTGCATAGTTGTATGCGTCGATGCCGTTGTAAACAGCGTCAACAGAATAGTTTTTGTGTTTAAGCACTGCCGAAAGCGCATTTGCAAGCTCCACCTCGTCCTCAGCAAGAAGTAATCTCATTAAAATTCCTCCCTATAAGTCAGTATAATATCTTACGATATATGATAACCTATGAACTTTAAACTCACTTTAAATGTATTGTACCATAAATATTCTTTTTGGGCAATAAAAATCTGCCCCCGAAAACCGAGGGCAGATAAAAGATTTTTGAATTAGAATGCTGTCTTGTAGATGCCGAGGATAGACTCAACTGTGCAAGGTCTTGGATTTCCGCCTGTGCATACGTCTGCGAATGCAGACTCTGAAAGTGCCTGAAGATCCTCTTCCTTAACGCCTATCTCGTGGAGCTTCTCAGGAATTCCAACGTCCTTTGAAAGCTGCTTAACTGCGTTTACTGCGGCTGCTCTGTATTCAGCCTGGCTCATGCCTGTTGTGTCAACGCCCATTGCTTCTGCAATGTATTTGAACTTTTCGCCTGTGTATTCAGCGTTGTACTCCATTACATACGGAAGAAGAACTGCATTTGCGATACCATGAGGTGTGTCATAGAATGCGCCGAGCGGGTGAGCCATGCCGTGAACAACGCCAAGACCAACGTTTGAGAAGCCCATGCCTGCGATATACTGACCGAGAGCCATATCTTCTCTGCCCTGTGGGTCATTCTCAACAGCCTTTCTCAGTGAACGTGAGATTATCTCTATTGCTTTAAGGTGCATCATGTCTGTAAGCTCCCAAGCGCCAAGTGTTGTGTAGCCCTCGATAGCGTGTGTAAGAGCGTCCATACCTGTTGAAGCTGTAAGTCCCTTTGGCATTGATGACATCATCTTTGCGTCGATAACTGCAACAACTGGGATATCGTGTGGATCAACGCAAACGAACTTTCTCTTTTTCTCCTCGTCTGTGATAACATAGTTGATAGTTACCTCTGCGGCTGTGCCTGCTGTTGTAGGAACTGCGATTATAGGAACACTAGGATTCTTTGTGTCAATAGCGCCCTCAAGAGAAGTAACGTCAGCATACTCAGGGTTGTTTATGATGATACCGATAGCCTTTGCAGTGTCCATTGATGAGCCGCCGCCGATAGCGATAAGATAGTCAGCATCTGCTGCCTTGAAAGCTTCGATACCAGCCTTTACTACCTTTACAGTAGGGTTAGCCTTTACCTGAGAGAATATATCATAAGCAAGTCCTGCTTCCTCCAAAAGATCTGTAACGTTCTTTGCAACGTTAAATTTGATAAGGTCAGGGTCTGTTACAACAAGAGCCTTTTTAAAAGCTCTCTTCTTTGCCTCTGTAACTATCTCGCTGATCGAGCCTGCACCGAAATATGAAGTTTCATTAAGTATCATTCTGTTAGCCATTTGATTATTCCGCCTTTCAAATATATGATCTCTGTTATCAAAGTTATATCTTTGATTATTGATATTATACAACTTTTATACCATGATTTCAATTATTTTTGTGTAAAATATTAGCGGCGCAATATTGTGTAAAACAGCCAAAAACATAAATCATTTAATCTAAGGCACACCATACAAGGCGTAACCTGTGAATGATACTTTTTTCTTGACAAATCGGCAAAAATGTGCTATAATTCTCAATTAGGAAAGTTACCTTGCGGAAAATTTCGCAAGGTGCTTTTGTGTTTTATAGGCTTTTTGTGAAAAATTACGATTTTCTTTCCTTTGATGGGAGAAAATATATTTATAATTTTTATTGTTTATAATTTTTGCGAAATATATTAAGCAAATCGTTACAGAAAGCATTCGCTTTGCTGTGTCTTGATAAATCGGAGGAGTATGTATGATTAGAGAAGATTTAAGAAATGTTGCTATTATTGCCCACGTTGACCACGGTAAGACTACCCTTGTAGACCAGATGCTCAAGCAGAGCGGTACTTTCAGAGAAAATCAGGCTGTAGAAGAAAGAGTCATGGATTCAAACGATATTGAGCGTGAGAGAGGAATCACTATCCTTGCAAAGAATACTTCTATCAAGTATAAGGACGTTAAGATAAACGTTATCGACACCCCAGGCCATGCTGATTTCGGTGGTGAGGTAGAGCGTGTTCTTAAAATGGTAAACGGTGTTATACTGCTTGTGGACGCAGCCGAGGGTCCAATGCCACAGACAAGATTTGTGCTTCAGAAAGCACTTGAGCTTGGTCATAAAATAATCATCGTTATCAACAAGATAGACAGACCTGACGCTCGTCTTAACGAGGTAGGCGACGAAGTTCTCGAGCTTCTAATGGATCTTGACGCTACTGACGAGCAGCTTGACAGCCCTATCCTTTATTGCTCAGGCAGAGCAGGTACAGCTACTCACTCACCTGATGAAGAGGGCAAGGATATGATACCTCTCTTTGACGAGATACTCAGCTATATCCCTGCACCTGAGGTAGACACAGAGGGCCCAATGCAGTATCTTGTTTCCGCTATCGACTACAACGAGTATGTAGGAAGAATAGCTATCGGCCGTATCGAGCGTGGCGAAATGAAAGTTAATCAGGACGTTACGATCGGCGACTATCATCAGACTAAGAAGGAATATCGTGGCAAGATAGTTACAATGTATCAGATAGAGGGACTTAACAGAGTTCCATGCCAGAGTGCAAAGGCTGGCGATATCGTTTGTATAAGCGGTATCGAGAACATCACTATCGGCGACACTATCTGTGACTTCGGCAACTTTGAGGCTGTTCCTTTTGTAAAGATATCCGAGCCTACAGTTGAAATGACATTCTCCGTAAATAATTCGCCATTCGCAGGCAGAGAGGGCAAGTTCGTAACGAGCCGTCACCTGAGAGACAGACTTTTCAAGGAGCTTCTTAAGGACGTTTCACTGAGAGTTTCTGAAACAGACAGCACAGACGCTTTCAAGGTTGCAGGACGTGGCGAAATGCACCTTTCTATCCTTATCGAGAATATGCGTCGTGAGGGCTATGAGCTTGGCGTTTCAACACCGCACGTTCTGTTCAAGGAGATAGAGGGCAAGCTTTGCGAACCTATCGAAAGACTTGTTATTGACGTTCCTGAGAACTGCGTAGGTTCTGTTATGGAGAAGATAGGTGCAAGAAAGGGCGAGCTTCAGGAAATGGCACCTGTTGGAAGCAGAATGAGACTTGAATTTCTTATCCCTGCAAGAGGACTTTTCGGATACAAGAGCGAGTTCCTTACAGACACAAAGGGCGAGGGTATCATGAGCTCTGTATTCCATGACTACGAGCCATATAAGGGCGAGATACCAAAGAGAGCAACAGGCTCACTTGTTGCGTTTGAAACAGGCGAGGCTGTAACATACGGTCTTTACAACGCACAGGAGAGAGGCGAGCTGTTCATCACAGCAGGCACACCTGTATATGAGGGAATGATAGTTGGCGCTTCACCAAAGCAGGAAGACCTTGTTGTAAATGTCTGCAAGAAGAAGCACCTTACAAATACTCGTGCAAGCGGTTCTGATGACGCGCTCAGACTTGTTCCGCCAAGAAATCTCAGCCTTGAGGATTCACTTGAGTTTCTCGCTGATGATGAGCTTCTTGAAGTAACACCAAAGAGCATAAGAATAAGAAAGCGTATTCTGAGCAACTCACAGAGAGCTAAGGAAAGAGCTAAAATGTAATAATAACAAAAAGAGGAGCGGTCATGCCGTCTCCTCTTTACTTTTTTATGAAATTGTAGTGCTATTGTATGTTGGTGTAGTAGAAAATAGCAAGCTGTGTGCGGTCACGGAGGGAGAGCTTTTCCAGGATAGTGCTGATGTAATTTCGCACTGTGCCCTCACTGAGATAAAGCAGTGAGGCTATCTCCTTGTTGCTAAGTCCTTTTGCCACCTGTTCGATTATCTCCTGCTCTTTTTCGACTATGCCGTAGTGGTCAAAATCAAAACTGCTGTGATTGGTAAGAAGCTCAGGAAGCTTGCTTGCAACATCTGAGCCGAAAACTGTCTGCCCATTCATAACGGTTTCAAGGGCAGGGCATATGCTTTCAAAATCCTGCTTTAAAATATATCCCTTTGCTCCCATAAGCACAGCCTTTATAATGTATTCATCATCAGAAAATGTGGTAAGATAAAGTATCCTTGCGTCAGGGTACCCAGCAAGGATCTTTTCGCCGGCTTCAATGCCGCTCATGCCGTTCATGCGGATATCCATAAGCAGAACATCAGGCTTGAGAAGAGTATAAAGCTCTATGGCTTCCTCACCGCAGCTTCCTATGGCAAGAACGTTCACACTGCCTGTGCTTTCCAAAATGGTTTTCAGCGACATCGCCACAAGCTTGTCATCATCTATTATAACAATGTTCATGTCAAGACCTCCGTTCAGTCAGGTTTTGTTTCGGCACAGACAGAAAAATGTGGAATCCCTTGCTGCCCGATGTGATGTTTATGTTTCCATTTAAAGAAGCCGCACGCTCTCGCATATTGGCAAGCCCCATGCCGTTTTCGTCTATCTTTTCGGGACAGCTTCCGTTGTCTGCGATACTAAGCTGATAAAGAGCAGGGTGTTCACGAATGATTATTTTTATGCTGTCGCCGTCGCTGTGCTTTGCAGTATTGGAAAGTGCTTCTTTTATAACGCCAATAAAGCAAAACTTCACATCTCGTGACATTCTTTCGGAAAAGTCATAATCACAGCTTACTGCAAATCTGTCTTTCAGAGGTCTTATGCAGTCTTCAACAGCAGGCTTTAGTGCGATAGAATCGTCATGAAGATCATGAACACTGCTTTGTATGCTCGTCATGGCGGTGTTCAGCGTGCCGCTCAGGTCGTTGATGGCTTCACCGACAGTTTCATCTTTGTTTATGACCGAAAGCGCACCAAGCTGTAAAATAGACCTTGTGAGCATATGTCCCACGTTATCGTGTATCTCCCTTGCAATGCGGTTACGCTCTTTCAGCGTGGCAAGATATATCTCGTAGTCTTGATTTCTCTGCATGGCTTTGTTTTTTTCTACAAGCTGGGTGGTAAGTTCTTTTGAATTGTCACGAGTATTTATGAGCATCTTTGTCAGCTTTTCGTTCAGAACGCTGTGGGTTGAAATTGTGAAGCTTACCAAAAAAAGAGCGACAAGTGGGAAGATGTCTTTTCCCAGAGTGAATATATTTGCAAGTACGCCTATGAATGTTAAGACCATAGCAGGGTAAAATTTTGTACAGAAAGCATCATAAAGCACCAAAGGGGCGAGTATCAAAGCTTCTTTACTGAAAATGCAAAGTGAGCTGTACGCAATAACTGAAAGGTATGCAACGGCAGAGCTTGGTTTTATTTGCAAGATAGCGGAGCATATGACAGCCAATAGCAATGTGGTGATGTTTGACGGATCTGTTCCCTCTGCGAGCATGAATGCACAGCAGCTAAGGCCTAAAAGAAACTTATCCCACAGTTTGTTCATATGGCGTTCCCCCTTTGATGTGATATCTCAATTTTAACACATTAGTGCCCGATTGTCTAGTATCGTTCTAAAATAGTTTTGCTATACTGTAAAAATCATTGACTTATACCTATAAAAAATGGTATAATGATAACAATGATAATTTCTTGTAAGGAGCATATTTTTATGAAAGACGGTTTTATAAAGGTCGCCGCCTGCACCCCTGAGATACAGGTGGCAGACGTTGACTTCAATGTGGATAAAATAATCAGTCAGCTTGAAAAGTGCAGGGAAGAGGGCGTAAAGGTCGCTGTGTTCCCTGAGCTTTGCATAACAGGTTATACCTGTCAGGACTTGTTCTTTCAGAACGCTTTGCTTGACAAGGCAATGGAGGGTGTTGTAAAGATAGCAAAGACTACTGCTGACAGCGATATGCTTGTGGCTGTGGGCGTGCCTGTGAGAGCAAACGGCAAGCTTTATAACTGTGCGGCTGTTATACAGGACGGCGAGGTGCGTGCCTTTGTACCTAAAACGCATCTGCCGAACTATAACGAATTTTATGAGGCAAGACATTTTGCACCATACAGAGGCGAATGTGCTGCCATTGATCTGAGAGAGTACGGACAGCTTGAATTTATACCGCCTATGGAACAGACCGTTTTCGTATGTGAAGAGATACCTGAGCTTGTGGTGGGCTTTGAACTTTGTGAGGACTTGTGGGTGGCTGACCCTGTTTCAAACTATCTTGCTAAAGCTGGGGCTACCCTTATATGCAATCTGTCTGCAAGCGATGAAGTTATCGGCAAGGACTCATACCGCAGACAGCTTGTATCGAACCAGTCCGCAAGGCTTGTGGCAGGGTATATCTATTGTTCTGCAGGTGACGGCGAGTCAACGCAGGATATGGTCTTTTCTGGTCACAATATCATTGCGGAAAACGGCTCTATACTTGCAGAGAGCAGGCTTTTTGAAAACGGCATTACCATATCGGAAATAGATTTTAAAAAGCTTGCGTTTGAGCGAAGAAAAATTTCTACCTATCCTGCAAGTGCTGAGTGGGACTATTCTTCCAAAGACAGCGGTTTTTTGGATAAGGACAATATCTCCCGTGAAAGATTCAGCCTTGAAATGGGCGAAACAGCTTTGACAAGAAAATTTGCAAAAACGCCTTTTATCCCGTCAAATCAGGCGGAGAGAAACGAGCGCTGTCACCTTATTTTGCAAATGCAATCCCATGGACTTATGAAGCGTATCGCACACACACATTCCAAGACTGTGGTCATTGGCATTTCAGGGGGACTTGATTCTACGCTTGCACTGCTTGTGTGTGTAATGGCAATGGATCTGCTCAAAAGACCGCATACTGATATCGTTGCGGTGACGATGCCATGCTTTGGCACAACAAAGCGCACACGCTCCAATGCGGAAATACTTTGCGACGCTTTGGGGGTAACGTTCAGAGAGGTGGATATCTCAAAAGCAGTTTTACAGCACTTTGAAGATATCGGTCATGATTATAACGATCACAGCGTTGTGTTCGAGAATGGTCAGGCGAGAGAGCGCACAAAGGTGCTTATGAATATCGCAAATCAGGTGAGCGGAATGGTGGTCGGCACAGGCGACTTGAGCGAGCTTGCTCTCGGCTGGGCGACCTACAACGGCGACCATATGTCCATGTACGGTGTGAACGCTTCTATCCCTAAAACGCTGGTAAGGCATATCGTTCAGTATTACGGCGACACCTGCACATCTGATACTCTGAGAAATGTACTGTACGATATTTTGGACACTCCTGTTTCTCCTGAGCTTCTTCCTACTGATGAGAGTGGCACTGAGATGACACAGAAAACAGAAGACCTTGTCGGTCCATATGAGCTTCATGACTTCTTCCTTTACTATGGCATACGCTGGGGCTTTGAGCCGTCAAAGGTGAAAAGGCTTGCGAAATATGCCTTTGAGGGGGATTATCCTGACGAGGTCATAGACAAGTGGCTCAAAACATTCTATCGCAGATTTTTCTCACAGCAGTTCAAACGCTCCTGCCTGCCTGACGGCGCAAAGATCGGTTCTGTTACCCTGTCACCGAGAGGGGATTGGAGAATGCCGTCTGACGCTGTGGCTAAGCTTTGGCTGGAGGATATCGACAAATAACGCAAGGTAAAAATAAAGTAACAAAATCTTTATAACTGCTCGGTTTTACAGAATTGGCTGTTCAGATATAATTATAAGTAAGGAACGGAAAACTTTTCTGAACAGTATCATTACGGAGGATTTATTATGAAATACACAGAGAAAGAGGTTTTGCAGTTCGTTGAAGAAAACGACGTAAAGTTCGTAAAGCTCATGTTCTGCGATATATTCGGTTCGCTAAAGACTATCTCTGTTATAGCAGGCGAGCTGCCGAAAATATTCAGAGAGGGACTTATCTTTGACGCTTCAAAGCTCGGTGGCTTTTTGAATGTGACTGCTTCAGACCTTAGACTTTTCCCTGACCCTGATACGCTGGCGCTTCTTCCATGGCGACCGCAGCACGGCAGGGTAGTAAGATTTTTCTGCCACCTGAAATATCCTGACGGAACGGCTTTCGAGGGAGATGGCAGGTTTTTCCTCAAAACTGCTATCGCATATGCGAAGGGCAAGGGATATAACTTCCAGATAGGTACTTCATGCGAGTTTTACTGTTTTGAAAAGGACGATACTGATATGCCTACAAAGCGTCCTCACGATTATGCAGGCTATTGTGACGCTGCGCCTGTTGACAGGGGAGAAAACCTTAGACGTGACATATGCCTGACACTTGAGCAAATGGATATTTTCCCAGAAAGCTCAAGACATGAAACCGGTCCGGGTCAGAACGAGATAGATTTTCAGTATTCAAACGCACTGAAAGCTGCCGATAATCTTGTGACGTTCAAGAACGTTGTAAAATCTGTGGCTGACAGAAACGGGCTTTACGCAACGTTCATGCCAAAGCCTATCGTCGACAACTGCGGATCTGGTCTGCATATAATGCTCATGTGCATGAAAGGCACAGAAAATGTTTTCAGACCTCAGCTTGGCGGACTTTCCAAAGAGGCTGAGCGCATGATAGCAGGAATACTGAAAAACGTTGGCGATATGACGCTGTTTCTAAACACCACTACAAATTCATACAAACGTTTTGGCAGTCTGCTTGCACCTAAGTACATTTCATGGTCACATGAAAATTATGCACAGCTTCTTCGTGCACCGCTTGCTGATACAGATGAGAATGGTATAATACTCCGTTCAGCAGACAACACCTGTAATCCTTACTTTGCTATGGGTCTGCTTATTTATGCCTGTATAGACGGCGTTATAAATAAGGAAGAACTTCCAAAACCTTTTAATTTCAATATAGGCTCGGCAGATGAAAGCGAGCTTGCAAAGCTTGAAACACTTCCGCAGTCTTTGAAAGAGGCAGTGGAACGTGCTGAAAAGAGCGAGTTTCTTGCGGATAGGCTTCCTGAGCATATGTTGGAGCGTTTTATCGCAATAGAAAAGGAGCTTATCATAGAATATGAGAGAGCTGCCGATAAGGAGCAGTTTGAAACAGCCAGATATTTTTATCATCTGTAATGTCAGAGAAAGCTAAAAAAAGGAGGTGGGGAAATGGACAGGATACTTGTGGCTTCAAGCAATGACAAGGCAACAGCTATGCTTGTGAGTCTGTTAAAAGAAACCTTTCCCACCTGCAAGACTTCTATAGCCGCAACGGGTCTTGAAACAAGGCGTGCAGTAGGGTCAGGCAGTTATGACTGTGTCGTGATAAACTGTCCATTGTCAGACGAATATGGCAACGAGCTTGCGGAGATAGTCTGCACCTCAACTGACGCAAGCTGTGTGGCTATCGCAAAGTCGGAAAATGCGGATATCCTTGCGGATAAACTGGAAGATTTCGGCGTAATGGTGATACCAAAGCCACTAGGCAGACAGTATTTTTACCGTTCAATGAAATTTGTCAGTGCCGCAAGAAAAAGAATGCTGGGCATAAGGTCTGAAAACCTGAAACTGCACAAAAAGCTTGAAGAGATAAGAACGATAAACAGAGCAAAGTGCTCACTTATGCAGTATCTTGGCTTTACAGAACAGCAGGCTCATAAATATCTTGAAAAGCAGGCTATGGATAAGAGATGCACAAAGATCGAGGTGGCTCAGAAGGTCATTGAGATGTACGAGGTTTAAATGTTACATAATTGTTAAATTAATGACACGCTATTGCAATTGGCGGAGTAATGTTGTATAATAATAGAGGAAAATTTTAAATAACGGAGGTCGTTAAAAAATGTTAGTTTCAGCTAAGGAAATGATGACAAAGGCACTTGCAGGCAAGTATGCTGTAGGTCAGTTCAATATTAACAACCTTGAGTGGACAAAGGCTATCCTTCTCACTGCTCAGGAACTGCAGTCACCTGTAATTCTTGGTGTATCTGAGGGCGCAGGCAAGTACATGACAGGCTTTAAGACAGTTGCTGCTATGGTTAAAGCAATGGACGAAGAGCTTGGTATCACAGTACCTGTTGCACTTCATCTTGACCACGGAACATATGAGGGCTGCTACAAGTGCGTAAAGGCTGGCTTCTCATCTATCATGTTCGACGGTTCACATTATCCATTTGATGAGAACCTTGCTAAGTCAACTGAACTCGTTCACGTTGCAGATCAGCTTGGTCTTTCAATTGAGTGTGAAGTTGGTTCTATCGGTGGCGAAGAGGACGGCGTTGTAGGTATGGGCGAGTGCGCAGATCCAGACGAGTGCAAGACAATCGCTGATCTCGGCGTTACAATGCTCGCAGCTGGTATCGGTAACATTCACGGTAAGTATCCAGCAAACTGGCCAGGTCTTTCATTCGAGACACTTGCTGCTATCAAGGAAAAGGTTGGCGATATGCCACTGGTACTTCACGGCGGTACAGGTATTCCTGATGACATGATCAAGAAGGCAATCTCACTTGGCGTTGCAAAGATCAACGTAAACACAGAGTGCCAGCTTTCATTCCAGGAAGCTACAAGAAAGTACATTGAAGAGGGCAAGGATCTTCAGGGCAAGGGCTTTGACCCAAGAAAGCTTCTCAACCCTGGCTTCGAGGCTATCAAGGCTAAGGTCAAGGAGAAGATGGAACTCTTCGGTTCTGTTGGCAAGGCTTAATCAATAGCTAAATTAACGTAAATAAACGGGCTGTCGTTTCGGCGGCAGCCTTTTTATGTTATTTTATTTTCCAATTAAATAGAGTGTAACCTAGATCAACCACTCACAAATAAAAACAAGGAGATTTTTTTATGGAAATTTTCAGTGCACGTCGTTTAACAAACATGGGACTTATTGCAGCGATATACGTTGTGGCTACGATGCTTTGTAGCTCGCTTGCATACGGACAGGTACAGTTCCGCATATCTGAGGTTTTGATGCTACTTTGTTATTTCAACAAGGATTACATCATTTCGCTTTCTATAGGTTGTTTGATAGTCAATCTATTCAGTACGCTCGGAATGGTGGACGTAGTATTTGGAACGCTTGCTACAGTTGTGGCAGCGGTTCTTATCTATCTGCTGAGAAACAAGGTAAATCTTGTAGTTGCGTCGCTTTTCCCGGTGATATCAAATGCGGTGATAGTTGGCTTTGAACTGACGTATGTCTTCAAGACGCCGCTTCTTGTGAACATGGGCTGGGTAGCCTTAGGCGAATTTGTATGCGTAACGATAGTTGGTGTAATACTTATCAAGGCGCTTATGAAGAACAAGTATTTCAGCAAGCTTGTGACTTTCGGCATGAGTGATCAGGCTCTAAGTGAGCAGTTTAAAAACGGGTGATGATTCCGATATAAAAATCAGCCTGACTTTTTAGTCAGGCTTTATTTTTTGGCGTTTTTATCGAAAAAACTGCTAAAAAGTATTGACAAAGTACGTGTAATATGATATAATATATACGTTGCATTGAGCAACGTTAAATATGCGGATGTGGCGGAATTGGCAGACGCGCTAGCTTCAGGCAGCGTAACGACAGTGAATTTATTTGCTTGGCTGCTTTCTGGTTCATCATAAATGTGGATTAGTGTGATAAGCACCCACCTCGGTTTTGGATTTGAGCCGAGTAAAAGTTTCAAATTTTTATATGCGGATGTGGCGGAATTGGCAGACGCGCTAGTTTCAGGCAGCGTAACGACAGTGGATTTATCTGCTTGCCGATTTCCTGTTCATATATCATGTGGAGCTGTTTGTGAAAAGCCCACCTCGGTTTTAGATTTGAGCCGAGTAAGAAGTTTCAAATTTTTATATGCGGATATGGCGGAATAGGCAGACGCGCTGGCTTCAGGCAGCGTAACGATAGTGAATTTATTTGCTTGGCTGCTTTTCGGTTCATCATAAATGTGGATTAGTGTGATTAGCACCCACCTCGGCTTTTGAATTTGAGCCGAGCAAAAGTTTCAAATTTTTATATGCGGATGTGGCGGAATTGGCAGACGCGCTAGCTTCAGGTGCTAGTGATCGCAAGGTCATGTGGGTTCAAGTCCCGTCATCCGCACCACGAAAAGCTCGATTTTATCGGGCTTTTTTCTTTTGCTCCAGTAAAAATAAATGGGCAGACACGCTGGCTCTAAGAACAATTTTTAATTGATATTATGCTAAAACGCACTACCATAGCTAATGCGTCTGTCGGTTAATATATTCATATATGTAACGAACAAATCCGCAGGCGATACTGCGGATTTCGTTTTAATTTCTATGCACTTTCTAATTCTTCTGTTGGCTCAATAAACACGCTGACAGTTCCATTAAACTCTCCGTTCATCTCGAATCTGATATCAAGACTTTTATCTTCATTTTGATGAATGATAATTCGCTTGACTAACATTCTTAGATTGATATCCGAAATCGTACCCTCGGACAGGATTTCATCAAGTATCTGTGTTGTGTTTTTAAGCTGTTCTTTTCTCTGTTTGCAGATTTTGTCATACTCTTTAAGATCAGTTATCCGTTTTTCAATAGCGGATATTTCTTCTTCACGCTTAGTAATCATATTGTTGTAAACTTGTGCGTGTTCTCTGTCGCCGATTCGCTCTATAATCAAATCTTCGATCTGCTGTCGGAGTGATAATATCTTATCGTTGAGCTGCTGTATCTGACGTTCATACAGCGGCTTTTTCTTTACCCAATCCTTGACAATCTTGTTGTAGCGTTCGCTTTCGGCAAGTATCGTTTCACGTAGTCCTCGGACTTCATCTTCGATCAAAGCGTCAAGCTGATTTTCACGGACTGTGTGCGGAGTACAGTATTGCTTGCCGTAGCGGTGTGCGCTGTTGCAAGTGTATTCAACGTACTCTTTGCCTTTCCATTTTCTTGTGCGAGCTACAAAGCAAGCCCCGCAGTCGGAGCATTTTATTAATCCGGAATAGCGATGAAGATTCCTGCCATTTTGCGAACGTGGATTAATCTGTGAACGCTGTTCCAGTAAAAACTGTGCCTGTTTCCAAGTTGTTTCATCAATTATTGGTTCGCAGAAATTCTCATGGCGATACTGTTCCTCTAGCGGAATAAAAGTTTTTGTTTTGTAGATTTTACTTGTCACAGTTTTGTGATTTACCATTGTTCCAATATATAGTTCGTTAGTTAAAATTCTTTTGACCGCCGTTTGTACCCACAAGTATTTCTTAGAGATGTCGGGTTTCCAGTCGGCTAGCTTTCTTCGCTGATAGTATTCGGGCGACTTAATTCCACGCTCGTTCATCTTCTTTGCGATTGTGGTCAAGCCGTAGCCGTCAACGTATAGCTTGAATACTTCCTGCACTATCCAAGCTGTTTCATCGTCTACCAAAACAGTATTTGTGTTTCGGTCACGCTTGTAACCGAGGGGTAAGGACTCTATCAGACCTTTTCCTTTCTGCTTTTGACGTACACCTGCTTTTACTTTTTTGCTGATGTCCTTAGCATAAAAATCGTTGAAGATCTGCTTGAATCCAATCATCAAATCGTCGTTTTCATTGAATGAATCTATTCCCTCAGTCACAGAAATTACCTTAACATTATTCTGTCGCAAGTGATCAATGAAGAGTTCAGTCTGCGTTCTGTGTCGTCCTAATCTAGATAGATCCTTGACCAGAACAACATCGATCTTACCTTCATCAACAGCAATTTCAAGTTTGCCTAAGCCTTTTCTGTTGAACGTCATTCCCGAAACGTTGTCATCAAAACTTTCACCAACTATTTCGTAACCATTCTGTTCAGCGTAATCAACTAAAATCTGCCGCTGATTTTGTAAGCTGTTCATTTCCTCATCTTCGTCACGAGATAATCTGTAGTATAGCCACGCTCTCATTTTATCGACCTCCTTAAATTCGTCAGGTACGTCATGGTGTGTCTGCGTTACAACAGACACTACCACAAGCCTCCCTTAAAGTCCAGCGATCACGCCGATTCTTCAATAATTTCTATCTTACCAACAAAATCAGCGTCGGAGCATTTGGGCATACTATCCGAATTTAAATAGTCGTTGATCATAGCTTCCATAAACGTATCAAAGGATTTTTTATCGCCGTTGTATATGATCGTGACGGAATTGATTCTGGGGATTTCTCTTTGTCTTGGCATTGGGTTATCGCCCTCCTTACTGTCTTTTCAGTTTCTTTTTCTCTGATTTTTAAACTGATCATTTTTAATCATTCCTTTCCTGATATTTTGTCTGACATCATCAGCAACGCCCGAAATTATGCCGATTTTACGTGATCTTCAGTACTTACGACCCCTGAATCATTCAAAGCTCAAATTTATGACCCCATAAAAAATATGCACAAAGGCTTTTCTAAAACTGCGTATTTACGGCACTTTTGCGGCGAGCTTTGCTCGTCCGCTGTGAGTGTTTCGGGGGCTGCGACCCCGAAACTTTAACTTGCAATGAAATATTTAGCTTTGGTGGTTATAGCTCTAGCTGCTTAATTGTGCAAAGTACATAATTGCTCAAATCGTTGAGTTCGACTTGCACAAGCTAACCTTATTTAAAATATCGCTCACAGCGGCTCACAAATCGCTTGTGTGTGGTTTTGGTGAGTTTCTGCTAAACTTACCCGACTGATTTTTTTAGCCCACAAATCGCCCCACGTTCGCTGATTTGGGTTGACAGCAAAACTTGCTTTGATTTCTACCGTCACATCTTGTAAAGCAAGGTTTTGCAGGACTTTTCATACTTTCAAGGTCAGCCTGTTGACAGTAACTTCGCTAGTGTTTTTACTGTCACTGCTGTCACGCTCACGGTCGTAATGAAGAATTATCAGCCTGCAGTTGCGTGTCCGCTTGTACTCAAAATCAATGCCGTATTTTCTCAGCGTGTAACCGTTGCGAACCAGATCTCTTGTTACTCTGTTTGGATAGAATTGTTCTTGCGTGACTTCTTTTAGTTCGCTTACAAGTTCAGACGCAGTACCTGTAAACGAAATGTGCTTTTTTAGATAAACATACAACGCTGCAAGAAAAATGTTGTCTTTGCTTTGACCAGTGGACAACTCATCTGTGACTATCCACTTTTTCAAGTCACTATCAAAATGCAAACTTATTTCTGCGTTTTCAATGTCACGACCGACACAGAACAGTTTAGCATTGCGACTTCCACTCTTTGTTTCGATCAGAACCATACTTCCGTCTACACAGCCGCTCAGTCCTGTCTAACCTGAGATCATATTGAACGGGTCGCTGTCTTTGCATTTTCTTGTGTGATGAACCACTATGACAGTTATCTCAAGCTTGTCTGCAAGAGCTTTCAGAACGGATAGGTCTTTGTAGTCTGAACCATAGCTTGAATCTGTTGAACCACGAACCATTTGCAGAGTGTCAATGAACACAATTTTTAGACCGCAATGTTCAATTTTAAAACTTTCGATTTGTTCTTCAAGTCCGTTGCCGATAGATTCAGACATAACAGAGAAGTACAAATTTTCAGTTGGCACATCAGTTATTTCATACAAGCGATTTTGAATACGAACGTAGCTATCCTCTAAACACAAATACAATGCCGTGCCCTGCAATGTTTTCTGACCTAAAACACTTTCTCCTTTCGCTATTGACAAGCACATATCAAGTGCTAGCCAAGACTTTCCGACCTTTGGTGCTCCGGCTAAGATATACAGACCTTGTGCAAGCAAGCCGTCTATAACGAACTCTATTGGCTTGTACACCGTAGTCATTATTTCTTCGCAGGATCTTGTGATAAGTTTTTTCAAATTATCATTCCTCCTATTCTGTTTTCAAGTTTCTGTTATTGTCACTGAACATAGCGAAATTTATATTCAAAACAAAAAGCTCGCAAAGACTTTTAAAATCTTTACGAGCTTATATTATTCTCCATTCTTATGGTATCGCATTTTAATACGTTTGTCAATAGTCATGGTCCATTTTCATTGTTTTGCACAGGAGATTTGATTTTGACACGGGGGTAAGATGTGCGTTTTCGCCGTCGCACTGTGAGAGGGAGGGAGTGGCAGATTGGGGGTTCGGGGTTCTCCCCGACAAGCCGCAATCGGTGGTCTGCCCCTTGTGGGCGGACTGCCGTTTGCGATGCTTGCTAAGTCTGCGGACTTAACTTTTCCGGGCTGTCCAGTTGACAGTAAATAATTATCATTTTTTATGTTCATACTGAAAATGCACTTGAAATATTTATCTTTTAATGATATACTGTTATGCACAGACAAAAAACGGAGAGGTGATTTGATGCTGGCAATTTACCTATCAATGCTCGAAACCAACGAAGAAAAAAATCAGTTTGAACAGCTTTACATAAAATACAAGCAGGATATGTATGCGGTTGCATATGGCATTTTGAAAAACAAGGAAGATGCTGAGGATGCTGTACATCAGTCTTTTTTGAAAATAGCAGATAACTTTTCAAAAGTTTCACAAATTCCATGTCACGAATTAAAAGCATATATTGTTATTATATGTAGAAACACAGCGATAAATATTTATAGGCAAAATCAAAATCGTGCAAAGCATAGTACAGAATTATTTGAAACTGAAATAGTTGATGAATCATATTTTGAAAAACAAAACTATGATGAACTTTTATTAGCAATAAAACAACTTCCGCAGATTTATAAGGATGTTATCTATCTGTATTTTCTGCAAGAGTTCTCAGCAAAAGAAACGGCAACACAACTTGAAATATCTTCTGAATTGGTCAGACAACGTGCATTAAGAGCTAAAAAGATGTTGAAAGACATCTTAGAAAGGAGTAGTCACATTGAATAATACTCAGTTTAAGAGAGCAATATCTGAGGCTTTGACAAGAGAATATGAATTATCTGTTCCTGCACATAACAATGACTATAAGTTTTCAGATAAGTTTACCCGAAAGATGAATAAGCTGATAGGTCGCCAGAAAAAGCCGTACTACCAAATGATTAATACAGCCAGTAAGCGAGTGGCTTGTATTTTTATAGTGATTTTTATTGCTGCATTTACAACAATAATGAGCGTATCCGCTTTGAGAAATGCATTTAAGGATTTTTTCATGAGCATTTTTTCAGACCATTCAGAGATATCAGCAAATGTTGAAAGCAATGAGGCTGCACTGGACACAATTCAAGTCAACTATGATATAGGTTATGATTTGAGTGATTATGATGTTATTTATGAGGAATATGATAAAATTTCTCGGAATATCATTTATCAAAATGAGAATACAATAATTGATTATCAGCAGTTAGTCAAATCCGAATTTGATATGGGACTTAACACAGAAAACGCTGAAATATCAACAATAGATATATCCGGACACGATGCAGTTTATTATATAGATAATCATCAATTTTATCACTTGATTTGGGATAATGGAGATTATATTATTATGATAAGCTCCAACATTGGCAGAAATGAACTAATTGATATAGCAAATTCTGTGCAAAAAGCAGAAAAATAAAACTATTTTTTGTTTTTCTGTAACGAATCCACCTTCTGATTTGTTATGTATGAATGAGGGAGTAAAAGCTTCTGTATTAATGCTAACAAAAAAGGAGGTGTTTTTTGTGTATAAAAGGATCGTTTCTTTGATTACAATTCTTGTGATTGGCATGAGCTGGTTCTATTAATATTTCATACAATAGCATAAAAGAAATAGGAATGAGAACAGAAAATGATAATGGATTAATTTTTGATTCATTAAATGCAATATTTATTAACAATGAATATGATGATTTTAATAATATAGCTAACTCTGATAATCTATATACTATTGAAGGAGATAATTATTTTACTGACTTTTCATTGGTTTTACAAGATTTAAATATTGATGGGAGATTATATACTGACGGAGACATTACTATTAATGCTACATCTGTGACCTCCGAATCAAAAAATTCAATTATTGCATCTCACACAGGAAATATAGTGATTAATTCCAATGAATTTAATTATAAAGGTATTTTTTTTGCACCAAATGGTTATGTAAATATTAATTCTAAAAATATTGATTTCAAAGGATTCATAATTGCGGCTGGTATCTCTATATCTGGAGATGATGTAACAATTTCAGAGAGTGATGAGGTTTTCACAAACTTTAATACAATGGAGCAAGAATATCAACAGAGAAATGATGAACTAATTACTGAGTATTTTGATACTGTATCGGCTCTAGAAGATAATCCAGACGACATAATTGTGGAAAGTAAATACAACGATTTGAGAAAAGATTTGCAAACTAAAGACCTTTTACTAAGCGAAAATGAGATTTCTGAATTATTTTGCAATCAAGAAAATATATCGAGTAGTTACAATGTTATGAACAAAGCTAAAGCTAGCTTTTATCCTTGTAAGGGAATCGAAAAGATGTATGACGTGATTCGCACATCATCAACGTATTCCTATGGTGGAAAGTCATATCAATACTACTCACTAAGTGTAAGTGATAAAGTATCCACTAGTAAACCAAAGTTACGTCGCAATTATTCTCCCAATATCTATCTTATTGGTAAATGCTCCAATGAAGCAACCGCAAAAAAATATTTAAATACAGCTGTTTCAACATTATTTGGAAAAGGTTTTGGGGCTTTATTAGCAGGATGTGGTCATCCTATAGCTGGTAAAACTTTAGGGGTGGTAATAAAATCACTATTTTCTCGTACGCCGTCACCACATGATCTATATACGGATAGTTCAAAGTTTCTTCGATTGTCGGATGTTTGCTTAAATACCACAATGAAATATACATGGGTTAAGTATAAAGGCAGATGGGAATTTGGCTACAGTTGTGATAAGACAGCGTGGAAGTATGTGCTTACTGAGGGAAAGTTAAACACAAAAACAAAGTTATACGATTATGAGAAGTTAACTAGAAGTTTTACAAACAAAGGAAATTATTACAAGCCATATGTAGCAATTAAGACAGTAGTCGACTATAAAAAGATGTATGGTGATAATGCGTCTACAGGAAATAATGACCCAATAGGTTACAGTAGTACAGCCTCTTATGAAATTAAAAATAGTGACAAAAAAGTCGTAAAAACCCTAAAACCTTTATTCATAAAAAATACAACAGCATTAATATAAATATATGTGGAGGTATTATGAAAAAAAAATAATATTATTTTCAGTCTTGGCGATAATACTGCTCGGTATGATACTTTTTCTATTTGCAAAAATACCATCACCACAGATGGATCATAAGATATTTGGCTCATATTTTGAAAAAAAGATTTGTAAAAAATATGAATTAACTTTTGTTGATGAGACCTTCAACTATGCTGAATCTGCAGGATACGACAGTCAAACCCTTTCCCTTATCATCCATGGTGATCCACAAATATATAAATATCATGACAGGGATATATATTGCAGAATAACAGCAGATTATAAAGGTAAAACCATTACTGTTAGATTTAAAGGAACAAAGATCATTGGGACAAAATATAAATGGAGTCTTGAAAACGAAGATGCGTTTGAAGTTTTTAAAAAATAATGTATGAATTGTATAATTGGTTAAGAAAAAACTAAATTTCGTGATTCTTAGCTATGGAATCAATACTTAATTTTGTATTGAATGCAAGCACTATATCTTTGGCTTTCAGCGCTTAGGGCTTGCTCAGGCTATCATGGAAAACCCGAAGATTCTTATTCTTGACGAGCCTTTCAACTGACTTGACAAGGACGGCGTTAAGGAAATGAGAGAGTATCTTCTCAGCTACAAGGAGCAGGGCAAGACTATTCTGATATGCTTTCATTCGGCAGAGGATATTTCCGTGCTGTGCGATACGGTGCATGAGATGGATAAGAGGGTTATCAGTAGGATAAGGGTATGAGTTAACTTATTATTCACTGTCGTTACCCCACCCTCAGGTGCTAGTGATCGCAAGGTCATGTGGGTTCAAGTCCCGTCATCCGCACCATAACAGGACACCAATTTTGATACAATGCGTATCTTGATTGGTGTCCGTTTTCTTTATCTGAAAGTCCTTGTTTAATGGGATTTGTCAACACAATTTAACGAAAGCAGGCAATAAAGCTCGCAAAGGAGAGTCACTTACTATCGCACAGCAGCTTCAGGCAGCAAACAAGCGTATCAAAGAGCTTTTAAAGAAAAACCGTGAGCTTGAAGAGCTTAATGAATTTCTGGAGTAAGCATCTGTTTTTTTCGCTGCGAACCGTCGGAAGTCAGGGAAGAAGAACGGTTAAAGTTCATTCCAAAAACGTTAATTTTCATTTACTGCGTCACACATACGCTACTGTTTGTATTGAGAATGGCTTTGATGCTAAAACTGTCAGCGAGTTGCTAGGTCATTCTAATGTTAATATTACACTTAACCGCTATGTTCACTCATCGCTTGATACAAAAAAGAAATATGTTGAAAAACTTAATTTTGTAGCTTAAAAGTTTTTAGCCGTCAGAAATATCTGATTGGTAGTAAATAATGCATGATTTTACGTTGCTTTTTTGCCTTTTTGCCTGTAGGTGCAGATTTTGCGAAAGGTTTGTCTTATCTGTATTAATGTATTATACCACGATTTTAACAAATTATGTATTGATTTTACGTAAAATATTTGGTACAATGTTAATTAAGGCAGGTGAGCGTCGTGATTAGAATTGCGGTAGTAGATGACGAAAAATATGTATGTGCCCAACTCAAAAGATCATTGTTGGAATATCAGTTCAAATACAATTTGGACTTTGACGTTGATATATTTTTAACATGCGAAGATTTATATGAAAGATTGCAGTCCTCAATGGGCTATCATTTAATTTTCTTGGATATAGAATTTCCTAATATGAATGGAGTGGATTTGGGCAAAAAAATCAGAGGCAGGATTGGGGATATAAGGACTCAGATAGTATTCATCTCGGCTAAAGATTCATACGCAATGGAGTTATTTTCTGTCCACCCTTTTGATTTCATCATTAAACCGGTAAGTAAAGAACGACTTTATCCTTGTATTTCTAATTTCATCAAATTATATTCGAACAGTAATGTATTCTTCACTTATACATTGGAAAATATTAAGCACAAAATAGCCGTCAGCGAAATAATTTATATACAAAGTGAAAGAAAAAAGCTTAAATTGATTACATCAAGTGAAGAGATAATTTGTTATCATAAATTTAGTGATGCTGTAACTAATGAAATGAAAAATGATATGGTTGTAATAAAACGTGGCTTGGCTGTTAACATCAATCACATTGTTGATGCAGATTTTGAAACTGTTGTATTATCAAACGGAACAAGGCTAAAGATCAGCGACGGATATCGTAACAGTGTAATGGACATATTATCTGACAAGATAGGAGGATCGTAAATGCAGCCAACGGTATATTTAGTCTCTAATGCGGTGCATATGTATGCTGTATACATACTTTTTACTGCGGTTTTGGGCAAGAGTAAACTTCATCAATTTGCTGAGATCTTGACTTATATTGTTTATTATCTAATAAATTGCGGTGTGTATCTTTTTATGGATAACATAATGCTGAATTTGATCAGCAATATATTGCCTATGTTCGTGATAATGTTACAATATAAAAAGCCCATACAAACTTATATATTTCTAACTATCGGCGTTTGTGCGGTTGGCATGATATTAGATTGGATGATGTTTTGCATTTTCCCAGAATCAATGCTTTTAAAGTCAAATACTCCTCAAAGTATTGCTTTTCTTGGATTTGTTTTTCTGTTCAGACATTATTTTAATAGAAAAGAAAAAATCATAGTCACTTCCAACTATGTTATGCTTTTAGTGATAATTTCTATCGGAACGATTATTATAGCCGAACTTTCCGGGCCTGAATCTAATGCAAAATGTTTTGTAATTTCAGTTATATTATTGATAATCAACTTTTTAAATTTTTATTTGTATGATAAATATATAGAAAATATGCAAATGAAAATCATGTTTAACGCTGTTGAATCTTCTAATCAAGCTTACAAAAATCAAATTCAATTAATGAACGAGTCACAAAAGAAAATACGCTTATTAAAGCATGATATGAAAAATCATTTGTTAAAGTTAAAATATGATTTAGAAAACGGCAATTACACAAAGGCAGATGAATATATCAATAATATGACCAATAATTTAATTACCGAAAAAGAATTCGTAAATACAGGTAATATAGACTTTGATTGCTTGTTGAATTATAAATTATCGATTGCCAATGAAATGAATGTTGTTTTTTCGTGCCATATTGTATTGCCTGAAGAATTACAGGTAAATTCATTTGATTTAACTGTGATATTAGGAAATTTATTGGATAATGCTCTGAATGCATTGAAAGAAGCAAAGGTGAAGCAGCTTAATATTGACATAAATTATTCAATAGGCATGATAGTAATAAAAATAGAAAATACATTTGCAAATATAAGTAGCAAATATGATGATCCAGAAAAACATGGATACGGATTGATAAGTGTAAGGACATCGTTGGAAAAATACAATGGAAAACTCCAGAACAACATTGTTGATGACAAGTATGTTGTAAAAGCAGTTTTATATAATGTAGTGAAAAAATCATAAAAATTATGGCAGTGCTGATACGGGCACTGCTTTTTTTGTACCCAAAAACACCATAATTCGTACCATTGCTTTACCTTTGTATATGTTAATATGATATGATATGATAATGGTGTGTATATCGCAATAATCGTAAAAGGAAGTGAAATTATGAAGTCTTTTATGCTTAAGTTCTTTAAGAAGTATGGTGGTATGCTTTGCTTTTGCCACTGTCGAAGATAAAAACAAGTCTTTAGACAGAGATGAAATTAGCGTATTTAAAAAAAGAGCCTATTTGATCTTATCAATAGAATTATTCATATGGCTAGCAGTATCAGTGATTTTTCAGCCCATAGAAAAAACTATTCCTATTGTTATGTTTACGGAATATCTAATGTTGGTCATTGGGAAATTAAAACTCAGCAAATATTCGTGATTGGGGTGTTAATACCTATGGATTATGAAGATTACTACTATGAATCTAGAAGTAGATATTATGACGCTTGTTCTGAAGTTAATAACTATGAAAACAGAGCAAATGAGCTGAGGTCTCAGAGACAAAGAAAAATTATATATATCAATCAGCTCAAATCAGATTTAAAAAGACATCAAAAATTGCTTAAAGAACACCCCGAAACCAAACAGGAAATCACTATAAAACCATTTGATAACGATGGCAATTTGGTGGATTATAATGTTAGAGCAGATGAAATAACAAATGATTTTTTTTATGAGGTAAAAGCATCAGATACAGCTCCATATACCCAAAATCAAAAAATTGGTGGCATGATAAGAGGAAAAGGAAAAGACGGCTTTTTAGGCGGCACTATACTTGGACATTTAAAGGGATATACGACAAGGAATGGTATAACTCGCTCCATTCTAGATGATATGAAATTAATAGGAGGTAACTAATGTCTGTACTTGAGAAAAACAGTATTGATTACATTTATGCTGAAGATAATCATATAATTATGGGTATAAGTGACCATTTAACATGGCAGGAAGAAGCAATAGTAGCTCATTGGCAATTGCTTCAAGATAAATTAAAAAACTATATAGGCTTTATAAAATCAGGACAATTGTTTGAACAATATCCTGAATTTGATAAACAGCCTTGTATTAAAATCTTCTTTTCCCAAAATTGCCCAGATGTTGTCGATAAATATTTAAATAAATTAAAAAAATATTGTAACGAATTACAATGTGATTTGGTATGGATATATGATCCGCAGGAAGACTAACTAAAATCATCATAAAAGTCCTACATAAGAAAAGATCCGAAGCTTATTCATTTGGTGATCAACGGCGAAGAAATTGTTACAACTGAAACGCACCCGTTTTATGTGAATGATCGTGGCTTTGTCAAAGCAGGAGAACTAATAGTTGGTGATGAACTTCTTGATGTAAACGGAAATGTTCTTTTAGTTGAAAATTTTGACGTTGAGTTGACAGATGATTCTGTTAAGGTGTATAATTTTCAAGTAGAGGATTACCATACATATCACGTTAGCGGATTAGGTGTGTTGGTGCATAATGCTGGTGATTATTCTAATCTAAAAGATTCAAAATATGTAGGTGAAGGGAAAAAGTTTACAAAGGCTCAAAAAAGACAGATAATACAAGAAAATATGAGACGAAATGGCGGAAAAATAAAATCTGATATGTCAGGAAAAGAACTTGTTCCCGCAACTCAAAGTAAGCTAAACGTAACGCCAGATCCATTGGAAGTTCAAATTGACCACATAAAGCCAAGAAGCAGTGGATGAAGTAATAGTTATTCTAATGCACAGGTTTTATCAAGAGAAGAAAATATTTTTAAATCAAATAAGTGAGGAAAAATTATGTTTGATATTGATGAAAATACAATGGTAATAACAACTGTAGATATTATTAACAAAAAAAGAAAGTAGTTTTAGTTTTCCATGATAAAGAAGATGGAATGTGGGAATTTCTGGACGGAAAGGACGTTAGTGAAGAAAGTGCTGCTATAATATCGATTTCGGAAATGGAGCAGATTGATTCTTCTATTGGTGAATTATGTGATCTTCCTCTAGGATGCGGCGCTTTTCGTGATGATGAAACGCAGCCATGGAAATGGTTTGAAATAGAATGACCTCTTTTATTAGTGCCAAACAATAATAAAGGTGAAATTTACTAAGATAAAAAATAATATAGGGAAAATAGTCGATGACCCAGATGACATAATCGAAGGACTTGCAACTGGTGATACTGTTAAGGAATTGTTCAGAGTAAATGTAAGTAAGGATAACGGTTTAGTAGATGTTACAACTAGTGTTAAGTCATTAAAGTAGACAATTATTTACATCAAGAGTTTTTGATATTAAGGAGAATATTATGCGAGATACAATTAAATCAAAAGAGTATTTTGATGAGTATATTTTGAAAATGTCAGAAGGAATCAAAAGATTTGAAGAGGGTATTGCTGCTGGAAAATACTTAAATGACAAGATACTTTTTGTAAAAGATTACATTTTACAAAAAAAATCGGGATAATAATCGCAAAGTATTCAAAAGGTGATTCAATTGAAGAAATAAAAAAAGAATTTAAATCTTCTTTAGATTTGTTTGGTGAAGCTTGGGATGATTCAGTATACGAGAGCAATATTATTTTTGCTTCTTTAGCATATCTTCTGAATTTGGACGATGGTAAGTTGAATATAATAAAAAATAAATTGAGTAAATCTGAAACATATGATTCATTATTAGATTTTATCCTCATTGGAAATAAAAGTGAGTTTGATACATCGAAAATATCCTTCCCTCGTCCATACAAAAAGTTAGTAAAAAGCATTAACGGTGAAGATAGAGATGCTTTTCTAAAATATTTGAGAGGATGGTATAAAGGCTCTGTAGATAGTGCTTGGTATGGTACACATGAACTGGTGAATAAATATCAGTATTATGGATATTGGTGTTTTGAAGCTGGTGCTATTGCAAAAAGACTTGGTTTTATAGATAACGATTTACAAAATGAGCAGTATTATCCTTATGATATGGTTCATTTCAATTGAGTAATGACGAGGTGATAAAATGACACTTTCGATAGATGGTCGCTTATCTGAACTTATAGCGAACTCCTGTTCTTGAAACCTACATAAGAGAGGTAACAACGCTTGTTCATCTCACTGTGAACGGTGAAGAAATCGTTACAACTGTTGACCACCCGTTCTATGTAAATAGTCGTGGCTTTGTCAAAGCAGGAGAACTTGCAATCGGATATGAACTTCTTGATGTAAACGGAAATGTTCTTTTAGTTGAAAAATTTAATGTTGAGTTGACAGATGAACCCACTACAGTGTATAATTTTCAGGTAGAGGATTTCCATACATATCACGTTAGTGGTTTTGGTGTGTTGGTGCATTGGTGCATAATGCAGAGTATTCTCCAGAGAAAATGCAAAAAATAAAAGCAAGGCAAAAAGCTGGTCACGAATACGAAAAAAATCAACATGAAAAATTAAAACAAAAAAATCCAACCGCTGAAGCTCAAGTTAGAGTTAAGCCAATAGACGATAGCGGGAACGCAATGTCAAAAGGCGGCAATTATCTTGATGATTTGTACATCAATGAGCAAGGACAATTTGAAATAAACGAATATAAACTAGGACCAAAATCGCCTTACCAAAAGAATCAAATATCTAATGGTTTCCCAGAAAAAGCAACTAATAAGGATATGATGATTACAAGCGGTTCTCATACGGGAGAAATACTCCCTAAGGGAACGAGAGTTAATACATATAGAAAAGAATAAAATGAAATAGGTGAAATAAATGGCTATTACTGATAGAGATGTTGTAGATAGTGTTGCTTATGAAGATAGCATCCTCCTTCTTCAACTGTATGATCATCTTGATTTTGAGGGTGAGTTTGAAAAAGATCATATGTTAATGTTGCAGGATAAATTAAATACATATATATGGTATATTGATAGTAAACAATATCAAACAACATATCCTGGTAAGGACTTCAAAAAATTTCATGTGAAAATTTTTTTTATGTTTGAACCGTCTTGTCTATGTAAAAGATTTATTGCACATGTAAACGGTAAGCTATTAAGTTCAAATATTACAGTAGAGTATGTTGTTGATAAAGACGATGCTGATTAAGATATAGTATTAAATCCTATTTTTGAACCTTGTATATAAGGCACATAAAACTTTTCGTCTTACGATTAATTGTGAAATGTTTTTTTTGCTGCCAATTATCAATTCTGTAAAACTTAAAACTATTTACAGGTTGATAAGAATGTCTGTAATCAGAGGGAAAAATCAGGAATAATAAAAAAGAATTTCTTGCAAGTGATGGCAATTGGTATCCGATTGAAAAAGCAGATATGGCTCACATAAAAGATGCAGTTGTTTGGTGGAATGAAAAAGGCAGATTTTATGGTGCAAAAGCCCCAGAAGTGAGAGCATTTATGTTGGATTCTAATAATTATTATTTAGAATTATATAGTATTAATCGATCTCAAGGTGCACACCTAGGTACTTATTTGCCCCCAGCGACCACATAAAGTTATAAATGTAAGTAAAAGGAGATTTTTATGGAATTGAATGATTTAGTTTATAAAAAAATTGTTAAGTTAAGTGAACAAGGCGACGAATTAGCGGATAATTTCAAATATGATAAAGCAATTCTCAAATATGAGCAAGCGCTAAACTTGTTGCCAAAGCCTATCTATAATTGGGAGGCAGCTACTTGGCTTTTGACTGCACTTGGAGACGTTTATTATTTAAATGATAAATATGAAACGAGTTTAAATTACTTCTTGGAAGCTGAAAAATGTCCTGACGGCTTGGATAATCCGTTCATTTATGTTAGAATTGGTGAATGCTTTTATGAGTTGAATAATTTTAAACAAGCACAAGATTACTTAATAAGAGCATATATGTTAGATGGTGAGGAAGTTTTTTCGGATGCGGATCCTAAATATTTAAATTATATTAAAGCATTAATATAATACCCATTGAATCAAAAATTCTGTTTGGCGATAATTGGCTGAGTGACTTTAATGCTACATTACATAAAAGTTCAGTATATAATTTTGCACAGACGACCATAGCCGGAGTTGCTGTATTTACAGGCGGAATGAATAAAGGCTTTAACAGTGCCGCAAATCAAGCCGGAGTTAAACCGTCATGTTTTGTGGCAGGAACGCTTGTCATGGCGGTTGCCGGAATGGTTGCTATTGAAAATATCAAAGCAGGAGATAAAGTTATCTCTACAAACCACGAAACCTTTGAAACTGCCGAGAAAACAGTTCTTGAAACATACATAAGAGAAGATTCCAAACTAATTCACCTAGTTATAAATTGAAATACATCATGATAATCAAAATCCCAATGACCATTTTATGAAAAAACTCAAACTGATCATCGACTAAGTGGTAATTATAAAAAAATCACCCTCACTATAATGAAGGAAGTAAAATTAATCGTGCTCAATGGCGTCAGCAAAAGAAAAATTATTGGAAAAATGAGTGGGATTCGGGAAGGTGGAAATAAATGAATAATTATAAGTATTTTAGTGATGTCTTAAAGAATGGATACTTCACAGAAACACCATGTCAGTTTTGTGGAGGTTCTGAACATTGTCTTGAAGGATCTTTTTTTGACAGAGATGACAATCTTGTATCTATATGTCTCAATTGCTTTGATAAACGAAAAGTAAGTGTAGATATTCCTAGCTATATAGCAGACAGAGTTGTAAAAAAACAAAATGAAAAAGTAACTGAATTGAGTTTTTGTCCACCTGTACCTTGGATTCAAAATAACGATTGGCCTGTTTGCTGTGATGATTATATGACATATATAGGTGAGTGGGAAAGGGAAGATTTTATCAAAAATTCTACAAACGGTGATGGATTGTCTTTACTAAAAGAACTTTTGATTGATGAACTAAAGAATAATGTTGAAAGTTACGAAGCTCTTTGGGCGGATTTAGGATATGAAACTGCTGCATTTGTTTTTAAATGTTCAAAATGTGGAAACAAAGTGGTTGTATGTCAAGACTATTGAACAATTAAGAAACTATTCAGATTCTGCAAAGTAATGCTTTTTTCTATAGAAAAGTCGGCATAGAAAATTTTGTAGTATCTGCTGTGAAAACAAATTGAAAATCATTCTGTCGAGTTGACAGAAGAACCTGTTAAGGTTTATAATTTTGAGGTAGAAGATTTCCATACTTATCATGTTAGTGGTTTTGGAGTGTTGGTGCATAATGCAAATGATTATGCAAATCCTCGTACACAAAATACATCTGATCTGGATATTCAAAAAAATCAAGGAAACTAAATATGATGGAACAATAAGAACTGGTGGAAGAAGTGGAGGTTCAAGACCTCTTGAAGGCCAGCCGAATACCTATGTGAATACAGAGAGTGGACATAAATTGGTTTATGGGGCGGATGGTAGATTAAATTTGGATATTTCTACAAAGGGAGTCAAAGCAAGAGGCTATGATATTGCTCTGAACGGACACTTATATCCACGTGATATGAAATTAATTGGTCCTGTTCCAAGAGAATTATTAGAAAATCGGTGATTAAAATGAAAATATTTAAAAGCATAGTTGATGAGAGGATACTACATGATTTCTCTAAAATACAGGGCAGGTCTTTAATGAATTATGTTGCTAATTCATCGATATTGAAACGGCAATTAGTTTTGCTAGTTTGTTTTGTCCAGAGATCATTGAAGTTGATGATTGTATATTTATTTCTGAGTTCTATAATGGAAATATCATGGAATTAAGGAAACTTTATAAAAATACTAAAGATATTGAGATGTTCGTCAATAGTTGGTCATTGCAAAGTTTAGTCAAAGAATGTGACGTTATAAATAGTTCAGATGACTATATTGAGGAGTTTGCAAAGGCAATTCAGTATTTTTGGCAACTCAGAGTTAATTCGCTTTTCCCAAGCAGAGATATCGTAGTAGAAATTGGCGAAGAAATTATGGGCGAGGAAGGACTGACAGTTACGTTATATCAAAAAGGTCAGCCTAAGTGATGCAAAAAAATATTACAGTAAAGACGTCTAATTAAAATATTTCACACCTACCGTGTTGACTTCTTTTGTGCGCTGGTACATAATTTTGGTAGAAAATATTCTCCTGCTAAGGACTTTAAGAGGGGTAGATTTTGATTTTAATAATACAAAACCTGCTGATACATCGGGTCAACACGATTTAATAGTAAAGTAATGATATAACGAGGTAATATTTTATGCAAAATGATATAAAAAAAGCGATAGAAGATATATACATAAACGGAAATACAGAATTATTTATTTCAAAGTGCAGGGACACAGTTGATTTTCTTGATGAACTATTGGAAAAAATAAAGACCAAATCTGAAAATGTTGAGAAGTTTTTTGATTCAAACGAGCCTTCTTCAGAGATTAGAATTGTTGTAAATAGGTGTTCTTTTTCAGAAGGTGAAATTGAATATGTTTCGCTACTGCAAATAAACAAGATAGTTAAGTATTTCTACCTTCAAGATGAATTTTCTATTGACAGTCCAGATCCTGATGGAATGGATTCATATCTTGCTGGATTCAGAAATGAGCCGTATAGCAAAAAGCAATTTGATGTTGATGAAACGATTTGCAATTATCTCACAGAAAAAGGTTATTCAAGATTATATATTAATGATATGGACGAAGTATATCCAGGTATAAAAAAGTTTAAAGACAGAGAAGAAACTAACCAAATGACTGTGGGAAATGCTTTGTTTATGGATATGTGGGAATTATGTAACAGTGATTAGATATTAGTTACGCAGATAACTCAAAGTTTCCAACAGTGTATAATTTTCAGGTGGAGGATTTCCATACTTATCATGTTTGTACATTGGGCGTGTTGGTGCATAATGCTAGCAAGGATTATTCAGGGAAAAAGGCTGAAAACGTTACCAAAAATCAAGAAAATGGGAAGAAGTTTGAGAAAGAACAATTTTCTAATTTGAAAGAAGCTCACCCTGAAGCAGAAACACAAGTTTCAGTAAAGCCAATGGATTCTAATGGAAATGCCATGAGAAATGGTGAAAATTACCTCGATGGTATTGCTTTAGATTCAGATGGAAATCCTTTTATTGAAGAGTATAAAGCGAGTCAAACTGCAACATACACATCTAATCAAAAGGCTAATGGATTTGATACAGGAGCTTTAAATAAAGATCTTGTAGTTACTGGAGAAGGTGGTGGTGTTTTTTAAACCTGGAGATGTAATTCCTGAAGGTACACCAATCAATACGATTAGAGGTAAATAAAATTTCATTTAACCAAATTTAAAACAGGAAGTGAAATATATGGCTGTTACAGATGTAAATGTTATTGATGGAATAGCATTTGATGATGATAATAAAACCTTAATTATGGAAATATATGATCATTTGCACTTTGAGGGTAAGTTTGAATTTGATCATATTGTTATATTACAAGATAAGCTCAATACATATTTGTGGTATATTGAGAGTAAGCAATATGCAGATATTTATCCAGATAAGCAATTTGATAATTTTGTAATAAATATTCATTTTCGTTATGAAATAACGGAAAATTGTAAGAAATATATTAATGTGTCAAATCAAAAATTATCTGTTTTGAATATTAAAATAGTATCATATTTGAATACGATTGACACTGAGTGACTTTAATGCGGCTTTGCATGAGAGTTCTATATACAATGTAGCTCAGACGACTATAGCAAGTGTAGCTGTTTTTACCGGCGGAATGAACAGCGGATTTAACAAGGCAGCTAACAGTGCAGGAGTTAAACCGTCATGTTTTGTGGCGGGAACGCTTGTCATGGCGGTTGTCGGAATGGTTGCCATAGAAAAGATAAAGTCAGGAGATAAAATCATTTCAACAGATCCTGAAACAATGGAAACTGGTGAAAAGACCGTCCTTGAAACATACATAAGAGAGGTAACTACTCTTGTTCATCTTACAGTAAACGGCGAAGAAATCGTTACAACTGTTGACCACCCGTTTTATGTAAAAAATCAAGGCTTTATTAAAGCAGGAGAACTAATAGTTGGTGATGAATTTCTTGATGTAAACGGAAATGTTCTTTTAGTTGAAAAATTTAATGTTGAGTTGACAGATGAACCCACTACAGTGTATAATTTTCAGGTAGAGGATTTCCATACTTATCATGTTGGTGAAATTGGTGTTTGGGTTCATAATGCAAGTTGCAAGGTTAATAAAAAAGTAGGAGAAAATTATGATCAAAGGTTTTGAAGACGCATTCACTGATTTACAGTCAGAATTTGTTTCGTTATGTATGGAATATACCAACGGAAGTGTTGATAAAATATATATTTATATTTATCAAGATACATCGCAGAAAATGTTCAATGCTATTTTTGTTAAAGGAAAGAGAGTTATACCTGCTGGGAATTTTGCCGATGATGAGGCCTCTGACGAGTTTTTATCGATCGGAATAAAAGATATTGACAAACTGGTTGAATTGTGCGATATGTATCAATGCAAAGGTCCTAATGAATATAAGTTGGAGTTTGATGTTGCTACTCATAAATTCGATGCATCCTACCGTTATGATAACTATACCAAGAGTGGAATATCACCTGTGTCGGAATTTATGAGTTGGTATGAAGAAATTAAAGAGAAATATGTCAAATAATCAATCGATGTTCAGAATGTGATGAGGCGATAAAAGGGAATGTTTAAAAATTTTTTTAAATTTGTTGGTGAAAACAAGAGTTGCCGTTCAATTAAAGACTTTATCAATGCTGTCTCTGGTAAAAGTTATTTAAACGGAATGTACAGATTCTTTGAAAAAAATGATATTGATGAGTGGAATGATATTGTTGGTGACTGTTTTCCTAAATATAAAGATACTTTTTCAGTTTTAAGTTATGATTGGATGGGTCGTATATTTGCTTTGGAAAAGAAAACGAATATGGTAATACTTTTTGAACCTGGCACAGGTGATGTTTATGATACCGATGCCGATATAATAAAATTCCATGATGAACTCATTTCCCAAAATCCTATTGAGTGTCTTGTGTCGGACTTGTTTGAATATTGGTATAAAGCAAATGACTACAAACCTCTGGCCCATAAGGATTGTGTTAGTTATAAAGTGCCTCTGTTTTTAGGTGGTAAAGACGAACTGGGTAACCTTGATATATGCGATATGGAAGTATATTGGGAAATAATGATGCCATTAATGAATCTTTAACCAATATACTTACGGAGGTGTAAAAATGCCAAGCAACCAAGAAAAAGTTTCACAGCTTTTAGCGGCAAGGAGATATATAATAATCCTAAAACTGGAAAATAAGTAGCATATGATACAGATGGTAATTACTTTAGGATTGAAGACACAACTTTAACAGGAAAAAGAGTATACACTTATCTATTTTCTAACTTACGTTTTGAACCTATATATGAGAAGATTCTAAGCTTATTCATTTGGTGATCAACAGCGAAGAGATCATAACGACTGAAACCCACCCGTTCTTTGTAAAAAATCAAGGCTTTATCAAAGCAGGAGAACTTGCAATCGGTGATGAATTGCTTGACTCAAACAAAAACATTCTTTTGGTTGAAAATTTTGATGTCGAATTGACAGGCAAGCCTGTTACGGTGTATAATTTTCAGGTGGAGGATTTCCATACTTATTATGCTGGCGGATTAGGCGTGTTGGTGCATAATGCAAGTAATGAATATAAAACAAAGACTGTCCGTACCGCCAAGGGAGAAGAAAAAATTCCCATTGTTGATAAACCAGGCTCTCCTTCTTGGAAACAAGCAGTTAAAGAATTAAGATCTGCTAGAAAAAAAGGAAACAATTATATTGCTTCAAATAGACAGCAAGCGGAACAACTTATAAATGAAGCAATGCCTGATTTGCCTAAAGCAGAAACATATGCAACAAATGCACCAAAATCTAATTATCAAATTCACCCTATTGATAATGAATATAACATGCCACATATTTGTTATCATGATTGGGCAAAGGGAAAACATAATGGCTCTGCAGGACATATATTTTGGGAGGAATAGATATGGATATAAAAGAATTTAAATATGCTTGGAGATATACAAGCGAAAATTATGCGCTATTCTCTCCAAAGCAGCTATCAGAAATGAATGTTGTTAATGAAAACAAAGCAGTTGAAATTTGGAATAGTATATGCGATAATGAAATACTTCAAAAAAGTTCATATGTTCAAATGATGATTGATCATAAACTGACTGTTTTCATAGGTGACTGTGGTTGGGGCGATGAATCAATGGAGAGAGTAACTCAACAAAAATTAATGAGTTTATTCGAAAAAAGTATTTCAGACAAAGTAACATTGTTATATGATCATACTTCAGCAATAAGCATTACAGCATCTATTTTTTGTGAAAAATGGTCGGATTTTTGTTATCCTTCAGATGTGCTTCTTATTGTAAATAACAATATTGTTCTATTGTATTATGAAGATACATTATACAGACCTTTAGAATCATTTGAAAATATAATATAATTACTATTTACAGAACATTTTTATCAACGATTTTGCAGGTACACCGATTTGAACTGTAAGTGTACTTGCTTCAACTGAAACGCACCCGTTTTATGTACAATGTAGAGGGTTTGTTGAGGCTGGTAAGCTGCTGGTTGGCGATAAACTCCTTGATGTAAACGGAAATGTTCTTTTAGTTGAAAATTTTGATGTTGAGTTGACAGAAGAACCTGTTAAGGTTTATAATTTTGAGGTAGAAGATTTTCATACTTATCATGTTTGTACATTGGGCGTGTTGGTGCATAATGCGGGAAAGAATTACGCTTCCTTAGAACCAGATAAGTATACTGAACTTACACAATCGGAGGTAAAGGATATATTAAAAGAACGAGGATTAGATGAGCAAGCAGCTCAGAATCTTATAGATTCGTTTGATGGACCTATTTATAAAAGAGAAGGTTTCGAAGGGGAAGCATTTACGATTACGGAATCAAATGCCGGAGAAGCATCTGGAGTATTTGTTACAAGAGAATCTGCAGGTATAACTCCTACAGAAAGAATTAATAACTTGGCACTGCCGCCGAATAATACTGCGATGGCTGAAAGCACAGTGCAACTAACAAGATCGCAGATTTTGCTTGAGGGAAAGGTAGCTGCACAACCTGATTGGGCAGTTATTGCTGATGATGGTATACCGAGGAGCGGTGGCGGTTGGCAAGTTGTTACTGACGGTGGAAAATACAATGGTGCGATTGAGAGGTAAATCTAAAATGAAAGATAAATTACTTAAATTACATGACTATCTATTAAGTAATGGTTATATAAAAGATGCCGATAGAATATACAGTATACTTGAAGAATATGAAAATGAAAATAAATTGTCCGATCTTTCCGCTCAAAAACTGATTGTTATGTGTAATCCGAAATATCTTGGAAACTATTATATTCGTGAATTTGATGATTTATACAAATGGTGGAATTTTCTGGCTGAGATTGTTTCGGGTATTAGATAATAATTTTAATATATATCAGTTGACCACCCGTTCTATGTAAAAGATAAGGGCTTTATCAATGCAGGTGAACTTAAAATTAATGATGAGCTCCTTGATTCTAACGGTAACATACTTTTAATTGAAAATTTTGCTATTGAGTTGACAGAGAAACCTGTTACAGTGTATTATTTTCAGGTAGAAGATTTTCATACCTATCATGTTGGTGAGTTTAGAATACTTGTACATAACGCAGATTACAAAATTACATTATCAAGAGAAAAGTATCCAGAGTCTGCAAAACACATTGAGGATGCAATAAAAAATGGTCAGCCGAGGGAACTTACAATAAATAGAAGTGTAGCAAAATCTAATATAAAAGCGTCACTAAAGGCAATTAGCAAAGTTTCAGGTAAGGATTTGGATGAGTATCCTTTTGCAATGTGTAAAGAAGGAGGCAAAGGGACTCATGTTCGTGCAATCAAAAGATCCGATAATAGAGGTTCGGGTTCTTTTATTGGGCATAAACTAAGGGGTCTCCCCGATGGGGGTACATTTGAAATAATAATTGTTGATTAATGGAGGTTAATGAAAATGCAGGAAAATAATAAATTGTGGTTAGAGATCAAGGAAATGTTTGAAACGTCACAGACAGAGGTAACGATATTTAATGGTGCTGGGTCAGACAGTGCTAAAATATGTGATATGCTTAGAGTAACTTCTGCGTCTGCTATGGGTGCTGTCATACTGAACACATCAGGAGTTGTATTTGATGATTGGATAAGACTTTATGGCGGTGATACATCTGATAGGGTAGGCATATCTAAAATAAATTTGCTGTCTAAAAACGGTACACCTGAGAGGGTCAAACAAATGCTTATCGTTGCCACTGATGTTGTGGGCGGTATATTTGCGATCAATTCAGGCAAATTTGATGAGGGCATAGGCGATGTGTGGTATTTTGCTCCTGATACTTTGGATTGGGAAGACCTTGAGTTAAGATACTCTGAATTTATTGCCTGGCTCGCTCAGGGGAATATAGATGAATTTTATAGTTCAATGAGGTGGACAAATTGGAGAGAATCTGCAAAGAATGTGGAATTTGATAAAGCCATTTTGATATATCCGTTTCTTTGGTCCGAAGAAGTTAACATTGAAACCGCGTCAAAATCAATAGTTCCATTTGACGAGTTGTTTGCTACAAACATGGAATATAGAGAAAAGTTTGGCATTGGCGATTAATAGATCTTAATTGGAGATTAATTTCTGAACTAATAGTTGGTGATGAACTACTTGATGTAAATGGAAACATTCTTTTAGTTGAAAATTTTGATGTTGAGTTGACAGAAGAACCTGTTAAGGTGTATAATTTTCAGGTAGAGGACTATCATACTTACTATGTTGGTGAGAATGGGGTTTGGGTTCATAATGCAAATTGCAAGTTGATAAAAAATGATGACGGTACATATGATGCTGAGCTATCATATAAAGAGGATTGGACACCAGAGCAACGAGCAGAAGCCGATGCAAAATGTAAAGCTTTATCGGATGCTGATACTGTAAAAACTAAGGTTGAAAGAAATGATTCTCCGTCTGTAGAATATAAGAAGGCATTTGGAAAAGATTCGATACCAGCTGGCAAAGATATTGATCACACAATAGATTTACAACTTGGCGGAAATCCTGATGTAAAAGTTAATGGAAAGCCTTTGGATAAAAGTGTAAATAGGAGTCTTGGCAAACAAATAGGCTATTTGATTAAAGATTTTGATTACGGTACAATAATAAGGAAATTTACAATGGTCAATCGACAATAAATTATTGAGGAGTGTTAATTCATGTACGAAAATTTTAACGAATTCATTAAGAATAATGAAAAATTGGATATTAAAAGCGAAAGAGAGTTTTTAGAGGTTTATAATGGTAAATCATTCTTAAATGGGCTATACAGAATCCATAATCTAGAAGATAGAGAAAAATGGAATGAAATAATAGGTAAAACATTTCCGCCAGCAATGGGAAAAATAATGGTTTTTGGCTATGATTGGCTAGGACGGAGTTTTGCAATTTATAATGAGACGGATACAGTACTGATGTTTGAGCCAGGAACAGGTGAAGCCTTTGATACTGATTTTAACTTTTATGACTTTCACAATAAAGAAATTCCCACTAATCATTTGGTATGCTTAGCTTCAGAGTATTATGAAAAGTGGCGTAAGGCAAATAACAATTATATTTTACCGCATAACAAGTGCGCAGGTTACAAAGTACCGCTATTCCTAAATGGAAAAGATGTGGTGGAAAATCTTGAAATATCTGATATGGAAGTATATTGGGAAATAATGATGCCATTGATAAATCTTTAACTAGTTACTTACGGAGGAATAAAAATGCCAAGCAACCAAGAAAAAGTCTCACAGCTTTTAGATACTATTAGGAGTTGTAGTAAAATACAACTGTATAAACTCTGACTATTATTGAGAGCAAAGACGATTTTTACGACGAGTACTACTAAATGAAGCCTGAATGTGAAAAAAGCCGTTGGGAAAAATTCAAAGACGGCTGCAAAAAAGTCGGCGAATGGTGTAAGGAACATTGGAAAGAGTTAGTTATAGGCGCTATATGTATTGTTATTGGTGCTGTTTTAACCGTATTGACAGGTGGCTCATTTTTAGCAGCACTTGGTATAGAATTTAAGGCAGCTGCAATGGCAGGGTTTATATCTGGTGGGATTAGTGTGATGAGTTCACTGATAGTTTCGATTTTCAGTGGAGATAGTTTTAAAACGATTTTGGAAAAAGTGTTAAGATCATTTGTAGATGGTTTCGCTAGTGGATTTATGTGGGGTGGAATTTTTGCTGGTGGTGCGCAGACAATATCTGCAATATTAAAATTTTCTAGAAGCGGTACATTGATATTTGGCGGTGAACAACTGCAATTATTCAAGCCAAATAATTTCTCAGGTAAAACTTTGGGTAAAATAAAAATATGGTCTCCAAACGGACTTAATAACCCTAATTCTGGTGGAACATTATTTAAAATTGGAAAAACTTTCAGATTGGATTTTGAGGCTGGAAAACAACTTTTTCATATGCATATTACATATAATTTATACAATAGTATGCCTAATTTCATGAAATCCATGAAATGGATATTTGATCCCGCTAAACGTGATGTACATGTTAGATTGACTTCAATATTAGGAGGAGTAATAGGTGTTACGCAGAAAGAATGATCAAAAGAAAAAAGTGAAACAAGCATTTATAGATGGTGATGTTTCTACAAAGTTATTAACAAAAATAATTAAGCTAGCACCATCTTTTTTCTTTCTTGAAATTTGCGATATTTGCAAGAATGATGAATTAACAAAAATTATTACTAATTCTAAGCAAACATATGCATCATTGATAACTAAAAACGAAAATACCGATATTGTTATTGTAGCAAATAATGACTTTTTTAATATATCTGTCAATTTATTGTTTAAAAGCTTATGTGAAACTATAGTTATATATTTTCCTTTTGAAAATATTACGTTTCAACAATTTCTTTATAATTGTGAACCGTACTCAAACAATCCGCAAAAATCAGCTATTATAAAAGGTCTATGCTATATGATCTGTACATGGGTAACAAATGAAAATAGATTATATTTTCATTTTGATAATTTTAAGGGTATAGAAACGTTTGAAAAAATTAAAACGTTAATTTGAAACAATTATATAAATTTAATTTTTACCACAAATTCATTAAGAAAAATTGAATCTTTTGAATAACATTAATGAATACATTTCCGATGTTGTGATTATTGACCAAAATGCGACTGATGCTATCAATAAAAGCAAGAATGATTTTTACGATAAGTATGAATACTTAAAAACCGGACTGTGAAAAAAGCTGGTTGGAAGAAAAAGTAGATAACGCTTGCGAGTGGTGCAAGGAAAATTGGCAGTCAATAGTTAGTGTGTTTGTGACTATTGTCATTGTTGTCGGTATTGTTATATTGAGTATTTCAACATTTGGAACGGCAATTCCAGTAATTGCTGTTGGTGTAGTTGGAGCAATCGTAGGCATTTCAGGTCAATTAATTAGTGTTATTATTTCATGTGCGATAACAGGCGATTGGGATGGTAACTGGCAATCATATATTGGATCAGCGATAGGCGGTTTTTCTGGCGGTGTTTTATTATTGCTTACTAATCCAATTGCTGCTTGTTCAGCAGAGGCGGCAATATCAACGTTTTTTGGCGAAAATCTTGAAAATATCACTGGGGGACAAAAAAGATCGACTTTTGAAATATTATTTGATACTGGTTTAAGCACAGGAACAGCGGCTTTTTTTAGTGTTGCTTTAAGTAAAATTACTGGAAAGCTTTCGAAAAAAATTCCGGTGTTCAAAAGACTTTCAGGCATAAATAGCTATGATGCTTCATTTAAAATGGTAATAACAAAATTAAAACAGGGAAGTATTAAAAAATTTCATTATAAAACAATTAGAAATGGTGTAATTTCAGGACTTTCTGGAGGTGCATTGGAAAATATAGCAAGTGGTTTTTTTGATGAGATTAAGGAATGGTATGACGAATGGAGAGAGTTGTCACAAAATTAATAAGAAATGAAGGAGGTCTGATCAATGAAATCAAAATCGAAATTTACTGTGAAGATACCGTCAGAGATTTATAAAGGTGAAGTTTTTATAAGTGCTTTTTTCATTGTATTAAACATAATGTATACGATTTTTGGTAATCCTCCGCATTTTCCTATGTATATTTCAACAATATTATTCGTTTTTATTCCAATAGCTATTTCATTATTGTGGATAAGAAAATTAAAAATTGTAGTAAGTGGCAGCAAAATAACCGTTAGGAAGATTTTGGGCTCCAAATATAGTGTGGATGTTTCAGAAATAACAAAGATAAAATGGATAATTAATGATACTAGATTAGGGGTTAATGAAAAAATTTTAATATATGTGAACTCGGAGCATTTTGCTGTTGAAACTCTTATGGACGGATTTGAAATAATGTCAGAATATCTTTTGAAAAATGTTGATCCTGATAAAATAATTTATATTAATAAAAAATAGAACATTTGGCAATAAAATAATCGGAATATGTTGTGCGTATCGACGGCGATGTCGCTGACGCTATTAATAAGAGCAAGAATGATTTTTATGATAAGTACGAATACTTAAAACCGGAATGCAAAAAGAGCTGGTTGGAAAAAGCTAAAGAGTGGATTGATTCAGCTTGTGAATGGTGTAAAGATTTATGGAATAAAATTATAGATTTTGATTTTTTAATTTTATAGGTAAATTAATTCATAGTGAAGGATTCAGGGATTTCGTAACCTTTGCAGTTGGAATATTTTATCAGATAGGTGGTGTCTGGCTGATAAAGAAAATTGCGGAGGTAGGAACAATCGCTGCAGTATTTGTGAGAAAGCATCCGATTTTGTCTTCATATATGAATGAGAAGAATTTATAATATGGTCATGGAAGGGCGACTATATGAACCTTGGAGCAGGCGCTGAAACAGGTATTTATCAGGTGAAAGATGGAGAATTTGATGAGTATGGAAATTATATTATGGAAAATGGTGAATACTCATATCTTTATGCCGAAGTTAACAGAGAATATTCTGTTGATATGACTCTTGAATTATATCATGATTCTAATGGGGATGGAATCTTCAGTGTTGATGAGCAGCTGTATAAACATGAACCAGATGAATTACAATGGTGGATAACGGGATTTGATCCGTTGGTTCAGAATGTTAAAGCTGAGGATCTCCAAGCCGTAACTACTATAGATTTTTCGAGCTTTGGAGAAAACAAAGATATAATGTTAGATTCTTTCAGAGAATTTAATGCAGGAGAAGTCGAATGGGATATTCCAGAAAAAGATTCGGGTTCATACATTGTAATTCTGACTTGGTAAGGAGAATATTATGTTAAAATTTAAAAACTTGCTTTGCTGCACAATGTCCGTAATATTGATGTTAAGCCTAATGTCCTGTTCTGTTGTAGAAAAATTGAACAGCCATTATGAAGGTGATCTCGTTATTGATCAGACGGAGAATGTGAGTGTTTCAGAAACAGTAATAAAGGCTTTGGAAAATAACGATGCGGACGCAATCAAAAATCTGTTTTCTGTTCGTGCCAAAGATCTTTGTCCGGATCTGGATGAAGGGATCGGATATATGCTCAGCATATATGAAGGCGAATTTGTTGAAATTACGCAGAATAATTCAAGCTCAAATAAATATTCGAGCGGTGGTGAAAGATGTATTGTTTCTCCGGTATGCGTTTTTAAAACAACAGAAAACTACTATAAGCTTACTTGGAATGCGTGGACGATAAATGAAAAAGATAAGGAAAAAGAAGGAGTCTACAGCATGAAACTCCAGATTTGGCCGGATGCCGGACTGGATCAGGGAGGTGAAGATCTTTTTGTTGCAGGGGTAGTGTATCCTGCTAATTCCGAGGAAAGTGATATGGCGTTTACTCTTTGGAAAAACATTTATCAGCAAAAAAATCATGACGATCGCATAGAGAGATTTCGTGAGCTGCTTTCTGACAATATGCTGGCTTCAGGCGTAACGGACGATGAAATAGTATAATGTCCCCCTTGTCAAGACACAAATGAAAAAAATTATCGTGACAGCGAAAACTTTGTATAGCCATCCAAAAAACGTAAGCAAAATTTATGCAGCATTGCATACAGACTTGGCTTGGTAAACCTGCACAGGCAACTTGTAGCCAAGCGCCTGATGGGGTCTTTCGTTGTTGTAATCCTTGATGTAACTACCAATCTGCTGGCGCAGCTCTCTGGGATTGCTGTATTCATTGATATAAATCAACTCCGTTTTCAAGCTGCGAAACCAGCGTTCAATTACCACATTATCCACCCATCTAGCTTTTCCGTCCATACTCTGGCGGATATTCTTCGCTTTCAGAAATTCAATATAGTCATTGCTTGTAAACTGGCTGCCCTGATCAGAATTGATAATTTCAGGATTGCCGTATTGTTCCATGGCATTTGTGACTGCTGCTAAAACCGGTGCAGTATCCAGCGTATCAGACAATTCATAGCCCACGATAAAACGGCTGTACCAATCAATAATCGCTGTCAGATACATATGGCTACGCCCCATTTTGATATAGGTGATGTCAATTGACCATACCTGATTTGGTCGGTCAATTTTTAGATTTTTCAGCAGATACGGAAATTTTAAACTGTTCTTTCCGGGCTTTGAAAGATTGGATTTCGGATAAACCGGACAGATATTCATTTCCGCCATATAACGTCTGACAAGCTTTCTGCCGATTGCAATCCCGTCTTCCTGTACAAGCTTTTCTTTGATTTTCCGATGACCAATGTAGCAGAATTTTGTGTGCCAGTAGTCAATACGTGATTTGATGTATTCCTCACGCTCCAAGGCTTTTTCTGCCGGTTCAACAGGCTGATAGTACATCGAAGTGCGGTTGATTTCAAGCAGTTCACACTGTTCCTTAATGTTCAGCCTATCATTCTTCATAACCAGACTTTTCCTTCCAGTCAGGTCCGAGCACTTCTTCAGATTTTTTTTTGAGCCAGTCCACCTGAACTGTCAGGTGACCGATTTTCTGCATAAGCTTTTCTTCCCGCTTTTTTGAGTTCTCAGCTGCTCTTTTTGCTTCCTTTTCTGATTTTGAACCATTAAAGGCACGGGATGCATTCTCAAGAAATTCCTTTTTCCAATTTTTCAGCTGATTGACGTTGATTCCTTCACGACTTGCTATCTCGCTGATCGTCTGCTCTCCCTCCAGTATTTCTATTACGATTTTTGCCTTGTACTCCGGTGTGTATGTGTTCCTCTTCGCCATTATCGTGTCCTCCTGTTTCTTTCTTTTATTATACCACTGTCACGATGTTTTGGCAATTTTGTGTTCAGTTTCTAGGGTACATTATATAGATCGCTTTTTTGATTACTGTCAGCCAATGCGAGAACTTCACGAAGGCTGGACGGAAATTGATGATGGAAATATTACCGTTTATATTACGTCCATGAAAAATGATACTCCGATATGTTTTTGTTTTAGACTTGACAAGGAACAAACGGATAAAATATCTTTTCTAAAATTTGTCGAGATAGACGATGAAAAGACTATCGGTGATTATAATTTATCGGAAAAAAATGCGGGAATTTATTTGCCGGATTAATGGAAGTGATTAATTATGAAAAAACTTATACTATCCGTTTTGCTTTTTTTACTGGTGGCGAGTTCTACAGGCTGTACTATATTAAACGATAGCCAAAGTTCAATAGAAAATGATGATAAATTAATTATCGATCAAACCTCAACGAAAAATACTTCGGATGTTCTGATACAAGCCTTGGAGACCAACGATGCTGAACTTTTTAAAAGCGTTTTTTCAGAGCAGACTTTGAAATTACAGCCTGATATTGATGAAGGTATCAAATACATATTTAATATATTTGAGGGTGACAATTTAGAGATAGTTTATGAAAATCAGTCATCAGAATCTTTTTCTGATTTGCAGGCAAAATGTGTATGGTCGATCTGTGTAATTAAGACTACTGAAAAATGCTATTCATTAACATGGACTGAGTGGGTACAGCAGGAAACTGATCCGTCTGCCCAAGGCGTATACAGCTTGATTTTTGAAGAATGTGAGGAAGATCAGAGAGGAGCAGGCGGCGGAGATCTGCTTGCCGGAATATATTACCCCGGATGTGAAACCTAGTCTGATATTTTAAACACATTTTTCGGGGCGATGCATAATAAAGACCGAGAAGAGCTTGAAACTATATTTTCCAATGAGTTTCTGGAGGATCCGGAAGCTGTGAAGAATATGGATAAATTTATAGAACGATATACTCCTTCATATTCTAATTTGTTAGCCGCATGGGAGGTCAATGATACTATTTGCATTCAACTAAGGCGTTTCGATGCTTTTATTTGTCTGCATTTTGATAATAAACAGACAGATAAAATATCATCTATTCGAGTATTTGACAGTACAACTGAAGATGAAGAAAGCATATCACGATACGATTTTAACCAAGATGAAATGGGAATTTATTTTCCAGATTAGTCAAATGCATCTTAATAAGTATCAATCAGAAGCTCACGTATATGTTTATAGCGGAAGCAAATATGAATATCTTGAAGCTAACAGTGCAACCATGATTTATTAAGAAGACGTTGTTGATCAATTGGAAAGGATATGAAACTGTCACGGCTTTCAGCAAGACTGTTTCGTGTTGATGAGCGTGGGTGGCAATTGAAAGGTGGTGAACTTATCTTAGAATAATTAATATATAAAAGACAAATATTGTGAAAAGGAGTTAATAATATGAAAACAACAAACTATCTCGCCGGACTAGCGGCAATAACAATGACATTCACAGGCGTGGCTGCTCCAATATCAGCTTATGCCGATGATATCTCGACGTCTGCAAGCATAGACTATGCAACATATGGCGACTTTGTGTATATCATAAAAGCTGATAAAACAGCCGAGATAGTAGAGTATAACGGCACAGATGAAAACGTTGTTATCCCTGCTGAACTCAATGGGTATACGATAACAGGTATAAGCGGTTGGTCGGGTAAACCTACAAATTCTCACCCTTTGGGTGTCATAACTGGTGCTTTTAAGAACAACAAGACCATTAAAACCGTAGTCATTCCTGATACAGTAAAATATATAGACGATGAAAGCTTTTATGGCTGCACAGCCCTTGAAAGCGTGATGTTTGGCAACGGTGTTGAAGAAATAGGCGATTATGCCTTTGAAAACTGCACTTCACTTTCCAAGGTATACATCCCTGTAAGCGTAAAGAAAATAGGCGCTGAGGCTTTTGGTTATACTTTCGGCTCAGAACTTACACTTAATAAAAACTTCTCAATGACCTGCTCTAAGGATAGCGCCGCTGAAAAGTATGCAAAAGAAAATGGTATCACATATGACACATATCAGGTAAAAATTGATGAGCTTGCCGTTTCAGGTATTAAGGACAAAGAGTACACAGGTAAGCCTGTTACGCAAAATATAGTTATCAAAAATGGCAATGTCGTCCTTGATGATGGTACTGACTATACTGTTACTTATTCTGCAAACACAAAGGTGGGTACTGTTGAAGTCACCATAACAGGAACAGGTTCATATATCGGCGAGATAAAGTCAAGCTTTGATATACTGCCTGCAAAACAGCAGATACAGAAGCTTGAAACACGCTTCAAAGGCTTTTTCATAGACTGGGCGCAGAAAGGCTCTGCAACAGGATATGAGATAGAATATAGCACAAATGCTGATTTTAAGGACAGCACGGTTAAAAAGCTTACCGCAAACAAACCTGATACTCTCACCATAAGCGGTCTGACAGCAGGAAATAAATATTATGTTCGTGTACGTTCCTACACAAACGTTGGCGAAAATGTATACTATGGAGCATGGTCAGACAGCAAAAATATTACCACTGCAAAGTATGACATTACAAAGTCAGCTATCTCAGGCATTTCTACAAAGACATACACAGGAAAGAATATCACGCAGAGCGTAAAGGTAAAATACAACGGCAAGACGCTTAAAAGCGGCACAGATTACACAGTTTCATATTCAAACAACAAAAAGGTAGGAACAGCCACAGTAAAGATAACAGGCAAAGGACAATACGGCGGAACTGTCAGCAAGACATTCAAGATAAACCCTGCCAAGCAGAAGATACAGAAGCTCACAGCGAAGTCAAAGGCTTTCTTTATTGATTGGGCGCAGAAAGGCTCTGCAACAGGTTATGAGGTGCAGTACGCCACAAACTCTAAGTTTACAGGCGCAAAGAAGCTTGATGTTGCAAACAACAAGACCGACAAAATGACGATCTCAAAGCTTTCGGCAAATAAGAAATACTATGTTAAGGTACGTTCCTATACGCTTGTAAAGGGTACTAAATATTTTGGAGAATGGTCGGCTGTTAAGAGTGTGACAACGAAGAAGTAGTATGCTTATAAACCGCAACCAAAATATGCTTTGTCTTGATGAATTTGATATACTTGAACTGCGTGAAAATGCAGATGAGTGTGATTAAATGGTGTTACTGAAACTATAAATGGATGTATAAAAGCAATTGCACGAGACGGGAAAGGTTATTCATTTGAAATTCTAAGAGGAAAGGTTCTTTATGGTCAAGCCTATAAAACCAAAGCCATTTTTTCGTATAATAAATTTTCTCCGACAATACACTATGTAACTGACCCTTCGACCCGCTCGTCATTAAATATGATTCAAAATCTTATGGATTCGTACAAACAGATATCAGGAGCTGATATTGATAGGTTAAAATTAGGACTGTTCTGAATAGAATAAGCTGCCACAGATTTTTTCTGTAGCAGCTTATTTTTTGTTTATGCTATTCCTTCTTGCGAAGATATCCATCATCATCATATTTCTTAGCTATATGCTGTGCAGCTTGCTAATCGCCCCATTTGTCTACAGCCTTATCCCAAATTGTCATATATTACAACCTGTTTTCTGAAAAAGTTTACATTTATCAACACGGAAGTTGAAATAGCCGAAATATGGGATCATTCAAAGCATGAACAGTGCCGGCGGAAGATGTCATGATAATGCACGCTGTGAAAGTATGTGGGGAATCTGCACCGCCAACGGCGGGCTGCCTCCGTCAACCCGAAGAAAGCTCTACTATGATCATATCTTTCTCGTTGCATAATTCTTGTTCGAATAAAATGTGTCAAGTGATATTGACAAAACCAGGTAGAACTTGTCCGGCAATTTTAACGCAGTAAACCGCATCATGACAAGTACAAGTCCCTTTCAGCACGGAAACAAAAAGATTATGCAAAGAAAAACGCTCCTGTACTGGAAAAGTACAAGAGCGTTGGAAGTCAGTTAAAATTATTGTATCCGGACGGCAGATTTCCGTCAGAAATGGTGCTTGACCGTCAAAGGCAGGCGTTGTATGAGGAACGGGAAAAACTTTATGAAGAATACCGCTACCTCAAAAAAGAATATGCTGATTTGGACAAGGCAAGTCAGACGATTGACGATTATCTTGAAGATTTGCGTAATGAGCCTGAACATAAAAGGAAGAAGGGTGAGTTAGAATAGCCGTGCAAACTGGAATTTGACGCTCTATTAATGCTATTAAACCCAATCAATAGCATTCTTTACAAGTTTGACAAATGGTTCACAGGTCAGATTTTGGGTAGTGTGTGCAGGAACGATACAGCAGATTTTTCCCTTGCCATAGGTGTGAATCCATACAGCAGGCTGAACGCCGTTCTTTGAAACGGTTTCTGCAAGAATCGTTGTATCAGCATTCGGAATCATTTTCATTACATAATGTTCGTCAAAATCAGGGAATGTGAATTTGCCAATGCCTTCAATAATCGGATGTTCTGCTATCGGTTTTACAGTAAGCGGACATTGTTCGGGATGAGTGATAAAGTTACTTCTTACAACATTTGTGAGGATTGCGTGATTTTCTGTGTAATCAGTAAGTGATGCGTGAAGCATAATCGTTCCCATACCATTCTGAACATCATTCAGAAATTTCTCCGTCCATTTTTCATCACACCAGATTGGAGTAGGAATCTGATCATTTTCAATAGGATCTTTGAAAGACAAAAACAAATCAAACTGCCCGTTGAAATAATCATTTGGCTTCTTTGTGAATGTTACTTCATAATCTGCGTTAAAAAGATAGTCCATCATAGGCTTGATGGAATCATCGTGATGCCAGTAATCGTGTACCAAAACAAATACTTTTTTACTCATAAGTTATACGTCCTTTCATCACCATTTTATGGCTACGTTTCTGTGAATTCTCATTTTTTAGATGTGCGTTAAATTCCGATTTGTCAATCTATTTCATTTTCCGCTTCCGGCTTATAGTTCTTTTCAATATATTCCTCTACAGCCTTGATAAACATCTGATTCATGCTCATGCCCATTTCAGCAGCGATAGTTTTCAGTTTTTCACGCTGTCCCTTTGGAACACGAATCTTGATGTCATCAAGGTTTGTTTTCACATACTTTGCCGTAATCGCTTTTCGTTTTTCGTTATAGTACATAGAAATCAATCCTTTCATATTGTACCCATTACTATAATTATACTATCTTAGAAGCTTTTTGTCAATTCATCTTATAAAAATTGTCCGGATTTTTTCAGAGAACTTTGTACGCATTGCGGCTTGAAAAAACAAGTGCAATGATATATAATAGTATTGTACCCAATATTAAAACATGAAAGGAGTTTTTCAAAAATGATTCAAAAAATAATTCCCATTGCAGCAAGTATTACTTTGATAGGCTCAGCAAGTCTGACAGCCTATGCCGATATGGTTTTGTCAATATCACTTGACACATTTTATACGAACAAGAATTATGCAACGAGAAAGATATGATCATAGTAGAGCTTTCTTCGGTCTGCCGGAGGCAACCCACCGTTGGCGGTGCAGATTGTTCCGGAACCTTCGGACAAGATCTCATCAATAATCTGAGTTGTATTATTAAGGTGTTCTTTTCTCTGCTTGCAGATTTTGTCATACTCTCTTAAATCTGATATCTTTTTATCAAGTTTAGCTATTTCATCAGCCCGACAGGACATTTGTGTCAGAATGTATATTTCTCATTGAATTACGCTCCGCACTGCGATAGTATTTTCTGTAATTTATCGGCGTAACGCCGTACAGCTTTTTGAATCTGCGGCAGAAATAGCCGATGTTCTCAAATCCCGTTTCCTGTGCTATGGTGCAAACGCTGTTTTCGGTATCAACAAGCAGTTTTGACGCACGTTTCAGTCTGTATTCCACAACGTAATTTATCGGCGAAGTGTGCAGGTATGTCCTGAAAATATTGAGAACACTGCTTTTGCTTATAAGAACTGTTCCTGCAATATCATCAAGTGTTATCTGACCGCTGTAATTATCATGAATATACTGCATCATTATCTGAAGCTTAGCCTGCGTCTGTGCGGAATGCCCGGACACGGGGCCGCAGTCTGTTATCTGTATGCTTTCATATAACAGGCGCCATAGTTTCAGCAGCAGTTCTACCGTTTCCATTTCAGAAGCCGTGCCAGAACCCTGCACAGCAAATACCGACCTCATTGTTTCGATAATGCTGTGGTGCGCTGTTTCTTCGGCGGAAAAAATCACACATTCGGTAGTTGATTCAATTATCGGTCTGATGTATCTGCTGTATATCAGACTGCCCTGCGGCGCAAGCAGAACAGGTGAAAAAACAATGTTCGGAATAATGGCGCTGTCTTCTGCTTCAAACCTGTGTATCACCTGAGAATTTATAAAGATCCCATCGCCCGAGCTTAGAACATACCTGTTTCCACCCACCAGAAAATCAGCCTTGCCATGCTGTACATAAACAAATTCGACCTCTGGGTGCCAGTGCCAGTCGATACAGTGAAAATCGAAATCCCAGATGTCCTCATAATAGTAGCTGAACGGATATTCTTCGCTGCCGTGACTTGCAGTTTCACGTAAGGTTTCGTCCGTTGTGATCCTGTCCTTTTTGATTGCATTTCCCATGTTCTCACCCTATTTACGATATTGTGTAATAAAAATGTGATTTTGTGTATTGAAATGTTACGACATTTACTATATAATCTAATTGTATCATTTGTAAAGGAGTTTGTCAATATGGCTGTAAATTACAGAAAAACACTTATATCCTGCTATCTTGGATTCATCACACAGGCAATAGCGGCTAATTTCGCTCCGCTTCTATTTCTCACATTTCATAATGGCTATGGTATTCCGTTTGGAAAAATCGCCCTTATCTCGTCGGTATTTTTTGTTACTCAGCTTATCATAGATGTGCTGTGTGCACGTTTCGCCGACAAGATCGGCTATCGGAAATGCGTTATCGGTTCGCAGGTGTTTTCTGCGCTGGGACTTATCGGGCTTGCTTTTCTGCCAGAACTGCTTCCCGATCCGTTTTCAGGAATAATTATAAGCACGGTCATATATGCAATGGGAAGCGGTCTGACCGAGGTACTTGTAAGCCCGATAGTTGAAGCCTGCCCGTTTGAGCACAAAGAAGCTGCAATGAGCCTGCTGCATTCATTCTACTGCTGGGGTTCGGTCGGAGTCATACTCATTTCAACACTGTTTTTTACTGTTTTCGGCATAGAAAACTGGAAGTGGCTATCTTGTATCTGGGCGATAATTCCGCTGGTGAATGTTTACAATTTTTCAGTATGTCCCATTGCACACCCCGTCGAGGACGGCGAGGGAATGCGTATCCGTGACCTGCTCAGAGTACCGCTGTTCTGGCTTGCGATACTGCTTATGGTTTGTGCGGGAGCCTCGGAGCTTTCAATGGCGCAGTGGGCGTCGGCATTTGCAGAATCCGCTCTCGGACTGACTAAATCAGTCGGAGATATTGCAGGTCCGTGTATGTTTGCGGTGACGATGGGCATAAGCCGTACACTTTACGGGAAGTACGGCGAAAAGATCGATCTTATGAAATTCATGATAGGCTCGGCGCTGCTGTGTCTGATCTGTTACATCACTGCATCCCTGTCGGGAATACCTGTAATCGGACTTCTAGGCTGCATAGTGTGCGGATTCTCGGTAGGTATCATGTGGCCCGGTTCTATAAGCATCTGTTCGGGAAAAATACCCACCGGCGGAACTGCAATGTTTGCACTCCTCGCCATGGCTGGTGACCTTGGCGGAGCACTCGGTCCCGCTATTGTAGGAAATATCACCCAGAGTGCAGGCGATGATATGCAGAAAGGTATGCTCGCAGGCTGCGCATTTCCCTTGATACTTATGATATCGCTCCTGCTGCTGAACAGAGTCAGACGCAGGAATAACTGATCGTATCCGGCAGGTTTATGCAAAGCTACAATAGGAAAAAGGCATCATGTATCCGGACATGATGCCTTTTTGTTTTTTTATACGGTGTCAGCGGTCAATTTACGAATTTCATAGAGCCTGTTCTATACTTCTGAACTGCGACGGAGTAATACTCTCGAACCTTTGGAAAATCTTGCAAAAATAACTGCTGTCACAGAAACCTGTTTCTCCAGCTATCTGATCGATAGTTTTCTGCGTTTCCGCCAGAAGCATTTTAGCCGCCTGTATATTGCGTTTTGTGATATATTCCATCGGTCGGCAGTTCAAGGTCTGCCTGAATAATCTGCACAAATGCTGCGAAGAAACGCCTGCGGCTTTACTTATGGATTCAAGACCGGGCTGTTTCATATAGTTTTCGTCAATATATGCGATCGCCTTTGTCACTGCAGGGGCGATTTGTACACTGCCTTTTACTTTCGCCGCAAGACGGCTCAATTCAATGAAAAAGCTGTACAGATAGCCCGACGCTCTGAAATTTCCGTCAACCTTGTCAGACAGGAGTGCCTCGTGCATACATCTGAAACAGTGGTCAAGATATGTAATTTCTTCCTTTGGAAGGGGAAAGATTTTTGGCTTGTCAAAGCCGAGTGCTTTAAGCATATCAGGGCAGGACTTTCCTGATGGTTTTATCCAATGCGTATCCCAGGATTCGTCCGTTGAATAATACTCATGCGGACAGCCGGCAGGGATAAAGAATGCGGTGTACGGTTTTATTATATTGTAGTGCTACAATAGATATTGGACAAAATTAAGAAAAAAGAAAAGAGAGATAGGCAAAAATCTGATAAAATAAAGTTACCACACAAATACAAATCAGAAAGGAAGCCTATCTCTCATGAATAGTATAACACAAGATATGAAGTTTCGTCAATCCTTAATGAATTACGCAAAGAAATATGGAGTGAGCCGAGCGAGCAGAAAATACAATAAATCACGTTCATATATATATTTCTGGCTGAAACGCTGGGACGGAAGTGTGGAGTCCCTCGCAGTTAAATCACGCCGACCGCATCATCATCCCAACGAGCATACCAAGGAAGAAATAGATCTTATCAAAAGGTATCACAAACGAAACCCAACGCTTGAGCTTCCCGAACTATGGCATCGTCTCAGAAAACAAGGGTATACACGCTGTCTTGAAAGTCTTTACAGGGTTATGAAAAAACTAGGAATGCTTCCGAAAAAGCCGAAGAAAGCGACGTATAAACCAAAGCCATACGAGCAGATGACATACCCCGGAGAGCGTATTCAGGTGGACGTAAAGGTAGTTCCGAGAAAGTGTATAGCTGACCCAGAGATGAAGCTGTACCAATACACGGCGATCGATGAGTATACCAGGATAAGATTTTTATACGGATATGAGGAGCAAAGCACCTATTCTTCAGCAGACTTTGTAAAAAGGCTGGTGAAATGGTACAAACGCAGAGGAATAACGGTGAAATGTATTCAGACCGACAATGGATTTGAATTTACTAACCGCTTTTCGCCAAGCAAAAGAGACAAGAAAACGCTGTTTGAGAATACGCTCTCACAACTTGGCATTGAACACAAACTCATTCGTCCATATACGCCCAGGCACAATGGCAAAGTAGAGCGCAGTCACCGAGAAGATCACAACAAATTCTATTCGTGCCATAGGTTTTATTCCTGCGACGACTTAAACGTGCAGCTAGCTGCACGTTTAAGTCGAACAAACAACCGTCCTATGCGTCCCCTCAAATGGTTTTCGCCTATCGAATTTCTTAATAATAGTGTCCAATATGATTGACAAACCTACAGAATGCGGTGTACGGTTTTATTATATGTTTCTCTCTGTTCATTATAAGTACGCCGCTGCCTTTTGTACAATAAAGAGCCTTTGCATAATTGTCGCCTTTGTCGCATTTAACATGATACTACCATTCGTTCAGCCCTACGCTCACCAAAAAGACGGGAAGACTGCTTTCTTTACTGATTATCGGATAATCGTAGAATTTCAAAATTAATTCACCGCCTGTGCTAAAATCGTTATATCTTAATAATATCATTCATTGACTTGTATGTCAATAAGCGTTATAATTCGGCTATTTCAACTTCCGTGTTGATGTTAACAAGTATTTAACAATCAACTTATGTAAAATGAAATAATTTAGAACGCAATATTTGTTCAGCTATACGAAAATCTTGTGCATATGAGAGAAATATGCAGAATATAGTGACTTTTGGTGTTATATGTTTTAAAATAATGTATGCATAGATAAAAAAGTCTATTGCAAAAAAATGTGGTGAGTCCAATGAAGATGTGAATATTCATTATGCACAATTATCCGTTGCAATAATTGTGTTATATGATGAAATTGAATTTATTTGCAACAAAACTTGAAGAAAATCACACCTATATTATGAAAAATATCGTTAAGAGAATCGCAGCTCAGGATGATTATGTTAGGGTCAACTACCGAATTGACAATATCTCAAATGCTACATCCGTTTCCTATAGAACAACGGTTGGAGGTACATATATTGCAAGTGGAGAAATATCAAGTAAAGGAAACCATACTACGAAACACACTAATGCGACATACATTGATAAAGGTGAACGTATTTTGTGCACCATGTCACTCAATCCAGCTCCGTCAGGTGTAGGTAGTCAGGCTTCAGGATATGTTAGCGGTAAATAAAATTTAAACTAAGGCAATATCACTAACTATCTTTTTATGTGATATTGATCGGCAGCAATAACCCCAAAGAAAGGAATGACATATGAAAAATATCAGAAAAACAAAAGTATTATTGCCCGTGATGTTGGCGGCTGTGGCGCTGTCAGCTTGTGAAAATACTCCCGACAATATCAGAAGTAATAAGCATTCGGCTGAGGTGGACAGCGGCGAGGCTTATGTTTCGCCCGAGAATATTTATGACAGCTTTGACGCTGCTTTTGAAAAAGAGTATGCAAAATTCAAGCTGCCCGAAAAATCGGCGGTGAGCATTTGCAAACCTGACGGTGTTTATGATTTCGAGCTTGCATATATCAATGCCGAAAATGATATGGACTGGCTGTCGTCAAAAGTGGAAGAGCTGCAAAGTGCCTTGGATATCAAGATCGATGGTAAGATCGAAACTGTGGAAGATCAGGCACAGCTCCAGGACGAACATAACAAACTTAAAATAACACGCTTTGCACAGCCTTATTGCTGTTGGGAGGCAAGCGAAAACGGCGTAAATACCGCAGACGCTGACGCCGATAATATGGAGCTTTTTTATCTCGACAGACCAACTTCTGAAAATGCTGACAGCGGACTTTTGTCTGCTGCGGACAAGGCAAAGACTTTGGCGGACACGTTCAGCAATGTGCTTGGAGAGGAGCTTGACAATGTGGTCAGTGACGGGTATATAATCACCACCGACAGCGGCGTTGGCTATGAGATCGAGATACAAAAGGCATATAAAGGTATCGGCATACAAAATGTTTTTTCCTCGAATGCTGACGATACGCTGTTCGTGAAGGGCAATGCGCTTATGACCTATTCAATGCAGACTTATACCGATCTCGACGCAAACTTTGGCCCCGAATATTACATAGGTTGTAACGCTTTCAAGGTGGCAAAGGCTGAGAAAATAGACAAAATGTTGTCTTTCAAGGGTGCTTGCGATCTGCTTGAAGAAAATCTTGCGGACAAGATCGATATACAGTTTGATGACGTCAAGCTTATGTATGAACCTCGTGGCGAGAGTACCGAAGTCGGCGAAAGTGCGGATAATATATGCTGTACGCCAAAGTGGTATTTTATTATCGACGATAAGCAGCCGACAGGTCTGCACGCAATAAATTATGTGACAGTCGATTGCGTTACGGGCGAGATATATGTGCTTATTCCATAGGGGGTGGGGCAATGAAAGCACTTAAATGCGACCTTAACAAGAGTATACTGAATATCGGATATGTCGGTGCGGTGCTGCTCACGACCCTGCTTTGCTTTACCGCAAAGGCGTATACCGACCCGAACACGGCGAAGATATACACGGTGTTTGAGTGCATTGCAAAGCTTGACAAACAGCTTTTTGCTGATGATTATTCCTTCAGTTCCTATCTGATATTCGCAAAAGGTATGTCGGGATATATGGCAATGTTTCTGCCTATAATAGCGGCTTTTCCCTTTATGACGGCATTTTGTGCAGAGCGAAACGGCGGTTCAATGCGGTTCACCATAACCAGGACAGGCGGATTGAGATATTATCTGTCAAAATTCTGCTCAGCATTTTTGTGCGGCGGTTCAGCCGTTCTATTCGGATATATAATTTTCGGCGTTATCGTGCGAATGATTTTTCCTTCATTGAGCCAATATGAACTTTCCGCAGATAACTTGTCATTCGTGCTTGTGAACAACAAAAACGAACTTATAGGCGTGTTAAGATATATGCTTTCAGCGTTTTTGTATGGAGCCATAAGCACAATGCCTGCGCTATTCATAAGCTCATTCTGCAAAAATCCATATCTTATAACCTGCGTGCCATTTATGGTAACATATATGTGGCAGATAACTGTGCAGAAACTTATTGCAAATTCAATGATGAAAGAGGATTTCGACAGGGCAAGTATATTGGAGAATTTTTATCCCAACAGCATAATGAATTTGTCATATTACACAGCTTTTGCTGACACAAAATACATTCTGTTTTTCAATTTCGGGATAATACTTTTCTCTGTGATAGGTTTTATAGTAATAATGAATATGCGGCTGGACAAAGGGGTGTAAGCGATGAAAAATTTTAGTTTAAAACAAGCCTTTTCCTGTGCGGCAACGGAATTTGTAAAGTGGGTCTGTGACGCACGAATGGTGATCGTTGCGGTGCTGCTCATATTCATAAATAATTTTGCAGTTTCTCCGCTGACTAACAATGCAGAGCTTATGGGTGAGCCGCTTAACATACTAGAGCCATTTATAGCGGTAGCAAATTCTGAGATACTGATACTTATAATCCCCATAGTTTTTCTTACCCTCATTGCTGATTATCCGAAAGTTGACACCAATACCGTGTTTTATATCGTTCGTATCGGCAGGGCGAACTGGTTTGTGGGGCAGATCTTGAAGCTTGTTTTTATGATAATATCATATCTTGCGGTAATATTTCTCGGCACAGTTTTGCCAATGCTTTCAAAGGGTTTTTGGTACAATGGCTGGAGCAATGTTGCCACGGGTTTTGTGAAAATGTTCCCCGACAGGCGAGGCGATTTCGGCGTTGAGCTGCTTCCAGAAAATCTCTACAATCAGCTTTCGGTATTTGAGGCGGCGGTAAAAAGCTATCTGCTCGTGGCGGCGTATTTGATGATAATAGGGCTGATACTGCTGGTATTTTCGCTGTTCAAGCGCAAGACTGTGGGCTTTATCATATGCGGCGGAATGATATCACTTGGAATGGCGTTCAGTGCTATAAGGACAAATCTTATGTGGACAATGCCAATGGCAAACTCAATAACTTGGCTGCATTACACGAAATATTTCAAAAAGCCAATAATGCCGATGAGCTTTTCTGTGATTTATCTGCTAGTACTTATTGCGGTTCTGCTGGTTTTCGGAGGGATAGCCATTGGTAAGTTTAATTATGATAATGTGACTGAGGTTGCAAGTTAGGGGGACAAAATGGATATCATCAATGTAAATGACGTATGCCTTACGCTTGGCAAAACGGAGATACTAAAGCACATAAACGTGTCCTTTGAGGAGGGCAAGATACACGGACTTATCGGCAGAAACGGCAGCGGCAAAACGATGCTGATGAAGTGCATATGCGGTTTTATCAAGCCCACGAGCGGTGTGATAACAGTTGACGGCAAGCAGGTCGGCAAGGACGTTGACTTTCCGAAAGAGATGGGAATAATCATCGAAACGCCGGGCTTTATCCCTTACTATTCGGGCTATAAAAATTTAAAGCTCCTCGCAGGGCTGAACAACAAGATCGGCAAAGAGGAGATACGCAGCAGTATGAAGCAAGTAGGGCTTGACCCTGACTTAAAGCGCCACGTTCGTAAATACAGTCTAGGTATGCGGCAGCGTTTGGGACTTGCACAAGCCATTATGGAAAATCCGAAGATACTTATTCTCGACGAGCCGTTTAACGGTCTTGACAAGGACGGAGTAAAAGAAATGCGTGAGTACCTACTTTCATACAAGGAGCAGGGCAAGACTATTCTCATATGCTCACACTCTGCGGAGGACATCTCAGTGCTGTGCGATACTGTGCATGAAATGGATAAGGGAGTCATTGAGGGAGTAAGGTGACATAGACTGAGTAAGTATGGATTCGTACAAACAGATATCAGGAGCTAATATTGATAGGTTAAAATTAGGACTATTCTGAATAGAATAAGCTGCCACAGATTTTTTCTGTAGCAGCTTATTTTTTGTTTATGCTATTCTTTCTTGCGAAGATATCCGTCATCATATTTCTTAGCTATATGCTGTGCAGCTTGCCAAACACCCCATTTGTCTACAGCCTTATCCCAAATTGTCATATATTACAACATGTTTTCTGAAAAAGTTTACATTTATCAACATGGAAGTTGAAATAGCCATATAAATTTATCAAATTCCATTAGCATCTATCACTGATAGGTGCTTTTTTTCATAACCAAAACAAGAAATGTGGGGAACAATTTATGATATAAAATTACGAATATGCTCCCCAATGCTATAGATACCAAAAGAGTCGAGAAATCGGCTCTTTTATACAGTAGAGGGATACTGTTTGATATATTCCCTTATTTCACACATAATATTAAGGACAAATTTGCTTATTCTATTGACATTTCCCTTATTTTATGATATAGTTTAATGGAAAATAATGGAGGTAAGGAAATGAGAAGTTTTAATTACTCTGCTTTTAAAGAACAAAAGTGGGATTCTGGTATTCTCGGACTTATAGCGGCCATATACAAAGAGGCTGGAAAACAGGAACAGTATCTGAAACAGCGTCCGCAAGAGATGGAGAAGCTTATTGAGATAGCAAAAATTCAAAGTACCGAAGCTTCAAATGCGATAGAGGGTATCGTAACAACAAGCACGAGGATCAAACAGTTGGTCGAAGAAAAGACTACTCCTCGAAATCGTGACGAGCAGGAGATCGCAGGGTATAGAGACGTGCTGAACGTTATACACGAAAGCTTTGACGCTATTCCGATAATTCAGAACTATATTCTGCAGCTTCACAAAATGCTTTATAGTCATATGAACAATCCGCTTGCTGGCAGAACAAAAAGCGTGCAGAATTATATCAGTGCGGCTTACCCCGATGGACATACAGAAATACTGTTTACTTCGCTCGCGCCAAATGAAACATCTGAGGCATTTGACAGGATATGTGAAGAGTACAATCGTGTTATCGGTAATTTGGAGGTTGAGCCGCTTATAATTATTCCTATATTTATCCACGATTTTCTCTGTATACACCCTTTTAATGACGGCAACGGAAGAATGAGCCGTCTGCTTACCACTCTTCTGCTGTATCAGAATGGCTTTTACATTGGCAAATATATATCGCTCGAGGCAAAGATCTCTAAGAACAAAGATCTGTATTACAGTGCTATGAGTCAGTCGCAGACGGGCTGGCACGAGGGCAAAGAGGATGCTTTGCCATTTATAAAGTACATTTTAGGCACGATACTTGCATCGTATAAAGATTTTGAAGAGCGTATCTCGCTTGTTCAAGAAAAACTGCCTGCACTTGAGATGGTCAGAATGGCAAGCAAAAGCAAAATAGGACGATTTAACAAGCAGGATATAAGGGAACTCTGTCCTACTCTCAGTGACAGTTCTATCGAAGGTGCACTAAGAAAACTTGTTGCCGCAGGAGAACTAAAAAAAGAGGGCAAGGGAAAGAGCACCTGCTATTTCAGATTAAATTAGATTAGAAGATGTTCTACACATCGCATGACTAGGTTTTGGCGGACTTGGAGCGGCAGGTGAGTTTTTAGGTAATGCCAAGGCGGTTAGTTTGCTTGCCATAGAAAAGATAAAGTCAGGAGATAAAGTCATTTCAACAGACCCTGAAACAATGGAAACTTCTCCGAAAACTGTTCTTGAAACCTACATAAGAGAGGTAACAACGCTTGTTCATCTCACTGTGAACAATGAAGAAATCGTTACAACTGTTGACCACCCGTTCTATGTAAAAAATCAAGGCTTTATCAAAGCAGGAGAACTAATAGTTGGTGATGAACTCCTTGATGTAAACGGAAATGTTCTTTTAGTTGAAAATTTTGATGTTGTAGGTTTGTCAATCATATTGGACACTATTATTAAGAAATTCGATAGGCGAAAACCATTTGAGGGGACGCATAGGACGGTTGTTTGTTCGACTTAAACGTGCAGCTAGCTGCACGTTTAAGTCGTCGCAGGAATAAAACCTATGGCACGAATAGAATTTGTTGTGATCTTCTCGGTGACTGCGCTCTACTTTGCCATTGTGCCTGGGCGTATATGGACGAATGAGTTTGTGTTCAATGCCAAGTTGTGAGAGCGTATTCTCAAACAGCGTTTTCTTGTCTCTTTTGCTTGGCGAAAAGCGGTTAGTAAATTCAAATCCATTGTCGGTCTGAATACATTTCACCGTTATTCCTCTGCGTTTGTACCATTTCACCAGCCTTTTTACAAAGTCTGCTGAAGAATAGGTGCTTTGCTCCTCATATCCGTATAAAAATCTTATCCTGGTATACTCATCGATCGCCGTGTATTGGTACAGCTTCATCTCTGGGTCAGCTATACACTTTCTCGGAACTACCTTTACGTCCACCTGAATACGCTCTCCGGGGTATGTCATCTGCTCGTATGGCTTTGGTTTATACGTCGCTTTCTTCGGCTTTTTCGGAAGCATTCCTAGTTTTTTCATAACCCTGTAAAGACTTTCAAGACAGCGTGTATACCCTTGTTTTCTGAGACGATGCCATAGTTCGGGAAGCTCAAGCGTTGGGTTTCGTTTGTGATACCTTTTGATAAGATCTATTTCTTCCTTGGTATGCTCGTTGGGATGATGATGCGGTCGGCGTGATTTAACTGCGAGGGACTCCACACTTCCGTCCCAGCGTTTCAGCCAGAAATATATATATGAACGTGATTTATTGTATTTTCTGCTCGCTCGGCTCACTCCATATTTCTTTGCGTAATTCATTAAGGATTGACGAAACTTCATATCTTGTGTTATACTATTCATGAGAGATAGGCTTCCTTTCTGATTTGTATTTGTGTGGTAACTTTATTTTATCAGATTTTTGCCTATCTCTCTTTTCTTTTTTCTTAATTTTGTCCAATATCTATTGTAGCACTACAGTTCTTTTAGTTGAAAATTTTGATGTTGAGTTGACAGATAAACCCGTAAAGGTGTATAATTTTCAGGTAGAAGATTTTCATACATGTCACGTTAGCGGATTAGCTATATTGGTACATAATGCAGGTGACGATTATAGAAATGTTCCTGTACCAGAAAGAAAAAAGGCTTCTAATGGACTTGGTTATAAATCTAATCCTAAACATACGCCTGGTCAACCTGGAAATAGACCGAATGCAGGAACTGAGCCACGAAATTCTTTTGAATTGTTTGGAGATTCAACACCTTCAGACAAAAATCCTAGACAGCGGTATACTTATGAAAAATCTACAGGGACACTTCATCGTTTTTCACCTACTGAAAATGATGGCTCATTATGGCATTGGAGTGGTTCGACAAATCAGGGACCAAATTCATTAAAAGGCAGTCAGGTTCCAAATGATATAAAGAATTTATTTCATTTGCCCAAGAAAGGATGGTAAAATAATGGTTATTGGAGATCCATATAAATTCTCGATAATATTTGACAGAGTAGACAAATGGAACATGAGCATAAATGATAATAATGGCTATTTAAATTTGAGCATAGATAGTGAAATATTTCCCAAGAAGCTTATAAATACTATAGTAAATACGTCATTGTTTGATATAAAAAATTCTTTGAATAATATTCCTGTTGATACAAGCATTTACAATATGAATACATCTGAAGCCTTTAAAACTTTATACAATCTTGTTTATCCAGTTGAATTTGAAAATGATAATGACTATCGATACGAATTATCTCCAATGGCATTGACAGATGAAAATGCATTTGTTTTTGCCGTTAAAGGAAAAGGAAAGGTAAAAATTGTAGCCTCTATATTAGAATATGATTATGAAAACAGCAGACATATATTCAATGATAAAGTAATAGAAGTTATACTTGAACAAGATGAGATTGCAGAAATTGTAAATAATATTGATGATATTATAAATGGATATATAGAACCTGAAGAATAGTTTTTTGAAGGATGCTTAGAAAAAGTTAACACACTCATTCATCTTACTGTGAACGGCGAAGAAATAATCACTACAGTTGACCACCCGTTCTATGTAAAAAATCAAGGCTTTATCAAAGCAGGAGAACTAATAGTTGGTGATGAACTTCTTGATGTAAACGGAAATGTTCTTTTAGTTGAAAATTTTGCTGTCGAGTTGACAGACGAACCTACAACGGTGTATAATTTTCAAGTGGAGGATTTTCATACTTACTATGTTGGTAAGAACGGGATTTTGGTTCATAATGCAGATTACTCCACAGTTGTTACACCCGATATGGAAAATAAAATACTTGAAGGTGAACGTGTAGGTTCTTCCAACAGAATTAAGGGTGGACATTCACCCAAAATAAATGATGCTAATCCTAAATATTCAGTAGAAGTACAACAAACATTCCCAGATGGAACTAAAAAAATTAAATTCATAACAGAGTTTCCAGATGGAAATGTATCCAAAATTAAAACAAGCACTATTTTCCCGGATAACTGGTCTGATGCTAAGATTATTGATAGTATAAAACAAGTTGGAGATGGCGTTCCTATTGGTAAAAGAATAGCCGACAATTCGTATTTATATAGAGATATTATCGATGGAGTTCAAATAGAAGTTATAAAACAAGGAAACAACGTAATCGCAGGATATCCAACAGGTGGCGGAACAACTGGCTTGCCAACTGGGTTTACATCCAAATAGGAGGAAACTTATGTTAAATGAATTTGAAGAATACATAAAAGGGAATTTTTCAGATGATTATTGGTATGATGACGCATTATTCTTATGTGAAGATTTTCTAAAACATTTTTCAGATTTAGAATGGACTTTACTAATTTCTAAAATGCAAAATTATGATATTCAAAGTCAAGTACGGCTTGCAGAATGTTTGGCAGATGTTAACAATAAATATAGTGTTAAGATTCTGATAATATTAACTCAAACAGAAAATAGTAATTTATTAATTACTTGTATTGATTCGTTAAGAGATGCAAATTTTTCTTTGTTAACTGTTGAAGAAAAGCATAACGTCTCAATAAATGCCAAAAAAGTACTAATAAGTTGCTCCGAAATGGAGAAGAAAGTTATTCGTAATTTTTTAAACAAAATACAATCCTCACAATAATGTGGAGAAATTTGTAATGAATAAGAATATTATCAATCTAGTAAGTAAGATGGATTTAAATAAGTCCGCTGATGAAAAAGAAATAATGGAGGTAGAGAACCGCATTGGCGTTAAGCTACCTATTCAATATAAAGAATTTATGTTGTATTCAAATGGTGCAGAAGGTGAATTAGGAGAAAATTCATATTTGGTTATATGGCCAATTGAAGAAATTATTTCACTAAATGAAGCATATTCAGTAAATCAATATACTCCTGGAATTTTATATTTTGGTTCTGATGGTGGAGACATTGCATACGCATTTGATATTAGAAATGAAAACATATCAATTATTGAAATTCCTTTTGAGTCAATTCATATTGAAGATGCACAACTGTGCGCATATGATTTCAATGATTTTATAGAAAAGATGTATAATGAATAGTCATTGATTAATTAAAACATAGTTTGCATTTGTGCAATTCAATCAGAAACTTCACTCCAGCAAATTATACAATGGCTTTCAATTTACAGTAAGTGCCTTAGCTGTTTTTAGTGGAAGCACTTATAATTCAATGAAAAAGCATCAAGAAACGCTTACTTGTTTCGTTGCAGGAACAATGATACTAACAGCAAGCGGACTTGTTGCTATTGAAAACATAAAAGCAGGAGATAAAGTCATTTCAACATACCCTGAAACAATGGAAACTTCTCCGAAAACTGTTCTTGAAACCTATATAAGAGAGGTAACAACGCTTGTTCATCTCACTGTGAACGGTGAAGAAATCGTTACAACTGTTGACCATCCGTTCTATGTAAAAAATCAAGGCTTTATCAAAGCAGGAGAACTAATAGTTGGTGATGAACTCCTTGATGTAAACGGAAATGTTCTTTTAGTTGAAAATTTTGATGTTGAGTTGACAGATAAACCCGTAAAGGTGTATAATTTTCAGGTAGAAGATTTCCATACATATCACGTTAGCGGATTAGCTATATTGGTACATAATGCTGGTGGGTATGAAAGATCTCAAAAATATTCAAATAATTGGTCGGATGAAAGTTTATCTAAAACTGTTGATAAAATTGCACCTGATTCAAAACCAGTAAAGACTTCTAGCAGCAAGGAGATATATAATAATCCTAAAACGGGGAAACAAGTAGTATATGATACAGATGGTAATTATTTTAGGATTGAAGACACAACTTTAACGGGAAAAAGAGTATACACTGATATTAATGGAAATCAAATTCCAAACAATAAAATTGTTAATGGAAAACAGATTGGTATTTCGAAATCTGAATATAATCAGTTGACACATTTTAATAATATTGATTAAGGAGATTGTTAAAATGAAACAAATGGCAGAAAGCAATAATTATCTTATACTCAATGAATATGAAAAAGTATTTCTCAAACTAAAAGTAGCATCTCAATTAATTTTAATTGGTGAATTCTATGGCGATCCAGATGTTGCTTTGATTTCAGACGATGAGACATACTGTGCTGTTGGTGGAGAAGGTGTGATTATTTATTATTTAAGAGATCCATTTGAGGAATTTTCCACCGATCACAAATCATCAAATCAATGGAAAATTTGGGGAAGAGACACCGATGAAGAAACAATGTGGGTGAGCAAAATAGATCAAATTGATAGTAAACATATTCGAGTTGAATTAGAAGATTCTGAAACCATACTATTATCTATTTTCTAACTTATGTTTTGAACCTATATATGAGAAGATTCTAAGCTTATTCATTTGGTGATCAACAGCGAAGAAATAATCACTACAGTTGACCACCCGTTCTATGTAAAAAATCAAGGCTTTGTCAAAGCAGGAGAACTAATAGTTGGTGATGAACTCCTTGATGTAAACGGAAATGTTCTTTTAGTTGAAAATTTTGATGTTGAGTTGACAGAGAAACCTGTTACAGTGTATAATTTTCAGGTAGAGGATTTCCATACATATCACGTTAGTGGTTTTAGCGTGTTGGTACATAATGCAAGTGATTTATATGCAAGGGGATCATTTAGACGCAGTGCAAGACAAAAAGCAGAAAGTGAGGCACCAAGAAACTCTAACGGAAAAATGAAATGCCCAACTTGGGGAAAAGAAATACCTGATAAAATAACAATAAATACCAAGAATGGTCCGGTTGATAGAATAGGTTATGACCTTGATCATTATCCAGAGACTTGGGCTGAGAGAAAGGTAAAATTACAATCATTAGAAACAACTCCTACAAGAACAGAAGTTTTAGACTGTTATAATTCAGATTTGAGAGTTCAGTGTCATGAATGCAATATAAAACATATATTTGAAGGAGTGAAAGGAGATTTTGCTGAATGAGTTTAGGTGAAAGTATACTTGACCATTATGAATTGTTTTTAGGAAAATATATAGGTGTAGATAAATATACAAGCGGCGAATACGTTATACAACTTTTGGGATTTGACAGAACGTTTAAAGATTGTTTAACATTCGCATCTTTGGGACTGTCAAATTATTCGAATTTAATTAATAATTCATGTGAAGTAATTATGCCAGTAGATGATGATTATGATAATTGTGCTGTTGTATTTGCGAATGCTTTATTTTATGTTCTTCAACAACAAATGGATTTTGGCAGAGGTACAATAATTGAAGGTCTAGATAACATAATTGCAGATTTTTCAAAAAGGCATAATAAAACAGCGATTTATTTTACGGAATCATATGTTTTACCAGAAGAATTTTCAAAAATTGAAGATCACTTAAAAATGTATATAGCGTTTTTTATTTCAGAAAAAGAACTTGAATTTATTCATAACTATGGTTGCGAAGAATTTGAAAATTTACTAGAAAGTTCAAAAGCTGATATAATAAATCTTAACAGGGAATCTATAGTGTGAAAAAACCGCTGAGAAAACAGTTGTTGAAACTTACATAAGAGAAGATAATAAGCTTATTCATTTAGTTATAAACGGCGAAAAAATCATAACTACAGAAAATCAATGTAAAAAATATAGAATAACGGAGATGTAAAAATGCCAAGCAACCAAGAAAAAGTTTCACAGCTTTTAGATACTATTAGGAGTTGTAGTAAAATACAACTGTATAAACTCTGACTATTATTGAGAGCAAAGACGATTTTTACGACGAGTACTACTACATGAAGCCCGAATGTGAAAAAAGCCGTAGGGAGAAATTCAAGGACGGCTGCAAAAAAAGTCGGCGAGTGGTGCAAGGAGCATTGGAAAGAAATTCTCATCACAGTAACAATTGTAATATGAGCAGTATTAGCTATAGTTGCCGTTGTTGCCACTGGTGGAATGGCTCTTGTGCCATTATTAACCACTGTGCTTACAACGTTTGGAGTTTCTGCAGGTCTTACTACGACAATTGCAACGATAACTAGTCTTTCTGTTGCTACAATAGCGATACTTTCAACTCTTGGTTCAAGTACATTAAATATAATTGACACATGGGGAAATATTGATAATTCAGTTTTTAATACATTTCAAAATGTATTAAATTGGACAAGTACAATATCGAATTGTTTTTATTCCATTGGTTCTATTTATAGTAGTGTAAAAGGAATTTCAAATGCTGATTTAAGAAATTATGGAAAGCAATGGACAACTAATCCTCAATTTCGTTCAGCCATAAGCGGTGAAAGTGAATATAATTTCACACTTAAATCTGATTCGTCAACTTTCTGGTCTGGAATTGGAGATGAGGGTATATGTAACGGAGATCAAATAGCGGCAAATTGTGCGGATAAAATGGGAAGATCTACTTTGGAAACAACTCTTTCATCAAAGGGTATTGAACTTCCAAATTGGGATGTTTCCAATCCTTCTACAATAAGCGCATGGAATAGTGCTTCTTCCTCCTACGCAATGCATTCTTCAGGGAATGTGGAAGCGTTACTCGGAAATACTGTTCGACCAACCAGTGTATGGAATGTCTTTGAACGTACTATTTTAAGAATAAATCCTAATGTAGGAAATATCACAATATATACGCCTACTGCGGTTAATGTGATTACGCATACTACTCAGGTTGGTTCACTAATAAGGAGTTTGTTTATAGGAACTTCTCAAACGGGAATATTATTAAATGATTGGAATAAAAAATGAAAGAAATTAAAATTACAGGTACGAAATGGTATGTCGATATTGAGTACAAAGAGAATATCGCAAGATTTGGTGGGGAAATGTGCGTAGATGGTTTTTATGCAACAGTAAATAGTATATCTTGGATAAAACATCAAGAATATATCGAGAAGAATGAATTGACTGAACTTATCAAAGCGGTGCGAAAGCAAAATAAGAATAGTTCATTCAAAATTGAGTTTGTAAATGATGATGGAAGCGAATATAAATAATATTTGCTGGATTTTTTACCGGGTAAAGGAGTGGTTTATGAGATGCAATAATGAAGTATTTGTAAAATATAGAATAGATAAAAATTCTTTTTTTTGGGGGCTTCGGACATTAATGAAAATATTTTTGATGTTGTGACTATTGACTAAAATGTGGCTGATGCTATTGATTTTGCAATTGCTCTAAATGTGCAACATGGTTCTAATTATGAGAATATTGAATTACATTTTGGATTCTCACGAGAAGAAGGAAATCTTTTTAATGGGGAAAATTCTCCAACTGTTGAAGAGTTTAAAAGGAGAGCAAATGAATTGGGTTCGGAGGTTATGAAAGATTTTGTTCATGAGGCATTACAGTATGTTGAATTTAACGATAATTTAGACATTGTGAATTTTGCTAATGAAAGTACTGATAGAATGATATCTTATAGTGGAGATATTATTTCGACAAGGTATGACGATCAGGATTTTTTATCTGATATTGATCCGAATAATATACAGTATAACTTTGAGAAAAGTAACAGTAATTTTCTCAAAGTTCAACAGGAATATAATAAGGCTGTAATGGATGGCAGAATCGATCCTAAATCGGAGTTCATATCAAATAATGGTGGTATTGATCAAATTCGCAATAATATAAATTACGATGTTAAATCTACTTTGGGTGCTTATATTGATGGTGAACTTGTAGGAGAAAAAAAGAAGAGAGCAGATAAATATAAACAGCATATTGATGCCTTTATAACATTTTTACAAGATTAACTTAATGAGGGATTTGTTTATAATGAAACATAAAACCATATTTTCTACGATGATAATTATTACTTGTATTCTTATAATATTTTTGGCTATTGTAATAGGTTTCGGAATATGGTTCTTAAACAGTGATAATGAAACAGAAGCTGATTTACAGTGGAAACGAAAAACCATTAACGATTGTATTAATCAAACAAGTCAGAATTATGATGAGATACGTGAGTTGGTTTGTGATCCGGGTTCTGATGTTGCACTTTTGGGACACGATTATGATTTGCTCAGCAAATTAACGAATCTTGAAACAATTACTATTGTCGGAATCAGTGACGCTTCAGATGCACAGAACTTTTTTGAAGAGTTAACTAAACTAAAAAAATTAACTTCTGTTAATATTGTAGATTCACCTATTGGTTCAATAAGAAAGCTGGCAGATATCAGAAGTCTATCAAGCTTATGCATTAGATCAAATCCTTATGGGGGTGCTCGTTTTAAAATTGACGATATTGACTTGCTCGGAACAGAGGGAAGCTTCAAGAATTTAAAATCGTTGGAATTATACGATGTTCAAATTGAAACTTTACCGGATTTATCCGAATTAACGAAATTGAAATCACTTTCAATTTCAGGAGCTGATTTTACCAAGCTGGATGATGAAAGTGTTAATTGGGAGAATATTGTATCCCTCAATATAAATTCTACGAATATACACTCAATTGATAAAGAAATTATAAATAAACTTTATAATCTAAAAGCTTTAGATGTTTCTTATTGTAATATTACAGACATAAGCTTTGTGTTAAATTTACCAAAATTAGAAGAGTTCTCATATTTAGGGCATGATACTCATGGAATTGATTTGAAATGCTTAAATGAACATCCAAATTATGATGAAGCTTGGATGAAAGATTAAAAAGTTTAATAGAAGATAATGTTATGAAAGTAATATCAATTGAATATCCAACTCCGTTGAAGAATTGTAACATAAAAAATGATAATATTGATATTTTTGTCAAACTGGAAAACGGAAATAAATATTGCATTACTGTTGCAACAATCGATTGGATAAGCAATCATGTGGGAGAAAGGCATTTACCAAGCGGATCACCTGATTTAATAGTTAAAGAATTACAAAATCAGTTGATTGAAGATGCTGTTAAAGAATACTCAGAAGATGACGCATACTGGCTGCGGGTATTCAGTATGTCTTATGGGGATGAAGTTCCTGATTGATATAAACTTAAAACTTTATGACAATCAATAGCAATCTTAGAAATAATCAATCGTGATAAAATATTTAATTATGCTTTAACTTTTATTCAAATGTTTTGAAGATAATGATGCTCAAGAAGGATCAGAAGTAAATGCTTTTCGACACACTTTTTGGATTTCAATTATAACAAGTAAGTGGGGAGAGAATATAGGCTTACAAGCTGGTAATGCTCATGAAAAAAATCAAAACGTTATTCATGAAATCAAAGATATATACTCGCATAGGTTTAAAACTTTAGGTGATGCTGATCAAGCAGTTGATTTGTTAAACAATGTTATTGGACGGGAAATTGGAAAAACAACATCAATTGATAGTACATCCAAAGATATAGCAAAAAAAGTATTAGATTACTATTATACAAATGGATTAAATATTGTGAAGGAAACCGATGATGGATATTATGTGACTGTAAAAGAACGACTTTCATACGAACGATACAAAGATGATTTAATTATATTGGAAACACTTGATGAAAACGGATTTCCACCAGATAATAAATACTATAATAAAAAAGGTGATTGAATTGGTCAAGAAATATATTAGAGTAATTTTGATTGGAGTATTGTGTATGGGAGTTATACTGAGCATTTTTTCAATAATAAATTATCGTCATTCAAAATCGTTAAAGGATAAAATTATAAAAAAATGTAATGATGATACCGAGATTATTATACATATGTCTGATTTTACTGGCTTTGAATGGGATAAGTGTATTGTATATGGACCGTCAACGCAAACGAAAGATATATGTGATGCATTTGATATAAATTATAATACATATCTCGATTTAAATTATGGGATTATTTTCCTTAATAATAACAATGTTACTTATGAAGAATTTTTCAAAGTCTCAGATCATGATTTTACAAATAAAATTCCAGAATTTATTATTTATCCATATAGACAAAACGAAAGTACGCAAGTAAAATATGCAAGTTTTGAAAAGAATGAAGCGGAATTTAAATGTATAAAGAAAGATTCTGATAATGGCTATTATTATAGGCTTTACCCTATCAATTAAGGCGACATCGAACAAAGATTTTGGGTTACACTTGATTTTAAATAAGAGCATAAAGTGGTAACAAATGATCCAACGGCAACAACGGATGTATGTTGGTGAGCAGAATGGTATGCATTTTTGAAAAACAATTAATGTGAGATGGAATATTTATTATTTGAAATACTGTATCGAGGTTTAAACTATGAGAAGATGCGAACCACTAAACACATAAAAAGCAAACAGATAATTGAACTTAGAAAACACATGCCACTATTGAAAATGGTTTTGCACCTTGTCAATGCTATATACTATAAATTGGGAAATGATTACTGCAAAACAATTAAAAATAAAATTACATCAATAATAAAAAATGATCCTGAATATGCCGTAAAATATTATCACCCTTTATTTATTAATGATAATGCTGATTTGAAATCACTGAAATCAAAAGTGCTTTCCATAGATGAAAGCATATGTGATGTTGATGATGTTATCAGCTCAATAAAATCATCAACGCAGACCCAAGAGGACAAAATTAAATCACTTGAGTCATTGAAAGAAAATATTAGTGAATACATTTCCGATGTTGTGACTATTGACTAAAATGCGGCTGATGCTATCAATAAGAGCAAGAATGATTTTTACGATAAGTATGAATACTTAAAACCAGATATTGAAAAAAGCTGGTTGGAAGAAAAAGTAGATAACGCTTGTGAGTGGTGCAAGGAGCATTGGAAAGAGATTCTCATCACAGTAATAATTGTAATAGGAGCAGTATTAGCTATAGCAATGGTAACAAGTGTTTCAAAGCTAGCTAATTTTGGAACTAGCAATCAATTATTAATTAACATTACAAGAACTTTTGAATTTACATCAGGCTTATCAGGTCTATTTTCATTAAATGGAAGCATCATCAATTGGTTAAAGGAGAAGTGATAATTGAAAATGCATATGGAATTTGTAACAGTAGGCAAAGCAAGTAGCGATAAAATTCATGTAAAATATAATGATAAAATAGCAACATTTCATGGAGAAATAGGAATAGATTATTTTTTGGTGCTTGCTAATAAAATAGAGTGGTATCCAAATAAAAAAGCAACAATTAATGAAAAAATAGAATTGATGACTATAGCAAACAAAACCTTTTTGGGTGAGAAACGGTTGTATTTTATAGCAGATGATGCAATATGGTTTGATTGGAAAGGTATAATGTACCCTAGAAACTGAACACAAAATTGCCAAAACATCGTGACAGTGGTATAATAAAAGAAAGAAACAGGAGGACACGATAATGGCGAAGAGGAACACATACACACCGGAGTACAAGGCAAAAATCGTAATAGAAATACTGGAGGGAGAGCAGACGATCAGCGAGATAGCAAGTCGTGAAGGAATCAACGTCAATCAGCTGAAAAATTGGAAAAAGGAATTTCTTGAGAATGCATCCCGTGCCTTTAATGGTTCAAAATCAGAAAAGGAAGCAAAAAGAGCAGCTGAGAACTCAAAAAAGCGGGAAGAAAAGCTTATGCAGAAAATCGGTCACCTGACAGTTCAGGTGGACTGGCTCAAAAAAAAATCTGAAGAAGTGCTCGGACCTGACTGGAAGGAAAAGTCTGGTTATGAAGAATGATAGGCTGAACATTAAGGAACAGTGTGAACTGCTTGAAATCAACCGCACTTCGATGTACTATCAGCCTGTTGAACCGGCAGAAAAAGCCTTGGAGCGTGAGGAATACATCAAATCACGTATTGACTACTGGCACACAAAATTCTGCTACATTGGTCATCGGAAAATCAAAGAAAAGCTTGTACAGGAAGACGGGATTGCAATCGGCAGAAAGCTTGTCAGACGTTATATGGCGGAAATGAATATCTGTCCGGTTTATCCGAAATCCAATCTTTCAAAGCCCGGAAAGAACAGTTTAAAATTTCCGTATCTGCTGAAAAATCTAAAAATTGACCGACCAAATCAGGTATGGTCAATTGACATCACCTATATCAAAATGGGGCGTAGCCATATGTATCTGACAGCGATTATTGATTGGTACAGCCGTTTTATCGTGGGCTATGAATTGTCTGATACGCTGGATACTGCACCGGTTTTAGCAGCAGTCACAAATGCCATGGAACAATACGGCAATCCTGAAATTATCAATTCTGATCAGGGCAGCCAGTTTACAAGCAATGACTATATTGAATTTCTGAAAGCGAAGAATATCCGCCAGAGTATGGACGGAAAAGCTAGATGGGTGGATAATGTGGTAATTGAACGCTGGTTTCGCAGCTTGAAAACGGAGTTGATTTATATCAATGAATACAGCAATCCCAGAGAGCTGCGCCAGCAGATTGGTAGTTACATCAAGGATTACAACAACGAAAGACCCCATCAGGCGCTTGGCTACAAGTTGCCTGTGCAGGTTTACCAAGCCAAGTCTGTATGCAATGCTGCATAAATTTTGCTTACGTTTTTTGGATGGCTATACAAAGTTTTCGCTGTCACGATAATTTTTTTCATTTGTGTCTTGACAAGGGGGACATTATAAGGTTCTCCATTAATTGTTATAGAAAATAATATTATAAAATCAATAAAAATATCATGTGTTTGTGAAGTACTAGCTGAAGTTGATGAGTTTAACGATATTTCCGATTTTTGTTATCTAAAAAAATATATTGCTGAATTAAAAAAAGCAAAGAAACTTTGTAAAAAACACTCCATTAATAAGTATGATGGTTATGGACATAAAAAATTTTATTATAAGTGTACAAAATGTAGAAGTGTTTGGGCTTTAACAGAACCTGACGGCAATTTTAACGGAAGATTGGAAAAACTATAGGTTTATAGCTTTAGACACGATAAAATATATGATCAATTATATTTCCAATCAAAAGTGTGGAATTGAAAAAAATAAGCAGTAAAATAGCGGAATATATTTTACGTTTTGATAGTGCTGATAAGAGTAAGTACATTTTTTTACGATAAGTATGAATACTTAAAAACCGGATATTGAGGATGGAGAATGGTGAGATCATGTATGAGGCTTTCAGAGATGCGACTGACAGAACTGCAGGGTGGTCATTCTCAGATGAGACTTACATAGCAACATTAGACTGGAAGGAGAAATAATAAATGAAAAAAGTCATCAGCCTTATTTCGAGCTTAGCATTGGTGATATCTCTGAGTAGTTGTGCCATTAAAGAAAAGCCTATCATAAACGGTGTTGAGTATAAATACAACGATCAGTTCTACGCAGATACGGCAGATCAATTATTGACATACATAGACGATGGGGATAAAGACGGCGTAAAATCCTTACTGTGTAACGGTCTGAAAAATTCAGATGGTATTGACGCTGATATACAAGCGCTGATTGATGGATTTGAAGGCGATATAATTCGCACGACAGAGTATGAAAAGGATACTGTGAGCGCCAGTTCTTCAGGAAAAAATTATACCAGTGCTTTTCTTTCCAGATCATTTTATATTATCACGGATAAGCAAAAATACGGGGTATATATAGCAGTTTGCCCCATCGATGAAAAGCATGATGATGGGGAAGATCTGGTCGGCGTTTATAACATATCCATAAATACTTTGGATTATGAGTCCGGTGATATCGAGTGTAATACTGCCAATACTATTGAAATTGCAGACCATAACTGCTGCGTTGCTTCCGGTTATGGCGACAGCAGCAGTTATATAGTGGCTCAGACGGGCAATAAGTACGAAGTTATAGATATTTACAGGATAATCAATCCTCAAAGTATTGTAAAATATAATGATATAACCGCATGGAACAGCAGAGATTTTCTGAGCTTTAAGGAAAAATTCGGCGCTCCGTATGCCGAATCTCTTGACAATGACAAGGAACATGTTTTAGCCGATGTATATATGTATGAAATTTCAGATAGCAATAAATATGCGATCGTGGCTGTTGGCAGAGATGACGGCTCGATCAATGCGCTGTCTGTTAAGGATATAGACAGCCGTTGGAGCGAAGATAATAAATATGAATATATTTTAGAGAATGAATAGATTAAAGGCAAGGAATTAAATAACAAATGAGCAGCGAAATAATCGGAACAAAATTCAAGTGAACGGTATTAACATTGACACCGTTTTCTTCACACCATTTATGCACTGTAAGTCAGCTACTTTTCTGTGCCTGGATCTGGGCTGACCATTCAGTCAGGCGAAATTCGTTCTTTACCGTTGCGATCGTTGTTTTCATTATCATTATCTTTATCTCCACATCTAATTTGGTCTAAGCAGCTCTATAAACTTTTTGAGATTGGGTAATTTACTCTATCGAGTTGCTTGAAGTTTATTATACTTCTTTAGTCATCGGTGGGGTAGATGCGGAGGGTTTGACGGTTACATTCAAATTCACAACGTCAATGATAGATGATATTTTAGAAGATGTCCCCGTTATTGATACAAATAGATATATTTGATGTAAAAATAGAAAATGTTTATTCGTCGTTTGGTGGGAAAGGAAATGTTATGAAATTGGAAAAACAAATTACAAATGGAGAGCTGCTTGAACTTACAAAAAAAGCATTTGAAAATAATGAGGTTGCTGAGTTCCTTTGCGGAGAGAAAGGATATGCTTGTCCTATAAGTCACTTTGTTCCAGCAAATGTACCAACGGATTTTAGTAGAATTATAGATTTTGGAGTATACAAACTTTATGAGGAAACTAAAAATGAAAAAATTGTTGCCAAATTCGAAGAAGCCATATTGTATCTTCTTGATTGCGATCCAGCAAAGAATTGGATAGCGTTTATGGTATGTTGGAATCAAATTAGGAATGAAAAAAGACACGAAGCACCATTTAAATTCATTAATCAAGAGTTAATTGAGAAATTGAAGGAAACGCTATTAAAACACGAAAAGGAGCTTCGTGTTTGTAAGGAATGGCAAGGTTGGAATGAAGAAAATGGGCTTTGGCAGGAAATTACAAGAATTAATAACATTGCAACTAAAGATTATGGGGTGAGTATATTATGAATATAGACGAAATATTTAGTAAAGGTGCATCTTATTTAATATCTGAAAAAGGTTATGAAGACTATATTTCAGGCAAAGATGTTACATTGTGACGTCCTGTTGGAGATGATACTGTTGTTTTGGTTGCACCAAGTGCCGAAATTGATGAAGCTATAATTAAAACCAAATCCGGATGTTAACCCTAATATAGAAGAAATTGGCAACACGAATTCAATAAATGGAATCCCAACCAAACAATTAAATAATCTATATAATTCATTAGGAAGAGATTCTGAGTGCTTACGTTTCATTCATTGTATTTACTATACAAGCGCAGCAAGAGCTTTCATATGGGTTCTCTTTAAAATACCCTTAAATACTTTTATTATTGTGAGGTTTAGACTATGGCATTTGTTAATGAAAAGCTGACTCCAACGCAAAGAGAGGAACTGGCTAAGAAAAAGATTAAGAACCCATATGGGAGCTTTAGGGACACGACAGAAGGTATCATGCCTCTGTACTTAACTATTGACAAAAATTCTGAAACATGGTTAGCACATTGCTATAACCATCATGACACGAATAATGATATAGAGGAATTTATCTTTATGTATAAATCAAATCCGATACCTGTTCAAGCAATAAAGAGTATTAATGAACAACAAGTTTGCTGGAAAATAACACGTATTGATTTCCCGAAAGGATTGCTAAACGATAAAGAACACCTTCAAATTTTGTTAACTGACGCGTTCAAAGCTTACAACATATCCGGATGGCCTGGCGAAGAAAGTGGACAGACCAAGGTAATATATGGCTATGAGCAAGGAGGTGTATTTTAATGTTGACGTTATTGGAAGCATTAGATGAGCTCAATTCAAAATCAGAAAGTGAACTTACTCTTGATTATCTTGAAGAACTTGCTAAAAAAGTATCTATCGAATCTGTGCCTCATTTAACGATTAAAGGCTCTGAGATGACCTAAAATTGGTCTTATCAGAGCCTTTTTTACATTATGCTTTTTAATGAAATGTCATTTTAGGTTGTGCATTTATTCTGGCAGCAGGACGCAGGCACAGAAACCGAGTTCGGCTGATAGCAATATATGGTGAGGTCTTTCCCAATCTCAGGGCTAAAATCTTTCAGCGTGTGCTTTGTGCCGTTGAGTGCTACATCTGCGTAAGATACCAGCCATTTTCGGTCTCCGTTGCGAAATACTTCATAAAAAGACCGATTCAGCATTCTTCCACGGGCACACCCTCAACTACTGCCATCTCCTTGTTGCAGTAGCGGAAAATAAAGTCAACACCGTGACCATCCTCATCGAATACAAGTTCGATAACGCAGTAAGCCAGAGGCATTTCGTCCATAATACTGCACTTCTCGTAGAAACCCAACGGCGGGTCGAATTCCTCCTTAGGCGACGGAACGTCTAGCCCAAGCTCCTTACGCAGCCGTTGTGGATGGGCTGAATGGCAGCTTTGACAAGACCGAGTTTGATCTTGTTTCTGCAGAGAATACAACAATTGAAAACGCCCCAACAGACACAACTGCTTTTGGCATTTCCGGAGGTGCGATCACAAAAGATCAGAAGATCGGAACTATTACAGTAAAGATCACCTCAGACACCTCAGACTCCTCAGACACCACTATGGTGAAAAATTTGGAGGATCTGCGCAGCGTATTTGAAAATGGCGGCAAGGCAAAGCTAAACAACGATCTTAACGGAGCAGACGAGAGGCTGAAGCTTTCGTCAGGAAAAGATCTGGAGTTTGATCTGAACAGAAAGACGCTGAGCGTCGAATCTATTTCACTCTCAAATGATGGCAACGAAACGCTGACGCTGCGCAACGGTACTATCGGTTGTTATGTGCAGATGAATGGAAGAGCTGAACAACATCTGATCGTTGACAATTGTACTCTGAATGGGTTGGGCGACAATAATAATTACTCAGATGTGACCTTGAGAGATTGTGTCATCACGAAAGATTGCTTTACCAGCTATGGCGGCATTTGGAAATTCGAGGGAGTCAATAATATTACCAGAACAATGAAAGTTAAGAAAGATGTCACCATTTCCGGCGACTTTACGTTAGGGACGCTTAAAGTTCCCATGGTTACTACCGGTACGCCGACCTTAAAACTGTCGGGTAATATTCGGATAGGCAAATTCTCCTTTGATAGTGTTTATAGAGAAGAGGCAAAGATCATCTGCGGCGTGGGTACATATAACTTTAAGCCTGATGAATATGAAACAGGAAGATATGGCGGTATTCAACTAGCAGAGGGATGCACCGTCAGCGGACCTGATGAGAACGGCATTTACACCGTTACAGCGGAATAAGGAGGGCAGAAAAATGAAAAAAGTTATTATATCCATACTGTCGCTGGCAATGACAGCCTCTATGGCGGTTCCTGCCTTTGCGGACACCACTGCCGACGTGCAGGGCAAATATATGGCAGGTGCGGAATCTCCTGTAACTATATCCGCCGACATTACTTGGGAAGATATGACCTTCGAGTACACCGAGGGCGAAAAGACTTGGAACCCTGAAACACATCAGGTCGATCAGGCAGACGGCAAATGGACCAGCGACACAAAGGCTATCACATTTACAAATCACTCTAATGTGGGCATTATGGCGAAGTTTAATTTTGCTCCCGAGGGTGATATTGAGGGCAGTTTCACTAAAGACGGCACCTCAACTGATAAACTTGAGCTTGACACTATAAAGAATTTGGAGGAAGGCTCAGCCGCTCCGTCTGACACGATGAACTTCGGTATTACTGGTGGTGCTATCAGTGAAAATTGCAAGCTGGGAACTATCACGGTGTATATCACTCCTAATGACAACAGCAACTATATCTTAACAGAAGCTGAACTTACTGAAGCCGCTGTAAAAAACGCACAATGAAAAAAAGACTGCTTTCTACCCTTTTCCGGGGTAGAAAGCAGTCTTCTTTTGTGGTATAATACTATGCACTGTTTTGTATGTGTCAAGTTTTATTATACAGGATCAACTTTATTTTTCGCCAATAAGTTTACGCTGCTTTATATGCTTTTTACCAGAATTGGCAAAAAAATTAGGCAGCCGTTACCGACTACCTAAAGAACTTATTCTATTCTGCAATGACCTTGTATATGATAAATGCCCATAGTGCAAGAGAAATTATCATCACCATATAAAAATACCAGTGTTTTGTTTTGTGACGGAAAAATTCCATGCCCAGAAATCCTCCTGCAAAGCCGCCAAGCAGGCTCAGACCAAGGAGCGTTTTCTCAGGTATCCGCCATTTGTGTGCTCTTGCCTTGTGCTTATCTGCACCAAAAAGTATGAACGTCAAAAGGCTCATTGCGGAAAGATATATTATAATGTATTTCAGCATATCTTTGTCCTCGTATAAACAAAGGGCGGAAAAGCTCCGCCCTTGTATTTTTGTTTTTTTACTTGAAGTAAGCTACGCCGCTTTCAAATATCTTCTGATCCTTTTCACCAGGAACGTTCTTTGATACGCAGCAGCCCTTACGCTCTGAGTGACCCATTTTACCAAGAACACGTCCGTCAGGTGAGGTGATACCCTCGATAGCCTGGAATGATGTGTTAGGGTTGCAATGAATGTCAAATGTAGGCTCTCCGTCAAAGTCAACATACTGTGTAGCGATCTGTCCGTTTGCAGCAAGCTGTGCGATCTCCTCTGCTGTTGCAACGAAACGTCCCTCACCGTGTGAGATAGCCACGCTGTGGATATCGCCTACCTCACAGCCTGCAAGCCATGGTGACTTGTTGGAAGCGATCCTTGTGTTTACCATTTTAGACTGGTGTCTTGCAATGGTGTTGAATGTCAGTGTAGGGGAGTCGTCTCTCATATCTCTTATCTCACCATATGGTACAAGACCAAGCTTGATAAGTGCCTGGAAGCCGTTGCAGATACCAAGCATAAGACCGTCACGATTTTTCAGCAGGTCATGGATAGCGTCTGTAAGCCTTGGGTTTCTCAGGAATGATACGATGAACTTGCCTGAACCGTCAGGCTCGTCGCCACCGCTGAATCCGCCTGGGAGCATTACTATCTGTGACTCTTTTATCTTCTTCTCCATTGCGTCAACAGACTCCTTGATAGCCTGTTCTGTAAGGTTTCTTACAACGAAGATGTCAGCCTCAGCGCCTGCCTTTTCAAAGGCTCTTGCTGTATCGTATTCGCAGTTTGTGCCAGGGAATACAGGGATAAGCACCTTTGGCTTTGCCACCTTGATAGCAGGTGCGACTCTCTTGTCTGCCTTGTAGCTGTACTTTTCAGGCTTTTCAGCAGGCTCTTTCACATGAACAGGATATACAGGTTCAAGCTTGCCCTCCCAAAGTGTCTGGAGCTTGTCAAGGCTTATTGTGTAATTGTCTGACTTTATCTCATAGCTTTCTGTTGTTTCACCGATAACTCTCTCGTCAGTGTCAACGCCCTCAGCAAGCTCGATAACAAATGCGCCATAGCAAGCTCTGTAAAGTTCTTCTGCTGTGAGCTTGTCTGTGAACTTAAAGCCTATCTTGTTACCAAATGCCATTTTTGCAACAGCCTCGGATACACCGCCGTAGGATACAGCCCAGCATGAAAGCACCTTGCCCTCAGCGATAAGCTTTTCTACCTTTTTAAATACTGCCTTAAGTGAATCGAAGTTCACAAGCTTGTTGTCATCATACTCAGGCTTGATAAGAATTACCTTAGAGCCGGCCTTCTTGAATTCCTGTGAAACTACCTTGTCTGCGTCTGTTACTGATACAGCGAATGAAACAAGTGTAGGTGGAACGTCTATTTCCTCGAATGTACCTGACATTGAGTCCTTACCGCCGATAGAACCGCATCCCAGCTCTATCTGTGCCTTGTATGCACCGAGGAGAGCAGACATAGGCTTGCCCCAACGCTCAGGATCATTCTGTGTTCTCTCGAAATACTCCTGGAATGTGAGCCAGCACTTCTCATATATACCGCCTGTTGCGATGACCTTTGCGATAGACTCAACTACAGCGCTCATTGCGCCGTGGTATGGGCTTACAGATGAGAGATATGGGTCATAGCCCCAGCCCATAATGGACGTTGTCTTTGTATTGCCGTGAAGAACAGGGAGCTTTGCAGCCATTGCCTGTGTAGGTGTGTTCTGATATTTACCGCCAAATGGCATAAGAACTGTGTTTGCACCGATTGTTGAGTCAAATCTCTCAATAAGACCCTTCTGTGAGCATATGTTGAGGTTTGATATCATAGACTCCCAGCGGTCAGCAGTGTCAGCATCGTTGCTCTCTGCTGCGAAAACAGGAGCAGGGATGGAAATATCTGTGTGCTTTTCAGCACCGTTTGAGTTAAGAAACTCTCTTGTTAGGTCAACGATAGTGTTGCCGCACCAGTTCATTTTAAGTCTTGGCTCAGCAGTTACTCTTGCCACCATTGTTGCTTCAAGGTTTTCCTTTGCAGCCTCAGCCATGAACTTTTCAAGGTCGCTCTTTGCGATAACAACAGCCATTCTCTCCTGTGACTCAGAGATAGCAAGCTCAGTGCCGTCAAGACCGTCATACTTCTTTGTAACAGCGTCAAGGTTGATAGAAAGTCCGTCAGCAAGCTCGCCGATAGCAACGGAAACTCCGCCTGCACCGAAGTCGTTACAACGCTTTATCATTGAAGTAACTTCAGGATTTCTGAACAAACGCTGAAGCTTTCTTTCCTCAGGTGCGTTACCCTTCTGTACCTCAGCTCCGCAGTTTTCAAGTGAGTGGAGGTTGTGTGATTTTGAAGAACCTGTTGCTCCGCCGCAGCCGTCACGTCCTGTTCTTCCGCCAAGGAGGATAACGATATCCTCAGGCTCAGGTCTTTCACGTCTTACGTTCTCAGCAGGAGCAGCACCGATTACAGCACCTATCTCCATTCTCTTCGCAACATAGCCTGGGTGATATATCTCGTGAACGTGACCGGTAGCAAGACCTATCTGGTTGCCGTATGAAGAATAACCATTTGCCGCACCTACAACTATCTTTCTCTGTGGAAGCTTACCTGTGATAGTGTCCTCAACAGGAACCAGCGGATTGCCTGCGCCTGTTACTCTCATTGCCTGATATACATATGAACGTCCTGACAGAGGGTCTCTGATAGCACCGCCGAGGCAAGTTGCCGCACCGCCGAAAGGCTCGATCTCTGTAGGGTGGTTGTGTGTTTCGTTTTTGAACATGAGCAGCCAGTCCTCAGGATTGCCGTCAACGTCAACCGTTATCTTAACAGAGCAAGCGTTTATCTCCTCACTCTCGTCAAGGTCTTTGAGCAGACCAGCCTTTTTAAGCTGTTTTGCGCCGATACAAGCAAGATCCATAAGTGTAACAGGCTTGTCAGTTCTGCCTGCATAAAGGTCTTTTCTTGTGTTGATATAGTCTGCAAAGGTAGCAGCTATGTAGTCTGAGTCGATAGAAACGTTATCGACGATAGTGGAGAATGTAGTATGGCGGCAGTGGTCAGACCAGTATGTATCTATCATTCTTATCTCAGTGATAGTAGGATTTCTCTTTTCAACGTTCTTGAAATAATCCTGACAGAACTTGATATCGTCAAAGTCCATTGCAAGACCCAAGTCTGTGAGCATAAATTTCAGGTCATCGTCTGTTGAATAGATAAAGCCCTCAACAGTCTTAACTGTGGTAGGGATAGTATACTTGATATCAAGTGTATCGAAGCAATCAAGGGAAGCTTCTCTTGACTCAACAGGGTTTATCATATAGTGCTTGATCTGGTCAAGCTCTGCTTCTGTGAGTTTGCCAGAAACGATATAAATTCTCGCTGACTTGATAGTAGGTCTTTTTCCTCCAGTGAGAAGTGAGATACACTGTGCGCAGGAATCAGCTCTCTGATCAAACTGACCTGGCAGATACTCAACTGCAAAAACAAACTCGTCAGCTTTTACAGCAGGCAGGTGATCGTAAGTAACGTCAACAGCAGGCTCAGAGAAAACGACTGGTGCTGCAAGGTCAAAATCCTCTCTTGAAAGACCCTCTGCGTCATAGCGGTTTATAACTCTCAGACCTGTAAGGTTTTCAAGTCCCAGAGCTGACTTTATTCCGCCGATAAGTGAATTTGCTTCAACTGCAAATTCAGGCTTTTTTTCTACATAAATACGGTAAACAGACATGGCTACATCTCCTTATAATAGTTATTTCTATTATACTACATTTTTCGCATATTTGTCAATAAAATTCTTATTATTCGGCAGGGCATATAATTATGTGTGAATAAGCGTTGGCTCACTTGTTGATTTTTTAGTTCATAAAAGCAGAAATACCGCACCATTACAGTGCGGTATCCCTAAAATATTAATCTGCAAACGGATTTTCTGTTGGATAAAGCATACCCTTTGGCTGATTGAAGCCTATGTCTGTCATGCCAAGATATGTCATAACACTGTGGAGTGCCTTTCCATAGTGACCAAAAGCAACAGCACCGTGGTGAGGATAGTTCTTCTGAACGAGAACATGGCGGTAAAATCTGCCCATTTCGTTGATAGCGAAAATTCCGATAGAACCGAATGAACGTGTTGCAACAGGAAGTACCTCGCCCTCAGCAATATATCCTTTGAGCTGTGCGTCAGCCGTTGACTGGAAGCGGAAGAATGTAATATTTCCGTCAACGATATCGCCCTCAAGAGTACCTCTTGAAATATTAGGCTCGCTGTCTGGCTCAAGATTTCTCTTCATGATACGCTGGAACTTCATCTCAGGCTCTTTTACAAGGCATGAAGCCGTGTTTCCGCAGTGGAAGCCCATGAATGTATCCTTATGTGTGTAAGGGAACTTTCCTGCGATATCATCATTGTATATGTCCGCAGGAACAGTGTTGTTGATGTCAAGGAGCGTAACAGGCTTCTGTGATACACAAACGCCTATGTATTCGCTGACAGCACCGTAGATATCTACTTCGCAGGCAACAGGAATGCCTATCTTTGTAAGTCTTGAATTAACATAGCAAGGAACGAAGCCAAACTGCGTCTGGAATGCAGGCCAGCACTTGTTTGCAAATACAACATATTTTCTTGAGCCTTTGTGAGCTTCTGCCCAGTCAAGAAGGGTAAGCTCATACTGCGCAAGTCTTGGAAGGATGCCTGCCATTTTATTGCCCTTGCCAAGCTCTGCTTCCATGTCAGCCACAACAGCAGATATTCTCTCGTCGCCGGCATGGGCGTTGAATGACTCAAAAAGGTCAAGCTCTGAGTTTTCTTCTATCTCGATACCCATATTGTAGAGCTGTCTGATAGGTGCGTTGCAGGCAAGAAAGTCCTGTGGACGTGGTCCGAATGAGATTATCTTCAGATCCTTAAGACCGAGGATAGCCCTTGCAACTGGAACGAACTCGCTTATCATCTTTGCACACTCGTCAGGTGTACCAACAGGGTACTCAGGGATATAAGCCTTGATGTTTCTCAGTGCAAGGTTATAGCTTGCGTTGAGCATTCCGCAGTAAGCGTCGCCTCTGTTGTCGATAAGTGCATCACCGCATGGTTCTTCAGCAGCCGCAACGAACATAACAGGACCGCCAAACTTCTTTGCTAGAAGTGTTTCTGAGGACTCAGGTCCAAAGTTTCCGAGATATACAACAAGTGCGTTACAGCCTGCTGTATTTACCTCGTCAAGGGCTTTGAGCATATCATTCTCGTTCTCCACAACTGTAGGACATTCGTAGATATCGCCGTAAGCCTTTTTGTACTCCTGACAGACCTTGATACGTCTTGATTCTGAAAGCGACATAGGGAAGCAATCTCTTGAAACTGCAACGATGCCAAGTTTCACTTCTGGTATATTTTTCATGTTTCAACCTCCGATTTTCATTTATTTATGACTTTATTCTAGCATACCTTTGTGCTGTTTTCAATAGCTTTTTGTGCAAATTTTCGTGAAATTTAGTTAGCTGCCCAGCATGAAAAAGTGCGTTAGCCCAAGCCACTCTCTCACCCAATATGTGAACAGGTAACGTGGCTCGGTGTAGGCTGAATAAGCGGTGACATTCTCCACGCCCTGAGCCTTTGCGATAAGGCTTGCACGGTATTGATGAAAACCGTCTGTGACGATAGTCATATCATGGCTCATGCCGAGTTCATCGAGTATCTTGAGAGAGTTTTGGATATTTTCGTAAGTTGAAGTGGACTTGTCCTCCATTATTATCCTGTCGCTGTCCATGCCTTTTTCTAGCAGATAGTTTTTCATTGCCAAGGCTTCACTTATTTTCTCATCATCACCCTTGCCACCTGAAACTATACAAAGCGTATCGGGATTGTCGTTCATAGCCATAATTGCAGTGTCAAGTCGTCTGCGTAACATTCGTGAGGGGCGTTCGCCTTTTACCTGACAGCCAAGCACAACTATAATATTGGCTTTTTCAGGGCGGTTTTCCTGTGCTTTGTACATAAGTATGGAAAGAATGCCCACATATATTATCCCAGCAAGTATCAATGTGCTTACAAAGATAAGCCCGAATTTACCTGCGCCATGTCCCCATATTTTTGATAAAATACCGCAGAATTTTGGCCAGTTTGCCGTTATGAGCATTAGTATCACTGAAACGATGATGCCAAGTAGGTTGCCAGAGCATATAACAGGTAATGGTACAAGAAACAGAAACAACAGCAAAGTTTCCAGTGCAAGCAATATTATTTTTACGCTCATTAGTTATCTCCTTGTCTTTTTTGTACTATTATAACATATAGCTCTTGTGATTACAAGGGCAAAAGAGAAAAGCGCTCCGCAGCAGCAGAACGCTTTTATAAGGAATGATCTAAGTTGAGATCAGATCACCGAATTTTTCGAGAAAATCACGCTTGTCGTCATATTTAGCTACCAGCGATACAGTTTTCTTTGTGCCAAGACCGAAAATACCCATAAGTGATTTTGGATTGAGTATTTTTGTTCCTGACTGCACCACCAGATCGTATTTGCAGCTTAAAGCCGCTTCATGCAAAGTTTTGATGTCATTAAGATCGTTTATCCTGATATAAGCTTTGATCATGTTCGTGATTATGCCCTTTGGCATATCCTCCTTTCGCAATAATAACCTCTGAAAAACTAAAAAGAACCGAAAATTTCTGAAATTTTCGTTTCTTTTTACATTGGCAACAGCAGTTCTATACTTATATGTCACATATCTTAATCCATATATAATTATATGCCAATGTGAACAAATAGTAAACAGATATTGTGTAAAATATTATATACGAAGATATTAATATGATTTTTACTTATTTCATGTTAATTTATTATATAAAATTTGGATAATTAATCATATTTAAACGTTTTAGTTAATGTGAAACTTATATAAAAACTATAACAAATCAGCTAAAAGTTTTCTTATTACGAAAATCTCAAACGTTTTATATGCGCTTTGAATGAAAATACAACAAAAGTAGAAAGTGTATATTCGTAAATATATTAAACTATATGATGACATTTTGCAAAAATACGAAATCGTTTAAATTTTGCAACAAAAAAAGCACTGAGCTTTTAAAACTCAGTGCTTTCGTGATATCAAAGTTTAGTCAACAATAAATTCTTTGATCTCGTCAAGGAATTTAGTAGCGTCGTCTGTGTGTGCTACGAGCTGGATAGGATTTGAAAGGTCAAGGCTGAAAATACCCATAATTGACTTAGCGTCAACTGCATATCTTCCTGACGCAAGATCCACATCAAAGTCGTACATAGAAACTACGCTTACAAACTTCTTTACCGCTGCAATGGAATCGAGCATGATTTTTACCTTTGTCATAAATATTCCTCCTTCAGAATGATCGGTATATCCGATCTTGATTCCCACATAAATTCTGTAGATCTTTTCTCTACAATTTATATTATAAACGATTTTTCTGATTTGTCAATGGATATTTGCAAAAAAAATTAAAATATGGTACAATAGTCAAGAGTGATAAAAATCAAAGTTTAGATTTATGCAATATGCACATATATTATTGTGATTTATTGTGCATTATAAACATTTGGCTACTGAAAGGAAATCAAATATGAAAGCCTTTTTCTATACATTCGGCTGCAAGGTAAACCAATATGAAACTGAAAATATAAAGGAAGCAATGCTGTCCGAGGGGTATGAGGTCACTGAGGATTATGCTGATGCAGAGGTCTGTGTTGTAAATTCCTGCACTGTTACCGCTCAGTCGGACTCAAAATGCCGACAGCTTATCCACAAGATAAAAAAAGCCAATCCTGAGTGTCTGATAGTTTTGGCAGGCTGTTTTCCGCAGGCTTTTGAAAAGGAAGCTTCTGCTCTTGACGAGTGCGGTATCATAGTTGGCACAGGTGCAAAAAAGGAGATACCTGCCCTTATAAAAAAGTATATCACAAGTGGCGAGCGTATTATCAGGATAGTTCCTCGTGAGAGGGGAGAGGCTTTTGAGAAAATGACAAACTCAGGTGCTGACCAAAAAACTCGTGCGTATATCAAAATTCAAGACGGCTGTGATCAGTATTGCACCTACTGTATTATCCCCACTGCGAGAGGACACATCTGCTCAAAACCTTTGGAGGATATCGCTCCTGAAGTTCAGCAGCTCGTTGACTCAGGTCATAAGGAGATAATCCTCACGGGCATAAATCTTTGCTGTTACGGCAGAGACTTCAAAAACGGCACACGGCTCATTGACGCTGTTGAAGCCGCTTGCGGCTGTGATGGCGATTACAGAGTGCGTATCGGCTCTGTTGAGCCTGAGCTTATTTCAGATGAAGATATTCTGCGAATGTCAAAGCTTGAAAAGCTCTGTCCGCATTTTCATCTTTCCCTGCAAAGTGGCTGTGACGAAACTTTGAAGCGCATGAATCGCCATTATGATACGGTGGAGTATGCTGAGCTTTGCGAGAAGCTTCGCAGGCATTTTCCAAACTGCGCTATAACCACCGACATAATGGTGGGCTTTCCCCAGGAAACTGACGAGGAATTTGAAAAGTCGCTGGCATTTGCAAAGAAGATATCTTTTGCAGAAACGCATATTTTCCCGTATTCACGCAGACCTACCACTGTTGCCGACAAAATGAAAGGTCAGCTCGACCGCAAGACCAAGCACAGTCGTGCGGCTCAAATGGCAGATGTATGTAACGAAACAAAGGCTTTGTATCTCAAAAGCCTTGTTGGCACAGTGCAAGAGGTTTTATTTGAAAAGGAAACAAGCCCTCAGTGGCATCAGGGTCATGCACCAAATTATGTTACTGTGAAAATTCCAAGGGACAGCGAGGACGTTTCTTTGCGCCGACAGCTTTTAAAGATAGAGATAACCTCGTCAGATGGCGAGTTTTGTTACGGAAAACTTATATGAGTACAAAAAAGAGGACCGCAAATGCGATCCTCTTTCGTTATATCAGATTTTTCTGCGCTCAGCCAAGCTTTGCAAGAATTATCTCTTTCATTTTTCCAGGGTTAGCCTTGCCCTTTGAAGCCTTCATGCACTGACCTACCAGATAGCCCAGAGCATTTGTCTTTCCGCCCTTGTAGTCATTTACAGACTTTTCGTTTGCGGCAAGAACTTCGTCAGCGATCTTTTCAAGTGCGCTGTCATCAGAAACCTGTGCAAGACCCTGCTCCTCGATAATGTCGCTTACCTTTTTGTCCTCTTCAAGAAGAACTGCAAAAACTTTCTTTCCGCCAGCGTTGGAAATGGTCTTTGCTTCGATAGCAGCGGCAAGGTCAGTAAGATTGTCAGCAGTGAGCTTTGTATCTTCGAGAGTCTTGCCTGTTGCGTTCATGTACTTAACAAGGTCGCCAAGTATCCATGTTGTATAGCACTTTGCAGGGAACTTGTCCTTTGCCATGCAATCGTCAAAAAGCTTTGCAAGGGAAACAGACTCAGCTATAAACGTTGCGTCCTTTATGTTCAGACCGAACTTCTTTACATATCTGAGTATCTTTACGTTTGGAAGCTCTGGGATACTCTTTTTAAGCTCGTCAACACGCTCCTGCTCAACAACGATAGTGAGCAGGTCCGGCTCAGGGAAGTAACGATAATCCTGTGCGTCCTCTTTTGAACGCATTGGAATGCTCATTCCCTTTTCGTCGTCCCAACGGCGTGTTTCCTGCTCGACCTTTCCGCCTGCTTCAAGAACAGCTATCTGTCTTTCTACCTCGTAGTCTATACCTCTTACAGCGGCAGAGAAGCTGTTTACGTTCTTCATCTCAGAACGTGTGCCGAATGGCTCGCCAGGCTTGTGAACAGATACGTTTACATCACATCTGATAGAGCCTTCCTGCATCTTACAGTCGCATATGCCAAGATACTGTAGGATAGATTTAAGTGTTTCAAGATAAACCTTTGCTTCCTGTGAGGAACGCATATCAGGCTCAGAAACTATCTCGATAAGCGGAACACCGCAGCGGTTAAGGTCAACAAGTGATACACCATGGAACTTGTCAGAGTGAAGAAGCTTACCTGCGTCCTCCTCGATGTGTATTCTTGTGATACCTATTCTTCTTTCCTCGCCGTCAACAAGGATATCAACATAACCCTTACCGCAGAGAGGAACTTCTGCCTGTGATATCTGATAAGCCTTTGGCAGGTCAGGGTAGAAATAGTTCTTTCTGTCCTGCTTGCAGACACGGTTTATCTCGCAGTTGAGTGCGTGACCCATTCTTATTGCATAATCAACTACCTTTTCGTTAAGAGTAGGCAGTGTGCCAGGCATACCCATGCAGATAGGGCAAACCTGTGAATTGACTTCAAGACCGAACTGGTTCTTGCAGTCGCAGTATATTTTAGACTCGGTATTAAGCTCAGCATGAGTTTCAAGACCGATTACAACTTCGTAGCCTTTTACCATTTTTGTGACCCCTTTCCTTAAAGCTCAGGCATTTTGAATCCGCCAACAAGCTGCTCATAAGCATAAGCTGTGTTAAGCAGACGCTGCTCTGTAAACTTTCCGCCGATAAGCTGCATACCAACAGGCAGACCCTTGTCGTCATATGCACAAGGAATGCTTATTGCAGGCAGACCTGCAATGTTCACTGTAACAGTGCAGACATCGTTTGCGTACATTTTAAGGGGATCGTCAGTGTTTTCACCGATCTTGAATGCTGTTGACGGAACTGTAGGAGTAGCGATAACGTCAACGTCAGCGAACTGAGATGCGAACTCCTGCATTATTCTCTTCTGAACGAGCTTTGCTTTCTTGTAGTAAGCGTCATAGAAACCTGATGAAAGCACGAATGTGCCGAGCATTATTCTTCTCTTTACTTCGTCGCCGAAGCCCTCTGAACGTGTTCTCTCGTACATATCAACAAGTCCGTCATATTCTTCAGCTCTGAAGCCGTATCTTACACCGTCAAATCTTGCAAGGTTTGAAGAAGCTTCTGCAGAAGAAATGATGTAGTATGATGAAAGTGCATAATCTGTAGACGGCAGAGAGATCTCCTTTACAGTTGCGCCCTGCTTTTCAAGCTCTTTCACAGCGTTCATTACAGACTGCTTAACGAATGGGTCGATACCCTCGCCGAAATACTCCTTTGGGATACCTATCCTCAGACCCTTTACGTCAGCTTTAAGGTCAGCCGCAAAATCAGGATACTCTCTATAGGAAGAAGTAGCGTCATACTTGTCATGACCAACGATAGCAGACTGTACCATAGCAACGTCCTTTACGCACATGCCGAGAGGTCCGATCTGATCCAGTGATGAAGCGAAAGCAACAAGACCGTATCTTGAAACGCTGCCGTATGTAGGCTTCAGACCTACAACGCCGCAGTATGAAGCAGGCTGTCTGATAGATCCGCCTGTATCAGAACCAAGAGTAACGATAGCCTCTCTTGCAGCAACAGCCGCAGCAGATCCGCCTGATGAACCGCCAGGTATCCTCTCTGTATCAAATGGGTTTTTAGTAGGCTTAAAATGTGAGTTCTCAGTTGATGAACCCATAGCGAACTCGTCCATGTTGAGCTTGCCTGTTACAACGATATCGTCAAGCTTGTTCATTACAGTTGCATTGAAAGGCGGAACATAATTGCCAAGCATTTTTGACGCACAAGTTGTTCTCAGACCCTTTGTTGAGATATTGTCCTTGATACCAACAGGTATACCAGCCAAAGGTGAAAGTTCCTCGCCCTTTGCAAGCTTTTCATCTATCTCAGCGGCTTTTTTCATAGCGTTTTCTTCGTCAAGTGTCAGATAAGCGTCTACCTTGCCCTCAACTGCTTTTATTCTGTCAAAAACAGACTTTGTAAGCTCTGCGGAGCTTATTTCCTTGTTCTTTATCATTTCTGACAAGTCGCAGGCATTTCTTTCAAAAAGTTCCAATTATAACACTCCTTACTCTACTGTTTTAGGCACGACAAGACAGCCTGCCTTTACCTGAGGAGCGTTCTGCATAAGCTCCTGTCTTGTGAATTTATCCTGAACAGCCACGTCTTTTCTGAGTATCATCGGGTTGTCAGGGTCAAGGGTCATTTCGTCCTGAATGTCGGGGAGCTTTTCAACCATTCCCACGATGTTCTGCATTTCTGACTCAAACTTATCAAGCTGATCGTCTTCGATGCGAAGTCTTGCCAGCTTGGCAATGTGTTTAATGTCAATATTCATTTTACATTCCTCCTGTTTTATTTATATAAAAAGATATTATCTTATTTTATCATATCCTTGAACTGTTCTTCGGTGATTATTTCGATACCGAGCTGCTGCGCTTTATCAAGCTTGCTTCCTGCTTCCTCACCTGCAAGAACATAGTCCGTTTTTTTGGACACTGAGCCGCTTGCCTTGCCGCCGTATTTTTCAATAAGTGCCTTTGCCTCACTTCTTTTAAGCGTCGGCAAAGTGCCTGTGAGAACAAAAGTCTTTCCTGCAAAGCGGTCGTCTATCTGTATTTTCTCATACTTTGTGTTTATCCCACATTCTTTGAGCCTTTGAATAAGCTCTATCATATGCTCTTCATGGAAAGCATTGTAAACGCTTTGCGCCATTACGCCGCCAAAGCCGTCTATCTCGGATATCTGCTCTGCGGAAGCGTTCATGATATTGTCAAGGTCGCCGAACTTGTCGCACAGAAGCTTCGCAGAAGCCTGTCCGATATTTCTTATGCCCAGACCAAACACCAATCTGTCCAAAGAATTGGACTTTGACTTTTCTATAGCACTAAGCAGATTGTTCACTGATTTTTCCTTGAAGTTGTCAAGCTGTAAAAGCTTGTTTTCGCTCAGAGTGTAAAGGTCAGCCACAGAGGTGATAAGCTTGTTGTCAAGAAGGGTGTGAACTATCTGCGGACCAAGACCGTCAATGTTCATTGCGCCCTTTGAAGCAAAGTGAACAATGCTTCTGAATATCTGCGCAGGACATTCAACGTTCGGACACCTTACCGCCGCTTCTTCCTCGGACTTCACAAGCTTTGTTCCGCATACAGGACAGCACTCAGGGAGCGTGAAAACTCCGTTGCCATGCTTTTCCACAGAGCCAAGTACCTCAGGGATTATATCTCCAGCCTTGCGCACCTTGATGATATCACCCACGGAAATGTTTTTCTCTCTTATAAAATCCTGATTGTGTAGGGTCGCCCTTGAAACGCTCGTGCCTGCAAGAAAAACAGGCTCAAACACGGCCACAGGTGTTATAGCACCAGTTCTGCCCACGTTAAGCTCTATATCGAGCAGCTTTGAGGTCTTTTCCTCAGGCGGAAACTTGTAAGCAACAGCCCACTTTGGCACTTTTGCAGTTGCACCAAGTATCTCACGCTGTCTGAAATCGTCAACCTTTATAACAACGCCGTCAATATCGAATGGCAGGTCAAAACGCTTTTCTCCGATAGCCTTTATGCAGCCTATGACCTCATCAGCGGTAGACACACGCTTGTAATCAGGGATAGTCTTAAATCCCAGTGTTTTCAGATAGTCAAGAGACTCCTTGTGGGAAGTAAGCTCCTTGCCCTCTATCTGCTGAACATTGAACACAAAGATATCAAGCTTTCTTTTTGCCGCTATCTTAGGGTCTTTCTGCCTGAGAGAACCTGCGGCGGCGTTTCTAGGATTTTTGAAAGGCTGCTCGTCATTATCCTCCTGCTCTTTAACAAGGTTCAGAAAAATATTTCTCGGCATATATGTTTCACCTCTGACTTCTATCAAAGGCAGTTCCTCATTTATTTTTATAGGAATGGACTTTACAGTTTTCAGATTAGAAGTAACGTCCTCGCCCACAAAGCCGTCACCACGGGTAGAACCTATGGCAAGCTCACCGTTATGATATTCAAGGGATACCGAAAGCCCGTCTATTTTAGGCTCAACAACGAATTGCGGTTTATCCACAGTCTGCTGAACTGTCTCAATAAAGCTTCTCACCTGTTCAAAGGAAAAAACGTCCTGCAAAGAACCCATTTGCACACGGTGTGTGACTTTCTCAAATATTGATATCGCCTTGCCGCCTACACGCTGAGTAGGGGAGTCGCTTCTGATAAACTGCGGAAACTGCTCCTCAAGACCCTTTAGTTCCTGCTGGAGCATATCGTATTCATAGTCTGTGATCTCGTTCCTGTCCTCAACATAGTAAAGCTGAGAGTGATAATTCAAAAGCTTCACAAGCTCGTCTATACGTTTTTTAGCGTCCTGTTCGTTCAAAATAACACAACTCCATTTCTGCCAACTTTTTACGGCATATCATACGCAGGGCAATACCACATAAGGATTGTACGCAAGATGCGTAGCCAGATTTTTCGTTAGCTTGTATAGAAACGACGCAGGAATACTTCCGTATTTCAAGGAGTTTCTGTGCGAGATAACGGAAAATCTGCAAGCAGATTGCGTGCAAAGCCGTTAGGCGTGCCTTATGCGGTATTGCCCTTTATATTATACCATAATTGCTGGTGAAATACAAGCCTTTTTTCTATAAACTGCGAAAAAATCAGCCTTTTCCCTTGTCTAAGTACATATCAGGTATCTCCCCTATGATAACAGTTTCGCTAACGGGATAGTCATAGCTCACCACGATATCCGTAGAGTGTGCAGGAAGAATGGCTGTCATTTCTATGGTCACAGTGAGATAAAGGCTGTATTTTGTCTGATTTATCCCTGCTTCCGTTAAATCGCTTTTAAGCTCTGTTTTTGCCGCACCTATCTGATGAAGCCGCAATGGTATGTCAAAACCTCTGCCTGTGAGGATATTTATTCCTGAAAGTGTGCCGATGGGTACGCTGAGTTTTGTACCCTCAAGCTGTGAAAGACTTTCGTTCACAGCCCTTGAAACACTGCTTTGAAGCCTGTTAACAGCGTTCGTATCGCTGTTTATGGAGGTTATCCTGCCGTCAGTTTCAGATATCTTTATATAACTGCTCTGGGGCAGTTTTTCAAGCTCTCTGTTTATGGCCGCATTTATCACGTCAAGTGCCGCCTGCTTGCTTTCAAACTCGCTTATTTCGCTGATGTGCCTTGAAAGCTGTGCAAAAAACACAGTCGTGAGCAGTGCAAGAACAACGATAAAAGTCAGCAGTATATATGAAAGTCTGTTCTTCAAAGAACGCTTGTGAACACTCAAAAAAATCACCGCCTTTGGCTTATTATATACCAAAATGCGGTGATATGTGATTATTTAAGTTCGACTATGGTTACGCCGTCCTCACCCTCTCCGTAAACGCCTTTTCTGAATGATTTTACAGACGGGTGGTGTTTAAGCGCGCGCCTTATGGCATCACGGAGAATACCGGTGCCTCTGCCGTGGATTATGGTGAGCATCGTCACTCCTGACATGATAGCGTCAGAAATAAACTGCTCCATTTCGTGAACGCCCTCGTCTGCGGCATAGCCCCTGATATCAAGCTCGGTGGATACCTTTCGTGTCATACGGCTCTCAATGCCGTTTTTAGATACTCCGCCTTTTTTAACAGGCTTCTTTGTCTGCTTTTGCGGCTGTTGTTTTTCAATAAGCTGAAGCTTCTTTACATCTATCTTGGTTTTCATTATGCCTGCCTGAATGAAGCACATTCCGCTGTTGTCAGGGGGCGTTATAATGATACCCTTTCTGTTTGTGTCAACGATAAGCACGTTGTCGCCCTTTTTCAGCGGCCTTGGCAACACATATCCCTCGTTCCTGCTTTCAGAAACAGGGTTAGCCTCGCTGTAAAGCTTGTTCATTGTGGACTTCTGCTTGTGCCTTGCGTCAATGGCTTTCTGAGTGAAGTTCGGATTTTCTTTCTCTTTTCTCAGTTTGTCAAGCTCGTCAATAAGCGCCTGCGACTCACGCTGAACACGATTTACGATCTGCTGAGCCTCACGTCTTGCCTTTTCAAGCTCGGCTTCTTTCTGATCGTAGAATTTCTCTTTCTGCTCTGTAAGCTCTTTTCTGAGAGCCTCGCTTTCCGCACGGTATTTCTCCGCAAGCCTGTTGTTTTCTTCAAGCTGCATTCTTGTGCGTTCAAGATTGTCTATGATAGTTTCAAACTTTCTGTTATCCTCAGAAATAAGCGACTCAGCGTACTTGATTATATCCTTGTCGATACCAAGACTTTCAGAGATAGCAAAAGCGTTGGACTTACCGGGTGAGCCTATGATAAGCCTGTATGTCGGGTGCAAAGTCTGCACGTCAAACTCGCATGAAGCGTTCTCAACGTCAGGGGTGTCGATAGCGTACATCTTAAGCTCCTGATAGTGAGTAGTTGTAACTAGCGTCGCACCGAATATCCTTATGCGTTCGATTATAGCTACCGCCAGCGCAGCACCCTCCACAGGGTCAGTGCCTGAACCAAGCTCGTCAAGAAGCACAAGGCTTTCGCTGTCCGCTTCGTCAAGTATGGTTTTTACTCTGCTTATGTGAGAAGAGAAGGTAGACAAATTGTTTTCTATAGACTGCTGGTCGCCGATATCAACGAGCACGTTTTTATATACAGATATCCTGCTTCCGTCTGACGCAGGGATAAGCAGACCGCACATTGTCATAAGCGTGAGCAGACCCACAGTTTTAAGCACAACTGTCTTACCGCCCGTGTTAGGACCTGTTATTATCAGGGAGTGATAGTCAGTGCCAATAGAAAAGTTTATAGGCACGACCTTTTTCGGGTCGATAAGAGGATGACGTGCCTTGTTCAGCACGATAACACCGTCATTGGATATCTCAGGGAGCATTGCTCTCATTTTTGCACCGAGGTTTGCCTTGGCAAAATAAAGGTTAAGCTCTGTTACCGCATTGTAGTTTGAAATGAGCTGGTCTTTCATTTCGGCACATTCCATGGAAAATTCAGCGATTATCCTGTGTATCTCGTCCTGCTCCTGACCCTGCAAAATGCGGATATCGTTGTTGGCTTCCACTACTGACATAGGCTCGATAAAAAGCGTTGAGCCTGTTGCGGAAGTGTCATGAACAAGACCGCTGACATTGCCCTTGAACTCAGTCTTTACCGGAAGAACGAAACGTCCGTCACGCATTGTGACAATGCTCTCCTGCAAATATTTCTGAGTGCTCGGGGATTTTATCATCTTGTCAAGTGTCTCTCTTATCTTAAGCCCTGAACGTGTTATCTTCTGTCTTATGCTTCTCAGCTCCGCACTTGCGTCGTCAGAAAGCTTCGTGTCATCTATGATAGCCGTTTCAAGTCGCTGTTGCAGATACTTGTTTGGATAGAGCATTTCAAAGAGATATGAAAGGGAAGTGTCCTTGTTCTCACACTGCTCATACCAGTGGTGAAGCTCATAGGTCTGCGCAAGCAAGCGTCTTATCTGGATAAGCTCTCCAAGAGAAAGCACACCGCCTGCCTCGGCTCTTTTGATGTAAGTTGATACGTCATTTATGTTGTAGAAATTCGGCGTGCCGTATCTCACGCTGAGTTCGAGGGCTTCGGCGGTCTTGCCTGTTTCTTTCTTGACCGTGTAAAGATCAGAACAAGGCTTTATCCCCAAAGCCATTTTTTTCGTTTTTTCGTTGGAGCATTCTTTTGAAAGCATTTCAAGAATTTTGTTCAGCTCCAGCGAATCGTAAAATCTTTCGTCCATTATATATACCTCAAAATATGACAATAGGCAAAGCTACGCAATGCCTACAAAAGTCTGTAAAAATCAAGCGACGGAAACTTGCCTTTCAGATTATATCTCACAAACCGCTCTGTAAAAGCCGTCAGTTTTTTCTGATATCTTTCGCTTATCTTGAAAGCAAAAAGCCGCTCATATTCTGTCAGTGCAATAAATCGGACTATGTATAGCATAGTCCTGTCTAATTCAATATCGTAAATGCTGTCAGGATTGTAACAGCATTTGTCACACTCCAAGACCCCTGTTGACAGATTGAAGTGCATAATGTCAGCTTCATACGCCATGCAAACCGAACAGCCAAGAAGCGCAGGTCTTAATCCTGCTTCACACAGCAGACGAAACTCAAATATAGATTTGAGAAGTTCGTTATCCCTGTCGCCCTTATCGAGAAAATAAAGTGTGTTCAGCGTCAGCCGCATTATCTCGTCACAGCCGCTTTCCTCTGTTCGTATATACATGAGAAGCTCAGAAAAGTAAGAGGCAAGAGCCGTTTTTTTAGGGTCGAGCCTGATATTGTAAAAAAGCTTCTCTGATTCACTGCTGTTGAGAAAAAACATTGATTGGTCTTTAGCGTTCTTTTTTTCCTCAACGCACAGCTTAGAGTATGCAAAAAGCTGCGTTGATGACGCATTTTTCGTGCTTTTCCTGCCTCCACGAACAAATATATCTATGACTCCACGCTCTGCTGTGAGGACAGTGACGGATTTGCTTGTTTCGCCCCTGTCATTTTCCCTCAGTATCAGTCCCATAAAGGTCAGCATTGTCAGTATCCTCTTTTCTGTGTGCGGCATATGTGAGATAATCCTCTATCCTGCCGCTTTCAAAGAACTTGTCCCATAAAGTCATGATATTCACCGCCTTACTGATATTATCAGCTTTTTTGGCGGTCATTATAAGCGGAAAAATATGTTGCCTTTATTCCAAACCAAAATTCTTTATCATGCCCTCACGGTTTCTCCAGCCCTCTTTTACCTTGACCCAGCACTGGAGATTTACTTTTATCTGGAAGAAATCTTCAAGGTCAGCTCTTGCTTCCTGACCTATCTTTCTAAGCATAGAGCCGCCTTTTCCGATAAGTATGCCCTTGTGTGACTCTCTCTCACAGTAAATAGTAGCGGTAACGTCAAGTATAGCTTCACCGTTTCTATTTTCACGCTCGTTAAGATGTTCGATAGTCACAGCTATGCCATGAGGAACTTCGTCATTAAGGTTATTGAGTGCCTTTTCTCTTATTATCTCAGCCATTATGACCTTTTCTGGCTGGTCTGTGAATTTATCATCAGGGAAGTAGTGCGGACCCTCCACAGCATTCTTTTCAAGATCTTCCATAATAATATCGAGACCGTCCTTTTCAAGAACGCTCACTGGTACGATATCTATAAAATCAAAAAGCTTTGAATACTCTGCTATCACTGCGATAAGATCCTCTTTGTTTTCAAGAAGATCTATCTTGTTCAGCACAAGTATCACCTTAGTCTTGCCTGTCTTGAAGCCCTTTACAAGCTCACGCTCGTTTTCGGATATTTTCTTTGTGCAGTCAGCCATAAGGATAATAAGGTCAACCCCTGCAACAGACTCGTTCACAGCGTTGAGCATATGCTCGGAAAGCTTGTTTTTAGCCTTGTGCATACCAGGTGTGTCTATGAAAACGAACTGCGTTTCTCCCTTTGTGAGAACACCTGTTATCTTTGTTCTTGTTGTCTGCGGCTTGTCGCTCACTGCGGCTATCTTTTCGCCCACAAGTGCGTTTAGCAATGAGGATTTGCCTGCGTTCGCACGTCCAACAATAGTGACGAACGCATTTTTTGAATTTGCATTTTTCTTGTTCATATATATTTTTCCTTATCTTTTTTATCTTTGTCAGCAGGCGTTTTGAACACCCATACGAGCCACAGTATCACACCTGCGGCTAAAGCTATCCCTAGCCATATGTTTCTTGCAAAATAAGAGGCTATAGCCATAAAAGCATAATAGTCCCAGAATATCCTTATTCCCACAGCCACAGAAGCTACCGCCGCAATGAGAACAGCCCCTGCCGCACAGTCTTTCGCCTTTTTAGCAAGGGGATTTTTATCTTTACACGCCATATCCACAGCGGCTTCAACAGCCGTGTTCACAAGCTCTAGTGAAATAACAAGCCCTATGCAGATATAAACTGCGGCAGTTTCGGCGGCGCTAAGCCCGTAAAATCGCATAAGCAGTATCACAAGCACTGCAGCGCCAATGTGAAAACGCATATTGCGCTCTGTTTTTATGCAGCTCACAACGCCCTCAAAGGCATAAACAAAGCCCTTGAAGAAACGTCCTATCCCTGTTTTACCTGTGTTCATGCTCGCCTAAGAAAGTGGCGTCACGGGATATGCCCAGATTGCCAAGTATAGCTTCTTCCTTTTCACGCATTATCCTCTCCTGAAGATTGCTTTCTTCATGGTCATAGCCAAGGAGATGAAGCATTGAATGTACTGTCAAAAAGCCTATCTCTCTTTCAAGAGAATGTCCATATATCTCAGCCTGACGGTAAGCAGTTTCAAGGCTTATGACTATATCTCCCAGCAGGTAAGCGCCTGTTTCGTGGTTCATGTCAAAATCACCGTTCTCGCCAAGAGGAAAGCTCAGCACATCTGTTGAGCGGTCTATGTTTCTATGCTCCCTGTTAAGCTCATGTATCTGCTCGTCATTCACAAAAGATACAGAAACTTCAAAATCATCATTGTGGCCCTCATATTCCAACACAGCATGGCAACAGCGTCTTACAAGAAGCCTTATGCCAACAGGTATCTTTACCTCTGTCTGGTTGTTGGTTATCATTACTTTTACCTTGCCCATTACTTTTTCACATTCCTTTTTTGTTATATTTTTCATAAGCAAGGATTATGTCCTGCACAAGCTTGTGACGGACAACGTCCTTGTCGGTAAATCTGTTTATCGATATATCGTCAATGCCTTTGAGTACGTTCATTGCCTGAATAAGTCCTGACTTTCTCTGGTCAGGCAGGTCTATCTGCGTTATATCGCCTGTTATGACTATCTTTGAGTTGAATCCAAGACGTGTAAGGAACATCTTCATCTGCTCGTGAGTGGTGTTCTGCGCTTCATCAAGGATAATGAAAGAATCGTCAAGAGTACGTCCTCTCATGTATGCCAGCGGAGCAACTTCGATACAGCCACGCTCCTGCTGTTTAGCGAAAGTGTCAGGACCGAGCATTTCAAAAAGTGCGTCATAAAGCGGTCTGAGATATGGGTCTACCTTACATTGCAGGTCGCCCGGAAGAAAGCCCAGCTTTTCTCCTGCTTCAACCGCAGGACGTGTGAGGATTATCTTCTCTACCTCGTGCGCCTTGAAAGCCTTTACCGCCATTGCCACCGCAAGATAAGTCTTGCCTGTTCCCGCAGGACCAATGCCCATGACGATAGTCTTTTTCCTTATTGCTTCAACATATCTTTTCTGACCGAGAGTTTTCGGCTTGACGAGCTTTCCGCTCACCGTTACGCACACGCCGTCATCAGACATATGCTTTATCTCATACTGCTTGCCCTCACGCACAAGTGTGAAAACATATCTTATAGTCTGCTCAGTGATAGCCTCGCCCTTGTTGATAAGAGCAATAAGGCTATTTATAGCTTCCGAGGCGTTAAATACGTTCTCCTCATCGCCTGTTATCTTGATATCGTCACCTCTGCCGAGAATCACAACATTATACTCTTTTTGGATAAGATTAACATTCTCGTCATAATTGCCGAAAAGGCTGAGTACAGTTTCCATTCTGTCCACGCTGATAAGTTTTTCCGCCATTAGCACAACTTCCTCTTTTTTTGTTCTGATATACCTATTATACAAAGCTATTATATCACATTTTTCCTCTGATTGCAACAATCTCAGTAAGATTTAACACTTTTTTTATGCACCTTTTCACACTTTTTGATTATTTTTTAATAAAAAATTCCACCTCTCTGCAAAGCTCGCCATATAGGGTGTATGTTACAGTAGCGGTTACTCCGTTTTCCGTCACATTATCCTCCACTTGTCGGTCTTTAATCTCATAGTCTGAGAGAAAATTTTCCTCATATAAATACGCCTTTTCATGAACGGCGTCAAGTGCCTGCTGTTCTGTCAGGGTGTCTTGTGAAAATTTATATTCTTCAAGTTCGCAGGTGGTTATGCCAAAAGGCATTTCAAGCCCGAAAAGCGACAGAGGAGAATATCTCTGCTCATTTTTCCAGTAACCCTCAGGCTTTGAGAAAAAAAGAGGGATATCAGCGTCAAACACAGTGAAAAAACGCTTTGTATCTCTCTTGCCTGTCGTCTTTTCTGCTTTGTCCTCAAAGGGCTGTGTGAATGTGACAGTGCGCTCAAAAGTGCCTAGTATCTTACCCTTTGAGCGTGCATAGCTTGTCTTTGTTTCAACATTTTCCTTGCCGTCTATCCAGCTTGATTTTGATGTGATGATCTCACCGCCTACAACGATATCGCCCTTTGTCACACCGCTTCCCACAGGTATCTTTAGCTGTCCATCATAAACCTCGACTTTTTCGATAACTCCGTTTTCGCAGGCAACAAGATTTGATGGATAGCGGTTTGACTCACGCTTTGTGTCACCCTCAGTTTCAATAACGTCGATTATCAGCGTGTCACCCTTGCGTGTTATGCCTGCCCATGATATGCCCTCCACTTTTTGTTTTAACGCACGTTCTGTGACTATGAGATCAATGCTTGGGATATAAGTGCCGGTTTCAACGCCCTCCTCTTTAAGTACCGACATAACGCCTTTTCTGATATTTTCATCATCACTGAGTATGTCAAACCTCACCACCACGTTTGATAGATAGAAGCACGAAAGCATGACAGCCGCAGTGCCTATGACAAGTCCTCCTCTTCCCAAAAAACGTTTTGCAAGAACAAAGCTTCCGTGACGTTTTGTGGCGGTGTATTCAAGCCCAAGTTCATCGCATAGTCTTTCAAGCGCCTTACAGTGTTCCGCAGGTATACGCAAAGTGAGCTTTTCGTTCTTTTCACACATTTTGCTTACGGGAAGCTTATCCGACATTATCCTGCGGAAAAACTTGGTGAAGCTGTCCCCTGTGATAACATAATCTATATAACCGAAAATCATTATCCTCTCTCCCTGATACTTCTTGACACAAGCTTGACCGACTCTATTTTTCCTCTTATCTCCACGCTGTCGGAGCAGAAATTTGACATTGTTAGTCCGCTGCCCCATATCTCTATCTCAAAAGAGCCTGTCAGCACCTTTGCCATTATCTCGCTGCACTCAACTATCTGCTTGCAGTTTTCGATAACGGCGGCTCTGTCGTCAGTTATGCTTATGTATGAGCTTAGTGCGGTCAATTCTTTTGTCATGCCGAAAAAGCTTAAAAATGGTATCTTCTTCATTTTTGCGTCCTCCGTTCATTGTCTTATGCTTAATTATATTATTAGACAGACTGACATATACTTAAAAAGTAAAAGTAGGGAGGTAATAAAAATGTTGAAAAGACTTGCAAAGGAGCTTTGCATATACATACTTGCGGGGGTGGTCATATGGTTCTGCATTATCACCATATCAGGGGGCGAGAGCGTAAAGCTTGGTATCTCCGAAGCCGTTGACCGCTGTATGAATATCATAATCCCGTCGCTGTTTGTTTTTATGGCGCTGTCGCAGATACTTGTTTCAAGTGGGCTTTACTACTGCGTTTCAATGCCTTTTTATCCTATATCGAGATTTATAATGGGCATACCGCCTCAGCTTTTCTTTGTATTTCTTCTTGGCAATACCGCAGGCTATCCTGTGGGAGTGAAGCTTCTTTCGGATCTGTGTCAGAGAAAGATAATATCCCAGCGTACTGCAAAGATAATGTCCTGCTTTTGCTGCTGTGGAGGGCCTGCTTTTTATTCTGGTACAGTGGGTCTTGCGGTGTTTGGTTGTACAGGAGCAGGCATTGCGGTGTTCGTATCCATACTAGCGGCAAATTTTCTCACTGCACTTGTTCTCGGCAGAGCTATAAATGAGGATAAGAAAACATCAAAGCCGACTTTCAGACTTGACGGCAGAATGTTCACCGACAGCGTTATCTCGGCAGGAAAGTCGCTTTTTGTTATCTGCGTTATGATAGTCTTTTTCGGAGCGTTTATGTCCTCTCTTGAATACTGCGGAGCGTTCAGTTTTCTGAAAAATTCGTTTTCACTGTCAGAAAACGAACTTGTGCTTGTTAAAAGCTGTCTTGAAATAACCTCTCTCACTGAGCTTTCGGGAAGTCCATTTTACCTTCTGCCATTTATAGCCGCTGTCTGCTCCTTCGGTGGTCTGTGTGTGATTATACAAATAGCTGCACTTGGCGTGGATTTCTCCCTTGTGCCGTTTTTTATCTCACGTTTGACATCAGCCTTTTTGTCTGCTGTCATATGCCGTTTTATCTATCCTTTCTTTGTTCCTGATTCAGTTTTGACTTCTGTTATAAATAATGTTAAATTCGTCAAAGTGAACAATTTTGTTCCCTCGTTTTGCTTGATTATGATGATTTTATTACTAACTTTGAAGAAAAGACTAGCATTTTCTAAAACAGTATGATATAATTAATAACAAATGAAAAAAGATTAACTTATCTTAAAGGAGTTGTATAAATCATGGCAAAGAAGAGCTATTTTGGTAACAGAATTTCACCGTCATGTTCTTACTGCCTTTTCGGCAACAGATCAAGAGAAGGAAATAAGGTCCTTTGTGAGAAGCAGGGTCTGGTAGACGCTGATTATAGCTGTAAGAAGTGGGTCTATGATCCTATCAAGCGTGTTCCAAAGAAACAGCTTAATATTCCAAATCAGGAAGACGATGTTATCTGATACATAAAATATGCCGTACATTTTTTGGTGTACGGCTTTTATATTGCAAAAGATCCGCAGAGCGTTTTGTTTCGCCCTGCGGATCTTTCTATTTTATATCTTTATATCTTTTTTATCTTCGTGTAATTTGCCATTATCTTCTTTGTGCCACGATTATCGAATGCTATCTCAACAAGAGTATCGTTAGCCATAGGTTTTGAGCTTAAAACAGTGCCTTCACCGAATATCTTGTGCAAAACTCTGTCGCCTGGTGCGAAAGTTTCAGTATTAACAGAAAAATTGCTCTTATCAGCCTTTCGCTGAGCCAATTGCTGTTGCAAACTCATGCTGTGAGGCTTTTCATAGCCGTTGAGATAAGGTGAAGCCTTAGTTTCCTCGGCTTGCTTTTCTATGCAATCGGCAGGAAGCTCTTTTATAAAGCGTGATATCCTGTTCCTGTCAGTGCGACCATAAAGCATACGTTCCTCTGCGTGGGTAAGATAAAGCTTTTCCTTTGCTCGTGTCACCGCAACATATGCAAGTCTGCGCTCCTCTTCCGTGTCAGCCTCCGATTCAAGACTTCTTGATGACGGGAAGATGTTGTCCTCCATGCCTACCACGAAAACTATGGGGAACTCAAGGCCCTTTGCAGAGTGCATTGTCATAAGCACAACATAGTCAGCGTCAGAGTCGAGATTGTCAACGTCAGTGTAAAGTGATATTTCCTCCAAAAATCCCGACAGCGACGGCTCGTCAGCATTTTCTTCGTAGCTTGACATGGTGGATTTAAGCTCGTTGATGTTTTCAAGACGTGTAAGACCCTCGTCGCCCTGCATTTCAAGATGACGCTTGTAGCCTGTCATATCAAGAAGCTTGTCCAAAAGCTCCGCAAGTGGCAGAGTGTCAGAAAGCTCAGTAAGCTCTGAGAGCATATCGCCCACAGGCATAAGCTGTTTTGAACGCTTCACAAGGGGTGCAAGCATATCGGCTTCCTGCATGATGTGGATAGGTGAATCCCCAAGGTCTGAGGTTATCTGCTCAAGAGCGTTTACAGTGGCTTCGCCGATACCACGTTTCGGCTCGTTGATTATTCTTCTCAGACGGAGAAAGTCAAAATGGTTGTTTATTACAGAAAGATAAGCGAGGATATCCTTTATTTCCTTTCTGTCATAGAATTTCAGACCGCCTATTATTTTATATGGTATTCCACTTTGTATGAACGTCTGCTCCAAAGCGTTCAATTGTGCGTTCATTCGGTAGAGTATAGCATGGTCATTGTATTTTCTGCCCTTGTTTATGTCCTCTAAAATAGTGTCAGCCACGAATTTTGCTTCACTGCGCTCGCTTGAAGCCTTGTATACTGTTACCTTTTCACCGTCACCCGAAGCTGTCCACAGATTTTTGCCCTTTCTTCCCTGATTGTTGCTTATAAGTTGATTTGCGCAGTTAAGAATGTTCTGGGTCGAGCGATAATTCTGTTCAAGCTTTATAACATCAGTGTCAGCATTGCAGTCGAACTGCTCCTCGAAGTTGAGGATGTTCTCGATAGTCGCACCACGGAACTTGTAGATACTCTGGTCGTCATCACCTACAACGCACAGATTGTGGAATTTCTGTGACAGCAGCGAAACAAGTCTGAACTGAGCCTTGTTGGTGTCCTGATACTCGTCTACCATTATATATTTATACAAGTTCTGATAGTGGTCGAGGACGTCAGGAAACTGCTCAAAAAGCTTGACTGTGTGGCAGATCATGTCGTCGAAGTCCATAGCGTTTGCGGCTTTGAGCTTCTTCTGATAGTGCTTGTATACCTTGCCTATGGTCAGATTACGATAATCTCCTGCGGCTGAGGCGATGTATTCATCAGGCTCTTGGAGCAGGTCTTTAGCGTGGGATATCTCGCTGAGTATCGTTCTCGGTGGAAACATCTTCTCGGATATGCCAAGCTCTCTCAATATGCTTTTTACAGTTCTCTGAGAATCGTCAGAATCATAAATGGTGAAACTGCTTGAAAATCCAAGCTTGTCACATTCTCGCCTGAGTATCCTTGCGCAGGCGGAGTGGAAAGTCGCCGCCGTTATGCCTTGACCTGCCTCTCCCAACATTCCTGCAAGACGTTCTTTAAGCTCGCCTGCCGCCTTGTTTGTGAACGTGATAGCAAGTATGCTCCACGGCTTTATGCAGTCATATGCCACAATGTCTGCGAGGGTAGAAGCGTCATTTGTCTTGCCGTCAATGTAGTCTTTGAGAAACTGTATGTCCTGTTCAGAGGGCGTGCCGTAGGTCTGCTCTGTGTTGTATGCGTTGCCGAAGTATATCATGTTTGCGATGCGGTTTACCAAAACAGTGGTCTTGCCGCTTCCTGCTCCTGCCAGTATAAGGAGAGGTCCTTTTATTTTGAATACAGCCTTGCGCTGTTGGTCGTTCATTCGTGAAAAATATTTTTCAAGTGCTTTTCTTTTAAGAGCCGTAAACTGCTCCATTATATACACCTCCGTAGAATTTCTTTTATGCCGTATCCTACATTATAGCATATTTTTTCTATCTTGAAAAGGGCGGCGGCAAATTTTTTTCACATGAATAACAGTGGGTATGTTTTCCAATAATACATTAAATCAAATATTATGAACGGAGGAACATATTATATGAAAGCTGTTGTTTTATGCGGAGGACGTGGAGAAAGATTGATGCCCATGACAGACAGGCGACCTGCGGCTCTTCTGAGATTATGCGGAAAAGAAATTCTGCTTTTTACTCTTGAAATGCTGGAGAAAGCAGGCTTTGAAGAAGCTGTCCTTGCGGTGGGCTATGGCTCTGAACAGGTAGAAAGGCTTCTTGATGAAAAATACTCAGGTAAGATAAAGCTCCATATGATAAACACCGCAGGCAAAAGCACTGTGCAGGCTGTTAGAACAGCAATGTGCGATGAAACAGAAATTCTTGCTGTGGAATGTAACTGTATATGCACTCACCCTCTTGATGAGATTATAAAAGTTCATTTGAGCCACGATACCTTTTGTACGGCTCTGACTTATGATACTGAAAACAAACCTTCTGGCATATATATAGTGAAAAGAGAGCTTATTGAAAGCCTTAATCCTGAAAAGCCTATGGATATGACGGAGGATATTATCCCCGAGGCTGTGAAAAGTGGCGAAGCTGTCCTGCTTGACGGAAAAGGCTATTATAAAAGGATAACAACGCCTAATGCTTTTCTCGATTGTCAAAGGCATATGCTTTACAACGAAAATATGTCACAAAGGCTGACGGAAAATAATTTCAGCGGTGCGGCAATAGGTGAGCCTGTTTATATAGGAGAGAACGTTTCTGTCATGTCAGGGTCGGTCATAGAAAGCGGAAGCGTCATAGACAATAACGCTGTTGTAAAGGGCGGCAAGGTGAACGGATATGTTGGCATAGGCTCGGTGGTATCTGAACGCTGTGATATAAACAGTGCAGTGGTATGCCGTGGGGCTGTCCTTGACAACGGTGTGAAGTGCGGTGAATATTCTGTCATAGGTGAAAAGGCTCATATCGCAAGTGAAGCCGTCATTGAAAAAGGAGTGGGCATATGGTCTGGAAAAACTGTTGAAAAGGGTGCAAGGTTTTATGAAAACGTGAAAAGATCATCTGACAGCCGACTTGTCATAGACGAAAACGGCGAGTGCAGTTTGTGGGGCGGTGAAGCCACAGCGCAAAAGGCTATGCTTTTTGGAATTTGTGCCGCAAGCGCCGCAAAAAAAGGCGGAAGTATAGTGACAGCTTATGGCTCTGACGAAAGCCTTTTGCTCAAAAAAGCCCTTGACTGCGGCATATGTCAGGCTGGAGTGAACGTGTACAGTATAGGCAGAGCAGGCATTTCGGAGCTTTCTTATGCTGTGAACAGATTTGGCGGAGAGTTCGGCATACTCATTGGCGCAAACATTTCAGGTCATGCAAGGCTTATTTCGGCTGGTGGAATGTTGCCTGATGAGAAGCTTCTTGACCGCATTGGAAGCATAGCTGACGACAGAGCTTATCGCAGTGTGGGGCTTTCTCAGACGGGTTGTGTGACAGATTTTTCGGCGGTGAGGGAGATATACGTTGCAGAGCTTGAAAAAATACTGCCTGACCGATTTAAAGGCGTAAATGTGGATATCCGCACATATGATGTTAAAAAGGCGATCCTTGCAGACAGACTCTTTCACGTCAGGAACGATATAGACGGCGAGCGTATAATATTCAATCTTTCCGCAGACGGCACAAAAGTATCAGCTTACAGTGAGAAAACAAGCTATGTCATGTGGGAAAAGCTGGTGGCAATGTATGCAGGGGTGTGCTTTGAAAAGGGGCTTGCGGTGGCATTGCCTGAGAATTTCCCCTCTATTGCCGATGCCGCTGCTGAAGACCACTGTGGCAGGCTTTACCGATACGAAAACAATGCTGACATAGCAAAGGACGTTGCAGTTTCGACCCATAATATGTTTGCCTATGACGGACTTTACCTTGCGTCAGCGGTGACGTCTTATCTGTCAGAGCAGGGGATAACGCTGCAAAAAGCTCTCTGTGATGTGCCTGACGCATACACTTCAAGCCGATTTGTGGGCATAACAATGAGCCGTGAAAACAAGGAAAAGATATTTTCAGAACTTGGCTGTTCGGCAGAGGGTGAGATAACAATGGGCAAGACCCACGCAGTTATCAGACCGCTGAGGGATAAAAAAGGTATAACAGTGTTTGCAGAAAGTGTGAGCTGCGAGCAGGCGGCTGCCTTTTGCGAGGATATAACAAGCAGGATAAAGGGCATATTCAGATAAATGTAATAAATTGCTATTGACATTGAGACGAAAATAGAGTACAATATAATCAGATATTTTTGTTCGGACAAAGGCGGCTCATGCCGCTGTATTTAAACTGCGTTCATCACACCATTTTGTCTTTCTTTGAGGCTTTAAGCGTTTTTGACAGCACATGATAATAAAGCCCAAACGCAGCGGTATATTGAATCTAAACGGAAAAATCGAATATTATTTGAGCATGATAAAATGCAGCAGGAAGGAGATAATTGCTCCTGCCGTATGTTTGTGCTGCTTTTTTGCGGCATTTTGTGCCTTTGAAGGCTTAAAAGCGGAGTACAGCAGGGCAAAGTACATTATTTTATGAACGAAAAGAACAACACAGTAAAAAATCCTACACAAAAACGTTTTTTTAGAAAAAAACAGAATAAGAGCGAGATACCTCTGGCTCAGGCTTCAAAAGAGCTTGACCGTGTAAAAAGTCAGAGAGCTTCGGGCAGTGTGAAAAAAACGCTTCAGCCGAGAAATGAAACTCCACAGAGAAAACCGCAGAATACTCAGCAAAGACGTCCAAGACCTGCGGCGAACAGAGTGAAAGAGCCTGTAAGAAGAACGCCTGTGAAGATAATCCCTCTTGGCGGTCTTAACGAGATAGGCAAGAATTTCACTGTTATCGAGTGTTCAAACGATATGTTCGTTATCGACTGCGGATTGGCTTTTCCTGACAGTGAAATGCCTGGCGTTGATATCGTTATCCCTGATTTCTCATACGTCGAGAAAAATCAGGAAAAGCTCAGGGGCGTTGTGCTTACACATGGTCATGAGGATCATATAGGCGGTCTGCCGTATTTTCTGAAAAAATTCAACGTGCCTGTTTACGGCACAAGGCTTACCCTTGGTCTTGTTGAGGGCAAGCTGAAAGAGCATGGGCTTTTAGGAACTGTAAAACTCAACGTTGTAACGCCAAGACAGACAGTTAAGCTTGGCTGTATGGCGGTGGAGTTTATAAGAGTAAATCACTCTATCCCTGATGCCGTGGGAATGGCTATCCATACCCCTGCTGGTGTGCTTATCCATACTGGTGACTTCAAGGTAGACTATACACCTATCGAGGGCGGTATAATCGACCTGCCTAGATTTGCAGAGCTTGGAAACAAGGGCGTTTTGGCTCTTATGGCTGACTCTACAAACGCTGAAAGACCCGGCTATACCATGAGCGAGCGCAAGGTTGGCGAAAGCTTTGTGAAGCTTTTCAACAAGGCTGAGGGCAAGAGGATAATCATTGCCACTTTCGCTTCAAACGTTCACAGAGTTCAGCAGATAATAAATAACGCTGTCACACACGGCAGAAAAGTGGCTGTGTCAGGCAGAAGTATGGTGAATGTTATCTCAAAGGGCATCGAGCTTGGCTATCTTAAAGTGCCTGACGGTGTGCTTGTGGATATCGACACTATATCGAGATATGCACCTGAAAAAATGGTCATCGTCACAACGGGAAGTCAGGGCGAGCCTATGTCGGCGCTTACAAGAATGTCGGCAAACGAGCATAGGAACGTTACTATCACTCCTATGGACTTTATCATAATCTCGGCTAATCCTATCCCCGGCAATGAAAAGTATGTCACAAAGGTAGTAAACGACCTTATGAGATTGGGTGCAGAGGTAATATATGAGTCTATGTATGAGGTGCACGTTTCAGGACACGCTTGTCAGGAAGAGCAGAAATTGTTGCTTTCTATCACAAAGCCAAAATTCTTTATCCCTGTACACGGTGAGTATAAACATCTTATGAAGCACAGAGATACGGCGCTTTCTGTGGGAATCCCTGAGAGCAATATAATCATTGCTGATATAGGCAACGTTATCGAAACAGACGGCGTTGACATGAAGATAACAGGACAAGTGCCTGCTGGAAAGGTACTTGTGGACGGTCTTGGAGTTGGTGACGTTGGCGCAATAGTTCTCCGTGACAGAAAACATCTTGCTCAGGACGGACTTATCATTGCCGTGGCAACTATCGACAGGGCTTCGGGAGATATCCTTGCAGGGCCTGATGTGGTTTCAAGAGGCTTTGTGTATGTAAGAGAGAGCGAGGAGCTTATGACTGAAGCTCAGAAGCTTCTTACCGAAACACTTCAGGATTGTCTTGATAGGAATATGAAGGATTGGAATACCATAAAGGGCAGAATGAAGGACAATCTTTCGGACTTTATCTTCACAAAGACAAAGAGAAGTCCTATGATTTTGCCGATAATAATGGAATTATGACCGCCTGTCAACAGTGCGGCTGTTTATAGAAATGCAGGAGCTTTAAAATGAAAAGTAACAACGGATTACAGATCATAATAAGAATAACAGTGTGCGTTACTATGCTTTCGTCACTTATAGGCGCTTTTATGCTGCATTCTACTCCGTCTCACAGAGAGTCGGGCAGTGTGCTTATTCTAGTGTCTGTGGCGGCGGCTGTATTGTGGGTGCTTGAAGAAGTGGTTTTCCACAATCACACTCGTAAGTATGTGGCAAAGCTTTCCACGATGATCTCAAAGACGGAGAGAGATTCTCTCCTGAATTTTCCTGCTCCTGCTATAATAATCGACAGCGAAAACGTCATCGTGTGGTATAACAGACTTTTTGGCAGACAGGTCTACTCTGAGGAAGAGGCTTACGGCATTGACCTCACTGAGCTTATGAACATTGATATGGACAAGATATATTCCTCTGACGGCGACCTTGTGTGCATAAACGCCCATTTTTATAAGGCGAAGGCTATACACACCGATGTGAACGGTGAGCTTTCAATGGTCTATTTCAATGACGTTACCGATTATGTAGAGCTTGAATATGAGTTCAGAATGTCCCACAAAGCGGTAATAATCATAACTATCGACAACTTTGACGAGCTTATGTCAAATATCAGAGAGAGTGAAAAGGCTCACGTTGTTGTTGAGATAGAAAAGCTCATAGAGGAATTTTTGGAGAATACCACTGCGGTGTCTAAGAAAGTAGCAAGCGACAAGTTCTATGTTTATATGGAGGAACGCCACCTTGCACCTATAATCGAGCAGAGATTTAAGATACTCGAGCAGGCAAGGAAAATAGCCGTTGGCGAGCGTTCTAACCTTACGCTGTCCATAGGTGTGGGCAGAGATGGTGCAAACCTTGCGGAGAGCGAGAAGTTTGCAAAGCAGGCTCTCGAAATGTGCCTTGGACGTGGCGGAGATCAGGCGGCTGTCAAGGAGGACGGTGAGTTCAAGTTCTTCGGCGGCATTTCTTCTGCACCTGACAAGAACAATAAGACCCGTATCCGTATGGTGGCAAAGGCTATGCTGGAGCTTATCTGCAACCACGATAAGGTGCTCATAATGGGTCATCGATTTGGCGACCTTGACAGCGTAGGCTCTGCAACAGGCTTCTGCTGTGCTATCAGAAACATGGTAAAAGAAGCTTACGTTGTGGTAGACCCTGAGCAGAATTTGTCGAAAACGCTTATAAATTATATAAATGAAAATGAGTCGGAGCATTATTACATAACCCCTCAGGAGGGTCTTGAAAGACTTGACGATAACACGCTTCTTGTGGTAACTGATACCCATAACCCTGCACTGGTGGAGTCAAAGGAGATACTTGCAAGGGCGAAAAATGTGGTAGTTATCGACCACCACAGAAGAATGGTGAACGGAATCGAGCCGACTATAATGTCGTTCTTAGAGCCGAATGCGTCATCAGCCTGCGAGCTTGTGACCGCTCTTATCGAGTATTTCGGCGAGGATTCCAATATCACAGTCCATGCGGCGGAAGCTCTGCTTGCGGGAATAATGCTGGATACAAAGAATTTCGTTATGAAAACAGGCGTAAGCACTTTTGAAGCGGCAGCATTTTTGAAGAAAAAGGGCGCTGATACCATAGCTGTCAAAAAGCTTTTTGCAAACTCTATCGAGACTTATCATCAAAAATCGTCGCTTATAAACAGTGCTCACCTTTATAAAGAGTGTGCAGTGGCTTATACAGAGGAAAGCTTCTCTGAAATAAGGATAGCGGCTTCACAGGCGGCAGACGAGCTGCTTGGTATAACAGGTGTAAAAGCTTCGTTCGTTATCTATGAAACGAACGGTGTGATAAATATCTCTGCACGAAGCATGGGTGCTTGTAATGTGCAGATAGTCATGGAGTCTTTGGGTGGCGGCGGTCATCTTACTATGGCGGCAACTCAGCTCAACTGTTCAATGAATGAGGCGAGAAAACGCCTTGCAGACGCCATTGACGAATACTGGGAAAATAATTCGCAGGAATAAAAAAAGAAAGGCAGAGTGAATAATATGAAAGTTATTTTGTTAAAAGATGTAAAGGGTTCAGGCAAACAGGGAGATATCATCAACGTTGCAGACGGATATGCAAGAAATTTTCTTATCGGAAAGGGTCTTGCACTTGAAGCTACAGCTAAAAACCTTAATGACCTTGCAGGCAAAAAGGCTTCCGCTCAGCACAAGATAGATGTTGAAACAGCCGACAATAAAGCTATCGCAGAGAAAATAAAGGATAAGGAAGTTCTGGTAAAGGCTAAGGCAGGTCAGGGCGGAAAGCTCTTTGGCGCAGTTACAGCAAACGTTATTTCAGATTGCCTTAAGGCTCAGTATGGCGTTGTTATCGAGAAGAAGAAGATAAATCTTACAGCCGAGATAAAGGCTTTCGGTGACTATACTGCACAGATAAAGCTTACTCATGGCGTATCATGCAGCATTAAAGTAAAGGTCGTTGAGGAGTAATCATGGCTGATAATTTCCGTGGGCTTACCACAGGAGCGACCCTTGGCAGGGAGCTGCCTTTTTCTCAGGAGGCTGAGGAAGCCGTTCTGGGAGGAGTTCTTCGTGATCCTTCGGTGCTTCCGAAGGTCATTGAGATACTAAAGCCTGAAAGCTTTTATCGTCCACAGCACCAGCAGCTTTTCTCCATAATAATGAGAATGTTCACCACAGGCAGCAAAGAGGACCTTATCACGGTAATTAATGAAGCCGTCACAATGGGTGTTTTTGAAACGTCTGCAATGGCTAAGAATTATCTTCTTGGTATTATGGAAATGGTGCCGTCAACGGATAATATCGAGAGCTATTGCAAGATAATCGAGGAAAAAGCAAGGGTAAGGTCGCTTATAAATGCCGCTAATCAGATTCTTGAAAAGGCATATGACGGCGGTGAGGATTCTCAGACGCAGCTTGACGCTGCCGAGCAGTCTATATTTGAGATAAGACAGGGCAGAGATGTTCAGGGCCTTACACGAATAAGCGACGTTATCGTTGATACATTCGAGCATTTGCAGGAGATATCAGGTCCTGACGCAGGTGAACATCTTGGCGCAAAGACAGGCTTTGGTCAGCTTGACGCAATCACAACAGGTCTTAACAGAACTGACCTTATCATTATCGCTGCACGTCCTGCAATGGGAAAATCTGCATTTGCACTTAATATTGCGGTGAATACCTGCAAGGCGACAAAGCGTGACGTTGTTATATTCTCTCTCGAAATGGGTAAGGAACAGCTCGTGTCCCGTATGCTCGCTTCAGAGGCACTTGTTAATAATACCCTGCTTAGGTCGGGCAATCTTGAGCCTTCCGATTGGGAGAAGATAGCAGGTGCGGCAGATACGCTGTCACAGCTTCCTATATATTTTGATGACGGTGCAGGCTGTACAGTGCCGCAGATGAAAGCAAAGCTCAGAAGAATGAGAAATCTTGGACTTGTGGTCATCGACTACATACAGCTCATGCAATCAGCAAATAAAAACGCCAGCCGTGTTGAGGCGGTGTCTGAGATAACACGTTCCTTGAAGCTTATGGCTAAGGAGCTTAATGTGCCTGTTATCGCACTTTCACAGCTTTCCCGTAGCTCAGAGAAGCGTGACGATAAAAGACCTATCCTTTCAGACCTGCGAGAATCAGGTTCTATCGAGCAGGACGCTGATATCATCATGTTCCTCTATCGTGACGCTTACTACAGCGATGAGGGCGACAAGTCGGTGGCTGAGTGTATAGTTGCGAAAAACCGTCACGGACAGACAGATAAGGTGCAGCTTGGCTGGATAGGCGAATATACCCTGTTCAGAGGTCTTGATTTCAGGAGAGATGATGAATAATTTTCTTAAAAAGGTAGCTTCTACCATAGAGAAATTTAATATGGCAAATAAGAGCGAACGCTTGCTTGTGTGCCTCTCAGGAGGTGCCGACAGCGTTACGCTCCTTTTGTGTTTATATGAGCTGGGCTATGATGTGTGCGCTTGTCATGTCAATCACCACCTCCGTGGGGAGGAAAGCGACAGAGATCAGCATTTTTGTGAAAAGCTTTGCGAGAAGCTTGGGGTCGAGCTGAAGGTGTTTCATGCCGATGTTGTGGGCTATTGCAAGGAACATTCTGTATCCACTGAGGAGGGGGCAAGAAAGCTTAGATATGACTTTTTCGACAGTATCGGTGCAGACAAGATATGCACAGCACACAGTCTTTCGGATTGTCTTGAAACTGCCATATTCAACCTCGCAAGAGGTACAGGTCTGAAAGGTATTTGCGGAATACCGCCTGTGAGGGGAAATATCATAAGACCGCTTATAAATTGTACTCGTCAGGAAATAGAGGACTTTCTCAAAGAGAGAGGACAGGACTTTGTTACTGACTCCACAAATCTTACTGACGATTATACCAGAAATAAGATTCGCCACCTTGTTGTGCCAAGGCTTGCGGAGCTTAATAGTTCGCTTTTTGGCTCATATTCCATGACAGCTGACAGGCTTAGAACAGACAGTGACTATCTTGAAAGTCAGGGGCTTGAAGCCTTTGAGAAAGCGGTCTTGCCAAAGGGCTATGACGCATTGTGTCTAAGACAGCTCCACGAAAGTGTACGCCGACGTGCAATAATGCACATTCTTGAGAAAGAGGGGCTTACTGTGAGCCATGACAGTATCGAGGATATCGACAGGCTGATACTTGACGTTGGCAAGGCGAACGTCAAGGGCGGAGTTTTTGCGGTCTGCTCAAAAGGTGTGCTCAGCTTTGTAAAGGGCGAGATGCTTGAAAACAGCACTATCAGGAGCGTTAATGTAAGCGGCGAGGGCGTTTATCAGTTCGGCAACAGGGAGATAGAGTTCAAATTCTATCCTTTTGACGGAAAAATCGCAAATGTTCATAAAAAGTTTGCAAACTGTTGCCTGGATTATGATAAAATAAAGGGTGAGATTGTTGTCGAAAATCGCAGAGAGGGCGAGAAGATACGCCTAGTGAACAGAGATTTTGACAGCGATGTGCGAAAGCTGGTGAACAAGTCCTTCAGACTTGAGGACAGGAGCAGTGCCGTTATCCTAAAAGATAGTCAGGGCGTTGTTTTCGTTGAAGGAAGCGGTGCGGCTGAAAGGGTGAAGATAGACTCTGAAACCGTTAAAATATTGGCTTTTACCATAAAGTGAGATGAATATCACCCTAAGCTGAAAAGTTTTTTGTGTGAACTTGTATTTTTTCACTTTTCTGTCACATTGATAATATATAATCAGAGAGGTTGTTAGTTAATGAACAATATATCGGTTCTTTATTCTGAGGAAGAGCTTGCATTGTCTGTGAAAAAGCTTGGAGCAGAGATAACTGAAGAGTATAAAGGGAAAAAGCTTCTTGTTGTGTGCGTTCTTAAGGGAGCGTTCGTGTTTACTGCTGATCTTGTAAGAAGTATCGACAACGATATGCAGATCGCTTTTATTACTGCAAAGAGTTATGTTGGCACAAGCTCAACAGGAAATGTTTCAATTTCAGGAGATCATGATTTTATGGGTCTTGACCTGAGAGAGTGGGACGTTTTATTGGTTGAGGATATTCTCGACACAGGAAGAACGCTTTGCGAGTTAAAAAAGAAGTTTGCGTCAATGGGTGCACCAAGTGTTAAGATAGCTGTTATGCTTGATAAGCCGTCAAGACGTGTTGCAGACATAACACCTGATTTCAAATGCTATGAGATCGAGGACAGATTCGTTGTTGGCTGTGGTCTTGATTATGATGAGAGATATAGAAATCTTCCTTTTATCGGTATAATTTCCGAATAAGGAGCCAAATATAATACAGAACAAAAGGTTGTGATCGATTGAAAAACAATAATAATGGAAAGACCCTGTTGATCTATCTGCTGGTATCGGTTGCCATAATCTGCGGATTGGTCTATATGTTAACAAGCATGAGCACAAAATCTTCCGACAAAAAATATTCGGAGATAATGGAACAGTTTGACAGCCTGAACGTGTCACAGTTTGAGCTTGACCTTGGCTCCGGACAGCTTAAGTATAAGCTCAAGGGCGAGGATAAGGTATATAGTTATACAGTTCCAAATGTTTCACTGTTTGCAAATGAAGTCCTTGGCGGTGAGGACGCTGAGAACTATCGTAAGAAATATAATACTGAAAATCCAGACGATCCTTTGCAGTATAATCTTATACCGATATCGGATAACAGCTTCTGGCTCAATCTGATACCGACGCTGCTTATGCTGGGCGTTATGATATTCTTCTTTGTGTTCATGATGAAGAATGCAGGCGGCGGAAAGATGTTATCTTTCGGAAAAACAAATGCCAAAATGGCGCCAAGCAGCAAGAAAGCTACCTTTGATGATGTTGCGGGTGCAGACGAGGAAAAGGAAGAACTTAAGGAGATCGTTGATTTTCTCCGTGATAATAAGAAGTATACCGAGATCGGTGCGAGAATACCTAAGGGCGTTCTGCTCCTCGGCCCTCCGGGTACAGGTAAAACGCTTCTCGCAAGAGCCGTTGCAGGCGAAGCAAAAGTTCCATTCTTCTCGATCTCAGGTTCTGACTTCGTTGAGATGTTTGTGGGCGTCGGTGCTTCAAGAGTAAGAGATCTTTTTGAGCAGGCAAAGAAAAACGCTCCTGCTATCATCTTTATAGACGAGATCGACGCAGTGGGCAGACAGAGAGGCGCAGGCCTTGGCGGCGGTCATGACGAGCGTGAGCAGACCCTTAACCAGCTTCTTGTTGAAATGGACGGCTTTGAGGATAACGATTCTGTTATTGTTATGGCTGCAACAAACAGACGTGATATACTTGACCCTGCACTTCTTCGTCCGGGCAGATTTGACCGACAGATACTTGTGGGCTATCCTGACGTTAAGGGCAGAGAAGCTATACTGAAAGTTCACACAAGAAACAAGCCGCTCGCTCCTGACGTTGACCTTGAAACTATTGCAAAATCAACTGTAGGCTTTACAGGTGCAGACCTTGAAAACCTTGTGAACGAGGCTTCGCTCCTTGCGGCAAGAAAGAATAAAAAGGCTATCACCAAAGATGAGCTTGAGGAAGCTTCTATCAAGGTTGTGGCAGGTCCTGAGAAAAAGTCTAAGGTCATCACAGAGGACGAAAAGAAGCTTACCGCTTATCACGAGGGCGGTCATGCGCTTTGCACATACTACAGCAAATCACAGGATAAAGTTCATCAGGTATCTATCATACCTAGAGGTCAGGCTGGCGGTTTCACAATGAGCCTGCCTGTCAAGGATAAATCTTATGTTAGCAAGAACGAGATGTACGAAAATATCGTGGTTCTTCTTGGCGGACGTGTTGCTGAAAAGCTGATCCTTGACGATATCTCAACGGGTGCTTCAAATGACCTTGAGAGAGCTACTTCCACAGCTAGAAACATGGTAACACGCTACGGCTTCAGTGACAATCTTGGTCCTGTTGTATACGGTCAGGGCGATCATGAAGTATTTCTTGGCAGGGATTACACTAATACGCCAAGCTACTCTGATAACGTTGCGGCTGAGATCGATAATGAGATAAGAACTCTTATTGAAAGTGCATTTACTGACGCTGAAAAGATACTCAACGAGCATATGGATAAGCTTCATGTTGTGGCTAAGTATCTTATGAAGTATGAAAAGGTTGACGGTGCAACATTTGAGAAGCTTATGAATGGCGAGCTTACAGAGAGCGAGTTTATGGGCGAACCTGATAAAACACCAGAAATTCAGGATACTCCTGAGATAGTTGATGATATTTCAGTTGACGATAATTGATATGGAAAATCAGACGTGTAAAAGCGTCTGATTTTTTTGTGATGTCTGCTTGATTTTGCAGTAAGGATAGTGTATAATAAGGGTAACTGTAAAATGCAGTATAGAACGGAGATAGCAAATGAACTTACTTTTTATCGGAGATGTTGTGGGACAAAGCGGCTGCGATTTTCTTGAAAGCAGAATGTATAAGCTGAAGCGTGAATATGATATAGATGTGACCGTAGTGAACGGTGAAAATTCTGCTCAGGGCAATGGTATCACACCGCAGTCTTACAGACAGCTTCTCAACATGGGGGCTGACGTTGTAACGACAGGAAATCATTCTTTCAGACGACGTGAGGCTGAGGAGCTTTATGACACAAACGAGCAACTTTTAAGACCTGTCAATTACCCTGAGGGCGTTATGGGTCATGGAGTGACTTATATCGATATGTGTCCTTATAAGATAGCCGTGGTAAATCTTATGGGAACGATGTATATGGAAGCAGTGGAAAATCCTTTCAATTATGTTGACAAGCTTCTTGAAAGCATTGATACGCCTAATATAATCGTTGATTTTCATGCGGAGGCAACTTCTGAGAAAAAGGCTATGGGCTTTTATCTGCAAAAACGATGCACTGCTGTGCTTGGCACTCATACCCATGTTCAGACGGCTGATGAAATGATCTTAGGCGGACATACCGCCTATATCACCGATGTTGGAATGACAGGCCCTGAGCTTTCCGTACTTGGGGTAGACAGTGATATAGTCATAAATAAGTTCAAATATCGAACCCCTGTGAGGTTTTCAGAAAGCACCAACGATTGCTTTATAAACGGAGTTGTGGTAAAATTTGATGAAAAATCGGGAAAAGCAACAAATATACAGCGTGTTATTAAGCGATAATAACGAAAAGTATTAATAAAGCTTGAAATTTTATTATGTATGTAGTATAATATAGTGTGTATAATAAGTGGGGTAAATTCTTTGAATTTACTTATGGAGGTATTCAAGTGGAAATTCTAAAGGTTTCTTCAAGGTCTGTTCCTAATTCGGTGGCAGGAGCAGTTTCGGGCGTTATCCGTGACAGCGGTGCAGTTGAGGTACAGGCAGTGGGCGCAGGCGCAGCCAATCAGGCGATCAAGGCTATAGCAATCGCAAGGGGCTATCTTGCGCCATTGGGCATTGATCTTATTTGTATCCCTGCATTTGCAAGCGTTTTGATCGACGGCGAGGAAAGAACTGCGATCAAGCTTATTTGTGAAGAAAGATAATAATGCGGCAGCAAGGCGTGTTAAAGTCTTGCTGCTTTTTGCTACAAAGGAGGGGACAGCATGGAAACTGTTTTGCAGACTTATGGGCTTACAAAGCAGTATGGAAGCTTTACAGCGCTGAGCAATCTTGACCTTGCGCTGGAGAGGGGTAAAATTATCGGTCTGCTAGGGCCGAACGGAAGCGGAAAAACAACATTTATCAAGCTTTGCTGTGGTCTTATAAAACCTACGGCAGGGGATATACTCATATGCGGAATGCCTATTGGCGTGGAAACTAAAAAAGTGGTTTCCTATCTGCCTGACAGAAATTTCATACCTGACGATATGAAAGTAAATGAGATGATTAGGTTTTTTCAGGATTTTTACAGCAATTTCAATGTAGCAAAGGCTCAGGATATGATGAACAGGCTGGGGATAAACCCTGCGGCAAAGTTCAAGACAATGTCAAAGGGTACAAAAGAAAAGGTGCAGCTTTGTCTTGTTATGAGCCGTGAGGCTGACGTTTATCTTCTTGATGAGCCAATTGCAGGCGTTGATCCTGCGGCAAGAGATTATATCCTCAACACCATAATTTCAAATTACAACGAGCGGGCGGCTGTGGTAATTTCCACCCACCTTATTGCAGATATCGAACCTGTTCTTGACGACGTGGTGATGATACAAAATGGTATGCTAAGGCTGCATAAATCTGTTGACGCTATCCATAACGAAACCGGCAAGTCTGTGGATCAGCTTTTCAGGGAGGTGTACAGATGTTAGGCAAGCTTTTGAAATATGAGCTTAAACGCTCGGCAAGAAAGTTTTTCCCTCTTGTGTTGGGATATATGATAGTTGCACTGATATTTTCTCTTATGCTCCGTTACGGTGAGAGCGTTAAAAGCCCTAATTTTTTGATGATATTCATTGTTGTGAGCATTGCCTATGGTATTGCCGTGGGGGCTTTGTTCACTGTGGGTTTTACCATATCGCTGACGAACTTTCACAAGACCCTTTTCACTGACGAGGGCTATCTTATGCTGACAATACCTGTCAAGCCATATTATCACATTTTCACAAAGTTCATCTCTTCTGTTATATGGTCGGCGGCAAGCATGATCGTTTTTGTGCTTTCGCTGTTGCTTATCGACCCAACAGAGTATCTTGACTCTGTGGGAGATTTTATAAACGCTTTGGGCAACGGCTTTGCTGAAGAACCGCTCACTTCGTTTCTGATATGCTTGTATACTCTGACGCTGTTTGCAGGCTTGCAGATATTCTTATACTTTGTTATCTCTCTTTCAAACTGTTTCAAGCACAAAGTTCTTGTAGGCTTTGCCATAATCTTCGCTTGCAATATGTTATCCTCGATGATAAGCAATCTGGCAGGCGACCTTTCTCTGTGGAATATGCTCTTTATGCCAACGTCACGCTTGCCTGATACAGAAGTGGCATTCAACCTAAGACTTGTGTTTATGACAATGTATCAGTTCGCATATATTTTGGCATATTTCCTGTTGACAAACTTCATAATAACACGCAAACATAATTTGCAATAAAAAAAGGCAGACGATGAGTCTGCCTTTTTTTGTGTTGTGATCTTTAGTTAAGTATCCAAATCTGAGCTGAGTTTTCAGGCTCAAGGTCAGCAAAGGAGAGCTTTCCGCCCTTTGAGTTTGCAAGCACCTTTACATAGTCTGTGGACTCAGTGGATATTCTGAAACGTCTTTTTCCCAGCGCAGTGACCCTGAATTGAACAGGCTTGCCGTCTATTTTCAGATAGTCATAGCCCTTACATGAAGCGTTTACATATCCGCCGTCGCCTATCTTCAAACCGAATGTGCCGTCCTCTGTAAGACAGACCGTCAGCTTCTGTTCAAGCTCCTTGTCAGGCTTTTCAAGCTGCAATCCCTTAGGAGTAACAGTGAGTACAAGACCTGATATCTCGTTTTTGAATGTGTAAGCCTTGCCGTCAAGTATGTAATTCCCTGCGTCAGAGGTGCAATCGTCATAGAATTTCAGAAGGAGCGCTGTGACATTCTGCTGTGTAACAGGCAGAGTGTTCTTTGCAACGTCATCAAAAGCTCTTGGGTCAAGGTGAGAAATGGTGTCAACGAACTTGCCTGCGTATTTTACAAGCTTGTTTGAAGCCTCGCCAAAGTTATCCTTGCCGTAGTATTTCAGCAGACGCTTGTCGAAGCTGTCGGCTGTGTGTCTTGTGCAGGTGGTGGAAACGTGCTTCTCAAAAGCGTAATGCACGTTGTTTGCCTTGTCCTGATATTTCATGTTTGCAACGTGAACAGTGCATCCCATGTCTGAAATAAAATGTGCGGCTCTGCCGAGAACACGCATGGCGTTTTTTATGTCACCGCTTTTGTAAAGAGATACTGCGGCGGTGTAGTTTTCTTCGAGGCAAGTTCTTGCGCTCACTGCAAGGTCACCAAAGCGGTTGCGGTAATAGGCGTTAGTTTCAGGAAGCTCCTTGCCCTTTGGATTAACGCAGGAGTAATAATGCTTGCCATGACCCTTGTCCATATCGTTTTCCTCGTCAGGCTGTGTGCAGCCCTTGAGTATCTCGCTGTGATAGTCTTTATAGAATGTCACCTGCTTTTGTTTCTTTTCCTTTTCAAGAAGTGCAAGTGATTTTTTCACAATGTCCTCGTGAGTAGTGCCGCTCCATGCGTACGCTTTGATAGGTCTGAGCCTATAGCATACAGCCAGCGCAACTGCGGCTGTGAGAATTTTTTTCATAACTCTATTTTCCTTTTCTGATATTTTTGTTGTTTTTCTTTTTCCTTACTGAGTAGCCGAACGTGCCAAGCTTTTTGCCAAGACCGTAATACTCTCCGTGAGCGTAGGCAAGAAGCCCCGCTTTGTCAAGACAAAGCTTTCCTTTTTCGTCAAGCAATTCTTTTGCAACGTCAAGCCCCACAATGTCAGCAATGAACATATCATGCGTTCCAAGGCTCACGACCTCTCTTACTTTGCACTCGATATTCACAGGGGACTGGGCCAGCAAAGGTGCCGATACCTTTGCGGACGGCTCTGCGGTAAGGTGCATTTCCTTGAACTTATCCACTTTTCTGCCGGTTTTCACACCGCACCAATCCACAGCTTTCACAAGCTCTCTGGTCGGCAGATTTATGACGAACTCACCGCTTTGAGTGATAAGCTCGTGGGAATATCTCTCAGGTCTGACGGAGATGTAGGTAACAGGCGGCTGAGTGCAGAGAATACCTGTCCACGCAACTGTGAACACATTGGGTTTATCCATACTGCCGCAGGTAACGAGAGTAGGTGGCAGGGGAGAGGTTATGACGCTGCCTTTCCACTGCTCCTTGGTGTATTTTGTGTACTCCATTATTTCACGCCTTTCTCGTTGTCGAGTCCAAAATTATGTACTCGTCTGTATATTTTGTCATAGTCCTTATAAAGAAGCTGAGTCTGATTTTCAAGAAAATAGTAGTGCTTTATATAAGGCACAAGCAGTACGAGAAACGCAATGGCAAGGGGTATGAGTATCATGACCTGCCAAACTGCAATGGCAATGAACGTCATGACAGTACAAAGTGCAAAAAGCACAGTCACGATAAGATGTATCAGCCGTTCGTGCTGAAAAAAAGCGATATGTTCTTTGTGATAATCAAGGAGCTTTGCAAAGTCGCAGTCTTTATCATCAAGACAACCTGTAACAAAACTGCGGTAACGCTTGAAATATTCCGTCATGATATCACCTACAGTTCAATAAACTCAGCGTCTTGTATCTCAAGGTCACGGAGCTTGGTCTTGTATGAATTTTTCTTTTTAAGAGCCGCACGTTCCTGCTCTTTTTTCTTGACGTCCTTTGCAACTGTCATAAGCATTATATTGTCGATAGTTTTATAGTGCTTTGAAACACGCTGAGCAAAGCTTTTGCGCTTTGCAGGCTTTTTCTTTTTGCCGTCAAAAATAATGGCAAGAACAACGGATATCGTCATTGCGATAATAGTTTTCTCTGCATTTGAGTTCACAGAGATAACTCCTTTTTTCATACTATCACCATTCCTTCTGCCTGAGTTTTCCTGTCAGGATAACAACATATAAAACTATTATACTATATTATCCCGAAGATTTCAAGTATTATCTATTAATAAAAAAGTAACGGTTGTAGTGCTACAATAGATATTGGACAAAATTAAGAAAAAAGAAAAGAGAGATAGACAAAAATCTGATAAAATAAAGTTACCACACCAAATTCAAATCAGAAAGGAAGCCTATCTCTCATGAATAGTATAACACAAGATATGAAGTTTCGTCAATCCTTAATGAATTACGCAAAGAAATATGGAGTGAGCCGAGCGAGCAGAAAATACAATAAATCACGTTCATATATATATTTCTGGCTGAAACGCTGGGACGGAAGTGTGGAGTCCCTTGCAGTTAAATCACGCCGACCGCATCATCATCCCAATGAGCATACCAAGGAAGAAATAGATCTTATCAAAAGGTATCACAAACGGAACCCGACACTTGAGCTTCCCGAACTATGGCATCGTCTCAGGAAACAAGGGTATACACGCTGTCTTGAAAGTCTTTACAGGGTTATGAAAAAACTAGGAATGCTTCCGAAAAAGCCGAAGAAAGCGACGTATAAACCAAAGCCATACGAGCAGATGACATATCCCGGAGAACGTGTTCAGGTGGACGTAAAGGTAGTTCCGAGAAAGTGTATAGCTGACCCAGAGATGAAGCTGTACCAATACACGGCGATCGATGAGTATACCAGGATAAGATTTTTATACGGATATGAGGAGCAAAGCACCTATTCTTCAGCAGACTTTGTAAAAAGGCTGGTGAAATGGTACAAACGCAGAGGAATAACGGTGAAATGTATTCAGACCGACAATGGATTTGAATTTACTAACCGCTTTTCGCCAAGCAAAAGAGACAAGAAAACGCTGTTTGAGAATACGCTCTCACAACTTGGCATTGAACACAAACTCATTCGTCCATATACGCCTAGGCACAATGGCAAAGTAGAGCGCAGTCACCGAGAAGATCACAACAAATTCTATTCGTGCCATAGGTTTTATTCCTGCGACGACTTAAACGTGCAGCTAGCTGCACGTTTAAGTCGAACAAACAACCGTCCTATGCGTCCCCTCAAATGGTTTTCGCCTATCGAATTTCTTAATAATAGTGTCCAATATGATTGACAAACCTACATATCTATTAATAAAAAAGTAACGGTGTTATTATGAGAGCTATCGTTTTTGTTGTGCTTTAACGGTCACGGGGATTTTGAACTGTCAAAAAATGAATGCCATATGTATAAAAAAACTACCGCTTGTGCATTGTTTTTACCACTTGTGCAAATGTTGTTGACTTTTTGTTAATAACAATGTATGATTATTGTGAACATTAATGCTATTTAGCAGGAATGTCTGGCTAATGCACAAGCAGGAGGAAAATGATGGAGAATAATGAGAATAAAGCAAAAAAACAAAGGATCATAATAGCTGCACTTATTCTGGGCATGATGTTTTGCATAGGCATTACGATTTGGGCTGTGTTTTTCAGAAAGTCAGAAACAAAATCTCTAGTACCTGATTATGCACCTCAGCAGACAGAGCAGAATGCTGAACCTTTGGAGGGCAACAGCAGAAGTCTTGATGTGCCTGAGGGTGGCGGAGGAATTTCTCTTGAATACGAAAACACAGTGAATATCAAGCTTTCTGATAAAACAGCTTATTTTAGTTATAAGCATCCAAGCAGTTCAACTCAGGATATCGTGCTTTGTATCGAGGTAAATGGTGAGATCATCGCACGCTCAGGTACTATAAAACCAGGTAATCAGCTTAAAACGCTTCCTTTGCTTGAGGGCGAGGCGGACAAACTTAGTGAAGGCACTTATACAGACGCAAATTTCAGAGTTTTAAGTTATGATCCGCAATCAGGTGAAAAAGCAATGGTCGATACGGTGGCAAAAATAACTGTCACTGTGGAAAAATAAATAACGGAGGAATTTATCATGAAAAACAAATTTGCGATCATTGCTGCATTAGTGCTTGCAAGCACTAGCGTGGTTGCAGCATATGCGGTAAATTCAGAAAAAAATGACGGCAGCGAACCAACAAATATCAAGGTTACAGGAAGCTATATTGATTCCAAGTCAACGACAATGTCTGTGGACGTTGAGTGGGAGGAAATGAATTTTACCTACTTTGGCGGACATAAGGTATGGGATCCTGAAACACATAGCTATACCACAGAGTCTGCATGCTGGTGGGATGAGCCTAAGGAGATAACTGTAACAAACCATTCAAATTCGGCTATTAAAGCACAGTTGAATTTTGCATCAAAGGTCGAAGGACTTAACGGCATGTTTGATGAAGATGTTATTTTATTGGAAACAGCCGAAGGCACCACTGTTGACGCCGCACCTAAACTTTCAGCACATTTCAGTGTAAGTGGAGCGGGAATAGAAACAAACAATACGGATCTTGGCACTATCACAGTAACGATCTCTGAAGACATTCAGTAAGTAACTGACGCAATGGTTGTTTCTACCCATGTTGATACAACTCTTTATTATGTAACAGGATCAAATGGAGCATGGAGGGTAGTAAGAAACAATGATATTGGGATTGTACCGATAGCGTAATAAAAAAGTATTCATATCAGGGGGCTTATGATGGATAAGCAAAAAAATGACGGGAAGCTGATCGTATCAGTGCTTATGGTCTGTTTTGCAGTTACCATTGGCGTGATGATATTTGCATTGTGCCGTCCAAATGATAAAAAAAGTGCAGAATTTACTCCACCGCCTTTTGAAAGCACAGCACAGCATGGCAAGCCTGAGGTTTCGGAAAATTTAGGCTATAGCTCTCCGAACAGAGATGATATGAGCTATGATTTTGCGGTGTGCGGAAACGTCACTATGGAAGGCGATAAGGCAATAGTATATCTTACAAATATTGAGGGCAACAATGCCTGGATAAAGCTCAGAGTGTTTGACGAACAGGGAAATATGCTTGGAGAAACGGGTCTTATCAAGCCAAACGAGTATGTGAAATATGTTACGCTCTCAAAGACGCCGGAGGTCGGTACAAAGATAAAGCTTAAGATCATGGGTTACGAGCCGCACACTTATTATAGTGCAGGTGCGGCTTCCTTGAATACACAGATAGGGGGTCAAATAGACCAATGAAAAAAATGACTTCATTTCTTGCTCTTGTGCTTGCATTAAGCATACCTTCTGGTGCTTATGCGGCCGAGGCAAAGCTTGATGATAATAATACAACTGCAAATGGAAATATTTATGCGGTCTATACAGAAGATGTTCCATGGAACAGTGTGCCTGTTGACGACGATGGAAATGCTGTTATTGATTTTCCAGATGGCACAAGCGTGAAGATCGAGAATGCCGATAAAGATAAAAATCTTGCGGTGGATCAGGTCACAGAGAAGGAAGCTCTTGACTGGTTAAACAGCGTCATGGGAAAAAAGTCTGAAAACACCGTAGCATTTCATATTTATTACATTGATGGAGATTCTATTCTGCCGGCAAATGGAATAAAGGTAACGATAAACATAGACAAAGATCAGGTAAATTCCGTTAAAGGTGACGGTACAGTAAGCAGTCTTAAATGTGAAGAGTCTGATGCAGAAATATCCTTTGTTACAGACGATGCACCTTTCTATGTCCTTGGTACAAAAGCACCTGAAAGTTCATCAGATATATCACCAGACAGCACTGGTAAAAAAGATGATAGCTTACAAAACAGTTCACAGACAGCAGTTCAAAATGTAAACAAAGACGGTGATAAGTCACCTAACACAGGCTTAGGAGCAGGTGCAGCATTGACAATGTTGCTGCTTGGTGCCGTTGCCGTAAGCGTGTCAAAAAAAACAAAGGATAAATGATCTGATATTCATAAGGCTCGCCGTTTGCATTGGCGTTATTAAACAAAAAAACTCGCACGAAAATGTGCGAGTTCTTTTTTATGTAGCAGATATATAAAATACAGTTATATTTCAATATAATCCCAAAGCTCGGAAACAAGTTTTTCTGTAAAGCCCTTGCACAAAAGAAGCTCGTTAGGGCTTTCGTAATAGGATATAAGCTCACGAAGTTCTATGACAGCATTCGCCTTGTCCATATCAATTAGCAGCTTGTCTGATATCTCCTGAGCGTTAGCCTTGTTTATGTTCACTTTCTGCCTGACTTTCTCAGTAGTTTCAGCCGTTGTAACAGCTTGCTCCTCTGTGGCCGGAGGCTCTGTTACAGTATCAGCAGGGATTTCTGTCTGAACAGGCTGAGTTTCTGCGACTTTCGTTTCCTGCGGCATATCATGGTAGTCTGCGCTGTCAACATAAAAATAGCCTTTGAGAAGCGCAAGTGTAGAATCTCCGATGCCGTTTACTTCAAGGAGCATATCCATGTTGCTGATAACACCAACTCTGTCACGATATGCTATTATCCTGTCGGCTGTTACCTCGCCTATGCCGCTCACCGCCATAAGCATTTCTTTGTCAGCCTTGTTTATGTCAGCAGGAAAGCTGTATTCCTCTTTGGTTTCAGCAATACTGCTTGTGACGGCTTTTGATGACGTTGCTTTTCTAGTGGTGTGTGCCTTTGCAGTCTTGCTAATGACCTTTTCACTGCCTGAATTGTCCACCTTGTCAGCCTGAGAGCTGTCAGCAGGCGGTGTGAGTATCACCACATCATCACGCTGTGGTCTGTTAACAAGTGCAGAAGCGATCGCTGTAGTAATGGCGATCGCAACTGCGATCACGCCTACGAAAAGTTTTATTCTGCTTGTTTTTGCTTTTGAAGCATCATTTTCTGTCACATTCGATTTTTCGTCTTTGTTGCTGTCTAACTTGCTGTCCATAATTGATTATTTTTCTGCAAGCATTTCGTTGAGATTTTCCACCATTTCTGACATCTTCGCTCTTGTGATGTCTGGAACATTTGTAAATGTAACAAGGGTTCTCAGTGGCATATCTCGTATCATTGCTTCCATCATTTCCTTTGCAGAAGCGCCAAGATCGTCGGAAGCCGTGTCGCCAAAATCGCAGTCTATTTTGCTTAAAATGTTCTCGAACATAGCTCTGCCCTCTGGGATAGAATTTATCTCGCCACAGGTGGTGTTCAAGGTGAAATGCACTGGGAGTTTTGTATCGGAAGATACATAAACAGAAGTCGAAAGTCTGATATCTCTTGAAGAAGAGCCTGCCTCGATAATAAACTCACCATATTCAACGAACCAATCGTGTATATCAGGCTCGTAGTATGCAAATGAACGCTTATCAAGGTGGAACACAGCCTTTTTGGTCTCGCCAGCTTTAAGAAAAAGCTTTTCAAAGCCCTTAAGCTCACGGACAGGTCTGCGCACTGAGCTTTCCTTGTCGGAAACGTAAAGCTGAACGATCTCCATACCGTCTCTGTCGCCTGTGTTTGTTACGTCCACCATGACCGTCAGGGTCTTGTCGTCTTTTATCTCGTTTTCTGAAACAGTAAGATTGCTGTATTCAAAGGTTGTGTATGAAAGTCCGTGACCAAATGGGAACAGTGGCTTTATGCCCTTTTCATCATAATATCTGTAGCCCACGAAAATTCCCTCGGCATAGTCAACATCGTCCATATTTCCCGGGAAATTAAGATAAGACGGATTATGTGAAAGCTTTTCAGGGAAAGTTTCCGCAAGCTTTCCGCTAGGGTTAGCTTCGCCAAAAAGCAGAGCCTTTTCAGCAGTGCCGATGTTCTGTCCGCCAAGATACATTTCAAGTATGCCATTCACCTTATCTGCAAACGGCATTTCAACAGCCGAGCCGTTGTGGAGAACGATAACAACGTTCTTGTTTACCTTTGCAACTTCATCAATAAGCTTGAGCTGACAATCAGGCATTCTCATATGCTTTCTGTCAAAGCCCTCAGATTCAAAGCTTTCGGGCAGACCTGCGAAGATAACGGCAACATCGCTGTTTTTGGCAAGCTCCACAGCTTCATCGAGAAGCTCGTCAACAGTTTCGTCACGGTCGGTGACGAAGCCCTGTGCGTATGTGATATTATCCATGCCCTTGACAGCTTCAAGAGCAGATGTTACCTTAAATGAATTTATGTGAGAGCTTCCACCACCCTGATAACGTGGCTTGTCGGCAAATTCGCCAATGAAAGCTATCTTTGCAGACTTGTCAAGCGGCAGTATCTTATCATCATTTTTGAGCAGTACCGCACATTCGGACTCTATCTTGCCTGCAAGTTCATGCTGCTTTTCTTTATCCCACTTTGTTGCAGGGGCATAGCCGTCCTCGGCTTTCTGAATAAGCGTAAGCACGTTTCTAACAGCCTTGTCAAGGTCTTTCATTGAAAGCGAGCCGTTGTTTACGGCTTCTATGATAAGCTCGTCATTCTTGCCGTTGCTGGTAGGCATCTCAAGGTCAAGACCTGCGGCAATGCCAAGAGGTCTGTCATCAACTGCGCCCCAATCGCTAACTACAAGTCCTTCATAGCCCCATTCGTTTCTGAGTATATCAGTAAGCAGAAGCTTGTTCTGCGAGGAATATTCACCGTTTATGCGGTTGTATGAACACATCACTGTCCAAGGCTTTGCTTCCTTGACTGGTGTTTCAAAGGCACTTAAATATATCTCATGGAACGTTCTCTCATCAACGTTGGCAGAATAGCTCATACGTCTTGTTTCCTGATTGTTCATGGCAAAGTGTTTAAGGGAAGTTCCTACGCCCTTGCTCTGAACGCCCTTTATGTGTGCTGTGGCAAGCTGTGAAGCAAGATAAGGGTCTTCCGAGAAGTATTCAAAGTTTCTGCCGCAAAGTGGTGAACGTTTTATGTTACAGCCAGGGCCAAGTATAACGGAAACGTCCTCAGCCTGACACTCCTCGCCAAGAGCCTTGCCGAGAGTTGTAAGCAGCTTTCTGTCAAAAGAGCAAGCAAGTGCGCAGGCACATGGGAAGCATACTGCCTTGATAGCTTCGTTAGGATTGTCTGTATCATCACGCATTTTTCTAAGTCCGTGAGGACCGTCAGACACCATTATGCTTGGTATATCCAGTCTTTTTATTTCCTCAGTGTGCCAGAAGTCAGAGCCTGAGCACAATGAAGCTTTTTCTTCAAGTGTGAGTTCCTTCAAAATCTTGTCTATGTTCATTGTGAAAACCTCTTTTCTATAAAACTATAGTTTGATTGTAACACAATTTTCTATGAAATTCTATATATTTTGTGCATATTTTACATAAAATTAATATTATCTTCGATTAGTTTGGTAAGAGCCACCCTGAAATCCTCGTCCTGCTGTTTGGTGCGCTTTGGCGGACCTTTGAGCCTGCCGCCGCTTCTGCGTATCTTCTTTGCAGTATGTCTTGATAGGAGAAGTGCGTCAATGTTGGAGTTGTCATATATCCTGCCGTTCTGGTCCAGAGCAAGGACGTTTCTTGCAAGACACATTGCCGCAAGCCCATAATCCTGCGTCACGGCAATATCGCCCTTTAGAGCGATGTTCACAAGCTTCATGTCTGCACTGTCTGCACCCTTGTCGACAGTTATCACCTGTGCATAGTCAGAATTGAAAATATGTGAGCTGTCGCAAACTATGATACATTCAAGCCCATGGCTTTTGCTTATAGAAACTGCGATATTCGTAACAGGACAGCCGTCAGCGTCTATAAGTATCCTCACGCCTTGCCGCCTTCTATATAAAATGTAGATTCCATATCTGCAATGTGGGTCGCCAGTGCGAGAGGATACATTTCAAGGGCAAGACCGATACTGTTCTTGTTTTCTTCTCCTGAAAATCCCATATGCCAGCGTATAGCCATGGCTTCCTCACGGGTCAGTCGCATATAGCTGCTTACTATGTAGACCGACTTTTCACCGTGACCATATGGCAGTGTTTCGTGAAATTCATAGTATGGGACTTTCTCCCACACGCCCTGTTCGTTCTTGGCATTGCGGTAGCTTACTCTGTAAAGATTTACCTTGCAGATGTCATGAAGCAGTGAAACGATAGCAATGCTCTCGTCAGAGTATTCCATGTTGTAATCTTCCTTTACACGCTCACGCTCCAGATAGCTTTTCAGGCACTCATAAACGTGTATGCTGTGTTCGCACAAGCCACCCTCGTATGCTCCGTGGTATCTTGTAGAAGCAGGTGCAACAAAGAAGTCGCTGTTTTCTGAAAGCAGATAATTGAGCAGCTTTTCCGAACCCGGGCGCTTTATGTTTTCCGTGTAGATCTCAACGAATTTGTCTTTAAGTTCTGTTACCTTTGACATAGTTGACCTCCTGTAAAAATATTATATTATGATAAGCTTTAGCGTTTTAGTTTTACCAAACTAATTATAACATATTTTTTGTAAGATTAACAGTACTTTTCGCTAATTTTTGCATTTTGTAGGTTTGTCAATCATATTGGACACTATTATTAAGAAATTCGATAGGCGAAAACCATTTGAGGGGACGCATAGGACGGTTGTTTGTTCGACTTAAACGTGCAGCTAGCTGCACGTTTAAGTCGTCGCAGGAATAAAACCTATGGCACGAATAGAATTTGTTGTGATCTTCTCGGTGACTGCGCTCTACTTTGCCATTGTGCCTAGGCGTATATGGACGAATGAGTTTGTGTTCAATGCCAAGTTGTGAGAGCGTATTCTCAAACAGCGTTTTCTTGTCTCTTTTGCTTGGCGAAAAGCGGTTAGTAAATTCAAATCCATTGTCGGTCTGAATACATTTCACCGTTATTCCTCTGCGTTTGTACCATTTCACCAGCCTTTTTACAAAGTCTGCTGAAGAATAGGTGCTTTGCTCCTCATATCCGTATAAAAATCTTATCCTGGTATACTCATCGATCGCCGTGTATTGGTACAGCTTCATCTCTGGGTCAGCTATACACTTTCTCGGAACTACCTTTACGTCCACCTGAACACGTTCTCCGGGGTATGTCATCTGCTCGTATGGCTTTGGTTTATACGTCGCTTTCTTCGGCTTTTTCGGAAGCATTCCTAGTTTTTTCATAACCCTGTAAAGACTTTCAAGACAGCGTGTATACCCTTGCTTCCTGAGACGATGCCATAGTTCGGGAAGCTCAAGTGTCGGGTTCCGTTTGTGATACCTTTTGATAAGATCTATTTCTTCCTTGGTATGCTCATTGGGATGATGATGCGGTCGGCGTGATTTAACTGCAAGGGACTCCACACTTCCGTCCCAGCGTTTCAGCCAGAAATATATATATGAACGTGATTTATTGTATTTTCTGCTCGCTCGGCTCACTCCATATTTCTTTGCGTAATTCATTAAGGATTGACGAAACTTCATATCTTGTGTTATACTATTCATGAGAGATAGGCTTCCTTTCTGATTTGAATTTGGTGTGGTAACTTTATTTTATCAGATTTTTGTCTATCTCTCTTTTCTTTTTTCTTAATTTTGTCCAATATCTATTGTAGCACTACAAGTACTTTTCGCTAATTTTTGCATTTGCTATTGCTTTTTCATGCAAAATATGCTATGATATATTATATTTATGTGGATATGGTTTGGAAAAATATAAGAAATTTAATGATTTTTAACAAATGAGAATGAAAGGAGTTGCTTATACATGTGCGGAATAGTAGGCTATGTGGGAAAAAAGGATTGTACAAAGGTGCTGCTTGACTCACTGTCAAAGCTTGAATACAGAGGTTATGACTCAGCAGGAATAGCTGTTTTTGAGAACGATGCTATCAAGACAAAAAAGACAAAGGGCAGACTTGCTGACCTTGAAGAAAAGCTTAAAAGAGAGGGTTGGCTCAACGGTACTTGCGGTATAGGTCACACACGCTGGGCTACACACGGCGAGCCGTCTGATATAAATTCACACCCTCACGGAAATGCGAATATTTCTATCGTTCATAATGGTATCATTGAAAACTACAGAACTATCAAGGATTTTCTGCTGAAAAAGGGATATGTCTTTGAATCTCAGACAGATACAGAAACAGTTGCAAAGCTTCTTGATTATTATTATGAGGGCGACCCTATGGCGACAATACAGAAGGTTCTTGCTGAGATAGAGGGTTCATATGCTCTGGGTATCATATTCAAGGATTTTCCAAGAAGAATATATGCAGTAAGAAAGGATTCTCCTCTTATCGTTGCAGTTGGCGAGGACGAAGCTTTTATAGCTTCTGATGTGCCTGCAATACTGAAATATACGAAGAATTACTATCTTCTTGACGAGAACGAGATAGCTGTCCTTGACGATGGCAAGGTGGAGTTCTTTGACGTTCACGGAATGCCGGTTGAGAAAGAGATGCTCGTTGCTGACTTTGATATGGAAGCCGCTGAGAAGGGCGGATATGCTCACTTTATGCTCAAAGAGATTCACGAACAGCCAACAGCTATAAAAACAACTATCACACCAAGAATAGTTGACGGTATGCCAAACCTTGAAGAGTGTGGTCTTACATATGACAGACTCAAGGGCTATAACAACATCTTCGTTGTTGCCTGCGGTACTGCTATGCACGCAGGTCTTGTGGGCAAGTATGTGCTTGAAAAGATTGGCAGGGTACCTGTTACAGTGGATATGGCTTCTGAGTTCAGATACAGAGATCCTATCATTGCAAAGGGAGATCTTGTTATTCTTGTTTCACAGTCAGGTGAAACAGCCGATACTCTCGCAGCCCTTAGAATGGCTAAGGAGAGGGGTGCTGAAACACTTTCTATCGTAAACGTAAAAGGCTCGTCTATCGCAAGAGAGTCTGATATGGTGCTTTACACCCATGCAGGCCCTGAGATATCTGTAGCTTCCACAAAGGCATATATCGTTCAGCTTTCTGTATTCTATCTGCTGAGTTTTGCTATAGCATACGCTCACGGAGCTATCTCAAAAGAGGAGTGCATGAGACTTACAGCAGAGCTTCAGAACGTTCCTAATATGCTTGAAGTTGTCCTTAAAACACCTGATAATTGTCAGTATGTTGCTTCACAGCTTGTAAACAAGGAAAATCTTCTTTATATCGGCAGAGGTCTTGACTATGCGCTTTCTATGGAAGGCTCACTGAAGCTTAAAGAGATATCATATATCCACTCTGAGTCATATGCCGCAGGCGAGCTTAAGCATGGCACTATCTCACTGGTAACAAACAATATGCCTGTTATCGCAGTTGCAACACAAAGAGAGCTTCTTGACAAGACCATAAGCAACGTCAAGGAGGTCAAGGCAAGAGGAGCATACGTTGTCCTTGTTACTCACGGATATATCAACGTTGACGATGAGGTGGCAGATTATAAGATCGGTCTGCCGACAATAGACGATCTGCTCATGCCTATGCTGACAGTGGTTCCTTTGCAGCTTATCGCTTACTATACCTCAGTTCTCAGAGGCAATGACGTTGACAAGCCGAGAAATCTTGCAAAATCAGTTACAGTTGAATAAAATACAGGGCAATCCGCAAAGGGTTGCCCTTGCTGTTTGAAAAGGAGTTTATTATGAGCAAATATAGATATTTTGTTTTCGATTTTGACCTTACTCTTGCAGACTCTTCCGAGGGTATTCTGGAGTGCTTTAAGCACGTTTTGAAAGAGTTTGGTTATCAACCAAAGGACGACAGGACTATCTACAACACCATAGGCATGACCCTTGTTGACGCTTTCGACCTGCTGACAGATATGCCTGACAATCCTCAGCGTGAGGATATGCGCAAGGCTTATGTAAAAAAGGCAGACGAAGTAATGGTGAAGAAAACATATTTTTATGACGATACTATCGCACTCTTACAGACCTTGCAGAACGCAGGGGTAAAAGTCGGCATAGTTTCCACGAAATATCGCTATAGGATAGTCAATACTTTCAATGAGCAGGCAGGCTCTTTGCCTGTAGATATCATAGTTGGCGGAGAGGATGTCACAAAGGCAAAGCCTGACCCGCAGGGACTTGACCTGATAGTAGAGCGTTTCGGTGCGGATAAATCGGACGTGCTTTATATAGGCGACAGCTACATCGACGCCGAAACTGCACTCAATTCAGGGGTGGATTTTGCAGGAGTAACAACTGGCTCTACCACTAAAGAGGATTTTGAAAAATACCCTCATATCTATATCGGCTCGTCACTGTTGGACATATTTCAGAATATATAAATTTTAAGTAAATATAATTTTAAATAAATGTGAAAAACTATTGCTATTTACGGAGCTTGATGTTATAATATAATTTGATGTACTATGTTAAGTACCAAGCGGATAACATAAATATTATTATATGAAAGGACGGGTATGCTATGATAAAAAGCATGACCGGTTTCGGCAGAGAGCATATCGTGGCAAACGGCAGAGAGATAATCGTTGAGATACGCTCTGTAAACCACAGATATTATGAATTTACTTCGAGAACTCCGAGAGCCTACGGCTATCTTGATGAAAAGCTGAAAGGCTTTCTTAAAAGCGGTATTTCCCGTGGTAAGGTAGAGGCATCTGTTTCTATCTATAATCAGGAGGGTACTGACGCTGAGATAGAGCTGAACAAGGCTGTTGCAAAGGGCTATCTTGACGCACTGAGAGGTGCGGCTGACGAGCTTGACCTTGATGACGATATCACACTGTCACATATCATGAAACTTCCTGATGTGTTCACAGTTGTGAAGAAAACAGATGACGAGGAAGTTATTTGGAACGAGGTCAAGGACGTGGCTCAGGTGGCGTTAGACAGATTTGTTCAGATGCGTGAAACTGAGGGCGTTAAGATGTATGACGATATCAGCGGCAGACTTGATTACATCGAGGAAACTGTGGGCAAGATAGAAGATCAGTCACCTAGCGTTACTGAAAGCTACAGAGAAAGACTTTATGCAAAGATAAAGGAAACTCTCGGCGATAAGGACATAGACGAGCAGAGGATACTTACAGAAGTGGCTATTTTCGCCGATAAGGTGGCAATAGACGAGGAAACAGTAAGGCTCAGAAGCCATATCTCACAGTTCAGAGGGCTTATCAAGTCGGACGAGCCTGTGGGAAGAAAGCTTGACTTCCTTGTGCAGGAGCTTAACCGTGAGGTGAATACTATCGGCTCAAAGGCTAACGATCTCACTATCACAAAAATGGTGGTGGATCTTAAGGCTGAGATCGAAAAGATCAGAGAGCAGATACAGAATATCGAATAACGGCGGTGTGAGATATGCAGCTTATTAATATCGGTTTTGGAAATATGGTGTCCTCCGCAAGAGTCATTGCCATAGTTTCCCCTGAGTCTGCGCCTATAAAGCGTATCATTCAGGAAGCTAAGGATAAGGGTACTCTTATAGACGCCACCTACGGCAGAAGAACAAGAGCAGTGCTTATTATGGACAGCGACCATGTGGTGCTGTCGGCAGTTGCACCTGAAACTGTAGGCGGACGTGCTGCTGTTGACGAGGAGGACGATGACAATGTATAAGAACAATGCAAAGCTGTTTGTTATATCAGCTCCCTCAGGCTGTGGCAAGGGAACTATACTTGCAGAGGTCTTTAAAAACAGAGATGTGTTCTATTCTATATCCTGCACTACAAGAAAGCCCAGAGAGGGCGAAAAGGACGGCGTTCATTATCATTTTATAAGCGATGACAGCTTTAAGAAAATGATAGACAGCGGTGAATTTCTTGAACACGCAGGCTATGTTGGTCATTATTACGGAACACCAAAGAAGCCTGTTCTCGCTAATCTTGAGCAGGGCAGAGATGTTATACTTGAAATTGAAACTAACGGTGCTTTTCAGGTGAAGAAAGCCTTTCCTGAAGCTGTGCTGATGTTTATACTTCCACCGTCTGTTAAGGAGATAGACAGACGGCTTAGAAAGCGTGGAACTGAGTCTGACGATGTTATTGCTGACCGTGTAAGTCAGGCTGCCGGTGAGATCGGCAAAGCCGGCGGTTATGATTATGTGATAATGAACGACGGACTAGAGGACGCTGTGGAAGATTTTGTTGCAGTTATGAACTCCGTGAAAGCCGAGGACGGCAAGGCGGATAAATTCAGATCAGAAAATGATGATACAAAGAAATTAATTGACGAGGTGCTTAATTATGATGCTTAGACCGGCCGTAAGCCAGATTTTGAAGAACAATGAAAGCTATTATTCTCTAGTTATCGCAGTTGCAAAGAGAGCAAGAGAGATCACAAGCGACGCTTTTGACAACAAGCTGGTGCTTGATGAAAAGCCAGTAAAGACAGCAGTTGACGAGCTTTATAATGGCGAATACAAGATAATCGAGGATCCAAGCCTCAGAAAATAATCGAGGCTTTTTATGGGGAGGTGTACGGCTGTGCGTGGAGTTTTTATCGTGGCAAAGGTTGCAATAAGCCGTGCATCATACAGCTTTGACGCACTGTATAGCTATAGTGTGCCAGAGGAGCTGGCTCAGAAAGTGAAAAGCGGAGTGCGTGTGCTTGTGCCTTTTGGCAGAGGAAACCGCAAAGCCGTAGGGTTTGTTGCGAGAACGTATACGGAAGCCGAGTATAACGATAAGCTGAAGCCTGTTATTTCAGTGGTGGACGGGGAAAGCCTTGTAACCGAGGAAATGATGAGGATAATAATGTGGCTGAAAGAAAACACTTTCTGCACCTATTATGACGCTTACAAATCCGTTGTGCCTACAGGCTTTTCCTACACTTTTTCACAGCATTACAGCCTTGTCAATACCTACATTGACGAGGATACTTTGAATGAAGATGAAAAAAATGTGGTGGACTTTCTCCGATGTGCAAAAAGTCAGAGGGAGATAGACAGCTTTCTTGACGTGCATAATGACGCACGAAAGAAGAAAACTGTGGATTCTCTTGTGGATAAGGGCTATGTTGAGATCAGCGACGCTTTGAAAAGAAAAGTCGGTGATGAGAATGTCAGCATGGTAAGGCTTTCTGACGAGTATGTGTCAGGGGAGATACAGACCACTCTTACCCCGAAGCAGACCCTTGTGGTGAAGCTGCTTGAAGAGGGCGGCTGTGCCTCTGTGAAAGAGGTCTGCTATATGACCAACTGCACTTCAAGCATATTAAAAAGGCTTGCTGACAAGAAAGTTATCGTGCAGTATAAATACGAGGTCATGCGTGACGCCATAGGCGAGCTTGGCGAAAGGCAGGACCCTGACGATATCATATTAAATGATGAACAATCAGCGGCATATGAGGGCATAATGGGGCTTATAAAAGCCGAAAAGCCCGCAGGTGCGTTGCTTTACGGCGTTACGGGAAGCGGCAAGACGTCTGTGTTCATAAAGCTTATAAGAAGCGTTATGGATATGGGCAAAACAGCGGTCATGCTCGTTCCTGAAATATCCCTTACACCGCAGATGCTCGGCAAATTCAAGTCACTTTTCGGTGATAAGATAGCCGTTATGCACTCGTCATTGTCGTTGGGACAGCGTACTGACGAGTTCAAACGTGTAATGCGTGGGGAAGCAAGAATAGTTATCGGCACAAGAAGTGCAATATTTGCTCCTGTCACCAACGTTGGAATAATCATCATGGACGAAGAGGGCGAGCCGTCATATAAGTCGGACTCAACGCCTAGATACCATGCACGAGATGTTGCCATACAGCGGTGCGGATATAATAACTGCGTGCTGTTGATGGCTTCTGCAACGCCGTCGCTGGAGAGCTTTTATTACGCTCAAAAGGGCAGATATCACTTGTTTGAGCTTAAAAACAGATATTCAAAGTCGCCCCTGCCGGCAGTCGAGATAGTCGATATGCAGGAGGAAGCGGCAGAGGGCAATGACAGCTTGCTCAGCCGTGTTATGTGTGATAAGCTCACAGAAGTGCTTGCGAAAAAAGAGCAGGCTATCCTGCTTCTGAACAGGCGTGGCTATACAACGTATATCACTTGCATGGACTGCCGACAGCCTGTGGCTTGCCCTAATTGCAATATACCCCTGACCTATCACAAGAAAAATGATCGGTATATGTGCCACTACTGCGGATATACCATGGATAATATAGAGCACTGTCCACAGTGCGGCTCACAGCGGCTCAAATCAAGCGGTGTGGGAACTCAGCGTGTGGAGGACGAGCTTGAAAGGCTTTTTCCGCAGGCAAGGCTTCTGCGAATGGACGCTGACACCACTTCTTCGAGATATTCCTATGAGGAGAATTTCAAGGCGTTTGAGAAAGGCGAGTATGATATAATGCTCGGCACTCAAATGATAGCAAAGGGACTTAATTTCCCTAACGTCACAATGGTGGGTGTCATATCCCTTGACAAGGCACTGTTCACAGGGGATTTTCGCAGCTATGAGAGAACATTTTCACTGCTCACTCAGGTGGCAGGAAGAAGCGGCAGAGGAGATAAACCAGGGGTCGCATACATTCAGACCTTTGTGCCTGACCATTATGTGCTGAACCTTGCGGCAGAGCAAAATTATGATGAGTTTTATAAAGAGGAGATAGCACTGAGAAAGTCGCTGACATATCCGCCTTTTTGCGATATATGCGTCATAGGCTTTTCGGCACCCCTTGAAAGCAAGGTAATAGGCGCTTCACGCTGGGTGACTCAGCTTATAAAAGAGTATATCTCACAGCACAAGGTGAATTTTCCCCTTAGAGCGCTAGGCCCTGCACCATGCACATTTGAAATGATAAATAATCGCTACAGATACAGACTTATCCTGAAAACACGCAATACTGCGAATTTTCGTGAGATGATAAAGCACGTTCTGGGCGAGTTCTATAAAAATAAAGATTATCAGACAGTTCGTATCTATGCCGACATAAACGGCGATATCGGGCTTTAAGAAAGGATAGTTAAATAAATGGCACTCAGAAAAATACTTAATAAGAGCGACGAGATTCTTCACAAGGTCTGCAAGCCTGTTACAGAATTTGACGACAAGCTTGGTCAGCTTCTTGACGATATGACAGAAACACTCAAGAACGCCAACGGCGTTGGTCTTGCAGGTCCACAGGTGGCAAAGCTGAGAAGAGTGGTCGTTATAATAATCGACGATAAGGTTTACGAGCTTATCAACCCTGAGATAACATGGCAGAGCGAGGAAAAGCAGAGAGTTCTGGAGGGCTGTCTTTCATGCCCGAACGAGTGGGGCTATGTTACAAGACCTATGAGAGTTAAGTTCAAGGCGCAGGACAGACACGGCAAGTGGTATGAAATGGAAGTATCAGAGCTGTTTGCACAGTGCGTTTGCCATGAGCTTGCACACCTTGAGGGTCATCTGTTTACTGAGATAGTTGAAGAATTTGTAGAGGTCGAGGACTAATGAAAATAATCTTTATGGGTACGCCTGATTTTGCCGTACCAACGCTGAAAAAGCTTTATGACAGCGGATATGAGGTGCAGGCTGTTTTCACTCAGCCTGATAAGCCAAAGGGCAGAGGCTATAAGCTTACTCCGCCCCCTGTAAAGGTGCTTGCGCAGGAGCATGACACAACTGTTTATCAGCCGCAAAGCCTTAAAAAAGACGGCGAGGGGTATGTTAAAATTATCAATGACCTTGCCCCTGATTGTATCGTGGTGGCGGCTTATGGCAAAATGCTCCCTAAGTCGGTGCTTGATATACCAAGGCTTGGCTGTGTGAACGTCCATGGCTCGCTGCTTCCTAAATATCGTGGAGCAGGTCCGATACAGTGGGCTGTGCTTAATGACGAAGCTGAAACTGGAATTACAACGATGCTTATGGGCGAGGGCATGGATACAGGAGATATCCTTGTGGAAAAGGCTACTCCTATTGGCGAGAACGAAACAGCCGCAGAGCTTTTTGACAGACTTGCCGAAATGGGTGCAGAGGTGCTTGTTGATACCCTTGAAAAGCTCAATAAGGGCGAGATAACCCCTGTTAAGCAGGACGAGAGCCTTGCGACTTATGCACCAATGCTCTCAAAGGAGCTTTGCCCTATAGATTTCACAAAGCCAGTGAGAAAGATACACAAGCAGATATGCGGTCTGTCTGATTGGCCATGCGCTACTACAGTGCTTGAGGGCAGAAGGCTGAAAGTATATAAGTCTGAGATAGCTTCCACAAAGCCTTGCGGAAAGCCTGCAGGCACTGTGGTGGATAACAGCGACTTTTCCGTTGCCTGCTCAGACGGAGTCATAAGATTTACTCAGGTGCAGGCTGAGGGCTCAAAGAGAATGGATACCGCTGATTTTCTCAGAGGCAGACATATCGAGAACGGCACTGTGCTGGGATAATTCGGAGGAACTATGGGAAACGCCAGAAAAACGGTTTTAAGGCTGCTTACAAGGCTTGAAAACAGCGGTTCATATTCAAATATACTTCTTGACGAGGGTCTTGAAAGGTCTGACCTTTCACCTCAGGACAAGAAATTCGCCGCAGCACTTTTCTACGGCGTTTTGGAAAGACAGATAACTCTTGATAACATTATTCGGGAATATTCACGCAACCCTAAGAATAAGCTTGGTACTGAGGTCAGAGTTATACTGAGAATGGGTCTTTATCAGCTTTTATATATGGACTCTGTTCCTGACAATGCGGCTGTGGACGAGTCTGTGAAGCTTGCGAAGAAAAACAGAAATCCTGCGGCAAGCGGATTTATAAACGCAATGCTAAGGGAGTTTATAAGAAACAACAAAAAGCTTCCAAAGGGCAGAAATGCCACGGAGGAGCTTTCTATAGAATACTCCGCACCTGTATGGCTGACGGAGAAGTGGACAAGGGAATACGGCAAGGACATCTGCCTTGAAATGCTGAAAACCTCTGTGGGACAGGCACCTGTCACCGCAAGAGTGAACACGGCCTTTCATTCTCTTGAAAGCACACTGGATATGCTCGCCGAGGAGGGCATTACCTTTGAAAGGCTGTCAGTCCTGCCTGATTGCATAAGGATATGCGGTGCAGGGGCGGTGGAGCATACTAAGGCTTACAAAGAGGGCAGGATACACGTTCAGGATCTTTCGAGCCAGCTTTGCTGTGCGGCTCTTGATCCTAAGGAGAACGATACAGTTCTTGACCTTTGTGCCGCACCCGGTGGAAAGACCTTTACCATTGCCGAGCGTATGAACAACAAGGGCAGAGTGCTTGCTTTTGATCTGCATAAAAATCGTGCAGGGCTTATTGAAAGCGGTGCCAAAAGGCTTGGGCTTGACTGCATAAGGGCAGGTGTCAACAACGCAAAGGTCTATGACGAGAAAATGCCAAAGGCTGACAAAGTGCTTTGCGACGCACCTTGTTCCGGACTTGGCGTAATAAGAAGAAAACCTGAGATAAAGTATAAAGAACCCTCAGATTTCGACAGACTTCCTGAAATACAGTATGATATACTGAAAACGTCAGCGGAGTATGTAAAAGTCGGCGGAACGCTGGTGTATTCCACCTGCACGCTGTCAAGGGCGGAAAATGATGAGGTGGCAGACAGATTTTTGGCTGAACACCCTGATTTTGAGCCTGCACCGCTAGGCGAGGCTTTCGGCAGCGACAGCGGTCTTTGCAGAATGTCTATCACACCTGCAAAATATAATTCAGACGGATTTTTTATTGCTAAGTTTATCAGGCTGAGGTGATCTTTTGGTAGCATTTGATGATAATGGAAAAATAGATATATTGGGGCTTCTGCCTGACGAGCTGGAAGCCAAGATACTAAAGCTTGGAGAAAAGAAGTTCCGTGCAGGGCAGATATTTGACTGGCTTCATGTAAAGCGAGTGTCAAGTTTTGATGAAATGACTAATCTATCTGTACAATTAAGGAATCTGCTCAATGAAAAATTTTGTTTAAAATCACTATTTGTGTCAAAAAAGCTTGAATCTCATACCGATAATACTGTAAAATATCTATATGAGCTTGAGGACGGAAATCATGTGGAATCCGTAATAATGGAATACAACTACGGAAACACCATTTGCGTGTCAACTCAGGTGGGTTGCAAAATGGGCTGTCGCTTTTGTGCGTCAACTATTGCAGGCTTCAAGCGTGATCTGACTTCCTCGGAGATTCTGGGACAGATATACGCTTCTGAGCGTGACAGCGGAAGAAAGATATCAGGCGTGGTGCTTATGGGAATAGGCGAGCCTATGGATAACTTTGATAATGTGGTGAATTTCCTTGAAGTGCTGTCCTGTCCAAAGGGCTTTAATATGTCGTTAAGGCACGTTTCAGTGTCTACCTGCGGCATTGTGCCGAGGATATATGAGCTTGCAGAGAAAAAGCTTGGCATAACATTGTCTATCTCTTTGCACGCTTCCAATAATAAGAGCAGGAGCGAGATAATGCCCGTTAATGACAGGTATGATATCAACGAGCTTCTTGCCGCCTGCCGATACTATTTTAAGGTAACAGGCAGGAGAATTTCTTTTGAATATGCTTTGATAGACGGGCATAACGATTCTATGGAGGACGCAAGGGAGCTTGCTGAGCTTCTGGGCGGATTTGTCTGTCATGTGAATATAATCCCTGTTAATAAGATAAAGGAGCGTAATTATCATTCTGACAGAAAGTCAGCCAACAGATTCAGAGGATATCTGGAGAAGCTTGGGATAAACGCTACTGTGAGGCGGACCTTGGGTGCGGATATAGACGCTGCCTGCGGTCAGCTAAGACGAGAATATGAGATCTGATAAAAGGTGGTGAATCGCTTGTTTATAGCGTCTGATACAGACATCGGAAAAAAACGCAGTGAAAATCAGGACAGAGTGCATGCTGAATTTCTAGCTGACAATGTTGCCGTTGCGGTGGTCTGTGACGGTATGGGCGGAGCGTCATCAGGCGGAGTTGCCAGTCAGCTTGCCATTGACGCAGTAGTAAAACGTATCAAGGAAAATTTCAGAAAAGATATGAAACCAAATTCCATAAGAAATCTTATGCTCACTTCAGTGCATTATGCGAATACGATCGTGTATGGCAAGAGCAAGGAGGATATTGACAAAAACGGTATGGGTACTACCTGCGTTGCGGCATTGGTGGTGGATAAGACCGTCTATATGGTGAGCGTGGGCGACAGCCGTGGATATCTTCTTACCAAGGACGGTATAGCTCAGATAACCACTGACCATACTTATGTGGAAATGCTTTATAGGTCGGGTCAGATAACCAAAGAAGAAGCGAAAAATCATCATATGAGAAACGTTATCACAAAGGCTGTGGGCGTTGAATCAGATGTTGAGGTCGATTATTTCGAGCTTGAAGAAAATGATAATTTTGCGGTGCTGCTTTGCTCTGACGGTCTGACCAATTATTGCACAGACAATATGATATATGAAACTGTGTTTGGCAATAATCTTGACGAGGCTATAAAACAGCTTATTGCTTTCGCAAATGAATGCGGCGGTAAAGATAATATTACTGCTGCGGTAATAGCAAATTAATGGAATGACAATAAAACATGAATAATATAGGAGTTGAATTACATGGATTCTAATATCGGCAAAAAGCTAGACGGCAGATATGAGATAACCGAACTTATCGGCGTGGGCGGAATGGCTGACGTTTATAAGGCAGTTGACGTTATGGAAAACCGTACTGTTGCGGTAAAGATACTTAAGCCTGAGTTTTCACAGAACGAGGAATTTCTAAGACGCTTCAGAAACGAGAGCAAGGCTATAGCTGTACTTTCTCACCCTAATATCGTAAAGATATATGACGTGGGATTTTCTGACGAGATACAGTTTATCGTTATGGAGTATATCGACGGCATCACCCTTAAAGAGTTTATCGAGCAGCAGGGCGTGCTTAGGTGGAAAGACGCTTTGCACTTTGTAACTCAGATACTCCGTGCTTTGCAGCACGCTCATGACAAGGGTATCGTTCACAGAGATATCAAACCGCAGAACATAATGCTTTTCCCTGACGGAACTATCAAGGTCATGGATTTTGGTATCGCAAGATTTTCAAGGATCGACGGAAAGACACTTTCTGACAAGACTATCGGTTCTGTTCACTATATCTCACCTGAGCAGGCAAGGGGCGATATGACAGATGAAAGATCTGACATATACTCTGTAGGCGTTATGCTCTATGAGATGCTCACAGGCAGAAAGCCTTTTGACGGCGAAAATCCTGTGGCTATCGCTCTCAAGCATATGCAGGAGGATCCGGTTCCGCCAAGAGAGATCATGCCTTCTATCCCAGAGGCTCTTGAAGAAATAGTTATGCACGCTATGGAGAGAGATCCTGCAAGACGTTATCAGTCAGCAGCAGAGATGATAAAGGATATAGACACATTCAAGCTCAATCCATCTGTTGTTTTCGGATATAAGAACAGTCCTGTTCCTATCCCTGTGGCTGATAACAATAACAAATATTTTGACGATGAGCATAGTGAGAACTATGACGACGATGAAGAATATGAGGACGATGACGAAGAAAACGATGACGAGGAAGAAGAGGAAGAAAAGAAGCGTTCTTACGTTGTTCCAATACTCCTTGCTGTGACAGTTGCGGTAGTTATCATTGCAGCGTTCGTTATCGTAGGAGTTGTATTCAAGTCATTCAGCGGTTCAAACGGTATGCACACAGGCACAGTTACACTGCCAAACTTTGTGGGCAAGAATATCGTTCAGGTTGAGCAGGATTATAAGGATAAGCTTAAATTTGATATCACCGAAGAGTATAATGACCAGTATGACGAGGGAATAATCACATTCCAGGGTCAGGCAGCAGGAAAGTCTGTTAAGGAAGGCTTCACGGTCACACTTACTGTAAGTAAGGGCAAAAAAATGGCAACTATCCCTGACATGGTGAAGAAAGACGGCACTGTGGCTGAAAGCGAGCTTAAGGCTGCAGGATTTATGGTCGTTAAGAGAGATATATGGTCTGAGGATATAGCTTCAGGTCTTGTTGTGAAAACACAGCCGGCAGCAGGCGAGCAGTATGCCGTAGGTGCGACTGTTGCTTTGTTTGTAAGTAAGGGTCCTGTTGAAACAAGAGTCAAAGTACCAAGCGTTGTAGGTCTTACAGAAGAAAAGGCAGTTGCAATGCTCAAGGAGAACAAGCTCAAGGCTGAGGTCAAGGAGATAGAGCATGAGGGCGATAAGGGCAAGGTCATCGAGCAGGATACAGACGAAGGCACATATGTTGAGCGTGACACAACTGTTACTATTTACGTTTCGACCGGAGAAACTTCACCTGTTGAGGTAACATTCTCACTGCCACTCCCAAGTGGTATCCACGGCTCATATTCTATAGACATCTACAATAACGGCAACGTTGCATATACACAGAAGATCGGTAGTGGAGAATCTGTTGCAGGCGGTTCTGTAAATGTAACGGTAAAGGGCAAGAAGACAGAAACTCTGACTATCTTCATCACAAATGACGAAAATCAGCAGAAGTGCCGTTATGCAGTATATGACATAGATTATGATAAGCAGACAGCTACTCTTAGCGGAAGCCTGAATGAAAGCGGTCTGATCGACATTACTCCGACAACGACCACAACAACTACAACTACGACCACAACAACTACTACAACTACCACTACTGAAGCACCTGCACCGGAGCCTCAGGAGCCAGACGAGCAGGGTCAGTAGTTCATGAATGGAATAATCGTTAAAGCTATCGGAGGCATCTACTATGTAGAAGCCTCCGACGGCATTTATGAATGTAAGGCAAGAGGAGTATTCAGAAGAAAGAACATTTCTCCTGTAGGCGGCGACAGAGTTGAATTTTCATTGGAGGACGACGGAAGCGGAGTTATCGAGAAGATAGAGGAAAGACGCTCATTGCTTATAAGACCGCCTCTTGCAAATCTTGATATGCTTGTGTTCGTTTCGTCTACCTGCGAACCAAGACCTAATCTGCTGTTGCTTGATAAGTTTATTGCAATAGCTGTTTTCAAAAAAATAGAGCCTGTGGTAGTTTTTACAAAGATAGACAAGGAAAGCTGTGACGGGCTTGTGGACATATACAAGGGTGCAGGGATAAAGACCTTTCAGGTTGACAATACCACCGGTGAGGGCAGTGAAGCTGTTAAGGCAGTGCTGGAGGGCAAGCTGTCGGCATTTACAGGAAACACGGGCGTTGGCAAATCGTCACTGCTCAATAATATGTTTCCTGCATTGGGGCTTGCCACCAACGAGATAAGCAAAAAGCTTGGCAGAGGAAAGCACACCACACGCCATGTAGAGCTTTACAAGCTGGAGGGCGGTGGGTATATTGCCGATACCCCTGGCTTTTCGTCGTTTGATACCAACAGATATGATATTATTTTTAAGGACAAGCTTGCAGGCTGTTTTCCTGAGTTTCAGAAATACGAGGGCAAGTGCAGATTTCCTGATTGCAGCCACACAAAGGAAAAGGGCTGTGCGGTCATAGAGGCGGTAAAAAATGGCGAGATCGCAAAGTCAAGGCATGAAAGTTATGTGGAAATGTACGAGCAGGCAAAGCAGCTTAAGGAGTGGGAATACAAAAATGACTAAGAAATGCACTATCTTTTCAGGCGGTGAAGCGGTGTCGGCTCAGTGTGTGGCAGAATATAAGCCTTTTATCGACGATTCTCTTGTGATATCCGCTGACAAGGGCTATAAGCTTGCACAGGCAGTGGGCGTAAAGTCGGACATTATTATGGGCGACTTTGATTCCGCTGAAAAACCTGTTTTTGATAATATCGAGATCTTCCCCTCAGAAAAGGACGATACCGACCTTATGCTTGCCATAAAGCATGGCTTTGAGTCGGGTTGTGATGATTTTCTCATATTCGGTGCAACAGGCGGACGAGTAGACCACTTACTTGGAAATATCCAATCTCTGGGATATATTTTATCTTGTGGCGGTGAGGGAATGATAGCCGCAGATAGGGAGATAATTCGGCTTTATCGTGCAGGAAGTTACAGGATATATGACCGTGAGGGCTTTTCGTTCTCGCTGGTGGCATATACCGATAAGGTAGAGGGTCTGACCATAAAGGGTGCGAAATATGAAGTAGAGGACTGTCTGCTGACCAATGCTTTCCCACTTGGCATATCAAACGTGGTTAAAGGCTTTGATGGGCAGGATAGAAAATACGCTGAGATATCATTCAAAAGCGGCTATCTGCTGTCAGTACAGTCAAAAATGGTAACCGATTTTTGATTTTTGAATAATATAAACTATAACTATTCGGGAGGTAATACTTATGAAAGTTGTAGTTGTAAAAAGTCCAAAGGTCATATCGGGTTTAATGAGGCTTATTTTCAAGATCAAAAAGGAAGAAGAATAGGATAACTGGCGGTACTCGTGTGAGTGCCGTCGATTTTTTTGCTATAGCAGAAAAGCTCTTAGATCGCAAGACGACCTAAGAGCTTTTATTCTGGTGCCGCTAACCGGACTTGAACCGGTACGGGTTTTACCCCGAGGGATTTTAAGTCCCTTGTGTCTGCCTATTCCACCACAGCGGCATGCAAGATATATTATAACACTTTTTTTGCAAAATGTCAACGCTTTTTTGCAAATTACAAGTTGTTAAACGGAAATAAGTGGTAATGACAGAATAGTGGCAGTGTTTATTTTAAATCTTTTTGCCTTGAAACTGAAAATCTGTAGATAAATACAGATATCAAAGCGGTGACGACTTCTGTTATCCAGAATGCGTTCCATACGCCTGTTGGTCCCGTGAGCTTGCAGAGGAAGAACGCAAGTGGCAGTATTATCGCAATAAATCTGCACAGAGATATCATAAGCGACGGAATGCCCATGCCAAGCCCCTCCAGCGCACCTGATGAGGTGACGGATACTGCGGAGATAACAAAGCCGATACAAATTAGGCGAAGTGCTGTTTTGCCTATGGCGATAGTGTCAGCGTTTTCCGTGAAAAGCCCTATGAGTTTGGCTGGGAAAAGTGCGCATATGATAGTTCCTGCCGCCAATATCACACCTGTCATGTAAAGGACAATGCGGTAAATTTTCTTCACACGCTCCCTCTCACCTGCTCCGTAGTTAAAACTGATAACTGGTCGCATACCCTGAATAACACCATTTGCAGGTAGATAAAGAAAGGTCTGGAGCTTGTAGTAAATTCCAAGAACAAGCACATAGCTTTGTGAATATGCCGCAAGTATGCCGTTGAGGGCGGATATGAGAAGTGACGGCAGTGCAAGATTAAGCGTTGCAGGAATGCCTATGGAGTACATTTTTGCGATTATTATGCCGTCGGGACGCTTGTGTTTTGCGGAAAGTTTAACAGGAAGCTCACAGCGAAGATATGCTATTATGTATATGACAAGGGTCAGCACCTGACCGATACCGGTGGCGAGTGCCGCACCCTTTATACCCATCTCAGGAAAAAATCCAACGCCAAAAATAAGCAGAGGGTCAAGGATTATGTTTGCGATACAGCCGCAGAGCATACTGAACATTGATATCTTCATTCTGCCGACAGATTGGAATATCTTCTCAAATGCAATGGCAAGCATTAATGCAGGAGAGAATGTAAATACAATGTTGCAATACTTCACGCCAAGATCTACAACGTTTTTATTACTTGTGAACATAGATAGAAATGCAGGCATTATAAGTATACATATTATCATTAGCACAATACCATGCAAAGCCGAAAGGGCAAGCCCCTGAGTTGCGGCAATATCAGCCTTTTCCTTTCTGCCTGCACCAAGATATATGGCAATGACCGCATTGATGCCGATACCAAAGCCGATAGCAGTGGCACTTATAAAATTCTGCACAGGGAACACCAGTGAAAGCGATGTCATTGCGTCCTCGCTTATCTTTGCCACGAAAAAGCTGTCAATGATGTTGTAAAGAGAGTTTACAAGCATTGATATCACCATTGGCAGGGACATTGAAAGCAGAAGAGGGAAGATCGGTCTTGTTTTCATGAAATCACTGTTCATTAATTTTTTTACACTCCTTTGTCTGTGGGCAGAAAAAAAGCCGCACAGCCTGTTTGCTGTGTGGCGAAAAGTGACATACTGTCAGGAAAAATCCACGCAAGTTTTACAAAGTATATTTTAACATAGCGGTATGATTTTGTCAATAAATTTTCTTTAATATTTTGTTTCAAAAAAGTATACAAACACGCTAATTGTAGATTGACAAGATTTTTCTGCTATGGTAAAATGTTATTATGATAATTTATGTTAGGGGAGAAAGCGTAATGACTTTTATAGAGTGGCTCAAAGACTGTAATGAAGCAGACCCTTTGACTAAAAAGGTTTACATATGTAATGATTATCTCAACGCCGAGAGAATGTTGGAGAACGCAAGCGGTGAAAATATTGTTATAAGGCTTGAAAGATACACAGTCGCAGATCATGCAAAGCATATTATCGAAACCAGTGCCGAGTATATGGACAGCAGGATAATAACACTGTCAAATGCTGAGGGCTGTGAGATAGTAAGACGTATTATTGATGAAAGCGGTATAAACTATTTTAAAAGCGATGACCATAATGCCTGCATGGAGATATTCAAGACAATATCAGAGCTTAGAATGAACTGTATAGACCCTGATTCATTGTCCTTGGACAGCAGACGTATCAACACGCTAAGAGCGATCTTTCAAGCGTATGAAAGCAAGCTTTCAGACAGCAAACTATATGACAGTGCAAAGCTCATAAGCATTGCCAGCGGTCTTATAAAGGCTGGTAAGGCAGACGTGAGCAACGTTCATTTTGCATATGACAAAGAAATAGAAGCTGACAAGCTGACAGCGGAGTATATAGGGCTTTTGTCTGATCCTGCGGTTATAGATAACATGGCTGATATGAGCGATGAGCAGTATCAGAATGGTCTGAGAAAATTAGCACAAAAGGCGGAGCTTTGGAGAAATTATGGCGTAACAAACGAGGTGGAGAGAACTGTTCTACATATCGTGAACAGTGGTTACGAGCTTTGCGATACCGCTGTGCTGTGTCCAGATGACGAGTATATGGACTTGCTCATGAATATGTGCGATCAATACAAAGTCCCTGTGGAATTTCCTGAGGGCATTTCATGCAGACACAGTGACGTTGTTGCATTTTTCAGGGCAATGCTCAAATGGTGCAAAAATGACTATAGATTTGACCTTTTCAAAGATGTGATGCTTTCGCCTGTTTTCAAATATGAGGAGAAAGTAGAGGACGGCAAGACCAAAAGCAAGGGCAGGATATTCCTTGAAGCACAGAACTCTGGAAACGGCTGGGGCATTGAATGGTATAGCACAAGGAATAGTCAGGTGTTCAAGGACTTTTATAAGTTCTTTAAAAAAGAAAATGTCAGCGCAAAAGAGTTTTACGGTGGCGTGCTGAAATTGGTGAATGAGTATGTGAGAGGTACAAACGCTGAGCAGAGAAGTTCCATATCAAGCGTTAAGGAAGCTTTGATAGGCAGATATAGATTTTATGCAGACTATGACAAGAGTCTTAGCTTGCAGGAAACAATGACTGAGATCACCGACATTGCAGAGAACGCAAGGTATTCTTTGCCTGCATCAAAAGGCGCTGTTACCTGCTGTCTTATGGGGTGGTATTCTGCGCTTTTCATGAAAAACATATATGCTCTTGGTCTGACAACAGGAAGATTTCCTGTCATGCAGGACGAGTCGCCTGTTCTGAACGATAAGGAGAGAGAACAGCTTTTCGGCAACCGTGACCATTGTTCTGACTCTATCGAGCGCAGAAAGCTCACTGACCTTGTGAGAACTGTTCTCATGGCTGAGAGAGCAAACCTTGTTGTAAGCTGTAGTGTTTATGATACCGTAGAAATAAGAGCGCAAAGCCCGTCGGCAGTGTATACTGTTATTGCGGCTGAAAAGGGCATTGATGTAAACAAAATAGAAGTGTATGATTATCTTTCCGACAGACGCAAGGTGAGCGTGCGTTCTGAGATATCATTAAACAGTGCTTTTCTTAACAAGGCAGAAAAAATCGGGCTTCATGATGACGGTGCAAAGCAAAGCGAAAGCCTTACGGAGTATCTTGATAAGCAAAGAGAAAGCCGTATAGATATATTGCGTGAAATGTGCGAAAATGAACATTTTATCATTTCTGCCACAAGCCTTTCGACTATGCTTCAGTGTCCGCTGAGGTTTTTCTATGAGCGTATTGCCCATGTTGAAAAGCCGCAGGAGGTGGATATAGACCGCAGTGCATGGCTCAAAGGCAATGTCAAGGGAATGTATATACATGAGATAATGGAGAATTATGCCAAGACTGTGCTTAAAGGCAAAGGTGCGAATGAGGTGTCTGAAACTGTTGACAAGGCGATACTTGATGAGATATTCGAGAGCGTTTCTAAAAACTATCTCCGTAACTATCCCCCTGTGGATATGACTGTTGCGCAGAGTGAGAGAGAGGAATATTACAACTGTGTCAAAGCTTATCTTGACGAACTGCACGGCGATATACACTCAGGCAAACGTGAGGTCGTTGAGGTCGAGTATCCGTTCAACGGTGATGTGGAGATAGGCAAATATACAGTCACCATAAGGGGCAGGATAGACCGCCTTGACAGGATAATAGACGGCACAAAGGTGTCATACCAGATAGTTGACTACAAGACGGAGGATATCAAAAAATTCAGGGAAAAGCTCCCAGAAGACCCACAGGATCATATTTATGCACTTGCGCTTGAAAATGGTTGTACGCCTGTGGGAGAAGTGAGCGAAAGTGATATCGTTGCCGCAGATTACGTTTTCATTCTTGAAAAAGGGAATTGCCATGTAGTTAACAATAAGGATAATTCTGGAATCGAAAACATGATAACAATAACATTTAAGAAAATAGTAGAAGAGGGCTTTAAAAAGTGTATTGTGAATAAGAATGATAAAATTACTCCATGCACGTTTTGTCCTGCTTATGAAGAAGTTTGCTCAGGGGGTGCAACAGAATGAGTGAAGAACAGATAAGAAGCTATATAATAGACAAAGACAGTTATGATAAGAATATCCTTGTTGAAGCAGGCGCAGGTGCAGGTAAGACAAGGCTTATAATACAGCGTGTTATAGGTCAGATAGGCGCAGGTATACCTGTTGAAAAGATAGTGCTTATAACTTTCACCAACGCTGCTGCAAACGAGCTTTATGAGAGGATACAGGCAGGGCTTACGGAGAATATCGCAAAATGCAGCGGTGAGGAAAAGAAGCTGTATGAGAACGCTGTTATGAATTTACAGCGCATGAAGATAAGCACTATACACAGCTTTTGTTTGAGTATGCTGTCAGAACAGCCTTTTGAAGCTGACCTGCATTTGGGATTAAAACTTGCCGAGGACGGTGAAACAAAGCAGGCACAGGCTGACTTTTTCGAGAGATATTACCGCACAAATGGTGCGAACATAGAAGATTTCGGCTTTCTGAACAGCAATCAATATAAGCTCAGAGACAGCCGTGTGAAAAACTTTCTTATGGAAACATTTCTTGAGTGTGCTGAATACAGAGATGTTGAGTTTGTTAGGGATAAAAGCTATGACAGTGTGACATTTGACACCATAAATAAGCTTGCCTATAAAGAAATGTGTAACTATAGGGATAGTCTTGTGCGTGCATTCTATAATGGTGCTTTGGGTGGAAAATACGAAGATATAGCAGGTTTTCTTGTTGGTGATGTGACAAAGTTTTTTCCTGATAATATGAATGTCTACGACCCAAAGTATAATTATGTAAAAGTCTGCGCTAATCTTAAAGCTTGCAAAAAGTTCCTTGAGCCTTTTAATAAGACTAAAATTAAGAAAGATCATCCAAAGAGCAATGAGAACATGGCTATTTTCAGCCCAAGTGGGTTTGATAATGTAAAGAAAGAAAATGCACTATATTCCCTCAACAAGACGGCAACATATATAGAGCAGGCTGTGAAGGCTTATCAGGAGAGTGAAGACGGGGAGAACGTTTCAAATGACGGGCTTTTGTATCACACTCACGAGCTTCTCAAAAACAGCAGTGAGGCAAGAGCGTTTTTCAAAGACAAGTATTCCTGCATTTATATAGACGAGTTTCAGGACACTGACGTTATGCAGACTGAACTTCTCCTGTATCTTTGCGCTGACGACAGCAATCTTGTAGCAGGCGGTGATATATGGCAATGCCCGCTCCGTGACGGTGCGCTGTTTGCGGTGGGCGACCCTAAACAGTCTATCTACGGCTTCCGTGACGCCGATATCAGGCTTTATAACAAAATGAAAGCCAAATTCCAGAACAATAACGAGAAAAACTGCGAGTTTTTCTCACTTGATTACAACTTCCGCTCTGATGAGCAGCTTATAGCTTGGGTAAATGAAAAGTTCCAGCCTGAAATAAACGGCAAATATGGTATGACGTACAGCGATATGATATCAAAGGCTGATAAGCCTGCGGCTGTTTCCGACGATGTTATCAGAGGGGCGTATTTTGTCAAAGATCCAGGTGCTGAAAGTGTGGCTAAGATAATTTCAGACCTAGTGAAGGTCGGAAAGATATTCGACAAGGGTGTGGAAAGACCTATAAAATACAGTGATTTTCTTCTGCTTCTTTGGAACACAACTCAAATGGAGTTTTATTCAATGGTCTTGACAGATCGTGGCATACCATACACAATGTGGGGCAAACGTCCTCAAAAAAACAGTCTGGTGCTGAAAAGATTTATTGCTCTTGCAGAGTTCGTTTTTGAAAGCTACAGCCCTACCGCAAAGGAAAAGGCTTATTCTATCCTTTGGAGATGTAGGCCTGACAGCATCGATTTTGAAGACGCTGAAATTGACGTAGACGATTATGAACAAAACTGTGAAAGCAATGACGCCACGCTTGTTGCAGTAAAGGCGTCTGCCGATACTGTCAATGAGCCTATAGCGAAGCTATATAAGATACTTGATTTTCCTGAGCTTCTTTTCGATAATACCAGCAACAGAGAATATGAGCTTTCAAATCTTATCTATCTTCTTGAAAAGTGGGAAAAGCAGGATTTTGCAGGAAGCGGCGAGCTTATGGACATGATGAAAAACGAGCTTTCTGTGCTGAAAGAAAAAGAGCTTATCCTTGACAGCAGTGAGCAGAACTGCGTAAGGCTCATGAATCTTCATAAGGCAAAGGGTCTTGAGGGGAATATCGTTATTATGGCGGAGGCTAAAAATCATAAATTCAGCGGTGGAAAGTACACCGACCTTGTGGCTAAAAGACAGGTCTATGTACCTTTGAAAACAAGCGATTATTCATATATGGACTATCTGACATTCTACCCTAATGAAAGGAAGCAGGCAGAGGATAAATATTTTGGCGAACAGCTCAGGCTTGAATATGTTGCGGCCACAAGAGCAAAGCAGGCTTTTATATTTGTGTATACTTTTGAACGGAAAAAACCTGTGATCGACAAACTTACAATGAGCAAAATAGGCAGAGAATTGCCGCAGATAAACAATGCCACAGCGCAAAGTGCTGTGCAGGCGGCGCAGATAAACGTCAAGGATATATTCGACGAGGTGAACAACAGCCGAAATGCTTTTGATGAAAGCGTTAAAAAGCTCAGTGAGAAATATGTTAGCAAAATCACTCCTAGCCACCTTGAGGACGGCAAAAAAGTCACTATACCAAGTGGAGTGGAGAAACTGTCTTATGAACGTCCAAAGGGCATAGATATCGGTCATATGGTACATCGTGCCTTTGAGCTTGCGGTGAATATGCGTGGGAAGCTGTTTCCGTATAACGAAACGCCACAGCAGAATGAGCTAATTCAGAAGATTGTCAGCAGAGCGTATCTCGACTTTGAGGACGAGTGCAGTTCGCAGGATTCTGAGAGCTTTTATAAGGACTATATCAACTATCAGCTGCACAGCTTTTTGAAAGATAAGGATATCGAAAAATTGCTCAAAACTGCGCAGGCGGTGTATACAGAGCTTCCATTCTACAGTATGGACGGCAATGAATACAGCAACGGAGTTATGGATCTTGTGCTTAAAATGTCAGACAAAAGCTTTATCATAATCGACTATAAGACCAACATACAGGAAGAAGCCGACAGAAAGCTTTTTGAGGAGAGAATTTTAAAGACATATCGTTCACAGCTTGATTTCTACGAAAAGATACTCAGAAAAATGCTCTCGCTCAGTGAGGAAACTGAGGTGGAGTGCCATATTTACTTTATGAATGACGATAAATATATGAAAAACTAGAGCAAAGTCGTTAGAAATATGAATGAGTTAATATTGTGAATAATATTGTAATTTGTATCGTTCGGTTGACAATGTGATTGAGGTGTGGTATAATAAATCAGTTAATAATGTCGAAAAAAGTAAAAAAAGCAACAATAAGTCTACACTAAGCGTAAGGAGAACGTGAATATGGACGTGTACAAATTATGGACCTGCGATGATAACAGCGAAAGCCAACTGAGTTCTACCTCTTCGGAGATAGAAAAGGAAATTGACGTTCTCAGGAAAACTTTTGATTTTGTCAGGCTTCTGAAAGCGGACGGTCCTCATGGAGTGAGCGGCTGCGTTGAAAATCCATGTCAGTGTTTTTCTTTTTGGAAAGTGGACGAGCCTTGTGAAAACTGTATATCCTTAAAAACTTTTATTGATAAAAAGCCGAGAACTAAGCTTGAATTTATGGGAACTGACATTTATCAGGTCTTTTCAAAGTATGTTCAGGTTGACGGAGAGCCGTATGTTATGGAGCTTATCAAAAAGCTTGATGAGGACTCTCTGCTGGGTGTTCAGGACAGAGAAAAGATAATGAATAAGCTGTCAAAATATCATAAGGCAATGTATACTGATGCATTGACAGGTGCGAGCAACAGGAGATATTTTGAAGATAAGCTTAAAAAGTCCCATGTGCCTGCGGGCGTTGCGATGATAGATCTTGACGACTTCAAGGTTTATAATGATACATGCGGTCATGACGCAGGAGATATGGTGCTTGTGACAGTGGTTGATGCTATAAGGCGCTGTATTAGAAAATCTGATGTGCTTGTGCGTTATGGTGGCGACGAGTTTTTGCTTGTCATGCCTGGTATTCAGGAGGACGATTTTGCCCATAAGCTCAGGAAGATAAAACGAAATATCCATGCGGCAACTGTGCCAGGGTATTCAAATATACGTCTGTCAGCAAGCGTCGGCGGCGTTTTCTCTGATGGCAATAGCCTTGACGAAGCTGTCAGCAAGGCTGATAAGCTTATGTATCAGGCAAAGACAAAGAAAGATACAGTTGTCACAGATGGTCACGAAAGTGTTGCCGGTGAGCCTCAAAAGCAGGAGATACTTATTGTTGACGATTCAAATATAAACAGAGAGATACTCTCTGAAATGCTTGGCAATGAATATATCATACATGAGGCGGCAAGCGGCGAGGAGTGTATTGACCTGCTTAGTCAGTATGGCACTGGAATTTCACTTGTGCTTTTAGATATAATCATGCCCGAAATGGACGGATTTGAAGTCCTTGACTATATGGCGGAACATCATTGGATAGATGATATCCCTGTTATAATGATATCAAGCGAGGATTCTGCGTCCTCTATAAGAAAAGCATATGAGTTTGGCGTTTCTGATTATATCAGCAGACCCTTTGATTCACGCGTTGTGTATCAGCGTGTGTTCAATACCATTAAGCTTTATGCAAAACAGCGCAGACTTATTTCCCTTGTCAGCGACCAGATGTATGAAAAAGATAAAAACAACCGTATGATGATAAGCATACTCAGCCAGATAGTAGAGTTCAGAAACGGCGAGAGTGGAAGTCATGTGGTGAACATAAAGCGCATAACGGAGCTGCTTTTGGATAGGCTTCCCATGCGCACAAACAAGTATACTGTCAGCGGCACTGAGCAGCTTCTCATACCAATGGCTGCGGCACTCCATGATATCGGCAAGATAGGTATTGACGATAAGATACTCAATAAGCCCGGCAGGCTAACCAAAGAGGAGTTTGAGATAATGAAAACTCACTCCGCTATCGGAGCGAATATGCTTGAAAGTCTTGAGCAGTTCCGTGACGAGCCACTCTTGAAGATAGCCCATGACATATGCAGGTGGCACCATGAGCGTTATGACGGCAGGGGCTATCCTGACGGACTAAAAGGCGACGAGATACCGATATCGGCTCAGATAGTTTCTGTCGCTGACGTTTATGACGCACTTGTCAGCGAGCGAGTTTACAAAAAGGCGTATTCTCATGAAAAGGCTATGGCATTGATACTAAACGGAGAGTGCGGCACATTCAACCCTGTGCTTGTCGAATGTCTTAAAGATATTCAGAACGAGCTTGCAAAGGGCGTAGAATAAGAGATGATATGATTTGTAAGGAGTGTCCTGATGACTACTAGAGAATTTTATGAAAGCATTGGCGCAAGTTATGATAGCGTTCTGGTACGTTTCGGCAGTGAGAAAATGATAACAAAGTTTGCAAAAAGATTTGCAGATGATACAACTTTTCAGGATATGTGCAAGGCTTTAGAGGAGAAAAACGCCAAGGAAGCTTTCCGTATGGCACACACCCTCAAAGGCATTTGTAGCAATCTTGGCTTTGACGAACTTTACAAGGCGAGCTATGACCTTACAGAGGATCTTAGGGACGGTGAGCTGTCAGGCTATGAGCAGGATTATGAAAAGGTCTGCGAAAAATATAAGATAGTTTATGACTCTGTGACAAAAATAGATAACTGAGTTTTGAACGATAGTCTGTCAGACTGTCGGTTTTATGGTGAGGAGGAGCTTCCACCACATGAGCTTAGAATGATGTCTGCGTTTAATGCGAAGATAGCAAACTTCAATCGCAAAACTATCAAGGGCAGACAACGTTTCAGAATGAAACATTTAATTAGCCCCAGAAAACAGCAAAACACCCGTATCATGTGCGATACGGGTGCTTTTTTATCAGAAGCCTTGTTCTTTAAGCTTTTTTACTATATCTACATAAAATTCTCTCACGTCAAAATCCTTGATGTTCTCCCTGAAAAGGTCGATAACGTCGCCATGAGAAATGCCACGCTTGCCCTTGTGTTCTATCATCTTGGAGTTTTCACCATAAAGTCCCGACTCAACTGTTACTAGCCCGTCATTGCCCTTGCCGTATGGCTTGTTGAGCAGATAGCCGATATTTAACGGAAAACCTGCGGAACGTATGCTGTTCATTTTACTCATCACGGAGCGGTAGGAAACCAACCGGCTGTCAGGGGTGCTTGCGTTAAGCTCAGAGCAGTTTTTGTAAGTCAGGTCATAAACGCCATCTAAAAAGCTTGGGTCTTTGTCACCCAGAGCAGTGAAAAGCTTGTTGTATTTTCTATCAACAAAGCCCTGTATGCTCTCAGGTATCTTCCCAAGAAGCATATCAACGAATTTACAGCCATAGTGTGGCGTGTTTATGGTGGTAAGGGTTGCCACATATTTGTCCATGCCGAGGTGAGAGATAGCATATCTTGAGTCAAGCCCACCCTTTGAGTGTGCGATTATGTTGACCTTTTCTGCGCCTGTTTCTGCAATGACTTCTTTTATTCTTTCGGCTACCTCAGTGGCACTGACGGATACTTTGTTGGCGGACTGTTGCTTGCCGTAATAGACCTCTGCGCCATTTCTAATAAGTTCATTAGGTACCCTGCCCCAATAGTTTATTACCTGCCAATCACGGAAGAATATGCCATGCACCATAAGTATAGGATACTTTGTCTTGCATATCTCGTTCTCTTTTCGAGCAGCGTCAAGGTCAAGCTTTGCCTGCTCGAAGTAGTATTCACTTCTCGCTGCCTTGTAGAATTTTCTGAACACGATACAGTTCACAAGTGGTATGTACCAGGTGAATAACAGAATAACATACCACAGTATTTTCACCTGACGTGCCGAAGCCGCTATCCGCACAATGCCACTCAGACACAAAAGCGTTGTTATAGCATAAGCGCAAAGTGCATTTGCAAGAAGCCGCCAACCGTTCAGCTTTGTAAAGCAAAGCACAATCACTATTATAAACTGTATAACGCTTTGCAAAACACCGCAGCCAAGTACAAACGCTCCGGAATCAAGCCGTCGGATTTTTCCATGAGAACCTTTGCGTCCATGTGATTTGAACATGAAAACCAAGGTGTATAGTGCCAAAAGTATGATGATAAGCGTTTTGAGCAGAGAATTTATGTCAATAAGTTTCCACAGCGCAGGTGCGTTTGCAAGCAGAAGCACCGGTATAGAAAGAAAAGTTCCCCTAATTTTTTTCATTTTTTACCCCTTAAAGATTATTTTTCAGCTTTACGTGTCTAATATCGTTTCCCACAAACATAATAGGCATGAAACAGCCTGTGAGCCTCGAAACTATACGCTCATTATATTTTGCATTGTATTCTTCATTGGTGAGATTGGTAGAGATTATCGTTGGCCTGCCAAGGTTGATACGCTCGTTGATTATTTCATAGATCACGGAATCGGTAAAGCTCGTTTGAAATTCTGAGCCGAGGTCGTCAAGGATAACAAGGTCGGCATTCTCTATGATGTCAAGTGTCTGACCTGTAGCTCTGCCAAAATGCTCGTCCTCTATCTGTCTGAGAAGCTTAAGCAGAGAGGCGAAAATGACGCTGTAGCCCTTTTGTATAAGTTCATTTGCAATGCAGGCTGAAAGAAAAGTCTTGCCAAGACCTGTTTTGCCAATGAAAAACAGTGATGGAGAGTTTTCATGAAATTTGTCAGCATATGCACGGCAGTTTGAATACACCGTTCTCATTTTCTCTCTCGGTGACATTCCATTACCGTCGCTTTCAGGATAAAATTCTATTCTGAACTCAGAGAAATCGTGGAGCTGGATACTGCAATTCTCGTTAAGCTCCTCAGTGGTGTATTTTTTCAGCAAGTCGGTGAAGCACTTGCACTTCACTCCGTCACGATAGCCATAATCACAGCATTTAGGACAGTAATAGTGATAATCAAGGTAGTCTTCAGGATAACCTCCCATTTTAAGCAGCCCTTTAATGGCACGTTTAGTATTGGCATTGTTTTGACGCATTTTTTGTATATATTCTCTTCCATGAGCATTTTTGCCTACTATGCCCTTCATGAGTTCACAGTTATTTGCTTTTAGTGATCTTGTAAGAACCTCTATTTCAGGAAGTCGCTGTGCTATCTCCTGAGCGTGAACCTCATGCTCGTTCATGACAGCTTCACGCCGTCTTTTAAGTTCATTTTCAGCCTTGTCATATGCGCTTATTGAATATTTCATTTTCTACTCCTTATCATAGCTTTCCTGATTTTTCTAGATCGAAATTCATTGCGAATTTTTCAAAATCATCAAGATCATAGGAAGTTTGCTTATTAGTATTCTTATTTTTCTTGGAGGTATGGTACTTTTCGTCCTCGTGTGTGACCTGTTCAGGGGTAGTGATGCTCTTGCCAGCCCAGTTTGACAGTATAGTGTCTATATATTTGTAATTCAGTTTGTTGGTATTGTCAACGCACTTGTTATAGGCTATCTCCAGCATTTCAACAGTGAAGCCCATTGTTCGCCACTTTTCTATAAACTCAAGCTGCTGCTTTGACGGCTTTGCGGTCTGTCCGAAAATTTTCAGTACCTTGAATTCATACTTTTTTATGTTGGAAAGCCTAATTATTTCTTGTTCAATTTGTTGATAAGTACAGATGTCTTGTTCAAACCACCCACGCATTACTGTCACAAGGTAAGACACGTTGTGCTTTTCAAGTGACACACAGTATTCTGCGGCTAAGAGAATAGATGCAGCATCAAATCGGTAATACTCATAAAGAGCAAGAAGTTCCCCTTGCTCAGTTCCATTGATAGTGCGTTGTAATATGGTTTGTATCTCGTCAAAGAGATGTGCAAGGTTAGGGTCCTTCTGCTGTTTTTCCAATATCTCGGAATTTTTGTATCTTATGCACAGCTTGTTTGAAACGCTCTGACGTTTCGGGGCAACTGCCTCAACTTTTGAAACAGGCTCGGCCTTTGTTTCAGGCTCTGAAACAGGTGTAGAAACGGCTTTGACCTGTGCAGGATTTGCCGTATCACTGTGTTCTGTGGTGATGACTCCTAGCGATACCCAGTGTGTCACAGCGTCAATGACAGTGTTCTCAGAAAGCCCGGACTTTTCCGCAAGCTTTGCACTGTCGCATTCACGTTCCGTTGAACAGAGTATGCAGAGAAGTACCTTTACAAAGTCGCCATCACTTAATTTTATGTATTTATCGACCACTTTAGACGGCACTGAAAAACTGCTTCCCCAGCGGTCGCAATCAAAAGTATATTTCATTATGTATCCTCGCAAATATGATTAAAACTATCCAAAATAATTATATCACATAATCTGGACTTTTGCAACAAAATTTGTGCATTTGACTTTTGGTAAATAAAATGCTATAATAGGCTGATACCAAAGAAACGGAGAGATAAAAATGATAAGAAAATTTGTGCCTGAGGACAGGGAAGATTACATCAGATTTTCCACTGAGTTCTATAATTCTTCTGCGGTGGACAAGCCTGTTCCAAGAGAGCATTTTGAGCAGGGCTTCGATGAAATGATGAGATCTGACGTGTATGTGCAGGGTTATATGCTCGTTTGTGACGGCAATAATGTTGGCTACTGTGTTACAATGAAAACATATTCAGTTGAAGCAGGCGGTATTACTATATGGATAGACGAGCTTTTTGTGCTGGAGGAATACCGCTCAAAAGGTCTGGGCAGGGAGCTTTTTAAGTATATCGAGGAAAATGGCGACAAAAAGCTCCGCCGTATCCGACTTGAAGTCGAGCTTGAAAACGGCAGAGCCATATCGCTTTATAAGAAAATGGGCTTTGAGCCTGCGCCTTACGACGGAATGTGGAAAACTATTTTATAGTCCTTTCGTGAATTTCCCTTGAAATGCTGTCGCAAACCTTATTAAGTGCGGCGTGGTCCATTGCGGCGATATAATACTTTTCTATCTCGTCATGGACTTTCTTGGCTTTCTTGATGCCTGAATACACTTCCTCTGCAAGGTCGGAGGCGGTGACTTTATCTAATCTCAGTCTTGTTTTCAGGGCTGAGATCTTTTTCTTGTCATAAAATCTGCCCATGTTGATAGCTTTTTCAAAGCCGTCAAGCTTGCTTATAGGGGAATTTATCACAAATGCGATGCCAGCCTCCGGGATAAGCAAATGCTCGTAAAGGGTGTTGCCAAATAGGATAGCAGGGCAGAGGATAACGTCATAGTCACGTTTTACAGCCTGCTGTGCCATGAGGGTGACGAACTTGTGGGAAGCGGCATAATAATCATCGTTCATGGCGAACACGTCAAGGTAGCTGTCAAGAGTGGCAAGCTGCGTCATACAGCCGTATTCTGTCAAAGCGGTCAGCTGTCTAAGATCAGTTTTGCCGCTGCCAGAGCCTTTTTTGTTTAGAAGACGTTTTGCTGATCGTTCTGTGAAGCTTTTCAGCTTTTCCTCCAGCAGACAGCCTTCACCGCAATTGTAGGTATCGAAGCAAACGTTAGACAGGGCAGTGGTAAACCTTTTGCTTCTTGCCAAAAGCGACTTGTTTTTGTCTGTGACCTCAATTATTTCAGATTTGAAGGTTTTCAGCTTTTCTTCGTCCCAATACTCTCCTAAGTTGATTATTTTCTGACAAACTCCTGGATATGAACATTCCATAACGTGGGGCGCAGTGCCGTCGCAGATTATGGCCTTTGATGTATGCAGAACGATTGCATCAAGGGAAGCAGGGTCAGAGGAGCAATAAAACCTAGTGACGTCCTCTGTCGGCTCAAACTCAGCGGCTATCTTTTTCATAAGTGAAGATTTTCCCGTGCCTGCACCTCCTTTGAGTATGAATGTGAAATACTCCTTATCAGCCATTATCTTGCCAAATTCCGTGGAAAAACCATTCTGCGTCATTGCACCCAAAAAATACTTTTCTGACATAAATTACCCTCCATATCTCAAACGCATTAGATCAGTGTGACTGCGTTTGCATTTTCATTTTTATAATATGTCAGAAAAAGCATGATTGTTCAAAAAAAATAGGTGGACAAAAAAAGCTTGAAAAAAGCAAAGAAACTTTCATTGCATGACGTTGCAACTTGACATTGTAATAACGACTTTATCTTTCCTGCCTGCAGTCGGGTACAAAACGCCGTCCGCTTTATGCAGTGCCTTTTTTACTATTGCAGAACTTTTCATTATGTTCCGCCTTTCTTATCTATCTTACTATCTTACTTCTGCGGTATCATACAGCTAGTTATGACTAACTCGTAAACTTTTGTGATAGCACAACAAGGTGGAAATGTCAATAGAATTGGGGCGATGGAAGGCGGTAAGGACAGAAAAATACCGATACAGAGGGGGCTGTATCGGTGGAATATATGGGTAAAGCTTAGTCTGGAAATTCAAGAGATCTTGTACATATCATTTTTGTAGAACATTATTGAATCGTTTTTTTCAGGGCGCCTTAGAACGGTAAGGACATTATAAACATCTGGAAATGGCGAAACCATACCCATACACGCCATACCAAAATTCAATCCATTAAATACTCTAAATTCGGCAGGACTAATTAAAAATAATATAAAAGGAACCACCCCAAGAACAAAAGGCAGCAGACACATCAATATAAACCTATCTCGTTTTAATGGATATGATGCTAATGCCACAAATGTTGCCTTTCCTTTAATTCTTCCTATTGTTACATCTGCGTCCTTAGGATAAACGATTCCGTGTAACCACTCGTGAATTATCAACAATAAAAAGCCTAAAGCAAATCCCACCAGAATAAATATTGGAGAGATCACGACCACCTTGCACACAATGGTTTTACCAAGCATAGCGGCAAAAAGTAAAACACATAGAATTACAGCTATCGGCAACGCTTTTTTCATCAGTTCATCGACGCTCTTAGGCGTTTCTATCTTTATTGCATTATCGGGTAAGTTTCCTGTTTGATATTTATTTATATCTTTTATTGACCACACAATTTTTATCATATTACATACCTTTGTTTATCTAATCTCGATTTATCGTCTAACTATATCGTATTATTCATTATACCACACCATATGCCCCAAAGTCAAGCAAACTATTCGATCCGTTATAGTTTGAAACTATATCTATCCCACAGAAATAAATATTTTACTATCGCCCTTTTTCGTGCTATACTAAATACCAGCAAACCAATAGGAAATAAACTATAATAAAATGAAAGAGGTAATAAAAATGAGCAATAATATCAAAGCACCATGCCGCTACGATTTTGTGGGCAGCTTTCTCAGACCTGACTATCTGAAAAAGGCAAGAGCAGATTTTGAAAAGGGCGCTATCACAGCCCAGCAGCTTAAAGAGGTAGAGGATAAGGCTATCCTTGATCTCGTTGCAAAGCAGAAAAAGGCTGGTTATCATATCATCACAGACGGCGAGTTCCGCAGAGCAACATGGCATCTTGACTTTATGTGGGGCTTCAATGGCGTTGGTCACAGCAAGACACAGACAGGTCTGCCATTCCATGGCGAGGCCGCAATGATAGACGATACATATCTCACAGGCAAGGTATCAGTTGGCGACCACCCATTTGTTGAGCATTTTAAATTTGTTAAGGCTCTCGAGGACGAGAACACAGTCGCAAAGCAGACTATCCCTGCACCTGCACAGTTTCTTGAGCAGATGATAATGCCTTTCGCACTGGAGAACACAAAGAAGTATTATAACGATACAGAAGAGCTTGTTCAGGATATCGCAAAGGGCTACAGAAAAGTCATCGCTGATCTTTACGCAGCAGGTTGCCGCAACATTCAGTTTGACGATTGCTCATGGGGCATGATAGTTGACCCTAATGCAAAGGCTATTTTTGGAGTTGACGACGCAGGACTTGAGGATATAAAAAGACTTCTGCTGAGAATAAACAACCTTGCTATCGAGGGCAAGCCTGAGGATCTTGTTATCACAACTCACGTTTGCCGTGGTAACTTCCACTCAACATATGCAAGCAGCGGTGCTTATGACAGCGTTGCAGAAACACTTTTCGCAGGTGAAAACGTAAGCGCATATTATCTTGAATTTGATGATGAGCGTTCAGGTGGCTTTGAACCTTTGAAAGCTGTAAGCGGCGACAAGAAGGTAGTCCTCGGACTTATCACATCAAAGAAACCTGAGCTTGAGGACAAGCAGACTGTTATCGACCGTATCCACGATGCTGCAAAGTACATCTCACTTGACAGACTTTGCCTTAGCCCACAGTGTGGTTTTGCGTCCTGCGAGATAGGCAACAAGCTCACAGAGGAGGAACAGTGGGCAAAGCTTGCACTTGTTAAGGAAATCGCAGAGGAAGTTTGGGGATAACCAACAGATTTAACATATATCCCGAGGGATACTCAATATTCTTGATAAAAAATGACTCGCGTCAAAACATATCCGACTTCTTAACAGATCATACGAGTGCAGAGAAAAGGACAAATAAAAACAGGTAGATAACTCAATTGAGGTATCTACCTGTTCTGTTCATAGTTCACTATATAGGTCATTCATATTAGTTCTTTGAAAATGTCTATATGAGTATCTATCAAATTGATGTGAGTCATTTTTTTAGCTTAAATATGTTGCCACACGCAACATATTTTTATAGCCTATGTACCCAATCAATAGCCGCCTCTGCCCAATGAGCCGCCACCGGCTGATAGTGACCTTCCCATGTGGCAGTTGTTTCGTCGCACAATGCAAGTCCATGTCCACCGTATTCATAAATGTGGCTCTCGAATGGAATGTGATACTTTGAAAGACTGCACATATACCAAAGTGTGTTCTCAACCCTTACACAGCCATCATCAGCACAGTGCCAGATAAATGTAGGAGGAGTGTTCTCCGATACTCTCTTCTCCATTGAAACAAGCTCTCTGAGCTCCGATGATTTTTCCTCGCCAATAATATTGAGTATTGAGCCTTCATGAGTGTATTCAGGGTCGGATGTGATAACAGGATAGCCCAAGATAGAGCCGTTTACCTTGATGTCCTCAGGATTGCAGCCAAGAGGCTTTGTGAGCAGCTCGCTGTTCCAGAAGTTTGCCATTGTTGCCGCAAGGTGTCCGCCTGCTGAAAAACCGCATACTATTATCTTGTCAGGGTCAATGTCAAATTTCTCCGCATTATCTCTAACATATTTGACAGCCGCCCCACATTCCAAAGCGTCAGTAGGAAATTTTTTCTTGACGCATGAGTATCTTAGCACAAATGCACATATGCCTGCACCCAAAAATCTGAATGCAACAGGTTCAGCTTCACGCTCAGAACACCAATCATATCCTCCGCCCGGGCAGATTATAATTGCCTTGTGCTTCTTTCTGCCTATTTCCTCAGTAAGTGTGTTGTAATAGCAATCAAGCACAGGTGCGCAGCCTTCGCTTGAAACGCCAGCCTTTTCATAATCCACTTTTATTTCTACTGTTTCTTTAAGCATTTTATTTCCTCCGAAAAATTTATTCTGTAGCCGCCTGCTGGTCTGTCTGAGAGGACGAGTCAGCAGGTGCTGCATTTTCTGTCATATTCACGCAGACGATATAACCGTCAACGTTGTTGCCTGAGATAGTGTTAGGACGCTCATTGTTGCTGTCGTCAAGTGGTACAGGCACGTTCGTGGTGCTGCCCTTGTCTGCGGCAACGTAGTAAACTGAATACTCAGTGTCGTCAAAAGCCGTGAATGTGAGCGGTTTTTCAAATGTATAGTCCTTGACAAAATCTATGTATTCTTCAAGGCAAAGCTTGTTTGCTGTCATTATCTCAGCGTGAGGTATTCCCACATATCTGAAATGATAAGCCATAGGGCTTATACCTGTGATGTCAGCTTTGTCCTCTGGGTATCTGAGGATAAGTCCGTATTTCCAGCAGTTTTCAGATATCCAACTATAATCTCCTTCGCCTGTAAACTCGGGATATGCGCCTGTGCTTGAGTCATAAAGATGCAGGTCAAAGGCAAGTCCAGTGTCATGCTCGTAGCAGGCAGAGCTGCTGTCTTCATCATCTTCCGCAGGCATAGCTGTGTTTATCATAAGTGTTGATATCTTCTTGTCAGCATAAAAATCATTTCCCATTTTGCCAAAGGCTTCAAAGGTCTCTTTTTTAGCCGTCAGTTGAGTGCTGCTGGTGGACATTATTTGACTTCCGTTCTTGTCAAACAAATAGGAATAAACTGTGTCTGTGTTATTCACTGTACCGGTGAAGGAGTGGTCGCCATTAACGAGAATAAGATCTCCATTTACCATATCAGTTTTGTTTTTTGCGGTAACATACATATAATTGCCCGTAAGCTTTTTTACAGCTTTTTTACTGCTGCTGTCAGCCTTGACCGCAGAGGAGTTTGACGAGCTGTCGGAAATTTTCTTAGGGCTGTCAGCTTTTGAACTGCACGATGTAGATATTCCCAGAATGATCAAAAGCAGTATGGCAAGAGCCGCTGCAATATTCTTGTATTTATAACGTTTTACTTTTGGCACTTAACATCACCTTCCTGTATAACATACACCTAAATTATAACACATTTTTCGTAATAAGTGAACCATATGCCACTGTAGTGTCGGCACTTTTGTTATATCAGACAAATGTTTTGCGGGCGTTTTATGCAACAAGCACAAACAAAATAAGGGCTGTACCGCAAAACAGTACAGCCCTTAGCAATAAATATTCTGTTAGTTTCTTACATAGTCAACAACAGAATTTATGAACGCACGTCCCTCAGGTGACTTGGAAAGCTTATCAAAATCGCATGAGCAAACTACCACCTTGCCGCCGTCCTTTTCATACTCGTAGAGGAGTGAAAGATCGTGGTTGCGGTCGAAGTTGTCGATAGTTCTCACGATAACATTTTTCTCACCCTTAAAGTCGTCAAGAATAACCGAGCGTGAGTTCTGAACTATCTCCCACCACTGAGGTGTTGAGTATTTTTCCCCTGCAAAGCCTGCAAGAGCAGGGTGGTCGGTGTCGATAAGAAGTCCCATTGTGCCAACAGGGTCAGGCTTTTTCATCATCTGTGAGATGATACAGAACATATGATAGCACCAGAAGTCCTGACAGTAGAAGCCTTCGATAGAGTTTTCAAGCTTTGAAAGGTCAGGGACGATAAGCACTGTCTTGCCCTGTTTCAGCAGACTTTCAGCTTCCTCGTTTACCTCGTTAAAAATGTATGCGCCGCTTATATCTGTCTTTTCAACTGTCGGTATCACCCAAAGGTCATAGTGATTGTGTATGTCAGTACCCTCAATTTCAAGTGCAAGCACAGCCTTTGTGTTCTTTGTTACCTGTGGGAGAGTAAATTCTACATCGCAAATGTCAGTGTAGTTGCCTTCTGCAACAAAATTCTTTTTGACCTTGCCAATGACATCACCGTTTTCAAGAGTGAGAGTGCAAATAAGCTTGCCGTCTTTAAGGTCAGGTCTGTAATTGCAAAGCTCTGTGTGCGCCTTGAAACTGCTGACAGCTTCAAGAACATAGCTGTCAAAACGTGCCATTACAACAGCATCATTGCAGAACTCTCTCCACTCGCTGTCTGTGATAAGTCCCTTGCTGTCCATGAATGCGTCAAGTACACCCACAAGGGCAGTACCCTGACCGCTGAAATCCTGAATATCAAGTATCTGGAAACCGCCAAGAAGTCTTGAACGGAAAACAGCCTCCATTTCTTCTTTATAGCACTGCACAGCAAGCTTGCCTGAGCATTTGAAATAATCCTCAGCCAGCGGAAGCAGACCCTTTTCATCAAGTCTTTCTCTGAATACCTCAAAGTTTCTGGCTTTAAGGGAGCCTGTGTATTTTTCTATCTCCTTGAAGTTCGGATAAGTTTCATACTGACCTATTTCGTGAGTAACGATAGGCACTTCAGGGATAAAATCTGCGTCAGCATCGCTTGCCTTGACAGTTTTCATGGTCGTGCCGTACTGTATCTGAACAGTGCCGTCCTCTGAAATTTCCGTGGAGCTTGCCTGCTTCTTAGGTCTTATAATGCTGTCATAATCGTGATTTGCCGCAGGCTTGTCAGTCTGAATATGACCAAGTGGAGCGTCACACATAGCGTATGAACCTCTTATAAGCCTATCGTTTGCAAGTCTTACGCCAACAAAGAAATCGTCATTTTCTATAACGTTAGGAAACCACTGGAAATTGTTTGAACCTTGTGTGTAAAGGTGTCTGCTGTCGAACTTCTTATAACCGCCTATGATATCGTTAAGTATCTTCTTTGAACCCCAAAGCTCGTTGCCCATTGACATCATGCAGTAGGAAGGGTGATTGCCGAAGAATTTCAGCATATTGAAGCCCTCTTCAACGAGGAAATCCTGCTCCTCCTGATTGTGGTTCTCCTCGCCCTCTTCTGTGATAGTTCCCCAGAAAGGAAGCTGTGGCTCCATGTAAATTCCAAGCATATCCGCAGCGATAAACGCAGACTCAGGGGGACAGCAGGTGTGATAGCGGTAGTGGTTCATGCCGTATGACTTTGATATCTTCATTATCCTCAGCCATTCCTCAAGGTCGGTAGGTGCAAAAGCGGTCTTAGGGAATATCATGCCGTCATGTTTTCCTCTGAGAAAGGTTTTTTCTCCGTTTATGGTGAACTTTCCACCCTCAGTCCTGAACTCACGCATACCGATGATATGCTCGCTCACGTCGCCGTAGATATCTATTCTCAGCTTGTAGAGATTAGGCTCATGCTCACTCCAAAGCAGGCAATCGTCGCCCATTTTGTATAAAGCGTCAAGCTTGCCGTCTTTGTACTCAAAGCTCTGCACAGCAGGTGTATGATTCTTTTCACTGTTGAAGCTCTCTGCACTTATGACAGCTTTTCCACTTTTTCCGCCTGTTATGTTGGCTGTTACTCTTACTGTCTTGTTGTGGATATCGCACCAAAGCATAACATTTTCAGCGTGGGCGTTTTTGTAGCCTATAAGCTCGATGCGTCCTGTGATACCATTCCAGTTGGTTTGAGTGTCAGGTGAAGTCAGGTGTCCGCCCTTGGTCTTGTAGCCAACATTTGAAACGCAGATAGTCATTTCATGTATGCCAGTACCGATATACTCGTTCAGGTCATAGATGTGCGGAGTGCAAAGGCTCTCCTGCCTGCCTATCTTTTTGCCGTCTATATAAAGTTCAGTTATTCTTGTTCTTTCAAGATAAAGTTTAAGATTTTCACATTGCAGAGCAGAGAAGTCAACGTTTTTTCTGAACCATGCAAAGCCCTCAAATTTATATGTGTCTGTAAGAAAGCCTGTTTCTCTCTCAGTATTGTATTCGCCTTTTTTAGCGTTGGAAGTGGTGTTTGGAAGGTTTATTGTATCATCAAAAACAAGGTCAGTACCCTTACATTCCTTGTCAAGACACAGCAGCCACTCGCCGCTGAGGTCAAGCTTGTTTATCATTAAGCAACGATCCTTTCAAGTTCAAATTTTCAATATCCATTATAACATATGGTCTTGCCCATTTCAACCGAAATCGTTTGATTTAACCAAAATGCTATAAAATTTTGTTGTTTTTAACAATAAAATATGATACAATAAGATTAAAAGAAATCTGCCAACTGGAGGTGCAGGAAAAATGCTTGAAAATACAGATAGAAAGCTGTTGTGGCTGTGGCTCGATGTTGCGTTCGGACCTGCGGACAAGCGCTTGTGGGACGTTATGTCATATTATGACAGCGTCGAAGAAATGTGCGATGATCTATTGTCACTGCGCTGTGGATATGTTACTCAGCAGGAGGCTGAAAAGATAGCCTGCTGCACGTTCTTTCAGGCGAAACAGGTGGCTGAATACTGCGAGAAAAAGGGTATATATATCCTCACCCCTGACGATCCTCTTTATCCTGAACGGTTGAAACAGATAGAATGTCCACCTGCTGTGCTTTTCTGCCGTGGCGATGTAAGCTGTCTGTCTATTGAAAAGAGCGTTGCCATTATCGGCACTAGAGAACCAAGCGATTATTCTGTAGCCGTGGCGGAGGAGTTTTCAAGTTTTCTTGCAGAGCAAGGAGTAAATATCATAAGCGGATTTGCTATGGGTATCGACACTGCCGCACACCGCAGTGCGATGCGTGCAGGTGGAAGCACTGTAGCTGTTATGGGCTGTGGGCTAGAATATGATTATCCTCGTGGCAGGACGGGCTTCAAGCGTGAGATAGCAACACATGGGGTAGCCATATCAGAATTTTTCCCGCAGGCAAGACCTGTTCCTGAGAATTTTCGTATAAGAAACCGCATTGTTTCGGCACTTTCACATTGCGTTCTTGTGGTTGAAGCAGGAATACGCAGTGGCACCCTGAATACTGTAAATCATGCTTTATCCCAGAATAAAGACGTTTTTGTTATACCGCCTCATGACATTTTCAGTGAGAAATACGCAGGACAGTGTGCGCTTCTCCGTGACGGAGCGGTAGAAGCTTATTCTCCAAAAGATATTCTCTATTTTCTCAATAAAGCCAAAATGTAGAACTACACTTAGTTAGTGTTTAATATCATACCTGTACCAAATCAACAATATCTATGTTATTTGTAGGGGAGCGGCTCAATTTCTGTTTCGCAGAAATGCGACGTGCCGATCATTCGTTTTTACACTCTAAATGAAAAAGGCTGCGACTTTTTGCCGCAGCCTTTTGTGATATTTGAAATTACTTTGAAAGTGGGCTTTCTCTGTAGATGATGTCCTCTCTCTTTGGTCCGTTTGAAACCATCGTGATAGGGAAGCCGATATGCTTTTCAACGAAGTCGATATACTTCTTGCAGTTTTCAGGAAGATCTTCATACTTCTTGATGCCCCTGATGTCTGACTTCCAACCGTCGAGAACTTCGATAACAGGCTTTGCCTTTTCGAGCTTTCTTGTTGTAGGGAAGTCTGTTGTAACCTCGCCGTCTATCTCATAGCCTACGCATACAGGTATCTTGTCAAGATAGCCAAGAACGTCAACTACTGTGAAAGCAACATCTGTTGTGCCCTGGATACGGCAGCCATACTTAGTTGCAACGCAGTCGAACCAACCCATTCTTCTAGGTCTGCCTGTTGTTGCACCAAACTCTCCGCCGTCGCCGCCTCTCCTTCTCAGCTCGTCAGCCTCGTCGCCGAATATCTCAGAAACGAATGCACCTGCACCTACTGCGGAAGAATAAGCCTTAACAACAGTTACGATAGTCTTTATCTCATAAGGAGGTATACCTGCACCGATAGCACCGTATGCTGCCAGTGTAGATGAAGATGTTACCATTGGATAGATACCGTGGTCAGGATCCTTCAGTGAGCCAAGCTGACCCTCAAGAAGAACGTTCTTGCCCTCTTTGATAGCGTTCCAAAGGAATGCAGATACGTCGCAAACATATGGAGCGACCATTTCCTTATACTCCATAAGAGTATTGAAAAGCTCATCAGCGTCGATAGGAGGCTTATGATAAAGGTGTTCAAGAAGAATGTTCTTAGTTTCAAGAACTCTCTTGATCTTTGTCTTGAGAGCTTCCTCATCGAACAGCTCCTGTACCTGGAAACCTATCTTTGCATATTTATCAGAATAGAAAGGTGCGATACCCGATTTTGTTGAGCCGAAGCTTGCCTTTCCGAGTCTTTCTTCTTCGTACTGATCGAACAAAACGTGATATGGCATTACCATCTGCGCTCTGTCGGAAATAAGTATCTTAGGCATTGGAACGCCTTCGGAAGTTACCTTTTTAAGCTCATTGAAAAATACAGGGATATTAAGTGCAACACCGTTGCCGATAATATTTGTTGTGTGATCATAGAATACGCCGGAAGGCAAAGTGTGCAAAGCGAACTTTCCGTAGTGATTTACAATAGTATGTCCTGCGTTAGCACCGCCCTGAAATCTTACTACTATATCAGACTTTTCAGCAAGCATATCGGTAAGCTTGCCCTTACCCTCGTCGCCCCAGTTTGCGCCGACAATCGCTCTAACCATTTAATTTTATCCTCCTTGCCATAAAACAGCAAAATTAGTAGCAGATATTTATTAAAATCAATACTGCCACTAGGATATTATAGCACAAAACATTCTATATGTAAAGGCACTTTTAAACATTTAACACTTTTATAACATTTAGCGTATTACCATACTGCTATGATAAAGAATAAAAAGTTTTAATATATCTTGCAAAAATCAGATTTGTGTATTATAATATAGTGTAACGGCTCGTGCTGTGAGATAACAAAATAAAATACGAGGGGATAACGATGACAAAAAGAAAACAATGTGCGGCTCTTGCGCTTGCATTGACGCTGACAATTTCTATGTTCGGCTGTGAAAAAGACAAAGAAACAACACAGTCGTCTGCGGTGTCGCAGATAAAGACAAGCGACTCAGCTCAACCAAGCAATGTGAAGGTCAAGGAATACAAATTTCCGGAGTTTCTGAATAAAATAAAAAGCCTTGACGAGCTTTCACGAAAGCTTTATACAAGCTTTGACAGCACTCAGTATGTTGCCGAGGTTGAGGAGCAGCCTTTTGAGGAATATAAATGTGAAGAGCTTCTTGCAGATCTTTTCTTCACTTATCGTGACGGCAGAGCAGTGGGACTTCTTGACAAGTCGGGAAACGTTGTGCTTGAAGCTGATGAGTACACTGAAATAACTGTGGTGAGCAATGGTATTCTACAGCTTTCTTATGATAAAGAGCGCAACGCTCCTATGCAGTATATGAAATATGACAGCGACGGAAATTTAAGTGACTATAAGCATAAGAAATTCTCCGCTGACAGCCTTTATACATATGAGTCGCAGGCTGATGACAGCGGCACGGACGCTGTTTATTCACTTATGATTCCTGACGGTAAAAATGTTGTGTCATCAGACGGCTCGGATAAGTGGGATTCTGTTGAGAAGATATCAGCCGACAGCATAGATACAAATAAGGCGTACAAAGGCTTTTACAAGCTCACAAAGAATGGCGGCATATACTATGCTTGCTTTGATGACTTTTATAATTATGATATCTACGAGGGCGCATATGCAAAGGTTTGTGTGAAAGTAGGCGGAGAATACGGAGAATGCTATCTTGCCGATCATGATGATTACAACGAGCTTGTGAAAATGATAGACAGCTTCGGAAACGCTTCATACAGGACGGCTCCGTCTAAAGATCCGGGACTTGATTTTATACAGATAACTCTAGGACTTAAAGAGAACACCAAAACAGAGATAACCATTTCTTCTGACGGCTATTGCCTGACGGACACCATAAAAGCTGCTGAGGGTGAGGCTGTGAACAAGTATTTCTCCTATCTTGACAAGGAAGATTTCGCGGATCTTATACTTTGGTGTGAACAGGTGCTTGCTGAGGAGTATCAAAAATAGATTTAAACTTTTTATAAATAATTTGCAGGATAGCGTAAATTTCCTGCAAAATTGTTTTTTTTAGCCCTTGCAAGTTGTTGACATTAGGTAGAACTTGTGCTATTATATTAAAGGTGTGGCGGTTTTCCTGCATATTTTCAATGAACACTGCAAATACTTCTCTTGTGACGAAAGTTACTAATGAAGAACGGGAGGTATCTGAGTGTCTGAACAAGAAGAAAACGTAGAGAGCGAAAAGCTTGCTGAGGATATAAGGCAGATAAAGGAAATGGGTTCTGTCACATTGCCAGATGCAAAGCACGTTATACACTGCCTGAACATTATCGGTCAGGTGGAGGGGCATTATATTTTGCCTGCACAAAACAAGACCACCAAGTATGAGCATATCATACCTGCCCTTGTTGCTATCGAGCAGGATAGGAGCATAGAGGGGCTTGTGATAATCCTCAACACTGTGGGCGGAGATGTGGAAGCAGGACTTGCCATTGCAGAGCTTATTGCTAGTATGAAAACGCCTACTGTGTCAATGGTTGTGGGCGGAGGTCACTCCATAGGCGTGCCGTTGGCGGTGTGTGCGAAAAAGTCATTTATAGTGCCAAGCGCCACAATGACCATACACCCTGTTAGAATGAACGGGCTTGTGCTGGGAGTACCTCAGACGCTTTCTTATTTTGATAAAATGCAGGAAAGGATAGTTCGCTTTGTGTGCGATAATTCAGCCATAAAGCCTGAGCGTTTCCGTGAGCTTATGATGTCAACGGGCGAGCTTGTAATGGACGTTGGTTCTGTTATCGACGGGGAGCAGGCTGTAAAAGAGGGGCTTATCGACAGGCTCGGAGGGCTTTCCGAGGCGATAGACTGCCTTTATGATATGATAGAAAACAGTTCTGAAAAGGAGAAAGCTGAAAATGTTTCAGACAATAATCGACCTTTATGACGTATTCAGGACTGACGTAGATATCGGAGAAGAGTTTGAGGATGATGATACTGCTGTGGACACAGACCCGGCACATTATCTCAGCCGTGACGGCTTTTATCTCTGACAAACAACAAAATTTCGGAGGACAGCAATGGGTATCATCAATGCGATTTTTCAGGCTATAATTCAGGGCTTGACGGAGTTTCTTCCAGTTTCAAGTTCAGGACATCTTTCACTGTATCAGCATTTTACAGGAAACAGCGGAGAGGGAGCTTTGTTTTTCTCGGCGATACTTCACCTTGGCACGCTGGTAGCAGTATTTGTGGCTTTCAGGAAGACAATATGGGATATGATAAAAGAGCTTGGCGTTATGATAAAGGATATTTTTACAGGCAAGTTCACTCTTAAAAATATGAATCCTCCAAGGCGTATGATAGTTATGATAATAGTTTCCTGCTTCTGCCTTGTACCGTTCCTGCCATTTAAGGGCTGGTTTGAGGGCATTGCAGAGGATTCAAGCATTTTTGCAGAGGGCCTTTGTTTCCTTTATACATCGGCAATACTTTTTATGTCAGACCGCTGTATAAAGGGTAAAAAGACTCAGGGCAATATAGCTTATAAGGACGCAATAACGGTCGGACTTTTTCAGGGAGTTGCACTGTTGCCTGGCGTTTCAAGATCAGGCTCGACTATTTCAGCGGGACTTTTCTCAGGCATGACCAGAGAAACATCGGTAAAGTATTCTTTCATTCTGGGCATACCTGTTATACTTATGAGCTGTCTGCTTGAAGTCAAGGACGCAGTTTCAACACATACTGATATAGATTGGGTTAGCTGTGCAGTTGGATTTGTAGTTGCCGCATTTGTGGGACTTTGTGCTATCAAGCTTGTAAACTGGCTCGTTAAAACGGATAAATTCAAGGTGTTTGCTTATTATACCCTTGTGCTTGGCGCCATAGTCCTTGTTATCTCATTTATTGAGATGTGCATGGGTCACCCTATATCCTTTGCAAAGTAATGACATAAGATAATACAGTTTCTGTGAAAAAGCTTGAAATTCTGTTTTCAGGCTTTTTTGTGGGTTATAAAGGCAAATAACATTTTGCCTTTATTTGCTTAAATAAGACAAATACCGAAAGGAATGGTAAAATAAATGGCAGCTCAAAAGAAAGGCTCAAAGCCTGCGCCAAAGCAGACAGCGGCAAAGAAAAAGCCCGCACAAAAGCCTGCGCAAGCTGCAAAAAAGAATACAAAACAGCAAAAGCCTCAGAGCAAGCCGCCACAGTCAAATTCCATGACAGCAGTGAGAGAAAGAGAGAACAGACGCTTCTGGTCTTACATACTTTTCTTTTTCGGAATACTTGAACTGCTTATTACGTTCGTGGAAGGAGACGGCTTGTGGAAATGGCTCCATGAGCTGAACCGAGGATTTTTCGGCGTGACAGTATTTCTGTTTGCACCTATGATAATCTATGTTGCCCTTATGATAGCTTCAGATGTGACCCACAACAAGGTCATAGCGAAGGTGGTGGAGGGAAGCGTTCTTATGCTTCTTATAAGCGGCATGGCTCAGATAATCCAAGTGGGCTCTGTGGACGGAAGTTCGTTCTGGCTCAAACTTGTGGGGCTTTTCAATGATGGAAAACAGCTCCGTGGCGGCGGACTTGCAAGCGCATTGCTTGGCTGGCCTTTGCTTTCGCTTTTCAAAAGAGTTGGCGCAGGTATCGTTATCGTGCTTGTGGCGTTCACTTTTATAATGCTGCTTACAAATGTTACGCTTCTACAGCTTCTAAAGGCAGTTTCAAAGCCTTTTGTAAAGAGCTATGAAGCGGTGAATGAGGAGCGTATCGAGCGTGCGGCTCAGCCTCCGAAGCCTCCAAGAGAGAAGAAAGAACCAAGGCGTAATGGTAGGGTTGATATTGCAAAGTTCTATCCTGATGATGGCCCTGATACTGCGGCGGAAGCCTTTGTGCCTGTGGCTGATGAGGAAGAGGCTGCGGATAAGGTGGACGCCTCAAAGATAGATATGCCGGTCCACCCTGTGAAAGCTCCTGTGATAACACATGAAAAGCTTGAAGAAACGGCTAAGACTACCGATAATGAGGAGCTTAAAAAGATAATAGAAAACGCCATAGGCGACAGCAGAGAAGAAAAGAAGTCCAAGGATGAGCCTGTTAAGCCACCAGTAGTGAATGTTGATAAGAACGGTCAGACAACGTTCTTTGAGAAAGATAATAAAATATCTGCTTACGTTTATCCGCCTGTGGATATACTCAAATATGCTAAAAATCCTGTGGCTTCCGAGATAGTCCAGCAGGAAATACAAGAGAAATCTGCTAAGCTTGTGGAAACGCTTGAAACATATGGCGCTAAAACAAGGATCGTGGGCATACACAGAGGTCCGTCCGTTACAAGATATGAGCTTCAGCCTGCAGCAGGCGTAAGAGTGTCGAAGATAACGGGTCTTGCAGACGATATCGCACTTAACCTCGCGGCAATGAGCGTTCGTATCGAAGCTCCTGTGCCGGGCAAGGCGTGCATAGGCATAGAAGTGCCGAACGATCATAGAGATACGGTTTCTCTCCGTGAGCTTATCGACAGCGAGGAATACAGAAAGGCAAAGGGCAAGCTTACATTTGCAGTGGGCAAGGATATCGAGGGTAATATCATTATCGGCGATATCGCTAAAATGCCGCATATGCTCGTTGCAGGTACAACAGGTTCAGGTAAGTCTGTTTTTACAAACTCTATCATACTTTCTATACTTTACCATGCGTCGCCTGACGAAGTAAAGCTTATTCTTATCGACCCAAAGAAAGTCGAGTTTCCTATTTATAATAAGATACCGCATTTGCTTATCCCTGTTGTTACCGAGCCTTTAAAGGCGGCTGGTGCGCTTGGCTGGGCGGTAAATGAAATGAACAAGCGTTATCTTATGTTCGAGGCGAACAATGTAAAGAACTTGCAGGAGTTTAACGACATGGTTCTTGAAGAACGCAATAAGCCTGCCGAGGAGCAGGACGAAGTCCGTGCAAAGATCGACCTGCTGCCACAGATAGTTATTGTGGTCGATGAGTTCGCCGATCTTATGATGGCTGCGAGAAGCGAGGTAGAGGACTCAGTTTTAAGACTTGCACAGCTCGCTCGTGCGGCAGGAATACATATGATAATCGCAACACAGTCCCCTAGGGCGGATGTGTTGACAGGACTTATCAAGTCAAATATCCCATCGAGAGTTTCTCTCAGTGTATCCAGCAACGTTGACTCACGAGTTATACTTGATGAAAGCGGTGCAGAGAAGCTTCTTGGAAACGGTGACCTGCTTTATAAGCCTGTTGGCGTTAAAAAGCCTATAAGAATGCAGAGCGGCTATGCAGCGACTTCTGAGATAAGAGAGGTTGTAAACTTCCTAAAGAACGAGCATACCGCAGAATATAGCGACGAAGTTATCGCAGAGGTGGAGGAGAATACTCCACAGCCAAAGGACAGCGGTTCGGCAGGCAGCGATAATGTTTCCGTAAATCCTGATGATGACCTTGTAAATCAGGCAATATCCATAATAGTGCAGACAAACAACGCTTCCACTGCGTTCTTGCAAAGAAAGCTAAAGCTCGGTTTCCCTAGAGCCGCCCGTATCATGGACGAGATAGAGGAAATGGGCATAATAGGACCACAGGAAGGCTCTAAGGCACGAAAGATAAACATAACAAAAGAAGAATGGGCTGAAATGCAGGCTAGAAGATAGCTCAGGCGGAAAGGGATAACATGGCAGGCAGATCTGTGAAAAAGAAAAATTCGACAGCACCGCTTAAAAAGGCGGTAACGCTCATAGCGGTTTTTGTGGTGCTGCTTTTTACAGTGCTTGACCTGACGGGGTTAGTTTCTTTCGACAGCTTGCTAATCAAGGCAGGCGTTGAGGACAAGCCGGCGGAACACGCTCAGACAGAGGTGCATTTTATCGACGTTGGTCAGGGCGACAGCACCCTTGTGATTTCACAAGGGGAGGCTATGCTCATTGACAGCGGCGATAAAGATGACAGTAATAAAATAGAAAAATATCTTGAAAAGCAGGGAGTGACAGAGTTAAAATATCTCATTGCCACCCACCCTCACGCTGACCATATTGGTGAAATGAGCGAGATAATAGACCAGTTTCAGGTGGATAAATTCATTATGCCGAAAGTCAAGGCTGATATGACGCCCACCACAACGATATATGAGAAAATGCTCAAAAGCATAAAGGCAAAGGGCTTGAAGATAACACAGGCAAAGCCTATGGAATTTGAGCTTGGAAGCTGTAAGGTGGAGCTTTTCACACCAAAAAAGGATTATGATGATCTTAATAACTATTCCACCCTTGTGAAGATAACAGACGGTGAGAACAGCTTTCTTATCACGGGGGATTGCGAGACCACTGAGGAGAAAGATATACTTTCTCAGGGTTATGACGTTTCCGCAAAGGTGCTTAAAGCAGGTCATCACGGCAGTTCCACTTCTTCGGGGGTCGATTTTCTTAACAAGGTCATGCCGAGATATGCTGTTATATCCTGCGGCAAGGGCAACAAGTATGGTCACCCACACGAGGAAACTGTCACAAGGCTGAAAAAATATGCTTCCCATTTGTATGTCACTGCAGATGTGGGAACGATAGTTTTCAGCTCAGATGGCGAGGGGCTGAGCGTTTCTGCTGAAAAGGGAGAAAAGTGATATGGAAGAGATTCTTATAGTTGACAGGATAGAAAACGGCTATGCCGTGTGCGAAACTGAGCAGGGAGAAAAAAAGGATATACCGCTTTCTGAAACAAAAGACGTTCACGAGGGTGATGTGCTTATCTTAAAGGACGGCGTTTATATCCCGGATAAGGACAAAACAGAAGCAAGAAGAAAAAGGATACTCGCCCTACAGGAGGATCTGTGGGATTAAATATATGCTGAAAGGTATAGATAGAAATGGAAAAAGATTTATTTACGCTTATCAATGAAAAGCTTTCAGGCTTGTCAAAGGGACACAAGCTAATTGCGAACTACATTCTCTCCCACTATGACAAAGCGGCTTTTATGACGGCTCAGAAGCTTGGAAAAACTGTGGGCGTCAGCGAATCAACGGTGGTAAGATTTGCCTCAGAGCTTGGCTATGACGGCTATCCTGCCCTTCAAAAAGGCTTGCAGGAGCTTATGAGAAACAAGCTTACAACTGTTCAGAGAATAGAGGTCACTTCCGACCTTATGAGCAGTGACAACGTGCTTGAAAGGGTACTCAATCTCGACATCGACAAGATAAGGCGTACTTTGGAGGAAACCTCAAAGGAGGACTTTAACAATGCCGTTGACACTATCGTTTCCTGCAATACCCTTTACATAATGGGTACGAGAAGTGCAGCTTCTATCGCTTCGTTCCTTGCTTATTATCTGGGACTTATTTTCCCCCATGTAAAGCTCGTTCAGAGTACGACTACTTCCGAGCTTTTTGAAAAGATAATGAGAATAGACGAAAAGGACGCCATGATAGGAATTTCTTTCCCAAGATATTCAAAGCAGACTGTCAAGGCTTTGAAGTATGCAAAGAGCAACGGTGCGAACGTTATAGCTATAACAGACTCAAAGGCTTCGCCTATCGCAAAGTATGCAGACAGCCTGCTTCTTGCAAGAAGCGATATGGCTTCTTTCGTTGACTCTCTCGTTGCACCGCTGAGCCTTATAAATGCACTTATCGTTGCGGTATCCATAAGAAATATCGACAGAGTGTCCCAGACCTTTGAACGTCTTGAAAAGGTTTGGGCTGAGTATGACGTTTACGCAAAAAGCGAGGAAGATACACAGTGAGAAGATTTGACGCAGTTATAGCAGGCGCAGGTGCGGCAGGAATGTTCTGCGCAGTTCAGCTTGGCTGGCGTGGAAAGAGCGTTGCTGTTATCGAGCATAGCGGCTGTCAGGGCAGAAAACTCATGATAACAGGCAAGGGCAGGTGTAACGTCACAAACAACTGTACCGCTGACACTGTTATGAAAAATATCCCACGCAACAGCAAGTTCATGTATTCAGCACTGAGCAGATTTTCTCCAGAGGACGTTATGAGCTTCTTTGAGTGCCTTGGGGTGGAGCTTAAAACTGAGCGTGGCAACAGGGTTTTCCCTGTAAGCGACAAAGCAAAGGATATCGTCAAGGCTCTTGTGAAAGCCTGCGAGGACAGTGGTGTGCAGTTTATCGACGATGAGGTAAAAGAGCTTATCATAAAGGACGGCAGAGCAGAGGGCTTTAAATGCGAGCATGGATATTATTATGCAGACAGCGTTATCGTTGCAACTGGCGGAAAGTCCTATCCACGGACAGGCTCAACAGGCGACGGCTATAGGCTTGCCAAGTCTGTGGGGCATAAGGTCACGGCAATAACGCCATCACTTTGCCCTGTGGTCACATATGAGCGTGAGGAATGTGCTTCTGCAATGGGGCTTTCCCTTAGAAACTGCACCTTGACGCTTCGTGAAGAGGACAGAGATAAACCAATTTTCCACGAGCTTGGAGAAATGCTTTTCACACACTTTGGTCTGAGCGGACCGCTTGTACTTTCGGCTTCGGCTCACCTTGGTGATATGAATAAGTCAAGGTATTATATGGATATCGACCTTAAACCTGCACTGAGCCATGAACAGCTCGACAGCAGGATACTTCGTGATTTCGGTGATTTTCCAAACAGGGATTTTCAGAATTCACTGGGCAAACTCCTGCCTTCAAAGATAATACCACTTATAATAAAAAGGTGCGGCATCGATCCTGAGAAAAAGGTCAATCAGATAACCCGTGAGGAGCGTGAAAGGCTTGTTTCCACAGTGAAAAAGCTAACGTTCACAGTGAAGTGTATGCGCCCTGTAGAGGAAGCTATCATCACCCGTGGAGGAGTTGATGTTTCGCAGATAGACCCACGGTCAATGGAGTCAAAGCTGTGTAAAGGACTTTACTTTATCGGTGAGGTGCTTGACGTTGACGCTTATACAGGGGGCTTTAATTTGCAGATAGCGTTTTCCACGGCGTATAGCTGTGCGGATAAAATAGGATAAGGAGATTTTAATATGGGAATAAACGTGGCTCTCGACGGACCTTCCGGAGCAGGAAAGTCCACTATCGCAAAGGCGGTAGCGAAAAAGCTTGAATATGTATATGTAGACACAGGTGCGATGTACCGCTCCATAGCTTATTATGTTATAAGCAAGGGTGCAGACCTTTCTGACCCTGAGCAGATAAAACCCCTTCTTGGTGAGATATCCATAAAGCTTTGCTACACAGAAGCAGGGCAGAGAGTAATGCTCAATGACGAGGACGTTTCAGACAAAATAAGAACGCCTGAGATATCCATGGGTGCGTCAAAGGTGTCTGCTATACCTGAGGTAAGAGAATTTCTGCTTGAACTTCAGAAGAATATCGCAAAAGAAAACAACATCATCATGGACGGCAGAGATATCGGCACTGTGGTTTTGCCAAACGCTGACGTGAAGATTTTCCTCACAGCCGCACCAGAAGCCAGAGCGGAAAGACGTTTCAAGGAGCTTCAGGAAAAGGGCGACAAGTCTACATATGACGAGGTATTGCAGGATATAATCCAGCGTGACTATAACGATACACACAGAGAGATAGCACCGCTGAAAAAGGCTGATGATGCTGTTGAGGTGGACTCTACTGAGTTGACTCTTGAAGAGTCTGTTGAGGCTATCTACAAGGTAATAACCGACAAGACTAAAAAAAAGAGCGTAAGATAAAAGAGATAATGCCGGTGAGACCTGTGAAAAAAGAACACAGGCTTGGTCATTTCCATATGTTTTGGTACACAGTGCTGAGATATATCGTTATCGGACTTTATCATCTGTATTTTAACATCACTTTCGAGGGTACGGAAAATATCCCAAAGGACGGTGGGAATATATTCGCATCAAATCACAGAAGCTATCAGGACCCTGTTTTTATCGCACTGCCAACAAGAGTGCCGCTTTCTTATATGGCTAAGGAGGAGCTTTTTCATCAGAATGTGTTCTTCACTCTGCTTATAAAAGCGTTCGGAGCATTCCCTGTTACAAGAGGAAAGGGCGACACTCAGGTCATAGATACATCTATAGAAAAGCTTGAAAAGGGCAGAAACCTTGTCATATTCCCTGAGGGAACACGTTCAAAGGACGGCAAGGTAGGAAAGGGCAAAACAGGTGTTGCATTGGTGGCGGCTGTGGCTCAGGTGCCTGTGGTCCCTGTTGGTATCAATTTCGAGGGCAAGCTCAAATTCAGAAAGCGTGTAGTTGTAAGATTTGGAAAGCCTATAGTGCCTTGCGAGATAGGCGTTACAGCCACCGACCCTCATTCTCTTAGGACTATCAAGAACGAGATCATGAAAAATATCACGGAGCTGGTACATTAAATGTTAACAAAGTGTAAAATTTGCGTTGCAAAGACCGCAGGTTTCTGTTTTGGTGTAGACAGAGCCGTAAAAATAGTGTATAATGAATTAGATAACCGAAATAATGTTGTAACGTTAGGCCCAATCATTCACAATCCAAACGTAGTTTCTGACCTTGAAGCAAAAGGAGTTTACTCCACCGATGTGGATAAGGTCACGAAAGACCAGACAGTTGTTATCAGATCCCACGGAGTTGGACTGGACGTGTATGAAAAGCTTGCAAAGGTAGGTGCGGAGGTAATTGACGCTACCTGTCCCTTTGTGGCAAGGATACACAAGATAGCAGCCGAAAAATCGGGCGAGGGATACGTTATTCTTATCGCAGGTGATGAGGCTCACCCGGAAATAATGGGTATAAGAGGTCATTGCAGCGGAGAGAGTTATGTGTTCAGTTCATGTGACGATTTTGAAAATTTGGTGAAAGAGAAAGATTTTTCGTCAAAAAAGGTTGCAATTCTGGCTCAGACAACGTATAATAAGAATATGTGGAGAAAGTGCGAAGAGCTTTTTGAGAGGTATCTGCCTGAGGCTGTGGTGTATAACACCATATGCAGTGCCACTTCTGAAAGACAGAAGGAGGCGGCGGAGCTTGCGAAGGCTGCCGACATAATGATAATAGTCGGAGGGCTGCACAGCTCCAATACTCACAAGCTTAAAGCCATATGCGATGAATATTGCAAATGTTGGCTTGTGGAGGACGCCGAAGGACTGAGGGCATGTGATATTGACTTATCAGGTGCAAAATTTATCGGGATTTCTGCTGGTGCATCGACGCCGGCTTATATAATCAAGGAGGTACAACAGACCATGAGTGAAATGTTGAACAATGTTGACGAAGAATTTAATTTTGAGGAGGAACTGGAAAAGACTCTGAAAAAAATACATACGGGAATGAAGGTTGAGGGCGTTGTCACCGATATCAATAACGGTGAAGTAGCCGTAGATATCGGAACAAAGCACACAGGCTATATTCCTGCATCTGAACTTACAGATGATCCTACTAAGAAGCCAGAGGATATCGTAAAGGTAGGCGACAAGATCGATCTGATCGTTCTTAAGACAAATGACCAGGAGGGTATCGTTACACTTTCTAAGAAGAAGGTTGACGCAGTTCTTGGTTTCCAGAAGATAGTTGAGGCTAAGGAAGCTGACGCTACACTTACAGGTACAGTTACAAACGTTGTTAAGGGCGGTGTACTCGTATCAGCTAACGGTGTTAAGGTATTTATCCCTGCTTCACAGGCAGCTCCAAGAAGAGATTTCGATCTTAACGATCTGCTCAAGCAGTCAGTAAGCTTCAAGATCCTTGAGGTAAACGAGGCTAAGCAGAGAGCAGTTGGTTCTATCCGTGCAGTAGCAAGAGAGGAAAGAGCAGCAGCTCAGGCTAAGTTCTTTGAGACAGCTCAGATCGGTTCTGAGGTAGAGGGTACAGTTAAGTCTATCACAGATTACGGCGTATTCGTAGATCTCGGTGGTGTTGACGGCCTTATTAGAAGAATGGATCTTTCTTGGAACAGGATCAAGCACCCTTCAGACGTTGTTTCCGTTGGCGATAAGATCACTGTTACTATCAAGGATATCGACAGCGAAACAAAGAAGGTTTCATTGACATATAAGAAGGCTTCTGAGAATCCATGGGAGATCTTCAAGGCTAATTATGAGGTAGGTCAGGTAGTTAAGGCTACTGTTGTTTCTATCACAAGCTTTGGTGCTTTTGCACAGATCATTGACGGTATCGACGGTCTTATCCATATCTCTCAGATCGCTAACCAGAGAGTAAACAATGTTGCAGATATCCTTTCTGTAGGTCAGGTAGTTGATTGCCAGATCACAGAGATCGATCTCGACAAGAAGAGGATCAGCCTGTCTATGAGAGCTTTGCTTCCTGCTGATGACGAGGCTTCTGAGGACGCTGAATAAGCAATAAAATTCATGGGGGCGAGTGATCGCCCTCGTTTTTTATTTTCAATGAAATAACGGCAGCTTTGTTCTGTCAAAAAATCCTTAGAAAAAACTAAAGATTTACCGAAAAGACTTAACTTTTTGATTCGTATGTGGTATAATAATATCAGATCAAATAAAGACGAAAGGTTAAATTTATGGATGAAATAAAAAACACGGCAGTGAAAAAACGCAAAAAGAAAAGATCCACTAATCCTGCTGTCAGAGTTCTCAAAATATTAGGCACAGCTTTGCTGTCGATATTCCTGATACTCATTATCACCTGTTCTATATTTGCAACAGTTCTGACTATTTACGTCCTTAACTTTGCAGATACCACAACAACTATCAGCCTTGATAAGACGGAAACAAGCAACATTTCGAGATTTTTGTCTGTCAACCCTGACTATGATGAAGATGATGAGGATTCACAGGAGTATGACCTTTATTATGCTCTGAAAAACAGCAATAAGCACGTTGTATGGGCTGATCTTGAGGATATCCCTCAGTATGTTCAGGACGCTTTTGTGTACACCGAGGACGAGAGATTTTATTCTCATGACGGCGTTGACTTCAAGAGAACGTTCGCTTCATTTGTCAATGTATTCATTCCGATATACGGCGGCAGACAGATAGGTGGTTCGACTATCACTCAGCAGACTATCAAGAACATCACGGGTGATGACTCCAGAGATTCTATCCATGGTATCGAGCGTAAGATACGAGAGATCTTCCGTTCTATCAACGTGGAAAAGACCTACACAAAGGAAGATATCCTCCAAAGCTATCTTAACCTTGTGCCACTGACAACTCAGGAGTATGATATCATCGGAGTTCAGGCTGCTGCAAACTTCTATTTTGGCAAGGACGTAAAGGATCTTAACCTTGCTGAGGCAGCTTCACTTGCGGGTATGACAAGCTGGCCTGCTGCAAACAACCCATATGATAATATGAAAAACAACAAGCTCAGACAGAAGTATACGCTGGATCATATGCTCGATAATGGTGCAATTTCTGAGCAGGAATATAACGAAGCCCTCAACTATGAGCTTAAAATAACAGGCGATATAACCTACACAAGCTCATCTATCTATGAGGACGAAACAAAGGATCAGGGTCCGACATCTTATTTCATGGACGCTGCTATCAATCAGACTATACAGATAATCGCTGACTATTATGGCATTTCATGGGAGGACGCTTCCGCAAGACTTTATGACGGCGGATTTACTGCATATACCACTGTTGACAGAAGTATGCAGAAGAAGGTTGAGAAGGAAATGCAGAAGCAAAGCAATTTCACCACCTATGAAATGAACAAAAAGGACGATACTCTGTGGTCAGGCTTTATCGCTATGGACTACCAGGGCAATGTTAAGGCTATCGTTGGCGGACGTGATAAGAAAGAGGAGTCGAGAGTTTATAATATTGCTACTGATGCCAAACGTTCACCAGGTTCTTGTATCAAGCCTATAGCTTCATACGCTCCAGCGCTGGATCAGGATCTTATGACATGGTCAACCCTGTTCACTGATGAGCCTATCACTATTAAGGTAAAGGGCAAGGACAAAAAGTGGCCTGTAAACTATTCTGAAACAGGCGACAGTGCAAACTGGTCTTATCAGCAGCTTACAACTGTAGAAATGCTCACAAGGTCGCTGAACACTCTTCCTGCACAGCTTATCAAAAAAATGACACCTGCTTATTCCTATAACTTCCTTAAGGAAAAGCTTGACATCACTACGCTTGCAGACTCCGACGCTGACTATTCACCAGTAACTGTCGGCGGTCTTACAAATGGTACTAAGCTTGAGGAGCTTGTAGGCGCTTATATGATATTCGGCAATGGCGGTAAGAAGTATGACGTTACCTACGTTTCAAAGGTAGAGGACGCTGACGGAAACGCTATCTATGAAAAGAGCGACGGATACAAGCAGGCTATCAGCGAGTCTACCGCTTACGTTATGAACAGAATGATGCAGAATGTTATAACTCAGCAGGACGGTACTGGTAGATATGCTAAGCTAAACAATACTGACCTTGTCGGTAAGACAGGTACTTCATCTGACTGGTTTGACCTTTCATTTGTAGGCTGTACTCCTGACTACGTTTCAGGTATCTGGATAGGTTATGAAAACCCTGCCACTATCCCTACGAACGAGTATCAGAATATCGGTGCGATTTGGAAGAACGTTTTTGGTGATATCGCTGAGAATGAGAAGCATAAGTCATTTGACAAGACTTTCAAAATGCCCGATACAGTTGAAAAGCTCACCTACTGCACAAAGACAGGTAAGCTTGCGTCAAATTCATGCTATAGCACGGCAACTGGATATTACAAGAAATCCAACGAGCCTGAGTATTGTAGCGGAAATCATTAAAATTAAAGCCTCCATAACTCTATGGAGGCTTTTTTGAAAGGAAATCATTATGGAAAATAAACTGCGAATGTGCGTTCCATGCCATTTTGGGCTTGAAAGCGTGCTTGCATATGAGATAAAAAAGATAGGCGGTGAAAATCTTACCACAACTGACGGGAAGATAAGCTTTGAAGGTGGCTTTGACGTGCTTGCAAAGGCAAATCTTTGGATTGCCACAGGAGAGCGTGTGCTTATCGAGCTTGGCAGCTTTAGAGCAGAAAGCTTTGAACAGCTTTTTGACGGTGTTATGAATCTTCCGCTGGAGAACTTTATCGGCAGGGAGGACGCTTTTCCTGTTAAGGGTCATGCCCTTAATTCAAAGCTTCATTCTATCCCTGATTGTCAGAAGATAATCAAAAAAGCCTGCGTTAAAAGACTTGAAAAAGCCTATGGCATAAGCTATTTTGAGGAAACTGCATCGAAACATCAGATACAGTTTGCTATCCATAAGGACATTGCGACTATCTATCTTGATACATCAGGTGTAGGACTTCACAAGCGTGGCTACAGAAGAAATTCCAACGACGCACCTATCAAGGAAACACTTGCCGCAGGTATAGTTGACCTTGCAAGAGTTCGTGCGGACTCAGTTGTGGTGGATCCTATGTGCGGTTCAGGTACATTTCTTATTGAGTCGGCATACAAGGCACTGAAAGTTGCACCTGGTCTGAGAAGAAATTTTGCGGCAGAGCAGTGGTCACAGATACCTGAAACAGCGTGGCGCAATGCAAGAGCCGAGGCTATGGACGCTATCGACAGGCAGGGTGCATTCAAGGCGTTTGGCTTTGATGTTGATGATATAGCGGTTGAGCTTACAAGAAACAACGCTAAAAAGGCAGGAGTAGGCTCGAAGCTTACAGTAAAACAGCAGGATATCTCAAAATACAGCCAGATAGAGGGTTCGATAACAATTGTCAATCCCCCATATGGCGAGCGTATGCTTGAAATAAAGGAAGCCGAGGAGCTTTATAAGAAAATGGGACAAAGACTTTGCCCGTCAAAGGAGAACCCATGCTATATAATCTCCCCACATGAGGAGTTTGAGGTGTTTTTCGGCAAAAAGGCTGACAAAAAGCGTAAGCTTTACAACGGCATGATAAAATGTAATCTGTATATGTATTTCAAGTGAGGTGCGTGGTGGGTTTGAAATTATCAGAACTTGACGGGATCGTATTCGATATGGACGGCGTTATTTTCGACAGCGAAGTAATAGGTCTTGAAAGCTGGGAGCGCCTTGGAAAGAAATATGGTCTGACCAACGTTCACGAAAATGCTATGAAGTGCATTGGCAGAAGCACTGTTGATACAATGGCTATCCTAGAAGCCGCATATGGTGACAAAGTGTCAATACCCGAACTTTATGACGAAGCAAAAGCCATTTGTGCAGATATTATCGCTGAGTGTGGTTTGCCTCTGAAAAGCGGAGTAAGGGAGTTGCTTTCTTATCTTAAAGAGCGTGATATAAAGGTAGGACTTGCTTCATCAACGTCTTACAAAGGGGTTATCAAAAATCTAAAGGGAGCAGGTCTGCTTGATTATTTCCATGTGATTATTGGCGGAGATATGATAAAACATTCAAAGCCACAGCCTGAGATATATTTACTTGCCTGTGAGAAGCTGGGAGTAAGGCCTGAGAAAACTGTTGCTGTAGAGGACTCTTACAATGGCATAAAGGCGGCTTACAATGCAAAGATGATACCAATAATGGTGCCAGATCTTATTGCACCGACAGATGAGATATTGTCAATGGTGTACAAGAAAATGGATAGTTTGGACGCTGTCCTTGAATATTTTAAAGCATAAACAAAACCCCTCGGCTTATCACCGAGGGGCTTTGCTTTAAGTGTGATGAAATAAATGCAATGTACTCGTCAAATCCTCCACACTCTACTCTAAAAAACAGACCATGCAAGGAATTTCCATCCCAGCAGGAGCGAATAGACTTTTCTTTGGCAAACGCTTACGAAAAGAAACACCCACTCAGTTACAAAACTGAGTGGGCTTTTCGTTTCGCTTTTACTTGACAAAATAGACTTTTCTTTGGCAAACCCTCACGAAAAGAAACACCGCCAATAATCTCACAAGTAACGGTGTTTCTTTTCACTAAATCTTTGGGAGAAACCGCTTAGCCAATAGGCTTATGCAGTACCCTTTTGTCATTTTTATTATATCACAATGCTAATAAAAAGTCAAGAGCTATAAGTTCAGAGGATGCCGCTTCTTATCTTATTTTTCGTTCCAATACATTTTTAGATAGTTTTTCAGTTTCGCTACTAAAAAAGCTACACTACGCAAGATATTTTTTAGTGTGTTCTGTCTGCTCAAAAACGAGCTTGCCATTCTTTTCACGGCGTATCAGCAAAACCAACGGACACGGAGTATCATCAAGAAGTCCATTTGAACCTTTGCTTGGATCACGGTAAGACAACGCCACCGTATTCTTATTCCAGGATTGTGACAACTTTTCAGCCGTATCAAAGTTAAGACCCTGCTGCCTACAATAATCTTTAATTTCGTTTCTCCATTCATCAAAAAGCTTGCACATAATATCACTCCTTTGAGGAATTACCACGAATTATGAGTCTATCCTTGCCCTTTGTGAACAATGCAAACTCATCTCCTGTGTGAGCAGTCAACGCCGAAAGATCAGCCATATTAACGCTTTTCTTATCGACTATTACTTTGCTGTCAAACTCAGAAAGCTTTTCGAGTAGATCCTTTTGGCGATTATTAAGCTCAATACCAAAAACAGCGTTTGGATTGCCCTTACCTGTATGTTTCTGCTCAATAGGCAATTCAATAGTTTTTTCTATTGAATTTATCATTATATTTTCAACTATCTTTCTATCATTATACCTCTTTTCAGAGGCTTCTGTCAAGTCTATTTTTCCTCTGTTGCTGACCTCAACAAAAGAAAAAGGTCAACAAAAAAGAGAGCATCTTATATTTAAGACACTCTCTACTGAAGACATATTAACTTGTACTTATATTATATCGCATAGTCGAATGACGCAGTATAATAAAAGTTGACAAGTTACAATCAAAAGCCCATAAAAAAAGTCCCTCGGCTCACCACCGAGGGACTTTCATTTATGTCAGAAAGATTACTTTGTCATTGCTGCAACTTCGTCAGCGAAGTTCTCTTCCTTCTTCTCTACGCCTTCGCCTCTCTCGAAACGAACGTACTCAACAACGTCGATCTTGCCGCCAAGCTTCTTAGCTACAGACTCAACGTACTTGCCAACAGATACCTTATCATCCTTAACGAATGCCTGCTCAAGGAGGCAGTTCTCAGAATAGTATTTGCCAATCTTACCGTCGATGATCTTGTGCTTAACCTGCTCAGGCTTGTTAGCCATCTTAGGATCTTCAGCCATCTGAGCCAGCATGATCTCTCTCTCCTTGTCAAGAGCGTCAGCAGGAACAGCCTCTCTGTTCAGGTATGCAGGATTCATAGCTGCAACCTGAAGTGCACAGTCCTTACCAGCAGCAAGGAGCTCAGCATTGTCAGCTGCAATGTCAGAATCAAGCTTTACCATAACGCCGATGCTGCCTGCACCGTGAACGTAAGGAACAAGAATGCCTTCCATTCTCTTGAATCTTCTGATTACCATGTTCTCTCTGATCTTGATGAACAGATCCTGAAGTGTCTCTTCAACTGTCTTGTCACCACCGCTGATCTTTGTTGCCTTAAGTGCGTCAACATCAGCAGGGTTTGTCTCGATTACTGTATCAGCAACTGCTGCAACGAAAGCCTTGAACTCATCATTGTTAGCAGCAAAGTCTGTTTCGATGTTTACTTCAAGAACGCAGCCTACGTTGCCCTTAACTACAGCTGTGCAGATACCCTCTGCTGCAACTCTGCCGCTCTTCTTGGCCTGTGTAGCAAGTCCCTTTTCACGGAGAAGTGTTACTGCCTTTTCCATATCGCCGTCAGCTTCTACAAGAGCCTTCTTGCAGTCCATCATGCCAACGCCTGTTGCTGTCATAAGTTCTTTGATCTCTGCTACGGATACCTTACCCATTATTATTCCTCCTAGTGTTTTATATCGAAATAGGCAGACAAATATACTATAAATGCCTGCCTGAAATTTCAGCTCTTATTCAGCAGCCTCGTCAGCTTCTTCCACCTTATCTGCCTCTTCAGCGGACTCAGCGTCCTCACCCTGTCTGCCTTCGATTATAGCGTTAGCCATGCAGCCAGCGATAAGCTTAACTGCTCTGATAGCGTCATCGTTACCTGGGATAACATAATCAACATCGTCAGGATCGCAGTTTGTGTCAACGATAGCTACTACAGGTATGCCAAGCTTCTTAGCCTCTGCTACAGCGATCTTTTCCTTTCTTGGGTCAACAACGAAAAGTGCGCCTGGAAGCTTCTTCATGTTCTTGATACCGCCCATGAACTTTTCAAGCTTTTCTATCTCAAGCTTCAGCTTAACAACTTCCTTCTTAGGGAGAAGGTCGAATGTGCCGTCCTCTTCCATTGTGTGGAGCTGCTCAAGTCTCTTGATTCTCTGCTGGATCGTCTTGTAGTTTGTCATCATACCGCCGAGCCATCTTGCATTTACATAATGTGCATTAGCTCTCAGTGCCTCTTCCTTGATAGAATCTCCAGCCTGCTTCTTTGTACCTACGAAAAGTACCTCTTCGCCATTAGCTGAGATGTCACGGATAAACATATAAGCTTCTTCAAGCTTCTTAACGGTCTTCTGAAGATCGATGATGTAAATTCCGTTTCTTTCTGTGAAAATGTATGGAGCCATTTTAGGGTTCCATCTTCTTGTCTGGTGACCAAAGTGTACACCAGCTTCAAGAAGCTGCTTCATTGATACTACTCCCATTGTAGTAACCTCCTGTTTGGTTTTAGATTTCTGCTTATGCAGATGTTTTTATCCTCCGGACGGCTTTACTTGCTTTCACCTGTCTTACGGCAGGACCAACGGCAAAAACCTGTCCGTGCGAATTGCTTTAATATTATATCATATTTTCTATTTCATTTCAAGAGCTTTCGACAATTTATTTTAACAAATTTTCGATTTTTACAGTTCTGCTCTTTGTGCATACTGCACTATCGTTGAATTTTACAAGTATGGTATCTTCGCCGATAAGCTCGATATCCGAGCATTTTATGATAATATCCTCATCTCTGCCCATGATACCGAAAGCCCTTGGTTTGCCATAGACGATCAGTGAAACTATGTTCGCTCCCTGAGTATCCATTTCTATATCATCAACATAGCCTATTTTCAGTCCTGTTCGCATATTGACGACCTCTTTATTTCGTAAGCTTGAAAAACTACAGATCATGAAACCTTCCCCTTTCAAAAAAAGTGCATACCCTTTATAATAGGTATGCACTTTGGGGATCGTCCTATGTATGATCGTTTTTGTTTTTGTAATACATCTCCAGCTGATCGTTATACAAATGCTTTATATATAAAGCTATGGTGTTTATGTACATTGCATTTGTAGGCTTTGTTCCGTTAGCAAGGCAACTTTCAAAAAGCATTTGCTTATCCACAGGCTTCATTTTTTCCCAGCCTGAAACTATAGCACTTCTTGTTGAGCGTTCAATAGCTGCAGTGTTTTTTCCGTATTGTTTTTCAATGTCCTTATAAAGTTCGCCTATTTGTACTTTATTACCGTTATATTTGAATATAATAAGAAATATCATGTAGTAGATATGGTCATATCCTGAATGTTTGCGGTTTATGCCCGTTGATGTTATGATCCTATGTATCTCCTTTGAAATATTCTGTCTAAGGATATCAGGATCGACAGGTATCCTTTTTAGCTTGTCAAGCATATAGTGGCATACGTTCTTAGCGTCGTATGGCATAAGTATGTGCAGAATATCATCATAATCGAGAAGAATACGGATCGTTTCTGTGTCATCATAAGTGTAGATGTTATATATTATGGGATGAATGTCATCTTCGTGAAGTATCTCACGAAAATGCAGAAGCTTTTTATATCCCAGCTTACAGCAGTCAATAACGATAACGTCAGGAGTATATTTTACAGCACCTATCTCAAGCTCTATTTCAGTATCACCGCATATATGGACCTTTGTACCCTTGCGTTTAAGTTCCTCGGTCAACAGTTTATGCTGGCCGTCATATGACTCGGAAATAAGGACCGAATAATCAGTCAGCATACACTTCAACTCCCTTATGACGATTTAACATAATAACTCCTATATTATTATATCAAATTTTTTGACTACAAGCAACTTTAATGGCACATTATTAATCAAATTGTTTCAAAAAAGTGACCTTAATGTAATTGTATATAAGAAAAATATTCATAAATGTCGATTTAACGTATTGCGACAGAAGTTAGATACTTTTCTTGATGTGTTCCAATGCACCTTTTTCAAGCCGTGATACCTGTGCCTGAGAGATGCCGATATTTTTTGCTACCTCCACCTGAGTTTGTCCTTTGAAAAAGCGCAGGAAGAGTATATTACGTTCACGAGGCTGAAGCTCACTCATGGCTTGCTTCAATGAAAGCTCTTCAAGCCAGCTTTTATCGTCACAGGAGTCGCTCACCTGATCCAATACATAAAGAGCATCGCCGTTGTCAGAATACACAGGCTCATAGAGTGAGACCGGGTCGGTTATGGCTTCAAGGGCAATGACCACTTGACTAGGCTTTTCGGTGATAGTGTCTGCTATCTGCTCAACAGTAGGTTCTTTCTGGTTTTCGCATATGAGCTGTTCTTTCGCCTGCATTGCTTTATAAGCAAGGTCACGGAGAGAACGGCTCACCCTCATGGGCTGAAAATCACGAAGAAATCTTCTAAGCTCTCCTGCTATCATAGGCACAGCGTAGGTAGAAAACTTCACATCAAGAGAGGTATCGAAATTATCTATCGCCTTGATAAGCCCCACAACACCCACCTGAAAAAGGTCGTCAGGGGAGTCGCTTCGGCTCACAAACTTCTGCAAAACGCTCAGCACGAGCCTGAGATTGCCGTTTATAAGCTCCTCACGGGCTTTCTTGTCACCTGAATGGGCTTTTTTCAAAAGCTCCAGCTTTTCTGACTCTTTCAGCGTTTTAAGCTCATTGGTGTTCACTCCGCTTATCTCAACTTTATTGTACTGCATCGCACGCTCCTGTTAAAAAGCAGCATTTTATGCTGCCGTGATAATATAATTATTACCTTTCGATCAGGAACTATACAGATATTTTTCAGGAAAATCTGACCATAAAAAAATGCAGAGCCGTGTGACTCTGCATTAGTTCTATTCTTTTCTGTCGCTCTTGCGCTGATAGTAGACCGCCAGTATCGCTGTTATTATGGCTGATATGCAAAATGCCAGCAGAAGCTTGTTGGATATTTTTCTGTTTATGAAATTCATTGTAGGGTTGAGTATATCCAATATCCAGAATACAATGAACATTCCCGCAAGTATTATCGTGATATGTGGGAGAATTTTGCTTAGTCTTTTCATTTTTATCCTCCTATATAGATAATGTCGCTGAGGTCACGTCCACCGCCGTCAGGAGCGTTCACAATGCTTTTGTTGAAGTACATCATAGCGGACTTTCCACCGTCAAGATTGAACGCAGACATACAGCCCTCATCGCTCATGATAGCCGCAAGCTCGCTGAGAGTTGCGCCCTTTGAGTAGCCTTCGTTTCTGCCGTCAACTGTCACGAAAATATAGTGGCCTGCCGACACACAGCCGATAGCTGAACGTGGATTTGCACTGTTGAGATATTTTGTTGTGTTGAACGTTTCAAGAACGTTGCCACTTCCGTCAAGAAGCGCAGGACCAAAGTTCCAAGCCTGCCATGCACCTTTTGCTATAACAGCGTCGCTGTCATATTCAGACGGGGAGTAGGTCTGCATTGTGCCGTCTGTGAACAGCACGCACACGTCTGCGTCGTTGACATCATCACGGTATTTTATACCGTTTCTTATAACGATACTGCGTTCTGAATTACCATAGAAATCACCGTTTATGGCGAAAAGAGCTTTGTTTTCCACCGCCATACTGAATACTGAGTCCTTGATGTTCTTACCGAATTCTCCGTCTGCAAAGGCGGCTTTTATCTCGCTTGCGCTTGTGACATAAACATCAGCCACAAAATAGGTTATCTTGTTGCTGCCCTCACCGATAGATTTTTTGTATACTGTCACCTGAGCATTGTCAGTTGAAGCCGAGCCAAGCTCCGCAGAGGTTATGGCACCGTTTGTTATACTGCTTATAGCGTTCTGGTCTGAACGATAGTCGGCAGTGTCCTGATTGCCCCAGTTTCTGCGGTTCGTCTGCTCAGTACGCAGTGTGGTTGTAGCCTTTTCTGCCTGCGGAGCTGTTGTGGTAACTGCAGGCTCGCTGTCGTCCTGCGCAGTGCTTTCTGCCTGCGAGTTGTCAGCCGCATTTGGCAGGGTGAAGCTACCCTCTGCGGAGCTGTCAACTGTTGCGATCACTTCTCCCTTTATTCCTGAGCTTTGCGGCATAACGTAGTCAAAAAGCATGAACACGCCTATCGCTGCCGCTGTAAGCACAACGTCCGTTATGATCATTGCCCAGACAGGCATTGGCTTTTTTGTCTTATTCGTCAATTTTTCTTTCCCTCTTTCTGAAAACGAAACTTTTTTGCGCCGCCCAGCTTATAAAGAAAAGCAGCACTTCTATAAGTATTTTGCTGATATATTTGTTGTGTATGAGATATTTCACACATAGCTCTAGCATTATTGTGTTTGCAGCTAGTATTAATGCGGCAAGCAGAAAGTATTTTGTGGCTGTCTTTGCAATGCCTTCCTTATTTTTAAAGACGAATTTTTTGTTCATCGAAAAGTTGAAAATGGAGCTTATCACTCTTGCACATATGTTAGAAAACGCTACGTTCCCGCTTATCATTGCGAAAATGCTGTAGCAAATATAGTCCACGCAGAAGCTAAGAAGTGATGAGCATGAGAATTTCAGTATATCCTTGTATATTCTCCATGAGTCTTTGATAGGATTAAAATGTGATGACTCGTTTTTGCCAAGGTAAACTGTTTCGATAGGCACTTCATAGAATCTTATGCCTTCTCTTGCACATTCAAGTAGCATATTCATCTCAAACTCATATCTGTCACCGTTTACCGACAGCATAAAAGGTATGAGCTTTGAGGAAAAACCACGCAAGCCCGTCTGCGTGTCGCTTACCTTTACTCCTGCGGCAAATGAGAAAACAAATTTTGTGATATTGTTGCCGAATTTGCTTCGCAGCGGTATCTTTCCTGAAAATCTGCGACAACCCATAATAAGCTTGTCAGGGGAGCTTTTCAGGGCTTCCGACACCCTTATTATATCCTCCACCTTGTGCTGTCCGTCTGCGTCTGCGATGACGATGCCCACAGTGTCGGCTTCATGTTCTTTTATGTATTCAAGTGCGGTTTTTATGCCACGCCCCTTGCCTTTGTTTACCTCATGGGTGAGAACTATGGCTTTTTTTGCGGCTTCGGCAAAAATCGGCAGCTTATCCTTGCCGCTGCCGTCATTAATGACAATTATATGAAAATCGGTCAATGAAGATATATCGTCAATAACAGCCAGCATTTTTTCATCAGGCTCATAAGCGGGTATCACCGCATAAAATCTATCTATCGCCAAGATATCTTCTCCTTTCATTTATCGTATGGTCTAAGTATATCACATATGCTTTAAAATTACAATAAAACTTCTGAAGAATTTATACATAGTTTATCTGTCGAAATTTTGCGAAAATGAAATTGTGTCAGTATTATTGACAAAATAATAAAAATGTCGTATAATAAAAGAAACAATAAAAAATGTACTAATAAATTCAGCAAACGGAGGATTTGATTTCATGGAATATAGAGTTCTTGAAACACGTTCAGCCGATATTCTCACTAAGTACTACAGTAACGAGATAGACAGCTTTCTTAATGCCTGTCATGAAGACATTCTGTGGATAGGTCCTGCTGAGAAGCATGTGATACGCACCAGAAAGGAGCTTGTTGATGCTTTTTCGCAAGAAGAACACAAGCTTGAATTTGTGCTCAGCGACCTAAAGGTGTTTTCCATAGGTCTTACGGAATGTTCCTGCGAGGTCATAATGTTTTTCATTTTGGATACGATTTGGCCTGACAGCAGTGTTGGGAGAGCAGATCAAAGGATGCAGTTTACATGGGTGAGCGAGAACGGCGAGGAAAAAATAAAGCTTTGTCACATTTCCAATGCCATTAAATATGATGAACGTGACAGGATATATCCTGTACATTATGAAGAAATATACAAGAAAAATGTCTGTTCAGGTGAAAGGCGTACAAAGAGAGTGATAGTAAATGGCGTAGACAGGTCGCTTGTTTTTCTGGATAGGTCATGGATAGCTTATGTGGAAAGCAGTGGCAGTCACTGCGTCATATATACCATTGACGGCTCATTTGAATCAGTGCAGAGCCTTAAGGTGTTTGAAAGACGATATAGGGATATGTTTGTGCGCTGTCATGAAAATTATCTTGTAAATCCTGAATATGTAAGCCGCATAAGCCGTTACAGAATAGAGCTTACATATGGCAAGGTGATCCCTATTTCTGAGAAGAATTACACTGCTGTGAAAACAAAATTATCCCATATAACATAAAAACTGGTGAACATTTTGCGTGTTCGCCAGTTTTTTAATCAGCATATTTTTTCTAAATTTCGTCGTATGGATTTTATTATCCGCTTTTCAAGTCTTGATATGTAGGATTGGGATATACCGACTTCATCAGCGACCTGCTTCTGGGTCATTTCTTTTTTGCCTGAAAGCCCAAATCGCATTTTCATAATCTGCTTTTCACGAGGGCAGAGCTTTTCGATCTCCTCCAGAAGAAGCTGTTTCTCAACTTCGCTTTCTATGCCCTTGTTCACGGTGTCGTCATCGGTGCCTAGAATATCGGATAAAAGCAGTTCGTTGCCGTCCCAGTCAACGTTCAGCGGTTCGTCTATGGATATTTCATTTTTATACTGATTTGATTTCCTAAGAAACATAAGTATCTCGTTTTCTATGCACCGTGAAGCATAGGTCGCGAGCTTGATGTTTTTATCAGGACAGAAGGTGTTCACCGCCTTGATCAGCCCTATAGAGCCTATTGAGATAAGATCCTCTATGCCTGTGCCTGTTGACTCAAACTTCTTTGCTATATATACCACAAGCCTGAGATTATGCACGATAAGCAGTTCTCGGGCTTTTTTCGGGTCTGTTTCAAGAAGCTCAAAGGCTTTTTTCTCTTCCTCTTTGTTTAGAGGCGGCGGTAACGAATCTGCACCGTTTAGGTAATCTATAGTTTCGGGGTCGTCTGAAAACAAACGGCTCAAAAATCTGTTCAGCCCTAGAGCAAGTGTTTTAAGTGTGGTCATTTGTATTCCTCCTGTATTATCCCAGCAATGCGGGGTTGAATATAGCCCGTGACTTTCCGTTCAGCGAGGGCTTTATGCCCACATAACACCTGACGTTGTGTACACGGTCTTTATCGTCGATTATCTTTACGCTCCCTGCGGCGGTTATGTGGATAATTCCCTCGCCGCTGACAGTAGAGCAGGGGATAAGCCTGAAACCGCTTAGAGGGTCAGGCTCGTCACGGTCAAGGTCGTAGTGATAGAAAAGCCTGTCACAGCAGAAAACCACCACTGGCGTGCCGGTGAAGCTGTCGCAAAGCCTGTTCCCACTGTCGCATATGGCAGGGACTTTCACTATACAGCCACCATTTTCGTATATGGCTTCGTATTTTGCGACCCTGTTGAAACACCTGCGTGTGATGTTCTCATAAAGACAGAGCAGACCATATGCTATACCGCAGGCAAGGGCAAGCTTAAATAGAGAGATGTCAAAATACACAGTGAGGTTTCTGAAAAAAATCACCTTGCTCCCTGACATCTGCCAAAGGGTCACCACTATACCCGTGAAAACTGCGTCCACTGCACAGTATATGATAAAGTATCGAAGTAGTTGCCAAGGGTCTTTACACCCAAAGGCTATAAGCACTGTGAATACCGCACTGACAAGCTTTATCACCACAATAAGAACTGCAGTGAAATATCCTCTGCTGTCTATAGCCATAACAAGCGACGAAAGTCCTCCCACCGAGCAAGCTGTCAACAGCCGCAGCGGACTTATGACCTTGTGACATATCCTGCCTGCCGCTTCCAGCATTATAAGCGTCATAATGGCGTTTGTCACAAGGAGTATATCTATGTAAATTTTCATGGCGTTCCTCCCTTTGATATTATGATAGCACTGCTTGGATGGAAAAATTGTCGCAATGGGGACAAAAAAAGATCCGCCTTCCCGAAATGGGAAAGCAGATATGCTTATTTGATATCAAATTAGTCAGCAAAGAAAACTGAGAAAGCCTTATATGCCATATAAGTGTCTATCTTTGAGGTTATCTCAAATGGTGCGTGCATTGAAAGTACTGGTACGCCAACGTCGATAACGTTCATGTCAAGGTTTGCGATATACTGTGCGACAGTTCCTCCACCGCCGCCGTCGACCTTGCCAAGCTCGCCTGTCTGCCAAACGATGTTGTGTTCGTCAAAGAGCTTTCTTACTCTGCCCACAAACTCAGCAGAAGCATCGGAAGTGCCTGACTTGCCTCTTGCGCCTGTGAACTTTGTGGCAACAACGCCGTAGTTTATCTGTGATGAGTTTCTTATCTCGAACGGCTCTGAGAATGTTGGGTCATATGCCGCATTTACGTCGGCTGAAAGGCACTCGGAAGCAGAAATAACGTTTCTGCCCTCAAGTCCGTATACCTTTGCAAGGTCAGCAATGAAGTATGGCAGATATGAGCTGTTAAGTCCTGTGTTGCCGTCGCTTCCTGTTTCTTCCTTGTCTGTGAGTATGGTCATGCAGGTCTTTTTAGGGTCTTTGCATTTGAGGATAGCCTGCAAAGCTGTGTATGCACAAACTCTGTCATCCTGACCATAAGAGCCTACCATGCTTCTGTCAAAGCCAACGTCCTGTGCCTTGAATGCTGGAACAGCTTCAAGCTCTGCGGAAACGAAATCGTCCTCTACGATGCCATATTTCTCGTTAAGGATAGCCATTATGTTGAGTTTTACCTTGTTTGAAACAGTGTCATCTCTGAATGGTCTGGAGCCTATGAGCAGATTAAGCTCCTCGCCCTTGATGAGCTGTGGAGCAGGTCTTTTCATCTGAGCGTCTGCAAGGTGTGGCAGGATATCAGTTACGCAGAAAACAGGGTCGTCTTTGTCCTCGCCGATATTTACTGTAACGCTTTCGCCGTCAGCCTTTATAACAACGCCATGAAGTGACATTGGAACAGTTGTCCACTGATATTTTTTAATGCCGCCGTAATAGTGTGTCTTGAACAGGCAAAGCTCCTTGTCCTCGTAAAGTGGGTTCTGCTTAAGGTCAAGACGTGGTGAGTCGATATGAGCGGCAGCAAGTCTGATACCTTTTTCAAGACCGTCCTTGCCCATAACTGTAAGTATGATGGCCTTTCCTCTATTTACAAAATAGAACTTGTCGCCGGCGTCATACTTCTTGCCCTTTTCATAAGGCTTGAAGCCTGCTTTTTCAGCCTGAGCCACTGCCTCGATAACAGCCTCACGCTCTGTCTTTGCAGTGTTCAGAAAGCTTTTATAGCCCTCGCAGAACTTGTCTGCCTTTTTGAGTTTTTCTTCGCTAAGGCGAAGTCCACCGTTTTTCTTATCCGAAAGAAGCTTTTCTGCAAGCTTTTCGCCCTCGGACTTTTCTTTCTTCTTGTTATCCATTGTAAAGTCCTCCTTTTAATGTATTCTTATTGAAACTGCGTTACAATGGGCGGACACTGTTCGCCCCTGCGCATGGTTTTTCTTAACTGTTTTCTGTAATATCCCCATGACTGCTGAGTATATCCTTATAATTGTCATAGGCTTTGCGTATCTTTCGCACATAGTTTGAAGTCTGGTCATTTTCGTCAGGTATGTCGCTGACTTTGAAATTGTCAGGGTCAACAGTGCCGTTTTCTATCCAATTGTCAACAAGATTCATTCCGCAGTGATATGCCGCCGCTGTCAGCTCTACAGAGCCGTCATACTTTTCCATAAGATAGCTGAGATAATATGTGCCATATTGGATATTAAGTTCAGGGTCGAACATATCATCATAGGTGTTGTCACGCTGATCGTCAAGGCGATATTTTATCCAATCGTATGCGTCCTCCATAAGCTGCATAAGACCTCTAGCACCAACTGATGAAACAGCGTCCTTATTAAAGCCGCTTTCCACTTTTATTACAGAGAACACAAGCACAGGGTCGCACTTGTACTTGGTGCTGTATCTTATTACATACTCCTCATAATCTGTAGGATATGAAAAAGAGTTCGGAATATCCTTTGCCTTGTTGATTATCTGCTCGTGATAAAGATATGTGAGCCAGCCTATACCGCACAGCAGAAGTATGACTGCTATGAGTACGGGACCTTTTTTTATGTGCCTTTTCTTTTTACGCCTGCTGTTTTTTCCATTAGCCGCCATTATATCTTTCCTTTATTGTTTCTATGACCTCACAGGTCTTTTGGAATGTGTCATTCACAGAGCCGTTGTTTTCAATGACGAAATCGCTGTGAGCCTTGAAAAACTCCATAGTATGCTGAGAAGAAAAACGCTTTTTTGCAAGCTCCGCCGAAATGCCGTCTCTTTTGGTTATCCTTTCAAGCCTTATGCCAAAGTCTGCCACAACGCTTACGATAACACTGCAAAGCTTATCCGCACCTGCTTCAAAAAGGGTCGGTGCGTCAAGAAGTATGAACCTGCTTGGTGCGGCGTTTATCTTTTCGTCAATAAGCTTGTTTATAAAAGGGTATATGGTATCATTGAGCATTTGAAGCTTATTCTTATCTGAAAAAACTATCTCCCCGAGCTTCTGTCTGTCAAGAGAATAGTTCTCGTCAAAGCAGTTTGGGAAAAGCTTTGCAAGCTCTTTACAGCATTCGTTCCCTGCCTGTGTGACTTCTCTTGCGACTATATCGCAATTTATTATCTCAAAGCCATTTTCTCTGAAAGCGTCCGATATAGTTGTCTTGCCTGCACCGCTTTGACCTGTAAGCCCTACTACTGTTTTTTTCACAGTTTCACCACCTGAAAGCCTGCGGCTCTTAAAAGTCGGTTATACACTGCAAGCCCCACGCCGTCTTTGTTAGGACAGCGTGCATAGACTTTCTTTGCACCTATAATGTCAAGTTCTCTGAGAACGTCAAAAAGCTCTTTGGCTTGTTCCTCGTCATTTGCGCCATAGCAGATGTGGGGTATATCAAGCCCCTCGCAATCGCTGTCAGTGAACACCATAAGAGTGGTGTCATTGTCAGCGTGAGTTTTCACATATTCTCTGAAAGCCTCAAGACTGCTGTCAATGATAGTCACATCAGCCTTTGGGGCATAGTGCTTGTATTTCATACCAGGGGAGCGGACTTTTACATTCTCACCCAGCTTTTCCAAAACGCCCTTGTCGATAAGAACGTTCGGGGTGATCTCCATAAGATCCTCGGCTGAGATAAATCCCGGTCTGAGAAGTCTTATTCCGTCCTCGCCTTCAAAGCTTATAACAGTTGATTCAACGCCCACTCCGCAAGCTCCACCGTCTATTATGGCAGGTATCCTGCCGTGCATATCGTTAAGGACGTGCTGTGCTGTTGTAGGCGACGGGCTTCCTGAAAGGTTTGCCGACGGTGCGGCGATAGGGAAGCCGCAGGCTGAGATAAGCGCTCTTGCCACCTTATGTGACGGCATTCTTATGCCCACTGTGTCAAGTCCTCCGCTCGTTACCATTGGTATTTTTTCAGATTTTGGCATTATCATGGTGAGAGGTCCTGCCCAAAATTTTTCTGCGCACTTTACAGCAAGGGGCGGTATCCTATCCACAAGCCCCTCAAGCTGAGAAATGTCAGATATATGCACTATTAGAGGATTGTCGGCAGGTCTGCCCTTTGCTGCGAATATTTTTCTTACAGCCGCTTCATCAAAAGCGTTCGCCGCAAGACCATATACAGTTTCCGTCGGCATACCAACGACTTCACCCTGTGAGAGCAGCTTTGCGGCATATGCTATGCTGTCCTCGTCAGTGCCAAGTATTTTTGTGTCAAACATTTTTATTCTTCTTCCTGACTTGCAAGCTTGGCAGCCTGATCGGCTGTTGCAAGTGCGTCGATTATTTCATCAAGTGCGCCGTTAAGCACCTGTTCAAGTCTGTAGATAGTAAGACCGATTCTGTGGTCGGAAATTCTTCCCTCAGGATAGTTGTAAGTTCTTATTCTTTCGGAACGGTCACCTGTTCCCACCTGTGAACGTCTGTTGTCTGCGATCTCCTTGTTCTGTGCCTGAACTTTCTGATCAAGAAGTCTTGAACGGAGAACTTTCAGAGCCTTTTCCTTGTTCTTGAATTGTGAACGCTCGTCCTGACACTCAACTACCATACCTGTAGGCAGGTGAGTTATTCTGATAGCGGAAGATGTCTTGTTGATGTGCTGTCCGCCTGCTCCTGATGAACGGAACACGTCTATTTTCAGATCTTTTTCTTCGTTAAGGTCAAGCTCCACTTCGTCAGCCTCTGGAAGCACGGCAACTGTAACAGTAGACGTGTGAACTCTGCCCTGTGACTCAGTTTCAGGTACACGCTGAACTCTGTGTACTCCGCTTTCGTATTTCAGTCTTGAATATGCTCCCTCGCCTGACACGCTGAAAGTTATTTCCTTATAGCCACCAAGCTCTGTTTCGTTGGCGTTCATGACTTCTATGGTCCAGCCCTTTGAAGCGGCATACATTGAATACATTCTATAAAGAGAGCCTGCAAACAGTGCAGCTTCCTCACCGCCTGCTCCGCCTCTTATCTCTATGATAACGTTACGCTCATCGTTAGGGTCTTTCGGCAGCAGGAGAAGCTTAAGCTCTTCTTCAAGCTTAGCCATATCTTCCTTGGACTCCTCAAGCTGCATCTGCACCATTTCCTTGAAGTCCTTATCCATTCCGCCTGCGTCAAGAAGCTCGATGGCTTCGTCATTGGCAGCCTTTGCCTTTTTGTATTCGCCGAACTTTTCAACTATCGGCGTAAGTGTCTTGTATTCTTTCATAAGGCTCGTATACAGTGAAGTGTTGTTTACAGTTTCAGGCTGCATGAGCTTTTCGTTTATTTCATTGAATTTATCTTCGAGTGCTTTGAGTTTTTCAAACATAGTTATATTCTCCTGTCATTTTTATTTCATATCATACATTTGTTATATATCATAAATTGCGAGAATAGCTATGACTCAGCCTCTCTGATAATAGTTTTTACGTTCTTTTCGGCTTTGCTGCGTACTATCATGAACTCTCGTCCGCAGCCCTCGCAGCGCAGCTTGAAATCCATGCCTGAGCGCAGAACTATCATTCTGTTACTGCCGCAGGGGTGACTTTTCTTCATTACAAGAATATCGCCTTTTACAATATCCATTTTGCACCACTTTCCTTTCTTAAAAGGTGAAGCAGAGCGAATACTCTGCCCATACATCGTTATTATAACACATTTCTCCCTTTATTGCAATAGCGGAGAGGGCGGTTTTATTGCTGTACAAATATTATAGTCCATATATTTGATTTTTGTTGCATTGTTACAAAAATGACATTATAAGAAGCTGAATTTACAAAATGTTCATTGAATAGCTTTTGAAAAAGCGTTAATATTAGATTGTTCAAATTTGAAATATCTAATATTGGAGGTTTGACAATGAACGATAATATGACAACAGCAACGCATATGTTTGATCATTCAAAGAAGCTTGCAGAAGCATATGAAAAAGTCATGCAGCCCCTTTGTAAAAAGCTCGATATGCCAAAGACGGCGCTTGACGTGCTCATGTTCCTTGCGAACAATCCTGAGTTCAACACAGCGGGTGATGTGTGTAGATATAGGAATATCAAGGCGGCGCTTGTGTCTTTCCATGTAGAAAAGCTTGTGGAAGCAGGCTTTGTTGAAAGGCAGGCGGTAAAGGGCGACAGAAGAAAATGCCGTCTGGTCTGCACAGAAAAGGCCCAGCCTGTTATAAAAGAGGGCAGAGAGCTGCAGAAAAAGTTCGCACACAAGCTTATCGCTGGCTTTTCGGACGATGACATGGCACATTTCAAAAAATGCCTGCATATCGTTAGCAACAATATAGACAGCATTCTTAAAGAATGTATGTAGAAGGAGGTAACAAATATGATAAAACTGCTTAAAAAGATGGGCAAGCGTGAGGTGCTTATGGCTGTTCTCTGTGCACTTCTGGTGCTGGGACAGGTGTATTTTGACCTGACGCTGCCTGACTATATGACTGACCTGACCATGATGCTCAACACGGCAGGCAGTGAAACTTCCGATATCCTGAACGTCGGACTTAAAATGCTTGGCTGTACCCTTGCAAGTGCCGCTCTTGCTATCGTCTGCGGCTATCTTTCCGCAAAGACTGCCTCAGGATTCAGCTACACAATAAGAGAAAAGCTGTTCAACCATGTTATGGATATGGGCAGCGAGGAGATGCAGGACTTTTCCATACCGAGCCTTATAACAAGGACAACAAACGACATCACACAGATACAGATGATAGTGTCAATGGGACTTCAGATGATAATAAAATCTCCTATCATGGCAGTGTGGGCTGTTATAAAGATACTTGGCAAGAGCTGGGAGCTTTCAGCGGTGACTGCGGCGTTCGTTGTGGTGATATGCGTATTCGTTCTTGCAGTTATGGCGACCTGCATACCGAGATTCCGTATCGTTCAGAAGCTAACTGATAAAATAAACCGTGTGGCAAGAGAAAATCTCACAGGCATAAACGTTGTCCATGCTTTCAATGCTGAGAAATATCAGAACGACAAGTTCGATGTTCCAAGCAAGGATATGATGAACACACAGCTTAAAAACCAGAGAATGTTCGCACTTATGATGCCAGTTATGAATATCGGAATGAATGGTCTGACCCTTGCTATCTACTGGCTTGGTGCAGTACTTATCCAGCAGATAGCCCTGACGGCTGTTCAGGACAGGATAACGTTTTTCAGCAACGTTGTTGTTTTCAGCACATATGCCACATACGTTGTAATGTCATTTATGATGCTCGTTATGATATTCATGATGCTCCCTGCGGCTCAGGTATCAGCAGAGCGTATCAACGAAGTGCTTGAGCGTGACGTGAACATAAAAGAGGGCAGCGTCAGCGAGGGAAGAGAGCAGGGTACTGTGGAATTTAAAAACGTTTCTTTCAGATATCCTCATGCCTCTGAGGACGAGCTGAGCAACATAAGTTTCAAGATAGAAAAGGGTCAGACCCTTGCCATAATCGGTGCAACAGGAAGCGGCAAGACAACGCTTATAAGCCTTATACCAAGATTTTATGACGCAACAGAGGGCGAAGTCCTTGTGGACGGCGTAAACGTAAAAAACTATAAGTTCGACACCCTTTATGACAAGCTTGGATATGTCACGCAAAAGGCTGTGCTTTTTGCAGGCAGTATAAGAGAAAACGTATTTTTCGGCGAGAGTGCCGCTCCTGAAAGTGACGAGGAGCTAAAAAACGCTATCGAGCTTTCTCAGGCGGAGGAGTTTGTGGATAAGCTTCCTGACGGCACAGAGCATATGATATCTCAAATGGGCAGAAACGTTTCAGGCGGACAGAAGCAGCGTTTGTCTATTTCGAGAGCGCTTTCAAGAAAGCCTGAGATACTTGTATTTGATGATTCTTTCTCAGCCCTTGATTACAAGACAGACGCAAAGCTCAGAGAGGGTCTTAACGAGAAGCTTGGGGATACAACAAAGATAATCGTTGCGCAGAGAATAAGCACTATCCGTCATGCAGACAAGATAATAGTCCTTGACCGTGGCGAAGCCGTGGGCATGGGAACTCATGAGGAGCTTATGAAAAACTGCGACGTATACAAAGAGATAGCACTTTCACAGCTAAGTGCGGCAGAGCTTGCATAGAAAGGGGGACTGCACAATGAGAAAATACGAAAAGTCTAGTAAGGGCGAAATGGCGTCCGCTATGAAAAAAATAATAGAGTATATGAAAGGCAGTGTAGGTATCGTTGCCGTGGCATTGGTTCTTGCGGCGCTTGGTGCGGTGCTGACTATCATAGGGCCTGACAAGGTGGGCGAGATAACCGACCTTATAGCAGACGGACTTATGACAGGCATTGACCTTAAAGCGGTGGCAAGGGTAGGAATATTCCTTGGAGCGATATATATTTCAAGCTCGCTTTTTACCTTTATTCAGCAGTATATAATGGCAACTGTCACGCTGAAAATGTCATACAGAATGAGAAGCGACCTTTCAAGGAAGATAAACTGCGTTCCTCAGAAGTATTTCAACTCACATTCACAGGGCGATATACTCAGCCGTATCACAAATGATGTATCAACGTTACAACAGGGTCTTACAAACAGTCTTCCGACCATAATCAGTGCAGCGGCACAGTTTGTGGGCTGTCTTATAATGATGTTCGTTACAGAATGGCGACTTGCACTCATCTCACTGTTCATCACATTCTTGGGACTTTTCCTGATAGTTTTCATAATGTCAAAATCACAGAAGTTCTTCCTCGACAGACAGGAAAGCCTTGGTAAGCTCAACGGCTATGTTGAGGAGATGTATTCAGGTCACGAGGTAGTAAGGATATCCCGTGGAGCAGATAATGTAAAGGAACATTTTGGTGGACTTAACGAGGCGGTATACAACGCAAACTGGAAGTCACAGTTTCTTTCAGGCATGATGCAGCCGCTTATGAACGTTATCGGAAATATTGCATACGTTGCAGTATGCGTGTTCGGCTCAGTGCTTGCACTTAACGGCACTATAAAGTTCGGCGTTATAATCTCATTTATACTTTATGTAAGACTTTTCACATCTCCTCTTGGTCAGATAGCTCAGGGCATGACAAATATGCAGACAGCTTCCGCCTCGGCTCAGAGAATATTTGACTTTATCGAAAGCGAGGAACTTTCAGACGAGAGCGACAAGAGCAGTGAAGTCCCTGAGGTAAAGGGCAATGTAAGCTTTGAAAATGTTCGTTTCAGCTATCCTGATACTCCTGACAAGGTGATAATAAAGAACTTCTCCGCAGAGGTAAAGGCAGGTCAGAAGGTGGCTATCGTCGGACCTACCGGTGCAGGTAAGACCACAATGGTAAATCTGCTTATGAGATTTTTCGAGATAAATAGTGGAAGTATCTCCATAGACGGCACGCCTATATCACAGCTCAGCCGTGAAACGGTGCACAATATGTTCAGCATGGTTTTGCAGGACACATGGCTTTTTGAGGGCACTGTGAGAGAAAACCTTGTTTACAACATGGAAGGCATAAGCGACGAGTCCCTTGAAAGAGTGTGCAAAGCCTGCGGTCTGGATAAGTTCGTTCATACGCTCCCTGAGGGCTTTGATACAGTGCTTTCTGAAAGCGTGGCAATATCCGCAGGACAGAAACAGCTTCTCACTATCGCAAGAGCAATGCTCCAGAATGCGCCTATGCTCATACTTGATGAAGCAACATCTTCTGTCGATACGAGAACGGAGCTTCTTATCCAAAGGGCAATGGATAAGCTTACAAAGGGCAGAACGAGCTTTGTTATCGCACACAGACTTTCGACTATCAAAAACGCAGACCTGATACTTGTTATGCGTGACGGCGACGTTATCGAAAGCGGAAACCATGAAACCCTTATGGCAAAGGGTGGATTTTATGCCGAGCTTTATAACAGCCAGTTCGATCAGGCTTCATAAAGCAGGCTTTTATATGCAAAGCACACGGCTTTTACGGCTGTGTGCTTTGTGCTTTTTTTACTAAAATGGGTGTGACAGTGGTGTGGCTGTATTGAAAAATGACAATAAAGTGTATTTTATTTCTTAAAATCAGATATTTCACTTGACTAATCCGTATTAAAATGGTATGATGAATATGTATTTTTATTAATGTATGTAAAATATATTTTAGCAGAAGGATTGATATATAATGAAAACACCATTTATAACCAAGGAAAAGGCTGAGGAGATAATCAAGCAGTATCCTACACCTTTTCATATCTACGACGAAAAGGGTATCAGACAGAGAGCCAGAGATCTTTACAAGGCATTTAGCTGGAACAAAGGCTTCAAAGAGTATTTCGCTGTAAAGGCTACTCCTAACCCATTCATTTTGAAAATACTCAAGGAAGAGGGCTGCGGCGTTGACTGTTCTTCTCTTACTGAGCTTATGATGAGCGACTGCTGCGGATTCAGCGGAAGCGACATCATGTTTTCTTCAAACGTAACTCCAAAGGCGGATTTTCTCAAGGCAAGAGAGCTTGGCGCTTATATCAACCTTGACGATTTCACACACATAGATTATCTTGACGACCTTTGCGGTATTCCTGAAACTATCTGTTGCCGTTTCAATCCGGGCGGACATTTCGAGATAGAAACTCAGATAATGGACAACCCTGGTGAGGCTAAGTACGGCTTCACAAGAGAGCAGCTTTTTGAGGGCTTCAAGGTACTTCAGCAGAAAGGCGCAAAGCATTTCGGACTTCACGCTTTCCTTGCTTCAAACACTGTTTCAAACGCTTATTATCCAAAGCTTGCAAGAATACTTTTCGAGCTTGCTGTTGAGCTTCATGAAAAGACGGGTGCAGACATCAAGTTCGTAAACCTTTCAGGCGGTGTTGGTATAGCATATGAGCCTGACAAGCCACAGAACGATATCTTCGCTATCGGCGAGGGCGTTCGCAAGGCATTTGAGGATATAATGGTTCCTGCTGGTCTTGGTGACGTTGCTATCTTCACAGAACTTGGCAGATATATGCTCGCTCCATTCGGTCATCTCGTTGCTACCTGCACACATCATAAGCATACTTATAAGGAGTATGTTGGACTTGATGCTTGTGCCTGCAACCTTATGCGTCCTGCTATGTACGGTTCATATCATCACATTACAGTTCTTGGCAAGGAGAACGCTCCGTGCGACCACAAGTATGACGTAACTGGCGGTCTTTGCGAGAACAACGATAAGTTTGCGATCGACAGAATGTTGCCTGAGATAGACACTGGCGATATAATCGTTATCCACGATACAGGCGCACACGGTTTCTCAATGGGTTATAACTACAACGGAAAGCTCCGTTCAGCAGAGATACTTCTCCACGAGGACGGCTCATTCGATATGATAAGACGTGCCGAAACTCCTGCTGACTATTTCGCAACATTTGATTTCACTGATATTTTCGATAAATATACAAAGAATAATAAGTAATGACGCTTAGATCCACAGGGAATTTCTCTGTGGGTCTTGCTGTTTTCAGGGCGTTTGGTGAGCAAATATTAAAAAAATCGGAATTTATGTGATTTTTGCTTGCAAAATAGTATGAGATGTAGTATAATATTAAATTGAATTGGTGTATTTTTGCACCTAAGGCGTTGCCTTAATATTAAGAAAGGTCAGGGATTATATATGGATTTGAACATGGTCAAGTATCTGGCAGAGCTTAGCAAGCTGGAATATTCCGATAAAGAGCTTGCAGCCACAGCCGAGCAGATGACTGATATTATTGATCTTATGGATACCGTAAAGGAAATCGACATTACCTATGACGATCTCAAGGACAATCATGATGTTTACCTCAACGATCTGAGAAAAGACGAGGTCATCGAATCTATGCCTACTTCAAAGGTCCTTTCAAATGCAGTGAATACAAACAACTGCTTTGTAGTGCCTAAGGTCGTAGAGTAAATTTAACAGGAAGGTAGTGTGAAATTTGGACGTTTCTTCAATGAAAATCCGTGATATGCGTAAGGCTCTTGACAGTAAGGAAATTTCCGCTAAAGAGCTTGCACAGACATATTTTGAGAGAATAAAGAAATATGACGATAAGGTAAAGAGCTTTATCACTGTTACTGAGGAAAAGGCTCTGGAGCAGGCTGAAAAGGCTCAGGGCGTTATCGATAAGGGCGAAGCAAAGGCTCTCACAGGAATACCTGTGGCAGTAAAGGACAATATTTGTACAGAGGGCGTAAAGACCACCTGCGCATCAAAAATGCTCGAAAACTTTGTTCCACCTTATAATGCGACTGTTATGGAAAAGCTCGACGCTGAGAATATCGTAATGCTCGGCAAGACTTCCATGGACGAGTTCGCAATGGGAGGCTCTACACAGACCTCCGCTTTTGCAAAGACAAAGAATCCTTATGATCTTGACCGTGTACCTGGCGGCTCATCAGGCGGATCTGCTGCGGCTGTCGCTGCGGGACTTGCACCTGTTGCTCTTGGTACTGATACAGGCGGATCTATCAGACAGCCTGCTGCTTTCTGCGGCGTAACAGGTATCAAGCCAACATACAGCAGAGTTTCAAGATTTGGTCTTGTGGCTTTCGCTTCATCTCTTGACCAGATAGGCTCTATCGGTCTTGACGCTCATGACTGTGCTATACTCCTTAACGAGATATGTGGTTATGACTTCCATGACGGCACAAGCTCAAAGCTTGAAGTGCCTGACTTCACTGCAAAGATAGGCGAGTCAATGAAGGGCATGAAGATAGCACTCCCTAAGGAGTTCTATGCAGAGGGCATCAATGATGAGGTAAAGACTGCCGTTTTAAAGGCTGCTGAGGAATATAAGGCAATGGGCGCTGAGCTTATCGAGTGTTCTATGCCGTCGCTTAAGTATGCTGTTCCTTGTTATTATCTTCTTGCCTGCGCTGAGGCGGCTTCAAACCTGTCAAGATATGACGGTATCAAGTATGGCCACAGAACGCTCACAGCCGACAGCTATGAGGAGCTTATAATCAAGTCACGTTCAGAGGGCTTCGGCGAGGAAGTAAAGAGAAGAATACTTCTTGGAAACTACTGTCTGTCAAGCGGATATTATGACGCTTACTACAGAAAAGCAATGGCTCTCAGACAGCTTATCAGAAAAGAATACAACGATATATTCGAGAAGTGCGACGTTATTCTTACGCCGACAACTCCTGCTGTTGCATACAGCCCTGAGATGACTTCCGACCCTGTTCAGATGTATCAGGCTGATATATGCACAGTTACAGTAAATATTGCAGGTCTGCCTGCAATATCAACTCCTTGCGGCTATGACAGCAAGGGTATGCCTATCGGTATGTCTGTTATAGGCAGAAAGTTCGACGAGGCAACTATCATCAAGACTGCCGACGCATACGAAAAGGGCTTCAAGCCTGTTGCGCCAAAGCTTTAAGGGAGGTAAGACAAATGGAAAAATGGAGAACGGTCATCGGCCTTGAGATCCACGCCGAGCTGCTTACCAAAACTAAGATCTTTTGTAACTGCTCCGCTGAGTTCGGAGGTGCGCCAAATACAAGATGCTGCCCTGTATGTACAGGTATGCCTGGTACTCTGCCTATCATCAATCAGCAGGCTGTAGAGTATGCTGTAAAGGCAGGATATGCGCTCAACTGCGGTATCAACAAGTTTTCAGTATTCGACAGAAAGAACTACTTCTATCCTGACCTGCCAAAGGCATATCAGATATCACAGCTTTACAGACCTATCGTAGGTCCTGGATATGTGCCTATCGAGGTGAATGGTCAGAAGAAGAACATCAGAATAAACCATATCCACCTTGAGGAAGACGCCGGTAAGCTCGTTCATGACGCTTTCAACGGAATCTCAATGGCTGACTATAACAGATGCGGTATCCCGCTTATCGAGATAGTTACAGAGCCTGATATAGCGTCAGCAGAAGAAGCTATGGCTTTCGTTGAGCAGATATCTCTGCTTTTGCAGTATGCAGGTGTTTGCGACTGTAAAATGGAGCAGGGCTCACTGAGATGTGACGTTAATATCTCTCTTATGCGTCCTGACGCAACTGAGTTCGGTACTCGTGCGGAGATAAAGAACATCAACTCTATCAAGTCTGTTGGCAGAGCTATAAAGTATGAGGAAAAAAGACAGGCGCTTCTTCTTGAAGCTGGCAAAAAGGTCGTTCAGGAAACAAGACGTTACAACGCAAACAGAGATAAAACAACTTCAATGCGTACAAAGGAAAACGCTAACGATTATCGTTATTTCCCAGAGCCTGATATTCTTCAGGTAAACCTTACGGACGCTCAGCTTGATGAGATAAAGGCTAAGCTCCCTGAAATGCCAAGCAGCAGATTCAAGAGATACACTGAGGAATACGGTATTTCTGAGATAGACGCAAAAACGCTTATCCAAACAAAGATAATCTCAGATTTCTTTGAGAATGCACTTAAGAGATATAACAATCCTAAGAGCGTGGCTGTGTTCATTCTCGGCGAGTTTATGAGAAGAGTAAATCTGGGCGAGATAGATATAAACAATATCAGCTTCACACCTGAGGAGTTTGCAGAGCTTGTTGAAATGGCTGATACAGAGAAGGTATCAAAGAACGACGCTAAGACCGTGTTCAGAGCAATGGTAGAAGAGGGCGGCAAGCCTATGGACATTGCAAAGAGCAAGGGTATGATAATCACTGTGGATACTGCAAAGGTTGAGGCAGGCGTTGACGAGATACTCGCCGCAAATGCCGCACAGGTAGAGCAGTATAAGAACGGTGAAACAAAGGTATTCGGCTTTATCATGGGTCAGTGTACAAAGGCTCTCAAGGGCGTTGCAACACCTAAGATAATCAAGGAAATTCTTGAAAGCAAGCTGAAAGCTGCCGCTGCAAGCGCTGCTTCTGACGCAGAGAAGAAAGAGGACGTAAAGGACAACGTTATCGACACTTCAAAGCTCACAAAGTATGAGAACGCTGATAAGTATGTTCCTGAAAATGACGGCAAAATGCTTATGATAGATACGGCTGATGTTAAGAAAGAGTTTATGCTTGCTGACGCTAAGGCTAACATGGGCAAGGAAGTTGAGTTTTCAGGCTGTGTTCATAGAATAAAGAACATGGGAAGCATTGCATTTATCGTTGTAAGAACCTCAAGAGATGTTATACAGACAGTTTACTCTGCCGACAACTGCAAGGATTCTATCGAGGGTCTGAGAGAAGGCTTCTTTGTAAATGTAAAGGGTATCGTTAAGGAAAACCCTAAGGATTTCAATGGTCTTGAAATAGAGCTTAATTCTATCAAGCTTATCTCCACAAACGCCGCTGAGCTTCCTTTGAAGATATCACAGGGCAGACTTAACTGCACAATAGAAGTAAATCTTGACAACCGTGCGGCTTCACTGAGAAACCCTTATGAGAGAGCTATATTCAAGCTCCAGGAGGGTCTTGTTCAGGGTATGCACAAGTTCATGCAGGCAAACAACTTCACTGAGATACACTCGCCAAAGATTGTTGCACAAGGTGCAGAGGGCGGCGCTAACATCTTCCGTCTTGACTATTTCGGCAAGTCTGCGTTCCTTAACCAGTCACCGCAGTTCTATAAGCAAATGGCTGTGGCGTTCTTTGACAGAGTTTACGAGATAGCACCTGTATACAGAGCTGAAAAGCACGCTACTTCACGTCATATCAACGAGTATATCGGTCTTGATTTTGAAATGGGCTATATCGACAGTATGTATGACGTTATGAAAATGGAAATAGCAATGCTCAAGTCCATTTTCGAGTATATCAAGGAGAACTATCAGAACGAGTTGAAGATACTTGACGCTGACGTTCCTGAGATAAAGGAAGTTCCGTCTATTAAGTTTGCTGACGCTATCGAACTGCTGAGAGGCGGCGAGGGCAGCGGCAAGAAGTTCGATCTTGACCCAGAGGACGAGGTAAACCTCGGCAAGTATGCAAAGGAAAAGTACGATTCAGACTTTATCTTTGTTACACACTTCCCATCTTCAAAGCCTCCGTTCTATGCAATGAACTCCAGAGAAGACCCAAGAGAAGCATACAAGTTTGATTTGTTGTTCAGAGGACTTGAAATTACTTCGGGCGGTCAGAGAATACACGATTATAACGAGCAGGTAGAGAAGATGAAGGCTCAGGGACTTGACCCTGCTGACTTCAAGAACTATCTTGAGGCTCACAAGTATGGTCTGCCACCTCACGGTGGACTTGGTATCGGTCTTGAAAGACTTCTCATGAAGCTTCTTAACAAGAACAACATCAGGGAAACATCACTGTTCCCAAGAGATATCAACAGACTTCTTCCATAGTCTGCAAATATGTTTATCAAAGAACGGACGGTTTTTCTGTCCGTTCTTTTTTTCTTTTGAATACTGATTGAATATTTGTCCAATAAGAATAGTATAATTCAATGATACTGATTCGGAGGACTGATATTCTTGAAAAAAATTCTTACTTTACTTATTTGTTTTTTGACCCTTTGCTCCTGCGAAGGTGAGGTAAATTCCCAGAGGGACAGGCTTGTGACTATGGAAAAAGCATCGGTGATACCTGTGTGCGGAGAGAAAAACTACACTGATGTGGAAACGTCACACAAGCTTAATTATACTGTGCAGAAAGCTATATGGATATCCTATATTGACCTTGCTGATATGCTCACCGGGAAAAGTGCCGAGGAGTTTCGTGTGAATTTTTCGCAGGCGTGCGACAATGCTTTGAGCATAGGTTGTAATACGCTGTATGTTCACGTCAGACCTTTCGGGGACGCTATATATGATTCGGAACTTTATCCTGCATCAAGATATATAACAGGCATGGCAGGTGAGCAGGGCGGCTTCGACCCGCTTGATATAATGATACAGACCGCACATGACAAGGGGCTTTCTTTTCACGCATGGATAAACCCTCTCAGGTGTGAGAATGAGGACTGTTTTCAGAATTATGACGATAGCTTTCTTCTGAAAAAGTGGTATGACGAGGACAACGGCTATCTTGAAAGTGTTGAGGGCGACAGCCATTTGTGGCTTGATCCTGCTTATGATGAGGTAAGACAGCTTATCGCAGAGGGTGCGGCGGAGCTTGCAGAAAATTATGATATTGACGGCTTGCACTTTGACGATTATTTTTATCCCACAACGGCTGAGGACTTTGACGCACAGTGCTTTGCGGCTCAGACGGAGTTTGACGATCTAGCAAAATGGCGGCTGAACAATATCTCACTTATGGTGGGTGAGATATACAGTGCGGTAAAAGCAGTGGATAAGGATATCCTCGTGGGAGTTTCACCTCAGGGAAATATGGAAAATAACTATGAGTATATGTACGCTGATGTGAAAAAGTGGTGTAGTGAGGAGGGGTATATAGACTATATCTGTCCGCAGATATACTTTGGTTATGAAAATTCTGTCAAGCCTTATAAGGATACCCTACAGCAGTGGGCTGATATCTGCACAACTGATGTTACGCTGGTGGCAGGTCTGGGAGTATATAAGATAGACAGCGAGAGTGAATTTTCTGAAAATATCGGCATTATCGGCAGGCAGATAAATGACGCTGTAGTTAGTTATAACTACGCAGGAGCGGCGGTCTACGGCTATGCAAGCTTGTTTGGTGGCAGTGATAGAGGTGTTCAGGAGCAGGAGTTTATCGAAATTGCTTTTGATAAACTTGATACATCTGTAAAATGATATGCGATATATAAATTATGGTATGTTAAATGTAAACAAATTGTGATATATTATTATAAAATTTATGGAAGTAAACAAAAAACTATTGAAATTTCTTTTTAAATATAGTATAATGTTATATGCTGTAAGGCGATAATAGAAAATGTTTTTGTATTATTTGCCTAAAACAATATTATTTTGCTAATTATTCAGGGAGGGATTTTAGTGTACAAAATCGTAACAAGAAAGCAGCTCAACGACGCTGTTGTTCTTATGGAGATCGACGCACCTTACATTGCCGCTAAGGCTGAGGCTGGTCAGTTCATCATCTACAGAGTTGATGAGAAGGGCGAGCGTGTTCCGCTCACTATCGCTGACTATGACAGAGAAAAGGGCACGATCACAATTATTTTCCAGGTAGTAGGTGCATCTACAACTGAGCTTGCAAGACTTAATGAGGGCGACTATATCCATGACGTTGTTGGTCCTCTCGGCGTTGCTACAGAGTATGACGAGGGTATCAAGAGAGTTGCAGTAGTAGGTGGCGGCGTTGGTTGTGCTATCGCTTATCCACAGGCTAAGAAACTCCATAACATGGGCGTTGAAGTTGATCTTATCGCAGGCTTCAGAAGCAAGGATATCGTTATCCTCGAGGACGAAATGGGCAAGGCTTCTTCACATCTTCATATCTGTACAGACGACGGTTCATACGGCTATCACGGATTTGTTACAAACAAGCTTCAGGAGCTTATTGACGGCGGTGCTAAGTTTGACGAAGTTATCGCTATCGGACCAGTTCCAATGATGAAGTTCGTTTGCAAGGTAACAAAGCCTTATGACATCAAGACACTCGTTTCACTCAACCCTATCATGATCGACGGCACAGGAATGTGCGGCGGATGTCGTGTAACTGTTGACGGCAAGATCAAGTATGCTTGCGTTGACGGTCCTGACTTTGACGGTCAGAAGGTAGATTTCGACGAGCTTATGAGAAGAAACTCAACTTATAAGGAGCAGGAAAAGGCTCACTTGTGCAGACTTACTGGAGGTGTAAGATAATGGCTAATATGAGTTTGACAAAGACTCCTATCGCAGAGCAGGAGCCAAAGGTAAGAGCTAGAAACTTCAAGGAAGTTACTTTGGGTTACACCCCTGAGCAGGCTATAGAAGAAGCTCAGAGATGTCTTAACTGCAAGCACAAGCCTTGTATGACAGGATGTCCTGTAAGCGTTAGGATCCCTGAGTTTATCGCAAAGGTAGCAGAGGGCAAGTTTGAAGAAGCTTATGCTATCATCAAAACAACAAACGCTCTGCCGGCTGTTTGCGGACGTGTATGTCCACAGGAGCATCAGTGCGAGGGCAAGTGTGTAAGAGGTATCAAGGGTGAGCCTGTTGGTATAGGCAGACTTGAGAGATTCTGTGCAGACTATATGATGGACAAGGCAGTTGCAGTTGAAAAGGCTGAACCAAACGGTCACAAGGTAGCTGTTGTAGGCGGCGGCCCTTCAAGCCTTACAGTTGCAGGCGACCTTGCTAAGCTTGGTTATGACGTAACTATCTATGAGGCATTCCATACAGCAGGCGGCGTTCTTATGTATGGTATCCCTGAGTTCAGACTTCCAAAGGCTATCGTTCAGCACGAGATAGACAATCTGACAAACATGGGCGTACATATCATGACAAACATGGTTATCGGCAGAGTTCTTTCTATCGACGAGCTTATGGGCATGGGCTATGAGGCTGTATTCGTAGGCTCAGGCGCAGGTCTTCCAAGATTCATGGGTATCGAGGGCGAAGGTCTTGTAGGCGTTTACTCTGCTAACGAGTACCTTACAAGAATCAACCTTATGAAGGCATACAAGGACGATTATGAGACTCCTATCATGAAGTCTAAGAACGTAGCTGTAGTAGGTGGTGGTAACGTTGCTATGGACGCTGCTCGTTCTGCAATGAGACTTGGCGCTGAGCACGTTTATATCGTATACAGACGTTCAATGGACGAGCTTCCTGCAAGAAAGGAAGAAGTTCATCACGCTCAGGAAGAGGGCATCGAGTTCCTCGTTCTTAACAACCCTGTTAAGATAGTTGGCGACGAGAACGGTCATGTAAACGGCATGGAGTGCATCAAAATGGAGCTGGGCGAGCCTGACGCAAGCGGCAGAAGACGTCCTATCCCTATCGAGGGTTCAAACTTCATTCTTGACGTTGATACAGCTATCATGTCTATCGGTACATCACCTAACCCACTTATCAGAAGTACAACTCCTGGTCTTGAAACAAACGATCACGGCTGCCTTATCGTTGACGAGAACGAGTCAACAACTAAGGAAGGTGTTTACGCAGGCGGTGACGCTGTTACAGGCGCTGCTACTGTTATCCTCGCTATGGGCGCAGGCAAAAAGGCTGCTGCCGCTATCGACGAGTATATCAAGAACAAGAAATAATTTCTTGTAAATGAAAATTATTTGTTAAAAGGCTTGAAGTTTGTGCAAATATCTGATATACTAATATAGTATTATTAGATTTGGAGGTCTTTTGATGAATTTGTCAGCAATTATTTCAGTTTTGGCAGCTGAGCAGAGTTCACCTGCATCACTTGCCATGACTTTTATCCCACTGGTACTCATAATCGTGTTCTTCTATTTCTTTATTATCCGTCCGCAGAAAAAGCAGGATAAGAAAGACGCTGAGATGAGAGATAACCTTGAGATAGGTGACGAGGTCGTTACAAACGGCGGAATCGTTGGTATCGTGTTCTCTATCAAGGACGACACTGTTGTTATCGAAACAGGCGGCGACAGAAGTAAGATACGTGTTAAAAAGTGGGCTATCGCTAAGAACGAAACAATTCATGATGGTGACGCAAAGTAAATATCGCTTTTAAGGGACGGGTAGTTTTATCCGTCCCTTTTTGTGTTCTTATTGTCCGTGGCTTTGAATATAATTTCTTTAGGATATTCAGTGTGGGGGTGCGGATATGAAAAATAACAGGCTTTTTGGGGGCAGAAAGCTGTCGGTGCTGTCGTCAACGGCGTTGTCTGCCTGCGTGGGGTGCGGTGCGATATTTGTTGCTGTGCTTGCTTTTGCGTATGTTATCACTAAGATAGATGCCACCGACCTTATGCTGTCGGTGATGTCAACAGCGGCACTTGGTATCGGAGCGTATGCAGGGGGATATGTCTGCGGAAAAAGGCAACGTAGAAACGGTCTGCTGTCAGGTGTGCTGTGCGGAGTGTTCATTTTTCTTATCATTGTCATTCTCAGTGCACTGTTTTCTAAGGCAGCCGAAAGCTTTTCCGTGCCTGCAAAGCTTGTGCTTACCCTTGTGTGTGCAGGCGTAGGCGGAGTTGTAGGGGTAAATTCTAAAAGCAGTCGTTTTTGATAAGGATAAATGTTTATATTGCATTAACTATTCGTTCATAAAACACAGTGGGATATGTGGTATAATTAGTGTAAATCAATTATTGGAGGTAAAATCCTATGAAACATATCAAGACGATCAATAAGGCTAATCTCAAGAAGACTGCTGCTAAGGGTGGCTGCGGCAAGTGTCAGGCATCATGTCAGTCAGCTTGCAAGACCTCCTGCACAGTTGCTAACCAGAAGTGCGAGAGAGAAGCTTAATATTCCGATCTTTCTGAGGCGTGCGAGCGTACACACGCCTTGCTAAAGGGACATTTTTATGTCCCTTTATTTTTGTATAAATTTGTATATGAATATAAATGCGAAAGGTGATTTTTAAATGATACACAAGTTTAAGCTTGGCGGCTTTAATGCACTGCTTGACGTGAACAGTGGCGGAGTACATATTATAGACGATCTGACATATGATTTGTTAGACAATGTTGAGCCGCCTTTTGAGGAGAAATGTCCTGAGGACGTTGTAAGAAAGCTGTCAAAGATGTATGACAGCAAGGATATCGAGGATTGTTATGAGGAGATAGTTTCTCTTTACAATGACAAGATATTGTTCAGCGAGGACGATTACGAGAAGTATGCACTGTCTGCTGTGGCTTCGCCTATCAAGGCAATGTGTCTGCATATTGCTCACGACTGTAACCTGAGATGTAAATATTGCTTTGCTTCAACAGGCGATTTCGGTCAGGGCAGAATGCTCATGGACTATGAAACAGGCAAGCGTGCTATAGATTTTCTTATAGAGCGTTCAGGAGACAGAAAATTTCTTGAGGTGGACTTCTTCGGCGGTGAGCCGTCACTGAATTTCGGTACGGTAGAAAAGCTTGTTGAGTATGCACGTTCACAGGAGGAGCCTCACAATAAAAAGTTCAGATTTACTGTTACAACAAATGGTGTACACCTCACTGACGAGATGATAGACTTCATCAACAAGGAAATGTACAACGTTGTTCTGTCTATCGACGGAAGAAAAGAAGTCAATGACAGAATGAGAGTGCGTGTTGACGGTTCAGGAAGCTATGACAGGATTATCCCTAACTTTAAGAAGCTTGTTGAGAAACGTCCTAAGAACAAGGATTGGTATGTAAGAGGCACTTACACAAAGTATAATCTTGACTTCTCAAATGATGTAATGCACCTTTATGATCTGGGATTCGACCAGATATCCGTTGAGCCTGTTATGGCAGACCCTAGCGAGCCTTATGCTATAACAGAAGCTGACCTGCCGAGGATTTTCAAGGAGTATGAGATACTTTCTGAGAAGATACAGAAGATAAGGGACGAGGGCAAGTTCATAAACTTCTTCCATTTTATGATAGACCTCGATCAGGGTCCTTGTGCGATAAAGAGACTTAGGGGCTGTGGAAGCGGAAACGAGTATGTTTCTGTTACTCCTGACGGCGATATTTACCCATGTCATCAGTTCGTTGGTATCACCGAGTTCAAAATGGGCAATCTCTATGACGGCACATTTAACGAGGAAATGAAAGATATGTTTGCTCACGCACACGTTTACAATAAGCCTGAGTGCAAAAAGTGCTGGGCAAAGTTCTATTGCAGTGGCGGTTGCAATGCAAACAACTACATTTACGCAGGTGATATCCACAATGCGCATAAGCTGTCATGTCAGATACAGAAGAAGCGTCTTGAATGCGCTATCATGATGAAGGCTGTTAAAATGCTCGACAGCGCAGAATGAATATAAATATTTTGTAAATTTCACGCATGGTAACTTTTGTGTACATATATAAACTTAATATGTACAAAAACGTTTGAAGTTTAACAAAAAAATTTATTGAATAATCGGTTTAAAAAGCACGGAATAACAAATGACGTTATTCCGTGCTTTCTGCTGTTATTACATAGTATGATCATGTCGAAAAATAGCAAAATGTGTCTGACATATTAATAAGTATTAAGATAAATATAATGTATACTAAGCTGGTAGCTTATTGACAAAGCGGGTCGAATTTAGCATAATATTGACATAAACAAAAGGTGCTTGGCGGTCATGTTACCGCAAATCGGCTATAACGAGCGCCCTCTGTATCGGACAGGATAAAACGACAAATTATTATGAAAAGGACGAAGAGATATGAAAACTAATGAAAAGAAGAATACTTCTGCTAAGAAGAAACTTATACCTGCAGTTGCAATGCTCACAACTTCCGCTGTAATGCTTTCTACTGCTACTTATGCTTGGTTTACGATGAGCAGAGAAGTTGAAGTAACAGGCATTAAGCTTACTGCTACAACTCCACAGACAATTGAAATTTCACTTGGTAAAGCTACAACTGGCAACACGCTGACTGCTGGACAAGAGGCAACTGCACCTGGTGCTGATGAAACACTTTGGTCACACACTGCTGCTATGGGTTCTGTATATAAAGATTTTGGTAAGCTTATTCCTGCATCTTCTGTTAATGGTTTTGATATGTTCTATACTGTAAAAGCAACAGAAAATGGTAAGAAAGTTTCTGATGTTGACAATCCTTTCAACAAGGCAACTACTGCTGCTGGCTGGGAATTTCAGGATGACGGTAAATCTTCTGAAAAAGGTGATGCTGTTACAGCTGTTGATAAGGAAGGCTCAGGATATTATCTTGACATTCCGGTTTGGTTCAGAACAACAAGCACTAGTGCTGTAAACCTTGGTCTTGACGTTGAAGTTAAACAGGGTAGTGATAGTGATACAACTACAGAACTTTACAAGGCTGCTCGTGTTGCAATACTCCCTGACACTAAGGCAGCACAGAGTGTGTTCCTTGGTGCAGAGGGAAATGCTACTACAAATTATTACACAGACGGTAAGGCTGTTTCGACCGCGGCAGCAACTTTAACTGCTTCATATGGTGAAGTTTCTGTTGCAACAGAGGTTAAAGCTACTGACGGAAAGGTTACTAATGCTGCTAATGCAACACATGTTGCTACTGTAACAAAATCAACGGGTACAGGTTATGGTGGCGCTGTTAAGTATTACATTCGTGTATGGCTTGAGGGAGAAGATGAGGCTTGTTGGAATGCTAATGCAGGTCAGGACTTCCAGATTAATCTTAAATTCTATGACCTTTCAAACACAGGCACAGGTGTTTAATCCATAACAATAAAACAAAAAAGACGCCGAAGAAATTCGGCGTTTTTTGGTAAATGGGCATAAAAAATAATTTTCCATATTTGGGGAAATCTCCCGATTTTTCTTTGTTTTTTGTCGAAAATATGCTATAATAATACATTGGAGCAGAAAGGAAGTGGCTTTGCTTTGGGCGAAAATTCTACAGTTGACGGCGTTCGTGCCGTGGAGCTTTTCTATAGACCTATAAAAAATACCGACAGCGGCAGGGTCACTTTTTTGCAGTCGCAAACAAGGCTCAATTCTCCTGTTATGGGAACGCTAATGCCTGCGGATTATCTCCCTGTGGCTCAGCTTTCCGACCGATGTGTTAGCATTTTCAAGCTTGCTTTTGTTCAGCTTTTGCAGGCTTTGGGCAAGTTTCACGAAAGGGAAGTTGACGTTGATTGGGCAAGCGTGTTCATGCCTGCAAGATTTTTAAGGCAGACGGAAGCTCCGAGAATTGCGGCAGATTATTGCGATAAGTTTGGCGTGAAGTATGAGCGTGTCTGCTTTGAGTTGTCGCCTGATGTGCTTGATGAAGCTGACAGCACAGTGGCAGATAACGTGGCTCTTATGAGAAGACAGGGCTTTCATTTTCTGCTCACAGGCTTCGGCACTGAGGGCTTTAAAATGCTTAAGACCGCTGAGTTCAAGGTAGATAATATCATGCTTTACGGCTCAGTGGCTCAGGTTCTTGGTAAGAGCGACAGGTATGATACCTGCGTGAACTCTCTGCTGAATTTCGTTTTTGACCTTAATGCTGAGGTCATAGCTGACGGCATTACTGATGATAAGCAGGTGAAACAGCTCAGCGGTATGCAGTGCCTTTACTATTCGGGAGAAAATGCAGGAAAATATATTGCGGAAAGATACGTTCGCAATAGAAATGAGTAATAAACGGGTGATACGGTTTTGGACGGTAAAAATATAGATAAAAATACAAGAGTAGTCGATACCCTTGCACTTCGCAGGACCGCCAAGGAAGCTAAACGCTATGTGGTATTGATGAGATTGCTTAAAATACTTGCCATTATACTTATCGCTATCGTGGCGGCGGCTTATGCGGTGTCTTATTTTTACGACAAGTATGGTAGCTTTACAGTTAAGATAAGTAAGTATGATATGATAAATCAGGGGCTTACTCTTTCGGAAACTCCTGACTATACCACGAGCAATTCAAGGCTCAATGCGGATATCCTCTATGATATGACAAATATCAGTGGCGAAGATCTCCCTGATAATATCGACAAGATAAACGGCAGCCATAATGGCGAGGGGTATATAGCTTATACTTTCTATCTCATAAATTCCGGTAAAGACACACTTAGCTATGACAGCGAAATGACTATCGAGAACGTCACGAACGGTGTTGATGAAGCTATCAGAGTGGAGCTTTTCGTGAATGGCGAGAAAACTGTTTATGGTAAAACAAAGTCTGACGGCAGTGGTAAGGAAAGCGATTGCGACAAGGAGTTCGCCTCCTCTACTGAGGTCATGAAGGACCGACGTGAAAAGCTTGGTCCTGGTGAGAAAGACAAGTATACAGTAGTCATATGGCTTGAGGGAAATGACCCTGATTGTGTTGACAAAATAATCGGTGGCACAATGAAGCTTGGTATGAATTTCAAGATCGTTGAAACAACTTAAAGAATTAGAAGGGAGGAAGCCTCGGGTTTCCGAGGTTTTGAATTATGAAAAAAGCTTTGAAGATCGTTTTTAATGTTATCGCATGGGTGGTGCTTATCTTTGCACTGCTTATAACAATTCTCGTGTTCTCGTCTGATAAGAATAATGGTACGGCAAGTCTGCTGGGATATGTCCCACTCACAGTTGAATCTGACTCAATGAAGCCAACTTTCAAAAAAGGCGACCTTATTATCTCAAAGGAAATAGACGATATCAATTCTCTGAAAAAGGGCGACGTTATCACTTTCTGGACTCTTATAAAGGGCCAAAAGGTGAAGAATACCCACCGTATCGCAGAGGTACTCAATGATAACGGCTCTGTAGGCTTTATCACACGAGGCGATGCTAATAACGTAGATGATACATACACTGTTTATGCAGGTGATATAATCGGTCAGTGGAAAGGTGCAAAAATAGGCGGTTTCGGCAAGGTAATGGATTTTCTCAGAACAAAAACGGGATTTTTCATTTGCATACTTTTGCCCATAGCACTGTTTTTCCTCTTTGAGCTTTATAAGCTTATCGCAACCATAATCGAGATAAAGCGTCCTGCTATCACAGAGAGCGATGAGGAAGAAATAAAAAGACGTGCAGTTGAGGAATACCTTGCACAGCAGAAGAAAAAGGAAGAGGAAAATGCACAGCAGGAGAAAAATGACAAATAACTGCTGCTTGGGTGATACATTATGAATGGATTTCTGAAATGGTTTTTTGTTTTCATGTCGTCAATGCTTGCAGGCTTTGGGCAGATCTTCAAAGGTCTGTGGAACGGCATAAAACAGATCTTCAATATAAAAAACTACATAAGGATATTCAAGACCTACTCGGCAGACTTTGGTGCGCTGGGCTGGATACTTTCTGTGCTTGCAATTATCGTTGTTGTGGCTATCTTTGTGCTTATTATTTTTATGATAGTGCTTGCTGTGAGAAAGTACATAAGATTCAGACACTCTATCGTCAGCAACGAGGATCTTATCGAAGAAATATCTGACCTGCAGCGTCAGGTGGTCAAAATGACCAAGGAAAAAGATGAGATCATGGCAATGAAGGTGGCTCAGCTTGGGGTCTATGATAACACCGCTCTTGCAGAAGGTGAAACAAAGCTTGCAGAGGGCGAGCAGATGCCTGCACAGGGCGAAGTTCAAACCATTGTGGACGGCGTTGTTCAGACAGCAGATTGCCGTTTTTCAAAGCTTATCGAGGTGGACAATTTCTACAAGACATACGAGCCGCCTGCTTACAATAATGACATCACCCTTAGCGGTATCTGCGAAGCATACAGAAACTTTGCCTGCTCAAGAATGCACCTTTATTATGACATAAAAACTATCCGACTTTTCATTGCAGGCATGGCTTCAACAAAGCTCATTATCCTGCAAGGTATCTCTGGTACAGGTAAAACATCACTGCCGTATTCATTCGGTAAGTTCTTGCAGAATGATACCACTATTGCATCTGTTCAGCCGTCATGGCGTGACAGAACTGAGCTTTTTGGCTACTTCAACGAGTTCACGAAGAACTTTAATGAAACAGAAGTCCTCAAAAGAATTTATTCTTCTGAATACAATGACGATGTAAACTTCATACTCCTCGACGAGATGAACATTGCGAGAGTAGAATATTACTTTGCAGAAATGCTCTCAATTCTTGAAATGCCTGATCCTGCCGAGTGGGAGCTTGATCTTGTTCCTAACGTGTGGAGTACCGACCCTGTTCGCCTTGATAAGGGCAAGCTGCGTATTCCGCAGAACATTTGGTATATCGGTACTGCCAACAACGACGATTCCACGTTTACTATCTCAGATAAGGTATACGACCGTGCACAGCCTATCAATCTTGACGCAAAGGGAGTTGCCTTTGACGCACCTGACACGCCGCCTATGAATTTAAGCTTTGAACATCTTGATACACTTTTCAAGGAAGCTTTTCAAATGTATCCTGTTTCACAGGACAGTCTGAAAAAGATCCAGCAGCTTGACCTGTGGGTAATTGAAAAGCTGAGAGTGGCTTTCGGTAACCGTATACTTAAACAGATGAACTTGTTTGTTCCTGTATATGTTGCCTGCGGTGGAGATGAACTTGACGGCATTGACTATGTGCTTGCCACAAAGATATTCAGAAAATTTGAGTCGCTTAACTTGGCAATGCTAAGAGAAGAGCTGAAAGAGCTTTGCACCTATATGCTGAAGCTTTTTGGCAGAAACACTATGAAAGAATCTATAGCATATCTTGAAAGATTGCAAAAACTGTACTAAAATTTGTACTCATAAGCTTTGAGAGGAGGGACGGGCATGAGCGAATACAACGAACAGCGTGCAGCTTTTGACAAAGCTGTAAAGACGCTTGACGGCAATAACAGCTTTGCGGCAGCCCGTGCCTTGCTTCTTTCGGGCGAAAAAACTGTATCTTTTAATCGTAAGATAATCGAGAAGAATATAGATTCGTCCTGGCTCACAGAGATAGAAAAAGCTCTGCCACATCTTGATACGGTAATAAGAAATCCAAGAAACACCATTAAAGAAGTGGAAGAGATCGTGCCTATCGCTATGTCAAGGAAGATAACGGTAGAGTCCATAAAACATCTAGGTCAGCACACCGATCTTATTCAGGATATCGACAAAAAGACTGGAAAGATAACTCCGTCAAAGATACTCAACATTCATAAAGAGGAAACTCTTGATACATATGAAAATAGATTTGTAAATACCCTTATCGACAGGCTATACATATTTATAAATATAAGATACAATAAGCTTGTCCAGACCGCAGAGGCGCAGGAGGCTTATTCTTTTAATTACGATACCGTGGCGGACAGCGGCGACGGGAGAAAGGTCAACATTAGTTTTAAGATAGAAACCGTTGACTGTCTTGTCGGCGGCAGCAAGGATACTGACATTTGGGCAAGGCTTGAAAGGGTCAAAAAGGCTATCGAAGGCTATAAAGGCTCAGTGCTTTGTACCACTCTTGGCAACGCTTTTATCAGACCGCCTGTTATGAGAACAAACGCTATCACTAAAAATGTGGACCTTATGGCGTGTCTTACCCTTTGGCAGTTTATCGAAAGCTACGATAAGGCAGGCTACGAGGTCAACGTTTCTGATACTGCACAAAGACCTGATGATTCTTATATCGAGGATATATATGGTCTGACCGCAATGAACTATATGCTTTTCCGCTCCTATACCCATGGGGCAGATAAGTCGGAGGAGCTTAAAACCATAAAGAGCAAGACCCTTGCACCAAAGGTTGTCAGGCGTTTTGATAAGCAGACGTCTGATAAATATGATGTCATAGTTGGCGAGGGTGAACAAAGTAGTGCAGGTAAGACAGATATGGGTATGTCTGCCGAAGAGGCAGGAAACCTTACGGCAGAGCTTGACCGTATAGTTGAGATAGAAAAGCAGTTTCTCAAAGACGAGGAAGACCGTAAGAGGGCTGAGGAGCTTGCGGCTGCAGAAGCTGAAAGAAAGCGTGCCGAGCAGGAGAAACTTGAGCGTCAGCGGCGTGAGGAAGAAGAGCGCATAAGGCTGGAGCATGAGGAAGCTGAACGCAGAAGATTGGAGCTTATCCAAAAACAGCAGGCGGAGCAGGCTGCAAGAGAAAAGGCGGAGCGTGAGGAACGTGAACGCCGTGAAAAAGAGGAAGAGATCAAGCATATCGCAAGACGCAAAAGGCAAATGGAAGAGCGTAAGCGCCGTGAAGAGGAGCAGCGTGTCCGTGAGGAAAGAGCTAGGATCCGAGAGGAGAAAAAGCTCGTCCGCAGCAGCCTTGGATCTGCTATGGATCAGCAGATCAGCACGAATGAAGAAGCCGTGTCTTCAAGCTTTGTGTCAGAGTATGAGTCCCCTGAGATCGCTGCAAAAAAGGCGAAAGAAGCACAACAGCAGCGTGAGCAGGAACGCCGTGAGCGTGAACGTGCTGAGCGTCTTAAAGCTGAACGTGAAAGCTTTGAAAATAAAAATATCAATGAGATATTTAAAGAATATTCCAAAAATCCATATTACATGGCAAAACGTGGCATAACATATGTTCTGGCTCACGCATTTGGGATCATACCTGTTGTGACGGATAATCCAGACTATATCAGGATGTTCAAAGTCAAGAAGGAAAAAGAACTGGCTGAGGCAGAGAGAAAACGTGCAGAGCGTGAAATTGAGATCATCTATGAAAAATATGCTCCGTATCTGAAATATGATGTAAAGAGGCATATCAAAAACAGGCAGTTTAAAAAGAGAAAACGTCTTGAGCGAAAGAACAGACCGCCAAGACCATATATTCCGCCACAGCGCACCGCTGAGGAGCAGAAAGCTATCGACGCTGAAATGAAACGACTCTATAAGGAGTATCATGTTTCAGCAGTTGGCAGAATGGCAAGGCATTTGAAAGAGAAATATAGGAAACAATAACACGGAGGGAGCGTCGGTATCATCGGCAAGGCGTTGAGGATAGTAAAAATAGCTTTGACAATACTTGGCTCTGCTGTGTTTGCGGCACTGCTGAGTGTGACGGTGTACATAATGGTCTGCGGCTGTATCGGCAAAACAGCAAGCATTTTTGGTTACAGCGTACTGAAAGTCGTGAGCGGAAGTATGGAGCCGTCTATACATGAGGGTGACTATATTTACATCAAAAGGACGGATACTGACAGCTTAAAGGCAGGGGATATCATTTCGTTCTACTCTCAAGATGATAGTATTAAAGGCGAGATAAATACTCACAGGATATCTGAGGTTTTGAGCGACGGCACTTTTGTTACTAAAGGCGATGCTAACAAAATAGAGGACAGCGTGACGGTGCAAAAAGTCAGCATTATTGGAAAATACTATGGAAAGCTCAGATTTTTCAAGTGGCTTGGGTCATTTGCATCAACAAAGAAGCTCCTCATACTGCTTGTGATAATCCCAACAGTTTGCATGGCGGTGTATGAGGTAAAAACTATCGCTGAGATAAAAATATATTCAAACCGTGAGGAAGCCTTGAAAGCGGCTGAGGAAGAAAAGGAAAAGCTTATGCGTGAGGCTGTTGAAAAAGAAGTTCAGCGGCTGAAAATGCAGGAAAACGAGAAAAAGGAGGCGAACAGCTTTGAATCAGGAAAAGATAATGAAGGCTAAAATGATAACGGCTATCGTTATTTGTATTGCGGCACTTGCAGGGCTGTTCGTTTTTATCGGGCTTTATATGGACAAGTCCGAGGAAGTCAGAAAGACTTACATTGCTAAGTATATGGAAAATCTGTCTGCCGTCTCTGAGGAGATAGACACTTATCTTGAAAGCGGCAAGGATCTTCCAACGAGATATAACATGATACTTTCGGACATGGGTGCGGCAAGGTCGCTGGTGTTTCTTATCGACGATTATACGGAGGAGCAGAAGGCTATAAATGAGCTTCATTACTGCTTGGTTAAATATCCAGAGCAGATGCAGGGCAAGCTTGAGGACGTAAAAAAAGCACTTGACCATATCACCGAAAATCTTGACAAAGGCTATAGGGAAGTCAACGAGATAGTTGATTCGGTTGATAAAATGGGAAATTAATGCAAGGAGGACAATAACGTGAGCAGTAAAGGGCAGCTTAAAAGAGAAATAAAGAAATGCAGACTTACTATCGAGGAGATAGAGCGTAAGAGATCACGTTCACAATCAGCACTCGTTCAGGCAATTCTTTTGCAGGAAGAGCCTAACGAAATGGACGTTGAGTGGTTCAACAAATACACAGGCGAGATAACCGCTTGCAGAAACCACATGATAGAATTGCAGAAAGAGCTTGACTCGATGAAATAATGGAGGTCGCCAAAGTGGCTGAGCATAAAGTGATAGAGAAAGCAGACAGCGAGGAAGAAAAGAAGAAACGCAAACTGCTTATTATAAAAATAATACCAGTTGCAGTGCTGGCATTTATACTTATTGCGGTCAGTCTGGCTTGGTTTACCATTGATAAAGCCCTTGATCTTGATTCATTTGGAATGAAAAGCGTAGATTCGCCATTTGAACTGAAAACAGTAGGCAGTGCCAATGTGCTTAAAGCTGAGATACTTGACAGCAATGACTACTCTAAGGTGTCTGATGGGAGCAACATCACTTCTGACGAGAACAACAAGATCTACTGGCTTCTTGATGAAGAAAGCGGTATGACGAAAGGTATTAATCCTGGTAGTCATGGAAAGCTTACTTTTTATGTTGTCCCGAACCAGTCGGGGGAAATGGAGATACAGTTCAAGTTGAGTATCACGGGGTATGCAGAGAATAAAAACGAAGACGCTGTTTCTTATGAAAAGATTACTGAAGAAGAAGTAACTAGATTTATGAATGGACATATCATGTTTTTTGAGAAATATGATGAGAACAATCACACATATTCCGATTTTCTTCATGATGAAACATTCACAAGGACGCTTAAAGATTGTAAAGTAGGCGTTCCGCAGGAAGTGAACGTATATTGGGTGTGGCCGAACACGCTTGGTCAGATACTAATGAAAAGCACAGATGAAAATCTGGCAGAGAAAAATGTGCTGTTTGATGATGACAGTGAAGAACGTTTGAATTTTGCGGAATATATAAAGGGTAATTTAAGCTTGTTCTTGTCAGGTGATGCTGATAAAGAACAAAATAAAACAGTTATTGAGAAAATACTTAATGGTGATAAATACAGCACAGCACAGTTATCATCACTAAGCTCCATGTATAATGACGCTGACGAAAAGATAGGTACAAAGGTGCAATATATCCTTGTTGAACTAAACGTATAGATAAGAATATTAACTTTGCACGGAGGCAGTTGAAAGTGAAAGCTAATAGAAATCAGAAAATTAATAGAATATGCCACAAGCTTTACAGCAAGTATCGCAAGAATGTTATTTCTTTAGTTACCGCTGCCGTATTGCTTGTCACGAGTATGCCGCTTGCAGACATTTCAGGTGTTGTGTCTAAAATGGTATCAACTGTCACCAACGCTATTACGGCTATGGCGGAAGATACATATACTGACATAACTAACGATATCAAAAATGGCGTTTTTACGATACAGAATGCAGATGATTTTAAAAAGCTTCTTAATGCAGATCCTTCTGTTTATCAGAAAATCACTGTATTGTTTTCAAACAACCAATCTCAGTTTAAGGCTTCTGATTTTACAGGAATAGAAAAAGGACTTGGCAATGAAGAATATCCTTTCATGGGAACAGTCAAAGCAAATGAGGGTTCAGCTATTAATCTTCCTATTAATTTTGCTCTGTTTGAATATCTTAGTGACAGTGCAAATTTAGATACTATTATTTTTGCTAGACCGGAAGAAAAAAATTCAGCTTTGCTTGCTGAGAATGTTATACACGGTGATGTGGCTTCAGCTAATAAGTGGAAAATAAAAGCTGATCCTGTAGATGATTCAGGTGCTACAAATTATAAATCCTTCACGTCTGTTATAGGCAATATGAAAAATGGAGCAAATGTCGATCTTGATATCACTCTAAGTAATGATGTCAAGGTGGAAGTATCAGGCGGGGATAATGCAGGTCTTGCTTGTGGCACTATGGACGAAAACGCAAGTCTTGCCGTAAGCTTGTCAAGCAGTTCACTTGACATTTCCGGTAAATCGAACGCAGGTGTATTTATCGGGAAAATGAGTACTGGTGCAACACTGAACGTTGACAAGTGTGATGTCTTGACAGGCGTAAATGTATCCGCAAACAACGCAGGCGGACTTGTGGGCAGTGCAGAGAATGCAGAAATAAATGTCGGCGAAGGTGTCACCCTTACCATGACCGGAAGCGTTACAGGCTCTGTAACTGTGGGCGGTCTTTTCGGCTCTTATACATACAGTAAAGCCAACGAAAAGACATTTGACATTTCAAAATTCAGTGGCATGAAAATGGCACTTGCTTGTTCATCAGGAGATACCGCTGACAGTGCGGCTGTTGGTTCTGTTTTCGGACTGCTGACAAACAGCGCAGATAGTGCAAAAATTAGTATCACAGGCACCGCTAATGATACTATTACTTCAAACTTCAATGGCACTGTCAGGGCAGGCTTTTATGGTGGTATTGTCGGAAGATATTCTGCCAATGCTCTTAGCTCTGAACTAGCACTAAGTGATATCATTGTAAAAGTGACTGGCTCATGCAATGCCCTTGATTTTGGCGGCCTTATTGGTAAGATAGGTGATAACAGCAAGGCTTATGTAAGCGTCAAGAATACCACTATACGTATTAATAATCCCACATCATCACAAAATAATTATGGCGGACTTGTGGGCTATGCAGATCAGGCTTTTATAGATGTTGGCGGCAAAGTCACAGTTACTGCAAATAATGTTTCTGCAAACCAGAGCGTAGGTGGCATTGTTGGCAAATTTAATAAAAATGGCGTTGTAAGGCTTGGCGGTGAAACAAACCTTTCAGGCTTTTATCCTAAAGACCCTAACAAAAACAGATGTCAGATAGTAGGAAATAGAGGCATTGCTTTGATCTATAGCTTAAGCGGCTGGTCATTTACAAGGACATCTTCAAAAGTCATAGACGATATGGATTGGGGCGGAGTGCTTCGACTTAACAATTCCGATCTGCTTGAGAGTGCTGACGGTGTTCTGTCTTTTGATGGATCAGGGCATACTGTTACAATAAATGGATTTCCTAATAATAATATAACCATAAGCAATAGGGCAGATTTTGCCCGTGCAGCTTTGATAATGCAGCACGATAGCAATGTTTTTGTTAAGTATAGCGGTGCTAGTAGGGCAGATATGCTTGCGGCAAATATCAGCCTTAGTGCAGATGTTGATATAAGCGACACAGGTCTAACCGGATTTATGCGTGATAATGGTGAGGATACATTCACAGGCACGCTTACTGGCAATAGTCATAAACTTACCATGACAGTGGGAACAGAAAATGATAAAATAGTTTTCCATACTCACAACGGACTTTTTGCAAAGACAAGCGGTGCAAAAATAAGCGATTTAACGATTGTTTCAAACTTTAATATTGTCGGTGACAATGTTTCTGGCGGTGATGCTTGTTATATTGGTTCTGTATCTGCATACAACAGCGGAGCTTTGACTATTGACAAAGTGACCGCTGATGTGACCGCATCTCCAAGTGGTGCGTATACTAATTTTGTCGGAGGTCTGGTTGGATATGTTGCTGACGCCACAAGTGAAGTTTCGTTCACTAATTCTGCTGTAACAGCAAATCTTACATACAATAATAGCACAACAAAGGTAGATTGTACTTGTCTTGGCGGAGTTATCGGAATGGTAGGAGCTGTTACATCAAAGCCTACAACTGGTATTAAGTTTGATAATGTCACTGTTGGCGGAAAGATAACTGACAAACACACAGGAAGTAACTCTAGAGTTGGCGGACTTATTGCAGAGGTCGGTGCTAAGGATAATTCAGCTTCTGTTGTACCTAATAAGATATCTATCACCAATGTTAATATTAATGCTTTAACAATAAATTCTAGTGGTAAATCAAATAGCGGTGGATTTTTAGGGCATAACTGGTATAGAGTAGAAATTGATCTGAATAGTTTGAATGTAAACGATTCAAGATTAACAGTGAACAATGGCACAGAACTGGGCGGCCTTGTACTTTCCACAACAGGTTATTGGAGCATAAAAGAGGTTAGCTTTGACGGTGTGACAGTGAAAGCAACAAAATGTATAAATTTCGGCATGCTTGCCTCAACTCTTTTTGGCAGAGATTATGACTCTTATGGCTTTGACTATTTTAAAGGTGAAAATGTCAATAATTACAGAAGCTCACGAGATGCAACTTATTTTGAACTTACTGAACCTAATGGATATAAGATCTCACAAGATACTAAGATAAATATAAGCCCAAGCTATTCGTATTTTGATGAGATAGCTCGTTGTAGTATTTATTATTCTTCTTCAGCTAGTTTTATGTCTAATCGTCAAGCCATAATTTCAATTCCTGCTGTTACAGCGGACGGAGAGCGTTTGCTGTATATGGACGGAAAGAACTGCAATACCTATCAAAATCAAACAACAAATAATGGTGCTGTGTGGAAAAATAATTCTTGGGCAAGATATTATTATAACCTTGATGTATATAAAAACGGTAAAGCCACCACAGGCGGAGCTAAGGCTGTTGAGTGGAGCGCAAAGCTTTTTGCGGCAAATAATATAAAAGCATATATTAATAGCACAAATATAGATTTTCCAACAGATGCAGAAATAGATTTGACAGGATATTCATTTTATCCAGTTGATACAAATGGTTGTAATATAAAATCAAATTCAACTATTACTTTTGAAAATAATGGCTTTAATCAGTCTGAAATGGTATCAAGCAGTAATAGTGACAATTATGCCCGTACAACTGACGGAATAGATGGAACAAATTTAACTAATGACCATAATCAACATTACATGATGCAATCTGGACTTTTCAGAAATGAAAATGGAACTGTTACCATAAGTGGTAAAATGACCTTTAAGGGAAATATCGGTAAGGTGAATGGTGGTTCAGGTGCATTGGTTTGCGGCTCGGTTGCTGACGACACCAATACTTCAAAAAAATCTGTCAAAATTACCGGCAGTATCGTTCTTGATGATCTGTATGTGAATGATACTTCTTTAAGTTTAAATGGTGAAAATTCTTATGCCCCTTTGCTTATAAATAAGATAGGCAACATGACAGAGATCACTATACAGAATGTGTCACAGAAAAAACACAGTATGACTACTGCTAAATATGATAAAGGCGGTCAGGATTATACTGCAACAAGCCTTATAGGCGATGTAGGAAGCAAAAAGGGTCAAAATATATCTCTGACTTTCTCAAATATCAAGCTTGACGCAAGTGATGTAAATTCAATTTTCAAAAATGCTACTTTGCTTGAAAGCTTTCAGCATTCTGACGGAGCAGGCTCTTCTGCAATATACAACTATAAATGGGACGACGATTGGGGTACAGACTCAGCTGGCAATATTAAGCATAATGTAACCTACGGAAAAGAAGTGTCTGACACCATAAAGAATCGTGTAGATGATGTGAGCAGGCAGAATAAGTATCATGGCGATTGGAGTAGGGATGACAGGTATACTTCTCCTGTCAAAAATAACGCAACAGAGGAATATAGCTTTACTGAATACAAGCCATATGTTGCTAAATCGTATGATACCACCCAAAACTATGATGAGATAGACGTAAACCTTGAGCGACCATATCTGGACGAGGGTTGCGGAACATACTCTGATCCATATATCCTTGACGCTTCTACACTTGCAGAGGTCGCACGAGTTATCAGTACAGCCGCACCTACAAATGGCTGGGAAGTAAACTATAATGCAAATGTTTCTGCCGATAAATCGACTGTTAATGCTAATAGTGCTTTTTGCAAAGGCACTAATCATAAAACTTATACTTATGATGGAACAGGCAATTTCGTAAGCGGAAAGGAAACAGTTTCAAAAGATAACATGATCAAATATCTTTGCGAGGCTTATTACAAGATAAATGATGATATAGTTCTTGGCAGTTCTTTTGCAGGTCTTGGCGGAACATCAAACAGTTACGTTTTCAGGGGCGTTATTGTTGGACAGAAGAAATCCGACGGAACATATCCAACTATCACCAATAATTCTGCAAGCCCTCTCATCAGGTTCAGCAGCGGAAGTGTTGTAAAAGATATCAATATAAAATATACCAAAGAAGTAACGCTTTCAAAAAACAATAATAATAAATTAAACTATAGTACCGGAAAGACGGAGTATTATGGCGGTGTTATGGGCGTTGTGTTCGGTGGAGATAATATCATTGATAATGTCAAGGTAACAAATCCTAATATAAAATTTGCGAATAACGATAACAGCAAACAACATCTCATTACTGCAGGCGGATATGTTGGTGCCATAGTTTACGGCGGTGTTATTTTCAGAAATATGGACATCGTTGCCAAAGATAGTGCGCTTACAACCAACAATACTGAGGCAGTGGGTGAAGACGTATATACCAATCTTTTTATCAATCCATATATAGGCAGAGTTGTAAACGGCTTTGCTATCGAAGAGGGAACAACGTTTGGTAAGTCAACTAACCTTAACAATGGCAGGAAAAATTATCTCATCACGCAGTTTAAGAGTGAGCTAAGTGATGGTGAGAAATTAAATGTTATTGCCGGCACGACCAATACCATTGAAGTACCTAATGCACAAGCGTTGTTTATGCTGTCTATCATATCACAGTCCGGTATGGGATATACAGACCGTAATAAAAATACTTGCGGCTATGGTCATTATACTTTTACTCGAAATGCAGACTATTCAAAAGTTGGCACAGCTACATTGACTTCTGATGATAAAGATTACAAAACTGCGCTCTCAGATTATCAAAGACTTGAAAAGGCTACAAGCAGGGAATATGAAAAGAAAAATTCTGTAATGCTAAAAAAATATACAAAGCCAAGTGAAAAAGGTCTTTATGAAGCAAAGTGGGCACACGAATTAAATAAGAACTTTACTGTTAAACTCACAGGAAATGGAACCTATGACCTCATCAACACAGGTTTTCGTGGTATAAATCAGTTGTTTGATGCAAAGGATAGTAACCTTGGCGACATTAAATGTGATTATACTTTATCTTTGACAACTATCCAGGGAAATGATCAGACTATAAAGCTCGATACAGATATAAAAGCCTATGCTGTGAAAATAACGGATAACAAGAGCGGTAACACTATTGAAATCCAAGATATGGATAACTATAAATATCGTACCGCATTTGCCTCCGTAAAAGGAGTTGGGTTGATAAACTGTTCAACGTATGCTTTAATTGTAAATGACCTTAAGCTTTCCGGCAAGATCAGCGTTAAGACATATAACAACGATGGACAATCGTATGTTAATGAAGACCTTTCTACAGGTGGTATCGTTGGCGGAGTACAGAGTTCTTGCACGTTTAGCGGAATAACATTGACTGATCTTGAAATATATGGTGCATATACTGTGGGAGGACTTATAGGAAAGTCAACAAATAATATTAATATAAGTAACGTTAAGTCTGAAAACAGTGGCGTTTATGTGTATGGCGGATTTGAAACAGGCGGTCTTGTGGGAAATTCTCAGAAAGGCAACGAATTCGCTGTTAAGGATTCTAAGATAAAAATTAATAAAGTTGAATTTGCTAATCTTGATAAAGGCACAAAAACTTGGTTTGGCGTAGGTGGAATCGCAGGCACTGCAAATATCAAAACGACAATAAGCAATGTTCAGCTTACAGCCTATAATGAAGACAGCTTTATCGGTTCAAAAAAAGACAATAAACCCCTTGCAACCCAGACAATGAACGAGGGCGGTCTTATAGGACTGTCTAACGGAGCCTGCACAATAACAAACACAAGCGTCAGCGTCGATGTTTATGGTAGTAATGCCGGTGGATTCGTTGGAATAAACAAAAACCAGTTGTCTATCAATGACTGTTACTATGGAGAAACATCTGAAACATCAGCTTGCGGTGTTTATGGCTATACAAGTTCAGGCGGAATGGTCGGCACACAGAATGCGGCTGTGACCATATCAAAGTCTGCTGTAAAAAATGCAACGATAGGTATACCGGTTGCTAAAAATGGTGATGCAGGTATCGGAGGTTATGTTGGTATAAAAGCTAATGGTGATCTGAAGATATCTGATTGTGAAGTCAACAATGTTACTCTGTCAGCAGAAGATAAGTCCAATGGTGCAGGTGCAGGCGGCGTGATCGGTCATAATGACCGTGGAAACACATATGCTTATGATATTCTCATAAATAAATTAGGCTATGTAAGAGGCAACAATAGCGTATCTGTTTCTAACTTGATAGGTTGGAACTATGATAAAAATCTATCATCTAAATTTATTGGAGTATCGGTAAATAACACGGATTGTTTACCTGATATACAGTATAATGCTTCACAGATACCTGCCAGCTTCACCGCAGTTCACTCCGACTACAACGGTACTCAGGACAATACCAAAAATATCGGCGAGGGAAGCGGCACGCACGTTGATAACTATTCACCTTATGTCAATATAAACCCAAGCGTTACTGTAGGCGGTAAGACTTTCGCAGGTGATTTTGTTGGTGGAAATATGCAGACTATCATTAGTGACGCTGCTTCTTATACGAATGGCACAAAGAAAAAATCCTATGGCATAAACAGTACCATAAAGACATATGCAGAGGATCTGGCTAATTCAAAGCTTACAACATTTCGTCAGGCCTCTGAGCTTGATGTTCAGGAGCTGAACGATCTTCCAGTTTTGCTTATAGATGATAACTCATCGTTGAATATCACACAAATGCTCGCAAAGTATATCTCAGTTCTGACAAATTGTGATGTTTGCGACAGCAGTTCAAATAAGCTGAAAACAACAGATCTTATGAATGTAAGCACAGCGACTTATGTGTATGATAACGGCGTTTTGAAAAAATCAGACAAAAGCACTCTTACGTTTAACAGCAAGACAGGATATTTCAAGGTCACAGACGGTCAGTATGACAATGACGGCACAAACAGATTTACTGTCATTACTCTTGATTATATCGACCCAACGGGAAGTGACAAAACTGCTCTTAGACTTCATATTCCTGTTTTTGTAAGAAAGGTGCTTGATTTCAGCTTCCAATCTTACGTTATCTCAGGCACAGACTATAACCATTCTCACTATACGGATAAAACAAAGCTTGCTTTTGAGAGCTTTGATGCACCTGTTACTACTTATTTTAAGTATTCCTATTACAAATCCGCTAACGAATGGGAAAAAATGCTCAATAACGGTGACAGTCTGCTTTGGAGTTTTGACAAAAAGCTTTATCTTATTGGTGATAGCGCCACTGACAGTGGTGTGCTTACCGATGATACAAAGCTAACTCTTGTTGATGCAAATAACAATGACAAGACTTATCATTCTACCGCAAGTGATGCTAAGTTTAATAAAACAACTGGTGAGCTTGACTTGACAAATATAAGTGGCTTTAAACCGGTTACAATGAATGATGTACTGTTAAGATATGCGTCGGTAACAGCTATAGAAGCATCTGACGGAACTCTTGTTGAAGCTGATGAAGCTACAGCTACTGTAAAAACGAGCGACGGCAAGTATTATAGACCTGCTGGTGAGAATGAAACAGGCACTTATAAGATAACTGTTTCAGCGAATAGTGATACACAAAAAATGATAATGACGAAATGATAATAAGCGAGAACTATTATCTCACTATCAATATTCCGGAAACGGGAAGCTCGAAAAAAGTCATCAAAAACTTTGTGAATTATTATAGCGGTAATAAGCCAAGAAAGCTCAATGGCAATATTCCTACAAACCTTGTCCAAGTGACAAATAATGACACTGGTGCATATGTTATTGCAAACTTTTTTACACAGCTAGTAAGTGTGACGGCTCATGACCCAGAGGAGATAACAGCGTCAAATAACTTTATCCATGCCACAATGACGTCAAAGATAAGCATTGATCCGAGCCTTAGAGATACATTTAATGGCTATAAGAGTGACGATTTCAATATGTATCAGGCTTTTAAATTCTCTATGAAGAGCTTTGATGAAAACGATGCGGGAGCTAATGCAAAGATCATTGCAGGAACTTCGGTGAATGTTGATTACAGCATTTTAAACAGTTCAGACACAGAGTTATCAAACGCAAAAATAAGCAAGACTGAGACACTTTCAGAAGCTAAAGACAGCTATATGCTGATGTATCCCGATTCGGTTTACGATTATATCAATAGTGACACAAATGGTTCTATAACTGTCAAGGCTGATATCAGCTTAACTTATGGTACTGCAGGGATCATAGATCAGTTTCCTGAACGTAAGGACGGGGATACAAAAACCGGTATAGGCGTAAATGCGTCGTCATATGTTGCATATAGCCAGAACAATATTGAGAACAGCTCTATCTCTGCAAGTGGAGATATGCCTGCCAGACGCTACTATAGAAAGGCAATGACGGTGGCACAGCTAAACTATAACGTTGCAGAGTCAACGGTTCTTGAGTCGAAGGATTCACCATTTTCGCAGCTTGGTATCAATGCCAAAGATATGACTACAGAAGAAATGGCAATAACAGCAAATGCTATCTATGATCTGTCTGCTTTGAGTCGATCAACAAAGGACAGTGGCAAAAAAATACAGTATACAATGAGGTTGTATGTTAAGGACAATAGTGGTGATTATAAGCAGACGAACGATATTAGCAAATATCTCAGTAGCTTTACTTTGGAAAACGCCACATCAAGCAGTGGTCTGAATGGCAAGGAGTGCGTTTTTACCACTGACTATAATGGCGAAGAACAAAACACAGCCGTTACGAAATTTACAGTAAAAACAGGCAAGGCTTTTGAGGAGCAGGGACTTACCTATGCAAACTACAGAGTTGAGCTTACCGCAGTATTGCTTAATGACAACAACTCAGTTGTTAATGGAACTACCTCAAGCGACTATGTTGTTTACACAAACGCAAAAATAGAAACAGGCTTTATAAATTCATAATAAGCAGGCATTTTCAGGAGAAAATTATGACAAAAAGCATTTTTGGAAAATTCAGAAAATTAGAAAAAAAGAAGAAGCTCCAGCTAGTCATAGCAGTATCCATCTCGGTGGTACTGCTTGTGGCACTGCCTGTTTATGCGTGGTTTACTCACAAACGTTCTATTGCTCTTACAACAAAAATAAATGCCCCTACTCAGCTTTATATCACCGCAGGAAACAAAGAATCTGTGGCAAATCTTGAAATGGCAGATATAGACGTTGAGAACGGCAGTTATAAAGACTTTGTTTTCGGCATAGGCGGGGCAGACGTGCAACAATATCAAATACAGCTTGCACATACAACGAATATCCCTTTTGAGTATGAGATATACCGTGCGAAAAGCGTCAGTGAAGCTGAAAAATCTGAAGCTGTCGTTTATGTTTCAGATGAAGAGAATAAAACGTTTTATTACAAAATAGACGGCAATAAGATCTCGGGACATTATCTCAATCAGCAAGGCTCGGAGATACTTGCTAACAGCACACTTCACAAAAAGTCCTATGACAGCTACGGCAATGTTCAGAAAAATTCCGAAGCACTTTATTGGCAATCGGATACACTGACGGTAATTGACAATAAAGATCCGTTTTGCGATTATTTTATAATCAGAGTAAAATGGAATGATAAAGTCCAAAACAATAAAGAAACTGATATGGTCTACCTGACAGTTCAGAGAAAGTAATAAATCACAAAATAGAGAGGAGGGTGGCTGTTATGAAAGACAAATTTATAAAAAAGCTTAAAAGATCGTGGCTTGCAATATGGATAGCTTTTGCGGCAGCCGCACTCAGTACTATTGGCGTCCTGGCAGCTTATACCAGCGTTTCAAGTGTAAAGCGAGTTGTGTCCACACAAAAGGGAGCTGGCATGCTGTTTTCATCTAATTATCTTACAACAGATGAAAATGATCTTCCAAGGACGATAACTTTTAGCAGTATGGAAAACTCGCCTTGTGTGACAGTCAATGTGTGCAACTATCCGCAAACATTGATAAAGCATAATGACAAGGATATCACATACACTTTGACAGTCGAGCTTGTGGACAGCAACGGAAATGCCGTTACCGGAGAAAAAACTGCAAAATACTCAGTTGAATATAACGGTGAAAAAAAGACTTTTGGAAGCAATTCAAAAATAGAGTTTTCACTTCTGAAACTTATGGCTGACGATTTCAACAAGCATGAATTTGTGCTGACTTTTGATAAGTCACAGCTCACAAATTCTGACATATACATGAGAGTGACAGCCACTCCTACAAATCAGGCTGAGTTGAAACCGCTCTCCGCAAAGCTTGGCGTTATCTATATAAATAATAACACATCAGCAACATGGACAGGCACATTCATCGACAATGCTACCTCGCCTAAAGATCTTGACGGCTTCAACTACCGCCTGTCAGGCAGTGGCGAGGGTACTGTCACCCTGACTTGGAATACGAACTATGTTGATATCAGCCCATGGTTTAAGAATACTTATGATCTGACTATTTCAAAGGACAGTTCTGGCATAGCCACTGCAACTTTGAAAGTGAATTCTGCCGAGAAAAATCAGTATGACATTCAGTTTTATCGAACGAACGGCATTAACAGTGCAGAGCAGTGGTCTGACGGTAATCATACCGATATTACGGTGACTGGTACGGGATTTGTTTCAATGAGTTTCACTCAAAGCACAGCGACAGAAAATTAGAATATGTACAAAAAAACGGACTGCACACAAAATGCAGTCCGTGTATTTTTTCTGTAGGGGCGAACAGTGTTCGCACATTATTATATCCGTGTAATGTTCAGTACGAAAGCTTAGAGTGCAGACTTCAAAGCCTCAGCAAGCTGAGCAGGACATGATGTGCCACGTCCGTTGCAGTCGATACCCTCAAGTCTGTCAATAACGTCTTGAACTTTCATGCCCTCAACAAGCTTTGATACACCCTGTGTGTTGCCGTTACAGCCACCTGTGAAATGCACTTTCTTTACGATACCGTCCTCGACCTCGATATCAATTTTTCTTGAACATACTCCCTTTGGAGTGTAGCTGATCGTTGCCATTTGAAAAACCTCCTAAATTCTTGCTACGCCTGTTTCTCTTGCAGCCTTTGCCACAGCCTCAGCCACGGCGACCGGTACAGATCTGTCAAAAGAGTTCGGCAGTATAAATTCCGCACTGAGCTTGTCCTCAGGAACACAGCCTGCGATAGCCTTTGCGGCAGCCATTTTCATTTCTTCGTTGATGTCAGAAGCCCTTACCGCAAGCGCACCCTTGAAAATTCCAGGGAATGCGATAACGTTGTTTATCTGGTTAGGGAAGTCTGAACGTCCTGTGCCAACGATAAACGCACCTGCCGCCTTTGCTTCGTCAGGCATTATCTCAGGAGTCGGGTTAGCCATTGCGAAAAGTATAGGCTTATCGTTCATGGATTTAACCATTTCAGCGGTCACAAGCTTTGGCTTGGAAACACCTACGAAAGCGTCTGCACCCTTGAGTGCGTCGGCAAGAGAGCCGTGGAGCTTGTTCTTGTTTGTTACCTTTGCCATTTCAGCGTGAGCCTCGTTAAGATAATTGTCGCCCTCGCAGATTATTCCCTCACGGTCTACCATGATAAGGTTGCCGATACCAAGAGAAAGCAGCAGCTTTCCGATAGCACAGCCAGCCGCACCTGCGCCGTTTATTACCAGTGTGATGTCGCTTATCTTCTTGTTTGCTACCTTGCAGGCATTCATAAGTGCCGCACCAACAACGATAGCAGTTCCGTGCTGATCGTCATGGAAAACAGGGATATTAACTCTCTCTTTAAGCTTAGCCTCTATCTCAAAGCACCTTGGAGCGGCAATATCTTCAAGATTTATACCGCCAAAGCTGTCTGATATCATAGCGATAGTGTTTACTATTTCGTCAACGTCATTGGACTTTATGCAAAGTGGAAAAGCGTCAACGTCTGCGAACTCCTTGAAAAGTGCGCACTTGCCCTCCATAACAGGCATACCTGCCAGACCGCCAATATTGCCAAGACCAAGCACAGCAGAGCCGTCTGTGATAACAGCCACAAGATTTGCACGTCTTGTAAGCTCATATGAAAGGTCAGGATCTTTCTGTATCTCAAGGCAAGGCTGAGCAACGCCTGGTGTGTAAGCCAGCGTCAGGTCTTTTGCATTGTTTACCTTTGCTCTTGAGCAGACCTCTATCTTGCCTTTCCATTCTCTGTGTTTCTGTAGGGATTCTTCCATTACGTTCATTTTATACAGTCCTCTCTATTACAGCCAAACTAGGCTTTGTTACGCATTAAAGGAACATTACCGCATGATAATGTCCCTTTATTATACCATATTATTTCTCCGTTTTCACAGCCGCTTTGTTAGCTTTTTGTGAATTTATATGAATGAGCTTGAACAGCTTATCAAGATTTTCCTTGTCAGTGGTCATGCTTCCGATATGTGTCATAGTCTCATTATACAGACCGTGGAAGTCAGAGCCACCGGTCACTATCAGGTCATGTTCCTTTGCGATATCCACAAGCTTCTGCTGTTGAGTTGGAGTAGCAGAGTAATGATAAGCTTCAATTCCGTCAAGTTTGCCTGCCTCGATAAGCTCAAGTAGCAGCTCGGTGTTGTTGAACATAACAGGGTGTGCCATAACAGCAATGCCCTTTGCGGAGTGTATAAGGTCAAGCACAAAGTTTACGTCAGGATATTCACGGGTCACAAGACATTCGCCGTTTGGATATGCAAAAAGCTTGTCGTTCACAGAGCCGTAAAGCTCAGTGGCATAGCCGTAATTTACCAATGCTCTCATGATATGCTGTTTAAAAATGCTCTTTGAGCTTTTTGTGTAGTGCAGTACAGCGTCGGCAGGGATAGGATATCTTGCCATTACATTTTCTATCATTTCCTTTGCACAGTCTTTTCTTATCTGGCATGACTTCAGGCAAAGACCTTCCAGCCTGTCAGGTTTCTGCGGTGCATAGCAAAGAATGTGTACTTTTGAATTGCGCTTCTTGTCCCATGCGGAAAGCTCTACCGCAGGAATGACCTTGACCCCATAACGTTCGCCAAGTATTTGCGCTCTGTTTGATGATGAAAGAGTGTCATGGTCTGTTATCGCAAGAAAGTCAAGTCCCATTCTTTTTGCCTGAACAATGACCTCTTCTATACCAAGCGAGCCGTCAGACAGTGTTGTGTGACAATGCAGATCTCCTGTCATACCTTTGTTCCTCCAAATCTATAAAATATATCTGTCATTTTCTGTATATATAGTACAGCCGTTAAATTTGACTAAATAATTATAACATATTTTATATACATTTGCAAGCACTTTTGAACAATTTACACAAAATTTGCACGAAAATTATATTATTTTGTCGTATATGACAAATCCACGGTGTCGAAATAGTGCGATTTAACGAAATATCAGAGCTTATATCCGAAGAATTTTTCGCAAAACCATACGTCTTTAACCTGAAAGCTCTTGCCGTTTAGATATTCAAGTGTACCTGCGTCAGTGGTGAATTTAAAGGTGAGCTTGTACGAATAAAGCGCCTGCGTTTTCACATTGTATGCACGATTGACTTTATTTATTCCGTATTTGCCGTCACCGAGAAGTGGATAGCCGATGTGTGCAAGGTGTGCCCTTATCTGATGCGTTCTGCCTGTGATGAGGTCAACTTCAAGAAGTGCAAGGTCATCAGCCTTGTTTTCCGCAAGCACACGATAAGATGTTATCATGGTGCGGCTGCCCTGAAACTTTTTGTCAGATACCTTGACAGTTTTTGTGGTTTCATCTTTCTGATGATAAGCCGTGAGCCGTGCAGACTTCTCCTTTGGTATGCCAACGGTCACGCAAAGATAAAGCTTTTCAAGCTCTCTGTCTTTAACTTTCTGATTAAGCACACGCAAACTTTCAGCATTTTTCGCACATATTACAATGCCGCCTGTGTTGCGGTCTATCCTGTTGCAAAGGGCAGGAGCAAAAGACAACTCCTCCTCAGGTCGATATTCACCCTTTTCATAAAGATAGTGCTGTATCCTGTTTATGAGCGTGTCTGTCGAGCCGCTTTCGTCCTCATGTACCACAAGTCCGCACTTTTTGTCGCAAAGGATAATATTCTCGTCCTCGTAAATAATATTCAAAGACGTTGGCGCACTGAGAAAAGCAGGTCTGTCAGCAACTTCGCCCTCGAAAAATTCGTCATTGATGTAAAGCTGCATAACGTCACCGCAAGCAAGTCGTGTGGATATCTCACAGCGTTTGCCGTTGACCTTGATACGCTTCAGGCGCAGATATTTGTACAGCAGATTTTTAGGCAGCTTCGGCACAGCCTTTGTGAGAAACTTGTCAACACGCTGACCTGCGTCATTCTGATTTATTATAAATTCCCTCATGCTATACCTCAGAGCTTTACACGAGCGGAGAATCCTCCGTCAATAAGCTCGTCAAGACCGGTGCTGTCAGCACCGCTGTCACGGAGAAGCAGAAGAATTTCTGACATATCGCAGGCTTTGCCTTTACGGCGAGATATCTCCTCTTCACATTTGATAGCATATTGTAAAGGCTTTTTGTCAGCAGGGAAGTTCACATCTGACCCTTGAGCGATGAGCCATTTGATGAAATCAACACTTCGCTTGTCAGGCTTGAGAATGCCGTCCTGCTCAACAAAGTCAGCACTTTCGATAGCAGTGAGCAAGAAAGTAAGCCCGTTGCTGTCAGTGTCGTTGTAGTCCACATCATCAGAGATGAATAAGAATTTAAGCTCTTCCAGTTCACGCTTTGAGAGGGTGTAGTTGTATTCGTCATATGATCTATTCATGTTACGTCCTCCTGAAATTATTACTATAGTGATATTATAACCTAAAGTGTGGGAGAATGCAAGAGGGGAGCGGTATTAAGTGAGGAATGAGGAATGAGGAGTGAGGAATGAGGAATGAGGAGTGAGGAATGAGGAATGAGGAGAGAGGAGTGAGGAATGGGCAAAGCTGAACAGAGACGTGGACAAGCACCGAGCGTAGCGAGCACTTAAACGCAGGCTCAAGCCCGGCGTTAGAGGGCTTGTGGGTTCTTAGGGCAAAGCCCTGAGCGGAGTTTGAGGCAGAGCCTCAATAGGCGTAAGCCTACTAGGTGCAGATTGAATTATAAAAAGCAGAAGAAGGTTGTGCTCTATTATAAAGTAATATCGGAGCAAAAATCTGCACCGCTTACCCTTTCCCTAATCAAATGTAACCCCGCAAAGAGCGTAGCGATTTTGCGGCAGAAGAACCTCTCCAGAACAATCTGTAGGGGCGAACAGCGTTCGCCCGTGCTCAGGATTTGCTGTAAATTCAGAATTGTCGGGGAGAATTTTTTGCTGCCGAACCTTGTTGTTACCGTGGGTTTGTTTCTTCGACGGGCGAACACTGTTCGCCCCTACACATACATCGAGCTGATACCGCAGGTTGAGTAACAATACCAGTCCGAAAAATCGTACATATACGCAAATTCAAAAAATATTGATAAAAAAGCCTTTACAATTAAAAATAATTGTAATATAATGATTAAAACAACTGTTCGATTGAGGAGGCATTTATGGATAAGTTTCAGCTTGTTTCAGATTATAAGCTATCGGGCGACCAGCCCGAAGCGGTGGACGCTCTGGTAAAGGGTATCGAAAGCGGCATGAGAGAGCAGACCCTTATGGGCGTTACCGGTTCCGGCAAGACCTTTACTATGGCAAACGTTATTGCTAGGATAAACCGTCCAACGCTCGTGCTTGCCCATAATAAGATACTTGCCGCTCAGCTTTGCTCTGAGTTCAAGGAGTTTTTTCCGAACAATGCCGTGGAATATTTCGTGTCTTACTATGACTATTATCAGCCTGAAGCCTATGTGCCTAGCAAGGACGTTTATATCGAAAAGGACAGCTCCGTTAATGACGAGATAGATAAGCTCAGACATTCCGCTACCTCCGCTATTGCTGAACGCCGTGACGTTATTATCGTTGCCAGCGTTTCTTGTATTTACTCCCTCGGCGACCCTGAGGAGTATAAGTCCATGGTGGTGTCTATACGTCGTGGTATGGAGAAATCCCGTGACAGGCTTATCGCTGACCTTGTGGGTATCCAGTATGAGCGTAACGATATAAATTTCGTGAGAAATAAGTTTCGTGTCAGGGGAGATGTGGTGGAGATATTCCCTGCAAATTCTACTGATACAGCTATCAGAGTGGAGTTCTTCGGAGATGAGATAGACCGTATCACTGAAATAAACGTAGTGACTGGCGAGGTGGTTTGCTCACTTGCCCACGCTGCTATTTTCCCTGCTTCCCATTATATTGTCAGCCGTGATAAAATGCACGACGCTATCGAAGAGATCAAGCAGGAGCTTGACGAGAGGATAAAGTATTTTAAGGATAACGATATGCTTATCGAAGCTCAGCGTATCGCACAGCGCACCAACTATGATATTGAGATGTTGGAGGAGATAGGCTTTTGCAGCGGTATCGAGAACTATTCCCGTGTGCTTGCAAGACGTCCCGCAGGCTCTACGCCGTTCACTTTGCTTGACTTTTTGCCTGAGGATTTTGTGCTTTTCGTGGACGAATCACACGTTTCTCTGCCGCAGGTAAGAGGTATGTATGCAGGCGACAGGGCAAGAAAACAGACCCTTGTTGACTACGGTTTCAGACTGCCGTCAGCAATGGATAACAGACCGCTGACCTTTGATGAGTTTTATTCTCATATTAATCAGGCGGTGTTCGTGTCCGCTACCCCTGGACCTATCGAGCAGGAAAGGTCACAGCAGATAGTGGAGCAGGTAATAAGACCGACCGGTCTGCTTGACCCTGAGATAATCGTAAAGCCCACTGAGGGTCAGATAGAGGATTTGCTCAGCGAGATAAATATGCGCACAGCTAAAAATCAGCGTGTGCTTGTTACTACTCTTACAAAGAAAATGGCTGAGGATCTCACAAATTATCTCAAGAGCTTTGACGTCAAGGTGAGATATATGCACCACGATATCGACACTATCGAGCGTATGGAAATAATCCGTGACCTGCGTCTGGGCGAGTTCGATGTGCTTGTGGGTATCAACCTTTTGCGTGAGGGTCTTGATCTGCCTGAGGTAACTCTTGTGGCTATACTTGATGCTGATAAAGAGGGCTTCCTGCGTTCTGAAAGCGCACTTATACAGACCATAGGCAGAGCCGCACGAAACGCTGAGGGCAAGGTAATAATGTATGCCGACACGGTAACACGTTCAATGGAAAAGGCTATCACCGAAACGGAGCGCCGTCGTGCGATACAGATGAAGTTCAACGAAGAGCACGGCATAGTTCCGAAAACTATCGTCAAGGATATAAGAGATGTAATAGAGATATCCACCAAGGAAGAGGTGGAATACGAGGCAAGGCAGAAAACAAAGCTTTCAAAGCAGGAAACTGCAAAGCTCATAGAAAAGCTCACCAAGGAAATGAAAGAGGCGGCAAAGCTGCTTGAATTTGAGCACGCCGCATTCTTGCGTGATAAAATTGCGGAGTTAAAGGGTGAGAAGAAATAAAAAGCCTTGTGAAACATAAAACGGATATACCCCCACAAAACGTGTGTAGGGGCGAACACCGTTCGCCCGCCTGCATATCAATATGTGATTTTTCAATACCAAAAGGAGAGTAAAGAATACCAATGCCAATTAACGAGATAGTTATAAAAGGTGCAAGAGAGCATAATCTCAAAAATGTTGATGTTACCATACCGAGAGATAAGCTTGTTGTTATGACAGGTCTTTCGGGTTCGGGTAAATCTTCTCTTGCATTCGATACCATATACGCTGACGGACAAAGACGTTATGTTGAGTCGCTGTCATCTTATGCGAGAATGTTTTTGGGTCAAATGGATAAGCCTGACGTTGACAGCATCGAGGGGCTTTCCCCTGCTATATCCATAGATCAAAAGACTACCTCCAAAAATCCACGCTCTACTGTGGGTACTGTCACAGAGATATACGACTATCTCAGACTGCTTTACGCCCGTATAGGCGTGCCACACTGTCCTGTCTGCGGAAGAGAGATATGTCAGCAGACAGTGGATCAGATCGTGGATAAGATAATGGAGCTTGACGAGGGTACAAAGATACAGCTTTTAGCTCCTATCGTCAGAGGACGTAAGGGCGAGCATACAAAAGAGCTTGACCGTGCAAGAAAGTCGGGCTATGTGAGAGTGCGTATAGACGGCATAACCTATGACCTTTCGGAAGAGATAAAAATAGAAAAAAATAAAAAGCATACTATCGAGATAGTGGTGGACCGACTTGTTATCAAGGAGGGTATAAAGTCCCGTCTTACCGACAGTATCGAAACTGTTTCTTCGCTTACAGGGGGACTTGTGGGAGTTGACGTTATCGGCGGAGAGGAAATGCTTTTCTCTCAGAATTACGCCTGCCCTGAGCATGGCGTATCCATCGACGAGCTTACTCCGAGAATGTTCTCTTTCAACAATCCTTTCGGTGCTTGCGAAAAGTGTACTGGTCTTGGCGTGTTCAAGAAGATAGACCCTGAGCTTATTATTCCTAACAAAGACCTTTCTATAAGACAAGGCGCAATCAAAGCCAGTGGCTGGAACAGCCTTGAAGAAGGCTCTATCGCCATGATGTATTTCAACGCAATTTCTGAGACCTACGGCATATCCCTTGACGAGCCTGTGAAAAATCTCGACAAGGACGCTATAGACATTTTCCTTTATGGAACTCAAGGTCAGAAGCTTCACCTGAAGCGTGGCAATAAGTTCTATAAGGCTGACTATCAGGCTGAATTTGAGGGCGTTATACCAAACCTTGAAAGACGTTACAAGGAATCCAACAGCGATTGGGCAAAGGCTGATATAGAAGCTTATATGAGCGATGAAAAGTGTCCTGCCTGCCATGGTGAAAGACTGAAAAAAGAGAGCCTGAGCGTTACAGTTGGCGGAATAAATATCGCAGAGCTTTGTCACAAGTCGGTGGCAAAGGCACTGGAGTTTTTTGAAAACCTTGAGATAAGCGACCGTGACAAGCTTATCGGTGAGCAGATAATAAAAGAGATAAAGTCACGTCTTGGCTTTCTCAAAAGCGTGGGACTTGAATATCTCACCCTGTCACGTTCCGCAGGCACTCTCTCAGGCGGTGAGAGCCAGCGTATAAGGCTTGCAACGCAGATAGGCTCATCACTTGTGGGCGTGCTGTATATCCTTGACGAGCCGTCTATCGGTCTGCACCAGCGTGACAATGACAAGCTTATCGCCACGCTGAAAAGACTTCGTGACCTTGGCAACACCCTCATAGTGGTAGAGCATGACGAGGACACCATGCGTGCGGCAGATTTCGTGGTTGACGTTGGACCAGGAGCAGGCATTCACGGCGGCGAGATAGTCTGCGCAGGAACTGTTGACGATATAATGAAGTGCAAGCGTTCTATCACAGGACAGTATCTTAGCGGTGCAAAGAAAATACCTGTCCCTGAAAAACGCAGACAGGGCAACGGCAAGTATCTGAAAGTTATCGGTGCGACACAGAACAATCTGAAAAACATAGATGTTGAGATACCTCTCGGCACTTTCACCTGCGTAACAGGTGTGTCAGGCTCAGGCAAATCATCGCTTGTGAACGAGATAATCTATAAAGAGCTTGCGGGCAGATTAAACCGTGCGAAGATACGTTCGGGAGCGTTCAAGGAAATGCAGGGGATAGAGCATCTTGATAAGGTCATTGATATCGACCAGTCGCCAATAGGCAGAACGCCAAGGTCTAACCCTGCCACTTATACAGGCGTTTTCACGGATATCAGAGAGCTTTTCGCACAGACTGCTGACGCAAAGATGAAAGGCTACGGTGCAGGACGTTTCTCATTCAACGTCAAAGGCGGAAGATGTGAAGCCTGCGAGGGCGACGGAATAATCAAGATAGAAATGCACTTTTTGCCTGACGTGTATGTGCCATGCGAAGTCTGCGGTGGTATGAGATACAACCGTGAAACGCTGGAAGTTAGATATAAGGGCAAGAACATTTATGACGTGCTTGAAATGACAGTAGAGGAGGGCGTTGAGTTTTTCAGTGCTATCCCTAAAATAAGCCGTAAGCTTGAAACACTGTATGAAGTTGGTCTTGGCTATGTGAAGATAGGACAGGCGGCTACAACGCTTTCAGGCGGTGAAGCGCAGAGAGTTAAGCTTGCAACAGAGCTTTCAAAAAGAGCCACAGGCAGAACTATATATATCCTAGACGAGCCGACTACAGGACTTCATACTGCTGACGTGCATAAGCTTATCGAGGTATTGCAGAAGCTTGCAGACGGGGGAAATACAGTGCTTGTTATCGAGCATAATCTTGATGTAATAAAGACCGCAGACCATATCATAGACTTAGGACCTGAGGGTGGTGACGGTGGCGGAACTATCGTTTGCACAGGCACGCCTGAGGAAATTGCGGCTTGCGACAGGTCTTATACGGGACAGTATTTGAGGAAGATGCTGTAGGCAAGTTTAAGTGAGGAGTGAGGAGTGAGGAATTGGCATAGCTGACCCTTGCGGCTCTTCAGCACAAAGTAAATGTATGCACCGAGTTTATTCTGCTATGTAGTGCAGAGGTGTGCAGAAACGAAACTACCAAACAAAAAATAATCAAAGCGGTGTCGAGAAATAAAACTCACACCGCTTTTCTATAACTCAAACAAAGCACCAGCAAAGAGCGTAGCGATTTTGCGGCAGTAAAACCTCTTCCGAATAAAATGTAGGGGACGACGCCCTCGGCGTCCCGCTATCCCTCGCCTGCGGAATTATTGGCAAACGTCACAATAATGTATCCCGAATAATTCGGCATCAGGGGTGTGATAATCACAGCGTTGCCCCTTCATTTAGCAACCAAAAAATCCCAATATCGAAGATATAACAGTTATGGTGTTATCTCTCCGAGCGGGACGTCGAGGGCGCCGTCCCCTACACATTATTTTAGCAAATACCGAATATAAATATCTCGGTGATGAACTTGTTTAAAATAAAGATAAAAAATACCACCTACGGCGTGTCGTTCAGTTTCTTTTTCGTCGTCGCACTTGTGTCTGTCTGCTCAGGTACGCAGGCGGATATGCTCTTTGTTACGCTTATGTGCTGCGCACTCCACGAACTGGGTCACCTCGTACTCATGACCGCTTTCGGAAGCTCACCGCAGGAAATTGTTGTCTATGGAGGCGGTATCCGCATTTCCCCTGATAATAAACAGCTGTCTAAATACCACGAGCTTGCTGTGCTTTTCGGTGGTGCGGCAGTAAATTTTGCCCTCTGCCTGCTGTCATATAAGGCAAATGGTGGTGGCTTTTTCTGCCAGGTGAATTTTCTGCTTGGTGCGCTAAACCTGCTGCCATTTCGCTATTTTGACGGTGGCAGGATACTCGCCTTGCTTGCCAATGGCAAGGTCTGCGAGTTTTTCAGAGCTGTGTTTATACTACTCTCAGCGGCGGCTATGATACATATGATACTCCATGGCACCGTCAGCATATCCTTCGCCGCAACTTTCTGCTTTATCGTCCTCTCCGAAGTCATATATTAACACTTTGCTTATTGCTTTTGTAATAAATTTTTGGTATAATAATATGAAATGCTTATGTATCTGTAGGGGCGAACAGTGTTCGCCCGTTTCACCTCACTTTGTGTATTGCTCTCGCTTTACTGGGTGCGGTGAGATAGTACAGACATTCAATATCGGAGGATAAAACTTTGGAAGAACTGAAAAAGAAAATAGAAAAGCTGCTGCTTAAAGTGCAGCGTCCGTCAAGGTATATCGGCGGCGAGGTTGGCAGCGTTGTAAAGGATAAGGATAAGGTGGACGTGCGGTTCGCTTTCTGTTTTCCTGATACTTATGAGGTGGGTATGTCACATCTCGGCATGAAGATACTTTACGGTCTGAAAAATGCCCGTGAAAATTGGTGGTGTGAGCGTGTCTTTATGCCTGAGGAGGACTATAACAAGCTTATGCGTGAGAACGATATCCCACTTTACGCACTGGAGAGCCTTGACCCTATAAAGGATTTTGATTTCATCGGCTTTACGCTCATGTATGAGCTTTCTTATAATAATGTATTGGAAATGCTCGACCTTGCAGGCGTGCCGGTGCTTGCAAAGGACAGAACTGAGCTTACACCACTTGTTATCGCAGGCGGTCCGTGTGCCTGCAACCCTGAGCCTATGGCTGACTTTTTCGACCTGTTCATTCTTGGCGAGGGTGAGGAGGTCAACGTTGAGCTTCTTGAACTTTACGAGAGAATGAAACCATTAAAGCCTACTAAGCAGGAGTTTCTAAGAGAGGCGGCTAAGCTGGAGGGTGTTTATGTTCCGTCATTCTATGACGTGGATTACAATGAGGACGGTACTGTGAAGTCTATCACGCCAAACGTCCCTGAGGCACCTGCTAGGGTCAAAAAGCGTGTTATAAAGGATTTTGATAAGGTATATTACCCTGAGGGCTTTGTTGTTCCGTTCACTCAGATAGTCCATGACAGAGCGGTGGTTGAGGTACTGAGAGGGTGCATAAGAGGCTGTCGATTCTGTCAGGCAGGCTTTATCTACCGCCCGTTCAGAGAGAAAAGCATCGACACCATAAAGAACGAAACTAAGTCCCTTTGCGAGCAGACAGGCTATGAGGAAGTGTCCTTGTCGTCTTTGTCTACGAGCGATTACACTGAGATAAACAAGCTTTTGGAAAATCTTGTGGAATACACCGACGGCGAGCAGATAAACCTTTCACTGCCTTCGCTGCGAATAGACAATTTCAGTGAAGAGCTTTTGGAGAAAATAAAGTCCGTAAGAAAAAGCGGTCTGACCTTTGCTCCAGAATCAGGCACACAACGGCTTCGTGACGTAATAAACAAGAACATCACAGAGGACGAGATAATGCGTACCTGTCGCACTGCCTTTGAGGGCGGATACAGCACTGTGAAGCTTTATTTCATGCTTGGTCTGCCAGAGGAAACGCTGGAGGACGTTGAGGGTATCGCAAAGCTTGCGCAGAAAGTCCTTGACCTTTATTACGAAACACCAAAAGAAAAGCGTGGCAAGAGCGTGCAGATATCAGTTTCTACTGCAACATTCGTACCAAAGCCTTTTACTCCGTTCGAGTTCGAGCCACAGGCAACTCCTGAGGAGATAAAAGAGAAACAGGAACACCTTTTCAAAAGTCTTACAAGCCGTAAGATACGCCTTAGCACTCACCAATCCTATACATCTATATTGGAAGCAGTTCTTGCAAGAGGTGACAGACGTCTTGGTAAGGCGATATACACCGCATGGAAAAAGGGCTGTTATCTTGACGGCTGGGACGAGCATTTCAAGGCTGACAAGTGGCAGGAAGCATTTGAGGAGTGTGGGCTTGATACAAGCTTCTATGCTCACCGCAGACGTTCTTATGACGAGATAGCGCCGTGGTCGCACCTTGATTATCTTGTGAGCCACGAGTTTTTCGTTCGTGAGAACAAGAAAGCACATCAGGCAGTGACTACACGAAACTGCAAAGAGGGCTGTTCAGGCTGTGGCATAAAATGCGAATACGGAGGTGTTTACTGTGGCAAACGCTGAGCCGAAGAATGTAAATCTCCGTTTGGAGAGATTTGAATACAGAGCGGTATTTTCAAAAACAGGCAGGGCGAAATACATTTCTCATCTTGACCTTATGAGAGCCTTTCAGCGAGTGTTCAAAAGGGCGCACCTGCCAATATGGCACACTCAGGGTTTCAATCCCCATGTGTATATAATGTTCCCACTGGCGTTGCCACTTGGCACTGACAGCAGGGTAGAGATAATGGACTTTGCTCTCACTGAGGATATCCCATACGGCGAGGTCTTGGAGCGAATGAATGCACAAACGCCTGTTGGTCTGGAGATAGTGAGCGTTTCAAAGCCTGAGCATAAGCATACCGACATTACAGCGGCGGAGTATGTGGCAAGGCTGAAAACAGATAAGAGCGTACATGAAGTGGCGGAGCTTTTCGGCAAGTTCATGGCACTTGACAAGATAGAGATAGAAAAGCGAACCAAGAAAAAGACTATCAATCTTGTGGATATAAAGCCACATATCACAGTGCTTGACAGCAAAGAGCTAGAGGACAGCTTTGAGGTGACATTAAGGCTGCCGTGCGGAAGCTCCTTCAATCTTAATGTGAACGTAGTCATAGACACGTTCTGTGAGCGTTATGGTATAGAAATATCGGAAATTTATACAGAACGTACAAAAATACTCATGGCAAATGGCGAAAATTTTATATAAATATCCTTGCAAAAGGTTTTGAGATGTGGTATAATATTAAAGCATTTGAATTACCGTCGGTTCTTCCGACGAGAGTTAATGCCACGCCTTTGAACGAAAGGCACGACATTAAAGCGGGCAGTCCTCTGGCTTTGCAGCGATAGCTGCCATAAAGCGAATGAATGTCTGAAAATATTAAGGAGGAATTTAAAGTGGACGCTTTAAAGCAGATTTCTAATTCAAGCCTTAAATCCGAGGCACCTGTTATCAATGTTGGTGATACAGTAAAGGTACACGTAAGAATTACAGAGGGTGACAAGTCCAGAATCCAGGTATTCGAGGGCACAGTTATCGCTAAGAAGCACGGTGGAATCCACGAGACATTCACAGTTCGTAGAGTAGCTCACGGCTGTGGAATCGAGAGAGTTTTCCCTGTTCATTCACCTGTAGTTGAAAAGGTAGAGGTTGTACGTAGCGGTAAGGTTCGCCGTGCTAAGCTCTATTATCTCCGTGACAGAGTTGGTAAGGCAGCTAAGGTCAAGGAAGCTATCAGATAATTCTTTCTATAAAAACGAGTCGGCTTTGGCCGGCTCTTTTTTTTATATTCACGACTGAGTTGTTCGCACGATATACGGTAGGGGCGAACAGTTCGCCCGCATATATCGCCCGACAATTTTATGATATTCGTACATTCGTTATATTTTCACAAACCATGTAGGGCGTCGTCCCCTACAGTTCTGAATTTGTACAAGTTCTGAGCATGGGCGAACACTGTTCGCCCCTACAGATTATTTGGGATAGTTTGTCTTGCCGAAAAATCACATGACATTTCACCGTCACATTGCACAAAATGTCGGTATTCGATTTGTGCAAACAAATGATTTATATTTTAATTTGGCAACATTTCTGCAATTGTTGCATTTTTTATGCAACAAAACGCCCTTTTTTCTGGATAAGTAGAGGGGGATAATTTCCTCTGCTTCACAGAGAAAGGACGATAAAAATGGCAAAGAATTTTCACACAGACAACAAAGCGTTCATGCTTTACAAAGACTGGGAGGACATTTTTCAGGCGCTTGACAGCAGCGAAGAGATAGGCGAGCTTGTCATGGCGCTGTTTGCTTATGCAAAGAGGGGAGAAACACCAAAGCTGTCAGGCGGAGCAAAGATAGCGTTTCTTATGATGAGGGCCGCTATCGAGCGTGACGGCATGGCATGGGAAGAGATGTGTGCTCAAAGGAGCGAGTGCGGTAAAAAGGGCGGCAGACCTAAAAAGTATGATGAGTCAGGGAATACTGATGAAAAAGCTGAGCAGACAGCTGCATCAGCAGATAATGCAGAAGAAAAACCTCAGGGTATAAATGATACCGCAGAAAAACCAAAAGCTTTTTCACAAACCAAAAGGTTTTCAGAAAAAGCAAAAAAAGCTGATAAAGATATAGATATAGATAAAGACAAAGATATAGATATAGATAAAGACAAAGATACAGATAAAGATATAGATAAAGACAAAGATAAAGATAAAGACAAAGATAAAGATAAAGCTATAGATAAAGAGAAAAAGAAAGACGCAGGGACAGCGAAGTCTGTCGTCAGGTCTTTCGGCACACACAAAAATATAATGCTCACATCAGAGCAGTATAACGAGCTTGAAAGCAGGTGTCGGTCTGTCGGTCTGTCTTTAGAGAGCTATATATCTAAATTATCTCAATGGCTGTTTACCAAGGGCAGGCACTGCACAGACCCATACCGCATAATCTCAGGCTGGCTTGACAATGATTCAAAGAGAAAGACTGCGGCAAAGCCCAAAGAAAGACAAGGCTGCGATCTGTCGTGGTATGATGACTTTGCCATGAATTTTGATCTGTCAAAGTTTTTTTAGGCAATATCAAAAAGAAATTTATCTCACTGTAGGTTTGTCAATCATATTGGACACTATTATTAAGAAATTCGATAGGCGAAAACCATTTGAGGGGACGCATAGGACGGTTGTTTGTTCGACTTAAACGTGCAGCTAGCTGCACGTTTAAGTCGTCGCAGGAATAAAACCTATGGCACGAATAGAATTTGTTGTGATCTTCTCGGTGACTGCGCTCTACTTTGCCATTGTGCCTGGGCGTATATGGACGAATGAGTTTGTGTTCAATGCCAAGTTGTGAGAGCGTATTCTCAAACAGCGTTTTCTTGTCTCTTTTGCTTGGCGAAAAGCGATTAGTAAATTCAAATCCATTGTCGGTCTGAATACATTTCACCGTTATTCCTCTGCGTTTGTACCATTTCACCAGCCTTTTTACAAAGTCTGCTGAAGAATAGGTGCTTTGCTCCTCATATCCGTATAAAAATCTTATCCTGGTATACTCATCGATCGCCGTGTATTGGTACAGCTTCATCTCTGGGTCAGCTATACACTTTCTCGGAACTACCTTTACGTCCACCTGAATACGCTCTCCGGGGTATGTCATCTGCTCGTATGGCTTTGGTTTATACGTCGCTTTCTTCGGCTTTTTCGGAAGCATTCCTAGTTTTTTCATAACCCTGTAAAGACTTTCAAGACAGCGTGTATACCCTTGTTTTCTGAGACGATGCCATAGTTCGGGAAGCTCAAGCGTTGGGTTTCGTTTGTGATACCTTTTGATAAGATCTATTTCTTCCTTGGTATGCTCATTGGGATGATGATGCGGTCGGCGTGATTTAACTGCAAGGGACTCCACACTTCCGTCCCAGCGTTTCAGCCAGAAATATATATATGAACGTGATTTATTGTATTTTCTGCTCGCTCGGCTCACTCCATATTTCTTTGCGTAATTCATTAAGGATTGACGAAACTTCATATCTTGTGTTATACTATTCATGAGAGATAGGCTTCCTTTCTGATTTGTATTTGTGTGGTAACTTTATTTTATCAGATTTTTGCCTATCTCTCTTTTCTTTTTTCTTAATTTTGTCCAATATCTATTGTAGCACTACACAATATCAAAAAGAAATTTATCTCACCCCCTTGTAATTTGTTTTGAAATTTGATATAATAAATCTATATGAGTATTTGACGGCTTTTGCCGCCTTTGGATAAAGGATCGAGGCTTTTATGGACGATAATAAAAAATTCGGCGACGTTTCTCAGGAGGATATTGACAAGGCTAAAAAAGCCGCCCCTGACGACCTAAAGGAAAAACAGCCCGTGAATGTTATGGACGAGGTCTTTGAATGGGCTGAATCTTTTGTGTTCGCTATGTTTATGGTGATCCTGATATTTACTTTTTTCTTCAGGATAGTTCTTGTTCAGGGTCCTTCTATGCGTGAGACCTTGCAGGATCAGGATAGACTTATAATCACTCACATAAATTATACACCGCAAAAGGGCGATATCGTTGTTATCAACAGCGAAAAGCTTGGCAAAACTATAATCAAGCGTGTTATCGGCACCGGTGGGGATAAGGTTGTCGTTGATTATAATAACAACACTGTTACCGTCAACGGTAAGGTCATTTCAAATGACAATATCAGGGAAGCTATGTATAACACTAATCTCTTTGATGAGGAATATGAAGTGGAAGAAAATGTTTTTGAGTATGACGTGCCTGAGGGCAAGCTGTTCGTCATGGGTGATAACAGAAATAATTCCACAGACAGCAGAAGGATAGGCTTTATCGACCCGTCTGACGTGCTTGGTAAGGCAGTTTTAAGGCTTTATCCATTTGACAGCTTTGGTAAGGTAAGTTGAAAAAGCAGGGTAAAAGAGCTGTTGATAATCTGTTCGACTTTCTTGAGATCATAGTCATGGCAATGTTCGTGGTCGTGCTTGTTTTTACTTTTGTGTTTAGAACAGTGAATGTACAAGGACAGTCAATGCAGGACACTCTTTTTGAAAATGATTCTCTTGTTATATCAAAACTGCTTTATACGCCAAAGCAGGGGGATATAGTTGTGGTCAACTCGTCTGTTCTTGACAATAGGATAATCAAACGTATCATTGCCGTAGAAGGGCAAAAGGTCGAGATAGACAACAAGTCGGCTATAGTCAAGGTCAACGGAGCAGTGCTTGATGAGAGCTATATTAAGTGCGACGGCAGCTTTGATGACGAGTATTTTGATGAAAGATACTATAATAAAGAAAGTGAAGTTTATGAATATGAAGTGCCTGCGGGATGTTGCTTTGTAATGGGCGACAACCGAAATCATTCCACAGACAGCCGTGTAATAGGATATGTGCCATATGACGAGATAGTCGGCAGAGTTCTGTTTCGATTTGCGGCAGGCAATGATGAGGGCGTTGGTAAGGTAGATTGAGTTAGAGTAAGGAGGAAGATATGAGCGAAGTATCTCACGTTCAGTGGTTTCCTGGACATATGGCAAAAACACGCCGCATAATGGCGTCAAATCTAAAGCTTGTGGACGCAGTGGTGGAAATAACTGACGCTCGTATCCCGTTTTCAAGCAGAAACCCTGAAATGAAGCGTATCGTAGGCTCAAAGCCAAGGCTTGTGCTTCTCAACAAGGCTGATTCAGCCGATCCGGAAGTAACGGCAATGTGGCTCGACTATTATGCAAAACAGGGGATCACAGCTCTTGCTACAGATTGTAGGAGTGGCAAAAACGTAAGCAAGTTTTATGGAAAGCTCAAAGAGCTTTTAAAGGACGATATTGAGAAATGGAATGCCAAGGGTATGTCTGGCAGACCTATAAGAATAATGATAGTGGGTATACCAAACGTTGGCAAGTCGTCATTTATAAACAGACTTGCAGGGTCAAGGCTTGCAAAAGTTGAGGACAGACCCGGTGTTACAAGAGGCAAACAGTGGGTGAAGCTTGATGAGGGCTTTGAACTTTTGGATATGCCTGGTGTGCTGTGGCCTAAGTTTGAGGATAAGCTTGTTGGCGAAAGGCTCGCATTTACAGGTGCAGTCAAGGACGATATCATGGACATGGAATATCTTGCCTGTCGTCTGCTTGAGTTTTTGAAAGAGAACTATCCTGAGCTTATCGAGAAACGTTATGGCATCAGAACAGATGATATAGAGCCTGCTGACGAGGAAACTATCGGCTGTGTGGTAGGCTTTGAGCTTCTTGAAAGAATAGGCAGAAAGCGTGGCTTTTTAGTTTCTGGCGGAGAGATAAATACCGAAAGGGCAGCCATTACAGTTATGGACGAGTTCAGAAATGGTACTCTCGGCAGACTTACTCTTGAAAAGCCGAAGGGGTATTGATATGACGCTCAGCGAGTTTGACAACGAGATAAGAAAAGATTATAACGTGGTGTGCGGCTGCGATGAAGCTGGCAGAGGTCCTCTTGCAGGAGATGTGTTTGCGGCGGCTGTGATATTTGATAAGGACACAGTTATAGAGGGGATAAACGACAGCAAAAAGCTTACAGCGAAAAAGCGTGAGGAGCTTTTTGATGAGATAATGGAAAAAGCAGTTGACTTTTCTATACAGACCGCAACAGTGGAAGAGATAGAGGATATAAATATACTTAACGCCGCAATGCTTGCAATGAAAAGAGCGGTGGAGGATATGGACACAAAGCCTGATGTCTGCCTTATCGACGGGAACAAGACCCCTGAGGGGCTTGAGTGTCCTGCCATAGCGGTGGTAAAGGGAGATGCCAAAAGTCAGGCAGTGGCGGCGGCTTCAATTCTTGCAAAGGTCGCAAGGGACAGGTATATGGAGCAAATGGCTGAACAATATCCTGAGTATCGGTTTGAGAAGCATAAGGGCTATGGCACAAAGCTCCACTATCAGATGATAGACCAGTATGGACCATGCGGGATACATAGAATGAGTTTTCTCAAAAAGTATTATGCAAAGAAAAATGGGCATTGACCATACCCAGCGCCGAAAGGCGGGCAATATCGGGGAGGACGCAGTTTGCGGCTTTCTTGTAAGACACGGGTATGAGATAATAAAGAGGAATTTTACCGTCAGAGGCGGTGAAATAGATATAATCGCAGAGAAAGCGGATATCATAGCCTTCGTGGAGGTCAAAACTAGGGAGCATGGCTCTCTTACCTCCGCTGAAGAGGCTGTTGATCCGGTCAAGCAGCGGCGTATCGTTCAGACAGCACAGGCTTTTTGTAAGGGGATGTTAGAGCCTGTGTGCTGTCGGTTCGATGTTGCGGCGGTGGAGCTGGAGAACGGCAGAGTCAAAAAGCTGAGATATTATGTGAACGCTTTTGATGCAAGTATGAAATAAAGACCATGGGTCGGATATGCCGAACGAACTGTGTCTGTAGGGGCGAACACTGTTCGCCCGTGACGTGGAATGTTAGACGTTATCTGAACAAATGGTCTGTAAATAGCCGACACCTGTCGGACATCTAAAACAAGAAGGGTTGTTGTTTATGTTTTACAAAAGTACAAGAAACAGCGAAGTAAAGGTTTCGTCTGCACAGGCGATAGCACAGGGCATTTCTGAGGACGGCGGTCTTTTCGTTCCGTCTGAGATACCTGCCATAACACTTGATGATATCAAGGCTCTTGGCGAAAAAAGCTACGCTGAGAGAGCATTTTTCGTTTTTTCAAAGTACCTCACAGATTTCACAGAGGCTGAGATACGCTACTGTGTAGAGGGTGCTTACAACACAAAGAATTTCGACACAGACAATATTGCAGAGCTTGCTCACCTTTTTGACGGCACTTATATGCTTGAACTGTGGCATGGTCCAACTTGTGCATTTAAGGATATGGCTCTCCAGATACTTCCATATCTGCTCACAACTTCTATCAAGAAGCTTGGCGTTGACAAGAAGGTAGTTATCCTCGTTGCTACATCAGGCGACACTGGCAAGGCTGCTCTCGAGGGCTTCAAGGACGTTGAGGGTACAGAGATACTCGTGTTCTATCCAGAGGACGGCGTTTCAGCTATGCAGAAAAAGCAGATGACAACTCAGGAGGGCGGCAACGTCGGCGTTTGCGCTATCAAGGGTAACTTTGACGACGCTCAGACAGGTGTTAAGACTATCTTCACAAGCAAGGAAACTGCCGACAAGCTTGCTGAGAACGGCATGATGTTCTCCTCTGCAAACTCTATCAACTGGGGCAGACTTGCACCACAGATAATCTACTATGTATCTACATACGCTCAGCTTGTTGCTGATGGCGAGATCGAGCTTGGCGACAAGATAAATATTGTTGTTCCAACAGGCAACTTCGGTAATATCCTCGCAGGCTACTATGCAAAGCATATGGGCATTCCTGTTAATAAGCTTATCTGTGCTTCAAACGCAAATAACGTCCTCACAGACTTTATCAAGACTGGCGTTTATGACAGAAATCGTCCGTTCCATACAACTATCTCACCTTCTATGGATATCCTTATTTCCTCTAACCTTGAAAGACTTCTCTATCACCTTAGCGGCTCTGATGACGCTCAGATAAGAGAGTGGTTCGGCAGCCTTTCCAAGACTGGCAGATATGAGGTAACAGACGAAGTGAAGAAGGCTATCGCTGACGAGTTCTATGCAGGCTGCTGCGACGATGAGCAGACAAAGGCTTGCATCAAGGAGATCTATGACGAGTATTCATACACCTGCGACACTCACACAGCCGTTGCAGTGAAGGTGTACAAGGACTATGCGGCTGCTACAGGCGACAAGACAAAGACTGTTATCGCTTCAACAGCAAGCCCATATAAGTTCTCAGGCTCAGTTCTTGCAGCTATCGGTAAGGATACAAACGCTGACGAGTTTGGTCTTGTTGACGAGCTTGCCGAGGTTTCAAAGATACCTGTTCCTGCTTCACTTGCTGCACTTAAGGATAAGGAAGTAAGATTCACAAAGGTAATCGACAAGGCTGATATGAAGGACTACATCTACTCAGCTCTGGGTATTTGATATGTACCCGTCCGACTATTGTCGGGCGGAGGTCAGCGCACAGCGTATGTCCACTGACCATGGCGAGGGGAATTAGCCTCTTGCCTTGAATGTCTTGCACTCTGTTTCGTCACAGCAGTTAGGGTCGGTGCAGGTACAGCCTACATTGATCTTGCCTGCGGTACATTCGCAGTTGTTGCTGTTGTAAACGCAGTTGTCTACGTTGCAGTGGATACCGTAAATTCTATCCTTCTCCATTTGTACATCGCTCCTTCTGCAGCTTTTTGCTGCAAAAGTAGTATGTGCATGAGTGGTCGGGATAATACATGAAGTTTCTGGAATGGAGGAAAAACCGTGAGCCTATTTGCCATTGCCGACTTGCATTTGTCGCTGGGTACAGATAAACCAATGGATATATTCGGCGGCTGGTCTGACTATGTGACAAAGCTTGAAACAAACTGGCAGAACAAAGTTCGTCCAGAGGACACTGTGGTGATACCGGGTGATATCTCGTGGGGAATGAATTTTGAGCAGTCGAAAAAAGACTTCGAGTTCATAAATAAGCTCAACGGCAGAAAAATAATATCCAAGGGCAATCATGATTATTGGTGGAACACCAAGAACAAAATGGATAAATTTTTCGCAGAAAACGGTTTTGATACCATAAATATCCTGCATAATAATCATTACAGTTATGATGGCTACGGCATATGCGGAACGAGAGGCTGGATAAGCGATAATGGTGAACCTGCAGATCAGAAGGTTCTGGCAAGGGAAGCAGGCAGACTTGCACTCTCTATCGAGTCTGCACAAAAGGCAGGCTTAGAGCCTGTGGTGTTTTTGCATTATCCGCCGCTTTTCGGCAATAGCTGCAATTATGATATGCTTGAAGTGCTTCATAAATACGGCATAAAAAAGTGTTTTTACGGACACCTTCACGGAAGAGCCCACGCTTATGCAATAAACGGCACTCGTGACGGAGTGGAATATCGGCTTATAGCTAGTGATTTCTTGCATTTTGACCCATTGGACATAACGAAAATTGTGCAAAGTGACAATTTATAAAAAAATGCTGGAAATGACAATATATTTGTGCTATAATGTATAAGATACATTTATATAATGGAGGAATAATAAATGAGTTTAAAAGCTACAAACAATGTTGAAACCAATAAGTACGAGCTTGAGATCGAGATCTCTGCTGAGGATTTTGAGGCTGCAATAGAGAAAGCTTATCTTAAAGCAAGAAAGAATATCGCTATGCCTGGCTTCCGTAAGGGTAAGGCTCCTAGAAAGCTTATCGAAAAGGAATACGGCGAGCAGGTGTTTTTTGAGGACGCTGTAAATCTTCTGTACGCTCCTGTTGTAAACGGCGCAGTTGAAGAGTCCGGTCTGGAACTTGTTACTCGCCCAGAGGTAGAGGTAACTGAGATCAGCAAGGAAAACGGTGTAAAGCTCAAGGCAACTTGCATCACAAAGCCTGAGGTTGAAGTTAAGGACTATAAGGGTATAGAAGTTGAAAAAGTTGTCAATCCTGTAACTGATGAGGATATCAACAAGCAGCTTGACGCTCTCAGAGAGAAGAATGTAACTGTTGAGACAGTTGACGACAGAGCTGCTGAGAACGGTGACGACGTTGTTATCGACTTCGAGGGCTTCAAGGACGATGTTGCTTTCGAGGGTGGTAAGGCAGAAGACTTCACACTGTCACTTGGAAGCGGTCAGTTCATTCCTGGCTTTGAGGATCAGATCGTTGGTCACAACGCCGGTGAGGATTTCGACATCAACGTAACATTCCCTGATGAGTATCAGGTAAAGGAACTTGCAGGCGCACCTGCTGTATTCAAGATCAAGCTCAAGAGCATATCAAAGAAGGTTATGCCTGAGCTGGACGATGATATGGTAAAGGATTCAACAGAGTTCGATACAGTTGACGAATACAAGGCTGACGTTAAGAAGAAGCTTGAGGAAGCTAACGAGAAGCACGCTGATTCTGAGGTAGAGGCTAAGATATTCGATAAGGTCATCGAGAACATGACAGCTGAGATCCCACAGGTTATGTTTGACAACAGAGTAAACGAGATGATAAGCGAGCTGGAGCAGAGACTTGCACCACAGGGCATCTCACTTGATCTCTATATGCAGTATACAGGTCAGACTATCGACACTGTAAAGAAGGCATATGCTGAGCAGGCTGAGAAGCAGGTCAAGCTCAGACTTGCACTTGAAAAGATCGCAAAGCTTGAGAATATCGAGGTAACTGAGGACGAGCTCAAGGCTGAGTTTGATAAGCTTGCTGAGGCTTACAAGCTTGACGTTGACCAGATCAAGCAGTTTATCCATGATGACGACCTTAAGAAGGATATTGCAGTTGGCAAGGCTGTTGACCTTATCAAGGACGCAGCAGTTATAAAGTAAGATAATTTATGCTTTCGCCCGCATGACCTTATGCGGGCGAAAATAGATTAAGGAGGCAATTTTATGGCATTGGTACCTTATGTAGTGGAACAGACAAGCAGAGGCGAGAGAAGCTATGACATTTATTCCCGCCTGCTCAATGACAGAATAATCATGCTCTGCGACCAGATAGACGACGCAGTGGCAAGCGTAGTAGTGGCACAGCTGCTTTATCTTGAGGGACAGGATCCTGAAAAGGATATCGACCTTTATATAAACAGCCCTGGAGGAGTTATCACTGCCGGCATGGCTATCTATGATACTATCCAGTATATCAAGTGTGACGTGTCAACTATATGCATGGGTATGGCTGCTTCAATGGGTTCATTCCTGCTTTCAAGCGGCACAAAGGGTAAGAGATTTGCTCTGCCAAACAGTGAGATACTCATTCATCAGCCTCTTATCGCAGGCGGCGGAATTTCTGGTCAGTGTACAGATATCAAGATACATTCTGACCACATGGTAAAGACCAGAGAGAAGCTCAACAGGATACTTGCCCAGAACACAGGCAAGCCTATCGAGCAGATCAACATCGACACTGAGCGTGACAATTATATGACAGCTCAGGAGGCTCTTGAATACGGTCTTATCGACAAGGTAATAACTAACAGATAGGTTCGGTGAAATAAATGGCTAATGATACAATAAGAAAATGCTCGTTCTGCGGCAAGCCTGAGGACAAGGTTAGAACACTTTTTTCAGCAGGCACGAGCCACATTTGTGACGAGTGTGTACTTTATTGCTATAATGTTCTGGCTGAGCAGGAGGGACTTCCTACAACGAAGCAGCGCGGCAAGGGTAAAAATGCAGCTGACAGCGGCATAACCCTTAAGAAGCCTGCGGAGATAAAGGCAGTTCTTGACGAGTATGTTATCGGGCAGGAGGAAGCAAAGATAGCGCTTTCTGTTGCGGTATACAATCATTACAAGAGAATTTTGTCACTCAATGACGATGATGACGTAGAGATACAGAAAAGTAACGTTTTGCTTCTTGGACCAACAGGAACAGGAAAGACTTTGCTTGCACAGACTTTGGCAAGGCTTCTGAACGTGCCTTTTGCTATTGCTGACGCTACTACGCTCACAGAGGCAGGCTATGTAGGCGATGATGTTGAAAACGTGCTTACAAGGCTTATTCAGGCGGCAGATTATAATGTTGAAGCGGCTCAGAACGGTATTATTTATATCGACGAGATAGATAAGATATCAAGAAAATCGGAGAACGTTTCTATCACAAGAGATGTAAGCGGTGAGGGCGTACAGCAGGCACTTCTTAAGATAGTAGAGGGCTGTGTGTCCAATGTGCCTCCACAGGGTGGCAGAAAGCACCCACATCAGGAGTTCATACAGATAGATACGAAGAATATTTTGTTTATCTGTGGCGGAGCTTTTGAGGGACTTGACAGTGTTATCAAGAAGCGTACAGAGTCATCATCACTTGGTTTTGGCGGAAAGGTCAAGAGCAAGGAGGATGATAACAATGTGATGAAGAGGGTAGTACCACACGATCTTGTTAAGTTCGGTATCGTACCAGAGCTTGTGGGCAGACTTCCTGTTATCACGGTTCTTGACGAGCTTGACGAGGACGCACTTTGCAGGATCTTGACAGAGCCAAAGAACTCGCTTATCAAGCAATACACGAAGCTTTTCAAGCTTGACAACATCGATTTTGAGATCACAGAGGACGCAAAGCGAGAGATAGCCAAGAGGACTATTGAAGAAAAGACAGGAGCAAGAGGACTTAGGGCGATAGTTGAGAAGATACTCACAAAGCTCATGTTTGAAGCTCCATCTGATGATGAGATAGTTGGCATAAAGATTACGGCTGAATGTGTTCGTGGCGAAGCAGAGCCTGAGATAACTCGTGCGGTAAGCTCGGCCAGAAAAAAATAATAGTACAAATCTTTGTACAGATAAATGAGAGGCGGAGTATTCTGCCTCTTTTTTTGTTGCATATCTGCGTTATCCGCACATTATTTATTTGTTTAACAAACCATGTAGGGGCTGGCGCCCTCGACAGCCCGCTTTTTGGACGTTACATCTTGTAATTTATTGCACAAACTTTGAGAAAACGCACAATTTGTGGTAGGGACGAGCATTGTTCACCCGTTTCGGTCGCTTGCATAAATTTGTCACAATCAAAAAAATTCGACACTTTGATATCGGGACGTCGGGGGCGCCGTCCCCTACATTTTGTTGTTTACGATACGAGTTCATGAAGCTAACGGGCGACACTCCCCACTTTGACCGCATTTTCCCTTGAATTATGCGGAAATATGTGCTATACTAAAGAAAATACACTATAGGGGGTATCCATATGAATGAACTTATCCAACAGTTTATTACTGATGAAGTCACTGCTCTCACTTACTCCGACCTTTGGAACTTTGTCAACTCCAACTCCATTTGCCGTGGTACTTTCGAGGGCAATAATCACATTATCATGAAAATCTCCTCTAATCAATTCATTATTTATCGCATTTGCCTTGGTATGGAAAACACCAAATATCAGGAAGCTGTTCTTGTTGCAAAAACCTACCTGCTTAAAAAGATAAACAGCATGGCTTATCAGCTTCATTTAGAGGATATTCAGAACATTTTAGACTAATTGCATTTTAAGGAGATCATAAAATGAGTGTGCCTTTGGCTGAACGAATTAGACCCAAAACCCTTGATGATATTGTGGGACAGACCCACCTGTTAGGCGAAAATAAACCTCTCAGGCGTATTATCGAAAGCGGTAAAATACCGAATATGATTTTTTATGGTCCGTCAGGTGTTGGCAAAACTACGGTCGCAAGAATGATAGCAAATAATGCTAATATGACTATGCATAAGCTTAACGGCACAAGTGCTTCTATTGCTGATATCAAGCAGATAGTTGCTGAAACTGAGACACTCAGCGGCATTAATGGTATCTTGCTTTATCTTGACGAGATACAGTATCTTAACAAAAAACAACAGCAATCGCTTCTTGAATACATTGAAAACGGCAAGATAACTCTTATCGCTTCTACCACTGAAAATCCGTATTTTTATGTGTACAATGCTATAATTAGCCGTTCAACTGTGTTTGAGTTCAAGCCGCTGACTTCGGAGGAAATCTTGCCTGCAATAAAGCGTGCTTTTCAGCTTATGGCTGATGAGTTGGGGTTGAAACTGCGTCTTGAAAATGGTGTGTTGGAGCATATCGCAAGGGGCTGTGGCGGTGATGTGAGAAAGTCAATAAATACAGTGGAGCTTTGCATACTTTCGGCAGATAATGACGGTGAAAAGCTCACCGTGAACCTTGATAATGTGAAGCTTCTAACTCAGCGTAGCAATATGCGCTATGACCGTGCAGGCGATGAGCATTATGATATTCTGTCGGCTTTGCAGAAGTCAATAAGAGGTTCTGACGAGAACGCCGCACTTCATTATGCCGCACGGCTTATGGAAGCGGGGGATATCATTTCTCTGTGCAGACGGCTGCTTGTTATCGCAAGCGAGGATATAGGACTTGCGTATCCTATGGCGGCGGTAGTGACGAAATCCTGCGTTGATTCGGCATTGCAGTTGGGACTGCCTGAAGCAAGGATACCATTGGCGGAAGCTGTGGTTCTTCTTGCCACTGCTCCAAAATCAAATTCTGCTGAATCAGCAATAGACGCAGCTTTAGCAGATGTGAGAAATGGTGATTTTGGAGATTATCCACGGCATTTGCAGAATAAGCATTTTGACGGCGAGGGCGCAAAAGTGAAAGGACAGCACTATCTTTATCCCCATGACTATCCAAACCATTGGGTGAAACAGCAGTATCTGCCTGATAAGCTTGTGGGGAGGACTTATTATCAGTATGGTGAGAATAAGACGGAGCAAATGGCGAAAGCCTATTGGGAGAAGATAAAGAAGTGAGAAATGGAAAAAACGAAAAGAGCGAAGCAATTTTGCGGCAGTAAAACCTATTCTCCACAAAAATTAATCGCCGCAGGCGATACCTTAATTCCTCACTCCTCACTCCTCATTCCTCACTACAAAAAAATTTTCGTTGACATGAAAAGAAAAATACGTTATAATAAAAGAGAACGGAATGTCCGTAAAATTTTATGATGGGAGTAATTTCGATGAAAATAATGGATACTATCGGCTTTGTTGAAAATGTCGATAAAGAAGTCGGCGAAGCAATGGAAGCTGAGCTGGCAAGACAGAGAAGAAATCTTGAGCTTATCGCAAGCGAAAATATCGTTTCACCTGCCGTTATGGCTGCAATGGGTTCTGTGCTTACTAATAAGTATGCTGAGGGATATTCTGGTAAGAGATATTATGGCGGCTGTCAGTGCGTTGACGTTGTGGAGGATATAGCTGTTGAAAGAGCCTGCAAGCTTTTCGGTGCTAAGTATGCTAACGTTCAGCCACATTCTGGCGCTCAGGCTAACACTGCTGTTTATTTTGCTCTTCTTAAGCCAGGCGACACTGTTATGGGTATGAGCCTTGACGCTGGCGGACACCTTACACATGGCTCACCTGTAAACCTTTCAGGTAAGTATTTTAATTTCGTTCCTTACGGCGTAAATGACGAGGGTTATATCGACTACGAGGCTCTTTATAAGCAGGCTAACAAGTGCAGACCTAGACTTATTGTTGCCGGTGCAAGTGCTTATCCAAGAGCTATCGACTTTGAGAAGCTTTCTGAGATAGCAAAGGCTGTCGGTGCATATCTTATGGTAGATATGGCACATATTGCAGGACTTGTTGCTGCAGGCTGTCATCAGTCACCAGTACCATATGCTGACATTGTTACAACAACAACACATAAAACTCTGAGAGGACCAAGAGGAGGACTTATACTCACAAACAACGAGTATATAGCTAAGAAGATAAATTCTGCTATTTTCCCAGGCACACAGGGCGGTCCTCTTATGCACGTTATCGCTGCAAAGGCAGTTTGCTTTGGCGAGGCTCTAAAGCCTGAGTTCAAGGCATACGGTGAGCAGATCGTAAAGAATGCACAGGCTCTTGCAAAGGGACTTCTTGACAGAGGATTCAATCTTGTATCAGGTGGCACAGACAATCATCTTATGCTTGTTGACCTCAGACCATTCCACATCACGGGCAAAGAGTTTGAGAAAAAGCTTGACGAGGTTTACATCACTGTAAACAAAAATGCTATCCCTAACGACCCTGAGAAGCCATTTGTAACCAGCGGTGTAAGAGTTGGTACAGCGGCAGTTACCACAAGGGGACTTGTTGAGGAGGATATGGACGTTATTGCAGAGTGTATGTATCTCACAGCAACAGACTTTGACAATAAGGCTGATGAGATCAGAGAAAAGGTAAACGCTATCTGCAAGAAATATCCACTTTACGAATAATTGTACGGATTTATATACTGTTGATACACATAGGGAGCGGCTTAGGTCGCTCCCTTTTTCTCAATAATATATGAATAAATCTCTCTTTTGGTTGATTTTTAACAGAGATCGTGTTATAATAATCTTTTAGAGTATAATTAAAAGGTGGGATATACTTTGCCAATTAAAATACCAAATGACCTTCCTGCGTTCCAAACGTTGGAAAATGAGAATATATTCGTTATTCCCGATGACAGAGCCGCTCATCAGGACATTCGTGCCTTGAAGATCGCTATCGTTAATCTCATGCCTGACAAAATTGCGACAGAAACGCAGCTTCTGCGTCTTTTGAGCAACACACCTCTTCATGTTGACATCGACCTTATTCAGATGAGCAGTCATATGTCAAAAAACACCTCTTTGGAGCATATGCTCGCTTTCTACAAGAACTTTGACGAGGTTTGTGATAATCGTTATGATGGTCTTATAATCACTGGTGCGCCTGTTGAGCAAATGGAGTATGAAGACGTTGATTACTGGGACGAGCTTTGCAGAGTTTTTGAATGGTCAAAGACCAATGTTTTCTCAACTATCCACATATGCTGGGGCGCTCAGGCTGGGCTTTATTACCATTATGGTGTTCCCAAATATCCTTTGAAAGAGAAGATGTTTGGCAATTTCAAGCACCATATCGACTATCCCGAAAGCATTATTCTTAAAGGCTTTGGAGATGTTTTCCATTGTCCGCACTCACGCCATACTGAGGTGCGTCGTGAAGATATTGAAAAGGTGGACGACCTTATAGTGGTGGCAGTGTCAAACGAGGCGGGTGTGCATCTTGTTTCAGATAGGACACAAAGACAGTTTTTTCTGTTCGGTCACTGGGAATATGATCGTGAGACCATTGCAAAAGAGTATTTCAGAGATAAGGAAAAGGGGTTGCCTATACAGATACCATATAGCTATTTCCCTGACGATGATCCAGAAAATAAGCCTATTTTCAATTGGAGCTGTTCGGCTAATCTGCTTTATTCAAACTGGCTCAACTACTGCATTTATCAGAAAACGCCATATGATCTTAACGAACTTGAGCCACTGGGGACTGCACAATGAAGAACGGAAGACATATAGCTGAGTTTTACGGTGTTGGAGTAATGCTCGCAATAGTGGGTGGCTATCTTGATGCTTATACCTACATCAGTCGTGACCACGTTTTTGCAAATGCACAGACAGGTAACATGGTGTTGTTGGCTATCAATATCAAAGAGGGAAGCTGGCTGAAGGTCTTTCTTTATCTCATGCCTATACTGTCCTTTATGCTTGGCGTGCTGATAGTGGAAGCTGTGAAGCTTAAATTCAATGAACACCCGAGGATACATTGGCATAGGATCATAATCGGTGTGGAGCTTGTGGTGCTGACTATTGTGGGATTTATCCCTGCTGGTACGCTTAACACATTGGCGAATATCCTAGTTTCTTTTACCTGTGCAATGCAGGTGGAGGGTTTTAGGAAAATGGACGGAAAGCCTTTCGCTACCACGATGTGTACTGGCAATCTTAGAAGCGGTACGGATAATCTGTTTCAGTATTTGAAAACTAAGGATAAGCAAAAGCTTGGTAATGCAATGCAGTATTATGGCATAATCCTTTGCTTTATCGGTGGAGCGGCATTGGGTGCATTTGTCACAGAATTGCTTGAAACTAAAGCGGTGTTTGTTGCTTTGACAGGTCTTGTTATCGCACTCTGCATTTTAAGAAGCGACGACGATAAATTAGCAGAAGGTAAGTGACGATCACCCACAAGCTTCAAGACAAAAAATATCTTACAAAAGCAAATATCAAGGAGGTAATGTAAAATGGTATATACTGTAACATTCAATCCTGCTATCGACTATGTTGTTCATACAGGGGAAATGAAGCTTGGGTCTACCAACCGCTCAGATAGGGAAGAGATGTATTTCGGTGGCAAGGGTATAAATGTTTCTGTAGTTCTTAGAGAGCTGGACATTCAGTCAAAGGCACTTGGCTTCACTGCAGGCTTCACAGGTGAAGCTATCGAGAACGGATTAGCGGAAATGGGAATTGATACAGATTTTGTTCATCTCAAAAACGGTAATTCCCGTATAAATGTGAAAATAAAATCTGCTGAGGAAACAGAACTGAACGGTCAGGGTCCTGATATAGATGATGAGGCTGTGAATAAGCTTTTTGCAAAGCTTGATAAGCTTCAGGACGGAGATACGCTTATACTCGCAGGAAGCATACCTGCCTCGCTGCCTTCTGATATCTATGAGAAGATACTGGAAAGGCTCGCGCACAAGAATATCAGAACAGTAGTGGACGCAACAAAAGACCTGCTTCTCAATGTGCTTAAATATAAACCTTTCCTTATCAAGCCTAACAACCACGAGCTTGGCGAGATGTTCGGAGTGACACTCACTAATGATGAGGAGATAGAAAAATACGCACGTAAGCTTAAAGAAATGGGTGCTGTGAACGTGCTTATCTCAATGGCAGGGGACGGCGCAATGCTTATTGACGAAAACGGTGAAATACATCGCTGTGGAGTATGTAATGGTAAGGTGAAAAATTCCGTTGGTGCAGGCGATTCAATGGTGGCAGGCTTTACCGCTGGTATATTGCATGGCGATTATGAATATGCTCTTAAACTTGGCACAGCCGCTGGCGGTGCGACTGCTTTTTCTGATGGGCTTGCTCAAAAAGAAAAAATCGCAGAGCTTCTTGAAACTCTCTGAAAAAATATAGGGACGCGGAGCAATGGCAGTTTCAGGTGCAACTTTTACTGCTTCTGGCGGAAATGTTCCATTAGGCTTTCTTGGCGCATTGCTTGCAGGTTTCCTTAGGAAAGTTACAGAATAGTCTTTACAAATATAAGAAAATATAATATAATAATGTTAACAATCATAAATAAATTAAGTTTCAGAAAAGGAGAGATCTATTATGGTATCAAAGGTCGTAAAAGTAGTAAATGCAGAGGGACTTCATATGCGTCCGGCAGGTATCGTTGCAAAGGCTGCTAAGGAGCATCCTGAGTGCGAGATCATGATGAAAGCAAACGGCAAGGACATCAAGGCTAAGGCTGTTATGCAGATAATGGCAGCAGGTATCAAGAAGGACACTGAGGTAGAGATAATCGTAACAGGCGAAAACGAGCAGGCTGTGCTTGACGAGTTCGTTAAAATGTTTGAGGACGGTTTCGGCGAATAATTCCTTATATCTTCCAAAAAAATTCAGACAAGACCGTAGCGTAAACTGCGGTCTTTCTGAGTAATATGACGTTGTAAAAAATCCAAAAGAGAGAAATACATATGGACAAAAAATATCTTTTACTACTTGCACAAAAATTTCCTACTATAGACAGTGCCGCCAGCGAGATAGTAAATCTATCTGCAATACGCAGTATGCCAAAGGGTACGGAATACTTTTTCAGCGATATCCACGGGGAGTATGAAGCCTTTTTGCATATGCTAAAAAGCGCATCGGGCATGATAAAAAACAAGATAGACCTGACCTTAGGAAAAGCAGTTTCCTCGGCAGAGCGTGAAGCCCTTGCCTATCTTATCTATTATCCCGACAAGCAGCTAAAGCGTTTGCGTGATAAAAACGGGCTTTCAGACGAGTGGCGCAGACTTACTATCTATCGTCTGATACTTGTTTGCGAGGCGGTGTCGGCAAAGTATACACGTTCTAGAGTGCGAAAGAGCATACCAAAGGATATGGTCTATATACTTGACGAGCTGCTTAATGTCACTGATGATGTGGTAAAGGAATATTACTATGATGAGATAATCACCACAATTCTTGACACTGGAATCGCAGACCGCTTTATAAAGTCCCTTTGTGAGCTTATACAATCTCTTGCAATCGACAAGCTGCATATTATCGGAGATATATATGACCGTGGTCCAAGAGCAGATATTATTATGGACGAGCTTATGAAAATGCACGATGTCGATATACAGTGGGGCAACCATGACATTTCGTGGATGGGTGCGGCTTCAGGTAATCTTGCTCTTATTGCAAATGTTATCCGTATCTCCATGCGATACAATAACTTTGACGTTCTCGAGGACGGCTATGGATTAAATCTTCGTGCGCTGGCGGTCTTTGCAGGAGAAACATATAAAAACGATGAGTGCGAAATTTTCATGCCACAGACACTTGATGATAATATCTATGACCCTGTTGATGCAAAGCTTGTGGCAAAAATGCACAAGGCTATCACAGTTATACAGCTAAAGCTAGAGGGGCAGCTTATCAGGCGGCACCCTGAATGGAAACTATCTCACCGTGACCTTTTCAGCAAGGTGGACTTCGCAAATGGCACTATAACAATAGACGGGCAAACTCATAAGCTTCTTGACGGCAATTTTCCTACAGTTGATCCTGTCGATCCTCTTGCGCTTACCGAAGGCGAAAATGAGCTTATGACGATTCTTGCAAACTCGTTTATGCACAGCGACAGGCTCAACACACATATGCGTTTTTTATATTCAAAAGGCTCAATGTATAAGACCATAAACGGCAATTTGCTTTTCCACGGCTGTATCCCTCTTGATGAAAATGGAAAGCTTCTGAGCTTAAGTATAGCAGGAGAGCAGTATTCGGGTAAGGCAATGCTAGATAAGCTTGACGAAATAGCCAACAAGGCATATTTCTTACAGCCTTGTGAGGAGAAAAGCAACTGTGCAGACCATTTGTGGTATCTGTGGAGCGGCGCACGTTCGCCTCTTTATGGCAAGGACAAAATGGCGTTTTTTGAGCGATATTTCCTTGAAGATAAAAAGCTTCACAAGGAAAATTATAATGCCTATTATCACTTCTCAGAGAAGCCTGAGATATGCGGAAAGATACTTGAAATGTTTGGGCTTGACCCACAGCGTGGACATATCATAAACGGTCATGTACCTGTAAAGATAAAAAATGGTGAAAGCCCTGTCAAGGCAGACGGCCGGCTGTTCGTTATTGACGGTGGTATCTCAAAGGCTTATCAAAAAGCCACCGGTATCGCAGGCTACACTCTTATTTATGATTCCCACAGCCTTAATCTTGCGGAGCATAAGCCGTTTATTGCAGGAGAGAGTGAGCATACTCCTGAGATACATATGGTGGAAAGACTTGACCGCCGGGCAAACATTTCAGATACCGACAAGGGAAGGGAACTGCTTTTGCAGATAAACGATCTCCGTGACCTGTTGGACGCTTATCGCTCTGGAGATATCAAAGAAGGTTATAAGGTATTTTAGATGTTCTGAAAGGAGCTTAACACATGGAAAAGGGAGAACTGAACTGGGCTGTTATCGGCTGTGGCGTTATCGCAAACGAAATGGCAAAGCTTAGAAAAGAATGGGGACTTAAATACCCAAATGAGCTATGGTGATATCCTCTTAATGATTCTAACAAGTTAAAAGGCACTGGCTTCAATTGGAAGCCGATGCCTTTTTTATTTTTTGTTTTGCTGTGAAAACAAGTACAAATTATAGTACAAATAAATTACAAGTACAAAAATATGTACGTTTATCACACGAATTCAGAGCATATATTTTTGTAACATTCATTGGTGGAATAGACCCATTTTGTGAGCCTGCCGCTGGTGATGAAATAGTTTATCTTTGAGGGAAAAACGCTGTTTTCAAATACGTCTACGATAATGAGCTTGACTTTCATTTTTTCGGGGATAAGAGCTTTTATGTAAACACTTGCTGCCTGCCCCACACGCACATTTTCTCTTGGTTCAGCAAGTCCTGCAAGGTTCGGAGCAAGCTCTATAAAAATACCGTATGGTTCAATGGAGCGTACTATCCCACCTACAGTTTCTCCTGTGGAGAACAATGCTGCATTTTCTTCCCATGTGCCTAAAAGTTCCTTGTGAGAAAGGCATATCCTGTCCTCGTCACAGCTTTTTACCACAGCATATATGTCCTGACCGTTGAAAAATCTGTCGTTGGGGTGGGTGATGCGTGAGACGGATATGGCGTCTATTGGTATAAGTGATGGAAGACCACAGCCTATGTCAACAAAGCACCCGAAAGGCTCAAGGTGTGTTACCTTTGCCGGTATAACGTCCCCTGATGTGAGGGTACTTATATATCGTTCAATGCACTCTTCTTGTGCAAGACGCCTTGACAACCTGCATATGACCTCGCCCTTTTCGTGAACAATATCTGTCACCTTGAAGCATACCGTTTTGTTTACCCTAGAAAGTAATGCTATGTCTTTTGTTTTGCCTTCTTGTATTCCGATTGCTCCCTCTGATCTTGGGATTATTCCTTTGCCAAAGGGAAGCTCTACTATTATGTTGTGTTCGCTGTCACAAAGCACAGCATGACCCTCCAGTATCAATCCCTGAGCCATTGCCTCAGCCATTGTTCGTTCGCTTTGAAGATAATATCGGTTTTCAGGGCTATTGAAGATCTTGCCCTCAGGTAAATATTTTTTCATTATTTTGCCTCTTTCCCCACAGATTTTTTTAAAACAGCAGGATCTCTGTGGTTGATCCATTGATTTTGTTCATATTCTGCACATATTTTATTTGTGATAATTGTGCGTGAACTCTTGCTGATACAGTAAATTAATATTCAATGTGCTGAAATATTAGTACAATTTTTATATTCTTTGCTTCAAATTATAAACAAAAATAAAAAAAACTATAAAAAAGCTTGACAAATGTAATTGTGCGTGTTACAATAGTGTAGTAATTTGTAATCAGTTTGTAACTTTCTTAACCGTTATCGTTACAGATTGATACATAATTTTAATCGACCGTAATAAAATTAAATAGCGGCACAGACATGACCGCCGCTAATTAAAAGAAAGGGTGTGAATTGGCAATGCAGCGTGTATGCGTTGTAAAGCCGTATTATTAATGGATCATTCAGCAAGTTTTATTTCAGCAAAGAATAAGTCACTGAAAGTTATAGTGATGTTTATTGCAGCACTTATGACATTTTTGGTAATGACAGAGGGATTTAGTGCCGATGCTGCTGCGGCAAAGCTTTCGACTCCTAAGATGACAGCTCAGATTAACTATGGAAGTGAGTTCACTCATCCGTATAACAAGCAGACAAACACTATCAAGGTGCATTGGAGCAAGGTAAAAGGTGCTTCAAACTATGAGCTATACATCAAGGGTGGCAAATATAAGAGTTGGAAGAAATACAAGACAGTCAAGAACACGAACTGCACTGTTACAGGTCTTCAGAGAACGACTTCATATCAGTTCAGAGTAAAGGCTGTAAATGGCTCTGCCGCTTCTGCTTACTCAAAGACACAGACAATAAAGACAGCAAGAATGGACTTCAATAAGGCAGGCTGGGAAGCAATGTGCCGTATAGTTTATCATGAGGTCGGCAAGATGTCAGGTTCAGAGTGGGATAAGCCTATCGTTTATGTTGCAGATTGTGTTGCAAACCAGTATGTTGCCGCAAAGTACACAAAGAATGCAATGTGGAGATCCTACTATGCAAGATATAACAATGTTCAGGATATCATTTATAAGAGCGGCGGATTTATGTCATCTGCACAGCTTTCAAGGGACGGAGCAAATTATTCAAACGTTTCCAGAAGAGTAAAGCAGGCTGTTTTTGGTGCAGTATATGGCAAAACTCACCTTAACGGTATTGCTAATGACTATAATGTTTACTTCTGGTGCAACAGAAGCTACAAGACAAACAGCAGTAAGATAGCCTACTCGTTTAAAATTCCTTGGGGTTATTTCAATGTTTGGAGAACCTATTGGGGATAATTGTAATACTATTATAGAATTATGTGAAAGAAGAGCAGAACAAAGCGTCTGCTCTTTTTTCGTTGACAAGAATGTAGCGGTGTGGTAAAATAAAGTTGATAAAAGCAGGGAGGAATCAGAATGCTTGTGGGTGCGGTCGGCTATAATTATCGCCATAGAAAAGATTTTATTATGGATTGCCCTCAAGGGGTGGGTAGTCCTCTTATATTGCTCATAAAAGAACCGTCGGTGTTCGTCATAAATGGAATCGAGCATAGGGCAGAGAAAAATTCTTTTATCCTGCTTTCACCGGATACCCCTGTGAAATACCATGCCGCAGAAGAGTTTTATACCGATGATTGGCTTTATTTCAATTATGAGAAGGGCGATAAGGAAAAATTTGAAAGTCTTGATGTTCCTAAAGATGCACTGGTATACCTTGGAAATATCGATGAGCTTAGTCAGATAATACGCTCGGTAGCATATGAGTATCAGCTCATGAAAGAGGGGCATGAGGAAGTAACACGGTGCTATATGGAGATCTTTTTGTTAAAGCTTGCAAGACAGCTAAAGTGTACAGACAAAAAGTCCTGTATTATTACTGACAGGAACAGCCGCTTTATGCAGCTCAGAGCATACATATACGCAATGCCTGAGGACATCGCAGACGTAGGCAGCATGGCATGGGATATGGGCATAAGCAGGTCAAGTTTTCAGCATATGTATAAGAAAATGTTTGGAGTGAGCGTCATGACAGACGTTATAAGCGCACGAATGGAAAGAGCCAGTCAGCTTCTTGCAACGACAAATCTCAGCGTAAGGGAAGTGGCTGAGAGGTGCGGTTATACTAATGAATATGGTTTTATGAAGCGGTTTAAAATGCACTTTGGAAAAACTCCAACGGAGTTTCGGAGTATGCTCTGACAACGGCGGATAAACTTTAGACGGCATAACAAAAGAGGTCAAGGAATGTGAAATGTGTCCTTGACCTCTTTTATGTTATTTTATTCTTCAACAAATACAGCGGCCGAGCCTTTAATAATGAGCTTTCCGTTTTCAAGGCTTGCGCCATGACCTACTGTATAAATTATCTTGCCATTGACGTTTTCGATCTCTGTCGTTTCGTCTTTTGGATTTATGACCGCCATTATGCTCTGTCCCTCGCCCTTACGTCTGTATACCAGAGGATATCCGCTTGACAAAAACTCTATCTCGCCCCTGCTTTGCAGTGCAGGATTTTTCTGCCTGAAGCTTATAAGCCCTTTGACTTCGCTTCTAAGTGATGTGCTGTCCTTGGATTGGCTTTCAGCGTCAGGTCTGTCTTTACTGCTGTCCAGTGGTACATAGAGCATTTCAGCCTTAGCTGATGAGAAGCCTGCATTAAGCCCCTTGTTCCACTGCATAGGCGAACGTGAGCCGGTTCTGCCATAGCCACCCTCAACTGATGTCAGATTCTCCACATATCTCATGCCTATTTCGTCACCATAGTAGATAAACGGTGCGCCCGGCATTGTGAGCAGGAAAGCAAATGCAACACGCATTTCGTCTGTATCAAGGGTTCTTGCAAGTCTGTCCATATCGTGGTTGCCTGACGGGATACAGATAAGACCCTTGCCGTCTGTCTTGGCATAATTGGTTTTGTATGCTTCAACAAATTCTTTAGCCGAACCCTTGCCACGCTTAGAGAAATAAGGCTCTTCACAGCGGAAAAGGTCATTATAATGTGACGGACCAAAGTGCAACAGAAAGTCCATATGGAAACCGCCGATTATTGACTTGTCAGGTTCTCCCCACTCTGATACCATAGCGGCATATGGGAACTCCTTATTAAGAAATTCTCTTACGTTTTGCCAAAGTGCGATAGTGCCTTTGCCGTTCTCGTCATTCTTTACAAGAGAGCCTGCCATATCCACTCTGAATCCGTCTGCACCGGCACTGAGCCAGAAGCGCATTATATCCTTGAGAGCCTCAAGTGTGGCTCTCGGACCCTCGTCATTCATAGACTGCTGCCACTTTTTATCAGGATCAGGCTTATAATAGCCGTAGTTAAGTGCAGGCTGATGTGAGAAGAAATTCACGGCACAAGATCCGTCCCTGTCGGAGATACCACGGATACTAGCCATGCCGTCAGGCTCTACCCATATGCTGTCTGTCCACACATAGCGGTCTGTGAACTCGTTCCTCTCGGCTTTCATTGATTCCTTAAACCATTTGTGAGTAACGGCAGTATGACCAGGTACAAGGTCGAGAAGGACGTGCATACCACGCTTGTGAGCCTCGTTAAAAAGCTCCACCAGGTCCTCGTTAGTGCCATAACGTGGTGCGACTGTGTAATAGTCCTCAACGTCATAGCCTGCATCGCCAAAAGGTGATTTGAAGCATGGGTTTATCCAAATAGCGTTACACCCCAGCTCGCAGATATAGTCAAGTTTTTCTGTAATACCCTTGATATCACCGATACCGTCTGAGTTTGTGTCATTGAACGATTGTGGATAGATCTCGTAGAAAACTGCGTTGTCAAGCCACTTCGGTTGCTTTGTCATGATAATTCCTCCTGAATATCGTCAGAATATATTTATTAGTCTTCCATGCCCTTCATGTATTCCACGAACTGCTTTGCAACTCTCGGTGAACGTCCTGCTCTTGAAAGCGCATAAGCCTCAGCCTTTTGAAGCACCTCATCAATAGGAGTTTTAAGCTCGTATTGCTTTGCAAGTTTCTCAACTACATCAAGGTAAATCTTCTTGTCAGGCTTCTGATATGTGACAGTAAGACCAAAACGGTCTGACAGTGAAAGAAGCTCCTGCATAGTGTCTTTGAAGTGTATCTCGTCACCCTCTCGTGAGGAGAACGTCTCGTGTACAAGATGTCTTCTGTTTGAGGTAGCATAAATGCAGAGATTGTCCGCAGTTGATGAAACGCTTCCCTCGAGGATAGCTTTCAGTGCCGCAAAATCATCATCGTCCTCTGTGAATGAAAGGTCGTCTATGAAGATAATGAACTTCAATGGATTTTTGCTTACCGTTTCTACAATGGCTGGTATCTCATGGAGCTGCTTCTTTTTAAGCTCGATAAGTCTTAGACCCTTGCAGGCATATTCGTTTGCTATAGCCTTGACAGTTGAGGACTTGCCTGTACCGCAGTCACCATAAAGCAGAACGTTGTTGGCAGGCTTGCCTTTCAAAAGCGCAAGAGTGTTGTTTATGACCTCCTGACGCTCACGTTCATAATTGTGCAGGTCGGAAAGCTTTATGTCATCAGGATATTCAACCGGAACTATCTTTCCGTCTTTGATAACAAATACATGATACTGAGAATAGATGCCGTAACCGTACTGACCGATAGCATGTATCCTGTCAGCATATATCTGCGAGAAGTCAAGCTTTTGTGTAGCATATCTCGGCAGAAAGCCGTCATAGTCTATCTTTGAGATTATCTCGTCACTTGGTATCTGTGAAAGCTCCTCGATAACGGCAAGCTCGTTTGCAAGACATTCCTCCAAAAGCGCACCTGTCTCCTTGCCTTCTCCCTTTTTAAGCATAAAAAGGTTTTCATTTTCAAGAACCAGCTTGAGCATATATTCTGTAAGATTATCCGAATATGCAAAAAGCTCAGCCACAAAATCTGAGTATTTTTCTATAGCCATGTCGCTGTCAGATTCGCATACAGCAAGTGTTTCAAGTAGCTTTTCAAAGACAGGAACTTCATGTAAGCTCTTGAATATTACTAATGTGTGTGCCTGACGGCAGAGTGCCTTAAAATCGTGCATTATGAACACTTCTTTCTTCATATTTTATATTTATTCTTTATTATACAACATATCATTACTTTTCGTCAACATCTACATTGCACGATTTTAACAAAAAACATTACCGCTTTTTGTAGCTTAAAGCAAAATATTTTTGCCCGTTATGATTTACTTTTGTTTTGAAAAATGCTATAATACTATAATAGACCATTATAGAAATAAAAGGAGAAATGGATATGACGGACAAAAACGTATCTATCATGAATATCGGCAGTATGGGTTATCTTCCACAGGTATTCAAAAAGATAGAGAATGAAAAAAAGCTTAACATTGTTTATTTGGGTGGCTCGATAACAATGGGCTGTAATGCTACAAAGACTGAGTTAAGATATGTTGACCGCAGTGCAAAATGGTGGCAGACGAATTTTCCTGACGCTGAGATAAGCTACTTCAATGCTGGTATTGGTGCAACTACCTCGCAGTTTGGGGTGGCAAGAGTGCAGGAACACGTCCTTGACAAACAGCCAGACCTTGTTTTCGTTGAGTTTTCGGTAAACGACAGCAGTTCGCCCCTATTTATGGAAACATACGAGAGCCTTGTAAGACGTCTGCTGAAAGCTGAGAGCGTCAAGGCGGTTGTGCTTATAAACAATCTTTTTTACGATACAGGCACAAATGCACAGGGCATACATAACGCTATCGGTCTGCACTATGACCTGCCTATCGTCAGTGTAAGAAACTACATTTTCCCTGAGATACAGCTTGGAAACGTTTGTCTTGCAGATTACACAGCGGATATGCTCCACCCTACAGACCTAGGTCACAAGATGATAGCTGATCTTATCTGCAATCTGCTTGATACAGAATATTCATACTATAAGAAGCTTGGTGCAGAGAAGAAGCCTTCACTTCCTGAGCCATTTACAGCAAGCAGATATGAGGACGCACAGCGTTTTCAGAACTATAGCTGTTCGCCCGTTATGGAGGGCTTTGAGCCTGATACTCATGCGGCAGAGCAGTGGAGCGATCCATTCAAGGGCGGTTGGATAGCTCACAAGCAGGGAAGTTGTATTAAATTCAACGTGAGTGGAAGTATTATAATGCTGCAATACAGAAAGACTATCAACAAGCCTGCGCCTGTTGCATATGCTGTCATAGACGGTGACAGGCAGAACAAGGTTCTTCTTGACGCAAACTTTGACGAGGATTGGGGAGACCTTTGCTGTCTTGATGAGATATACAGCGGAGCAAAGGGAGAACACACCGTTGAGATAGTTATTGACACAGAGGGTAAAGAAAATAGCGATTTTATGCTTATTTCTGTCATTACAGCAAACAAATAGAAACGTAAATAAGTGAAAAATTTTACTCGAATCTATTGACTTTATGACATAACGATTGTATAATAAATATATATTATTAAATTAGGAGGCATTCTCTAATGAACGATTTTTTCAAAATTGCTGACAAGTACCTCAAGCCGGTAACTACTGGTGCAGGTGTTGTTCTGGGTCTTGCAGTTACATATGCAGCAGGAAGCTATCTTTCAGGTATGAGCAAGCTGTATGGCGGTTTCTACACATTCATGTATGTACTGTTCTGGATAGCATTTGTTCTTCTTGTTATCTGCGGCATCTATGCACTTTTTAAGAAGTATGCAGGTTCTGTTCCACAGCAGAACGCTCCACAGCAGACATATGCACAGCCACAGGCTCAGGCCGCACCACAGGGTGAAAAGTTCTGCCCTACTTGCGGAGGTAAAGTTCCGGCTGGAAATCAGTTCTGCCCTAACTGCGGCAACAAGATAAACTAATCTTAAAGTTTTGCAGATAAAACGCCCTTGATTTTCAGGGGCGTTTTTTTGTTAGAAAACGCATAAAATTATGCCAAATAGGGAATAAATATGTGCAGTTTGGAAAAAGTGAAAAAATTCTCGAAAACCCCTTGACAAATGGGTGGAAAATTGGTATAATAATTAAGTCGTTGCAGGACGATATGAGTTATTAGCTCAGTTGGCAGAGCATTTGACTTTTAATCAAAGGGTCCGGGGTTCGAATCCCCGATAGCTCACCACTAGGGAAGTATCCTTAGTCAAGATCACGCCTTACTTTGTTAGGGCGTGATTTTTTTATGTCTGTTATATGTGATGATAAAATGGACAAGCAAGTGGTGATGAGCGAGCGACCTCAGATTGCCCCTACACTGCATTTATACAACAAAAAAAGCAGCCCCTGTGGACTGCTTTTTTTCAAGCTTGTAGCTTGATCCTTATATGACAAAAAACTATCTGGTTACGTTAAATGCACCCATTTGTGGATAAACTGCGCTTTCGCCAAGTTCTTCCTCAATTCTGAGAAGCTGATTGTACTTTGCAACACGTTCGCTTCTGCTTGGTGCGCCTGTCTTTATCTGGCAAGTGTTGAGAGCAACTGCAAGGTCAGCGATAGTTGTGTCTGCTGTTTCACCTGAACGGTGTGAAGAAATCGCAGTGTAGCCTGCCTTATGAGCCATTTTGATAGCTTCAAGTGTTTCAGAAACTGAGCCTATCTGATTGAGCTTGATAAGGATAGAGTTGCCGCAGCCAAGGCTGATGCCCTTTGCAAGTCTTTCTGTATTTGTTACGAACAGATCGTCGCCAACGAGCTGCACCTTGCCGCCAAGCTCCTTAGTGAGAAGCTGCCAGCCCTCCCAGTCCTCTTCGTCGAGAGCGTCCTCGATAGAGATGATAGGATACTTTTCAACAAGCTTTTTCCAATGTTCGATAAGCTCAGCAGAAGTGAACTTTGTGCCAGCCTTTGGAAGAACGTACTCGCCCTTCTTTGAGCCTTTCCACTCGCTTGAGGCAGCGTCCATTGCTATCATGAAGTCCTTACCCGGCTCATAACCTGCGTTCTTCACAGCTTCGAGTATATACTGGATAGCCTCTTCATCGCTTGCAAGGTCAGGAGCGAAGCCACCCTCGTCGCCTACAGAAGTAGCAAGTCCCTTTGATTTAAGCAGGGCAGCCAGAGCGTGGAAAACCTCAGCGCACCAGCGAAGAGCTTCCTTAAAGCTTGGAGCACCCACAGGCATTATCATAAATTCCTGAACATCAACAGTGTTTGCAGCATGAGCGCCACCGTTAAGAATGTTCATCATAGGAACAGGAAGTCTGTTTGCTGAAATGCCACCGAGAAATCTGTAGAGAGGGATATCAAGAGAGATAGAAGCCGCTCTTGCAGCAGCGATAGAAACAGCGAGGATAGCGTTAGCACCAAGCTTTGACTTATCTTTAGTGCCGTCAGCCTTTATCATAGCCTTATCAACGGCATAGATGTCAGAAGCGTCAAGACCGCAGACAGCGTCATTGATAGCAGTGTTGATGTTCTCAACTGCCTTTGTTACGCCCTTTCCGCCATATCTGCCCTTATCGCCGTCACGCAGCTCAAGAGCCTCAAACTCGCCTGTTGACGCACCGCTTGGTGCAGTGCCTCTGCCCACTGTTCCGTCTGCGAGATATACCTCAGCTTCAACAGTTGGGTTTCCTCTGGAATCCAGAATTTCACGTCCGATTACTTTTACGATCTCAAGATAGTTCATAATATAAGCTCCTTTTTAATATTATGCAGACTACCCGAACGCACCACCATTCGGGCTGATGACATTTCGCTCTTGTCATCATAGAGAAGTCTGCATGATCTATTCTCACGAGGTTAGTAGCTACTAACCACATTTATTTTACCATGCGTGAAGCCGTATGTCAATCTTAGTTAGGCGTATCTAATATATTTTATAGGTATGCACAAAAGGTGTACCGCCTGCCGGCATGGCTATTGTCTTTTTGAACAACAGATAAGCTTTGCGAAACTTTTCGTTTGTTATTATTGACAAGCTTTGTGAGAATATTCGTTTTGGACGTGATCTTATTTATGCTGAAAACCGCACAAAGCATGGTAGGGTATAGAAAAAAGCGGTGCAGAGATCGTTCTCCGTCACCGCCTTGATTTATTTCTCATTTCTCACTTAACTCTGCAAGTGCATTCGCCATTCTTAGATCGCTATCTGTGGTTATCTTGAAATTCAATGCGTCCCCGAGGACAAGGTATATATCCTCATAACAAGCTGTAAACACAGAACAAGTGTCCGTCAGCTTTTTATTTTGCTCCTCGCTAAGCGAATAATAATTCCTCCTCAGATCCCCGAGTCTGAAAGTTTGCGGAGTTTGCGCCTGATAAAGCTCGCTTCTGTTAAGCGTTTCCCTGACCTTTTCGCCGTCAGATCTTATTATGGTATCAGCCGCAGGCATATAAGTTCCGCAGGCGGAATGTTTCGCCATTGCACTTATATTGTCCTTTATTATCTTCTCCGTCACGAACGGTCTAACTGCGTCATGGGTGAGTATTATGTCCCCCTCATTCTTACCATGTTCAGCGACTATTGCCTCAGCTATGTTCATTACAGTGCCGTTTCTGTCAGCTCCGCCGTCTATAACTCTTACACGCTCTTTGTCTATCCCGAAGCGTTCAAAAAGCTCGTTAGTGTATTCGTGCCAGTCAGGTTTTATGCCCACATAAGCCATATCTATCTCCTCCACTGCAAGAAACGCTCTCACTGTTATAACGATAACAGGCACTCCGCCTATCTCTATAAATTGCTTTGGTATAACCGCACTTTTTACCCTAGAGCCACAGCCTCCTGCAACTATCCCTGCAAATATCATTTTATCTTCTCCTCATATAAAAAAAGTTCGGGACAGCCGTCCGCCCCGAACTTTATCGTTGTGTATTGAATTTACTTTATGCCGTATTTTTTCAGCAGAGCTTCGATCTTTGTGTGTGGGTCGATGACCTGTGAAATTGACTTGTCATGATTGAGTGATGCAATGAAGTAAGCAATGTACTTAGAGCAGTCTACCTCGTAGAACCATGGGCTTGAAAGCAGCTCAGGAGTTCTGTATGTGAGGTTCGTACCGAATACGCCGTCGATAATGCCGTCAGCATAAGCCTTGTTGAATGATTCAAGACCATTTGTGAAAATTGGATAAGTAGCATAGCAGTAGATCTTGTTAGCTTTACGCTTTTTAAGCTCTACAGCGATATCCAGCATCGACTCGCCTGATGAGATGATGTCGTCGGCAATGAAAACGTCCTTGCCGGCAACGTCATTGCCCATGTATTCGTGAGCAACGATAGGGTTTCTTCCGTCGATGATAGTTGAATAATCTCTTCTCTTATAGAACATACCGAGGTTTACGCCCAGAACAGAAGCGTAGTACATATTTCTGTTGATAGCGCCCTCGTCAGGGGAGATTATCATGAAGTGATCCTTGTCAGGTCTGAAATCTGAAAGGTTTTTAAACATTGCCTTGAGAACCTGATAGGAAGGGATTATGTTGTCAAGACCCATGAGTGGAACAGCGTTCTGTACTCTTGGATCGTGAGCGTCAAAAGTAAGGATATTTGAAACGCCCATAGACTGAAGCTCCTGAAGAGCAACTGCACAGTCAAGAGATTCTCTGTAGTTTCTTCTGTGCTGTCTGCCGCCGTAAAGGGAAGGCATGATGATGTTTATTCTGTGAGCCTTACCGCCTGCAGCCTGGATTATTCTTTTAAGATCCTGATAATGATCGTCAGGTGACATACAGTTTTCCCTGCCGAAATAGTTGTATGTGCAGCTATAGTTTCCTACGTCGCAGAGAATGAAAAGATCGTCGCCTCTGATAGATGACTTGATAAGGCCCTTGCCGTCACCGGAAGAAAATCTAGGACAAACAGCCTCAACAAGGAAAGTATCCTTAACAAATTCGTTTTCATTAGCCCATTTTGTAAGATAACCATCTACCTTCTTGCCAAGCTCGGAAGCGCCTGCCATAGCAATAAGACCAAGCGGTGCAACTCTTGAGTCATTGTCGAACAATACATTGTCAGCATTACCCATTATTATCATATCCTCCAATACTAATTGTTGTCTGACCTCAGGTCAGTACGAAACATACCAATATACATATATTATACTTTATAAATCCCGATTTTACAATAGCTTTTTTGCAAATAATAAATTTTTCTCACTTTTCACAAAAAACACACTGTTACTGCGGCACATTTAGACACAAAAATCAAGTAAACGTTTGCTAACCGCACGACAGGTAAACTTTTTTTGCATATATAAAAAAGTCCTTGCGTTTTTGGATAAAATGATATATAATAAAATAGAATAGGTATGTGTGCAGTATATTGCACACAACTGACAGAATTATTGAAGGAGTTAATGATATGACAAAAGCACAAAGATATTTCATGGAAATAAAAGATAAGAGAGTAGCGTTCATAGGCACGGGCGTAAGTCACCTTGAGCTTATAAAGCTTTTTCTCTCAAAGGGCATAAGATGCGTTGTCTGCGACAAAAAGACAGAGGACGAATTTGATGAGCTTATCTATGAGGAGCTTTCCGCAAAGGGCTGTGAGTTCTCATTGGGCGAGCATTATCTTGATATCATCTTCAACTGCGATATAGTTTTCAGAACACCTGGTATGTACTATAATGATGAAACTATCACAAAGGCAAGAAAAGCAGGCGTTGCCATTACATCAGAAATGGAAACTTTCTTTGACCTCTGCCCATGCAAGATATACGGCGTAACAGGTTCAGACGGAAAGACTACTACTACTACCCTTATCAGCGAAATGCTCAAAGCCGAGGGCAAGCGTGTCCATATCGGCGGAAATATCGGCAAGGCTCTTCTGCCTATAGTTGAAACAATGTCAGACAGCGATGTTGCAGTAGTTGAGCTTTCAAGCTTCCAGCTAATCTCAATGAGACAGTCGCCAAACGTTGCCGCAATCACAAACATCACTCCAAACCACCTGAACGTTCACGGAACAATGGAGGAGTATATCAGTGCAAAGGCCAACCTTATCGCTCATCAGAACGGATACTCAAGAACTGTCCTCAATGAGGATAACGAGGAAACAATAAAGCTTGCAGACCTCGTAAGAGGAAAGCTTGTCACATTCTCCCTTAAGCACCCTGTTCAGACAGGCGCATATCTTAATGACGACGGTATGCTTTGCTACACGGAAAAGGGCAGAACTACAGAGATAGTGCACAAGGACGATATAAGGATACCTGGTATCCACAACGTTGCGAACTATCTCACAGCTATCGCCGCAGTATGGGGCGAGGTATCTATCCAGAGCATAGTTCAGGTAGCAAAGAACTTCGGTGGCGTTGAGCATAGAATTGAATTTGTAAGAGAGATAGACGGCGTTAAGTGGTATAACGATTCTATCGCAACAAGCCCTACAAGAGTTATCGCAGGACTTAATTCATTCAATCAGAAGCTTATTGTTATCGCAGGCGGCTATGACAAGAAGATACCTTTTGAGCCTCTTGCCGAGCCTGTGAACAAGAACGTAAAGATACTCATTCTTCTTGGCGCGACAGCAGACAAGATAGAAAAGGCTGTTACAGAAAGCCCGCTCTATCCTGAAAGCGGTCTGAAAATAGTAAGAGTAAAGACACTTGAAGAAGCAGTCCTTACAGCACAGAAAATGGCTGAAAAGGGCGATGTTGTCACACTTTCACCAGCCTGTGCAAGCTTTGACCTCTATCCTAACTTTGAGGCAAGAGGCAGACATTTCAAGCGACTTGTGAACGAACTCTAATTTTATAAAAAGCAGGGATATGTATTATGGATACATTTGAGATACTGTCACAGCTTTGCTCTGCGGCAGGCGTATCAGGAGCGGAAGGCTCAGCGGCTGAGGCTGCGGCAAAGCTCCTTGAAGAGTATGGCGAAGTCACCTTGGATAACGCTCTTGGCAGCGTTATCTGTAAGGTTGGAAGCTGGGCGGACGGCAAGCCTGTTATGCTTCTTGACGCCCATATAGACGAGATAGGCATGATAGTCACATACATCACAGAGGACGGCTTTTTGAAAATATCAGGCTGCGGTGGTCTTGATACAAGGCTTCTTTTGGCTCAGCAGGTGACAGTTTACGGCAAAGAAAAGCTCACGGGCATCGTGACTTCAACTCCGCCTCACCTTGAAAAAGACAGCTCTGTCGCACCTGACCTTGACAGCGTTTTCATAGATATAGGTTTCACGAGCCGTGAAAATGCAGCAAAGTATGTTTCTCTTGGTGACAGAGTGCTTATAGAAAACAAAGCCGAAAGGCTCGCAGGAAGCCGTGTGACATCTAAAGCAATTGACGACAGGTCAGGCTGTGCGGCTATCCTAAAGACTTTGGAGCTTCTCAATGGTCAACAGACAGCTTATAATATCGCAGTGTGCTTTTCAACTCAGGAAGAAGTTGGCGAGCGTGGTGCAAAAACAACAGCATATGATATCAGTGCAGACTATGCGATAGTGGTGGACGTTTCCTTTGCTAGGACTCATTATGAAAGCGAGGAAGAGTGCGGCATAATGGGCAAGGGAGCGATGATAGGCATTGCTCCGTCCCTTTCACGAGAGATGTCAGATAGCTTTATTAGCCTTGCAGAAGAAAAGGGCATACCATATCAGCTTGAAGTCATGAGCGGAAAAACAGGTACGAACGCTGACGCTATCGGTGTGAGCGGAAGCGGAACAAAAGCCGTTACCATATCCATTCCAGAAAAGCATATGCACACGCCTGTTGAAATAGTGGATATAAACGATATTGATAATACGGCTCTGCTTATTGCAGAATATCTGAAAAGAGTGTAGATATTTATGTTGGATAAACTGAAAGACCTCTGCCTCCTTGACGGCATTTCAGGCGACGAGGGAGCGGTAAGAGAATATATAATAGATAAAATAGGCGATAAAGCTGAAATAAGGGTGGATAACCTTGGCAATCTCATAGCTTTCTGTAAGGGCAAAAATACGCCTAAAAACAAGATAATGGTGTCTGCTCATATGGACGAGGTTGGCATGATAGTCACCTATGTGAATTCTGACGGCACGCTGAAAGTGTCCTCAGTCGGCGGTGTTGACCCAAGAGTTGTTTTCGGCAGACGTGTCAAAATCGGCAGGAATAACGTCCTTGGCGTTGTGGGGGGAAAGGCTATCCATAACCTCACTGCCGAGGAGAGAAAAAAGTCTGTGCCTTTTGATAAGCTTACCATAGATATAGGCGTTGACAGCCGTGAGGAAGCCTTAAAGCTTGTGCGCCTTGGGGACAGTGTGAGATTTGTTTCCGATTTTGTAGAGTACGGCGAGGGCTTCGTGAAGTGCAAGGCTATAGACGACAGAGCAGGCTGTGCAATAATGCTCAGAATGATAGAAGAGGGCGTGGAGTATGACACATATTTCACCTTCGTGGTGCAGGAGGAGATAGGTTTGCGTGGCTCTACCTGTGCAGCGTTCACTGTTGCGCCTGATTATGCAGTGGTGCTTGAATCCACAACTGCGGCGGATATTCCATCGGCTTCTGGAGAGAAAAGGGTATGTGAGCTTGGAAAAGGTCCTGTTGTTTCATATATGGACAGACACACAATGTATGACCGTGAGCTTTATGAGCTTGCATTTTCTGCGGCGGAAGAAAAATGTCTGCCGTGCCAGACCAAAACAATGGTGGCAGGAGGAAATGACGCAGGTGCGATACACGTTTCCCGTGGTGGTGTAAAGACTGCCGCAGTGTCGCTCCCTTGCAGATATCTTCATTCTCCAAGCTGCGTGATAAATAAGGCGGACTTTGAGAACGCTTATGTTCTTACAAAATTGATCTTGGATAGGACTTATAACAAATGATCTATGAAACCAAAGAGATCAGCTCAGAACTGCTGAGCGGTCTTAAACCTAACAATTATACAAGGCGTATAAAGTCGCACTTTGCGGCATACGGCACAGGGTATGATTTTCTGCATTTCTATGCCGTTGAGGAAAACGGAGAAAAGCTTGGTATCATATCAGTATTCAACGCCTCTATGATGATATCGACTTTTAAGGATAAGAGATTTGACGATAAGGTATTGGGCGAGCTTGCTGGGTTTATCCTTATGAATAAGCCTGCCGCAGTGGAGTTCGAGGCGGAGTATTCAGATAAGCTTGCAGAGCTTACTAAGGCAGAGTATAAGGGCGACAAAAGGACGGAGTTCAGCTTTGTTGCAAAAAACGATATTCCGCCCCTTGACGTGAACGAGCTTCCAAAACTCGATGATGTTTTCAGGATACTCGCACCGTGTTTCCCTGCCATAAAAAATTCCTATGAGCTGTGGCTTACGGATACTTCCCACCGAGTAAGAAGAGGACTTTCGCAGTCATTCCTGCTTGGAAACTACACCACTGCCACTATACAGTATATCATAGATGGAGTGGCACTTGTGGGACACGTTGGAACGATACCTGAGGAGCGTGGAAAGTTCCATGCAAGACAGCTTTTGTATTGGATAGGTGAAAAGCTCACGCAGGACGGTTTTCAGGTTAGATTGTTTGCAAGACCCCATAGAGTGAGCTATTATGAGGAGATAGGCTTTAAAGCCTGCGGAATAGATCTTGTATTGGAGAGAATTGAAAATGAATGAATGTATATTTGATATAGACCCAAAGCTTTTATCTCTTGCCTCCGAAGCAGAGAATGAGTGCAGGGAGATGTTTGAAAAAATAGACAGCAACGCCGAGTATAACGGACAGAAAGTGCTGAAAGCTTTTATCGACAATCGTGTGAGCGAGGGCTGTCTTAAAGGCACAACAGGCTACGGATACGGCGACATGGGCAGAGATACTATAGACAAGGTGTTCGCTCAGGCGCTGGGCGGTGAGGATGCTTTGGTAAGACACACTTTTGTGAACGGCACTCATGCACTGTCAACAGCGCTTTTCGGAGTGCTTAGAAGTGGAGACACAATGCTTGCCTGCACTGGAAAGCCATATGATACCCTTGAGGAGATAATCGGTATCAGAGGTGAAAAGGGCAACGGCTCACTTATTGATTTCGGTGTAAAGTATGAGCAGGTAGACCTTGTTGACGAGATGTACCCTGATTATGACGAGATAGCAAAGAAAGCCGTTGGCGCAAAGATAGCCTATATCCAGCGTTCAAGAGGCTATTCTCTCAGACCGTCACTGACAGTGGAGATAATCGGAAAGATAGCAGAAACAGCAAAGAAAGCTAATCCTGATATAATCGTCATGGTGGATAACTGCTACGGCGAGTTCGTTGAAAGAAAAGAACCTCTGAGCGTGGGTGCAGATATCATCATAGGCTCGCTTATCAAAAATCCGGGCGGTGGAATTGCTTCTACAGGCGGATATATCTGCGGCAGAGCAGACCTAGTGGAAAAGTGTGCAGACAGGCTCACCTGTGTTGGCATGGGCAAGGAGGTCGGCTGTTCACTTAATCAGAACAGAGAAATGCTCCTTGGCTTTTTCTTAGCACCGCAGGTGGTCGCATCAGCACTGAAAACTTCCGTTTTCGCCTGCCGTTTCTTTGAAAAGCTTGGCTATAAGACTCTCCCTGAAAGTGGCGAAACAAGAACGGATATAATCGCATCTATTCTTCTTGAAAACGAGGAAAACCTCGTGGCTTTCTGTCAGGGAATACAGAAAGGCTCGCCGGTTGACAGCTATGTTACTCCAGAGGCATGGGATATGCCGGGTTATGACAGCAAGGTTATAATGGCGGCAGGAGCATTCACAATGGGTGCGTCCATAGAGCTTTCAGCCGACGCACCTATAAGACCGCCGTTTGCCGCATGGCTTCAGGGCGGTATCACATACCCAACAGGCAAAGCAGGCGTTATGCTTGCCGCACAGGAGATGTATAACAAAGGTTTACTTAGAATATAAAATTTGACTGGAAAGGAATGATATTCAATGGCAGAGATATTCAGCGTTACTGTCGAGGAGATAATCAAACAGCTTAATATGGAGATAATCTATGCTCCTGAGAACATCAGCAGCCTTGTTGTTACTGAGAATGATTGTAACAGACCTGGACTCCAGCTTATGGGATTTTATGAGTATTTCAATGCAGAGCGTGTTCAGATATGCGGAAATATGGAGTTTGCTTATCTTGCTTCACTTGACGAGAAAACAAGATATGAGAGGATAGACGCTCTTTTTGCTACAAAGATACCGCTTTTTATCGTGGCAAGAGGTCATGAGCTTTACCCTGAAATGGTTGAGATAGCTAAGAAATACGGCGTGCCTATCGCAAGAACGCAGGACAGCACAACAGCTTTTATCGCCGCACTTATCGGCTACCTGAACGTTGAACTTGCTCCAAGAATAACACGCCACGGCGTTCTTATCGAAGTATACGGCGAGGGTATCCTTATCGTGGGCGAGAGCGGCGTTGGTAAGAGCGAGACCGCTATCGAGCTTGTAAAGAGAGGTCATAGACTTGTGGCTGACGATGCCGTTGAGATCAGAAAGACATCAAACAGAACGCTTGTCGGCTCATCACCTGATAATATCCGTCACTTCCTCGAACTGAGAGGTATCGGTATCATCAACACAAGACGTCTGTTCGGTATGGGTGCTGTAAAGGTAAGTGAGAAGATAGACCTTATCGTAGAACTTGAGCCTTGGGACAGCACAAAGATATACGACAGAATGGGTGTAGACAACGAGTATACAACTATTCTCGGAATCAAGATACCGAGCCTTACCATTCCTATAAAGCCGGGCAGAAACCTTGCTGTTATCCTTGAAGTTGCGGCTATGAACAACCGTCAGAAGAAAATGGGTTATAACGCTGCCGCTGAACTTTTGCAGAATCTTGGTCTGCAAATGGACAAGAAAGACAAGGTCAAGAACTGGGATAATTTCTAAAAACACGCATATACTTTTTTAAATAGGAGATAGATCATAATGCACTTACAGGGAGATATGCACACGCACACTATAGCTTCAACTCATGCTTACTCCACCATAACAGAGAACTGCCAGTGGGCGGCAAAATACGGAATGAAAGGCATAGCAATGACAGACCATGCCATGAAAATGCCCGATTCGCCACATATCTGGCACTTTGTGAACCTTGGCATACTGCCGAGAAAGATAAACGGGATAACCGTCCTCAGAGGTATAGAGGCTAACGTTGTGAGCGATGACGGAGAGCTTGATACCAGCGAAAAGCTGCTTTCAGGACTTGAATGGGTGGTGGCGTCTATGCACAGTGCCTGCTATACTCCCTCGACACCTGAGAACCACACTAAAAGCTGGCTGAAAGTCGCACAGAACCCTCAGGTGGATGTCATAGGTCACTGCACCACCGCACCTTTTATATTCGATTATGAAAAGGGCGTAAAGGCGTTCAAGGAGTACGGCAAGCTTGTGGAGATAAACGAAAGCTCATTTGCGTGCAAAAGGTCGCCCAGAAGAAACGTAGTGGAGCTTATGAAACTTTGCAAAAAGTATGAAGTGCCTGTGGTCTTTGACTCTGATTGTCATTTCTGTCAGCTTATCGGTCAAACACCGAAAGTGGCAAAGATAGCGGAGGAACTTGATTTTCCTGAGAAGCTTATCATGAACAGTGATTGGGAAAAGATAAGGGAATATGTTCTTGCGAAAAGACCAAACCTCGATATTTAAAACGATGAAAGGAGAAGCCCTCACAAGGGCGTTTTACAGATATATATGAATACACAAAAGCTGCTTGATCTTGCCTCAGAGCTTGAATGTAATGTTGTCTACAACGAGCCGCTTTCAAAGCATACCACATTCCGCACAGGCGGAACGTGTACTGCAATGGTGGATATAAGCTCAGAGGAAAGCCTTGCAAAACTTGTTAGAGCCGCACACGAATGGAACGTAAGATATATTGTTGTTGGAAATGGCTCAAATCTTCTCTTTGATGACAGAGGCTATGAGGGCGTGGTGTTCCTCATGGGTCAGTCAGTGGACGAGATAAAAATGATGAACGAAAACACCATATACGCCGAGGCTGGGTGCAGCCTTATAAAGCTGTGCAGATTCGCTCTTGAGCATAACCTCACAGGACTTGAGTTTGCCTATGGCATACCGGGAACTGTGGGCGGTGCTATATATATGAACGCAGGAGCTTATGACGGTGAGATTAAAAATGTTATAACCTCTGCGAACTCCGTGAGGGCAGACGGCACTGTACATACTACAGAGGCAAATAAAATGGCTCTTGCTTATCGCAGCAGCTGTTATCAGAAAAACGGCGAAGTCATAACCTCAGGAGTGTTCAGACTTGAGGCAGGAGCGTATGACGATATTCAGGACAAAATGGTGGAGCTTATGGGCAGACGCCGTTCAAAACAGCCACTTGAATATCCAAGTGCAGGCTCGACCTTTAAAAGACCTGAGGGACAGTTTGCAGGAAAGCTCATTGAGGACTGTGGTCTGAGGGGATACACAGTGGGAGGAGCACAGGTGTCTGAAAAGCACTGCGGTTTTGTGGTGAACAAGGGTGGTGCAACAACTGAGGATATAATGTCGGTGATAAGACACGTTCAGCACATTGTCAAAGAGCAGACAGGCTATCTTCTTGAATGTGAGGTAAAGATAATACCTTACAAGGAATAATTTAAATAGGGATCAATAAGTGATGATTTTTTTCAGCTTTGTAAGAAAGGAATGAACGTTATGCAGTTTGTGATAATTACTGGTATGTCAGGATCGGGAAAATCAAGTGCCGTGAATGTGCTTGAAGATATAGGATATTACTGCGTTGATAATATGCCGCCTGAGCTTATCCCAAAGTTTGCAAACATATGCAGTCAGTCTGACGGAAAAATAGACAAGGTAGCGTTTGTTGTTGATATAAGAGGCGGCGACCTTTTTCTGAAGCTTCAAGACACAGTAAAGCAGCTTCAGGGCGAGGGCGTGAGTCTTAAAATACTTTTCCTTGACAGCTCAGATGACGTTATCGTGAGAAGATACAAGGAAACAAGAAGAAAGCACCCTCTTGACGAGGTGTCATATGGAAACATAAGAAAAGCTATTGAAACTGAGCGTGAGATATTAAGACCTATAAAAGCACAGGCTGATTTTTATATAGACACGTCCAGAAGCTCAACAGCTCAATTTAAGGAAAGGCTTTATTCAATATTTCTTGGAAACAACGAGTTTATGCATATTGATGTTCAGTCGTTCGGGTTCAAGTTCGGTGCAATGAGCGAGGGCGACCTTGTATTTGACGTAAGGTGTCTGCCTAATCCGTTTTATGTACCTGAGCTTAAGAACAAAACAGGTCTTGACAAGGACGTTTATGATTATGTTTTGAGCTTTGACGAAGCCAAAGTGCTTCTAGGCAAGCTAACAGATCTTATCGACTATCTCATACCTCTTTACGAAAAAGAGGGCAAGTCACAGCTTGTTATAGCGTTCGGCTGTACGGGCGGAAAGCATAGGAGCGTTACCTTTGCAGAAGCAGTTGCGGAGCATCTGAGAAAGCAAGGTCACAGGATAAGAATAACACACAGAGATATAAATAATCAGTAAGGCGGTTTGAAAGTTGGAGGACGTATCCTTTTCATACAGAGCAAAAGAAGAAATAATCAGCAAGATAAATTCAAAGCCAAAGGCTGACGTGTGCATGATGGGTATGCTCACGTACTGTAACTGCCTGTCAGATGATGAGATATCTTTTCTCACTGAAAACAAAGCGGTAGCAGACTTTTTCGTGTTGAACACCGGCAGGATAACCGGTAATGAAAACGCAGTGTTGGTCACAGAGCAGAAAAAGCGAAACGGCGTTGTGCTTTATGCTTTGGATATTCCTGAGCGTGAGGACAGGCTCACACTTCTTGACTATTTCAGAATGGATAAGAGCAGGCGTTTGGAAGAAGCTGACCTGCCTAAAGAGAAGTTTTATCCACAGCTCGTGGCTGGTATATTTCTTGCCTGCGGTTCGGTGAACAATCCTGAGAAAAAATATCATATGGAGTTCGTTATGCCAACGATAGAGCTTTGCAATGATTTTGGTATGCTGCTTATAGATAATTACGATATCACTCCAAAGCATGTTGAACGTAAGAACGCACAGATAGTTTACATAAAAGAGTCTGAGAATATCATAGATATGCTTACTCTTATGGGTGCGCCTATGTGTTCGCTTGAACTTATGAACGTAAAAATGATGAAAGATATGCGCAACAAGATAAACCGAGCGGTGAACTGCGATAACGCCAATATAGAGAAGTCGCTGAAAGCAGCGGAAAAGCAGATAAGCGATATCGAGCTTATAGACGAGACAGTGGGGCTTTATTCTCTTCCTGATAATTTGCAGGAGATAGCTGAGCTTAGATATAATAATCCCGACTACAATCTTAAAGATCTTGGTGCAGCCATAGATCCTCCTATCTCACGTTCGGGGGCAAACCACAGATTGCAGAAGATAGCAGAGATAGCTGACAGGATAAGAGTTGAAAAAGGTCTTGCACTGAAAGAGGAATAAAAATGCCTGAGTTTGTACATCTACATCTTCATAGTGAATATTCGCTCCTTGACGGCGCCTGCCGTATCAAGGAGCTTGTTTTGCGTGTAAAGGAGCTTGGACAGAAAGCTGTTGCGGTCACAGACCATGGAAATATGTTCGCGGCGGTGGAGTTTTACAACGAATGTCTTGCTCAGGGCATAAAGCCTATAATAGGCTGTGAGGTGTATGTTGCACCAAGAACACGATTTGACAAGCTAGCGAAGATAGACAGTTCGCCTTACCACCTTGTGCTTCTGTGCGAAAACAATGAGGGTTATCAAAATCTTATAAAGCTTGTGTCGGCGGCATATACAGAGGGCTTTTACAGCAAACCGAGAGTAGATGTTGAATTGCTTGAAAAATACCACAAGGGGCTTATCTGCTTGTCGGCTTGTCTTGCGGGTGAGATACCTAGAAAGCTGACAAATGGCGATTATGAGGGCGCGAAGCAGACTGCTCTTAAATATCGTGATATATTTGGCAGGGATAATTACTTTATAGAGCTTCAAAATCATAAGTTTGCAGACCAGCAGAGAATATTGCCTATGCTTATAAAGCTTTCACGAGAAACAGGAATACCGATGGTCTGCACTAATGACGCACACTATCTCAGACGTTCAGACGCTAATGCGCAACGTGTGCTAATGTGTATCTCAACAGGCACGACACTAGACGACCCAAGCAGGCTTGAATTTCCGACAAACGAGTTTTATGTAAAGTCAGCAGAAGAAATGGCGGCGCTTTTTCCCTCTCAGCCTGAGTCGCTGGAGAATACAGTAAAGATAGCTGACAGATGTAATGTAAGCTTTGAGTTTGGCAAAACAAAGCTTCCGTATTTCCATATAGACGGTGTTTCAGATAATGAAAAGTTTCTTCGTGATATGTGCATGAAAGGGCTTTATAAACGTTATGAAAATCCTACAAAAGAGGCTTTGAAACGTGTTGACTATGAGCTTGACGTTATAACGAGAATGGGATATACTGACTATTATCTTATAGTATGGGATTTTGTTCACTATGCAAAGACCCACGGCATACCTGTTGGCTGCGGACGTGGTTCAGGCGCAGGAAGTCTGTGTGCTTATTGCATAGGCATAACGGGTATAGACCCGCTGAAATATGACCTGCTTTTTGAACGTTTTCTCAATCCCGAAAGAGTTTCCATGCCTGACTTTGATATAGATTTCTGCATGGAAGGCAGACAGCGTGTTATTGATTACGTTGTGGAGAAATACGGCTCTGACCATGTGGCGCAGATTGCGACCTTTGGCACGCTTGCGGCAAAGCAGGCAGTGAGAGATGTGGCAAGAGCAATGGGTCTGCCTTATCAGACCGGAGATATGCTTGCAAAGAAAATACCTAGAGGTCAGCCACTTAAATATTCCATAGAGAATATACCTGAGCTTAGTTCCCTTTATAGGACTGATATGAAGATACGACAACTTCTTGATATTGCCATGAGCGTGGAGGGTATGCCACGAAATGTATCTACCCACGCAGCAGGCGTTGTTATCACAAAAGAGCCGGTTGACTTTTACGTTCCTCTCTATTCTCGTGACGGACAAGTTTCCACACAGTATACAATGACAGTGCTTGAACGATTGGGACTTCTTAAAATTGATTTTCTCGGACTCCGCAACCTTACCATTATAGACCACTGCCGAAAGCAGGTGATAGAAACTCACCCTGATTTTGACTTGGAGAAGATACCTCTTGATGACAAGAAGGTATATGAAATGCTGTCACAGGGCAAAACGGAGGGCGTTTTCCAGTTTGAAAGTGCAGGAATGACTGCAACTGTCATGAAGCTTCGCCCTGAAAGATTAGAGGACCTTATCGCTGTTATCTCCCTTTACCGCCCAGGACCTATGGACTCGATCCCAACATATATCCGAAACCGCCATGAACCTGACAGGATAGTGTATAAGCACCCATTGCTCAAAGGCATACTTGAAGTGACATACGGCTGTATAGTTTATCAGGAGCAGGTAATGCAAATATTCCGCACTCTTGCAGGATATTCATACGGCAGAGCGGATATCGTAAGGCGAGCAATGGCAAAAAAGAAAGCGGCTGTTTTGGAAAACGAGCGAAAAGCGTTTATCTACGGTGAGAAAGGGCAGTGCTGTGGTGCAGTGGCAAACGGTGTGCCCGCTAATGTTGCCAATGAGATATTTGACGAAATGACCTCTTTTGCAAGCTATGCCTTTAACAAATCCCATGCGGCGGCTTATGCAACTATCGCATATCAGACAGCGTATTTAAAATGTCATTTCTATAAGGAATACGTGGCGGCACTTATGACTATCACGCTTCTTGACAGCACCGATAAGCTTTACGGATATATTGCAGATGTTGGCAAAAGTGGCGTTAAAATTTTGCCGCTGGATATAAATAAGAGCGAAAGCGGTTTTGTGGCAGAGCCTGAGGGAATACGCTTTGCACTTCTTGCGGTTAAGTCGCTTGGTGAGGGGGCTATCGACAGGATAGTTTCTGAGCGTAAATCAGGTGGAGCGTTTCGTTCGCTTCAAGACTTTTGTACACGAGTTTCGGGCAGAGATATCCACCTGAGAACAGTGGAAGCACTTATAAAGAGTGGAGCTTTTGACGGTTTTGGATACACCAGACGTGAACATCTCAATGCTTGCGAGGACATAATGAAAAGCGTAACTCGGTCAGACGGAAGTGTGATTGAGGGTCAACTTGACTTGTTTGGCATGGGTTCTGCTTTGCCAATGGAAAAGAAGATAGAACGCTGCGGTGAGTTTGACGAACAGCAGCTTCTTGAATTTGAGCATGAAGCTCTTGGTATGTATATATCAGCCCACCCTATAGACCGCTTTGAGTGTGTGATTTCAGCCACAAGGTGCGTCACCTCTGCACAGCTCATAAAAGCCTGTACAGACGAGGGCGGAATGGCTGATAAACGTTTCGCTGATGGGGCGGAAGTAGATTATGCAGGAATGGTCAGGGGCAGAAAAATGCTAAAGACCAAAAAAGGCGATATGATGTGTTTTGTGGAGCTTGAAGACAAGTTCGGAACGTTAGAGATAGTGGTTTTTCCGTCAGTTTTTCAAACTATGGGAGGCCTTATAAAAGACAGAGCGCTTCTACACGTCAAAGGCAAGATATCATGCAAAGAGGAAGAAGAACCTAAGATACTTGCGGATATGCTTGAGCCTGTCGATAGATTTTGCTCATTACAGCTTCAAAGGGATATTTGCGTAAGGCTTGTTTCAAGAGATGCAGAGGGCATAAAGGCTGTTAGAACTATAGCCGAGAAATACAGAGCACAGACTGGTTCAAAGTTTGCGGTATTTTTCAGCGATATACGCAAAATGACAGGCATAAAGTCTGTTCATGCTGTGAAAATGTGTCCTGAACTGCTTGTCGAACTTGAAAACAGACTGGGTGCTGAAAACGTGGTATTTATGGACAGAAAAGGAGAATAAAAATGGAGCCAAGAACATATAAGGTAACAAAAATTGACGGCGATTATGCACATCTTCTCAATGTGGACACAGGCGAAGATCTTCTTATGGCAAGAGCGCTTTTGCCTGACGAAACAGACGAGGGAACAATGCTTCACTGGGAAAATTTCATTTATACGGTAATAGAATAAGTGTATTTATGAAATTCTTGTGAAAAGTATGGAAATCTGCACAGGAATGTGATATACTATATTATTATCGTGTTATCACGAAAAATTTTAGCGTGAAAACGCTTGAAGGAGTAATCAAATGGCTGTATCTTATAGTAGGGAAGAACTCGGCAGAGGAATATCTCTTACAAGAATATATGACAAGAAATTCAAGTCAAACTGCGTGAAGATAGCATTTATATCACCGCTGAACGAAAAAACAGCCTGCGTCAATGCAATGCTGCAAACAGTGCTTGTGACATCAAATGCAGAGATACCTTCACGAACAAAGCTTACATCTACACTCACAGGGCTGTATGGTTCGAGCATAGGCACTAACTGTGGTACCATAGGCGATTATCAGTCTGTCGGTCTGTTTGCGAGCTTTATCGGTGACGATTATACTATAGACGGCGAAGTAATATCCGTTCAGGTTGTAAGACAGCTTCTGAACTGTCTGCTCAGACCGCACCTTGTTGACGGAAAGTTCTGTGAGAAGTATTTTACTTTGAGAAAGCAGGAACTTATCGACGCTATTGTTGCCACTGTCAATGACAAGCGTGGCTATGCACTTTTGCAGGCGAAAAAGGTCATATTTGAGGGCGAGCCTGCGGCTGTGTCTGCAATTGGAACTGTGGAGCTTGCGGAGAACATAACTCAGGAGGATTTGTTAAGACAACACAAAAAGCTTCTTGAAAGTGCAAAGATAGAGATAACCATATCAGGCGGTGGAAACACGGCTGCTGCGGAAAAGCTTATAAGAGATGAAATGGCTGCCCTCGAAAGAGTTTCACCCGTGGAGAAGATAGACTACAGACACAATTCACCTGCAAAGGCAGAGCCTGTTTATAGAGAGCTTAAAATGCAGGTAAGCCAAAGCAAAATGGTCATGGCATTCAAGTCTGATTATGAGGATATCTACACTGCAAAGCTTTTCTGTATGCTTCTCGGAGCAACGCCTTTTTCAAAGCTTTTTGCAAACGTAAGAGAAAAGATGAGCCTTTGTTATTATTGTTCCTCTGCATATGCCGACAGAAAGGGCACGCTTTTTATCGACAGCGGAGTTGAAAGTTGCAATATCGAAAAAGCAAAAAAAGCTATTGAAGAACAGCTCGAAGCTATATGTAATGGTGACTTTACAGATGAGGAGCTTGAAAACACAAAGAAATCTCTTTGCGGAGGCTTTAAGTCAAATTATGACAGCATATATGATATCATGGGTTGGTATGCTGCACAGAACACACGAAACACAGCTTTCGCCCCTGAGGAGATAAACGAGCGGATAGCAAAGCTTACCCGTGAGGACATAATAAGCTGCGCAAAGACTTTTAAGCCTGATACTGTTTTCGTGATCAGGGGCGAGGAAGAGGAGGACTGTGATGAATAAGGAGATCGTAAAAAGCGAGCGGTTGGGCGAGAGCTACAGCGTTTTTCATCACCCGTCAGGACTTGACGTGCTTGTGTGGAAAATGGAGGGCTTCACAACTACAGAAGCCATATTTGCCACAAAGTACGGCTCAATTTACAACTGTTTCAAGACCAAGGACAGCAAAGATTTCATCACTGTGCCAGAGGGCATAGCCCATTTTCTTGAGCATAAGCTTTTTGAAAACGAGGACACAGATGTTTTTGACTTATATGCAAAAACTGGTGCCAACGCAAACGCTTTCACGTCTTTTGATGAAACGGCATATACGTTCAGTTGCTCGGAAAACTGGGAGGATTCTCTTGAAATACTTCTTGACTTTGTTCAGAAGCCATATTTTACAGAGCAATCTGTGGCTAAGGAGCAGGGAATAATCGGTCAGGAAATAAAAATGTGTGCAGATTCTCCTGAAAGACAGTGCTTTTATAATCTGCTGAAAGCTCTGTATGTAAACCACCCTATAAAGATAGATATTGCAGGAACTGTTGATACTATTGCTGAGATAACCCCTGAGCTTCTTTATAAGTGTTACTACACTTTCTATAATCTTCACAACATGGTCCTTGCCATTGCAGGAAATGTTGACGAGGATAAGGTCATGGAAATATGCGATAAAATGTTGAAGCCATGCGAGAATATGGAGCTTGAAACAAAGCTTCCTGATGAGCCTGAGAATGTAGCGCAGAAAAAGATATTTCAGAGCTTCCCTGTGGGTCTTCCACTTTTCAATATCGGCTTCAAGTGCAAGCCTTATGAGGGCAGAGAACTTTTCAAAAAGGCTGGAACAGCGTCAGTTGCGCTTCATCTGCTTGTAGGCTCGTCTTCGCCACTTTATAAGCAGCTTTTTGACGACGGACTGATAAATTCGCAGTTTGGTGTCGAAGTGTTCACAAGCGGCGGAGTATTCTCTCCAATAATATCAGGTGAATCCCATGACCCCGAAGAGCTTTATCGCCGCTATCTAGCTGAGATAGAGCGTGTAAAGAAAGAGGGCTTTGACAAGTCGCAGTTTGATATGATAAAGCGTTCTATGTACGGCGAAATAGTAAGAGGAATGAATAATCCTGAAAGAGCAGCAGATTATCTTGCAGAAAGCTATTTTGAAAACTCTGACGCTTTCTATGAAGCACAGGTTCTTGCAGAAATGACTGTGGAGGATTGCGAAAACGCCGTAAGAGAAATGTTCGACCCTGAAAAGTCGTCTATCTCCGTGGTAGATAATAAGTAGGTATTTTGAGCTACAGACTCAGTGAAAGGAATGATAAATTTATGACAGCATTGCAGTTTCTTGCCGACTCTTCGGCAAATGACGCAATAAGGGAAAAACTCAGAGAGTTTCCGAACAGAGTTTATTTCCCCAATTTCGGAAAGGGTGACAATATCTTCAAAGAGGGTATTGATATCGACAGAGTGCTTTTTACAGTGCCAGGTACGAATTTCAAGATATATTGGTATGGTTTTTTGATAACCATCGGTATTCTTCTTGCGATGATATACGGCTTCAGAAGAATGAAGACCGTAGGCATCGACCCTGATAGAGCGACAGATTCCGTTATCGGCGGACTTATTGGAGCTATCTTTGGCGCAAGATTTTATTATATCATCTTTAATACAGAGGGCATGAAATTCTCAGAGTTTTTCGATATTCGTGACGGAGGTCTTGCTATCTACGGCGGACTTATCGGTGCGATAATCGTGGGCGGAATTATAGCAAAAGTAAGAAAGCTGAAGCTTACTGCGCTTCTTGACGTGGTCGCACCATGTTTTCTTATCGGTCAGTGTATCGGACGTTGGGGCAACTTCTTCAATCAGGAGGCTTTCGGTGCAAATACAAAGCTTCCTTGGGGCATGATAAGCAACACCACAATGGAATATATCTCAAACCATTATGACGAGCTTGGCGGCAAAGTGTCGGCTCTTGACCCTATCCATCCATGCTTCCTTTATGAATCTATTTGGTGTCTTATTGGATTTATAATCCTGCATTTCTATATTAAACACCGCAAGTTTGACGGCGAAGTATTCCTTATGTACACAGGCTGGTACGGTCTGGGAAGATTTTTCATCGAGGGTCTGAGAACAGATTCGCTCTATCTTGGAAACATAAGAGTATCACAGCTTGTTGCAGGCACTTGTGTTCTTGCTTCACTTGTACTTATAATCGTGTTCAGAGGTATCACAAAGAGAAACAGCGACTACAAGCTGTTCGTTGATACAGAGCTTTCAAAGGCACAGCTTGAACAGTATAACAGCTATAATGATATGCAGCAGGAAAAGAAAGAGCTTAAACATAAGATAAAGGAGGCTAAGGATAAGGGCGAAAGCTTTATCGAGCTTCAAAAAGAATATGACGAAAAATTCGGCAAGCAGGCTCAAAAAGACAAGCTTAAAGAAGCCGAGGAAAAGGACAAGGAGTCACACACCAAAGCCGAGACAGAGTATAAGTCTATCCTTGGTGACGATAACGATGAGGACAGCGAAGTAAAAGATACAGATGAAAAGGATACGGAGGAAGAATAAATGGGACAGATAATTGACGGCAAGGCAGTATCAGCCAAGGTCAAGGAAGAAATAAGACTTGAAACAGAGAAGCTTAAAGAGCAGGGCATAGAGATAGGTCTTGCAGTGGTCATCGTCGGTGATGACCCTGCTTCTCAGGTCTATGTAAGAAACAAGGAAAAGGCTTGCGAAACTGTGGGCTTTAATTCATTCAAGTATGCTCTCCCTGCGGAAACAACAGAAGAAGAGCTTCTCGACCTTGTCAAAAAGCTCAATGATGATGACAGAGTGGACGGAATACTCGTTCAGCTCCCACTGCCAAAGCACCTTGACGATAAAGTGATAATAAATAACATCAGACCTGACAAGGACGTTGACGCTTTCCACCCTGTAAACGTGGGCAAAATAATGATAGGCGATTACAGTTTTCTGCCATGCACACCTGCCGGCGTTATGGAGCTTATCAAGTCAACAGGTACTGACATTGCAGGCAAGGAGTGTGTAGTGATCGGCAGAAGCAATATCGTTGGTAAGCCTCAGGCTATGCTGTTGCTGCACAATAACGGCACTGTAACTATATGCCACTCAAAGACAAAGAACCTCAAAGAGGTCTGCTCAAGAGCAGATATACTGGTTGCGGCTGTTGGCAGACCAAAGATGATAACCGCTGATTATATCAAGGAGGGCGCAGTAGTTATTGACGTTGGTATGGATCGTGATGAAAACGGCAAGCTTTGCGGTGACGTTGATTTTGAGGACTGCAAGGATAAGGCTTCATTTATCACACCTGTTCCAGGCGGAGTTGGCCCTATGACCATTGCAATGCTTATGAGAAACACACTCACAGCAGGCAAGGCTCATCACGGCATAGAATAGTTGTAAAATTTCTGTTAAGACTATTTACAATTTGTCTGAAATAATGTATAATATATGAGTTGCTTACTGCAACATATCCATGCAACAGAATATGGGTCACGCCCGTAAGTGGGAAAGTTACCTGCCATATTCTTTTACATCGGAAATATTTTAACGAAAGAGGTACAAAAAATGCTTAGAAAAGACGAAAAGACAGCTGTTATCGAAGCTAACAGAACTCACGAAACAGACACAGGTTCACCTGAGGTACAGATCGCTATCCTTACAAAGAGAATCAGCGACCTTACAGAACATCTTAAGACACACAAGAAGGACAATCACTCAAGAAGTGGTCTGTTCAAGATGATCGGTAAGAGAAGAAATCTTCTCAACTACCTCAAGAAGAAGGATATCGAAAGATACAGAGCTACTATCGAAAAGCTGGGTATCCGTAAGTAATCATGTAACTGACATCAAGGCAGAGGCATTTATTGCCACTGCCTTTTGGTGTTTATTTGAACTGTTGGTGAAAGGTAACTTAGCATTAAACAGAATGTATGAAGCTCGTATGTCCTGTTTATTGCTAATGCTTTCACCATACAGAAAAAACTAAATTTCTAAAATGGAGGAAAGACAATGTTTGAGAATTTCAAAACTTTTGAAACGACATATGCAGGCAGACCTGTAGTAGTTGAAACAGGTAAGACCTGCGGACTTGCTAACGGCTCTTGCTGGGTAAGATACGGTGAAACGGTTGTAATGGCTAACGTTACAGCTTCCGCAAAGCCAAGAGAGGGTGTTGACTTTTTCCCACTTTCAGTTGACTTTGAGGAGAAAATGTATGCAGTAGGCAGAATACCAGGTTCTTTCACAAAGAGAGAAGGCAAGGCTTCTGACAAGGCTATCCTTGCTTCAAGATGTGTAGACAGACCTATCAGACCTCTTTTCCCAAAGGATATGAGAAATGACGTTTCAGTTGTTATGACAGTTCTTTCTGTTGACCCTGACAACTCACCTGAGATCACAGGTATGATAGCTACATCTATTGCACTTTCTATCTCTGATATTCCATGGAACGGCCCAGTTGCATCTATCAACGTAGGTTACGTTGACGGCGAACTTGTTCTTAATCCAACTCTTGAGCAGAGAGCTAAGAACAGACTTAACCTTACAGTTGCAGGCTCTGCTGAAAAGATAGTAATGATCGAGGCAGGTGCAGACCAGATACCTGACGATCTTATGCTCAAGGCTATCATGACCGGTCATGAAGAGATAAAGAAAATGGTAGCTTTCATCAACGATATCAAGGCTCAGATCGGTAAACCTAAGTTTGAGTTTGAGTCAATGGAAGTTGACCACGATCTGTTCGACGCTGTTGAAGCAATGGTAGGCGAGCAGGTAAAGGTCGCTCTTGATACAGATGATAAGAATGTAAGAGACGCAAGACTCCAGCCAATAATCGACGCTGTTCATGAGAAGTTCGACGAGCAGTGCGAGGATAACACAGCTGTTCTTGACGAAGTTATGTATAAGCTCCAGAAGAAGATAGTTAGAAACTGGCTCTATGAGGGCAAGCGTGTTGACGGCAGAGGTATCGACGAGATAAGACCACTTGCTGCTGAAGTTGGCGTTCTCCCAAGAGTACACGGTTCAGGTATCTTCACAAGAGGTCAGACACAGGTAATGACTATCGCAACACTTGGCCCTGTTTCAGACGCTCAGAAACTTGACGGTATCGACGAGGAAACTTCCAAGAGATATATGCACCAGTACAATTTCCCTTCATATTCTGTTGGTGAAACAAGACCTTCAAGAGGTCCGGGAAGAAGAGAGATAGGTCACGGCGCACTTGCTGAGAGAGCACTCGTTCCGGTTATCCCTTCTGTTGAAGAGTTCCCATATGCTATCAGATGCGTATCTGAGGTGCTTTCTTCAAACGGTTCTACATCACAGGGTTCTATCTGTGGTTCTACACTTGCACTTATGGACGCAGGCGTTCCTATCAAAGAGCCTGTTGCTGGTATCTCATGCGGTCTTATCACTAAGGAGGACGGCAGCTGGATGACTATGGTAGACATTCAGGGCCTTGAGGACTTCTACGGCGATATGGACTTTAAGGTAGGCGGTACAAAGAACGGTATCACAGCTATTCAGGTGGATATCAAGGTCGACGGTCTGACACCTGAGATAATCGCAAGTGCTTTTGAAAAGACAAGAAAAGCAAGAATGTATATTCTTGATGAGATAATGCTCAAGGCTATCCCTGCTCCTCGTGCTGAGGTAAGCAAGTGGGCACCTAAGATGCTGGCAACAAAGGTACCGGTTGACAAGATCAGAGAAGTTATCGGTTCAGGCGGAAAGGTAATTCAGAAGATCTCTGCTGAGTGCGACGTTAAGATAGACATATCTGAGGACGGTAGCGTATTCGTTTCAGGTATCGACAAGGAAAAGGCTGAACAGGCAATCAATATCATCAATACTATCGCTAATGACCCTGAGATAGGTGCTATCTATAGAGGTAAGGTAGTAAAGATCATGAACTTTGGTGCTTTCGTTGAAATAGCTCCTGGTAAGGACGGTTTGGTACACATTTCTAAGCTTGACAAATCAAGAGTAGAAAAGGTCGAGGACGTTGTTTCAGTTGGCGACGAGATCGTTGTTAAGGTAATGGAGATCGACGATCAGGGCAGGATCAATCTTTCAAGAAAAGACGCTCTTGCTGATATCGAAGCTAAGAAGAACGCTAAGTAATAAGTTTTTAAGAGCGGGCGGCTATGTGCTGTCCGCTTTTTTTTGTTGACAAATTTGTTGACAAAAAAGAAGAAATATGTTAATATAAAAGTAATAAATTTTTATAGGGGGTATCTTTATGAGATGTACAGTATGCGGGTGCGATATTCTGCCTAACAGCATTTGCTGTCAGAATTGTGGCACAAGAGTTATTGAAATGACAGGGGTAAATTCGGCACAGCCGAGGTATGGCAATAGTTTCAATAATAGCTTTAATAATGGCTTTGACAATGGTCTTAACAGCAATGTGAGGGCAGTGAGAAAGAATACGTCTATAGGCAAAAAGGTGCTTATCCTTTTGCTGGCATTGTTTGTGGGCGCAGCTATCGGTTTTGGATATTGGTACTATCACAATGTTTCAACTCATACCATTAGAGAGGAGAACTTTAGCGTTGAACTGCCAAGGTCACTTGAAAAGGCAACCACAATAGATTATGCGGCACAGAGCAGTGATGGAACTGTAAAAGCCAACGGAAAGTACGCCGATGTTAATAGCGATTTTCAGTATATGATCCTTGATTACTCTTCACTTGCTGGCGAAACAACGGATATTCTTACTGAGAAACTGTTTGTTACCTACATGAAGGGCAATTTGAAAAGTCAGTTTGGAAGCAGCTATAAAGAAGTGTATGCTGATGGTAACAAGCTTAAAATGACCTATCGTGCAAAAACGGGCGACGAAGTTTATAACTATGCTATATGCAAAAAGTCAGGTTATAAATATTATTGGTTTGTTTTTGGCTGTAAGGCTGATGAAAAGGATTTCTATGACCCGAAATTTGAAAAGTGGGCAAGCACTATCCATATCAATTAATACAAAATTTATAAAATCGATTTGTTAAATTATTGACATAATAAACAGTATATGTTAGAATAAAAGCATAAATTATATGAGGGAGAAAAGAATATGAAATGTCCTATTTGTTCGGCAAAGATCAGTGATACTGACGCTTTTTGTCCTAATTGTGGGTCGGCTGTGAAGTCTGAAACAAGCGGTTATATGGATTCTATCGACACATCAAACCTTGGTGAGAATGTTGGCTTTGGCAAGCGCAACACTACAGGTGCACAACCTGTGAATGCAGTACCTCAGCAGAATTATGCTCAGGGTCAGCAGTCTTATGGTCAGCAACAGAACGGCTACGCTCAGCAGAGTTATCCGCCTCCGCAGAATGGCAATGCTCAGACGCCTTATGGCAGTGCATATGAGCCTTATAAGATAGCGCCTGTTACATCTGCTAAAAAGGGCATACCAAAGCCTTTGATGTCAGTTCTTGTGTTTATCCTTGCGTTCTTGGTTGCTTTCGGCGTGAGATATTTTTACAAAAACACAGCTACGAAAACATTGCAGGGTACAGGATATACAATGACCGCTCCTGCGGATATTGAGAAATCTAGCAGTACAAATCTGTATGCCCTTGATAACTTTTCCAACAACGAGGTGGGCATAAACGCTGTTAAGCTTTCATATTCTGATATTGCACTTTATGGCTATGGCAAGGGCGAGTCTGCATCGGATATCTTTGATTTTATCCTTGAAAACGGCTCAACAACCTTAAAAATAACAGGTAAGGATTCAAAATATATTTATTATACCCAGAGCATAGGAGATAAACATTATTACGGCATGAGTTCTATAACAGAGGGCAACGGTGGCTACTACATTTTTGATTTTCTGTGCGAGCAGAAAAATAAGTCAAAGTATGAAGATAAGTTCAAGGATTGGGCTGCTTCAGTTGAGATAAAGTAAATAATTCAAGCTGTCCTTCGGGGCAGCTTTTTTTGTTTTGCATAAAAATCTTGCTTTTTTCGTCAAAAAGGTGTAAAATGAATCATATGACACAAAATCTGCTTTCCGCATAAAATGTACTAATAATATGTGGAGGTGATCTTGTGTTGAATCTTATACTTCTTCTGGCTCTTGTGCTGGCGGTCGTTATTTGGTTTTGGGTGAAATGGTATAAGGTGCGAAATGTTGGCAAGCGTGGAGGATATTTGCTTATCCCATGTAAAAAGAATACACGTGAGCTTGAACATATGGTAAAAAGCTGTTATTGGGAGGAGTTTTTTCAGCCTGAATATTATGGGAGAGAAATAATCCTCGTTCAGCTTGACAAAAGCGAGATAAATTATGTTTCAAAGCGTTTGGAACAGGATTATAGCATCGTTCACTGTGTTGATATAACTGAACTTGCAGATTTTATCAAGCGCAGAGAGCTGAAATGCCATGAAAAATAGATCATTCGGAGAATAATATGGAAGATTTAAAGACCCTCAAGGGTGAGGTTGACAGCATAATATTTAAAAGTGAGGACACAGGCTTCTGTGTGCTTATGCTTAACTGTGACAATGACCTTATCACAGTTGTTGGCGAAATGGGTGACGTTGAGGAGGGCGAAGATCTCGTTGTAACAGGGGAGTTCACTTCACATCAGAAGTTCGGCGAGCAGTTCAAGGTGCATATCTTTGAGCGTTCTTTGCCTACTACCTCTGCAGCGATTCAGCGTTATCTTGCAAGCGGTGCTATATCAGGCGTAGGGCCTGTACTTGCCAAAAAGCTTGTGAACAAGTTCGGGGACGATACCCTTGACATAATAGAAAATACTCCCGACAGGCTCACGGAGATAGACGGGATAACAGTGAAAAAAGCGGAAAAAATATCTCAGGAGTTCAAAACCACTTTTGCCGCAAGGTCTCTTATGTCATATCTTAACAAATTCGAGATAGAAACTTCTTATGGCATAAAGGCGTGGAAGCGTTGGGGCAACACTGCCGAGCAGATTATAAAATCAAACCCTTATGTGCTTTGTATTCAGGGCGTCGATCTGTCATTTTCCCGTGCGGACGCAGTTGCGGCAAAGTCTGATATCCCTGCTGACAGCGAGTGCAGGATAAAGGCAGGCATTACATATATTCTAAGACAAAACGCTGACCAAGGTCATACCTGCCTGCCTTTAGACAGTCTTGTGAAAACAGCGGTAAGTTATCTTGATGTTGATGATAAGCTTATAAAAAAAGTAATCGAGGATGAAACTGAGGAGGAAAACCTCTACTATTACGATAAGCATGGCAGACGTTTTGTTATGCTTGCAGATTTTTACAAAGCTGAGGACTACATAGCAAGGCGACTTGCCATAATGAGGCAGATCTCTTATGACAATAAGATAGATTTTTCCGAAGTAATTGATCTTGAAGAGGAAAATAACGGCATACAATATGAAAAAATACAGCGTGAAGCCATAAATCTTGCACTGTCAAAGGGTTTTCTTGTGCTGACGGGAGGACCAGGTACAGGAAAGACCACAACGCTCAACGCTATAATTTCTCTTTATCAGCAGCAAGGGCTTAACGTTATGATATGTGCACCAACAGGCAGAGCCGCCAAAAGGCTTTCTGACCTTACGGGATTTGACGCAAAAACTATCCATAGGCTTCTTGAAGTGAAGCATACAAGCGGTGACACACTTGCGTTTATACATGATGAAAACAATCTTCTCGATTGTGACGCTTTGATAATCGACGAGATGTCCATGGTGGATTCCTGCCTTTTTGAAGCCGTTTTGAGAGCCATAAGCGTTACCTGCAAGCTCGTTCTGGTGGGGGACAGCGATCAGCTTCCGTCAGTAGGTGCAGGAAATGTGTTAAAGGATATTATTGACAGCGGAGTAATGTCTGTTGTAACACTAAAAGAGATCTTCAGACAAGCACAGGAGTCTGAGATTGTTATGAACGCCCATAAGATAGTAAACGGCGAGCATATCGACCTAGCCAGCAAGGACAAGGATTTCTTTTTTATGCAACGGCTTGAATATGGAGAACTTCAGGATCTTGTGGTGGAGCTTTGCAAAACAAGGCTGCCAAAAGCCTACGATTACTCGCCTATAGACGACATTCAGGTGCTTTCGCCTACACGTAAAGGTCCTGCGGGTACTGTGGAGCTAAACAAGCGTCTGCAGCAGGAGCTTAATCCTCCTGCCGCAGGAAAATCAGAGGTCAAGACCCCTGTTTATACTTTCAGAAAAGGTGACAAGGTCATGCAGACCAAGAATGATTATGAAATTCTTTGGAAAAAGTATATAACCGAGGACAAGACCGAAAGTGGCGCAGGCATTTTTAACGGTGATATAGGCATAATAATTGCAGTGAACAAGATACTTAAAACTGTGACTATAGATTTTGAGGGCAGAATAGCTGTCTATGACAAGCAAATGCTGGATAATCTGGAACTTGCCTATGCCATAACAGTGCATAAAAGCCAAGGTTCTGAGTTTGATGTTGTCATTCTCACTGTATTCGGTGGATTTGACAAGCTTTATTACAGAAATTTGCTTTATACGGCTGTGACAAGAGCTAAAAGAATGCTTATAATAGTTGGCTCGAAAAAGCGTGTTGATTTTATGATAGATAATAATAAACGCACTTTGAGGTATACTGCGCTTAAAAATATGCTAATGGAGCTTGTAGAGGGTGATGACAGTGGTCAGCAGACGCTTGATATATAAATTTCTGCTTGATTTTGTTTATCCTAATCGTTGTCCTATATGTGGAAGTTTTATAAAATGGGACGAGCTTTTGTGCAAAAATTGTGAATGTAAGCTGCCTTTTCATAAAAAAATATTGTGCGAAAAGTGCGGCAAGGATAAGTGCCTAAATCATGATTCACTACATTTTGATAGGATTTATACTCTTATGAGATATGAGGATATCTGCGTGAAAGCAATATATCAGCTTAAAAACGACAGACAGCTTAATTTTGCGGAATATTCTGCGAAGCTTCTGGGTAATGTGCTAAGAGAAAATGGTATCGCACAGCAGGCGGATATCATCACATCAGTGCCAATGCACAGATCAAAACGCCGTAAAAGGGGATATGATCAGGCACAAAAGCTTGCACACTTTACGGCTATGGAGCTTGGGATAAGAGAAGATCATCGCCTGCTTGGACGGACAAGGGATACCGCAGAACAGCATACTTTGACTGCCGCTCAACGAAAAACTCATGCGGAGGATATTTATTATTCTCTTGCAAAACACGTTGACATAAAAGGTAAAAATGTCCTGCTATTTGATGATGTTTACATAACAGGTTCAACGCTTAACGTGTGCAGCGGACTGCTAAAGAATATGGGTGCAAAAAACGTCTTTTGTGCAGCTATCGCCACCACCTTGCTCGATGAAAAACACAAAGAATAAAACAGACCGCCTTCGGTATAATAATATCGGGAGGCGGTCTTTATGATAACTGAGGAACAGTTTGCGGCGATAAAAAGACTTATCGTGTCTGAAAACTGCATGATAGACAGGTTTGAGCATTATGTGAGTGAGATAAAAGAGCCGCAGCTAAAGGAAGATATGCAAAAGCTTACAGCGGCTTTGAAAAATCAGCGTTCAGGGTTGCTCACAAGTCTGGAGGATAACAATGGTAACTGACGGAAATATAATAAAAGAAGCAAGATTTTTTGTCAAGGCGTATTCAAAGGAGTTTTGTCAGACCTACAGTGATCTATGCGGAAGTCCTTTTGCAGAGTGTATAAAAAGTGCGCTTGATGGTCAGCTTAGAATAGCAGAGAAGCTTGAAAGTCTTGAAAAAACATACTGTGACAAAACCAAGCTGCCAATTGCAGACAGTATTGATGTGAACAGATTTTTATATAAGAACAGGGAAGATATGAGGTAAAAAGTCCGCAGATGCTCGTCTGCGGACTTTTGTTATTTTGATATATGTACGTCAAGTTGGTCGAATGGTATGGAAATGCCGTTTGCGTCAAAGCGTTCCTTTGCCTCTTTGAGAAATTTGTATCGTATCTCCCAGTAAGCATCGGTCGGTATCCATACACGCATGATAAGGATTATAGCGCTTGCGCCATGCTCGCAGATAGCCACAAGCGGCTTGTCAGGCTCGTTTATTACCCTTGGCTCATCATTGAGCATTTCTCTAAGAATAGCCATTGCCTTGTTGTGGTCGTCATTGTAGCTGATAGAGAATTTCAGTTCAAGGCGACGTTTGTCGTCAGCAGTTATATTCGTAATAGTCGATTGTGAAACAACACCGTTTGGTATAAATATCATCTTATTCTCAAGGGTCTTTAGGGTGGTGTAAAGTATAGAGATAGCGTCAACAGTTCCCTCTGAGTCGCCTATTTTTACATAATCACCGCATTTAAAAGGCTTTGAAAAAAGTATGATAAAGCCGCCTGCGACGTTTGAAAGACTGTTTTGAAGAGCAAGACCGATAGCAAGACCTGCTGCACCAATAGTTGCGACTATTGAGGACATAGGTACTTGAAGTGCTGAAAGTGCCATTACTATTATTATAATAAGCAATACAGTGTGTACCACAGATGTGAGAAATTTATGTATAGTCACATCTGTTCGACGCATGCTCAAACCTTTGTGCATGACCTTCAAAACAAGCTTGTCAAGAAGTATTCCTAAAAGAAAAATAACAGCCGCCGCAATAAGATGTGGTGTAAATTCCTCAAGCCAATTTAAAAATTTGTCAGACAAAAAATCATCTCCGTAACATTATTATGTAAAGATATTATAACATCTTAACATGATATTTGCAAGTGTGCCCAATATATAAGTTTTTTTGCGTATTTATGCACTTTTATCAGAAATCATAACAAAAATAGGTGTTGACTTGGAGATAATTTTGTGAAAAAAATGTGGGAAAAAGTCTTGCTATTTGTGTGGCTTTGGTGTATAATAATATTAAGTTTTATTATACTTACAGTAAGGAGAATTTTTATGATCAATTTTCTTAACACTGCAGCTCAGATGGTTGCGGCAAAGAGTACGATCAGTCCTGATCAAAAAGATCTGGGTGCTGGAACTGTTGCCTCTGTCGTTATCACGGGTATAGTTGTGGTATTTATCGGACTTGTTCTGCTTATTCTGCTTGTGTCGATATACGGCAAGATATTTGACGTTATCAACGGCAGAGCTGCAAGAAAGGCTGAAGAGGCAAAAAAAGCTGCTGAAGCTGCAAAGGCTGTTGCTAAGCCAGAGCCAATAAAGGCTGCTGCCCCTGTTGTAGAAGACGGCATTGAAGAAGAAACAGTTGCTGTTATCATGGCTGCAATTTCGGCTATGAGTAGTGCAGAGGGCAAGAAGCTCGTTCTTAAGAGCGTTAAAACTGCCAAGCCTCAAAGACCAGCATGGTCTACCGCAGGCATAATAGACAATACAAGACCATTTTAGTGCAGTTGACGTGAAAGGAACGTGATAATAGATGTCAATAATTAATTCATTTCTTGATACCATGGCGTCTTTGGCGTCACAGTCGGGTTTTGCGGGTTTCCTCGTAGACGGCGGCTGGAAAAATATCATAATGATACTTATTTCATTCGTATTTATGTATCTGGCTATTGCAAAGGGCTTTGAGCCGCTTCTGCTTTTGCCTATCTCATTCGGTATGCTGCTTACAAACCTGCCATACGCTGAGATGTATCATCCAGACTTCTGGAACTACAAAACGGTTGCAGGCAATGACCACTATATAGATTACGGTCAGATACTTCAAAAGGGTGGTCTGTTGGATATTCTTTACATGGGCGTTAAGCTTCAGATCTATCCACCACTCATATTCCTTGGAATCGGTGCAATGACAGACTTTGGTCCGCTGATCGCAAGCCCTAAGAGCTTTCTTATGGGTGCTGCTGCACAGGGCGGTATCTTCTTTACATTCATCGGTGCGGCTCTCTTCGGCATGAGTGCTGCTGAGTGCGGTTCTATTGCTATCATCGGCGGTGCTGATGGTCCTACATCTATTTATGTATCTTCAAGACTTCTAACCTCAAACAGTAATATCGGCGTTGGTACTATTGCACTTGCAGCCTATACATATATGGCTCTTGTTCCTATTATCCAGCCGCCTATCATGAAGGCTCTTACAACAAAGAAAGAGCGTTCTGTAGTAATGGGTCAGCTAAGACCTGTTTCTAAGGTAGAAAAGCTTATTTTCCCTATCCTCGTAACTATCGTTATCTCACTCATGGTTCCTTCAGCAGCTCCACTGGTTGGTATGCTCATGTTTGGTAACCTTCTTAAAGAGAGTGGCGTCTGCGACAGACTTGTTAAGACTGCTCAGAACGAGCTTATGAACATCATCACTATCTTCCTTGGTGTAACAGTTGGTGCAACAACACAGGCAGATAAGATCATGAACATTCAGTTTGCAGAAGTTATGGCACTTGGCGTTGTGGCATTCTCAATTGGTACAGCCTGCGGCGTACTTCTTGGTAAGCTTATGTATGTTCTTTCAGGTCACAAGATCAATCCTCTTATCGGTTCAGCAGGTGTATCTGCCGTTCCAATGGCAGCTCGTATCTCTCAGAAGGTCGGTCAGCAGGAAGTTCCTACAAACTATCTGTTGATGCACGCTATGGGTCCTAATGTTGCCGGCGTTATCGGTTCAGCCGTTGCTGCTGGTGTTCTTCTTACAATTGTAAGATAAGATCAGAAATTTTTCGGGACGATGAAAAGCATCGTCCCGATTTTTGTGTATAGTTTAGGAGAGTTGATATGTCAGAAAGTAAATTTTTTGCAGTGATATCCCGTATGAAATATATAAATCGTTGGGCACTTATGAGAAACACGATCAATGAGAATATTAGCGAGCATTCCCTTGAAGTTGCTTTTATCGCACATGTGCTTGCACTTATCAGAAATAAGCGATTTGGCGGTAATGTTTCTCCTGAGAGATGTGCGCTGCTTGCTATGTATCATGATGTCACCGAGATAATCACAGGTGACTTGCCTACGCCTATAAAATATTACAGCCATGAGATAAAGGGCGCATATGATGAGATCGAGCAGAAAGCCAAAAATACTCTGGTGTCTTATCTTCCTGATGATCTGAAAGAGGACTTTGAGCCGCTTTTCTGTAAAACTCCACAGGAAGAAGAAGCATGGACTCTTGTTAAAGCGGCTGATAAGCTTTCTGCACTTATAAAGTGCCTTGAAGAAAGACAAATGGGAAATACTGATTTTGCATCAGCTGAAAAATCTACACTTGAATCTATTGTCGCAATGAATATTCCAGAAGCAAATGTTTTTCTTGATGAATTTATTCCAGCTTATACATTAACTCTTGACGAACAAGCTTGACAATGCCCCAGTGGTGTTGTATAATAGAAACTGAAATTATAGGACAATATTAAGTGGGAAGATATTGAATTAACGGAGGCTTTCAATTGGATATTATCGTTTCTGCGTCGCTGCTTGCCTGCGACTTTTCAAACCTTGCGTTCGAGATAAAGCGTGCTGAGGACGCTGGTGTTGACTGGATTCATTATGATGTCATGGACGGAATGTTTGTGAGAAATATAAGTTTTGGCGAACCGCTTTTGAAAAGTGTGGGCAAAAGCATAACTATTCCAATAGACGTTCATCTCATGATTTGCGATCCTATCAGATATATTGACAACTACGCAGATCTTGGAGCTGACCTTATAACTTTTCATTATGAGGCGGCTGATGATCCGCAAGCTGTTATTGACAAAATACATTCGAGGGGGATCAAGGCAGGAATCTCCATTAAGCCTGCAACACCTGTAAGTGCGATCCAGCCATTTCTTAAATCTGTTGATATGGTACTCGTTATGACAGTAAACCCAGGTTTTGGCGGTCAAAAGTTTATTCCTGACACTCTTGAAAAAATAAGCGAAGTGAGATATCTAATTGACCAGACGGAAAGGGATATCAGACTTCAGGTTGACGGTGGCGTAAATCTCGAAACTGCTGGTTTGCTTAAAGAATCGGGTGCAGATACTTTAGTAACGGGAACATATGCTTTTAAGGCAAACGATATGCCAGAGGCTGTTAAGCTTCTAAGAGAAATAGTTTAGTTTTTCAAAAGGAGTACTGCTCAATAATGGGCTGTACTCCTTTATTTTGTTTATAATCACGTTGTCAGCAGCACAGGTTTTCAGTAAAGCTTTTTTCGCAACTGTTGAGCGTGCGTATCCTATGGTGAAGATTAGAGCATGACCACTAGGAAGCTGATACAGACTGCTTTTTATAATCTTTTCGGAGTATTTTTGGTTTATTTCAGTGGCTTTTGATATTAGCTCGTTTGGATCGTAGCTGATTATGGCAAGTTCAGTGGTGTGATGATTGTCGTTTTTAGGTAGTATAAAATATATGTTTATTGTTTCTTCACTTGTCAAAGCAACATCAACTTCAATATTTCCTTCGGATATTTTTATAAGTCCTGCCTCCTTGAGTATAAACATGAGTTCAGATAAAAAATCTTTGCTTCTTTTGTTGTTTTTCTCAAAATCTTCAAAGGATATATTCATTATCCGCATATCATTTTCGTTAAGAATAACTTTTATTTCATACTCTGACAGCCTTTTTATCTCCAAAACAAACACCCCTTATGTATAATGTCAGTCTGTGCTGTATCATTATACTCATAAAGGGTGATTTCTGTGAAAATTTGTTTATGAAAGCTGGTCGGAAAGCTCAGCCCACTCGTCCATTTTCTGGTCAAGGGCGGTTTTGGCTTCTTCAAGCTCTTTGCATTTCTCGCTCATTTTGCTGTAGTCAGAAGCTATCTCAGGGTCAGATATGGCATTTTCAAGCTCAAATATAAGAACTTCTGTGTCTTCGATCTCCTTTTCAAGTTCTCTTATGCGGTTGCGTTTTTGAGCGTCAGCGGCACGCTGTTCCTTACTGCGATATTGTTTTGCTTTGTTTTCTTTGTACGCTTTTTCCTCTTCAGCACGCTTTATCTCTGCTTCGCTCTGCATCTTGAGCTGACGGGCAGCGTTCACCGCTTCGCTGTATGCGTCAAAGTTGCCCTCGTATGAGTTCACCTCGTCATGTTTTATCTCTATTATCCTGCTTGCTACTTTGTTGAGTAGATATCTGTCATGAGATACAAGGATTATCGTTCCACCAAACTCAGCCAGTGCGTCCTCAAGAACTTCCTTTGTGCTTAGGTCAAGATGGTTTGTAGGCTCGTCAAGCACAAGTACATTTCCACGATTGAGAGCCATTATGGCAAAGCAAAGCTTCGCCCTTTCGCCACCGCTGAGAACCGAAATAGGCTTGAACACATTCTCGCCTGTAAGCAGAACTGCACCTAGCACGCTTCTTGCCTGTTGTTCTGATAATCTTGGATAGCGATCCATTATTTCTTCAAGCACTGTCTTATGGGGATCAAGTATAGCGTGTTCCTGTTCAAAATAGGATATTTTCACGTTTCCGCCCCAGCTTATATTGCCGCCCTCATGTGGGATAATGCCTTGGATAAGTTTCAGTATGGAAGTTTTACCGATACCGTTCGCACCGATTATAGCAACGTGCTCTCCACGGCGAACGTTCATGGTAAGTGACTTTATAAGCTCCTTTTTGTCAGCACCTTCGCCAACAACCAGTGGACAGTCAACAACTCGCACGATATCCTTTGTTGGTTCAATATCATATTCAAGCTTTATCTTGGGCGGCTTTGAGTACATAAGCGGTTTGTCGATTCGCTCGATACGGTCAAGCATATGCTGTCTTGACTTCGCCATTTTTGAGGTTGACGCCCTGACGAGATTTTTCGCCACATAGTCCTCAAGCTTTGCTATCTCTTTTTGCTGTGCCTCATATTCTTTGAGCTGACGCTCTGAGTTCATTTTCTTTTGCACAAGATAGGAGGAATAGTCCCCTCGATATGAAGTGAGCCTGCCTTGTTCTATCTCACATATTCTCGTACAGACCTTGTTTAGAAAATATCTGTCGTGTGAAACTATGATTATTGCACCCTTGTAGCCTTTGAGATAGTCCTCTAACCACATGAGCGTTTCAAAATCAAGGTGGTTGGTAGGCTCGTCAAGTATAAGCAGATTAGGTTCTTCAAGAAGAAGCTTAGCCAGTGCAAGACGTGTTTTTTCACCGCCTGAAAGGGTAGAGATGACTCTGTCTGTAGGTGTTGAGCCAAATCCCATGCCGTTAAGCACCTGCTTTATTTTTACATCTATCCTATATCCGTCCCGAGCCTCAAAGTATGAAGAAAGCTCGGCATATTCGTGGCTTATACTGTCAATATCTCCGCCATATGCCATTTTCTTTTCAAGGATTTTCATTTTATCCAGTGTTTCAAGGAGGGGAGCGAAAGCGTTCTTCATTTCCTCACCGATGGTAAGTTCAGAATTAAGTCCGCTGTTCTGCCTTAAAAAACCAATTGAAGCCTTGCCTGCGATATTCACAGAGCCTAGTCCTTCGGGGGTCTTGTCATAACCCTCACTGCCTGTAATGATGTTAAGCAGGGTAGACTTTCCGCATCCGTTTATGCCGATAAGTCCAACGGCTTCTCTGTCTTCAACTGTAAAATTTATATCCTTGAGCAGTGCTTGCCCATTGAAATATTTGTAAAGATGTTCAACATTCAATAACATTGTATATTTCTCCTGTAACAATTATCAGAACTTATTATACACTATTTTCTTCTTGATTTCAACCTTTTTTATTTTATTGCCACACTTATGCCATGCTTAATAAAAAAATATGAAAAAAGTGCGTAAAACTATGTACTTTTTGATCGAGATGTGGTATAATGAAAACAAGTCTATAATTTTAGTCTTGATAGGCTGATTATTTTATCCGAAAGGACGGGTGATGTTAGGGTTGGAGCAGAAGCTTTCTTTGTATGGTTTTAATAATCTAACCAAGACCCTTAGCTTTAACATATATGATGTATGTTATGCCAAAACTGAAAGAGAACAAAAGGAATATATTGCTTATATTGACGAGCAGTATAATTCAGAGAGACTTACGAAAATTCTTTGCGACGTTACTGAGATGATAGGCGCAAGGATACTTAATATATCAAAACAGGATTATGAGCCGCAGGGTGCGTCTGTGAACGTGCTTATTGCTGAAAAAGCCCTCGATGAGGACAGTATCGACCCTTCGTGCAATCAAGGAAAAATAGGCGGCGATGTGCCTGAAATGATACACGCTCACCTTGACAAAAGCCATGTAACTGTTCACACATTTCCTGAATATCACCCAGACAACTCCATTTCCACATTCCGAGTGGATATAGATGTTTCTACTTGCGGAACTATTTCTCCGCTAAACGCACTGAATTATCTTATCAGCAGCTTTGACTCTGATATTATAACTATTGATTACCGAGTAAGAGGCTTTACGCGAGATGTTTTGGGAAAAAAGTTTTTTATAGATCACAAGATAACTTCGATTCAGGATTATATAGATAAAAATACGCTGACTAAATATGACGCTATAGACGTCAATGTTTACCAGTCGAACATTTTCCATACCAAGCTTCTCATTAAGGATATCGACTTGCAGAATTATCTTTTCAAGCAGGACGTATATGAGCTTACGCCGAAGCAAAGGCTTGACATAACAGATAGTCTGCGCCGTGAGATGATCGAGATATACAGCGGCATGAACATATACTGATAAGGTAGTGATAGATTTGAACTTAACACAGAATAATGCACCTGTGTATGAGGCTTTAAAAAAACATATGAGGAACAGAGTGGTGCGTCTTGACGTACCTGGTCACAAGGGCGGAAGAATGAATAAAGAGCTTCGTGACTTTTTGGGCGTGGATTGTCTGAAGTGCGATGTGAACTCCATGAAGCCACTTGACAACCTTTGTCACCCTGTTTCTGTGATAAAAGATGCTGAAATGCTTGCCGCTGAGGCTTTTGGTGCAAAGCACGCTTTCTTTATAGTAAATGGTACTACTGCTGCAGTCCAGACGATGATATTTACAAGCTGTAAGGCAGGAGATAAGATAATAATGCCGAGAAACGTTCACAGAAGTGCTATCAATGCACTTGTTGTGTGCGGTGCTATACCTGTTTATGTAAATCCAGGCACAAACAAACAACTTGGAATACCTCTTGGAATGTCCGTTAAGGACGTTGAAAAAGCTATCAAGGAAAATCCTGATGCAAAGGCTGTTTTGGTGAACAACCCGACTTATTACGGAATTTGCTCTGATATAAAAAGCATCGTCAAGCTTGCCCATGAGCATGGTATGTTGGTGCTTGCGGACGAAGCACATGGCACTCACCTTTATTTTGGTGAGGGTCTGCCTTGCTCTGCAATGGCGGCAGGAGCGGATATGGCGGCAGTATCAATACACAAAACAGGAGGAAGCCTAACGCAGTCATCGCTCCTTCTTTGTGCAGACACTGTTTCAGAGGGTTACGTAAGACAGATAATTAACCTCACTCAGACCACAAGCGGCTCTTATCTGCTTATGGTATCCCTTGACCTTGCAAGAAAAAATCTTGCGCTCAACGGCAAGGAACTTTTTAAAAAGGCAGTTGACTATGCCGATTATGCAAGGGAAGAGATAAATAAGATAGGTGGCTATTACGCTTTCGGTCGGGAGCTTGAAAATGGTGATGATATCTTCGCATTTGACAGCACAAAGCTTTCTGTTCACACAAGAGCCATGGGATTGGCAGGCGTTGAGGTCTATGACATTCTCCGTGACGATTACGACATTCAGATAGAGTTCGGTGATATCGGAAATATACTTGCTATAGTTTCCGCAGGAGATAGAGAGCTTGAGATAGAGCGTTTTATATCCGCACTTTCCGAAATTAAAAGGCTTTATTCAAAAGACCCGTCAGGAATGTTTGACCACGAATATATCAATCCTATCGTTGAGATACCGCCGCAGCAAGCTTTCTACAGCGAGAAAAAATCAGTGCCTATAGAAGAAAGCAACGGTATGATATGCGGAGAGTTTGTTATGTGCTATCCTCCGGGAATACCTATCCTTGCCCCTGGTGAGAAGATAACTTCCGACATACTTAATTATATCGCATACTGTAAAGAAAAGGGCTGTTTTCTTACAGGTACGGAGGATCTTGAGATAAACAACATAAACGTAGTGGTAAATTCATAGAGAGGAGATACATTTTATGGATCTTTGGTTTACTGAGAAACATACGGACGATGTTAATTTCACCATTCGTGTAAAAAAACAGCTTTATTCTAAAAAAAGCTATTATCAGGAAATAGACGTTTTTGACACATATGAGTTCGGCAGGGTATTAGTGCTTGACGGCTTTATAATGCTTACCGAAAAGGACGAGTTCATCTATCATGAAATGGTAACTGCAGTTCCTATGGCGGTCAATCCTGAGATAAAAAAGGTGCTTGTTATTGGTGCGGGGGACGGTGGAACTATCCGTGAGCTTTGCAGATATAACACTATTGAAAAGATAGATATGGTGGAGATAGATGAGCAGGTAGTAAATGTGTGCAAGGAGTATCTTCCACAGACAGCCTGTGCATTTGACGACCCTAGACTTACCCTCTATATTGAGGACGGTCTGAAATTCGTTCGCCGCAAGGAAAATGAATATGACCTTATTATAGTTGATTCAACTGACCCGTTTGGACCTGGAGAGGGACTTTTTACAAAAGAATTTTACGGCAACTGCTCAAAGGCGCTCACAGATCAGGGAATATTGATAAACCAACATGAAAGCACTTATTATGATTCCTATGTGGATATGGTAAAGCGCACACACAGAAGAATAGGCAGTGCGTTTCCAGTTTCAATGGTCTATCAGACACATATACCTACCTATCCGTCTGGTCATTGGCTTTTCGGCTTTGCTTCGAAAAATCTTCACCCTATATATGACCTTAAGGCTGATGAGTGGAAAAAATTCGGCATAAAGACAAGATATTATAACACAGAGCTTCACAAGGGCTGTTTCGCACTGCCAAATTACGTCCTTGATGTACTTGAGGACTGTGACTAAAGGAGAGAAGTATGGAAAAGAATGTTCATACCTTTATAGGCTGTGACTGTGAATATGATGATTCAAAGATAGTCCTTTTCGGCGCACCATATGACAGCACAACTTCGTTCAGGCCGGGTACAAGATTTGCAAGCTCTGCAATGCGCAATGAGAGCTTCGGCATTGAGACTTATTCACCATATCAGGATAAGGACCTTCTTGACGTGAATGTGTTCGACAGCGGCGACCTTGAACTGCCATTTGGCAATCCTGAGGGAGCACTTAGAGATATCCATGACCGCACTGCTGAAATACTTGACGACGGCAAAGTGCCTTGCATGATAGGCGGCGAACACCTTGTCACTCTTGGTGCGGTCAGAGCTGTGGCAGAGAAATATCCAGATCTGCATATCATTCACTTTGACGCTCATGCCGATCTGAGGGACGATTACCTTGGAGTGAAAGAGTCACACGCCTGTGTGCTTCATAGATGCTGGGATATTGTGGGCGACGGAAAGATATATCAATTTGGCATCAGAAGCGGTGACAGGGACGAGTTCAAGTTTGCGAAAGAGCATACTTTTATGGAAAAGTTCGGCTTCTTCAGACTTGACAGCATAGTTAAAAAACTTCAGGGAAAGCCTGTTTACTTTACACTTGACCTTGATGTGCTTGATCCTTCAGAGTTTCCCGGCACTGGTACTCCAGAGGCAGGCGGAGTTACTTTTAAGGAGCTTATGTTCGCAGTGGAGGAAGTTGCAAAGCTCAATATCGTGGGCTTTGATGTGAATGAGCTGTCCCCTGTGTACGATCAGACAGGACGTTCAACGGCACTTGCCTGCAAGCTGCTGAGAGAGATACTTTTGTATTTTTATAAATAAAAGGGGGAAAACATGGGGTTATTTGATATTTTTAAGAAAAAGAATACTGACGCCAATGTGCAAAATGAATCAGCGGAGAAAACTTTAGACCACGAAACAGAACTTAAAGTTGCCGAGCAGGCACTTAAAGCTGTTGAGAAAAAGACGTTAACACCTTGCGTGAGGCTAGAACTTGCAGGTGATAAGCCCTCTATTTTTGAGAGCAAGGTCGGCGGAATTGGTTATGTCCCACATGACGGCACTATCCCAGAGGACAAAAAGGGCAGGCAGTTAAGGCTGCTGGCTCAGTTAGATTGTTCGCAGGTGGTTGGTATCGAAGATTTTCCTAAAAGTGGACTTTTGCAGTTTTGGATATTAAATGATGATGTTTACGGAATGTCTTTTGATGATATTACTTGTCAAGACACGTTCAGAATAGTTTATCACAAGGATATCGACAATACCGTTACTGAGGAAGAAGTCAAAGCTAAGTTCAAGGAAAACGGACTTGACGGAGAGTACAGTATGCCTGTAAATGGCGAGTTTGGCTTGAAATTCACTTCAAGTACTGATGTTATGAGCGAATCTGACGTTAGGTTTGAGAAGATGTTTTGTGAGTACTATAATGCTGCTCAACCGAAAAAGAAAATAAATTCTCTTATGGACATGGATATCGCTCCTGCTGATGAGATAGAGGCTTATGAGCAGAACTATCAGAACGCTTATGGTCATAAGATAGGCGGCTATCCTGCTTTTACGCAGTGGGACCCTCGTAAGGAAGATACCAAGTATGACTTTTTGCTTTTGCAGCTTGACAGCGAATTCGGCAATGGCGATGAGAAGATAATGTGGGGAGATGCAGGTATCTGCGGATTTTTTATAAACAGACAAAAGCTTAAAAATCTCGATTTTGATGATGTTATTTATAATTGGGATTGCTGTTGATAATAAATTTAGAAAGGAATGATCTAATATGTCAAGAGCATTGATAATCGGTGCAGGCGGAGTTGCAGGTGTTGTTATACACAAGTGCTGTCAGAACAGCGAGGTGTTTACTGATATCTGTATCGCCAGCAGAACAAAGTCAAAGTGCGATAAATTCAAGGAGGAACTTCAGGATAAGACAAAGACAAATATCACAACTGCACAGGTGAACGCAGACAACGTGCCTGAGCTTGTGGCTCTTATGAAAGAATATAAGCCTGATATTTGTATCAACGTGGCTCTGCCTTATCAGGATCTTCACATTATGGACGCTTGTCTTGAGTGTAAAGTAGACTATGTTGACACAGCTAACTATGAGCCTGAGGACACTGCAAAGTTTGAATATAAGTGGCAGTGGGCTTACAGAGAGAGATTTGAAAAGGCTGGTATCACAGCGCTTCTCGGATCTGGCTTTGACCCAGGTGTAACAGGTGTTTTCTGTGCATATGCTCAGAAGCATTATTTTGATGAAATAAACTATATTGATATCCTTGACTGCAACGGCGGCGACCATGGCTATCCATTCGCAACGAACTTCAATCCTGAGATAAACATAAGAGAAGTTTCCGCAAAGGGCTCTTATATTCAGGACGGCAAGTGGGTAGAAACTGAGCCAATGGAGATAAAGAGAGTTTATAACTTCGATCAGGTTGGCGAAAAGGATATGTATCTTCTTCACCACGAAGAGCTTGAATCACTGGCTCTCAACATCAAGGGTATCAAGAGGATACGTTTCTTTATGACATTTGGTCAAAGCTATCTTACACATCTTAAGTGCCTTGAGGACGTGGGCATGACATCTATCGAGCCTATTGACTTTGAGGGCAAGAAGATAGTACCGCTACAGTTCCTTAAAGCAGTTCTTCCTGATCCAGCTTCACTCGGTCCAAGAACAAAGGGTAAGACAAATATCGGTTGTATCTTCCAGGGCAAAAAGGACGGCAAGGACAAGACATATTACGTTTACAACGTATGCGATCATCAGGAGTGCTATAAGGAAGTCGGTTCACAGGCTATCTCCTACACAACAGGCGTGCCTGCAATGATAGGCGCAATGATGATTCTCACAGGCAAGTGGAAAAAGCCGGGCGTACACAATATAGAGGAGTTTGATCCGGATCCATTCATGGACGCACTTAACAAGTGGGGTCTGCCTTGGACAGAGAACTTTGATCCTGTTCTTGTTGACTAATAGGATAACAAAAAATGATGATCGAAGAAGCATTTGCAAGATATCTCGGACAAGAGGTGCTTGTTTATACAGTTTCGCAGGGAGGTTCGCTCTCGTCAGTTATCGACGGCACCCTTGAAGAGATAGGCGACGGCTGGGTGAGAGTTACTCAGGGTGACGACAGAAACGAAAGTATCGTGAATACAGCCAATATCATCAGGATAAGAGAGTATCCACGAAACAAAAACGGCAAAAAGAAAATGGTTTTTGATTAAAGGTGACGAAAAGTGAAAACCAAAACAAAAAAAATGATAGCACCAGTTGTGATAGTTGCTTTGATATCTATTTATTATATAGCTATTGGCGTTATTTTTGCATATATGAATGGTGTTCCTATGCTTGCAAAGATAATTGCTCTGGTAGTTCCTGCCTTGCTGTCAGGCGTTGCGATAACGGTGCTTATTCAGCGTATAAAAGAAATAAAGAAGGGCGAAGATGATGATCTTAGTAAATACTGATTATATTTCTGGCAAAAAGCTTGAAATGCTTGGGCTTGTCAAAGGCTCAACTATCCAGACCAAAAATGTGGGAAAGGATATCATGCAGAGCTTTAAAAATCTTGTTGGCGGAGAACTTACAGCCTATAATGAGATGATGAATGATGCAAGAGCTCTTGCCACGAAGAGAATGGTGGTTGAAGCTGAACAATTGGGTGCTGATGCAGTAGTTAATATAAGATATGCTTCATCTGCTATTGCGGCAGGCGCGGCTGAGGTCATTGCATACGGAACAGCAGTAAAATTTATGGGGGACGAGTAAATGATATTGATGATAGACGATGTTAAAATGGTAAATGCTGATATGTTTTACCCATATGTCAGCAAGGCGCTTGCTCATGATATGGATTCTATAGCTAACGGCGACAAGCTTTATGAGAAGCTCTGTGAAGTCGAAGAACCGCTTGAAGTAATGATACATGACTTTGACGATATTCCTGAGGAGAGTCTTGAATTTGCCAAGGGTGTTCTTAGTGTTTTTATGGACGCAAGAATGAAAAACAAAAATATTACAGTAAACTTTATCAACGATGGTTCATATAGATGAGCTGTGGAGGAAAAGAATGTTTGATATTTCTAAGGTGAAAACCCCTTGTTATGTTGTTGACGAAGCAAAGCTTCTAAAAAATCTGACTATCTTGGATAATGTCATGGAGAAAACGGGTTGTAAAATACTTTTGGCACAGAAAGCTTTTTCCATGTATAGCACATATCCTATGATATCACAACACTTGAAAGGCACTACCGCCAGCGGTCTTTATGAGGCAAAGCTTGGCAGGGAAGAGTTTGACGGAGAAGTTCATGTTTATTCTCCTGCATATACAGAAAAGGACATGAATGAGCTTGTTCAGATATGCGACCATATCGTGTTCAACTCACCAAAACAGTGGCAGAAATTCAAGGGCATTGTTGAAAAAAGCGGCAGGAAGATATCCTGCGGAATAAGGTGCAATCCTGAGTATTCGGAGATCGAAACGGATATCTACAATCCATGCTTCAAGAATTCAAGGCTCGGAACAACTTTAGATAATTTTGATGACAGTCTTATCGATGGCATAGATGGTCTGCATTTTCATACTATGTGTGAGCAAGGCTCTGATGTGCTAAAAAGAACGATACCACATATTGAGGAGAAGTTCGGCAAGTATCTTTACAATATGAAATGGATAAATCTTGGTGGTGGACATCATATAACCCGTGATGACTATGACCTAGATACCCTTATCGAGTGTGTGAATTATCTTCATGACAAATATGGTGTTCAGGTTTATCTTGAGCCTGGTGAAGCTGTGGCACTTAATGCAGGATATCTTGTTTCAGAGGTGATAGACACGGCTAAAAACGGCATGGATCTTGCTATCCTTGACGCATCAGCAGCCTGTCATATGCCTGACGTTCTGGAAATGCCTTACCGACCGAATATCATCGGTTCAGGGCAGGCAGACGAAAAGGCTTACACATATCGCCTTGGCGGTCCGACCTGTCTTGCAGGAGATATAATCGGTGACTATTCCTTTGACGAGCCGCTTAAAGAGGGTGACAGGCTTGTTTTCTGCGATATGGCTATATATTCCATGTGTAAAAACAACACTTTCAACGGAATGCCTTTGCCGTCAATATATCTTCAAAAGCTTGACGGCGAATTGGAGCTTATAAAAGAGTTCGGCTATGATGATTTTAAAATGAGATTATAAGAAAAAGCGGTCTGATTTTTGGTCAGATCGCTTTGTTTATGTTTTATTTATGCAAGGCAGTGTTTTTCGATTTCTTTCATAACGCTGTTGTCATTGTTTGAGCCTGTCATGAAATTTGCTACCTTTTTAATAGACTCATGAGCATTTGACATTGCAAAGCTGTAGTAAGAATTGTTGAGCATATCAACATCGTTAAGATAATCGCCGAAAGCCATGGTTTCTTCATATCGTACTCCAATGCGGTTTTCTATGGTTCGCAGTGCAGTGCCTTTTGTTACGCCCTTATTCATTATATCCGTCCAGTATTTACCTGAAAGCTGCACGTTGAAATTTTCGCCGAAGCGTTCTTCAAGCTTGCAGTAGCCGTCATTTTCAATGCCGCTTTCTTCAAAAACGGCTATCTTGAAAATATCATCGTCGACAAGGGTGAGATCCTCCATCTTTACTTGATTTACATAGTATGAAGCTATTTCTTGGTGCTGACTATCATTTCTTGAGTTATGCCATGTGCCATTTTTTCCGCAAAGAAGGACTGTAAGTCCTAATTTGTCGCAAAATCTAACTGCTTCTTTAACGGTATCCTTTGGCAACACTGAAACCGAAAGAAGTTTTCCTTTATCAACAACATATGCACCATTGTCGCAAATAAATGTCATGTCGTCAAGATATTCAGAAAACTGTTTTTTTAGCGTGCAGTAGCTTCTGCCACTTGAAATAACAAATCTGATATTTTTATTAAACAGCCGTTTTACTATGTTGTCAAAATTTTTGGGAAGCTGCTTGTTATCGTCAAGCAAAGTGCCGTCCATGTCAGTTGCAATAAGTTTTATCATTGTTTTCCTCCGTGATCATTGTTATGCTCAGACATTCATATTATAATGTATTTCTATACTATTTTCAATTATTTTTGATTTTTGACAAAAAACTTTGTCGATTTTAATATATTTATTCCATATAAACAAAAGCACATTGAGATTATTGTACAGTTAAATTTTTTGAACATACATAAAATGTAAATTGTTTTACGCGATTATTACAAAAGTGAAAAATAGCTGAAATTTCAGCTTAATTTGTTGACATTAAGGTTCAATGGGAGTAAAATATACTTTGTTCAAGGAATATTGCCTTTAAATTAGTTGGCTAGTTTGAGGAAAGTTTTGTGTATTTCACTGAAAAGGTTTTAATATGCTTGACTTTTATCAGAAAAAATTATACAATATTCTTTGCGACTGAATAAAGTAAATTGAAAAGGAGATATAAATGAATAAGGTCATAACAAAGATCCGCAGCGGAATAGGCGGATATCTGAAGGATAACATCTTGTTTCTAACATTTGTATTTGCATCTGTTCTGAATGGATTTCTTCTTAGAGCATTTACTGTTAAGTTTAATTACAGCCAGATAAAACCGCTCATGGCTGATATGGCAGTTATACTGTTGCTTGCTCTAATTTCATATGTGTTTAAAAAGCCAAGAAAGCAATTTGTATATTTGCTTATACTCACCATAATTTTTTCTATTCTTTGTACGGCAAATTCTATATACTATACAAATTATAAGTCGTTTATCTCAGTGTCGCTTATTTCAACGGCTTCACAGCTCGGCGGAGTAATGGACGCTGTTACTGAGAACATCATGGAACCAAAGGATCTTATTTTCCTGTGGGATATCCCTGTGATCATAGTTGTGTACATACTTCTTAAAAGACGTACAAGAGATTATATCACCGAGGTCAAGGAAAAGAGAAAGCGCCGTGGATATGCTCTTGGAACATTTTGTGTTTCCATAGGTCTTGCAGGAATATTTTGCTCAACACTTACCGGCACTGATTATTCAAGACTTGCTAAGCAGTGGAACAGAGAATATGTTCTTGGCACTTTTGGTCTTTACACATATCAGTTCAGCGATGTTATTTCCTGCACTCATGCGAAAATAAACATGATGTTTGGTTACGAGGAGAGCGAGGAGGTTTTCAATAAGTTCTATGACGATAAGTCAAAGACTGAAGAAACTTCCGAAAAGAGTAACAAGTACACAAATATTTTCAAGGATAAGAACATTATAGTTATCCACGCTGAAAGTTTTCAGCAATTCTGTATGGATACATATATAAACGGAGAAGAGCTTACACCTAATATGAACAAGCTTGCGAGAGAGGGTCTTTATTTCTCAAATTTCTACGCTCAAGAGAGCGTGGGAACAAGCTCAGATAGCGAGTTTACCTTTGCTTCTTCACTTATGCCAGCTTCAAGCGGTACAGTTGCTATCAACTATTGGGACAGAGATTACACAACTACCCAGAAAATGCTTAAGAAGAAGGGCTATTATACTTTCAGTATGCACGGCAACAACGGCTCTTACTGGAACAGACTTAATCTGCATCATTCCCTTGGTTATGATGATTTCTTTAACTATAACAAAGATTTTAACATTGATGAAACTATTGGTCTTGGTCTGTCAGACAAATCGTTCTTTAGACAGGCAGTGCCAAAGATCGAGAAGATAAACAAGGAGCATGATAAGTGGTATGGTGCGTTCCTTATGCTCACAAACCATACGCCGTTTACTGACATTGAGCGTGTGAGCGACTATGAGGTAGATTTCAAGTATAAGATGTTCAACGAAGAGGATGGAATGTATGAGGAAAAATCTGCACCGTTCCTTGAGGGTACAAAGCTTGGATCTTATTTTAAGTCTGTTCACTATGCAGATCAGGCTATCGGTCAGTTCATGACAGAACTTGACAATGCAGGACTTCTTGATAACACTGTAGTTGTTATTTATGGTGACCATGACGCAAAAATAAAGGCAGAGGAGTATGACCGATATTTCAACTATGATCCTTTCACCGATTCTGTGCTTACAGAAGATGATGAGGGATATGTTCCTGTTGATGATTTCTACTATAACCTCAACAGAAAAGTACCTTTTATAATCTGGTCAAAGGACGGCGGCTATGAGCCTACAGAGGTCAAGCAGATAATGGGCATGTATGACGTTCAGCCAACACTTGGAAATATGTTTGGTTTCTCAAATGTCTATGCACTCGGTCATGATATTTTCTCTGTTGCTGATAACGAGGAAAATGTTGTTATCTTCCCAAACGGCAATTTTGTAACAGATACTGTTTACTATGATAGCCAGAAAAACACATATTTTGATCTTACGGATTACAAAAATGTGGCAACGGCGGTGCCATGCAATCAAGTATATAAAGATGATCCTAACCCAGTGTATATGGACAACGATCAGGGTCTGTTCAAGACCACTGTGAATGAAACGTACTGTCAGGATTCTTGTAACGCACGAATAAACGATGGTGTTGTGGACGAGGATTATATCAGCAATTATTCTAATTATGCAGAGGAGCGAATTAACATTTCCAATGCTATAATCTACTATGATATGATATATAAGACCGACCACGGTTTCAGTAACAACAATATGAACAGTGACAATTCATCGTCAGGTGCTAATTCTGTTTTTGCACCGCCTGAGAATAAGAGAACATTTGGCAGACACGCTGCATAATAAAAATCGGAGCAGAGTATGACACTCGGCTCCGGTTTTTTGTTGTATCTTAAAAAGCATAAAAAAAAGACTAGCGAAGCTAGTCGATTTTTTTGGAATATTCAAGCATTAAGCTCTTTCTACCTTACCTGAACGCAGGCATCTTGAGCAAGCGTAAATGTGACAAGGAGTGCCGTTTACAACAGCTTTAACTCTCTTTACATTTGGCTTCCAAGTTCTGTTTGTTCTTCTGTGTGAGTGTGATACCTTGATACCAAAAGTAACGCCCTTACCGCAGATCTCGCATTTTGCCATTACGCTGCACCTCCTTTACCCTTAAAAATGCAATACTATTATTCACAATATTAAATATTATAGCATAACTGAAAAGAAATTGCAAGAGCTTTTTGAGATTTTTTTTGAAATTTCCGTAAAATCGTATATATTTATAGTTTTCGATTAAAAATAAAGACAAAATGCCTTGAAATTTCATTGAAAATAGTGTATAATTACACTTGTGATTTGTGTAATTTTGTTTTGAAATGACAGGAGGTCATGAAAATATGGATCCGCAGAAAATTCTTGATTACGGTGCAAAGCTCATCGTAATTTTCATGTGTATACCTATCCATGAGTACGCTCACGCATGGGCGGCAACAAAGCTTGGGGATGATACTCCACGTTATCAGGGTAGACTTTCCCTTAACCCACTTGCACATCTTGACCCTATTGGTGCATTGTGCATATTCTTCATAGGTTTTGGTTGGGGTAAACCTGTTCAGGTAAACCCTATCAGGTTTAAGAATTATAGGAAGGGCATGGCACTCACGGCAGCCGCAGGTCCTATTTCAAATATCATAATGGGACTTATCGGAATAGTTCTTTATAAGCTTTTCTATGTGCTTTATATAGTGCATTATTCTATAGCTCTTTACTATGTGTCGCTTATATTATATTACTTTACAGCTATAAACGTGGGACTTGCAGTGTTCAATCTTATACCTATCCCGCCGCTTGACGGTCAGAAGATACTTTCTTACTTTACAAGCAGTAAGGTAGATCGCTTTATGGCGCAGTATCAGAACTATATCGCTATTGCATTTATGATACTTGTTGTAACAGGCGTTCTTGATACGCCTATAGGTTGGTTGCAAAATGGTATGTTCTGGATAATGGATAAGCTTACGTTCTGGGTTGACCCTATACTAAAAGCGATATTTTTGAAATAAAACTGTTCATGAAAGGAAAAACGTAAATGAGTGCTGCTCAGTTCAAGCTGGATATGTTTGAAGGACCGCTTGACTTGCTTCTTCACCTTATCAGCAAGCACAAACTGAATATTTACGATATTGAGATATCTTTGCTCCTTGAACAGTATATGGACTATATCAATGATCTTGACCACGAGGATTATGAGGATGCCGCTGATTTTCTTGAAATGGCGGCACGCCTTATATACATAAAGACCTGTTCGCTTCTGCCTCATGACGAGGAGTCAAAAGAGCTTAAAAAAGAGCTTGAAGGCAGGATCATCGAGTATTCTCTGTGCAAACAGGCGGCACAGACTCTCCGTGAAGTTTACGTTGGTGACCTTGTTTTTATAAGGACAGCGATAAAGCTTCCTGTAAACAAGACCTATACCCGTGAGCATGACCCTCAGTGCCTTTATGACGCTTATATGGGCATATCAAAGAAAGCCCGTGAGAGCGTTCCGCTGAAAGCGAAGATGTTCGAGCCGATAGTTTCACATAAGATAGTATCGGTCACGTCGAAGATAATCCATGTCCTTAAAAGACTTTATAAGCATGGTGAATGCGATATGGGCGACCTTTATGACGGCATGACGGAGAAAAGCGAGAAAGTCGCTACTTTTCTTGCTATATTGGAGCTTACAAAGTCTGGCAGGATATTTCTCAATGACGATAACTCAAAGATTTTTTTCAACAAGGCTTCAAAGAACGAAAAAGTCGAGTCCGACTTCGATAAGCCTGTTGTTATCGAAAGCGAAACGACAGAAGCTGTCCCCGAGCCTGAGCCTATAGAAAATATACTTGACGATGAGCCTGCAGACGAGATAGAAGAAGTTGCTGATGTCGACGCAGAGCGTGAAGAAGCTTCTCAGTCAAAGCGGTATATATCTGCAAAATCCGAGCGCATATCAGGTGAAGTCATTGCGGCGTATGCTCCTGTGAAGTCAGCTGAGGAGGTCATGGCAGAAATGGAGCAGATATCTGAAAAGATAGACAGTGTTGTTTTATATACCGAGCCTGTTATGGCAAAGCCTGAGCCCGAACAGCCTGATGAAGCCACTATGGAGGAGATAAGGCTGATCGAACAGCTTGCGGATATCACCCCTGACGCAGTGTTCAAGCCTAATTACTGGGCAAAAAGAAGATATTATTGGGGATATTCACCTGTGGGCGATGACGGAGACAATAATTTCTGGTGCTACGGATAAAATAAGAAAAGGGATAATCTATGGAACATTCAAATATACAGGCAGCCGTCGAGGCTGTGCTTTTTGCAAGCGGAGAGCCTGTGGAGAGCGAGAAGCTATGCGAGGCAGTTGGTATCGTCAAAGATCAGCTTGAGGAAGCTCTTGGCTCTTTGGCGGATAAATACAGCAAGGCTGAAAGCGGAATTACGCTTCTGAGCCTTAATGGGTCATATCAGCTTGCCACAAAAGAAGAGCTTGCGACATTCATAAAGGCGGCTTTGGAGATAAAGAAAAACTCTGTTCTTAGCCCTGCGGCAATGGAGGCGCTGACAATAGTCGCATACAATCAGCCTGTAACAAAAGGCTTTGTCGAACACGTCAGGGGAGTTGACTCCTCGGGAGTTGTAAATTCTCTCGTGGATAAGGGTTTGCTTGTAGAAGCTGGCAGACTTGACCTGCCTGGCAGACCTATTGCATACAAGACGACGGACAATTTTCTCCGTTGTTTCAGGCTGTCAAGCCTGGACGATCTGCCGCCTATCCCTGATAAGCAGGAGCAGATAACCATTGACGAGATAACAAAAGAGAATGATACGGAAGAATAAAGTATGACCGTGAGGGGAGATGATAACGATAATTGTTTTATGGATACTGCTTGGTATTATAGCAGTTATTGTTATCCTGCTTCATTTTTCCATTACGGCACAGATAGATCTGAATAAAAAAGGCTTTGATCTAAAAGTGCGGTATATGTTTTTTGACATTTATCCACGAAAGCCTAAGAAGAAAAAACAGAAAAGATCAAAAAAAGCTGAACTGCCTGAGGATAGTTTTGAGGATTTTGAGGAGTTTGAGGACAATATTGAAGAAAGCTTACCTATCCCACGGACTGATGATACGACTGATAAAACAGGAGAAGTGTCCGAGCAAATTGTTGAAGCTAAGCCTGAAAAAATAGAAAAGAATGAAGCAGATGAAAATGTCAGCGTGTCTGAGGTAGAGGATAAGCAGGAAAATATCTCTGATATTGATACTGATACCAATGTTGAAGCTGGTACAGAGGACAAACCCGAGGAAATAACTGTGAAGCAGGAGAAAAAGGGCTTTGCCGGAAAGCTTTTTCATAAAAAGGATAAGGGTGAAAAGAAGCCGGTTTCCAAATCTAAAGAAAAGAAAAAAAGCAAGTTCTATGAGCTGAAAGCGCAGTATAAAAAGGTGAAGCCTTATATTCCCATGGGCTGGAAATATTTCAAAAAGCTTCTGAAAGCTATACGCTTTACAGACACAAGGATAGTTCTTGACGTTGGAAAAGAGGACGCTTACGAGGCGGCTATGCTATACGGCAAGGTGCAGGCAGGGCTTTTCAATACCATTGCAATACTTGCGGGTGTTTTTACAGTAAAGCTTAAAAAAGCTGATGTGAACTGCATTTTTGATGAAAAAAAGTTCGGATATGACGTTCATACCTTAGTCAGGGTAAGACCAAGCACTTTGATAGCAATAGGGTTTTGCACGGGCGTTAATTTTCTTAAAATATATCTTTCAGGCAGACGTAAGAAAAAGCGTGCTGCCAAGCGTCGCAGTAAAGAGCTTGCGGCTAAGAAGAATGAAGTTAAAGCAACAAATTGAAATACGAAAGGTTGAGAAAAATGAGCGAAAGTACAAAGATCGAGGGACTTGTTAAAACTGCAATGGACAAGGTCCGTGAAATGGCAGACTGCGAAACTGTTGTGGGCAAGCCTATCGTTACCGCAGATGGTACTACTATAATCCCAGTTTCAAAGATATCAGTGGGCTTTGCGTCTGGTGGCTCCGACTTGCCAACAAAAAGCACAAAGGAAACGTTCGGCGGTGGCTCAGGCGGAGGAGTAACTATCCAGCCTATCGCTTTTATCGCTGTTTACAAGGGTGAAGCAAAGCTTTTACAGCTTTCAATGAATGCGACAAAGGAAAACGCTATCATAAATATGGTACCTGAGGTAATAGATAAGATAACAGATTTTCTTGGCAAAAAGTCTGACGACGAGGACGAAGACGAGGAATAATTTTACTGAATTTTAAAAGCACAAGTGAGCAAACTAATCCTTGAAATTGATTTTAAGGGTGTGGTTTGTTTGAAATGCGTGACGGTATTTATTTGTACGGTCATGATGATGTGCTTTTGCTGTATGAATGTCAGTGCTGACGATCTCAGTGAGATATCTGCGAAGAGTGCTATAGTTATAGACGGTGAAACAGGTGATGTGCTGTTCGAGAAAAACGCCTATGAAAGGCGTCCGATGGCAAGCACTACCAAAATAATGTCTGTGCTTCTTGTGCTTGAAAGTGGTGAAGATCTTGACAAGCAGTTCGTGGTAGACAGCGAAGCTATAAAGGTCGAAGGCTCGTCCATGGGTCTTCAAGATGGTGACAAAGTCACTCTACGCGATCTATGCTGTGGTATGCTTCTTCCAAGCGGAAATGACGCTGCAAATGCTGCTGCGGTAAGAGTGGCAGGAAGTATCGGCAAGTTCGTTCAGCTTATGAACAAAAAGGCTGAACAATTGGAGCTTAATGATACTCATTTTGTAACGCCGTCAGGGCTTGATGATGATACAGATGAGCATTATTCCACTGCAGCGGATATGGCAAAGCTTGCAGCGGAAGCAATGAAAAATGAAGATTTCAGGGCTATATGTCACCTTGAAAAGGTTGAGTTGTGCTATGGAAACCCACCGTATGACCGCTGGCTAATTAACTCAAACAAGCTTTTAAAAAGCTGTGAGGGTATTGTGGGCGTAAAAACGGGGTTTACGGACAAGGCGAGGAGATGTCTTGTTTCAGCCTGTGACAGAAAGAATAAAGAGCTTATATGCGTTACCTTGAATGCTCCTGATGATTGGAATGATCACTCAAAGCTCTATGATTATTGCTTTGATTTTGTATCTAAACAGAAGCTTCCATTGGATAAAAGTAGTTTTGATGTTGCAGTTGTTGGCGGAGTGAGCGACAGTGTGAAATGTAAGGTAGGGCATGCAAGTGCTGTGCTTTTGAACGGCAGGGCTTACAAAGTCAAGACAAAGATATATCTGCCAAGGTTTGTTTATGCGCCTGTGAAAAGTGGAGATAAAATAGGGCTGGCATTGTTTTACTACAATGATGTGGAAATAGCCCGAACGGATATCACGGCGGTGGAAGATGCGATGCTTGCAGAGCCTGAAAAGCCAGATATATTCCACTATTATCTAGATAAACTGAAAAAATTGTTTGCATAACGGCTCAATGTGAGCCGTACATAAATAAGGAGAAAATATGGAAAAGATTCGTATACAGAAAATAATGTCTGACAGTGGTGTTTGTTCAAGAAGAAAGGCAGAGGAGTATATCTCAGAGGGAAGAGTAAAGGTCAATGGCAGACCTTGCAAGCTTGGCGACAAGGCTTTTGCAGGCAAGGATATAATCACCCTTGATGGGGAAAAAATATATGTTGCCAAGAAAAGACAGCTTTATTATATCATGCTCCACAAGCCAAGAGGATATGTTACCACAATGAGTGATGAGCTTGATAGAAAGTGTGTAACTGAACTTCTAACAAAAGTGCCTGAAAGAGTTTATCCTATCGGCAGACTTGACAAAAACTCAGAAGGTCTGTTACTTTTCACAAATGACGGAAATTTTGCCAATGATATCATGCACCCTTCAAGGCATATCGCTAAGACTTATCGTGTTACAGTAAGACCTGACATAAACGATGAGCAGCTCATAAAGCTTGCTTCAGGAGTTGAAATAGACGGCAAAATGACGCAGGAGTGTTCAGTTGTCGTGCTCGACAAACAGCCTGGTAGGGTTGTGCTTCAAATGACTATCCATGAGGGCAGAAACCGTCAGATAAGAAAAATGTGCGAAGCTGTGGGACTTGAAGTCGCAAGACTAAAGCGCACTGCTATCGGTCCGGTTAAACTGGGCATGCTAAAACCAGGTGAGTATAGAGAGCTTAAACCTGACGAGCTAAGGGCTTTAAGAAATGCTATCACCAAAAAATAACGCTCATCGAGGGTCTCTTTTCGTCAGGAGGCCCTTTGCTATTGTGCAAAATGCTTAATAATATGCGTGTAACGATATTGATTATGCTACTAAACGTAAAATATGCGGAAATAGGTCAATTTACTCTTGTAAATTCGGCAAAAAAATAGTATAATATTAAGTGTATAAATATGATAAAATCCAGTAGTTTTGCGTTATTTTATCACAAAAATTATTTGAATGGAGGAAACTGTATGTCTGATTCAATTTCTACTCTTGCAGAGCTTAAAGCTGCGTCACAGACTCCTACTGCTGCAAGAAACAGGCTGACATATTTGTTTGACGAAGGAAAATTTACAGAGCTTGACGCTTATGCTGCTGCGGGTGACTCCCTTGCTGGAGTTATTACTGCTTTTGGCTATGTTGAGGGTAATCCTGTATATGCTTTTTCTCAGGACGTGACTGTTAAGGACGGTGCTTTGACAGAGGCACAGGCAAAGAAGATAGCAAAGGTTTATGACCTTGCTGCTAAGACAGGAGTTCCTGTTGTCGGAATATTCGATTCTTATGGTGCTAACGTAAGCGACGGTTCAAAGGCTCTCAATGCTTATGGTGAACTGCTTATGTGGACTTCTAACCTTTCAGGTGTTGTTCCTCAGATAGCTGTTGTCGCTGGCACTTGTGCAGGCTGTGCAGCAATGCTCGCTGAGTCTGCTGACTTCACTGTTATCGCAAAGGATGCTGAGCTTTATGTTGCACCAAACGCAAATGTAAAGAACTCTGCTGAAAATGCTGCTGAAAACGGCACTGCTGCTGTTGTTTGTGAGGACGATAAGGCTGCTGTTGAGGCTGCAAAGAATATACTTACAAAACTTCCACAGAACAACCTTTCACCAGTACCAATGTATGAATTTGCTGATCCAACTGAGACTGTCGGTGATGACGCTGATGGCATTGCAAAGGCTGTTTGCGATGGCGACAGTGTAACTGAACTTAATGCTGAGTATGGCAAGGCTTCTTATACAGCACTTGCAACACTTGGCGGTGCTACAGTCGGCGTTGTTGCTACTAACAAGACAGGCGACAAGCTTACGTCTGCTGATTGCTCAAAGATCGCAAGATTTGTAAGAACTTGTGACGCTTATGCTATCCCTGTTGTAACTTTTGTTGATACTGAGGGCTTTAAGGCTGATGATGAAACTGAAGCTTACGGCGCTGTTAAGGATATGGCAAAGCTTTGCCACGCTTATGCTGAGGCTACTACTATTAAACTTGCTGTTGTTACAGGTAAGGCTTATGGTCCTGCATTTATTGCACTTGCTGGTAAGGGTTCAAATGCTGATCTGTCATTTGCTCTTGATACCGCTGTTATCTCTGCACTTGCTCCTGTTACTGCTGTTGAGTTCCTCCAGCATGACGAGCTTAAGGGCGCTACTGATCTTACTGCTGCAAGAAACACTCTTGCTGATAAGTTCGCTAAGGAGAATGCCTCTGCTGCTGTTGCTGCAAAGAATGGCTGCGTTGACGGTATCATCGCTAAGAACGAGATCAGACAGACACTTATGGATTCTATCGAGGTAATGGCTGGAAAGAGAATTTCCAGACTGCCTAAGAAACATAGCAATATTCAGTTGTGATAAACATATCAAATTAAAAAGATTGGTGGTTTTTTAAGATGAAAAGATATAATATTACAGTAAACGGAAAAGCTTATGACGTTGCAGTTGAAGAAGTCGGCGGAAGTGCCGCAGCTGCTCCTGTAGCCGCAGCCCCTGTTGCTGCCGCTCCTGCTGCTCCAGCTCCAGCCGCTGCACCTGTTGCAGATGGCACAAAGGTAACAGCTCCAATGCCTGGTACTATCCTTGACATCAAGGTAGCTGTAGGCGACACTGTTAAGTCTGGTCAGGCTATCTGCGTACTCGAGGCTATGAAAATGGAAAATGACGTAAACGCTCCTTGCGACGGTAAGGTACTGAGCGTTAATACAACTAAGGGCTCTGCTGTTGAGACTGGTGCAGTTCTTGCTGTTATCGGCTAATAACATTCCTGAAAAATAACGAAAGGATCGATTTAAAATGGCAAAGCTTAAAATAACTGAAACTGTCCTCCGTGACGCTCATCAGTCACTTCTTGCTACAAGAATGTCAATGGACGATATGCGTCCTATACTTCCAGAGATCGACAAGATCGGTTTTTATTCTGCTGAGTGTTGGGGCGGTGCTACATTTGACTCATGTATCAGATTCTTAAATGAAGATCCATGGGAAAGACTTCGTATACTTAGAAAAGAAATGCCTAACACAAAGCTCCAGATGCTTTTCAGAGGTCAGAATATGCTTGGCTACCGTCACTATGCTGATGACCTTGTTGAGTATTTTGTACAGAAGTCTATTGCAAATGGTATTGATATCATCAGAATTTTTGACGCACTGAACGATATCAGAAACCTTGAAACAGCTATCAAGGCTGCTAAGAAGGAAAATGGTCACGCTCAGGTTGCTATCTCGTACACACTTGGCGAGGTATTTACTCATGAGTATTACATGAACTATGCAAAGCAGATCGAGAATGCAGGTGCAGATTCTATCTGTATCAAGGATATGGCGGCTCTTCTGACTCCATATGAGGCTGAAACACTTGTTAAGGATCTCAAGTCAGCAGTTAAGATCCCGATCCAGTTGCATACTCACTACACATCAGGTCTTGCTTCTATGTGCATCCTCAAGGCAGTTGAGGCTGGTGTTGACGGCGTTGATACAGCAATGTCACCACTTGCTCTTGGTACATCTCATGCGCCAACTGAGTCTATCGTTGCCACATTCAAGGGCACTGAGTATGACACAGGTCTTGACCTTGTTAAGCTCAACGTGATAAGAGATTACTTCATGAAACTCAGAAAGAAGTACATCGACAACGGTCTGCTTGACCCTTCAATGCTCGCTACAAATACAAACGCACTTCTTTATCAGGTACCAGGCGGAATGCTTTCAAACCTCCTTTCACAGTTGAAGCAGGCTGGTAAGGCAGATCAGCTTGATGATGTTCTAAAGGAAGTTCCAAAGGTTCGTAAGGACGCAGGTTACCCACCACTGGTTACACCTACATCACAGATCGTTGGTACACAGGCTGTGTTCAACGTAATCATGGGCGAGAGATACAAGACAGTTACTAAGGAGTTCAAGGGACTTGTTAAGGGCGAGTACGGTAAGACACCAGTTGCTATCGACCCTGAGTTCCAGAAGAAGATTCTTGGCGACGAAGAGCCTATCACTTGCCGTCCTGCTGACCTTCTCCAGCCAGAGTTTGAAACAATGAAGAAAGAGGCTGCTGAGTGGACAGAGCAGGAGGAAGATATCCTCACATATGCAATGTTCCCTAAGGTTGCACCTAAGTTCTTCAAGGATAGACGTGATAGAAAGTACGGCGTTGACGGTAAGCACTCAGACGCTGAAAATAAGGTTCACCCAGTTTAATAACAATTATCCCACAGTTTCGGCTGTGGGATTTTTTTGTTTACGGCTCTTGAAAAATTTGTACATTTGTGCTATAATTAATATACATTTTTTCGGGAGGACGCCAAGATGAACAAAAAGGAAATAAATGAAATAAAGAAAAACTTTAATGACGATTGCGGCTTTTTTACCGTAAACCACGTTGTTACGGCATTTGTGGACGCTGAAAAGAACATAAAGTGCAAGACCAATCAGCTTTACAATACTATTCCGCAGGACGAGGCGGAGCTGATAATGATAAACCTGAAAAAGGTGCTCAGCGGCTCTATCGGTAAAAATCTGCTGGAATATTCGTTTCCTAAGGACGCCTACCTTGAGGGCGGTGCTCAGCCTTTCATGTACGAAACACTGCAAAGCAAGCTGCTTGATGAAGAAAAGGTGGACAACTTCCTGAACGCTATAGTTGAAAAGGTTGAGTATGTGTCAACATATACCATTTTTGCGGCACACTGTACATATTCCGTGCTGAGGAAGAACAAAATGGACGAGTTTGAGGACGAAGCTGACACAGATTACAATTTTATAGTGACAGCTCTTTGCCCTGTAAATCTGCGTATTGACGGACTTGTGTATGATGAACAGGACAACTCTATTGCAAAGAAAGAGTCATGTGATAGAATTGTTGAACTGCCAAGTGACGGCTTCCTGTTTCCTCTTTTCAATGATCGCGCACCTGATATCAACGGAGTGCTTTACTACACGAAAAACGCAAAAAAGCCGAACACTTCCGTTGTGGAAGAGCTTCTGGGTTGTGAGTTTTCAATGACCTGTCAGAACGAAAAGGAAACTTTCAAGGATATCCTCACAAGCGTTGTGGGTGATGAGCTTGACTATGATCTTATCACTACTGTGAATGACAAGATTTCCACATTTGTTGACCAAAATGCTCATGAAACTGAGATACCGACAATTGACGAACATAAACTTTCGTCCATTCTGTGGGAAGCTGGAGTTAGTCAGGATAAGCTTGATAATCTTCCTAAAGTTTTTGACGCTGCGGCTGGAGGGAAGCCACTCACAGCGGTAAACCTTGTGGAGAAAAGGACCGTAGTTTCTGCTCCAAGCATAACCGTAAATATTGGCAAGGACGCTGTTGACAAGGTAAAAACTCAGATAGTCGATGGCAGAAAGTGCCTTATAATCAATCTTGATGACCCTGAGATAGAGGTCAACGGACTTGAAACTACAATAAAATAAGCACAAAAAAAGGCAGCCTTGAGCTGCCTTTTCTTTATGTGAGATCACCGAATGTGAACTTGCCGTTTTCCAGTATCAGATAGCTGTGTGCTGAATTTTCTTTCGGTATGGAAACAGAACCGGGGTTTATATAGGTGTAATCGCCGCAGTCTTTAATAACAGGTACATGGGTGTGACCGTGGAGCAGAATATCGCCCTTAGACAGCGGTGGCAGATTGTCGCAGTTGAATTTGTGACCATGTGTGGCGAATATCCTCAGTCCGTCACAGCATATATAAGCATATTCCGCCATAACAGGGAAGTCAAGCACCATTTGATCGACTTCTGTGTCACAATTACCACGTACGCACAGAAGCTTGTCTTTTAGCGGATTGAGCATGGCTATCACCTGCTTTGGCGCATATTCCTTTGGAAGGTCGTTTCTTGGTCCGTGATAGAGGATATCACCCAAAAGAATTAGTTTTTCCGCGCCGTTTTGCTCAAAGGCTTCAAGCATTTTTTTGCACCAGTAAGCCGAACCATGAATGTCTGACGCTATCATAAGTTTCATATTTTACACTCCTTTATTTAATGATCTCAGATGCAAGCTTGTGCAAAGACACATACTCTGGCTTTATTTTGTTATATATATCGCAGCCTTTTTCCTTTTTGAACTCTTTTACCATTCTGATATAAAGCTGCTGTTTTGTTGTGGCGTCAATGACTGCTTCTCTTATAAGTGCCAGTTCGTCTTTGTTGCATTTGCCGTCGAGTAGCTCATCAAGTTTTACGGATAGTACATCATGGTAAACAACCTTTTCAGTTTTCTGAGCCGTCATCGTTTTATCTTCATCAGCGGTGCATGTATTTTCGGATTCCTGTAGTCCTTTAAGTCGCAGATATCTTGGCCTGAGAAGCTTGTAAAAATCTGTAGCCTGCTTTTTATATACCTTTGCAAGAGAATTGTGAAGCTCCTCTTTTGTGTTAGACTCAGCTATAAGTTTGCTGATCTCTTCTATTTGCTCTTCGCTGCAAATGTTTGCAAGTATGCTTTGAAGATCGTTGTTTTTTTGTGTGGTACACTTTTTTCTACCCTTTTTCACTTTGACGATAGTTTCAACAACAGGATCACTTTCTACTTCGACAATATCAGGTGCACAGGCTTCTGGCTCTTCTTCGACATCTTCTGTATTACCATTCATATTTTCGTTTAGTGTAACAGAATAATCTATAGCCGCAGGCTCAGGGTTTGGCTCATCAGCTTCATCAAGAGTTATCTCTGACTCTGTCTGAATTTCTGCTGTTTCTTGTATTTCCTCTGCTTTTTCGACTATATGTTTAGTCGATTCTTCATCTTCATCTTCATTGTTTTCGGTCGGATTAACCTTATGATTAGCGAAATTAATAGCGGTTTGTATTGTCCTAGTTCTGTAGACCATAGCATTTGGGCTATCAACATACTTACCGTGCCAGAAATCATGAAGAAAGTCAAAACCTCTGTCATTGCTGATAACAAAAATATTCGTATAAGTATCCTTGGCTACCAAATAACCCAGAAGTGTTGAAAGCTGAAAATCCAGGGCATTTTTGCCACCAACGTTTACCTTGAAGTATTCAATATCAGCCTTTGATGTAAGAACTTTCTGGTGCATTTCGAAGTTAATGGTATCGGAATTTTCACTGTAAAAAATTATGACGGTATCAGTTTCAGTTAAATTGTCTATGCCTTGAAGTCCTTTGGATTTGACATTTTCAAAGTCTACCAAATAAATTTTCATGTTGATCTATCCTTTCTTTTTGTGTCGTATAAGAATCGTAGCTGCGATTATAACAATAAGTCCGCCTGTCGCAGTTGTTGTCATAAGTATGACATTTTTGCCCTTTTCATCGTTCTCACTGCTATCAGGGACGACCTCCTCATAGGTATAAGTTTTTGTTCTTAACGCCTTGTCTATACAAGAAGCAATAAGTGCATGACCTTTTTTATTAGGGTGTATATCAAAGTCATTTATGTTGGTCAGTTCCTTTCCGTGACCGCTGAATTCACTAAAAACATCTGCCACTATGTATCTCTCATTTTCATTTTCGTCAGTGGAGTGTTCTTTGATAATGTCGTTAAGCTTTGAAATTTTATCCTTCGACATACTCTGGAAAACAACAGCCGCAGTGAAATTATCAAGCGGGTCATATAGTGTCTGAACGATTATTTCACCCTTACTTTTAGCTTCAACAGCGTTAATTATATCATCTAGAGTGCTCGTAAAATTTTTCAGCGCCTTATCCATATCATCAGACATATCCTTCATATCCATTGCAATGCCAATAATATCCTTGGTTTTATCCATCAAATCAGACAATGTGCTTTTAGAAGTAATGCCCAGATCGTTCATCAAAAAATCTATGAAAAGACCAAGAATGTCATTGCCACCTATGGATATAATAACAGCGTCGCTGTCTGCAAGGTCAGCGTCAAATTCGCCTGAATTAATGCGGTCAAGAAGCTGCTGTGAAGTGTCGCCCACAACAGCAGAGTTCACAAGCTTACAGCCGCCAGCGTCTTTAAGCTCAGCGTCATACTGGTCGTGAAGAAGATTTGCATAAGACGCACAAGAATATCTGTTTTCACTGTAGCCTTCCAGACCATAGCCAGCGGCGATTGAATCCCCAAGTACAAGTATATTAGGCGGAACATTTACTTCATGCTTTATAACTTCAGCGTTACAGGCAAGAGGTGTGGCACATGCCATAACGGTTGCCGTGAAAAAAGCCGTTAATTTTTTTAACATCTTATCATCTCCTATATGAGTATATTAACCTTATTATATAATATATTGTACCACATTCAGGACAATTGTACAACATATTTTTTTGAAATTTCTTGACTTTTTTAGTGTGTTGTGATAATATATAATAAAAGAATATGAAATCAGTTTGGAAAGCGAGATTTATTATGACTGACTATTATTACCCTGTCCTCAGCGATGAAACGAGCCTGCCTTTGTATGTGCTTGGAATCGGTGCGAGAGATAGAGAATTTCATTTTGTAAGAGAAGATGGCTATCCTAATCATCAGATAATATACTGCACTCGTGGTCAGGGTCACATTATATTTGATGGTCATGAGTATGATATAAAGCCGGGTGATGCATTTTATCTGCCGCCTTCTGTGCCGCATGAGTATTATCCTGTTGGTGATATATGGGAAACCCACTGGATAACCTTTGAGGGCAGGGAAGCAATTGAAATACTCAAGCATATCAAGCTTGAGAAGGCTAAAGTGTTTCACATAAATGATATCAATGCTGTTGATGCCATATTTAAGAAGATACTTTATCTTATGAAGACTAATTACTACTACTGTGGTCACCAGTGTTCGGCATATCTATATCAGTTTCTTATTGAGCTACACAGAGTCGTAAACCTACAAAATGGTAGTCAGGACGGGCAAAAACTCAATCAGCTGCAGCCTGTAATTGATTATATTGATAAGAATTTCAGAAAAGAACTTACACTTGTGGAGCTTGCTGATCTTATTGACCTTTCACCGCAGTATCTTTGCAGACTTTTCAAGGAGTGTCTTAGTCTAAGACCTTTTGAGTATCTGGCAAGAAAGCGTATACAGCAGGCAAAGCTGCTTTTATTGGAGGATAAGCTTAACATCAATGAAATCGCTGCGGAGGTAGGTTATAACGATTGCAGTCATTTTTGTGCGGTGTTCAAAAAGCATGAAATGCTTTCCCCAGCAGAATTTCGTTCTCTTCATAAAAAAGCAGGTAATTAAAAATATGATGCCCCACGGAAATGGATTCCGTGGGGCTATTTTTTATAATATAGTTCCGCCTCCGATAACGTATTCACCGTCATAGAAAACCACTGCCTGTCCCTTTGAGATAGCTTTATGAGGTTCTTTAAAAGTCACGAGTACCTTGCCATCATTCATTGGTGAAACTGTACATTCAGCGTCCTTTTGATGATAACGTGTCTGAGCAGTGCAGGTTATAGGCTCTGTGAGTGTGTCAAACGGAATAAAGTTCACATCTCCTGCCACAAGGCTGTCACTGTATACTTCATCAGCCTTGCCCATAATAAGCCTGTTATGCTCCATATCTTTTGTAATAACGAAAAGCGGTTCGCTATATGAAATGCCTACGCCCTTTCGCTGTCCAATAGTATAGTGTATCAGACCTTTGTGTTTACCAAGCTTTGTGCCGTCAGAAAGAACGATATCTCCCGACTGCTGTTCACCGCAGCGTTTTGTGATAAAGCCTGCGTAATCACCGTCAGGGATAAAACAGATGTCCTGAGAGTCAGGCTTGTTTGCATTTATAAGCTTATTTTCTTCTGCGATATCACGGATCTTGTCCTTGTGCATCTCGCCAACGGGGAAGAGAGTGTGAGCAAGCTGTTCCTGCGTCATGCTGTAAAGCACATAACTTTGATCCTTTGACCTGTCAGGTGAGCGCTTGAGCAGCCACCTGCCTGACTTTTCATCAAACTCTCTGGCAGCGTAATGTCCTGTAGCGATATGGTCAAAACCCAGCAGCTTTGCACGCTCATAGAATTTTGCGAATTTCAGATGTTTGTTGCACTCGATACACGGATTAGGCGTGCCGCCTGCAAGATATGTATCAACAAAATTGTCGATAACATAGTGCTTAAAATCATCAGAAAAATTGAATACATGGAAATCAATGCCTAGTTTAAAAGCAACAAAACGTGCGTCCTCTACATCATTGAGAGAACAGCACGTTCTTGTTTTATCCAGACCGATGTCCTCATTGCTGTAGAGCCGCATGGTAGCCCCTGCCACGTCATAACCCTCATCAAGAAGGAGCTTGACCGAAACAGAGCTGTCAACGCCGCCGCTCATTGCCACAAGAACTTTATCAGCCATTGCAGTTCTCACAATCAGGAGCAGACTGCTTACCTACGAACGGAGTTGGATCTATACCCTGTCTTTTATAGTAGTCAGAAACAGCGGCTTTCATTGCTTCCTCCGCAAGAACAGAGCAGTGAAGCTTTGCTGGTGGAAGACCGTCAAGAGCTTCAACAACCGCCTTGTTTGTAAGTTTCAAAGCGTCCTCAAGCTTTTTACCCTTTATCATTTCTGTAGCGATAGAAGATGTAGCAACAGCCGCACCGCAACCAAAAGTCTTGAACTTAACGTCAGTTATAACGCCGTCATTGACCTTGATGTACATTTTCATAATATCTCCGCACTTAGCGTTTCCTACCTCGCCGACACCGTCAGCATCTTCAATCTCGCCGACATTTCTCGGATGTGCGAAATGATCCATTACCTTTTCGCTGTATATCATTTTTTATTCCTCCTAATCAAGTGTATAGTCGTGAATATTTTCAGTTCTGCAAATTCTTTCCCAAAGTGGTGACATACTTCTCAGGTGCTTTACGATAGGTGGAAGAACCTCAAGAATATAATCAACATCTTCCTCTGTGTTCTCGTCATTGATAGAAAGCCTGAGTGAACCGTGTGCTACTTCGTGTGGCAGACCAAGTGAAAGCAGAACGTGTGACGGGTCAAGTGATCCGCTTGTGCAGGCTGAGCCTGATGAAGCGGCAACGCCTTGAAGATCAAGTGAAAGAAGCAGGCTCTCGCCCTCTACTCCGCGAACAGATATGTTTACATTTCCTGCAAGTCTGTGTTCTGTGTCACCATTAAGTCTTGACTCAGGTATCTTGAGCAGACCCTCGATAAGTCTATCTCTCATCTTTCTAACACGCTCATTCTTTGCAGGGATATCCTTTACAGCATCAGTGATAGCAACGCCGAGAGCCACGATAGAAGGTACGTTCTCGGTACCTGCACGCTTATTTCTCTCCTGTGCTCCGCCGTAGATAAGGTTAGGCAGATTGATGCCTGTCTTTACATAAAGCGCGCCAACACCCTTTGGAGCGTGGAGCTTATGTCCTGAAAGTGAGAGCATATCAATGTTCATATCTTTAACATTGATATCAATATTTCCCACAGCTTGAACAGCGTCAGTATGGAACCATACGCCATGCTTGTGGCAAACTTCGCCGATCTCAGCGATAGGCTGTATAGTACCGATCTCGTTGTTAGCTGTCATTATTGTAACAAGGCAGGTATCATCACGGATAGCGTCCTCGACCTGTTGAGCAGTAACAAGACCCTTGTCACCTACAGGAAGATATGTTACCTCAAAGCCAAGCTTTTCGAGATACTGACAAGTGTGCAGAACCGCATGATGTTCAAAAGCAGTTGTGATGATATGCTTCTTGCCCTTTTTTTCTCCAAGCTGTGCGCAGCCTCTTATAGCCCAGTTGTCAGACTCAGAGCCACCAGCAGTGAAATAGATCTCGTTGACCTTCGCACCAAGAGCGTTTGCGACCTGTTCTCTTGCTTTAAGAACGGCTTTTGCACATTCCATTCCCAAAGAATATATACTTGACGGATTTCCGTATAGCTCAGTGAAATAAGGCAGAGCGGCGTCAAGAGCTTTCTGAGATACTCTAGTCGTAGCTGAGTTATCTGCATAGACAAATCTCTTTTCCAATTAAATCATACCTTTCATATATAGATTTCTATTTTATTATATACTAAATTACTACAAAATGCAATAGTTTTCCCTAACTTAATAAAAAATTAATATTTATTTAATTCTATTTATACTGTTTAGAGCCCATTACTGCAAGTTCGTCACAACGTTCGTTTTCCGGATGTCCTGCATGGCCTTTTACCCAGTTGAAATTGACCTTATGCACCTCCAGCAGATCAAGAAGCTTTTCCCACAGATCACTGTTTAGAGCCTTTTTCTTGTCCGATTTCACCCAGTTGTTTGCACGCCATTTTTTGGCCCAGCCCTTTGTAACAGCGTCGATTATATACTTCGAGTCGCTGTAAAGCTCTACCTCACATGGCTCTTTCAGTGCAGAAAGAGCAGTGATAACAGCGGTTAGCTCCATGCGGTTATTGGTTGTAGAGGGATCACCGCCCCAAAGCTCTTTTGAATTGCCTTTATATCTTAGTATAACACCATATCCACCCGGTCCAGGATTTCCAGAGCAAGCACCGTCAGTAAAAATTTCTATTTTCTTCATTTATTTATCTCCGTTTTTGTGATGATTATTATGCAAAACATATTATACTACATTTCTCTCTTTTTTTCAAGTACCTCTCAAGGTTTAATATTTTAATATTTATTACTTTTGAAATGTTCAAATTATACAAATGGCTTGAATGTCTTTGTATAAAATGAGAATTGACTTAAAGGACATTAAGCTTTATAATTGTAGTGTAACATTGGTTGTTAAGACAGAAAATCATTTGATTTGGAGGTCAATTATTTTATGAAGATCAAGAAGGTTCTTGCATTGGCAGTAGCGCTTACATCTGTTTTTGCAGTTGCAGGTTGTGGCTCCACAGGCGACAGTAGTTCAAAGGTATCAACAGTAAAGAAAGTTAAGGTCGAGGACACACAGGAAATAGAGGCTATCCCTGACGATGCTCAGAAAACTATCCGTTGGATGGGTACATATGACCTTAACCCTGACGAGAAAAAGGGCGAGGATAAGTCCGTTGAGATGACCCTTTTCAACAACAAGGGTGGTAAAGTAGAGTACACAAGAGTAACTGATAGCGAAAAATTTGACCAGCTCGCTAGTGCTATCATGGCTCAGCAGAATGTGCCTGATATCTTCAAGTATGAGTGGATGGCTTTCCCTGCACAGGTGCTTAAGGATATGTATCAGCCGGTTGACGATATTGTGAACTTTGACGATCCGTTGTGGGCTGATGTGAAAACAGCGGCTGATAAGTTCGTTATGGGCGGCAAGCATTATGTTGCTCCTATAAGCTTCACAGTCGGCACGCTTATGATGTACGATCAGGACGTTATTGACGCTGAGGGTCTTGACGATCCATATGAGCTTTATCAGAACAACGAGTGGAATTGGGATAACTGGTATGACATGATGTCGGAGTTTGTTTCAAATGCTCCTGCTGATGTTGAGAGATTTGGTATCAATGGTTGGTTCCAGACACAGGTCATTCAGCAGACCGGTAAAACAATGGTAAACTATGACGGAGAGAAGTTCACAAACAATATAAATGACCCTGATATTGAAAGAGCAGAAGATCTGCTTTATCAGGTAGGTAAGAACAACCTTGTAAACGGCAACTGGCTTGGCAATGCTAAGCAGGCACTTAAAGACGGAAATCTGCTGTTCTACTGCATGGGTACATGGGCTATGACAGGAAATAACGGACCTTCTGACGCTGACACTTGGAGAGTGGTCCCTGTTCCGTCTGATCCTAACACTGATGAAAAGTACATGACATCTGATATGACGGCATATATGTGGGTAAGAGGTTCAACAGCTAAAGAGGCTGTAAAGTGCTGGTATGAGTGTTGCAGAATGGCTAACACAGATGAGACATATAAGGAAAACGGCAAGGAGAAATTCCTCAATGCTAACCCTAACTGGACAGAGGATATGTATCAGGTGATCGTTGACTGCTCATCTTCTGAGTACAATCAGGTGTTTGACTACGGCTACGGAATTTCTTCCACAATGTCTGACGACAACGCAAATGAGGACGGCAACTGCGTAACAAGAAAGCTTTATGAATACACAAACAAGGCTGACGATAACGGCAAGCAGTTCTCATGGACAGAGCTGAGAGAATCATACTCTGCAACTGTTGACGCCGAGCTTAAGACTATCAACGACGCTGTTGTTGCATTCAATAAGAAAAATTCATAAGATTACTTTACAAGACTTCGATTTTATCGGGGTCTTGTTTTTGCATAAAAATATGGCTCTGAGTTTTTGCTCAGAGCCTTGCTTTGTTATATTTAGCTGTCCATGCCCTCACGAACAGACTTGATAAACTTGCCAACATATTCAGGAGCGTCTTTGCCGTGTTCCTCAACAATTTTAACAACAGCACTTCCCATGATAACGCCGTCAGCGTACTGGGACATTTTCTTTGCCTGCTCAGGATTTGAAATTCCGAAACCTATGCAGCAAGGGCAGTGATCGTTGTTTCGGATAGGTGCAAGCAACTCGTTGAAGTCTGTTGTTATCTCAGAGCGCATACCAGTAACGCCCAGTGAAGATACAACATACAAAAAGCCCTTTGACTTTTCTGCTATCATTTTTACACGCTCGTGTGAAGTCGGTGCAACAAGGAAGATAGTGTAGATACCATTTTTCTCAGCCTCGCCCTCAAGCTCTTCACGTTCTTCAAAAGGCATATCTGGAACGATAACGCCGTCTATCTGAGTTTCTTTGCAAAGCTCAAAGAACTTTGCTGTACCGAACCTGAAGATAGTGTTTATATACATCATCAGAAGCATAGGCTTGTCAGTCTGTGTGCGGAGTTTTCTTACAAGGTCAAATATCTTGTCAAGATTCGTTCCGCCGCTCAGAGAACGCAGAGAAGCTTTCTGAATAGTTGCACCCTCTGCGATAGGGTCAGAGAACGGCACTCCGATCTCGATAATGTCAGAACCATTTTTATACATTTCAAGAACGCACTTTTCTGTTGTATCCATATCAGGATCGCCTGCGGTGATAAATGTCACAAGCGCCTTTTTGTTTTCTGCTTTAAGCTTTTCAAAACAAGCGTCTATCCTATTCTTCATTGAGCTCGACCTCCCTGTATCTTGCTATTGAGTATACGTCCTTGTCGCCTCTGCCTGAAAGGTTGATGACAAGTATTGAGTCCTTATCCATTGTAGGAGCAATCTTAAGCGCAGCGGCAACTGCGTGTGATGACTCGATAGCAGGGATTATACCCTCTGTTCTTGAAAGGTACTCAAAAGCACAAACTGCTTCTTCATCGGTTATGTCAACATACTGCGCTCTGCCTATAGAGTTAAGATATGCGTGCTCAGGTCCGATACCTGGGTAGTCAAGACCTGCGGAAATTGAGTAAACAGGGTCGATCTGACCATATTCGTTCTGCAAGAAAAGCGATTTCATGCCGTGGAATATACCAAGTGAGCCTTTTGCAACTGTAGCCGCATGGTCAGGTGTGTCAATGCCTCTGCCTGCTGCTTCTGCACCAACAAGCTTGACTGACTTGTCTTCGATAAAGTTGTAGAATGCACCCATAGCGTTTGAGCCACCGCCTACGCAGGCAACAACGCAATCAGGTAGTCTGCCTTCCTTTTCCATAAGCTGTGATTTTATTTCAGCACTGATAACTTTCTGGAAATCCCTAACCATTGTAGGATATGGGTGAGGTCCCATTACAGAGCCTATGCAGTAGTAAGTTGTGTCGATATTTGATACCCAATCTCTGAAAGCTTCATTGATAGCGTCTTTCAGTGTAGCAGTACCGCTTGCAACGCCTGTTACCTTTGCGCCAAGAAGATTCATTCTGTAAACGTTAAGGGATTGTCTTTTCATATCGGTCTCGCCCATGTAGACCTCACATTCCAGACCCATAAGAGCGCAAACTGTAGCGGTAGCAACACCGTGCTGACCGGCACCGGTTTCAGCGATTATGCGCTTCTTACCCATTTTTTTTGCCAGAAGTATCTGACCCAAAACGTTGTTTATCTTGTGTGAGCCTGTGTGGTTAAGATCCTCACGTTTGATGTATATTTTAGCTCCGCCAAGATCTTTGGTCATCTTTTCTGCATAATAAAGCATTGACGGTCTGCCTGCATAATTGTGGTAAAGCTCCTGGAGCTCTTTGTTGAACTCAGGATCGTCCTTGTATTTATCGTAAGCTTTTTCAAGCTCGTGAACAGCAGTCATGACAGTTTCAGGAATATATTGTCCGCCAAATTCGCCGAATCGTCCAATTTTACTCATTTATATCCTTCTTTCGGTATTATTTCTGATAGTTTCAACTATCCTTTTTATCTTGTTTTCGTCCTTGAAGCCATTGGTTTCCACTGAACTTGAAAAGTCAACGCCATAAGGTTGTACCTTTTCCATAGCATAGCAGATGTTCTCCTCATTCAGTCCGCCTGCAAGGAAAAACGGCTTTGATATGTTTACCTGTGAAAATATATCAAGGTCAACACGCTTGCCAGTCCCACCGTAGCTGCCTGCTGAAAAGCTGTCTATAAGCAGCTTATGGACGGGAAGTGCGTCAGCTTTTGCAATATCATCAGCATATTTCACACGAACGGCTTTCCATATCTCACAGTCGCAGTTTTTACGGAGTTTATCAATATACTCTGCGTTTTCTTCACCGTGAAGCTGGATAACATCAAGCTTATGTGCAAAGCTTTTCAGAATATTCTCTATAGGCTCGTTTACAAAAACGCCCACTCGTTTGATTTCCTTATTAAGAAGAAGTTCAAGATCGTAGAATGTGTCAATGTCTACCGTGCGTTTAAAACCCTCCGACAGTATAAAGCCTGCATAATCAGGGTGGTATGTGTTCACATAAAGAATATCGTTCACACGGCGCATACCACATATCTTGATTTTTGTCATTTATACGCCCTCTCTCAGTTCATGGAGAGTTGTACCGATATTGCCGCTTCTCATAAGCGTTTCACCTATAAGCACAGCGTCTGCCCCAAGGCTGCGTACCTTTTTCATATCGGCATTTGTTTTTATACCGCTTTCAGAAACGAGCACTGCATGGTCGCCTACTATATTGCTGAGCCTGCCTGTGGTTTCAAGGTCAACGTCAAAAGTGTAAAGATTTCTGTTGTTTATGCCAAGCATATCAGGCTTAAAACCAAGCGTCTTTTTATACTCTTCCTCGTTGTGCACCTCTACAAGACATTCAAGGTCAAGCTCGTGTGCAATGTCAGAATATTCTTTCATCTGACCCTCGCTGAGTATAGCCGAGATAAGCAGCACTGCATCAGCACCTAAGGCTCTTGCCTCGTAGAGCTGATATTCGTCGATAACGAAGTCCTTGCGGAGTATCGGCAGATTTACAGCCGCTCTAATAGCTTTGAGATATTCCCCAGAGCCTTGAAAATAGTGCTCTTCCGTCAGGCAGGAGATAGCATTCGCACCGTTTTTCTCATATTCGCAGGCGGTATTCACAGGGTCAAAGTCAGGGCAGATAAGTCCCTTTGACGGCGAGGCTTTCTTTACCTCGCTTATGACGGAAAGGGTGTCACGCTTGATAGATTTTGAAAAGGAAACTGTCTGATACTCTTTTTCGGCTGCCATGTATTTGATATCCTGTCTTGAAACTTTTGATATATCTCTTTCAAGCTGTTCTTTTCTTTTGTCGCAGATATTGTCTAGTATCATTATTTATCCTCTGTTAGTAAGTTCAACAAGTTCTTCAAGCTTTTTAAGAGCTTTTCCGCTGTCTATCATTTCAGCTGCAGTCTTTACGCCCTCTTCGATGCTGTCGCATTTGCCGCAGATATAAAGTGCACAGCCTGAGTTGAGAAGAACAATATCTCTCTTTGCACCCTTGATTGTGCCCTCAAGTATACCTCTTGTGATAGCTGCGTTGCCCTTTCCGTCCTCGCCAACGATGTCAGAAAGCTTTCCTCTTTTAAGACCGAAGTCCTCAGGCTTTATCTCATACTTGATAATCTTTCCACCATTTATCTCGCAGATAGTTGTAGGAGCTGATATAGAAACTTCGTCAAGTCTGTCGTTGCCGTAAACGAGCATTGCTCTTTTTATGCCTAGGTTCATAAGCACCTTAGCCATTGGTTCAAGCAGATCAGGATCATATGTGCCAAGTATCATGAAGTCTGCTTTTGCAGGATTAGCGAGAGGTCCGAGAATGTTGAAAACAGTTCTTACACCTATCTGCGCTCTTGTAGGTCCTACAAATCTCATTGCTGAGTGATATGACTGTGCAAACAGGAATGAAAGACCGATCTCGTCAAGGGACTTTTCAGCCTGTTCATGTGTTGACTGAATTTTAACTCCAAGAGCCTCGAGAACATCAGCCGCACCGCTCTTTGAAGAAACGCTTCTGTTGCCGTGTTTTGCGACTTTCTGTCCTGCTGCCGCAATTACGAATGAAGAGGTTGTGGAAATGTTGAAGCTGTTTGAAAGATCTCCACCTGTGCCAACTATATCAAGAGTACCCTTGACGTTGACCTTGGACATTTTCTCTCTCATTACCTTTGCAAAACCGGTTATCTCGTCAATAGTCTCACCTTTCATTCTCAGAGCTGTGAGCAGGCAGGCGATCTGAGCATTAGAAGCTCTGTCGCTCATGATGATATCCATTGCTTTATAAGCTTCGTCCTCAGTTAGTGACTTTCCATCACATACTATTTTGAGATACTTTTTAAGCTCAACTCTTTCGCTGTCAGGAAGAGCAGCTGACTTTGTTTTTGTGGTCTTTATGCCTGCGATATCGTTCAGGAAGTTTTCGATTATCATGTTTCCAACTTCGCCAGTGAGAACTGACTCAGGGTGGAACTGAACGCCGTAGGTCGGGTGTTCTCTGTGTCTTATTGCCATTATCTGAGCTTTATCGTCAGTTGCAATAACAGACAGGCAGGTAGGAAGTGAAATGCTGTCAACAACAAGTGAGTGATATCTTGCGGCTTTTATTGTGCTTTTCAGACCGCTGAAAAGTGGGTTTGCAGTGTTAAGATTGATATCTGTCTGCTTGCCGTGAAGCTGCTGCTTTGCGTGAACTATCTTTCCACCGAATGCTTCGGCTATCGCCTGGTGTCCCAGACAAACGCCAAGTATAGGGATCCTGCCACTGAATGTTTTTATGACCTCTTCGGAAATTCCTGCGTCCTTTGGATAACCAGGACCAGGGGAGATGATGATAGCCGCAGGTGACATTTTTTCGATCTCTTCTATGGTTATCTCATCATTTCTTGCTACTGTAATGTCTTTTGTGAGTACGCCTACAGCCTGATAAAGATTGTAGGTAAAGCTGTCATAGTTGTCAATAAGTAAAATCATAGTAATCTTCCTTTACAGTACAAACTTATCAATGAAAGTTTTGTCGTTGAAGTAGTTTATGCCGATAGCATTCCTTATTTCTGAAACAGTTTCGTTTGAAACCTCTATTGCACGTTGTGTGCCTTTTTTAAGTATCTCTATGAGCTGCTCTTTGTCTTTTTCATATTCCTCACGTCTTGCTCTGATTGGTGCGAGAAATTCCTGCATAACGTTGTTAAGGAACTTCTTACATTTCATATCGCCAAGGCCGCCACGCTCATAATGTTCTTTCATCTCTGCGAGGTTCTTATAGTCAGGGAAGTATTTAGCAAAATCTTCGTCCTTGCTGAATGCGTCAAGATAGATAAATACTGGATTGCCCTCTGTGTGACCGGGGTCGCTTACATTGATGTGTATAGGGTCAGTGTACATTGACATTATCTTGTTTTTCAGCGTTTTTTCATCGTCTTTAAGGTAAATGCAGTTGCCAAGAGATTTGCTCATCTTTGTGTTGCCGTCTGTACCAACAAGTCTGTTGCAGCTTGCGTTGTCTGGGAGAACAGCCTCAGGCTCAACAAGTATATCGCACTTATAAATTCTGTTGAAGCTGTTTACTATCTCTCTTGCCTGTTCAAGCATTGGAAGCTGATCTTCTCCAACAGGAACATACTTAGCCTTGAATGCTGTGATGTCTGCTGCCTGGCTGATAGGATATGTCATAAATCCAACAGGGAGGTTTCTTTCAAAGTTTCTCATTTTTATCTCAGACTTGATAGTAGGGTTTCTTTCAAGTCTTGACATTGTAACGAGGTTTGAATAGTACATTGGAAGCTCATAAAGTGCTGGGATATGTGACTGAACGAAGAATGTTGTCTTGTCAGGCTCAAGCCCTACCGCAAGATAGTCAAGCATTACCTCAAGAATGTTTTGTCTTATCTTCTCGGGATTGTCAGCGTTATCTGTAAGTGCCTGAAGATCGGCTATCATAACGAACTGATCGAATTTTCCTGTGTTTTGAAGTTCAACTCTTTTTCTGAGGGAACCTACATAATGACCAAGATGAAGTGATCCAGTTGGTCTATCGCCTGTAAGAATAATATTATTGCTCATGTTATTAACTCCTTTTAAATTATAATTTGCTTGCTTCTTTTATTGCATTTATAACAGCCATTGCCTTGTTGCATGACTCCTGATATTCGTTCTCAGGAACTGAGTCTGCGACAACTCCGCCTCCTGCTTGGATATAAGCCTTGTTATTTTTGAAAAGCACTGTTCTTATAGCGATACAAGTATCCAGCGAACCGTCAAATGCAAGATAACCAACTGTTCCGCCATAAAGGCCTCTTTTTGTTGTTTCAAGCTCGTCGATTATCTCCATTGCTCTTACCTTCGGTGCGCCTGAAAGAGTGCCTGCAGGAAGAACTGCCATAAGTGCGTCAAGAGGTTTCTTATCTTCTCTCAGTGTACCCTTTACATTAGATACAAGGTGCATCACCTTTGAATATCTTTCAACTATCATCATGTCTGTAACAGTTACGGAGCCGAACTCAGAAACCTTTCCTATGTCGTTTCTTCCAAGGTCAACGAGCATTGTGTGTTCAGCTCTTTCCTTTGGATCGTTGAGAAGCTGTTGTTCATTGCGGATATCTTCGTCGTAGGTCGCTCCACGCTTGATAGTGCCTGCAATTGGTCTTGTTACTACCGTTCTGTTTTCTACTGATACCAGCATTTCAGGTGAAGCGCCTGCAACAGCATAATCATTGTGCTTAAAGTAGTAAAGGTAAGGTGACGGATTAGTGGAGCGGAGCATTCTGTAAACGTCAAAGCTGTCAGGCGGATTGTCTATCTCAAATCTCTGTGACGGAACTATCTGGAAGATGTCGCCCTCTTTGATGTATTCCTTAGCCTTTTCAACGTTTGCAAGATAATGTTCCTTTGTGATGTTGGATTTTACTGTGATGTTGTCCTCCATTGTCTTTGGAGTTTTCATAACAGGCTTGTAATTTCTAAGAGTTTCAACTACTTCGTTGCATATCTTTTCACATTCTTTGTATTTAGTTTCAAGATCATCGCTCTTATTGATGTTGAGGATTATTACAGCCTTGTTTGAAAGGTGATCGTAAGCAACGATCTTTTCAAAAAGGTGCAGGTCAGCGTCAGGAAGTTTAAGATCGTCCTCAGGAGGGGAGCAGAGAGTTTTTTCAAAATATCTTATCATATCATAAGCGAAAAATCCTATTAGACCACCTGTGAGCTTTGGATAATTATTAAATCTCGGTGACTTGTGGCCTTCGATTATCTCAGAAAAGAAAGCGATAGGATCATCGACTTTTACCGTTTCATCAGCCTTGCCTTTTTCTTTGACAGTAACAACGTGCTTGTCAAGAATATATTCGCATTTAGGATCAATGCCCACATATGAATATCTGCCCCACTGGTCTTTATTATCTACAGATTCAAGAATGAAACAATCATCATACGCCTCGTGCAGACAGTTAAAAAGTTGTATTGGCGTACATGAATCCATGAGAAGCTCATAGAATACAGGCACAGTCTTGTAGTTTTCAAAAAGTTTCTTTACTTGTTCAATAGCAGGGTACAGCATAAATATTCCTCCTAAATGCTTTTTTGTCGTAAAATTGACAATAAAAAAAGTCCTGTCATCACACATAACATCTAGTTATGGGACGATAGAACCGTGGTGCCACCCAATTTCCCGATAATAAATTATCGGCTCACAGATACGCATTCTGACTGGCAGAAATCAATATCCTGTCCTTTAACGCAGGAATCACGGCGAGTGATACTCGAATAAACTTTCACACCGCTCCTCACAAATCCATTCATCTGAAGAAAATGTATCAGCTCACACCTACCGCTGACTCTCTGTGACCTTTTGCATCAAACTACTTACTTTTGCTCATAGGATTTATCGTATTAACTTTAGTCTTATTATATTCCTCTGTTTCTAAAATGTCAATATCAGAAAATGTAAATATTGTTGCTATTGTGTAAATATTCTTTTGCGATTTGGATTTATACCAAAATAAATAATTTTAAATTTTCAATATTCCTTGCATTTATAAATAATGTAGTGTATAATAAAGTAATAGTTAAGGTAATTGAGAAAGGAAAATATATGAAAGTACAAACTAATAAGAAATACACCACAATTGCATTTTATGCAGTTATCGTTATTGCTATAAATGTGCTTTTGGTAGTGGCTGTATTTAAATTTAATACGATCTTAAAGCTTATTTCCACACTTGTTTCTGCACTTACGCCTGTTATAGTTGGTCTTGTGATCGCATTTCTTATAAATCCTATAATGGTGAATTTTGAAAAGCTGTTCAGAAATAAAGTGGTAAAAAATCCAGCTAAGAAAAAGCTTACCAGAGCATGCTCAGTAACTGTAGCGTCACTTGTTTTTCTGGGGATAGTTGTTGGACTTACTTATGTTGTTGTTCCAGAACTTATAAATTCCATAATTGATATTTTTAACAATGCATCTAACATCGTTATTAAAGTGCAGGGTTGGATAAATAAGCTGTTTAAAAACTATCCTGATATTGAAACAATGGCTACGGAGAAGCTCAAAGCTTTTTCAACTGATTTGGGAACCGTTATCGAGAAGGTACAGCCGATGTTTGAAAATATTCTTTCGGGTGCATGGGGCGTTATCAATGTTCTTAAAAACTTTGTATTTGGATTTATCGTTTCTATCTATATGCTTTGCAGCAAGGAAAAGCTTCTTGCTCAGGCTAAGAAGATAATCATTGCAAACACAAAAAAGTCTACATGTGAGAAGATCATGAGAGTTTGCACTGAAACAAATAAAGTTTTTGCAGGTTTTTTGAGCGGAAAGATCATTGACTCGGCAATAATCGGAGTTCTTTGCTTTATAGGTCTGACTATCATGAATATGCCTTACAACATCATGATAAGTGTTCTTGTGGGTGTAACTAATATTATCCCATTTTTTGGACCGATAATCGGTGCGATACCATCAACTGCACTTATGCTGTTTATTGATCCTAAAAAAGCCATTATACTTCTTATTTTCATAGTTATTTTACAGCAGTTTGACGGCAATATCCTTGGTCCTAAGATACTTGGTGATTCTACTGGGCTTCCTGGTTTTTGGGTGCTGGTATCACTGTTCTTCTTTGGAAATTTGTTTGGGTTCATAGGTATGGTCATTGCAGTTCCGACTTTTGCATTGCTTTATACTTTTACACGAGAGAGCGTTGTTCAGCGGTTAAGAAAGAAGAAGCTCCCTGTAGATACCGACTATTATATGGAGGATGTTGAGCATTTGTATAAGAAAAATGAAAAGCGTATTCCGCTTACGCCTGAACAGCTTGACGCCATGGTCATCCCAAGTGCTGATGAGGTAAATGAGGTCAACAGAGAGGATGATCCAGAAATAGTTGACGATCACAACGAAAATAAAGATCAGTAAACGCAAAAGAGCGGCCTGTTCACAATTCATAGTGAGCAGACCGCTTATTTTATTTCATGTATTTTTTCTGTATTTTTGCAATATGTATCACAGAGTATATTACTATAAGTGCAATAAGTATTGTTAATGTGACCTTGAAAACAGACGATTCAAAGTATGACTTAGCTATTTTAACCTTCGCTTTGACTTGGGAACGTTCTACTTTAGTTGTGGAAACGAGATCTATAGTTGCAAGCACCTCACCTTTGTAGACAAGTTCCATTTTACCAAGCACATCGCCAACCTCAACAGGTGCAACAACGTTGTCATAAACGGTTATTTTCTTTTCCACATCATTTACTGATATATCTACAGGCCACAGCCTTGTAAAACCATTTGCAGGTTTTAGATTTGCGTAATCTATGCCGTCACCATAGCTTACCTTTACATCACGGACTTCGCTGTTTTTGTCCACAAAATCCGTTGCTACAAGACTTGAAAATGCCCATTTGTAAAGATTGATGTGATCAAGGAGGTTGTAGTAAACATTATCTCCACCATATATGGAATCAGGATCTTCCTCGCCCTTCTTCACATCTTCTTCAAGCTTATCCATTGGTGCACCCATTGTCACAATAAGATATGTGGTGCCTTCATATTCCGCATATGAAGCTAAACATCTTCCAGCGGAGTCAAGGGTGCCTGTCTTTATGCCTTTAGCATAGGAGTAGTAATAATCGGTCATTGAGTCAAGCATAAGGTTTGTATTATAAATATCTGTACCATCTGAGTGATAAGAGGTGGATGCCATATGATAGCTTGGCAGACAGACAATATCACGAAATACCTGATATTTGCTTATGGCATATTCACAAAGAGTTGCCATATCCTTGCAGGACGAATAATTCTGTTGTGCCCACAGACCATGTGCATTTGAAAAGTGTGTATTTTCCATGCCGAGTTTTTCAGCTTTTTCATTCATAAGGTCTGTAAATCCCGTTATGGAATCGGACACATTCAAAGCGATTATATTCGCTGCTTCACATGAGGATGGGATAAGCAGTGCCGCCAGTAGATCATAACAGCTTACTTCTTCGCCTGGTTGTATATCAGCTGTTGAAGCACCAGTATCATATAGTTCATCAAATGCTTCCGAGCCTGCTGAATAGTATGTATCTTTCAGTTTTTGTTCATCACCTTTGAATTTGTCCAGAAGCACCACAGCAGTCATTATCTTTGTTAGGGAAGCAGGCACACGCTCGTCCTCACCGTTTATGTCAACGATAGCTTCACCGCTGTCAAGATTGACCATATAGACCGCTTCAGAGTAAAGCTCCAACGGTATCGCTTTTCCGTCATCGTCATAGCCTGATGTAGGTGTAAAATTGAATGCGTCTGCACACATCGCAGGCACAAGCAGCATTATTGCCAGCGTCATGGATAATATCCTGCTGATTTTTCGTTTTAGTTTCATTGACAGCTTCCTTTCGCACTGTATGTAAAGAGCCTTGCTCATTCAGTTTTCTCATAAAGTATATTAGCACCCTGTTTGCCCACACGTTTCACTCTTTCAAGATATGTGAGTATATTAAGCGTTACCTGTGCATATTCACGAGATATCTTTGCATTAAAGGCAAAGTCTTTAGAAGTGAACTGCTTTGGCAGGTCCTCCGGGAGGAACATATCAAAGTCGGCAGGGCAGTCGATATGTATTTCATCAATAAGACCTTTTGGTATTCTGTCATGACGTGAAGATCCACGCTTTTTGTTCTTTGACCAGCCGTTAAGCAATCTTATCTCCTCGGTTTCAAGCATACAAAGGCACAAATGAAATCGGGGGTTATCAAGGGTGTATTTTATTTTGTACAGTTCGGGCATGACTTCATAGATAGTGTATTTTCTCGGCGATTTGTGCTTTTCTGACAACTCTCCTGTTTCAGTATCTATCCAACGGACATATTTGACCGCAGGGATAGGGTAGACCACTGTCACGTCACAGTAGTCAAGAAAGGCTTCAAGTTTTTTCAGCAGTTTGTTGAACTGCCTTGTTTGTATCTCGATAACACCGTTCTCGCCTACGATATCAGCCACATATCCGCCAATGCGTATCTCCTGATTTTCACCATATGGTTCAAAATAGTTTTTCAAAACAGCATGAAGCGTTTTCTCGCCTAGAGTTCCGATGCCGTTGCGTTCACGGCTTTTGCCTATGATTTTATCGCAAGCATCTTGAAATTTCAGCCTGTCCGTAAGATCACCTCAGTTTTTATTATATCAGATATTCACTCTCACGTCAATCACAAAAACGCATAAAAAGAGCCTGAGATCTGCTCAGGCTCTTTAATCATACCATGATCCATCAGGTTATGCTGTCCGCAGTTATCTTGTCCCACTGGTCGCAATACTTGACTTCCATTTTGTCCATTTTTTCGTTGTAAAGCTTTGAGATAGCAGGTGTATCATATGAATAGATCATATCGTCTATGTTCTGTTCTACATAATCCATATCAACCGGCAAACGCTTGATTATGAAATATCCATATGTGTCATTCTCTGTGAGTTCAGTGGAAATGCCGTTTTCTTTTAGTTTGAAAGCGTCTTTTACAAGCTCTTCAGGATATCCAGTCGTATCTTTATTGAAATAATATCCTGTTGAAGGATCTTCAAGACCGAGATCCCAGCCGTACTTTTCAATAAGCTTATCAAAGTCTTCTCCGTCCTGAGCTTTTTTCAGAACTTCTTCTGCAAGCTTTTTAGCCTTTTCCTTAGCTTTCTTTACACCGTCATCATCAAGCTTCGCATAAGCTGACTGCTTTGCGCTCGCTTTGTCTGAAAGTGACATACTGTCATAACTGTCAGCGGTACTGTCATCAAGATCTACCTGTGCATAGAAAGGGATCATAACGTGAATCTCACGGCAATACTCGTTTGTATCCTTGACTATTTTTTTAAAGTCCTCTTTTTTAGTTGCATACTTACCGTTATTCTTAAAAAGAGTATCGTTTACTTTAGTATAGATAGCGGCTGTTTCAAGCATTTTCCTGTAAAGATCCTCTGTGAGGTAAGCCGACTTAATGTCATTAAGATAAGCTTCATCAGAATCATAGTTTGCTTTTGCTTTAGCTATCTGGTCATCAATTGTCTTGTTGTCATCGTCTGTAAGCTCAATTCCGTTTTCTTCTGCAAGCTCAGGTGCAACAAGTTCCTGCTTAAGTGCAGTGATAACGTCCTCCATAAGAAGCTTAAAACCACCGTCAGTTGACTTGATAGTGTCAAGGGTTGCTCCGTAAGTGGAAGTGTACTTGCTTATAGTATAATAATAGTAGTATCTGAAAGTATCAAAATCAATATCCTTGCCGTCAATGGTGCAAACGATAAAGTCCTTAGTATCAATGGACTTGCCGTCAATTGTAAGGGACGGCTCAGGTGTCTGTTTTTCAGTTGTGCTGTCAACAGCTGAAACAGAAGAATCTACTGTGGAAGATACGGTTGATGAGCTGTCGTTATTTTTGCTGCATGAAGTAAAGCTGCAAATAGCTATTGTGAGAGCTGCTGTAACAGCGGCTAATTTCTTTATCATAATAATTGTCCTTTCCTTTGAGAGAAAATCCTCTGCATAACATAGATTTAATTATATCTTATTATTGTGATGATACTGTGTGATAATTCTTAAACTTTCTGTGAATGAAATATATATTATCCAGCGTGATACAGTTGACAATCTAAGTCTGGGAGAGTATAATATAAATGACTTTAATACGAAAAGAGGTATCCCATATGGATTTTGGTAAATATATTGCTCACAGAGGTCTTCACTCAGAACTTGTTCCTGAAAATTCTCTTACCGCATTCAGGCTTGCGGTTGAAAAATGTCTTTCTATCGAGCTTGATGTACGTCTAACAAAGGATTGCCGCATTGTGGTTTTCCATGACAATGACCTTATGAGAATGTGCGGCATTGAGGGCAAGGTGTTTGATTACACATATGAACAGCTTTCTGCCTTTAAACTTAAAAACAGTGATGAAAAGATACCACTGCTGTCAGATGTGCTGAAAACTGTTGACGGCAAAGTGCCACTTCTTATTGAGCTTAAAGGCGGTGCGCCATTCGGTGAGCTTGAAAGCCGAGTTGACCATATGATGAAGAAATACAAAGGCGAATTTGCAGTGCAGAGCTTTAACCCGTTCTCAGTGATGTGGTTTAGGTTTCATTCACCAAAAGTCACAAGGGGTCAGCTTATCTCAAAATATAGAAAAAACATTGACCTTGAGTATATCGAAAGATTCATCTGCGCCCAGCCATTTATATGGCGTTTTATATCAAAACCGCAGTTCATTGCTGCCGACCTCAGATCTATAAGCTTTGAAACTGCATTTCAGGCTGTTGATATAGATGCAGACTTGCTCACATGGACGGGAAGAGGCAAAGAGCTTATAGAAACTGCTTCACAGTTTTCAAAGACAGTTATAGCAGAGCAGTTTCCAGATGATTTTGATTTTTCTGACAATTGGGAGGAAAGCTGTGAATAAGATGCAAGACCTTCCATTGTGCGACCTTAACGAAGTCAAACGTACTGCAAAACGCACTGACAGCGATATTTCAGGCTGTAAATTTAGCGGAGAATATCTTGAAAGCGAAGATCTCTCCTGCCTGTCATTTATAAACTGTATGTTTGAAAACTGCACCTTTACAGATTGCGATTTTGAGCGTTCCTCATTCGTTGATGTGACGTTCATATCCTGCGATCTGTCAAATTCATCACTGGACTCATCCTACCTCAGCAGATGTGAGTTCCGCTCCTGCAAGCTCGTTGGCGCAGAGTTCAAGGATTGCTCCATTCAAGGTGTAGCCTTTGAATCTTCAAACTGCGGATATGCCATATTTGATAAGTGCAAGCTGTCTGAAACCCAGGTGAAAAACAGTGATATGTCCTCGGCTGAGCTTGTTTCCTGCAATCTCAAAGCGTTTAAGACAAGCGGAAGTAAATATCTCAGCACATCATTTTTCAGAACGGCTCTCGGCGGCGTTGATTTTTCTACCTGTCTTGTAAGTGGACTGCGCGTTTCTGATACATTCAGAGAACTCCGAAACGCTGTTTTTTCAGCCAATCAAGCTGTGGAGCTTTCAATGCTCCTTGGAATAAGAATAAAATAATTTAAGCCGCTATGACAATAAAAGTCACAGCGGCTTTTTATCACTTTTTATCCTGTTCTATCAGTATTTTCACAGCGTTCACCGCACAGTGGATACCTCTTGTGGTGTCGTCGCTCACATTGTCTTCAAGGTCTGCCTTTGAACGCTCCACGTTCCATATAGCTGTTATAACAGCTCCACAGCGGACGTGTCTTGTGATACCTACTGAGAAAACTGCGGCACATTCCATTTCGGAAGTCATACAGCCGCACCTTAAATATGCGTCCCAGCGGTAATTTATATCGCCGCTCACTGGCATTGAGTCAGGCTCTACTTCTCCATAAAAGCTGTCCTTGCTGTGGACAACGCCCACATGATAACGCTTGCCAAGCTTATCTTCTGACAGTTCAGCCGCAGCTTTTGCAAGGGCAGTTGTTACAGTGAAATCTGCTACAGCAGGGTAGCCCTCGGGGAGATATTCTTTTGACGTACCTTCGCCACGGACAGCCGCCGAAGCTATAACAAGGTCGCCGCCGCTAACGGAAAGATCCATTCCTCCACTTGTACCGATACGAATAAATGTGTCTGCACCGCACTTTACCAGTTCCTCCACTGCAATTGCCGCAGATGGTCCTCCGATACCGGTCGAGCATACAGTTACCTTTTCACCGTTAAGATAGCCTGTATAAACATTGTATTCTCTGTTTTGAGCCACCTGCTTTGCGTCATCAAGAAGTGCCGCTATTTTTGGCACTCTTCCAGGGTCACCCGGCATAATAACATATCTGCCCACTTCATCAGGGATAGTTCTGATGTGAAATTGTCTTTCACCGTCCATAATGCTTGCCATAAAAATTCCTCCTCTCAGAATTATTCGTCGTATGGATAATTATTTTCTTCGTATAATTCATTTTCTGCAAAATTTTTTCCGGATTTCTGTTTTTTCTTTATATGTATAAGCACTATGATAAGCACTATTGCTATAATCGCAAACAGCCCGCCTAATCCACAGAAAACAACTGTTAATATGGTATTGGTTGTATCATTTGGTGCATAAAACGTTTCAGGGTCGTCAGGGTCACAGAATATCTGGATCGTTTGTCCTCTTCTGTATCTGATGTTGCTGGAATATGTATTGCTGTGAGTGGTGTAGAGCTGTCCGTCTACGTTATATGAATACACTGGTGTGTAAACTGTGCTATATGTTACGTGTCCGTCATCGTTCTCATGTCGTTCATCTTTACTGAGAATGTCTGATATTATAGCATTGACTTCAAGAGTACATCTGTTTTTGAGTTGAGTTTGGTGTATTGCAAAACCTATTCCAACTGCAAGAAATGTCACGCCAACCAACATGAAAACTAACGCTATTATTTTCATTGCTGATTTGCTGTAATGCACATGAGATCTTTTGTAATAACGCATATTTTTCCCCCATTTAAGCATAAAAGCCAACACCTTAATATGGCGTTGGCTTTTGTTTTATCTTACTTTTCCATTTTCATTGAAATGTCAAACGCCTTGACTGAGTGTGTGATAGCACCGATAGAAATGATATCAACGCCCGTTTCAGCTATTGCACGGATTGTTTCAGAGGTCACGTTTCCTGAAGCTTCTAAAAGTGCTTTGCCATTTGTCATTTCAACAGCCTTTGCCATATCTTCATTTGTCATATTGTCAAGCATGATTATCTCAACGCCAAGTGTAAGAGCTTCTTTGAGTTCTTCAAGGTTTCCGACTTCAACTTCTATCTTGACAGTATGCCCCATTTTTTCTCTGAGAGCGTTTACTGCGCCTGTCATGCTGCCATATGCGTCAAGGTGAGTGTCTTTTAGCATTGCGCAATCTGAAAGATTGTATCTGTGGTTTTTTCCACCGCCTACTGTAACTGCATATTTCTGCAAAACTCTAAGACCTGGGAGCGTTTTTCTTGTATCCGCAACAGACGCCTTTGTACCCTTTACAAGCTCAACGCATCTGTTTGTTGCAGTTGCAACACCTGACATATGCTGAACGATATTCAGTGCCGTTCTTTCGCCTTTGAGCAAGGCTCTTGTTGAGCCTGTTATTTTTGCGATAATGTCGCCTTTCTTGACCTTTTCACCGTCATGGATAAATATCTCACATTTAACATTGCTGTCAAGAAGCTGAAAAACTCTCATTGCAACATCAATTCCACAAAGAACGCCTTCGTCCTTTGAAACATACTTTGCTGTAGAAACTGAATTTTCGTCAACAAGATAATCCGTCGTAACGTCTATATAGTTGATATCCTCCAGCAGAGCTGTTTTAATGATATCGTCGATCTGAAACTGCATTAATCTCATTTGTTTTCCTCCATTTTTTCTTTGGATTTGAGCTTTTCGATAGCGTCCTTTAATACGATATAAGCGACAGTTGTAAGAGACCTTGCTTCAACATAATCTCTGTCTATTTTGAAATTACCGTCACAAAGGAAATTTTTTAGCTTTGTGACTTCTTCAAGATCAGGCGGCAAAGCCTCCTTATCAGGGATAACGAAATATGCACGCTGCATTATATCTCTTATCTCTGTTCTTATGCCCTGAGGAATGTGCGGGGCTTCATTGTCTATCTTGAAATCGTATGTTTCAAGGTCACCACTGTCAGAGTTTATCTTCTCATTGATGTCAGCCGCAGCACGTCTTGAAAATACCAAAGCTTCAAGTAGGGAATTGCTTGCAAGTCTGTTATTGCCGTGAACACCTGTATGTGAACATTCGCCGCAGGCATAAAGCCTATCAATGTTAGTTCTTGCATATGTATCAACATTTATGCCGCCCATAAGGTAATGATGACAAGGGAAAATAGGTATCATATCCTTGGTCATGTCATAACCTGCTTCGAGAAGCTTTTCATTTATCATAGGAAATCTGTTTCTGACAAACTCAGGGTCTTTGTGAGTGATATCAAGATAGAATTTGTCAGAGCCTGTTTTCTTGGCTTCAGCCATGATCGCATGAGAAACAACATCTCTTGGCGCAAGCTCCAGACGATCGTCATAGTTTTGCATAAATCTTTCGCCGTTGCAGTTTTTAAGATAAGCTCCCTCGCCTCTGACAGATTCAGATATAAGGAAAGTTTCACGAGTGTGCTTGTTGTTAAAGCCTGTTGGGTGGAACTGGATATAGCTGAGGTTTTTTATCTCTGCTCCAAGCTCATGAGCAATAGTTATGCCGTCGCCTGTTGCGATAGCGGAGTTTGTAGTGTATTCGTAAACTCTGCCTATTCCACCAGTTGCAAAAATGGCGTATCTGCAATTATATGTCGTATATTCGTTGTCATTAGTCAGCACAAGAATGGAAAAACCTGTTTCGGTTTTCTTTGCGTTGCACATAACGGCATTTTCGAGTATTTCAACATTATCTAGCTGTTGAACATTTCTTAGTAGAGTTGTTTCGATCTCCAGACCTGTGGTATCGGCATGATGAAAAATCCTGTTCATACCGTGTCCACCTTCGAGAGTGCGGTGATAAGATCCATCAGGACACTTATCAAAGTCAGCACCAAGCTCTATGAGTTTTTCAATGTCAATATAGGCTTCGTCAACAAGGACCTGAGTGGACTCAGGATCATTTTCAAATCCGCCTGCTACAAATGTATCATGTTTGTGATATTCAGGCGAGTCCTTTGGATTGTCATAAACGCCTGCAATTCCACCCTGAGCAAGGGAAGAGTTACACAAGGTCAGCTCTCTTTTGGAAAGCACAAGTACATTTAAATCACGGGAAAGGTTAAGTGCCGCATATAGACCTGCCGCACCGCAGCCAGCGATAATAACGTCATAATTTTTGTTGTTCATATTTGTAACCTCTTTGTATGGCGGAGTGTCGCCAAGTGTTATGTAAAATCACACCAGATATTGCTCTGAAATAATTTATACTTATTCTATTATACCATATATTTTTTTCTTTTTCAACTGTTATTTGAATATATAATACACATACCTTACATTATTTTAAGTGCAACTTAACAAAAAAATGACTGCCTGCTCCCTAAAGGGAACAAGCAGTCGGAGGTTTATTATAGATCAACTAATAATCAAATATTAGTCACTCTGCAAATTGCTTTGTCAGCAAAGATTATTTGCCGTAGTAAGCCTTGAGGTACATTTCCTTCAGCTCGCTCATCAGTGGGTATCTTGGGTTAGCACCTGTGCACTGGTCATCAAATGCGTCCTCAACCATGTTGTCGAGAGTGTCAAGGAAGTGCTTCTCGTCTACGCCGTAATCAGCGATAGTCTTCTTGATACCAACTCTTTCCTTAAGAGCCTCGATAGCGTCGATGAACTTGTTGAGTGTATCCTCATCGTTCTTACCAACGATACCAAGTGAATGTGCACACTCGCAGTATCTCTCAAGAGTATGTGGATACTGATACTGTGAGAAAGTACCCATCTTTCTAGGTGTTGGGTCAGCGTTGTATCTCATTACCATTGTGATAAGGAGAGCGTTAGCAATGCCGTGTGGCAGGTGATGATAAGCACCGAGCTTATGAGCCATTGAGTGGCAAACACCGAGGAATGCGTTAGCGAATGCCATACCAGCCATTGTAGATGCTGTAGCCATTTCCTCACGAGCCTTAACGTCTGTCTGACCGTTGTCATATGCACCTGGCAGATACTTGAAGATAAGTTTCATAGCTCTAAGTGCAAGACCGTCAGTGTAATCTGTAGCCATTACAGATGCATAAGCCTCAAGAGCGTGTGTCAGAGCGTCGATACCTGATGCAGAAGTCAGACCTCTTGGAGCAGACATCATCATATCTGTATCAACGATAGCCATGTTAGGCATGAGCTGGTAGTCAGCCAGAGGATACTTAGTACCTGTCTTTTCATCAGTGATAACTGCGAAAGGTGTTACCTCAGAACCTGTACCAGAAGATGTTGGGATAGCAATGAAGTATGCCTTCTCACCCATCTTAGGGAATGTGTAAACTCTCTTACGGATATCGATATATCTCATAGCCATATCGAAGAAGTCAGCGTCTGGATGCTCGTAAAGAACCCACATGATCTTACCAGCGTCCATTGCAGAACCACCGCCGATAGCGATAATTGTGTCAGGCTCGAAAGCTCTCAACTGAGCAACACCCTCAAGTGCACAAGCAAGTGTTGGGTCTGGAGCAACATCGAAGAATGTTTCGTGGAGAATACCCATTTCATCGAGTTTATCTGTGATAGCCTTTGTATAACCATTCTTATAAAGGAACTGGTCTGTTACGATGAATGCCTTTTTCTTGCCCATAACAGTCTTCAACTCGTCAAGAGCAACAGGGAGACAACCCTTCTTGAAGTATACCTTTTCAGGTGCTCTGAACCAAAGCATATTCTCTCTCCTCTCAACGACTGTCTTAATGTTCAGCAGGTGCTTAACGCCAACGTTCTCAGAAACTGAGTTGCCGCCCCATGAACCGCAGCCGAGTGTGAGGGAAGGAGCAAAGTCAAAGTTGTAGAGGTCACCGATACCACCGAGTGAAGAAGGTGTGTTTACGATAAGACGGCAAGTCTTCATTCTTGCAGCGAACTTATTGAGCTTTTCTCTCTCGTTTATGTTATCTACCCAAAGAACTGAAGTATGACCAAGACCGCCGTTGTTTACGAGAAGTGCCTCTGCGATGTCAAGAGCGTCGTCAAAGTTCTTTGACTTGTACATACCAAGGATAGTTGTGAGCTTTTCGTGACCGAAAGCCTCTTCAGGAGCTGTGCTTGTAGCCTCGCCGATGAGTACCTTTGTATCCTCTGGAACTTCAAAGCCAGCCATTTTAGCGATAGTTACAGGACGCTGACCAACGATCTTAGCATTAAGAGCACCGTTGATGAGCATTGTCTTTCTTATCTTGTCAGCCTCTTCATCGTTGAGGAAGTAGCAACCTCTCTTGATGAATTCCTTCTTAACATCGTTGTAAACTGTCTTATCAGCGATAACTGTCTGCTCTGTAGCACAAATCATACCGTTATCAAATGTCTTAGAATGAATGATAGAGTTTACAGCGTTTACGATATCAGCAGAAGAATCGATGATAGCTGATGCGTTACCGGCGCCAACACCGAGAGCTGGTGTACCAGATGAGTAAGCAGCCTTTACCATTCCAGGACCGCCTGTAGCGAGGATTGTGTCAGACTCTCTCATTATCATATTTGTGAGTTCAAGAGAAGGAACATCGATCCAACCGATGATACCCTTTGGAGCACCTGCTGCAACAGCTGCATCATAAACGATCTTAGCAGCAGCAATAGTTGACTTCTTTGCTCTTGGGTGTGGTGAGATTATGATACCATTTCTTGTCTTAAGACAGATAAGTGTCTTGAATATAGCAGTAGAAGTTGGGTTTGTTGTTGGGATAACAGCAGCGATAAGACCGATAGGCTCGTAAATTCTCATTGTGCCGTAAGCCTTATTTTCCTCAAAAACACCACAAGTCTGAACATTCTTGTACTTATTGTAGATGTGCTCAGCAGCATAGTTGTTCTTGATAACCTTGTCTTCAACGATACCCATGCCTGTTTCCTCAACAGCCATCTTTGCAAGTGGGATTCTTGCCTTGTTAGCAGCGATAGCAGCAGCCTTGAAAATCTTATCTACCTGCTCCTGTGTGTAGGTAGCGAAGATTGCCTGCGCAGCTCTTACTTCAGCGATCTTAGCAGTCAGAGCTTCCTCCGTATCGACGATACCGACTGTTTTAGCTTCACTCTTTGCCATAAAATAAACCTCCAATAAATTAATTATTGTTTTTTACTCTTGATAACCCCCGCTCGGGTTTTATCTTAGTTATATTATATACGATTGTTATTTTTTTGTCAATCTTATAAAGTTACAGCTTTTTTGATATTTTACGTCACTTTATTATGCAATATACATAAATATTGAACATTGTTTTATGATAGATTAACAATTCATGACCGTCAAATTGCACAATAATAATCAGATTGATAAAAATTTATCATATATGCTGTCTGGAAAAAGATTAATAAATATAAGACAAAAACTAAACAAAAATAAAACAGTTGTGAAAATAACGAAAAAGTGCTTGACATTTAGAAAATCTGTAGTATAATATAGACATAACAGAGATACATAGAAAGCATGGAGATGTAAAGGTAATTTTACACAATAAGGCTGTTGAAAAATCGATGTATACTCTGAAACTCGACTTAATACCATATTTTAAAATAAAAGGAGATATGACTTATGAAACTTGATAACTTTGTAGCATCCAGCGACATCTATGATGTTTATGAATCTGATGGAATGGCAGTCAGGATCTATAAGAAGCCTGAATACAAGGAAAAGTGTCTGTATGCGGCTCTTACACACGCAAGAGTTGAAACAACACTTGGCAATTCCTTTATAAAGATGCCTGTTCTTCACGAGGTTTCCGTTATTGACGGCAAATGGGCTATTACAATGGACTTTATAAAAGGTAAGACTCTTCAGCAGCTTATGGACGAAAATCCAGACAAGAAAGACACATATCTTAACCAGTTTATCGACATTCAGTGCGAGATACACGCTCAGTATATGCCACTTCTTTCAAAGCTGAAAGATAAGATGGCAAGACAGATCAAGACTCTTGGTCAGATCGATGAGATAAAGAAGTATGAGCTTCTCACAAGACTTGATTCAATGCCAAAGCACATCAAGCTTTGCCATGGTAACTTTGAGCCAAAGAACGTTATCATTAATGACGAAGGTACTTATGTTATCAATTGGGGTTCTGCTAGACAAGGCAATGCTTCTGCTGACGTTGCAAGAACATACCTGCTGTTCTGCCTTAACAATCCTGATCTTGCTGAGGCTTATCTTGATAAGTATTGCGTAAAGAGCGGAACATCTAAGCAGTATGTACAGGCTTGGTTGCCGATCGTTGCAGCAGCACAGCTCATTAAGGGCAAACCAGAGGAGAAGGATCTGCTCATGAAGTGGATCGACGTTGTAGATTACGATTAGTCTTTTCGTCAGGTTGTAACAAATTTGTAACCTCTTATTGTGCAAATAGCTAAAAAATGATTTATCCCGATTATGAGTTTCGTCATAATCGGGATATTTTGTTACAATTCTTTATAATCCCTTTACAGAGTAATTTTCATGTGATATAATGTGAAACTGTTGAAATATGACATAATGATTTAGGACTACAGAGGTTATTCGGAGGATCAATATGAAAAAGCTAATGATAGCTGTTGCTATAGTTTGCACTATGTTTGCTTTCCCGGCTTGTGGAAAAAATGCTGATAATAAAACAGAAAATAATGTTAATCTTACAAATAATGACGTAACGACAGCTCAGACAGAGGTTACTGATGAAGTGCCAGACGAAACTACTTCACTCCCTGACAGAAGCACTCTTGAAAAGATACCAGATGAGGCTGTTGATTCGTTTAATCAGGTCGTAGATGTCTGCAAGGAGATATATCCTTTGGCTGAAAAAACAAAAAGGCTTTATGGTTATACAGGCACTAAGACTGTGAACAAAAAGAATTGTTACATTTTTGTTATATATGATAAAAATGACGATGTGTTGACAAAGGTGGCAACTGTCGCTGCCGAGGTCGCATCAGATAAGCTTTACGTTCTTGATGATGAAACAGGAAGTGCTGAAAAAATCAATACCGAGGATGTTAAAACTCAATCTACAGAGTCATGGGCAGATCAAGTAACTGAGTCTTTTGCTGAATACTATCAGAGCAAAGAGGTTAATGACCATCTTGCTGCAGTTGTTGAAACAGCCGCGGTTAAAACAGTTCGCTAATACTTTATATAAAAAATCACACCAGAGAATTTTCTGGTGTGAATTTTTTTTATTCGATCTCTTCGCTGTTGTCAGTGTCAGTGCTTGTGATGATATTTGTTGCATATGTAAGTGTAAGCAGGCTGTCACCTAAATGGACATTTTCCACAACTATGTTTTCATAGTCGATGCTAAGATCATAATGTGAAAAATTCCAGAACGCTTTCAGACCAAGATTTACAAGCTGGTCTGCAATAGCCTGAGTGTTTGCCTTCGGTATACAAAGCACAGCTACAACAGGGGAGTTTGCTTCGCAAAAGCTTTCTATATCATTAGTGTGACGAATCGGTATGTTTCCTACCACTTCACCAGTGAGCTTAGGGTTTATATCAAATATGCCAATGAGATTGCAACCCCTTGTTTCAAAGTTAATATGTGTGGCGATAGCTTTACCAAGGTTTCCTGCACCGATAAGTATGGTCTTGAAATGCTTGTCTACTCCGAGTATCTTGCCTATTTCCATTCTAAGCTCGTCAACGTGATAGCCATATCCCTGCTGACCGAATCCTCCAAAGCAGTTAAGGTCTTGTCTTATTTGTGAAGCCGTGAGCTTCATTCTCTCTGAAAGCTCCCTTGAAGATATTCTTTCAAGTCCTTCTTTTTGAAGCTCACCTAAAAATCTATAATAACGTGGCAGTCGTTTTATTACTGATGCGGATATCGAACCGTCTTTAGACATATATTTACACTTTCCTTTACTAATAAACATGATTGATAAATAAATAACAATATCACATAATATAATAGCACTAATCTTTTCTTTTGTCAAGGACTTGTAAACTCTGGCTATTTCAACTTCCGTGTTGATGTTAACAAACATTTCACAATCAACAAGATTTTACTTCTACAAAACATCCCCCTTGAATTTATACATAAATAATGTTATACTTGATACATTATAAAGTATATAGGATGTGATGAAATGCTTGGCGTGTGTATGGCATTGATCGATGATGAAAAAGATAAAAAGGCTTTTGAAAAGCTGTATAATAAATACAAAAATAAAGTTCATGCAATATCCTTGAATATATTAAAAAATGAACAACTTGCTGAGGAATCAACTTCTGACACTTTTTTATCGTTGGCTAAATGTTTTCAAAAAATTAAACATTTAGAATATCACAAATTGGATTATTACATTGTCATAACCAGTAGGAACATGGCAAAGAATATATCTAAAAAGGAAAAAGAAAATTTAATGACGGTTTCCTACGATGATGATTCTTATTTTGTAAATGAAAATATGTCATGTTACGAATTTGAATTTTTGAAAGGTTGCATAAAGAAACTGAAAGTTGACGATCAAGAGATTCTTTATTTAAAGTTTTCGTGTGGACTTGAATATTCTGAAATCTCAAAAACGCTTGGCATTACATCTGCCACAGCAAGAAAACGTCTGCAGTATGCCAAAAACAGATTGAAGATATTACTTGAAAAGGGTGATTTATAACATGAATAATTTTTCATATTTTTCAAAAGCTCTCGATGAAGTCGTAGATGCCAGATTGGATGATTATGTTGAAACTCTTGAAGTAGACAAACGATATGAATTTTCGGAAAAGTACAATAAAAAAATAAACAAACTTATAAAACACAGAGAAAAGCCGTATTTTACTCTTATATGCACGACCGGCAGACGTGTTGCTTGTTTTGTTACAGCATTGTTGATCCTATCATTTTCTTCGCTTAGCGTAAAAGCTGTGAGAGAGGCAGTTTGTAATTTCTTTATGAATATTTTTTCAGACCATACGGAGATTATAGCAGACAGTGAAATTGAGAATTCATATCCGCATTCGATTGACGAGGAATATCATATATCTTCACTTCCAAATGGATTTAAACAAGTCGACTATGATAAAATGGAAAATTCAATTATAATAACATACTTCAAGGATGATGATTATATCTTTTTTGAACAATACACAAAAGATGCATATCTTAGTAATTATGATAATGAACAGTCAACATTTGAATCATATACAGATGAAAACGGACAAGAGTATCTAGTTCATAATACAGATCATGATCATACATTTATATGGGACAATGGTAAATATATTTTTGAAATATGCAGCAACTTAGACAAACGATCTGTGTTGGAATTGTGTGAATCCACAAAAATAAAGTAAATTAATAAAAACATATCACAAACAAACAATTTTCATTGTCATAGTAGGTGTAGGAGAAAATAAATCTCTTGCACCTATTTTTTGTGAAAGGAGGAACTTACATGTAAGCAAAAAGTGATATCTACAATTATATCGGTTGTTATTATGCTATGCTTGTCACTTACAGCTTTTGCCGAAACCGAACTGCAAACGCCTTCTGACGATGACATTTCTGTTTGTTATTTATACACAGATAAAATATCAGGTACATTGTCAATCTCCAACAAGGCTGCAACTTGTAAATCCACTGTACGTGGTATTTCAGGTACAACTACTAAAATCGTTATAACTCAAACACTTCAGAAGAAAAATGGATCTTCATGGAATAAATACAGTAGTTGGACAAAAACATTCAACAGTTGGTATGCGATTTATTCAAATTCCAAAGAGTCTTTAAGCAGCGGTACTTATCGTGTAAAGACAGTTGCTAAGGTCTATAATGGCTCTGCCTATGAGACCATAACTATTTACAGCAAAACAGCGTCCTGCTAAAATAATAGGCTGTGCACAGAAAGGACAGGTGATTCCAATGCAGTAATAAAATTTATATAATCCAAAATCAAAAAACAAAACATTGACATTCAAATATTTGGATGTTATAATAAGAAAGAACGTTTAATATGAAAAAGATCGTTAAGAGAATCGCAGCTATGGGTGCTGCTGTTATGATGATGAGTTCTATGGCTATTGGGGCGAGTGCGTATGAAGCCATAAAATACGGCAGAGCAGTTGGTGGTTCTGGCTCAAATGCTTATATTTCATGTTTTGTAACAGGAATAAGAACAAATTCAACTGTAGCTGGTCAAGCTTGGACTAGGACATCAAGTAACAATAACAATGTTTACAATCCAAATTGTAAATACAGCGGTTATGTTTATGCAAGTGCCTCTGTTGGTGGTACTGGTTGTGGATCATCTCATTCTGACACAGGTAAAATTGAGCATTCGTTTGGGTTAAAAGGTTGTACATCTTCAAAGTTAGTAAAAACTGTACATATTTATAATGATAAGGTACATGGCAATTACAGCACAACGCTTTCCGTTGATAGTCAATAATAGAACTTGAGTGTGAATTATGAAAACTAAAATTATTATCGCAACAGCCGCAGTTATAATTGCCGCAGTTGCAGTTACACTTTTCATTTCTCTTGGCACAAAATCCGATAAGGCGGTTTCTTTTGAAAAGGGTCAACAAGAACTTTCTGCTTCTCCCACAAACCTTTTGTGTCCTGAAGCTTCTTCTACTGCATTTGCAAACAATTTTGTGTATTACAAAACCTATGACGGCATTGCAGAATATGATATCGAATCCGACAGCCTTGCAATGATAAAGGTCAAGCTTCAAGAGTATTCAAACTTGTCCTGCTATACCATATATGACGGCGTTATATACGCTGTAAGGTCAGTGTATAATTCTGCTACGCAAAAAGAAGATTACAGCATTGTCACAGTGGATTACAACAGCGGTGAAGTCACGGAAGTGTATTCTGCACCAAAGGACAGCATATTAGGCTGTATGTCTATGGACAAAGACGGAGATATCTATTTTGTTGAGGGCAAATACAAAAAGAGCGAGACCGACGAGAACGGATTCAGCACAGGCTATTCGCTATATAAATACGCTCTCAAAAACTCTGACAAAAGCGAGATAACAAAAGCCAATACCTATTACATAAGCGACGGCAAGCTTTATTTTACAAGGCTTTGCCCAAAGACGGATACAGTCCGCCTATTTATAGCTCCACTTTCAGACCCTCAGAACGTCAAGGATACAGGCATTGATGTTGGCTCTCAGATAAGCGAAAATACGCCGTATATGTATTATCCGACCGACGGAGATGTGTATTACTCTAATGGCGAAAACAAGCTGTATAGGTATAATGAGGATAATGAAAAAAGTGACACAGTTTGCACTTTTAAAGACAAATCTTTTGTAAGATATTTTCAGTATTTCAATAACACTATGATAGTGCTTGTTCGTGAGCCAAATGATAATGGCAAAATGTATCAGTATGTGCTTTATTATCTTGATAACGATAATAAACCGCAGAAGATAATTGATGATGCTAAGCTCAATGAAAAGTATTTTTACGGCTATGAGTATATCGACTATATGACGATATTCAATAACTGTGAGGATTATTTCCTGCTTTCGACCTATGATCCCGACGCTGATACAGCCGCTTATCTTGTGGATAAAGATTTTAAACTGCACAAGTTTATTTCAAACGGCGAATGGGATTATGATACATATGCAGAGATACAGTCAGAAATGTAAGAGCTTGATATTTGAGGTGTGACGATTTGAAACTTCTCAGATTTATGATAAGAAAAGATATGGCGAAGTCAGCTTTGATAAGCTTATTGCTGGCTTTGCTTTCCTGCGCCTTTTTGATATCTGTACTCAGACCCTCTTATGCTTATGGTGAAAAATACATGACCTATCTTAAAGGCGACTCGGAAACTGTAAGCCAAGACGCTCAAAAGCTTGCTGATGAGCAAAACGCTCTTAACAACGAGATAAACGACTATCAGAATAACCACAACACAGGCGGTGTAAAGCAGGCTGAATTGCCTGTGGAGCTTGAGGAAAAGATAATAGATTTTTCTCAGAAAAATTCTCAGGCTGGTGTGGGTCTTGACAGTATGTTTTCTCTTATTGAAGGGCAGCTTTACGCTCAGCAAAACTCTTTGAAGCTCATATCCGAGCGTGTGAGAGGTTACAGCCGAAATGCAAGACGTGGCGTTACGGATGAGTATTCTTTGAAGCTTTCCGACAAGCTCATCAGCGATTACAACGCCGTGATAACAGACCTAAAAAAGTCGGACGATATCATTGACACCAGAGCCGCTGACGGCTTTGAAAACTATATGTCATCGGAAATTTTGATACCGTTCGGCGTTTATTTGCTTCTTTTCAGCATATTTTCATCAGAGATACAAAGCGGCAGGATAAAAAGCTTTGGAATAACCAAAACGGGCGTGAGGAAATTCTCACTTTTCAAGCTTTGTACCGGCTTTGTTGCTGTAATAATTCTTGTTTTGATAATTTACACTGTGGATATTATAACTCTTTTTATTTACGATACAAACGGCATTAAACTTGATATGCCATTGCAATATCTGAGCGGTTTTGAACTAAGTTCGGCGAATATGAGCTTTGGCGGATATCTAGTTGCAGTATTTGCCGCAAAACTTGTTTATGCGCTTTTCACCGCAAGTATTGTTATGTTTCTTTCAATGCTTTGCAGAAAGACCATACTTGCAGGAGCTGTCTGTCTTGTGCCAATATTTGTACCATTATATCTGAAAACCACAAGTTTTTCCAATCCTGCCGTTGACATTTTAACAGGCAATTACACCAATATGCTCAATGACACAGGTTATATGAATTTCTGGGGAATACCTGCACGAGAATACGTTGTTTATTTTGCTATCATATTCATCATGACCGCATTTTTTGTCGCAGGGACATATCTCCTTGCTGAAAGGCAGGTGGGATAATGAAAAGTATGTATAGTTATCAGACTTCACGGCTAATAAAGAAATTCTGGCTGCTTTTTGTCATAGTGATAATTTTTTCAGCTTCCGCAAAATTCACAGTGTATCGGAGCTTTGTTTCTTCAAATAATCTTACCTATATGAACAAAGAAACGGCGGAGATATACAATGAACTTATAGAAAATTCCGCAGATAAGACCCTTGAACAGTGTGACGAATACATAACGGAATATGAGATGAGAAGTTACGCAAGCGGTTATAATAATAACATTACAGCCGCCGTGAACAAATATAAAACAGAGCTTCGCAGTTGTTTTATGGTCGAAAGCATCAGAAGCTATGCACGCACGGGAAGAGGTCTAACAGACGCTAATATTCCCTCTGACCTTGTGAAAAACAGCCGACTTTACGCCGCCTTTCCAACACCGCAGGTGATAAATGACGAGCCGTTTTTGAAGTTTCTTGAATTGCAGGCGGTAGATATCATGCCTATATTTGTGCTTCTGCTTGTGGGCGTTTTTGTTGCAGATAGTTATGAAAAGAGAATGGATCAGCAGATAAAGATATCTAAAAATTCGTCAGCGTTTTTTAAGTCACGGGAGATAATTTTATCAGTGGCGATATTTATAATGTTCACACTGAGCTTTTTTGCAGACCTTATTATAAGCGGAACATTACATCAGAGCAAGTACAGCACCTCATCTTTACAAAGCGTGTGGCAATTTGACCTTGCGCCTTTAATGCTAACTGTTAGAGGCACAATAATATGGCTATATGTCACAAGGCTTATGTCGCTTTTTATAACCTACGGCATTTTCGTGCTTGTGGCAAAGCAAGTGCGCTCTGTGAAAAAATATGTTATGCTGACCTCTGGGCTGATAGCGGTCATGTCCGCCGCCGCACATTATGTGGGAGCACTTTCGCCTTATATGTTTGCGGCTGTCACAAGCGTAAATGGGCAGCTTAACAACCTTGACTATATGAGGGCTTTTGATTGTTCGGAAGCGGTAGCTGTATTCATATATCTTGCAGCGATTTTGAGCGGACTGACTGCATGGAGATACAGCGGATATTATGAAAAAAGCTTTGACCGATAAGGAGTGGTGATGATATGAGCGTTTTAAGAGTAGAAAACTTATCCAAAAGATACGGCAAAAAGCAGGTGCTCAAGGGCATAACCTGCGAATTTCATACGGGCATAAACGCTTTGCTTGGACCAAACGGCGCAGGCAAGACCACCATAATGAACTGCATATCGGGCGTGATAAAAAAGTCGGGCGGCAGCGTGACCCTTGACGGGCAGGACGTTTTTGAAATGGGCGAGAAATATCGTGAAAAGCTGAGCTTTCAGTTTCAGTATCAGCCATTTTATCCAAGCTACACCGCCCATGAATTTCTCAGATTTTCGGCTCTGTTAAAAGGAATGCCTGAGCCGCTTATTGAGGACGAGATAAGACGTGTGCTGGGGCTTGTGAATCTGTCTGAAAATCTTGATGACAAGATAAAGTCATTTTCTGGCGGAATGAAACAGCGCCTTGCCATTGCACAGACTATCCTTAACTCCCCCGAGATACTGATTTTTGACGAGCCTTCTGCTGGTCTTGACCCATTTGAGCGTGAGCAGTTCAAGCGGATAATGGTGAAGCTCAAAGAAACAAGCATTATAATAATCTCAACACACATCGTTTCCGACATCGACACTATAACAGACGATCTTATCATCTTGAATAAAGGCTCAGTTATTGCAAATGACAGCCCAGAGGCGCTTTTTGAGCACATAAGGGGTATGGTTTGGGATATTCCGAAAGCGGACATCGGTCTGCTGCCTATCGAGAACATTTATTATGAGGATACGAAGTCGAAGACTATCTCAAAGACAAAGCCCACCCCTAACGCTGTTATGAGCGAGCCGACTATGAATGATCTTTATTTCTGCGGACAGCTTGACGGGGGAGTGTTTGAGTGAGGAGATAATTCAGATAATGATGTCAACTCTGAACGATAGTTGCCTCTTATCTTCAGTAATTAGGCTTTGTCCTCTGCGAAAAAATTGTAATGAAAGGATAGAATATGCTTATAAACCACAACCAAAATATGCTTTGTCTTGATGAATTTGATATACTTGAACTGCGTGAAAATGCAGATGAGTGTGATTATCTTTTTGTTGTTTCGCCTAAAATTGAAACAAAGATATGCACTAAATAATGAACATTATACAGCTCTTAAGATAAGAGGTCACAAACATCTGTGTAAAGACTGTGGAAGTATTTTTGTTGACAGATTCAATACACTTGATCTTTGCTCAAAAATGACTAACAGACTTAGGTGCAAGATCCAGCAATTATCATTAACAAAACCATTTAAGCATATTGCAAGAGACGGGAAATGTTATTCATTTGAAATTCTAAGAGGAAAGGTTCTTTATGGTCAAGCCTATAAAACCAAAGCCATTTTTTCTTATAATAAATTTTCGCCGACAATACACTATGTAACTGATCCTTCGAACCGCTCGTCATTAAATATGATTCAAAATCTTATGGATTTGTACAAACAGATATCAGGAGCTGATGTTGATAGGTTAAAATTAGGACTGTTCTGAATAGAATAAGCTGCCACAGATTTTTCTGTAGCAGCTTATTTTTGTTTGTGCTATTTCTTCTTGCGAAGATATCCGTCATCATCATATTTCTTAGCTATATGCTGTGCAGCTTGCCAATCGCCCCATTTGTCTACAGCCTTATCCCAAAGTTTATCTATTTGCTTTGGCGGAACGTATTCCAGATTGCCATATATTATTTCCATTTCTCTTTTGGTATAATGTTGCGACCTGACTATATACCAAAAATCATCAAGATCGATCAAGTTTTACACCCTCTTTTTTTATTTAATGCAATACTATATTATATCATACTTTCTAAAAAAGTTTACATTTATCAACACGGAAGTTGAAATAGCCTAAACTCTCTGCAGTCTTAAAAAAAGCAGCCTCGTTTTACAGAAGCTGCCTTATGTATATTAATTTTATTCTAGATCTTTTTTCTTTACAGAAGCAACACAGAAGTCGATGCGTTCATCATCATCTTCTTCATTTCCTGAACCTGTGAGAGGAACTCCTTTTGTTGGATCGATCCCGTCAACGGCTGTAACAAGCCCTGTACCCTCGCCAATAGAAGCACCTGATACTCTGAACTTTGTAATGTCGATAGGCTCGATAGAGGTCTCAACAGGCTTTTTAAGCTGTGGTATCCACTCGTATGGTACACGATAAGCTCTGTAGATCATGTTGCTTTTGAATGTTCCAGCAAAATTCTTGAAATAAGGGTTTACAAATTCCCAAACTATTTCATGGTCAGGTGTGACCTCAAGAAGATGTCCATCTGAACCTTCCGTAATAAGAGTGTTTCCGTTCGGAAGTCGCTGTGCAGAGCTGATGTATGAGCTATAGAACTTAGAAGCGTCAGTAAAAAGCAGATTTCCTGCTTCAAGGGGAGTGTACTGCCATGTTATTTCATGTGTAACAGGATTGAATTGAAGTACTCTTGAGTAATCTCTGTGTGCATTGTTCACGCCTGTGAGGGAAGCAGGGTTAGGTGTGCCGTAGCCACCCTCGCCACCGTTATCGAATACCAACAGGTCGCCCTCTCCAGGAAGTCCCTTTGGTATCATGTGCAGGTGGTGCTGACCAATTATCCAGCCAAGCTTCTTTGTGGCTTCGCTTTCGTTGAAGTTAGGACCTACACGCCATACTATCTTACCTGTTGATTTCTCGATAATTCCGAGTATGTTTGAGTTTCTTGCGTCAAATATGATATTGTCCGGGTGGAAGCGTTTGTCGCCTGCGTCATACCACTTATTTTCGCCAAGTGTAGAGAAGTTGTTTATGTGCATCCAATCTCCACCTGCCTCACCGTGAAGACCAGGGTTTCTGAACAATGCGTTCTTTGCGGCCTCGTCAAAGCCAAGCTCATCAAAGTGGTCGCTTGCACGCCAGCTCCAAATTATATTGCCTTCCCAATCCACTTCGATGATCTTATCGTCGATAAGTCTTTTATCTGAAATATCGTGGTTGTAGAGGTTCTCGTGAGTAAGGATAAGTGTATTGCCACTGTCTGTCTTTGGCTCACCATTTGGATAATAGTAACCCACAGTGCTGCCTTCACGCTGAAAATCATGGTGCTGTCTAGCCATATAGACCGGTTCTTTACCCGGGTCGGCAACAAGTTCAGTTTTGTCGAATTTCCATACGATATGACCGTCCCAGTCTACCTGAACAAGATCAAGTTGATCCTGATATGCATATTTACCTCCTCTTGCTCCTGTTGTGCCCATTACATATCCGCCTGGGAGTATTTTGTTAGGAAATCCTCCCAGTCCAGCCCAAAGCTTTACTTCATTGCCATTCATATCTATGAGCAGAGCACCTTTAGCGGACGGGAAGATCGTATAGCCGCTGTAGGCTTTTTCTTTGTTGTATATTGTAACTCCTGTTGGATAAATGCTTGGATAACCCATGTCTGATTCCTCCTTGTTTATTTGTCTGCTTTTGTCAGGTCTGCCGTAACGTTATCTGGAAATGCTTTTTTTGCTGCATCTGGATAATAAAATTCCCTTATGTTGTAACTGTTTGGATATTTACCATTCTCATACGCCCACTTATTTATTTCATCAAGATGAGATGCAGCTTCCTCAGAAAGTCCCAGTTTAATACTGTACTGTTCCCAGTTTGTTTTGAAATCATCTGGTTCTATTCCATATTTCTTTGATATTTTTTCAGCCGACTCATCTAAGTTGTCATTTATGTATTTAACGCTTTCATCAAGTGCTTTAAGATAGTTCGTAAGAGTTTCAGTATTGTTCTTTGCAAAGTCGCTTGATGTTATAAGATAAGCAGATACGTTTATCCCTATATCTTTTGCAGATGCGACCTGAGTCCAGCCCTCTGCTTCATATTTTTTTATAGCTGAGCCTGTAACGATAGCGGCTGATGCCTCACCGTTATGTGCAACTGCTATTTGAGTTGATATGGAATCTGTGTTGACGTTTTTCTGCTTTGACGGGTCAAGTCCTAAATAAGTCTGAGCCTGCCAGTTGAAGTATTCTGAAACTGTTCCAATAGAAGTTATCCATCCTTCACTTTCATCTAAAGCATCAAGATCATCTTTGTATTTTGGTGCAACAAAAAGACCACCGTTATATGAAACGCTAGAACTTAGATCTGAAAAAATCACAAGATTAGTGTTATCGAGAGTATTTCCAATTCTGTTTACAGCAGCAAAATCTGCAAGCAGTCCTGTATCTGCTGTGCCTGTTGCAATAGCGTCAACTGTGTTAATGCCGGCAGCGTATTCTGATGTTTCGAGAGATATACCATATTTCTCAAATATTCCTTGCTCCATACCGATATAGTCGGCATACTGATCTGGCTGACCTGTCATGTTCGCAACTCTCAAAACGCTAAGCTCTTTACCGTCTTTGGTAACCTTCTTTGCGGTTTTTCCGCTTGATGAACTACCACATGATGCAAGAAGAGTTGCTGTCAATGCTGTCGACGCTATTATTGCGATTATCTTTTTTATGTTCATTTTTAAATCTCTCCTGTTAAATTAATTATTTTACGTCAAAGTGTTTAAGTTTTTTCTTGCCAATAAACTGTAGGATCCTGTCAGCAGCAAAGCCAATCACAGCAAGTGTGACGATTCCTGCAAAAGCCCAGCTTGTTTTGTAATAAAGCTTCGAGCTGTTTATAAGATAACCAAGGCCATCACTGCCGACCAGCATTTCAGCTGCCACAACACAGATTATAGCTGAGCTAAGTCCTAGTCTTATTCCAGTGTAGATATTAGATACCGCTGATGGTACAACTACTGTGAAAAAAACTCTTGCTTTTTTTGCCCCCATGCAGGAAGCTGCTTCCACGAGCTGCTTATCAGTTGAAGCCACACCCGCTATAGTGTTTACGAACATAGGGAAGAATGATGCGTAGAAAATAAGTGCTACTTTTGATTCTTCGCCTACTCCGAACCACATTAGAAAGAGTGTCGTCAATGCAATAGCAGGCACGAATCTGAAAAAGCTAAGTATAGGTTCAACGAGCCAGCGTACAGGTCTGAAATTTCCTACAATAAGACCCATAGGAACAGCAAAAATTATTGAAAGTAGCCAGCCTTTTATTACTCTTCCGACGCTTGCAACAATATCACTCCAAAGAGTTCCGTCTTTGATAAGTTCCTTCATGCTGTCGATCGTTTCCTTTGGGCTTGGAAGAAAATATTCATCATATTTCAAAGATCCTATTCCCCAAAGGGCAATTATTGCTACCCATGATATGATGCCACATTTTAGTATCTTCTGTATAGCAGAGGACTTTGTTTTATTATTTTCCATCTTTAATGTCCTCCTTATTAAATATAGTACAGCTCTGAGTCATCAAGAGCTTTGTTTACGAGAATATTTGTAGTGTTTTCATCAATAGTGTAAAGCTTCTTGATAAGTACTTTTACCTTATCGCCTTTTTTTAAGCGGGAAGCATTAAGTGGATATCTTCCCGTTATTGAGATATTGTCGATCAGAGCTCTTACTTCAAAAGAGTTACCTCTGAATGATACATCTTCTACAACTGCGTCTTCCATAGAGCTTTCAAATGGGTGGTATTCACTGTCTTCAAATTTATTTATTTCAATAAATTCCGGTCGGATTATAGCTGAGGCATTATTTTCTGTAACTTCAAAACCCTTTAGTTTGCTGTAATCCTCGATAATAGCGGACTGACCGATAAACTGAGCAACAAAAGGAGTTTTAGGTTCAAGGTATATCTCAACTGGATTGCTTATCTGCTCAACTCTGCCTTTGTTTGTGATAACAATTTCGTCTGCGACCTCTATTGCTTCGTCCTGATCGTGTGTAACGAAAATGCTAGTTATGCCTATTTTATCAATTGTATCACGAAGCCATGTTCTCAGTTCTTTTCTTACCTTTGCGTCGATAGCTGCAAAAGGTTCGTCAAGTAGAAGGAGTTCAGGCTGAGGTGCTAGTGCTCTTGCAAGAGCGATACGCTGCCTTTGACCTCCGCTAAGCTGGTCAGGATAACGCTTGCCAACGTCAGGCAAGCCAACAAGTTCAAGAAGCTCAGCCACACGTTGTTTGATAAACTTCTTATCTTTTTTCTGAACCTTCAAACCATAAGCTATATTATCGTAAACTGTCATAAAAGGGAAGAGCGCATAGCTTTGAAAAACAAATCCGATACCTCTTTCATTTGATGGAAGTTTGTTGACATTTTTACCATCTATAATAATATCGCCGCTATCCTGTTTTTCCAAACCTGCAAGCATACGCAGGATAGTTGTTTTACCGCTGCCGCTCGGTCCGAGCAGACCGATAAGCTTTCCCTTTTCAATACCAAAACTTACGTTATCCGAAGCTTTAAAATCGCCAAAGCTTTTATTAATGTTTTTTAATTCTATATACATAGCTGACAACTCCAATTAAGATATATTGCTGTGATAGTTCCAGTGTCAACATCGCTGCATTCGCTTATTAATCTTTGACAATTTAAGCTCCTCACTTTCAATTCATATCAAGTCGATATGATTAGTATGCTTTTATTATACATGATTTTATGGAAATGTCAATAGTTATGAGTGATTTTTGTGAAATCATACATATATGATAGGAATACTTTATTATTGTTGTACATTTTATTCATAACTAACATATGTGAGAAATATGATATACAGAAATGTTTGATAATACTCTTGACAAAGTGCGTAAATAGTGATATAATCACTATATTCATAGTAAAACTATATGAATAATATAATATATATTGGAGGAAATAAAAAAATGCTTACAGAACTGACAAACCAGAATTACAACGAGCTGATATCAGCAGACAAACCGCTTGTTATAGAATTTTACTCACCTACCTGTGTTCACTGTAAAAGAACAGAGGCAGGGCTTAACGAAGCTGCAGAAGAGCTTGGAGAAACCGCTATCATAGCTAAGTGTGATATCACCTCTCAGCCAGATCTTGCGAAGAGATATGACGTTACAGCACTGCCAACACTCCTTTTTATAAAGAACGGTGATATCAAAAACAAGCTTGAGGGTTTTACACACAAGCTGATAATTCTTGACAATATTAAGAGATTATAAAAAATCAGTCCGATGTTTTGAGCATCGGGCATTTTTTTGAGCAAAAGGTCTTGACAAAGTAGGGAGTTTATGATAAAATAATAATGTTGTTTTGTATGCGGGTGTGGCGGAATTGGCAGACGCGATAGATTTAGGTTCTATTGGCAACACCGTGCAGGTTCAAGTCCTGTCACCCGCACCATATTGGTGAGACTAAATGGATGCTCACCCTTAAAAGCCCGTATTTACGGGCTTTTTTCATGCTTTTCAGCTGAAAAATTCAAGGTAAAAACCATGGATGCTTTTTCATGATTTTCACCGACCGGAAGGGTTCGAACCCTCGACAAATGAATATTGTCAAATAAAACGGCAAGCTTTGAGCAGATTTCGCTCCCGGCTTGCCGTTTTTTTATAAAAAAACATTCACAAAGTTTAGAAGGCTGTTTTGTCAAATATCACGAAATGCGATAAACGACAAAGCGGCCTTTTTTTGTTTCAAAGGAGGCTCGATAACAAAAATACTATAAAAAGGGAATCTAAAACGACTGGAGGTGATCAAGTAAAAAATGAACAGCAGTCAGACCGAGGACATGACCAAAGACCCGATATGGGAATGACGATGTGAGGTGTTATATGATTTACAACGAAAAGAAGGTAGAAATGCTCAGGCAGAGATATCCCGAAGGAACTCGGATATGCCTTGACAGTATGGATAACGATCCCCGTCCGATTCCACCAGGTACTAAAGGCATAGTTCAATTTGTGGACGATGCAGGAACTCTGCATTGTAAATTTGACAACGGAAGAATGCTCGGTGTTATCCCCGATGTGGATCAGTTCCATAAAATTGATCAGGAACAAGCTCAGAATGATACGCAAACAGAGGAAAATATTGAGTGCGAGGAAATTACAGAAACGGAAGATCTTGAAGAAAACGAAGAAATGAATATGTCAATGTAACGGTTAAGTTTTGAAAAGACTTAGCCGTTTTTTTATTGCAAAAAGGAAAGGATCAGTGATAAATGATAAAATATTTCGATATCTTTGCAGGCATCGGCGGATTCCGCTCAGGACTTGAAAAAGCAGGAGGCTTTGAGTGCGTCGGGTACTGCGAGATTGACCGATATGCTAAAAAAGCATACGAAACAATGTACGATACGGAAGGCGAGGTGTATTACGATGACGCAAGAAAAATCAACCCAAACGAGTTACCCGATTTCGACCTTATATGCGGAGGCTTCCCTTGCCAAAGCTTTTCAATCGCTGGAAAAAGGGGCGGATTTGACGACGCAAGAGGAACTCTGTTCTTTGAAATTGCCAGAATCGCTGCCGTTAAAAAACCTAAATATCTGCTGCTTGAGAACGTACCCGGATTGTTATCGCATGACTCAGGCAGGACGTTTGCGACCATCCTTGGTTCGCTGGACGAATTGGGGTACGATGTCGCATGGCAGGTGCTTAACAGCGCAAATTTTCATGTCGCCCAATCCCGAAAGAGAGTGTTCATTATCGGATTTCTTAGAGAAAAATGCGCCGGAAAAGTATTGTCTTTCACGGACGCAAATCCAAAAACTCTTGTACAACGCATACCCGGACGAGAGGGCTGCAGAGTGTACTCAGCCGACGGACTGAGCATAACGCTTACGGGAACGGCAGGAGGCTTCGGAGGAAAGACAGGACTTTACGAGATCATAGGACTTCCGATCAAGGTCAAAACCAAGTCGGGCTATCAGTTAGCATTGCCCGGCGACAGTATTGATCTCGCCTACCCTAACATTAATTCAAGACGAGGACGTGTAGGTCACGATGTAGCACACACGCTGACAACAAGCTGTAATCAGGGATATTACGCTATGTGTATCGATATGAATCCCGAACCGAAAGTTACAGAGCTTGCGAGGTGCATAACGTCAAGGCAGGACAGCGGTATAGGTCACCATAAAGGAGAAAAGTCGGGGGTGATCGTGATTAGCGATCCGATTGCGGTGCTTACTCCCGAAAAGGAGAAAGTTCGTCAGCAAGGGCGAAGATTTAAACTTCCAAACGAGCCGATGTTTACGATAACTGTCACCGATAAACACGGGGTGATCTACTGCGGATATATCCGCAGGCTCATGCCTTTGGAATGCTGGCGTTTGCAGGGGTTTACAGACGAGCAGTTCAACAAGGTGGCGGCAACGGGAATGTCAGACGCACAGCTTTACAAGCAGGCAGGAAATGCCGTGACTACGAATGTTATCGAGGCTCTTGCAAGGTTTATTTTAGAAATTGACAAGGAGAATGCAAATGAATAATATGATAAAGATATTTGAAAGTAAAGAATTTGGAAAAGTGAGAACTGTGGTACGAAACGGAGAAACTTGGTGGATATTAAAAGATATCTGCCGAGTGCTTGAAATGAAAGCAAACAGTGCCGGAGAGGTCGTCAAAAGACTTGATAAAGATGAGTACGATTCAATCGGACTCACCGATTCGCTCGGAAGAAAACAGAAAGCATATGTCGTAAGCGAATCAGGTTTGTATTCAATTCTTGTAAGGTCTGATAAACCTAAAGCAAAGCCTTTTCGTAAATGGATCACGACCGAAGTACTCCCAACTATCCGTCGCACAGGCGGTTACGTCGGCAACGAAGAAATGTTCATAGAAAACTATCTCCCGTTCCTTGACGAACCGTATCAGAATCTTTTCCGCTTGCAGATGATGGCGATAAATCAGCTGAACGAGCGTATCCGCCACGATCAGCCGCTGGTGGAGTTTGCGAATCAGGTGTCAAACACCAATAATCTTATCGACATGAACGTTATGGCAAAGCTTGCAAGAGCCGAAAATATCCCTGTCGGCAGGAACAAGCTTTACGGCTGGCTGAAAAGAAAGGGAGTTCTTATGGCGAATAATCTCCCCTATCAGACTTTTATCGATCGCGGATATTTTTCCGTAAAGGAGTCGGTGTTTGAAACTGCGACTATGACCAAGACCTATCAGCAGACGTTTGTGACAGGAAAAGGGCAAAGATTTGTGATCACTCTGCTGAAGAAATATTATGGGAAGGAGGTTTTGCAATAATGGAGATAATAAGCGTTACTTTACACGATCTGAGAAAAATGAATAACAGCGAGGCTCTTATCCTGCAAGGCTGCGGCGGCGACCTTAAAGAATGGGTTGACGGCATAAACGATATGCTGACGGAAAGCGGAATATTGCAGAACGAAAGTCGATTTGAAAAAGCATATACTTTTAAAAATGAAAATCTGACTTGTCTGCTGTTTCCGTTTGATGACGTTCAGCTTGATATCGGTAAGCTTGCAATGTGGAGATTGCATACACACGAGCAGTTCGGAGGTACATGGCTTTCCGATTATGTTCCGAACAGACTTGGCGGTTTTGTTTCGGAAAAAGAACAAAAACAGAATGAAGATTGCAGTCCTATGGAAGAAACCGAAGATTTAGGAATGGAGATGATGTAATGGTGTATTTATTCACAGGAATGATAATCGGAGGGATTATCGGACTGACGGTCGGCAGCCTTGCTGCGGCTTTTAAGGCAGCTGAAAAAGAGATCGCACGTCTGGACAAGGAGGTAAGTGATGCACACAAACAGAATTAAAGCTAAAGTTGACTTCAAGTTCTGCCTCGGCAGTATTCCAGCAATGCTGAGAGCCACAAAGCCCGTACTTTCGGAAAGGCAGTACAAGGAGCTGTGTAACGAGGTCAATAAAGCCAACGGCTACCTTGAACAGAAACGCATCATATTCAGCTATGTTGACCCGATAATCAAGGGTTGAAAATACAACAAATGAAAATCAGCGGGCAGGCAGTATAGTTCATATCAAATTTGAACGTAAATTGCGCCGTCCGCGCTAGGACAAGGTTGTTTTGCCAACAGCAGATAAAAATCTGGTGCTTGCAAAGCGACTTTTCTGCTGTTGGTATAAACAGCAGAAAGGAAAAAAATGAACAGTTTTATGTCATGGGTAGGCGGAAAGAAAGCGTTGCGTGACGCCGTGCTTGCTCGCTTTCCTCCATATTATGAACGGTATATCGAGGTTTTCGGGGGCGCAGGCTGGGTGCTTTTTCGCAAACCGCCCGGTATGGATTTTGAGGTGTACAACGATTTTAACGGAAACCTTGCAAACCTGTACCGCTGTGTAAGAGATAAACCGAATAAGCTGAAGTACAAGCTTCGTTATGTCCTCGATTCTCGTGAAGATTTCGACTGGATTGCTAGTCTTCACAAGCGAGGTCTGTTCAGCAGATTTCGTGATGTTGACAGGGCGGCGAAGTTTTATCAGCTTATTAGATACAGCTACGCAAGTGGACTTGACAGCTTTGCAAGTCAGCCGCATTCTATTTGGTCGGATTTCCCGATGATAGACTTGGCGGCAAGAAGATTGCAGAAGGTAGTAGTTGAAAACAAGGATTTTGAAAAGCTGATAAGGCAGTACGATCGCCCCGTCAGCTTTTTTTACTGCGATCCGCCGTATTTTGCAACCGAAAACTACTACAAGGACGTGGGTTTTAAAACCAAGGATCATATTAGGCTCAGAGATTCGCTAATGGATATCAAGGGTAAATTCCTTGTTTCCTACAATGACTGTCCCGAAATCCGTGAGCTGTGGGACAAACCGAATATTCACATTGAGGAAATTTCAAGAATAAACAACCTTGCACAAAGATACGATGGAGGTTCGCAGTATGCGGAGCTTTTAATTTCAAATTACGATACAAGCGAGAGATTACGGGCGGTTCGCCAACTTTCGCTGTTTGACGATGAAACAGACAATTTTGGAGGTATAATTTTATGAAAAAAATAATTTTTGCACAAGTAATGGCAGACAACGGAAAAAGCGTATTTTCGGGGCTTTTTGATGAAAACGGCGATCCCGTAAGCGTAGAAACGGAGTGCGATGATAGCGGAGTGACGCTTACGATATGGCGAAATGCTCCCGAAAGAGAACGCCGTGACTGCGGTATCTCAGAGGAAGAGATTGAGAGGACTTGCGCTATGCATGATGACTGCAGTGATTGTCCGCTGTGGGATTATTGCAATGAAGATGAGGAGGTTGTATCATGAGTTATCTTTATAGACATTCTTTTGAAAACGCTGAACAAAGCGGAGAGATCGAGGCATACCGTGAAAGTCAAAAAGAAAATATCCGATGTAAAAATGCGATAGAAAAAGCTATTGCGGATAATTTTGACGGCTATTATTTAAGCGATACAGCGGTCAGGACAGCGCTTGCCGATTTCGGTTATGACCGCACAATGTGGGTGCTGGCGGTAAGTATTCTGAATAAGAATGATGACGGACGTTTCTCACATGAAAATAAGGAGTGGGCAAGGTCTGTTATCCCCCCATATATTTCCCAAAAAGAAATGCGGGAATATTGCGTTGATTCTCATCCTGCCGTGCTTAACGGCTTTATCGATGAGGTCAGAAAGGAATATAGCAAGCTCGGACTTGTGGGAGAAAAGCAGTGCGTTCACTCCGATAAGCCGCAGGACTACGAAAGAAAGCTGTTGATCCTTAAGCCGGAAATTCTTAATGAGCAGTTCAAGAGCCCCATAAATCAGTATTTCTACGCAACGGGAGGTTTTGGCTGCGATCCCGAAAAATCGGGCAGAAAGGTGTTCGGGCAGTTTCTTGCGGACGGCGAGAAGGCGCATTTTTACCGTGAGGATTTCTGCGGAGTTGCGGACTATGATCAGATTCCAAAATGGGCAGTTGAACGGCTTGCGCAGATAGAAGCTCCGCAGATGAAAATACGCATATTTCAGATCGATCACGACAAGGACAGTAACAAGCTTGCTTTTATGAATTATGATTACGCACAGGCACACGGCGGCGTGGATTCGTCCATATACCGTCAGATCTACGGCGGTACGGTAAACTGCAAAAGCCTTGAAAGCGTTTTTGCCCTCTGCAATTCGGACAAAACACCTCCCGGATATTACGGCGAGTCGATGTCCGTTTCTAATGTTATAGAGGTCTGTGAGGGCAAAAATAAAGGTTTTTACTTCTGCAACAGCGTTGGATTTAAGCCTATTGACTTTGATATTACTCGGACAGACCATAATGATATGATGAAAATTCTTGTAGTGGAGAACGGCAAAACACCATATAAAGCGGAAATTCGGCACGATATCCATGCTATGCAGTCTGTGGTCGAAGGCTGTATCGAGCCGATATATTTCGAACCAAAGCAGGACGCTCTTGTCTGGTGCAACGACGAGTTTCTGCTGAATAATTCCGAACCAAACAGAATGGTTGGAGATTGTCTCGTTCACGGTACTTTTTATGTGTCGGGAAACTGCAAAAACGAATACGGCGAATGGGACAGCTGTTCGCTTACCGACGAGCAGATCGAGAAATATTCTGAAATATTTGAAACTCCCGTTATTGTATTTGAGCAAGCGGAAGAACTGACCGAGGATTTTGAGGAAACGGAAGAACCTGAAATTACGATGTCATAAACGAAAGGATCAGGTGATGCAAATGAAAATTACAGCAACAATCAACAGATTTGTTGACAAACAGGATTCATCGGTAAAAGCGTATGCCAGCGTGACAATAGACGGAATGTTTGCAGTTCACGGACTGAGAGTAATGGAAACCGAGAAAGGCAGATTTGTAAATATGCCCTCAACTTCATACACAGACCGTGACGGCAACAAACAGTATTCGGACATTTTTCACGCAGTCACAAAATCGGCGAGAAATGCGCTTAATCAGGCTGTTCTGAATGCTTACGATGTCAAACTTCAGCAGATACAGGCAACTATAATGTACCCTAGAAACTGAACACAAAATTGCCAAAACATCGTGACAGTGGTATAATAAAAGAAAGAAACAGGAGGACACGATAATGGCGAAGAGGAACACATACACACCGGAGTACAAGGCAAAAATCGTAATAGAAATACTGGAGGGAGAGCAGACGATCAGCGAGATAGCAAGTCGTGAAGGAATCAACGTCAATCAGCTGAAAAATTGGAAAAAGGAATTTCTTGAGAATGCATCCCGTGCCTTTAATGGTTCAAAATCAGAAAAGGAAGCAAAAAGAGCAGCTGAGAACTCAAAAAAGCGGGAAGAAAAGCTTATGCAGAAAATCGGTCACCTGACAGTTCAGGTGGACTGGCTCAAAAAAAAATCTGAAGAAGTGCTCGGACCTGACTGGAAGGAAAAGTCTGGTTATGAAGAATGATAGGCTGAACATTAAGGAACAGTGTGAACTGCTTGAAATCAACCGCACTTCGATGTACTATCAGCCTGTTGAACCGGCAGAAAAAGCCTTGGAGCGTGAGGAATACATCAAATCACGTATTGACTACTGGCACACAAAATTCTGCTACATTGGTCATCGGAAAATCAAAGAAAAGCTTGTACAGGAAGACGGGATTGCAATCGGCAGAAAGCTTGTCAGACGTTATATGGCGGAAATGAATATCTGTCCGGTTTATCCGAAATCCAATCTTTCAAAGCCCGGAAAGAACAGTTTAAAATTTCCGTATCTGCTGAAAAATCTAAAAATTGACCGACCAAATCAGGTATGGTCAATTGACATCACCTATATCAAAATGGGGCGTAGCCATATGTATCTGACAGCGATTATTGATTGGTACAGCCGTTTTATCGTGGGCTATGAATTGTCTGATACGCTGGATACTGCACCGGTTTTAGCAGCAGTCACAAATGCCATGGAACAATACGGCAATCCTGAAATTATCAATTCTGATCAGGGCAGCCAGTTTACAAGCAATGACTATATTGAATTTCTGAAAGCGAAGAATATCCGCCAGAGTATGGACGGAAAAGCTAGATGGGTGGATAATGTGGTAATTGAACGCTGGTTTCGCAGCTTGAAAACGGAGTTGATTTATATCAATGAATACAGCAATCCCAGAGAGCTGCGCCAGCAGATTGGTAGTTACATCAAGGATTACAACAACGAAAGACCCCATCAGGCGCTTGGCTACAAGTTGCCTGTGCAGGTTTACCAAGCCAAGTCTGTATGCAATGCTGCATAAATTTTGCTTACGTTTTTTGGATGGCTATACAAAGTTTTCGCTGTCACGATAATTTTTTTCATTTGTGTCTTGACAAGGGGGACATTATATTTGTTTGCAGACCAATTTGGTGGTTCTCCGGATTTGGATAACCTGGTTTCGCAGAGAAGTGATTTAAATAGAGCTGTAAAAAATACAGATAATTATCGCAGTATGGAAAGGGAGTGGTCAAATGCATTAAAAAATGGACAAAACGTTACTGATGTAGATATTAAGTTATCATATAAAAACGGTTCATCTCGTCCTTCTTCTTTTAACGTATCCTACAAAATTGACGGTGAACTGTTTAGACGAATATTTAAACAATAGAAATAATTTAAAGGAGAATTGATATGTTACAAGGATTTGAAGATGCTTTTACAGATGCGCAGGCAAGAACGATATCGCTAGCTTTAGAGTTATTAGAAAATAACAAGAAAGAAGCTGATATGATATATATTTATATTTATCAAAGTGATACGCAGATTTTTTTTAACGCATTTTTTGCTAAAGATAAGAAAATCTACCTTTTAAACAATTGGTTCGATGACGATCAAATCAATGATTTTTTTGACTGCGGTGTGGAAGATGTTGACAATATTGTTGAAGTATGTGATACTTACGATGGTAAATGCCCATATGAGTTTAAATTAAGTTACAATGTTAAGACTAAGTCTTTTGATGCGAAATACAACTATGATGATATTGCAATGGAGAATGATGTTGACTTAGTAGATATTTATAAAGAATGGCAGAAAGAATGTGAGTCCGAAATCTCTTGTAATTGAGACTGTTAGCATTTGATGTTTCATACAAAATAGATGGCAAATTTATTAATCCCCATTAAAAAATAGGAGGTTAACCATGTTAAAAGGATTTGAAGACGCATTTGTTGATGCACAAGCTAATGTTATTTCGCTTTGCCTTGAATTACTTAAGAATTCTGAAAAGAGTGCAGACGTTATATATGTATACATATTACAAAATGATAACGAAGAGTATATTGACGCATTTTTTGAGAAAGATGGCAAGTTGTTCACAACCAATGATTGGTGTTCAGATGCTCAAATTAAGGAATTCTTTCATTGTGGAATAGAAGATATAGAAAGCATTGTTGAGCTTTGTGATACCTATGATGCAAAGTGTCCACACGAATTCAAATTAGTATACAATGTTAACTCTAAGTCATTTGACTCAAATTACAATTATGAAAATGTAACTGATGTTTATGATAAGGATGTAATTGAGTTAGTCGAAGAATGGTTTAATGAATGCAAAAAAAATATAAGTCATTGATAAATTTTAAAAGATAAAATTATGGTTGAAGTCAATGAGCAATTAGCTGAAGTTATATCCAACTCACAAATAGCCTTTTTAAACGGCAAGCTGCAGGAAGCATTCAGTCTATACTCAACACTTATACGTTCAAGGTAGAGGCTTTATCAATGCAGGAAGTCTTCTTGTTGGTGATAAGCTTATCAGTGTGAATGGTGAAGACTTAGTAATTGTGAAATTCTTCATTGAAGAAACTGCTGAATCTGTTTCCGTGTATAATTTTCAGGTTGAGGATTATCATACTTACTTTGTTGGTGAGTGTGCGGTTTGGGTACATAATGCGGAGTGCATCGTACGCAAGAATGGTGAGATTGAGATTACAGATTGGGAAGGTTATCCAAAAGGTGGACCAAAGCCAGATGGAAAACTTAAACTTCTTGAAGGAGAAGAATATACAAAAGCAAGAAAATCTGCTAATAGTGAAAATGCTCAGATTCATAGACAAAATCCTGAATTAAAAGGAAAACAAATTCATGAAGTACATCCTGTTAAATTTAGTGGTAGCCCAACGAACCATTCTAATAAAATTGCGCTTACGCAGTCTGAACATGCAAAATACACCAAGTTTTGGAAGCGAATACAAGCTCAAGCAAAAAATCAAATGAAATGAGGAAAGAAGAATGAATATAGCGGAAAAATATATGACGGATATGGAATTGAATGAACCAAGCAATCCATTAGAAATAAATAAAACTGAAGATAAATTAAAAATTAAATTTCCGGAACAGTATAAAAAGTTTTTGCTATCTCATAACGGGGCTGAGGGTTCTATAGGCGAAAATTCGTATCTCGTTATATGGTCAATTGAAGATACGCTTAATTTTGTTTCATCAGTAAATTCAATGTCAATAAAAGAAATAGTTACGGAATCCGGATTTGCTCGTTTTACGGTATTGATTTTTGCACAGGCATTATTCTTTATTTCAGTAAAGTTGATGCTGAAATTATTGGCAACGACTTCTGAGAACTTTAATGCAGTTGAGTGGATCGCTATTATATTAATACTTGCAATATCCATTATTATGATGTTCTTACTTCATTTGATAGCTATTGATTCAACGCAGAGACTCTATATAAACTTATTGATTTTAACGATAGTTGCAGTTAACATTATAATCTTTTATATGATTGATTCTATTTCTGTGAAAAATAATCAGAAAAAAGAACTGGAACTTTTAAAGGTCCAAGAGCAATACGGTCACCAATATATAGAGAATGCAAGTCAGCAATATGATTCGATAAGAAAGATTAGACATGATTTGAAAGATCAGTTGTCCGCTGTATATACAATGATAGCTCAGGGACACGCAGATGAATCAATGAAGTACATAGAGAAATATGTTAACGTTATATCAATCAGTGAAAGCTTTGTAAATACAGACAATTATATTGTAAATGCTATTATAAATTCTAAGTTTGCAGTCGCAGCGACAGAAGGAATCAGAACAAATTGCAGCTGCATTAAGAGCTTTGATGGTATAGATGATATTGATATGCTTCATATTTTAAGCAATACGCTTGACAATGCTATAACGGCTAGTGAAAAAATAACTGACGAGTCAGAAAGGTTCATTAACCTTGACATCAGTAAAACAATGGACATATATAGAATAGTAGTCAGAAATGCAATAAATGAGTCTGTTTTAAAAAGAAATCCGAGCCTTAAAACAACAAAATTAAATGTTCATAAGCATGGGTGGGGAATTAAAATAATACGAGAGATTGCAGAAAAATATCAGGGAAGATGTGAATTTTACGAATCGGATAAAGTGTTCACATGTTTGATAACGTTAAAATCAACTTTACTGTAAAACGTTAAAATCTCTTTGTATTGGCAAATTTAAGTCATAGCAAATTGAGAGAAACAAATTAAATTTATAACGAAAAAGGGAGCTGTTACGCCGGTTTTTATATGGTGGACAGTTCTCTTTTTGTATTTCACGACAAAAACTTACACGTCACGCCAAATTGCTTGACTTGATTGTAAATAACTTGTATATTATAGTAAATAAAAGACTTGGTGGAAGTAATGAAGAGATTAGTATCGATAATTTTGAATTTTATGATCAAGAATAATGTAATTTCTAAGGATACAGAAGAAATAGAATTTTACAGATACGGAATAGAAATTACATTATCATCATTAATTAATATAGCCTTAATATCTATCATAGGTATAGTAACAAATTATACTTTTGAGAGCACAATGTTTTTGGCAGTGTTCATTATAATGAGATCATTTACTGGGGGATATCATGCAAATACATATATTAAATGTAATTTAGTGATCTCAATATCTTTTGTTATATTGTTGTTGATATTTAAAATAATAAGACATATTTCTTTAAAGTCAATTATACTAATTGCTATTTTTCAAGTAGTAACCATTGTTTTATTGGCACCGATTGAGAACAAGAATAAACCGATAGAAAATAGAACTGTCTATAAAATTATTTCTACCGTTTTATCAGTAGTGCTATCTGCAATAAGCATCGTATTAATTATAAAAGGTGTAGACCTAGGGCTAATAATTCTGCTGACTTTAGCCTTAGTTTCAATATTTATAATATACGCAAGATTTATGAAAAGGGGGGATTTCTTATGAAAATTAAAGTTGCTGTAGCAAAATCAGTCAAGGCGCTTGTTGGACATATGGCAAAGGCAGCCTGTGGTTCTGCATCACATTGGGGGGCATATCAACCTAAAGAACCTAAATTTAAGAAAGAAAAGAAGTAATAGATAACCACAGAATCGTTTAATAATCGGTTTAATTAGGAGGGGTAAGGTGTTTCCAATGCAGAGATAAAATACACAAAAATGTACAATAACATTTGTGCGAACATACAAAGTTTAAAATGATTTGCAACAAAGTAGATCGTTTGTGATACTAATATATTAAGACAATGGAGGTATTTAAAATGACAAAAATGGTTAAGAAGATAGTAGCTATGGGTGCTGCCGTAATGATGATGGCTTCGATTTCGGCTATGGGTGCGAGCGCATATACTGATCTCGAAAAAAACGGAGCGTATTGCACTGCTTACAAGAGTTCCTCAAGCAGCGTCTATGCTTCAACATCAACAAAGGACGGATCGAAAAAAACGGTAGGAGTTAACATCGTGCTTTACTATACAAAGAGCGGAAATACACTTAACACAGGTAGCGGCAACAGCTATACAAGAGGCGTTAGCACAACCTGCTCCACACCTTCCGGCGGAACGTTTAAAAGTGCGACAATAACACATAAATTAAACAACGCTACTGTATATACAGGTTACTTGGTATAACGGATAATTCTAAAAAATAATGCCGCACTGACATATAGTGATATTTCCGTGCGGTATTATTCTATAGAATATGGAGATAACCGAAATGAAAATTAAAGCATTGATCGTAATGACCATGACCGCCGCTGCCCTGCTTCTGCCATCATGCGGAAAACAGCCGGATAAGACCTCGGACGCAAATGTAAACGAACCCGTCGAATTCGGGGCGAATATAACCGTTTCCGACAGCTACGCTTTCAGGGAAAACGACGGCAGACTTTACCTCTGGGATTTGAAAACCAACAGCTATGAGATTTTCTGCACACAGCCCGATTGTAAGCATCAGACCGCTGCAGAAAACGCCGATACAAAATGCTCGGCTGTCGCTCCAAAAGAGGGGTACTTTTATAACTATGCTTTTCTTTATAACGATACGCTATACTCGATATGCACGGGCGAGCTGAACGAGTTTCTTATTTATACCGCCGATACCGACGGCATGAACAGAAAGCTTGCGTTTACCGCGGAACTGTCGCTTTGCACCATGGTTAATCCTGTGCTTGACGGCGGCAGACTGTTCTTTGTCGGCTCGGAATTTGAAATGAACGATACCGACAGTGTTGGATTGCGGGAGAATTATTCGCTCTGTTCGGTTGACCTTTCCGATTTTTCTTTTGAAAAATATATGGACATCGGCACTGCAAACGAAACCGTGATCGGTAAGAAGAGTCTTTTGCTGTACAAAAACAAGATATATTTCCAGCACAGCGAATATTCCGAAAACAGCGTTCATTCCGCTGTCGAATGCTATGATATCGACGGCTCGGAGAGGATGACGGTACTTGAAATGGAAGATTCCGTCAACGTCTGGCAGTGCAACGGCGGTAAAATGCTTTATGTCGTTTCCGACGATGACGATTCCCATTCGCAGGTCTGCTCCTATGATCTCGACGGCGGTGGGACAGAGGTTTTGTTTAAACGGGACGGCTATGTCAGCGATGTCTGCATGATCGGAAACAGGGTGTTTTATATGTACAGTACTGCGGACGGCAAAAGCGAGATACGCAGTGCAGGAGTGTTCGATACGTCGGACGGAAAAGACCTTACGACCGAATTTGACGGCGATGTTTACGTATCGGTTCTGGGACACACGTCAAACGGGCATTTGATACACTATCAGGACTCCGAACGCGACAGCTTCGGACTGCTCTCCGACGAGGACTTTTGGAGTCTGAAATTTGAAAATGCCGATTTTAAATTTGAGCAGTAAGAGGGGAATGAGCAATGGGTAAGAAAGAATATTTAGCCTGCCTGATCTCGCTGGTCATGCTCGGTCTAACAGCGTGCTCCGATAATGCAAACAAGACCGGCTCGGAAGTAAGCTCAGGTACTTCATCAGCCGAAGAAAAGGATTACGGTTACGGCTTTGACAAGTTCGGATTTTCGCGTTTTGACGTTGAAACGGCAGAATCCCTCACTTATGAAAATAAAACAAAGATCGTATATCTTACAAACTACGATACGACCTTTACAACTACTGACGACGACCCGAGAATATACGATGAAATTTACATTGAAAACACTGTGAACGAGTATCTGGATAAAAACGGATATGACTTTTACGTTGATTTTGTAATGAACGGCGAGTTTGATTTCAAAACGGGCGAGCTGTACCCAAACATGGACGTTTACGAAAGTATGCTCAAAAATAACGAGCAGGTCGATATAGTCAACACGGGGCTGGGCATGAGCGCGCTGGGCGGTTACGGAGATACCTTTAATCTGTTTGTAGAAAGGGGTTATCTAGAACCTTTGAACGATTATTTTCAGACCGACAGCGGAAAAGCGTTTTACGACGGGTTCGACGGCATAGTCTGGAAGCAGACGACCTGTGCCGACGGTATGATATACGGAAAAACCACCGACTATACGCTTGCTCAGCCGCTGGTATTGTTGCTTAACGGCGATGTTTGCAACGAATACGGGGTAAATACAGACGATATCCAAAGCCTAGAAGATCTCGAGCCGTATCTGCAAAGCCTTGCGGACGAGGGGAAACGTGGTCTGCTGCTCGACAGCACCTGCGAACTGTATTATGAGATGGCGGGATTTTGCAGATACAAGGGCGTGTATATCAACGCCGAAACGGGACTGGCGGAAAATATTTTCGAGAATGAAAAAGCCTTGAAATATCTCAAGACCGTATATGAATATTCGCAAAATGGATATATATCAAACAACGTCGATATTGCGAACGACGCTTATATTTGCAGCCTGTCGCCGGCAATGCCGCTTTATTATGATTCGTCGAAAATCGTTTCAAGCGGATATTTGCAGCAGGAGGAACTGAACGGAGTCGTGGGGATATCGTCCTCTAGCAAGAACAAGGAAACGGCGTTTGAACTGCTCGCTCTGCTGAACACGGACGAAGAGCTTGCGAACATAATTTACAACGGCGCAGAGGGACGAAATTATGCGGTCAAGGACGGCGAAAAGTACCCGAACAAGAACGCTCTGCCGTTTTACGACGTCGCCGCGACAATGACTAATTCCATTATCGCCGAAAGCAATTCGCAGGACAATCAAAGCAAGCGGGAGGATATTGCGATATGCTGGGAGCATTCCGAGGTATCTCCGTTTTACGGTTTGGAGGTATCCGACGATCTTGCCGAAAAATTGGAGAAAACGGCGGCGGTCTATGACGATTTTTACGGTCTGTTCTACGGCGATTACGGCGAATATCAAAGCCTTGACGAAGCCTTGTTCGCAGCAAATGAACAGCTGAAAGCCGCAGGAATAGACGAGGTTTTAAACGAGCTGAACGAGCAGCATGGAAAATTTGATAAAGAATAAAACCGGAGAAAACAACATGACTCTCACCCTAACAAACCTCACCAAACAATACGGCAGCTTCACTGCCCTTCAAAACTTCAATTATGAGTTCACCGCAGGGGTGTACGGTCTGCTTGGACCGAACGGTGCAGGCAAATCCACCCTTATGAATATCATCACCGACAATCTGAAACCAACTTCCGGCTCGGTGAAATTTGACGGCGTTGAAACAAGCACAATGGACGCCGACTTCCGCAAAATTCTCGGCTTTATGCCCCAACAACAAGGGATTTATCCAAACTTTACGCTGGAGCGTTTTCTCTACTATATGGCTGCCCTCAAAGGCATGAAAAAAGCTGACGCAAAGCCGCAGATAGAAAAGCTAATCAACCTTGTCAACTTGCAGGACAGCCGAAACAAACGCCTCGGCGGCTTTTCGGGCGGTATGAAACAGCGTGCCCTCATCGCACAGGCTATGCTCGGCGAACCGAAAGTCATTATCCTCGACGAGCCTACCGCAGGTCTTGACCCGAAGGAGCGTATCCGTATAAGAAATCTGGTGGCACAAATAGCTTTCGACAAGATAGTCATAATCGCAACCCACGTTGTTTCGGATATCGAGTTTATCGCAAAAGAAGTCCTGCTGATGAAAAGGGGCGAGATAATCGACAGCGGTGCGCCTCATATCCTCTGCGAAAAGATCGACGGCAAAGTGTTCGAGATAACCGCCGACGAGAGTATGCTGGACGAAATTTCCGCAAAATACAAGGTGGGAAATATCTCAAAGGACGAGAAAAATATCTACGTCCGTGTTATCAGCGAACAGCCGCCAACTTACGAATGCAAAACCTGCAAGCCCGACCTTGAGGACCTCTACCTCTATTATTTCGACCAGGGGGCGAGCCGATGATCTTCATAAACGAACTGATAAAAGCGTTCTGCAAGCGCACAACTATTGCAATTTTCGCCGTTCTGCTGATTCTCAACGGCGTTTTGCTGTATATAAACGAGACAAAACAGACGCTTGAGTACACCCCAGAGCAGTACAAAGCCGCTTATCAGACCATTGAGGGGCTTGACACTCACACTGCTTTTGAGCGGATTTTGCAGAAAAAGACGGAGCTTGAGTTGATACAAAGGCTGTCATTTGGAGAGGATATTTCGCAGGAAAACTGCAATGCTGAGGAACTTTTGAAAAGCTATAAAAACAAGGACTATCTTGAATTTACAAACGATATCTACCCCGAAATAGAGCTGACCGACCGCCTTTTTGAGGAGATATCAGCCTGCGAAAATTATGACAGCTATCTTGAAAATATCGACAGCACCGCACGGAAAATGACGGGTATTTCGCTGTTTGCTGACCCTGACAGTTTCAGCTACAAAAATATCGCACGAACGCCTGCGGACTTCGCCCACCTCAAAGGCTCTAAGCTCACCGCCGCACCCTCAAAGGGCGTTTCAATGGCAACAGGTTTCATCGCCACCGACCTTATCGCAATGCTGATGATAATGACCGTGGTGGTGACGATAGTCACCCGTGAAAAAGAGCTTGACCAGATAACCCTCGCGCGCACGACTTTCAAGGGCAGAATGCCGCTCGGTATCGCAAAGCTTTTCACCTGTTTTGCGGCGGCGATGGCAGCTGAGATCTTGCTTTACGCCGTGAACTTCGCAGTTTCATATTTTACATACGGCTTCGGCAATCTGTCAAGGCAGATACAGTCGGTATACGAACTTAACGGCAGTAATTTGAAAATATCCGTACTGCAATACTTTGCACTTTTCCTAGCGGCGAAACTTGCAGTTTACTGCGTATTTGCAACGATCATCTACCTTGTGACGGTGGTATCGAACACCGCTGTAAAGGTATACGGCGCGCTGATGATAACCATAGCGGCGGAAGCTGTGCTGTACTATACCATACCGAGCACCAGCTATCTTTGTCCGCTAAAATACATTAATATTCTTGCATACGCCAACACAAAAGACCTCTTCGCGAGCTATCTGAACCTCAATATTTTTGGAAAACCTGTGAACTATATGGCTGTGTTTGTCGGCTCGGCGATAGTATTGCTGCTCATATTGTCCATACTCTCCGTGCTGATTTTTTCAAAGCAAAGGGTTATTAAAAGCCGTACAAGAAAATTCAGCCTTGCAAAGTTCAGTATTTTCAAAGGCAGGACAACAAATCTCTTTTTGCAAGAGTGCTACAAGGTCTTTATCGGCGGCAAGGCTCTGCTGATTTTGATAGCATTTGCTGTCATCACCGCAGTTTCATATTCTCCTATCAGCGAGAGCTTTTCATCAGCGGACGAGGTTTATTACAAGCAGTATATGTTGAAATTTGAGGGCGAGTACACCGCCGAAAAGCAGAAAATGATAGACGCTGAGGCGCAGAAATTTGCCGACGCGCAGATGAAAATGTCGGAGGAAATGGCAAATTCAGATGGTGACGGTGTTTTCATAATGATGAAGTATCAGGATATACTTGCTCCGCAGTACGCCTTTGACGAGGTGAAACAGCACGCCGAATATTTGCAGACAACAGAGGATGGGCAGTTCGTTTATGACAGCGGCTACAAGCTGCTGACAGGCGGCGAAACCGCAGGAAACAAGGACTTAACGCTGGGTCTGACGGCAATGACAATGGTGATACTTTGCCTTACCTATGTCTATGCCGCCGAGTATCAGACAGGTGCGAACGTTCTGCTGAAAACCTCCGCAAGAGGCAGAGAGGACACATTTCTCTGCAAGTTCGGCATAGGCGTTGTCATTGTGACGATGATTTTCGCACTGACCTATGCGCCGTACTTTTACAACGTGCTGAACGCATACGGCACAAGAGGGATAAATGCCCCAGCCTGCTCGATAGAATCACTTTCAACTTTTGATATTTCTATCAAAGAATATCTCATTCTTATAAGCCTTGGGCGGTATCTCGCTTTGCTCTGCGCAATGCTCATCATCTATTTTCTGTCGGCAAAGCTCAAGAGTGTTATCTCGACATTCCTTGCAGCGACGGCGGTGCTTATTTTGCCGATATTGCTGGCTCTGCTGGGGATAGGCGTGTTTGAGTATGTCTTGCTGGATCCTATTTTGGTGGGGAATTTGTAAAGGGTAATATCTTGATAAAAATATTTATTAATTTAAAACCACGCATCCAATACAAGCTTTATCTAAAATGACAATACTTGTATAATTCAAAGTGATAAAGACCTGCAAATAAAAGTCAAGCCCCAATTAAGTGAATTTACAAACAATTCACAAAGATAAAAAGTGCATGACTAAAAGACCGCATCAAAATCTTTTTTTTGAAGCAGTCTGATTAAAAAATATTTGTTTAGAAATCAGTTCAGAGCCTGCATGACCCGAGCATAGTAAATGCGCAGGAACTTGTGCACAGCGTTTCAAGAGTGGAATTAAGCATCACAGCCGCTTCTGTAATAATCTTAATGACGGAATCCGTCATAGGTAATACGCTTATCTGTGTTTTGCAATATGAGTGGATATCAGCAGCTTTTTTATCACTATAGTTGTAATTGTTCTTTCTGCACCAGCTTTGATACTTTACCTTAAAAGCTGATAAGGAAAGCTTTGAAATAGAATGAATATGAGGAAACTTCAGCACGAAATCGACCTATTTTTCGTGTCCGTCAGACTCTCAGCGAGGTGAAGTGAATAATGTGTTGGCATTTGGAAAGCAGGAATCAAGCAGGCTGATAAGATTGTTTTTCTGCATAACAAGAATTTTATTATATTGAACATACTGCCTGTTAAGGATCTTAAGCGTTTTGCGAATATCATTGGCAGGTATGTACTCACGAAGGTCAAGCCATTTATCGATAGCAAACGAGGCTATTTTTAGAGAATCTTTCTTATCGGTCTTGACCTTTCTAACACGATTTGTGCCATAGTCATCGATCAACAAAGGATTGACTACGGATACAAATATAACCTGGTTGTGGAGTGCATTGGCGATCGGTTCATAATATGCACCTGTGTATTCCATAACAACCTTTGTTTCACCTGAAAGTGATTTGATGAGCTGCACAAGCTTATAGAGATCACTTTCTGTGTGAGATACATCAAATGGTTCAGCTATGACAATTCCAAATCCATTATATATCGTAATATTATTACAACGTTTTAATCATATTTTTAAACTATTGACGACTATTAAATGGAATTGTTTCCTCTGTAAAAAAACAGACCCTTATTTTAAACAGGGGTCTGATAAATTTAGCATTTTTCTTTCTTTTTGAACTTTGTCAGATTGATTATCAACGCAAAAAGTGCCATAAAAAGAACTGCCACTATGAGAGTAACTGTCGATAATTTAATAAGGCTGTCAGTTAAGCCATACATGGATCTTGTGAGTGCATTATACACAGTGTCATTATGTATCGCAAGTCCGTCATAATATTTTGTACCCTTTAGGATAGCACACGGAACAAGAATGAGCATTGAGGAACAGAAAAGTGAAGTGCCTACCCAATAAAGCAAACCGCCTATATGCTTTCTGTTTACTGCTGCCATAACGCCTATAAATATAACAGCCGTTGCAATAAGAGCTATCCTTATTTTTCTCGCAAGCACAAGCAGATCTTTAAGCTTTGTGGAAATGCCATTAGGTTTATTTATATGGCTCAAAAGCATAACGTCAAGGTCGGATTCAATTGCCTGTTCCACATTTTTTATTGTCTTCTGCTTTATGTCTTCAAGTTCCTGAGTATATTCAACGCCTTCTTTTTTAGCCCATTTTGTATAATCGTCTGAGATATTCTTTTCAAGAAGCGTAAAGTCTGCCTTAAACTCAGGAAGTTCGCTCTTTTCGCCAAGAATATAACTGAAAGTATCTTCAACATAGCTATAAATAGCGTTTGATACATCAGTTTTGTTAATCGACTTCTTCAGGGTATCAGCTTCAACACCAGTGTAGGCATATTGTTGTTCAGAATATGTCTGTATCTCCTGGAAAGCCGTGTCCTCAATTTTTATCTTGTGCATACTGTTCGTATAGGTTGTCGGTTCAAAGAAAATATTATCTGCCGCAAACAGAAGTGACAGCGCAAGGAATATAAATGCCAAAAACAGCGAGATTATCAGATTAGGCAGGTAGTTGTATAGTTTTTTGTTTTTCACAGATCTTTCCCTCCTAATTCTTATATTCTTTGCTTACGACTTTGCAGATAACATATAGCCTCTGATCTGAAAGACCCATATATCCATTGTTCCAGCAAGTGTAGAGTATCAGATCATCTACAGGTGGATCTGCGGTCACGTCATAATACAAAAGGGAAGTATCTGTATCTGGAAGTACCTTAGTTTCTGTGACCTCATAAGTAAATTTGCCATAATCTGTTTTTAGTATCACTTGATCACCCACTAGAATATTAGGTAAATATCTGAAATAAGTGTGGTTATGTGCCGCAAGGACAACTCTGCCTGTAGCACCTATATATGCAGAATAGTTAGATTGCACAACCCCTTTTGCTAGGAGATCATCAGAGTCTCCCCAGTAAACAGGCTCTTTGTCAATGCCTGCCTTATCATTCTTTACGGTCAGCTCGGCATATTTGTCGCCGTAATACGGATAGATTATCTCATGCTGTTCCGTCTTATTTTCAGAATCTGGCACTGTGACTTTTGTTAATCCCTTCATAGGCAGTACGTCTGCATTTCTGTATTTATTATCCTCTGATGGGTTTTTCAAATGAGCGTTCTCATTGAACGCTATTGCTGCATATCCTTGCAGCTCTATGAATTTTTTATAACTTACCAGCGTCATGATAGACAAACAAAGAGCCAAAACTAAAAGAGGCGTCAAGACCATTACAGCCACTGACGTCCTCTTATTTTTTTTCAGTTTGTCTGCGTCAGACGAGGAAGCTTTATCTTCTTTCCTGACCATATCTTAGCACTCTTTGTTCTTCTTAACAGCTACTGTAATACCAAATGCACTAAGAGCAAGTGTAAGAACCGCAGCAACCTGAACAGCTGTCATGCTGTTTGCACCAGTATTAAGTGAACCGTTACCTGTGTTTGTTCCAATGTTTGTATTGCCATCTGAATCAACAACCTGAACGTTCCAATCCTTGCTTGTAAGCTCGTCTACCTTGATAGTAACACCAAAGTGTTTACCTGTAGCTACGCAAGCATCAGCAATAGCCTTTCTGCTATCCTCGCCCATTTCCTTAAACACCTGTCTAAGCTGATCGTTTGTTAGTGAAGCAAGATCTGTTCCTGCACCAAAAAGCTTGTCAGCAACAGGCTGAACATATTTAGCACCACAATCTGAGAGAGCCTTTACCATGTAATCATAGTCAGCAGAGCTGAACTTTGAAGCGTGGGAATCAAGGTAGTTCTTAAGCTCTGATACATGGTTAGAAGGAACACCTGCTGATTTAGCTGCAGAAACAACATCGGCAGAAGAAGCTGCTGATGCGCTTACAACCATTGTTGAAGCAATGATGAACGCAGTAACAGAAGCCGAAATTGACTTAAATATCTTTTTCATAACACCTATCACCTTTCGTAATAATTTCGTATAACAATATTATACACTATTAAAATTCGATTGTCAATATTTTTATTGGTATTTTTTTCAGAAAAAAGCAAATGTTTTTACGATAATTTGAAATAGTTATGTATAAGTGCGTATATGCGCTGTTTCATATAATTGTATATTACTGGAAAATACAAAAGATTTTCAGCATTCTCAAATAAAAGACTTATAACATTACTGTATTGGTGCTTTTATGATTTTTGTCAAAGCTGATCTCAAAGCATTTAGATATAATTTCTACATTATTTATTATAATTATACGCCTTGACACGATATCATGCCATGGTGTATAATTCTTGTGTATGATATAATTGATATAATGTGCAAGGAGGATATATGAAAAATTATCTCAATGAAAGCCTTTCGGCTCAGGAAAGAGCTGAAGCACTTGTAAATGAAATGACCGTAGAGGAGGCGGCTTCACAGCTTAGATATGACGCTCCTGCTGTTGAGCGGCTCGGCATTCCTGCCTATAACTGGTGGAATGAGGGTATCCATGGGCTTGCACGAAGCGGTGTTGCCACCATGTTTCCACAGGCAATAGGTCTTGCGGCTATGTTTGACACCGACCTTGTGTTCAAAGTGGCAGATATAACCTCTACAGAAGCTCGTGCCAAGTATAATGAGTATTCAAAGCGTGATGACAGGGATATATACAAAGGTCTTACCCTTTGGGCACCTAATATAAATATATTCAGAGATCCACGCTGGGGCAGAGGTCATGAGACTTACGGTGAAGACCCTTATCTTACCGCAGAGTGCGGCAAGGCATATGTAAAAGGCTTGCAGGGCAGTGGCAAGGTACTGAAAACTGCCGCTTGTGCAAAGCATTTTGCAGTACATAGCGGACCTGAGGCTGTTCGCCATGAATTTAATGCAGAGGTTAATTGGAAAGACCTTGAAGAGACCTATCTTTACGCCTTTGAGGAGCTTGTGAAAAAAGCAAAGGTCGAGGGTGTAATGGGTGCTTATAATCGTGTGAATGGCGAGCCGTCATGTGCTAGTGAGTTTCTAATGGGCAAGCTCGACAAATGGGGTTTTGATGGCTATTTTGTTTCTGATTGCTGGGCAATAAGGGATTTCCACGAACACCATTTGGTGACGTCTTCTCCTGTAGAGTCGGCCGCAATGGCACTTAAAGCAGGTTGTAATGTGAACTGCGGTTGTACGTATGTACACCTGCTTTCTGCTCTTGACAAGGGGCTTGTGACAGAAGATGAAATCCGGGCTTCCTGTGTTGCTCTTATGAGAACTCGCATAAGACTTGGCATGTTTGACAAGTCAACGGAATATGACAACATACCATACAGCGTTGTTTCTTGTCCTGAGCATAAAGCTGTATCCTACCAGTGTGCAGTGAAGTCCATGGTGTTGCTCAAAAACAAGGGTATTCTTCCGCTTGACAAAAAATCAATATCAACTATCGCTGTAATAGGTCCAAATGCGGACAGCAGAGCGGCTCTCGAGGGCAATTATAACGGCACAGCCGACAGGTATGTTACTTTCCTTGAGGGTATCGAGGACGCATTTGATGGCAGGGTGCTTTATGCTGAAGGCTGTCACTTGTATAAGGACAGAGTATCGGGTCTTGCACAGGCAGGAGATAGATACGCCGAAGCTGAGGCGGCAGCGGCAAATTCTGATGTTGTGATACTTTGCGTTGGTCTTGACGCCACTATCGAGGGCGAGGAGGGCGACACAGGTAATGAGTTTTCATCAGGTGACAAGAACGATCTAAGACTTCCTGAAAGTCAGCGTGAGCTTATAAAGCGTGTCGCAAAGATCGGCAAGCCTATGATAGTGGTATGTGCGGCAGGAAGCTCAATAAATATCGAGCATGATTGTGACGCTCTTATTCACGCATGGTATCCAGGTTCAGAGGGCGGCAAGGCTATTGCGGATATTATTTTTGGTAAAGTGTCGCCATCAGGAAAACTGCCTGTTACATTCTATAATAGCGCCGACAAGCTGCCTTGCTTTACTGATTATGCTATGTCTGATAGAACATATAGGTACACGAGAGATAACATTCTTTATCCATTCGGCTATGGTCTTACTTATGGAGATGTTGTTGTTACATCGCTTAGTTATGACGATGGCAAAGTCAATGTAGAGGTAGAAAATAATGGTGCCGATACATGTGATGTTATCGAACTTTATATTAAATCACATTGTGACAATGCTCCGGCTTATCCTGTGCTGTGCGGCTTCAAGAGGATTTTTGTTAAAAAAGGTGAAAAGCTTGATGTTGAAATCGAAGTACCTGACAAAGCTTTCACAACAGTGTCAGATATCGGAGAGAGAAAACAGTTTGCAAAGGAATTCACCCTCTATGTTGGTACGCATCAGCCTGATGAACTTAGTTGTCAGCTTAGTGGTACAAACTGTATGAGTATCGAGATAGAACGATAATGAAAAGAGATCTTACAAACGGCAGTATCATAAGCTTGCTTCTTGCTTTTTCAAGCCCGATGATACTGTGAAATCTGCTTCAGCAGGTGTATAACATTGCCGATACATTTATTGTTGGCAGATTTCTTGGCTAAAACGCCATTGCGGCTGTGGGCAGCACATACACCCTCACGACTTTTCTTTATTCGATCATAATATGTCTGTGCATGGCTGTGGCTCGCTTGTTTCTTATTGTTTCGGTGAAAGAAATGAACGCCGCCTGAAAGGCTGTTTGAACATATCATTTCTGATGATAGGCTCTGTTACTTTGGTGACAGAGCCTATCACATTGTGCTTTTCCAATGAGATTTTGAAACTTTTGCTTACTCCAATGAAAATAACGTTGTTGACATCTGATTATGTTAGAATTATCCTGTCAGGTGTGGGACTTTGCTTTTACACTCTTGCCAAAGAACCTCTTTTGCGACTATCCTTCAAGAAAAAATCTTGGAAGGATTGCAGCTTTGTGAAGTGGTGCGAATGTCGACCGCTGCCTCAGTTCAGCAATCTGTCATGAATTTCGGCATACTTATGATACAAGGACTGGTAAATAGTTTTGGAACGACTGTAATGGTGGCTTTTACAGTAGCCGTTCATAATTGTTAAATTAAGCTGTCAGCTTATATGATTATCCAACAAATACTTGGCTGATTTAGTTTATCTTATTGTATGTTATAACAAAAAACCATTTTTTTGTTGAAATACAAAAAAACGTATCGTTTAAAGTTGACTTTTTGAATAGAATGTGATAAAATTATTATTGTACGGTTTATTTTTTGGGAAAATAACGAAAATATCAACAATAGGGTGAATAATTCAAATGAAAAAAAATTACACTATCAAGGATCTTCTGGTACTTCTTCTCGGAAAGGTTTGGTATATCGTTGCCGCTTCAATAGTGTGTGCGATACTGGCCCTTTTTGTATCAAAATTTGTTATGAGTAAGCAGTATCAGTCACACGTTTCAATGTATGTTAAAAGTGCTGATAATCAATCAACGGGTCAGGATAAGACTAATGTTGACTTACAGGATATTAACGCTTCAAAGTCATTGGTACAGACCTACATTGTTATACTTACTGATGACCCGGTAATGAACGAGGTAAGCGATAAACTTCTTGAGATGTATACTCCTGAACAGCTTGCTCCTTATTTTACTGTAACAAGCGGCAGGGTTTCAAATGACGACCTGAGAAATGCTTATAGCATGATCGCTGTAAATCAGACAGAGGTACTTCAGATAACTGCCACAACAACCAATGCAAAGCTTTCTTCTGACCTTTGTAACATCATGGCTGACGTCGCTCCAAGCTTTCTTATAAGAGTTATCGGTGCAGGCTCAGTTGAAAAGATAGGTGATGCTGAGGTTTACAATACACCTGTTTCTCCTAACACCACTAAAAATGTTGCCCTTGGCTTTGTTGGTGGCTTGATGGTGGCTGTTCTAGTGATACTTGTTATTGACTTCTTTGACAACACTGTAAAGAATTCTGATGAGCTTGGCGACATTTATCAGAAGCCTATCGTTGGTGAGATAATGAATATTGGCGGAAAGACTTCTAAAAAGGATGAAGGTTCTTCTGCTGACAGAAAAAAACAGCTTCTGTTCAATAATAAGGATATACCGTTTAATATTGTAGAGAACTACAAAACAATGCGTACAAACCTTATGTTTACACTTTCTACAACACGAAATAAGATAGTTGTCGTTTCTAGCCCTAATCCAAGTGAGGGTAAGTCTGTAACAGTTGCAAACCTTGCAGCTTCAATGGCTGAAACAGAAAATAAGGTTCTTCTTATTGACGCTGATATGAGAAGACCTGTTCAGCACAGAAACTTCAAGTTAAAAAATAATGTTGGACTTTCAACAATACTGAGTGGTGAAAGCACATTTGATAAGTGTGTGCATGAAACCAAGAATGGCAATTTTGCTGTTCTTACATCAGGCGTTTTGCCTCCAAACCCGTCAGAGCTTCTTGCTTCTGAGAAAATGCGTGAATTGCTTGAATATGTTCAGCATAAGTATGATTATGTTATTGTCGACGGAACCCCGCTGCTTCCTGTAACTGACGTAATGAGCCTTGCAGACGAGGTCGCAGGCGTTCTTCTTGTGGCGAGATATGGAAGAACTACATATCAGGAGATAGAGGAGTCTATGAAGAAGCTTGAGATAGGCGATTGCAATCTGCTTGGTTTCGTTCTTAATGATATTTCCGCAAAGAACGGTTCTCATTACGGATACAAGTATAGCTACAAGTATAAATATGACTACAGCTATAAATACGGTGGGAAGGATGCTTCTGCCGAAAGTTAAATGACATGGAGATGTTAGATTGACTACCGATTATCACAGCCACATACTGCCGAATATTGATGACGGCTCTGACAGCATCAAAACATCACTTAAAATGATAAAAATGATGAAACAGCAGGGCATAGGTATAATTGTGGCAACACCGCATTTTTATATGCACAGGGAAGTTTCTTTAGACAGTTATCTTGTCAAACGGCAAAATGCTTATGAGAAGCTCATGGCATCTGACCCTGCCGTGAAGGATATACATATTGGTGCTGAGGTGGCTATAGAAAAAGGCATCAGCGTATTAGGAGAACTTGAAAAGCTGTGTATCAGCGGAACAAGACTTATTCTTCTTGAACCACCATTCACTCAGTATAACAGTTGGATAGTCGAGGAGATAGACGAGATAGCAAATTCTCGAAGGCTTATTCCGATAATCGCCCATGTACATAGATATATGGGCGTTTATTCAAAGTCAGATCTGAAAAGTCTGATGTCTGTGGATGCAGTTTTTCAGATAAATGCAGAAGCTTTTGAGCATTTTTCCACAAGACGTTTTGTTAATAAGCTTATTTCAAGTGGCAGAGATTTTGTCTTTGGAAGCGATGCTCATGATCTTGATGATAGAAAACCTAATTTTGATCTTATAGCTAAAAGATCTGGAAGTGAAAATATAAGACGTTCTGATAAAGTACTCATGTCTGCTATGGCTGACGAAGAAAGAATGTTTGCTTTTTAAGTATAGAAAAAATATTGATGATATTATAAATAGCCTGCACTGTGCCATTGAGGGGTGGCCATGGTGTGATCTTATTCATTGCTTTAATTGAGCGGAGGTATGTTTTATTTATGGAGAAAACAAGTGAAAACACAGTTCAGGTGTGGAAAAACAAAAAGATAAAACATTGGATGCTTATTGCATTCTTTCTGTGTTTCTATGATATTGTTGCCGTAAATCTATCCTACATTTTCGGACTTTTCATCAGATTTGACCTTACTTTTTCTGCAATACCAAAGGAGTATATGCTTGCCTATGTAAAGTTTGCTCCAATATATACAGCTTTCTGTGTTGTGGTGTTTTTTGTGTTCAAGCTTTATAATAGTTTGTGGAGATTTGCTAGCATTGGCGAACTGTCAAGGATATTTTTGGCCTCGATAGTTACTACCATATTCCAGGCTGTGGGTATAACATTACTCTTCATGAGAATGCCTGTGGCTTACTATATAGTAGGAGCGGGAACTCAGTTCGTGCTTATAACAGCAGTGCGTTTTGCCTATAGATATGTTACCCTTTTAAGAGCAAAACAGGTAACAAATCAGGTGGCAGTGCATAATGCAATGGTCATTGGTGCAGGTGCTTCGGGTCAGATGATCCTTAAAGAGCTTACGATGTCAGAACGTGCAAATGCAAGACCACTCTGCATAATCGATGATAACCCAAATAAGTGGGGAAGAAATATCGGAGGAGTTCCTATCGTCGGTGGCCGTGATTGCATTATGGAAAGCGTCAAAAAGTATAATATTGATCAGATCCTTTTTGCAATTCCAACTGCATCACCTGAGAACAAAAGGGATATCCTTAATATTTGTAAGGAAACAGGCTGTGAGATGAAACAGCTTCCGGGCGTTTATCAGATAACAAATGGTGAGGTGCTTCTCAGCAAGATGAAGCCTGTTGCGGTCGAGGATCTGCTTGGAAGAGAGCCTATCAGAGTAAACATGGACGAGATATTCCAGCACCTTAAGGGTAAGACCATATTGGTAACAGGTGGCGGTGGCTCTATCGGAAGCGAGCTTTGCCGACAGATAGCAGGTCATGAGCCTAAACAGCTTATCATATTTGACATTTATGAAAACAATGCTTATGAAATAGAGCAGGAGCTAAAACGTAAATATGGCAGTAAACTCAATCTTGTGACGCTTATCGGCTCTGTTCGTGACAGCAGACGTATCAATGACGTTTTTGAAAAATACAAGCCTGATATCGTTTATCACGCTGCAGCACATAAGCACGTTCCGCTTATGGAAACAAGCCCTAATGAAGCTATCAAAAACAATGTTGTTGGTACATACAAGACAGCCTATGTAGCTTTGAAGCATGGCACAAAGAGGTTTGTGCTTATAAGCACCGATAAGGCTGTAAACCCTACTAATATTATGGGTGCAAGTAAAAGACTCTGCGAAATGGTCATCCAGAGCATGGACGCTATCAGCAAGGCAGGCAGAACTGATCTTCTACCTATGCTCCATGCACACGTTGATGAAATGACAGACGGTATGCTTGAGAACGATCCGATAGACGAGATAGCTGTTGATAATATAGAGAGCAGTGAAGCGGTTAAGATCGAAAGCGTTGGCAATAAGGACAGAAATGGCACACAGTTTGTTGCAGTTCGTTTTGGAAACGTTCTTGGAAGCAACGGCTCTGTAATCCCACTGTTCAAAAAGCAGATAGAAGCAGGCGGTCCTGTTACAGTTACTCACCCTGATATCATAAGATATTTCATGACTATACCTGAGGCTGTGAGCCTTGTTCTTCAGGCAGGCACATACGCATGGGGCGGCGAGATATTTGTCCTTGATATGGGTGCGCCTGTGAAGATAGACACACTTGCGAGAAATCTTATCAGACTTTCAGGATATAAGCCTGATGTAGATATCAAGATAGTTTACTCAGGTCTGCGTCCTGGCGAGAAGCTTTTTGAGGAGAAGCTTATGGCAGAGGAGGGCATGATGAAAACGGATAATGAGCTTATCCATATCGGAAAGCCTATACCGTTTGACACAGAAACGTTCCTTGGTCAGCTTGGGGAGCTTGCTCGTGCAAGCTATAACAATGACGAAAATATCGTTGAAATGGTCGAAAAGATCGTTCCAACATTCAATCCTGTAGGTGATAAACCAACAGGTAATGAAAAATATGGCAGAAACGATGTTGCAGTTTCTGCGGCAAAATAATAAAAGATCCATATTTCAGCACTGCGGGGATTTCTGCGGTGCTGTTTTTATCCCTAAAATTTCACACTTTTTCTTGATGCTACTTGAAAAAAGGCAGTTTATGTGGTATAATGAATAATGAATGTAAATTTGCGTAAAGGACTATTTCTATATGAAAAAATGGAGAATAAACAGACCTGACCCTGTGAAAACTGCAGAGTTTATGAACAAGTGTGACTTGAAAAGCCTTACCCTAGACGTCATGACTTCAAGGGGTTTCACTGACTTTGACAGCCTTGCTGATTTTTTTAAAGGCGAAGAACTTAGTGATCCTTTTCTTATAAAAGATATGGCTATAGCCGCCGAGGTGATAAACAAGGCGGTTGATCAGTATGACCTTATTTGTATTTACGGTGACTATGACTGCGATGGAGTTACGTCCACCACTATACTTTACAATTATCTTGAAAGCATGGGCGCAAACGTTATGTACTATATTCCTGAGCGTGAGGCTGGATATGGCATGAACATGGAAGCTATTGAAATGCTTGCAGAAAAGGGTGTTAAGCTTATCGTCACTGTGGATAACGGCATTTCCGCGGTTGAGGAAGCTGAACGTATTGCAGAGCTTGATATGGAACTTGTTATCACAGATCACCACCAACCGCCTGAGAAGCTTCCGAGGGCAAGGGCTATTGTTAATCCGCATCGTGCAGATTGTCCTTCGTCATACAAAGACCTTGCAGGAGTTGGTGTAGCTTTCAAGCTTTGTGCTGCACTTGACGGTGGCAGTTACGACACTGTTATGGAACAGTATGCCGACATTTGTGCTATCGGTACAGTTGCGGACGTTGTGCCACTCACAGGGGAAAACAGAACTATTGTTAAGCGTGGTCTTGAATATCTTGCAAACACCGAAATATTGGGACTAAACTATCTTATAGATAAAGCAAAGCTTGATAGAAATGCTCTTGACTCAACAGGCATTGCTTTTAGGATTGCCCCTGTTATAAACGCTTCGGGCAGATTTGGCTCACCACTTACAGCGGTAAAAACACTTCTAAGCGAAGACCCAGAGGACGCTGAAAATTATGTTGACACTCTTTTAAATCTTAACGCCCAGCGCAAGCAGACGGAAACAGAGATAATGACAGAAATAGTAAACCATATAAACGCTCACCCTGAAACTCTTGACCATAGAGTGCTTGTGCTTTCAGGCAAGGGCTGGCACCACGGAGTTATTGGCATTGTTTCTTCACGCATTTTGGAATTTTACGGAAAGCCAAATGTTATAATCTCCATTGATGATGATGGAAACGCACGAGGCTCTGCGAGAAGCGTAAAGGGCTTCAATATATTCAAGTGTTTTCAGCATTGCGGAGAGCTGCTTGATAAATTTGGTGGACATGAGTGTGCAGGAGGTCTGTCACTGAAGGCTGAGAACATCGAAAAATTCACTCATATGGTGTATGAATACAGCGATCCTATGGAGAAATTCCCTAGCGTTGAGCTTATAGCGGATAAGCTTCTTATGCCGCAGGATATCAACCTTGATAATGTAAAGGGTCTTGCCGCAATGGAGCCTTTTGGTGCAGAGAACCCTGCTCCAGTTTTTGCAATGCTTGGAGTAAGAGTAGATAAGATAATACCGCTGTCACAGGGCAAGCATACAAAGATCGAGTTTTCATACGGAAGTTATAGAGGACAGGCTCTTATTTTCTCCCTTGCACCTGAAAAAGCTTGTTTCGCAGTTGGCGATAAGCTTGATATGCTCGTGGAGCTTGGAATAAATGTGTTCAATAACCGTGAGTCCATATCCATAAGAGTTATCGACCATAGATTGAGTGGAGTAAAGCAGGAAAGATATTTTGCGGCAAAGGATTGTTATGAAAAGCTCATGCGCGGGGAACAGCTTCCTGCAAGTTTTATAAGAAAAATAATCCCGACAAGGCAGGAGCTTATCGGAGTATATAAATACATAAGTGCAGTTAAGAATATTACGTTGGATAATCTTTTCATGAAAATATCAGGCGACAGCATGAATTATTGCAAACTGCATATTTGCGTTGATATTTTCCGTGATAAGGGTCTTATCGAGTTTAGACCCGCAACTATGAAAATAAGCTACGTTGTGCCGAAACAAAAGGTAAATCTTGAGGACTCTGAAACTCTTGTTAAGCTGAATGAAATGCTTGGAAAGGCAGGTAACTAAAATGTCAGATAAAGAGAATATTTTGCTTGATCCTGCTGAAATGGATAAGATAGAAAAAATGCCTGAGATAAAAACTGTCAGTGAAGAAGATCTTCCTGCCGAATCCGAGGTTAAAGAGCAGTTTGAAGAAAAGCCTGCTCCTACGGCTTCGCCTGACTATACCGACGCTGTGCCTGAAGCTTCAAAACCTGAGCATATAGGTGAGAGGTCGGTGTGTTCCATTGATGCACTTATTCAGAAAATACTTGATGGCGAGAGGCAGTACGATCTGTCAAAAATCGTTTCCGCCTATGAACTTGCTGAAAAGTATCATCAAAATCAGAAAAGAGAGTCTGGCGAGCCGTATATAACCCACCCGCTGTCTGTTGCATATATTCTTTTGGAGCTTGGCATGGATACTGATACTATTTGTGCAGCACTTCTTCATGACGTTGTGGAGGACACTCCATGCACTCTTGAAGAATTACAGAAGAATTTTGGCTCAGACGTTGCAATGCTTGTAAATGGCGTTACAAAGCTGAAAAAGGTAGAAACTTTCACCAAAGACGAGCAGAAAGCCGAGAATATCAGAAAAATTCTTCTTGCAATGAGCGAGGATATTCGTGTTATTATCATAAAGCTTGCAGATAGACTTCACAATATGCGTACTCTTAATTATTGCAAAGATTCAAAACGCAGAACTATCGCCCATGAAACAATGAACATCTATGCACCGATAGCTCACCGCCTTGGAATACGCTCAATTAAAGATGAGTTTGAAGATCTTGCTTTTTACTATCTTGATCCTTATGCTTATGCCGAGATAGACGAGCAAATGCAGCTCAGAAAGGGCAGCCGTGAACAGCTTGTTGAAAACATCAAGCACAAGATACATGACAGGCTTGAAAAGGATTTTGACCCTGTTCCCCTTATCGAGGGTCGAGTTAAAAGCAATTATGGTATTTATAAAAAAGTGTATCGTGACGGCAAGGAGATAGACCAGATATATGATCGCTATGCCGTAAGAATTATCGTCAATACAGTTACCGAGTGCTATAACGTACTTGGCATAATCCACGATATGTTCAGACCTATCCCAAACAGATTTAAGGATTATATTTCCACGCCTAAGGCTAATATGTATCAATCTCTTCACACAACTGTTATCGGCAGAGAGGGAATACCTTTCGAGGTTCAGATAAGAACATGGGAAATGCACAGAACGGCTGAATATGGTATCGCCGCCCATTGGAAATATAAAGAGGGCGTAAGGGGTAGCTCAAAGGACGATCAGCGCCTTGCATGGATAAGACAGATAATCGAGTCACAGCAGGAGTCAAACGACGTTGAGGAAATAGTAAGGGCTATCAAAAATGACCTTGCCCCTGAGGACGTCTTTGCTTTCACTCCAAAGGGCGATATGATAACACTGCCTGTCGGATCAACTGTTATCGACTTTGCTTATGCTATCCACACACAGGTGGGTCATAAGATGTGCGGCGCAAAGGTAGACAAGAAAATGGTGTCTTATGATTATCAGATAAAAACAGGCGAGATAATCGAGATACTTACTACCAACGTTGAAGGTCATGGTCCAAGCCGTTCATGGCTTAATATCTGCAAGACCAATGAAGCCAAATCCAAGATACGTTCATGGTTCAAAAAGGAAAGACGAGAGGAAAATATCTTTGAGGGCAGAAATGCTCTTGAAAGAGAGTTCCGCAGAAATAATATAAGAGTGCCTGAGGAAGAACTTGAGGACTTTCTCAAAATGGATATGCACAGACACAGTTGTGATACTCTTGATGATTTCTTTGCAGCCATAGGTTACGGTGGTGTTCAGCTTTCAAAGGTGATGCAAAGGCTGAAATCTGAGTATAATAAGAAATATGGTGAAAAGGCTCAGCCTGATACTTCTGACCTTGAAAATAAGATAAAGACTTCCAAAAATTCCACTGGTGTTATCGTTGACGGCATCGACAACTGCGCTATTAAGTTTGCACAGTGCTGTAATCCGCTTCCAGGTGACGAAATAGTCGGCTTTATTACGAGAGGTCACGGCATATCCGTGCATAAAAAGGATTGCGTGAACTATCTTTCGCAGAAAGATGATCCTGAAAATGCCGCTCGTTGGATAAATGTTAAGTGGGAAAGTTCTGAAAAGCATACGGGCTATTTCAAGTGTACTTTGGATATCGTTGCGGTTGACAGAATAGGTCTGCTGGCAGACGTTTCGTCAGCGCTTGCAATGATCAATATTTTTATCTATGAGTCAACCTCAAGGGAACTGAAAAACGGCAATGCAATGCTTTCCGTAACTGTCAGCATTGCAGGAATGGAACAGCTCAACAATGTTATAAACAAGCTTCAGAAAATAAAGAACGTTATTTCTGTTGAAAGAAGCGGTAAATAAGAAAGGACAGATAATGAAAATATATAGGCTCAAACCATTGAGTGTTTGTGAAACGAACAGTTATATTGTTGCAAGCGAAGAAAATAACTGCGTTCTTATTGATGCACCTGCCGACCCTGATTATATTCTCGGTGAGATAGAGAGTCACGGTCTTACGCTTAAAAAGATCTTTCTTACCCACGGTCATTTTGACCATATCGGTGCTGTGGCTGACCTTGTAGACAGGACAGGCTGCGAGGTGTATATCCACATTATGGATAAGCCTAAGCTTACAGATGACGCAGGAATGCTTGCTAATCTTTTCAGAATAAGAGGACACAGAAATTACACAGGCAAGGTCAATGTGTTTACAGAGGACGATATACTAAAGCTTGACGAGCTTGAATTTGACGTGTTGGAAACGCCGGGACATACAAGCGGTTCTGTTTGTTTCATATGCGGCATGAATATGTTTTCGGGAGATACCCTATTTTCAAGAAGTGTTGGCAGAACTGATATGCCTGATGGAAGCAGCACAGCCCTTATGAAGTCGCTTATGAAAATAGCTGACCTTGGTGGAAATCTCACTGTTTACCCAGGTCACATGAATGTCACGACACTTGACGCTGAGAGAAAGTATAACCCATATCTCAGGCAGGCTGCGGAGGCTTTGAAATGACTCTGATATTCAGCGGCAACGATTATAAATATGAGCTTGAGGGAGTAATGAAGCTCTTTATCCCTGCAACGCTCTTTACCCACGTTTTTTCTGACAGCATAGATACAGAGGACGATTATGTGTTCGCTCAGAAAAAGGATAACGCTGACAATGTTTGTTTGAGCGTTAAGGTGAGATATGACGGCAAGACTTGCGAAAAAGAGGAGTTTGTGCATTTTGAAAGCGACATGGAACTTTCGCTGTCAAGACTTCTTTTTAAGGCAATGAGCGAGATAACAGGCATTGTGCCGAAATGGGGCGTTATAACGGGAATAAGACCTGTGAAGCGTGTGAATGATATGCTCAGTGACGGCTTGAACAAGGCGGAGATATTTAAAGCCATGGAGAGCAGATATCTTTGTAGCGAAGAAAAGTGCGATATTGCATACAAAACTGCTATAACCCAGAAGCCTGTCCTCGATGAGCTTGAAAAGGACAGCTTTAGTCTTTATGTGTCAGTGCCGTTTTGTCCCACAAGATGCTCCTACTGTTCTTTCGTTTCGCAATCTATCGAGGGCTGTATGAAGCTTATCCCTGAGTATGTGAACAAGTTGTGTGAGGAGATAGTTTATACTGCGAAGATAACGAAAAAGCTTGGTTTAAAGCTTGACACCGTATATTTTGGCGGCGGCACTCCTACCACGCTCACTGCTGCTCAGCTTGACAGAGTTATGAAGGTCATTGCAAACAGCTTTGATATGTCAACTGTCCGTGAATACACTGTTGAAGCGGGAAGACCTGACACCATAACTGAAGAAAAGTTGAAGGTGCTTAAAGCAAACGGCTGTGGCAGAGTATCTATAAATCCACAGACTTTGAATGACAGCGTTCTTGAGGCTATTGGCAGAAAGCACACAACTGCACAGTTTTTTGACAGCTTTGACCTTGCAAGAAAAGTTGGTTTTGACTCTATAAATACTGATATAATCGCAGGTCTGCCAACAGACACAGTGGAGAGCTTTGAGAATACCATTGATAAGCTTATCGAGCTTGCTCCTGAGAATATCACTGTACACACACTTTCCATAAAGCGTGCGGCTAGGCTAAATCACAGCGGTGACAGGGAAGTGTTGAAAAATCCAGCCGATAAAATGGTAGAGTATGCCACAAAAAGACTTCTTGAAAGCGGCTATCTGCCTTATTATCTCTACAGACAGAAGAATATGCTTGAAAATCTTGAAAATATAGGCTGGACAAAGCGGGGTCACGAGAGTTTGTATAATATCTATATAATGGAAGAGGTTCAAACCATACTTGCAATGGGTGCAGGTGGCTCGACAAAGCTTGTTGACAAAGAGGGCGGACGTTTGGAGCGTGTGTTCAATTACAAATTTCCGCTGGAATACAATAAGCATTTTGAGCTTATGCTTAAGCGAAAAAATGAGATAGAGGAATTTTATGCTAAAGAAAAATGAGATTATCAGGCTTGAAATAAGCGGTATGACAAATGAGGGCAACGGAGTAGGAAAGCACGAGGGCATTGCTGTTTTCGTGCCTTTTACTGTTATTGGCGACGTTATTGAATGCAGGATAGTCAAGGTCTGCAAAACGTATTGCTATGGCATTACCGAAAATATTGTAAGTGGTTCGGTTGAAAGAACGAAGAACGATTGCCCTGTGTATTCAAGGTGTGGCGGTTGTTGTTTTCGTCACATGAGCTATGAGGAAGAATGCCGTGTAAAAGAGCAGTTCATAAAGGATTCATTTGAGCGTATTGGTAAGCTTTATCCTGAATATGACAGCTTTGAGGGTTGTAAACAGCTTGTTGGCTATCGCAATAAGGCGCAGTACCCTGTAGCAGAGCAGGACGGCAGGGCAGTTTGCGGATTCTATTCAAGGCGTTCTCATCATGTATGCGATTACACTGATTGTGCGTTACAGCCTGCTATATTTAAAGCTGTCGCTGATGACATAATGGCATATGTGAACAAGCGTAAGATAAAGGCATACAACGAGGAAACGGGAAGCGGTCTGCTCAGGCATATTTATCTCAGGCGTGGCGAACACTCAGGTGAGATAATGGTCTGTCTTGTTATTACCGACCTTAAAAAGCGTGGCGTATTTGATGTGCTTGTGGGTGAGCTTTGCAAAAAATATGCTGATATAAAGAGTATAGTTTTCAATGAGAATAACCGAAAGACCAACTGTATACTCGGACAGAAGCTTGTTACTGCGTATGGAAGCAACACGATACACGATACCATGTGTGGAAATGATATAGAGATATCACCGCTGTCATTTTATCAGGTAAATACAATTCAGGCGGAGCGGCTTTATGAAAATGCCGCAGATTATGCTCAGCTGACAGGAAAGGAAACTCTTCTTGATCTTTACTGCGGTGCAGGAACGATCGGTTTGTCAATGAGCAAAAAGGTGAAAAAGCTCATAGGTGTTGAGATAATAGAGTCTGCGATAGACAATGCAAAACGAAATGCCGCAGCAAACAATGTCACAAATGCGGAATTTATATGTGGTGACGCAGGAAAGATAGCAGAGATACTTTACAGCCGTGGCGAACGACCAGATGTGATAATAGCTGACCCTGCAAGAAAGGGCTGCACTAGGGACGCACTGGAGTACATGGCAAAAATGTCCCCTGACAGGATAGTTATGATATCCTGCAATCACGCTACTGCTGCTAGGGACTGTGCTGTGCTGGAAGAGTTGGGGTATAAGACGGTCAAGGTCAAGGGCGTGGATCTGTTTGGGAGAACGGGGCATGTGGAGACGGTTGTACTGCTTTCCCACAAAAAGCCAGACGGACATATCAACGTAAAAGTTGAGTTTGGCGAAGGTGAGGGAAAAGTTCCGCTTGATAATATCGCTAAAAGAGCCGAAGAGTACAAGCCCAAGGAACGAGTGACCTACAAAATGATAAAGGAGTACATAGAAGCTAAATACGGCTTCAAAGTACATACCGCATATATCGCAGAGGTAAAGAGAGATTTAGGATTGCCGATGTATGATGCTCCTAATGCGGTAGAAGAATTGAAACAGCCGAGGAAGCATCCGACAGCGGAGAAAGTGGAAGCGATAAAGGATGCGTTGAAGCATTTTGAAGTGATTTAATGAGGATAGGCGTATCATTAGAAATAGTGGTACGCTTATTTTTGTACCTTTTGCAGATTTGTCCTTTCCCCTGCTTTCCAATATAATGAAGCTAAAGAAGTGGAGGTGTGCTTATGAGAGAGAAATTTAATCATCTGTATTTGGATAGCCACGAAAGAAAACTTTTGATACATAGCCTTGTAGAGTTAAAAAATCAACTTATTCAGCAAGGCAGATATACGGATTGTATTGACGAGCTTATTTTTAAGGTCATAAATGCACCGACCAAGAGAATGAAAATTGAATATGTCTAAGGCAGATTACAAAGCCGCTTATTCTTATTGATTTTAAGAGTAGGCGGCTTTTTTGCGTTCTCTGGTACTGTTTACATAGCCACCTTGACAAAGTGGCTAAATCTATGTGAAAGGAGGACGCATCTATGTCAAATTGCAAAGTAATTGCTCTGACTAACCAGAAAGGTGGTGTCGGAAAAACAACCACAGCGGTCAATCTGGGTGTAAGTCTGGTGCAGCAGGGTAAAAAAGTCCTGCTGATTGATGCCGATGCACAGGCAAATCTCACGATGGCTCTGGGTTATAACAGACCAGACGATATTCCCATAACGCTCTCTACTGTGATGCAGAACATCATAGACGATAAAACGCTTGATGCTTCACAGGGTATTATCCATTACAGAGAGGGCGTTGACCTGCTTCCGTCAAACATTGAGCTGTCGGGCTTTGAGGTAAGGCTAATCAATGCAATGAGCCGTGAGCGTGTGCTGAAAATCTATGTCAATGAGGTTAAAAAGAATTACGATTATGTGCTTATTGATTGTATGCCGAGCTTAGGCATGATAACCATCAATGCTCTGGCGGCGGCTGACAGCGTGATTATCCCGACACAGCCCCACTATCTCTCGGCTAAAGGTCTGGAGCTTTTGCTTCGCTCCGTATCAATGGTCAAGCGGCAAATCAACCCAAAGCTGCGGATAGACGGTATCTTAATGACTATGGTAATGCCCCGTACCAACATTTCTAAGGAAATTACGGCAACGGTCAAAAGTGCATACGGTAAGAAAATCAAGGTATTTGATACCGAGATACCTCATTCTATCCGTGCGGTGGAAGCTACCGCAGAAGGCAAAAGTATTTTTGCTTACGACAAAAGCGGCAAGGTTGCCGCAGCCTATGAGCAGTTAGGAAAGGAGGTGGCAGAGATTGGCGAGAAGCAGAGAAACCAAAATCGAGCTGACCGCATACGATGACCTTTTTCAGACGGACGAAAGCCGTGAGGAAGCAAAGCTAAGCAAGATACGGGATATTCCCATATCGGAGATTGACGAGTTTCCAGACCACCCGTTCAAGGTTTTGATGGACGAAGATATGGAACAACTTGTTGAGAGTATCAAGCGAAACGGTGTAATGACCCCTGCGACAGTTCGCTTAAAAGAGGACGGACGGTATGAGCTTATCAGTGGTCACAGGCGAAAAAAGGCTTGTGAACTTGCAGGACTTGAAACGCTGAAATGCGAGGTCAAAGAGCTTACCCGTGATGAAGCCATTATTGTTATGGTGGAAAGTAATCTCCAACGCTCTGTTATTTTGCCGAGTGAGAAAGCGTTTGCGTATAAAATGCGGTTGGAAGCTATGAAACGACAGGCAGGCAGACCCCCAAAAGAAAATGCGTCGCCATTGGCGACTAATTTATCAAAAGGGCGTTCTGATGAGGAATTAGGAGAACTTGTTGGAGAAAGCAAAGACCAGATACGCCGCTATATCCGTCTAACGGAGCTTGTTCCCGAAATCCTGCAAATGGTAGATGAAAGGCAGATTGCTTTTCGTCCTGCGGTTGAGGTTTCTTATCTGACCGAGGAACAGCAATACACCCTGCTTGAAGCAATGGAGTACAACGATGCTACCCCGTCATTGGCACAGGCTATCAAAATGAAGAAGTATAACCAAGATGGCAAGCTCACTTCCGAGGTTATCCAGTCCATTATGGAGGAAGAAAAGCCCAATCAGAAGGAAAAACCTGCTTTCCGTGACGAGAGGATAACCAAGCTCATTCCAAAGACTGTTCCCAGAGGGCAGGAAACGGATTTTGTTGTCAAGGCGTTGGAGTTTTATAACCGACACTTGCAGCGGAACAAGGCTCACGAGAGATAGCCACACACCGAGGGCGAGGTCTGCCCATTTGAGTGGATAGCCATCATTTTGGATTCCCCCTCTCCACACCTCACCCCCTAACTACTGCCAGTAACTATCCGAGAAAAGAAATACTTTAAGCTGTCCATAACGGGCAGCTTTTTTCGGTCAGTAAGGCAAAATATTCAATCCAAATTACAGGAGGTAACTATGAAAATCCCTAAATTGTTCAAAAAGGCTGCGGCTTTTGTAATGGCTGCGGTCACGGCATTATCCATAATGCCTGCGACGGCGTTTGCTGCGGGTGACATCGGGACGATTTACTTTTCCCACACCTATGACAGCAACGGTAATGCGATGAGGTACAATTCCAGTGCGAATATCGGCGGCTATACCGCAGGCGGAACGGGAAATTATAAGTACCGTATGTTTGTGGACGGTGAGAATGCGTTTTGTATTCAGCCGGGAGTACCGCTGAAAACAGGAAACACCTTGAAAAAGGCTTCCTCTGATACTTGGAACGCCCTTTCAGCCAACCAGAAAAAGGCGGTTGGGCTTGCCCTGCTCTATGGGTATCAGGGCAACCGAAATAATCTGTCAGGAAGTGATGATGAAAAATGGCTTGCCACGCAGACCCTCGTATGGGAGTTTGTCACAGGTTGCCGTGAAGCCACAGGTTCATATAACCAGACAAGCACCACCGTTTACAGCCTGCACTTCGGTTCAAATTATGCCAACAGCGGAGCAAGGGCAGTGTATGACCAGATTGTTGCGATGCTGCGTGAGCATAACACCATTCCGAGCTTTATGTCGGGTGGTAAGAATGACATCACAAAGGAGCTTGCCTACAAGGACGGAAAGTACAGCATCACATTGAATGACAGCAACGGCGTGCTTTCTGATTACAGCTTTTTAAGCTCTGACAGTAATGTGAGTGTATCGAAGTCTGGAAATAAGCTGACAATCAGCTCCACTGTAGCTATCAGCGGTTCTGTCCGCATTACGGCAAAGAGGAACAATGTGCCGACTGTCAGCAGCAGTGCAAAGCTCATTGCCTATGGCGACCCGAACTTGCAGGATTTGGTAACAGGTGTGGAGAATGCTGATACCGTGTCTGCATATATCAATATCGAAACGCCGACAGGCACGATTGCCCTCAAAAAGACTTCTGAGGACGGAGTTGTGGAGGGCATCTCTTTTACAATCAAAGGTGATAACTTCAATAAAACAGTTAAGACAGGAAAGGACGGCTCTGTCTCCGTGGAGGGATTATTCCCTGGCACTTATACGGTCACAGAACAGTCTATTGACCGTTATGAGCCGCAGAAAACCCAGACCGTCACACTTATCGGAGGAAAAACCTCTACTGTGACCTTCAGCAATACTTTGAAGCGTGGCAGTCTGGAAATCGTCAAGACTTCCGAGGACAATCTGGTGGAGGGAATGAAATTCCACCTTTATGGCACATCTTTAAGCGGCTTGCCTGTTGACGAGTATGCCGTGACTGATAAAAACGGACTGGCTAAGTTTGAAAATGTCCTTATCAGTGGCGATACCCCGTATGTGGTTGAGGAAGTGGATACCGCAGTCCGCTATGTCGTTCCTGCTTCCCAGACAGCTCCGATTGAATGGAACAAGGTCACAAAACGCAGCTTCGACAATGTGTTGAAGAAATTCCAAGTGACTGTGACAAAGACCGATGCAGAAACAGGTTCTCCGCAGGGCAATGCTTCCCTTGCAGGTGCGGTTTACGGCATCTATAAAGGTGAGGAACTGATTGACACCTACACGACTGATGAAAACGGTCAGTTTACGACCAAGTATTATATCTGTGATAATGATTGGACTGTCCGTGAAATCAGCCCGTCCGAGGGGTATCTTCTGGATACCGCAATCCACAAGGTAGGTGCAGAACCAGAGCTATACACGGTAGAGCTGAACAGTACCGCAAACGATGTGAATGAACAGGTCATCAAAGGCAATATCGCACTCATCAAGCATACGGATAACGGGGAAACCCAGATTGAAACACCCGAAGAAGGTGCGGTATTTGAAGTGTTCCTCAAATCCGCAGGCAGCTATGAAAATGCAAAGGAAACCGAGCGTGATGTGCTGACATGTGACGAGAACGGTTTTGCCCAGACAAAGGATATGCCGTATGGCATTTATACCGTCCGCCAGACCTCTGGTTGGGAGGGGCGTGAACTGATGAAAGACTTTGATGTGTTTATCAGCAAGGACGGTCAGACCTACCGCTACCTTATCAACAACGCTAACTTTGAGAGCTATATCAAAATCGTAAAGAAAGATGCAGAAACAGGCAATACAATCCCGTATGCAGGTGCAGGCTTCCAGATTTACGACCCGAATGGAAATCTTGTGACTATGACTTTCACTTATCCCGAAGTGACGACCATTGACACCTTCTATACTACGGCAGACGGCGACCTTATCACACCGCAGACATTGGAATACGGCAAAGGCTATTCCCTTGTGGAAGTACAAGCCCAGTATGGGTATGTCTTAAATTCCGAGCCTGTTTATTTTGATGTGGTGCAGGAAAATTCCGAGGAAGAAAGCGGCATTACCGTTATTGAGGTAGTACGTTCCAATATGGCACAGAAAGGCACAATTACCGTAGAAAAGTCTGGCGAGGTATTCAGCTCCGTTGCAGGCGATAAGGGATTGTATCAGCCGATTTTCTCTGTCAGCGGTCTTGAGGGTGCAGTCTATGAAATTACCGCAGCCGAGGATATTGTCACTCTGGACGGGACGGTCAGAGCAAACAAGGGCGAGGTTGTAGATACCGTTACGACAGGAAAAGACGGTACAGTAAAATCCAAAGAACTGTATCTCGGAAAATATGAGGTTAAGGAAATCACAGCTCCGTATGGAATGGTGCTGAATGAGGAAGTCCGTTCTGTTGAGCTTGTGTATGCAGGACAGAATGTTGATGTAACGGAAACGGCTACTTCTTTCTATAATGAAAGACAGCGTGTTGAAATCGACCTCATCAAGAGCCTTGCCATTGATGAAGCCTACGGCATTGGCAAGAATGGAGAAATCTTTGATGTGACCTTTGGCTTGTATGCGGCGGAGGAACTCACAGCCGCAGATGGAAAGACCATTCCTGCGGACGGTCTGATTGAGGTCATTTCCCTTGATGAAAGCGGTCACGGGAAAGCTATCAGCGACCTGCCGATGGGCAGCTATTATGTGCAGGAAATCTCGACCAACTCCGCATATATTGTCAGCGATGCAAAATACCCTGTTACTTTTGAATACGCAGGACAGGATGCCGAAACTGTCCGCATCACAGCCAATGAGGGCGAAGCTATCACAAATGACATTATTTACGGCTCTGTAAGCGGTAAGAAATCTGATGAGGACGGAAAGGCTCTGGGAGGTGCAGTTATCGGTATCTTTACGACAGGAACTACCGAGTTTACAAAGGAAAATGCGATTGCAGCTACCACATCAAAAGATGATGGTAGTTTTTCTTTTGCCAAAGTGCCGTATGGAACTTGGATAATCCGTGAAATCGAAAGCCCGAAGGGATATGTACTCTCCGAGGAAGAAATCGCCGTGACAATCGGCAAGGTGGACGAAGTTGTGGAAATCGAACTTGTCAACTACTTCATTAAGGGCAATATCGCTTTGACAAAGGTTGATGAGGATTATCCCGACAACAAGCTGTCTGGTGCGGTATTTGAGGTTTACTCCGATACTAATGGCGATGGGAAACTGGATAAAGACGATACGCTGCTTGGCGAAATGAAAGAACTTGACGGCGGCGTTTACCAGATGAGTGAACTCCGCTACGGCAAATATCTGGTAAAGGAAACCAAAGCTCCGACAGGCTTTGTGCTTGATGAAAATGTGTATTCCGTATCCGTTGAGGAGAACGGCAAGACCTACACCGTGGAAAATAAGGCGGGTGTAGGATTTATCAATGCAGCACAGAAAGGCTCTCTTAAAATCGTAAAGACTTCCTCTGACGGTAAAGTGGAGGGCTTCTCTTTCCGTGTGACAGGCGTGGACTATGACCAGACCTTTAAGACAGATAAGAACGGAGAAATCGTGATTGAGGGCTTGCGGATTGGCGACTATACCGTATCCGAAGTAAGCGACAAGGCTTCCGCAGGATATATCCTGCCTGCCGATAAACAGGCAACGGTCAAGGTGGACGCTACGGCTATCGTGCAGATGCACAATGAGTTCAGGGATACCCCGAAAACAGGCGATGACTTCAATCTGGGCTTATGGGTAAGCCTTGCAGCTCTGTCTGTTGTCGGTGCGGGCGTTCTCGGATTTGTCGGCTATAAGAACAGAAAGAAGAAAAAGGAGGACTAATTGATGGACGCTAAAACTATTATCGCAATCGTGCTTGTCGTGTTCATTGTGGGTGCGGCGGTATGGCTGAATATCCGTAACAGAAAGAATAAGTAAGTGGTTTGGGCGGCTGAAAGATGCCGCCCTTTCCTTTATGGAGGTAACAATGAGAAACCTTAAAACCATTGAAAAGAAAGTCAGGGCTGTTCTGGAAAAGAATGAGGATGCCAGAAATGACGATATGGTGCTGTATCTTGCACTTTGTAATGCCTGTCTGAAGGATGCAGGGGCAATGCCGCTTGCGGAGATAATGACGCAGCACAAATATCTCGGTCTGCCGAGCTTTGAGAGCGTCAGCAGGACACGCCGCAAGCTGCAGGCACGGTATCCAGAGCTTGCAGGGAGCCGCCCTGTTCAGAAAATGAGAGCCACGGGCGAGAAAGCTTATCGGCGTTATGCCAAAGAATAGAGAGGTGCTTATGGACGAAGAAAAACGCTCTAATCAGAACTATGAAATCATCGAGAGCTGTACTATCGGGAGTACAGAGCTTGTCATCGGTCACAATCCCAACGCACCCAACCCTTATGTGTGTTGGTACTGCAAGGGCGGCTCAAATTATTTCTGGGGTTATTACACGAATGAGCTTGATGATGCACGGCAAAAGCTGAATGAACGATACCAGTCAGAGTGCCGTATGCCCTATAATCAGCCTGCCCAGAAGCAGAAAAACGGTGATGACCGTGAGCGATAAAATAAAATATGACTGCACGACCTGTCCTTATCCCCGATATAAGGATGGGTCAGTTATTTTCTGCGATGTCTGTATCCGCAAGATTTTAGACGAGCAGAAGGAGAAAAAGGAAAGAAAGGAGCAGCCGAATGAGTAATGAAATAAAGACAAGACCTTTAACCCCGACAGAACAGAAATACACCTATGCCCAGAGCATGCAGCTTGAGGGGCAGACAGGCACTATCGGGCATCTGCGTGGTGACTTTGCCACAACGGGCTATGGCTTTTACACCACTTGGTTTGATACCAGACCCCAATGGAAATCTGACGAATTTAAGGCAGAGCTTGATACGGTCATCAATGCTTTACGGGAGGATAAAGGGCTTTTGCATAACCGCTATGATATGAGTGCGTTTGCAAGGCATTTTCCCGAAAGTGCTATCAAGGGTAACTATTGTATGGAGTACGGTTTCCGTGTGGATACGGAGAAACACGCTTTTCTGCTTCGGTGCAATCCCACCAAAGGCGACTATAATTTTTATTGCTATTGCTATGTGAAGGAATGGCTTGATAAGCATATCCAGAAAGCAGAACAAGGTATCCGATTTATTGACCCTCAATATAAAGAACTGTTCCGTATCCCCGACGGCGGAAAGGTCATTGTCACGACTTCTTGGGGAGAAAAACGGGAGTATCCCTGCCGCTTCATTGATGAATACCATACCGAAGTCGGCAGCAATCTGTACCACATCTGCGAGTTTGCCGAGCGTATGCAGAAAAACGGGGCGACCTATGAGCCGAAACCTGCGGAGCAAACGCCGCAGAAAGAACCGAAGCACAAGGATTTAGAACGATAAGGAGGATTTAGAATATGGCTGTTAATCAGAAAGCCGTCAAGGTCTTGAATAAGGTCTTGGAAGCAGGCTTTACCGATGAAAAAGCGATTGCCGCTATGACTATGGACGATATTCTTTCTATGCAGGGCATCACGGTTGGGGATATTACTCTCATCAATGACCTGCAAAAGAGCATTAAATCGAACAAGGTCATTTCTTTTCTTGGCGGTGGTGCGGAGTGAGCAAACAGGAATATTTGAAACAAAAACGATAAGGAGGTGTAGGTTGAATGGCTGCGAAGTATCAGCTAATCACAGAGCTGTATCGGCGTACAGGCGTTGCGGTTGCAAAAAATCCGCAGGCGTGGCAGGGCTTTCTGTCCTCTGCCTGCCGCAACTATAAATGCCGTTATGACGAACAGCTTTTAATATACGCCCAACGCCCCGATGCTGTCGCCGTTGCGAAGCTCGAAACTTGGAACAGGCAGTTCAAGCGTTGGGTCAATAAGGACAGCAAGGGTATTGCCGTATTTGACCCGAAAGGTCGCAGGAATACGCTGAAATACTATTTTGATGTGTCCGACACCCACGAGGGCTATTATGGCAGCCGCCCTGTTCCGATATGGCAGATGGATGAGCGATACGAGCAGGCTGTTATGGAAAGGCTCTCGGACAGGTTTGGAGATGTGGAAAGCACTGACCTTGCTTCTGCCTTAATGGAAACGGCAAAGAACGCCGTGGAGGACAATCTGCAAGACTATTTTTCTCAGTTAAAGGACTGCACGAAAGACAGCTTTTTGGAAGAACTGGACGACTTTAATATAGAAGTCATTTACAGGCGGCTGGCAGCAAACAGCGTTGCTTTTATGCTGATCAGCCGCTGCGGTCTGGATACGAATGAGTTTTTTGACCGAGAGGATTTTGCGGATATTGTAAATTTCAATACCCCTGCAATGATAAACGCCATCGGCGTTGCCACGAGCGATATTGCGGAAATGGCGTTACGGGAAATCTCACAGTCTATCCGAAATGTGCAAATGGCGGAAAAAGACCAGAATCGCACCTTTGCACAAAGAACGCAGGCTCAGTATGATAAAGGCAGACAACAACCCGAAAGGAGCGAATACAATGAGCGAAATCACTTACAGCAGACAGGGGGATTATCTTATTCCCGACCTAACATTACCGACAGAGCCAGAGCTTCCGCTTGGCAGGTACGCTTTGATGCACAGGGATTATCTGGAGAAGCACAAACGAGTGACCTATCTCAACCTGCTGACATCGGGCAGGCTGAACGGGCATCTGCACGAGGTAGAGCAGACAGCACTCCAGAGGTTGGAGCTTCTGACGAAGCAGCTCTCAGCCGAGCAGGGCGTGACAGAGGAACTGAAAGAGAAAGCTCCGATGCAGTGGGTCGGACTGATGAACAACATCCGCAGCCAAGCGGAGGAAGTGATACTGACCGAACTGATTTACAAGTAAGCGTTGCCAAAGAGGATGAGGTCAGGGTCAATCTTCCAACCGTAGATGAACAAATCGAAATGATAGCAAAAGCAGAGGACGAAAAAGCCTCTGCTTTTGCTATTTCCAAAGAAGATATTGACTCCGTACTTCAGAAAGGCAGTGGCGTTGCGGACGGAAAATACCGCATCTACCGCCAATTTCAAAAGGGCGAGGACAGACAGAAAAATATTGAGTTCCTTAAAAATGAGTATGGAACGGGCGGCGGTACGCACATCTTCCCCGATGGTTTCAGCGGTCATTCTTGGCATGACAGCAAAGGTCTTGCCATTGACCGAAACGGCACTTATACCAATCACGACCTTGTGTTGAAATGGTCACAGGTTGAAAAGCGTCTGCGTGAGCTGATTAAGGATAACCGCTATCTCAATCCGAAAGAAAAAGAGCATTATGCCGATTATCTGGAGAGCGTGTCAGCCCCTCAATATGAGATTGACACCCAGAGGAAAATAGCAAGGCAGCGTTTTATCGACGCCCACCGTGACCTGCCGCCTGCCGACAAACGGGATACCCTTGCTTTGCGGCTATCTGACTTTATCCGTGACTTGGACAGGTACGAAAAAGACCTGTTATCTGTTGTGGAACGAAGCGACCTTGCAGATGTTACCGCCGAGCAAATGGAACAGCACTTATCCGACCCCTCAACCGTTCAACAGCTCATAGACTTTCTTGCACAGGTACAATGGAAAACGACCTCAGTTTTCAGCCGCAGTAATGGGTGGAAGTTTACCGAGGAATTAAGGGAGCTGCACCCACTCCGCTACCTCTACAATGAGGGCGATGTGGTGTATATCGGTGCGGATAAATATGAGATTGCAACACTTACCGAGGAAAAGGTTTATCTGCAAAATGCCGAGTTTCCTATCTTGGGACAGGAATACAGCCGAGCCGACTTTGAAGAAAAGCTAACGGAAAATCCTGCAAATGACCATCTGAAAGTGGTCGTAACCGAGAAACAGAGGACAGAAACACCGTCCGAGAAAAAGCAGGACGGAATACAGTTTTCTATCGGTTTTTCCGAACACCCTGCCTTTTATGACAGACAGCTTAATGACCGCTATACAGATTTGAGCTTTGCTCTGGGTAATAAGCTGCTTGGTATTTTGGACGAGAAACAGCACCGTGAGCGTGAGGGCGATAAAAATATCGGGTGGTATCACAAGACCGATTTTGTTATCAAGGCTGTTATCGGCGGCGAGGAATTTAACTATGAAGGGCGGTTTGATATTGGCGATGGTGAGGGCGATTTAATTGCCCACATTAAGAATTTTTACGATTATGCCTTATCGCCAAAGGGCGAACAGCTATATGGAGATGACCGAGAAAGCCTGCTCCGTGGCAGAGATGAGTTTATCCCATTCTTGGAACAGCACACCGAGCTGACCCAAGAGGAGGAAAAGCTCCTTGATGAGATTATGGCTACCGAAAGTGATTGGTACAGGACAGCCGAGGAAGCCGAAGAAAAACCACAGGCGAATGCCGATAAAGTGAATGGCTCAGAAGCTCCTGTCATTGAAATGGAGCAATCCACAGATGACCTCATAGGCAGGGAAATCATCATAGATAACCGTAAATATCTCATTGAGAGCATTGGGAAAATCAGCGGTGATGTGTCCCTGCGTGACATCACATTCCAGAACAATGTGGGCTTTCCGATAAACCGAGTGGAGAAAATCGGCTATATCCAAAAGCTATTGGAACAGGAAAAAACCGTACCACCCGAAGAAAAAACGGAAACTCTTGCCACAGACCGTCATAATTTCCGTATTAACGATGACGCCATCGGTGTCGGCGGAGCAAAAGAAAAGTTCCGAAACAATATGGCGGCAATCAACCTGCTGCACGAGCTTGAAATCGAAAACCGCCTTGCCACACCCGAAGAACAGGAAGTCCTATCTCGATATGTCGGTTGGGGCGGTCTTTCTAAGGCATTTGATGAACACAATGCGGCGTGGGCGGAGGAATTTAAGGAGCTATATGCCAGCCTATCCCCAGAGGAATACCGTGCCGCTATGGAGTCAACGCTGACCGCTTTTTATACGCCGCCTGTTGTTATCAAGGCGATGTATGACGCACTTGACCGCCTGGGCTTTTCACAGGGCAATATCTTGGAGCCGTCCTGCGGTACAGGCAATTTCTTTGGTCTGCTTCCCGAAAGTATGCAAAACAGCAAGCTCCACGGCGTGGAAATCGACTCTCTCACAGGCAGGATTGCAAAGCAGCTCTACCAAAAAGCGAACATTGCCATTGAGGGCTTTGAGAAAACAAATCTCCCAGACGACCATTTTGATGTAGTCCTCGGTAATGTGCCTTTTGGGGAGATAAGGGTCAATGACAGCCGATACAACGCCCAGAAATTTCTCATACACGACTACTTTTTCGCAAAGGCTCTGGATAAAGTCTGTGCCGGCGGCGTTGTGATGTTCATTACCTCAAAGGGTACGATGGATAAAGCAAGTCCAGAGGTACGCAAGTATATTGCCCAGAGAGCCGAGCTTTTAGGTGCTATCCGTCTGCCAGACAACACCTTTAAGGCAAACGCAGGCACGGAGGTCACGAGCGATATTCTTATCCTGCAAAAGCGTGACCGAGTGATGGATATAGAGCCAGACTGGGTACACCTTGATACGGACGAAAACGGTGTTACGATGAACAGATATTTTGTCGAACACCCCGAAATGGTGTTGGGCGAGATAAAGATGGAAAACACACGCTTTGGTACTTTCGAGCCTGTCTGTAAAGCCCGTAAGGATATACCACTTTCCGAGCTTCTGTCTAATGCAGTTCAGAGGATAAACGGCGAAATCCCAGAGCTTGATAATAGGGTTGATGAAATCTCCGATGAGCAGGAGCTTTCCGTTCCTGCTGACCCGAATGTGCGTAACTTCTCTTTTACTCTGGTGGACGGCAGGGTTTACTTCCGAGAGAATGACCGTATGCAACCTGCTTCTGTGTCGATGACCGCAGAAAACCGTATTAAGGGACTTATCCAAATTCGTGACTGTGTGCGTAAGCTCATAGAGTATCAGACCGATGATTACCCAGAGGAAATGATACGCACCGAGCAGGAAAACCTCAACCGTCTGTATGATGTTTATACCGCAAAATACGGTCTAATCAACAGCCGAGGAAACTATCTTGCTTTTGCTTCAGATGAGAGCTACTTCCTTCTATGTTCTCTGGAGGTGCTTGATGATGAGGGCAACTTCAAACGGAAGGCAGATATGTTCACAAAGCGGACTATCAAACCCCACCGAGAAGTAACTTCGGTTGAAACTGCAAGCGAAGCCCTTGCCCTCTCTATCGGAGAGAAAGCCCGTGTTGATTTGCCTTATATGGAGCAGCTCACAGGCAAAACGCAGGCTGAGCTTGTACAGAATTTACAAGGTATTATCTTCAAAGTACCGAACTGTGAGCCTGTTTCCTATGTAGCCGCAGACGAGTATCTGTCAGGAAATGTCCGAAACAAGCTGACGGTTGCGGAGCTTGCTGCGAAGAATGACCCAGAGCTTGCAGTTAATGTGGAAGCCTTGGAAAAGGTCATTCCCAAAGACCTCTCGGCGGCGGAAATCTCTGTCCGTCTGGGTGCAACTTGGATACCGCAGGAAGATATACAGCGGTTTGTGATGGAGCTTTTAACTCCGTCAAGTTATGCTGCAGGCAGATTAAAGGTACGATACACCCCGATAAACGGAGACTGGTTCATAGAGAATAAAAGCTCCGATATGGGGAATGTAAAGGCGGACAGCACCTATGGTACGAAAAGAGCTTCCGCCTATCGCATTATTGAGGACACCTTAAATCTGCGTGACACCCGTATCTTTGATTATGTGTATGACGAACACGGCAATAAAAAAGCGGTGTTCAATGCAAAGGAAACTACGGCGGCACAGGCGAAGCAGGAAGTCATCAAGCAGGCATTTCAGGATTGGATATGGAAAGACCCAGAACGGCGAAACCGTCTTGTCCGTTATTACAACGACACTTTTAACTCTGTGCGACCCCGTGAATATGACGGAAGCCATATCACTTTCGGAGGTATCAGTCCAGAAATCACACTAAGAGCACATCAAGTCAACGCCATCGCCCATATCCTTTATGGCGGCAATACGCTCCTTGCCCATAAGGTGGGAGCAGGCAAAACCTTTGAAATGGTAGCCGCCGCACAGGAAAGCAAACGGCTCGGTTTATGTCAGAAATCTATGTTTGTTGTGCCGAATCATCTTGTCGGTCAGTGGGCTTCTGAGTATCTGCGGCTCTATCCGAGTGCAAATATCCTTGTTACAACAAAGCAGGATTTTGAAACAGGAAACCGCAAGAAGTTCTGCGGTAGGATTGCCACAGGCGACTATGATGCAGTCATTATTGGGCATTCTCAGTTTGAAAAAATTCCGATGAGCATAGAACGACAGCGGGAACAGTTGGAGAAGCAGCTTGATGATATTGAGCGTGGCATTGATGATGTGCAGGCTTCCAAAGGCGAGCAGTTCACGGTCAAACAGCTAATGAAAACCCGAAAGGCAATCAAGACGAAGCTCGAAAAGCTTAACGACACCAAGCGTAAGGATACGGTTATCGACTTTGAACAGCTCGGCGTTGACAGGCTTTTCATTGATGAGAGCCATTTTTATAAGAATTTGTACCTCTACACCAAGATGCGAAATGTAGGCGGTATCGCCCAGACCGAAGCCCAGAAATCAAGCGACCTCTTTATGAAATGCCGCTATCTGGACGAAATCACGGGCAACCGTGGCACGGTTTTCGCAACGGGTACGCCTGTCAGCAATTCAATGGTTGAGCTGTACTCCGTTCAGAGGTACTTGCAGTATGACACCCTTGCACAGAATGGTTTGCAGCATTTTGACAGTTGGGCTTCTACCTTTGGAGAAACGGTTACAGCTCTGGAATTAGCACCCGAAGGCACGAATTACCGAGCCAAGACGAGGTTTGCCAAGTTCTATAACCTGCCAGAGCTGATGCAGATGTTCCGTGAGGTGGCGGATATACAGACCGCCGATATGCTAAAGCTCCCCGTGCCAAAGGTCAATTACCACAATATTAAGACCAAGCCGAGCGAGATACAGACTGAGATGGTAGCTTCCCTTGCGAAGCGGGCTGAGAAAGTCAGGGCAAGGCTTGTCGAGCCGAACATCGACAATATGCTCAAGATAACCAATGACGGGCGGAAACTGGCTCTTGACCAGAGAATGATTGACCCGATGCTGCCAGATGACCCAGACAGTAAAGTCAATGCCTGCGTGGATAATGTGTACCGTATCTGGGAGGAACACGCCGATACCAAAGCGACACAGCTTGTGTTCTGCGACCTGTCCACCCCGAAAAATGACGGTACTTTCAATGTCTACGACGATATGAGGGAGAAGCTGATAGCCCGTGGTATCCCGGCTGGGCAGATACGTTTTATTCACGAAGCGACCACCGATGCACAGAAAAAAGAGTTGTTCGGCAAGGTCAGAAGCGGCGAAGTCCGTGTGCTGCTCGGCTCTACTCCGAAGATGGGAGCAGGTACGAATGTGCAGGACAGGCTCATAGCAATCCATAACCTTGATTGTCCGTGGCGTCCTTCCGACCTTGAACAAAGGCAGGGACGTATTGAACGGCAGGGCAATATGTTCCCAGAGGTGGAGGTTTACCGCTATGTGACCGAGCAGACTTTTGATGCCTACCTCTATCAGTTGGTGGAGAGCAAACAGAAATTTATCAGCCAGATAATGACGAGCAAAAGCCCTGTCCGTTCTGCCGAAGATGTGGACGAGGTTGCCCTGTCCTTTGCGGAGGTTAAAATGCTTGCCACAGGCGATGCCCGTTTTAAGGAAAAGATGGATTTGGATATACAGGTTTCCAAGCTCCGAGTGTTAAAGCAGAGTTACCTTTCCGAGCATTACGACCTTGAGGACAGAGTGCTGAAATACTATCCCCAGACCATTAAGGAGTATGAGGAACGCATTGCAGGCTATGAAAATGATGCAGCTCTTGCCGAGCAGCACAAGCCGCAGGGTGAGGATAAGTTTTGCCCGATGACCCTAAAAGGCGTGACCTATACCGAAAAGGCAGATGCAGGCGAAATGCTCCTTGCAATCTGCAAGGACTATCCGATGTCTGCACCTACCGAAATCGGCAGCTATCGAGGTTTCCAAATGGAGATTTATTATGATACCGTCAACGCCCATTACTGTATGAACCTTTGCGGAAAAGCAAAGCATAAGGTAGATTTAGGTGCTGATGCCCTCGGAAATCTGACCCGAATTGAAAACGAGCTGTCAAAGCTCCCTGCCAGACTGGAAGCTGCCAAGACCAAAAAGGCGGAAACTATCGCACAGCTTGAAACCGCAAAGGAGGAAATCAAGAAGCCTTTTGCCTTTGAAGATGAGTTGAAAGAAAAAGCGGAACGGCTGAACGCTCTTAACATTGAGCTGAATCTAAATGAAAAAGATACTTCCGTTATGGATACCGAGCCAGAGCAGACAGAAGAACAGCCCGAAAGAAAATATGCAAGTCGGGAGAGATAATGCGGTTTGCATATTTGTATTGCTGATTTCTGGGAAGTATAATAGGTGTAGATTAGTAAATGTCGGAGGTGAAAGGTGTGCTTGATAATTTCAGATTTGAAACCTTTGTTGATGTGCATAGCAACATCTTTGCTGAATATCTAAGCTCCGTTATCGCAAAGCTGCCCAAAGACAATCCAGAATACCGTTCCATAGAGGAAAGGATAGAGGAACTCTACAAGGAGTATCCAAAAGTGATGGAGGCTCTGGATACGGAAAAGCCGAGCGATTTATCCGAGCAGGAGTGTAAGACTTTGATAGAAGTTTTGGAGCTTCGGAACAGGCTCAGCGATATGCAGCAGGAAGCAATCTATTTCAGAGGGTGCTATGACAGCGTTGGGTATCTCAAAAAGGCAGGAATTTTATAACCAAGAACGGCGGCATTGGCGTGGAGCTGATGCCGCTTTTACATAGCCGCAGAGGTGGAAAAATGCATACCTTTGTGGTACAATTAGAACAATAAAGTAAGCAAGAAGGTTGGTTTAGATATGGATATTAGATTTAGCACATATAATGATTTTCTAACTGAATATCAAACATACAAATTAGATAAATGCAGTAATTGTGAAGGAGTGCGAGAGTTAATTGACGATGATGTAACAGTCGTTATAGAAAATAGAACGCTCCATTTTCCAGAGTTACTTGTTCTTTGTTGTAATAAATGTGGAGATAAATGTCTGCCCGAATATTCCAAACAAATTATAGATGGTGCATATAAGTCTATGATAGAACAAGAACAGTTTGTAGGAGAGTTTGTTTCAAAAAGCTACAAAAAGAAATTTGAATATTGTAAAGAAACAGATTATAAATACGACCATAAAGATTATTATAATATCCCTGGTCTTTGTTATGATGAGGAACATTCAACAGAAGGTTTTTTGACACCTGTTTATTTCGATAGAAAAGCACTTATATATTTTATTTCTGTTCCCGATTTTGAAGTGGATATTTTCTCAGAAACCTATGGACACATAGGTAAGAAAGACCCAGAGGGAGTATATATATATGATTGGGATGTGCCATTTGGTTTTAACAGTAATGGAAAGTTAGTATTTTGGTTGGGCGATTTGAATTATATGGATACTCAGAGCCAAGCGATTTTAAAAGGATTTAATGTTGACTCAGACCATTTAATCGTTGATTCAGAGTTCTTTCAAGCACAAATGAACTGTACTTTTAGTAAGCCTATTATAGAGAAACAAATTCTAATGAATAAGGACAGCTTCATTTCAAACATTAAGAAAAAATACAACATTGATTTAGCCCATTTAGACGAAGAATGTTCGGAACACGCTAAAAACATCAAGCGTCCGCTTGTTTTCACAGAGCAAAGTGTTTCTGGTGTAATAAATGCTTTTGACAAGGTGTTGGTAGAGGGCTTTAATGTTGGACGGTTGAGAGAATTGTATGAGGCATTATATTCTGAAAATGAAAGAGATGCTCAATACGGAAAGTGGCAGTCAATTCGTCTTATCAAAGAAATATTGCTGAAATTCTGCAATGGAATTGGAAATACGATTGATGTTGAAAAATTGATTTCGCCGTTGTATATTCTTCACGATTATCGAATATATTTTGACCATTTGCTTTCAATGGATAAACAAGAAAGCACCAAAGCCCATATAGTTGAGACATTAGGTGTTCAAAATTTTAGTGAGCAAGAAGCAATTTATTTAGAGGAAATAGACCGTCTTAATAAACTGTTTCAGTATTTGGTGTTGTTATCAAAATAACATATCGTTTACATAGCCGAGAGGTTTTCGTTTAACGAAAGCCCCTCGGCTATTTCTATTTTCTGGAGGTGATTTTATTGAATGAGAACTAACAGACCCTATGTGCAGATTGACCCAGATGTGCTTGAACGGGTACGCCAGATTGACCTGTTATCCTATCTGCGTGAGTTTGAGCCGAGCAATCTCGTTAAGGTCAAAGGCACAAGTAATGTGTACTGTACCGCAGAACACGACAGCTTAAAGATTTCCAACGGCAAATGGTATTGGTGGTCGAGAGGTTTCGGCGGCTATTCTGCCCTCGACTATCTGATAAAAGTCAAGGAATATGACTTCGTAGAAGCCGTGGAAATTCTTACAGGACAGGCGTTGGCGGACTGGAAACCGCCGCCCCCTGCCGAGAAAAAAGATGAGCCAAAGGTGCTTCTCTTGCCGCCGAAGTTTAAGAACTGCGACAGAGTTTTGCAGTATCTTTTCGGGCGTGGTATTGACTATCAGCTCATACAGGAGTGCGTTGCAGACGATACAATTTATGAGAGCGCCGACTATCACAACGCCGTTTTTATCGGCAAAGATGAAAGCGGAACACCCAAATATGCGGCTCTTAGAAGTACGCTCGGCAGCACTTTCAAACAGGATGCATCGGGCAGCGACAAAAGGTATTCGTTCCGACTTCTGGCAAGAGAGCCGACAGATACCGTGCATTTATTTGAAGCCGCCATTGATTTACTGTCCTATGCCACTTATCTGAAATGCGAGGGCAAGGACTACAAATCGGAAAGTCTGCTTTCTCTTTCAGGCGTGTATCAGCCAAAGAAAGAGATGAAGGACTGCAAAATCCCCATAGCTCTCACAACTTTTTTGAGTGCCAATCCACAAATTAAGACCATAGTTCTGCATCTGGATAATGATAAGGTAGGCAGGCTTTGTACCGCTACTTTGAAAGAACTGTTGCAGAAAGACTACAAAATCGTTGATGATCCACCGCCTGTCGGCAAGGACTTCAACGATTTTTTGTTGTCCTATCTGGAAATTGCAAGACCTATGCCCAAGCGTGAAAGGAGTGATGCCCGTTGATTGTGTAGTAGATTCTCACCAGAAAGACACCGAAACCAAATCAAAATTTAGTGCTGAAAGCGAGGAATGAACCATTGAAAAAGTATGATGTAACCCTTACCGCCCATTATCAAAAGACCGTTTCCGTCTATGCAGAAAGCCCCGAACAGGCAAAGGAAAAAACAAAAATTATCCTGTTCGATACCGACCTTATCAACTTTACCGATGATGATTTTGTCTGCGGCGAAGCCGATATTACCGAGCAGAGAGAGGACGGGCTTGACGGTGTTGGCGAGAATACACCACAGGAAAATGAAGATTGTTCGGACTGCCCGTACTTCTGCCCTGTGTGCGGTGAGTGTATGTATGAGGACGATTGCGAAGAATGAGATGTCTTACCAAGCACTGAATTTGGTTAGCCAAATTCGCTTGTTAGGGGGCAGCCCCCTAATACCCCGTGAGAACAGAAAGGAGTTCAAGAATGAGTGAGTTCTTATTTTTCATTATCGGCACAATGCTCGGCGGTCTGTTCGGCGTTGTGTGTATGTGCTGCTTGCAGATAAACAGACTTTCCGAGAGAAAGGAAGAGGACAATGCGAAAAAGAAATGTGCAGATACTTTTCCGTCTGACTGAGGAGGAAGCCGAACACCTTAATGAGCTTGTGCGGAAATCGGGTCGCTCAAAAGAAGCCTTTTTAAGAGAAATGGTAAGGGGCTATCAGCTCTGCGAAAAGCCCGACCCAGAGTTCTATAAAATGATGCGTGAGCTGTCCGCTATTGGCAACCGTATCAATCAGCTTGCGGTTAAGGCAAACGCCCTCGGCTTTGTGGATACCCCGATGCTCCGTGAGGAAGCAAGGAAGTGGCACGAATTTCAGATTGAAATTCGCAAAAGGTATCTGCTTCCACGCAGGTCATCGTAATGGCGGTCTGCGAGATATGGGATGTGCGTGGCAGGCTCGACCACCCAATCGACTATGCCGAAAATCCCGAAAAGACAGCCAACCCCAAATACACCGAAGCCGACCTGCAGGCGATGGTCGATGTAATGGAGTACGCTACTAATAAGAATAAGACCGAGCAGCGTTTCTTTGTCACAGGCGTAAACTGTGACCCGACCACCGCTAGAGATGAAATGATGATTACCAAAGCGGGGTGGAACGACACGAGCGAGATTGTCTGTTACCACGGCTTTCAGAGCTTCAAGCACGGTGAGGTTACGCCAGAGCAGGCTCACGAAGTCGGCGTTAAACTTGCTGAGCGAATGTGGGGCAACAGATTTCAAGTCATCGTTGCCACCCATCTGAATACCGACTGCCTGCATAATCACTTTGTCGTGAACTCTGTTTCTTTTGCTGACGGTATGCACTACCACGACAACAAAGCAAATCTGCGGCTGCTCCGTCAGCGCTCCGATGAGCTTTGCCGTGAGTATGCCCTGTCCGTCATCGAACACCCAAGCGGCAAGAAAAAGCCCTACGCCCTTTACCAAGCCGAAAAGCAGGGGCGACCCACGAGGGATAATGTTGCAAGACAGGCGGTGGACGAAGCTATCAGCAAATCATTCACGCTGAAAGACTTTGACCGCCAGTTGGCAGAAATGGGCTACCGCATAAACTTTGACCCCAACCGCAAGTATTGGACGATTATCGGCAAGGGCTGGCAAAGACCCAAGCGGCTTTATAAGCTCGGAGAGGAATACACCAATGACAGGATTATGGAGCGTATCAGAGAAAATTCCTATGCGGTCAAATTCCAGAGCTTCTCGGAGCCACAGCCACAGATTAAGGTCTATCGGGTCAAAGGCTCTTTGAAGAACGCTAAGAAAATCGGTGGCTTGCGTGGACTGTATCTCCATTACTGCTACAAGCTCGGTATCCTGCCAAAAGGCAGAAAACAAAATTATGCACGGCTTCATTATCTCTTAAAGGACGACCTTATGAAGATGGAAGCCATCACACAGGAAACAAGGCTGCTTTGCCGCAATCACATTGATACGGCGGAGCAGCTTTGTTCATATAAAGGCTCTCTGGAAACGGAGATGTCTGCCCTGCTTCAGAAGCGAAAGGAGCTTTACTCCAAATCCCGCAGGATAAGCGGCGAAGAAAAGGAAGCGGTCAAGGCAGAGATTTCCGATATTTCGGGGCGGCTGAAAGTTATCCGAAAGGAGGTCAGACTGTGCGAGGGCATTTCCGCCCGTAGTGATACCCTCAAGGAAAAATTGCAGACGATACGGGCAGACGAAAACGAACAGCGAAGAAAGGAGCTGATGAAGAATGAACACAGGCGGCGAAGCGGCAGAACAAATCGTCCGAATGAGCTTGGAGGGCTTTGAGGTCGCTGCCAAAATCACAGGTGCAGGTGCGAAGAACATCGCTATCCTGTTGTATTCCATTCTCAAAGAAGAAAAGAAAACCAAAGGAAAAGCAAGGCTGACAAGTATGCTCCGTTCTGGCAAGGAGCTGAAAGTCTTTACCGTCAAAAGCGCCGACTTAAAGAAGTTCACGCAGGAAGCAAAAAAATACGGTGTGCTTTACTGCGTCCTCACGGACAGAAAAAACAAAGACCCAAATGCAGAGGTCGATGTCATCGCTCGTGCCGAGGACGCATCGAAAATCAGCCGTATTGTGGAACGCTTTAATCTTGCTTCGGTGGATACCGCTTCTATTGTGACGGAAGCTGAGAAATCCAAAGATGCAAAGGACGGTCAGCCAGAGCCAGATATTGGCGTGCAGGAAAAGGCGGAGAAAGATAAGCTGCTTGACGAGCTTATGGGCAAGCCTGTCCAGAAGGAGGAAAACGCCCCAAACCCCTCGGTGGCAAAGACAGAAAAATCCCCTCAGTCCGAGCCTACCTCAGAGCAGCCAAAGAAGTCCGCAGAGGGGGCTACTATGACTAAGGAGAAACCTTCTGTCAGAGAGGAACTGCGGAAAATCAAGGAGAGCCGCAAGGAGCAGGAAGCAGAGATTGGCACTTCCGCCCTGGACAAAAGCGGAGCTTCCGACAGGGCGAAAAGTGCTAACAGGAAAACGGAGCATAAACAGCCCCAGAGAAAGAAAAAGAAACCAAAATCCAAAGAAACGAGGTAAACAGCTATGAGTATTTACGATGTATTCAGCGGCGGCAACAGACCTTTTGATAAAGAGGAATGGGCTGCCGCAAAGCAGGCACAGCGGAAAGAAGCCTATGAGCTGATTGACAATACCTGCTCTGAAATGATGGCAAGCGGCGACAGCTTCCGTCAGTATCTTGATGTGCAGGGTCGCTTTGACCGCTACTCCGTGGCTAACGCTATTCTGGTATCAGCACAGATGCCCGAAGCAACGCAGCTTAAAGAGTACAACAAATGGAAAGCGAGCCGTGTCTATGTGAACAAGGACGCACAAAAAATCATTATTCTTGAGCCGAGCAAGGAATACACCCGTGAGGACGGGACAAAGGGCGTCTCCTACAATGCCAAAGTGGTTTATGACATTTCTGAAACCTCGGCAAAGGACAGGCAGCAGGAACAGGAGCCGAAATCCATGCGTGAGCTTGTGTCGGCTCTGATTGATGCAAGCCCTGTACCCTGTGTTCCTGTCGGTGAGCTTGAACTGCCTGCCTATTATGACAGCTCTCAGCAGACCATTTTTGTCAAGAAGGGGCTTTCCGAGGAAGTGCTGTTCGTGAGTATGGCAAAAGAAGTGTCGGCGGCGGTCTATGATTTTAAGTACAACGAGAGCCGTGATGCTTCCGATTTCAAATCCTTCTGCGTTGCCTATATGGTAAGCTCCCGTTACGGTGTGGATACCAGAGGTTTTGACTTTTCCAGACTTCCCAGAGAGTGTGCGGAAATGGATACGCAGGCGTTCAAGGGAGAGCTTGGCACGATGCGTGATGTTCTGGGCGAAATCCAGAGCGATATGTATAAGAGTATGGAGAAGAACAAGTCTGCAAAGAACAAAGAGCAGGAACGCTAATCGGAGGTGAAGACTATGAGAGAGGAACGATACCATATCGCACTTGATAAGTACGATAAGAATATCGTCATCAACGCCTTAAACACCCTGCGTACAAGGCAGTTACAGGAGGAACGCCCCACCGAGCCTGTTGACGAGCTGATAAGCAAGGTGGCACACGCTCCGACAAAAAAGGTTAAGGTCGTGCATTGCAGGTGCAATGAGGAACGATGACCAGAAAACGAGCCTAATCCTTTCTGTCTGCGGCATACTTCCTGTTGTATGGCTCGCCCTACTGACAGCACCCTATGTCAGCGGTGGTCTTGTAGAGATTATCCGAGGTCTGCCTGTGGCGATGGGCAATCCGTTTGAAATAACGATGTGTGAGGACAGCGTAAAGACTGTCCTTATTTTTTTACTTGCCTACGCTATGGGCATCGGCGTTTATTTTTCTACACGCAGGAACTACCGCAGGCGTGAGGAACACGGCTCTGCGAAATGGGGCAACGCAGGTGCTTTGAATAAGAAGTACCGAGATAAAGACCCGTCAGCCAATAAGCTCTTGACCCAGAATGTCCGTATCGGGTTGGACGGGAAAAAGCACCGCAGGAATCTGAATATTTTAGTCTGCGGTGGCTCTGGTGCGGGAAAAACGAGGTTTTTCTGCAAGCCAAATGCTATGCAGTGCAACACATCTTTTGTAATACTCGACCCAAAGGGCGAAATCGTCCGTGACATTGGCGGTCTATTGGAAAATAAAGGCTATGAGGTGCGTGTACTTGACCTTATCAATATGCACCGCAGCCATTGTTACAATCCCTTTGTCTATCTGCGGAACGATAACGATGTTCAGAGGTTGGTAACAAACTTGTTTAAGGCGACCACGCCGAAAGGCTCACAGTCGCAAGACCCATTCTGGGATACGGCGGCGAGTATGCTGCTTCTGGCTCTGGTGTTCTATCTGAAATATGAAGCACCGCCAGACGAGCAGAATTTCCCGATGGTTATGGAGCTGCTCCGTGCAGGCGAAGTCCGAGAGGACGATGACAGCTATGTAAGCCCTCTGGATGAGCTGTTTGACCGTCTGGAAATGGTAAACCCAGAGCATATCGCCCTAAAGTATTACAGGGATTACCACTCTGGTAGTGCAAAGACCTTAAAGAGTATCCAGATAACCCTTGCCGCAAGGCTTGAAAAATTCAATCTGGAGAGCCTTGCAGGGCTTACCGCCACCGATGAGCTTGACCTGCCAAGTCTGGGAGAAAAGAAGGTCGCTCTGTTCGCTCTGATACCAGACAACGACACGAGCTTTAACTTCCTTGTCAGTATCCTTTATACCCAGCTCTTTCAACAGCTTTTTTATCTGGCAGATCACAAGTACGGCGGAAGCCTGCCTGTGCATTGCCATTTCATAATGGACGAATTTGCGAATGTTTCATTGCCTGATGACTTTGATAAAATCCTGTCCGTTATGCGTTCCAGAGGGGTATCGGTATCCATTATCCTGCAAAATCTGGCACAGCTCAAAGCCCTTTTTGAAAAGCAATGGGAAAGCATTGTCGGCAACTGCGATGAGTTTCTGTATCTGGGCGGCAACGAGCAAAGCACCCACAAATATGTGTCAGAGCTTTTGGGCAAGGAAACCATTGATACCAACACCTACGGGAAAAGCTCTGGGCGAAGTGGTAACTATTCAACAAATTATCAGATTTCGGGGCGTGAGCTGATGACCCCAGACGAAGTGCGTATGCTTAATAACCGCTACGCACTTCTTTTTGTGCGTGGAGAACGCCCCGTTATGGACTTCAAGTATGACATCTTGAAGCACCCGAATGTGAAGCTGACGGCTGACGGAGGGCAACCGCCGTATATCCACGGAGAGCCTACGCAGGCTGTCGCAACTCTTGTGTTTGACAGTGATATTCCAGATAACGCCGTGAGCATGAAAGCTGTCAGCACTTCCTATGAGCTTCTGTCCGATGAGGACTTGGAAGAAATATTCAATTTATAAGGAGGATTTACCCTATGAAACTTTTTAAGAAGAACGAGAACAAGAAAACCACGAAGCTGCCGATGACTGGAAAGGTTAAGAAAGGCTTTCGCTATTACTGTATGGCTGTTATGGCAATGACATTTGTGCTTGGTACTTCCGTAACCGCCTTTGCTGCCAATGACCCTATTCAGGTAGTCAACAATCTGTCCGATTTCATTTTCGGTCTGGTGAGGGCCGTCGGTATGATTATGCTCGGCTTTGGTATCGTGCAGATTGGTCTTTCCCTCAAATCCCACGACCCGTCCCAGAGAGCTAACGGATTTTTGACCCTTGCAGGCGGCGTTGTCATTACCTTCGCAAAGGAAATCTTGACTCTTATCACAGGCTAAGATAACAGACTGACACAAAAAGATAACGGGAGCAGATCCGCCGAGTGCGGAACTCGCTCCCGTTATCTAATATCATCAAGGAGGTGGTCAAATGTCTGATAACTGGGTGGTACAGAATTTAGAGAACGCCCTAAACACTTGGAATGAGAAATTAGCCGAGATATGGCAGCTCGTTACCCAATCCCCAGAGAACTTTAAGGGCGGCACGATATGGAATGTCATCGTGGATATTCACGGTGCGGTGCAGGCTATCGGACTTGCCCTGCTCGTGCTGTTCTTTGTTGTGGGTGTAATGCGTACCTGCGGAAATTTTGCAGAAGTCAAGCGACCAGAGCAGGCGTTGAAGCTGTTTATCCGCTTTGCCATTGCCAAAGGTGCAGTGACCTACGGATTGGAACTGATGATGGCACTGTTTAAGATTGTGCAGGGTATGATTTCCACGATTATGAATGCCGCAGGATTTGGCTCGGCACAGCAGACGGTGTTGCCGCAGGAAATCGTGACAGCCGTTGAAGACTGCGGATTTTTTGAGAGTATCCCGCTATGGGCGGTCACGCTGATAGGCGGACTGTTTATTACGGTGCTGTCATTCATAATGATTATGTCGGTATACGGCAGGTTTTTCAAGCTGTATATCTATACTGCCATAGCACCCGTACCCCTTTCCGCTTTTGCGGGAGAGCCGAGCCAAAGCGTTGGCAAGAGTTTCATTAAGAGCTATGCCGCTGTATGCCTTGAAGGTGCGGTTATCGTGCTTGCCTGCATTATCTTTTCCCTATTTGCTTCTTCTCCGCCTGTGGTCAATCCCGATGCGGCGGCGGTTACAATGGTATGGAGCTATATCGGGGAGCTTGTGTTCAATATGCTCGTCCTTGTCGGTGCGGTCAAAATGGCAGACCGTGTTGTAAGAGAAATGATGGGCTTGTAAGGGAGGTGCTATGATTGGAAGTCAAGATAAATAAGGAAATCCGTAATTATACGGAGAGTATGTTTTTTGGACTGTCCCTCAGACAGTTCATTTTTTCTGTCCTTGCCTGCGGCGTGGCGGTGGGTTTGTATTTTCTTCTCCGTCCACGGTTTGGTACGGAAACCCTCAGTTGGGTTTGTATCTTAGGTGCGTTCCCCTTTGCGGCAATGGGATTTATCAAATACAACGGTATGACCGCAGAGCAGTTTGTCTGGGCGTGGATTAAATCGGAATTTCTGATGCCGAAAAAGCTGATGTTCCTGCCAGATAATCTCTATTACGAAACGATGAAGCCGACCATTGAAGCCCATGAAAAAGGGTTGCCGACAGTACGGAAAAAGCAGAAAGGCAGGACACCTAAACCAAAGAAAACGAAAAAGAAAAAAGCGAAACGCAGCAAGGAGGTAAACAATGCTGAGAACTCTTAAAAATCTGTTCAAGCAGGACAGGGAAAAGTTTGTTGTGCCGAAGTCGGTACAGAATGTTATCCCGATTAAGACAATCTGGGATGACGGCATATTCCTTGTCGGCAGGAACAAGTACGCAAAGACCTTTAAATTTGAGGATATAAACTATGCCGTGGCAAGCCGTGAGGATAAGGAAGCAATGTTCCTTGAATACTCGGAGCTTCTTAATTCCCTTGACAGCGGTGCGACCACGAAAATCACTATCAACAACCGTCGCTTGAACAAAGCTGATTTTGAACAGACTATTTTAATCCCAATGGCTGATGACGGTCTGGATAAGTACCGCAAGGAATACAACAAAATGCTTCTGGATAAGGCGACAGGGGCTAATTCCATCGTACAGGATAAGTATGTAACCGTATCTGTCTGCAAGAAGAATATCGAGGAAGCCCGAAACTACTTCGCCCGTGTGGGTGCTGACCTTATCGCCCACTTTAACCGTCTGGGGTCGAAGTGTGTGGAACTGGACGCAGGCGACAAGCTGCGTATCTTCCACGACTTCTACCGTACAGGAGAAGAAACAGCGTTCCACTTCGATATTACCCAGACGATGCGGAAAGGTCACGATTTCAAGGATTTTATCTGCCCTGATACCTTTGAATTTGAGAGCGACTGCTTCAGAATGGGTGACAGATATGGGCGTGTGATTTTTCTCAGAGAGTATGCGGCATATATCAAGGACAGTATGGTTGCGGAGCTTTGTGAGCTGAACAGGAATATGATGCTGTCCGTTGATATTATCCCCGTTCCCACAGATGAAGCCGTGCGGGAGGTGGAAAACCGTCTGCTTGGTGTGGAAACCAATATCACGAATTGGCAGAGGAAGCAGAACCAGAACAACAATTTTTCTGCCGTTATCCCCTATGATTTGGAACAGCAGCGAAAAGAAAGCAAGGAATTTCTGGATGATTTGACAACCCGTGACCAGAGAATGATGTTTGCCGTGCTTACGATGGTGCATACGGCAGATTCCAAAGAGCAGCTCGACAATGATACAGAAGCTCTCTTGACTACCGCAAGAAAGCATTTGTGCCAGTTTGCGGTGCTGAAATATCAGCAGATGGACGGATTGAATACAGCCCTGCCATTTGGTGTACGGAAGATAGATGCCCTGCGTACCCTCACAACAGAGAGCCTTGCAGTGTTTATCCCGTTCCGTGTGCAGGAAATCTACCACGAAAACGGTGTGTATTACGGTCAGAATGTCATCAGCAAAAATATGATTATCGCCAACCGTAGGCAGCTCCTTAACGGCAATTCCTTTATTCTCGGTGTGTCGGGTGCAGGAAAATCCTTTACCGCAAAGGAAGAAATGACAAATATCATTCTGACCGACCCCAACGCTGATATTATCATCATTGACCCAGAGCGTGAGTATTCCCCGCTTGTTAAGGCAATGCAGGGAGAAGTCATTCATATCTCTGCGACAAGTGAAAATCACATCAATGCTATGGATATGAACTCCGATTACGGTGACGGTGCAAACCCTGTCATTCTGAAATCGGAGTTTATTTTATCCCTTTGCGAACAGCTCATCGGCGGCACGAACTTGGGAGCAAAGCAGAAATCCATCATTGACCGCTGTACGGCAAGCGTGTACCGCTATTATCAGCAGGGCAACTATATGGGAACGCCGCCCACCTTGCAGGACTTCCGTGAGGAACTGTTAAAACAGAATGAGCCAGAAGCACAGGAAATCGCCCTTGCGATTGAGCTGTTTACGGACGGGTCGCTCAACACCTTTGCAAAGCACACGAATGTTGATACCCACAGCCGCCTTATCTGCTATGACATTCTGGATTTGGGCAAGCAGTTACAGCCTATCGGCATGCTTGTCGTGCTTGACAGTATCTTAAACCGTATCACACAGAACAGAGCCAAAGGCAGAAACACTTTTATTTTCATTGATGAAATCTATCTGCTCTTTCAGCACGAATACTCTGCCAACTTCCTCTTTACCCTCTGGAAGCGTGTGCGTAAATACGGTGCGTACTGTACGGGTATTACGCAGAATGTAGACGACCTTTTGCAGAGCCATACCGCAAGGACGATGCTTGCCAACAGCGAATTTATCATTATGCTTAACCAAGCGTCCACGGACAGACTTGAGCTTGCCAAGCTCCTTAATATCTCCGACCTTCAGATGAGTTATATCACGAATGTCGGTGCAGGGCAGGGATTACTCAAAGTTGGCAGCTCCCTTGTACCGTTTGTAAACAAGTTTCCACGCAATACCGAGCTTTACAAACTGATGACAACCAAGTTCGGTGAGGTCTAAGAAAGGAGGTCTTTTATGGCTGATATTAAATTCCGTGATACGGCTCACCGTGATTTCTTTCTGGAAAATATGATGAAATGCAGAGTGAACGACTGTTATCATAGGGCGTTTTTCTATGTGATGGGTATCGCTTCGGAAACGAGGGCGAACATCAACCAGATGTTCAATTTCAAGGAGGACTGCATCGAGCCAGAGGGTATGCACGGCGGCTGGCAGACAAGCGGAACAGTCAAGGTCTGCCATCTTGCTTTTAACCTTTGGAACGGGTATGCAGAGGAAGGGCGGGAACGGTATTTCACGCCAGAGGAGTTGTTCTGCTGTGAGTTTGCTCCCTACTTTATGGAGGGTATCAAGGTCAGATACCCCGAATATTGCAGGGAGCTTCCTGCTCCCAGAAAACAGACGGAAATTTCAAGATAAGAAAGGAAAAGCCTATGAAGAATTATAAATCTATTATCTGTGTTGTAGCCGCCGTGTGCCTGTTAGGTACGGCGGCTTTTTGTGGCTTCCGCATTTATCATTACTATGCAGAGGTGGACGAGCAGACGGAAGCCTTTGAGGAGATTGCCGAGATGGTAGAGCAGGCTCCCACGGATGAAACCGTGCCAGACGATGCCCCTGTCAGCGAGGGAGAAGATGTGCTTGCCAAGTATCAGAAATTGTATTTACAGAATGAGGATATGGTGGGTTGGATTTCCATAGCCGGCACAACAATCAATTATCCTGTGATGCAGAGCAGGAACAATCCGAATTTTTATCTGAAGCACAATTTTGAAAAAGAGTACAGCGACTTAGGTACGCCTTATGTGCAGGAGAATTGTAATATTGCCGAAAGTGACAATCTGGTTATCTACGGTCATCACATCAAGAGTGGCAAGATGTTTGGAGCGTTGGAGGATTACAAGTCCAAGAGCTTCTATGAGGAACACAAGACTATTCAGTTTGATACCCTCACAGAGCAGGCAGAGTATGAAATCGTCGCTGTATTTAAGACTGTGGCGTACAGTTCTGAGGGATTCCGATACTACGACTTTGTTGATGCGGAGAATGAGGAAGAATTTAATTCCTATGTCGGGAAGTGCAAGGAGCTTGCTTTGTATGATACAGGTGTGATCGCTGAATACGGCGACAGGCTCATTACCCTTTCCACCTGCGAATACTCCGCACAGAACGGCAGACTCGTTGTAGTGGCAAAAAAGGTCGGCTGATTTGAACGCAAATCCTCTGGGAAAGGAGGTTTTCTATGGCTGATATTAAAACCAGAGATGCGGTTAAAGGCACGATAAAGACCATAGATAAAGCCACCATAGCCAGTGAACGTATGAAATCTGCCTATGTGGGGATAAAGGACAAGGCGGAACAGGGATATTACGCTGATGAAAACTCTGCCACAGAATATGCTGCGGACAGGATTTCTTATGTGGCAGACCGTGTAAAGGACGAAGGTATCCACCAGTTCAATAAGCAGGGGCAAAAGGCAGTCAAGACAACGCAGGAGAATATCGGTAAGGCAAAAGATAAAATAACCGATTTCAAGCAAAGTCGGGCAGTCAAAGCCGCAGAGCAGAAAGCAGCACAGAATATGTCAGAACAACACGGTTTGCAGATCCGTCACGGGGCTGCAAGCCGTTCCTCTGCCCCCGATGTTTCCCAGACAGCAAAATCGCAGTTGATAAAGACCCGACAGCAGGGGCAAAAAATGATTAAGACCACAGCCCGAAATGCAGAAAAAGCGGTGAAAACAACTGCTAAGGGAACAGTCAAGACTACCGAAAAGGGAATTAAAACCGCACAGGCAACTTCTAAGGCGGCGATTAAAACGACGGAAACCTCGGTAAAAACGGCACAGGCAGCGGCAAAGGCTTCTGCGAAAACTGCCCAAAAGGCAGCACAGGCGGCAAAAGCCACCGCAAAGGCAACCGCTGAAGCAACAAAAGCTACGGTCAGAGCCACCATAGCTGCGGTCAAGGCGATTATTGCAGGAACAAAAGCTCTGATTTCCGCTTTAATTGCAGGTGGTTGGATTGCAGTTGTGATTATTCTCATTGTTGTCCTGCTCGGCTGTGCTGTTTCCCTGTTTGGTGGCGGAAGCGGGAGCAACGCCTATACCCCTGTCAGTGCAGAGGTGGAAGCCTATGAGCCTTTGATACAGAAATATGCCAAACAGTACGGTATTCCCGAATATGTGGAGCTTATCAAGGCGGTAATGATGCAGGAAAGTGGCGGGCGTGGACTTGACCCGATGCAGGCGGCGGAGGGCAGCTTTAACACAAGGTATCCCCACGAGCCGAACGGGATACAAGACCCAGAATATTCGATTGAGTGCGGTGTACAGGAATTAAAGGCTGCCCTTATCTCTGCCGAGGTAGAAAACCCGATTGATATGGAGCATATCAAACTTGCCTTGCAGGGTTACAATTTCGGCAACGGCTATATCTCGTGGGCTAAGACTAACTATGGCGGCTATTCCTATGCCAATGCGGTAGAGTTCTCCACCATGCAGGCGGCACGGTTAGGTTGGGACAGCTATGGCGACACGCAATATCCCGCCCATGTGCTGCGGTATTATCCATACGGGAGAGCGTTCACAAGCGGCGGTAACCAGGCGATTGTGGAGGTCGCTTTGACACAGCTCGGCAATGAGGGCGGTCAGCCTTATTGGAGTTGGTACGGCTTTGAGGGGCGTGTGGAATGGTGTGCCTGCTTTGTGTCTTGGTGTGCCGACCAATGTGGCTATATCGAAAGCGGGATTATCCCAAAATTCGCAGGCTGCGTGGACGGTGCAAATTGGTTTAAGGGTAACGGACAATGGAAAGACCGAAGCTATGAGCCGTCGGCAGGCGATATTATCTTTTTTGATTGGGAAGGCGACGGAGAAACCGACCATGTAGGCATTGTGGAGAAATGCGAAAACGGTGTCGTTTACACCGTGGAGGGTAACTCTGGCGACACTTGCAGGCAAAATCAATATACGGTTGGAAGTAGCTCCATCTATGGTTACGGTGTTCCTGCCTATTAAGAATGGGCAAAAGAAAAACCAGAGGTTTATTCCTCTGGCTCTTTTGCCTTACATAGACCGCTGACAGTTGCTTCTATTACGAGCAACTCTTTATCATTTAGTTTGTCGAGTTCTGCGTCTAAGCGTCTGCGGACGGAACTTTTCTTGACCTCATTATCTGGGAATATGTATTCATCAACTGATACACCGAACATCGTCACAAGCTGAATGAACAACTCCAGACTTGGCTTTTGCCCCTCATTTTCAATCGCTTGAAGATGTCTTGGGTCATAATCCACAATACGAGAAAGCTCATCTCTGGTCATACCTTTTGCTGTCCTTGCTTTTTTGATTGCCTGCCCTATCGGTGTAAAATCGAAGTCAAAATCATTGTTTCTTGCGTCCATAAACTCACCACCTTGTATCAATATAATGCTTCTATTATATTTTACAGAAATAATAGTTCTTATAGAACGGTCTGAAATCCCTTGTATTAGGATATAAAATCTCTACTTGTAAGATATAAAAATTCACATTTGCATAGTTGATATTGTTCGTTCAAACGGATATAATAGATACAGTACGATTTTAGGAGGTCAGAAATGTTTGAATATATGACGGCACAGGAAGCCGCAGAACTTTGGGGGATATCGGTGCGGCGTGTGCAACGGTTATGCAAAGAAAACCGTATTGAGGGTGTCCTAAATATAAATCGGGTGTGGCTTATTCCTAAAAGTTCAAAAAAGCCCGTTGATAAGCGGAGAAAGGTTACAGATTATGGAGAATAGAATTTTATTACTAGAAGATGATGTAAGTTTAATAGACGGACTGCAATATTCGCTAAAGAAAAATGGCTTCGATGTCGATTTTGTCCGTTCTGTGCAGGAAACTCTAACTTATTTATCTGAGATAGAAAAATACGATATGCTCATCCTTGATGTCACATTGCCAGACGGAACAGGTTTTGAGATATGTGAAAAAGTACGAAAAAACGGAAGTCAGATACCGATTATTTTTCTGACAGCTTCTGATGAAGAAGTTAGCATTATTCGTGGTCTGGACTGCGGCGGTGATGACTACATAACAAAACCGTTTAAGTTAGGCGAGTTATGTTCACGCATACGAGCGTTGCTGCGGCGGGCAGGGTTGTCCACTCAAGGAACAGGGGCAGTTATGGAATGTGGCGATATTAAGATAGACCTTTTAGGAAGCCGTGTCTTATTAAAGGGAAAAATATTAGAACTTACCGCCGCAGAATACCGTTTAATATGCCTGTTGGTAAAGAATGCAAACCGTATTATTACAAGAGATATTATTTTAGACGAGTTATGGGACAGCACAGGAGATTATGTAGACAATAATACCCTTTCCGTCTATGTGCGACGACTGCGAGAAAAAATAGAAACAGACCCATCACATCCAGAACATTTACTAACAGTCCGAGGATTTGGTTATCAGTGGAAAGAGGTGGACGAATGAACTTCTTACATGATAAACATAGCCGTTATTATTGCATTTTCATTGTTACTCTTGTTTTGCTGCTTTTTTTGATGGGAATAGCTGTCATTGACACGCAAACGGCGGCTACCAAAGAAATGTTTTTAACACACAATAATGCGATTGCTACTTCTTTACTGGAAGAAGGAATTTCAAAGGAAGTAATTGCAACAGCCTTAATGAATACGGAAGCAGGCACTACAGGAAATAAGTTTTTAGCCGAAATTGGTCTTTCAAACAGCACGGATATAGAAAATTTACCTTATGTATCTGCTGTTAAAAATACAATACTGACATCTCTGTTTGTGATGTTATTTCTATGGACGCTGCTTCTGTTTTTAGGTACAATGCTGTTTTTGTATCGTAGGGAAAGACTATATAGGGAATCAGAAAACATCATTAAGGACTACATAGATGGGAACTATACTGTTCACCTTCCGCAATCTAACGAGGGAACTATTTACCAGCTCTTATCTTCTGTTGACCAATTGGCTACTATGCTTCAAGCAAAAAATGATACAGAACAAAAGACAAAAGAGTTTCTTAAAAATACAATTTCTGATATATCACATCAATTAAAAACGCCTCTGTCGGCACTTATGATGTATCAGGAAATTATTGAGAATGAGCCAGAAAACTTCGAAACGGTCAAAGAATTTTCCTTAAAGATTGGAACTGCATTAAAGAGAATGGAACAGCTTATTCAATCTATGTTGAAAATCACAAGAATAGATGCAGGGAGCATCTATTTTGAAAAATCCAATTACAGTATCCCGAATATTATTAATCACGCAATTAGTGAATTGACAACACGGGCGGACAATGAAAAAAAGGAAATTGTGATAGATGGTGATTTGGAACAGATGCTTTACTGTGATATAGAGTGGACGGGCGAAGCCATTGGCAACATTATCAAAAACGCACTTGACCATACAGATACAGGGGGAAAAATCTCTATATCGTGGGAACAAACGCCCGCTATGATTAGAATATTTATTACGGATAACGGACACGGCATTTCCCAAGAGGATATACACCACATATTTAAGAGATTTTATCGAAGCAAAAATACTTCAGAAAGTCAAGGGATTGGACTTGGATTGCCATTAGCAAAGGCGATTGTTGAGGGACAAGGCGGTATTCTTTCTGTTCAGAGCGAGCGATTACAGGGAACAACCTTTACATTGTCTTTCCTTACGGAATCGTAAGGTTAAATTCATCTGATTGTAAGCTGTTACTTCTATCCTTGTAAGAAAGGAGGTACTTATAAATGGAAATCTTAAAAGTACAAAATCTGTGTAAAACATACGGAACTGGTGAGGCAAAAGTCGATGCTTTGAAAAATGTATCGTTCTCTCTGGAAAAAGGTGAGTTCGTTGCTGTCGTTGGAGAGTCTGGCTCTGGGAAGAGTACCCTGCTAAATTGTATCGGTGCATTGGATGTTCCTACTTCTGGCACAGTCACGATGGATGGGAATAACTTATTTTCTATGAAAGAAGAAGAACGCACGATTTTCAGAAGGAGGAATATCGGCTTTATTTTTCAGTCTTTTCAGCTTGTATCTGAATTGACGGTGGAACAGAATATAGCATTTCCGCTTCTTTTGGATTATCGCAAACCGAAAGCTTCTGATGTAGAAGAAATATTAGAATTGCTCGGCTTAACAGAACGAAGAAACCATTTGCCAAGCCAGCTTTCTGGCGGTCAGCAGCAGCGTGTCGCTATTGGCAGGGCATTGATTACAAAACCGAAGTTGATTCTTGCGGACGAGCCGACAGGCAATCTGGATAGCAAGAATAGCCAAGATGTTATTGATTTGCTGACAAAAGCATCCAGACATTACCAACAAACAATACTTATGATTACGCACAACAACGGTCTTACTTCTATGGTTGACCGTGTCTTGCGTGTCACAGACGGTGTGCTGACAGACTTGGGAGGTAATGCGAATGAAAAGTTATCTTGACCTTGTTCCTATTTCTGCAAAAGTACATCGAAAGCAAAATCGTATGTCTATTATTTGCATTGTATTGGCTGTCTTTCTGGTAACAGCTATTTTCGGTATGGCTGATATGTTTATCAGAGGGCAGATTTTGCAGGCACAGCAGGAAAACGGAAATTGGCATATTGGCATACAAAACATTAGTGATGAAGATGCAATGCTTATATCTTCCAGACCAGAGGTAGCTACTGTTGCCGATTATGGTACGCTGAATTTTCGAGGAGAACAAGAATATACTTTGCATGGAAAAAATGTGAGTATATGCGGTGGAAATGAAAGCATAGTTACAGAAATTTTTAATGTGTTGGATGAAGGGACGTTTCCTAAAACTGAGAATGAAGCAATGATATCAATCAATGCGAAGGATACGCTAAAGTTAAAAATTGGTGAGCAAATTGTAATTACAACGCCAAATGGAACGGAATTCTCATATATTATTTCTGGCTTTATGAAAAATTCCGCAAACCTTATGCGTGAAGATGTTTATGGTGTGTTTTTGACAACAGATGGCTTTCGAACAATTTACTCCAATGAAACAGATGTTAACCCATCTGAGTATACAATGTTTTTCGTGCTATTTGATAATAAAGGAAACATTCCAAAAGAGATAGCTGAGATTAAAGAACAGTACGGATTGTCCGATAAACAAGTAACCGAAAATATAACATTGCTTGGTTTGATGGGGCAGAGTGATGATTCATTCATGGCACAGGTGTATACTGTTGCAATAATTCTATTTTTCCTCGTTTTGATGGCTGGCGTTTTAATGATTGCAAGTAGTATGAACACTAATGTGGCACAGCGAACAGAGTTTTTTGGAATGGTTCGTTGCATAGGGGCAACACCTAAACAGGTTATGCAGTTAGTACGTAAAGAGGTTATGAATTGGTGTCGCTTTGCAATTCCACTTGGTGTTATCGGCGGTATGGTATTGGTTTGGGTATTGTGTTTTATTTTGCGGCAGCTTAGTCCACAATATTTTGGTGGAATGCCTGCTTTTAGTATAAGCTATCCAAGTATTATAGCGGGTATTGTTGTTGGTTTGTTGACAGTTCTCCTTGCTGCCCGTTCTCCTGCTAAGAAAGCATCCAAAGTTTCTCCTTTGGCAGCGGTATCTGGAAATGCAAATGATTTACAACCTGTAAAAAAAGCGGCGAATACCAAGTTTTTCAAGATAGACACTTCTCTTGGTATTCATCATGCTAAAGCAAGCAAAAAGAATTTTATTTTAATGATTAGCTCATTTTCAATCAGTATTATTCTTTTTCTTGCATTTTCAGTAACTATTGATTTTATGAATCACACATTGACGCCTTTACAGCCGTGGACTGCCGATATATCTGTTATCAGTCCAGAAGATACCTGCTCGGTAAAGGCTGAATTTATTGAGGAATTACAGCAAAATCCCGCCGTAAAAAATGTTTATGGGCGAATGTTTGCTTACAATGTTCCCGTAATCGTAAATGGCGAGGAAAAAGTTGTTGACCTTATTTCATATGAAGACATGCAGTTTGACTGGGCAAAGGACTATGTTTTGTCCGGCAGCTTGGAAAAAGCACAAAGTGAAAGTAATACAGGACTTATCGTTTTTGAGCCACAAAACGACATTGAGGTAGGCAATGTCATTACCTTAAATTTGAATGGCAGCCAAGCTGATATGGAGATTGTCGGTATGTTATCTGACTGCCCATTTAATAATCGTCAAGATGTTGGCAAGCTCATTTGTTCTGAGGATACCTTTAGAAAACTGACGGGTGAAACGGATTATAGTATTATTGATATACAGTTATCTCAAAATGCCACAGAGAATGATGTAAATGAAATACACCGCTTGGTAGGCTCACAATATACATTTTCTGATGAGCGAATGGGTAATAGTAACACCCGTGGGGCTTACTATTGTTTTGGGCTTTTCATTTATGGCTTTTTGGTATTGATTGCATTGATTACACTATTCAATATCATAAATAGCATAGCTATGAGTGTGGTGGCAAAAATGAAACAATACGGAGTTTTTCGAGCGATTGGATTAAGTAACAGGCAACTGGCTAAAATGATTATTGCCGAAGCATCTACCTATGCAATCACAGGTACTATTTGCGGTAGCGTTTTAGGAATAGTCTGTAACAAGATTTTATTTAGCAAACTTATAACCTATAAATGGGGCGATGCATGGAGTGTTCCTCTGGTTCAGCTTGGTATCATTATTGTTGTTGTTGCCATTGCAGTAATTTTGGCAGTAAGAAACCCCATTAAAAAATTGGAGAAAACATCTATCGTAGATATAATTAGTGTGCAATAGTTCTCAATATTATTGCATTCATAGAGGGGCAGGCAGGTAATTCTTGAACGGAATTGTCTGCCTCTTTTAGCTTACTATTTTGTAAGTCAAAATTCATCTAATTGTAAGGTTGGCTCTATATCATAATATAGGAAAGATGGAGAACACCATGAAAAAACGATTATCTAAAAAAACTTTGATTTCTGTATGCACGTTGATTGCTGCTTTGATTATTTGGACTATGTGGAGCAATACAGCTTTGATGTTGAGTACGGTGACTGTTTCAAGCAATCGTATCCCTGCCGCATTTAATGGTTTTCGGATAGCTCAAATATCCGACCTGCACAATGCAGTGTTCGGAGAAGACAATGCAGAACTGTTACAAATACTGTCAGAATGTGAGCCAAACATAATAGTAATAACGGGTGATTTAGTTGATGCTGAACATACGGACATTGATGTTGCCCTTGATTTTGCAAAAGAAGCTGTTCAAATTGCAGATACATATTATGTAACAGGCAATCACGAAGCCAGTTTGTCACAGTATGATGAGCTTAAAGCAGAACTTGAAAATACTGGTGTAGTTGTCCTTGAAGATAAAGCAATGCAGTTAGAATATAATGGAGATGACATTACGCTTATCGGACTTTCCGACCCAAGCTTTACGCTTAAAGGGGATATGTTTGGAGAAGTTCCTGCTATGGTTGATACGAAATTACGGGGACTAATCGGAGATAAAGACAATTACACTATTTTGCTTTCACATCGCCCAGAATTGTTTGAAGCCTATGTAAATTGTGGTGTCGATTTAGTTTTAAGCGGTCACGCACATGGTGGTCAGTTTCGTTTACCGTTTATTGGCGGTTTGGTTGCTCCAAATCAAGGCTTGTTTCCAAAATATGATGCAGGCTTATATACGAAAGGTGACACAAATATGATTGTTTGCAGAGGACTTGGCAATAGTATAATCCCTATTCGATTTAATAACCGTCCAGAAATCGTGTTATTGGAGCTTATCGCAGAATGATAGTAAGTAAATGTATTTAATTTTGAAAGGTAGGTTGTAACTTGAAGCAGACAGAATGGCTATTATGTCCTCTTTGCGGAAACAAAACCCGAAACAAAATCAGAGAGGACACAGTTTTGAAAAACTATCCCCTTTACTGCCCAAAATGTAAACAGGAAACATTGATTGATGTAAAGAATTTACAAATAACCGTCATCAAAGAGCCAGACGCATAAGATGCAGAGCCGATGAACAAGTGAGTAATCGCAGTTTGTCGGCTCTGTTTTTATATAACCATAGGTAGGACAAGCCCGCCGAATAAAAAAAACGGTGCTTTGGTGGGCGGCTTTGTCACGCCCAGACTAAATTTTACTGCCCTCTAAACCCGTTTTCGAGTTTGGAGGGATTTTTATGTGTTGGTCAAGCACGACCATCACGCTGCTTATCAGAAGCAGCAGTTATTTACATAGTGTCACGTAGAAGTGAGGATAACTTATTAAAAAAAGCCTTGCTTGCTCGTGGCACTTTTCTACTTTTCGAGTAGAAGTCACATATCTATATCATAGAGATAATTATGCGTGTTGCCGTAGAGGTCTTAGTACCTTTGCGGCTTTTTGTTTGTCGTTTTTTGTCGCAACACAGGATAAACCTGCTTCTGGCATTGGGTGCCGTAGCCCACCTCAATCTGAATTTCTCAAAAAAATTCAGATTGGAGGTATACATTATGGCTTACAACAAAGCCAGAGAAGAAAAGAAATGGCGGCTCTGGAAAGAAGCCGAGGAAAAGCAGTTACGGAGCTTGGGGGTTAGCGAAGACACTATAGAACAGCTCCGTGTTCATGATTGGGCGATTTTTAATTCTGACAGACGGTACTATCAGCGTATGCAGGAAGCAGGTACATACCTTGATGAAGTCGCAGAGGATACAACACCACCCGAAATAAAAACGGTTGAGGACTTTTTGGATAACATCGAAAATCAGCAGCTCTACCAAGTTTTGATTAAAGTGGACAGGCTTACTTTGCAGGCAGTTCTGTTGCAGTTACAGGGATTTTCTATCGCTGAAATTGCTCTGATGCTCGATATGAAAGAGTACACCGTTTATAAGCGGTTGAGCAGGCTCAAAGAAAAAATAAAAAAACTTTTAGGATAGTGTCCAAAAAAGCACTTTCCCACGGGCTACAGGGTGAGAGGACAAAAACCTCTTACCCTGTTTTCCTTTGTGTGGCGAAAACGGGATAGCTCCTTGACAACCGAATACCCATTCGCCAAATACTTTCTCTTTGTGATTGCGATGAGCATAAGCGTGTGCAGCGGTACGCCACGACCTGCCGAGCGGCAGCGAGCGATTGAAAGGTGGTGAGCCTATCTTTACCGACTCAAAATATCGGGCAGCTCCCGATTTCGCCATAACCCACAAAGAGGATAATGATACTCCCGTCCAGTCACAGTCCGAGCGTGAAAAAACCGTCGCAGGCAATGAGGGCGGCTCTGTCAGAACGACAGTTGGGGTGGAACTCCCGTGGCGTCAGTTCGCTGCTGACCGTTTGGCGACTTCCCATAGCATTTCGGGGTGTCGAGGACAAGTTGAAATGCTTCTATCATATCAGCCAAACGAAAGGCGGTCATAAGAACAGAGATATTGTTAAGATACTTCCGACCTTAAATACTTCCTTGCGTTTGGCTGCCTACATAGGCAGGAAGCACCTGTCTAAATCATATTGGGAGGTCAAACACAATGGAAAGAATTATTAAGCGTGGCGACATTTACTATGCGGAGCTTAATCCCGTTATCGGCTCAGAACAAGGCGGCACAAGACCTGTACTTATCATTTCCAATGATATAGGAAACAAGCACAGCCCGACGGTAATCATTGCAGCAATTACGAGCCGAGTACACACAAAAGCAAAGTTGCCCACACATACCGCAGTAAGTAATTATGAAAGGCTTGACAAGGACTCTGTTATCCTGCTTGAGCAGATACGGACGATTGATAAGCAGAGGTTAAAACAGTATATGGGAATGATGCCCAATAACATAATGGCAAGAGTTAACAAGGCTCTTGCCATTAGTGTTGCACTTAAAAAAATATGAAAAAATGTGTAAAGCAGGTATGCGGGATAGATTTGCACATTGGTAAAAATGCGGCTGTATTTCTATAATTTAGAGTACAGCCGCTTGTTTTATAGCGGAGGTACTCATTATGGGAAATGAAAACTATATCCAAAATCCAGAATTGCAAAATGAACAGATGAAAGATGAAAACGAAGTATTTAATTCATTTATCAATGTTATGGTGCAGATAGTTGAAAAATACGGAAAGACAGTTTTGCAAGAATTGGATTGTGCTGCGTAAGCTACGCAGCCTTACATATCACATTTCCCTATAAAATTATGGAGGTGGTACGATGAACAGAGAAGGAAAGAAATGTGTCCTGTATCCGAGAGTAAGTACCGAAATGCAGGTAGACGGATATAGCCTTGAAGGACAAAAAAACGGATTAAAACGATTTGCTGACCGAGAAGAAATGGAAATTGTCGGTATCTATGAGGATGCGGGTAAATCAGGAAAATCTATTGAAGGACGCCCTGCATTTAAGAAAATGCTTTCCGATATAAAAAACGGATTGGAGATAGACTATATTCTGGTTTATAAACTTTCCCGTTTCGGAAGAAATGCAGCGGATATTCTAAATTCATTAGAGTTTGTACAATCTTATGGAATAAATCTTATTTGTATTGAAGAAGGAATTGACTCGTCACAGACAAGTGGAAAACTTTTAATCTCTGTTTTGTCTGCGGTTGCAGAAATAGAAAGAGAAAATATCATTGAACAGACAATGAATGGACGGAGAGAAAAAGCACGACAAGGTGGGTGGAATGGTGGATTTGCACCATACGGATATTATCTGAAAGACAATCAGCTCTTGATAGAAGAAACGGAAGCTGAAGCAATCAGAATTATATTTGATAAATTTGCTAATTCTGATATAGGACTTGGCGGAGTAGCAAAATATCTTAATCTTCAAGGTATAAAGAAGATACCTCGTCAGAACGGCACATTGGAAACTTGGAGCAGTCATTTTATACGGTTGATATTAGACAATCCTGTTTATTGTGGAAAGATTGCTTATGGCAGAAGAACACGAGAAAAGGTAAAAGGTACAAAAAATGAATATAAGCAGGTTCATGCAGAGGATTACATTCTGGAAGATGGACAACATGAAGGAATTATCAGCGAGGAATTGTGGCAAAAGGTTCACGCAAAGCGTATGGCAACAGGAATTAAACAGCCATCCAAAATCGGTAAGGATAGGTCACACCTTTTGACGGGGATATTAAAGTGTCCCCTTTGTGGAAGTTCAATGTATACGAACAAACACGCTTGGACAAATAAAGACGGCACATACAAAGAGGTTTACTATTATATTTGTGGTAGAAATAAGCAGGAGCGAGGACATCATTGTGATTATAAAGCATCGCTAAGAAAAACAGATATTGAGCCACTTGTAATTGAAGCTGTTAAGGAATTGGTAAGCGATAAGTATTTTGCAAAAGAGATTGAAAAGCGTATTGGCGTACAGAACGATACAACAGCTATTGATAAGGAACTTGCCAATTACGAGAGTAAGCTGAAAGAAGTAGATTTGAATAAAGCCCGTCTGGAACGAGAGATTGATAATCTGCCTATTGATGCTCGTTTCAGAGAAAGGAAAATCCACGACATGACTTTAAGACTTGATGCCTTGTATGATACGATTGTAGAGTTGGAAGAACGGATTGAAGATGCAAAGCTGAGAAAAAGTTCTATCGAAATGGAAACAATCACTCTGGACAATATTTACAAGCTTATGCTGAATTTTGGAAAGCTCTATGATATAATAAGTGACGAGGAAAAGAAAAGCCTTATTACTTATCTCATAAAAGAAATTCAGATATATCCAAATGGGGAGTCAGAGCAGCCTTTGAAGTCAATAGAGTTTAATTTCCCAATATATCGGGATGGTCAAGAGGTAAGGCGGCTCTTGTGGGAAAAAGGTAATACCGTTGAGACGGTTTGTTTGCTGTCAAGAAAATAAAATCAAGTGCTGAAAAGTGGCGTATTTCCGGGCTTTTTCGGAGGTTTGGATTTGAAGCCAGACTTCTGAAAAAACTCGGTTTTCTTATATGGAAACATATCCACTGCAAAATATGTGTCAGCTTTTAACCTCGGATTAGATGTCACAATTTGAGACAGTGGATTAGATGTCAGGCATTTTGAGATGATTTTTGGAAAATGAAAAAGGGTGACAACCAATCCGGCAGGACTGACTCCTATTGAAATCGGTCAGAGAGTAACCTATAAAGAGGCAAAATTAACATTTCTTTGTCAAAAGTTGTATCAGCATCAATTTTCCAAAGAGAATATTACAACTGAAGTTCAGGAGTATTATGCTTCCATGCCAAAAGTATATCCCGATTTCAATGGAGGCTGGCAACCACATATTGTTTTTGTAGGTGGAATTATAGAGGTTAGGGATGAGCGATAAATTGGGATTTAGAGGATGTGAATGAGCAGCATGAAGAAAACAAAAGAAGGAATTAATTTAAAAAAACTCCTTAGGCTGAAGAATACAGGCAGTATCTTTGTGATTGCGGGGCTTTTGACGATTTTTGTAATAGCGTCGTACACATTTATTCTGCAAAGTTCTTACACTAAGACTGCCCTTGAAACAGAAATCACACGTGACACTGCGAGTGCAGATGCAGTACACAAACTCGTGGATGGAAGAATCGGCAAAGAAGATTTTGATCAAATCAAAGATCAATCTGATGAAACGAAGCAATTATATAAGGATATTTCTTCATATTTCAATGAAATCAGAACACTGAATTCTACTCGATATATTTATACCGCTACAAAAAATGAAGAAGGAAAACTCGTTTATGTGGTAGACGGTTTGGATTCGGATGCGGATGATGTAAGACACCCTGGAGATTATATTGAGGAAGAAATGGTTCCGTATATTGATAGGGCTATTTCTGGGGAGAATGTGTACTCTCAGGATATCATTGATACAACATGGGGTCCGATTTTTACGGCTTGCTATCCTGTAAGAGCAAATTATGATGGGACAGGAGAAATCATTGGCGCATTTTGCATTGAAATGGATATGCAATCAGCTTATGGAATGGTTGAAGAGACGAATCATATTTCCATCATCTGCGGTTTAGTCGCAGGAGCTGTATTGCTTTTAATTTGTCTATATACCTATTATGTTTACCAGAAAAGCAAGGCAGAAGAGCAAAAACAAAAACAATTATTAATGACCGCCGCTGAGGAAGCAGATGCTGCCAACAAAGCAAAATCTGCGTTTTTGCTTAGTATTAGCCATGACATCAGAACGCCGATGAATGCCATTATTGGATTTACAAACATTGCGCTTCACCAGAACACGGTTTCAGATATACATGATAGCTTGGAGAAAGTTCAAAAAAGTTCGAATCATCTTCTCTCTTTGTTGAATGACGTTCTGGATTTTACTCGCATTGAAAGTGGAAAAGTTACTATTTCGCCCGAGCCGGTGGACATTACTCAATTGACGGATAACGTCCAGGCGATCATGAATGGACTTATTTATAATCGAGATCTTAAGTTTGAAGTACATCGAGAAATCCCAAAGAACCCATATGTCCTTGCGGATGTTGCGCGTATTCGGGAAGTTTTGGTGAATCTTCTTGGCAATGCTGTGAAATTCACAAAGGACGGCGGAAAGATTACTTTGGATATCAGCAGTTACCCAGGAGCAGATGAGAAACATATCATAACTCGTTATGTTGTTCGAGATAACGGTATTGGCATGAGCGAAGAGTTCCAGAAAAAATTATTCGATCCGTTTTCACAAGAAGATGATGCTAATGCCAGAACTCAATATAAGGGAACCGGTCTTGGTATGGCCATCACAAAAAAATATGTGGATATGATGGGCGGTTCGATCGCTGTTGAGAGCAAAAAAGGTGTAGGTTCTACATTCACAGTGGAGATCCCACTGGAGTTGTCAGAACAGGTTATTCAATCAGAACAAAAACAACATCTACATAGAGATTTGACGGGTATTCATGTTCTTATGGCTGAGGATAATGATCTAAATGCTGAACTTGCTACGATGATACTGGAAGATGCTGGCACGACCGTAACACGCGCATCAGACGGAAAAGAAGTTGTGGATTTGTTTAAAAATCATCCACGAGGCACATACGATCTTATTTTGATGGATATTATGATGCCAAACATGGATGGACACCAAGCAGCAAAAGCTATTCGAGCCTTGGGTATAGAGCGGCCCGATGCAGTTACGATTCCAATTATAGCTTTGTCTGCAAATGCTTTTATAGATGATATTCAGGAATCCCTGGATTCAGGCATGAATGACCATATTTCCAAGCCGATTAACATGGAGGAATTAATCGATACTATCACTAAATACATTAAACACGATTAGGAAAACAAAGAAGTTAATTCTGATTTACCTGTACCTTTTCAAAATCTTCTCTGCTGATTATGGAAGATCTGGAACAAAATGCGTGCTACTGATCCTGAATATGCACTTGCGATGAAAAATGCTGATATCGCTAAGGTTTGGCTGCTTGAAAATCTCTTCTAGCTGCAGGCTGATGAGATTGCAATTCAGACGTGTTTGGTAATGTAGCCATTCCTTATTTCTGATCAAAAATCAACAAAACTCGTTTGGTTTAGTTTTAGCCAAACGAGTTTTGTTTTTTACTCCCTGAGATTTTCTTTGAGTTTTACTTTTCGATATTCTTTTGGTGACATACCAATGTATTTATGAAACAGTCTGCTGAAATAAAGCGAATTGGTGTATCCAACCATATTTGCAATTTCAGTAATGGTGTAGTCCGTATTTTCTAACAAATTTTGTGCGTTGGAGATTCGCAGCTTTAAGATATATTGCAGCGGACTGGAACCTGTGATTTCTTTAAAGCACTGAATAAACCAACAGTTGCTAAGCCCTCTGGATTCGGAGTACTCCTCAATGCTGATTTCTGTGTTGTAATTCTTACGAAAATAGTGCATCGCAAAAGCAACTTCTTTTTCACTGGTGCTGCTGAATTTCTTTGCACTCATGATTGCACGGCTTATCAAAACAAAAATATTTCGCAGCTGCAAAGAAATCAACTCATCATACCGTGGTCTGCAAAGCTGTAATTCCTGAATCATCTGACCAAATAACCACTGATAATCGGGAGATGTTCCAATATAGAGAATATTATTTTTCAGGTTGATATTGTAATACTTTAAAATTTCTTCTACTTCATTTCCGGTAAAATGCACCCAATAAACATCTGTTTGATCTGCACGATAATAAACATATTCCTGTGGTTGATCCGGCAAATATATAATAATATTTCCGGCTGAAACCGTTTTTTCTTCTCCATGAATGAAAAAATGTCCTTTTCCGGAGGCAATATATAAAAGCTGATAATCTTTTCTTCCCTTCGGACGATGTGTTACTACTTCAGAACGATTTTTCACACGATAATTTCCACAGCTTGTTACAATCAAAGGTTTCGTATTATCCACTACAGTAGATGTAGAGTTGTTCAAATAGGCAACATTCATAAACATAAAAAGCACCTCCTTGATTCTATAACTATAGTATATCACACCTGAGCACTGATTACAAGAAAAATCCTAAACTTTGTGCATATATTTTATAACTTTGTGTATTTTTTAAGCCGTTTTGTGTGATATAATAGAGTTAAGAAATGAGAGGAAAGAATTAAAAAAAGACGTCTTTCATTGTAATTCCATGTTGAATTCAGTAAAAATTCTTTATGCTCAAAAAAATAATCATCTATTCTGACGATGGCATTATTTCGTTTTTGCAAGATGAAAAGCAGTTCGTATCATTCGTTATGGAAAAATTCTGTCCATGTGGGCATACAAACAATGAAAGGAGCTCTATTATGAGCAAAGAAAAAACATACTTAAAGTGGTATAACAAAGTCGGTTATGGTTCCGGCGATGTTGCAGGGAACGTTGTCTATGCATTGCTGACATCATTCGTAATGATCTATCTTACCGACACGATTGGATTAAACGCAGGTGTTATTGGCGTTCTCATTGCTGTATCGAAGATTTTTGATGGAATAACAGACATCATTTTTGGTACGTTGATTGATAAGACACATACGAAAATGGGCAAGGCAAAACCGTGGATGCTTTATGGTTTTATCGGCTGTGCAATTACCTTGATTGGTGTATTTGCAATCCCGATGAACATGGATAATTTTGCTCAGTACGCATGGTTCTTTATCTGCTACACACTTCTTAACAGTGTATTTTATACGGCAAACAACATCGCATATTCTGCTCTGACCGCTCTTGTTACAAAGAACAGCAAGGAAAGAGTTCAGATGGGTTCTTATCGCTTTATCTTTGCATTTGGAACAAGCCTCCTGATTCAGGCTGTTACATTCCAATTTGTTGAAGCAATGGGCGGTGGTGCAAATGGCTGGAGAACAGTCGCAATTATTTATGCGGTTATCGGTCTTATTGTAAATACAATTTCCGCTCTTTCTGTAAAGGAACTTTCTGATGAGGAACTTGCAGACAGTGAAACAAAAACAGAAGAAACCAAATACAGTTTTGGAGAAGCATTCAAAATTCTCGTACACAACAAATATTATGTGATGATCACAGTAACCTATATTTTGCAGCAGTTCTATGGTGCGATGATCGGTGTTGGAACATACTATGCAAAATATATTCTCGCAGATGAGAATATGTTCGGCACGTTTGCGTGGTTTATCAATATTCCTTTGATTATCGCCTTGATCTTCACTCCTACCATCGTACAAAAATGGAACGGCATGTATAAGCTGAACAAATACAGCTACATGGTAGCAACAGTTGGCAGACTTCTGGTAGCAGTTGCCGGATACATGGGAAACATTCCGCTGATGCTTGCATTTACAGCACTTGCAGCACTCGGTCAAGGTCCATGGCAAGGTGATATGAATGCAGTCATCGCATCATGCTCTGAATATAGCTGGCTTACCAAACACAAGCACGTTGATGGAATCATGTACTCCTGCACATCACTTGGTGTAAAAATTGGTGGTGGACTTGGAACAGCAATTGTCGGTCTTTTGCTCGACTTTAGCGGATTCAAGGGCACTTTGACAGTACAGCCTGATTCGGCTATCAATATGCTTCACATTATGTATCTCATCGTTCCGTTTGCACTGGATCTGATCATCACATTTATTCTTTCTAAGATGAATGTTGAAAAGGCAAATGCGGAAATCAAAGAAAAACTTGGAATATCCGAAAATGAAGTTGTGATGGAATCACAGAACTAAAATGGAGGAAACAATATGAAATATACACTCGACTGGCTGACCGATCCGGAAGTGTTTGCAGTCAACAGAATCGCAGCACATTCCGACCACAGAATCTATGCAAACCATTTGGAAGCCGATGCAGACAATTCCTCTCTGATTCAGAATCTGAACGGCACCTGGAAATTTGCGTGGGCAAAGAATCCGTCTGAATGGGAGCAAAAGTTCTATGAAGAAAGCGACAGCACTGACAATTTTGACAACATTCAGGTTCCGGGACACATGGAATTGCAGGGATACGGCAAACCGCAGTACGTCAATACCATTTATCCTTGGGAGGGACAGGAGCATCTCCGTCCGCCGTTTATCTCTGAAAAGGACAACCCTGTCGGCAGCTACGTCAGATATTTTGATTTGAACGATGCTCTGAAAAATAAACGTGTATTCATTTCTTTTCAGGGTGTGGAAACTGCTATGTATGTCTGGCTGAACGGCGAATTTATCGGCTACAGCGAGGATTCTTTTACACCGTCTGAATTTGAACTGACACCATATATCCGTGAAAAGGACAACAAACTTGCTGTTGCAGTGTTCAAAAGAAGTTCTGCAAGCTGGCTGGAAGATCAGGATTTCTGGAGGTTCTCCGGCATTTTCCGTGACGTATTCCTTTATGCGGCACCGTCTGCCCATGTTCGTGATATGAGGGTGATTTCAGATTATGATGGTACAAATGGTATCTTCTCTGCAACGCTGGATATTGCGGGCAAGTGTTCTGTGAGATCGATCTTGACAGATGAAAATGGAACGGTTATCTCAGAATCCAATGAAAAGGAATCTGTAAACTGGACAATTGAAAATAGCAAGCCTTGGAGTGCCGAAATACCGAATCTCTACACGTTTACAGTGATTCTGACAGACGAAGACGGAAATGAAATCGAGGTCAGCAGAACCAAAGTCGGATTCCGCCGATTTGAACTGAAAAACGGAATCATGTGTTTAAACGGAAAACGTATCATTTTCAAGGGCATCAATCGACACGAATTTGATGCGAAAACAGGCAGAGCAATCACAAAGGAAGATATGCTGTTTGACATCCAGTTCATGAAGAAAAACAATATCAATGCAGTTCGTACCTGTCATTATCCGAACAATTCTTTTTGGTATCAGCTTTGTGATGCATATGGCATTTATCTGATTGATGAAACCAATCTGGAAACACACGGTACATGGCAGAAGCTTGGTGCAACAGATCCGTCTTGGAATGTACCTGGTTCACTTCCGGAATGGAAAGAAGCTGTACTGGACAGAGCAAAATCAATGTATGAACGTGACAAGAATCACGCAAGTGTTCTCATCTGGTCTTGCGGAAACGAATCCTACTGCGGAGAAGGTATTGCTGCAATGTCGGAATATTTCAGAAGCGTAGACCCGACAAGACTGGTGCACTATGAGGGCGTTACAAGAGTTCCGAATCATCAGTATGATTCTATCACGGATATGGAAAGCCGTATGTATGCAAAACCGCAGGAAGTGGAAGAATACCTGAAGCAGAATACAGGCAGACAGTATATCAGCTGTGAGTATATGCACGCTATGGGCAATTCTCTTGGCGGTCTGAGCCTTTACACTGACCTTGAGGACAAATATGAGGCTTATCAGGGTGGTTTCATCTGGGACTACATCGATCAGGCAATCGAAACCAAAAATGACGACGGGAAAACGGTTCTGGCTTATGGCGGAGATTTTGAGGACAGACCAAGCGATTACGGATTCTGCACCAACGGTGTGGTCTATGCCGATCGCACCTATTCTCCAAAGGTTCAGGAAATGAAGGCTCTTTACTCCAACATCAGAATGTCTATTCAAAACGGAATGCTTACCGTAGAAAACCGAAATCTCTTTGCAGATACAAATAACTTGTCCTTTGTTGTACGATTGGAAAAGAATGGCGTTGTTCTGAAATCCGATACATTTTCTCTGAATGTTCCTGCCGGAGAAAGCAAGACAATGAAACTGACACTTCACAAAATAGACAGTACAGGAGAATATGTTTATCATGTTTCCGCCGTTACCGCAGATCAGACACTATGGGCAGATGCAGGACACGAAATTGCCTTTGCTCAGGAAGTGTTTGAAGTGAAAGATAATCAGATTCCGGAAACAACATTGCAAAAGCCAACGATTGTATACGGCGATGTTATAATTGGCGTTCACGGAGAAAACTTCTCCATGATGTTCGACAAAAAAGAGGGTGGCATCAGTTCTCTGAGATACAATGGTTTTGAATATATCACACGCACACCAAAGGTCAGCTTCTGGAGAGCGATGACAGACAATGACACTGGTGCTTCCGAGCCATACAATCTTGCACAGTGGTATTCCGCAGGTAAATTTGCAAAGTATAAAACCGTTTCATGGCTGGAACAGGAAGATGCTTTGAAAATCACATTCACATATCAGGCTGCCTGTGTTCCGACTTTTGAGTTTACTGTAACCTATACCGCGCACTTTGACGGAAAGCTGGGCGTAAGTGTAAATTATGCAGGAGTAAGCGGAATGTCCGATATGCCGGTTCTTGCATTGGACTTCAAGATGAAAAAACAGCTTTGCAATTTTCAGTATTACGGACTCGGCCCTGATGAAAATTACAGCGACCGATGCAAAGGAGCAAGACTGGGATTGTGGAAATCTACGGCAAAAGAAAATCTTTCCGGATATCTCAATCCTCAGGAATGCGGCAACCGTACCGGTGTAAGAACGCTCTCTGTCCATGATGATATGCAGCATGGTCTGACGTTCCAAAAGGCATCTGCTCCGTTTGAAATGAGCGTACTGCCATACAGTGCCTATGAACTCGAAAACGCAATGCATCTGGATGAACTTCCAAGTGTTCGCTACACATGGGTCAGAATCGCTGCAAAGCAAATGGGTGTCGGCGGCGATGATTCCTGGGGTGCACCGGTGCATGAGGAGTACAGAATCCATGCAGATCAGCCGATGAAATTGGAATTTGTAATTATGCCCTTAAGATCGTAAGAAGAAAGGAAAGCAATGAAAATACAAGATTTTCAAGACAAAGTTACTTATGGTGGATTTGATAATATCTTCGCAAATATTTATAAGCCACAGGATATAGAAAGTCAGAAATCTCGATATATGAGTGCTGTGGAGAAATTCACAGCACTGTATCCGAATAGAAATGATATACACGTTTATTCTGCTCCGGGTAGGACAGAAATCGGCGGTAATCATACCGATCATCAACATGGCTGTGTCATTGCAGGAGCAGTTGACTTAGATGTTATCGGTGTTGCAGCATTTCATCATGAAAACATCATCAGAATTAAATCAGAGGGATACGATGAATTTGCAGTTTCACTGGACGATTTGGATGTTCATATCGGTGAAAAAGGTTCTTCTGAAATTGTCAGAGGGATTGCAGCTCGCTTTAAGGATTTAGGTGTAGAAATTTCCGGATTTGATATGTATACAACTTCAACCGAACAGATAGATGCAGTGATTCACTTTGCAGCATATTCTGGTTTTGTCAATATCACTTGACATTACTATAAACCGTTCTAAGCCAGAGAAAGATCCTCGTGATATTGCCGCTGCTAAATTGCAAAAAAAATCAGCCTATCCTCAATGTCAGCTTTGTGTTGAAAATATGGGATTCGCAGGTCATCAGACTCACCCTGCAAGACAAAATCTTCGTCCGGTAAAGTTGAATATCAACAGCCAAGATTGGTTCATGCAGTATTCTCCTTATGGATATTATAATGAACACTGCATCGTCTTTAATAAACAGCATATTCCTATGACAATAAATGCACAGGTATTCAATAAACTGTTTGATTTTGTTGAGCAATTTCCACACTATTTTATCGGTTCAAATGCAGACCTTCCTATTGTAGGCGGTTCAATTCTAACGCATGAACACTTTCAAGGCGGCAATTATAATTTTGCAATGGCAAAAGCACCGATTGAAAGAACATTTCTTTTGAAAAATTATATGAATGTTAGTGCCGGCATTGTAAAATGGCCGATGTCTGTGATACGTCTTTCTTCAAAAAACAGGAAGGCTTTGGCAGCTGCATGTGCTGATATTTTATCAAAATGGAGAACATATACGGATGAAGTGGTTGGAATTTTTGCAGAAACAGACGGAATTCTGCATAATACAATTACTCCAATTGCAAGAGCAACTTCTTCTGGATTTGAATGCGACTTGGTATTGAGAAACAATATTACAACGAAAGAAAGACCGTTAGGTGTGTTCCATCCGAATCTTACCTTACATCATATCAAAAAAGAAAATATCGGATTGATTGAAGTGATGGGACTTGCTGTTCTTCCGGCGCGTTTAGCAGATGAACTGACACTTTTAAAAGGTGCAATGCTGTCCGGCAAAGAGATTGCTACAGATGATAAAATTGCATCTCATGCAATTTGGGCAAGTGAAATTCTAAAAAAATATTCTGATTTTAACGCTGATAATGCAATGGAGATTATTCGTTATGAAGTTGGCAGAGTTTTTGAACAGGTACTTGAAGATGCCGGAGTATTTAAGAGAGATAAACAAGGAAAAGAAGCATTTGCAAGATTTGTAGAACAATTAGGTTGATTTGGAATATACGAAAATGAGCTATTGCATTATGTGCAGTAGCTCATTTTTAATTTAATTATTCAAGGCTGAGAATTTATTTCAGCACATCATCCAGTGGAATCCAATTATCTCCTGACATATCTTCAGTGTAGATTGTATTATTTATGTACAATTCCTCATCAATGTCACGCACAAAGCCCCAATGAAGGTTGTACTTCTTGGCGTATTCCTTAAATGCATTAAACTTATTTTCGACCTGACGGTCAATGTTTTTGGTGTGACCAGCCTGCATACGACCTTTAGTTTCGATAATCCAAATATTTACGCCAGTAGTCTTAATGATGTAATCAGGATAAAAGAGCCACTGCTTTCTGATACCATTCACATAGACGATAGAAAGATACTGTTGACCAGAGTCACCATTTTTGTAAACCTATTCTACACTATCAAAGGATATGTGCGTTATCTGAATTTTGTTGACTTTTTATATTTGTATGCTATAATATAATTACTGCCTAATATAAAATGCACTGATGAGTAGTGTCATTATCTTAAATTTGAGGTTTGAGAGTAGTGTAATTTTATATGGTAGTAAAATTTCCAAGACAGGATATTGTTCTTACACCAAAAACTGAAAATAGATTATTTTTTTTTTGGATGAAAGATATGAGCAGGGATTTCCGTTGGATGAGAATGAATCGTTCTACATTGGAAAGTCGATAGCCGGATTGAAGTTGAATCAGTCGGCACAGAATCCGATTACATATCTGTATCCACTGGAGAAAGATAAAATTCATATTTAACGAAATTGACAAATCGGAATTTGAGAAGGTAAGTGAATGGGATATCACGATACAAGATACCAAAGATACCATGGAGGAATATGATAATGTCGAAAGATGAGTATTTGATAACCGATACGCCCTTCAAAGCGTTGACGGTTTTTGCAATGCCAATGATTATTGGAAGTTTCTTTCAACAAATATACAATATGGCCGACTCTGTTATTGTCGGCCAGTTTGTTGGTTCTTCCGCACTTGCAGCTGTCGGTGCATGTGCAGCATTGACCAATGTGTTCATTTGTGTGGCACTGGGAGCCGGTGTCGGAGCCGGTGTGCTTGTGAGCCGTTATTTCGGAGCCAGGGAGTATGGCAAAATGAAAACAATCGTGTCAACCTCCTTGATTAGCTTTTTGCTTCTAAGTATAGTCCTTGGTGTTTTTGGCTTTTTCTTCGCCAACTCGTTGATGAGTGGACTGCAAACCCCTGTCGACATACTGGATGATGCAGTACTGTATCTGCGGGTCTATTTTGTGGGCTTTCCGTTTCTGTTTATGTATAACATTCTTTCTACCATGTTCACCTCAATCGGCGAATCCAAAATTCCGCTAGGACTGCTGATTTTTTCGTCCATACTGAATATTTTAATGGATCTTTGGATGGTAGCCGGGCTAGGTCTCGGTGTGTTCGGTGCGGCTATTGCAACCCTGATTGCACAGGGAATTTCTGCCGTGTTTTCGTTTTTGATCTTTCTGTCTCGGATGCGGCAATACAAGAGCTCCTTTAGTAGGTTCGACCGGCAGGAGCTCTATTCCATGCTTCGCATTGCGGTACCATCGGTTTTGCAGCAGTCCACAGTGTCTATCGGTATGATGATCGTGCAGGCAGTAGTAAATCCTTTCGGTACACAGGCACTCGCCGGGTATGCAGCAACGATGAGGGTGGAAAATGTTTTTTCATTGATCTTTGTATCCATCGGCAATGCGGTTTCGCCGTATGTTTCCCAGAATCTTGGTGCAAAGAAAATTGATCGTATCAAAAAAGGCTACCATGTTGCACTGGTGCTGGATCTGTGTTTTGCGGTCATTGCGTTAGTGACCATTGAAGTGCTGCATACGCAGATCTCATCACTGTTTTTAGGAAAAGACGGAACGGCGTTTGCCTATCAGGTATCTGGTGATTATATGAGGTGGCTTGGTTACTTTTTCATCTTCATGGGTATCAAGATGGCAACCGATGGAGTTCTTCGCGGTCTCGGAATTATGCGTCCGTTCCTCGTTGCAAATATAGTGAATCTTGCGATTCGTCTGTCCGTTGCCCTGATCTGTGCACCACGTTTCGGCATTGCCTTTGTCTGGCTTGCGATACCAGTTGGCTGGCTTGCAAACTTTTTAATCTCCTATGTGGCTCTTAGGAGATCATGGCCGACTGATAAAATGGCATCCATTAGTTAAATTCCAGTTTGTAGGGATGACATGAAAAATGAAGTTTAAGGAACAGAACTTTACCCTGTTTGCCTATACAAATTATAGAGCAATTCAAGGTTATCACAGGCTCGAACCACTAGATTTTAAGGGAAAAGGTGCGTTCCACCATTTTCTTGTACAATAGGGGTTGAGTATGTTTTCGGTGTTTACAACTCTTTGATTGTTGCCGTATATAAGCCATCAGAGTGGTTTGTATGTAAAGAGGCAAAGGACAGACTTCCAGGACAGGATATTGTTCTTACACCAAAAACTGAAAATAGATTATTTTTTTTGTGGATGAAAGATATGAGCAGGGATTTCCGTTGGATGAGAATGAATCGCTCTACATTGGAAAGTCGATAGCCAGATTGAAGTTGAATCAGTCGGCACAGAATCCGATTACATATCTGTATCCACTGGAGAAAGATAAAATTCATATTTAATGAAATTGACAAATCGGAATTTACGGAGGAAAATAGTAATGGCACTGTTCCTACTGATTACATATATAGTAATTTTTATATTTCAAATAATATTATTTGTGATAACCATTCGCAAGAAAACAAAAAAAATTTGGCGGATATTGTTTTCGGCAGAACTAATTCCGCTGCTTATATCCATAGGACTGATGATTTACTATAATAATCTTCCTGGATATGGATTTATGCCAGGACTAACTTATTTGGGAGAAGTATTGTTTAGTTCTGGAGCGGTTGTTTTGTACTGTATAAGTTTCCTGATTTCTATATGCAGTTATATTGCAATTTCAAATAAACAAAGGAAACGCTGAATAAATCGTTTCTGCCGTTTTTTCACAGTCCTCTCAGTGACGTATTTTCGAGCGTTGCTCAAAACGGCGAAACGAATGCCTCGCATTAATCAGCTTTTTCTAAACTTAATTTGAGGTGTTCCACTTGTGTGTTTATTTGAGTTCCTTGAATGAGTTTAAATATTATGTTAATATTTTAAAGAAGTTGGCGTGTAGTTGATTAGAAAGATAAATCGAAATTTGTGAGGATAAAATGATAAGTCAGAGAGTACAGAACAATATAGAAGCCATGATCTGGTTCCCTCTTTCTATCTGGTAGATTAACAAATTCCAGTTTGTAGGGATGACATTAAAAATGAAGTTTAAGGAACAGAACTTTACCTTGTTTGCCTATACAAATTATAGGGCAATTCAAGGTTATCACAGGCTCGAACCACTAGATTTTAAGGGAAAAGGTGCGTTCCACCATTTCCTCGTACAATAGGGGTTGAGTATGTTTTTCGTTGAACAACCGAGCCACGTGGAGTGTGTGGTATTGATAACAAGGAAAGCGCAGTAAATCAGGACAGTTAGCTTAGCGGTGTGGTTTACACACATTGGTTAAACATGCCGCTTTTTATAGGGCATGGCAGTTTAGCGTATAGGATAATATGTTTGTGGTGACAACAGTTCCACAGCGATACAAGTAACGTTGGAGATATTATGGATAGAACTGTAAGAAATGCAGCAAAAGCATTAATTATTAAAGATGATAAGATGTTGGCAATCAAAATAAGTGACGGAAAAGAAGAATGGTATATTATGCCCGGCGGCGGACAAGATGTGGAGGAACTTCTTCCTGAAGCAGTTTGTAGAGAAGTGGCAGAAGAAATGGGATTGCGGGTAGTTGTGAAAGATTTAGCGTTTGTTATAGAGGGTTTACATGGAGAAAAATTTCATCGTGTAGATTTGGTGTTTTTATGTGAGTATATTGGAAAACTTGAAAATGCCGTCTTGCAAAGTGATACAAATCAAGTTGGATATGATTGGTTAGATATTAAAACATTAAATACAACACCATTATATCCTTCAAAATTACGCCGACAGATCATGAATTTGTATGAAGGAAAAGCGTATAAAGTTTATTTAGGAAATGAAGAAATTGGAGACCCGGAAGTAACAGACTAAATAATGAAGGAACTTGTTTATGAGAAGAGTGATACCAGCAAATAAAGTAAATCATGATTATGAGAAAGTATTGAGTGAATTTGTGTCAGCCTTAAAAAATAGATTAGGTGAATACTTATTAATGGTTTATTTGACTGGAAGTTATGCGAGAGGAGATGCAAATGATAATTCTGATTTAGACGTGTTTTGTATCTTTAGTACAATAAATCAATATGTCTTAGAAAATGTTGGGCATTGTGCAAGAAACACATCTATCCCTTATGATTTGTTGGAGATAAATACTCAATGCTTATCCGTAGACGAATATAAAAGCAAAATATTTGAAGATTGGTCAGAATATGCAATTGCTGAACTAAATAGTGTTTTATTGTATGGTGAGCAATTGGTGAAAATCGAAAATATAAATGAAAAGATACAGTTATCCTATAAGAAAAATTTAGCAAATATTTTAATGAGTGTTCGCCATTATATATGTGTAGATGAGCCAAAAGAATTACTTACGCACCAAAAAATTTCGACATATATTTTGAAGCCGCTCATGTTTGCATTAAGACAAGAACGCTTTTGTGCAACAGGAGTTTATCCCTTGTCGATAGAAAGTTTATTAGAATCGTATCAGGATGATAATAGAATTATGGTTGAATACTTTCTAAATAAGGAAAGATTTGAAACGGACATTTTGTCTGATCATAAGGATGTTCTGATGTTTCTTAATGATAAAATACAAAACTTTCTTGAAAATGATTTATAATTAGATAGCATGAAGAAAGCATATATACGAACCCTTTATATCGCAGAAATGGGCATGTCTTTATATGAAAAGTTTGGATTTGTGCAAATGAAGAATGAAATGGAGTACATTGAAATTTAGCAAATAGGAAGAAAATATGAAAAAAACAGTAATAGGCATAATTGCCCACGTCGACTCAGGCAAGACAACGCTTTCGGAAGCAATGCTTTATTTGTCTGGCAAAATAAGAAAGGTCGGACGTGTAGACCACGGTGACGCTTTTCTTGACACGGATATGATTGAAAAATACAGAGGTATAACTGTTTTCTCAAAACCCGCAGAATTTGAATATAAAAACACATCTTTCACCTTGCTTGACACACCTGGTCATGTCGATTTCTCAGCGGAAACTGAGCGTGCCTTGCAGGTGCTTGATCTTGCAGTGCTTGTTATAAGCGGCACTGACGGTGTGCAGAGCCACACTCAAACTCTTTGGAGGCTGTTAAAGCGTTATAACGTCCCAACCTTTGTTTTTGTAAATAAAATGGACTTGGACGGCGCTGATAAAACCTTCGTCATGAACAGTTTAGAGGGTCGTCTTGGCAGTGGATTTGTGGATTTCTGCCGTATGAAGTCCGAAGTCGCAGAGGATTGCGCCCTTTTTGATGAAAATATTATGAATGAGTTTCTTGAATCGGGATCAATGTCTGACAAGATACTGTCAGATGCCGTGGCTCATAGAAAAGTATTTCCATGCTTTTTCGGCTCAGCTTTAAAATCACAGGGCATAGAAAAATTTATGAACGCCATTGCAGAGCTTGCACCGTGTGTATATGACAGCGGTACTTTTGGTGCAAAAGTGTATAAAATTTCAGAGGACGGTGGCTCACGCCTGACTTTTATGAAGATAACAGGGGGCTGTCTTAAGGTTAGAGATCTAGTAGATTACACATCGGCTGACGGTGAAAGCTTCTCAGAAAAGGTCAGCAGGATAAGAATATATTCAGGGGCAAAATATCGTAATGCGGATAAGGCTGAAACTGGCGTTGTTTGCGCTGTTGAGGGGTTGACTAAAACCTATGCAGGGCAGGGATTTGGTTTTGAGCAGGATTCTGCAAAACCACTGTTGGAGCCTGTTCTTACCTATCGTGTCGAGCCTGTGTTTGATTTGGATATGCACACTCTGCTGTCGTATTTCCGTGTGCTTGAAAATGAAGATCCACAGCTTCACGTCGATTGGAATGAACAGCTTGGCGAAATACATGTCAGTATAATGGGTGAGGTGCAGCTTGAAATACTGAAAAGCATTTTCAAGCGGCGCTTTGATATCGACATTGATTTTGGCGAGGGAAGCATTGCATACAAAGAAACTATTGAGAAAACGGTTTACGGCTATGGTCACTATGAGCCGCTCAGGCATTATGCTGAGGTGCATTTGAAGCTTGAGCCGCTGGAGCGTGGCAAGGGTCTGCGTTTTGCAACCGAATGCAGTGAAGATACGCTGGACAAAAATTGGCAAAGACTTATTCTTACCCATTTGCAGGAGAAAAAGTATCTTGGCGTTCTCACAGGCTCTCCTATTACAGATATGAAAATAACGCTCGTTTCGGGAAGAGCGCACCTTAAACACACAGAGGGCGGCGACTTCCGTCAAGCAACATATCGTGCCGTCAGACAGGGACTTAGAAACGCAAAGTCCGTTCTTCTTGAGCCTTATTACAGCTTTACACTTGAAGTGCCACAGCAGAACGTGGGACGTGCTATAACAGATATACAGAACATGGGCGGAGTTTTCTCACAGCCAGAGGTATCGGGCGAATTTTCCGTTATAAAGGGAAGCGCACCAGTGGCGGAAATGCGTGGATATCAGTCGCAGGTCATAAGCTACACAAAGGGCGTTGGAAAGCTGATATGCACTTCTGACGGTTACCGTGAATGTCATAATACAGAAGTTGTGCTTGAAGAATATGGCTATGATCCTGACAGAGATCTTGAAAATACGGCAGATTCTGTATTTTGCTCTCATGGCGCAGGTTACAATGTCAAATGGAACGAAGTTCCTGATAAGCTTCACATACCTCCAGAGGACAAACGCAGGCAGGTTTCTCAGCCACAGACATACGCTCGTGCCGAAGATTTTGTAAGACGTGCAGTAAGTGATAAGGAGCTTATGGAGATATTTGAGCGCACTTACGGAAAGATAGAACGTGATAAGTACTATGCGATGCGCAGACCTGAAAAATCTGTAAAGTCAGCGTCAAAGCTGAAGCAGATATACTCAGGCGTGGAATATTTGCTGGTTGACGGCTATAACATAATTTTCTCTTGGGACGAGCTGAAAAAGGCTGCCAACGAGAGCCTTGACCTTGCACGAAGTATGCTTGTGAACAGGCTTTGCAACTATCAGGGATACAAGCAATGTGAGCTGATACTAGTCTTTGACGCATACAAGGTCAAAGAGCAGGAGCGTGTAGTGGAAAATTACCACAATATCAGTATAGTTTACACCAAAGAAGCCGAAACGGCTGATACTTATATCGAACGCACTGCTCACAAGCTCAGCCGAGAGCATAAGGTAAGGGTCGCCACATCTGACGGCATGGAGCAGGTCATAATCATGGGCAGCGGTGCTTTCAGAATGTCAGCTCAGGAGCTTCACGAGGACGTTATCCGTGTGGAAAAAGAGATAAGAGAATATATCTCCAATATGAAATAAAAAAAACGATTTTCTGAAAATAACCAGAAAATCGTTTTTTTGCTATCTTTTCCTTTTTTTGGACTTTATTTTTATCTCAGGTATTGCTAAGTTGTCGAATATTACGCCTGATTCGCTATTATTTTCGTTTTCATCATTCTCAGTTTTTACATCTTCAACGTGAACTTCTGGAAAAGCAAGGTTATCTGTATAACAGTCAAGATGTTTGTTCTTTTTGTTCATATTCTTTTCCTCCGTTAATTAATAAAGTTGATAAATCCTGTTATAACAAGGCTGTTTATAAAATCGGCAAACATACTTCCAACAATAGGAACAAGCATATAAGCCTTTATTGAAGGGGCAAATTTTGCTGTTAAAGCCTGCATATTAGCCATAGCGTTTGGCGTTGCACCTATTCCGAAGCCGCAAGTTCCTGCCGCAAGCACTGCCGCATCATAGTTTCTTCCCATTATATTATATACGATAAAGTATGAGAACATTGCCATAAGAAGCACCTGTGCAACCAGCATGATTATCATAGGCAATGCAAGCTCGGCAAGCTGCCAGAGTTTCAATGTTATCATGGCTATTCCGAGAAAAAGTGAAAGACAAATACCACCGATATCATTTATTTCACCCATGTGTATGTGTATTTTACCGCTGTATTCACCGATGTTTCTCATAAATGCTGCAACGATCATTGATCCGATATACACAGGAAAAGTCATGCCTGAATATGAAAGCACCCATGATACAAACGTGCCTATTCCCATTGCTATCGCAAGCTGATAAGCTGCAGGTGCGTACATGCTTACAGAACGGTGATGTTTTTGTTCGTCCTCGACAAGTATAGAGTCGTCCTCAGGAATAACAGTTTTCAGCAGATCATGTTTGAGTATAAGCTTTCTGCCGATAGGTCCGCCCATTACAGAGCCTATAATCAATCCAAAAGTTGCCGCCGCAGTGCAAAGGCTTGTGGCACCTTGCAGACCAAGGTCTTCAAGCACAGTGCCGAATGCTCCCGATGTTCCGTGACCGCCTACCATTGGGATAGATCCTGTACACATACCTACCAGTGAGCTTACTCCTAATAGCTTTGAAAGTCCTACGGCAACCGCATTCTGCGCAAATATCAGCACTATCAGGCATAATAAAAATACAATAAGGCTTTTGCCTCCTGCTTTCAAAACTTTAATGTTTGCCTGAAAGCCGACAGAAGTGAAGAACATGACCATGCAAACTGTTTTTAGCGTTTCATCAAACTGAAATTCGACTATTCCTGCGACGTGAAGAATACATGATATGATAGCAAAAATAACTCCGCCGATGACAGGAGAGGGAATACAGAAGGTTTCAAGAAATCTGACTTTCTTTTTGAGAAATCCTCCTAAATACAAGACTCCTACTGCCACCGCAAGAGTTTGATACATATCCACATTTATTGTTTTCAAATTTGATCCTCCTCTGTTATAGCAGTTCCAATGCTGTTATAATATTCCACTGCCCCTTTATGAAAAGCACACGGGATATTATCTGTCGCAAATTTTGTGTCATTATTCGCAAATGAGATCCTTTTCTTTATCTGGTTATTTTCCTCAAAAAGCATTTCCGTGATATCTGCTACAGTGTCGCTGTCCATCTTTTGGCTTGCCACAAGAACAGCCTTTACGCCGACAGTCTTGATGTCCTCGTCAATGCCTTTATAAGTTCCTGCCTTTATTACAGTTTCATAGTATCCGTCATAAAGATTCGTCATATATGATATCGTTCTGTCATCAAGAGGCAATATTCTTATATCCATTTCCTCAGAAAGCTGTGTTATAACATCACATGGAGCACCAAGTACCACGAAAAATGCATCGATAGAGCCGTTTTTAAGTGCCTCAGCAGACTTCTGATAGTTCATGTTGCACACATCTATCATGTTATAGTCAAGACTTACAGAGTTTAAAATGTACTCAGCATTTTTTGCTACGCCAGAATCTTCTTCGCCCACAGAGACCTTTTTGCCTTTAAGATCAGCAGGAGTTTGAATATCTGAGTCAGCCGGAACGATTATCTGAAAAGACTCCATGTAAAGAGCCGCAACTGCACGGACGTTGTTTATTTTGTTACCATTAAAATCTCCTGTGCCATTCACTGCTTCAGACAGGACATCGCTCTGGACTATTCCCATGTTGATAAAGCCGTCCTTTAAAAGCCTCATATTAGCCTGAGAACCAGCCGTTCTTATATTTGTGATGTTTTCATCAATATCACTGAGAGTGTCAGCAAATTTATAATATATACCACCTTCGTTGCCGGATCCCAGTTTTATCTCAGAGCGTTTACAGCAAGAGCAGAACATTGTAAGTATAGCAACTGTAACAATAAATATTATTGTATTTTTTATTTTTCGCAATCCGATCATTCCTTTCTAAAATATTCAAAAAGTTATCCTACTGATAATATCATATCCATATTTGCATTAAACATATACTTCATATAAAAAAATCACCTATCAGCTTTTTGGTATTATCATTGAGGTTAAAAAAGCCACACCGAGCGTGGCTTTTTCTCTCTAATATAGACAGTAAACAAATTTTGCATTAAGAAGCTTAGCGCCCGAAAGCTTTGGCAGGACGATCTTGTCCTTTACGATTTCAAAATAAGAAAGTGCGGTTTCGAGTTCCCCATCAGATATTACTGAGTTGCTCATTTCCGCTTTGACAGCAAGTTCTCCGATATATTTTATCATATGAGAGAAATCATTGATTTGCATTTCCTGGCATTTTTCTGTTAATCTGTCACAAAGCTGTAAGTCTGTAATATTTCTGCTGTCGGTAATGCCTATAAGCTTTAAATATTTGAGCATATAGCGGTATACCGCCACAGTGCGTGATCTATTGTCCCCATTACTTAGTTCCGAACGCATTTTCTTTACCTTAACATCTCTATGGACTACAACGCCGAAGGCTATAAGCAGAAGTCCGCCCATAGTGATGAAAATTCCTACAAATGAGCCATGGTCGCTGTTGTTTTCTGTTATTCTTGATGAAACAGAAGTTTTCCCAGCGCCTGACATCACTCCGGCACCATGTCCGTTGCTTGCAGAATTTGTTTTCTTTGTTGTTGAAGTTTTTGAACTGTTTGCAGGCTTTTTAGTAACCACTGAAGTTGTGCCACCCTGACCGCCATTTTGTGTGGTAGTCGTAGGCTTGCTTTCTGTGCTTTTAGTTGTTGTAACTTCCTTAGGGTCTTTCTCTTGTTGCGTAAGATTAGGATTATCATTATCATAACCTGGTGTGAATTCTGCAGGATACCAACCTGCATTGTCTATAAATACCTCAGCCCATGCGTGCGCACATTTGTCCTTTACACTTACCTCGTATGTTGAATCATCTTCAGGTTCACCGAGCTGTGAATTAAGCACCACATATCCCTCTACATATCTTGACGGATAGCCAAACATTCTTAAAAGCTCTGCACCCGCTGTTGCGAAATATGAACAATAGCCCTCCTTTTGTGTACCTAAAAAATAATCTATGAAATCTTCACCTTTTGGAGTAACACCCGGTTCAAGGGTATAAGTGAAGTTATCAGAGAAATAGTTTTTTATTGCAGTGCTTATTTCTTCATAAGTCCAATCACCCTTGTGGTAAATATCCACGCCAAGATATTCGTTGAGTATCTCTTTATATGCCTTATCAAGCTCATCAGACTTTGAAACGTCCATATATTTCTGGTGAACAAACTCTGAGTAAGCGTCAACACCTCTGTCCTTATTAACAGACAATGCAGGCACTTCTGTGGCTATAGCCTCAGGGAGAGCTTCAAGTCTTTCTTCTATAAGAGAGGGGTCAAAATAGTAAAGAGAATACTTTGTTGAACTTAATTTGACATATGACTCAGTGGTAGGACGCATTTTTTTATCGTCTGTATTTCCATCACTTGAATATAAAGAAGCGTATGGCGCATACACAAATTTCTTGCTTGCGCCGAGAACAGATACAGAAATCTGAGCAGGGGTCAGATCAGCGTATTTTCGTTGGATAAGGTCATAATCCAGATCCTGCACCCATATCTTGCCTTGCTCAAAATCATCAGAGAAGGTGTCTTCATTGCCATTCACGTCAACAGGAGTCCAGCTATTGTCGTTATAAACGCCTGCTACATATCCACGGAGATATAGTGTATTAGAGAATTTTGGAGTGACCACTTTTAGTGCTGTTGAGCCGTTGAAGCTAATGCCTGCTGTCTTGCCAAGAACGCCTCCGTTTGTGCCACCAACTGTTTTTATACCAAACAGATCAAATCCGCCGTCATAATCTGAAAAAGCATTTCTCAGGTCAGAGAGAGAGAAATTTGACACTGCTGTAGAAATATCATGTCTGTATTTTGCAAATGACTCAGGACGTGTAAAGCCTGTTATTGCTGAGAAAAGCATAATAACTACAAGTACCAACGAACTTAAAATAGCCGTGAATTTCATGAATACGTTATAGAAACAAGCTTTTTGCTTTTCAGATGTAAAATAAAACGTGCGTTTTCGCTCATGCACCGCAAAGGTGTTTTTTCTTCCTGCCTTGTTAGTTGTGTGGTTTATTATGTGCAGTGCAAGCACTGTCACCCAGCATACAAACAGACCAATAACAGTCCACATTGACGGCTCCCAGCCCCAATACATTCCAAGCTCGAAAACAGGAAATGTAATGATGAACAGCAGTGGAAAATCTATCCTATAAAGGCAGGCTGCTGCCGTTCCAAGGCAAACAAGAGTTATAAAAAATACGAAAAAATTTGACGCAAGATATGGGTAGTCGATAGTAGAAATCCCACTAAGCTGAACGCCAAGAGTTGAGTTAGGTTGATTTGCCCTTGAAAGATATCTGTCTATAACAACGAACAAGCCGTATTTTATTGTAGATATCCTGCTCACAAGGTAAATTACATGAAGTATCATCACACCAAGTGCAGAAAACTTAATTATCTTGTGTGACGATTTCATCAGACCAAACACAAGTGAAAGCATGGCGGAGTAATATATGATCGTGGTCTTGTATATTTCCATATCAAGGAATGATACTGCCATAAACGCTGTGCATATGGTCGTCACAAAGGTCAGAAGTATCTGAAACCCTAGAAATGAGCCTGAATTATGTTCACGCTCACAATTCATAAGGATATCTCCGTCAATGCAGATACCATTGCTGCTGATAAATCCTATATCTTTGTTTTTGCTTTTTATTCTTTTCTTTTTCATGTTGTCACCTTTATAGACATATTTCCTGTATGCTTTCGGCAACGTGTTTTGCAGTAACGTTCACGACCTCTGCAAACTCATCGTTTATAACGTCGTCTTTCTTTTTATTCGTGATAAGCATATAGGAATAGCGGAACGCCAGATCGTTATCGTTCATAACGCCGCTGAGATTGCTGTTATATGCGGGAGAAAAATACATCAAGTGACCGCATTTATATCTCTCAGGCTCATTGATGTAATTTATCATAGACAGGTCAGGCTCATCATAAACAGAAGCCTGCAACAGCAGACTTATAAGCAGCCTTGCACTTTCTTCGTCTGTAACGTTCACTACTTCGCTCAAATCTTTCTTTTTATCATACCACACTACCTTATGAGGTGTGTCATTTTCTATGAGATAATAGGATATAGACGCTATAGCCTCTACAAGAGTATCATATATGAGCATATAATCGTCTGTATTTGTATCAAGGTGGAGATCCGCCATAAGCACGATAGAGTTTGATATTGGCAGAGAGTAATCCTTGACCATGGTCTTATCCTGCTTTGCAGTAAGCTTCCAATGTATCCTGTTTATTTTGTCACCATCATGATATTCGTGTATATCAAAAATCTCAGAGGGATCATCGCCCTTTGATGTCTTGGAATAATCATCGGTTTCAAGACCCATTTCAGCATAATTGGCAATGTTGTTTTCGATAGGTATATAGTCAGGAACTATAGTGAAAGTACTTTCGCCAAAAAGTTTGGAAGCAGCGTCGGTGCTTACTCTTATCTTGAAAAGCTTCAGCATATCAACAATGCGACAGCGTTTTATGTTCATTCTGACAGTGCCATAATGCTTTGCAGAAACGTGCAAAGTAAGATACTGAACATCATCAGGATAAAGGGGAGTGTTTATCTTCATTGTATTTTTGTCGCCGTCAAGAGTGTTGTAATATTCTATCTCTATAATCATATTGGCGACAGGCAACTTTGAACGGTTTTGCAATCTCAGCACAACAGGTATCTTTGACGATCTGCCTGCGGTTTTCTGAGTGTTCACAAAACCAACGCTTATTTTCTTTGACATTTTTTTGAGCATAACGAATAAGATTATAGGCATAACAAGTAAAAATGCAAAGAGATAAAAAGAGAAGCTACCAACATATAATATATAGAAAAAGATAGAGGCGATAAATAATATTATATATAAAACCAGCATTTGCTCCTCCGTTACTTGCTAACTCTAGGAACCTGAACTGAGGAAATAACTCCTTTGAGTATCTGTTCTCCTGTTAAGCCGTTTATCTTTGCCTTTGAGCTGAACACAAGTCTGTGAAGAACAACGTCCTTGAAGCTGTATATAACGTCATCGGGGATAACATAATCTCTGCCCTTAAGAAGCGCCGTCGCCTTTGTCATTCTTAGTAGTGCGATAGTTCCTCTAGGTGAAAGACCTAACTTTATATATTCATTGTTTCTGGTTGCATTTGCAAGCATAACGATATACTGTAAAACCTGATCTGAAACATAAATATTTTCTACAACTTTCCTTGCCTGAAGGATATCCTCCGCAGACACCACAGGCCTTACATTATCCACAGGCACAAGATTTTGCTTGGATTTTAGCATTGCAACTTCGCTTTCAAGATTAGGATAACCCATTGTGAGCCTTACGATAAATCTGTCCATTTGCGACTCAGGGAGCATTTGCGTGCCTATAGAGCCAACCGGGTTTTGCGTTGCGATAACGATATAAGGGTCAGGCATTTTATGTGTTATACCGTCTACAGTTACCTTGCCCTCCTCCATTACTTCAAGAAGCGCAGACTGCGTCTTACTTGAGGTTCTGTTTATCTCGTCTGCAAGAAAAAGATTTGTGAGTGCTGCACCCTGCTTATATTCAAACTTGTGTGTTTCTTTATTTAGTATGGTAAAACCTGTCACGTCTGTTGGCAAAACATCAGGGGTGAATTGTAGTCTTTTATAGTCAAGTGAAAGCGCCTTTGAAAGAGCCACGGCAAGAGTGGTCTTTCCTACTCCCGGAATATCCTCAATAAGGATATGACCGCCTGCAAGTATGGACAGCAGGACTTTTATGATTATCTCGTCCTTGCCGATAATGACCTTTCTTACCTCATTTATCACGCTTTGTGACATATTCAGTACTTTTACCTGTTCTTCAGTTAAGCTGTTGTTCATAATTTTCTCCTTTGTTTTGTATGTTTCTTTTATCTTCACAATATTTGTGCATATTGCATTAACATTATATCACAAATACAACAGTATTTCAAGCATTTTGCGTGATAATTAAATACAATAATGGATATCTGCGTATGTAGAAGAATACAAATATCTTGTACTAAAATGCAGTCTCACAGCATAGTTATTTCATAGGACAAGTCAAAAGGAGCGTGAAAAAAATGATAAGAGAAGTCAGCAAGATAAAATACGTTTACGAACTGCTCACCCCTCGCATAAGGGGAGCAATTATGTCAGTGCCAGAAATAGAGCGTGACAGGATACAGGAAATAAGGCTTCGCAGAGGTAGACGGCTGTCTGTTACCATATTCTCGAAAGAGTATTTCGTTAATGATAACGGCAGACTAATGAACAATATCGGGGATAGCGTTCAAGTTACCACAGATGATATTGAAACTATCTATCAGCGAGCATTTCAGAACTCTCTTCACAGCTTTCACCGTGAGATAGCAAGAGGGTACATAACGGTTTCAGGAGGGTGCAGAGTAGGCTTCTGCGGAACTGCCGTTCTTGATCCTGCAAGGAGTTATGCCGTGGAGTCGGTAAAAAATATATCTTCTCTTAATATAAGGATAGCTCGTGAAATGATAGGCAGTTCAGACGAGATATATGCAAAATGCTTTTCTGACAAACCAATGAGCCTGCTTATAGCTTCACCGCCCTCGGGAGGAAAAACTACAGTGCTTCGTGATCTTGCAAGAAAGCTTGGCGAACGCTGGCGTGTTGCGCTTATAGACGAGCGAAACGAGTTTGCCGCAACAGTGGCAGGTGAGCCGCAAAATCTTATAGGTGCAATGACGGACGTGTTCAATTCCTACAACAAATATGAGGGCATAATGACGGCTGTCAAGGTCATGTCACCGCAAATACTCATATGCGACGAGATAGGTTCTTCTGAGGACAACGAAGCTTTGCAGTATGCGCTCAACTCAGGAGTGAAGCTTATTGCTTCATGCCATGCTTCAAGCCTTGATGAGCTTAAAAAGCGGCGTTATATCTCAAAACTCATAAAAGACAAGGCTTTCGACGCACTTGCGGTATTAGGCACAGGAACAATGTGTGGCAGGCTGGTATCATTTACAAAAACAGGAGCATGAAATGATAAAGCTAATAGGCTGTGTGCTGATCATATCCGCCTGCACACAAATGGGCTGTGCAATGGCGACGGACAAGATACGGCAAATGAAATATCTCAAGCTTCTCAGACGGTTGATATTTGAAACAAGGGCAATGGTTGAGGGTGGAATGACTTTCGGGGAAATTATCTTAAAGCTTAGCTTGCAGAAGGATTATTCTGACTTTACATTTTTGTCGCAAGATACCTCTTCGCCTGATGTCCGCAGAAGAATAACCGAGGATATATATAAGTCAAAGCTTTTTGACAATGAAATCAGGCAGACCGCCATAGATTTTTTTGAAAAACTCGGCACAACAGACACAAATGGTCAGCTTGCATACATTTCCATGAACCTTGCCGCACTTGATGAGCAGATAAGCAGACTTTCAGAGAATTTCACCTCACAGGTGCGGCTTTGCAGAGCTTTGGGCGTTCTCAGCGGGGCTTTTATCGCTATTCTGCTAATATAGCCATAGCAAAGGATAACCATAATGAAGGGAACAAAATTTTATGGACATAGATCTTATTTTCAAAATCGCTGCCATAGGAATTATCGTTGCCGTGTTAAATCTCTTGCTGAAACGAGCGGAGCGTGACGAGCAGGCAATGATGACAACTCTTGCAGGGCTTATTGTCGTTCTGCTTATGATAGTAAGGCAGATCGGAAATCTATTTGAAACGATAAAAGAAGTGTTTGGATTGTATTAATGAAAATATTTACAATAGCGTGCTTTTGTATTTTCTCAACCATAGTGTGCAAAGCCATTGAGAAAGACAGCCGTGAAATAAAATATGCGGCTGTGCTTGCAGCGGCGGCACTGGTGCTTTTTCATTCGGTAGCATTTGTGAAAGATCTTATCTCTGTATTTGAGGACCTTTTCACTCTTTCAGGAATCGACAATATGTATCTTAGCATACTGTTCAAGTCACTTGGTATCTGCTATATCGTACAGCTTGCATCTGATTATTGTAAGGACTGCGGAGAAAACGCACTTGCGTCACAGGTCACTTTGGCAGGAAAGCTTGCAATGCTTTCGGTATCGCTGCCGCTTTTCAAAGCATTTGTAGAAATAGTAAAAGCATTGCTTATATAGGATTAACATATGAAAAAAATAATTGCCACTGTCATCATAGTACTTGCGGTCATGTTTACACCACAGGGAGTATATGCAGACAGTGAGGAACAGAACAATGAATATTATGACAGGCTCATAAGCGAAATAAACGAGGGACTTTCTTTTGAGGGTGATGAAGATGTAAAAACTGTACTTGAAGATAATAACATCACTTTGGAAGATCCGTCCTCTGCCGCAAATATAAGTGCCTCTGATGTGATAAAGCATATATTTGAAAGCTTTACCGCTGCTTTGCGAAGCCCTCTTATAATGCTCGGGAAAATAACAGCCGCCACTATGCTCTGCGTGTTGGTAAGGTCAATGTCAGCCGAGGGTACAGTGGACAAGGTATTCACGCTCATATGTGTTCTTACCACAGTGCTTGTTATAAGCGATACTGTCACCGACAGTCTTTATTCTGTAAAGACTTCCATGGAACAGATGAACAGATTCATGATGTCCTACATACCCATATTTTCAAGCGTGGCGACAGCAGGCGGTAGTGCGGCGGCAGGAGCAGGCTATTACGGCGTTATGCTGATAATATGTGAAAGCGCAGGTATATTGGCAGATACGATACTTGTGCCGTTTTTGTCGGCAGTGCTTGCAGTGACCCTTGTTTCTGCAATAAACCCGTCTCTTGACCTTGGAAGCCTTGCAGAGTCGGTGAAAAAGCTGGTCATATGGGTGCTTGGCATTGTGATGACCCTTTTTACAGGGCTGTTATCTATTCAAAGCTTTGCAGGAGCGGCGGCTGATAATCTCTCTGCTAGAGCCGTTAAATTTGCGGCTTCAAGCTTTATACCTGTCATAGGCGGCTCGGTCTCTGAAGCTTATTCAGCGGTAAAGGGAAGTATAGGCGTAATAAGAACAAGCGTCGGCGTGATAGGGGTTATAATAATGTCTGTGATAGTTGCGAAACCTTTGCTTACGCTTCTTGCAGTAAAACTTGCAGTGTGGATAGGCGCTACCATAAACGATATTTTTGGCATAAGCAACAGTGGTGGACTTCTTAAAAGCATAAACTCGGTTTTATCAATTGGTGTGAGCATCCTTGCGGCTTATTCTATAATGTTCGTTATTTCCACATCAGTTGTAATAATGACAGCCATGAACATAGGAGCTTAAAATGAATACAGTTAAAGCAATGATATTTATTGCCTGCATTATAGGCGTGATAACTTCTATGACGGATATTGCCACACCTGAGGGAACTTTGAAAAAACAACTTAGATCAGTGCTTGCTGTGATACTTTTGCTTGCGGTCATAACGCCTGTAATGGGACATGGCTTCAAAGTCACCCTAAGCGACTATACAGAGCTTGCAGATCTGCCTGAGTTTGACAGCGTTTCAACAGCGACGAAACTTTATTATCTGTCCGAATCCGAAAGCAGGCTTGAAGAATATTTTTTGGATAAGCTGAATAAGAATGGCATAGAAAACGTCAGAGTGGACATAACCACAGATATAAATGAATATAATGAAATAGAGATAACAGCGGTAAGGGTATATCTGACTAAAACAAGCGACAGAGGGCTTGTTGAAAAGCTTATTGCAGAAGATCTGCCTGATACTCAAGTTATCGTGCAGGAGGAATAAACGTTGCTGAAAAGTAAAGTTGAGGGGAAAATAAAGGCTCTTAAAAAGCTTCCTTTGAAAACGAAGATAGTGATAGCCGTAGGTCTTGCAGGGATATTGCTTATATTTGTTTCTGAGATGTTTCCTGCTAAAAATACGGCAGAGAGCAAGAGCATTCCCACGGAAAGCGTTGCCACTGATGATACAGACAGCTACAAAAAGCAGATAGAAAAAGAGCTTAAAGATGTTATTTCTCAAGTCAGGGGAGTTGGCGAGTGCGAGGTAATGGTGACAGTTGAGGGAACTACCGAATATGTTTATGCCGAAAATCTTACCAAAAGCACAGACAATAATGGTGACAGAACAAGCGACAGGTATGAAAACGAGATAGTAATAACTGATAATGACGGCAAAAAGGAGGCTTTGGTCAGAAAAATAATAAAACCGCAGATATGCGGCGTTGTCATTGTTTGCGAAGGAGGTGGAGATATAAAAGTAAACGAACGTGTGCTTAAAGCGGTTTCGACAGTACTAGGTATATCAAGCAGTAAGATCTGCGTTGAGGGCAGAAAATAACAGAAAGAGGTAATAAAGATGAAAAAACCGACCATGATAATAGGCAAAAAGCAGATAATCCTTGCAGGAATGACGCTGATACTCGGTCTTGCAGTATACATAAATTATGCAGTATCGACCTCAGACGGCAAGATAAAGGCGACGGACGTTGTGAAAAGTCAAAGCGTGAATTACGGCGACGCACAGCTCGTAAGCACTGACAGTACTTCAGATTATTTTGCACAGGCAAGAATAGACAGAATGAATTCAAGGGACGAGGCGGTAGAAACATTAAAGAATATAATGAACGGCGGCGATTCCACAGAGGAAGAAAAGAAAGTCGCTGAAGAAGAAGCTTCAGCCATGACAGGGCTCATGGAGTCGGAGAGCAAGGTAGAGACACTTGTGAAAGCAGCAGGCTTTGAGGACTGTGTTGTTTATCTTGACGGTGACAACGCAAATATCGTTGTAAAGACCGACAGCGACGGGCTTGTTGCAAGCGAAGCGGCACAGATAAAAGATATCCTCCTTAGCGAAGTTTCAGTTGCAAATGAAAACATCAGAATTTATGATGTAGAATAAAATTTGTCAGCAAATAAAAAAAGTCCTTCAAAATACTTGTAACCTATTGATTTTTATGATATAATGGTTGTAAGTATAGATTGAAGGATTTCTTTTTTATATCTAAAAAGGGAGGCTTGGATAAATATGAATGATGTTTCAAAGAAAGTAGAAAAAAGCCTGCACATAAGTCAGGACGTAATAGCGCAGATCGTTACAAACTCTGTTAATGAGATAGAGGGCGTTTATGGTATCGCTCCTGTTATGAAGACTCCACGTCAGCTCTGGTTTAGACAGGAGAATTTCGGCAATATCAGGATAGGCCTTGTTGACGATGTGCTGTCAGTGTCTATAGGTATAATACTTTGCCGTGGAGCTAAGGCGGTTTCCGTTGCCGAGGAGATACAGGATAAAGTAAAAAGTGCAGTTCAGAATATGCTTGGACTTACAGTTGCAAAGGTAAATGTGACCATATGCGGAGTTGACCTTTCGGAAAAGGAATAGGATTCAGACAAATATAAGATGAAGGAAGTGTTTTTGTGCCAATTAAAAGGCGTGAAATAAGAGAATCAGCATTTTTGCTGATATTTGAGAAAATGTTTAGACAGGACGAGGAGCTTGACGATATTTTCATGTCTGCCATGGAAGTGAACGAGATCATTGTAAATGATGAAGTTAAAAAGCTTGTGGAAAATGTTTGCGAAAAGCAGGACGAGATCGACAGCATAATCAGCAAGTTCAGCAACAAGAGAACTGTTGAAAGAATACCTAAGATAAATCTTGCAATACTCAGACTTGCTATTTACGAGGCAATATATGAGGAGAACGTTCCTGTGAACGTTGCCATAAGCGAGGCTGTGGCTCTTGCAGGAAAATATGCCCTCGAGCCTGACGTTTCATTTGTAAACGGTGTGCTTGGCTCATTTGCAAAGGAACAAGAGGAAAAGCAGTGAGTTTTGTACTCGGAATAGACACAAGCAATTATACCACTTCATGTGCACTGCTTGATACTGCGGATATGAGCATCAGGTCATGCAAAAAACTTCTTCCTGTCAAGCAGGGAGAGCGAGGGCTAAGACAATCCGACGCTGTGTTTCACCATACGAAACAGCTTCCAGAACTTATGAAACAGCTTTTTGATAAAAGGTATGATTTAAGTGCAGTTGGGTATTCTTATGCACCAAGGTGTGCAGAGGGTTCGTATATGCCTTGCTTTCTTGTTGGAGAAAATGTTGCACAAGCTGTGTCACTTGCCTGTGGAGCTGACCTTGAAAAGACTTCGCATCAGGTGGGACATATACTTGCGGCACTTTATTCCTGCGGAAAGCTGGATATGCTCAGTTCTGATAAGCCTTTTGCGGCTTTTCACGTCAGTGGTGGCACTACAGATCTTCTTTTGTGCGAGCCTGACAAGGCTAAGTTGATAAATATAACTCAGATCGGCGGAAGCCGTGATCTTAAAGGCGGACAAGCCATAGACAGAACAGGCGTAAGGCTTGGGCTGTCTTTTCCATGTGGTAAAGAGCTTGAAAGGCTTGCGTCTGAAAGCGAACATAAAATAAAGCCAAAAGCATCAGTTGATGGGCTTTATTGTTCACTTTCCGGAATAGAAAATCAGTGCATGAAGCTTATAGACGAGAGCTGTTCCGTGGCTGATGTTGCGGCATACTGTATTGATTGTGTGTGCCTTGCGGTGGAGAAAATGACAGTTAATCTTCGCCATGAGTATAAGGATATACCTATTATATATGCAGGCGGTGTGATGTCTAATCGCTTTATAAAAAGCAAGCTTGAAAAGTACGGCAGCTTTGCTGAACCTGAGTTTTCAAGTGATAACGCAGTGGGCGTTGCGGTCTATGCTGCGATCAGGAAAGGGAAGATCAAAATATGAGTTCAGTTATCACTGTTTCTCAGCTAAACAGATATCTTGCTTCAAAACTGCGGTCTGACCTTAAGCTGAAAGGCATTGCCGTCAAGGGTGAGATATCCAATTTTAATATACATTACAAATCAGGTCATGCCTATTTTACAGTAAAGGACAGCAGTTCTGCACTTAAAGCTGTTATGTTTTCAAGCAGTGTTTCAAGGCTTAAATTCGTGCCTGAGGACGGCATGAGCGTGCTTGTTATGGGCAATATAGAGGTCTATGAGCGTGACGGTGTTTATCAGATAATAGCTACGGAGATAGCACCTCTTGGAGTCGGTGATATGCACGTTCAGCTTGAACAGACCAAGAAAAAGCTTGAAAAAATGGGCGTATTTGATGTGAACAAAAAAAAGAAAATACCCCTTGTTCCAAAGAAGATAGCTGTTGTTACGTCGCTTACTGCGGCGGCTTTGCAGGATATAATCCATATAGCTGAAAGGCGTTATCCTGTGTGCAATATCGAAGTTTATCCTGCGCAGATGCAGGGTTCGGCGGCAGCACAAACTATATGCAAAGCACTTTCAGCGGCTGATAAAAGCGGTGCAGATACCATAATCTTAGCTCGTGGCGGTGGCTCTAGCGAGGATCTTATGGTGTTCAATGACGAGGCGGTGGCACTGGCTGTTTACGCCTGCAATACACCTGTGATATCGGCTGTAGGTCACGAAACTGACACCACCCTTGCAGACTATGCCGCAGATATGCGTGCGCCAACTCCGTCAGCGGCGGCTGAGATTGCTACCCCTGACAAGGCGGATATACTTAATGCTGTGAGGCTTTTAAGGCAAAAGCTTGACAAGGCTATGGAGCTTAAACTTGATAAGGCTGTGTCACAGATAGAAAGCTGTGATAAGCTTTTGAAATTATACTCTCCTGAAAAGAGATTAGAGCAGAGCGAAAAAGCAGTGTGCGACATTGAAAAAAGGCTGTCGCAGATCATGGAACGCAGGCTTGAAAAGCTGTCAGTTAAGCTTGACGGCTATGTTTCTTCTCTGAATATGCTTAGTCCGTTCAATATTCTGGGCAGGGGATATGCTATCGTTCAGAAAGACGAAAGCGTTGTCGACAGTGTATCAATGCTGAACGTTGGCGACGATGTAAACATAAAGCTGTCAGACGGCAGTGTATCTGCTAAAATAACATTTGTCAAATGAAAGGCTGTTTAAAATGACTTTTGAAGAAAATCTTACAAGACTTAACGATATAGTTGGTCAGCTTGAAAATGACAAGCTTCATCTTGAGAAAGCTTTGGCACTTTATAAAGAGGGGATAGATCTGTCGGTCGACTGCAAAAAAAGCCTTGAAAGTGCAAAGCTTTCCGTAAAGGCTATGAACGGAGATAATAGCGATGAATGATATGAACAAAGCCACACTTGATTATTATGTGGAGCTTATAGATAATAAACTGCTGGAGCTTACCCGCTCAAAGCCTGAGCTTCAGGGTCAGGTAGTTGAGGCTATGGAGTATTCTTTGCAGGCAGGTGGCAAAAGGCTCAGACCTGTGCTTATGCTTGAATTTTGCCGTATGTGTGGCGAGCGTCAGCCTGAGAAGTATGCAGAGATAGCTTGTTCTATTGAACTCATACACACTTTTTCTCTTATACACGACGATCTGCCTTGTATGGACGATGATGATTACAGACGTGGAAAGCCCTCATGTCATAAAGCTTTTCCTGAAAATATCGCACTCCTTGCAGGTGATGCACTGAATACCCTTGCTTTTGAGGTCATAGCCAACAGTGCCATGAACGGCGTTATATCTGCCGACAAGGCCGTTATGCTTATCTCTGTTCTGGCAAGAGCAGTAGGCACTGACGGCATGATAGGCGGTCAGGTGATAGACCTTAAATATGAAAATAAAGAAATAGATGTTGATACACTGAATATTTTGCAGACCTGCAAAACAGGCGCACTTATTGAAGCCGCTTGTGTAATGGGCGTTATTCTCGGCGATAAGCTTGAGGCTATCCCCTTTGCGGCAGACTATGCTCAGGCAATGGGCAGAGCATTTCAGATAGTTGACGATATCCTTGATGTAACAGGCACTTTTGAGGAGCTTGGCAAGCCTATCGGCAGTGACAGCGAACAGCATAAAAACACATATGTATCCCTCCTTGGACTTGACAAGTCAGAACAGATAGCAAAACAACTGACAGTTCAAGCACTGGGTCATCTTAAATATTTTGAGGACAGCGTTTTCCTCACAGAGCTTACATCTGATATGCTTACAAGAAGAAGTTGATAAAAAGATTGGAGATCTAGATATAATGTCGGAAATAAAAAAGCCTGATATTTATAAAATGAATTTGCCTGCCGACCTGAAAAAGCTTTCCACTGCACAGTGTGAGGAGCTTTGCGGTGATATAAGGAAAATTCTTATAGATACGGTTTCAAAAAACGGCGGTCATCTTGCGTCAAATCTTGGTACTGTGGAGCTTACAATGGCTATCCACAGAGTTTTTGAATCACCTAAAGATAAAATCGTCTGGGACGTTGGTCATCAGGCATATACACATAAAATACTTACGGGTAGACTCAAAGAGTTTAAAACTCTCAGACAGGAAAACGGTATTTCGGGTTTTTGCAGACCTGACGAGTCAGTGCATGACGCTTTTATAAGCGGTCACAGCTCTACGTCTGTTTCTGCGGCGCTTGGGATCGCCACAGCAATGAAGCTGAGTGGTGATAAAACTCACCATGCTATAGCTGTAGTCGGTGACGGTGCTTCAACAGGTGGCGAGCTTTACGAGGGACTTAACAATGCAGGCAAAAGTGATACAAATATCATCGTTATCCTCAACTACAATGAAATGTCTATCTCAAAAAATGTTGGCGGAATGGCAAAATATCTTTCCTCCATGCGTACAAAAGAGAGCTATCAGCGTACAAAGGGCAAAGTAGAGAGAATACTTGATAAGACGCCTGTTATAGGTAAACCTGTGAAAAATGCCGTTCGTAACTCCAAAAATGCGGTCAAGAACATGATACTTCACAGCACCATGTTTGAAGATCTTGGCTTTCACTATATTGGACCTATCGACGGACACAATCTTGAAGAACTTGAACAGGGACTTATGGCTGCAAAGGCAGTAAACAAGCCTGTTTTTGTTCATGTGAATACTATAAAAGGCAAGGGCTATGCTCCTGCAGAAGCTAACCCGGGAGAGTTTCACGGGGTCGGCTCCTTTGAGATAAAAACGGGCAATCCTGACGTCGTACTTTCTGACAGCTTTTCTTCTATAATGGGAAAAGAGCTTTGTGAAATGGGAGAAAAGAATAAGCGTCTTTGTGCAGTCACTGCGGCAATGAAATACGGTACGGGGCTTCAGTATTTTGCGAAGCGTTTTCCTGAACGCTTCTTTGATGTAGGCATTGCCGAAGAACACGCAGTTACTTTCTGTGCTGGGCTTGCTTCTATGAACTATGTACCTGTTTTTGCGGTGTACTCATCGTTTTTGCAAAGGTCATACGACCAACTTATCCATGATATGGCTATAGGAGGCTGTCATGCAGTTATATGCGTTGACCGCGCAGGTATAGTCGGTGATGATGGTGAAACACATCAGGGAATTTTTGATGTTTCTTTTCTTACCTCTGTGCCAAATATGAGGATATATTCTCCGTCTAATTATGACGAACTCAGACTGTGCCTGCATAAGGCTGTTGAGGACGACAGTGGCATTTGTGCTGTGAGATATCCAAGGGGCAGGGATCAATCGCTGTATGATACATCTGATCCTGTTTCAACTTACGTTTATCGTCATATAGAGGGCGCAAAGGTTCTGCTTGTTACATACGGCAGGCTTGCAAATGATCTTTTTACAGCTATAGAAATACTCAGAAATCGTGATATAAAGTGCGATGTTATTAAGCTCGTGAATATTTTCCCTATAGACAATGAGGTGGTTGATATAATGTCAGCCTACGATGCTGTGCTGTTCTTTGAGGAAGCTTATTACTGTGGAAGTATTTCAGAGAAGTATGCTTCTATCTGCCCAAATGTGGCACAGTTTGCTATTGACGGTTTCGTGAAGCACGGAAAATGTGATGTGCTACTTGACGAGCTTGGTTTTTCAGCAGAGAAAATGGCTGATACAGTTGAGGGCTTTTTGAAAGATGAGTGAAAGACTTGATGTGTATATAGTTACGAACTGCGGCGTAAAAAGCCGAGAACGTGCCAAGCAGCTTATAAAAAATGGATTTGTGTCGGTAAACGGCAAGGTCTGCGTCAAGCCTTCTATATTGGTTGATGAGAACGACGGGGTGAAGTGTAGACCTGACGATATGAAGTTTGTCGGCAGGGGCGGGCTTAAGCTTGAACACGCCTGCGATGTTTTCGGGCTTGACTTGACAGGTAAAGTCTGCGCAGATATCGGTGCTTCAACCGGGGGATTTACTCAGTGTATGCTTGAACATGGCGCAGAATTTGTCTATGCGGTGGACGTGGGTCACGGACAGCTTGATGAAAGTTTGTGCAATGACAGCAGGGTGAAAAACTGTGAGGGCGTGAATGCACGATATCTGACAGCGGATTTTTTTGACAGACCTGTGCATTTCATAAGTGGTGACCTTTCGTTTATTTCTCTAAAACTTGTTATAAAATCCCTTTGCGATTGTCTTTGCGATGGCGGCGAAATGGTTCTTCTTATAAAACCTCAGTTTGAGGCTGGCAAGCAGGCTCTCAATAAAAAGGGTATCGTCAAAGATCGTAAAGACCATGTGAGAGTGATAACCGAGCTTCTTGGCTGTTTTCGAGCAGAGGGGCTTGCGGCTGAAAAGATAACAATTTCCCCTGTTAAGGGCGGCGACGGTAATCTTGAATATCTTATTCTACTTAAAAACGCTGACATGACGGCTGACAAGCTTGGTCAGCTCAATATAAAAGAATTTGTGAACGAAGCTTTTGATAGCTTCAAAGACTAAACACAAGAGTGGTAATATTATGAAAATTTATCTTTATCCAAATCTTGATAAAACTCATTGCTTTGAGTATACGACCGCAACATATGAAAGGCTGCATAAAAATGGTGCAAAACTTTTTATGGATACATGCTATAAGCACGTTTTCGGAAAGCTCGATATAACTTTCTGTAGCGAAGACGAGTGTGTAAAGCAGTGTGATATGATTATTGCGATCGGTGGTGACGGAACGATACTCAAATGCTCTCTTAAGGGCTGTGAGTTTGAGAAGCCTATACTTGGCATAAACTGTGGCAGACTCGGTTTTATGGCCTCTCTTGAACATTCACAGCTTGAATTGCTGGACAAGCTTTTTTCTGGAGAATATACCCTCAGCCGCCGAATGATGTTAAACGTAAATGTCGAATGTGGCAGTGAAAATAAGTCATATACTGCGCTTAATGATGTTGCAGTAACAAAAGCTGACGATTGTAAGATAGCCGATTTTGAGGTGTCAAAAAACGGCAGACTTATTTCTTCACTTCGTGCAGACGGCGTTATACTTTCTACAGCCACAGGCTCAACAGCCTATTCAATGTCAGCAGGCGGACCGATAATCGAACCTGAAATGAAGTGTATAGAGTTCACACAGATATGTGCTCACTCGCTTTTTGCAAGATCTATGATACTTTCAGAGGACAGCGTTATGAAAGTCAAGTGTCACACTAACAGTGGCTCTCACGCAATCGTCAGCGTTGACGGTAATAATGTTTTCAGACTTTCGTCAGAGGACACTGTGATAGTATCAAAGTCAAAGTATTTTGTTGAAATCATAGATATAAGCGGCGGCAGCTTTTTCTCGTCAATAAACAAAAAGCTTATGCAGCCGTTGAAGGAATCAGCGGAGGACGGCATATGAAAAATCAGCGTCAGAATTTGATAATGCAGATTGTCAAAGACGAAAATATCGGCACTCAGGAGGAACTTCGTGAAGCGCTTAAAAGGCATGGTCTGAAAGTCACTCAGGCAACAGTTTCAAGGGATATAAAAGAGCTTTCCCTGGTAAAGACCATTGGTTCAGACGGCAATTATAAATACAGCCTGCCAGCACTCAAAAAAGATATTGCAGAGCAAAACAATGGTATTTTTGGCATAATTTCAGACGCGGTTGTGTCAGTGGATCATGCGCTTAACACTGTTGTTGTGAAATGTCATACGGGCATGGCACAGGCGGTGTGTGCAAAGCTTGACAAGTTAGGGCTTGACAATGTTGTGGGAACGCTTGCAGGTGACGACACGATATTCATACTTATGCGGACAGAAAAAGATGCGTCCCATATGGCAGAGGAACTGAGATCCTTTATTATTTCTTAAACAGCAGAGGAATGATCTAAAATGTTAAGTGAACTTTATATTGAAAATCTTGCCGTGATAGAAAAGGCAACTATAGATTTTTCTAATAAGCTTAATGTTTTCACAGGCGAAACGGGAGCAGGTAAGTCCATACTTATAAATGGAATAAATGCTATCCTCGGTCAGCGTGTCACTAAGGATATTGTGAGAACAGGCACGGACAAGGCTGTTATTTCAGCGTTGTTTACTGACATTGGGGACAATGTTTTGCAGGTACTAGATGAGCTTGGCATAAGTGCAGAAGACGGACAGCTTTTCCTTACCCGTGAGATACGTTCAGATGGTGGAAGCGTTGCAAGAGTCAACTCGAGAGCGGTGAACGTTTCTGTACTTAAAGCTATCGGAGAAACGCTTGTAACTATCCATGGACAGCACGACAATCAGATACTCATGGCTCCTGAACGTCATATAGAGATACTTGACAGCTATGCCGAATCGGAAGCTCTTATAGAAGATTATCACAGCTCTTTCAGAGAGCTTCAAAGCATTGCAAAGAAGATAAACAAGATAAAAACTGAGCAAAGCAAAAAAGAGTTTCGCATGGCTGAGCTTGCTGATATTGTCGAGGAGATAAATGCGCTAAACATTCATGAAGGCGAGGATAAAGAGATAGAAGCAGAGCTTAACATCTCTAAAAATGCTGTTGCAATCTCTGAGGCTCTTTATATGGCAAAACAACTTCTTTCGGGCGATGATGACACAGATGGTGCAGTGGAGATGACGCAGAGAGCTTCAAAATCGGTTGAGGGATATACCGATATAATGACTGAGATATCGCCTATATATGACAGACTTAGTTCTGCGGCTATTGAAATGGAGGATATTTCCGAGGAGATAGGCTCACTTCTTGACAGCCTCGATATCGACCCGAAACGTTATGATTACCTTAATCAGCGTTCTGATGAACTCAGACGTATCATGAAGAAATACGGACCTGAACTTGATGATGTACTGACTACTCTTGAAAATTCACAGAATGAGCTTGATGAACTGAGTGGAGCAGAGCAGAGCTTAGACGAGCTTAATAAAGAAAAGGAAAGACTTCTTGCGGAGGTATCAAAGAAAGCCAAAGCACTTTCAGACCATAGAAAAAAAGCAGGAGAGCGGTTTGTTTCTCAGGTAACAGAGGAGCTTGAATTTCTCAATATGCCAAAGGTCAAGCTGGTGGTTCAGCAGAAAACAGGCAAGCTCACCATAAATGGCATGGATAGCATAGAGTTTCTTATTTCTGCAAACCTGGGCGAAGAGCCAAAGCCTATTGCGAAGATCGCTTCAGGCGGTGAGCTTTCAAGAATAATGCTTGCACTGAAAAACGTAATTGCAGAAAAGGACAGTATCGGCACGCTGATATTTGACGAGATAGACACAGGAGTAAGCGGCAGAGCGGCTCAGAAGATAGGTATAAAGCTGAAACAGATATCTCGCCTTAGGCAAGTTCTTTGCGTGACCCACCTTGCCCAAATGGCTGTTATGGCGGATAATCATTTGCTTATTGAGAAAAATATACAGGGCGACAGGACAGTTACAACTGTTAGAACTCTCGATCATGAACAGAGAAAGTATGAGATAGCAAGGATAATGGGCGGTGAAAATATCACAGAGCTTATGCTTGAAAATGCTGAACAGTATCTTAAAGATGCTGACAATATGTAACACAAAGTCCCTGATTATTACGGGGACTTTTTTGTGAACGTACATTTATTATTTATTGTTGTAAAATTCATAGTAATGTGGTATAATAACAATCGGTAGGTGATTATTTGAAACTTGAACATATAAACGTCAAAGAAGCCGTGAGATATATGGGAATGGGCAATAACAAGCCAGACGAACGCACGGCTTTGTTGATAGATGAATGTGAAAAAGAGCTTTTGAAGGTCATTGAGCCTAAATTTGTGTACAGAGTGTTTGATGTCGCTCATAAAGAGAACGGTGTTGAGGTCATCGGTACTCCGTTGTTTCTTGGCGGCAATGATATATGCAGACACCTTGAGGGGTGCAGTAAATGCGTGCTTTTTGCAGCGACTATTTCTTCGGGCGTTGATAGAAAGCTTCGTGCTTATGAAGCAGAGGATATGGCTAAAGCTATGATAGCGGATTGCCTTGCAAGTGCGGCTGTGGAGCAGGTATGCGATATAGTTGACAACACTGTGAAAGAAAAGCTCAGCGGATATAATCAGACATGGAGGTTTTCTCCTGGTTATGGCGATCTGCCTATCAGCGTTCAGAGAGTTTTTCTTGACGTACTCAATGCGCAGAAATTTATCGGGCTTAATGCAACTGAAAATAATATACTGACGCCGAGGAAGTCTGTTACGGCGATAATCGGATTGTCAAAAAATGAAATATCAAAGGGCAGACGTGGTTGTGCCTGCTGTAATATGAGGGAAGTCTGTCAATTCAGAAAAAGAGGAGATCATTGTGGATTTTAGAACATTACTTAAAACAAAAGAATTTGTCATACTTGACGGAGCAATGGGTACGATGCTTCAGGCAAAGGGACTTGAAATGGGTGGCACTCCTGAAGCCCTTAACATAGACAAGCCTGATTGGCTGGTGGACATACACCGCCAGTATATAAACGCAGGCTCAGACATTGTTTACGCCAACACTTTCGGTGCAAACAGACACAAGCTTGAAAAGTGCGGATATACTGTCCAGCAAGCTATCCCTGCGGCTATAAAAAATGCTAGAAAAGCCTGTGAGGGTACTGATACCCTTGTTGCTCTTGATATCGGACCTATCGGACAGCTTCTAGAGCCAACAGGAACGCTCACTTTTGAAGAAGCTTACGATATTTATAAGGAGCAGATACTTGCAGGAGCTGACGCAGACCTTATCGTTTTTGAAACAATGACAGATCTCTATGAACTTAAAGCGGCTGTTCTTGCGGCAAAGGAACACAGCGATCTTCCTATAGTCTGCACAATGACTTTTGAGGAAAATATGCGTACATTTACGGGCGTTGCCATAAGCTCCATGGCTTTGACTTTGGAGGGTCTGGGCGTTGACGCAATCGGTGTGAACTGCTCATTAGGGCCAAAGGAGCTTTATCCTGTTGTGGAGGAGCTTTGCAAGTGGACAAATCTCCCTGTTGTAGTAAAGCCTAATGCAGGACTTCCTGACCCTGTTACAAATGAATATAACTGTTCCCCTGAAGATTTTGCAGAGTTTGCAGAAAAGCTTATCCCATTGGGAGTTAAGGTGCTTGGAGGTTGCTGTGGAACTAACCCTGAGTATATCAAAAAGCTGGCTGAAATGCTCAAAGGCAAGAAGCACGTCAGCGTGCATAATGATATCCCTGCCGCTTGCTGTTCACCGACACATACTGTAGTTATAGACCAGCCAAGAATAATCGGCGAGCGTATCAATCCTACTGGCAAGAAGCGTTTTAAAGAAGCACTGCTTGCAAACGATATCGACTATATTCTTGGTCAGGCTATCGAGCAGATACACGCAGGTGCGGATATTCTTGATGTAAATGTTGGTCTGCCGGGAATTGACGAAAAGAGTATGATGGTCAAGGCTGTAAAGTCTTTGCAGGGCGTTGTCGATGTGCCTTTGCAGGTGGATTCAACTATACCTGAGGTGCTTGAAGCGGCTCTGAGGGCTTATAATGGCAAGCCTATCGTCAATTCTGTAAACGCTGAGGACAGCTCCATTGAAAATGTTCTTCCTCTTGTAAAGAAATATGGTGCGGCTGTGGTAGGTCTTACTCTCGATGAAAACGGCATACCAAAGAGTGCTGACAAGAGATTTGAGCTTGCTAAAAAGATACTTGACAAGGCGCTTGAATACGGCATTAGAAAAGAAGATGTGTATATAGATTGTCTTACTCTTACCGCTTCTGCGGAGCAGGAAAATGTTATGCAGACAGTAAATGCAGTGGAGCGAGTAAAGAACGAGCTTGGACTTAAAACAGTTCTCGGTGTATCGAATATCAGCTTTGGTCTGCCTAGCAGAGAGATAGTTAATCACAACTTTCTTATGATGGCGCTCACAAAGGGTCTTGACCTGCCGATAATGAATCCTAATATTGATTCTATGACGGCAACTGTTCGTGCCTACAAGCTTCTGACAAACATTGATAAAAACTCTGTTGACTTTATTTCTCACTACGGTGGCGAGAAAAAAACTGCTCCTGCCGCAACAGGCGCAAAAGCTGAGATAGACTTGCCGTATGCTATCGAAAACGGTCTGAAGAAAGAAGCAGCTGACCTTACTGCAAAGCTTTTGCAGGAAACAGAAGCCATGAACATTGTCAACGATATGCTTATCCCGGCACTTGATAAGGCTGGTGCAGAATTTGAAAAGGGCAAGCTTTTCCTGCCGCAGCTTATCCAGACAGCAGGCACTGCACAGGCTTGCTTTGAGGTAATAAAAAATTACATTCTGTCAACGGGTGAAAAAAGCGTTTCTAAGGGCAAGATAATCCTTGCAACAGTAAAGGGCGATATCCACGATATCGGCAAGAACATTGTAAAGGTACTTCTTGAAAACTATGGTTATGACGTTATTGACCTTGGCAAGGACGTTGACTATCAGACAGTAGTTGATTGTGCAATAGAAAATGACGTACATCTTATCGGCCTTTCTGCGCTTATGACAACAACTCTTGTGAGCATGGAAAATACGGTTAAGCTTCTTCGTGAAAACAATGTTGACTGCAAGATAATAGTAGGCGGTGCGGTGGTAACGGCTGACTATGCAGAGCAGATAGGCGCTGACTATTATGCAAAAGACGCAAAAGAGTCGGTAGATATCGCAAGAAAATTTTTCGGAAACTGAATAAAATAACTATGACCTCCCATAATCTGAACAACAGATATTTATGGGAGGCCATTTTTAATGAAAAAGTTTGTTACAGCTATCATCATTTCATTTGTCATTACAGTAAGCTCTGCAGGCATCAAAGCCGCTGCTTTTTCCTCATCAAACCTTGGGGCAGCATTCGTTTTGAGCAATGTTATGTCAGATGAAAAAAACGATAAAAATGGCAGTGGTATAACTGTCATAGACGGCAATAGGGAAGATATAAAGTTTACTTTTAAAATAGCCGAGATAATTAAAAGCCTTTTTAGTTAAGTGTACATTTAATTGTACTTGTATCAAAAGTACGATTGACTTTTGAGCCTTGCCGTGTTATTATATAAATATCAATCATAACGGAGGCTCATTCAATGGTAACAGTTATAAGCGGTGGCTCTCACAGTGGACGTGACAAAGTTTTCATAGATAAGATCAAGTCTGCTGTAAAAAACGGCGAGCAGGTCATGGTCATAATACCAGATCAGTTTTCTTTTGAATATGATAAAAAACTGTATGAACACCTTGGTGCGGCAGATTTCAACGTCATACAGACTGCAGGCTTTAACCGTATCGCTGAGTTCACAGAGAAGCTTTATGGCGGTAGGGCAAAAGAAAATGCCGATGATAACGTCCGCACTATCCTTATGTATAAGGCTGTCAGACGTCTTAAGCAGACCAAGGATATCCGCTTTTATAAAAAGAGTCTTGAAAAGGGCAGTTTCTTAGCCGAACTTAACGAACTTGTGAGCCAGTTTCGTGAAAGCGGAATAACACCACAGGATCTAGCTCTTGCCGCTGAGAAGCAGAGCGGCTCTCTTGCCATGAAACTTTTTGATATCTCAAGGCTTTATGATTTTTACATGGATGAGCTTGAAAAAGCAGGAATGCAGGATACACTGTCTGCAATGGCAAGAAGTGTGGATCAGGTGAAGAAAAATGGATATTTCCGTGGAATGACAGTTTTTGTTGACGCTTTCAACGATTTTTCCTTTGACGAGCTTAAAATGCTCGACGCTTGTATCGCACAGTGCAAGAGTATAACGTTTTCTCTATGTATCGACAATGAAAGCATTAGAAGATATGCAAATCACCCTTTTGCTGATACTCTTAAAACGTTGCAACAGATAACAGATATTTCCGCTGATCATAATTACAAGGTCAACACGGTAGAGTGTCGTAACAGCTCATTTAGAGTCCCTGAACTTGAATATGTGAGCAAAGAGATTTACAACACCTGCAAAAAGCCATACGTCGGAAAGTGCGAAAATGTTTCTGTTATATCAGCAACGGATATTTACGAAGAAAGTGAATTTGTCAGTGGAAAGATATGGGAGCTTGTCAGAGAAAAAGGCTATAAATTCAGTGACATAGCTTTGCTTGCAAGAAACCTTAAAGATTGTGCTTCCGTTTTTGAGGGTACGTTTGACAGATATGAGATACCATATTTTTCAGACTGCAGTGACAGTGTTTCTTCATCATCTCTGGTGAGGTATATGAACTCGCTTTTCAAGTGCTTGCTTTCAAGAAAGTATTCCACGGACAATATTTTGAAATACATAAAATCGCCACTTTTTCCAATGCTGAATATCGAGATATCAAATCTGGAAGACTATTGCATACGCTGGAGCGTTGAGGGTGATATGTGGCTCAGTGATTTTACTGTTGCAGGTGATCTTAGCGAAAAACAGCTTGAAAAAATAAATTGCTCAAGACGAAAGATAATCGAGCCTTTTGAAGCATTTAAAAGCAAACTTGTTAAAGACGTTACAGCAGGGGAACTGTGCCGTGGACTTTATGATCTTCTTGGCAGCATTGAGCTTTCTCAGCAGACCTTTTCTGTAGTAAAAAAGGCAGGAACTTCGGATAACGGAACTCAGCTTGAAATGGCTAGAGGATTGAAACAACTTTGGAACTCTGTTCTTTCGGCTATCAAATCCGTCTATGACTGCATGAATGACGAAGTTATCTCCCTCAGACAGTTTTATGAGCTTTTCAAGCTCATGCTTTCGCAAATGAGTGTTTCACGTCCTCCGCAGAAACTTGACTGCGTAAGAATATGCGACCCGAGCCATTCAAGGCTTGAGGGCGTAAAGGCTGTCTTTCTTGTTGAGGTGAACGACGGCATATTTCCTGCGTCTTTAAGCTCTGGTGGACTTATCACAGAAAATGAAAAAATGATATTAGAGGGAAGCGATATTCATATCTCACACAGCGCAAGAAAATCTTTTCAGACAGAGAAACTTGTGTGCTACAACGCTTTTACCCTTGCAGACGAAAAGCTCTATGTGCTTTATTCAGAATCTGACCTTGTAGGAGAAGCTCATCACCCCTCTGCACTTGTTTCCGAGCTTAACGGAATGTTCGGCAAAATCAATACCAAAGCTCAGGATATGGGGCTTGATTTTTACTGCACTTCTTTTAGGACAGCTTACTATAAATATATGGAACATTCCCGCGATAAAAACGCTACAATTTCTGCAATTAGGTCTGCGTTGGGGTTATCGCAGGAATATGCCGAGAAACTTATGCGAACAAAGAATCTTCATGAAAACGGTGACTATAAGCTTGAAGAAAAGACCGCAGAAAAACTTTTCATGTCAGAACAGCCTGCAAAGGTCTCGCCTACTCAGCTTGATACATATTATAAATGCCCGTTCAATTATTTCTGCAAGTATGGTCTTGGTCTTAAAACTGTCAGAAAGGCAGATATCGACGGGCTTAACAGGGGACTTATCATTCATCAGCTTCTTGAAAAGATAATGCGTAAAGATGATGACGGCACAGGCTTTGACAAGGCTTTCCTTACTCTCTCAGATGATGAGATAAAAGAGTATATCCACAAAAACGTTACCGAATATATAAAGGAAAGCCTTGGTGGAATGTTCGGAAAATCTCCGTCATTTGTATTTTTACAGGAGCGTATGGAAAGCAATATCCTGCATATCATTCGTTTTATGCAGAATGAGCTTCTTCACTCAAAATTCAGACCTGCGCTTTTGGAATACAAAATAGACAAGTCCGAAGGAGAAGACAGACTTATCATAGACGTAAACGGCAGAGATAAGATAATCCTTACGGGAATTATCGACAGAGTTGACGTTTTCGAGGACGAGAACGGTGAAAAATATGTGAGAATAATCGACTATAAAACAGGCTCTATTGACCTTAAATATTCAATGCTCTACAATGGCCTTAATTTGCAGATGTTCGTGTATCTTACCGCTTTACTTGAAACCAAAAATCCAGTGAATATAGACGGTGGATTGAAGCAGGCTGGTATCGTATACTACACGCTAGGAAACAAGCCTAAAACATACGAGCAGACAGCCGACGCTGACGTAGAAGAAGCCGAGAGCAGATCACGGCTAAACGCTTTCAAGCCTATAGGAAAAGTCGTGGATATAAAGGCTGTCACTGAAGCTTTCAGCTCAGAAGAAAATTACGCCTATGCGCCTTTTAAATATTCTAAAACCAACGGCATTTCAGGCACTATTCCAGACGGCTTTTTTACAAAGCTCAGAGAATTTGCTATAGGCAAAGTGGCGCAATTTGGTGAACAGCTTTGCCAGGGAAACATTCAGGCAAGACCTGTGGCGGAAGCCTGCAAGCACTGTGATTTTCACGATATCTGCGGCAGGATAAACCAAGAGGACGTTACAGACGTGAAAGACAGCGTTTATGAAGAAAAACTTATGGAAGAACTAACTGACAGAAAGGAGAAAAAATAATTGGCTGATACAAAATGGACCAAAGAGCAGGAAAGAGCCATTAGTGACCGTGGCAAGGGCATTATAGTTTCAGCGGCGGCAGGAAGTGGAAAAACCACAGTGCTTATAGAACGAATGATACAACTTCTTTCTGATGAAAAAAATAAAATACCTGCCGACAGACTTCTTGCAGTAACATTCACAAAAGAAGCCGCTTCAAGCATGAAAGAAAAACTCAGCCGTGCTTTTGACGAACAGCTTCGCCGTGACCCTGAAAACAAGTGGTTGCTTAGTCAGCAAAATCTTATCCAGCTTGCGAGGATATCTACAATAAATTCTTTCTGTCTTGACCTTGTGAAAAGTAATCTCCATGAATTTGATTTTCAGGGCGGACTTGATATACTTGATGACAGTGTGCAAAACCTTATTTTGCAGGAAGCTATCACGCAGGCCTATGAAAAGCTTTGTGAAGAAGATTATGAAAGCTACAAACTGCTGAAAAACGCTTTTGCGGATAAAACTCTCAATGAAATTACCGACAATCTTTATAAATTCATGCGTTCACTGCCGTTTCCTGAGCGTTGGATAGCAGAGGTACATAAAAACTTTACTGATGATAAGATTTTTGACAGCTTTATAAAAGATAATATATGTGTAGCTCAAACAAAGCTGAAAGAAGCATTTTCAATGTATGAGGTTTTTGAAGAATATGCCTGCCGTAAAGAGATAGAGGGCATACCTTTTATAAAACATATCAAAATGAATGAAACTGCCGACAGTGACAGAGAACTTCTTCATAGGTTAAGAAAGCTTCTTGAAAGCGGCGATATAGATACTATTGCTAAGTCAGATTGGAAATTCAGCACCATAAAAAGATTTCCCACGAACAAGGCTTTCAATGCATCACTTGACGATGATATTCGCATTAGGTTCAAGGACAATTATGCCTTCTGTGCATCATATAGAAACAAATATAAAGATATCGTAGCTAAAATAACCGATATGTTCAATAACACCAAACTAATCATGAAGGAAAATATGCTTGAATCTGGCAGAATATTTACTGTTCTGTGCAGGGTATGCGAAGATATAGACAAGATCTCACAAGAAATGAAGCTTGAACGAAATGGCGTTACTTTTTCTGACGTTGAGATAATGGCGAGAGAATTGCTTGTAAAAGATACCGAGAATGGACCTGTTCGCACGGAGCTTTGCGAGGAAATTCGCAGAAACAGGCTATATGAGCTTATTTTCATAGACGAGTTTCAGGACGTGAATAATCTTCAGGAGCTTGTTTTCCGCTCGCTTTCTGATTCTGATAACTTGGATATCATGGGCAAAAATGTTTTTGTGGTTGGCGATATAAAGCAGGCTATATATCGTTTCAGACTCTCAAATCCTGAACTTTTCTGCAAAACGAGAAATGACGCTTCCGCACCTGAAAACAGCGAACAGCTCGAGGCTATCTTGCTAAGCAAGAATTTCAGAAGTCGTGAGTCTGTGGTTGATTTTGTAAATTTTCTGTTTCACTATCTTATGACACAGCACACAGGTCAGGTGGATTATGATAGAAATGAAGAACTTCGATACGGTGAACTTTATGATGAAAATAACAAGCCTACAGAAATAATGCTCATACCTTTTGATAAGGACTACAAAAAGACAAATGGCTATTCTGTGGAGAACAAAGTAATAGCGCAAAAGATAAAGCACATGCTTGAAAACGGTGAGGAAGTCAAAGATCATGGCTCTCTAAGACCGTGCCGTGCAGGAGATTTTTGTATACTTGTTCAAAAGAATGATGAAATTACCCTTATGGCAAAAGCCCTTGAAGAAGTAGATCTGAAAGCATATTCTGAGGATACAAACGGATACATGAAGTCAAGAGAGATAACACTTGTGCTGAATATGCTCAGGGTAATTGACAATCCTATGAACGATATTGCAATGACAGCTATCATGATGTCGCCTATCATGGGATTTACACCTGATGAAATGGCGGCAGTAACAGAAAAGTCAAAGAAGCCTAACAGCAAACTGAAAGACCATATCTATCAGGTGGTAGCGGCGTCAGCTTCTGCTGAGGACAGCCACGAAAAGGAAGCTACCCATATAAGCTTTAATAATAAAACATTGCAGGATAAGTGCATAGAGCTTAATAAGCTTATTAATTCCCTGCGTTATCTTTCAATGAGCATGGGTCTTGAACGGCTCATAAGAAAAATATACGACATGACCGACCTTATGGGGATCGTTTCGTTATATCTTGATTCTGATAAAAAGCGAGCAAACCTTCGTCTGCTTCTTGAATATGCTTCGTCCTATGAGCAAAATAGTCAGGAGGGCGTAACTGGTTTTCTAAGATATATCGACTCTGTGTCCTCAAATGAAAAAGCCTTTAAGCAGGCAATGACGGTAACAGAGGGCTTAGATTCCGTTTACATAAAGACCTACCATGCTTCAAAAGGTCTTGAATATCCATTTGTATTTTTATGTCAGCTTGACATACCGCTTATAAAGAAAGACAAAGGTTACTGTTCACATAACAAGCTGGGCTTTGCTTTCAGTTTTATGGATAACAGCAAACTTATGAGAAAAACTTCACTTTACTATGATAAGCTTTCAAAGGAATCAAAAGCAGAGGAAAAAAGTGAAAAACTCCGCCTGCTTTATGTTGGATGTACAAGAGCAAAAGAAAGACTTTTTGTAAGCTATGCACCGATTATTTACAGCAATACCACATATGAGAAGGTTATTGAACGTAAGGTGGGAATAGTTGACAGGCTTAGAAACATATACTCAAAGCAGGGAGATTCTCTTGAAAATGTTGTGGCGGACGCTGAAACGATGCTTGATTGGATAACAATCACGCTTGCACTTCACTCCACGGGTGATCAACTCACATCTTGGCTTGGTACTGATAATATAGCTGTCAGCGGGGACGAATACCCTGAGCCTGAGATAATATATAATGAATACGGCATTGAAAATACAGAGCCGACACAGGAAGAAGATACAACTATTAGCGAAATAGAAGCGGACAAAACAATGCTTAGAAATCTTCTTGACAAATTTGCATTTGAGTATGACTGGTCAGGAGTATCTACACCAGCAAAGCTTACTGTTACGGAGATAACTGCGGCTGAAAAAGAGAAGCAGACAGAGAAAACCGAACCTGAGTTTTATCCTAGTCTTCCACGGCTTGATGATGAGTTTGATAAACTATCAGCAGCGGAAAAGGGAACTTTTACCCACAAATTTATGGAGTTATCGGACTATGATAAGGCACATGAAAGCGTAAAAACAGAGCTTGAACGTCTTGTGAATCAGGGGTACTTCAGCCAGAAAGAAGCTGACGGAGTTTATGTTGAAGCACTTGAAGCATTCTTTAGATCTGATTTTTATGAGCGTGTGAAAAATTCCGATAATGTGATGCGTGAAAAGAAGTTTCTTGTTTCAATGAGTGATCTTGACTTAAGTGAAAATCTTCCTGAATATAATGGTAACAGTGGTATGCTTCAAGGTATCGCCGATTGTATCTTCCACGAGCCTGACGGATATGTTATCGTTGATTATAAAACTGACAGATTTAATGATTTGTCACATCTCATGGGCTATAAAACACAGCTTGCACTGTATAAAGCATCATTTGAGATGATACTCGGAGAGAAAATAAAAAGCTGTTATATTTATTCATTCTGGTTGAGAAAAGGGGTTGAAATCAAGCTCTGAATGTGATATAATGACATATAGAGAACTTTGATAATATTTTTTTGAAATAATTTGAGAAAAGGTATTGACAAGTGGGTAAAAGTGTAGTATAATATCATGGTAAACAAAGCAGAACAATGTCCGTTCTCACCTTAAGCGCAGATCTCTGTAGTAAAAAGGTCAACATGAATTTGCATATCAATGTGATTTTATGCGGGTACGGATCAGTTCTGTGCCCGTTTTATTTTATTTTTGGAGGTGCTGCGTCATTAGCAACAGGGAACATCAGATCAACGAAGAGATCCGTGATAAAGAACTCAGGGTCATAGACGTTGACGGAAATCAGCTTGGTATTTTAAGTGCTGACGAGGCTCTTAAAATTGCATTTGAGAAAGATCTTGATCTTGTAAAGATCGCTCCTCAGGCAACTCCGCCTGTATGCCGTATCATGGATTATGGCAAGTTCTGTTTTGAACAGACAAAGCGTGCGAAGGAAGCAAAGAAAAATCAGAAAGTTATCGAGATCAAGGAAGTTAGAATGTCATCTACGATCGATACTCATGATTTTAATGTAAAGGTCAATCAGGCTGTTAAATTCCTTAACGGAGGAGATAAGATAAAAGTTTCTGTAAGGTTCAAGAAAAGAACTTTGGCTCATCCACAGTTCGGTGAAGAACTTCTTGCAAAATTCAAAGACGCTATCTCTGAAGCCGGCGTTGTTGACAAGCCATCAAAAATGGAGGGACGCAGTCTTGTGATGTTCGTTTCTCCGAAAGTAAACAAGTAAAATAATAAGGAGGATAAATACAATGCCAAAGATCAAAACACATTCTGGTGCTAAGAAGCGTTTCAGTGTTACCGGTAGCGGTAAGGTTAAGTTCCAGCACACAAACAAAAGACACAGACTTACTCAGAAGGATCACAAGCGTAAGAGAATCCTGCGTGGTGCAGCTTATGCAGATGATACCAACATCAAGAACGTAAAGGCTCTTATCCCTTACAAATAAACGAGTTGTAGGGAAAACAAATTTTAAAAATTTCAGGAGGTAATAACTATGGCTCGTGTAAAGGGAGCAATGATGACTCGTAAGAGAAGAAATAAGACTCTGAAGCTTGCTAAGGGATACTTTGGTGCCAAGAGCAAGCACTTCAAAATGGCTAAACAGGCTGTAATGAAGTCAGGTCAGTATGCATACATTGGAAGAAAGCAGAAGAAGAGAGATTTCAGAAAGCTTTGGATCACAAGAATTTCAGCAGCTGCTAAAATGAACGGTATGAATTATTCAACATTCATGAACGGCGTAAACAAGGCTGGTATCAATCTTAACAGAAAGATGCTTTCCGAAATAGCTATCAGCGATCCTGCTGGTTTCACAGCAATCGCAGAAAAGGCGAAGGCTGCTCTTTAATAGTCAAAAACACGCACGTTCTTGTAACCTGCGTGTTTTGTTGTATATTAAGGCAACACCATATATGACGCATTTGGCAACTAAATGATTAAATTTTCAGAATAAGAGGTGACGCAGTTTGCATATTAATAGTAAAGATAACCCTAGAGTGAAGCTTTTCAGAAAGCTTCTGTCATCAAAAAAAGCTAGGGAAGAACATGGATTGTTTGCTGTTGAAGGTGCAAGAAACTGCGTTGACACCGCTTATGAAGCTGTGTGCGGAAGAATAAAAGTTCATTCTGTTTTCTATACTCAAACGGCCTTGACTAAGTATAAAAATACACTTAAAACTGATAACCTTTTCTCGTGCACAAGACCTGAAGATGTTTTTGAAATATCTGATGAGCTTGCGAAAAAGATGACAGATGAAGGAAACTCTCAGGGCATATATATGATCGTTTTTAAGGTCGATTTGCCTTTTGTGGCTGAGTATATTGACAAAAACGGGAAGTATCTCGTGCTTGACAATTTACAGGACCCAGGTAATTTGGGTACGCTTTTAAGAACTGCCGATGCCGTAGGCGTTAGTGGAGTAGTTATGACAGATAATTGCGTTGATCTGTATAACCCAAAGGTGGTTCGTTCTGCTATGGGAAGTACTACAAGACTTGATATTTTTGTAGTGGATAGTTTTCTGAACGTCGCAACGCTTTTTGATGAGCTTGGTATCATTACAAATGCTGCAGTTGTCAGAAACGGTGAAAATATCACAGAATTTGATTTTGATAGACCGTGTGCTGTTGTAATAGGAAACGAGGGCAAAGGTTTGCCTAAAGAACATTCAGACATTTGTAAAAATCGTGTGACTATTTCTATGCACGGTAACATAGAATCACTTAATGCTGCTTGCGCAGGCACAATCATTTTGTGGGAAATGTTTCGAGGTGGCAGTCATGGATAAAGAAAGACTTTTATTGTGGATAAGAGCGGTTCTGATTTTCACTCCATCGAGCAAACGTATATGGGAAGTTTCTGCAAATTATGATGATATAGTTGAGTTCATGACAGCACTCGATGATCATATGGTCAGCGGACTTAATGATAAAGAGCTGCAGAGGATAGGAAAATATAGTCTTAAAGACGCAGAAATCATAAAAAAACGCTGTGAAGAGCTTGGCATAAATATTTATTGTTACGAAAGTGAGGGCTATCCTGACAGACTTAAACGGATCGCAAATCCACCTGCTGTTCTGTATACTTATGGTAACCTTGACTTTTTAAACGATAAATGCGTTATTTCAGTAGTAGGCTCCCGTGAGCCGTCTGAATATTCTGTAAAGATAACGAAGCATATTTGCGCAGATCTTATAAGAAGAAACTGTCTGCTTGCTTCGGGGTTTGCAGGCGGTATAGATCAGATCGCTAACAGGATAGCTATTGAAAATAATAGTAGACCTATAGCTGTGTGTGGCATAGCTCTTGATTGTGATTACCCTAAGGGAAGTAACGAGCTAAAAAAACAGATCGCTGAGAATGGAGTAGTAATATCAGAGTATTTTCCGGGTTATAAACCATTTGGAAATGCTTTTGTGAATCGCAATAGGATTCTTACAGGACTTTCAAATGCAGTGCTTTTTACTGAGTGTAGCAAGGAAAGTCATGGTCTTGATAATGTCAATCACGCCATATCTCAAGGAAAACAGGTATTTGTAGTACCGCCACATGATATCTATGACAGCCGATATTTCGGACAGCGTGATCTCATAAGAAATGAGTGTCAACCTGTGTTCGGCGCAGAGGATATAGTGTATTCGCTTGGCAATGAAAGGTATCAATCTCTTAGACTTGTGGAAAGCCTGGGAGAGTTCACGCTTCCTGCTGAGGATTCTGCTATACTTAACAATGGCGAGCCTAAGACAGTGAAGCACAGAAAAAGCAAAAGAAAAGTGCCTGACAGCAAGACTGTTTCTGAAACAGAAGTGGTAAAGCCAACACCTGAGCCTGATCTGTCAGGGCTTGATGACACACAAAAGAGCATTTGCAAACTGTTAAAAAGCGGAAATATGCTTGCGGACGAGATAGCCGCAAAGCTTGGTATGGATATCTCTGATGTGCTTGCACAGCTAACGGAGCTTGAACTTTATGGCACTGTTAAGTCATATCCGGGCAAAATGTTTGGACTTTAATATATATTAAGAATGGAGAATAGATTTGTCTAATTTGATCATAGTTGAGTCACCAACGAAGATAAAAACAATTAAGCGTTATCTTAGCGATGATTATGAAGTCGTGGCTTCAAAGGGTCATGTCCGTGACCTGCCAAAATCAAAGCTGGGCGTCGATATAGATAATAATTTTGAACCTAAATATGTCAACATAAAAGACAAAGAGGGCGTTATAAAAGATATAAAAAAACTTGCAAAGAAAAGCGACCATGTTTATCTTGCAGGAGACCCTGACCGAGAGGGAGAAGCCATTTCATGGCATCTTGCATTGCTTTTGGGTCTTGACCTGAATGATAAAAACCGAGTAACTTTCAACGAACTTACTGAAACTGGTATCAAAGCTGGAATGAGCCACCCACGTTCTATTGATATAAACCTTGTTAATGCACAGCAGGCAAGACGTATCCTTGACAGACTTGTGGGCTATAAGCTTTCACCTTTTCTTTGGAGAAAGATAAGAAAAGGACTTTCAGCGGGCAGAGTTCAGTCTGTCGCAGTTAAAATGATATGCGACAGAGAAAACGAGATAAGGGCATTTGTATCTCAGGAATATTGGTCCATTGACGGAAAATTTTCTGCAAACGGTGAAAGAAAGACCTTTGCCGCAAAGCTTAATACAGTTGACGGAGAAAAGCCAGAGTTGAAAAATAAAGAGCAGGCTGACGAGATACTGAAAAGACTTGAGGGTGCCGAGTTTGTTATCGACAAGGTAAAAAAGAGCGTTCACAGAAAATCTCCTGCCGCACCATTCACCACCTCGACTTTACAGCAGGAAGCGTCAAGACGTCTCAGCTTTCAGGCGAGAAGAACGATGAAAACCGCTCAGGAGCTTTATGAGGGTGTTGAGATAAACGATATGGGTCAGACAGGTCTTATCACCTATATGCGTACCGACAGCCTTAGAATTTCTGATGAAGCAAGAGCAGCGGCATATGATTTTATCAGAAAAAAATATGGCGATAAGTATATCCCTGACACACCGAAAAAATATAAAACTAAGGGCAACGCTCAGGACGCTCACGAAGCCATCCGACCAACACACCCAGAGGTAACACCTGATATGGTAAAGGCAAGCGGAGTGACGAGTGACCAGTACAAGCTTTATAAACTCATTTGGGAGAGATTTATAGCTTCTCAGATGTCAAACTGCCTTATGGACACTGTTTCTGTTGATATCTCTGCAAACGGTTGTAACTTCAAGGCAACAGGCTATTCTGTAAAGTTCGACGGATTTACTGTTCTTTATGAAGAGGCTAAAGACGATGAGGGCGAAAAGAAAAACGTGCTTCCTCCAATAAAATCCGGTGACTCAATAAAGGTGCGTAACCTTGAGGAAAATCAGCATTTCACTCAGCCACCTGCAAGATACACAGAAGCGACCCTCGTAAAGGCGTTTGAGGAAACAGGCATCGGCAGACCTTCGACTTATGTTCCAACTATTACAACCATAATAAACAGGAATTATGTTGAGCGTGACGGAAAACAGCTTAAGCCGACTTCGCTTGGCGAAGTAACAAACCAGCTTATGAGCGAGCACTTTGATAAAATAGTTGATGTTAAGTTTACTGCAAACATGGAGAAATCTCTTGACGAAGTGGAAAATGGCAAGAAAAGTTGGGTAAAAACTTTGCAGGATTTTTATAGTGATTTTGACGAGGAATTGACTGAAGCCGAGGAAGCCATGGACGGGAAGCGTATCAAAGTGCCTGACGAAGAAACAGATCAGGTGTGCGAGCTTTGCGGCAAACCTATGGTAATAAAGATAGGCAGATATGGCAAATTTATGGCTTGCTCAGGTTTTCCTGAGTGCAAGAATACCAAGAAAATAGTTCAAGAAACAGGCGGAATTTGCCCTTACTGCGGAAAGAAAGTGCTTCTCAAAAAGTCTAAAAAGGGCAAAAAGTATTACGGCTGTGAGGACAATCCTGAGTGCAAGTTCATGACATGGGACGTTCCTACCGAAGAGAAATGCCCTAAGTGTGGCAGTACGCTTTTCCAGAAAGGCGGAAAGAACGGAATACTCATTTGCCATAAGCCTGATTGCGGATATGAAAGGAATTTATCTAATGGCGGTTAAGGTAATAGGTGCAGGACTTGCAGGCTGTGAAGCTGCGTGGCAGTTAGCCCAAGCAGGGATAGACGTTGAGCTTTATGAAATGAAGCCGAAAAAGTTTACGCCCGCCCATAAATATAAGGGCTTTGCAGAGCTTGTCTGCTCAAATTCATTGAAAGCGGACAGAATAGATTCAGCCGCAGGTATGCTAAAAGAGGAAATGCGCAGGCTTGGCTCTGTCACAATGGAATGTGCAGCTGAAACTAAGGTATCAGCAGGTGGAGCACTTGCTGTTGACAGGGAAAAGTTTTCCGATATGGTCACGGCAAAGATAATGGAAAATCCTCACATCACTGTTATCGAGGAGGAAGTCACAGATATACCTGATGGCGATGTTATAATCGCAACAGGTCCTCTTACAAGCGATGGGCTTGCAGAGAGTATCGGCAAAATATGCGGTGATTATCTGTATTTTCATGATGCCGCCGCACCTATCGTCACATATGAAAGTCTTGATAAGGATAAGGTGTTTTTTGCTTCGAGATACGGCAAGGGTGAGGCTGATTATATAAACTGCCCTATGAATAAGGAAGAATATCTCAGGTTCTATAATGAACTTATCAATGCGGAATCCGCTCCGCTCCATGATTTTGATAAGGAGCATTTTTCAAAGGACGGGTTCAAGGTGTATGAAGGCTGTATGCCGGTTGAGGTCCTTGCCAAAAGAGGAGAGGACACAATGCGTTTCGGTCCGCTGAAACCTGTGGGTTTGACAGACCCACGAACAGGAAACAGACCTTATGCCATCGTTCAGCTTCGTGCAGAGAACGCAGAGGGAAGTCTGTATAACCTTGTGGGCTTTCAGACAAACCTTAAATTTGGTGAGCAGAAAAGAGTATTTTCTCTTATCACAGGACTTGAAAATGCAGAATTTATACGCTATGGAGTTATGCATAGAAACACTTTCATCAATTCGCCTAAGCTCTTAAATCCGCAGTTTAATATGCGAGATAGAGAAAACCTTTATTTTGCAGGTCAAATGACAGGCGTTGAGGGATATATCGAATCGGCGGCAAGCGGAATTTTTGTAGGGTTAAGCATGGCAAGACGTTTGCAGGGCAAGCCTGCGGTTACCTTGCCTGATACCACAATGCTGGGTGCGCTTTCAAAGTATATAAGCGATTCTACTGTGGAGAAGTTCCAGCCTATGGGATGTAATATGGGTATCCTGCCTGAGCTGCCTGAACGTATAAGAGATAAGAAACTGAAATATAAGATGATAGCTGAAAGGGGTCTTGCAGACCTTGACAAGGCTATTGAGGAATTTTAAGGAGAATGTTATGAACATAGTAATTGACGCTTTCGGCGGAGATAACGCACCTCTCGAAGTCATAAAAGGTTCAATTGACGCACAGAAAGATTTCGGTGTTGACGTTACTCTTGTTGGTGATGAAGAAAAAATAAAAAAATGTGCACAGGAAAACGGACTTGATATCACAGCTTTACATATCAAGCATGCTGATACTGTTATCGAGATATGCGAAGAGCCTACAGAAGTAATCAAGGGCAAGAAGGATTGTTCAATGGCTGTGGGCATGAAAATGCTTGCAGACGGCGAGGGCGACGCTTTCGTTTCAGCTGGCTCAACAGGCGCACTTGTAGTTGGAGCAACGTTTATCGTAAAGAGAATAAAGGGCATCAAAAGACCAGCTCTTGCAACAATACTTCCTACGGCAACGACGCCTACGATGCTTCTTGACAGCGGTGCAAACGCAGACTGCCGCCCTGAAATGCTTACTCAGTTTGGAATAATGGGTTCGGCTTATATGAACAAGATACTTGGTGTTGAGTCACCAAGAGTAGGTCTTGCAAATATTGGTGCCGAGGAATCAAAGGGCAGAGAGCTGGAGCTTGAAACTTACAAGCAGTTGAAAAACGCACCTGTAAACTTTGTTGGAAATATCGAAGCAAGACAGCTTCCTATGGGCGATTGTGACGTATGCGTGGCTGACGGCTTCTGCGGAAACCTTATGCTCAAGCTTTACGAGGGCATGGCAAAATTCTTCTCAGGGGAGCTTAAAACGCTTCTGACTAAGGATACAAAGTCAAAGATCGCTGCTCTTATGGTAATGAAGAACGTTAAAGAATTCAAGAAAAAGGTAGACTACTCTGAGTATGGCGGAGCGCCTCTACTTGGTACTGCAAAGCCTGTTATCAAGGCACATGGCTCATCAAATGCAAGAGCATTCTATAACGCTATCAGACAAGCAAAACAATTTACTGAAACTAATGTGATAGACGAGATCACAACTGCTATCGAGCAGTTGAAAAGCAAACAGGAGATGTTATAATGGACGAGCAAAAGGCTCTTAAAGAGTTTCAGGAAAGAATAGGTTATCAATTCAAAGACGAAAAGCTCCTTTACGAAGCTCTTTCCCATTCATCATTTGCAAATGAAAACAAGAAGGCAAGAAACAGCAATGAAAGGCTTGAATTTCTTGGAGATTCAGTGCTTTCTATAGTTGTGTCAGATCACATTTTCGAGCATTACAAGCATATGCCTGAGGGCGAGCTGACAAAAATGAGAGCTTCACTTGTGTGCGAAAAAGCACTGTTTGAGTTCTCAAAGAAAATAGAACTTGGAAAGTATATTTTCCTTGGAAAAGGCGAAGAGATAACAGGCGGCAGAGAAAGACCGTCAATTATTTCAGACGCTTTTGAAGCAGTTATCGCTGCAATTTATCTTGACGGTGGTATCGAGCCTGTTTCAAAATATATACTTTCATTCATACCTGAAAATATCACGCCTGATGGAGTTGTTTTCCATGATTACAAGACTATTCTTCAGGAGATAATCCAGAAAAATCCTGAGGAGAGAATAGAATATCACCTTAAAGGCGAGTCAGGTCCTGACCATAATAAGAAATTTACTGTTCAGGTACTTTTGAATACGAATGTTATCGGCGAGGGTACAGGCAGATCGAAAAAGACCGCTGAACAGTTGGCGGCTAAAGAAGCATTGGAACTAATGGGCTATGGGGCACAGTAATATATCTGTCTTCGTGCCGCATATAGGCTGTCCGCATATGTGTGCGTTCTGCAATCAGCGCACCATAACTGGTACAGAGAAGATACCGCACGCTGATGATGTTAAGCGTATCTGCACACAGGCAATGAACGAAGTCAAGGACGTTTCACAGACGGAGATAGCCTTTTTCGGAGGTAGCTTTACAGCAGTGCCGAGAGAATATATGCTCGAACTTCTTGGTGCAGCACAGGAGTTTATAGGCAACGACAAATTCAAGGGTATCAGGATATCCACCAGACCTGACTATATCAGCACTGAGATACTTGACATTCTCAGAGATAATCATGTTACGGCTATCGAGCTTGGCGCACAGTCTATGTCAGATGTTGTTCTTAAAGCCAACGAGCGTGGACATACTGTTCAGGACGTCGAAAACGCTGCAAAGCTTATAAAAAGCTATGGTTGCTTTGACCTTGGTCTGCAAATGATGATAGGACTTTATAAAAGCAACCGTGAAACTGAGCTGGAAACTTGGTCGAAGATAGCGGCGCTGTCTCCTAAAACAGTACGTATTTATCCCGTTGTTATCCTTAATGGTACAAGGCTCGGCGAGCTTTACAAAAGTGGCGAATATAAGCCTATGGATTTTGACGAGGTAGTGAAAATCTGTTCTTATTTTCTCACAGAAGCCGATAAACTTGGTATAGATGTTATAAAGCTTGGTTTGCACGCAAGCGAGGTCGTGGAGGAGCAAATGTTGGGCGGATTTTATCACCCTGCATTCCGTGAACTTTGCGAAGGCAGAAATTACCGCAGGCTTATAGCAGAGGAGCTTGGAAAGCATGGCAATATAAGCGATATAGCTTCCGTTGTGATATCTGTACCGAAAAGGCAGATAAGCAAGGCAATAGGTCAGAAAAAAGCTAATATAGAATATTTCAAAGATCTTGGTGTCAATATAAAAATTGTAGGTCACGAGGGCAGCGATAAAATAAAGATAAACGAAATCATAATGAGGGGTGGTGAAAAATAATGTATCTTAAATCACTTGAATTGCAGGGCTTTAAGTCTTTTCCAGATAAAATAGAGCTGAAATTCAATAAGGGTATCACCGCAGTTGTCGGTCCTAACGGCTCAGGCAAGAGTAATATCGGTGACGCTATGCGCTGGGTAATGGGCGAGCAATCTTCCAAAGCCCTGAGAGGTGAAAAAATGGCAGGCGTTATTTTTCACGGCACTCAAACTAGACCAAAAGCGCCTTTTGCTCAGGTAACTATCACCATAGACAACGAGGACGGTGCACTTGAATATGACAGCGACACCGTGTCAGTATCACGAAAGCTTTACCGCAATGGCGACAGCTTTTACATGATAAACGGCAAAGAAGTAAATTTAAAGGATATCGTGGAACTGTTTATGGACACCGGTCTTGGCAGGGACGGTTATTCGATAATCGGTCAGGGCAGGATAGCAGATATCGTAAACGGAAAATCCAATGACCGCCGTGAGATATTTGAAGAAGCGGCAGGCATTTCAAAATTCCGTTCAAAGAAAAAAGAAGCCGAAAAAAAGCTTGTGGCGGCTGAGGATAATCTCTCTCGTATCAATGACATCATGGGAGAGATAGAAGGACGAATAGGTCCGCTTAAAGCGCAGGCTGAAAAGGCGGAGAAGTTCAGAGTCCTTGATGAAGAAAAAAGAAAGCTGGAAGTCTCCGTATGGGTGCATAAGCTCAACGAGTATATGAGCCAAATAGCAGGTTATGAGGAGAAACTTTCTGCTGTAAAAAAAGAGTACGAGGTCATCACGCAGGAGCTTGAAAGCATTGAAGATGATATAAATGACAGCTTTGCAAAGAGCGCTGAAAAATCTGAGCTTGCTGACAGCTACAAAAATCAGATACATCAGGTGGAGCTTGAAAACTCTCAGGCACTGTCAAAGATCGCAGTATATGAGAATGATATTTCTCACCTTGAAGATAATATTTTGAAGCTTAAAGAGCAGATAAGTGAGTCCAACTCATCAAAATACTATCTTGAGGCTGAGCTGAAAACACGCAGACAGGAGCTTGAAGAACTCGACGAGAAAAAAGCAAAGCAGCAGGAAGCTGTAGAGTGTAAGGAAAAAGAGCTTTCTGAGCTTATTGATAAAACTGCATTATCTGACAAGTCGGTAAGTGAAGCTGGAAGCTTTATAAATGAGCTTTACATGAAAAAGTCGGAAGTTTCATTCAGACTTGAAAATGCTAAAAACAACCTTTCGGATATTGATGAGCAGATCGAAAATTCTCTTGAAAGAAAAAAACAGCTTGAAGAACATTCAAAACTTTCTTCAAAGGAATTAAAGGAACTGCGTGAATCAAAAGGCAAAGCTGACGAAAACAAGCAGGAGCTTACAAACCGCATGAGCGGACTTGCAAAGCTTCTTGAAACTAGAAACACAAAGCTTTCAGAATGTCGCAAAAATCTCACAGATACGGAAATACAGCTCCGTGACGTTGAGAACAGGATAAAGACTATAGCCGACCTTGAAAACTCCATGGAGGGCTTTCAGTTCAGCGTAAAGCACATAATGAAAGCCTCACAGCAGGGTAGGATAAGCGGCATTTGCGGTACTGTTTCTCAGCTTATATCTGTTGAAACAAAATACTCTGTAGCCATTGAAACTGCGTTGGGTGGGGCACTTCAGAACATTGTCGTAAACAATGAGGACTCTGCTAAGAGAGGTATCAGGCTTCTGAAAGAGAACAGAGCAGGCCGTGCAACATTTCTGCCTGTTACATCAGTTCGAGGAAACAGGCTAAATATGCCGCAACTTGAAAATGAGGACGGCTTTGTGGCTCTAGGCTGTGAGCTTGTTAAGTATGACAGCCAGTTTGAGGGCGTAATCAACAGCCTTTTAGGCAGGATATGTATAGCAGAGGATATCGACAGTGCAACCCTTATCGCAAAGAAATACGGCTATAAATTCCGCATCGTTACCCTGGACGGACAGGTGATAAACGCGGGCGGCTCATTCACAGGAGGAAGCGTTTCCAAACAGACAGGTCTGCTTACAAGAAAAAATGAAGCGGAAGCACTTGCTAAAAAGAAAACTGCACTTGAAAACTCCTTTACAGAGCTTAAACAGCAGGTTGAGAAGCTAAATCAAGAGGTTTCAAAATACACCGCTGATACCGAGGGATTAAGGGAAAAGCTTTCACAGGTAAACAGCGATATACTCCGTTTTGAAATGGAAATAAAGCGTGTTTCAGAGTATTATTCTGATTATGAAAACAAGCTTGATGAGATAGAAACATTTATCGAAACGCTGAAAAATAAATACAAGATAGTAAGTGGAGATATCGACAAGGCTCAGACAGAACTTTCAGAAATCGAAGCTGAGATATCTGATAATGAAGCCAAGCTTGCCGACTCTCAAAACGAGCAGGCAGAACTTAAAAATAAGCGTGAACAGCTCAGCGAAGAGCTTTCGCAAATGAAGATAATGGCGGCAGAATTATCCAAAGACCTTGATGCCTGCAAGCTTTCAATATCACAGCTTGAAGAAACTATCGGCGACAGTGATACTGACAGCGGCAAGTTGAACGATAATATCTCCGAGTGTGAAAAGAAAATAGCCGAGAAGAAAGAGCTTATTTTTCAGACCAAGCAGGAACTCAGCGGCGCTGACGAAAAGATAGCCGCTGCACAGAAAATGGCGGAGCAGGCTCAACGTGAGCATATTGAGCTTGACAATGCAGCAAACAAACTTCGCACCAAGCAGAAGCACAAAATGGACGAGAAGGAAACACTTTCAGGTCAGATTACAAGAGCGGAGGAACAGAAAAAATCTGTTACTGCAGGCTTTGATAAGCTTGTGGCACAGCTTTGGGACGATTATGAGCTTACAAGAAGCGACGCTGCAGAGATAGCCGAGGATATTGTGGATATAACGGTAGCTAATAGGCGACTCAACGAACTTCGTGGAAAGATAAGAAATCTTGGAAGCGTAAACCTTGGAGCTATAGAGGAATATGCAGAAGTGTCACAGCGACACGAATTTATCACAGGTCAGCTTAATGACGTAAATACGTCAAAAACAGAACTTGAAAAACTTATCGAGGATCTGACAGAAAATATGAAGAATATGTTCACCGACAGCTTTGAACGTATAAATGCGAACTTCAAGAAAATATTCACCGAGCTTTTTGGTGGTGGTCAGTGCGAGCTTATTCTCACAGACCCAAACAATGTACTTGAATGTGGTATTGAGATAAACGTTCAGCCGCCAGGCAAGGTCATAACAAACCTTATGTCCCTTTCAGGCGGAGAGCAGGCTCTGGTGGCTATTGCAATATATTTTGCGATACTGAAAATTTCGCCATCACCTTTCTGTCTTCTCGATGAGATAGAAGCGGCACTTGATGATGTGAACGTAAGTAAATATGCACAATATCTGCACCACCTTACAGATAAAACACAGTTTATCACCATTACTCACAGACGTGGAACAATGGAAGAGGCTGACGTTCTGTATGGCGTAACGATGCAAGAAAAGGGTGTTTCCAAGCTTCTTAAAATGGACGTTTCGGAAACACGTCAAATGAAACTTGAATAGGAGTGAAGAAATGGGATTTTTTGAAAAGCTGAAAAATGGTCTTAAAAAGACTAAAGACTCAATGATGGGCAGAATAGAAAGTCTGCTCCATTCATTCAGCAAAATAGATGAAGATCTTTTTGAGGAGCTTGAAGAAACGCTTATCCTCTGCGATATCGGTGTTACAACTTCTGAAAAGATATGCGATAAGCTCAGACAGAAAGTCAAGCAGGAGGGCGTTAAAGAGCCTGAAAAAATCAAGGATATGCTTAAAGAGATAATCACAGAAATGCTCGGTGAGGATCAGAAGCTCGATATGTCAACAACACCGTCAGTTATACTGGTTATCGGAGTAAACGGTGTTGGCAAAACAACAACTATCGGCAAGCTTGCTTATCAGCTTCATAAACAAGGCAAAAAGGTTATCGTTGCGGCGGCTGATACTTTCAGAGCGGCTGCTATTGACCAGCTCGAAGTGTGGACAGAACGTGCAGGGGTAGACATAATCAAGCACAACGAAGGTTCAGACCCTGCTTCCGTGGTATTTGACGCACTGGCGGCGGCTAAGGCAAGACAGGCTGACGTTGTTATATGCGATACGGCAGGTCGTCTTCACAATAAGAAAAACCTTATGGACGAGCTGAAAAAGATATCCCGTATAGTTCACCAGCAGGCAGAGGGCTGCGCTCTCGAAGTCCTGCTTGCGCTTGACGCTACAACGGGACAGAACGCAGTTAATCAGGCAAGACAGTTCAACGAAGTAGCTGATATAACGGGTATTATTCTTACCAAGCTTGACGGCACAGCCAAGGGTGGAATAATTATCAGCATAACCGACGATCTGCAAGTGCCTGTAAAGCTTGTTACAGTAGGCGAAAAAATAGACGACATACAGCCGTTTTCAGCAAGAGATTTTGTTGAAGCGCTGTTTGAATAATAGAATATTGGATTAGACACTTAAAAGTATAAAATCAGGGGGAATTTTTTATGGATAAGGTTTTGTTTGTAGTTGATATGCAGGAAATGTATGTAGGAAGGGGCAGAGATAAGACCACATACTCATATGATGCCGACGCACTTATTGACGCTATAAACAAGCGTATCTCTGCTTATAAAGCTGAGGAGGTCTTTTATATCGTCAGCTACAAAAAGGGACTTTTGGGTGGAGGAATGCCCAAAGAGGGAACACCTGCGGCTAGCTTTCCAGCAAAGCTGAAAGTTGTATCCAAAAATATTTATTCCAAAAGCAAGCCAGATGCTTTTTCAAACGTTGCTCTTGAAGATTTTATGAGAGCAAGGAATGTGAAAGAGATTGAATTTGTAGGTGTTGATGGTGGCATCTCCGTTATCAACACTGCAATAGGTGCTATTGAATGTGGAATGAAAGTTGTTTTCAACGAAGAATGTATCGGTACAGTTTTCAAAGATAAGGCAAACAAATGCCGTGAAAAATTAAAGAAAAATAAGGTAACTTATATACACAGCTAAAGGAGAAAAAATGAAACTTGTTATTGCAAGCAACAATAAAGGCAAGATAAGAGAATATAAACAGATTCTTGAGCCGCTTGGTTATGAGGTGTTCTCGCAATCAGAGGCAGGTCTGATACTTGATGTTGAGGAAACAGGCACTACTTTTGCTGAAAACTCTGCACTAAAAGCAAGAGCTGCATTCAAGCTTTGCGGCTGTGCTGTACTTGCAGACGACAGCGGTCTTGAGATAGACGCCCTGGATGGTGAGCCTGGAGTATATTCAGCAAGATATGGCGGACTCGAAACTGATGATGAGCGTACCGCTCTTGTGCTAAAAAAAATGAAAGAAATACCTGATGATAAAAGGGGAGCACACTTTACCTGTACAATACACTTTATCAAAGCAGACGGTGAAGAGATAGCCGTTGAGGGAAAAGTATTCGGTAAGATAGCTCACGAGCCTGTTGGCGAAAACGGCTTCGGCTATGACCCTATTTTCATGTATGGGAACAAGAGCTTTGCTCAGGTGGACTCAGAAACAAAGAATACCGTTTCCCATAGAGCAAACGCACTGAAAGCTTTGCTTGAACAGCTCACAAAGCAGTAAACTGAAAGGATTTAGATTATGATTACAACTAAACAAAGAGCAGAACTCAAAGGTATGGCTTCGCTTATACAGCCTGCTTTTCAGATAGGCAAGGGCGGAGTTAATGACGCTCAGGTTGCACAGATAGACGATTATCTAAGAGTTCACGAGCTTGTAAAAATAAAGGTGCTTGACAACTCAATGTACACCGCAAGGGAAGCCGCAGAGGAGATCGCTGAAAAGATATCTGCTGAAGTCGTTCAGGTAATAGGCTCAAAGGCGGTACTTTATAAACGCAATGAGAAGCAGCCTGTTATAAAATTAAAGTCAAAGTAATGAAAATAGGTGTTTTCGGCGGCACGTTCAATCCTGTTCACTTAGGGCATTTAAATTGCCTTAAAAGCGTAGCGGAGCAGGCGAGTCTTGACAAGATGATCGTCATGCCTGACAGAATACCTCCACATAAGCAAGCGGAGGACTTAGCTTCCTCTGAGGATAGGTTGAATATGTGCAGACTTGCTTTTGCAGATATCCCATGTGTGGAAATATCCGATTGGGAACTTAAGCAAGAGGGCAAAAGCTATTCAGTGATAACACTCAGACATCTAAAAGAAATATATCCACATGATAAGCTGTTTTTTATAATGGGCAGCGATATGTTGCTTTCATTTGAAGAATGGTATCAGTATAAGGAGATATTATCACTTTCGGCACTTATCTGCGTTGCACGCTCGCATGAGGACATTGACCACATAGAGGTGAAAGCCAAACAGCTCAAAGCCGAGGGTGGAGAGATAATCATAGTAAAAACCGACCCATTTGAGGTGTCTTCAACTGAGATACGTCAAATGCTCAAAAAAAATGTTGATTGCTCTTGCTATTTGAGTGAAAATGTTGTACAATATATAGTGGACAAAAATTTGTATAACCGAGGTTTTCTAAGTGGCAGATAAAAAAACAATAGGCATTTATAAAGCATACCTAAAAGAACATTTATCAAAAAAGAGATACACACACTCTATGAACGTGGCAAATTCCGCTGTGGAGCTTGCAAAAAGATATGGTGCTGACGCAGACAAGGCTTATATTGCAGGACTTTTGCATGATGTTGCAAAAGAGATACCAGCATTGGAGCTTGCGGCTATAGTTTCTAAATCTTCACTTGATGTGTGCGATATAGAGAAAAAGGCTGTTCCGCTGTTTCACGGTATTGCAGGGGCAGAGCTTGTGCAGACGCTTTTTGATATCCATGATCCTGAGATAATCTCAGCTATACGCTATCATACAGTTGCCTGTGGCAATATGCCCAAGCTTAGCCAAATAGTATATCTTGCAGACCTTATTTCTGCGGACAGGGATTATAAAGACGTAAAGAAAATGAGAAAGTATGCCGAACAAAGCTTGGAGAAAGCAATGTTTGAGGCTTTGAAATTCTCAATAAAAGACTCAGTGGAAAAGGGTAACACTATCCCTGTTTCCACACTTGAAGCATATAATGATTTTGCCGATAATTCAAAATAAAGGAGATTTTTATGGATAATATTTCACAGAATGAAAAGCTGTCAACTATTGTTAAAGCTCTTGATTCAAAAAGAGCAGAGGACATCAGGATAATAGAGATCGGTGACCTGACTATAGTTGCGGATTATTTTGTTATAGCAAATGGTACTTCAAGCACTCAGACAAAGGCACTTGCAGAAGAAGTTGAGTTCAAAATGAGCCAGCTTGGCATTGAACCTAACAGAACAGAGGGCTATCAGGGTGCAACTTGGGTCGTACTTGATTACGGTGATATCATAGTTCATGTTTTCTATAAGGAAACAAGAGATCATTACAATCTTGAAAGACTATGGTCTGACGGCAAGGATATCGACGTAAAGCAGTTCTTACCAGACGAGCCACAGGATTAATTTTGACAATTATAATTTAACAAAGGATTGATAAAGATGAAAGAATACAATTTTTCGGCCATAGAAAGCAAATGGCAGAAATACTGGGACGAGCATAAGACCTTTGAGGCAAGCAATGACTTTTCTAAGAAGAAATTTTACGGACTTGTAGAGTTCCCATATCCGTCAGGTCACGGTATGCACGTTGGACACATCAAGGCTTATTCCGGTCTAGAAGTTGTAAGCCGTAAAAGACGTATGCAGGGCTATAATGTTCTTTTCCCTATAGGTTTTGACGCTTACGGTCTGCCTACAGAGAACACAGCTATCAAAACAGGTGTTCACCCAAGAAAGGTAACTGACGACAACATTAAGAAGTTCACGGGGCAGCTCAAAAGAGTAGGTTTTTCATTCGATTGGTCAAGAGTTATTGATACGACAGACGAAAACTACTATAAGTGGACACAGTGGATATTCCTTAAAATGTTTGAGAATGGTCTTGTATTCAGAGATAAGACCCTCGTAAATTATTGCCCAAGCTGTAAGGTCGTTCTTTCAAATGAGGATTCACAGGGCGGTCACTGCGATGTTTGCCACAGCGAGATAGTTCAGAAAACTAAAGAAGTATGGTATCTGAGGATCACAGAATACGCTGACAAGCTTCTTCAGGGACTTGAAGAAGTTGACTATCTGCCTAACATCAAACTCCAGCAGCAGAATTGGATAGGAAAATCAACAGGTGCATTTGTAAACTTCAAGATCAAAGAGCAGGACGAGCAGCTCAAGATCTACACTACACGTCCTGACACACTTTACGGCGTTACATTCATGGTAATCGCTCCTGAACATCCTATCATCCAGAAATACAGAAATAGTATTGCAAACATTGCTGACCTTGACGCTTATAAGACAGAGTGTGCAAAGAAGAGCGAATTTGAGAGAACTCAGCTCGTTAAGGATAAAACAGGCGTTAAGATAGACGGTCTGACAGCTATCAATCCTATCACAGGCAAAGAGATACCTATCTACATCTCAGATTATGTTATGATGGGATACGGCACAGGCGCTATCATGGCTGTGCCTGCTCACGATACAAGGGACTATGATTTTGCAAAGAAGTTCGGCATTGACATAATCGAAGTCATCAAGGGCGGCGACATTTCTAAGGAAGCCTACATAGGCGACGGCGAAATGGTCAACTCAGGTGAGCTTAACGGCATAACAAACAAAAAAGAAGCTATTGAAAAGATGCTTACTGTTCTTGAAAAACTGGGCTGCGGTGAAAAGGGCGTTCAGTATAAGATGAAAGACTGGGCTTTCAATCGTCAGAGATATTGGGGCGAGCCTATCCCGATAGTACATTGCCCTCACTGCGGAATGGTCGCTGTGCCATATGATGAGCTTCCACTTAAATTGCCACCGGTAGAGAACTTTGAGCCTGGTACAGACGGCGAAAGCCCTCTGGCTAAGATAGACTCTTTCGTACACTGCAAATGTCCTAAGTGTGGCTGTGACGCTAAGAGAGAAACAGATACAATGCCACAGTGGGCTGGTTCTTCATGGTACTTCCTGCGTTATTGCGATCCTAACAACAATGACGAGTTTGCTTCACAGGAAGCACTGAAATATTGGATGCCTGTTGATTGGTATAACGGTGGTATGGAGCACGTTACACGTCATATGATCTATTCACGTTTCTGGCACAAGTTCCTCTACGACCTCGGTCTTGTACCAACTTCAGAGCCTTATGCAAAAAGAACAGCTCAGGGTCTTATCCTTGGACCTGACGGTGAGAAGATGAGTAAGTCAAGAGGAAACGTTGTTGACCCTAACGATGTTGTTGACGAATACGGTGCAGATGTTCTCAGACTTTATGTTCTGTTCATGGGTGACTATGAAAAGGCAGCTCCATGGAGCGAGAGCAGTGTTAAGGGCTGTAAGAGATTTGTGGACAGAATTTGGGCTTTGCAAGATAAGGTAGTTGACAGCGACGAGTACAGCGACAAGCTGAGATCGCTCATGCACAAGACTATCAAGAAGGTATCCGATGATATCGAGTCAATGAAGTTCAATACTGCTATTGCCGCAATGATGACGCTTCTTAATGAGATATATAACGTTGGCTCTATCACAAAGAAAGAGTTCAGAGATCTTCTTATCATACTCAATCCTTTTGCACCTCATGTTACAGAAGAACTTTATCAGATGATCGGTTGCGAGGGAGTTCTTGACGAGCAGGAGTGGGTAACATATGATGAAGCACTCTGCAAAGACGATACTATCGAGATCGTTTGTCAGATAAACGGCAAGGTAAAATCCAAGCTCACAATACATACAGACGCAGCTAAGGACGACGTTATCGCACTTGCTAAGGCTGACGAAGCTATCGTTAAGGCAACGGAAGGCAAAAATATAGTCAAGGAAATCTATGTTCCTAACAAGCTTGTAAATCTGGTTGTAAAGTAAGCGAAAATTTCCTCAGAAAAATCAAAAAAAGAGCCAGAAAGCTATTGACATTTTGGTGGAAATATAGTATAATTAAATTTGTAATTATATCGGTTTTATAAATTCCGCAGATTAAAGACAGAGCGGTCCGAAAGAGTAGGACTGGGGGAACGTAAAGCGTTTCAGTTTGCTTTTGCAGACACCTTCACTATCACCGTTGATTTTCGGAAATTCCGATAGAATTGCCTCTGTCACAGGTGGCAAAGGGAGGGAATAATTTTGGCAGAAATCCGTGTTGGAAAGAACGAAACTTTGGATACAGCACTTAAGCGTTTCAAGAGATCATGTGCAAGAGACGGCGTTATCGCAGAGGTTCGTAAAAGAGAACACTACGAAAAGCCTTCGGTAAAGCGTAAGAAGAAGTCCGAAGCTGCTCGTAAGCGTAAATACTAATATGTAATTAAAGGCGGGCATTTTTATGTCCGCTTTTTATTTTATACTACAGGAGTTTTTTTATGTTCAAACCAACTTATGTTTTTGACAAGGTAGGAGAGATAACCCCCGATTTTCTTGCTAAAAAGCATATCAAGGGGCTGCTCCTCGATCTTGATAATACGCTGACAACACATAACAATCCCGTTCCCCCGCAGTCGAGTCTTGATTGGCTTGCTAAGATGAAAGCGGCAGGGATAAAGCTTATGATCGTTTCAAACAATCATGCTCCAAGGGTAAAGCCTTTTGCAGAGCAGTTGGAGCTTGACTTTGTACCTGAAGGTAAAAAACCGCTGACCTTTGGATATACCAAAGCTATAGCTAAGCTGGGGCTTAATAAGAAAAATGTTGCGGCTGTGGGTGATCAGATATTCACTGACGTGCTTGGCTCAAATCTGAAAGGTATACGCTCCATATTCGTGTTCCCAATAGAGCCTGAAACGAGCTTGCCATTTCGATTTAAAAGAGCCTGTGAAAAGCCGTTTTTACCAAAGCTCAAATAGCATAAAACGAAAGGAATGATACTAATGTCGGCAAAATTCGGACCTGCGGGAAACAGCGAGGCTTTTTCCATTAAATATAAAACAACACTTCAAGCTCCGGGATATCTCGAAGTAATGGGGCTTGACCACTATGAATATCAGTGTGGAAGGGGAGTTAAGGTCTCCGATAAAATAGCTTTTGCCTTGAAAGATAAGGCAAAAGAGCATAATATCACGCTTTCGCTCCATGCGCCGTATTTTATTTCGCTTTCAAGCCTTGAAGCTGAAAAGCGTGACAACAGCATAAATTATATTCTGCAATCCTGTGACGCTGCAAGCAGAATGGGTGCTGATAGAATAGTTATCCATTCAGGAAGTTGTGCGAAAATAAGTAGAGAGGACGCTTTGGAACTTGCTAAAGATACTCTCACAAGGGCAAGAAAAACAGCTGTTGAGCAGGGCTTTGAGCATATCGTCTTTTGCCCTGAAACTATGGGTAAGGTAAATCAGCTTGGTAACTTAACAGAAGTGCTGGAGCTTTGCAAGCTTGATGATACGTTCCTTCCGACAATAGATTTCGGACATCTCAACGCAAGAGAGTTCGGCTATATAAAAGGTAAGGCAGAGTATGAGAAAATGCTTGATGAAGTGGAAAATGCTATCGGTCACGACAGGCTGAAAATATTCCACAGCCATTTTTCTAAGATAATGTTTACAAATCCAGGCGGCGAGAAAAAGCACCTGACTTTTGACGATAATCAAGGCTTTGGACCTGACTATGAGCCGCTTATGGAGATAGTCGCAAAGAAAGATCTTTCGCCTATATTCGTCTGTGAAAGTGCAGGCACTCAGGACAAAGACGCACTGACAATGAAGAATTATTATTTGTCGGTGAAATAAAGATAGGAGAGTATTGATATGAAAAAAATACTTGTTATACATGGTCCTAACCTTAATCTTCTGGGCGAACGTGAGCCTGGAGTTTACGGTACAGATACATTCGAGAGCATAAACAACGAGATAATCGAGCATGCAATAAAATATGAGTTTCACTGCGACGTTTATCAGTCAAACCATGAGGGTGAAATAATCGACAAGCTTCACCTTGCTAGAAAAAATTATGACGGCGTTATACTTAACGCAGGCGCTTATACACACTATAGCTATGCTATCAGAGACGCTATCGCCGCAATAAAGATTCCTGTCGTTGAGGTGCATCTGAGCAATATACACTCCCGTGACGAATTCAGACACACTTCTGTTATTGCACCTGTATGCGTGGGTCAGATAAGCGGGTTCGGAAAGTATTCATACTACATGGCTGTTGACGCTTTGTATTACAAATGGAAAAATGAAAGCGGTGCAGACAATGACTGATCTTGAAAAACTTTGTTCACGAGTAACAGAAGCGGCAGATTGTGCTGTTATCACTGACGATGTGAACAGAAGATATTTCACCGCAATGAAATCAAGTGCAGGAACACTATTGGTTTTTCCAGAAAAAGCGTATTTTATCATAGATTTCAGATATATTGAAAAGGCAAAGAAAACTGTCACAGCTTGCGAGGTTATTTTGCAGGACAAGCTCTATGAGCAGATAAACAGCCTTATTGAAAAGCATGGTGCAAAAACAGTTTCTGTTAATGCCGATACCTGCACACTTTCCGAGCTTATCGCATATCAGCAAAAGCTTAATGCTGAGGTCATCGCAGACACAAAGCTTGCGGAAATAATACGAGAGATCAGAACAGTTAAATCCCAAGAGCAGATAGACAAGATAATCAAAGCACAGCGTATCGCTGAAAAGGGTTTTGCACATATGCTTGACTTTATCAATGTCGGCAGAACTGAAAAAGAAATTCAGCTGGAGCTTGACTATTATATGCTTAAAAATGGTGCTGAAGCTCTGTCTTTTGACACTATTGCACTTTCAGGCTCTAATACTTCGCTTCCACATGGTGTACCATCTGACAAAAAAGTTGAGAGCGGTGAGTTCGTGCTTATGGATTTCGGAGCAACTTATGATGGCTGGCACAGCGATATGACTAGAACTGTATGCGTAGGCAAACCTAGTGACAAGATGAAGTCTGTATACGAAACTGTTCTTAATGCACAGCTTTCAGCTCTTGACGCAGTAAAGGCAGGTATGTCAGGAAAAGAGCTTGACAAGATAGCTAGAGATATCATAACTGAAGCAGGCTATGGAGATAATTTCGGTCATTCTCTCGGACATGGTGTGGGAGTTGAGATACATGAAAGCCCTTATGCTTCGCCTAGCAGGGAAGATATATTGCCTGAAAATTCGATCGTAACAGTAGAGCCAGGTATTTATCTTGAGGGCAAGTTTGGTGTAAGAATAGAAGATTTTGTTGTTGTTACAGAAAACGGCTGTATCAATATGACAAAAGCCCCTAAAGAGCTTATTTGCTTGTAACTTTTTTTGATTTTTTGGTAAAAAAGTTTTCAAAAGCTATTGCAATAAACAAATAAATATGGTAAAATAAATATAGAGGTATGCGGACATTTTGAACTGTGTACACATTAATTAAGAATGTTTATGGAGGTACTAAATAATGGTAACTGCTGGTGATTTCAGAAACGGCGTGACTTTTGAAGAGGACGGCAACGTAATGCAGATCGTTGAGTTTCAGCACGTTAAACCTGGTAAGGGTGCAGCGTTCGTCAGAGCAAAGGTTAGAAATGTAATTTCAGGTTCTGTTGTTGAAAAGACATACAATCCAACAGCTAAATTCCCAACAGCATATGTTGAGAGAAAGGATATGGAGTATTCTTACAATGACGGTGATCTTTATTATTTCATGGATCCAGAGAGCTATGAGCTTGTTCCAGTAAACAAGGCTGAGCTTTCAGATAACTTTAAGTTCGTAAAGGAAAACATGGTATGTAAGATCCTTTCTTACAAGGGCACAGTATTCGGCGTAGAGCCTCCATACTTTGTTGATCTTGAAGTAACAGAGACAGAGCCTGGTATCAAGGGCGATACAGCTACAAATGCTACAAAGCCTGCAACAGTTGAAACTGGTGCTGAGATCAGAGTTCCTCTGTTCATCAACACAGGCGACAGAATAAGAATCGATACTCGTACATGTGAGTACATGGAAAGAGCATAAGTTTTAGCCTTTACGGTTTTTTAGAAACGGAGGGAATATTATGGAGCTGTCAAAGAAGGTTGCATATTTAAAGGGACTTATGGAAGGTCTTAAAATTGACGATTCCACAAACGAAGGCAAGATATTGACAATTATGGCTGATATTCTTGATGAGATGTCTGCTACAGTTGAGGATATTGCAGAAGAAGTTGACGAGACAGTTGAGCTTGTAGATACTCTTGACGAGGATCTCGGCGAGATAGAAGAGCTTATTTACGGCGACGATGATGACGATGACGACTGTGATTGTGACGACGATTGCTGCTGTGATGACGAATATGACGATGATGAGGACGCTATGTATGAGTGTGTGTGCCCTAACTGCGGTGACACAATAATGCTTGGCGAAAACATTATCGCTGACGGTTCTATTGACTGTCCAAACTGTGGAGAGAGCCTTGAGTTTGATTTCTCAGAAATTGAGGACGAGGACAACGAGGATTGATCTCATAAAAAGTGTTCAGCAAAATTTAATAATGTGTTTCAGGGGTGGTGAAATTCCACACCGGAGGTGATCGAATAGTATTCGTAAGTCCTCGACCGCAGAAATGCGCTGATTCGGTGAAAATCCGAAACCGACGGTAAAGTCCGGATGGAAGAAACGACAGATCAATAACGCATAAATTGCACCCTGATTTTATTTTCAGGGTGCTTTTGCTTTTGCTGCTGTTTCTCCCGATAATTTTATTATTTGGAGGAATTAAAATGACAAGTGATAACACTATGCCAAGAAATAAAACTTTTACAACAAGAAAAATGGTAACGGTGGCAATGCTCAGCGCCATAGCTACTGTAATATATTACCTTGATTTCCCTGTGCCACTTATGCCAGGATTTATCAAGCTTGACCTTTCAAACGTTATATCCCTGCTGGCAGGTTTCTCAATGGGACCTATTGCAGGCGTGATCGTTTGCCTTATCAAGAACGTTATCCAGTTGATTATAAAGGGACTAGGCACAACAATGGGTATCGGCAACATCTTTGACTTTGTAACAAGCGCAGCTTTTGTGCTGACGGCTTCTGTTATATACCACAAGAAAAAAACCAGAAAGAATGCTATCATAAGCTGTATCATTGGCACTTTGGTTTTCACAGTAATAAGCTTGCCGTTGAATTATTTTATCGTTTATCCTATATACTTTAAAGCATTCGGCGGAGAAGCTGCTATACTCGGTATGTACCAGCAGATAATGGGTAGCGTAAAGAATATTTTCTCTGCACTGTGTATTTTCAATCTGCCTTTTACTTTTGTGAAGGGTATTATTTGTGCATTGGTCACAATTCTTATTTATAAGCCTTTGTCGCCTATTCTTAAAGGCAAAGACTAAAACAAAATTAATGCTGAACACAAAAAAGCCTTGGCAGGCACATTCCTGTCAAGGCTTTGATATTTATTATTTAACTGCTTCAAGAAGATCATTGATCTTGTCTGTCTTTTCCCAAGCTACATCAAGATCCTCACGTCCCATATGACCATAAGCTGCAAGCTGCTTGTACTGTGGCTTTCTAAGGTCAAGGCTCTTGATTATTGCAGCAGGGCGAAGGTCAAATACCTTTTCTACAGCTGCCTCTATCTTTTCATCAGAAACCTTTCCTGTGCCGTATGTGTCGACCATGATTGAAACAGGGTGAGCAACACCGATAGCATACGCAAGCTCAACCTCGCACTTCTTGGCAAGACCTGCTGCAACGATATTCTTTGCAACGTATCTTGCAGCATATGTTGCGCTTCTGTCAACCTTTGTAGGATCTTTTCCTGAGAAAGCACCACCACCATGACGAGCATATCCACCATATGTGTCAACGATTATCTTTCTTCCTGTCAGACCACTGTCGCCCTGAGGGCCGCCGACTACAAATCTACCTGTTGGGTTTACAAAATAAGTAGTGTTCTCATCAAGAAGTTCAGCAGGGATAACTGTCTTTATAACGTTCTCGATAATATCTTCTCTTATCTGCTCCAGTGTTACAGCGTCATCATGCTGTGAAGAAACTACAACAGCGTCAACTCTTGTTGGCTTGCCATCATCATATTCAACTGTTACCTGAGTTTTTCCGTCCGGTCTGAGATATGGCAAAGTGCCGTTCTTTCTGACTTCTGTAAGTTTAAGAGCAAGCTTGTGAGCAAGTGATATAGGCATTGGCATAAGTTCAGGTGTTTCGTCACAAGCAAAACCGAACATGATACCCTGATCGCCTGCACCTGTATCGAATGCGTTTTCAGCTCTGCCTTCGAGAGCGTTGTCAACACCCATTGCAATATCAGGCGACTGCTTGTCTATAGTTGTGAGAACTGAACAGGTGTGTCCGTCAAAACCATACTTGGCTCTGTCATAGCCTATACCGACAACTGTATCTCTAACGATCTGTGGTATGTCGATTATAGCCTTTGTTGTTATCTCGCCCATGCACATTACTACACCTGTTGTAGTGACCGTTTCGCAGGCAACTCTTGACATAGGGTCCTGCTCCAGCAGAGCGTCAAGTATAGCGTCAGAGATCTGATCGCATATTTTGTCAGGATGTCCCTCAGTAACCGACTCAGATGTAAATAAATACTTTGACATAAAAATACCTCTTTTCTGAATATTTGTTAATCTAAAAACAGCCACAAAAAAAGCGCTTCATTCCGAAACGCTTGAAATTACTCAATTTCCTCATCTTTCGGAAATAACCGCAGGATTTAGCACCTTAACTAACGCTAGGTTGCTGGGCTTCACAGGACCTGTTTCCTCCACCACTCTTGATAAGGCTATTTAATTTTAACAAAATATATTATACACCATATATCGACTATTGTCAACTGTTTTACACATAATTATAGATTATTTTAATGTTTCGTAATAAATCAGCAAATACTAATAAAAGCATTGACTAACTAGGACAAGTTCGTTATAATATAAAAAGAGGTGAGTTTTTTTGAAAAATGACAATTCAAATATAAGAACATTGTTTCTGACCTTTCTTAAGATAGGCGTTTTTACCTTTGGCGGAGGATATGCAATGATAGCCTTGCTAGAAACAGAATTTTGTGTGCGCAAAAATTGGCTTGATAAAAAAGAATTTCTCGATATGACAGCTATATCAGAGTCCACCCCCGGACCAACTGCTGTAAACAGTGCTACATATATCGGCTACAAAATAGGCGGTGTGCTGGGTGCTATTGCGGCAACTGTCGGTGTGTGCATACCGTCGTTTTTTATAATCTACATAATATCACTTTTCTTTGACAAATTTCTGTCTTTAAAAGTAGTCTACGCTGGATTCCGTGGCATTCAGGTGGGCGTAATATATCTCATACTTACTGCAGGACTAAGAATGTTGAAAGCACTTGATAACACATTGCTTGACAAAATTATAATTCTTGGAGTTTTCATAATGATGATACTTTTCACACTTTTTTCTGTGAAGTTTTCATCAGTATTTTATATTATCATAAGTGGTGCTGTGGGCATTGCCGTGTATCTGATTAAAACCCTCAGAAAGAGAAGTACAATAAAATGATATATCTCAAACTTTTTCTCATTTTTCTGGAAATAGGCGCAGTGTCATTCGGCGGAGGATACGGAATGATATCCATTATCCGTGAAAAAGTTCTTACCTTTGGCTGGCTCAGTGAGGACGAATTTGTGAACTTTATTGCCGTATCTGAGTCCACACCTGGACCACTTGCCGTGAACATGGCGACCTTTGTAGGCTCATCGCAGGCAGGTTTCATAGGCGGATTGATAGCCACTCTTGGCGTTGTGTTGCCTTCGTTCGTGATAATATTCATCATAGCTTCGATCATGAAAGATTTGCTGAAATACTCAGGGGTAAAAGCAATGCTTTCAGGCATTCGTCCTTGCGTTGTTGCAATGATACTCGCCACTGGCATTACAATGGCTTTATCTTCACTGCTAAATATCACCACCATAAATTCAAAGCCTGCTTTTGACTATAAAGCGTTGATAATATTCCTGCTCATAGCCTTGGCAGATGTGCTTCTTTTGAAACTGAAGAAATTCAAGCTCTCACCGATCACAATTATCGTAAGCTCCGCCTTTCTCGGCATAATATTCTATTAAAAAAAGCTGTAACACCGCAAAGTGCTACAGCTTTTAATATTTGTGATATGAAAATTAACCCAGAAGCTTTTTAAGTCTCTCGTCAACAGCCTTAAGGAAGTCCACTGTATTTACTTTCTTCTTATTTTCAAGTGTAGAAAGCAGATAAAGATCACCTGTCATAACACCGTCTTCAATAGTTTCGATAGTTGCCTTTTCAAGACAATCAGCAAAGTTCATAAGCTCAGGCAGGTTATCGAGTTCGCCTCTTTTTCTCAGAGCGCCTGTCCATGCGAACAGTGTGGCAACTGAGTTTGTAGAAGTTTCTTCGCCCTTGAGGTGCTTGTAATAGTGTCTTTGAACAGTACCGTGAGCAGCCTCATATTCATAGATTCCGTCAGGTGAAACAAGAACAGAAGTCATCATAGCCAGTGAGCCATATGCTGTAGCTACCATGTCAGACATTACGTCACCGTCATAGTTCTTGCAGGCCCAGATATAACCGCCGTTTGAACGAATAACTCTTGCAACAGCATCGTCGATAAGAGTATAGAAATACTCGATACCAGCCGCTTCAAACTTAGCCTTGTACTCGTTGTCATATATCTCCTGGAAGATATCCTTGAATGTGTGGTCATACTTCTTTGAAATAGTATCCTTTGTAGCAAACCAAACATCCTGCTTCTTATCAAGTGCAAAATTAAAGCAAGCTCTTGCGAATGAAGCGATAGAAGTTGACTTGTTATGCTGACCCTGAATAATTCCGTCGCACTCAAAGTTGTAAATTGTTTCTCTAGTTTCCTTGCCGTCCTTGTCAGTGCAAACAAGCTCTGCCTTTGAGCCAGCAGGACACTTCATTTCAACGTTCTTATAAACGTCGCCGTATGCGTGACGAGCGATAGTGATAGGCTTTGTCCATGTAGGAATGTATGGAGTGATACCCTTAACAAGGATAGGAGTTCTGAAAACTGTACCGTCAAGGATAGCTCTGATAGTGCCGTTAGGGGATTTCCACATTTCCTTGAGGTTGTATTCAGGCATTCTCGCAGCGTTAGGTGTGATAGTTGCGCACTTAACAGCAACGCCGTATTTCTTTGTAGCGTTTGCAGAGTCAACAGTTACCTGATCGTCGGTCTCATTTCTATGAACAAGACCAAGATCATAGTATTCTGTTTTAAGGTCAATATATGGAGTAAGAAGAATATCCTTTATATCCTGCCAGATAATTCTGGTCATTTCGTCGCCGTCCATTTCAACGAGCGGTGTTTTCATCTGAATTTTTGCCATTGGTAAGACCTCCTATAAAGTAATAATGGAATATCCGTTGTTTTTAGCTATCGCAGATATCTTTTTGTAAACGTCAAGACTTGCAATTATAAGCTCCTAGTTGTCGCTGTCATTGTCCGTAATAAATGCGGCAATATCGGCAATAAAAGAATAGTTTTTCATTTCCGGAGTGCTGTCCTTTGTGCCGAAAAGTTTCGAGAAAATCCCCATAGGGACCTCCATATCAGACTTCATTATTTTGAGAGCTGTTCTCTTGTGTAGTCAAGCAGACCACCTGCAAGGATAATATCCTTTGTTCTGCCTGTAAGCTCGCAGAGAACTGGTATCTCAACACCTGTTGTCTTATTCACAACAATGAGCTTAGACATATCAGCCTCAACATCTGCACGAACGTCAGCAAGAACGATCTCATCGCCCTGATTTATCTTGTCATAGTCAGCTTCATTTACAAATGTGAGCGGAAGGATACCTGCGTTGATAAGATTAGCTCTGTGTATTCTTGCAAAGCTCTTAACAAGAACAGCCTTTATGCCAAGATAGAGAGGAGCAAGTGCTGCGTGTTCTCTTGATGAACCCTGACCATAGTTTGAGCCGCCAACGATTATTGACTTGCCCATGTTCTTTGCACGTCTTGGGAAGTCCTCATCACATACTGTAAAGCAATGCTGTGATATAGCAGGGATATTTGAACGCAATGGAAGTATCTTCGCACCGGCAGGCATGATGTGGTCGGTTGTGATGTTGTCGCCCACCTTAAGTGATACCTGACAATCAATGCTGTCATCAAGCGGTGAAGTCTGTGGGAAAGGCTTGATATTTGGTCCTCTAAGAACCTCAACGCTGTCCATATCAGCCTCGTCAGCTGGCGGAACAACCATATTGTCGTTTATCTTGAAATGTTCAGGAAGCTTGAACTCAGGCATATCTCCAAGTGTTCTTGGGTCTGTGAGGTAGCCTGTGAGAGCTGAAACAGCAGCCATTTCAGGTGATACCAGATAGATCTGACCATCCTTTGTGCCTGAACGTCCCTCAAAGTTTCTGTTGAATGTTCTAAGTGAAACACCCTTTGAGTTAGGTGACTGACCCATACCGATACATGGGCCGCAAGCGGATTCAAGTATTCTTGCGCCTGCTGCTATCATATCAGCAAGTGCGCCGTTCTCAGCGATCATGTTAAGTACCTGCTTTGAGCCTGGAGCGATTGCAAGTGAAACGCTAGGGTCAACTGTCTTGCCCTTAAGAATGTGAGCTACTTTCATCATGTCAACATAAGAAGAGTTTGTGCATGAGCCGATACAAACCTGATCTATCTTAAGCTTTCCGATCTCATTTACGCTCTTAACGTTGTCAGGAGAATGAGGACAGGCAGCCAGTGGTACGAGCTGTGAAAGATCGATGTCTATCTGTTCGTCATAGACAGCGTCATCATCAGCCTTTAGCTCGCTCCATACGTCAGCTCTGTCCTGAGCCTTCAGAAATGCAAGTGTTGTTTCGTCAGAAGGGAAGATAGATGTGGTTGCACCAAGCTCAGCACCCATATTTGTGATAGTTGCTCTCTCAGGGACTGTAAGTGTCTTTACGCCCTCACCGCAGTATTCTATAACTTTGCCTACGCCGCCCTTTACAGACATTCTTCTGAGAACTTCAAGGATAACGTCCTTAGCTGATACCCATGGAGAAAGCTTGCCTGTGAGATTTACCTTTACTATCTTAGGATATGTGATGTAATAAGCACCACCACCCATTGCAACTGCAACATCAAGTCCACCTGCACCTATAGCGATCATTCCGATACCACCGCCTGTTGGAGTGTGGCTGTCAGAGCCTATAAGGGTCTTACCTGGTATACCGAAACGCTCAAGATGTACCTGATGACAGATACCGTTTCCGGGACGTGAAAAATAAATGCCGTGCTTCTTGCAGACAGAACCGATAAATCTGTGGTCGTCGGCATTCTCAAAGCCTGACTGAAGCGTGTTGTGGTCGATATAAGCTACAGACTTTTCCGTTCTGACACGAGGAACGCCCATTGCCTCATATTCAAGATAAGCCATTGTACCTGTTGCGTCCTGAGTAAGTGTCTGGTCGATACGGATACCGATCTCCTGACCCTTAACAAATTCGCCGTCAACAAGATGTGCTTTAAGTATTTTTTCTGTTAAAGTAAGTCCCATTGTAACAACAATCCTTTCAAAAATAACTGATATTAATATTTTATAACAAATTGCGATTTTTGTCAAGGTAAATATAAACATTTGCTTGATTTTATAGCGTTTTAGTGCATATTTTTGCATGGTATACGTCAATTTACTGTATAAATTTTCATTTCTTACGATATCCTTACTTGACACGGCAAAGCGTATATTATATAATAGTTGTGTTATCAGAGAAAACAAGGCGGTGAAAAGCATGAAAGCAAAAACTGTTTTGATATTATTATCGGCGGTGATACTATGTCTGACAGGCTGTACAGAGTCACAAAAGCCCACAACAGTTGTGGATAATTCCTCTGCCGTGACTACGTCATCAAGTGCTGACAGCGACAGCACAAATTCCTACTATGACAGCACGCCTATATCTCAGGCTTATCTCTCAGGCAATACAGCAAATCTTGATGATAAACAGCTTGAAATATACAACAAAGCCGTTTCAGCCATTGAAAAACTTATTACCCTTGACATGAACGATTACGAAAAAGAGCTTGCGGTACATGATTATATAGTCGGCTGTTCAAGCTATGACGAAGCACATCTCAATGCGCTTGGTATTGGCCTGCCAAACTCTGATAATCCATATGGCTGTCTTATAAACGGAAAAGCAATATGCTCAGGCTATTCCACAACGTTTCAGCTTTTTATGGATATGCTGGAAATACCCTGCAAGACCATATACGCCACAGATTTTGAGGGCGACGATCACTCATGGAACATAGTTCAAATAGGAGAAAGCTGGTATTATGTTGATGCCTGCTGGGACGACCCTATCCCTGACTTTACGGATAGACCAGTAAGGCACAAGTATTTTAACGTCTCAAAAGAATACATGAAAACAAAACACGTCTGGGACGATACAGAGCTTCCTGATACAGATAGTACAAAGTTCAGCTATATTACGCAGACAGTTACGCATATAAACTCAGTAAATGAGATAGAGAGTCTTATGGAAAAGGCTTTGGATAATATGCAGGACAGCGTGGCGGTAACGTCAGATATGAGCGATTTTCAATTCAGTGAAACTGACCAGATAGACACGAACTTCAATGAGGAAAATATCAAAGGGCTTAGCAAAGTTTTTGACAGCTTCTGCGAAAAGCATACAGATCATCAAGTATACTGTCAACGCGTTCAAAACGGAAATGATATAGTTTTGGTGATGTACATGAGAAAATTCAGATAGGAGAGAGCAATGAAATTCAGACCTTGCATAGATATCCATAACGGTAATGTAAAACAGATAGTGGGCGGAAGCCTTTCTGACAAAAATAATTATGCTGTGGATAACTTCGTTTCAGAATATGACGGAGCTTATTATGGCAAGCTTTATAAGTCATACGGACTGACGGGGGGACATATTATTATACTGAACCCTGTCGGCAGCGAATTTTACAACGCAGACCTCGAACAAGCCTACAGTGCATTATCCGCATTTGAGGGCGGATTGCAGATAGGCGGCGGAATAAATGATGAAAACGCCGCACAATTTCTTGAAAAGGGCGCAAGTCACGTTATCGTGACGAGCTTTGTTTTCAAAAACGGTGTTGTTAATTTCGATAATCTGAACAGACTGGTGAAGTCCGTTGGCAAAAGCAGACTTGTTCTTGACCTTTCCTGCCGCAAAAGGGACGGGAAGTATTACGTTGTGACCGACCGTTGGCAGAAATTCACCGATATTGAAATGAACAGCCAGACCTTAGAAATGTTCTCAAAATATTGTGATGAATTTCTTATCCATGCTGTTGACACAGAGGGCAAAGCAAAGGGCATTGAGCCGCAGATAGCAAAGATAATGGGAGAATACTGCACCATTCCATCGACCTATGCCGGAGGAATTTCATCATTTGAGGATCTCGATAACCTGAAAGAACTCGGCAGGGGAAAGATAGATTTCACCATAGGCTCTGCCCTTGACATTTTCGGTGGAAATATGAACTTTGAAAAAGTCGCTGTCTACGGCAAATAGCCACGCCTTATGCAATAAACACAATATTTATAGCTGTTTGCTGCATATTTTGGCACAAAAAGATTTGCAATTTTAGCGGAAATATGTTATAATATTATGATACTAATTCAGAAAGGACGAATTTTTATGTCTAAGATCCGAGTTGCCGTTATTTTCGGCGGAAAATCAAACGAGCACGACGTATCTGTTGTTTCTGCAACTCACGTTATAAAGAGTATACCAAAGGACAAATATGATGTTATTTGTATCGGAATAACAAAAAAAGGTCACTGGATGAAATATATAGGAGATGTTGACGATATTGCGTCAAACAAATGGGAACAGCACCCTGATAATGTTCCATGCGTTCTCAGCCCTGACCCTCTTCACAAGGGCTTTATCGCTCTTGGCGAAAACGGCGAATATCAGAATGTAAAAGTTGACGTTATTTTCCCAGTCCTTCACGGAAAGAACGGTGAAGACGGCACTATTCAGGGGCTTTTTCAGCTTGCTGAGATACCATTTGTAGGCTGTGACTGCATATCCTCTGCAAACTGCATGGATAAGGGACTTACACACACTGTTCTTGACGCAAACGGCATAAAGACAGCAAAGTGGGTAGGCATTATAACCTCAGAGCTTTCACATCTTGACAAAAAGTGCGACGAAATGGAAAGCAAGCTTGGCTATCCTATGTTCGTCAAGCCTGCAAACTGTGGTTCTTCGGTGGGCGTTTCAAAAGCTAAAAACAGAGACGAGCTTAAATCTGCTATCAAGCTTGCATTTGCTCATGACAGCAAGGTCATTGTAGAAGAAACTATAGTAGGCATGGAGTGCGAGTGTGCGGTAATGGGCAATGACGAGCCTTTTGCTTCAACTGTCGGTGAAGTATGCTCCGCAAATGACGAGTTTTACGATTTTGACGCAAAATATAATGACGCCGCTTCCAAAACGCTTATCCCTGCAAGAATGAGCGAGGAAAGCATTGAAGAAATAAGAAAGACGGCTGTCAAGGCATACAGAGCAATGGGCTGCAGCGGACTTTCAAGAGTAGACTTCTTCCTTATGAAAGACGGCACTGTTATTCTTAACGAGATAAATACTCTCCCAGGTCACACGCCTATAAGTATGTATCCACAGCTTATGCAGTACGAGGGAATGACCCCTGCACAGCAGGAAGATAAGCTTATCAAGCTGGCACTTGATAAGGCGGAGGTTGATTATGAATAACGCCGCCATTGGAGTTTTCGACTCAGGAGTTGGCGGGCTTACCTGTGTGAAAGAGCTTATAAAGCTTCTGCCAAATGAAAATATCGTTTATCTTGGCGACACGGCAAGAGTGCCATACGGCTCAAAAAGCAGAGAGACTATAATGAGCTATGCCAGACAGGATATAGAGTTTCTTAAACAGCATAACGTTAAAATGATACTCGTTGCTTGCGGTACAGTTTCTTCTGTATTGCCTGCAATGGATATAAAGTCAGATATCTCCATAAGCGGAGTTGTTGAGCCTGCTGTAAAGGCTGCCTGCTCTGCTACAAAGAATAACAGGATAGGCGTTATAGCCACAAGTGCGACCATAAAGAGCGGCATTTACGGCAAAGCTATAAGAAGCATTAACCCTAACATCAAGGTGGTCGGCAAGGCTTGTCCTATGTTCGTACCACTGGTAGAGAATGGCTATACTGCCCCTGATTGCGTGCCTGCAAGGTATATCGCACAGGAGTATCTTGAAATAATGAAAAAAGAAGACGTTGATACGCTTATTCTCGGCTGTACTCACTATCCACACCTCACTGAACTAATTTCAGATATAATGGGCGAGGGTGTAACACTTGTTTCATCAGGTGCAGAGCTTGCGAAATATGCACTCAACTCCCTTTCATACAGCGATGATACGGCTGAAAGAGAAGAGCGTGAGAGCCTTGAGCTTTACTGTACCGACAGCGTTGAGCTGTTTTCTGAGAATGTTGAACGTTTTCTCGGAAACAATATCAATGCACAAATATCAAAATGCAGCCTAAAGCTGTAAACTGGAGGATTTTATTTGACCAGCAAGGAAGTATCAATAAAACTTGTTAGCCGTCAAAGCGACGGTAATACAAAAGAAGAAACAGAGCTTATCTCAGCAGGACTTTATGAAGCAACCGAAAAAGGATATCGCATATCGTATGAGGAGTCTGAGGCAACAGGATTTGAAGGAAGCGTTACAACGCTAGAAACCGAAGGCTGCCGCAAGGTGACTATGAACAGAACCGGAACGGTTGAAGCGAATCTTGTTGTTGATATGGGCGAAAAGCAGCATTGCGTTTATGGCACTCCATACGGTGATTTTATGATAGGCATAACCGCTAAAACCATAAGATCAGATCTTGACGAAAACGGTGGAATGCTTTTCTTTCACTATGTTTTAGATGTCAATTCAAGCTATATCGGTGATTTTGAGATAGCTATAGAAGTAAAAGCGGCAAATGTTGTCGCATAATTATATTTGGAAGGACGGAAAAATAATATGACTAATCTCATAAGCGACGCATTTATTCAGGCTAAGGAGCTTGTAATGAAGGCTATGGGCGAGCTTGTTGCAGACGGAACTTTTCCAGCAGAGCCTGTTCCTGCATTTAATACGGAGATACCTGCCGACTCAAAAAACGGTGACGTTTCCACTAATGCCGCAATGGTATGTGCAAGACCTTTCAGAAACAATCCAAGAAAAATAGCAGAAGCTATCGTATCAAAGATAGACCTTAACGGCTCATACTTTGCAAGATGTGAAGTGGCAGGTCCTGGGTTCATCAACTTTTTCTATTCTACTGAATGGTATGCAACTGTAGTTGCCACTGTTTTGGAGCAGAAAGAGAAATACGGCGAAACTGACCTTGGCGCAGGGAAGAGCGTTCTTGTGGAATTTGTTTCTGCAAATCCAACAGGTCCTATGCACATAGGCAATGCAAGAGGCGGAGCTATAGGCGATTGTCTTGCGTCTGTTCTTGAAAAGGCAGGCTATGAGGTAGCAAGAGAGTTCTATATCAATGACGCAGGCAATCAGATAGAGAAGTTCAAGACTTCACTCGAAGTTAGATATCTTCAGATATACAAGCCTGAAACTGAGCTTCCGGAGGATGCTTATCAGGGTCAGGACATAATCGACCATGCAAACGCATTCAATGAGATATACGGCGACAAGTATGTGAACGCTGACAGCGAGGAACGCCGTCAGGCACTTTGCGATTTTGCTCTGCCAAAGAACATTCAGAAGCTTCACGACGACCTTGGCAAATACAGAATACAGTATGACAAGTGGTTCAACGAAAGCACACTTCATAAGGACGGCTCAGTTCAGAGAGTTATCGAACAGCTCAAAGCAAGCGGTCATACCTATGAAAAAGACGGTGCCCTTTGGTTTAAAACAACAGAGTTCGGTGACGAAAAGGATAGAGTTCTCGTTCGTGAAAACGGTGTGCCAACATATCTTGTGCCTGATATCGCATATCACTACAACAAGCTTGCAGTAAGAAAATTCGATAAGGCTGTAGATATTTTCGGTGCGGACCACCACGGATATATAGCTCGTATTAAAGCTTCTATGACAGCACTTGGCGTTGACGCTGACAGACTTGACATTGTTATCATGCAAATGGTAAACCTTGTCCGTAACGGTGAAAAGTATAAGCTTTCCAAGCGTTCAGGCAAAGCTATCACTCTGTCAACTCTTCTTGACGAAATACCGATAGACGCAGCAAGATTTTTCTTCAATCTCCGTGAGCCTAACTCTCACTTCGATTTTGACCTTGACCTTGCCGTATCTCAGACAAGCCAGAACCCTGTTTATTATGTACAGTATGCACACGCAAGAATTTGTTCTGTCCTTAAAAAGATGAACGAAGAGGGCATTGAAGTTAAGAGCCTCGACAAGGCGGCTCTCAGCGTCCTCACAGCCCCTGAGGAGCAGGAGATGATAAAACACCTTGCTACTCTGCCGAACGTTATAAACGAGGCTGCAAAGGCTTATGACCCAGCTAAGGTAACAAAGTATGTTATAGACCTTGCTACAATGTATCACAAATTCTATAACAACTGCCGTATCATGGGAGAAGACGAGAGCGTTATGCAGGCAAGACTTTCACTTTCACTTGCAGTTAAGCAGGTAATAAAGAATATTCTTGATATGCTCAAGATAACTTGCCCAGAGTCTATGTAATAAAATATCAGACCCGACCGTGGAAAACTCCACGATCGGGTCTTTTGTTATTTCTGGGTATTTCTTATGTAGTGGAATAGATATTGCTGTGCAATGCCCTCAACACCCTTCACACAAGAGGGAAGTCCGTTCGGATACCACTGTGCAAGCACTCGCTTCACCCACACGTCTTTTGGGAAAGCGTCCGTTTTGTAAAAGCCGAAAAGCAGTGTACAATCAGCAACTTTCGGACCAACGCCCTTGATCTTCATAAGCTCGTTTCGTGCATCGTCAAGGGGCATTTCTTTTATCTTTTGGTAGTCTATCTCACCACTCAAAACCTTTTCAATGGCGTCAACAAGATATTTTGCTCTGAACCCTGAACGCAGATACGCAAGGCTGTCTATAGTTTCATCTGCCATATCTTCAGCAGAAGGGTAGCCGCTATAATGCTCACACAAACGTCCTATAATGCCCTTTATCCTTGGGATATTGTTATTCTGACTTATTATAAAGGAAGATAACGCCTCCCAACTGTCCTGCCTGAGTATTCTTATGCCGCCTGCAAATGAGCAGGCTTTTGACAGAGTTTCGTTCTCAGAGAAGCGGCGTTTAAGCTCCCCGTAATCAGTATTCAGGTCAAAATAATCGATCCAAATGTTTTCAAAGTTCTGCACAGTAGTGTCATGAAGCCTAAACACGCCATTTTCGGGTTCCTCACTTATGGTAAGTTTGTTGTTAAGGAAAGCTCCGCTGTAAGTTTTTTTATCTATCTTCTCCCAGCGAAAAGCCTGTCCGCAATCAAGTGTATCATCTAGTCCAAAATCAGGCTGTTTCAGCAAAATGTCACTGCCGCTTTGTGTATAATCCATAAAATTCAGCTCCTATTTATCATAAAATCATCGAATCTACTTGCAAAATTCTACAAAAAATATTATACTATAAATATTAGTATTTTTCAAGCGGATAAAGTAAACATATCTAAGAAAGGATAGATCATATGAGAGAAAGCATTCTAACAATACCTGTCACAGATATATTTAAGCCGAAATGCGGCTGTCCAATATGCCGCCTGCGTGATACGTTGGAGCAGAGAACTGTTGAGTACATAATGGGAGCGGCTATGATGGAGCCAGACGTGCGTATGGAGACCAATAAGCTCGGTTTCTGCAAAACACATTTTGAACAGATGAGAGCCTGCAAAAATAGACTGTCACTTGCGCTTATGCTTCAATCACATTTGCAGGATATGCAAAAGCATATTTTCACACGAAAGAAAATGTTCGAGGGCAAGACAGCAAAGCAAAAGAAAGTCAGCGCAGTAAATAACGAATGTTTTGTATGCAGCAAGGTGGATTGGGGAATGTCAAGGATACTCGTTACGCTGTTTGAGATGTATGTTCAACAGCGTGATTTCAGAGATCTTTTTGCTCAGCAGGAAATGCTTTGTCTGCCGCACTATGACCTTTTAGTGTCTATGTGTACTGAAAATATGGATAAGAAATATCAGAAGCAGTTTATTGACGCTTGCGGCGAGCTGACAAGCAAATATCTTGACACTCTTGAAGCGGACGTATCACACTACTGTAAGATGTATGACTACCGTAACACAGGAGCAAATGCCGATTGGGGAAACTCAAAAGACTCCATAGAGCGTGCTATAAAATTTCTTACCACAAGATAAGAAATTTTCGTTACTTTTCGTTACAATGGTTACAGCTTAGATTTTATGCAGAACATTGTAAAAGTACAATTATATGTACAGAAGATCAGCTTATATCATTTAATAGGTCATTGTTCTTTGATCGGGTCATTTTTTTGTACTTTGGATCTAGCATTGTAAATTTATTCTCAAACAAATTCAAAAATTATGTAAAGTGCGGTCATTCCACTGCTAACAAATAACCTTCAACAGACAAGTTTGTATGTTAATATATTCGTAACATTCTCGTATGTATTTGTTCCCAAAAGTTAGCGTTTTTTCGCTTAAATGGTCGATTTTCGTTATAATATGAAGTTTTCAACAGCCTGCAAATACCGATAAAACCATGAGTTTTCAACGTTTTCAACATGGTTTTCAACAGAAAATGCCCCTACGAATGTTGAAAACTTTTCATATTCAACATTTTTGCGTTGAAATGTTGAATATTGCACTTTTTAAATGCCAACAATCAGTAATATAATCAAGTAATTGGTATTTAGAGGAGTTGACTTTAATGCTTAAAGGAATTAATAAACAAATCATCGAAATAAAGTGTACAGAAAATGAATGTTTTGATAAGATTCTATTATTTGTAAACGCAAATAAAAATCATCTACACCCTGATATTTTAAGAAAAAATGCTGTTGATATCGCAAGTGCGATAACGGGGGACAAAATGTTTTCGACAAACAGAAAATTCAACTTTGCGGCTGTGATATCAACTATAATTGGTGTGGCAATGCTTGTTCTGCTGCTTATCGCATTGTGTATGTGATAAGCATAAATATCATTGATAAAATTTGTGTAAATCGTCGAAAGTCTATATAAAAAGCCTGTTTACTATTGGCATTATGTTTTTTTTGTGGTATAATTACGAGTAGTATATTTTTTTGAAAAGGAAAATTCAATGAGTAATTATCAAGATAAAAATAATAATTTAGACGAAGAAAATGAACTGCAGCTTATAATTGGCAGAAACCCTGTTATCGAGGCTTTAAAAGCAAATAAGCTGATCGACACTATCTATATTAACCCTGAGGCTAAAGGCTCTATAACACTTATTTGTAGACTTGCAAAGGAAAAAGGCATAAATGTCAAGCGTGTTACCGAAACAAAACTCAACAATATGAGCAGGGGAGCTTCACATCAGGGTGTTATTGCTATGGGTGCGTGTGCGGAATATGTGTCTCCGGAGGATATTCTCAGCATCGCAAATGAAAAGGGAGAGGATCCTTTCATTATCATTTGCGATGAGATAGAAGATCCGCACAATCTTGGTGCAATAATCAGAACGGCTGAGGCGGCAGGTGCTCACGGCGTTATCATTCCAAAGAGAAGAAGTGCATCATTGAACGCAACTGTTTTCAAAACGTCCGCAGGTGCAGCAAGCTGGTTGCCTGTTGCAAGAGTTTCAAATCTTGCTGCAACTATTGATATGCTTAAAGAAAACGGTGTGTGGATATATGGAACTGACGGCGAGGGACAGAGCTATACTGAAGTTAAGCTAACTGGTCCTATAGGGCTGATAGTCGGCTCTGAGGGCTTTGGCATGGGACGTTTAATAAAAGATAAATGTGATTTTTTGCTTAGTTTGCCTATGGCAGGCAAAGTCAATTCTTTGAATGCTTCCGTTGCGGCGGGCATTTTTATGTATGAAGCCGTAAGACAGAGAAATCTATAAGGAACAGGGAGGTTAAAGCTTTGGCTGATAAATTCTCAATAGACGATATAATTTCAGAATACAGCGAAAAAGTTGAAAATGATTTAAAGACTGACGAGTCACAGGAAAACGATGAAAATTTAAATGAAGATACTAATATTGATGAGAGTATTGAAAAAGATAATGATACCAGCGATATAGATAGTGACGGCTATGATCCAATAAAAGCAACAGATTTTGATGATGAATTGGCGTCAGATCATACGAATGAGAAAAAACGTAACGAGGAAAATGCTGCACTTATAAATAATCTCACCAAACATAAAAAAGGCAAGGCTGCAAAGCAGAGCATTCCGCCTGTGAACAGGGCAAGCCTTAAAGATATCAAAATGGGACTGACGGGAAAAATAATCCCGAAAACAGAGGAGTTTGACAAGGCACTTATCCCTGATGACGCCACCTATGAGGAAAAATCCTCTATATTGTCACAGCACAGAAAGAAGAAAGTTGACAGCTTTGTTCTTAAAACTGACGAGCAGGAAAGTGAGCCTGACAGTGATGATACAAACGATAAAGACAAGGCAGGGCAGACGGAGTTTAAGAAGTTTGATGATGCCGAAAAGGTCTTTGGCTCTATCCGTCATGTGAAGAGCAACCTTGTTCTAAGGCTTTGTGTACTTCTGTTTACGGGCATTTTCAGCACATTCATCACGGTTGCAAATGACCTGGAACTGCCTCTTATAAAGACATTTGACAGAACGATAACCCCTGCGGCATATCTGTTTGCAAACACTATTTTGGGCCTTATTTCTATAGCGGTGTGCTATAACGTGCTTCTTGCCGGAATGAAAAGCCTATTTAAAAAAGAGGCAGATAATGATACAATAGCAGCGATAGGTATTTTTATTACAGTCATTGCAGGAATAATAAATCTATTTGACCCTGAGTCTATTCGTGACAGTGTTTACCATGTTTACATATCCGTTGCAATCGTGGGTCTGATATTCAATACTCTTGGAAAACTTATGGTGGTAAAACGTACTGAGCGTAATTTTAGGTACGTTGCAGGAGATTTTGAGAGATATGCAGTTACATCCGTTGAAGATGAGGAAATAGCAGAAAACTTCACAAGAGGCGCTGTTGCAGAGCCAAAGATAGCAGCTATGCGCAAAACCGAGTTTGTGGACGATTTTATGAAGAACAGCTACACTTCTGATATCTCAGATGAGTATTCAAAGAAAATAAGTCCTTATATCCTCATTGCAGGCGTTGTTATAGCACTTTTGTCACTTATATTTGATAAGGGTGCGTCAAACATGAAAGAACGTTTGTTTATAGCACTTGCGGCTTTCTCAGGCACTGTTACCATGTGTTCTTCGTTTGCGGTAATGCTTATAGTAAATGTACCTTTGGCAAGAGCTACAAAGAAGTATTTGCAGTATTCAGCGGTAATGCTGGGATATTCTTCTGTTGATGAATTTGCTGACACAAATTCACTTCTTGTTGACGCTGAACAGCTTTTCCCTAAAGGAAGTATTGAGCTTGCAAACCTTAAGCTTCTCTCAGCTATTTCTATTGAAGACTGCATTTTAATGGCGGCAAGCCTTAGCTGTCAATCGGGAAGTGTTCTTAAGTCTACATTCTACAAAATGCTCAGAGGCAAGACTGAGTTGCTTTATCCTGTTGAAAGCTACATTTATGAGGACGGTCTTGGACTTTCGGGCTGGATAGAAAACAAACGTGTACTTCTTGGTACAAGAGAGCTTATGGAAAACCACTCTATTGACGGTCTGCCGTCAGAAGCAAAAGAGAAGGAGTATACAAATGGGAATGTTGCTGTATATCTTTCTATTTCTGGAATAACAGCAGCAATGTTTGTTATTCAGGTATCGCCTAATCTGTCCGTTACACGTTGGCTTCAGGAGCTTGAACTTGAAGGTATCACAACAGTAATAAGAACAGTTGACGGCTTTCTTTCACAGCGTTTTCTCTCTGATCTCTTTGATATTGAAAGCGACAGCGTTAAGCTTCTCAGCTTCAGATATCACAAGGATTACGAAAGCGAAACCGAGTACGTTCCACGTCAGGCTTCATCAATGCTTTGCAGCGGACATTTTCCGTCATTTGCAATGCTTGTGATAGGCGCAAAAAGGCTCAAATTTACCGCAGAACTTGGTGCGTCAGTGATGTATGGTGCAACGATACTTGCGGCGCTCATAGCCCTTATAATGATGCTGACAGGTTCATTTGTTCAGCTTACTCCAACGCTAGTTATCGTCTACAACCTCATTGTAATGGGAGTAGCGTTGCTTATACAGCACATCAAAAAACTATAAAAATAAAACCTCGGTCTGTAGTGAAACAAACCGAGGTTATTTTTTACTTATTGCTTATTGTCCAATCTATTGGCTGAATATTGTTACTTACAAGGAAATCGTTAACCTTAGAAAAATGCCTGCATCCGAAAAAACCATTATACGCAGACAATGGAGATGGATGAGCTGCCTTGAATACTGCATGAATAGGGTTCGTTATAAGTGGTGCCTTAGCCTTAGCATTGCCACCCCAAAGGATAAACGCAGTAGGCACATTACGCTCATTAAGCTTTTTTATTACAGCGTCAGTAAGCTGTTCCCAGCCTTTACCCTTATGAGAATTAGGCTGACCCTGACGAACAGTAAGAACAGTGTTCATCATCAGCACACCCTGCTTAGCCCAATCGGTAAGCTCACCATTATTAGGGATAGAGATACCAAGATCAGCATTAAGTTCTTTAAAAATATTCTGCAAAGACGGTGGTGGATTAACACCAGCTTTAACGGAAAAACAAAGACCATGAGCCTGTCCCGGACCATGGTAAGGATCCTGTCCAATGATAACAGCCTTGACTTTTTCATAAGGCGTGTACTTCAATGAATTGAAGATATCATGCATATCAGGATAAACAGTGAAGTGTGAATATTCGTATTTCAAAAATTCACGGAGTTTCAAATAATATTCCTTTTTAAACTCATCAGCCAGAATATCGTCCCAGCTATTTCCGATATGCACCATTATACAGCACTAATGACAGTTCCGACGATCAGACCGAGTATAAGTGCGGCAACCAAAGCGAGAACGAGTATTCTCATGACCATAGGTTTCTTGTCGTTCATTAACTATCGTTCCTTTCATAAAATATACTACTATGATTTTATCATATTTTCGCTGTAAAATCAACTGTTTGGAGGAAATTTATAAAATAATTTGTTCAAAAAATAATGAAGTGGCTCACAAAGGTTCGTAAGTAAGCTACTTCTATACACAAAAAAAATATCATATGAGCAAGGTTTTAACATCGCCTTGTTTTATATGATATCATAAATTTTGTTGTCAAGGGATTACCGCAAATGTAGCATAGCTTGACAGTCCACAAAGTAGGGTGTATACTTAAAGCAGTACACAACGGAGAGAGCCGACAAAGCGTAAAAGAGCCACAAACAGCCCCTCGCACAGCGTGCACAGAAAGTTTCACTAAATAAAAATTTAGTGAAACTTAGAGAAGTGATAAATAAGGAGAATAGATATAAATGAAACAAGCATATGTAGATGATTGCCCATATTATCTTGACGATTTTCTAACTAACATGAAGGTTGTCAAAGACCGTTCTGACCGCACTGAAGAAGCTTATTTTATTGATATCCGAACATTTCTGCGATATCTTAATGTCAAACACCATGCAGTTCCAGCCGAAACGCCTTTCAATAAAATAAAAATAAAAGAAACGCCAATAGAATGGCTCGAATGCTTTTCACTAAACGATGCTTATGTTTATTTAAAGTATCTCAAAGATGAGCGCAATAATTCCACAAAAACCCGTGCGAGAAAATGTTCAGCTTTGAAACAATTCTATGTTTATCTTTGCCAAAAAGCCAAGCTCATTTCAAACAATCCGCTTGATGATCTTGAATTGCCACATATAAATCAAGCCTTGCCTAAATATCTGTCCCTTGAACAAAGCCTTGAGCTTCTGCGTAATATCGACTCTAAAAACCAGGTGCGTGATTATTGTATCATTACTCTGTTCCTTAACTGCGGTATGCGTCTGAGCGAGCTTGTGGGCTTGAATTTAAGCGATTACAGCCGAGATAACAGAACTCTGCGTGTCCTCGGCAAAGGCCGCAAGGAGCGCATTATTTACCTTAACGACGCTTGTGTTTCTGCACTTGATGAGTATATTGACACTACCCGCCCCCACGTGGAACAAACTGCCATTTTTTTGTCGGCTAACAAAACAAGGATAAACAAGCGACGTGTTCAACAAATAGTAGATGAACAGCTCCAACGTGCAGGACTTAGCAATTTGGGTATTACCACCCACAAGCTCAGGCATACAGCCGCAACCCTAATGTACCAACACGGCGGTGTAGATACTCTTGTACTGAAAGATATACTCGGTCACAAAAGCATTGCGACCACTGAGATATACACACATTTATCTGATGAAAACATCAAAAAGGCCATGGAGTCGAATCCATTGTCTGAAGAAATTGAAAAGAAAAAGAAGTAAACAAAAAGCCATGTGAGGAAAATCACATGGCTTTTTTGCTATTTTTTCATACGAATTATAGAATGTTCTGGGAACGTCAGATCTGATCTTATCGACATCTTCATAGCTGCATGATTTGCAGTATCTATGGAGTTGTCGTATTCATCAAACATTTCCTCCACGGTGAACTTCACAGGGCTACCAACAGGTGAAAGCACTTCAATCTCGTCGCCCTTGTTGAATTTGTTTTTTTGAGTACAGTATATTCTTCCACCGCTACAACCGTCAACCACAGCCACAACATCATATTCACGAATATACCCGCCGTTTTCGTAATACTGGCTCTCCTTTGGGTGTCCAAAGAAAAATCCTGTGCAGTATGCTCTGTGGCTTACCTTGAAAACTTCATCCTTAAGCCACTGTGGCAACTCAAAATGCTCAGGATCAGACTTATAGATATCCATAGCCTTTCTGTAGGCATTTGTGATAACGGACACATAATACGAAGATTTAGCTCTGCCCTCGATCTTAAAGCTGTTCACGCCTGCCTCTGCAAGCTTATCAATGTGGTTGAGCATACACATATCCTTGGCGTTGAGGATATAAGTTCCTTTTTCGTCCTCAAAAACAGGATAAAACTCATTGGTGCGCTTTTCTTCCATAAGGTGGTATCCCCAGCGGCAAGGCTGTGCGCACTCGCCACGATTTGCGTCACGGTTTACAAGGTACTGGGAAAGCAAACATCTGCCTGAAAAACTTACGCACATTGCACCATGTACAAAGCACTCAATTTCAAGATCTTTAGGGGTCTTTGCTTTTATTTCGGCGATCTCCTCGAGAGAAAGCTCTCTTGCAAGCACTACCCTCTTAGCACCCATGTTATAAAATTCATTTGCAGTAACATAATTTACTATACCAGCCTGTGTGGAAACATGGATCTCCATATCAGGTGCATATTTTTTTATCAGTGAGAAAACACCGATATCGTTGGCTATCATAGCGTCAACGCCTGCCGCAAGAGCGTCATTCACAAACTGCTCTAAATGCACTATCTCGTCATTATGAGGAAGCGTATTGCAGGTCAGATACACACGCTTACCCCTGCTGTGAGCCTCGTCACAGGCTTTTTTCAGAAGCTCAGCGTCAAAGCTTGCAGAGGCGGCTCTCATTCCGAAAGCCGTACCTCCAAGATAAACTGCATCAGCACCAAAATCCAGCGCCGCATACAGACGTTCCATATCTCCCACAGGAGCAAGAACTTCAAGCAAATTATTTTCAGTCATTAAAAATTCAATCCTTTATTACTTTTTCTTTGCAAGTCCAGCCTTAACAAGATTTTCCTCATGCTCGTCAAGTGTCTTTGCATAGAATGTTTCGCCCGTCTTAAGATTATTACAGAAGTAATAGTAATCAGTCTTCTTAGGCTCAAGAACAGCGTTTATTGCAGCCATACCAGGGTTGCATATTGGTCCTGCCGGCAAGCCCTTGCACTTATAGGTATCATAACACTCGGTATAATGCTCGATAGAAGCTGTGTTGTCAGCCTCGGTTTTTATAACATTCTTAATATAATTTGTTGTTGTATCAGACTGGAGCATAGGATAGGTGTCAGGGTCGTCAAGTCTGTTCAGAAATACCGAAGCTACCTTTGGCATTTCGTCCTCAGAAGCGGCTTCAAGCTGAACGATAGAAGCAAGGGTCATAACTTCGTTAAGTGACATACCGGAATTTTTGATCTTAGCTTTGACAGTTTCGTATTTCTTTTCAAACTGCTCTCTAAGCTTCTTGGTAACGTTTCCTGCACTGTCATTCACATAAAACTCATATGTATCAGGATAGAAATAGCCTTCCATGCGATAGAACATATCGCCGTTATCATCAACATCATTTTCAAAGTCAAAGCCTTGATTTTTATTGAATTCAAACAGGAAGTCGTCAGCAGTGCAGACCTCATTATCTTCAAGCTTTTTAGCTATGTCAAGAAGATTTTCTCCCTCTGTGAATGTAATGCTTACAGTCTTGTATGACTCTCTCATTTGTGAAAGTTTTTCGATTATTTCAGAATATCCGCTTGATGGCTGAAGTGTGATATCACCAGGATATATAGCTGCAGGCTTTTCAAATTTCAAAGCAAGCATAAATAGCTTTTTGTTCTTTATAACTCCCTCATTTACAAGTATATCAGCTATCTCACTGTTTGTTGAGCCTGCAGGGATATTAAATCTGATATCCTCGTCAGTTTTTCCGATACCATAATACTCCATGCCAATAGAAATGCCGCCCACTGCAAGCACTAAAGAAACTGTAAGAATTACTATAACAAGTATAATTCCGCCAAACACCGAATTATTCACCTTGCTTTTCTTTCTTTTTTTCTTTTTCTTCTTGCCGCTTTTTGACTTTTTTTCTTGCTTTTCGGGCTTCTCTGGCTTTTTATCCTCGTCTTTCTCGCTTTTGTCTTCCTCTGACTTGTCCTCGTGAAAAGCCAGGATAGGTTCAGGCTTGTCATCGGTCGCTTCTGGAGTTTCCTGTGGTTTCTCGTCAGTATTATCTGCCTGTTCACAGGCTTCGGAACTGTTCTCAGTGTCAGCGATAGGCTCTGCTTCAACGCTTTCTTCGTCCGCTTCATTTTTCTCGGCAGACTTTATCTTTGCGTTGACATCATTTATTATATCGTCAACATTAAAATTCAGATCGTCCATTATTTACTTCCTTTCCTTTGTGTTTATAGTATATATATCCTTATCAGTAAATACCTTATCTACAGAGATATCATAGCCGTCATGACAAAAGCTTTCTGACATACAGTTATCATAACATAAACCTAACTTTATGCCATTATAATCAGCCAAAAATCTGTCATAAAAGCCCATACCAAAGCCAAGCCTGTATCCGTCTTTATCATACGAAAGCGCAGGCACGATACACAATGCATTGTCAAAAACGCAGTATTTCTCACAACTTTCATCAGGCTCAAAAATGCCAAACCTACCCTCTTTGAGATCATAGGTGCTGTTTATTCTGTGAAAATACATAATATTGCCATTTTTTTCACATCTCGGGCATAGCACTATCTTGCTCTTTAGTGCCTTTCTTACTATCTCCGCCGTAGACACTTCAATATCAGAGGAAACATATGCAAGCACAGTTGTGCAGCTTTTATATTCCTCGCTGTCAAGGAAAGCTTGCTGAACAGCCACATCTGCCTGTTTTCTTTCTTCCGCAGACATACTAAGACGTATCTCTTTGAAATGCTTTCTTAAAGCTTTTTTATCTGTCATTTGCTCTGCATACCTGATTCAAGGGCTTCTGCCTTTTCTTTTGAAACAAGAAGCTCAACAAGCTTGAGTGCAAACTTCATGCTGCAGCCTGCACCCTTTGCAGTGATGAACTTACCGTCAACAGCCACAAGTCTGGCAGAATGTATCGCACCTTTAAGATCTTTCTCATAGCCTGGAAAACAAGTTGCATATCTGCCGTCAAGAAGACCCTTATGACCGATTATGGACGGAGCGGCACATATTGCGGCAATGTATCTGTTATTATCAGCACAGTAATCAACTGCACCAAGCACATCAGGGCTTGCTTCAAGATTTAAAGTACCCGGCATACCACCTGGGAGAACTATCATTTCGAGCTCGTCATTAAGAACTATCTTATCCACTGTTGTATCGGTCTTGACAGGAATGTTGTGTGAGCTGACTATCATATCAGAGCCTACACCTACAGTAAAAACTTCAACGCCTGCTCGTCTGAGCAGATCCACAGGGGCAAGAGCCTCCATTTCCTCAAAACCATTGGCAAGAAATACATAAACCATAACAAATGACTCCTTTCGATCATCTGAAAGTAATTACATTTTTATTCAAAAGAAAAGCAGGATTATAAGAAAGCTTTGACTTTCTAAGACCCTCTATTCCTAGATCCTCTTCCCTGTTGATGAAGCTGAGACCCTTTGCATTATGCGACGCAAACTGACTACACAGCATAGGATATGCACCCTGAACGTCAGCGAGTGCTTTTTCTATATGCACCACAAAGGTATCCGAATTTATTTGTTCACCAACTGTAAAGCCTGTCATTTTATCATTTCTGTAAAGCACAGCACCTTTAAGTCCGAGTCTATCCATATTCGTAAGAAAAAGATCAATAGCATATTGCTCAACCACCGCCGAAGGATCGTCAGCGTTGTCATTCTTATTATAAAACTCAGCCGAAAATTCAATACAGCTGTCTATTTCCTTATCAGTAAGCTCTCTGTATTCCCAAGGCTCGTCCATGAAACGCTTTATGTGATTACGCTTGCCGTGATACTTTTTGCCTTTAAGCTCGATAAGGTCGGAAGCATTGTAAATATAGTCTGAACTGTCCCTATCATACTCGCAGATGATTTTATCACCATAATATTCTTTTATCCAGCTTAGGTTATCATCTGTTACAGAAGATACGATAAGCGGCTTTCCATGGGCGGAAACGTATTCTTTAAGCTCATCAAAAAGCCTGATATATTTTTCTTTGCCCTCAACGTCTATTTTAACGCCCGCAGGAAATGTAAAATACGGCTGACCGTCCTCAAAGGAACAGCTTATATAAAAATCACCATGATGTGTTATTACAGTGTCATTAAGTCTTTGCCACGCCATATTATTTGCAAAGCAATATTCTGCTCCTCTGAAATCTGATACTGCAAGACACTTGGTTATCCATTCTTTGTCCTCAAAACTTATTTTTCTGAAATCAAACATTAAACACACATTACTTTCTATTGATTAACCCCAGAACATCTCCGAAAATCTTATCTTTTGTATAAGGCTCGCTGCCGTCGCTGCAAGGAATAATATCCCAATCCTGTTTCTCAGCGGTAAACAAAGCGGCTTCACGGCATTTTTTCAGATACTCCACATTTGCTTCATGGATATCCTTTTTGCTTTCATCTCCGCCGTATCTTCCCGACATCAGCTTTTGAGATATCTCTATTGGCATATCCAAGAATATCACCTTGTCAGGTCTTGGAAGCCCAAGCTTGTCATACTCGTAATTTTCAAGCCAGTCTATAAAATCTTCCCACTGCTCTTTCGGCAGTTTTGTCATCTGATAAATGCAGTTTGATGTAACATATCTCGCTGCAAGTACAAGACTTCCCTCTTTATAGTCATGCTCCCAAAATTGTTTGTAGCAAGCGTATCTGTCAACAGCGTAAAAGCTTGAAGCTGCGTAGGCATTCACGTCAGCAGGCGTTTTGCCTATCTCACCATTAAGATACATCTTTACCAACGCAGATGACGGATTATCATAGTCAGGAAAGCTTATAGCCTTATGCTTTATGTCATTTTCGCTGAAATAAGCAGAAAGCCTTTCAAACTGAGTTGATTTTCCACTTCCATCAAGTCCTTCAAGAACTATAAGTCCAGATCTATTCAACATTATTCATTTCTCCGTAAATTTTCTTTACTTCAGCCATTTTTCCACAGCTCATTGCGCCCTCTGGACACTTGCCTTTCATTACACATGACGGACCTGCGTTCTTGAAAAGCTCAGGAGCGGCCTGCTTGCAAAGTCTGAGCATTTCATCAGCCACAGCCTTTATCTCCCATTGTGCTCTGTTACAGCATCTATGCTGGAAGAAATTAAACAGTGTTCTGACGTTCATTGTCACAACTATCTTTGTTTCACAAGCGTTTGGAAGAACAAATCTTGCGTCCTCATAGGCTTTTTTCTTAGCCTTGTTAAGTGCGTCTTTTTCAGACATACCCTGCTCTAAAAATGCCTTCTCATGAGTTTTGGTAAGTATGTCAGCAATCTTATTATAACACTCAAGGAGCTGATCCATTTGCTTGTCAAATTCAGCCTTTGCTTCTGGCACAGCCTCTATTGATGGTGGCGTGATAAACTCAAAGCCGCTTTCATTTACATAACGCTGGCTTTTTTGAGAATAAGACGCAATTCTGTGTCTTACCAACTGATGAGAGCAGGCACGGGATATCCCCTCTATGCCAAAAGTAAAAGAAACGTGTTCCATAGGGCTTTCGTGACCAATAGATACGAGCCTTTCAATAAAGCTCTTTGTTTTTTCTTCCGTAAGGCCCTCTCTAAGCGAGGCGATATCACTGCTTGAATAGCAAAGTTTTGCAGCAGTAGCAACCACCTTTTCAGGCTCAGGTGTATGGGTAATAAGCTCAACTCTCATCATATATGATCCTTTCCACATATTTTTTATATTATACCATTAAAAAGCCTACAAGTCAACATTTTATTTTAAATGGCTATTTCAACTTTTGTAGTGCTACAATAGATATTGGACAAAATTAAGAAAAAAGAAAAGAGAGATAGGCAAAAATCTGATAAAATAAAGTTACCACACCAAATTCAAATCAGAAAGGAAGCCTATCTCTCATGAATAGTATAACACAAGATATGAAGTTTCGTCAATCCTTAATGAATTACGCAAAGAAATATGGAGTGAGCCGAGCAAGCAGAAAATACAATAAATCACGTTCATATATATATTTCTGGCTGAAACGCTGGGACGGAAGTGTGGAGTCCCTTGCAGTTAAATCACGCCGACCGCATCATCATCCCAACGAGCATACCAAGGAAGAAATAGATCTTATCAAAAGGTATCACAAACGAAACCCAACGCTTGAGCTTCCCGAACTATGGCATCGTCTCAGAAAACAAGGGTATACACGCTGTCTTGAAAGTCTTTACAGGGTTATGAAAAAACTAGGAATGCTTCCGAAAAAGCCGAAGAAAGCGACGTATAAACCAAAGCCATACGAGCAGATGACATACCCCGGAGAGCGTATTCAGGTGGACGTAAAGGTAGTTCCGAGAAAGTGTATAGCTGACCCAGAGATGAAGCTGTACCAATACACGGCGATCGATGAGTATACCAGGATAAGATTTTTATACGGATATGAGGAGCAAAGCACCTATTCTTCAGCAGACTTTGTAAAAAGGCTGGTGAAATGGTACAAACGCAGAGGAATAACGGTGAAATGTATTCAGACCGACAATGGATTTGAATTTACTAACCGCTTTTCGCCAAGCAAAAGAGACAAGAAAACGCTGTTTGAGAATACGCTCTCACAACTTGGCATTGAACACAAACTCATTCGTCCATATACGCCTAGGCACAATGGCAAAGTAGAGCGCAGTCACCGAGAAGATCACAACAAATTCTATTCGTGCCATAGGTTTTATTCCTGCGACGACTTAAACGTGCAGCTAGCTGCACGTTTAAGTCGAACAAACAACCGTCCTATGCGTCCCCTCAAATGGTTTTCGCCTATCGAATTTCTTAATAATAGTGTCCAATATGATTGACAAACCTACATTATTTTAAATGGCTATTTCAACTTCCGTGTTGATGTTAACAAGCATTTAACAATCAACTTATGTAAAATGAAATAATTTAGAACGCAATATTTGTTCAGCTATACAAAAATCTTGTGCATATGAGAGAAATATGCAGAATATAGTGACTTTTGTTGTTATATGTGTTAAAATAATGTATGCATAGATAAAAAAGTCTATTGCAAAAAATGTGATAAGCCCAATGAAGATGTGAATATTTATTATGCACAATTACCCGTTGTAATAATTGTGTGATATGATGAAGTTAAATTACTCTGCAACAAAACTTGAAGAAAATCACACCTATATTATGAAAAAACGTTTAATATGAAAAATATCGTTAAGAGGATCGCAGCTATGGGTGCTGCTGTTATGATGATGAGTTCTATGGCTATTGGGGCTAGTGCGGCAGATAGTAAAGCATTTAGTCTTCGCAACACGCCGGGAGCACCTTCAAGCGATAACGTGACTTCCAAAACACTTAATTTTAAAACAACACAATCTGGTAAATACACTACATATACCAAATTGACTGCAAGTAAAAATACTACAGTTACGACCAAGTGTTATGTTTGGAAAAACAACACTTGGAATTTGATCACAACATCTACGGGTACACAGAAGACTACAGGCTCGTGGTATCAGATAACAGTTGGCATGAATGCTAAAAACGTTGTTTCTATAACTAAAAATGCTTCAAAAGCAACATCTGCTTCTGGAAGTACTTTTGGTTATTAATATATGCACTTAAAATAACATATGAGCGACATATTGTCTGAAATTTATCAGCCGATAGTCGCTCATAATATTAGTAAAGGTCGTGAAATAATGAAAAAAAATTATGGCGTTGTTATATCTCTGCTTTTTCTTTTCCTTTTTGGTTGTTCATCTCAGGACAACAAATCCAATAACCACAGTACAGATGATGCAAGGCTTGAGCCTGTGGAACAGGCTTATGACGGCTGTAATAAGTTGCTTGGCAGCGATCACGGCAGTTTTAAGCTGCCAGAAAAGATAAGCAAAGTGGACTTTAATAAGGTATATTCTTTGTCCTGCAATACTTTGAAAAATGATGATATGACCAATGCTGAAAAGTTATTCAAGACTTTTTATGGCGACGATTTCGACGAAAGTGCACTTTCAACTGACAATGGCGGAATAGTTTATCAAGCTGGAATAAACACATCTGCATACTTGGGTATGGATATTGCACTTTATTCCGCTGATTATGAGTTTCAAGAAAACAGCAGCGGACAGACTTATGTTGTGGGGCTTGACGAGGGCGGCATTACTTTAGGTGGCAAAGCCATTGATGTGACTGATATCGACAGTGGATTAAACAATTATCTTGCCGATTTTTATAAGGATTTTACGATCAATACCAAAGAGTTTTCGGTGAATGACACTGTGGGCAGAATTGATTTTACGGCAAGTCTTGACTATGAAAATGTGCCTTTTCAGTATTCGCCCTCTGCATACAGTCGGGCAGACAACGAGAATAATATGAGTTATTGGACGTTTTTGCAGGTGACAGGCTCTATTGGGGCGGACGGCAAATTTGATTTTATCAACGCAAATGCGCCACTTAACATACTTGACAAAACAGAGAAAACTGAGATGATACCATTTGACGAGGCGGTGAAAATTCTTGAGACGGAGCTTGCAAAAGGGTCATATTATGAGTTTTCAAATGTTGAGCTTATGTACTGCTGTCTTGCAAATCAGCCTGCATTGGATATGACCGAAGAGGACAATGTTGCTAAGGCTGAACAGTTGGCGGAGGAATACAACAAGACACCCAAGAACTTTGAGCCTATGTGGTGTTTCGAGATAAAAGGCGGCGAGGGTGCAAAGGAATATATCAAGGTGAATGCTCTCAGCGGCGAGGTCTTTATTGATGTTCAGTAGGTCAGAACGAAAGGTGAATAGCATGATCACAAAGCGGATTTTTTGTATTGCTGTGATAGGTGGAATCATCTGTCTTACGGCTTGTGGAAATAGTAATAATAACAGCGAGAATAATTCATCTGCGGTGGTGGTATCAGCTGTGGGAAGCAGAACTGACAGCCTTTTGGACAGCAGAGTGACATTGCAGGCTGAGGCTGTGGCTTACGATAACGGACAGCTCACCTTTGTTTATGACGGCAAGGAATACACGCTTGCAATGGACAGCGAGCTTTTTGAACATGATGAAAAATATGTGAATGGGAAAAGCTTATCCCAAGCAATAATAAACAACGATATCGGCGAGGTCATTTCTGCGGAGATAGTTACGGACGAGGGCATAACAAAAATTTATAGTTGTGATGTTGTAAGTCCTAACGGCGAGAAATACGCTTCGGGAATGTATGAGGACATCAAGGCGGACGTGCCTGCGGAGGAGTATGACTACAAGCTTTGCCACAAGAGCGGCTCTGTCTATGAGCTTAGCAATGCAAATCGGACTATCACGGCTGACTTCAACGATCTTGAGGAGTGGCAGAAAGGAAAATATCCCGAAAGTGCTGATGATGTTATGTTCGGCGGCTATCTTTTTACCGACGGCAAGTTTATTATTGAGGATATCAACTTACTTGTTGCGGTGAATGATGACGGCTCAAAGACGTATGAGCCGCTCACGACCAGTGACTACCCCAGCTTTTTCGGCACAGTACAGACCATAGGCGACAACACGGCCGAAATTAAGCTCACAGACAAAAAGACAGTATGCACAGTGCCTACATATTATTGCGACGGGGAGCTTAGCGAGGGGCTTGAAGTCATGGTGATACTTGACTGCTCCACAGACCTTTTCGATAGCGGAAAGTCGGAGAGTTTTGATTACGCCGTTATCTGCACCGACCCTGCGGAGTATGACCCCTCAGGGCATGAGTTTGGAAATCTCGCCTACGCCAAAGCTGACAGCAATAATCTTGGTAGGTTTACCTACACCGAGATCGGAGATATAGAGAAATGAAACTAAAACTTCTAAACGCAATAAAATGTGACCTGAACAAAAGCATAATAAACATAGGCTTTGCAGGGGCGGTGCTGCTGACGACAGTGCTTGCTTTCACCGCCTCAGCCTATACAGACCTTGCCACCGATAAATCATATTCGGTGTTCGAGTCACTTTTCACTCTCGATAAAAATATCCTCCGCACCGACCCAATGCTGTCCTCAGTGCTGGTTTTCAGAAACGGACTTTCGGGATATATCACAATGTTTTTGCCTATTGTCGTGGCATTCCCATTCATGGTGTCTTTCTGTGCAGAGCGAAATAACGGACTGATGCGTTTCACCATATCTCGCACAGGCAAGCTAAGATATTATCTTTCAAAATTCATATCCGCACTTATCTCAGGCGGATTTGCCGTTATGCTCGGTATAGCTGTTTACGGCATAGCCTGTGCAGTGCTTTTTCAACCACTTTCGGAGTTTGACGTATCAGCCGACCAGCTTCAATACATAATGCAAGACAGCACAGGTAGAACCATAATCAAAATGCTTGCAGTAGCTTTCGCATATGGTGCAGTTTCCACACTGCCTGCGTTTTTCCTAAGCTCTTTCTGCAAAAATCCGTATATCATAACCTGCCTGCCTTTTATGCTCAACTATGTCCTCACAACAATGCTCAATAGGATAATAGACGCAAATCTTTTCAACGATAACTTTGATTTTGATAGAGCGAATGCCTTTTATCCAAGCTCTGTGACGAATTTTCTGTATATACAAAGCTTTGACAGAAGTGCAAAGTGGATAACTGCGGTGAACTGTTCGGGGGCGATCGTTACCCTGCTGGGATTTATTATCGTGATGAATTTGCGCAAGGACAAGGGGGTGTAGGTCAGCTATGATGAAAAATTTCAGCCTTAAACAAAGCTTTTTCTGTGCAAGAGCGGAGTTCATAAAGTGGGTATGCGACGCACGAATGATAATCCTAGGAGTGCTTCTTATCTTCATTTACAGCTTTGCTATCGAGCCTCTTAAATCAAACGCAGAGCTTATGGGCGAACCGCTGAATATCCTTGAGCCTTTTATCGCCATAGCAAATTCAGGTGCGATACTTCTTATCATACCGCTGGTTTTCCTCACACTTATCGCAGATTTTCCGAAGATAGACACCAACACAGTTTTCTACATAATGCGTGTGGGCAGGCTGAACTGGCTGTTCGGACAGCTTTTGAAGCTCATTTTTATGGCTTTATCTTATCTTGCAGTGATATTCTTGGGCGCAGTGCTCCCAATGCTTTCAGACGGTTTTTGGTACAACGGCTGGAGCAACGTGGCGACAAAGTTCGCTTCACGCTTTCCTGAACATTCAGGCAATTTCGGCGTGCAGCTTCTCCCTGAAAATCTCTACAATCAGCTCACAGTATTTTCAGCCGCAGTGCAAAGCTACCTGCTCGTGTTCGCATACCTTATGATAATTGGGCTTATCCTGCTGAGCTTTTCACTTGTGAAACACAAAACTGTGGGCTTTGTCCTCTGCGGAGCGGTGATATCATTAGGCACAGCGTTCTGCTCCATAAAGACCACGCTTATGTGGACAATGCCAATGGCGAACAGCATAATATGGCTGCACTACACAAAATATTTCCGTGAGCCTGTTATGTCAATGAGTTTTTCGGTCAGCTATCTTGCCATATTTATAGCAGTACTGCTGGCGTTCTGCTTTATCGCCATAAGAAAATTCAATTACGACAATGTTGCTGAGATAGCAAGTTAGGAAATTAGGGGGACAAAATGGATATCATCAATGTAAATGACGTATGCCTTACGCTTGGCAAAACGGAGATACTAAAGCATATAAATGTGTCCTTTGAGGAGGGCAGGATACACGGACTTATCGGACGAAACGGCAGCGGAAAGACAATGCTTATGAAGTGCATATGCGGCTTTATCAAACCCACGAGCGGTGAGATTATCGTTGACGGCAAGCAGGTGGGCAAGGACGTTGACTTCCCGAAAGATATGGGTATCATTATCGAAACGCCAGGGTTTATACCTTACTATTCGGGCTACAAGAACTTAAAGCTTCTTGCGGGGCTTAACAACAAGATAGGTAAAGATGAGATAAGAAACAGCATGAGGCAAGTGGGACTTGACCCTGATTTAAAGCGCCACGTTCGCAAATACAGCCTTGGTATGAGGCAGAGGTTAGGTCTGGCACAAGCTATCATGGAAAACCCGAAGATACTTATTCTCGACGAGCCGTTCAATGGTCTTGACAAAGATGGCGTAAAGGAAATGCGTGAGTATCTGCTCAGCTATAAAGAGCAGGGTAAGACTATCCTTATTTGCTCACACTCGGCGGAGGATATTTCTGTGCTGTGCGACACGGTACATGAAATGGATAAGGGTGTTATTGAGGGGGTAAGGTGACATATACTGAATAAGTATGGATTCGTACAAACAGATATCAGGAGCCGATATTGATAGGTTAAAATTAGGACTATTCTAAATAGGATAAGCTGCCACAGATTTTCTGTAGCAGCTTATTTTTGTTTATGCTATTCCTTCTTGCGAAGATATCCGTCATCATCATATTTCTTAGCTATATGCTGTGCAGCTTGCCAATCGCCCCATTTGTCTACAGTCTTATCCCAAATTGTCATATATTACAACATGTTTTCTGAAAAAGTTTACATTTATCAACATGGAAGTTGAAATAGCCTTTTAAATCACGCACTATTGCCATTTTAAATTCACAAAAAAGGCAGCAAGCTAACCTACTGCCTAAAATCATTTAATTGATGCCTATCACTGTTAGTAGAAAAAGTATCATCATCACAGCCGATATGCTGCTAAGAATAAGTCCAAATATCACACAGCAAACTGCGTTCAAGTCAAAAACTTCATTTCTTTTGCCGTCATATCTGAGCCTACAGACCTTATCGGGTATGTATATCTTTGAGCGCATTACTACCTCACATGGGAATACGTTTGGATACTCACTATCATTAACCTTGTAAAACGCTGTATCAAACTTCTTGCCCTCTGCCCTGCCGAAACGCACAAACTTTCCTTTCACGCTTTTCGTTCCAGTAAGTTTTACAGCAGAGTATACAAAGAAACCAAAAATAACCAGCAGCAGGACGACAAGAAAAACAATGAACATTATAGGAACTATAACAAAGTCTGCGCCAAGACACATGGCAAGCACAAGAACAACTGTGGCTATGATAACAAATTCCATGACTGTACCCTACAAAAGACTTCTGTAATAGTCGCTAAGACGCTTAGCGTTAGCTTTTAATAGCTCGTCAGCCTTGTTTTTAACGCTTTCATCTGCAAAAACACCACACTTTGAAAGTTCAGAAGCCTGCTTGGCAAGGTCTATCGCCTTTTGAAGATCCGTGGCACTGTCAGAGCCTGAATACTCCATAGCCTCCATAAGGCAAGCTTTCGCCTTAAGCGCACATATCTCATCTGAAAATTCGTCATCAGCGTCATACTCTATAACAGCCTTATAGTTCTTGTTTATAAATTCTTTCCGTATACTGATATAGCCCTCTGCGTCAGGGGCGTTTTTGGAGTCGTTTTCATCAGGCAGAAGGGCATTAGGCTCTATCTCCAACACCTTGCAGAGGTATTCAAGGGTCTTTACCGACGGCGTTGCTGAGCCACTCTCTATCTGACTAAGCATATTGCGGGTTATAAAATCACCTACTACCTCGCTTTGAGTCATTTTCTTTGCAAGCCTTGCCTCTTTTATCCTCTTGCCGAGAGTATTTTTCTCCATTATATCGCCTCACTTTATTTACTGTAAATTTCATTTACTTATATGATAGCAGATAGTAAAACAGATTTCAAGTGTTTAACGAAAAATTTACAATTTTTTTTGTGCTAAGCCATATCCAAAAAATAATTTTAATTATTATCGAAAATCTATTGACAAATAAGATAAATGAGTATATAATAAGCGTAAATAATATTTACATTGGAGGTGTAAGCTATATGAATGAATGGTGGGACGGTTTGTCGCTTTTACTTAAAGTGCTGTATTGTATAGCGTTTCCGTCAACGCTTATACTGCTTGTGCAGACTTTGCTTTCTATGTTCGGTTTTCATGATGGTGGAAGCGGTCACGATTTCAGCGACACGTCAGGTCTTGATCTTGATGTTGATGCCAACATCAGCGCTCACGGAGATGTGGATATTGGTCACTGTACACATGATATCGGCTGCGACCACAACGTAGACGGCGGAAACCCTGCGGATTTTGCTTCTATGAGAATGTTCACGCTTCAGACCATAGTTGCTTTTTTCACTGTGTTTAGCTGGTCATCTATCGTTCTTGTAAGCTCAGGTGTTTATCCAGCACTGTCTACAGTTATCGGCTTTGTTCTGGGTCTGGCGACCATGCTTCTTGTGGCAAAGATAGTTCAACTTTCTGCAAGACTTGCTGAAAACGGTACGGCTGATTATAAAAATGCTATAGGAGAAACTGCTACTGTTTATATCCCCTGCCCACCTAAAGACCATGGGCTTGGTAAAGTGAATGTTATGATAAACGGACAGTTAAGAGAAGTCACTGCAATAAACAATGGTGATGAGCTTATAAAGACAGGAACTCAGGTTCGTATTATCGATTTGCAAGGAGATACTGTCGTAATAGAAAAATAAAAGAATTGATAGAACAAAGGGGTGCTAAATATAACGATTCTGTGAAATGACCCGTCTTGAGGTTATTATAATATTATTTGTGTGGGAGGAAAAATTATGGAACCAGTAATCATCATCTGCGTGATAGTCGTTGTGCTTTTTGCGGCAATTATGGCAATACTGTCACGCTACAGAAAATGTCCGTCTGATAAGGTGCTTGTTATCTATGGTAAAGTAGGAACAGACAAGAATGGTCAAGCAAGAAGCGCAAGATGTATCCACGGCGGTGCGGCATTTATCGTGCCAATAATCCAATCTTATGAGTATATGGATCTTACTCCTATATCCATAAATGTGGATCTAAAAAACGCTCTTTCAAGGCAGAACATCAGAATTGATGTTCCATCAAGATTTACTGTTGGTATCTCAACAGAACCAGGCGTTATGCAAAACGCTGCTGAGCGTCTTCTCGGCTTGAAGCTCATGGAAATTCAGGAGCTTGCAAAGGATATCATATTCGGTCAGTTGAGACTTATTATCGCAACAATGGATATTGAGGAAATAAACTCGGACAGAGATAAATTTCTGCTTGCGGTATCAAACAATGTTGAGATAGAGCTTAAAAAGATAGGTCTTAAGCTTATCAACGTAAACGTAACGGATATTACAGATGAGTCTGGATATCTGGAAGCTCTCGGTAAAGAAGCTACTGCAAAGGCTATCAATGACGCTAAGAAGTCAGTTGCCGAAAAACACAGAGACGGTGAGATCGGTCAGGCAAACGCTCAGAAAGACCAGCGTATCCAAGTTGCTGCTGCAAACGCTTCTGCTATTGACGGTGAGAACCAAGCCAAGATAGAGGTTGCACAGTCAGAAGCCCTCAGACGTGAGCGTGAAGCGGAAGCTCTCAGACAGGCTACAGCCGCTGAAGCTGTTCAGGCAGCAAAGGCAAAGCAGGAAGCTTACATAGCTCAGCAATCCGCCGAGCAGACGAGAGCCGAACTTGAAAAGGCTACACAGACCGCCGATGTTATCGTAAAGGCTCAGATCTCAAAGCAGCAGGCCGAGATCGAAGCTGAAGCACAGGCTGAGGTAGTAAGACGTAAAGCAAAGGGTGAGGCCGATGCTATCTTTGCAAAAATGGAAGCTGAAGCAAAGGGTAATCAGGAAATACTCACAAAGCAGGCAGAGGGTATGAGAAAGCTTGTTGAAGCAGCTGGCGGAGACGCTAATGCAGCCGTCAAACTTATAGTTGCTGACAAGCTTGAAGAGCTTATCTCTATTCAGGTAGAAGCTATCAAGAACATTAAGATAGACAAGATAACCGTGTGGGATACAGGCGCAGGTGCAGACGGAAAAGGCTCGACAGCAAACTTTCTAAGCGGACTTATGCAGTCAGTTCCTCCGCTGAACGATCTGTTCAAGCAAGCAGGAATGTCACTCCCTGATTTTCTTGGCGAGGACATACAGGAAGCTTTGAAAAAGTCACAGGAAGAAGCAGTAAAGAGAGCAGCCGAGGCTGATAATGCAGAAACTCTCGACCCAAAAGATGTTGAGGTAATAGAGTCTAACAAATAAATAATTGTCACATAAAAACGCTGAGTGAAATTGTTTTTCACTCAGCGTTTTTTTATTTTCCAAATAGTAAAAATCAATAAGGCTCTGTAACCACCGCACAACCCTCTTTTAAAGACTTCTGCACGTCGATGAAGCGTTGATTTCGACTGCCCATGAATTTCAACTCAAGGCTTCGTTGCGACAGAATAAATGGTCCGTCAACAAGATAATCAAGCTGACTAAGAAGCTCCATATAGCCATTTTCAGCGTTAGCGTTTGCGATTAGATATTCATAAGTATAGCCCGTGAATGATATCACATTCAGTGGAAAGCCATGGAACGCTTTTATCCTTCCTGCAAGTTCTGCTAACGGTTTGCACTGACAGAAAGGCTCACCGCCACTGAACGTCACACCGTCAAGAAGCGGGTCTTTTATTATCTCATTATAAAGCTGGTCTGTGTCAACGACAATGCCACCGTTAAAATCATGTGTCTGCGGATTGTGACAACCCTCACAGCCGTGTGGACAGCCCTGCGTAAAAATAGTGAACCTAAAACCCGGTCCGTCTACGATAGATTCACCGACAGTGCCTGCTATCCTAAGTTCCATGGCTAATTGTCACCCTCACAGCAGGCTTTTGCACGAGGTATCCTCTCATGTATCACCTTGCTGTGTTCAGCCTCAGAACGTCCACACTTCGGGCATTTGTCACCTATTATTCCAGTATATCCGCAAACAGGATCACGGTCAACAGGGTGGTTTATTGAGCCGTAGCCTATGCCAACTTCTTTCATATATCTTACGACTTTCTCGAATGCAGAAAGATTGTTCAGCGGATCGCCGTCAAGCTCGATATAGCTTATATGACCTGCATTTGTAAGAGCATGGTAAGGAGCTTCTATTTTAAGTTTCTCAAACGCTGTTATCGGATAGTAAACAGGTACATGGAAAGAATTAGTATAATATTCTCTGTCCGTAACTCCTGCTATCTCGCCATAACGTTCTCTATCCATTTTAACAAATCTGCCAGAAAGTCCCTCAGCAGGCGTTGCAAGCAACGAGAAGTTAAGACCAGTACGCTTTGTTTCCTCGTCCATTCTTGCTCTCATACGTGAGATTATCTCCAAGCCAAGCTCTCTTGCTTCTTCACTTTCACCATGGTGCTTGCCAGTAAGCACTTTAAGACACTCAGCAAGACCGATAAAGCCCACGGAAAGCGTGCCATGCTTTAACACTTCTTCAAGCGTATCGTCAGCCGTAAGCTTCTCTGAATCGAGCCATATGCCCTGACCCATGAGGAACGGATAATTTCTCACACGCTTTGAACACTGTATCTTAAATCTGTGCATAAGCTGGTCGATACAAAGATCCATAAGCTCATCAAGGCTGTCAAAGAAAGCACCGATATTACGCTGTGCTTTTATGCCAAGTCTAGGGAGATTAATGGTAGTAAAAGAGAGATTTCCCCTGCCTGTCACTATCTCACGAGTAGGGTCATATGCGTTACCGATAACTCTTGTGCGGCAACCCATGTAGGCTATCTCAGTGTCAGGATTGCCCTCTTTGTAATACTGTAGATTGAAAGGAGCGTCGATAAATGAAAAATTCGGGAAAAGACGCTTCGCTGATACACGGCAAGCAAGCTTGAAAAGGTCATAGTTCGGGTCATCAGGATCAAAGTTCACGCCCTCTTTTATCTTGAAAATATGTATAGGGAAAATAGGCGTTTCACCATTGCCAAGTCCTGCTTCCTCTGCAAGAAGAATATTCTTTATAACAAGTCTGCCCTCGATAGAAGTATCAGTACCATAATTTATGGAGCTGAAAGGCGTTTGAGCGCCTGCACGGGAGTTCATGGTATTAAGATTATGGATAAGCGCTTCCATTGCCTGATATGTGGCTCTGTCAGTTTCTTTCAAAGAGTTTTTATATGCAAAACTCTGTATCTTCTTCACTATAGGTGCGTCGACAAAATTCACAAGAAACTGTGCTTCAGCCTCTTGATAGCCGTTATCATTGGCGAGAGTGATCTTTAAACCCTGCTCATCAAGCATTTCAGTTATTTTCTTTGCAATGCTCTGAGCATCAGAAACTTCACCAAGGAGAGCAAGACCCCTGCCGATATTGTCACGATAGCGGTGTCTGAATGTCTTTCTTACGCCCTCAGCCATATCATAATCGAACTTCGGAAGAGATTGACCACCATGCTGGTCGTTCTGATTGGATTGTATCGCAATGCAGGCAAGCGCCGCATAGCTTTGTATATCATTAGGTGTACGCAAAAAGCCATGACCTGTAGAAAAACCCTTATCAAAAAGCTTTGTAAGGTCTATCTGGGTGCAAGTGGTAGTCAGTGTATAAAAATCAAGATCATGAATGTGGATATCCCCTTCCTGATGAGCCTTTGAATGCTCAGGAGCAAGAACATACATCTCATTGAACTCCTTTGCTCCCACAGATCCGTATTTAAGCATTGTACCCATTGCGGTATCGCCGTCTATATTAGCATTCTCACGCTTCAAATCGTTATCTTTCGCTGATTGGAAAGTAAGATCCTCATAAACTTTCATAAGACGGGTATTCATTTCTCTTGCACGAGTTCTGTTTGAGCGGTAGAGTATATAACTTTTTGCAGTATCAGCCATGCCCTCCTCAATAAGAACACGCTCAACGCAATCCTGAATCTCTTCAACAGTAGGCATATCAAGGTGTTTTTCCATAAGCTTATCAACAACTTTACCCGAAAGCTCCAAAGCTTCCTCATAGTTATCCTTGCCCACAGACTGAGCCGCCTTGTATATAGCGCCAGCTATTTTCTCAATATTGAAAGTTACAGTACGTCCGTCACGCTTTTTTATCTTGATTATCACAATACCGCCTCCGATTTTCCCAATTTATCCTTATATTTTTTTATATTCTCACAACTCGCACCGCAAATCACAACATATTGTATAAAAAGCAGCGCTTAATACAAGTATATAGTATAAGTGACGCAAAGTCAAGGCGTTATACAACAAAATGTGACTTTGTTATTTGTATTAAATGCACAAAGCCACATTTTCGTCAGATATTGATTTTAGGTGTCAAGTAAAATGCTTTTAGCTGTAATGTAGTCGAACTTTACGATGTATAATACAAAATAGTTTAGTTCTTGATGCTGTAAAGTGAGCTAACTTGTCATCTCATGCGTCTTCGAATGTTGTTCCATGCCTCTTAAATGTCGTAAATAGGCGAATTCAGCAAGTACGTAAAGCACTTTAACTTGTCGAATTTTTAAATTTTGCACTATGCCGCTGAACTGCTCTCAGCACTCTCGTAAGTGTAATCGTGAGTAACTACAGAGCTGCCTGTTTCATTTTCAAGTACCTCTTCGAGAGTAGTATTCATCATGTAGGCACAGAAAGATATCAGCATTACAAAAAAACTCACTATCAACACAATATCCAATCTATAACCATTTTTCTTCTTTTTGTTATCGTTCATAAGATCTTCTCCAAAATATGATTTTAATACCATTATACTATATCCATCTGCCTTTTTCAAGCCAAAATGACAAAATCGCAGATATTTTTATACCATACACACTGCCATGTGATAGATGCACAAAAGACAATTTCTTTTATTGTTTAATTTTTGTTTTTACCCCTTGCAAAAAAGCCGCATATAGTGTATAATAAATATTATATTGCTTGACGTTCACTAGGCGACAAGCGCTTGTATTAACTAAGATACAGGCAATTTGATTTAACAGAAATGAGGCTTTTATATGTGCGGTTTTGTTGGATTTACAAATAAAATCAATGACGCTTCCATAGTTCTTGGAAAAATGATGGATAGAATAAAACATAGAGGTCCTGACTCTGACGGAAAATATGTTGACGAGCAGATCGCAATGGGTTTCCGCCGACTCTCGATCATCGACCTTTCAGATCAAGGTAGCCAGCCTATCTTCAATGAAGATAAGTCGTTGGTACTTACATTCAACGGTGAGATATACAACTACAAGGATCTCCGTGAGGAGCTTGTAGCGTCTGGTCACAAGTTCTATACACAGACCGACTCAGAGGTGCTTATCCACGGTTATGAGCAGTGGGGCGAGGATATGCTCGACAAGCTGAGAGGTATGTTTGCATTCGTTATATTCAACAAGAATACAAATGAGGTTTTCGGTGCAAGAGATTTCTTTGGTATCAAGCCTCTTTACTACGCAAAAATGGGCGAAACACTTATGTGGGGTTCTGAGATAAAGAGTTTTCTTGACCACCCTCATTTCAAGAAGGAGCTTAACACTGACGTTCTTGAAACTTATCTCACATTCCAGTATTCTCCTACAACAGAAACTTTCTTCAAAAATGTTTACAAGCTCCCTGCCGCTCACTGCTTTACATACAAGAACGGCGAGATGAACGTAAGAAGATATTGGGAAGTTAAATTTCACGCTGACAATGGTCCTGCTCTTGAAGATTGGGTGAATAGGATATCTGACACTTTCAAGAACTCTGTTGAGGTACACAAGTTCGCTGACGTTGAGGTAGGTTCTTTCCTTTCAAGCGGTGTTGACTCAAGCTATGTTGCCGCTGTTGCCAACGTTGACAAGACCTTTACTGTAGGCTTTGGCGAGGACGAAAAGTACAACGAGATAGGCTATGCTAAGGAATTTTCAAAGTATATCAATAAGGAGAACTTCTCCAAGGTCATTTCTCCTGAGGAATACTGGAACAGCCTTTCAAAGATACAGTATCACATGGACGAACCTCTCGCAGACCCTGCGGCTGTGGCTCTGTTCTTCGTATGTCAAATAGCTTCTGAAAAGGTCAAGGCAGTGCTTTCAGGCGAGGGTGCAGACGAGATATTCGGCGGATACAACATCTATCACAACCCTGCTGATATGGCAAGCTACTTCAAGATTCCAAGACCTATCAGAAAGGCTGTTGGTGCAGTTGCTGAGAAACTGCCTCACAAGCACGGCATAAACTATCTTATAAGAGGCTCTAAGGACCTTGATGAGAGATTTATTGGTAACGCATACATCTTCTCTGAGAAAGAGCGTAAGGACATTCTGAGCATAAAAACAAACGCTCCTGACGCTATGGCTATCACAAAGCCGTTCTATGACAAGGTAAGAGATCAGGATCAGGTAACGCAGATGCAGTACATTGACCTGCACCTTTGGATGACAGGTGATATTCTTCTTAAGGCGGATAAAATGAGCATGGCTCACTCTCTAGAGCTTCGTGTACCGTTCCTTGACAGAAAGGTAATGGAGCTTGCAGAGCAGATACCTGTAAAGGACAGAGTTACTGAAACTGAAACGAAGTATGCAATGCGTCTTGCTGCACTTCAGGCTTGCCCTCCACAGACAGCTAAGAAAAAGAAGCTCGGCTTCCCTGTTCCTATCAGGGTATGGCTCAAAGAAGATAAGTATTATAATATAGTAAAGGATAAGTTTACTTCTCCTCAGTCGGCACAATTCTTCCACACAGATAAGCTTGTACAACTTCTTGACGATCACCGTGCAGGCAAATATGACTATTCAAGAAAGATTTGGACAGTGTTCTCATTCCTTGTTTGGTATGATGTTTATTTCAGCGACAACGTATAATTACACAAGTAGTAAAAGCGGTTACCTCCAGCGGGTTACCGCTTTTACTGTAAATTTTTTTATATAACTATCTTTTAGAAATACTTTTTTCTTTATGTAGTAGCATCAACATATATATATTAGTGTACAGCTAATAAAATATGGTACGGTCAATGTAAAATCATTGAAGATTAAAAGTAAAAAAGCAAAAATATTGTGTCTTAGCTATTGTAAATTTTAAAATAATATGTTATAATAAATCTTAAATAAATGAGAGGAACAGGGGGGATCATATGACAATGGCTACACTCAAAATAGTTTTTTGGGCTTTAGCTTTCGTGTTCTTTGTTGTATGCGAGGTCGCAACAGGAACGGCACTTGTGTCTATATGGCTTGCTATAGCAGCACTTATTGCGATGTTTTGTGCCATAGCTAAGCTTTCTTTCCTTACACAGTGCATCGTATTCGTCGTAAGCTCGATCATACTTCTTTTGCTTACAAGACCTGTGGTCAAGAAGCTCCAGAACAAGCCAGTTGCAACAAATTACGAGCTTGATGTGGGAAAAACTGCAATAGTTATTGAGCCTATAGATAACTCTGTGAACAAAGGCAGGGTCACTCTTGAGGGCACAGATTGGGCAGCAAGAACTGAGGACGGCTCAAAGATCTCAGAAGGCACACCAGTTAAGGTCGTGCGTATTGACGGTGCAAAGCTGATAGTTTCAGAAGAAAAGTAACAGCTTACATAAACTTATTTTTAGGTGGCATATAATGGAACCTGGAATTTATATCGTACTTGCTATCATCGTATTGCTTATAATCATTGTTATCAGCAACATCAAGATAGTACCGCAGGCATATGTATTTGTAGTTGAAAGACTTGGAGCTTTTCATGCGGCATGGGGAACGGGACTTCACGTAAAAGTACCTTTTATCGACCGAGTTGCAAAAAGAGTATCTATCAAAGAGCAGGTAGTTGACTTCAAGCCACAGTCAGTTATCACAAAGGATAACGTAACAATGCAGATAGACACTGTTGTGTTCTTCCAGATAACAAACGCAATGCAGTTCACATACGGCGTTGAGAGACCTATCTCGGCTATTGAAAATCTGACGGCAACAACACTCAGAAACATTGTTGGTGACCTTGATCTTGAGGCTACGCTCACTTCCCGTGACATCATCAACACGAGGATCACAGCAATTCTTGATGAAGCCACAGATAGGTGGGGCATCAAGGTACAGAGAGTTGAGCTTAAGAATATTCTTCCGCCAAGAGAAATTCAGGACGCAATGGAAAAGCAGATGAAAGCTGACCGTGAAAGACGTGAAAAGGTCATTCAGGCAGAGGCTGAGAAGAAATCTCAGGTGCTTGTTGCAGAGGGTGAGAAAGAATCTAAGATACTCAGAGCACAGGCAGACAAGGAGTCACAGATACTTGCAGCCGAAGCTGAGAAGCAGTCTATGATACTTCGTGCAGACGCTGTCAAGGAGCAGAAGATACTTGAGGCAGAAGGTGAAGCGCAGGCTATCGACATGGTACAGAAAGCTATCGCCGAGAGTATCGTTAAGCTGAATGCTGCTAACCCTAATGAGCAGGTCATCCAGCTCAAGAGTCTTGAAGCATTTGCTAAAGCAGCAGACGGCAAGGCTACAAAGATCATTATACCAAGTGAGATACAGGGTATTGCAGGTCTTGCAACAGGACTTAAAGAAGTCATGACAGATGTTAAGAAGCCACAGTAAAACGCATATAGTTAATCCCCTCCAAGGCAAATGCTTTGGAGGGGATATTTTTTTTCATTTTCAAATAATAATTCAAAAGTTAGGCTTTCAGGTTACATCATTTACCTGTAAAAGCCGTAAATACAACTCGTACAAAGGCAGAAGAAGTTCTCCTACATCCATAGGACTAACAAACGCATGAACAGGGTATTCGCCTTTTAACAGTTTCATTAACTCATGTATATTTTTTAGTTTATATCGTATTTAGTTATAGTATCCTTATAAGCCATATACTGATATTCTCCTCTCAATTTAAACGCGTGACTTTCACTTCAGACAATTTAACGGTATCCGAAATTGCTTCAGAAACACCACCGGGAATTCAAAAAGAATTTGCTCCAGATTCATTGGTCTGAAATTACCAATTGTATAGAAACGACGCAGGAATACTTGCGTCCTTCAAGGAGTTTCTGTGCAAGATAACGGAAAATTGGCAAGTTAGACGTACACAAAGCCGTTAGGCGGTAGTTGTGCGGTGTCGCCCTAAAGATCTGAATTACAAATTGATTACCAAGGTCTTAAACTTTGAATTCGTTTAACAAAAGTTCCGTCGTCAGGTGAAAACACAAATCTGAATCCGTTGAAATCATTTACAATTAATTCACCATCAATATAATTAATCATTACATACGGCGAAATAAACTTATATTCCGGACATACCCTTTCTTTATTCTGAATTCGCCAGATAATATTTCCTTCCATATCAACAGCATATACGTTGTCGATTTCATCAGATTTTACAGACGCATCCAGTTCATTTAATTGTACAATTATCCTATCATCAAATAAAACAAAAGAATAAATGTTATGTTCAAAATAAATGGCAGAGTTATTAAAATATAGATTATTCTGATTAATTTCTACTATAAAATCTTTATCTAAGTCTGATCTTTGAAAAGGCTTATTATTTTTTTCAATAATGTTACCCGCCATATCAACAGCATATAAATCTCCGATTTCTAGCTGTACAATTATCTTTTGTTTTAAAATTATTACAGACTTAACATTATAATCAAAGCAAACATCATAACTATTTATATGAATCCATTTTTCAGATATTATCATTCTTAATACCATACTATATTCCTCATCATGATAGCGATCTTTAATTATAAAATTCCTCTATTCTTATTGGAACTATTACCAATCTCGCCCACTTTCATCTCTTCCCACTATATGCCCGTCATTAAGATCAAAAATGTATCTTCCGCCCCACCAATCATTTAACTGAAGCAGATTAGTTTCTTTCCTGACATACATACCAACATATGAGGTTAATTTTTTATTTTCATATTCCCTTGATAAGTATTTTCTGCTTTGAACACGCCAACCTATTGTTCCGTCAAAGTTTACCGAATAGACGTTATCACATTCATTTTTTATGCAACTATCCAGTAAGATCAATATTTGAGATTTTAAAATTAAAACTTGTTCAATTTTGTACGGAAAAGTTACTTTATTAGAATTAATGTAAAGAGTTTTTCCATTCGTTTCAACTATCGGTAACATAAAATCTTCTCCTTTTATAGTGGTCTGAAATTGCCAAATGAATTAAAATATTGACCCATTAAATCAAATTGTAATCCCCCTCCCAAACCCCATTCTGGAACTTCATTTGCTATACCAAAACGTACCTCTGTACCAGCCGGTAGTTCTACATCACAAATATGTGTTGGCTCATATGGTAATGCAAACTTATCTTTAATTTGCTTTGAAGACAATCCTTGAATCTCTTCATAGTTCATTACCCACTGGCCCTTTGCACTTGTTATGTTTTCAGTATACACTCTAACAAACGTGGTATCTTCAGTTAATTCGATAGTTGTTACATTAGTTCCCGGCTTATAAGAGGGATTTGTATATCCATTTTGTTTTAAAATTTCATTTACGTTTTCAGCTGAATTAAAATCAATTACATCAGAGCATGCCCAAGAAGGAATATCATCATATTTTGACATCAAAACAAAAAATTCATCACTCTGCTTTGAAGCAGTTTTTATGAACGATTCAGCTGCATAATCGTCAAGATTCTTAACCGCCCTTACAAGATCATCGCCGCCCCAAATGTTGCGACCGCCAGTATGGTTTGTTTTGCTATGTATGTCCTGATCTACAAAATGATCATATTAGTCAGGTGTATTTTAAATCATTATAAATAAGGTTCACCTGTCTTTTAGTAAAATCCCCCCTTAATTGATCTTGAAAATCATCTATCTCAAAAAAAGGAATACCGGTATAATCACTATTTTCAAACAGATCAGATTTAATTGTGTCATAAAAAAGCTTTTTATCCTCGGTTTTACATTTGACCGAAATTCCCCAAAAACCCTGACAACCCTCACAAGCAATCATAAACGCACGCTCATCATTTTTGCTTTTGTAAAAAATAAATTTCTCATCACCTTTAAAATAATGATTTGGAAAAGACTTGCGTTTTTCTTTTCTGTCAAAAACAAAACCCATGGTTTTACAAAGTGCATTCGTTATCGGTTCAACAAATTTCTCCGCAACTGCAAAAGAATAAGCAGACATATCTTCATATGGCTCTAAATAATCATTCATAAGTGCTATCCTTTCTATTATTTCCAATACACATTAACAACTATTCCGGGGTATGCTCTATTGAATTGTTTAATAACGCTTCGGCAGCTTGAGCAAGGTTCAAGTTCAGTAAATATATTTATAGCTCCAGTGAAGAAACTTTAGCCCAAGTAACTGTTCCAGCACCAAGCTTTCAAGTTAAGAAGAAACATACCCCGAAGCAAAGCGATAAGTATTTAGGTGTTATCGTCATCCGAATAAGATTTTTCTATTGTATTTAAAAAATATAAAATTTTCCGCCTTTACATTTACAAGCTTGAGGTAAAACTGATTTTAAATTTTCTATTCTTTCACTCATATATTTAAGATCTATTCCCGATAAATTCTCAGTAGCCCAAGCCCCTAATGCATTTAATTCTGACATAATAATATTTAAATCGCCCACATCAAAATCGCATCCATCTTTAAACAGTTTAACTTTGGATTCACATATTGCCTTAACCCAATAACGTTGATAGAAAACCTCAGATGATATATTTTCACTGAAAATAAGTTCAGTGTTTTTATCATTAATATCTCCACTATATCGATATAAACCAACAGACACTACTATCAACCTCCATAGACAGCTGAAAAATTATAATCTGGATAAAGAATTCTAAGTTGTTCCAGACAATCCTCAACGGCTATTCTCAATTCAGGTGTATCTGCATTAATTCTAAATACGTAACTCCTGACATCTTTTAACTCACTAGATAAAAAACTATATTCTTCACCATCAATATAAACGCTAAATTCATTCTGAGAAAGTGCCTTTATTCTATTCTCACCTTTTTTTAAGATTTGCTTATTTGCCCATTGAGTTTCAGTTTGTGGAACATCTGGATTTTCTATATATAATCCTCTCGCATTTTTATCTTCGTATATCACTTTCGTAGCAAAATCTATCTCATCAATTTCTGTATTAATAATGCCATGAATTTCAACCTCGTTAAAATTTATTCCACCTTTTTTATTGACAAGACTAATCAAATCATCTGTAAATCTATCACAATTTTCAAATAACTTGAAGAACTCTCTGTCTTGCTTAGAAGCAATCCCCATAAACCTTTCTAATGCCGCATCATCAAGCTTCGCCAAAGCCCCGACGAGATTATTCCCGCCCTTAACAGCAACTTTAACGCCATCATCACCATAGTCTCTTATCAAAGTTGCAACAGCGTCTTTATCCAAAATCTTATTTATCGCAACAATTGCTTCATCATCATACTTAGAAAGAATAGCAACAATATCAGAAGCTTGACCAGATTTGAATATTGAGTCAAGCAACTCAGGAGATATCTTTTTGGAAACCTCATATCCGCATACCTTTGCAACCTCTTCTTTAGCGTATTGCTTTAAGAGATATCTCTGATAAAGTTCGCTTGACGCAATAACCTTATTATTTAACTCCCATACTGCTCCTGAAATACTTCCAATCAGTCTTTGAACAAAGGGGATTTTCATGAATACTTTTGCAATAGGTTCAGCTAATTCCCCCAGGGCAACAAAAATAAAATCTTCTATACATCTGCTTTTTGTTCTTGCCGCCAGTTCTGCAGCAGCTAATGCATCACCGTTCATTGCTTTATTATATAACTTAAGACTGTCATTCCAGTATGTTACCGCAGAAATCGCAAGTGAAGCTGTTAAGACAAACATAACTACAGAGCCGACAATATTTCCTGTTGCAAGCATTGCCGCTCCTGCTGAAAGTGCTTGAAATGCAAAAAAGAATTCAAGTATTTCACACAAATTTGCACCTATCATATCAGCGGTGACATAATCTGTGTTTACCGCACCGTTCAGACCGTTTGTAAGTTTAAATGCGAAACTGTTTTCAGAATCGTCTATTATTATATATCCGGTTCCTGTCCAATTTCCAAAAGTAATATTTTTTTCTGGAACAATAACGGTTTGTCCGTTGTTCACAGCTGAAAGTACTTCTGATTTATCACTTTCATATATGTCCAAGCTATCAATTTCATCTTTGTTTGCAGCAGAAATATATTTTATTTCTATACCTTGACTTGAAGCAAAGGAAAAAATCTTTGCTGTTGATAAACTTCCAATACCAACTAATTCATCCAACACCAGACTCTCCAGATAAGAAGAAACATATCCCGAAGCAAAGCGATAAGCGTATTCGTCGTCGGCGTTATTCCTGTAGCTTACCGTGGAGGCATAGTTCCCCAGAATATCAGCGCTGAACGAACCTTTTTTCTCGATATCCTTAGAAAATGCGGAAACAGTAACGCAAGGCTCGTAGCTGAATACGCCGTAGCTCAGATATCTTTCGGCATAGATACGGTTAGCCCCTGCCAGTACCTTATTCTCGATGTCAAGCTGCGTGAAATACGTCGTTCCGATAAGGCTGAGGAAGTTGCCTATATACTTATCGTTGTAGACGTTGCTTTCGTTTACCTTTGCCTGCTCTTCGTCGGTGAGCGGCATTTTTCCATACGCCGTCAAGAGCGACTGCGCAGAAATATTTTGATTATCCGTAGATATACAGTTTACGGAACCTACAAGAATTTCCTTGGTATCCTCGAATGTTTCGTTTGATGAAACAGAAGCAATGTTGAGATACTGCGTTTTGCCGATCGACGTTAAAGCACCGTTCCACTCGTAAATAATCTTGTTGTCAATGTAAAGAGCAGGCGAAATAGTATCGGCGTATTGTGCCCAATAGTCATTTTTCAGATTATAGATACTGCTTGGAGTTCCGTCTCCGAAAATGCTGTAAAACTCTTTGTTGGGAACATATCCGACCGTTATAGTCGAAATGTATGCCTTGGGTCCCGATATCACCTGCTGATAACCGTTATTAATACCGATTTTGAGCAGATCGGTGTCGACAATCTTGGAGTCGTAAATATTTTTAACTTGTTCTTTAATTGTACCACAAATATACGGCAATTTCAAGGGAATTTTTGATATAATCTTCTGAACGATCATCTTGCCGGTAACATTAACCGATATTTCTTCAGAAGACTGATCGTCAAACTTGCTTAAATACAAATAAAAGTCGGAAGAATCCTTGAAATCGGAAATATCAACATCAATATTCTGTTTTTCAATCTCGTCCGAAATACTCTCTACCTGCTTGTATTTCTTGAAGCTGATATCGAGTTCGTATTCCTTGCCGTCGATCTATCTCGCAGTATCCGACGCACTCAAAGCCGCCCGCTTTTTCAAGTTCCGAACGGAATCCGCCTATTCCTGCAAAGATATTAAAAGATTTTATCAGTACGAATCATCTCCTTCCCGATTTTTCCAATAAAAAACAGTCAAGCTTTTTTTCAAAACTTGACCGTCACATTGATATATTCATTTCTTCATCTTCTGTTGGCTCACTATCTTCACTTACGATATGGAAATCGTCCACGCCTGGGATCACTCCGAGCGTTCTGCCGTTATCAAAGACGCAATGCACAGTGCCGATATCATCCATATGTTCGATATTTTTTGTTGTGTAGGGTTTGACTTCCTTTTTGGTGAAAACTGGCGAAAAGCATCTACGGTTTTACACCTGAGATTTTTACCCTCAAAACGCAAAAAAAGCTCGTAAATACGAGCTTTTCGAGGTGTGCATCTATTTTATTGCACAAGTATGGCAGGGGCAGAAGGATTCGAACCCTCGGCACGCGGTTTTGGAGACCGCTGCTCTACCAACTGAGCTATACCCCTAGATAAAAAAATGTGGTGGACCATCAGGGACTCGAACCCCGGACCCACCGGTTATGAGCCGGTTGCTCTAACCAACTGAGCTAATGGTCCACATAGAGCAAAAAAATAGCAAGCTTTTTGAGAAGCTTGCATAACGACCTCACGCAAGCGAGAGGAAATATTGGTGACCCGTGGGAGAATCGAACTCCCGATGCCGGCGTGAGAGGCCGGAGTCTTAACCGCTTGACCAACGGGCCATATAATGCTGACCTGCAGCATATAAAGAAAAACCGCAGCGAGCAAAAATATATCTGCCCGTTACGGGAAATTTGGTGCACCATCGGGGACTCGAACCCAGGACCCACTGATTAAGAGTCAGTTGCTCTACCATCTGAGCTAATGGTGCATAGGTGTCGGCAGCACCCTATCTTACCGGGACGTTACCATCCAAGTATTTTCGGCGAAGAAGAGCTTAACTACTGTGTTCGGCATGGGAACAGGTGTGACCTCAACTCAAACGCCACCGACTAAGTGAAGAGGAACGAATCCTCAAAATTGAATAATGAAAAAGCTGTTGGTTAAAAGGAGTAGTCATAACCAATAAGGTTAAGCCCTCGACCGATTAGTACTCGCTAGCTAAACACGTCACCGTGCTTACACTTTGAGCCTATCAACCTTGTAGTCTTCAAGGGGTCTTACTCTGTAAACAGAAGGGATATCTTATCTTAAGGGCGGCTTCACGCTTAGATGCCTTCAGCGTTTATCCGTTCCGCACATAGCTGCCCAGCTGTGCCACTGGCGTGACAACTGGTGCACCAGAGGTGCGTCCATCCCGGTCCTCTCGTACTAGGGACAGCTCCTTGCAAATATCCTACGCCCACGACAGATAGGGACCGAACTGTCTCACGACGTTCTGAACCCAGCTCGCGTACCGCTTTAATTGGCGAACAGCCAAACCCTTGGGACCGAATTCAGCCCCAGGATGCGATGAGCCGACATCGAGGTGCCAAACCTCCCCGTCGATGTGGACTCTTGGGGGAGATCAGCCTGTTATCCCCAGGGTAGCTTTTATCCGTTGAGCGACGGCATTTCCATTCACATACCGCCGGATCACTAACTCCAACTTTCGTTACTGCTCGAACCGTCATTCTCGCAGTTAGGCTCGCTTTTGCGTTTACACTCTGACGCATGGTTTCCATCCATGCAGAGCGAACCTTTGAGCGCCTCCGTTACTCTTTAGGAGGCGACCGCCCCAGTCAAACTGCCCACCTAACAATGTCCCCCGACTTGCTTCAAAGCCGCAGGTTAGAATTCCAGCACTCCAAGAGTGGTATCCCAAGGTCGACTCCACACAAGCTGACGCCTGTGCTTCCCAGTCTCCCACCTATCCTGTACGTGAAATACCGAAATCCAATATTAGGCTACAGTAAAGCTCCATGGGGTCTTTCCGTCTAGTCGCGGGTAACCGGCATCTTCACCGGTACTACAATTTCGCCGGGCGGGTTGTTGAGACAGTGCCCAGATCGTTACACCTTTCGTGCGGGTCAGAACTTACCTGACAAGGAATTTCGCTACCTTAGGACCGTTATAGTTACGGCCGCCGTTTACCGGGGCTTCAATTCAATGCTCTCACATCTCCTCTTAACCTTCCGGCACCGGGCAGGTGTCAGCCCCTATACGTCATCTTTCGATTTAGCAGAGACCTGTGTTTTTGCTAAACAGTCGCCTGGGCCTATTCTCTGCGGCTCAATCACTTGAGCACCCCTTATCCCTAAGTTACGGGGTCAACTTGCCGAGTTCCTTAACAACCCTTCTCCCGTTGGCCTTAGAATCTTCTTCCTATCTACCTGTGTCGGTTTGCGGTACGGGCACCTAAGATATTCATACAGCTTTTCTTGTCTCTTTCCATGATGACTTCTCTACTCATTTTCGATCCCTTACGACCGGGTCAACCATCGCCCGGCAACATCACTTCTAAAGCGTCCCTGTACTTAAATCTTTCGGTGGCTACGGAATTTCAACCGTATGTGCATCGGCTACGCGTCTCCGCCTCGCCTTAGCCCCCGGCTTACCCTGAGCGGACGAACCTTCCTCAGGAAACCTTAGATTTTCGGCCATTATGATTCTCACATAATTCTCGCTACTCATTCCGGCATTCTCACTCGAATAAAGTCCACCAGCGCTTCCGCTCTGACTTCACCCCTTATTCGACGCTCTCCTACCACTCTAAATTACTTTAGAATCCCAAGCTTCGGTACATTGTTTAGCCCCGTTGAATTTTCGGCGCAGGGTCACTCGACCAGTGAGCTATTACGCACTCTTTTAATGAGTGGCTGCTTCTAAGCCAACATCCTGGTTGTTTATGCAACCCCACATCCTTTTCCACTTAACAATGTTTAGGGACCTTAGCTGTGGGTCTGGGCTGTTTCCCTTTTGACAATGAGACTTATCTCACATTGTCTGACTCCCGTGAATCAATTATCTGGCATTCTTAGTTTGATAGGGTTCAGTAATCTTTCGACCCCTAGCCCATTCAGTGCTTTACCTCCAGTAATCTTTCACGAGGCTAGCCCTAAAGCTATTTCGGAGAGAACCAGCTATATCCGAGTTCGATTGGAATTTCTCCGCTATCCACACCTCATCACCGGCCTTTTCAACGGACGTGTGTTCGGCCCTCCATGGAGTTTTACCTCCACTTCAGCCTGGACATGGATAGGTCACTCGGTTTCGGGTCTATTGCATACGACTTTTTCGCCCTATTCAGACTTGCTCTCGCTTCGGCTCCGTGCCTTAAGCACTTAACCTTGCCGCATACAATAACTCGCCGGACCATTCTACAAAAGGTACCCGATCACACTTTGACGTGCTCTCGGTGCTTGTAAGCATAGGGTTTCAGGTTCTTTTTCACTCCCCTCCCGGGGTTCTTTTCACCGTTCCTTCACAGTACTATTCGCTATCGGTCATTAGGTAGTATTTAGGCTTGGAGGATGGTCCCCCCATCTTCCCACGGGGTTTCACGTGTCCCGCGGTACTTTGGATACAGCTCGCTGACTTTCTCTTTCGCTTACGTGACTCTCACACTCTTCGGTACGTTTTCCCACACGTTTCAACTAGAAATTATCAATGCTAAATGCTGTCCGAAACCCCATAAGTATTGCTACCTATGGTTTAGCCTCTTCCGCTTTCGCTCGCCACTACTCACAGAATCTCGGTTGATTTCTTTTCCTCGCCCTACTTAGATGTTTCAGTTCAGGCGGTTCCCCTCATATACCTATTTGATTCAGTATATGATGTATGTGCATACACATACGGATTGCTCCATTCGGAAATCTGCGGATCAATTCATACTTGCTGATCCCCGCAGCTTATCGCAGCTTATCACGTCCTTCATCGGCTCCTAATGCCAAGGCATTCTCCCTACGCTCTTCTTAGCTTAACCATTTTTGAATTATGTCTAATCCTCTTAATTTTTATGCTAATTGCAGGTTTTTTACCCGACTTTAACTTTCGTTATTGTCGTTCATTTTTCCTCATTTGCATTACTTTTGCTTTTCATTATTCAATTTTCAAGTTTCGTTCCTTGCAAGATCTCTCTTGCTGGTGGGCACAAGTGGACTCGAACCACCGACCTCACGCTTATCAGGCGTGCGCTCTAACCACCTGAGCTATGCGCCCATTATGCTTTACATAACGGCACTCAAGCTGTTCGTCTTCCTTCGTCCCTTGGTGGAGATGAGGAGAATCGAACTCCTGACCCCCTGCTTGCAAAGCAGGTGCTCTCCCAGCTGAGCTACACCCCCATATGCAGGGACTAGGTACTCCATTGTGCTGTTTTAAAGATACTGTTTCCAGCATCCTCAAAATTGAACAAAAACTACTTTCTTAAACCTTTGCTGACCGGAGAATTTGTTTATGAGAAGTTTTTTTACTTCTCCGTTCTCCATAGAAAGGAGGTGATCCAGCCGCACCTTCCGATACGGCTACCTTGTTACGACTTCACCCCAGTCATCAATCCCACCTTCGACTGCGTCCTCCTTGCGGTTAGACTACAGGCTTCGGGTGTTACCGACTCCCATGGCGTGACGGGCGGTGTGTACAAGGCCCGGGAACGTATTCACCGCAGCATGCTGATCTGCGATTACTAGCAATTCCGACTTCATGTAGGCGGGTTGCAGCCTACAATCCGAACTAAGACTGCTTTTAGGGGTTCGCTCCACCTCGCGGCTTTGCTTCCCTCTGTTGACAGCCATTGTAGTACGTGTGAGGCCCAGGTCATAAGGGGCATGATGATTTGACGTCATCCCCACCTTCCTCCGTTTTGTCAACGGCAGTCCTGCTAGAGTGCTCTTGCGTAGCAACTAACAGTAAGGGTTGCGCTCGTTGCGGGACTTAACCCAACATCTCACGACACGAGCTGACGACAACCATGCACCACCTGTCTATATGTCTCCGAAGAGATTTCACTCATCTCTGAGCTATGCATACGATGTCAAGACCTGGTAAGGTTCTTCGCGTTGCTTCGAATTAATCCACATACTCCACTGCTTGTGCGGGCCCCCGTCAATTCCTTTGAGTTTCAACCTTGCGGTCGTACTCCCCAGGTGGATTACTTATTGCGTTTGCTGCGGCACGGAAGGGGTCAGTCCCCCCACACCTAGTAATCATCGTTTACGGCGTGGACTACCAGGGTATCTAATCCTGTTTGCTCCCCACGCTTTCGAGCCTCAGCGTCAGTTAAAGCCCAGTAAGCCGCCTTCGCCACTGATGTTCCTCCTAATATCTACGCATTTCACCGCTACACTAGGAATTCCGCTTACCTCTACTTCACTCAAGAACCACAGTTTCAAATGCAGTTTATGGGTTAAGCCCATAGTTTTCACATCTGACTTGCGATCCCGCCTACGCTCCCTTTACACCCAGTAATTCCGGACAACGCTCGCTCCCTACGTATTACCGCGGCTGCTGGCACGTAGTTAGCCGGAGCTTCCTCCTCAGGTACCGTCTTTTTTCGTCCCTGAAGACAGAGGTTTACAATCCTAAAACCTTCTTCCCTCACGCGGCATCGCTGCATCAGAGTTTCCTCCATTGTGCAATATTCCCCACTGCTGCCTCCCGTAGGAGTCTGGGCCGTGTCTCAGTCCCAATGTGGCCGATCAACCTCTCAGTCCGGCTACTGATCGTCGCCTTGGTAAGCCGTTACCTTACCAACTAGCTAATCAGACGCGAGCTCATCTTTCAGCGATAAATCTTTGATAATCAAATCATGCGGTTCAATTATGTTATGCGGTATTAACGATCGTTTCCAATCGGTATCCCCCTCTGAAAGGCAGATTGCTCACGTGTTACTCACCCGTCCGCCACTAGATCAGAAAAGCAAGCTCCTCTTCTCTCGTTCGACTTGCATGTGTTAAGCGTGCCGCCAGCGTTCGTCCTGAGCCAGGATCAAACTCTTAATTAAAGTTGTATATCAAAAGCATCTCTGCTCTTGTTATCCTGTTTCAGTTCACTTCACTGAACGTACATTTCTTTTACGTCTTTATGTTAGACCTTTAATTCTTTTTCTCAAAAGAATCTCTCAAGGGTTTCGTACTATTCGTCTTTGTTCAATTTTCAAGATGCTGTTTCGTTACACTCTTTTGTGTCGTGCAACTTTTACATTATATCACACTTTTTATCTTTTGTCAACCCCTTTTCTGAAGTTTTTTCAAAAAAGTTTTTTGACTTCCGATCTTTTCGTGTTTTCTAATGTGCTGTCTTAAATCAGCTTATCTATTATATCATATTAGCTAAGCTTTGTCAAGACTTTTCTTTGTGAATTCTTTATGAATTCGTTTGAACTCTTTCAGAAAGTGCTCATCGTCATCACTTTATTCACATTCATCGCTCTCATCAAGCGACTTATTTATTTTATCATCTACAGCGACATTTGTCAATAGCTTTTTCATCGTTTCTCTCTTTTATACATTTTCTACCCGATAATTTAGATATTTTTCACTATGTTGTTCAGTTTATACTATGTATAAAAGAAAAAGCAGGGCAATGCCCTGCTCTGATGCTCTTAATTATTAGAAGATGTATCAAATCCGCCCCTGTTAAAGAACAATTCTCTTATTGCAAGCGCACAGCCTGACAGGAATCTGTGTTTGTCCTCAATAATAGAAAGCTCGATCTTGCTTGAAACAAGCGCTCCGCCTATCTCTGTCACAGCGTCCTTTAATTTCTGGAACGCCTTTTCATTCTGGAATTTGAACTGATGCAGCACTATCTTCTGTGGGTTGGTAGAAAAATACAAGTTGTTAAGAAGCACCGCTAACAGCGTAAGCTCGCCGTTAAGTATCTCTTTTACAGCCTTGTCGTCTTTCTCGTATGCCATCGTTATCATATCCTGATTGACATTCTCAAAGCTTCCCCTTGCCGCCTCATAGAGAAAAGGCGTCTTTTCAGCAGAAAATACTTCCCTAAGCTTTGACATAGTAGCCGATGGAGTGAGTTCACTCTCAACACAGCCCCTTCTTCCGCAAGGACAAGTCCTGTCAGAATAAGGGTTGATTATCATCTTATCCACAAAGTTAGTTCTGTTATCATATGAAACGATCGGATCATTAAGATTCGTCACAACAAAGTGCATAGTGTTGCCATACTGCAAAAAGGCTATGTTGTGTCTGTTTATATCCTTTGTTTTAAGGAAGTCGATATTTGCCATAGCTGTACCCTTTACAGAGTTGTCAAAAACCAGCGGAAGCTCAGTTTTCTCTCTTATTGCAGCCTTTAGCTTAGCATAATCAGGCTCGCCATCTTCAACACTGATACCAAGTCTTGAATACATAGTCGGGAATATACCGAAACCTATGCCGAGAATAGAGTTCTTGTCAAGGCAGTTGTCGCCCAGTACCTCGTTTATAGACTTCTCAGTGAAATCAAAAATAGTGCTGTAGTCCGTCTTTTCGTTGATAGCCAGGTTTCTCTTATCGAGAACTGCACCTGCCAGAGTTGACAGACCAACGCTTACGATATCCTCCTCTACCGTTACGCCTATAACGAACTTGTAGTGGTGATTTATGTCGATAAGTATCTTTTTTCTGCCTCTCGGAGCTTTTTCTGTAACGTGCTTGTATTCGCCTATTTCCTGTATTATCCCCTGCTCGATCATTTCATTTGTTATGATCGTAACAGCAGCTCTTGTAAGCTCTAAAGTTCCCGCAATGTCGATACGGGAAGTAGGGCCTCTCTGCTTGAGTATCTTGAGGACCTGCATACGGTTGCGCCTCTTGAGATCAAGCTTGCTAATGCCATGCTGTTCCATATAACTATAATTCCCTCCGAATATATTATTACCTGCCCTGTACGTTCAAAGCGTTCCGTGTCCTTTAAATACTGATACGAAACGCCTTTTATGTGCAAGCTTCCGGCGGCAGCCATGCATGAAATAACGCACAACTCCGCCGTTTAATTGTTCTTCTCGAAAATTATAGCAAACATTTTTAAACTCATGATTAACAATTGATTATCATTTAACTGTTTACCGAACATTTACAATTTTTTAAAGAATATCAGCCTCGTTAATATCGTCCTCTATTTCCTCACCGTTGAGAATAGCCTTGAGAGTTTCCACTTCTTCGTCAGTAAGAGTGATACCCTTGCCCATTCTGCTGTGGTCTGGATTCCATTCTCTCAGGTCATATTTAGGCTCTCTCTCGTTCCAGGAAACCTTGTTAAGCTCCTTTGTCCAGCCCTTAGCGTTTTCAGAAAGTACGCCTATACGCTCTGTGATCTCAAATTTCAATTCTGCCATGATAAAAAACCTCCATTGGTGTAATAGGAGCATAGCCCCTTTATCTATAAAACGCAGTATCTCTACCGCTTTTTATATGCCCATTCAATAAGCTTATCCCATATCTGTCTGCGGAATATAAAGCCGCATACAAGTGTCTGCACCGCCGCCGCAAGCACGCCGAACCAAAGTCCTGCCGCCGCACCAAGCAGTATATCAAGTGCCGCAATGCCAATGAAAACATCTGCTGGCCTGCGATTTTTGATAATAACAGCCACCGCCAGTATCAGAAATGCCACCGCTGCCCATACCATGCCGTGCCTGAAAACTAGACTCAGCGGCATAAGCACCATAAAGATATACATAAGCCTGTTCTTGTTTTTGTATATTGCAAAGACAAAGCCTGCCAGAAGCAAAGCATACACAATAATGCCCCTTGTGAGCAAGTCTATGAGTACAAATACAGCCAAGCCGCCTATAACTGCGCAAAGCTTTGCAGTGCTAAGGCTCACAAAATGTGAAGCTATCCTTGCAGGAAGCACCTTGTAGAATATGCTCTCCACAGCCTTTCGGTTGAGTATAAAGACCGCAAAGAAAAGCAGTGTCACGATAGCATACAAAGGCAGGTGGTGCATAAGGTCAGTTTCAAAAAGGCAAATGAACATCATCACAAGGATAACGATGTTGTTCACTATCATCTTTTTCATATCTATCCTGAACGGCACTAGCTTTCTCGAGTCTATGGCTCTTATGATGAAAACCGTCATGTAAGCCGCAACCGTGGATATAGGCGGACCGTAAAGTCCTATCCTCGGTATGAGGATAACGTTCAGCCCCACGTTTATCACACCTGAAACAAGGCTCGTAAAAAGTGACCTCTTCGTCTGCTTTGAAGCAAGATAAATAGACCCCATAAAAGTGGTGAAGCATGAATAAATGGTCGCATATATGATAATAGGCGAGTATTTTACGCAGTCACGGAAATCTGCGCCTATCCAGAAGTTAGTCACAGGCTGAACGATAAGCAGACAGCCTGCCACAAGGATATACAAAAGGCTCTGATTGAAGTCAAAAACATTCTCATAGAAGGAATCTCTGTCATCAGAATCGTCCTCAGTGATAGCCGACATATTCCAAGCCTGACCGAACATAAGATACACCGTTGACACAAGGTTAGGTATCTTGTAAGCCGCCGACAGCACGCCGTTGTAGTCCGAGCCAAGATAGTGGGTAGTCATAAATGAATCCGAGCTGTTTGTTATGAGCCACAAAAGCTGAGCAGGGATAAGAGGCACAGAGTATTGAAGCATTACCTGCAAAAGCTCTCTGTCAATATCCTTGAAGTTTATATATCTCCAAAGCTTTGACTTGAACGTGAGAAATACCACCGATATAAGGTCAGAAAGAATGGTAGCGAGCAAATACTTTTCAATGCCTGTGCCGTGACCGAGAAATCCCTCAGGGAGCACCATATAAAACAAAGCCGTCCAAAACAGCGTAAAGAACGTGGTCAGTATGCCGTTAAAAGCAAACAGCTTCACCTGCTCCATTGCACGCACGAAAGTTGAATACAGCGACTTCATGCTTGATGTGAATACATATACATATAGTATCAAGCTGTATCCGCCAATATACTTGTCAGCAATGCCCGTCAGCGACACAATAGGCAGCAAAATACCGAACACCGCCAGACCAAAGAAGCATATAAGATTGCCAAGAGTAAAGACCTTTACCTTGTCATAAGCCTTGTCAAGACCAAATCTGATTATAGCCTCCGTGATAGTCATGGTCACAAGAGGTATTATCCAGTTAGCTATCTGAGTGAGAACGTCCGTAACGCCCAGCTCAGCCGTAGTAAGATAGTTGGTGTAAATAGGCACAAGCAACAGCACAAGGACTTTTGAGCTGAAAGAACCTATAGCGAACACCAGAGTATTTGAAAACAGCTTTTTATAGCTGCTTTGTTTGCCTGTTTCTGCCATTTAAAATTTCCTCATTACATAAAAATATAACACATAGAGATATTATAACACAATGCTTTGATTTTTGCAAATATTTTTATAAAAAGCCGTATTTTTTCACAAACCGCTTGCAATCAGAGTAAGATTATAGTATAATAGACCTAAAGAAAAGGGCTGTAAAAACAGCGTCACAGAATTACAGGAGGAAGATAACATGAGCAAAGCAACAAAAGTATTTCTGATACTTTTCGTATCTGTATTCACAGCAGGAGTAGCTGCAAATATCATCTGTGAGATATTCAAAACAAGACTTCAGAAATATTATTCTGTAGACTAAAATTTAGCATGGTACAAAAACGTTTATTGTAGGGGACGGCGCCCCCGACGTCCCGCTTAGTCGGGGCTATTCCCAGCACGCACTCTCAGGACGGCTTCTGCCGTCCTTTTTCTTTACAAAAAACTTTTCACAAAGCTGAAACTTTTTCAGCATTTTTTCCGACTATTAGGGTGAAAGCTCACAGAGCAAAAAGAAACCTGCTAAGAAAAATCAATAGGCAAAATGAACAAAGTTGAGAAAAGAAGCAAAGGAAAAAACGATATAGCAAAGCTGACGTTTGAAGGAAGTATTCAAACGCCCGATGAGTATGTACCTGAGACTACAATTAATGTTCGGAGTAAAACTCCATAACCTTGCCGTAGTAAACTCGAAGGAATTTGTTAAGCCCCGCAATCATTGCTTCTTTGCCGCATTTCCCTTCGCTGCGTTTCTTCTGAATAAAGTCATAGACAGCATTGTCGGCAGGTTTGTGTTTGATTAAGGACTGCATGATCTCGTAGCCTGTTTTTCGCAGATAACTGTTTCCACGCTTGGATATATGACGCTCAGAAGCGTGGAATGCACCCGACTGATAAGGCGGAGCGTCAATGCCTGCATAGGCAATGAGAGAGTGCTTGTTTTTGAATCTGCGTACATCGCCAATTTCAGCAATGATACGTGGAGCAAGTGTATCTCCGATACAATCCATTTCCTTGACAACAGAATATTCAGGCAAGGTGTTGCAAAGATCCTGCATTTGTGCTAAAATGGTATTGCGTGATTCCTCTATTGAGTGGATCAGCTTGACGGCTTCACTAACGGCAATTTTGACGGATTGGGAGTTAGGAAGCGTAGGGATACCGTTTTGAGCAAGGGCAAGGATTTCCGCTGCCTTACGCTCGTTTAAGCGGTATCCCTTTTTCTTTGCCCATTTGCAGTAATCAGATGTAAATTTCATTTCTCCCATATCGAGAATATTCTGAAAATGAATATATCGACTGACAAACTCGGTCAGCTTGTGATTTTCACCTTGATTTGAAAGAACATCATTGATTTTGGGCATAACTTGGTCAAGAAGATTGGAGAAGTTCACCTTTGATTTAACAAGCATACCTGTAACCTGATAATACTGACGTGCAAGAAATTTAAGTTCATCGTATATAACATTAGAGGGATAAGCCTTAACAAGCTCGTTCCAGTATGTAATACCGAAAGATGCGATTTTAATCGAATCAATTTTATCGGTTTTTGCTCGTCTTATGCTTTGCGAGCAGAACTTCTTCATACGCAAGGCATTTACACAGCATACAAAAATGTTGTGAGAAGATAAATAGGTCGCAACAGGAAGATGATAGTGACCTGTATCTTCCATAACAACACGGGTTTCTTCATCGAATGATTTGATGAGAGAAATAAGAGAATCCAGTTCATCGGCAGTGTGACCAATGTCAAAGGGTGATTCAAGTATTTCGCCGCAAGGTTTCATAATGCAAACAGTACTTTTTCCTTTTGATACATCAATTCCTACACTAATCATGATAAATCCTTCTTTCTGATATTTTGTAATGTTTCCGCTCAGGAGCTTATTAAAATTCATTTTGGTTAGTGATGCGAACGCTGCTGTAAACACAGCAGGTACAACCTGCTTAATCGAATTTTATAACAAGAAGGCGGCTGACACTTTCTATTACGAACGCTTAGTTCTAAGGGGGTGACCGTCAGTCCATTACCTTCTTATTATATCAAAATAAGCATAGCCTGTCACCACTGTAGTCAGCAGTTTGGACTATGCTAATATCATACCAAAGGGGGAAAACCCATGGGAACAGAACTAAAAGATACATTCGTGCAGGCTTATAATGATACATACGATTATATAGACCGCTATCTTACCTCAAAGCTTCCCACCAGAGAGCTTATAGAGGACGCACTCCAAAGCGTGTATCTTGATTTTTACCGCTCCCTTATCACCACTGAGGGGAAAATAAAAAACGTCAGGCATTACGTCCTGCGTATAGCCAAGCATTATGTTGCAGACCATTACAGACAACAGCCCAAAGCCACATTCGAGGATATCACCAACCTGAATATCCCCGACGAAAAAGCCCTTGCTACCCTTGAAAACGCCGACTTTTTCGACTATGAACAGGTGATGAGCTATCTCAAAAGCTCCGACGATACCACCTACCGCATTTTCGTCCTGCACTATCAGTACGGCTATACTATCAAAAAGACAGCTTCATGCCTTGGCTTGTCGCAGTCCACCGTAAAATCAAGACTATACCGCACCCTTGAAAAGCTGAAAAAAATATACTGTGAAAAGGAGGAACAAAGCAATGAAAATGACAGATATAATGAAAAAGTCCCACAGCGAAAGCAAGTCTGAAAACCTTGACGCGATCCTGCAAAAAATAGACAATAAAGCCTTTATCACCTCTTCATCTGACAGCGCACCGACAGCCGCAAAACTCCAGCCTATAAAGCTTAGAAGAAAATCCGTGGGCATAGCCGCAGTGGCAGCCTGCGCCGCCGTAGCAGTGGGAGCATTCGCATTCAGCGGACTTTTAAAACCCGATATCGACACCACTACTCCCACATCCTCCACAGCTTCCACAGATACCGCCACACAGCCGCCCCAGACCCCACAGCCTATCACAGTGCCGGACGTCACCAACAAGACCTATGCCGAAGCCGAAAAGCTTATCGTACAGGCAGGCGGCACGCCCATGAGACGTGATAGATACAGCGATACTGTCTCCGCCGAAACTGTCATGAATACCGAGCCTGCCGCAGGGGAAGAGATACAAGCAGGGCAAGAAGTCAACCTGTTTGTGAGTAAAGGTCCAGTTCCTGAGCAAAGAACTTATATCCACAATGACAGTTCACAGACCGACTCTGACGAACAGACCGATAAACAGCTCACCGAAGACGAGCTTGGCACATATGAAGTGGCAGATATAGAGATACCGACCTTTACCGAACGCCTCACCGACCTTGAAAACACAGACGATCTTAACGTAATACTCTCCGCACTAAATTCAAGAGCCGCAGACTTTGGCATAATATCCGCCGAAAACCATGAAACCTACCTCGACGTAACAGTAAACACCGAAAATGACGTCACCTGCACAAAAGCCTACCTCCAAGCATACGGCGTAAATATCGACCTTGTGGACGTCCACACCGCCTACCCAGAGCCGACAGGCGATCTCCCCATCAGCGATACGCCTATAACAAATCCGTATAAAGTATCAAATCTTTTGTGCGACCTGGAAGAAATGGGTTACCGCCCAACTTTCACCTCCTGCAGCATTTATGATCAAGGCAACAGATGTGAGGTAACAGTGCTTTACGAACACAACATCAAGGAAATGGAAGAGCTTCTGCAAAGCTGTAACGTTGATATGTCAATAGTCACAATAACCCTCGGCGGCAAAGCAGAAGTCATCTCCGGCTACAGAAGCCCAAGAGAGATACTTGAAGAAGTAAAAGACGTTTTCCATATAAATGATGTAAGAATAGCCATAACTGGCAAGACCTCATATGTAGACGCCTATGCCATAGACATTTCCGATACCGAAAAGCTCGCCGATATAGCAGGCTACATCACCAGCTATTTTTCCGACGATATCCTCTACTCCATACCAATATCCCTAAACGGCAGCGATTACTTTTTCGTACATAAATAGCACAAAACCGCTCTGCACTGCGCAGGGCGGCTTTTGTTTCACATACAAAACCTATGGCTTCCAATAACCGTCACCGTAGGCTTAGCGTGCATATAAGCGTTTGAAGTCTTAGCAGGATTGTAGTAGTAAACGCAGCCGTTGGTAGGATCCCAGCCGTTCAAAGCGTCACGGGCAGCATTGTAAGCTGAAGCGGCAACAGGCTCGTTGAACTGTCCGTCCACCACCGCCGTAAAAGCGCCGTTTTGGTAAATTACCCCCGAAAGCGTGTCAGGGAAAGACGGGTGTTCAATACGGTTGAGTATCACCGCACCCACAGCCACCTGTCCCACATAAGGCTCGCCCCTGGCCTCGGCAGAGATTATCCTCGCCAAAAGATTGATATTCTGCTCCGTAGCCGACGGCACAGAGCCGATAGAAATGCCCAACGCACGCAGCGTCTGCGGACCTGCCGTCCCCGTCTGACTTATCCCCTGCTGTTTCTGAAATTTTATCACAGCGGCTTTGGTCTTTTCACCGTAGTATCCCGTCACAGAATCATTGAACAAACCACGTTCTTTAAGGCGTTCCTGAATAGCCCGCACCTCACTGCCGCTAGACCCAAGCTGAGAGAGCGCACTGTCCGAACCGCCCCAAAAGGCATTCACCGCCGCCAGCGAAACTCCCACCGCCAGCACCGTCACCACAGCTTTTTTTGCAAGCAGATTTCTCATTGTTCTCATAAGATCACCTCCTGAAAATCTGCATTTATTTTTTACAGCATTTACAGATTTATTCACGCCATGTCAATATGCACAAATTCAGCAGTACAAATTCATGCAAACAAATGATTTATATTTTAATTTGGCAACATTTCTGCAATTGTTGCATTTTTTATGCAACAAAAAGGGTACTTTTCGTGTATAAGTAGAAAGCGTTTTGATACTTGCGGGCACGTACAAGCCCTGCGACTTAGTGAATACGATGAGAGATTCTGGAACAGGCTGTAGAGTACTTGTGTCAAAGCGTGGGTGTGCGTTGTGGATTTTGTGTATACGCAACCAAGGGCTTAATACCAAATGTCACACCCCGAACGCAACTTGAAAATCGAATAAAAAACGACTGAAACACGACCCCCACGGCAACAAATCTGTAGGGGCGAACATCGTTCGCCCGTCGAAGAAACAAGTCCACGATTACAACCATTGTAGGACAGAACAAAAAACTATCCTATCACGCTTGTAGGGGACGGCGCCCTCGACGTCCCGCTCGGAGGTGTAATGCTGTGATTGTTGTATCTTTGATGCCAAATTATTTTCGAGGTACATTATTGTGATATTCCCCGATAATTCAATGGGCAAGAAATATCGGGCTGTCGCATTTCTGTGAGCTTGCGAACAGAAATTTCGCCAAGCCCCTACAATGCTGAAATTATGCAAATTCTGAACACGGGCGAACGCTGTTCGCCCCTACAGATATTCAGGCAAGTTTCTACCTCCGCAAAATCGCTCCGCTCTTTGCGGACTTTACGTTGTGCAGGAGGATAGTAAAGCGGTGCAGATTTTATACTCACATATCACTTTCATCTAATATCTAACTTCTATATGCTATTTTTCATTAAATCTGCACCTTGTCGGCTTACGCCGAATGAGGCTCTGCCTCAAACTCCGACAGGGCTTTGCCCTGTACCCACAAGGGGTTTCACCCCTTGACCCTGACCAGGGACGTGTCCCTGGACCTTTTGCTCGCTTCGCTCGGTGCTTTATTTTTACTTTATGCTTGCAATTTACTTTGATCTGCTATGCTCATTCCTCACTCCTCACTCCTCACTAAAAATCCGCCCCCACATCTTGCAATTTACCTCAAAATGTGCTATCATTATCTCTATAGGGGGTCTTATCCATGAAAAAACTCTTTTCCGTAATTTTTATGAACTTTTTCGGCTTCGACATGATAATTTTCTTGGTTGCAGTTGCGACCGCCCTCGTCTTTTATTTCACTAAAAAATCAGCTGATGTTCTCTATAACAAGCTTCATCTTAACATCTTCGTTCCCGACTCAGGTGCTTCCCGCCGTCAGGCTGACAGCGATATTTCCGGCATTCGTGAAACAGATATCGTTTCTATGCGCAACCGCACAGGAAGCCTTTATTCTCTGTTCGTAAATCTCACAGGGATTTTCCCTCTCTTGGGTATCCTCGGCACTGTTATCTCCCTCCTCGGTATGGTGGGCGATATGACAAACGTTCAGGATAATTTCTATGGCGCTTTGACCTCCACTTTTTGGGGACTTGTTTTTGCTATAATCTTCAAATTTCTTGACGGCATAATCTCTGCAAAAATAGAGGATAACGAGAAAAATGTTCAGCTCTATCTTGAAAGAAACAACGCTGAACATTCCCAAAGCGGTGAACAGCCATGAATGGTTTCAGGAAAAATAAGGGCATAGTCCTTGAGCTAACTTCCCTGCTAGATGTTATCATGATAATGCTTTTCTGGGTCATGACCGATGTTTCCGCATCTGCCGACAGTCAGAAAGAGGACGCTAAAGCTCAGGTGCAGGCTGTCACTCAACAGCTTGAGGAGCAGAAGCAAAAGTCCGCTGACGAATTAGAAAAGCTCCGTGAGGATATGCAAAAGCAGATAGATGAAGCCTATAAAAAGGCTGAGAGCATTAACAGCAATGCCGCAAAAAATCAGCAGGCGCTTGACGGCTACACTCAGGGTATGCTCATATCACTTGATATGCGAAATGAAAACGGCTCTGACAAGCTGTATATTTCCCGTAATGATGAGGATATTATGACCGTGACCCCTGATGAAGATATCTCAGGCAGGCTCATATCTCTTTTTGAAGGACTCGGTGCGGCAGACGGTGAAGTAATGCTTGCGGCAGTGGTCTATGACGGTGACGCAGTGCTTTATCGTAACATGAGAATAGTGGAAAACGCTGTGCAGGCTGTGTCAGACAAATACGAAAATGTTTACTTTACATACATAAACACTTCCAAATAGAAAGGACAATAAAAATGAGTATTCAGAACGATGTTGAAAAGCTCTACCGCAGTGACCTTGAAAAACAAAGACAAAAGCAGAAAAAGAAAAAAAAGAAAAAGCTTCTTAGTGTCATGTTGATCGTCATTATCATTGCGGCGCTTATTCTTATAATGCAGTATCTTGGACTTGGACTAGGCGGTGGAAAAGGCGAAGGCTCAGGGGACGGCAAGGACGTAAGTGCCTCCTCCAATGAAGCTTCCGTTACTACCACAACAACAGCAGTGCCAAAGGAATTTTATGACATCAAGGTTTCAGGAAGCACTTATATAATCGATGAGCGTGTGGTAAATCTTAAAAGTCTTGTTTCCACAGTGAAGCTTATGAGCGACAATGTTATCGTAAGGATAACAGACGACAACGCAACAAAGAACGCTATGGATGACTTGAAAAAGGCTCTTACCGACGACGGCAGAGAGTTCACAGAAACAGTTCTTGACAATTCAGCTTTGGATAACAGCGTGGCTAATGACGTCACATCAGAAACCGTAAGATAAAATCGTAGGGGCGAACAGCGTTCGCCCGTTGTTCAGTGCGTTTAACAAAACAGACGGACAGGGTTCGCCTGTTTTCTCAATAGACAGATAATATAATAAAAATGGGGACGGTCAAGCCGTCCTCTTTTCAGAAACAGAGGTAATATCATGCTTGGACTTACTTTAGAGGGCGGAGCCAGCAGAACGGTCTATTCCTGCGGAATAATGGACGCTCTGCTGGAGGATAAAATAATAGCCGATTATGTTATAGGTGTTTCGGCAGGAGCAGCTTTCGGCGTTTCTTATTGCTCAGGGCAGATAAGAAGAAATCTCCGCCTTGCAACTGAGTTTATGGGAACAAAGAAATACATGGGAGCAAGACATCTTATCGACCCGAAAAACCGATGCTACTATAACCTTGATTATGCCTACAATGTTGTGCCTAATGTTGAGCTTCCCTTTGATTATGAAGCCTACAGAAACTTCAAGGGCAGATTTTGTGCAGTTGTTACAAACGTAAAAAACGGCAAGGCTGAGTACATGGACGTGCCAAAAGATGACACCCACTGGAATTTGCTTAGAGCAACCTGTGCGCTTCCTCTGCTTTTCCCTGAGATAGAGATAAACGGAGAAAAATATATGGACGGCGGTATATCAGATTCAATACCATATATGCAGGCAATAAAAGCAGGCTGTGACAAAAATATCGTTGTGCTGACCCGACCAAAGGGCTATGTTAAGACCCAAGAGCCTGCCACAAAGCTTGCCATGAAATATTATCACAAGCACCCTGAGTTTGCCGAAGCCCTTGCCACAAGAGCCGAGAGATACAACAAATGTATCGCAGAGCTTATGGAGCTTAAAGCGGAGGGGAAAGTCTTTGTTTTCACACCAAAGACCACCTTCGGAGTAGGCAGGACTGAGGGCGACCCTGTAAAGCTGAGAAGGCTCTACGATTACGGCTACAACCACGCAAAATGGGCAATGGACGATCTGAAAAAATATCTTTGCAAGTAGGAATGAGGTAATAAAATGTCATACAAGCTGCCGCTTTTTGCTGCCGCCGCATTTCTGGGCGGTTATATGCTTATTTCAAACAGACAGCTAAGGGTGAACGAATATGAGCTGAAAGTATCAAAGCTTCCTGAGAATTTTGTTGGCAAAAAGATACTTCTTCTTGCAGACCTGCACAAAAAACGCTATGGGGACAATTTCAACAATCTTGTAAATTCCTGTATTGCCGCCGAGCCTGACTTTATTTTCTTTGCAGGTGATCTTTACAGCCGTGACGAAACGGACATGATACCGAAGCTTGCCCTTATGAAAAGGCTAAAACATATTGCACCGACCTATTATATTTTCGGTAACCATGAAACTGACAACATGGACAATGCCGAAGCCCTTGCTTTGAAACTCACCGAATGTGGAGTACACATTCTGAGAAACAACATGGAGCAGATAAAAATAGGCGAGGATCACATCAATATATACGGCACTCAGCTTCCCCAAAGATTTTACCGCAACGAAGATTTTTCACATCACGACCTGCCGCAGATTACAAAGGACGAGCTTACAAAACTTTTAGGAGAGCCTGACAGGAGCGAATGTAACTTTTTGCTTTCGCACACGCCGCTGGCGTTCCGTGCTTATGCGGACTGGGGAGCAGATGTGACGTTTTCGGGTCACTGTCACGGGGGAGTTATAAGATTGCCTTTTATTGGCGGAATACTTTCTCCTGAGCGGAAATTCTTTCCACGATACACAAAGGGCATTTACGAACTTAACGCTGAACAGGGCTTGGCAAAGCTTGCTGTTACGGCGGGGCTTGGTAAATTCAGGCTGAATAATCCCTCGGAAATAATGATTTGCACACTTGAAAGGCAGGAATAAATATGTATCAGAAACAATTTGCAGAATATTTTGACAAGCACATGGAGGAGATACTTCGTGACCTTGACGAGATTATTTCTATCGAGAGCATTGGTGACATAAACGCCCCTGTTAAGCCATTTGGCGAGGGTTCTCGCAAGGCTCTTAACTGGGGAAAGGCTTATCTTGAAAAGCTCGGCATGACAACAAAGGACTTTGACGGCTATGCTGTTCACTGTGATTTTTACCAAAATGGGGAATGTAAGCTTGCTGTGCTTTCACATCTTGACACTGTTCCCGCAGGCGAGGGCTGGAGCTATCCCCCTTTCAAGCTGACTAAAGCTGACGGAAAGCTTTTCGGCAGAGGAACAATTGACGACAAAGGTCCGAGCGTTGCGGTGCTGTGGGCTGTAAAGGCTATCAAAGAGCTTAACATTCCTATAAAAAAGAACTTCCGTGTTATTTTCGGTGGCAATGAAGAGGGCGGCTGTGAGGACATGGAATATTATGAAAGCAAACAGCCTTTCCCTGAAATGGTGTTCACCCCCGACGGCTCTTTTCCTGTGCTCAACTGCGAAAAAGGCATGGTGCATCTTACATTCTCTGCTGAATTTTCAGATGATAAGATAGCTGAGATAAATGGTGGAAGCGTTATAAATGCTATCCCGGACAAGTGCATTGTGAAGTTTGCTGACGACAGTGAGAAGGTCATCAGAGGAAAATCGTCACACGGGTCAAGACCTGAAAACGGCGACAATGCGGTGACGAAATTTGTGGCAGAATACAAAAATAAAAATGCTCTCCTTGGTGGGTTGGCTGAGCTTTTCCCACACGGAGAATGCAACGGAAAGTCCTGCGGTCTTGGTTTTTCAGACGATGTATCAGGCGAGATGACCTGTGCGCTGACTATCCTTAAAACTGAGGGTGGCAGGCTTCATGGCGGTATCGACATACGCTTCCCTATTGACAAGACGCTTGCTGAGATAAGCGGTATCATAACTTCGGCACTTGAAAGCAAGGGCTTCAAGGTGGACGAGCTTGACGGCATGGAGCCGCATTATGTGGACGAAAACAGTGAGTTCGTTCAGACATTGTTAAGGGTATACGAAAAGGTCAAGGGCGAAAAGGGAAAATGTATCGCAGAGGGCGGAATAACCTACGTTCACAACACAAAGGGCGGTGTTGCGTTCGGTGCGGAATTTCCTGAGGAAAACAACAATATGCACGGAGCTGACGAGCATATTTCCATGGAAACTTTCAAAATAAATCTGAATATGTACGCAAACGCTATTGCAGAGCTTTGCGGTGAATAATTGGGTGTGCATGGCTCTTGACAAAGTGTGATTTTAGTGGTATACTTTATTACATAAAAGCTTAAAAGCGTAAAAGCAAAGGGAGCATGACGGACAATGAAGATTTGTATAGTTGGACTTGGACTTATAGGCGGTTCGCTTGCCAAGGCAATAAAAAAGAACACTCATGAGAGCTGTTTCGGTATAGATATTGACAGGGGAACGATAGCAGGGGCGCTGGCGCAGGAGGCTATCGACGGTGAAATGACCATTGACGACCTTGCAGGCTGTGACGTTGTTATCGTGGGACTTCACCCTGAGGCTACCATAAAATTCATCACGGAGAATGCAGGTAAGTTCAAAAAGGGCGGTATCGTTCTTGACACCTGCGGTGTAAAGGGCGAGATAGTCAGAGCTGTAGAGGGCGTTTGCATTGAAAACGGCGTAAACTTTCTCGGCTGTCACCCTATGGCTGGACGTGAATTTTCTGGCTTTGCTTACTCGGTGGACAATCTTTTTGAGAAAGCAAGCTTTATAATGACGCCTACTGACAGAACGCCTATGAGGGTGGTGCAGGATATATCAAGGCTTGCATATAACATAGGTTTTGCGAAGGTCGTTGTATCAAACGTTAAGGAGCATGACAGCGTTATTGCGTTCACTTCTCAGCTTGCTCATGTTGTATCAAGCTCCTATGTAAAAAGCCCTAGTCTTTTAAAGCAGGCAGGCTTTTCGGCAGGATCATTCAAAGACCTTACGAGAGTGGCTAAACTCAACGAGGATATGTGGACGGAGCTTTTCCTTATGAACCGTGGTCCACTGGTGGACGAGATAGAGCATATAATCGCAAGATTAACGGAGTATCGTGATGCTATTGCAAATAATGACGCTCAAAGGTTGCATGACCTGCTTAAAGAGGGTCGAGAGCTTAAGGAATTGTCTAATAATAGCTAAATAAGAAAACAAAGCGGTGTCAGAGTTTCAATTCTCTGCACCGATTTTTGTTTATTCTTCTGTGTCCGTATCGTCGTCTGTATTATCAGTTTCTTCCTGCTCTTCATTTTCGTCAGGTTCGTCAGGCTCGGACAAATTGGTATCGTCGCTTTCGTCTGTATCGTGGATATCTTTATCATTATCCTTGTTGGCTGACTTATTGTCGCCTACTGTTTTGTTTTTCACTATCATAAGATATTCAGCGGCAATAAGAGCTAAGCACAAAACGCAGACCACACCAATAATAACGCCCATTGATGAACCGCTCTTTTTTTCCGACACCGGACTTGCGGCTTTTGAGGTCGCTTCTGCTTCTGAGCTTTCAAGCTTCACGGCTTCAGGTTCTTTTATCACTATTTTAAAATGCCCTACTGAGCCGTCCTTATAAACAATATCTATCTTTGTTTCGCCTGTGCTGAGGGTCTGGAACTTGCCGTCCTCGAATATAAGCACTTCGCCGTTGGCTACTGTTACGCTGTCAACATCTGTAAGTCCTATATCCTCAGGAGCGATAGGGTACTTGGAATAGTCAACGTCTATTTCGATGTAATCGCTGTCGTCCTGCTGAACGTCTGCAGCGTCCTGATACTTGACGATACCGTTCTCTACCTGATTTGATATGGCATTGAGGTTTTCGTCATCAAGGGAATTTACTGTGAGATAAAGCACTGTTGAGGTGAGCTTTTCGTCTGCGACTTTGAAATGGAGGGTCGCATAATCACCGTCAAAGTCTGTGCCGTCTGCGTTCACATAGTTATATACAAACTTACCTGCAAAGGCATTGTCTACTGCCATGCCCCCTGCTTTATCATTGGTTTCGCACTTTTCAAACTCTACAAGGCTATCGTCATAGCCCACGGAGATAGAGGCGTTTGAGATAAGGTGGTCGCACTGGATATTTATTTTCGCTGTGAACTTTTTATCCTTTACCTCGCTGACCACAAGCTTTACAACTGTCGGCGTAGAAGTCGGAGTGTCCGGAACATAGGAATAAGATGTGGTAGTTCCCCATGTGGTGGTTTCCCATGTCTGAGCTGTGGTAGTTGTAGTCGTTTCAGTGTCCTCCCACTGAGGCTGAGTGGTAGTGGTTGTTTCCGGTACAGGATCTGTGGCTGGCACATCGGTTGTCACAGGCGTTTCGGGATCAGCGAAACACACTGAGGTCATTGCCATGACCGCTGCAAAAAATCCCACTGTTACTTTTTTGAAATCCATTATTTACTCTCCTGATATTTTTTTGCCGTAAACAAGGGCTGCCGCCATAAAGACCGCAGCCCATGATTTTACTTTTTATTAGTCCTCAATAAGAGTTACTTTCTTCATGACCTGATCTACAAGCGGCTTATCGTTGAAATTTACGTCAACTGCTGCGATCTCGTCAACAACGTCCATGCCCTCGACTACCTTGCCGAATGCTGCATACTGTCCGTCAAGATGAGGAGCGTCCTGGTGCATGATGAAAAACTGTGAGCTTGCTGAATTTGGCATTGCTGAACGTGCCATTGAGATAACGCCTCTTGTATGCTTGAGGTCGTTACGAACACCATTGGCAAGGAACTCGCCCTTTATCTTCTCTTTTGCACCGCCCATGCCTGTTCCCGTCGGGTCGCCGCCCTGTATCATAAAGCCTGAGATAACTCTATGAAAAATAAGTCCGTCATAAAAGCCCTCTTTAACAAGCTTCTCAAAATTTGCAACTGTGATAGGTGCAACATCAGGATAAAGCTCGATCTTGATATTCTTTCCGTTTGCCATTTCTATATTTACCATGTTAATACTCTCCTTATTATCTGTTAATACAAAATTTACTTGGATTTTGGCAGCTCGCCACGTTTATTTTTCTCCATAAGATCATTGAAATACAATGTGACAGGAGTTGGAACTTTCTTGAAAAGTCCCTTTTTCTCAACCTCGTCACAAACGATATAATCTCTTTCACCGTCATTATTTACGCAATAGAGCCTGTCTGTTTTATAGAAGCCGCCGTTGCCGTCATCTCTGTTCTTATCAAAACAGCCGAAGATATCCTTTGCCATAAGCTCGCAAAGTCTGAGTATCTTCTCATAGTTGGTATGCTCGCTCCACTTTTCAAGCTCTTCATGGAAAAACTGCTGGACAGGAACGTCATTGACTTCCATTTTTCTTATTATTCTCGCAAGGCATATAGAAGCGTCCTGATCGGTAAGCTTATCAAGTCTTGCATTCTTATAATCAAGTATATACTCATTTAATGTAGCATAAAGCAACTTATCATACTGAAACGGCTTGCCTTTGCCTGAAAACTTTATGATAGGGTTATCGGTATTGATCTTCAATTTTATCTCTCCAATTCAATTTATTCTGGCAATACCCCTAATTACTGCCTTTACCCCGATCATCTGCCATATTTTTCGTTAAATTCTTTCACCTTCTGCGCCAAAAACTCTTCCGATACTGAGCCGATAGCGTCGTCGTCCTCGCTGTGGTCAACAGAGCCAAGACCCTCCACAAGAGCCTCATCGACGGATATTCCCTTTATATCCTTATACTCTGCATAGTCCTCAGGCTTTTTTGCATAAGGAAGCTCAGCCACCTTTGCGGCTGTAGTTTCTGCACTTATGGCTTCGATATTGCCTGTATCACGCTTCTCCTGAGCCACTTTCTCGTCATGTATCCTATATATCTCCTCAAGCTTTGAGTCGATACCCTCAACGGACGCCACGCTTATATCCTCTTTATGAGAAGCTACAAATCTTGCGTGTTCCTCCTCATAAAGCTTTTCATACTCGCTCTGGGCATCGGTTATCTCAGCCTGTCCTACCGGGTTCACGTCGTAGTCGGCATAGGTCTTTACGGGATCGTTTTTCTTTTCAGCCAGCTCTTTTTCAAGCTGCTCCATCTTGCTGCGGATAGTTTCCGGCTCTATGGTATCGGTTATCTTCTCGGCGTGTACCTTATCGCTGCTGGACTCCTTCACAAAAGCCGTATCTCCGCCTGCTCTCTTCACAGGCGTGTTCCATATATCATCAGCATTTATCTGCTGCTTTTTAGGCTGTGTCGATGTTTTGGGCTCGGAGCTTTTTCTGCTGAACAGACCCATAAGATCTCCCCCTTTTTATTGGCATGATGATCTGATATCGGCTTTTTATGCCTGACATCTTATACTTATTTATTATACAATATTTTCACCAAAATTGCAAACCTTTTGACAGTTACTTTTTGTACGATTTTTTAAACTCTTTTTGTGCATTTTGTTTTGTATTAATATAATATAAATATAAAATTCACGCTTAGTTAATGTAATCTATACTAATATTTGCTATACTATATTTGTTAAGTTATTTATTTTGTTAATTAAAAACAAAAAACAAATTAGTTTAAGAAAACTATTTTGGCATAAAAATACACAAAAATACCCGATCGTGAAGAAGATAACACGAATAAGAAGGGTAAAAGCTTAAGTATATATGAAGTAAATTCATGGAGGAGGATCTATTTATGACAAGACCGTCACTTGGGATAACAGCAATGGAACTTTTTGCCTGCAATCCTTTCAGGGTGCTCGGCATAGCCGTTGACACTCCTACTGCTGATGTCACGCTCACATACAAAAAGTTGCTTGATATGGCGGCTAAAGGTGACACGGCTGATTATGAAACGCCTTATGATTTTGATTTTCTGCCGCCTTTCTCCCGTTCTGAAAAGGATCTGAAAACGGCTTATGCAAAGATTGCCAGCAACGGATACAGATGCTTCGCATTCTCTGATCCTATATTTTCGGCTTCCCTGAACATTGATGACGTTATGCTCAACCTCAGAGATATCTCATGCTATGACTGTTTCCTCAGATGTTATATGTGGCTCATCACCAATGACAGAGATTTTGAAGAGCCTGAGCTTTGGATACCACTTTGTCAGTACATAGACAAGATGATAATGTCAAGCCCTGAGCAATGGGATAAGTATTTTGACCATCGTTTTCCGCAGGATATGCTTGACAGCTCAATGTCTGCGCTGAGGTCTTTCTATGCCACATTCTGCGATATAATTCTGCTTCCTATCAAGGAAATGGTAAGAGGCTCTATGAAGTGCAGATCCGCAATGGAGATACTTAAGATCGCAAAGGTGGACGTTAACGAGGTATTCCCTGACATTGACATTCCACAGGCTAACCTGCCTAAGAGGGGCGAGCCTGCGCCGAAGCTCAAGATCGCTGTCAAGGACGGCGAGGAATACTATGATGTTACAACAGGCAAAATGGTAAACTTTGAGGGCGACGAGGACTCTGCTATCGAGAGCAACGATTTCTCTGCGGCTGCAAGCTCCATTTCTGCTGACGCTATCGTTGGCGAGGACGGTCCTGACAGCGAGCCTATACCTGACGAGCCTGAGGAAAATCCTGAGCTTAAGGTAGTTCCGCCTCCAGCTCCCGTTCAGCCTGAGCCTGCACCAAAGCCAGAACCTATCCCAGAGCCAGAGCCTATACCAGAGCCACAGCCTGCTCCTGCACCGACGCCTACAGAGGACATCCAGTCTGCTTCTGTATTCAACACAAAGCCGATGGCTCAGAGCGGTATTCCCGGCGAGATAAACGCACCTATAAGAAAGAGAAAGATCTTTATTCCGGGACACGAGGGCATTTCAGGCTCTGCACCTGCAAGCCAGCCTGTTACTGCTCCTGTTCCGCCAGTTTCACAGCCTGCACCTGCTCCAACGCCTGTTCAGACAGCACAGCCTGCACAGCAGACAGTTTCAGCACCTGTGTACAGCCAGCCTGCTCCACAGCCTGCGGCGGAAGCTCCGAAGCCTGCGGCTAAAAAGCCATACAAGAAGGCAAACAAGGGACTTACTTCCCTTATCGATACAGTTGACGAGGCGATAAACGACACCTCGGACATAATCCTTACTGACGAGGCTGAGGAAGAGGAAAACCTCTACACGGACACTCTTATCAAGATGCTGAGGGCAAACCGCTCAAACAATCAGCTTATGAAGAGCGTTGACACAAAGCATATTTACGACAATGGTGACAGCCTTGGCAGACCTGAGGAAGCAGAGCTTTCTATGGACGCTATCAACATGAAGAAAATGGACAAGAGCCTGCTCAATTCTTCATATGATAACATCAGCACCAAGGAGACCGATCCTAAGAAGCTTCGTGAGGAAAAATACCGCAACATCAACATCAATGATATGCTCAATCCAACAGTAGGAAGCCAGATGCACAAAGAATACACTCCGGACGCTATCGAGGAATTTGTTAAAGCTAAAAAGCAGGAAAAGTCCGCCATAAAGGGTATTTGGAAGCTTCTTGGCGTTCTGTCGCTTTTGTTGATCATTTATCTTATACTGCTTTACACGGGGCTTATTTGATGACGATATAAAGTATGGCAGACTATCCGCAACGTGGTGTAACGAAAAAGAATAAGTAAACAAAACGTCGGGCAAGCGGGACGTCACATTTCTGCAAAGCAGAAATTGCACCGTTTCCCTACATGGTTTATGAAAACGTCAGCATTTTGCGAGTAACACAAGTTTATTCGGCAATTAATCGGGCGAGGAAGCGGGACGTCGAGGGCGCCGTCCCCTACATTATAATGTGATGCGAAATTTTGTAGGAAAATAAACAGTGTTAGAAATTTAGATAACAGATTTATAAGGGGTGGGATTTCCGCCCCTTTTTTGCAATAAGGAGAAATTTTATGAAAGAATACATACTCTCTTTAGATCAGGGAACGACTTCCTCCAGAGCGGTGCTTTTTAACGCAAAGGGTGAAAAGGTTGCGAGCGTACAGAAAGAATATCCGCAGATATTTCCCGGCAACGGCTGGGTGGAGCATGACCCTATGGACATACTGGAAAGTCAGCTCAGTTCTGCTCGTGAGGTCATTGCAAAGGCTGGGATAACAGCGGAGGACGTGGCGGCTATCGGCATCGCCAACCAGCGTGAAACGACGATACTTTGGGACAAGAACACCGGCAAGCCTGTTTATAATGCTATCGTTTGGCAATGCAGAAGGACTTCTGAGGACTGCGCACGAATGGAAAGTCAGGGCTTACAGAAGTTTTTCAAGGACAAGACGGGACTTCTTATCGACCCTTATTTCTCTGCCACAAAGATAAAGTGGATACTTGAAAATGTTGAGGGCGTAAGGGAGCGTGCAGAAAAGGGGGAGATACTTTTCGGCACTGTGGATTGCTGGCTCATATGGAATCTGACAGGGGGAATGGTACACGTTACGGACTACTCCAATGCTTCCAGGACTATGCTTTTCAACATTCACACCCTTGAATGGGACAGGGAGATACTGGGACTTTTGGGCATACCCAGCTGTATGCTCCCTGAGGTCAAAGAATGTTCGGGTGACTTGGGCGAAACTGAGGAGAACATTTTCGGAAGCAGGATAAAGATCGCAGGCTGTGCAGGAGATCAGCAGGCGGCACTTTTCGGGCAATGCTGTTTCCGTGAGGGCGATGTGAAAAACACCTACGGCACTGGCGGCTTTCTGCTTATGAACACGGGAGAAAAGCCTGTGGAAAGCCGTCATGGACTGCTCACGACTATTGCCTGGGGCATAGGCGGAAAGGTGAATTATGCTCTGGAGGGGTCGGTATTCGTATCGGGTGCGGCTGTAAAATGGCTTCGTGACGAGCTTTGCATAATACGCACAGCGGCAGAAACCGAGGAGCTTGCAAGGAGCGTTGAGGACGCAGGGGGAGTTTACTTTGTGCCTGCATTCGTGGGACTTGGTGCGCCATACTGGAAGCCTGAGGCAAGGGGCATGATAACAGGGCTGACAAGGGGCACGAACAGATGCCACATAGTCAGGGCGACACTGGAGGCGATGTGCTATCAGACCTATGACGTCCTCAGAGCAATGGAGGAGGACGCTGGGGCTATCGGAAGCATAAAGGCTGACGGTGGTGCGGCGAGCAACGATTTTCTTATGGAATTTCAGGCTGATATATTGGGTCACTCGGTCATAAGGCCTTATAACGTGGAATCCACCGCAACAGGTGCGGCATATCTTGCAGGGCTTGGCTGTGGGCTTTGGGGCAGTATGGAAGAGCTTGTTGGCGTTTCGGATAAGTTCAGGGAGTTTATTCCGTCTATGAGCGAGAGTAAACGCAGTGATCTGATAAGTGGTTGGAAGAAAGCGGTCGGGGCGGCTATTAGGGAATAAAGGTAAAAAAAATCGGGCGACCTTGGGTGGGTCGCCCTTTCTGTTACATATCTTTCATTTCATTAAGCACCTGGGCACATAGGAAAAGCGAACCGCATATAAGATTTACTCCGTGAGGATTCTCGTTTATTAGCTGACGTGCCATTTCAAGGGCAGGCTTTGGACTTTGCTCTGCCCTGCCGCCTGCGTTGGTTATGATGTCGGCAAGGTCAGAGGCAGTTTCGGCTCTGTCGCTGAAACCGTCAACTGTGTAGAATTTGTCTACATACGGTATGAGTTTCTTTACAGCCTCGGTGATGTTTTTATCCCTGCACATTCCCATAACGGCGTAACATGGGTGTTTTTCACAATGCTCCAATACGCCTGCCAAGGCTGACAAGCCGTCGGGATTGTGTGCTCCGTCAAGTATCAAAAGTGGCTCACGGCTGAGTATCTGCACTCTGCCTTGGAGCTGGGCTTTTTTGATGCCCTCAAAAATTTTATCCTGGGGAATTTTCAGGGTATCGTTTATAAGACGTATACCACTTATGACGCTCATGGCGTTCAGTACCTGATGTGCGCCACCCATTGTGACTTCATAATGCTGTCCCTTGAACTCAAACTTTGAGCCGAAAACGTCACAGCTTATAAGTTTGAGCTGATTGATGTCGGGGATAACGAGCTGAGAAAGATTTTTTACTGCCTGCTCACGGACAGTGCGGATAACTTTCATGTCGTTGCCTGCGCTCAAAACGCATGGGCAGTGGGGTTTTATAATGCCTGCTTTCTGATAGGCTATTTTCTCAAGGGTGTCACCTAAAATGGCGGTGTGGTCGAAATCAACTGAGCCTATGACTGTGAGGACAGGCGTTTTTATAACGTTGGTGCTGTCCAAAAGTCCCCCAAGACCTGTTTCGAGGACGACTATATCGCAGTTTTCCTCGGCAAAATAGAGGAAAGCTATGGCGGTGGTTATTTCAAACTGAGAGAAATTTTCACGGTCGCAGTGCATATCGGTGACGGCTTTCACACGCTTTGCCATTTTCGCAAGGGCAGGCTTTGGGATATCAATGCCGTTTATTTTTATCCTGTCGGTATAGCTTATTATATAAGGCGATGTGAAAAGACCTGTTTTCAGCCCTGCGCACTGAAATACCTCGCTGAACATCTGCGCCATTGAACCTTTGCCATTGGTGCCAGCGATATGGACGAATTTAAGGCTGTCCTGCGGGTCGCCAAGGTCGGAAAGCAAGGCTTTTATTCTGGACAGGTCTTTCACGGGCTTGCCTGAATGGGAAAAGCTGTTTATAAATTCAAGCTCGTCTATGTCTTTGGTATTTTCTATCAATTCTATCACTACATTTCGTCTATTATTTCTTTAAGCTCTCTTGCGGTGTCTATATTTACACCTGCGGTCTTTGCAAGCTCCTCTACTGTGGCTTTTTTGAGAGCCTCTTTGGTTTTATACTCGGTTATTAGCTTGGCGGCTTTTTTATCGCCTATGCCTTTGACCTTGGTTATTTCAAGTCGGTGGGCATTCTTTTTATGTTTCTGTGCCTGATAGGTTATGGCTACTCTATGGACTTCGTCCTGAATGGCGGTAACAAGATTGAATGCCGCTCTGCACTTTGCAAGGCTTATTTCTCCGCCCCCTGTGGCAACTGCTCTTGTGCGGTGCTTGGAGTCTTTCACAAGTCCGAACAATGGGCAGGTCACACCCATTCGCTCTAAGACAGGCTCAACAGCATTGACGTGGCCGTTTCCACCGTCAAGCAAGATAAGGTCGGGCATAATGGAAAAGCCCTCGTCTGTTTTCTCAAAGTAGTTTCTAAAGCGACGTTCTATGACCTCCTGCATACAGGCATAGTCATTTTGCTCTGCAACTGTTTTGATAGAAAACTTTTTATAATACTTCTTGCATGGTCTGCCGTTTTCAAAGACCACCATGCCTGCCACCATATTTGTAGAGGCGAGGTTTGATATATCGTAGCACTCGATATATTTCGGGGTCTTGGGAAGTCCCAATGCTTTGGCAAGCTCCTCAAGGGCGGTTATCTCACGGCTCGTTCTGCCGACTTTTATGGAGAGATACTCGGTGGCGTTGCTTTTGGCAAGGGTGGTAAGGCGGAGAAACTGTCCTCTTTTCGGAGTAGAGATATTCACGGCATGGTCATACTTCTGGCGGAGAAATTTCTCTATTATCTCGCCGTTTGTGATATCCTCGTCAAGGAGGATATCTTTCGGTATGCTGTCTTTGGAGGAATAATACTGCATGAGAAAATCTTCACGCATTTTTACGCTGTCGTCTTTTTCCCCAAGGAAATAGGAAGCCTTATCAAAAAGTCTGCCCCCACGATACATTATAACGCTTGCACACGCCATTTCGCCATTTTGAGCAATGGCGATTATATCAGTGTCATGAATATCGTCATTAATTATCTTCTGACTTTCAGCGGCTTTTTGTATGGCTTGGATACGGTCACGAAGCTTTGCGGCAAGCTCAAAGTCAAGCTCCTCAGCGGCTTTGTTCATTTCCTCGGTGAGTCTTTCAACTGAATCTGACGAGCCGTTTCGGATATAGTCCACCGCCTGACGGACTATAGAATTATACTCCTCTTTGGAGAATTTCCCTGTGCAAACGCCCATGCACTGCTTTATGTGCATATTAAGGCAGGGACGCTGTTTTCTGAAATCCTGCGGAAATTTTCGGGTGCAGGTAGGGAGCATAAAGACTTTATTGGCTTCGATAACGGCTTGTTTTACTGCAAACGAGCTTGTATAAGGTCCTATATACTCTGCTCCGTCATCGTATTTTTGCAGGACGGCTTGCAAACGTGGATAGTCCTCATTTGTGACCCTGATATAGCTATAGCCCTTATCGTCTTTCAGCAGGATATTATACTTCGGGGTATACTGCTTTATAAGAGAACACTCCAGCACCAGGGCTTCAAACTCAGAGTCGGTGACGATAAAGTCATAGTCATAGACGTGGGACACCATTTTCCACACCTTTGGCAGGTGATCCTGACACTTTCTGAAATAAGATGTCACACGGTTGCGGAGATTTTTCGCCTTGCCGATATATATTATCTTTTTCATTTTGTCTTTCATTATATAACAGCCCGGTGAGGTGGTGAGCTTTGAAGTTTTATCACGCAGAAATGGCAGGCGTGGGTTGTCTTCATCTGTAATGTACATAAATTCTCCTAACTGAAACTAAAAGCAAAGGCAATACGAGTTGTCCGTATTGCCTTGCTATTATCTCTTACCAATACATAAATACAGGAGTACCCATATCTATTTTGTCATAAACGTATTTTGCTTTATCTAAAGGCATATTTATACAGCCGTGTGAGCCCCATGTGCTTGACTTATAACGGCTGCCGCCAAAGTTGCCGTTCTGCCATGATGCGTCGTGAAGTCCTATGCCGATAGTGGAAACGTTGTTCCAATAGTCAACATATGAGGCATAAGACTGTCCGTCTGCTGAGCCTCTGAGGGTCTTGCCCTTTTCCTTATACCAAAGCTTATAAACACCGCCAGGGGTATTTCTTGACTTGCTTGGATAGCCTGAAACTATATCAGACTCCATTGCGAGCTTTCCGTCTTTATAATACCACAAATGCTGTGCGGTGAGGTCTACCTCGATATAAGTGTTGCCGTAATCCTTATCGGCTGTACGCCAATCCTTATTGCAGGTGTACTCATAGGCTGAGTCAGGGTTTACATAGTAGACAGGCTCAGTTTCGGCAGACTCTCCCTTTTCAACAAGGTCCACGATAAGGTCGCAGGTCTTTTGCTGGTCTATCCACCAGCCGTAACAGCCCTGGCCCTCGGAGATAGTGATAGTTCCACGCTTTGTGGTCTTGAACTCTCTGTCCTTGCCATAGGTATCATACTTATCTGCAAGGTCTTCAACATATGCCATTGCCTTATCTTCATCAACTGTATAGCCGGCTTCGGCGTTATCCTCGTCAAAGGTTATCCAATCCATGATAGTATCACCCGTGAGAGTTTCGGTGGTGTAGATAAAATCGAATGTTATTTCGATATCGTTAAGGTTATTGAGCTTCTTGCAGGTCTCTTCAAGCATATCCGCTGTTATGGCAGGCTTTTTATAGCAATCTGCCTTTGAGATATCAACGTCAAAGCTACCGTCGTCAATCTGATTTTCCACATAGGAATAAAGCTCGTCTATCTTATTCTCCTCCACAGCGTCGCCCGTGGTTTCTTTTACCACAACATAGCTGTTGTCGTCGCCTTTTTTGATATAGGCGTCCTCAGGATCTTTTGTGCTTTGGGAGTCAAGCACCTTTCTTTTCAGCACCTTTTCAAGCTTAGCCTTATCGTACTTGAACTTAGATTCAAAAGTGAAATCCGTACGCTTCATGGCAGAAGAGAACCATGAATAGTGGTTTTGCTGAGTATAATACTGTGTGATAAGGTTTTGAGTATTATCGTTATAGCCTATTTCAGACAGCTTTATGGAAAATGTTGTGCCGTCTTTCTTTGTAACGGTGATGGCTTCGGGGATAACAGCCTGCTCGCTTACGAGCTTATAGGCTTCCGCCTTGGTCTTTCCGCTGACCTCGATGCCGTTTATATATGTATTTCCAAGAAATCTATCCTTATACGAATTCATGCCCCAGAGATAGAAGCCACCTGCGGCGACTATCATAACACCAACAACTGAGCATATTGCTATTGCGACAGTCTTTCCTGACGAGGACTTCTTTTTCTTCTTTTTTCCATTCTTTGAGCCGCTCTTTGAAGTCTGCTTTGATGCAGGCTTTGCATTTTTACTGCGTGTTTCAGTTGTTTTGGGCTTTTTAGGCTTGATAGTTTCCTCGCCAAAGTCTGAAACTCCTCTTACGGGAGTGATAGGCTCGTCAAAGCCGCCGTCCTGCATTGCCATATTTTTAGCGATCATTCTTGCCATATCCTCATGGCTCATAGGGCGGTTCTGCGCCTGCGGCTTTGCGGCTTCATCGCTGTCGAGGGTAAGACCTTTCATATCAAGATCTATACCAAGCTCGTTATCCTTTCTTTCTCTATCGTTCATAACATTACCTTTCCTTATATAACCTTATTATAATATACTCGTTTTACATTTATTTTACCCTATTATACAACACTATCACCTTTTTTTCAAGGAGTATTTCCTACAATATAAAGACAATTTTATGACGATTTCTCAACAGTTTTCATACAGTTGTATAAAAATGCAGTTTTCAAAATGTTATCCTGCATATTTTTCCTATGACAAGGAATTTTTTTTGCAAAACCTCTTGAAAAAGATCACAATAAGTATTATAATATATGTGGTAAAGGTTCGCTTGGCGAGCCGATCATTAATTTAAGAAAGAAGGATCTGTATGTTAGATATCAAGATCGAACGTACCACTACTCCAAAGGAAAAACCGGCTGACGAAACAAAGCTTGGTTTCGGTCACATTTTTACTGACCATATGTTTGTTATGAATTATGACGCAGGTCAGGGCTGGCATGACGCTAGGATCGTGCCTTACGGCGACCTTTCACTCTCCCCTGCTGCTATGTGCCTGCACTACGGTCAGGAGATATTTGAAGGCCTTAAGGCTTATCGTACTGCTGACGGCTCTGTTCAGCTTTTCAGACCTCAGGAGAACTTCAAGAGAATGAACAACTCTGCTGAGAGAATGGTAATTCCTAAGATAAAAGAAGAGGATATGCTCTACGCTCTGAAAACTCTTGTTAAAATGGAGCAGGACTGGGTACCTCACACAGAGGGCGCTTCCCTTTACATCAGACCATTTATCATCGCAGTTGACCCATATGTAGGTGTTAAGCCTGCTGACCACTATCTGTTCATCATTATTCTTTCACCTTCAGGCGCTTACTATTCAACCGGTCTTAACCCTGTTAAGATCTATGTTGAGAACAAGTATGTAAGAGCCGTAAGAGGCGGTACAGGCTTTGCTAAGACAGCCGCTAACTACGCTATCTCACTTGCGGGTCAGGAAGAAGCTCACGAGCAGGATTACGAGCAGGTACTTTGGCTTGATGGTGTTGAGAGAAAGTATGTTGAGGAAGTTGGCTCAATGAACATCTTCTTCGTTATTGACGGCGAAGTTGTTACACCACAGCTGCTTGGTTCTGTTCTCCCTGGTATCACAAGAAAGTCTGCTATCGAGATATGCAAGAAGAAGGGCTACAAGGTAAGCGAGAGAAAGATCTCTATCGAGGAGATCGCTGAGGCTTACGACAACGGCAAGCTTGACGAGGTATTCGGCACCGGTACTGCTGCTGTTATCTCACCTGTTGGTCATCTTAAGTGGGGCGACAAGGTAATGGAGATAAACAACAACAAGATCGGCCCTGTTTCACAGATGCTTTATGATACAATGACAGGCATTCAGTGGGGCAAGATACCAGACGAGTTTGGCTGGATCGTTAAGATCGACTAATATCGTGAATAATCAATGCGGTCTGTGCTTCGGTATAGACCGCATTTTTCATAGGAGTGATAAAAATGGAGCTGCAGCAGATAATAGACAAGTCACACAGGATAGTATTTTTCGGAGGAGCAGGGGTATCAACAGAGAGCGGCATACCTGATTTTCGGTCGGTGGACGGACTTTACAATCAGAAATATGATTATCCCCCTGAGCAGATACTCAGCCACACGTTTTTTATGCGGCACACAAAGGCATTTTATGATTTTTACCGTGACAAAATGCTTTGTCTGACGGCAAAGCCTAACAAGGCGCATTACAAGCTGGCGGAAATGGAGAGGGCAGGCATACTTTCTTCAGTTATCACGCAGAATATTGACGGACTTCACACGGCGGCAGGCAGCAAAAAGGTGCTGGAGCTTCACGGAAGCGTACACCGCAACTACTGCATGGACTGCGGAAAATTCTACACTGCGGAGGATATTTTAAACAGCACAGGCATTCCGAAATGCACCTGCGGCGGAATAATCAAGCCTGATGTTGTGCTTTATGAGGAGGGGCTTGATGATAAAACTGTGACGGAGGCGGTGAGAGAGATATCTCAGTGCGACACGCTTATTATTGCAGGCACTTCTCTGACAGTTTATCCTGCGGCAGGAATGGTGAGATATTTTCAGGGGGATAATCTTGTGCTGATAAATCGGGACAAGACTTCCATGGACGGCTCCTGCGACCTTGTTATCCATGACAAGGTGGGGGAAACGTTGGATAAGATAGTGATAAAGTAATGTTAAACAACGCAATTACAAGGTGAGATAATAAACGGGCGAACACTGTTCGCCCCTACAGATGTGGATAGCCACATTTGCAGGGGGCAGTGTTCGCCCGTGTTTTTATGCTATTTTATTCGTCCATATGCTGGGCGGTATAAAGCTTGTAATACTCGCCTTTCTTTGCGATAAGCTGGTCATGAGTGCCGCACTCGGCAATGCCTTTGTTGTCGATATACATTATCTTATCGCAGTTTTTGATAGTGGAAAGTCTATGTGCGATAATAAATGAAGTTCTGCCAACAAGAAGTCTTTGAAGTCCCTGCTGAAGGAGCTTTTCTGTTCGTGCGTCTATTGATGAAGTTGCTTCGTCAAGGACAAGTATTTTCGGGTCGGAGAGGAGCGTTCTTGCAAAGGAGATAAGCTGTTTCTGTCCGCCTGAAAGCTTTGAGCCACGCTCGTTGACTTCGGTCATATAGCCGTCTTTCATTTCGCTGATGAACTCGTCTGCGCAGACTATCTTTGCGGCTTCTCTTATTTCTTCTTCCGTTGCGTCAAGTCTGCCGTAACGGATATTATCGTAAATAGTGCCGCTGAAAATAAAGCTGTCCTGAAGCATTATGCCCATTTGTGAGCGGAGTGAATGCAAGGTCGCCTGACTTATATCCTTGCCGTCTATGGTTATTTTACCGCTGTCCAGGTCATAAAATCTTGACAGGAGAGAAACTACTGTAGATTTTCCTGCGCCTGTTGGTCCAACGAGGGCAACGCTTTCGCCCGGCTTAACGTCAAAGGAGATATGCTCCAAAACTGTTTTGCCTTGCTCATAGCTGAATGTAACGTCATCAAATTTTACCTCACCTGTGATATCACCGATATCCTGAGCATTCGGCTTGTCTGCGATAGTGGCAGGCTCGTCAAGGGTTTCAAAGATACGCTCAAGGTAGGCGATATTGTTGATGAAGTTATTGAAGATGTTTGACAGGTTCATGATAGGCTGCCAGAAGCTTGAAGCATAGCTTGTCATGGCAACGATAGTTCCAAGGCTCACTGCCGCAGGGGTCAGAACCAGCAGACCCACCACGAATATTGCGGCTCTCACAAGGGTAGAAACGTTGTCGGTAGCAGGCCAAACAAGGTTAGAATATTTCACGGCGTTTATCCAGCTTTTACGATATTTCTCGGAAAGTCTGTCGAATATCTGGGCGTTTTCTTCCTCACGGGTGAATATCTGGGTCACTCTTGCGCCTGTGATGTTTTCCTGCAAATAGGCGTTAAGGTTTGAGGATTTATTTGAAACGTCCTGCCATGCTTTACGCTGTCTTTTCTTTATCATCATCATTATGACTGCAAATATCGGCAGACCCGAAAGCACCACCAATGACAGCTTCACATTCACAAAGAACATGAAAATCATGATGAAAAGCATATTAAGGCACTCGAGTATAACATTGATGATACCGTTTGAGAGCATATCCGACACGGAGTTTACATAGTTTACAACTCTGATGAGGATCTTGCCGTGTGGGCGGTTATCGTAATACTCAAACGGAAGTTCCTGCAAATGCTTGAAAAGGTCGGTACGGATATCGAAGATTATATCCTGACCAACAACTGTCATTATCCTTGAACGGATAGTGGAGAATGTTATGGACACGGCTATAGTGCCGACAAATGCGAGGGTGAGCAGGACGAGCTGTCCCATATTTTTCTGGGGTATGGTATTATCAAGAGCGTACTGTGTGATGAGCGGTCCGAGAAGTCCTGATATTGCGGCGAACACGCTCAGCACAAGGGCGGTTATCATTTTGCCCTTATATTTTTTGATATACACAAAGGAGCGTTTCAGGTGGGCGAAGTCGAATGGGGTCTCAAGGACTTCGTCAACGTCATAACGGTTTCTTGCCATTTAGACCGCCTCCTTTCCGAAGCCATCGTTCTGCAGCTTGAACACCTCGTAATAGTATCCCTTTTTGGCGATAAGCTCATCATGAGTACCCATTTCGGTTATCTTGCCGTCATCGAGGATTATTATCACGTCGGCGTCCTTCGTGGAGGAGATACGCTGAGCTATTATTATCTTTGTGCATGGGAAGTCGAGGTTTCTAAGGCTGTCCTGAATATACTTTTCTGTTTCCATATCCACGGCGGAGGTGGTATCGTCAAGGATAAGAATGGCAGGCTTTATGGCTAAGGCTCTTGCAAGGGAAAGTCTTTGCTTTTGTCCGCCTGAAAGACCTACGCCACGCTCGCCCACGATAGTTTCATAGCCGTCAGGCATTTTCTCAACGAACTCGTTTGCCGCCGCAAGCTTTGCATAGTGCTTAACGTCCTCTTCGGACATATCAGAGTCGCCGTATGCGATATTGCCGTCTATGGTATCGGAGAAAAGCAGGACGTCCTGAGTTGCCATACCTATTTGTGAGCGGAGCTGTGAGAGCTTACGCTTTCTTACATTCACACCGTCAACGAGGACTTCTCCTGAGTTGGCATCATAAAATCTTGGTATGAGGTTTATAAGCGAGGTCTTGCCTGAGCCTGTTTCGCCCATTATGGCAACTGTCTGACCTGCTTTTATCTTGAAGTTCACGTTGTCAAGGACTATATGCTTGCCAAACTTAAAGGTAACGTCCTTGAACTCGACATCTCCGTGAAGCCTTTCTGTCTGGTCAACTGCGTCTTCACGGTCGGTGATGATAGGTCTTGCATAGTATATCTCGATGACCTTCATTGCGGAAGCCATGAACCTTTGCATATCGTTCACATAGATACCAAGGTTTCTGACAGGGTTTGCGATGCCCCAGATAAGTCCTGAGATAGCAACATACTCGCCCATTGTTATTTCCCCTTTTATAAGGAAAAATCCACCGCCAAGGAGCATTACAACTGACAAGGCGTTTGCGAAAGCTTCCATATAAGGGAAGAATTTAAGCCACAGCAGTGACGCTTTTTTGTTGGCATCAGAATATTCTTTATTGGCTTTTTGGAACTTTTCTATCTCATAGTCCTCACGGGCGAAGGCTTTTACAACTCTGTTGCCTGAAATGTTCTCCTGAGCGTCTGTATTCATTTGGGACAGCTTCTCACGGAGGTCAACGTAGACCGGCTTTGCCTTTTTATCAAGAAGCACCACCACGCCAAATATAAACGGTGTAACAGCCAGCAGAAGAAGTGCCATTTTCCAGCTTACCATAAAGAAATAAACTGATGAGGCTATAAACAGCGAACATGATTCAAGCATACCTTTAAAAACGAATGCCACTGCATGACGCACCATATCAAGGTCACCTGTGAGTCTTGTCATAAGGTCGCCTGTTCGGTTGCGGTCATAAAACTCCATATCCTGATTTTCGATACGTCTGAAAAGGTGTGCCCTTATTCTGTATATCATGCCCTGAGATGATAATTCATAGGTCATGTTGCAGGTGTACTGACAGATAGTTCTAAGCAGGGTAAAGCCCACCATGCCTGCAAGCAGCAGCCAGAACAGCTTTCTTTCATGCTCAAGATTAAAAAGTGCGTCCTTGCTTGAAAGAAACTTATCCACAAGCTCTTTGCTGAAATAAGGTGTGGTAAGATACAAGGCGTTGCATACGATAGACAGCACAAGGGCTGTTACATAGAAATTTCGGTAGCCTTTCAGATTGTGCCATATCCATTGAAGCTGGAACATATTCTTTCACTCTCCTTTTATTCTTCTAAACTTCATGCTCTCATAGGCACATATATAAAAATATGAAACCCATACTCTTTTAAGCTATGGGATATTATAAGCCCTTTTCAAAATAAAGTCAAGGGGGTAAAAGCATTTAGTTTACATAAAGCAAGCTAAAAAATCAACGAAAACACGAAGCTTTTGTTGTGCTTTTTCACAAATTATGAATATGTTGTTATCTAATGATAGTCATATTTAGAAGAAAACGTTTTCTTTAACTGTTATATTATCTTAAACTAAGGTTTCGCACAATAAAATAACCGCCCTGAAATAACAGAGCGGATAGAGGATATTTTTGTATGCAATAATATGCGAGCGAAAAAGTCACCCTTACGGGTTTATTTAATCCTGAAAAACATCGGTGAAGTAGCCTGCGTTGGAGATAGGTTCATTGCCGCCTGCAAGGTGCTTTGTACAGCCCATGACGTGGCATCTGAAAAAGCCATAGTCGCCCTCACGCTCCTCACAGCCGAGGACTGTCACAGATGTAGGCTGCATATTGAAGCCATGCCACATATTCATGGTGGAAATACCAAGGATATGTCCTATCATCACCATTGATACGCCGAAGTGACAGAAGAACACAAGGGTTTCATCGCTGTGCTTTTCAATGCGGAACATACCGTTCTCGTGGATATAACCATGGTCGGCAAGAAGCTTATCAATACCCTCATGCACCCATTTAAGCTGTTCTTCAACATTGCCTGTTTGCATATAATCGGACTTGAACCAATTATTGCGGTCATAGTATATCTCTTTATCCGCCCACTCGGTGGGGTACATATCCCATGGGATACGATGGCCTCCGTCAGCGGTGGGTATTATGCCGTTAAATTCTCTCAGCCAAGGGAGAGTTTCGGCGGTATCCCCACGGAGCTTCAGGGAATATTCCGCTGTGAGCTGTGCTCTGCCAAGGGGAGAAACGTAGAACTTTGAAACGTCCCAATTCTTTACACGCTGTGCAAGAAGCTCTGCTTCACGCTTGCCCTTTTCTGTAAGGGTATCATGAACGTAATCGGGGTCGCCGTGTCTGATAAAAATAAGCCGCATAAAAATACCTCCTAGTTAGTCTGCCATTGGTTTTATTTCAGCGTTGTAGGCTCTTCTAAGGAAGAACAATGACGCCATGATCGAGAATATTTCGGCTATCGGGAACGCCCACCAGATAGCGTCAAGCTTGCCTGTAAGGGAAAGAAGATACGCCACAGGAAGAAGCACAACAAGCTGTCTTGTAAATGAAACGAGCATAGAGGAAAGTCCCCTGCCAAGAGCCTGCAATGATGAGATTATGATTATATCAAAGCCTGCGAAGAAGAAGTGTGTGCTGATTATACGCAGGGCTGTTACGCCTATGCTTAGCATATTATCGCTTGCGTCAAAGAGTTTCAGAAGCTGTGCAGGGAAAATCTGCATTATGATAGTGCCGACTATCATGATAGACACAGAATATATCATGGCGTATTTTATTGCACCTGTGATACGCTTTTTCTTTCTTGCACCATAGTTATAGGCAACGATAGGGATAAGACCGTTATTAAGTCCGAAAACAGGCATGAAAACGAAGCTCTGAAGCTTGAAATACACACCGAAAACTGCGGCGGCGGTGTTTGAGAAGCCGATAAGTATTTTATTCATGCCGTATGTCATGATAGAAGAGATAGACTGCATTATGATGGACGGCAGGCCGACAGCGTAGATCTTCTTGATTATCTTTGCCTGCGGTCTATACTTCACAAGGTTTATGGTTATCTCTTTGTTGAACTTCATATTGAAGAAAAGTCCGAAGGCTGCAGCGGTGAACTGACCGATACAGGTAGCCACAGCCGCACCTGTTACGCCCCACTTAGGGAAGAAGCCCACGCCAAAGATAAAGCAAGGGTCGAGGATAATATTTATCACTGCGCCTATTCCCTGAGTATACATTGAATAGATAGTTTTACCTGTTGCCTGCAAAAGCTTTTCCATGGTCATCTGACAGAAAAGACCGATACTTAGCAGGCTGATGACGGTTAGGTACTGGTCGCCATATTCGATAATTATTTTGCTTGAGGTTTGTGAGCGATAGAAGATCTCGGTAAAAAATGCACCAAAAACCACGAAGATAACGAAGTTCACAAGGCAGAGGAAAATGCCGTTATTGGCGGCGCTGTTGGCTTGTTTGAAGTTCTTTTCACCAAGTGATTTTGACAGCAGTGCGTTGATACCGACACCAGTGCCTGCACCGAGGGCTATCATAAGATTTTGCACAGGGAAAGCCAGTGACACGGCAGTGAGTGCGTCCTCGCTTATTTTGGCAACGAATATGCTGTCGACGATATTATAGAGAGCCTGCACGAGCATGGATATCATGATCGGCAGGGACATTTTGAACAGCAGCTCGCCTATGGGCTGCGTTCCCATTTTATTTTCTCTTACTTCTTCCATTTTACGATTCCCACCTTAGAGTTACTTTTTCTTAGAATATATACTTTAACTTTTTTATTATAGCATTTTTATACGAAAGGTGTATGAATTATTTGTTAAATCAGCACAAATCGGGTGGTGTCCTCTATGATTCAGAATTTATGCAAGTTCTGAGCACGGGCGAACGATGTTCGCCCCTACCGATGTTTGTGGGGTTATCAAGGGTTGTGAGATAAACAATAATGCGAAATGTCAAGGGGGTGGGCTGTCGAGGGCGCCAGCCCCTACAATTCTGAAATTACGGCAAGTCCTGAGCACGGGCGAACTATGTTCGCCCCTACCGATGTTTGTGGGATTATCAAGGGTTGCGAGATAAACAATAATGCGAAATGTCAAAGGGGGGTGGGCGGTGCAGATTTTGTGCTCCAATATGGGGTTTGTTTGATATATGGCTCTCGTGTGCTTTTTACACTTTAATCTGCACCTTGTCGGCTTACGCCGAATGAGGCTCTGCCTCAAACTCCGCTCAGGGCTTTGCCCTAAGAACCCACAAGGGACTCTGTCCCTTGACCCTGCAAGCCCTCTAACGCCGGGCTTGAGCCTGCGTTTAAGTGCTCGCTACGCTCGGTGCAGGGGCACAACTTTGGTCAGCTTTGCTCATTCCTCATTCCTCATTCCTCACTCCTCACTTAAATCGCTTTACCGCTTGACGAAACCACTGTAAAGTAGTATAATATAAGAAATGCTGCTTATGCAAATTCTTTTACGGAGGTCCTTTATATGGAGAAAAAACCGTTTTATATCACTACCCCGATATATTACCCTTCCGGTAATCCTCATATCGGTCACTGCTACACCACTGTTGCCTGCGATTCTATTGCCAGATACAGACGTATGCAGGGCTATGATGTCATGTTCCTCACAGGCACTGACGAGCATGGTCTGAAAATCGAACAGAAGGCTGCTGAAAAGGGTGTTACACCTAAGGAATATGTTGATGAGGTAGTCAAGACTTTCAAAAAGCTTTGGAGCTACATGAACATCAGCTATGACAGATACATCAGAACTACTGACGATTATCACATTGAAACTGTTCAGAAGATCTTCAAGGCTCTTTATGACAAGGGCTACATTTACAAGGGCGAATACAAGGGCAAATACTGCACGCCTTGCGAAAGCTTCTGGACTGAGTCACAGCTTGATGAGAACGGCTGTTGTCCTGAGTGTCACAGAGAGGTAACAGAGGCTAAGGAGGAGGCTTACTTCTTCAAGATGTCACCATTTGCTGAGAGGATAGAGAAGCTTCTCACTGAGACAGATTATCTCCAGCCAAAGACAAGAGCCACTGAACTTGTAAACAACTTTATCAAGCCCGGTCTTGAGGATCTTTGTGTATCGAGAACTACTTTCAAGTGGGGTATTCCTGTTACATTTGATGACAAGCACGTTGTTTACGTTTGGATAGACGCACTTTCTAACTATATTTCTGCACTTGGTTTCTGGAACGAGCAGTACAATGATTTTGACAAGTTCTGGCCTGCTGACGTTCACATGGTAGCAAAGGATATCATGAGATTCCACGCTATCATTTGGCCTGCAATGCTTATGGCACTTGATCTTCCACTGCCTAAGCATCTTGCTGTACATGGCTGGATAACATTCAACGGACAGAAGATGTCCAAGTCTTTGGGCAACGTTGTTGACCCGTTCATTCTTGGCGAGAGATATGGTGCTGACGCTATCAGATACCACATTCTTCGTGAAATGGCTCTGGGTGCAGACAGCTCATTCTCAAATGAGATAATGATAAACAGAATAAACTCTGACCTTGCAAATGGTCTTGGCAATCTTGTTTCAAGAACTGTAGCTATGGTTGACAAATATTTTGGCGGCACGCTTCCTGCTGACAGAGAAGAGGGCGAATTTGACGCTGAGCTTATTGCTGAGGCTAAGGGACTTGTTGCAAAGGTCGACGAGTTCATGGACAAGACTCAGATAAACAATGCTTTGGCTGAGATATTCAAGGTAGTATCCAGAGCTAACAAGTACATTGACGAGACAGCTCCATGGGTACTTGGCAAGGACGAGAGCAAAAAGGCAAGACTTGCGACAGTTCTTTACAATCTGCTTGAAACTATCAGGATAGTATCAACACTTCTCAGCAACTTTATGCCTACAACAATGCCAAAGGTATGGGAGCAGATAGGTGCGGCTGAGAGCGACATCACATACGAGAACGCTGGCAAGTTTGGTGTACTTCCTGCTGACGTTACAGTTCACAGGGGTGAGATCATCTTCCCAAGAATTGACGTTGACAAGGAGATAGAGGAGCTTAACAAGATAATAGGCAGCAATGCAGAGCCTGAGGAAAAGGCTGACGATGGATTTGAGCCTGCGCCTATAGCTGACGAGATAACCATAGATGATTTTGCAACGGTAGATCTGAGAGTTGCTCTTGTTAAGGACTGCGAGAAGGTAAAGAAGTCCAAGAAGCTTCTTTGCTTACAGCTTGACGATGGTTTTGGCGGCAGGCAGGTAGTATCGGGCATTGCGGCATGGTACAAGCCTGAAGATCTTATTGGCAAGAAGGTAGTTATTGTAGCCAATCTGAAGCCTGTGAAGCTTTGCGGAGTTGAGTCAAACGGCATGATATGTGCGGCTGACACACCTGACGGTGCGGCAAGCGTTATTTTCCCAGATCAGGACTTGCCATGCGGAGCTAAGCTTAGATAAAAAAATTTATAAAAAAAACAAGGAGCGGATTTCCGCTCCTTATATGCGTCTGTAGCTCAGTTGGATAGAGCGCAAGACTCCGACTCTTGAGGTCGCAGGTTCGATTCCTGTCAGGCGCACCAACAGGGGCGAGCCCCTGTACCATATCCGCTATCATTTATGGTAGCGGATTTTTTTATTTCCGCCCATAGGCGTGATATACTGGGAAAGTTATATGTTCGCCGTGGCAGGCATTTAAACCTTACCTTGTGTAAGGCGTTTTATTAATTGCATATTTCATTAAGGCACTTTGTCACTCGCCTGCGCAGTTCTTCTCCTCCAAAGGGAAAGCCGAACTCTGCGGCGGAGCTTCCCCACTCAGGTGGGTGCTTCTTTGAGCCGTCAAAATAGCGGCTTTTCACCACGCCACGATAGCGTTTTGGCATTTTTGCCGCAAGCTCCTCACATTCTCTCAAGCGAAGCTGCACCTTTGCAAGGTCAAGCCACAAGTCAGTAAGTTTTTTCCCTCTGTGGGCTACCCTGCCGCAATGCTCCCCCACTGCGGCAAGCTGTGAGGACATTTCGCAGATATCTTCTTTAAGCTTCCACTCCTGCCACCTTAGTTTGCGATACTGTGAAAGCTTTCGCAGTGCGGCTGTATTAACTCTGCTTCCACCGCTTCTGAAATTATATCGGCTCGCTGAGGGTGCAAGCCTTTTTATGAAATTTACCTCTACGGAATAATCTATATTATCGTACATTTTTCTCCTTTCGCCTTTTTGTACAGACATTTGGACAGTTAGTATGATATACTGTAAATAAAATAAAGCAATGACATTTCAGATAACCGTTTTCTGTATATCTCTCGGGGCGGAGATGTCAAAAAGGGGGGGCGGTTTATTCTCTTGACTTTTACAGGAAAATGTATTATAATTATATCAAAGCCAGATTTTATGCAGATATCTGTACTAACGATACATACAGTATACTACAGGTTTCTGCAAAAGTCAATAGGTATTAGCGAATTTGATACAGACTTCTGTATTTTTGTGAAATGATCACAATTGGAGGAAGAAAATATGACTGAAATGTACAAAAGGATAAAAGAACTATGCGAGGAGAACCATATGACGGTATCGCAGATGTGCAAGGAGCTGTCTATAACGAGGAGCTGTTTATCTGAGCTGAGCAAAGGCAGGACGGAACGACTTTCCGCAGAGAATTCTACAAAGATAGCGAACAGATTTGGAGTGAGCGTACAATATCTTATATCTGGCAGGGAAGAAGATTTTGACACGAAGCTGAAATATGCATTATTCAACGGAACGCTTGGAGTGACGGACGAAATGTTTGACGAGGTCAAGCAGTATGCAGAAATGGTCATGCTCAGAGAGGAAGCAAAGCGCAGAAAGGCTGGTGAAAAGTGAGAGATGACGAACATACAGGAATTGTATGATATTTGCAGTAGAGAGAACATAACTATAGATTTTATTGATTGTCCAAAGTGCGGGGCGATATCGCTTTTTGGCGCAGGTGGCTGTGCGATCGGCATAGACAGCCAGACGCCTGCAAGGCTTTTGAAGGAGCGCACTGCTCACGAGATAGGTCACTGCGTAAAGGGTGCGTTTTACAACAGATACGCTACGGCAGACAACATCTCACAGCATGAATACCGTGCAGACAAGTGGGCGATAGAAAATCTGATACCGAAAAGCGAGCTTATCAAAGCCATAAAGAAAAATCTGGACAGTATTTATCTACTTGCGCAACATTTTGATGTGAGCGAGGATTTTATGATAAAGGCTTGCAGGTATTATGGGGTTTATTTTGGGTAGAAAAATACCGCCGAGGGCGATGGCGTCCTCGGCGGTGTTGGTTTTTAGTAGAGTTTTTTGGCTGTAATTTCTTTTAGTGTGCCTATTTTGTTGAAAAGGTCTTTTGTTACATAGATGGTTATATATTGGTCATTTGTTTTAAACTTATAAGGTTTATATGCCGTGATACGCTTTACCGCAACATAATCATTTACGTCAATGTCAGGATACACTCTTGTAAGCTGACAGCGGTCAAGTACAACATCGGGTGGACCTTGCTCTCGCCATTTATTTATTATAGCCTCTGCCTCTTCCTCAGTTGAGGATTGATAATACATAAAAGTTTTGTCATGGTCATCAATGTTATAATTATAAAAAATGTTGTCATCAAAGTATGGAAGAATGGCGGTAGCAAGACCTTGAAGTTTTGGATAATCACGACACGCATAAACTTCATCTATCCTCCAGCTATCATTTTCCTCACTTATCACATCTTGAGTCCATGACGACAAAATTTTATAATCATAAAGCCTATATTCTTTGATAAACTCTGCCGCTTCTTTATACCAATAATCAAAACGGATATCAATATATGAAGAATATGCGCTCCATGCAATAGGCACTATCATAGGCAAAAAAGCTATAGCTACTACTGCTTTTTTTAAACCTCCTCTAAGGGAAGAAACCGCCTTATTTATGTACTCTGGCAACTCAATTTTGCCGTTATCGGCGAATATACCCCAAAACACAAATATCAAAAATACACCAACCATCCCCGAATGATATGGCGAAGAATAAATTAATGCCGAAAACAATCCAAAAAACGAATATGGTATTATAAAAGTAAGAATCTTTTTATTTTTATGCAAAATACTTAATGCAATGACAAACACAAAAACTGCGGTGATAAACTGAGGTATAATACTTGCCACATCATATGAATCCAGTTTACTGTCCGGCATTTGTATCAGAAAAGCTTCTGAAAGATACATTATATACCACATTACTTGAACATAGCTGAAAGAGAATGAGAACAGTTCCTCTGCGTTTTCATGCCCTTGGGTATATGTGTTACTATTTGGAAAAATCTCTATAATTATAGCTATTGCCAGAACAAGCAGACCAAGCATCATCCAACAGTGTTTGTCAGAAAATATTTTTAAAAATGTTTTTTCTTTAACATACTTGCTTATTATTTCTGAAAGCCACACCACACACAATCCACCTGCAAATATTATACCAAACGAGTGTATCATGCACATAAATGCCAATGAAAATACATACCTTAGTGGCTTTTTATTTCGTGAAGGATAAAATGCTGCTGCAAGAAAAAATGAAAGTGTCAAAACTGAATAGGGTCTGCTTACAACGCCGTACTGATAAAACAGGAAGAAGTTAAACGGCAACAGACAACGTATCAGCTTTGGAAAAGGTGACTTGAAAAGCAAGACCGCCACAGCAAGGGTCATAAAAAAAATATTGACTGCCGCAAGGGACAGCTCATAGGGTGCGCCAAGCTTTGCGAAAGGCGCCAATATCAAATGCCATAGTGGCGGGTGACCCTCATAGTGTGGTATCTCAAAAAGTATCTCCTTTATAGTTCCCGAACGTGCAATCGCCCATGACTGAGCTTCATCAAACCACGGTTCATGAAAAAACGATACAGTGCAAACGCCAAGCAGGTATATTATCAGCGTTATAACATCGCATTTTCCATGCTCTTTGCTGAATGCCCAGCTTTTAAATTTCTCTTTCATTAATATCCTCCAAAAAAATAATTGACATATAAATTATACCATTTATTAAGAAATTAGTCAATGTTTTTGTAAAACTTTTTGCGACAAATATTGACATGATTAGACTTGTACTCAATGTCTGCAATAAAAAGAAATAACCGCCCCACGTCCAATAGGTCGGTTATTTCTTAAAGAAAAAACTATATTGGAGGTAAACCGCTTACAGCAGTATGCCTCTTTTTTGTTATCTTAATTATTCCACGGCAATGACAGATCGTCAATAGTTTCAGAATTTAACGCCCCAACTGAAATTCTCAGGGAGATCGTCAGGTTTGTTCACAGGGTCAGGATACTGCCCTACAATGCCTTTAGACCTCGGCGAACTTGTATCACACCACTGTGCAAGCTTGTATCTGCCGTCCTCCCCTGCTATCCAAAAAGCATAGCCTGCATTGTCGCCATTGACGTTAAGTGCGTCATGGACGGCTTTTTCAAGCTTTTTGGATTCGTCAGGCTCTGCGGTGCAATCGACCACAGCCGTACATGACTGGACGTCGATATCTTTGCCCTCACACTGCATATCCGTCACGACCGCATTTACAGTATTGAACACTATCTTTGCATTGCTGTTTGCGCTTTTAAGCTTCGCTTTTCTGATATAACTCATCATAGTTGGTATGAGAATAGCCGCAAGCACGCCGATAATGGCAATAACGACCACAAGCTCCACCAAAGTAAAGCCTTTTCTGTTCATTTCTTTCCCTCAATTCTTTCATCAAAATATTGATCCCCATTTAATATTTCGACAAGTATATTATACAAAATTTACCCGATTTTGTCAAGGAAAAGGCAAGCTTTATTACTCAATTTTACCATTTGTACAAAAGTAAGCTATTCTTATTGGCTATTTTATATATTTTCAGACAAAAAAAGAACCGCTCAAATGAGCGGTTCTCAAAACGCTTTAATTGTAAATTAGTCACCTGCAGGTGGAGCCCAAGAATCCTTTGTGTATGCTGTATCAGCGAATGGCTTATTAGCATTGTCAGGCTTGCTACATGGGTCTGGATACTGGCCAAGAACTCCACCTGTTGGGTTCTCAACGTCAGACCACTGAGCAAATGTAACGTTACCATCATCGCCAAGAACATATACGCAATAGCCAGCGCCATCACCATTGTCCTTAAGTGCATTCCAAACTGCAGAAGCAAGCTTAGCCTTTGCAGTATCATCAGTGCCACCAAAATTCTCCTTAATCTTGTTACCCTTACTTGATGTAACCTTCATTGAAGCATCAGATGTTACTGATGTACCCTCAACGAGCATATCAGCAGCTTCGTTGTTTACAGTTGTGAAAACGAGCTTAGCGTTTGAGTTAGCTGTCTTGAGCTTTGACTTCTTTACATAGTTCATCATTGTAGGAACGAGGATAGCTGCAAGGATACCGATGATAGCGATAACAACTACGAGCTCTACAAGGGTGAAACCTTTTCTGTTAGATTTCTTCATAGAAAATCCCTCCATAATAAATTAAATAAATTTGTTTATAAAAGAGCTGCAAGCCGATTTAAGCAGCTACTTTCCAATAATTAAGCGGCTTTCGGAGTTCTTTGCGTTCTCCTTATCACCATGATTAAAGTATACATCATCTTGTCCAAAATGTCAATAGTTTTTCAGATTTTTTCTCAACTTTGTTCAACTTGACGAAAAACTAATTTTCAATCGGTCATTTTGACGATTGGTAACACTATGTTGACATTTTCACAAGAAATTATGTCACACACTTTGTCACACACCATTTTATGATGTATCACCTTACATCGTCCTTAATTATATCTTAAAACAAATAAATTGTCAAGACTTATTTAACAGTTTCGTTATTTTTGTGTACTCTGTACACTTCTCATTCATTTTTGAATACAATTTGCACTATTTGTTTCGCATATTTAACTATTTGTATAATTCCTTCATCTTATTATACAGATTTTCAGAAGCGTTTTCTATCTCTGCCCTGCCATAATAGAGCGACTCGGAGGTGCTTATAAAAAGGTCAAGTACCCCCTGATCTTCAAGCTTCGGGGACATTATTTCAAGCTCCTCTGAGTTTGCCATTTTCTCGTTGGCTTTATACTCTATCCCGTCAAGCATATCCCTCGCTTCAAGGGCTTCCAATGCCGCCTTTGATGCAGGCACGCCCTTTCCCATGCCCTGCAGGAGAGCCATTTCCTCACCGTTCACAAGATAGTCAAGAAGCTTTGCGGCTTCCTCAGGGGACTTGGTATTTTTCTTTATGGCATAAACGCTAGTGGGCTTTTTATACCAACCGCTGCTCACTGCCTGCTTATGCTTTGGATAGTCGCCTATAACGATGTCAAAGCCAAACTTCTGAGCAGGCTCGCAGTAATACTCTGCGTCTGATATCCAGGAAGCCACGCCTGCTGTCAGGCACTTTTCAAGATCGTTCCTATCGAAATCCCACGCAGGCTTTGTGACCTTTTTATTCAGCATTTCCTGATAAAAGGCGAGCATGAGCCTTACGTCCTCCGAGGTATACTGAAACTCACCGCTGTCAGATAACATTTTTCTTCCCGTTACCTGCTCCACATACGCCACAGAGCTGAGATAAGCCGCCTTTTTCGTCATTTCAACAGGATACACCTCGTCTGACTTCATGACCTCTGCCGCATTTATAAGGTCAGACCAATTTTCAGGCAGGCTCAGACCATAACTGTCATACATGGTCTTATTATAGTAGAAGGTTATACAGTTCGTACCGGTAGGCAAGGCGTTAAGCTTGCCGTTTATAGTGCCATATGAAAGGCTGTCATCATCAAATGCTGAAAGATTTATGTATTCCGACAGCTCATTAAGGTCATAAAAGTCCTCGCCGTCGGGAGAATATTCATAGAGCCAACTGTAGTTTAACTGCATGATATCTGCGGTGGTGTCAGAGAAAAATTCCACGTCCATTCGTGTTTTGAAGCCGTCAAAGTCTGCATACTCAGGTCTTACCACAACGTCCTTATTGCTGTTCTGATAGGCTTTAAGCCCGTCGAGAGTATACTCGTTACGCGCGTCCTTGCCCCACCACGAGAAGGACACCTCGGTCTTTACTTTATGCTCCATTCTTCTTTCAAACAATGCACAGCTCGTCATGACAGTCGCTGTGCAGATCGCTGAAGCGGTCAAAGCCGCACACCTTACAATGCGTGTTCTCAATTGCGGCTCACCTCTTCCTCTTTTTTATCATATATCACCGCTCTTGCGTCCTCACTGTGTTCTGCTTTCTCGCAGGCTTTTTCTGCCATTTCGTAAAGTTCATCATAATCATCGCTTGTTTCAGGGTAGACCGACGCACCAACTGCACATTTTATGTAGCCCCTGTCATCGTCAAGGCAGCATTCCTTCAGCTTATCGTTAAGCTCTTTAACATAAGCCCTCACATTACCATAGGCTCTCATAAGGTCAAAGTTCGTGTGGTCTGCAAACAGAGCAAACTCGCCCTCCCTGAAAATTCCGCAGATATCGCCCTCCTTGCGGTTCTCCACCAGTATTTCGGCGACCTTTCGCTCAGCTTCCGCCACTATCTCCTCGCCATAGTTGAGCCTTATAAGCTCCAGATTTGTTATTTTCACGATAATAAATGCGATAGTCGAGCCTGAGATACAAGTTTCCATTTTATCCATAATGCTGTTTTCGGTATATTCCGCAGTAAAAAGCCCTGTATTTTCGTCCACCTTTGGATATTTTCCAAACTTCGGTCCGTTCTGCGGGTCGTTATCCGCCGCCGCTGCCGCAGATATCATAATAAATATGACTGCGCAGCAAATAAAGATACCAAGGCATTTAAGCCCTGTTTTCACATAGTGACGCAAAGTGTCTGACATATCTACGGTAGTAATGACCACCCAATCGTCACTGCAATCATCAATAGCACAGATAGTAGTCATATCCGAAACGGTGACGCCAGTGCCTCCATCAAGGAATTTAGAGAGCTTTTCATCGAGCTTTTCGCCGACAACACTTTTTCCGTCGTTAGCATAGATTATCCTGCCATCGTCATCACACAGCATGGTATTTATCTCGCTGTAATTGTCAGAGGGCAGAAAAACAAGATCAAACTCCGTTGAAAACACAGAGGAGATAAAAATAAGATCGTCATTTATCCTGCCTGCGAAATACACTCGTCTGTAGTTATCGTCCTGTCCCGTGAACCATTTTATCTTGCTGTCACCCATAAGGTCGGAAACTCTCTTGTATATCTCATCGTCAAAGATATCCTTTGTACCATCGGTTATCTTTCCTACATTATGTTCATTACTGCTTACAATGCCAAAATCAGTATAGTTGCCCAATGTACTAAGCTCTATAAGCCTCTCAGTGAGAACATTCTCCTCATTAAGCACAGCAAATTCGCTCTTTGACGTATCCGTAGGATCATATTTCGCATAGTCCTCATTGCCCATTATAAGCTTGGCAGTGTCCTCCATTTTCTTCATAAAGGCAGCCACATTCTGGTCTGCTTCCGCATTTATAGCAGAGCAAAGCTGAGCCTCTTTCTGAAATGCATTCACACCGCTGTAATAGCAGGCACACGCATACACAAGCAGACAAGCAACGAACAGCACTAACACGCTTGTTTTCAAAATAGATCTTCTATATTTTTTTATTTTATCATACAGTTCAAAATCAGCAGAATTTTTCAAAAGCTATATCACCTCTCAGGCTAAATTACTATAATCATTATTAATTATAACACATATGCCCATAAAATAAGTGATTTTTTTGTTAATTATTGCTCAATTTGTATTGTACGGTTTATATTTTTTCTGACACGGCACTGTCTGACCTTATTTGCATGGCGTTTCTTTTTGGTTTCCGCTTCAAAAAGCGACAGTGCCGCCCATGCCGCTGTGAACACGATGCCTGCGGCAAACACTGCTCCCATGTTCCTCTCTGCCACCGCAACAAACAGGAAAAACAGCACCATTCTCATTATAGTTTTCATAAGCCACCTGTCGCCGCCTGCACCTGCCGCAACGATAAAAACATTCATCATGATTATCCATATCATTTTTACACACATCCTCATATTTTTCTTTTTCTATTTCGGGGCTGTATGTATGATAACACAACTTGATGAATTTGAGGGGTAATTTTTTGGACAGCAAGTTTTTTGTCGATATGCACAGATAAGAACGTTTGTTTTGATATAAATTCTACAAATCCAAAAGACCCCATGGCAAAAGCCACAGGGTCTTTCAGAGAAGTAAGAAGTATAATATGAAGAAAAAATTATGAATGGGGAATGCTAAAGTTATGTATTTTTCCATGCCATTTCACTTTTGCCGCACTCTGAAAATTCAGAGCACAGCGAGATGAAATGAAAAGAAGAATGAAGGAAAATTATATATGAAAACTCATTATATGAAAACTCATTATGAGTAATTGGTTGACGGAACTTTCATCAAGCTCTCAATGCTTTTGCCTGAGGTCTTTCTCGGTGTTCCTCTGACCTTGTATATATAATACCTGTTCAATATGATAGTTTTATGAAAAGACACTGAAAATAAGCTGATAAGAAAAGCAAAGTGGTTTTCATAATAACGTAGGGGCGAACAGCGTCCGCACACAAAACGCAAGTCAATCCGCCGCCTGCATATTCTCTATCCTGACGTGACTACAAGCACGTCTCCCTCTTTGAGCCGCAACCTGCCGTTTGGGATAAGTATACGCCCCTGACGTTTTATCATTACTATCAGGCTGTCCTCTGACATTGTTATCTCTGACACTTTCAGACCGCACCACTCGTGATGCTTATCAAGGTTCATTTCGCTTAGGACAAAATGGCTGTCGTCATAAAAGCCTGCCGCACTCAGCACCACAACGTCCCCTGCAAGTATCTGGGTTTTGCCTGTTGGTATTATCTTCTCCTTGCCACGGAGTATCATCACCACAAGCAGACCTCTCGGAAAAGGTATATCCTTTATCTTCCGCCCTGCCCAATTGCTGTCCGGCTGAACGGAAAGCTTTATAAACTGCACTTCCGTTTCGTCGCTGTAGTCATTGAACGTTTTCATTACGTTCTCCTCATCGTCTATCATATCGAGCTTTTTAGCAAACAGCGGCAGAAGCGTACCCTGAATACCGATAGACATAAGCACGATACAGAAAACGATATGGAAAACGTCATTTTTCATATATGCGTCATCAACTGTCGCCATGATAGCGAAAACAATGGAGGTCGCTCCCCTTAGTCCTGCCCATGAGATAAGGGCTATCTGCTTCCACTTTGCACCGAAAGGCTTCATGATAACAGTAACAGCCGCAGGTCTTGCAACGAATGTAAGGAACAATGCTATCGCCGCCGCAGGAAGTATTATTGACGGCATTTGCGACGGGAATGCCAAAAGTCCAAGGAGGAAAAACAGCAATATCTGTGTGAAGCCCGTTATTCCGTCAAAGAAATGCACAAGGGCTGTTTTGCCTGATATTTTTGTGTTGCCCAGGACTATTCCCACAATGTAACAGCTAAGATAGCCGTTTCCGCCCACCGCCGAGGGCAGAGCATAGGAAAGAATAGCTATGGCAGTAACAAAGATAGCGTCAAAGCCTGCTGCGTCAAATCGCACACGTTTTATGAGATACACTGCGCCCAAAGATATAAGCGCACCGAAGCCCACACCGAAGAACACCTGTGCAAGCAAGCTCACAACAAAGCCTCCTGCCGTCGCACCGCCTTTCATTACTGAAAGTATTATAACCGTGAGCATATAAGCCCAAGGGTCGTTGCTTCCGCTTTCAAGCTCCAGTATTGAAGCCGTACCGTATCGCAGGTTCAGCTTTTTGCTTCTCAGCACCGAGAAAACCGACGCTGCGTCTGTGGAGCTTATAACAGCGCCTATAAGCAGACTTTCCAGCCACTCAAAGCCCAGCACAAGCTTGCAGAATGCTCCTGTTGCAAAGGCTGTGAGCAAAACTCCTGCGGAAGCGAGTATAAGTGACTTGCCTGCCACCTTTTTGGCTTCGCTCCATTTCGTGCCAAAGCCTCCGTAGAAGATTATGAAAACAAGTCCCACCGAGCATATCTCCTCGGCAAATTTATAGTTATCGAACTCTATTTTAAAAAGCCCGTCAGAGCCGAACAACATTCCAAGGAGAATGAACGCCAGCAATGCAGGAAGTCCAAACTTGTCCGATATTTTATTGAAAAACACACAGCACAGCACTATCACCGAAGATAAAATGAGCATTGTGGTCAAGCTTATCACCCCTTTTTACCTTATTATAAAAATAGCGCTTTGGGTATCTTCTACTCAAAGCGCCTTTGCTTGTGTAAATATTATAACATATTCGCCCCTGTGCTGTCAACTTTTTGCCGACATCTTACGGAAATTTTACATTACCCCTTGACAATATCGAACATATGTGCTACAATCAATAGTGAAGCAGTATATCCAAATAAAAAACGCCTGCCTTTTGCAGCAGACGTTCGCCTATTTATATCTCGGCTCTTTTATCCTTGTCCAAATTTTTATTTGTAGCAATCGGCAATATCTGAAATAGCGTCCTTTGCCATTTCCACTGCCCTTTCAGGTCCAAGCACCTTTGCCTGTGAGCCGAACTGGAAAAGCCAGCCCCAGAATGTTGGTGCGACCTGTACCTCCTCATTTATATAGAAGGTATTGTCGGAATTTTTGTGACATATGGTTTTCTCACCAAAACGATCCATTACAACATCTATGAGCTTATTGTCAAACTGCAATTGCAGCGTCATAAGCTCGCCGCCGTACATTCCGTAGATAGTCTGACGATTTGTGACCTCTGTCTTCTCCTCCTCGGAAAGCTCCCTCCTGGGGATATCTGTAACAGTGACCTGAGTCATTCTGTCAACTCTGTAGCGGCATATCTTTTCATGCTTTTCGCAATAGCACACAAGGTAATAGTTGTCGTTTTCCCAAACCAGAGAATACGGTGAAACCGTATACACCTCGCCGCCGTGGCGAAGCTGTTTGCGTTTTTCAACGGTGTATTCGTAATACTTGAAGTGTATCTCCAAACCGCTGAAAATGCCCTCTTGTATGCTGTTTATAGCATAGTATATCTGCTCATTGAAGGTCTTTGTCCTGTTTGACACATAGACCATTCGGCGCAGATCCTTTGCCTTGTGTTCAGATGTAAGTGATTGTATCTTCTTTAACAGCTCCTTCGATTTCTTCTGTGTAAGAAACCTGCTTGAAGCAACTGCGTCTGCAAGAACATACAGCTCCTCGTCCTGAAACAGCCTTTGAGCAAGATAATAAGCGTTGGAGTGACCGTCCTTAGTTATCTCAATATCCATTCCGCTGTCGCAGAGGGTCTTGATATCGTCATAGATAGTCTTACGCTCAGCTTTTATGCCGTAGTCGCCCAGGATCTCGATAAGCCTGTTTCCTGTAATGGTGTGCTTTTCGTCTGTCTTGGTCTCAAAAAGCTTTTTCATGGTCAAAAGCTTCTGTTTCTGTCTGGAAACTCCTGTCACTTTATTTTATCCTCCCCGCTGCGTTTCATATCCGAAACCTTAATTCTTGAGCCGTCCGGCTCAATGATCGTCGTGGCTTCAAGCTGACCTGTCAGGTTAGCTATAACGCTTCTGCGATACTCATTTCTCAAAGCCTCACGCTCAGACTTCTCCTCTGGGGTAAGCTCTCTTTTTCTCGCAATAGCAGTAAGCTCAGACAATCTGTTAAGCTTTACTTTCTCCATAAATTTTTACACTTCTCCTTAAAGCTTCACACTGCCTCGTGTTTTTATTTTTATCCGCAGTATTCGGCTCAAAATAGAACGGGCAGCTTACACAATACCGCCCTTTTCATTCAAAAGATGTTCATATCGGCTTTTTTCTTTATTTATATTTATAAGTCCAACAAAACACCCTCAAACAAATTTGCAGATACATTATAACACATATTTCTTTAAATTGCAATGGTAAAATGCACAAACAGTCCGTTTAATTTCCCACAAATTAAACAAGAATTTTGAAAATTGTGTTTGTCCAAAAATTTGCCCACAATATATAGTGGGTAAAAAAATGGTCAGAAAACATCGAAAAAAAGATAAAGAAAGGATTTTTATGCAGCACACAAAGGTATCATACGAGCTTACACAAAACTATATCCCAAGTCCTCGTGACACTGAGAAAGATAGTCCCGACCCTGCCTCTGCCATAGAAAACAGGCTCATGCGTGAAATAGTGCGGGAAAATTTGACGAAACGGCAGAAATGTTATATAATAATGTATTATACAAAGGGCATGACAATGCAGGAGATAGCCGACGCAGAGGGTGTTTCAAAATCCACAGTATCCAGGACTATAGGGCTTGCAAGAAAGCGGATATCCTGCGGCATGAAGCCTGCCATGCTCAAAAGCGCACTGAAAGGGAGATAGCATTGAACGCACCTGTGAATAAATTCGTTAGAGAATATGCAAAGTCAGGCACGGCGAGGTTTCATATGCCCGGTCACAAAGGGCAGAAATTTCATGGTCTTGAGGCTCTTGACATCACTGAAATAAAGGGTGCGGACTATCTTTTTGAAGCCGAGGGGATCATCGCACAGAGCGAAGCCAAAATGGCGGAAGCCTATGGCAGCAGGCGGACTTTTTACTCTGCAGAGGGGTCGAGCCTTTGCATAAAGGCAATGCTTGGCATAGTATGTCGCAGTGGACAAGGAAAAAAGATAACTGTTGCCGCACCAAGAAACGTCCACAAGGCGTTTATAAATGCCTGCATACTCCTTGACATTGACGTGGAGTGGATATATCCAAAGGGCGAGTTTACGTCTATATGCGCAGGAAGTGTCACTCCCGAGGACGTTGAAAAGGTGCTGGCTGAAACAGAGGTGGACTGCGTTTATGTGACCTCACCTGACTATCTTGGCGATCTCAGCGACATAAAGGGCATGAGCGAGGTTTGCAGAAAATACGGTGTGCCACTTCTTTGCGACAACGCTCACGGAGCTTATCTGAAGTTTCTCCCTGAGAGCCTGCACCCCATGGACTTGGGGGCTGATATGTGCTGTGACTCTGCTCACAAAACGCTTCCATGCTACACAGGGGGAGCAATGCTTCATATTTCAAATCACGCCCCTGCGAATTATGATGATTGCGCCAAAGAGATAATGTCAATGTTCGGCTCAACAAGCCCCTCCTATCTTATAATGGAGAGCCTTGACCTTTGCGCTGACTATGTGAATGGTGATTTTCCTCGTGACCTTGAACGCACTGTGGAAAGGGTGAAAGTCTGTAAAGATAGGATAACAGCTTTCGGCTGGCATACCATAGGCGAAGAGCCTATGAAGATAACCCTTGCCGCATACAAAAGCGGTATCACAGGTGACGACCTTGCAGACAAGCTGAGGGAATATGACATCGAGCCTGAATACAGCGACGCACAATATGTTGTGCTTATGCCGTCGCCTTTCAACAGCGAGGAGGACTTTTTGAAACTTGAAAAGGCGTTTTCAGAGATAAAACAGCCTAGGATAAGGCTTTTCGGTGACTTACCTGCTATACCCAAAGGGATAAAACGAATGGGTATAAGGCAGGCGGCTTTTTCGGCTCAGCACACCGTAAACGTGGAGGACGCCTGCGGTCTTATATGCGGAATGACCGTCACAAGCTGTCAGCCGTCAGTGCCTGTGGCAGTGAGCGGTGAGGAGATAACACCGCAGGTAATAAAAATTTTGAAAAACTATGGAATTGAACGCATAAATGTGCTATAATATAAGGTGTAGCTAAAAAAGCTATTATTACATCAAAATAACAGGAGGCAAAATCATGAAACTTGTCTATGCTATCGTAAACAGCGATGACACCTACGCTGTAAATAAAGGACTTCTGAAAGCCGGCATAAGAGCCACAAAGCTTTCTTCAACAGGCGGTTTTCTTATGTCAGGAAACACCACTTTTCTTATCTGCTGCCCTGATGAGCAGGTAGACCTTGTTATAGAGGTCTGCAAAAAGTATTCAAAGAAAAGAAAGCAGTTCGTTCCATCATCAACTATCATGGAGCCTGACGGTGCGGCTTCATATCCTGTTGAGGTGGCTATCGGCGGCGCAACTATTTTCGTTACTGATATCGAGCGTTTCGAGAAAGTCTAAGGGATAGAAAATTTTCAGAAAGGGGTCTGAGGGCTTGATAATATACGGAAACAGTGAGCCTCGCAGGCTCGTATCTGAGATGATAAAAAAGAAACGAGAGCCGCATTCCATAATGATACACGGAGAAAAGGGGCTTGGTAAAAAGACCCTTGCACGGTGGATAGCGGCGGCACTCTTGTGCGAACGTCAGACAGGCGAGCCATGCGGCATTTGCAGGACCTGCAGAATGATAGCCGACGGAGCTCACCCTGACGTTATGGTGGCAAAGGCAAACAGCAACGGCAACTACATCGTGGACGATTCTATCAGACCTATAGTTGCGGAAGCTCCCGTTGCACCGAACGAGGCGAGAATGAAAGTATACATAATTCCTGACCTTGACTTGTCGGTAAACACTGTTATTCAGGTGCAGAACATTCTGCTTAAAGTAATCGAAGAACCGCCTGAGCATACTGCTATAATACTTACGGCGAGGAGCAAGGAAATTTTTCTGCCTACCATAATCTCACGAGTGCTTTCCCTTGGCATGACCTCTGTCACGGAGGCGGAGAGCATGGCGTGTTTGCAGGAGAAATATCCTGCCGTTGCCCCTGCGCTCATAAGCGAAGCTGTTTCAGCAGGGCGTGGAAACATCGGCAGATGTGTCGAGTATCTTGAACACTCCCAGTTTTTTGACAGCGTGAAGCTTGCAAGAGGTCTGTGCGACGCAATGTGCGGCGGAAACGAATATGACGTTTTGAAAACGCTATTTGCGGCAGACGGCAAAAAAACGTTGCTGAGAGAGGGGCTGAGCCTTTTTCAGGAGATACTCCGTGACAGTGCGGCATTCAGGCTCGGTGGAGAAAGTGAAAAGTCTGTGAGCTGTGCGAAAGAGGGTGCAAAGACGCTCAGCAGAAGCCTTTCCTCAGATCAGGCGGTCAGGCTTTACGATATAGTTTCTGACTACATAGGCAGGATAGACGCAAACTGCAACATAAGCCTGACTATAAACAGTCTGGCAGGACAGATATATTCTGTAACAGGAAAGTAGCTGACGGCAAAGCCGTGATATATATTTGAAAGGAAAAAGAGATGTTAAAAATAATCGGAGTACGCTTTAAAAGCGTTGGCAAGATATACTACTTCGACCCAAAAGACTATGACGTTAAAATGGGCGACAAAGTTATCGTTGAAACCGCAAGGGGCGTTGAATGTGGTGAAGTTGCGCTTGTGGACAGGGAAATAGACGAAACAAGATTCACAAACCCCGTAAAAGGCATTATAAGGCTTGCCACCCCTAACGATATGAAAACTATCGAAAAAAACAGACAAAAGGAAAAGGACGCTTTCAAGATATGCGAGCAGAAGATAGCCGCTCACAAGCTGAAAATGAATCTTATCGACGTTGAATGTACTTTTGACAACAACAAGCTTCTTTTCTATTTTACCGCAGAGAGCAGAGTTGACTTCCGTGAGCTTGTAAAAGACCTTGCCGCGGTATTCAGAACGAGGATAGAGCTTCGTCAGATAGGCGTTCGTGACGAGGCAAAAATGCTTGGGGGTCTTGGCATCTGCGGACAGCCTTTCTGCTGTTCAAGATTTTTGGGAGAGTTCCAGCCTGTTTCTATTAAAATGGCTAAGGAACAGGGCTTGTCACTTAACCCTACAAAGATCTCAGGCACTTGCGGAAGACTTATGTGCTGTCTGAAATACGAGCAGGACAGCTATGAGGATCTTCTCAAGCACACACCAAAGGTGGGCGCTATCGTCAAGACTGCTGAGGGCAGAGGCGTTGTTGAGGAAGTAAATCTGCTCACAGGCAAGCTGAGAGTTAAAATGGATAAAAACGACAATGTTGTTGTGGTAAAGAAAGACGATATTGAGGTAATAAAGGATTCTGTTATAAGGCTCGACCGTGACGAGATAAAGGCTCTCAAGGGTCTTGAGGGCAAGTAATTTCAGCGCTTTGCACGAGCGATCACCGCAACATAAACGGGCTGTGGGGGGCGCCGCCCCTACACAAAATCGGCGCAGCATTTTTATATATCACCAAATCATCAGATAAATATGCAGAAAGGAACGACCATATGGCAAAGGTGAAAACTTCGTATGTGTGCAGTCAGTGCGGATATGAAACTTCAAAATGGAACGGCAAATGCCCTAACTGCGGCGAATGGAACACCTTTGAGGAGGTCGAGCTTGCGGTCAGATCGGGCGGTGCAAAGTCTAAGCCCACGACTGTCAGGGATATTTCCGACAAGATAGTTGGCATAGACGACGTTGACGCAAGCTACAACGAGATACGTTATGCAACGGGGCTGAAAGAGCTTGACAGAGTGCTTGGAGGAGGGCTTGTGAAAGGCTCTCTGGTGCTTCTGGGCGGTGAACCGGGCATAGGAAAATCCACAATGCTTTTGCAGATATGTCAGTATTTAGGGCAAGACCACACCATACTTTATGTATCGGGAGAGGAATCTGTACGGCAGATAAAGCTTCGCGCAAACAGGCTTCATGTTGATTCTGAAAATCTGTATCTTCTTGCAGACAATGACTGCGAGCAGATATGCTCTGTGATAGTAAAAGAAAAGCCTGAGATAGTCATAATCGACTCTATCCAGACCATGAACATAAGCGGGATATCCTCAGCGCAGGGTTCTGTGACACAGGTAAGAGAATGTACAAATATGTTCATGCGCACAGCAAAGTCGGAAGAGATACCAATGTTCATAGTTGGTCACGTCAACAAGGACGGTGCTATCGCAGGACCTAAGGTCATGGAACACATTGTTGACTGCGTGCTGTATTTTGAGGGTCAGCGAAATCTCACCTACAGGATACTGCGAGCCATAAAAAACCGTTTTGGCTCAACGAATGAGATAGGTATGTTTGAAATGGCTGACAGCGGTCTGCTGGAAGTTGAAAATCCCTCTATGATGTTTTTGGAAGGCAGACCGACAGACGCTTCGGGAACTTGCGTTGCCTGCATAATGGAGGGCACAAGGCCTGTTATGGCGGAAGTCCAGGCACTTGTGTGCAAGAGCGTGCTTGCCTCCCCAAGACGTACTGCCACGGGCTTTGACTACTACAGAATGGCGATAATAATAGCTGTGCTTGAAAAGCGGCTTGGCTATTTTTTCGGTGGGCTGGACGTTTACATCAACATTGTAGGCGGATTAAAGCTTGATGACACTGCGGCTGACCTATCGGTGGCGTTGGCGCTCTATTCAGGGCTGACGGACAAGGTAATAAGCGACAAGCTCATTGCACTTGGCGAGATAGGCTTAGGCGGAGAGCTTAGGAGCATCTCCCACTGTGAACAGCGCCTTGCAGAGTGCGAACGAATGGGCTTTGAAACTTGTATCGTTCCTGCACATTCGCTGAAAAGCGTTGACACAGGCAAGTTTTCAATGAAAATAATCGGTGTGCGCTCAATAAGAGAGGCGTTCAAAGCTATAGGCTGATAAACTAATACAGAACAACACAAAACGGACGGAAGACCAAATCTTCCGCCCGTTATTTTTCTGTCTTATGTAGAAGCCGCACGCTCTCCCATAATATCGCTTCTGAGAAGCCCATAGATATTGAAGTCTGTATAGATGTTCACAAACTTTGCCTGACGCTTTGTTCCCTCACAGGTAAAGCCGCATTTTTCCATTACTCTGTTTGAAGCCACGTTCACCGTCATGACCTCAGCTTCAAGCCTTTGCACGCCTGTTTCCTCAAAGCAAAATCTGATTACACGCCTAAGGGCTTCGGTGACAAAGCCCATGTTCTGATACGCCGCCGAGATTCGATAGCCTATCATTGCCTGTCTGTCATTCTCGATATTGAAGAGATTTACCTCCCCTGCCAACCTATGATTTTTCTTTAGCTCTATCCCCCAGCTTATATGATCCTTTTTGCCGTTGTTAAGAGTGCGTCCGAAAAAAAGCGACGGCTCTCTTTCCTGCCTTGTCATATTTCTGCCCCAATATTTGTAAAGGTTCTCGTCAGCCATATAGGTTTTCATATCCTCTGCGTCAGTAGCGGTCTTCGCCCTGAGTATGAGTCTTTCTGTTTCCAGCACAGGAAAATGAGAAAAATAATAGTCCATATCCTGCAAAATAAACACTCTCCCCTGCTTATATAATAAAAATTCCCAAGTCTACTAAAATTATAACATAAAATCTAGCAAAAATCAAGTGTTTTTAAGCGAAATACACAAAAAAGCAGAAAACGCCCCGAAACAAGTTCGGGACGCTCTCTGTTCTATAATCTGGAGAATTAGAAATCAACTTCTGTATCGTAGTAGCAGCACTTGAGGAGCTTCTCCATTTCTTCCTGTGAAGGCTGACGTGGGTTAGAACCTGTGCAAGCGTCTGCGATAGCGTTCTTAGCGATCTCAGGGAGTCTCTCAAGGAATACGTTCTCAGGAACGAATCCCTGCTCACATGGATAGCTGTCTGTACCATAGTTCTTGATGCAGTGAGGAATGTTGAGCTTGTCATTCATGCCTCTTACATACTCGATGAGGAGCTTTACCTTCTCGTCATCGTTTGAACCGCCGAGGTGCATATAATCAGCGATAACGCCATATCTCTTCTTAGCTGTTTCGTCCTTAGCGTTGAATGCGATAACCTTTGGCAGATACATTGCGTTAGCTGCACCATGGATAATGTGTGCACCGTAATCAGCAAAAGCAGCACCAGTCTTATGAGCCATTGAGTGAACGATACCAAGCAGAGCGTTTGAGAATGCCATACCTGCAAGACACTGAGCGTCGTGCATTCTATCTCTTGCGCCCATATTGCCGTTGTAAGAATCAATGAGATCCTTCTGGATCATTTCGATAGCATGGATAGCAAGCGGATCTGTATATGCACAGTTTGCTGTTGAAACATAAGCTTCGATAGCGTGTGTCAGAGCGTCCATACCTGTATGAGCTGTCAGCTTCTGTGGCATTGTTTCTGCAAGGTCAGGGTCAACGATAGCTACATCTGGTGTGATCTCAAAGTCAGCGATAGGATACTTGATACCCTTGTCATAATCTGTGATGATAGAGAATGCTGTTACCTCAGTAGCTGTACCTGATGTTGAAGAAATTGCACAGAAGTGTGCTTTCTTTCTCAGCTCAGGGATACCGAATACCTTACACATATCTTCAAATGTGCAGTCAGGATACTCATACTTGATCCACATAGCCTTTGCAGCGTCGATAGGTGAGCCGCCGCCCATTGCTACGATCCAATCAGGCTCAAATTCGAGCATGACCTTTGCACCGTTCATAACTGTTGTTACAGAAGGGTCTGGCTCTACGCCCTCAAGAAGCTTAACTTCCATTCCAGCCTCTTTCAGATAAGCTTCTGCCTTCTGGAGAAAACCGTTTCTCTTCATTGAGCCGCCGCCGACTACGATGATAGCTTTCTTACCTTTCAGTGTTTTCAGGTTCTCCAATGCTCCCTTGCCGTGATAAAGGTCTCTTGGTAATGTAAATCTCATTTCTAATTCCTCCTATATGTAATGTAATAATGTGTTCAAAGAGGTTTGTGTAAATCTCACACAAATTCTCTCTTTGCTTGACTTTAATTATACAAAATGTCAATGAACTATTCTAACATAATCTATGAATATTCTATTAATTATTAACTTTTACATAGCATATATAAGTATGTGCATACAGCTAAATGTACATATGAATGTGTAAAACAGGTGAAAAAAATATCACAATTACATGAAAAATCACGATTTTGTTTGCACTATATGGAATTTCGCAGTGCTTATTTCGTTTTCTTTTGTTAATAAATTATACATTTGTAAGCACAGAAATATTCCTGTTTATGAAGATAAAAAAATTCATAAAAAATTTACTTAAGCTATGGAAATATGCGAAAAAATATGCTATAATATATTGGTATTGTATTGTATCCTCCCATGATGGAGGAATAATAACAAGGAGGAAATTTAATATGAAAACAAAGGTCAACACAAAATCATTGGTGATACTGGGATTGATGACAGCTCTTACAATGATCTTCTCGTTCACTCCTATCGGTTCTATACCTATCGGACCGCTGGTAATTACTCTCAACGTAATCCCTATTGCCATAGCGGCTGTAACGGTAGGTCCTGTGGGAAGTGCAGTCATTGGAGGAGTTTTCGGACTGCTCAGCTTTTTGCAGTGCTTCGGAATAGGCGTGCCAAGCGGAATGGGTGCAGCACTTGTTGCGATCGATCCGGTCCTGGCTTTCGTTCAGCGATTTGTACCAAGACTTCTTGACGGCATTATCGTAGGATTTATAGCAAAAGGCATGAGCAAGGTAACAAACAATTATGTTTCATATGCTGTTACGGGCTTTTTTACTGCGTTTTTGAACACTGCGTTCTTTATGAGCGCACTTGTTTTGCTTTTCGGCAACACCGATTATGTAAAAGAGCTTATGGGCGGAAAGAATATCATAGTATTCATCTGCACCTTTGTAGGCATAAACGCTCTGGTCGAAATGGCTGTATGTACATTTGTTACAGGTACAGTGGGTGCTGCACTTTATAAGGCAAGGTTCATACCCAGCAAAAACAAAGCGCAGGCATAAATTCACCGAAAGGATAACATACAAATGGTTTTAGCGGTCGATATAGGAAACACTAACATAGTAATGGGCTGTTTTGAAAGCGACAGGATACTTTTTGTTGAAAGACTTTCTACAAATCAGCAGTCCACGGCACTTGAATATGCCATAATGCTCAAGAACATTCTTGAGATACATTCTATAGATATGTCAGATTTCAGGGGCGGCATAATCTCATCGGTCGTGCCGTCTGTTACCCTCACGATGAAAGAGGCGATGGAGAGGCTTATCAAAAAGCGCATCATGGTGGTAGGACCTGGAATAAAGACGGGGCTTAAGATAAATCTCGACAATCCCGCACAGCTTGGAAGCGACAGAGTTGCAGACGCAGTTGCGGCGATAAACCTCTACCCTGTGCCTATCATAATGATAGATATGGGCACTGCTACTACCATATCAGTAATAGACAAGGAAAAGAATTTCATAGGCGGAATGATAATACCGGGACTTAGAACTTCCCTCGACTCGCTTTCGGGCAAGGCTTCACAGCTTCCTTTCATCAGCCTTGTACCGCCTAAAAAGGTCATAGGCACTAATACTATCGACTGTATGAAGAGCGGTATAATCCATAGCAACGCCGCAAGCATTGACGGCGTTATAGAGAGGATAGAAAACGAGCTTGGTGAAAAATGCACTGTGGTTTCCACAGGCGGTGTGGCAAAGATAATAGTTCCTTACTGCAAGCGTGACATCGTCATTGACGATGAGCTTCTGCTTAAAGGGCTTATGATAATCTACAATAAAAACAAACAATAATTTAAAATACAATACACAAAGCGTCGGGTAGTTTATCCGACGCTTTTTTATGTCGCTTTTTATATCCATAATAGACAAACAAACAGGCTTCAAACAGTTGCAAATGCCGAAAATGGAGCGTTTCTATTGCTTCCAGGACTTTGTTATGGTACAATCATATGTGCAAAGTAAAACGTTTACATAAAACAGAAAGCAGGAAATATATGAACGCAAGAAAAATATTATGCCTTATGGCCGCAGTGCTTATGCTGTCGGGCTGTTCAAAGGGCGTGGACGGTTCACAGGCTTCATCAAAAGCGGTTGAAAGCTCCGGCAAAGCGGACAGCAGTGTTTCAGACTATGATAATACCACCACCGAACCTGAAACAGACAAGCCTGACCTTGTTATCAATGACAGCGTGGTAGGTTTTTCGCAGAAAAGCGGCTTTTATGACAGCGGTTTCAGACTTGAGCTTACCGCAAACGAGGGCGAGAAGATATACTACACCACTGACGGCACAGACCCTAGGACCTCTGCCACGAGAGAAGAATACACTGCCCCTATCGAGATAAAAGACAGAAGCAATGACCCTAATGTGGTCTCAGCCGTGCCGACAGAAATGATATCGGGAAATTTCAATGAGTTCAGCTTTGGCGAGGGGGATTTCTGGTGCAACAAGAAAGCACCTTCTGACAATGCGGTGGACAAATGCACTGTTATAAGGGCGTCAAGTGAAAAAAGCGACGGAAGCGTTTCGCAAAGCTTCTCAGGCAGCTTTTACATAGGAAGCGCAGAGGAGCATATAAAAGGACTTAAAGAAAGCTGTGAAGCGGCTGGGCATGACCTTGCGGTAATGAACATCACAATGGACTACGCTGACCTTTTCGACAGCAAGATCGGCATATACGTCAAGGGCGATATTTTCAGCAAGGCACTTGAGGACTATAAAGCCAGCGGAGAAAGCATAGAAAACGAAACTGCAAGACAGCTTGACGCAAACTACAAACAGCGTGGCAAGGAATGGGAACGTGATTGTCACATCGAGCTTAACGAGATTTCAGCCGAGGGAAATGTGACGAACGCTTTGTCACAGGATTGCGGCATAAGGATACAGGGAAACTATTCACGCTCCGACCTGCAAAAGGGATTCAGGCTTTATGCCAGAAAGAAATATGGTGAAAAGAAGTTTAATTATGAGGTCTTTGAGGGGCTGAAAAACGCGTCTGATGAAACTATCGACAGCTTTAAGACGCTTACTCTCCGTGCAGGTGGAAATTGTGCTTTTACAGCAAAATTCAATGACACCTATTGGCAGAGTCTTATGACAGAGCTTGACGGCTCAACAAAGGCTTCACGACCATGCGTTGTTTATCTGAATGGCGAATACTGGGGACTTTATGTGCTGGAAGAGGACTATTCCGACAATTATTTTGAAAGCCACTATGGTGTGAACAAAGACGATGTGGTGGTCTACAAAGGCGACGCAGAAACCTATCAGAGCGGCTACAAGCTAGACGAGGGCAAGCTTCCGGAGGGAGAAACAGACGAAGGATATTTCTTCAAGGAGCTTACAGATTTCTTCGCTTCTCACAGAGACTTATCCGCACAGGCAGATTATGAGGAGTTCTCAAAGCTTGTTGACACCGACAGTGTGAGAGATTATTTCCTTGCCGAGGTTTGGATAAACAACAAGTGGGATTGGCCGGGCAAAAACTGGTCAATGTGGAAGGTTCAGAACACAGACAGTTCCAACGAATATGCAGACGGCAAATGGCGTTTCATGTTCTATGACGTTGAGTTCGGCGGAGTGAGCGGTGAAGGCGACGCATGGACGAACACCATGAAAGAGGATAACTACAAGCCAAAGGGACTGCTTGACACGGACACGAAAAATCCTGCGGTTCTGAGTTTTGCTTATCTTATGTCAAATGAGAATTTCAGGAACGATTTCAATGACAGGCTTTTAAAGATGTCTGAGGGTACGTTTGAAAAAGAAAAGGCACTTGATAGGCTCGCAGAATTTGAGAGCATTTATTCCCCTCTTTATGAGCAGTTCTTTGCAAGATACCCAGAAACAGGCTCGTCTGAAGAAGCGCTTCATGGAGGATATGCTTCATCAGATTGCATAAGAGCGTTCATTAACAAGCGTGATAAGTCTATCCAAACTATCGTGGACTGGACTAATTCGCAGTTCTGATATTTCACAAACCAAAACGGCAGAACAGCTTAATGCTGAACTGCCGTTTTTATATTGCTTATTTTATGCCGCAGGAGCGTATGTGAATGTTATTTCAAGGGTGTTTATCTTTCCTGCATAGTCAAGTATTATTGGAGAAGCCTTTGAAAGGTCACCGCCTGCTATCCTTGCGTCCTCAGGCGGTGTGGATACCCACTGGTTCACAAGATTCACTCTTGTGCAAAGCTGGTCGTCAGAGGTCGTATAGCCCTCCGCTAGGGTTTCAACAGCTTCGCCGTTTATCTTTATCTCGTCAATAGTTGCGATATAGTTCGGATAAAGCTTCTCACCGTTTGCGATACCCAAAGCCGAGAATGCAATGCCGTTGGCGTTGTTTGATGACATATCAAGGCTTACTGTGTAAGTTCCCTCACCGTCTATAACTGCGTTTTCTGCGATAACTCCGTCGCTCTTTGAAACCGGATCATACTCGTCACCAACGCTGTAGCATACGGAAAAATCTGCACTCTGATACATTATCCATGCCACCGCTGTGTTCTCGTCAGCCTGCGGTGCGGTATCATCTGTTAGCTTTTCAGGTGCAGCCGCAAGGGTTTCATCAAGCTTCTTTACAGCAGCGGCTCTTTCCTCCTCCACTGTCATCGAGGACTGGTTATCACGGCGTCTTTCATCAAATATCTTTGCCACAGTTTCATCACGCATTTTAAGCTCTGAACGTGAGAAGAAATCACTGCAATCCCAAAGGAATGGTGCAAAGCCGTAGGCGTCACAGTTGTCAAGGAGGTTGTCAATAAACTTGTCAGTTCCTTTCTTTAGGTCACCGCCGTTTGTAAGCACTGCATACTCGCCTATTATTATGCCATAGCCCTGCTCGGAATACTTTGTCATGTTCTTGAAAAGTCTGTTCTGCTCCTCATAGTCTGTCTTTGTTCCCCAATCTGAGCGACCCTTTGTTCCGCAATAATCCCATGGAGTATAATAATGAACAGAAAGCAGGAGCTTATCCTTTGCGGTATCAGTTGGCATTTGGAACTTGTTTGAGCAGGTCATTGTGATATCGGTATTGTAGCCTGCGATAAGAAGAAAACGCTGTTCGTTGTTTCCGCCTGTTGCACGAACAGTGTCAACAAAGGTCTGATTTATCTTGTTGGCCATTTCATAGCACTCGGCTTTTGAAAGCGAGCCTGAGTTTTTGCACACGTCTGTGTCATTGAGCCTGTCACCAAGCTCTTCGTTTGCACCCTCAAATATAAGTCTGTCGGAGTATTTTTTATATCTGTTCGCTATCTGCGTCCACATGGACTTATACATTTCAAACGCCTTGTCAACGTCGCTCTGCTTGGAAGAACCGAACATTCCCCACCAGCTTCCGTCCCAGTGGTCGTTTATGATAACATACATATCATTATCCAAAGCGTAGTTTATTACCTCCTCCACTCTGTCGAGATAGGCTTCATTTATGGTGTAATCGCCTTTTTCATACTCCATTGCGTTTGTCCATGCCACAGGCACACGGAGAGAGTCAAAACCGCTTGCTTTCATGCCCTTTATCATTTCTTCCGTTGTGACAGGCTGACCCCAGAAAGTTTCAAAGCTTTCAGGGTCGGTGTCTGCGGAATAGCTTTTATGACCGTATGCCTCCATTGTGTTGCCAAGGTTTGTGCCGTTGCCCAGAAGTCTTGCAAGCTCGGTTGATGTAAGGTCTTTGTTTATACTTCCGTCATCAGAGGTCTTTGCGCCCTCCTCTGCCTTTGATGAAGAGCTGTCGCTTCCCTTTCCACAGCCTGCAAGCAGTGCAGTACAGCCCATGACCGCTGCAGTAAGAAGCGGGATAAGCCTAAACTTTTCCATGTCATTCCCTCCTATTTCATAAATACAAATTCTTCAAGTTCAAAAAGCGGCTTGTTTTTGAAATAATCTGCTATCCAATCGGCAAGTTCATCTGAAAAAGCTGTAGGCACAAAATAGATAGAATGTCTGCCTGTGAGTGACTTGACTACTCCTGTGTAAACTCCGTCGCCTGTGCCAATATCAACATAGCCTACAGGCTCGCTGTTCTCATAGTCATCAGCATAGACCGCCACCTTTGCAACAGTTCCCATGCCCCTGACTTTCAGGGCTATCTTCATGGTCTTTGAGGAAAAGTCCTCGCCAAAGTCAAAATACTTATAGCCTATAACATTACCCTCGGTGATGTTCACGATACTTCTTGTGAAGATGTCCTTTTCGGTGATAAAACAGCCGCCTTTCAGCACGCAGGCTATATCCGCAGGATAAGGCTTGAAAGGGTCAAGGCTGTCTTCAAAGCCAAGCGATGTCATTTCCACTGTCGGTATCGTTCCGTCAGGGAGAATCTCTATTTTCTCAACGCAGGCACGTCTTGACATTATGGTATTGTTTGTCATTCTGTGATAAAAAATATACCACTGACCATTTATGTTGCACACTGAGCCGTGGTCATTTCCGCCTGGGAAATCCACGCCGTTGTCTATTATATATCCACGATATTTGAACGGGCCTTGTGGCTTATCTGAGGTTGCATAGGCAAGCCTGCTTCCTACACATGGGGAATATATAAGATAGTATGTATCTCCGATTTTCCTCGGGGAGCTTGCCTCAAAGAAACGCTGTTCCTGCGGTGCGTTGTCGCTGTCATCAATGACCGCTCTTTTGTAGCTTCCCTTTTTAATGGTATACATATCCGCAGGGTCTATCTCGTTGAAGTTGGATTCTGTGAAGCCGTAATAAATATACACTCTGCCGTCATCATCAACGAGCACGCCTGCATCATTATAAATGCCGTCATCGCCTGCGTCCTCAGGGTCATATTTATACTGAGAAAGGAGCTTGAAAGGACCTTCGGGCTTATCGGACACGCCAACAACGCCCTTTGAGCCGACTATATAGGCGTAGAGATAATACCTGCCGTCTTTTTCTATAACGTCCGGAGCGAACAGCTTGCGGTCGGTCATTCCCTCGGTATCGGACTTATGGTCACGGTCATCACGGGTATGAAAGCTGTGTCCGTGACAGACCCAATTGTTAAGGTCATCAAGTGGTGCAGACCAGACTTTCAGTTTATAGTCGCAAAAGTCGCTTTGAGCGGCTCTGTCATGTGAGCCATAAAGATAAACTCTATCGCCGAAAACTCTCGGCTCGCCGTCAGGGATATACTCCCATGCAGGCAAAATGGGGTTTGGCATGAAAATTTCCTCCTATTTTTTTTCATAACTTGTTTTATCATAAGATAATTATAAATCATACTATTATTATTTTCAATATCCTAACACGCTGTCAGAGGTGAAAATTTGTGCAAAATGTAAAATCGTGCAGACTGTCCAAAGGTGCAAAAAAGCCCGTTTGCGACGGCTTCCGACCTTGACAAAAGAGGGCAAATCGTGTATAATATTAAGTTGATAGTACCCGTATAAAATTATATTGATATAGGAGTGTTTAATTATGGCAGCTATTTCTAAGACTGTTTCCAAAGCAGGTTATGCTAAATTGCAGGAGGAACTTGAATACCTTATTACAGTAAAAAGACGTGAAGTTGCTCAGAAGCTTAAAGAAGCACGTTCTTTCGGAGACCTTTCCGAGAATGCTGAGTACGACGAGGCTAAGAACGAGCAGGCTATCCTTGAATCAAAGATCAATGAGTTAGAGCTTCTCATTTCAAACGCAACTGTCGTTGAGGACGATGATATTTCTGTAAACGAGATAGGCGTAGGCTCTATCATCAAGATAAAGGATATCGAGCTTGACGAGATCGAGGATCTTCAGATAGTAGGTTCAACTGAGTCTGACCCTGACAACGGCAAGATCTCTGACGAGTCACCTATAGGCAAGGCTGCACTCAAGCACAAGGTAGGCGACATTTTCGAGGCTGAAACACCTGCCGGTCTGCTGAAATTCGAGGTCATCGACATTTCAAAGTAACAGACCACTTACAAAACACACGGAAAGGAAAATATAAATGAGCGAGGAAAACCGCACAAACGCTCCTGAGGAAGAGCTTACTCAGGAGGACATAAACAGCTTAAAGAAGATAAGAATGGACAAGCTTGAAGAGCTGAAAGCCAAGGGCAAGAATCCATTTGAGATAACAAAGTATGACGTTACGGCAAGCTGTGCCGAGGCTAAAGCACAGTATGAAAAGCTTGAGGCTGAGCTGAAGTCACAGGCAGGCGAGGACGAGGAAAAGCTCAAGGAGCTTCTCGAGGCAAACCGCATAACAGTAAGCGTTGCAGGCAGAGTAATGTCAAGACGTCTTATGGGCAAGGCAAGCTTTTTCGACCTGAGAGATAAGAGCGACAAGGTTCAGGTCTATCTGAGAATGAACGAGATCGGCAAGGAAGAATTTGACGATTACAAGAAGGGCGATATCGGTGATATCGTTGGCATTGAGGGCTTTGTATTCAGAACAAAAATGGGCGAGATATCAATTCACGCTCAGAAGTTCGTACTGCTTTCAAAGTCGCTTCTGCCGTTGCCTGAGAAGTGGCATGGTCTGAAGGATCAGGACACTAGATACAGACAGAGATACACAGACCTTATATGCAATCCTGAGGTAAAGGACACATTTATAAAGAGGTCGCAGATAATCTCATCTATCAGAAGATATCTTGACAGACAGGGCTTTATGGAAGTTGAGACTCCGATGCTGGTATCAAATGCAGGCGGAGCTGCCGCAAGACCATTTGAGACACACTACAACGCACTTGACGAGGACGTTAAGCTGAGAATTTCTTTGGAGCTTTATCTGAAAAGACTTATTGTCGGCGGACTTGAAAGAGTATACGAGATAGGCAGAGTATTCAGAAACGAGGGTGTTGACGCAAGACACAATCCTGAGTTCACTCTTATGGAGCTTTATCAGGCATACACAGATTACTACGGCATGATGGATCTGACGGAGAATATGTTCAGGCACGTTGCACAGGAGGTATGCGGCACAACTTGCGTACCTTACGGTGACGTAATGATAGATCTTGGCAAGCCTTTTGAGAGAATGACGATGATCGACGCAGTTAAGAAGTATTCTGGTGTTGATTTCTCACAGGTAGCCACAACAGAAGAGGCAAAGGCACTTGCAGACGAGCATCACATTGAATACGAGGCAAGGCACAAGAGGGGCGACATACTCAACCTGTTCTTTGAGGAATATGTTGAGGAGCATCTTATTCAGCCTACATTCATAATGGATCACCCTATCGAGATTTCTCCACTTACAAAGAAGAAGCCAGAAAATCCTGACTATGTAGAAAGATTTGAGCTTTTCATCACAGGCAGAGAAATGTGCAACGCATACTCAGAGCTGAACGATCCAATAGATCAGCGTGAAAGATTTGCGGCACAGGAAGAGGCATTGAAGCAGGGTGACGAGGAAGCAAACCACACAGACGAGGACTTCCTGAGAGCTTTGGAGATAGGTATGCCACCTACAGGCGGTATTGGTTACGGCATTGACAGACTTGTTATGCTGCTGACTAACTCCCCGGCTATTAGAGATGTGCTGTTGTTCCCTACAATGAAGACGTTGGAGTGATAAACCCTTGATCTTGCGGGGTTTTCAGCAGGTCTAACCGACGGCTTACGCCAATTTTACGCCAATCGGTCAGAAACTTATAAAAAAATATGATAACATATGAGAGATCACTGATGTTTTGGTTCATCGGTGATCTCTTTTTTATTATTATTCGGCACTGCCGCCTTTGAGAAGCTTTTCAAGGGTCTGAAATTCTTTCTTTTTGAAGTCGCTCGTGGCGTCGGTGTAGACGTTCATCGTGGTGCTGAAATCTGAATGGCCGAGGACGTTGCAATTTTATCAATGTCTTTTCAAAAAAACAATCACTAGTCCATTTTTGTAGAAAATCTATTGAATAATTCGTCAAAATGTGGTATAATTAGTTAGATTATATTATGCGAAAGGACAATGCTGGATGAGTAAACCTATTACTTCTATACCGAGTGCTAATATCTTGCTTTCTTCGCTTCGCTCTGTGGGATATACTCCTGAAACAGCAATAGCAGATATTGTTGATAACAGCCTGTCTGCTAACGCTTCAGCGATTACCATAGAGTTTAACTGGCAAGAGCAAGTTATTATCATTTCAGATAATGGCGATGGTATGTCTGAGCAAGAATTACTGAAATCTATGAATATAGGTTCCTCAGATCCGCTTAATTCGAGAAGCATTCATGACCTTGGGCGATTTGGTATGGGAATGAAAACTGCCTCATTCTCTCTTGGAAAGAAATTAACTGTTCTTGCAAAGACCAGCGGTATCATTAATAATGCGAGCTGGGATTTAGACTATGTCAGAAAAGAGGATAAATGGCAGATACTCGTTGAAGAAAGATCCTCTTTGTCTATCCAACAATTGTCAAATAGAATTTCAGAGTATGACAATGGAACTGTTGTATGCATTTCTAACATCGATAAGGTTATATCATCTAATTCTGCTAACGAGAAGAAAAAATTCTATAAAATGATAGATAACGTGAAAAATCATCTTTCACTTGTGTTCCATAGGTTTATGGAATCGGGGAAAATGTCTATTATTGTAAATAGAACGCCGCTAACTCCATGGAACCCCTTTATACCAGACAACAAAGCTCGTCAGGAATTAGAGCCTGAGGAAGTAAACGAAAATGGTCATAAGGTTGTGATACGCCCCTATGTCCTTCCGCATAAAACCAAATTTGCAAATGATGATGAAGTTAGAGCTGCCGGAGGATATAAAGGTTGGCTTCACCATCAAGGCTTTTATGTTTATCGAAATAAACGCTTAATCATATATGGAACGTGGTTTGGATTATTTAAGAAGGAAATGTCCTTTAACCTAGCAAGAATACAGTTGGATATATATTCGGACAGTGACTTTGACTGGCAGATAGATATAAAAAAGTCAAAAGCTGTTCCTCCAGCTTATACTGATGATATTATTCGGATCGCTGCTGAGAAAGCAACAAAGCAATCGGTAAAGGTATATAATTCAAGAGGTACATATTCTGATCGGAAAGGAAATGCACATGCTCCTCAGCTTAGTTATGTCTGGGAACAGCGAAAGGATTCAAGAGGTTCATATTCTTTTTTCCTTAATAAAAAGCATACTTTGCTGAATAAACTAAAAATTACACTTTCTGCCGAACAAAAAGAACTATTAAATGCTTATCTGAACCTTGTTGAAAAATGCTCCCCTATGGAGCTTTCAGGAGTTAATGATATGTCAGTAAGCAAGGGTGTTCTGCCTGAAAATGAATACAACGAACTTGCATACCAAGCTAAACGGTTAATTTCAACCTTAACAATCAACGGCAGCTCAAAAGAAGAAACAGGAAGCCTTTTACAACAACTGCCAGATTACTCTGCCTTGATGGACGATTTTGATAATATATATATGGAGGCCTGCAATGGAACAAAATGAACTGAGAACATACGAAGCCGCTTTTACACTGTGCCTTGGGGAAAAAGAAAAGGGGCTTGAACCGGTTGAAGCCATTAATAAGATCGTAGATATGATGGTACCTCTTGTTTCTAACTCTGAGGATTTAAGAGAATATCTTTATAGAGAGGTTAGTTTTTCGAGTAATGACATAGCATCAATGCTTAGTGCCGATAATCGTAAAGGCAAGGATAAAGAATGGTGGAATAGTCTCAGGCAGACTTCCGGTTTTAAAGGAACATACTGGAACAGGTATAAAGCATATTTATCCGGCACAAAGAAGTGGAGCCAAAAAACCATCGAAAAAAGTATTAACGAACCTACTGACTTTGTCATGAACTGTATCTCAAATCCAAACTCCGGCGTTCCTGAAAAATCATACGGTGCCGTATTCGGTTATGTTCAGTCAGGTAAAACGGCTAACTATATCGGACTTATAAACAAAGCTGTAGATGCAGGATATAGAATAATAATAGTTCTCGCAGGTATGCATAATAACCTGAGAAGCCAGACACAGATGCGTATTGACGAGGAAGTTCTCGGTTTTGAAACCTATAATGTCCCCCTTGTCAAGACACAAATGAAAAAAATTATCGTGACAGCGAAAACTTTGTATAGCCATCCAAAAAACGTAAGCAAAATTTATGCAGCATTGCATACAGACTTGGCTTGGTAAACCTGCACAGGCAACTTGTAGCCAAGCGCCTGATGGGGTCTTTCGTTGTTGTAATCCTTGATGTAACTACCAATCTGCTGGCGCAGCTCTCTGGGATTGCTGTATTCATTGATATAAATCAACTCCGTTTTCAAGCTGCGAAACCAGCGTTCAATTACCACATTATCCACCCATCTAGCTTTTCCGTCCATACTCTGGCGGATATTCTTCGCTTTCAGAAATTCAATATAGTCATTGCTTGTAAACTGGCTGCCCTGATCAGAATTGATAATTTCAGGATTGCCGTATTGTTCCATGGCATTTGTGACTGCTGCTAAAACCGGTGCAGTATCCAGCGTATCAGACAATTCATAGCCCACGATAAAACGGCTGTACCAATCAATAATCGCTGTCAGATACATATGGCTACGCCCCATTTTGATATAGGTGATGTCAATTGACCATACCTGATTTGGTCGGTCAATTTTTAGATTTTTCAGCAGATACGGAAATTTTAAACTGTTCTTTCCGGGCTTTGAAAGATTGGATTTCGGATAAACCGGACAGATATTCATTTCCGCCATATAACGTCTGACAAGCTTTCTGCCGATTGCAATCCCGTCTTCCTGTACAAGCTTTTCTTTGATTTTCCGATGACCAATGTAGCAGAATTTTGTGTGCCAGTAGTCAATACGTGATTTGATGTATTCCTCACGCTCCAAGGCTTTTTCTGCCGGTTCAACAGGCTGATAGTACATCGAAGTGCGGTTGATTTCAAGCAGTTCACACTGTTCCTTAATGTTCAGCCTATCATTCTTCATAACCAGACTTTTCCTTCCAGTCAGGTCCGAGCACTTCTTCAGATTTTTTTTTGAGCCAGTCCACCTGAACTGTCAGGTGACCGATTTTCTGCATAAGCTTTTCTTCCCGCTTTTTTGAGTTCTCAGCTGCTCTTTTTGCTTCCTTTTCTGATTTTGAACCATTAAAGGCACGGGATGCATTCTCAAGAAATTCCTTTTTCCAATTTTTCAGCTGATTGACGTTGATTCCTTCACGACTTGCTATCTCGCTGATCGTCTGCTCTCCCTCCAGTATTTCTATTACGATTTTTGCCTTGTACTCCGGTGTGTATGTGTTCCTCTTCGCCATTATCGTGTCCTCCTGTTTCTTTCTTTTATTATACCACTGTCACGATGTTTTGGCAATTTTGTGTTCAGTTTCTAGGGTACATTATAAACCAGTATAGAGTATTTAAAGAAAAAATCTGGTTTAGTTCCGTCAGTAATAGGTGTTGGTAATCTTAACTTTAAGATGGATAAGTCAATAGAACCTCTTACATCAAGAGATGAAAAAGGCGACTTCACAAAAAATAGAGCAAGTGTAAGTAAACTATACGAACAGCCTAAAATTTTCATTGTAAAAAAGAAAAACACTGTTTTACAATGCATTTATGATAATTTGTCAAAAAATCATGCTATTGTTACGAATCCTGACGGCAAAAAGAAATTCCCATGTGAATATTCGCTCCTTATTATCGATGACGAAGCAGATCAAGCTTCAGTAAATACAAAGTATAAAACTGATCGTAACGGTGAAATAAGTGACGAATCAGATGTATCAAGAATTAATGAATTAATTAGAAAAATATTATCTCTTTTCTCATGCCGTTCCTACGTTGGTTATACTGCCACACCGTATGCTAATGTCTTTATTCCCCCGCAGATCAGCGATGATGAGCTTGAAGATGATTTATTCCCTAAAGATTTTATAGTATGTCTTCCGAAGCCGGCAGGTTATGTTGGAGCGATGGAGTTTTTCGGAGAAGATGAAAACAGCGAAACAATGCCTCTACGCAGAAGAATTACCACCGAACTCGATAATTTCATTGATTCTAAGACCAAGCAGATTATCTCACCGCTTCCTGACGAATTGAAGAAAGCAATTCTTTGCTTTATAATAATAACAGCTGCGAGAAATGTTAGAGGTCAGGTCTTGGAGCCTAACTCTATGCTGATTCATGTCAACAGGCTGAATGACGTTCAGAATTCACTGAAATCAATGGTTGACGATTATTTCAGCGAAGTACAGTCATATATTAACGGCGGTGACACAGAAATAATTGATACCCTGCATGATTTGTGGGACAAAGATTTTGTTCCTACAACAAAGAAAATGCAGCAGGACTTCTCTGCTTACATGGAGGGCGTAGACTGCTCTGATTGGAGCGATGTTGAAACAGAGATCAAGCGTCTTATCGGCAATCACCAGATTAGAGTGTTTGAAATTAACGGAAAAAGCGATGATGTTCTCTGCTATAAAGAATTCAAAGATGAAGACCGTCAGCTTAATGTTATTGCGATTGGCGGAGACAAGCTTTCACGAGGATTAACGCTTGAGGGATTGACAGTAAGCTTCTTTATGCGTTCTTCTCAGATGTATGATACCCTTATGCAGATGGGCAGATGGTTTGGCTTCAGGCCTAAATACACTGACCTTTGCCGGCTTTTTGTTTCTGATGAACTGTTCCGCTGGTTCATGGTTGTTTCTTTTGCGACAGAAAACCTGCGCAACCAGATTCATTATATGAACGAATATAACCGTACACCTATGGATTTCGGTTTAAGAATTGCATCTTACCCTGATATGCTGATCTCAGCAAGAAATAAACTTATAACAGGACAAGAGTGCACCCTTACATTCAGCAATACAGTAAGCCAAACAAGATCAATGGACAGAAATGCGGATACATATAATCTGAACTTTGAAGCGGTGGAAAGATTTATCTCCAATCTTGGAGATATTAGTTCAGATCACTGGGATAAACTTGATAGAAAATCCGGCACCGACCATATTTTTTGGGATGATGTTGATGGAAGCCTTGTGGCTGATTTCTTGTCCGAATACAGAACATCGTCAAACGCAAGCAAAGTCAAGTCACTGTTTTTAGCCGACTATATCCGTGACCAAATTTTGTTAGGCGGACTTACGAAATGGACAGTGTGCCTGAAAAATACTGGACGCAAAAATCCCCCTTTAACCATTGGCGGCTGCAGTATAGGACAAGGTTTGAAAAGAAGCGAAGGTCAATATGAGGCTGATGCTTCTATATGCTCCATAAAATCGCTAAAGTCTAAGGATGAAGAGTACCTTGACTTCTCAAAAGAGCAGTTTGAAGAAATGAAACAGATGAAAGCAAAGGGAGACAGTGACGATAAGATAAGAAAACAACTGAGAACGAGAGACCGTGGTTTGCTTATTCTTTGTCCTCTTGATACAGAAGAAATAGCCGGATTAAAAATAGACGGACAGACATACAAGACACCTTTCGGATTTATTGCTGTATTTCCGGATAATGAAGGAAAAGGAAATGGCAGGACATACCGATTGAATCCTATCGCAATTGAAAATGGTGATGAATTTTGAGTAATGCTATAAAAATATATCAGGAGATCATTGCTGACTTTAAAAAAGCAGAGAATTCCAGTTTAACTGTATTGAATAGAAGTATTCTCCTGAAAAATAAAATACGAATTGTCTATATTGTTGCTGCAAAGGATCACCAGAGAATTATTGCAGTAATGCTGCCCAAAGACTGTACTAAGGAGCCTCTGAGCCGTTTCCCCAAGTGGCACGGAATAGAATTTGCATATGATCATATCACTGAATATCAAAATCCGAACAGTGAGAACGAGTACATAATCATTTCTCAGTCAAAGGACTACGACAGCGGCATTTTTGAAATAATAGCCAACGACATCACCGATCAGCTTGAAAAAATAAGCACTCAAAAGAAAATGATAAGCTGCTTGTCAGACACGTTAAGCAAGTGGAAAAAGTTCTTTGCACTCAATTCCGATGTTATTATGTCGGAGCAATTGCAGGAAGGTCTTTATGGGGAATTGCTTGTCCTACAAAAGCTGATATTCAATTTTGGTGATGAAGCTGTATCATATTGGAGCGGAGCTGATAAGGAAACTCACGATTTTTATGTGAATGGATCTGCGATTGAAGTAAAGACAACATCTGCAAAATCAAATGAAAAGATAAGGATCAGCAGTGAACATCAGCTTAACCCTAAAGATGTGGAGAACACATTGTTTCTGTATGTCAATATGGTAAGAAAGAGCCGCAGCGACGGCACAACTTTACCTGAGATTATTAAATCTATCCATAGCGGTATTTCAGAACCATACAGATCTCTTTTTGAGGAGAAACTGTTTAAATACGGCTATATATCTTCATGTGAAGAGCGATATACGCTGGGATTTCATCTGAGATCGTACCAAACATACAAAGTTGAGGATACTTTCCCAAATATTGTACCAGATAACCTCGATAACGGTATATCAGAGGTAACATACTCACTTGATCTAAACGCCTGCTCAGATTTTGTAATTGAGTGGAGTGATATAATTAATACTTTGAAGGGAGGCATATTAATTGGAGAATCGTGAATTAGATGATTTTAATCAGGAGTTAATAGAAGAAGTCAAGGAATATGCCTCGGAGCATTCTGAAAATACAGAAAGCGCCTTTACAAGCGTTTTTCTATCTTATCTTGCTGATTTTGGCGAATCAAAAACTGCTGATGCAGAAGTAAGCTACTGCATGAAAGAGTCAGAAAAGTTTAAGGTTAATGCGTATGCTTTCAGTGAATATTTTCAAAGCCTCACTCTCATAGTCAGCTGCTATGAAAAGAACGGCAAAATTGAAAAGCTAAACAAATCGGAAACAGCCAAGATATGCAGACAAGCGTCTAAATTCTATAAATTATGCTGTTCAAGCATGAGTGTTCTTGATGAAATGGAAGAATCATCAAACGAATATATGCTTTATGAGTTCATAAAGGAAAATAAAGATAAAATCGAAAATCTTTATGTTGTTCTCCTTACTAATAAGCTTATTAACAGCGATTTGCCGGAAGATGCCATGATAAATAAAACCACCGTAAAATATGATGTGTGGGATATTGAACGTCTTGTTCAGGCTGTCTACCAGAGGAAAGAAGCAGAAAAACTTGTAATACGTTTTAAAAACAAATACAAGTATAGACTGAAACTCATCAAGATACCGCAGGAGAGCGATGTTTATGACTGTTATGTTGGCTACATATCAGGAGAATGCTTAGCGGAAATATACCGTGATGAAGGTCAGCGGCTTATTGAAAAGAATGTCAGATCGTTCCTGCAAGCGACAGGAAAGGTCAATAAGGGCATCAGAGATACATTGAGGAGCAATCCGGCAATGTTCATGGCGTATAACAACGGTATTTCTACGATTGCTGAGAAAGTTGTCATAGATGAAAATGAAAGCACCAATGATTTTATTCTCATAAAAGAGCTTGTCGGCTGGCAAATTGTTAACGGCGGTCAAACAACGGCATCAATATATGCTGCCTTTCAAAACAAAGTGGATCTTTCCAATGTTAATGTTCAGATGAAGCTTACAGTAATTAAAGCTGATGAGCAGATGGATACCGTAATAAGCAACATATCAAGGTACGCAAACAGTCAAAACAAGATTACCATGTCTGATTTCAGTGCTAATGATGATTTCCATATTAAGCTTGAGCAGCTGTCAAGACGTGTGTTCATTCCTGTTGAAAAAGGAAAGCCTTCTCAGCGATGGTTTTATGAACGTGCAAGAGGACAGTACAGTGTTGAAGTTAACAGACAGCTTACTGCTGCATCAAAGAGAAAATATAAAGAGCAAAATCCTAAGAATAAATGCATCTCAAAGACAGTGGCCGCTAAGTGTGCGATGTGTTGGCTGAGACACCCTGATATTGTCAGTAAGGGGTTAGAAACAAACTTTATTAGATATTCTGAAATGATACAGTCCGGTGAAATCCAAGAGCCAGATGAAAAGTTTTATTGCAATCTTATTGCTCAGGTTATTCTTTTTCAGAAATGTGATAAAATAGTAGATGCTCAGAATTTCGGTGGATATAAAGCTCAACTTAATTATTATACGATTGCTCTGCTATCAGAGTATTATGGCGATAGGGTTGATTTCAGCTATATATGGCAGCATCAGAACATATCTCCTGAAATATCACAGCTTATAGAAAATCTATGCTATAAAGTTTGGAATCATTTCATGAATCCAAATACGAATAACGCAAAGGGCGTTAATGTAACTCAATGGTGTAAAAAAGAAGATTGCTGGATAATGCTTAAAGAGCGTTTTCAGAACGATTCTATATAATATGCCGTCAGAATAGGAGAATTAGTGAAATGCATAAGGTAATTGATTTGTTTGCCGGTGCCGGAGGTCTAAGTCTGGGATTTAAGCAAACAGGCAAATATGAAATTGCTGCTGCATTTGAAATAAATCAAAATGCGCAGGAAACATACAAGAAAAATCATTCGGGAACAAAAGTATTTTCTGATGTGTGTTCAGCAGACTTTGTAAAACTAGGAGAGAAACTCGGAAATATAGATGTCGTTATTGGAGGTCCCCCTTGCCAGGGATTCTCAATGGCTAACAGACAGAAGAATCGTATTATAAGCCAAAACAATATGCTTGTAAAGCAATATGTCAGAGCTGTAAAGGAACTAAAGCCTAAGGCATTTGTCATGGAGAACGTTGAAATGCTAAAATCTGACGTTCATAGATTTTATTTGCGTACCGGCGAGACAGAGATAATCGATGAATATAACATTGAAACTACTCCATCAGAGATTCTGCTCTTGGAAGGAAAATACTTCTCAAAAGAAATATTCGAGGATATTCGCAGTCTGCATGAAGTTGAAGCAAGACTTTGGCCTGAGGAAGATTACAAGCTGCTTAACATTGCATATCGTCAGCGAAAAAACCTGAAGAAGTGCAGAGAAGCTTTATACCGCTATCAGAAAAAGTATCTTAAACTTGCAGAAAAGATAAAACAGGCTGATAATAATGGAGTATATGAATGTTTCGACGCAGCAGCAGATGCCATTTTTGACTTCTTTGATAAAATAATAGATGCAGATCAGGTGGTAAAACGCATTGAAAAAACAATTATGATTCAAAGATGTCTTTCACGAATAAAGGAAATCTATGATAATGAACTGCAAATAGATGAGATTATTTGCCAGAACGGTATTGTAGCTGTTATACAGTCATATTCTGTTCTTGAATATATCACTAAGATGCTTGGAAACTACACTTTTAACATGGGAGTACTGAATGCATTGGAATTTGGCGCGCCGCAGAGAAGAAATCGTTTTGTATTTATTGGGGTAAAGAATGAAATTGCTCAAAACATCGAAATGCCCACAGGAACATTTACAAAAGATAATTACAATACTGTAAAAGATGCCATAAAAGATATTGAGAACGTACGAACCGTATTTGAAACATCTGAAGACAGTGGTGCAGAACTAACAGACGATTTTGAACCAACGTCGCTTACCCCTCTTCTCAGAGATAGTAAAAAGTTGTATAATCATATTATTACTAAAACAAGAGCTGTTGCCAAAGCTCGATTTGAAGCTCTTGGACAGGGTGAAAATTTTCATTTCCTTGACGTGACATTAAAAGAAAATACATATACCGATGTTAGCCGCACGCAAAATACTATTTACCAACGTTTAAACTATGAAAAACCGTCTGGTACCGTTGTTAACGTGCGGAAATCTATGTGGATTCATCCAACCATAAACCGAGCAGTTAGCATAAGAGAAGCAGCCAGACTTCAGACATTCCCTGATTCTTTTGTCTTCTGCGGAACAAAGGATTCACAGTATCAGCAAGTCGGCAATGCTGTGCCTCCAATACTTGCTAAAGCTATCGCTGAGCATCTTGCATCATACTTGGATCAAAAGAAAAATGGCTGATAATCATAGTAAAGAAGTCCGCAGTATGAATATGTCACATATTCGCAGCAAGGATACCAAACCTGAAATCATAGTTAGAAGTTTTCTTCATCGCAAAGGCTTTCGTTTCAGAAAAAATGATAAACGGTATCCTGGTAAACCTGATGTTGTACTGCCTAAATATAAAACCGCAATCTATATCAATGGGTGTTTTTGGCATGTGCACAATTGTGATAATTTTGTATGGCCCAAATCAAACACAGAATATTGGACGAATAAGCTTATTAATAACAAAAAACGTGACAAAAAATATCATGACCAAATGAGAGAGAAAGGCTGGAAAGTTATTGTTATTTGGGAATGTGAAATTAATGAGGACAGGCTACAACGTCTTATTTCTGAGATTAAAGGAGAATAAAACATGGCATTAATAACAAAAGATAATATAAAAAAGCTTGATAAAGAAAGAAACAGTGTACATAGTAAAGTTAGAGCCACATATACAACATTCACAAGTGAGGGAAAAAAATACTTTCAAATTGATACCTACGGAAGTCCCACAAGAGAAATGAAGGATAAAATAAGTCAGTCTATTCAAATTGATAAAGATACTGCCAAAGAACTCATTAAACTTATGATGAATATATTTGATATTCTTGACTAATAAATACTAGTGAAAAATGATACTCGAACTGATCAGGCTATGATGGGGTGCAGTTTAATCTGGTTTGCTGTGTTAAAGAAAATTTCAGAGAAATAGTTATTTACAGGATAATATTTGCTGTTGAAAAAAATCGGCATGATGACAAATGAGGGGAGAAAAAATAATGGATAAATTAGTAAAACAGATTGAAAAAATACGTGAAATCAATAAACAGCATAAGCTTGTTATTTTTGTAGGCGCAGGCGTGTCACAAAACTCAGGCGTCTGTTCATGGTGGGAATTAGTTAAAGACATTGCAATAAGAATTGATTATAATGATATTTGTGAAAAATGCAAAATGAAAAATCTAATATGCTCTGAATGTGGGGAAACACTTGAGTTATGTAGCTTTGATAACGATGAATGTCAATACAAACATAATTATTCATCTGATGAATTTCTGAAAATACCTCAATATTTTTATGAAGAGAAAGGCGAAGAGCAATACATTCAGTTGCTAAAAGAAAAATTTGGAGGAAACTATGAATCAAATGAAATTGACAATTTAATTCTTGATATAAAGCCGGAACACATTATAACAACAAATTATGATCATCTACTTGAAGACACCAAGAATATAAACGTTTCAAAATACACCATTATAAAGAGCGATAAAGATTTACTAACTGAGACAGGTAAGCACTATATTATAAAAATGCACGGAGATAAAGATGATTTTAATGAGAATGGAATTAATAATATAGTTCTAAAAGAAGACGATTATCTTAAGTATTCTCATACTCATGAAATAATTGAATCTTATATTAAATCGCTTCTTTTTGATAAAACCTTTATGTTTGTTGGCTATTCTCTTAACGATAATAACTTAAAACTTATAATGAGCTACATAGATTATTATGTTAAGAGTCAAGGGATCAAGAAGTATAACTCGCATTATTTGATTACCAATAGAATTGAACATAAAGAACGTGATAATAAATATTGGGATAATAAAAATGTTGAAGTAGTCGATTTAGCTGCACTATCAAACTTTATGAAAGAAAAAACGCCATGCAGTCTTAATACTTATGGTAAGCCGCTTTTTTCTTTTCTGATGTATATCAAGGATAATAATCTTCCGTTTTATGAAGATAAAAAAGAACAATTAAAATACACATTGTTAAAAAATATTAAATCTGTAGAACCATTCAATCGCATCAGCTATACTACACTATTATCAATAGGTGCTTTCTCACACAATACAGAATTACAGGATGAATCATTAAATATTAATGATGAAACAGAATACAATAATTTGTTGGAAATTCTTGAACAAAATGATTCAGACAGTTCAGAGATAAAAAAATACTTTATTAAATCCGGTGTATACTCAATTCATAATAAAAGTAATTTCAAATATCTTTTGGCATCAGAAGAAAAAACAGACGAACTATTAAATTTATCCATGATATGGGCATATCCCGAGATTATCAAACGATTTCCTAGCATTAAAAATGATTTTGAAAAAGCATATTATAGTTTATTAATATATAAAACAGAAAATAATATTTGCCTTGATATATTATCAAACATTGAACTAGAGATTAATCTAAGAGACTTCAAACAACTGACGCCAAAAGATAAATATCAAATAGCAATACTTAAGTTTAATCAAATAGCAATTGGACTATTACGCTACCAAAAACAAAAGGAACAGCTGGATAATCTCGGGTACTTTCTTGATTCTGTCGCTACAGAAAATAAAACGTTTGAGTGCATAAAAAAGATCTATAATGATAATGGAAAAGTATAATGTACCCTAGAAACTGAACACAAAATTGCCAAAACATCGTGACAGTGGTATAATAAAAGAAAGAAACAGGAGGACACGATAATGGCGAAGAGGAACACATACACACCGGAGTACAAGGCAAAAATCGTAATAGAAATACTGGAGGGAGAGCAGACGATCAGCGAGATAGCAAGTCGTGAAGGAATCAACGTCAATCAGCTGAAAAATTGGAAAAAGGAATTTCTTGAGAATGCATCCCGTGCCTTTAATGGTTCAAAATCAGAAAAGGAAGCAAAAAGAGCAGCTGAGAACTCAAAAAAGCGGGAAGAAAAGCTTATGCAGAAAATCGGTCACCTGACAGTTCAGGTGGACTGGCTCAAAAAAAAATCTGAAGAAGTGCTCGGACCTGACTGGAAGGAAAAGTCTGGTTATGAAGAATGATAGGCTGAACATTAAGGAACAGTGTGAACTGCTTGAAATCAACCGCACTTCGATGTACTATCAGCCTGTTGAACCGGCAGAAAAAGCCTTGGAGCGTGAGGAATACATCAAATCACGTATTGACTACTGGCACACAAAATTCTGCTACATTGGTCATCGGAAAATCAAAGAAAAGCTTGTACAGGAAGACGGGATTGCAATCGGCAGAAAGCTTGTCAGACGTTATATGGCGGAAATGAATATCTGTCCGGTTTATCCGAAATCCAATCTTTCAAAGCCCGGAAAGAACAGTTTAAAATTTCCGTATCTGCTGAAAAATCTAAAAATTGACCGACCAAATCAGGTATGGTCAATTGACATCACCTATATCAAAATGGGGCGTAGCCATATGTATCTGACAGCGATTATTGATTGGTACAGCCGTTTTATCGTGGGCTATGAATTGTCTGATACGCTGGATACTGCACCGGTTTTAGCAGCAGTCACAAATGCCATGGAACAATACGGCAATCCTGAAATTATCAATTCTGATCAGGGCAGCCAGTTTACAAGCAATGACTATATTGAATTTCTGAAAGCGAAGAATATCCGCCAGAGTATGGACGGAAAAGCTAGATGGGTGGATAATGTGGTAATTGAACGCTGGTTTCGCAGCTTGAAAACGGAGTTGATTTATATCAATGAATACAGCAATCCCAGAGAGCTGCGCCAGCAGATTGGTAGTTACATCAAGGATTACAACAACGAAAGACCCCATCAGGCGCTTGGCTACAAGTTGCCTGTGCAGGTTTACCAAGCCAAGTCTGTATGCAATGCTGCATAAATTTTGCTTACGTTTTTTGGATGGCTATACAAAGTTTTCGCTGTCACGATAATTTTTTTCATTTGTGTCTTGACAAGGGGGACATTATAAAGAGATTAATAAACTGAACAACCTTCTTCTTAAACACGAAGAATACTATATGCGTAAAACCACAATGACAAAATATGGTGGAACAATCTATGGGGATTTATTCAAACTTCAGGCTATTGTATATGACTATTATTATTTCTACAAGAAGAACTACCTGATGCTTGATTGGTTTAATAATGTTTCAAAGATGTGCGAGCCTTACATAAAAGCTATCCTTTGCACATATTATCCAGATGAATATCAATTTTCAAATCCTGCATTAGGAAGAACGCAGGTAAAACCATATCCATTAAATCTAACAGATGTTAATTTGATAATACGCCATGTAAAGTACAAAGACTTTATTTCATGGCTATCGTATTATAAAGTATTTAGCTTGTCATTAATTGATGAATTAAATATTACTGAGATATTTGATAATTTCTGTATATCAATACGTTCTTTTTGGCTTACAGAATATGCAGAGTATATCAATCTGTTCGGCAAGTTACTATCATTGGTTGAACTTTCAAAAGATGAGCGCCACCAAATACTGCTGTCATTTTTAAAACTTGTAACACCTGATTATAAGATAAGTATTAAAATGTTGCGAAATTGTTTAAAAGCATTATGGCTATTTGCAGATAAACATTATAATGCTGATGAGTCTTCTTACTACCAGTTGTTGGAGCTCCTTATAGATGAGTGTTTATTGACTGATCCTCTTGATATGAGAAATGATTACATCAATCTAATACATATACTTTCATCACAAGCAGATAAAAAAATATATGATAAATGTTGTGCTATAATTGATAAATGTGATTCAGAACGTAAAAAAGCATATTATCCGTATGTTTTTAAGGACATTCTTTTAAAACATGAGCCTACCAAATGGACTAAATGGATAATTGACAATCTTGAGCATAATTGGGCTGAAGAAGTATTTGATTATCTTGAAAAAAAGATTATTCCTTATAATGAAGTTGTTTCAAAGTATTTTGAAGAAAAACTCAAAGCAAGAAAAGAAACTCCTGGTGTTATATTGTACCCTGACAATAAATCAGAGCTTGTTAATTCAATAGTAATTCTTCATATACTTGGGATTATACCTAATTTAGACAGCATGACCTATCTCAAACGGTATTGTACTGAATATGTTTATCTTGATTTTTTATTTAATCCCGGATCGTTTGACTATAGCAGCATTAATACTGCTGATTATATGTGGTGTAATTTTATAAATTCAAATGAGTATCGGGATATTATTCTTAAACATAAGTCTGAATTTTGGACTAAAGAAAACGAAAAAAGGATAGAATTAGGCTTTGGCAGCTCATTTGAGAACATGATAGCATACAAATACCTGTTTGGTTAATAACAGCAGAACCTAAAAAAGTAGTAGTAATGATCAAATATAAACAAGCACCTTCTCTATTGATTTGTAGGCAGATTGCTTCTTCGTGCAGAAACAAATTTACCGATATATGGTTTGGCTATTTGTATATCTGTTTATGTTGTTACATATTATTACAGTGACTTTTGGGCAATGAAATATAATATCGGTCACAATTACGCTTCAATTCGGGACTTTGGGGCATTTTTGTTCAGCAGCATAATTGTCTGTTCTTTGGGGGAATGAAGCAAGCCTCAAAATAAAAATCTACATAAACCCTTGAATTTGCGTGGTTTTCAGCAGGTCTGACCGACGGCTTACGCCAATTTTACGCCAATCGGTCAGAAACTTATAAAAAAATATGATAACATATGAGAGATCACTGATGTTTTGGTTCATCGGTGATCTCTTTTTTATTATTTGGCACTGCCGCCTTTGAGAAGCTTTTCAAAGGTCTGAAATTCTTTCTTTTTGAAGTCGCTTGTGGCGTCGGTGTAGACGTTCATCGTGGTGCTGAAATCTGAATGACCGAGCACGTCTTGAATCACTTTGAGGTTTATGCCCATTTCGCACATTCGTGTTGCAAAGGTGTGGCGTAGGGTGTGACAACTGAAATCGGGTAATAGGGTGACGTTTTCGCTTTTCTGCGCTTCCGAAAGCACTCTTTTGTCGCAGTCACGGATTATCCTGCGCAATGCCCTGTTGAGATTGTTCTGATTATGTACATTGCCAAAGCGGTTTATGAAAATAAAATCAGAAAAGCCGTCGACCTTAACTTTGCATCTCAGCCCTGCTATATCCTGATACTCTTTCTCCTGTTCGAGCGCTTCCCTGACTTCGCTCATAATAGGCACGCTGCGGCTTCCCGCTTCTGTCTTAGGCTTGTGTATGCTGAACTGACATTTGTTCGTATCGTGCTTGAAGTAAACAAGCGTGTGGTTGACGCTGATAAAGCCGTTTTCAAGATCAACATCGCACCAGCGCAGCCCCGTTATCTCGCCAACACGCAATCCCGTATAAAGCATTGTAAGAAATACAGGATACCAGTGCTGATAACGCGGCGTGCTGCGGAGGTAATCAAGAAAAAGTTCCTGTTCCTTTGCGGTAAGCGCCTGACGTTTCTGTATCTCCTTGCCGTGCATATGTTTCAGTTCTCTTATCGCATTGTCGGAGGGGTTCGCGGGGATAAGCCTGTTCTGCACGGCAAGTTCAAGCACTTGATGAAGCACGGTATTTACGTTGTCGATAGTAGAAACTTTTAGCCCGCGTTCTCTGTAAAGCATATTGTAAAAGCCCTTAACGTCCGAATACAGCAGTCCTGAGATCTTGCTTTTGCCGATATATGGATTGACGAACATTTCGTACATATACATATAGTTCAGCATAGTGTTGTCCTTTAGCCCCATTTTATCTCTCACCCACATTTTATAGATGTCATTTACCGTGAGGTTTCGGGCGTTAGGCCTTATGCCTCTGAGAACATCGGCAGAGATTTCCTCTTTTTTCTCACGAAGTTCCTGCAGCGTGGGTGCATATATCACGCGCCTTTCGCCGTTCTGCGTCCAGCGGTAATCATAACCGCCGCCCGCACGTTCGCTTTCACCTTTTTTCAGCATAATGCCTTTGCTGTCTCTGCGCCTTTTTGCCATAATAAAACTCTCCTTTCAAAATTCTGCCGACCATCGGCTTTCCGGACGGTCGGCATTTTTCACATTTCTCGCAGTTCAGATAGAATAAGCTCTCGACATATACTCGTCAAACTGCCTGCGCTTGATAAGCCTTTTGTTCCCCACCCACAAAACGAACGGACAGCGTTCGTCTGCCGTGAGTTCTCTCAGCTTGTGCTGACCGATGTTTGAGTAAACGGCGGCTTCCTCGATAGTGAGGTTTTGCTTTTGAAATATAGGGACGTTGAGTTCCCTTTCTCTGACAATATCCATAATAGTTTACCTCCTTGGTGTCTTGAAAATAATGTATTAGTGTAAAATAAGACTTTGCTCCTTTTTATGGGCGTTGTTCGACTTTCTTTCTATTCTTTAGAAAACTACGGTTAGTATGGAGCTCATAGGTTTCTTGGTCATCTATATTCTCAAAGCAGTCGTCCGAGTTATCTCCCCAACTGCCATAATCAGAAGATCTTGAAGTATCGTCCCAGCCATAATGCACTTCGTCTGCCGATATATTGGCGATCTCAGCCTGACATTCTTTCAATCTCTGCAAGTATAGCTGATAATATTTTCTGCTCTTGTCCTCTGAAATAGTAGATGTGTACTCGCCGCCGATAACTTTGAGCAGGCCATAATATCTTAACTGCGCCGATACTTTTTGTTTGCTGGGTACTACCTCAAGCTCTAATCTGGTTTTCAGCCAATTTGTCAAAACGTCAGCCTCAACGCAAAGGTAAGAGCCGTCAAAATAAAAGACGTATCGTTGCAGATATTTGTTTTTTCTTGCTTTTTTCGCTTCTTTGGAATATTCAGCAAAATCGGCGGACACAATGTCCTCTTGGTATATGCCGAGAAGTATCTCGTTGATAAATTCTCTGCCTATCTTATTATCATCTGTCAAACAATGGTCTATCGTGTCATTGATACAGTTTTCTATCGAGGTCTTGCATATGTTAGATAAGTCTTTGATATGCTCGTCCGTAAGATCGTGCTGTTCTTTAAGATAGCGTTTAAAAATATCCAGCGTGATACAAAGTATCTGATAGGTACGCATTATCCGCTTTAGCTTGCCGCTATTTTCATTGCCGATATTGCTATTATCGTTCTTGCTTTTGTAATATGCTGATTCATCGGATATTTTTTCATAATTCCGGCACAGCCACAAGATGAAATCTTTTAGAAACGCAATGTACTTGCCGTGCTCTTTTTTCAACAGAGTAAGTTCATCGCTGTCAAAGGCGTTTTCAAGCTGGACTAGCAGACACCTATTTATGGTGCTGTTGTTTTTGATGACATATTCTGCTGTGACGATAGCTATGTTGTCGAGTTTCACCTCGATGTCTTTGTAATGGCAGTTTCCGCTGCTTTGATTCATTTGTATAAAGTCGCAGAGCTTTGCTTCGTTGGAATTTCTTATCCTAGAAGATACCGTGCGATTCAGGTCGTCGATAACTATCAATGAATCTTTCAGTTTTGCGGCTTTCTTGATTGCATATTTATCGCTGGACAATGAAATGATGTTGTCGTGATCTTCAAAAATATCACTGAGCAACTTTGAAAATTCCGTTTTGCCAAGCCCTGAATCGGCGTAAATGTATATGGTAAAACCATATTCGTCCAGCTCGTTCTCAAACATCGGCTTGTCATAAGAGACTAAGGACGCTATGAATGCCGCCGGCGGGAACGATACCGAATTTATAAGCTTGTCGAGATATGAAGTAAAGTCGCCGCTGTTATCGCTTTTCTTTAGCTTTATAGTGCTTTCAGAGATAACAGGGTCTTCGTCGGAAGCGTTGACGACCTCGTCGCCTAAGCCGAAAACGATTTTTCCGTTTGGCAGTTTCAGATAGCCTTGGTCTATGGCATAATTCTCCGCTGGTGTTTGACCAAATACGCTCAGTTTCACTACCGATGATATGAATTTTGAAAACAGGTTGTCGCTGCAAAGTGCGTATATTTGATAGTCGAAAAAGATGTCTAAAGTCTTTCCCTCTATCGCAAGTGCTAGCGGACAATCGAAACTATACGTCTTATCCTGCTCAGCTAGCTTGATGTGAAATCTGACGTACTTAGTACAATTGTGCTGGGTATTGATAGTGGAATAAAACTCTAATTGCGTTATCGACCATTCCGTTATCTTGCCTTTTGAGTTGTAATAACAGCCGTCTTTCAGTATATACTCCTGCGGCAATTTTGGAGTTAATAATAAAGTTTTCATAAGAAGCTCTACTTTTAAGCAAATAGTAGTTGAAATATCTGTAAATAAGTGATATAATAGAAGCACTACAAAGCTGCTGACACATAGTATTTTTGTTGTACTTTATCTCTATCAGATCATCTGTCTGTTTAGAGTTTATCACACCAAGAACCGTTAACGCAAAGATGTTAACGGGTTAACGGCAAGTGAATACTCACAAAGTTTCAGAGCGATTTTTATGCTACTTGTACATATGCGCTGATTTATGTTGAAAAGGAGGAAACATTCAAATGGAAGAAACTCAGAAAAGTTCGTATCTTTCTCTAGGTATCTTTTTGAAACTCTTGTCAAGGTATACCAGAAAAGATAAAGCTATAGCAGAAAAAAGATTTTTGGGAGCAAATAATACTGTAATTTCGACAACTATCTTCAAGTATTTTATCTCTGCGCTTACTTTGAATTGGTATGCTGATGATAATGAACGAGCGGATACATTGAAGAGCCTGAACAGCAATCTGATAAATTGCAAAAAAGAACTCTTCAATTTTAAATTTCTTATGCCGGAAAAAGATGAGATAAAAGCGGTATTTATAAAAGATGTACAGTCCGATAAGCCGTCAGCGCTTGCGTTTATGACTGAATTTGTTCTATATTGCATTGATGAAAATAAGTGCAGGCAAATGGTAGACGAACTGCTCAGAGCGATAAGAGATGATAAGGACATCGCCGACGATACAGCGTTTTACATTTTCGGAAACGGCAAAAGTGCGACTAAAAGTGAAATGGTCGATAAACAGTTTAACTTTACCGCCGACTGTTTCCTGCTGGGAGTATGGCATTTTCTTATCAGTGAGCGTTCGGACAGTAACTGCATTGGCCGTGACACACTTGTTGATTGGTACGGCACTTCAACTGAAACATATGGTAAAAGCCAAATAGGTACTGAACTAAGACGCAACGTATGGGAACCGCTAGGACGTGAAATAAGGGTCATTCCGTCTGAACGCAAGGTACTTAAAGAAGAAAAAGCCGTTTCGCAGGACAATGCGGAGCAAGAGCATAAGCTGTTCGTTTATGATATGGACAGTCTTTCGGAAGAAGAAAAAGAGAGTTTGGAGCGTTTGAAGAAGAACCGCATACTTCGTGATCTTTTGAGAGCGTGTCATATTGGTACTTGTGATAAGAAAAATGATGATAATAAAGATGACAACAACTATGCGGAGAATTATGAGCTTTTTGTTATGGCGTTAAAAAGATGTGAGCTGCTTGTTTTAAATAACAATAACGCTGGTCGTATCAAGGAGGATGTTATCACGCTTTGTAAGCGGTTAGAAAAGTTTATAAAGTTGATAAAGCAAAAAGATACAAATAATTCTTCCGATAAGTCATATTCTGCATACAATAATAGTGTGAAACAAAAAATCACTAGCCGCAAAGAAGTTCTTGATAGAGTTTACACCACACTATATGGTCACTATCCTGTGTTTAGCGATGAACAGCTCTCTGATCTTTTATCTGTTGTTAAAATATAAACCTCGTTCATACTATACGGCTGAGATGAGCCGAGTGCTAAATCAAGCACACTCTTTTCCTTATAATTACATTGAATTTTATTTCTAAACAAAAAACCGCAAGTTTTACGCTGTTGATTCAAAAAACGGCTTGTACTTGCGGTTTTATTCTTTTTATAATATGTACGCTCTAATAAATTCCATTTAGAAGCATCTTTATTGCTTTACGACTGGCAAAGTGAAACGCAAATATATTCGCATTGATAGTTGTGCGTAACTTAGCGATATATATATAAGGATAAGTATTCTTGAAAAAAATGAACAGCTTAAAGCTGTAGGTATTCCCCTATACCCCTAATATTCTTAATATCTATTTTTACTCTTATATATCAGTAATAAAAGTATGATATTATATCAAGCTAAACGGGTATAATAAACTGTTTATATTATAAATAATTTTTTTATCTTTATGTTGTATTCACAAGCATTATTTTAAATTATTTTTTATTTTGATATAACATTCCTATAAAATAAAATTTTTTGCCGAAAAACAAGGAGTTGGATCAAATGAAAAACAATTATTTTATTGATACTATCGAGTTGACTTATCACACTACATTTGAATATATTACAGAAAAGCTAGGCACAGTTCCAAAGAAGTGCGTAAAGAAAGGTGAATTTTATTATCCGACTTCACTTGAAGCTAATAGGTCGGGTATAGATATGAGAACGAGAAAATGTTCTAAAGGAGAACGCCACAGAAAGGGTGAGAACTATAAGATAGTTTTAAGGATAGCTACCGGAAAGATACCATATTTCAAAGACGAGGTAAAGCACGTTGAAATGAGGGACGATCTTGATAAAATGATATACTACGTCAATGAATTTATCAAGTTCAGAATGCCTGACCTCGATATAAATGATTTTGAACTGACTAGGATAGATATAACTAAAGACATACACAAAGTACCTGAGACAGTCATCAAGGAATACATAATGCTTATGAGGAGAATGTTCGTGCCTGACAAATTTGAACTCAACGAACAGCTTGAAAAGAATACAAAGGATTTTCGCAAAGAAGATTCCTTCAATGCTCTGATGAAAAAGGGCAACACAAGTATAGCAGAATTTGTTGTATACAATAAAGCCCGTGCGGCAATAGATCAAGACCTTACCGGCACGGAGCTTGAATACTATAAAAATACTATGAGACTAGAGTTAAGATGTTACAAAAGTTACATAAGAAAAATGGCGGACGAAACAACTACAATCGAGATATTGCGCCATATGTTTGAGCGGAGAAGCTATTTTATCGAAAGAGAATTTTATAGGATATTTGACGTTGAGGAAAGAACGCAGTCGTTTTTGAATATCTACTGGCTGAAAAAGTACATAAAAAGAAGCATTGACGGCAAGCCTAAGCACAAAAAGTATATGATAGACCTATCGACGATACTTGACAGAGATAGTTTGCCAAATATTACGGACGCACGATTGATATACTGCGATAGTCATAGTTCGTCGTTAGGCGTGATGAACTGGTTCGACGATATACACATATCACCTGTCACTATCAAAAATAAGGATTATCCGTTTTTGCAGTCATTGAGCAGTGCGCTTGGCTTTAACGACCCAACGCCGACCGATACTAGGCTGTATGAGTATCTGCTCAAAAGGACAAGAAACAGAAAATTTTATCTTAATGCGTCAGATAATTATTACGAATTCGAGGGGGTGCCTAGATGTGAGCAAGAAGAATGTTGAAACAGAAAAATTATTCCTTACTCTTAATGAAGCCTGCAAAATGCTGCGGCTCAGCCGACCAACTTTGGTTAAGCTTATCAAGCAGGGAAAGATAAAGGCTTTCAAGCCGAGTATCCGTGTTTGGAGGATACCTGTGGAGGAGGTTTTTAAGTTTGAGAAAAGCAGCCAAAAATAAGTCAATATTGATATCAACCAGCATAAAGGTTTGCTTATACATCATCGTCAAAGAAACGGTCGATTGTGTGTAGTAAAACCTCTTCAGTCGGATTTTCTATTTTGATCTTATTATAATCTGGTCCTTTTGCTCGGCTTATGTAAACAACACAATTCATATTCTTTTCTTTTGCGTGTTTAGTAAATTTGGCATATAATTTTGATATCCGCATTTTAAAAATGTCATAACCACCGTTAAGCACAAAAGTTTTGAACGCTTCAGTAACAAACGGAAGAAAAATATGAATAATGGAATCAATAGGTATTCCAGCACCCAATCCGCTTGGCATTACAAATCTTGCGTTATATGGTGCAAGTTGTTCGTTTATTTCTTGAAAATCATCACAAAAATTATCTTGCGTACCATAAATGCTAAATTCAATCATTTCACTCATAATAGCCGTAGTATATAACTACTTTTCACATCCTTTCATATGAATGTATGTATCATTATAACTAGTATAGCATATATTGACAACTTGTCAATAGTAAAGCACCCGCCCCTGTACCGAAAAACACAGTACAGGGGCGGCTATTTTTTCACCTCTTCCTCAAAAACTCAATAACACTAAACTTGTAAATCCTCCACCTGCTGCCTATCTTGAACCCCTCTATCTCCCCTGTTTTAAGATAACGGAGCATAGAGTTTTTGCCTATCTTTAAAAGCTGCTGACATTCTTTAGCGGTAAGTATATCGGGAATATCGTCAAACATAATTTATCATTCCTTTCAAAAAATATCGGTTTATCTTAATGTTCGGCGGTTTTGATAAGCACTTTTCGGAAACTTACCCTTTACAAATATACATCATCTTTGTGAAGTAACGCAAATGCGGAAAGGAGGGCGTTACGATGAACAAAGCTAAAGTCATACTCGTGCTTGTGGGCAGCGTGCTGGTGGAGATAGCACAGGAGATCATCACCTACATAGCAGATAAGGACGAGTGAACACCATAGGCAGGCTTTCGGGTCTGCCTTTAATTTTTGTAAAGGAGTTTTAAAATGAGCGAACTTACCCATTGCAGCATTTGCGGCTGCACTTTAGAGGACGAGGCGGAATGCTATGAAGTCGAAAACGAGATACTTTGTCAGGAGTGCTACGATAACGAAACAGTTATCTGCGACCATTGCGGCGACCGCTGTATCGAACAGAATACCGTGAGCGATGAGAATACTATCCTCTGTACAGATTGCTACGATAATCATTACTACCGCTGTTCAAACTGCGAAACTATCGTGCATTCGGACGATACCTACTGGCGCGGCGATAACGCCTATTGCCGTGAATGTTATGACGATTGCTGTGATAACGGCGACTACATCAACGATTATTACTACAAGCCTAAGCCCGTGTTCTACAAACTGCCGAAAGAAAACAACGTGCGTTTTTACGGTGTTGAACTGGAGATAGACGGTGCAGGAAGATATGATGATAATGCGGAAAAGATTTATGATACAGCTAATGTTCAGAATGAAGTACTTTACATAAAGTCTGACGGCTCGCTTGACGAGGGAATGGAACTTGTCAGCCACCCTTGCTCAATAGATTTTCACCGAAAGAAATTTCCGTGGGACGATATCGTGAGAAAAGCTGTTGCCCTTGGCTACCGCTCGCATAATACGTCTACCTGCGGACTTCACGTTCATATAGGCCGAAAACAGCTTGGATATTCCTACGAGGAACAGGAAGAAGTCATAAGCCGAATAATGTTCTTTTTCGAGAGCCATTGGAATGAGCTTTTCAAGTTCTCACGGCGTACTGCATACAGCGTTGACCGCTGGGCGGCAAGACACGGCTACAATGACAAGCCGAAAGAGATACTTGAAAAGGCAAAGAAAAGCACTAAGGGCAGATATGCCTGTGTGAACATAACAAATGCTGATACTGTGGAGATAAGGCTGTTCAGGGGCACTCTAAAATTCAACAGCTTTATGGCGACGCTTGAACTTGTTGACAGCATATGCCAAAACGCAGTATGCCTTAATGATGATGATATGAACAAGCAATCCTGGGCGGATTTTGTGCTGGGCATAAAGCCTGAATATACAGAGCTTATCAGGTATCTGAAAGAGAAAAGGCTCTATGTTAACGAGCCTGTCAGCGAGGAGGATTAACTATGTGTGCGATATTTGGATTTGTGAATTACAGACGTTCTCTCAGCAGGAGCGAGATGAAAGAACTTATCAACAGGTTATCCGTAGAGTCTGAGGTAAGGGGCAAGGACGCAACGGGAATAGCGTATGTGAAACACGGCGAACTCAAAGTTTTCAAGAGAGCAAAGCCTGCTCACAAGGTAAAGCTTTATGTGCCGGAGGACACGGTTATCCTCACAGGTCACACGAGAATGACTACCCAAGGCGACGCTAGGTACATTTACAATAACCACCCGTTCACAGGCAAAACTGCGGACGGGTCTTTTGCTTTATGTCACAACGGCGTGCTTTACAACGACAGTCAGCTTGCAAAATCTGAACGTTTGCCGAAAAGCAAGATAGAAACTGACAGCTACGTTGCCGCACAGCTTATTGAGAAATACGGCAAACTTGACTTCAAGACCATAGCGAAGATGTCAGAGGCGGTAGAAGGCTCTTTTGTATTCACGATACTAAGCGACAAGAACAAGCTTTTCATAGCAAAGGGCGACAATCCGCTATGCCTTATCCATTACAAGCAATTGGGGCTGTATGTTTACACGTCCACCGAAGACATTATGAAAAATGTGCTGAAAGGCAGTTTCCTTGAAAAGCTGCCTTTTGAAGTGATAAAGGTCACGGAGGGAGAGATCATAAGCATTGACAAGCGTGGGCGTTTTGAGAAAAGCAGCTTTGTACCGAACGAATTTTGCTATGGTTGGAACTATTACGGATACAGAAAGCCCGCTTACGATGAGAACGAACTTTTTGATATATGCGGAATGTTCGGTGTATCGCAGGAGGATCTTATGCTGCTTTACGATATGGGTTACACGGATGAAGAGATAGAGGGTATGCTTTGCGACAGGAGTATGATCAGGGAGTGTATCGAGGAGGCTAGGGTGTTGGTGGGGGAATATTATTAGGAGGTATTTTATGGCATACACATTCAGCGGAAGCAGATACATCACAAGCGGCGTGGCAGAAAACTTCCCTATTGAATTGCAAGTGGCGTTATTTTCAGCCGTAGAGCAAATGCGAGAAAAGGTCAGCGGACAGCTTGATTATCTGCAAGTTTTCGAGATAGTGACAAGGGTCAAAGGGCAGAAAAAATTCCTGCACATTTATCATATGCAGGAATGCCCTGAGGCTAAGCTTGAATATTTCATACCGACCGACGTGGAGGTAAACGGCAGGGCGTATATGATCGACGATGTGGATCATATTACGCTGCTGTTGGCGGAGGAGTATTGAGTTGAAAAGGAATCACAGCTTTAGAGGAGGCTGTGATTTTTTTGCCCTGAACTCACCTCTCCTGTACCTATTTACCTTATAATCATGCTTCAAAGTGTCGGTCTTGTCTATGTGGCAGACGTACAAATTTACCTTTTCCCCTCTCACCGCCTATTCCCATTAGCCAGATCGTTAACAATATCAGCAATGTTCTCCAGCTGCCTTTTGTTGAGCTTTTTCAGGTCAGAGATAAGCTTACTTAGCTCTTTCGGCTGCTCGGCGTCGGCATCGAAAAACTCCTGCGGCGTAATGCCCAGATACTCGCAGATATAAAAGAAAGAGGTCATAGAGGGCAGGGCTTTTCCTGTTTCGATATTGTTTATATACCCTGCGTTCTGTCCAATAGATAAGCTCATATCCCTTGCGGAAACACCTTTCTGTGTGCGAAGTTTTGAGAGCCTCAAAGCAAAATTATTGTTATACATGAATTTGTTTTCGTACATTATTTGCACCCCCATGTATAATATTTTATCCTATATTATTATGTATTATGTCGGAATTTTTCCTATAAAGGGGTTGAAATATGCGAAATAATATGATATAATGATGTAAAGTATTTGAAATAATGCGATATTTGTATAAGAAGCGGATTGTGTCATGTTTTTTGTTAAAATAAAAAAATATCTTACGAAAACGTTATACTAAGCAGCCAGCTTAACAAAAGTGAAAAAGAATGTGTTATAATTAACATACAAAAACGTATTATTATGTCAGTTATAGTTGATAATTGACAAATCAATAAGGAAAAGGAGTTTTTTGACATGAACGAAAACATCAACAAGAAATTTGACGTAAAAAACTTTGACTATGATAAGTGCTATGAAGAAGTAAAGGAAAATGCTTCAAAAAATATCAATATCATAGTGTGCGGAGCTACCGGCGTTGGCAAAAGCAGCCTTATAAACGACTTCTTCGAGTTTGATAAGGATAGTGCCGCTCCTGTCGGAAGCAGCGGAAAGCCGCAGACAAGGGGCATACACGAGTATCATTCAAAGAGCATTACCCTGTTCGACACTGAAGGCTACGAGGTAGAAAGCTCGTCTACGCCGGAAAACAGCGCTTTTTACAAAAATATAATAGATCTTATCGACGAACGCAAAAATACATATTCTGCGGATTTGGGTATGCACATCCACGAGGTTTGGTACTGCATAAATAACCGCTTCATGGATCTCGATGAAAGGCTGATAAAAGACATACAGGCGAGAAATATCCCCGTGTGCGTTATTATTACAAAGGTGGATAATCTTGACGAGAACGAAGTCGCTCAGATAAAGGACGCTGTCGGCGATGCCGGAAAACGCAATAGGATAAACGGCGTTGAGGTGTTTACCTATTCTACTAACAGCGATCTTGGCGACGAGTATGTGCAGAAATCTGAGATAAACAGCTGGGCACATCATAATCTTGACGATTACCTCAGAGAAAGCTTTATCCCGTCGCTCAAAAAAGCGCAGGGTCAAATGGCAGAAATGATGATAAAGCACAAGATACCGAAATACGCGGCTTTAGCCGCAGGTATTGTTACGGCTACATCATTTGTACCCGTGCCACTTTCCGATTCGGTACCGCTTATGGGCATACAGGTAAAAATGGCGATGGATATTTTAAGCTGCTACGGAATAGATAATGATATGAAGGGCGCTGTGAAAAATTTAGCCGGAGCGGGCTTCGTTTCTTATATAGGAAAAACGCTGGCTTCTCAGCTGCTTTCGGTGATCCCATTTGTCGGCGGCGCGGCGAAAGCCACGGTAAATGTTTCAGTGGCAACTACTGTTACGGCTACCCTCGGCGTTGCGATAACGAAGATCTGCGAGGAATACACTAAAGCCTGCATAGAGAACGGCGGCTCGAAAGACCTTATGATCACCAAAATTTCCGACTACTTTACTGTTGAAAATCTGAAAAAGGTAATGAAAGAGATCAGCAAGGGCAAGGATCAGAGAATTGTAGAGAGAATAGTAAAAGCTGTAGTTGATATGTTCAAGGATACGAAAAAAGGAGCAAGGAAATAATGGAAGGCGACAAGATAAAAACTAATATACTGATAGCCGGCAAATCGGGCGTTGGCAAAAGCAGTCTGCTGAATTACATATTTGGCGAAGAGGTCGCGGAGACGGGTGCGGGAAAGCCCGTAACGGCGGAGGGCCTGCACGAATATTCTTTCGAGCTGAAAGATAACGACCGAATATCTTTTTCGATATGCGACAGCTGGGGTCTTGAACCCGATAAAGCGGACGAATGGCACAAGCAGATAATCGACAAAGTAGCGGAGTACGACAAGCACTCTATCAACGAATGGTTCAGCACCATAATCTACTGCCTTAGCGCCGACTCTGACAGAGTGGAAGATTTTGAGATAAGCATAATAAACGACCTTATAGCTGAGAAAAACAACGTAAACGTTGTGATAACTCACTGCAAGTCTGAGAACGACGACAGAGCGGAGCGTATGAAAAAGCGCATAGTTGAAGACGGCGGCGTTTCGGCTGACTCGGTGATATTTGTAAACAACTATGAGAAAAAACTTATTTCTGGCGAGGTAAAAAAGTTTGGACGCGAAAAGGTAGTAAACTGCATTATCCGCAACTTGTGGAACAATTACAAGGTAAAAGTGCCGTATAAAATAAAAGAGCACGCCAACGAAATGTTTCGCAGCGAGCACGATAAGTTTCATGATATGGTGGCAAGTACAAGCTTTGTTCTGCGAAAGCATCATAAGCTCGATAAGTTTGAAGAGGAAATAAACAAAGAATTCACCGTGTTCGTTTATAATTCTGTAAGAAAACTAAATAGCGAGTTTAACGATGCGTATAATTATTATCAGCAGTTGTCAAAAGAGTATTACACGATCGTTTTTGGTATGGACGCGTTAAAGCTGCTGAACGACCCAATAATGTTTTTTGACGCAACAAAGGCTTTCAAAGAAGAAGTAAGTCAGCAGGTGGAAAGGATCGCCGAATCGACGGGAAAAATACTGAAATTCATGAATCAGGACGTTACCAAAGAGCTTATGAAAAAGCTTTTTGCAGAGATAAAGATAAACGTAAAGACGGCAAAAGCTATCAAAAACGACCTTCATGAAACGGTGGACAGGTACATTGTAAGAACGAAAGGCGTAGTTTTTGAAGAGATCGAGAAAACTGAGGAAAAGCTGCTTGCTATCGAGATCAAGATATAGGGGGTGCAACCAAATGACCATAAAAAAGCTAACAGCAATAGTCCTCACGGGTGCGCTGTTGCTGCTCACCGCTTGTTCTGACAGCGATTCAGGCAGCGACAAAAAAAGCAAGAAGAAAGACTACTACACCATTGGCGAAACTTGGACAGTTGACGGGCAGTGGTCGCTTACCGTTACAGGCGTCACGGAAACGGCTGAGCGCAATGAGTATGCGGACGAAAAACCTGCGGCGGTCTATATCGTGGACTACGAATATACAAACATCGGTTACGAGGACGAGGACGGCATAGCAAAGGGCATTTTCTTCGACATGGAGGACACCATAATAGACAGCAATGGCGTTATGGGTTACAGTTACCCGGGCGACGTTACGAGAAACCCAAATGAAGCGCCTATCGGAAGCACCTGCAAGGCTCAGGCTTGCATTGGTGTGGACAATGCGGGCGATTTCAGGATCACTGAGAGCCATTATGATTCAGACGGTGACGAACATTCGACGACTTTTCTTATCGAAGTTGGCGGTAGTTCGGCAGACGAAAAATCTGACAGCGCCGCTCAGCCGACGGAAACTACCACCACTACGACCGCCGAGGCGACTACAACTAAGCCCGTGACCACGCTTGCGCCGTATGACATTTACGACGACACGGTGTATGCGAACGACCTTATCTACGAAACGGCGGACGATATTTTTGCCGAGCTGGGTGACGATTTCAGCATGGATTTTATATCAGTGGGGCAGGAAAACATCATCGCCGTGGAGAACGACGACGTGTACCCGAACACGAAGATCGGCTTTTATACCACGGACATACAGAACATCGGCACGCTTGATTTTCCGTACGCGATACACGTCACGCCGGGCGGATACATCACCGAGGGCGTGCAGGTTGGAATGACGTACAACGAGCTGAAAGCCATTTGCCCGAGCCTGGAGGGCGCAACGCTTGACGGCGGAACGTTCGGCCCGACGGCGTGGATAAACATAGACGGCAACGCGTGGGGCATAGAGTTCGACGTATCGCAGGCAGACCGCGAGCGGCTAGGCATGGCGGTAGGCGTAGCTGTTGATCTTTCGGAGCTTAATCCTAAGAGTACACTAGGGTATTATATTAGTTCGCTGAGCTGATATTTTTTGAATTTTGTTATGGCAGCTTTTCGGCTTTTTAAGGAGTCGGAAGGCTGCTTTTTTTACCTTAAATTTAGTGACTTTACTTCATTTTTTATTACAAAGCAATAAAAAACGCAGCTAAATGATTGACTATTTGTGGGAAATGTGGTATAATGTGATGTGAATATATAACTTCTTATAATTTTATCTTATCTGAAGTGGAGGTGTGACAATGACCATACTTGCAAAAAAAGAAATGTCAGAAGAGGATATAAAGCTTCAATTCATTACTCCTGCTATTCTTGATAAGTGGGATAAAAACAGAATTACAATGGAAACAAGGATCACCGACGGTAAGATCTGTCTGAACGGTAACTTTGTCCATCGTGATAAGAAAAGCGCCAAGTTTGCCGATTATGTTCTGTATTGGAGCAGCAGTTTCCCCATAGCGATAGTTGAGGCTAAGGACAATAACCATAGCGTATCATTCGGCTTACAACAGGCTATAGCTTATGCTCAGATGATGGATGTACCTTTCGTTTACAGCTCCAATGGTGATGCTTTCTATGAACACGATATGCTGACAGGTATGGAGTGTGAAATTGCACTTGATGATTTCCCTACACCTAATGAGCTTATGGAACGATACAAGGCAAATGCGAACGGCGGGCAAGGGCTGTCAGAGAATGAGCTTGCAGTCATCAGCCAGCCTTACTATTCAAGCCAGAATACCTACGAGCCAAGATATTATCAGCGAGTGGCAGTAAACCGTACTGTTGATGCTATTGCTCGTGGTGTAATGAGACTCCTGCTCGTCATGGCAACAGGCACGGGCAAGACCTATACTGCGTTCCAGATCGTGTACCGTCTGCTTAAAAGCGGTATGAAGCGTAAGATACTGTATCTTGCCGACAGGAATATTCTTGTGGATCAGTCTATACAGCAGGATTTCTCTCCGCTTGAAAAGGTCATCCACAAGATCAATGTTGCTAAGGATAACAAAACCACTATCACCTCACATCAGGTCTATTTCTCGCTGTATCAGCAGTTGATCGGTGATGATGATAAGGAGCATTTCTCCGAGCTGTTTGACAAGGATTTCTTTGACCTTATTATCGTAGATGAGTGTCACAGAGGCAGCGCCAAAGAGGATAGCAAGTGGCGCAGGATACTGGATTACTTCTCCTCGGCTACACAGATCGGTATGACCGCTACTCCGAAGGAGACAACATATACTTCTAACATTTCGTATTTTGGCGAACCGATCTACACATACTCCCTCAAAAACGGCATTGAGGACGGATTTCTCGCCCCGTTTAAGGTCATCAGCATCACAACAGACATTAGTGACGGCTGGAGACCGCTGAAAGGACAGCGAGATTATTACGGCAACGAAATTGAGGACAGGATATACAACAATACCGACTATGACTACAATATCATCATTCAGGACAGAATCAACCAGGTTGCCCTTGAAATTACGAACTACCTTATCAGCACAGACCGTATGCAGAAAACGATAGTATTCTGTGCGACAGAGGACGCTGCGGAGCGTATGAGAGTGGCTCTTGTCAACTTCAATAAGGATATGGTTGCTCAGAATCCTGATTATGTGGTGCGTATCACAGGCTCGGACGAGTACGGCAAGAGCAAACTCGATTACTTCATTTCTGTCGGCTCTCCTTATCCTGTTATCGCCACGACTTCCAAGCTCCTGTCTACGGGTGCGGATTGCAAAATGACCAAGCTGATCGTGCTTGATGAAAATATCGGCTCTATGACTGAGTTCAAGCAGATCATCGGCAGAGGTACCAGACTGCGTGAAAAAGAGGGCAAGACGCACTTTGTAGTTATGGATTTCAGAGGTGTGACAAGGCTGTTCTACGATAAAAAGTGGGACGGTCCGATTGAAATTGATCCGAACTATCACCCTCCGAAACCAAAAGAGGGACCGGATATTATTGTCGATCCGCCTGCACCTCCTCCTGAGCCGCAGGAAAAGCCCTATGTTGATGTGAACGGCTGTACTGTCCGTATCATCAACAAGGTGGTATCGGTGTACGATGCCGACGGCAAGCTCCTCCGACATGAGAACATCATAGACTATACAAGAACAAATATCCTCGGAGAATACGCCGACTTAGAGCATTTTATCAGAAGTTGGAACGGCGAGGAAAAGAAAAAGACCATATCTGAGCTTTTCAAGGAACACGGCATTGACCTGCAAGCGCTGAAAGAATCGCAGGGTATGGGTGATATTGACGATTTTGATTTTATCATTCATGTTGCGTTCGACAAGAAACCGCTGACACGGAGAGAGCGTGCGAATGATGTGAAGAAGCGTGACTTCATCAGCAAGTACAGCGGAATGGCAAGAGAGGTCATAGAAGCTCTGCTTGAAATGTACTCCAACGAGGGTATCTATCAGATAGAGGATACGCAGGTATTGAAGCTTGATCCGTTTATTAGAATGGGCAAGCCTGTCGCACTTGTCAAGCTGTTTGGTGGTAAGGACGGCTATTTGCAGGCGATCCGTGAGCTTGAAGAAGAAATATACAAGGTGGTATAAAACATGAGCAGTTTAGGTAATTTCGTAAAGAGATTACGGGATATTATGAGAAACGATGCAGGTATCAACGGTGATGCACAGCGTATCGAGCAGATCGCTTGGCTGCTGTTTCTCAAGGTTTACGACACAAAGGAAGAAGATTGGGAATTTGATGATGATGCCTATGAGTCTATTATCCCCGAAGATTGCCGTTGGCGTAATTGGGCGGTAGATGACGGCAAGGGTACAGCTTTGACAGGTGATGATCTGCTTGATTTCGTCAATAATACGCTGTTTCCCACGCTGAAAGGCATACAAGTTTCCAAGACTACACCTATCAATAAGGCTATCGTCAAGACAACATTTGAGGACACCAACAACTACATGAAGGACGGTGTTTTGCTCCGACAGGTGGTCAATGTCATTGATGAGCTTGACCTCACCAATTATGAGGAAAGCCACGCATTTGGCGATATTTATGAGTCTATCCTGAAAGAGTTGCAAAGTGCAGGCTCTGCCGGTGAGTTTTACACGCCCCGTGCTGTGACTGACTTCATGGCACAGATGATAAAGCCTGTAATCGGTGAAAAGATGGCTGATTTTGCCTGCGGTACGGGCGGATTTATCATCAGTTGGCTCAAAGCCCTTGAATCACAGAAAAAGACTGTTGAGGACAGAGCGGCGTTTGATACCTCGGTTTACGGTATTGAAAAGAAGCAGTTCCCGTATATGCTTTGTGTCACAAACCTTCTGCTCCATGATATTGACACACCGAGAGTATATCATGATAATTCGCTGTTAAAGGATGTTCTTGACTATACGGAGGACGATCAGTTTGATGTGGTTCTGATGAATCCACCATACGGCGGCAGCGAGAAAACGGAAGTCAAGAATCATTTTCCGTCTGATCTCGCAAGCAGTGAGACTGCTGACCTGTTCATGTCGGTCATTATGTACCGCCTGAAGCAGAACGGCAGAGCTGCGGTCATTCTCCCTGACGGTTTCCTGTTTGGTACGGATAACGCAAAGGTCGCTATCAAGAAAAAGCTGATGAGCGAGTTCAATCTGCACACTGTCATTCGTATGCCGCACAGCGTTTTTGCTCCGTACACCTCTATTACTACAAATATCCTGTTCTTTGACAGGACAGGCTCGACGAAGGAAACATGGTTCTATCGTCTGGATATGCCCGACGGATACAAGAACTTCTCCAAGACCAAGCCTATGAAGCTCGAACACTTTGCTCCTGCTGTTGAGTGGTGGAGCGACCGACAGGAGATCACCATTGACGGCTTTGACAAGGCGAAGAAGTACACAGTTGAGGAGCTTGCGGAGAGAAGCTATAATATTGACCTCTGCGGTTTCCCTCATGAGGAAGAAGAAATACTCCCTCCGAGAGAGCTGATCCAGCAGTATCAGGAGAAGCGTGCAAGCCTGAATGCGGATATTGACCGTATTTTGGAGCAGATCACGGGTATTCTCGGTATCAGCGATATGGAGGACTTGACATGACAGCACAGCAGCTAAAAAACTCCATACTCCAAATGGCAGTGCAGGGCAAGCTCGTTCCGCAAGATCCCAGCGATGAGCCTGCAAGTGTACTGTTAGAGCGTATCAGAGCTGAAAAACAGGAACTTATAAAACAGGGAAAAATCAAGAAAAACAAGAATGAATCCGTCATCATTACAAGGGATAAAATTCCTTATGAGATCATCGACGGAAAAGAGCGGTGTATCGCCGATGAAGTGCCGTTTGAGATTCCGGATAGTTGGTGCTGGTGTAGGCTGGGAACGATATTTCAGCATAACACAGGCAAGACTCTTAATTCCTCAAATCATCAAGGAACAATGATGCAGTATATTACAACCTCTAATCTATATTGGGACAGGTTTGAATTGGATAAGCTCAGGGAAATGCTATTTACAGACAGCGAGGTAGAAAAATGCACTGTCACTAAGGGTGACTTGCTTGTTTGTGAAGGCGGAGATATAGGCAGAGCGGCAATCTGGAATTATGACTATCCTATGCGTATTCAGAATCACATACACAGATTACGCTCTTATGCTCCCGTCGAGGTTTACTTCTTCTATTATGTGTTTTATCTGTATAAAAGAGCTGGATTGATTGGCGGTAAGGGTATAGGCATACAAGGACTTTCATCAAATGCAATAGACAAGTTACTAATACCACTCCCACCTTTAGCTGAGCAAAAGAAAATAGTCGCAAAGATAGAAGAACTTATGCAATACTGCGACAAGCTATAAAAAACGGGCATACTCTCGTTTCTGAGGGTATGCCCGTTGTGTTTATGGATCACCAGTCAATTATACTGTCTACGATCTCACGCTGTTCCGTGGCGGTCTTGCGGAGATAAATGCGAGTTGTTTCAATGCTCTCATGTCCCATAAGGTCTGCGAGAAACGCTATATCATTGCAGCGATCAAGAAAGCTCTTGGCAAAGCGATGACGGAACGAGTGCGGATATACCACCTTTGTGTCAATGCCGTACTTCTCGGCAAACTTCTTCAATTCGCCCGAAATGCCCCTTGTGGTGATACGCTGTCCACGCTGATTGAGGAAGATAAAACCGCTGTCCTGCTTCTTTTCTGCAAGCCACGCAAGGGCTTCTTCCTGCAAGGACTTCGGAATGTAGATGCGGCGGAGCTTACCGCCCTTAGAGTACAAGTCGAGATAGCCGAGTCTGACGTGTTCCACCTTGATCTGGATCAACTCACTCACTCTCGCGCCCGTGGCAGCAAGAAAGCGGACCACAAAGTACCAGAACAATTCGCCGTCCTCTTTCAGACGCTTCTTGAAGTACAAGTAATCCGCTTCACTGATAACATTTTCGAGGAACGGCTTCTGCTGAACCTTTACAAAGGACAGCTTCCACTTCTCCTTGCCCACGCTTTCAAGGTAGCAGTTCATTCCACGCAGTCGGAGATTTACCGTCTGCGGTTTGAAGTGATCCACAAGCCACACCTTGTATGCCGTGAGGTTCTTCTTGGTCACGCTGCCGTACTGCTCGATGAACTGTCTCAGAGCGAACAGATAGGCAAACTTCGAGTTTTCGGACAGATTTGTCTTGTCCAAATATGCCTTAAATGTGTCAATCATATCGAAAGACCTCCTTCCGATATAATTATAACTGAATATACGATTTAAAAAAATAGGTATTATATTCGCCCTGCAACCATACCGCCATTCTCAGTTTTCTCAAACTTCATGATGAGCGGATCATCAATCTCGTATGTCTGAGTCTCCCAGTTCCATGCACAGACATACACAGCAGGAAAGGGCGAACGCAGAATCGCTTTGAAAAAAGCACCGTAACAGCCGTTTTGTGGTCCGCTGTGAAGCAAATCCATCATCACACGAAATTCATCTTCCAGGACGAAGATGAACAGGTCGGTATTGCCGCTTTTATGCTTTTCGCCCTTCTCTCGCACTTCACGCAGAATGTTTTCAGTTGAACATTCGATGATTGGAGAATCGCAATCAAACTCAGAAAGCTTTTCTCCAAAGTCCCATTTTGTAGGATCATATCCCATATGCGATTTCACGAGCTTCAAATCGCATCTGTATTGCGCCATTCCTTCCTCTGTATTGGGATAACGGTATTCATGGATTCTATCATAAACATTTCGTGCTTTCTCCATGATTTCAAGCTGTTCTGCGGTGCTTTTTCGATGAAACCGATTGATATGCGTTATGATTGCATTGTTATGTAGTGTGTGGGTTACTTCAAGAAAACGCTCTTCGTCCAGATACTTGAAATCAGGCATAGACGGACGGGAGTTGTCATCGTGATAATTGTCATCAAAAGCCACTCCTTTGCGCTCAAGGATCATTTTTGCTTCCTGTTCGCCCTGCTTCATACGCTCACCTCTGAGTTAACCTTTCAATCATGGGCATGATCTCTTCGATTTTTGCGACTATGCGGTGCTGTTCGGCAAGAGGGGGTAATGGAAAAAGCATAGGATATATCTTTTTGCCTGAAACTACAGGTTGAGCTGTAGCATTATTATTTTGCCCAAGATTCATGTATCTTAGTGTATATACTAAATATTCTCGATAAATTGAGTTTTCGGGATAAGTTGTAATAAAAGCATTATCAGTTACCCACGCTTCTTTTTCAGTAATATGTACACTTCCACAATAATAACCCACTCTACCTATTACTACAGTTTCTTTATGAACGAGACTTGCATTGTGATAACCTGTAATTCCGTTACCGCCATAGACAGGTATACTTCCCTCAATCATTTGTTTTGAAGTTAAGCCTTTTCCTGATTCAATCTGAATTATTGATCCTAGCCTACACCAGCACCAACTATCCGGAATCTCAAACGGCACTTCATCGGCGATACACCGCTCTTTTCCGTCGATGATCTCATAAGGAATTTTATCCCTTGTAATGATGACGGATTCATTCTTGTTTTTCTTGATTTTTCCCTGTTTTATAAGTTCCTGTTTTTCAGCTCTGATACGCTCTAACAGCACACTTGCAGGCTCATCATCGGGGTTCTGCGGAACGAGCTTGCCCTGCACCGCTTCTTGCAGGATAGACTTTTTCAGGGCTTCGGGGAAGGTGGTGTTGAGGGTTGTGAGGTGTTCTTCTGCCTTGCCGTATCTTTCGATGTATGGGAGGAGTTCTTCTATCTTGGCTACTATGCGGTGTTGTTCGGCAAGCGGTGGGATAGGAATAAATAACTCTTTGATCCTATCAGCTTTCAGTTCCTTTTGCTTTGTTGAGCCTTCGCCGCTTTCTTCAAGATACGGCTGGTACCATTTAAGGATATAATAAATATACTGCGATATACTTTTGCATACCCTTACTATGGTGACGTGAGAATCAGGAACTAAGGGTAAATTGTTTGGATTGTCCCTATCAGAATATAGACCAATTCTACCAAGTGTACCTGTACCAGTAGAATTGACGATAATATCTCTGTCCTGCATATATTCCTCTTGCGGATATTTGCTGATAACACTATCTGAAAGATACTTTGCAAGCGTGATATTGATTCTGCCTGTTTTTACATTACATTTCTGAGCGAATACAAGGACAGAGCCACTATCTGCATAAACAGGCGATTTTCCTCGCTTAATCTCTTTGATGGCTAAATCCGAAAGTCTGCACCACTCCCAACTCTCAGGAATCTCAAAGGGAATCTCGTCTGAAATATCCCGAATTTCCTTGCCAATCTGCTCACAGTAGGCATAAGGCAAATTATCAGAAATATATTTTGTGATTTCTTCACTGCACCATTGCCATACACACAGAAAAATGCTATAATAAGGATAACAAATATTTCAAAGATTGCATTGAAGTTGGACTAAGTTATAAATCTTCTATGTTCTGAGAATTAAGTGAAGTTACTGGATAGGTGGATCGCTGAATGTGAAGAGAATTTGATTTAACTATAAATGTAGGAAGTGGTGAAATGCTATGTGTATAAAAATCACAGAAAAAACACCTTTTGAAAACCAAGTTTATCATTATTGCAGCCTTGAAACATTTCGTCTTATTGTGGAGAACAAAGTTTTATTTATGTCAGACTATCATTATATGAATGATAGTTCAGAAGAAAAATATTTTTTAGATGTTTTTGAGACAGAAATGAAAAACTTATATGACGGTTTATCAGATGAAGAAAAAGCAAATATTGAAAGCGATGATTATATGAAAAAATATATGGCGAGGCTTTCTGAATTATATGCTAATGTGTGCTTTATTTGTTGTTTTTCAAATATACGAGATGATTTAAACCCGTGGCGTGCTTATGGTGATGATGGTAAAGGTATATGTATAGGATTTGATAAATCATTTTTTGAAGGGTTGGTAAAAGAGGGATTTTTCGCTGAAAATGTAACTTATAAGGCAAAGGAAGAATTACACTCTTTTATTTCAGAAAAATTGATTTCAATAAAAAATGAGCATAGTTTGATAACAGACTCAGTTGAATTTACTCGTGAAGTAAAAAGTCAAATAGGGCTTAAAAGAGCTAAAGTAAAAAATCCTGCTTTTTTAGCGGAAAATGAATTTCGAATTGGTTTATATGATTCATTAAGTGATGATGCTATAAAGCAATATGTATTTGATGATATACATATTGGAGCAACGGGCTTGAAACAATATATGGGAAATATATATTATTTAGAAAATAATATAAAAATCTCTCCTGTTGATTATAGAACAAATAAAAATCGATTAATCCCTTACAGGAAACTTGAATTAGGCTCAGAACTATTTAAGGCCATAAAATCGGTGACTATAGGACCATTGTGTCAAGCCTCGCCTGAGGAACTTGCTAAATTTCTTGTATGCAAATGTGATAATTGTTTTTGTGGAATTGATACAATATACAAATCTACATTAACCTACGTTTAACAGCCATTTATAAAGATTTTTGTACTCCCGTATCAATTTATAAGCCATTGCCTCATTTTATACGGCTTTTATTAGACTTTTATAAGACAAATTACAATTTTATAAGAATTTAATCTTGACAAATTCTAATAAAATCAGTATAATTATATTATGGAGGCGATAAAATGCTGGATAATGAACTTGTAGATATGGTGAAACAAATACAGCTTGTTTGCAGCGAGAGCAACAAGATAGAGATAAAAGCGGCAAATAAGGGCTGCCCTAAGGTGCGTGATTCGCTATCCTCTTTTTCAAATCAGTCGGGCGGAGGCGTTATTATTTTCGGCGTAGATGAAAATGACGGGTACGAGGTCTGCGGAGTTTATGATGCCGCTGACCTTATGAAAAAGGTCGAGGCGCAGTGTCAGGAAATGACGCCTGTGATAAGACCGCTGTTTTCCGTTGCATCTATCGACGGCAAAACTGTCGTATCTGCCGAGATACAAGAGATAGATAATGCTGACAAACCCTGCTTTTACAGCGGTGTAGGCAGGCTGAAAGGCTCATATGTCAGGTCGGGCGACGCTGACAGACTTATGACGGAATATGAGGTTTACAGCTATGAGGCTTTCAAAAAAAGCATTCACGACGAGCTGAGAACTTGCGAAAGAGCCTTTGAAAAGGACATTCAGACCAACACATTCAAGCTCTATTTTGACCTGCTGAAAAGCAAAAAGCCCAATCTTGCCGAGCTCTCAAATGAGGAAATATGCCGTCTGCAAGGTTTTACTGATGAGGGCAAACCGACTTTGGCAGGGATAATGCTTTTCTCAAACTACCCACAGGCGTTTTTTCCGCAGCTTTGCATAACGGCTGTGTCTGTGCCCGGAACTGAGATAAGCAGTACGGCAAGCGTCGGCGAACGTTTTATAGACAATCAGCGAATAGACGGAACACTTGTGCAGATGCTGAATGATGCTTTGGTGTTCGTGCGCAAAAATATGAAAACTGCGACTATCATAGACCCGAACACGGGCAAGCGAACGGACAAGACGGAATATCCTGTAATTGCTATAAGAGAGCTTATCCTGAACGCTCTTATCCACAGAGATTACAGTATCCACACGGACACGACGCCTATAACCATAAAGATGTTCAGCGACCGTTTTGAGATAGAAAATCCCGGCGGACTTTACGGCAGAATGACCCTTGACAGATTGGGAAAAGTGTCTGCCGACACAAGAAACCCTAAGATAGCGGGTGCTATGGAGATACTCGGTGAAACGGAGAACAGATACAGCGGCATACCCACGATAATAAATGCAATGGAAGAAAGTGGTCTGCCTGCACCGAAATTCGAGAGCGACAGAGGCGTATTCAAGGTGACGTTGTACAACAGCGCCGCCGAAAGCGTGCCGATAGATGACATTGAAACTGAGATACTTGAATTCTGTAAAACGCCGAGAAGCAGGAATGAGATAGCGGAGTTTTTCAATGGCAGAATGACGATCGCTTACGTTATGGAAAGGTACGTCAAGCCAATGATAGCAAGCGGCAGGCTTATTATGACGATACCTGAGAAGCCGAAGAGTAAGTATCAAAAGTTTTTGGCGAGGTGAGTGGAAAGGTAGAGTGGATAATTATGAATGGAAATACAAATCGGAAGTTGTGGAGGAGAATATGAAATGAAAATCTATGATATTTCTCAAGAGGTTTTCGGCTGTCAGGTATATCCAGGCGACCCGACACCGAAAAAAGGGTGATTTCTTCAATGGAAAAAGGCGATTTGTATAACCTGACGGCTTTTAGTATGTGCGCTCACAACGGCACGCATATAGATGCGCCGTTTCATTTTATCAAAGACGGAAAAACTGTAGATTCCGTAAGTTTAGATACATTTATAGGAATGGCTTATGTTGCAGAATATAATGGAATCGTTTCTGCCGATGATGCCACGGAAATACTTGAAAAAGCGAAAAAAACAGAATTCAGAAGCGGCAAAGAGAATTCTTATCAAGGGAGATGCAGAGGTCTCTGCGGAAGCAGCTAAAGTGTTTACTGAATCAAACATTTTACTGCTTGGTAATGAATCTCAAACTGTCGGTCCTGAAAATGCTCCGATGGAAGTACACCTTATCCTATTAGGAGCTGGCACTGTATTGCTTGAAGGGATACGTTTAGCAGAAGTTTCAGAGGGCGTTTATTTCTTAAACGCAGCACCATTAAATCTATCAGGTGCGGACGGTTCGCCTTGCAGAGCTATACTGATCGCTGCTGAAAGATAAATTCCAACTTATAGATGTACAACAAAATTATTATCAACATAACAGCCACACCTCGTGCCGATTTGACAGCACGGGGTGTGGCTTGTTTTTTATGCGATCCTGCTTGCTTTCCCTGCAGAAAAATGGTATAATGAGAATAACAAAATTTTTCAAGAAGGCAAACTGTATGGGCGTATACGTCCGTTTCGCTTGTGAATAATAGCTATAAGGAGATGGTGTTGTGCTTAGAATATTTTTTGGAAAACACCCTAAAGAAATATACAATACTGAGGTCTATTATGCAAATCAGTATGATAAAATGTGGGTCATGGAACCATTTGCAAAAAAGATCATTAAGGATATTGATGACTCAACTGTAATTGGCCCTGATCTTATAGAAAACGATATTTTTGGCAAATTTAATTCAACGGAATTGTCAGCGGGCGTTAAGACTCTTTTGCTGATATATAATCAGCCTAAAAAGATCTTCAATATTTCAAATTGCGGAGATAACTGCTCAAAGTATCTGCTTGAAATGGCTGAAAACAAGGATATTACGGTATCATTGCATCATTTGATGGACTTTGGAAAGTCTTTTTCTGTGAAAATAATAAATGAAGGGAAAAGAAAAGTGATTACAGACCCAATTGAATATTTGATGCTTGCAGATAGATATCTGAGGGGTGAAGAAAATGAGGGGTAAAATAAAAATACAAATAAAAAACAGGCACATAACGTTTAATTTTACTCTTGAGAGAAATGTAACGATATTGACAGGGGACAGTGGCACTGGAAAAACGAAACTCATCAATATGGTGAGAAACTATTCCGAACTTGATGAACAAAGTGGTGTAATTTTAAAGTGCAGTAAACCTTGCCTTGTATTGTCAAATGCTAATTGGGAAACCATTCTTGAAAATACCCACGAGAGCATTGTTTTTGTTGAAGAAAGTACACCATTTCTATCTTCTTATGAGTTTGCAAAAGCGATTCAGGGTTCTGATAATTATTATGTTCTTGTAACAAGAGAGCCGTTGGCGCAAATTCCATACAGTATAGATGCTATCAGGAAGATCCATAAAAATGGTGCAAAACCGAAGTTCGAGAAGATATATAAGAACATTTCAAAAAATGATATATCAGCATTTCCGTATGATATTGTAATCGTTGAAGACAGCAGGTCGGGTCTTCAGTTTTTTAAGAAAGCAACTGAAGATCACGATCTCGAATGTATCAGTTCTAACGGAAAGAGCGGAATTGTAAAATTACTGGAACAGCATAAAGGTAAGCGTATTCTTGTAATAGCCGACGCTGCGGCACTTGGTTCAGAAATCAAAGAGCTTATGTATTTAAGATCTGTATCAAATAATAAGATCGACCTCTTTTTGCCGGAGAGTTTTGAATGGCTTATTCTTCGCTCGGCGATTTTTGACCGTAACGATAATGTTCAAGAGATTTTGGCTGACCCGGCAGAACATATAGATTGTGAAAAGTATTTCAGTTGGGAGCGTTTTTTTACTGCATTGCTGGTGGCAGAAACTAATGGCAGAGCAAATCTTGAGTATCACGAGAACAAGAGCCATATCCCTTCCGGATATTTATCCGAACAAAATATTTATTCTATTTTAAATGCAATGGAATAATAATAGACAAGCCATACTCTGTGTTGATTTGATTGCACAGGGTGTGGCTGTTATTTCGATTCAGCTTGCTTTCCCCGCAGAAAAATGGTATAATAGGAATAACAAATATTTTCAAGGAGGCAGGCTGTATGGGCATCTACGTTAATCCTAATGATGTGGATTTTCAGCGTTGTTTGCAACAGGATATATACGTTGACAAAACCAATCTGACGTGAAAATTGTTTTAACTTCATAAAAACGCAAGCAGAATGTACACAAGAAATGGCAAGCACGACATTTGCGGTTTGGATACAGACAGGCTTTCTTCAGAAGATAAGGCAAGACAAATTTATCAGTGTTCCATTTTAAAAGATATGTTGCAGTTAGAGAGGTAATAAATGATTACAATATATAAACACGGTCAGATACCCAAATCAATAGAAACTGTTAAATTGAACGATGTTTATTTTAACAAATATACTGCTCAAATGCTGGATAATAGGGCAAATAGAGTAATTGAAAAAATTGACCACGCTGAATTGACCGGGCCGTATACGATTAAATCACGTTTTGACGGGACAACGCTGAACACTGATAAGCTTTCCAGTGGCTGCAAGACGGTATTGAATATAATGTACAATCCTGACAAGGTTTTTGACATCAGAGAATGTGGAGATAATGCTCTTGATATGATCTATTCTCTTGACGAAGGAAAGATCTGTTGTGATTATCCGCTTATATCATTTGATATGACACGAGTGAACGTGTATGATAAGAGTAAGAAGAAATGCAGAGAAATAGATGATTATGAAGAATTGAAGGAGTGGTGGAGCGGTGAAGATTAAACCGATCGTGATGCAAGAGATCCATACTACCCACACCTCGTTCATCGTTGATCTGCATCTCGATTACAACGTTACTTTTATCACAGGCGACTCAGGAGTTGGCAAATCCGCTCTTTATTCTTTTATTGAAGAACTGTCTGCAAATGATAAAAGAATAAGATGTTTTAATTATCTTGACCAGAAAAAGAATTACAAAGCTTCGATTAAAAATTCAAAAGGCAAACTTTTTGTGATAGATAATGCAGATATTCTGCTGGACGATAAAATGAGACAGTATATTGCTTTTGATGCGCAAAACCAATATGTAATAATAGGGCGAAACCCCACTGGCTTAATGCTTGAGTTAGATGAGATCTACGAATTGTCAAGCGAGAATATCAATGGCAGAACACTATTATCATTAAAGAAAAGCTTTTAAACGATGAGTTGAAAGATAGATTCTAAAAAAGCTGTTTAATTTTTTCAGCCCAATAAAATCTAAACTGTTTTATAGTAGAATCCCACCACTCCACCATATCCACCTACGCCAATTTTACGCCAAAATGGCGTAGGTTTTGCGAGAATATATAAACTTTTGTAAAAAGCAAAAACGTCGCAAATCCAGTAAAATCAAGGGTTTGCGAGCTTTTGAAAAGATATAAAAAGGCGGTGTGGGTATTTCCCTACGATGAAGACGTTGGAGTAAACATAGTAAGATAGTTTGTTGAATTAATGGGCAATTCAGAATATGGGTTGCCCATTTTCTAAGCAGAAATATAATTAGGATTCATAGAAAAAATAAACTAAAATTTAAAGGAGAAGCACATGGGAAAGAAACAAGTTCCAACCGCATCTGAATTACGTGAGTACCTCGCAAAAGAAAGAGCATATCTAGTTGATTGTGTCAAAAACAATAAAACATTTGTAATAACAGGTCCAAAGTTTCCGGGCGAAACAATTTGGAGATCTAAGATTACATTGCCTTTGCTGGAAGCTGCCGAAGAGGTCGGCACATCAAACGAGGAAATATGGGAACTGTGCAAAAAAAGAACTCAAACGACACACGCCCCTGTTACGCTTAAAGAATATCAGCGCATGCTTCCTTTTGCACAGAAAGAAAAAACGGTCGACGCTGTATTAAAACTTTTGGAAACGTATATCCCACCTTTTGATGACAAGTATTGGACGGGTTTTGATATTGCCGGATATTATTATTGCCTTGCTCTTATTTCATTGTCCGATTATAGAAAAGAAGATTGTGAAAAACAGCTATGGACGACCATTGACCAATTCTTTAAATACGATATTGGGCTGGAGAACATCCCAGTTTTGTTAAGAAACATGACTATATTAGGGTCTTCAAGACCTGTACTGAAAAAAATGGGGGCAATCATTGAAGCAGAGATCGAAAAAAGAGCGGTAAACAAGTGACGTTCTTACGAGTTGTTTCACAATAGTGGCTTACATTTTCGTTGAAACCTACCCTTTGAGAGAGGAGAAATCCCTTTCTCAAAGGGTATTTTTATATTGTGCAGTTTGTATGAGGTTCCTTGTGTTTCATATTATCACATAAGAAACCGCAAAGACATCACCGCTCTTACTTCTCCTCAAACATCCACTCGACCGCCTTTTCAGCATACTCACTCCAAAAAATCATATCGTGGTTGCCTTTGCTTTCAAAATACTCGTGAGAAACGTTTCTGCTTTCAAGAAATTTGTGAAGATCACGGTTGTTTTCAAGCAGGAAATCTTCTGTACCGCAGCACATAAATATATCTGGGATATTTTTGCCCTCTCGCTGAAGTTCGTCTATAAGAAATTCGGGATTGTTCCTGCTGTTCAGCACCTCAGACGTTTCGCCGAAACATTCTCTGTAATATTCATAATTCGCTGTGGCATTGCCTTGCCCCTCTGACATTCCTGCGACTTCGTGTACGATAAGAGCCGAAGATAATGCCGCAACCTTGCCAAAGGTTTCTGGATATGCAAATGCTGTATGAAGCGCACCAAATCCGCCCATTGAAAGACCCATAATGTATGTTTCACTGCCGTCTTTCGCAAGTCTGAAAACTCGTCTTACATAGTCCACAAGCTCCTCGCCGACGAATTTGCAGAACTGATGACCAGTCGAGCGTCCGTCCAGCCAAAAAGAATTTTCGCCCGAGGGGATAACTACCGCAAAATTATACTTGTCCGAAAGATATTCAGGCACCCAGTTTTCTGCGTCGCCTGTAAAACCGTGCAGCAAGAAAAGCGTTTTGGTGCTGTTTTCCGAGTATTTCGTATCTGTCTGCCCCCAGTCCTGCCTTATGTCACTTGGCAGGTACATTTTAAACGTGGTATATCTCCGCAGGCAATTTGAATAAAATCTGATCGTTAAGTTTGACATAGCTTTTCCTCCTGTCTTTTATATAATTATACTACATAAAATCAGGTTTGTCTAATGGGGCAGCGAAAAAATTTTTCAATTTCCCTCACAAAATCATTTATCCCTATAAAAATAAAGATCACATCTGTCAAAGCCTCGTCCCAACGTACCTTGCCGCTTTTTCATAATATTTTTTGTCGATCATAATTCTACGCTCCTCCACATTTACAAGGTGTCTGTCTACCCCGTCTGCAACTATTTTATTCATTATATCAAAATCAAAGCCGCAAAGTCAAACCAGCAAAAAAGATGTCTGACCTTGCGGCTTTTGACCTTTATAATACAATACTAACCGAAATGTGCCCTACATATCCTCCCTCATCATATCATTCTCACTCTTTATAAACATAAGCACAAAGCATATAAGCAGCAATGCACAAGATATCCATATAAACTCATTGCCTATGTATAATGAATATGCTCCGCCTATTCCTGCACCGCAGGCAAATACGAATATCGTAAGAAAATATTGCAGCGATTTCCTAAGCAGCGACTTGTCCCCTATCCTCATGTATGCACTTATGGATTCCATTGCACTTCTCATATTTCCTATGCACATCGTGCTTGCGTATGGATAACTATTTACTTTCCTGAACGATTGCACCTGCATTGCACAGGCACATGATGAAAGTGCATTCGCAACAAAATCGTATGAACCGCCAAGCGGTATAAACCCCACAATGCAAAGCAGCACCATTTCCGTGAAAACTATTATCTGCCGCCAATGTATAAATCCCACGTCCTTGAAACGTGCGTGCAGACGCTCGGCTATGAAAATCCCCATTGCAAACGCCAGCACAGGTATAAGATAGTGCAACGCCCTGTGCCAGTTGCCTTTTGCGACATATGTGCTCATAAGCACAATGTTTCCCGTCTGTGCATTTGAAAAAACTTCACCTCGCACAAAATACGAATATGCGTCCTGCAAGCCCCCTGATATGGTCAGAAGTATCATGAGCATATTGGTTTCAGACATTTGTTTTCTTGATCGTAACATCATTTTATCATATTCCTTCATAAAAAATTAACAAGAAAAATATTTTTATGCACTTTAATTTTCTCCTTTTTCCATTATAATTATCTCAGATATATAAGTCAAATATATAATTGATATGGAAGATATAAAATATTGATATAGCAAGAAAGTGATAAAGTGAATATAAATTACGAATATTATAAGATATTTTATTATGCCGCAAAGAACCGCAGCTTTTCAAGAACGGCAAAAGTGCTGCTCACAAATCAGCCTAATATCACAAGGGTGATAAAAATACTCGAAGGAGAACTTGGCTGCACGCTTTTCAATCGAATGAAAAACGGCGTCACGCTTACCCCTGAGGGAGAGATACTTTACGAGCACATCTCAAAGGCGGTGGAACTTATTACAGAGGGCGAAGATGAGATCTCAAAAGCCAACGACCTGCAAAGCGGAACTGTCACCATAAGTGTGACGGAGACCGCACTTCACGGCGTTATGCTGCCACTTCTCAATGAGTTCCATGAAAGATATCCGGGAATAAAAATAAAGCTGCTGAACCATTCAACCCCTCAGGCACTGACTGCTCTCAAAAGCGGCATTGCAAACCTCGCTGTGGTAACAACGCCGATAAGCACAGAGGGCTCGCTGAATTTTCATAAGCTCAGAGAGTTCCGTGAACTTATCATATGCAGCACAAAGCTAAAGGATCTTGCAAAGCGAACGCTCACTCTTGAGGAACTTTGCAGCCACCCTATAATATCACTTAACCGAAACACAAGGACATATGATTTCTATTCCGACTTCTTTTTCCAGCATGGAATAGATTTTCAGCCGGATATTGAGGTCGCAACCGCCGATCAGATAATGCCGCTTGTGAAAAGCAACCTTGGCATAGGTCTTATACCTGAACCAATGGCACAAAGCGGCGATGTTTATATTCTGAAAACTGATGAAGAGCTTCCAAAGAGGAGCATCGTTCTTGCAGAAAATGCAGACAAAAAACTCAATGCCGCCGCTACAGAGATACAAAAAATGATACTGAAAAAGTGTAATATGTTTGCAAATGCTGAGATATGACATACATGAAAGGAGATAATAATATGCCTACAGTTTTGCCAAAAGAAAATGAAGTTGAACAGTTTTTTTCAAGGATAATGGCATCGGAAGGAGCTTGCGAAAGGCTCAGCAGCGTGCTTTACGATCACCTTAGCGACGACGATATGCAGACCGATCCTGACCCAAAACATCTTGTGCAGGTGCTTTTGACCGCATATACGAACGGTGATATAAGTGCACTTCTGCTGGAGCTTTGTGGAAGAAGTCTTTTCGATCTGCTGAGAGAGGCATACCTTATACCAAAGCGTTTTCACGGAAAAGCCGGAAAAAATCCTGAACTCCTTACGACCCCTGAAGGCGATGTCATTGAAGAAAAGAAAAAGCTTGTCACAAAGCATGAGTTCGAGAAATTTCGTGATGTGTACAAAAACCACAGCTGTGCACCACGTTCAAAGCTTTATCTTGCAGACGGATATGACCTTATGAGGGTCTATACCGACGGAATGAACATTAAGGAAAAGCGTGTTGACAAAAGACGTGGCGTGCTTATACTTTACGCCCTGCCTGACACTGTAAAGCTTGGACTTTCCGAGGCTCAGACCTATGATGTTATATGGAATACTTTCCACAAGATACAGCAGACTGCCCCAACTGCAATGGTCTATTACGGACAAGAAACAGGCGAAAAGGCTGGAAAATCATTTGATGAGATCGGCGTTTTACTGCCTGTTCATCAGTTTGAAAAGAAAATGCTCATGCACCTCAGCGAGATAGACGGCATTGTGCTTGCCTGCCGTGAGGAAATGATGAAAAAAGCAGGCTCAGACAGCCTTGATCTTTAAAAACGGAAGTGATACTGAATGTCACAAACTATAGTTAAGAAAAATCACATGGATATCCCATGGCACGATTTCACAGACGCCGAAAAGGACGAGCCAGTATCAAAGGCGAGCCTAAAAGAAAAAGCCTCTGTTATAGGCAGGGTGGGAATGATGTTTCTCTCCTGCGGAACGGGAGCGTGGCGTGTGAGAAGTTCCATGAACACCATGTCGGAATGTATGGGACTGACCTGCACAGCAGATATCGGGCTTATGTCCATAAACTACACCTGTTTTGACGGCGAGGCTTGCTTTTCGCAGTCTCTTTGCCTTACTAACACGGGAGTAAACAATTCAAAGCTAACACGTCTTGAAAATTTCATCAACGATTTTGTCGGCCGCTGTGATAGTTTGACTTGCGAACAGGTCCACAATGAACTTGACGATATCGAAAAGATACACGGACTTTACTCGCCGCCTGTTTTGGGCCTTGCGGCGGCACTTGCCTGCGGAGCGTTCACATTCCTGCTTGGCGGTGGACTGACCGAGATGATATGTGCATTTTTCGGCGCAGGCATTGGCAATTATGTGCGGAGCAAATTCACAAAGCACCACCTTACCCTTGTGCTTGGAATAGTTGCCTCAGTATCGGCGGCGTGCCTTTCATATGCAGGGCTGTTTGAACTTGCGAAAATACTTTTCAATATAAAAATGCAGCATGAGGCAGGCTACATATGTGCAATGCTTTTTATTATACCTGGTTTTCCGTTCATCACAAGCGGCATAGACCTTTCAAAGCTCGATATGCGTTCGGGCATCGAGCGGCTGACCTACGCCCTCATCATTATAATTGTAGCCACAATGACGGCGTGGTTAATGGCACTTATCCTGCACCTTACGCCAATGGACTTTTTGCCTCTGCACCTTACCTTATGGCAGTTCATACTGTTCAGACTTGCGGCAAGTTTCTGCGGGGTTTTCGGATTTTCCGTTATGTTCAACAGCCCTGTCAAGCTTGCAGCCTCTGCGGCAGTTATAGGTGCACTTGCAAACACTCTGAGATTGGAACTTGTTGACCTTGTTTCATTTCCTCCGGCAGCTGCTGCGTTTGTGGGGGCATTCACCGCAGGCATACTCGCCTCGCTGCTGAAAAAGTATGTGGGCTATCCGAGAATATCCATAACCGTTCCGTCCATAGTCATAATGGTTCCGGGATTATATCTTTACAAGGCTTTCTATAATTTGGGCGTCATGTCCCTTGAAACATCTGCGTCATGGCTTGCGTCTGCTCTGCTGATAATACTAGCTCTACCTTTGGGGCTTATCTTCGCTAGGATAATTACGGACAGGTCATTTAGGTGTTGTACTTAAAATCTTAGTCATAGCTAAAGCTATACTGAACCCACATAAAAAACTATATTGATATACACTTTCCTATTAAGACTATTCTCCTTTACCTATAACTGGGGTCAGCGGCATTTGTCAGCAAAAGCGAAGTGCTGAGGTGTTTTAAGAACATAACAGGACAGTCGCCGTTTGAATATCTAAAAAATTATCGTCTGCGCAATGCGGCATATATGAAAAAAACACATCTGACTCGATAAATGCTATCTGTGGGCTTTGCGACTTTGACGATCACAGCTATTTTTCAAAAGTCTTTAAAGAAGCCTACGGGTGCAGCCCCAGAGATTTTAGAAAGTAGAATATACGGGACAATATCTCACAGATTTATCCGTCTGTCATGTAGACATTACATTTTCCTGTTTATAGGACTACGATAAAACTATTATCAAACAAAAGACGTTTCATTTTATCCAAATGGAACGTCTTTTGCATTTGTGCTTTTTCTTGTATGAAAAACGAGTCAATTATTCTCCTCCCAATAATCCTCTGCATCCTCGTAGTCATAGAAATCATCATAGTGATCTTCATAGAGATCCTCTGGGTCGTCATAATCATGAGCATCATACTCAGCAGATTTACTGGTTGAGGTTTTATTGGTATTCTTACGGGTAGCTCTGGTAGCTGAACTACTTGCCGTAGTGGTTTTCGGACGTGATGTTGTAGCAGTTGTGAATGCTGGAGTATAGCTGTTCTTATTATTGTAATACTTAGGGTCATGTATCAAACAGTAGCAGCTGCCTTCTTCAGGAGTATTGTCACAGCCGGAGTGTGCGCATTTGGGGCGCAGGGCATCATAGATCATGGCTATCCCTATGATGATCAACACAGCGACAACGATTCCTTTGAGATTGAACGAACTATGCTGAGAGCTGTTTTCTGTTGTCAGCTTGTAGCCTATATAATCGTCAAGCAATTCCTTGTTTCTGTTGTTTTTTCCAGATTCCATAATCACACCTCCAAACTGTATTTCTAATATTATACCATATTTTTTAGATTTGTGGTAACAATTTTTGGACAGTTGCTTATTCTGTCCATTTTATTATTTTTTAGTGGCAAAGTCGGGAGATGTTGCCCACTTGGACGTTTTTATAAAGCAACGAACCATTGAGTACGAAACAACGAATTGATAATTGACCTGAGTTTATCTCTATGCTATAATTAGCGTACACCGGTGATAAAATAATTCGGAGGTATTTAAATGCAAGTAAAAATTGGTGAGAAAATAAAAGAACTGCGAAAGGTGACAGGAAGGAAGCAAGAGGACCTAGCCACCGCCTTAGGTGTTACGCCACAAGCCATTTCAAGGTGGGAGGCAAATGGCGGTTATCCGGACATGGAGATGATCCCATCGATAGCTAACTATTTCCATATATCAATCGATGAATTGTTTGGCTATAATAATGACAGGAACAGAATTATTCAGGAATATAATGATAAGGCTCAATGGCTGATAAATAATAACGATGATATGACAGAGTGTATTGCCCTAATGCGTAGAGGGCTTGAAGAGTTTCCAGACAGAGTGGATTTTAAGACCAAGCTTGCTTTTGCTTTACATAAGCAAGGTTGGAAAAATAAAGGCAAAGAGCCAAATATCTTTTGGGAAGAAGCCGCTAAACTGTATGAGAAATTATTGCCTCATGACCAATCGTGCATCATTCCGTTATTATCCGTATATTCCTGCCTTGGTAAATATGAAAAAGCCGAGCAGAAAGCATCTGAACAGCCCGACCTTGAATTGTGCAGACAAGTTCTGCTGGGGAATTTAGGAAGTATCGGCAGTATAAATGATGAGAAAAGGGCTGAACAATATCGTGGAGACGCAGTGTTAGAGCTTCTTCATGCTTTTCAAAAATCACTTGATGAAGCGATAGTGTGTAATAATGAGCTGAATAATAGTCGAGAAGGATTGGAGCTTCTTTTATTGACTCGACAGTTGTTTGATAAAATAGTAGGTACTGAATGCCATGGATTTCACAGTGACTTATGTTTTATAGATATGAGATGCGTCAAAATCGCAAATAATATCGGAGATCATAAAGTTGCAATGGACTGTTTTGATTCAGCGTTTGAGCAATATATTAAATTTGAACAATGGAAAATTAAACAATTCAAAAGATGGGAAGAACGGAATAATAAGAGCATAAATGATGAGAATAACGATGAGCATTTTACTTCATCACTGTTGAAATCTGTAAATCCGTCAGGTCATAAAGTAATTGTATGTGAGCCAAGCTTTTTAGTAAAGACTGCGACTTCCTTTCCAGAGAAGGAAAAGAAGTTAATTACAGAAGATCCAAAGTACGCTTGCATATTTGAACAATGATTTTACATGATCAGTAAACAACAAAAACCTTTCTTTCGTTCGACAAATTTCAGTTTATAAAGGTACAGTTAAATTATTATCAAAATAATGGTCACACAACACCACAGGCTCTCGCCACACTGAAAAGCAGCGTGGCAGACCTTGCGGTGGTGACAACGCCTATAAGCACCAAGGGTTCACTCAGATAACATAAGCCAAAAGAGTTCCATGAGCTTATCCCCATTATGCAACTTGAAGCGAACTCTATGCCAATGGGTAAAAATTTTTTCAAACCTCCCCAATTTTACCCCTAAGTATGCTATAATAGAATAGACAAGAAACCCGACCCCAAACCCAGCGAGGTGCTTTTATGACATATGCAATATCTGATATTCACGGCTGTTATGAGGAGTATATTAAGCTTCTCGAAAAAATCAACTTTTCTGAGGACGATACCCTCTATATCCTAGGTGACATCTGCGACAGGGGCGAAAAACCTATGGAGATCTATAACGACATCATGGCTCGTGATAATGTTATCCCGCTGTTCGGCAACCACGAACACCTTGCCTATATCAATCTCCGCCACCTTATAAAAAATGATGTGAGCAAGCTTACAAAAGACGAACGGCTAGACCTGATAGATTGGCTCACCAGCGGAGGCAAACCCACTTTCAGCGAATTTATCTCCCTCTCAAAAGCCGACCGCATGGACTTTATGGAGTTTCTCAAAAGCTTCTCAATGTATGAGGATATTACCATAAACGGCAAACGTTTTGTCCTCACCCATGCAGGTCTTGGGGGCTTTAGCGAGGATAAGCCCCTTGATGAATATACCCTCCACCAGCTTATCTGGGAGCGTGCCGACTATTCAAAACGCTATTTCAGCGACCCGAATACTTTCCTTGTGACAGGTCACACCCCTACCGCCAATATCCCCAACCACGGCAGACCCGAAGCCTACAAAGCCAACGGACACATAGCCATAGACTGTGGCTGTGCCTCAGGTGGACGGCTGTGCGCATACTGCTTTGAAACAGACAGGGAGTTTTATGTTGACAAAATAAACCAGTCCCTTGAAAATCACTTCAAAATGTGATATACTTGTCCTAATAACATAACCGACGAGGACAAAACGGGGTTATGCCGTATTAAAGCGTATTTATAGATTATATTTTATGGAGGTAATCATGGCTTTTGATTTTAAGAAAGAGTACAAAGAATTTTATATGCCTAAAAACAAGCCAGAAATTGTAACTGTTCCTAAAGCAAATTATATTGCAATCAGAGGAAAAGGCGACCCAAATGAAGTATGTGGAGCATATCAACAAGCAATTAGTGTGCTATATGCTGTTGCTTATACACTGAAAATGAGTTATAAAACAGATCATAAAATTGAAGGATTTTTTGAATATGTAGTTCCACCACTTGAGGGTTTTTGGTGGCAGGACGGCATAGACGGTATAGACTATACTGATAAGGCATCATTCAATTGGATATCTGTTATCCGTTTACCTGAATTTATAACTCAAAAAGACTTTGAATGGGCAGTTGAAACAGCAACTAAAAAGAAAAAGTTAGATTGTTCGTCAGCAGAGCTAATGACAATTGACGAGGGATTATGTGTTCAAATAATGCACTTGGGTTCGTTTGATGATGAACCAGCTACTATTGCTCTAATTGATGAATATTTAGAAAAAAACGGATATGTCAATGACATAACTAAGACAAGGTTACACCATGAAATTTATCTCTCAGATGCAAGGAGAGTTGTCCCTGAAAAATGGAAAACTGTCATTAGGCATCCAATAAAAAAGATAATTTAGACGTAACCGATAATGATAAGACGAGATATGTGCCGTATTAAAGTGTGTTTATAAATAGGATTTTTTAAAGATCATTTTAATCAAAAATGGGAGGAAATCAAAGTAATGAGAGAAATGAGAGAATATTTCAATCTAATGGAGTACACAGAAGAATTTATAAATAAAATAATTGATTATAGAATGCACATGGATAAAGAATTAAATAGATATTTATCATACGAGGAAATTGCAGAACGTGAAAAATGCAGTGCTGGTGATGTGAAAAAAATACTTACTGCAACAGCAATTGTATGGACTCATTAACCTACGACCTCCCATTTCTCACCCCTTTACTCACATGACCCCCACCGATACAGCCCCTCTGTATCGGTATTTTTCTGCCCCAACGCCCCTATCCGCCCCACCTCTATTGACATTTTACCCTCAATGTGCTATCATAAAAAAGTAAGTTAGTTGCAACTATCTCAATAACACCACAGGAGGAAGAAAAATGGATATGAATGAAAAACCAAAGCTCTCAGGCGTGCCTGAAACTATGCTGCAAACCGTGTATGCCCGTGCAAAAGAAACCAAAACAAGGGGTGCGATAAAAGATACAAAAGCCGTGGAGATAATAGATAAGATAAACTATGATTTTTCACTTGCCGATAAGGACTCAGCAATGCACAGCGGCGTTGTGGCAAGGACAATAGTCCTCGATAAGCTTGCGAACAAGTATCTTGCAAAAAACAAAGACGCAGTGGTGGTGAATATCGCCTGCGGACTTGATACACGCTGTTACAGAATGAACGGCTACACCAATTGGTATAACCTTGACCTGCCCGAAACTATCGCCGTAAGAGAAAAGCTTCTCCCTGAATCAGGCGAGATATCCCAGATAGCAATGTCCGCCATGGACGATTGGAGCGGAGAAATAACCGAGCATGATGCCCCTGCTATCGTCATTATCGAGGGTCTGACTATGTACCTCTCAGAAAAGGAAGTAAAGGAGATTTTTGACGTCATAAGCAAACGCTTTGACCACGTCACCGTATTGGTCGAGACAATGAGCCCCACTATGGTAAAGCGTATGAAAGAAAAGTCGATCGAGGGCAGCAAAGCCAAATTCACATGGGGCGTCAAGGACGGCAAAGAGCTTGCAAAGCTTCTACCGAACTTCCGCCACATTGAAGACCACAGCCTCGTCGAGGGAATGGCGGAGTTTATCCCAATATTCAAGCTTCTCAAAAAGATAAAGCCTGTGAGCAATATCTCAAACAAGATAGTAGTAATGGAAAAATAACTTTGACTTCCCACCCCCGCCATGCTATAATCCCAAATTTAGAAGTTCCGCCACGCAAAAAGCCCATCAAACAGCGTATCAGCGTTGTTTGACGGGCATATATTTTATACAAGTAAAAAAAGGTGAATATACCTCTAAAATTATGGAGCAATAAGCATTATATCCTTTATATATGTACGCTTTGGGCCTTGAGACTTAATAACAAAAGAAATATGATTTCCCTTACTTATTATGTTTTCAGCATTAATGGTCTGAGAAAAAATGTTTTCATCAATGGTATATGTTTTATTATCATATCCCGTAACCTCTGCGTATTTTGCTCTTTTACCGCGTTTTACATCAGCTATGACTCCTTCTATTCTCGTAATGTCATTATTATATTCCATTACGGAATTTACATCGTCATCTATAAGTTCTGTATAATGTCCCCCTTGTCAAGACACAAATGAAAAAAATTATCGTGACAGCGAAAACTTTGTATAGCCATCCAAAAAACGTAAGCAAAATTTATGCAGCATTGCATACAGACTTGGCTTGGTAAACCTGCACAGGCAACTTGTAGCCAAGCGCCTGATGGGGTCTTTCGTTGTTGTAATCCTTGATGTAACTACCAATCTGCTGGCGCAGCTCTCTGGGATTGCTGTATTCATTGATATAAATCAACTCCGTTTTCAAGCTGCGAAACCAGCGTTCAATTACCACATTATCCACCCATCTAGCTTTTCCGTCCATACTCTGGCGGATATTCTTCGCTTTCAGAAATTCAATATAGTCATTGCTTGTAAACTGGCTGCCCTGATCAGAATTGATAATTTCAGGATTGCCGTATTGTTCCATGGCATTTGTGACTGCTGCTAAAACCGGTGCAGTATCCAGCGTATCAGACAATTCATAGCCCACGATAAAACGGCTGTACCAATCAATAATCGCTGTCAGATACATATGGCTACGCCCCATTTTGATATAGGTGATGTCAATTGACCATACCTGATTTGGTCGGTCAATTTTTAGATTTTTCAGCAGATACGGAAATTTTAAACTGTTCTTTCCGGGCTTTGAAAGATTGGATTTCGGATAAACCGGACAGATATTCATTTCCGCCATATAACGTCTGACAAGCTTTCTGCCGATTGCAATCCCGTCTTCCTGTACAAGCTTTTCTTTGATTTTCCGATGACCAATGTAGCAGAATTTTGTGTGCCAGTAGTCAATACGTGATTTGATGTATTCCTCACGCTCCAAGGCTTTTTCTGCCGGTTCAACAGGCTGATAGTACATCGAAGTGCGGTTGATTTCAAGCAGTTCACACTGTTCCTTAATGTTCAGCCTATCATTCTTCATAACCAGACTTTTCCTTCCAGTCAGGTCCGAGCACTTCTTCAGATTTTTTTTTGAGCCAGTCCACCTGAACTGTCAGGTGACCGATTTTCTGCATAAGCTTTTCTTCCCGCTTTTTTGAGTTCTCAGCTGCTCTTTTTGCTTCCTTTTCTGATTTTGAACCATTAAAGGCACGGGATGCATTCTCAAGAAATTCCTTTTTCCAATTTTTCAGCTGATTGACGTTGATTCCTTCACGACTTGCTATCTCGCTGATCGTCTGCTCTCCCTCCAGTATTTCTATTACGATTTTTGCCTTGTACTCCGGTGTGTATGTGTTCCTCTTCGCCATTATCGTGTCCTCCTGTTTCTTTCTTTTATTATACCACTGTCACGATGTTTTGGCAATTTTGTGTTCAGTTTCTAGGGTACATTATACTGGATATTGCTTTTTGTATTTTGAAATGACCTCATAGGTTTCAGTGATCACATCACCGCCGCAATTCAGATATAATTTTTTATCTCCAACAATATAAAATTCTTTTTTTGCACGGGTAGCGGCAACATTCAGTCAATGTCTGCGTTGATGCGGAATTTGATAAATATTTTTCAGTCACTCCAAAATATTCTCTAAGCATATTCAGAATGTTTGAATCCATTGTGAGTACAGGCTTTATTTGAGAGCGATACTGCAAAAATAGTCAGCACCTTTAAGCTCCTCAACAAACTTTTGGTCGATTTGTTCCTTGGTAAGTGGAAGCTCATTTACGATATTCTGCACTGCACCATTATTGGAGCTTGCAACAACAATGTTGTTTTCTGTAATGATCTCTGAAAGTACGCCAATAGATGCGTTGTCAAAATATATTGTCTCTTTTATTCCCTTGATCGACCTGTCTCTTAGTTTTGCGATATCATAAGCCTGTTTTACATTTTTCCCTGTCCATTGCCATTCCCCTATCTTCCGTTCATCACCCAAGCAAACCCCTTAGCTGTCCGCAAAGCAGGCCCTTTAAAATGCCCGCCCTTGTTCCATTCAAGGGCGCATTCGATACCCTGCCCCGTCAGCAAATCATAACTCTCACGGATACAGTCGCCCACCTTTGACATGACCGCATTTTTCGTCCTTTCTTCCTTGTCACCAAGGCTGAGATAAACAGCGTCGCATTTTATCTTATTCTCTTTCATATACCCCACAAAATCAGGAAACCACACCGACGGAGAAGCCGCCGCAACGCCTGAAAATTTCTCCGTTTGAAACGCCGCCCACAAGGCAAAAAGCCCTGCCAGAGAATATCCGCCAATGTAATAATTCTTGCTCTTGTCCGAGCAAAGCGTTAATATCTCCGCCAGAGTGTCTTCCGCTCCATTGCCGAAGCCCTCATTGCCAAACACCGCAGGAGCGTTCCAAGGCGATAACTCATCGTTCCAATCCTCGACCTTCACCGCAATAAGCTGAAAATCCACACTCGTGAGCTTTTTTATCTCTGCCACCTCGTTTTCTATCTCAGGCAGATCATGGTCGCCCACAGGCTGGATAAGAACAATATCAGCATTTTTGTCGCCATAATAATGGTATGTCATTTTGCCGTCACCTCTGTAATGTATCTCACTTCAAGTACCCCTTTACAACGCCAACAAATTCCCCTATATCCGCAAAATAATTAGGATAAGCCTCACTTAGCCTTGCGAAAGAAGAAAACCTGACAAGCACATTGTCCGACCTATCGTTGCTGCGGTATTTCGTTTATTGACAGTATATCACATTATCCGCAATATTTCAACAGCCCTCAAAGTCAAGCCCTTTTAATCTGTGTAGTACTACAATAATTGTACCACATTGCAAAGTAAAATACTTGAAATGACATACGGAATATGGTATAATAACACTATCTAAAAAACTATCGGAGGAAAATTATATGGGATTATTTGATAAACTTCGTGAACCTGTGGTACTAAAAGAGGACAGCAGTGCGAAAAAACAACTTGAGCAGCTGGACTTTTATTCAAAGCTTGCACCTGAAAGTGTCAAGGAACAAATAGAACAGGACAAAAAACTTGTTTACTATGGCATAAAAGGCGAAGAGGCATTGATGTTTGAGCTGAAAAACAGTCATATGCCTATGTATATTCTTCACGATATTTTCTTTGAAGAAAATGGACTTACAACGCAGATAGACTATATAGTAATCACACGAAAAGTGATACTGATAATTGAGTGCAAAAACCTCTATGGAAATATTACTGTTAATAATCAGGGAGATTTCACTAGAACCATTCAATTTGGAAAACGCTATCATAAAGAAGGTATATATAGCCCTATAACTCAAAATCAGCGTCATTTGGATATGCTAAAAGAAAAGCGTCGAAACACTAAAGGCTTACTCACCAAGGCTATTTTTGAACATTATTTTGACGATACATATAAGTCAGTAGTTGTTTTAGCTAATCCAAAAACTATAATTGACATGAAGTATGCACCTAAGGATATAAAATCCAAGATAGTTAAAGTTGACGGACTTAACAGCTATATAAAAAGACTGAATGACGAAAGCCGAAACGAAAATATGTCAGATAAGCAAATGAAAGAATTGGCTGATTTCTTTCTGCAAAGCAGCATTCCAAATACTACTGACTATACTGCCAAATATCAGCTTGAAGTCAATGAGGAAAAAACAGTTACTGTAAAGGAAGAGCCAATTCAAAACACATATTTTGACAGCATTGAAAATTCACCTGTATATAAAGCATTAAAAGACTATCGCTACAAACAAAGTGTTAAGGAAAAAATCAAGCCATATTTCATTTTTAATAATGCTCAGCTTGAAGAGATAATAAAAACTAATCCTCAAACTTTAGAAGAACTAAAATCAATAAAAGGCTTTGGTGATGCCAAATGCCTAAAATACGGTAAAGACATTCTAATGATATTGGGAGATTATTGATATAACAATAACTAACTTCAGATATATCCACCGATACAGCTCCCCTGTATCGGTATTTTTCTGCCCCAACTCCCCTATCCGCCCCACCTCTGTTGACATTTCCCCTCAATATGCTATTATAAAAAAACGAGTTAGTCACAACTAGCCAGATGACACCGCAGGAGGAAGAAAAATGGATATGAATGAAAAAACAAAGCTTCTTAAAAAGATAAAGCCTGTGAGCAATATCTCAAACAAGATAGTAGTAATGGAAAAATAACTTTGACTTCCCACCCCCGCCATGCTATAATGATAAAAAAAGAGGTGACCCCACATGACCAATAAAGCATACTACCACCTGCCGGGGCTTTTCGAGTTTTATGACCTTTACGCCGCTTTCCTGCCCATATTCCGTGAGCATAGAGATTATTTCTATGACTGGTGCGAAATAGGCTCTGTCTATGGCGCACCTGCCGACTGTATATGGGGCGGCGGACGAGCAGGCTTCGGCGAACATTCTCCACGAGAAGTCCTCGACCTTATGAAAGAATATAACATCTCCTCACGGCTGACCTTCAGCAATTCCCTGCTAAGGGAAGAACACCTTTCAGACAAAAAGTGCAACGAGCTTTGCAGACTGTTTTCCCAAAGCCCGCCTCCACAAAATGGCGTGATAATATGCTTCGACCTGCTTCTTTCATATCTGAAAGAGAATTATCCCCACCTCTATTTTGTGTCCTCTACCACAAAAGTCCTCACCGAGTTTTCTCAGCTTGTAAACGAGCTTGATAATGACGATTTTTCCTATGTAGTCCCCGACTTTCGCCTAAACAAAGCCCTGGATAAACTCTCCGATCTCACCACTGAGCAGAAAAACAAGGTTGAGTTTCTTTGCAACGAGTGCTGTTATGTAGGCTGTGCAGACCGAAAAAACTGCTATGAAAACGTCAGCCGCAAAAATCTCGGTGAAAACTGCCCCGACCATGTTTGCAAAGCACCCAATGCCGCAGAGGGCTACCGCTTTTCAAAAGCCATGGAAAGCCCCACCTTTATCTGCATAGAGGATATCCAAAACACCTATCTCCCCATGGGATTTTCAAACTTCAAAATAGAGGGCAGAAGCCTTGGAAGCGCCCTGATACTTGAATTTCTGCTCTACTATATGACAAGACCCGAACATCAGCTAAAGGTCAGAGAGCAAATTTATCTCGACAGTATGCTGGATCTGTTCTGACTATTCTTCACATTGCATATCTCAAATATCACAAGAAATATGTCACAAAGCTCATGTTACCCATGGCTTACTTGGAAACAAAAATCAAAATAAGTGTAAACAATGCCACTTTTTTGTTGAAACAGCCATTATAATATAGTATAATAACACAGTGCTTTGTCACAAAAAAGTTATAGGAGAATTTACATGAAAAAAAATTATCGACATATTTCTGCGTTCTTTGCTCACAGGCGTGGCGATAGCCATAGGCGGAACAGTCTATCTTTCCTGCCCTAACAAATATCTGGGAGCGTTTCTTTTCGGCATAGGACTGTTTGTGATACTGTCTTTCGGCTTTGATCTCTTCACAGGAAAAGTCGGCTATGCAGTTGAAAACAAACCCTCTTATCTCGGTGAGCTTTGTCTGATATGGCTGGGCAATTTTGCAGGAGCCGTCATCTCCGCCCTGCTTATTACCCAAACACGCATATCCACCATAAGCGACAAAGCCACAGAGCTTTGCAATATAAAGCTTGGGGATAATATCACAAGCGTTTTTATCCTATCATTTTTCTGCGGAATACTTATGTTCGTTGCCGCAGACGGCTATAAAACTATCCAAAACCCTGCGGGACAGATACTTGCAATATTTCTCCCCGTTGTGGTCTTTATCCTCAGTGGCTTTGAACACTGCGTCGCTAATATGTATTTCTTTACCATAGCAGACTTATGGAGCATTAAAGCCTTTGGCTACCTTATTATAATGTCCCTTGGCAACTCCATTGGCGGAATACTTATCCCCCTTCTGCGAAAAGGCTTTGTATCAAAAGCATGACGCCTGTTTTTATAAGCTTATGTAACACATAAAAAAAGATACCGCAGTTCAAAAAGAACTGCGGTAAAAAAATGACTTCTGCTCTCAGGAACACAGTAAAGGGGTATTATGAAAACATCGCAAAGTTTCAAAAACCAAAACAAAATCAAACAAAAGAGTAGTAAACATCATAAGATAACAAATAAAACACAATTTAAACAATTTAGAAGGAGTGTGCAGAAGTCTTTGTTCGTTCCTGATGTATGTATTATATCACACTAAAAACCATTTGTGGTAACTTTTTTTGGACAGTTGCGACTTTTTTCAAAAAAATCTGCACTCCGAAAATCCTAAAGTTTTCAGAGTGTAAATTTATCTTTTTCTGTAGAGGCGAACAGCGTTTGCCCCTTCCCACGTCTATCTAAATTGTCGCCTGTCTATCAAATAATATCCGCCCTGCGTTTACCTATCTGTGCAAACTCTTTGCGCCGTATGATAAAGTAAGCCACTGTTACCGCAGTGCCTGTTATCACCCAGGAAACAGGGTAAACTATCATGAGCATAAGATAGCTTCTGTGAGCCGCATAAATCGTGTTCACCCACACAAGCCTGAACACGCAGGTGCCAAGCACAGTTATGACCGCAGGCGTCATAGAGTGACCCATTCCCCTAAGACAGCCGCCCGATATTTCGTAAACACCCGTAAGAAGCTCCAGCAGGCAAACTGACCACATTCTTATCATTGCGTAGTGTATAACGTTCTCGTCCGTTGAGAAGATCTGTATAAAAAGGTGTCTGCCAATAAGGAATATCAGACTCAGCCCAAGACAGCTCGCAAGCCCGATAAAAGTGCAAAGCCTGTATATCTTTTTACAGCGTTCCTTATCCTGAGCCGCAAAATTCTGACTTGTAAAGGTGGTCGCAGTCTGAGCGAAAGCATTTATCACAAAATATGCCATGAACTCAAAATTCTGTTCCGCTGTGCTTCCGGCGATACCGTCTGAACCGAAGCTGTTTATCGCCGCCTGTATCACAACGTTTGACAGTGAGAAAACCATGCTCTGCAAACCAGCCGGCAAGCCTATCTTTATGATACCGAGGAGATATTCCCAGCGTATCCTGAGCTTTCTGACATCAAGTCTTAGCATCTCCTCCTCGTGGGTAAGAAAGTAAAGTATCATGCAGGCACTGAAAAAATTTGATATAACAGTTGCCGTTGCAACGCCTGCCACACCCATTTTGAACACGATCACGAACACAAGGTTCAGAATAACATTTATAACGCCTGCGGTGATAAGAGCGTAAAGAGGTCTGGTGCTGTCGCCCTTGCTTCTAAGCACTGCCGAACCAAAGTCATATATCTCGATAAAAGGCATTGCAAAGAAAAATATCCTGAGATACAGCGTTGCAAGCTTTAAAACATCGTCAGGCACATTCATCATGCCAAGGAGTATCGGTGCAAGTATCTCGCCTACACCCAGTATGATAAATCCGCTTATGACCGCCAAAAGCACCACCGTATGTACAGCCTCGTTTGCCTTATCTTTTCTCCCCTGACCTATAAGCCTGGCCACCACAACGTTCGCGCCGACAGAAAGCCCCAGAAAAAGGCTTACAATAAGGTTCACCAATGAAGAATTGCTTCCAACCGCCGCCATGGCTTTGTCGCTGTCAAATCTGCCCACCACCGCAAGGTCAGCGGAGTTAAAAAGCTGCTGCAAAATACTTGACAATGCAAGGGGCAGTGCAAAAATAACGATCTTGCCCACAAGCGGACCGTTTAACATATCTATTTTCTTATTTTTCATACCAGATCTTCTCTCATCTTTCAACTAACTATTTCTCATACCTAATATTATATCACACCATCAAAGCTATTTCAATACCCGAATTTGCACATAAGCACACACAGAGATGTGTAAAAATCTAAACATTCCGACCATTTGTACAATTTTTTGAACTCTTTGCCTGTTGACAAAGGCATGAAATGGTGTTATAATAATATTCCACGGGAGGTGAGCAGTATGGCGATAGACAAAAAAGGCACAAAGCAGATTGCCGACAACCGAAAGGCACGTCACGATTATTTCGTGCTGGAGCAGATAGAGTGCGGTATCGAGCTTGTGGGAACAGAGGTCAAGTCTATAAGGAATGGCGGCGTCAATCTGAAAGACAGTTGGTGTTCTATCGAGGACGGAGAGATGTGGGTCAAGGGTATGCACATATCCCCTTATGAACACGGCAATATTTTCAACCGTGATCCACGCCGGGAGAGAAAGCTGCTGCTCCACAAACGTGAGATACTGAGGCTGTTCGGAAAGGTACAGCAGGAGGGTCTTACGCTTATCCCGATGTCGCTGTATTTCAAAGGCAGCAGAGTCAAGCTTGCACTTGGGCTTTGCAAAGGTAAAAAGCTTTATGACAAGCGTGACGACATGGCAAAGAAAGCCGCACAGCGTGACATAGAGCGTGCCATGAAAGAGCGAAACTAACACGGGGGTGTAAAGGTTTCGACGGGGGTTTTGAAGCACGATAAGCGAGTAGAGGAGCGCACACTCTTTAAACGGCGTACGTTTTAAAATTAGACGACAACGATAATTTTGAATTAGCTGCTGCTTAAGTCAGCGCTCGTCTTGCCTTAGAGTACCACGGCTTTGGTAAAGGCGTCGATCAGTGGTGAACGTTACAAAGCGACGGCTGTAGCCTTGTGATGTATCACAGCCTACCAAACACACAGGCGTGTCTGTTTGCCTTTGTGCAAGGGAACGGGAGTTTTCCGCAATAACAGAATACACTCGTAGAAGTTCGTGGGGATAGGCTTTCGGACAGGAGTTCGATTCTCCTCACCTCCACCAAATGTTGAAAAGACGAACACAACAAATATATTCTTTGTGAGTGGTCTTTTCGGAATAATAACAACGCCTCATGATTGATTTCATGAGGCGTTTATTCTTACTTGATAATTTTGATTACCTGTCCTGCATAGATAAGATTAGCATTTTTTATGTTGTTGTCCTTAACGATTTTTGCGACTGTCGTTTTGTATCTTGCGGCTATCGCCGAAAGAGTATCACCCTTTTTGACTGTATATCTAGTTACTGTCTTTTTAGGTGTGTCTTTTTTCGGCTCCGGCGGTGTAACATTTTTCTTATAGCCGTTAAGCCCTGCGGCTTTTATGATTGACGGGAAATTGACTTTTGCAGTATCGAGGTCAACGCTGCCTGTAACGCCGTTTACTCTCCCTGTAAAGCTGTGCTGGTGCATTTTATGCGCTATTGACGGGGCTCGGGTGATATTCGCACACCATATTGCATAGCGACTTCTGATAGCTGCCGACACTTTGGCGGTGAGAAAAGCTTCGTAAGAATAGAGCATACAATAATATCCCGCCGCCTCAACAACGCTAATAAAAGCTTTGATGATGTCGTCACGCAGTCCGGGCATATTATATTGTGCAGCTTCTTCTATGTCGAGCGCAACAGGCATAGAGAATGGGCATTTAGACTTGATGAGATTGACAAAGCCTGTTGCTTCTCTCTTCGCTGCCTCTACTGTATCTGCATACATATAGTGATAGAAACCTATGTTAAGTCCTGCGGCCTTTGCGTTTGCATAATTACGCTCGAACTTTTTGTCAATCTGCCTAGGATAAGACATTATGTCGCCGTAGCTCGATCGTATCATTACAAAGTTTATGCCGCTTGCTTTGAGCTTCTTTGTATCAACGTTTCCGTTATGCTGAGATACGTCTACGCCTTTGTATGTAGCCATTTTTATTCCTCCATTTTCTTGTAGTAGGACTTGATCTTATTGACCTTGTCGGCGTTATCTGTCAAGAGCTTTTTAACGTCGGTAAGGTCAATTTCGTAAACGTCCGAAATCTCATCATATGTCATACCGAACGCAAAGCTCTTGAATATTTCATTTTTTTCCTGCTCTGAAATGTTTGTCATTACTGTTCTCCTCCTTGGCTTTCTTCAACTGTTATTTTTAAACGGTGTACGATTTTAACGAGAAATGACGGCAACGGCACGCCGAGAACGGAAAGGTTTTCGAGAATGCTTATACACTCATTGATGATGAGCCATACTGTGACGATTACGCCGAAATAATAGCTAAATCCTATATCAATTCCCACCGAGGACAGCCCCTCACTTATGAGCCAGTCCGTGACACCCGCTACGCACACTACAAGGATATAGCAGAGCTTTTTGACAGCTCCGACAATCCCTATTCGGCTACTTAGGTCACTCTTATACCACGCTTTCGCAAGCCCGCTCAGATAGTCTATAATCATAACGGCGATCAATATAAGCAGCGGTATAGCTATAACGCCGAAATATGCAGACAGACCGCCTAGGGCGGCGGCGACAATGCCCTTAAATACGTTTTCTTTCATTTATGCCTCCTTGCCGTCGTCGAAATCATATCCTGTGATTTCTTTATATTCTTCGGCTGTGATCCACTTGTGCACTACTGCGTCATATACCTTGCGTATATCCCACAAACCACGTTCGTAGTAGTCTTTGACCTTAGCATATTTCTTACTCTGTGACATTTTCAAGCACCTCCTCTTTTTCGTTTTCGAGTTCTACATCAAACACCATTGCTATATAGTCAATATTAGCGGCGTTTCTGTCGTTTTCCACCTTAAGTGCGGCGCTTTTCTGTCGCTCTTTTATAAGCTGGTCTTTTACTGATATGTAGCCAAACATAGCTATTCCCTCCATAGATTATAATAATATTCCTGCATACTATCTATCAGCTTATAGCAGTTCCCTTTGCTTGCGTGCGAAGCCCAGGACTTGAAACACTCGTCAACTTGTTCTCGGATCATTGCGCCACGTTCACATAATTGCACAAGCTTTGCGAGCTTGCGGCGAGCTCTCGTGACCTTTTCCGGCAATACACGCATTATGACCTTTCCTGTACTTGTAAGCCTAAAACTGAAACCTAAGAAGTGTATGGGCTGTTTAATCGGGAATAATTGAGTTTTCTTCTTACTAAATTTTAGCCCTAGTTTCTCGAGTTCTTCGCCTATGTGCTCTTTGCAAAATGTCAAATATTCTTTGCTTTGATGTATAAGTATGAAATCGTCCATATAACGAACATAATACTTTATGCCTAGTTGCTCTTTAATTAAATGGTCGATGTCGTCTAATACTGCAAGCTGAATAAGCTGCGTGACTTGCGAGTCTAAGCCCATTCCTTTTGACGGGTCAACTCCTTGCGTAAAGCTGTTTATAATTCTTTCGGTTTCAGCATACGCCCAATCGTCAGAAACTCTTTTCCGAACAGCAGCGCAAGCGACGCTGTGAGGCGTAGAGCCGAAATAATCCGAAATATCACACTTAATAATATAACCGTTTAGACCCGATTTTCTATAAAATCGCTGCATATGACATTTCAATCGCTCACGGGCGAAATCTGTTCCTTTACCCTTTTGACAAGCGCAATTATCGTATATAAAAGATCTCGTTATCTGTTCTGTAAGGTAATTATCACATAACGAACGTTGAAACACCCTGTCTTTTATTCTTGTGCTTACGATAACACGTTCTTTCGGCTCGTAGATTTTAAAAACGGTATAATCACCGATTTTGTACTTTCCGCTCATAAGCTCGTCTTTTAGTTTATAACAGTTTGTCAAGCCGTTCTTAACGAAACCCGCTGTGCTATCTTTCCACATCACATTTCTTCTGCATACAAGCATTGCCTTATACAGATTTTCAAAGTCACATACATTCTCTTTTACTGTCATATTATCTCTTCTACAAAACTTACGTTGTTAATAGTGATACTTACTCATAAAGTAAATCACATCAACGTTATACTTTCACCATATCGGCTAGGATAATAGTTCCTTGTGTGATTGCATTGATTTCAGCTATTGAGCCTACTTTAAGCTAGCATTATCACAATCCGGGGCGAGCCCGTTACTGTTGTTCGCATTGTTGTTGTTGATAGCTCCTGTCGGGTTGACGTTACGCACGTTGTTAGCGTTGCCGGTGTTAGGAGTACGCAGCCACCACAAAGCAGAAATAAAACAACTATTACCCTAATTTACTTTCCGTATCTATCGTAATCGGACTTTCTCCAATTACGCAGTAACACTTGAACTTCGTTTACAAGTCTAGTCCAATACTCAATACGTTTGCTTTCTATACTGAAAACACTATATGCAATGTCAATCATACTTAGTAAGGCGTATGTTTCAGCAAGAGCTTTCGTCTGATACTGTCGCCTTAGCTGATAATCTTTCTTGTTATCATCATTAACGTAAATAGAATTGGCTGCATTAACGTTGCTACTCACATCAATGGCGCAATCAACGATTTTAGCAGTAATGCACCACCTATAACGCTTAGGAAAGTTCTTTTCATTTGAACATATCTTAATTGTATATGCGGCGAGCTCTCTCGCTTTGGTTACTACTAATAACTTGCCCTCGGTTTGTTTCGATTTTACAACTGACATTGCTTTCTCCTTTCCGCCCTCTATCGAGGGCGATTATAGATTAAATAATGCAACAAGCCGGGGCGAGCCCGTTACTGTTGTACGCACCGCTGTAGTTGATAGCTCCTGTCGGGTAGACGTCACGCACGTAGAGAGCGTTGCCGGTGTCAGGAGCACGCAGCCACCAATAGTACGGCGTGCCGTTACTTTGATACTTAATGCGGTTCGTGTCGTTGCCATCGTTTTTGCTCGCAAAGTCTGAGTAGTTTTTATAGTATGGGTACGCTGCACCCTCATCAACGCTATTTTCAAAATTTCCGTAAACTTCGGAACATGAAAGCAAGAATATTTTCTCCGTGCTTGTTTTAGAACCTCCACCGTCAGTAAGTGTGTTGAGCGCCGTTACTTTCGTGACCTCGCCGAGAACTGAAAGGAAATCGGGGTCTACGCCACGCAGAAAGCCGCTTTCGGTGTCCGCCCAGGACGGCTTGCGTGAAAACTTGCTCTGCCTCGTCCACGTTCCGCCAGGAGCGGCAGAGCTGTTAAGCCTCATTCTGAGATCACTCTCAGCCCAGTTGTTAGAGCCATAGCGAGCACGATGAATGTGATTGAGGTCTGACACGGTGCCGTCTGCCATTCCGAGCGACGTTCCCTCTGAGCCCTCCTGAACAGATACAGTTTCAATAACCGCACTAGCATTAGCATTAACATACGTCGAAACCTTTGTAGCTGATGCCTGCTGCTGATATGCCCACGGAAACATAATCTGACCCGCTGCGGGTACAGGTTTTGTGAGCGTAAACTGGTATGTTTTACCGCCACCGTTTTCCACGTCATAGCCTGCAGGCAATGTTATGTTATATGTTCCTGCCACAAGTTCTTCACGGGCATAGTATATTGCTTCCGTGCTGTCGAACTGAATGTTCTGATAGAGATCGTGGAGCTGCAAAGTTAGGGAGTGCTCAAACTGACTATCGGCGGGCGTGTCGTGATCTATGCCGATGATGTCAAACACAAGCTTGTTTGTCGTTTCGTGCACAAGCACCTCGTCGCCTGCTTTCGGTGTACCCGTTACTGTGATACCATACGCTGAAAGCTGTACAGGCTCACCATTGAAATGCCACTCAGCGCCGTTATATGAAAACTCATACTCCCCGTTGTGTGATGTACCTACCGCCGCTATGAACGTGTCTGCGGCTACTGTGGCAGCGGTAATGCCGCTTGTGCCCTCTGTGTTGCCGACGGTTGCAGTTATCGCAGTTTCTTTTTCGGCTATGATCTGATCGCCGATAGCAAACACCTTGTCTGCCATACCCGCTCTTACGATAGCCTGCACGTCTGCAAAGCTGTTGATTTTAAGACCGCCCGTGTTCGCTGCAATCGCAGCTACCGAACGAGCTATGCCCTGCATAGTGCTGTCTCTTACGAGGTCTATTGTTTCTGCCATTGTTATTCCTCCGTTTCTTTATATGTCAACGATAAACTTTTATCGCTGTTTACTGATAGTAAAAAATTCTTGTCGTGATAAATGTCTTTCACGGCCTTTTCTGCTTCTGCTGCCGCTGCGTTTGCGGCTGTTGCTGCCGCATTAGCTGATTTTACGGTTTTCCTCGCAATAGCGGTTGCTTCTAAGTCCATTATTTGTGCTGCCTCCTATATCTTTACCCAGGATAGAGCTTCACCGTCGAAAACGAAAACCTCGCCTGTGTCGATTTCAAAAAAAGTCGAGCCGTTTCCGACTTTGTACCCGCATATCATATCCGTAGGCTTAGTATCGGTTGACTTTCCTCTAAGCTCCAGTATAGGCGCTCTGTCTGCGAGTGAAGTTGTCGCCTTGTATATAGTTATCACATTATCCCTCCTTATAACGTTTCACATACGGCATAAGGCTTGCCGTCGGTTATTCTGAGTTTAACAACGAACGTTGCTCCAGTATCATTATTTTTAAGAGCTATGCCGTCGATTACATCACCGACGCTCTCAGCAGCCTTATTAGCCCGCTCAGTTGCGGCGTTAGCAGTAGCTATTACTGTATTGACCGCTCCTGTAAGGCTTTCTCTCGCCGTGTCTGCATTATCGGCGGCGGAGTTCGCCTTGCTTGCGGCAGCTGAGGCTATATCAACAGCTTTGCTCGCTTCATTCAAAGCCTCAGCAAGCGCCTTATACTCATTCGTAGACGTTATCTCGTCGTCTGATACTGCCGAGCGCTGCACCGCAATATAGAAATACTGCGTTGTAAGTAGTGAGCTTTCTTTGTACAGAGATATTTCAGCGATAACATAGCCCTCAACTGCTAGTATCTGTTCTGTGAGTTCTGCTACGATTACGTTATTTTCAATAGTAGCGTTGTTGAATACTGCTTTCTTATCTGCCTTAACCGCTCTTATTCGTGCTGTAATACCGCTGTCAAGCGTATACGGCTTGCCGCTATCTGTTATCGTAATATTAACGTAGCGGCTGCTGCTGTCACCTTGCTTGGCGAATACTATCGGCGGAGCTGTCGAACGTGAAACATCAAGCGATATGCTTGTTGAACTTTTCATATAAGTTAGCCCTCCTCGATCATAAAAGAAAGTGCGTCAATAGCGCTAAGAGGCATTTCTCTTTCTGCTATATCAGATAGCTTTATTGTTGATATTTCCACCTCGGACAGCTCTAAGGCTATTTCGTTTATAGCCTCGCATATCTCATTGAATGCTTTCGGGTCGTCTTTGGCTGATACACTTGTTTTGCCGCCCGCCTTATTCTTTATGATCTCATCACGAGATAAAACGAACGGCTCTAATGCCCGCTCTATCGCAATTTTATTTTTGATAATAGCGTATGATGTTTTGGACGGCAATTCGATTTTCTGCTTGATTAACGTTTTGATCTGCTCTAGCTTCTGCTCGAGTTCAGCGTTTGATTTCTTGATTTTCATATTATCCCGCCTTTTCGATATTGATTATTCTGTTTTCGAGGTCTTTAATGTATGCTAGCAACAGCGGTACAAATTCCTCGTATCTGAGCGCATATTCTTTCCCGTCGCCGTCTACATCAACGAATGCAGCGAACTCAGAGGCGCTAATGCCTGCTGTTTTCATAGCTTCAAGTACATTCTGTGCGGTGAAGCCTGTGTGCGTCCTGCCGCTTAACGCTATATCGCTTGTATAATTGAACGATACAGGCGTTATATTTTTTATAACGCTTAAATATCGTTCGGAAAGTGGAACGATATTTTCTTTTTTTCGTTCGTCGGACGTTACGGCAACGGGCGAGCCGTTAGCATAGATGTTTGAGCCCACAAGTTTGAGGCTATAAGCGTCCATACCAACAAATAAGCCATTACCATTGACCCACCTAAACGCTATCGTTCCTGTGCAGCATATCCCGCAGCCGTCGTCGATATCAAGATAACCTTTCCGAATATAAAGACTGTGATTTTGCACCCAGGTGTCACACCGCATTGTTATTGAGTTTCCGACAACGTAAGTGTTACAGCTATTAGCGTTAATACCGAGATATAATCCCGCTCCGTATGTTGCGTTGTTGCTCCAGTACCTAAGCCCCGTGTTCCCTCCCCATGCAACGCCGACATTATCATCAAAATTAAGCAAACTTTTGATTTTTCCGTTGCCAAACTTAATATCGCCATAGAAATAATGCCTGCAATCCATATCAGTTGCCGCACTTTGAATATTGCACTTATAATATGTTTCCCAGCCGTTATCATATGCACCACCTAGGGTTATGCCATGATAATTACCCGAAGCCATAATTCCAAGTTGATAGTAAGTGTTGCTATACCCAACAGGGGTGATATATGCAAGTCGTTTATTATCTCTGAAAAATTCAAGCTGATTTCCGTGCACATATAAGTACGTTAAATCGGTAGTTGCGGTTGTAAGAGATCCTGTAATCGTTGCACTGTTTAACGTTGCACTTTTTGCCGTTATAGTTCCATTGGCGGTGAGCTTAAAATTGTCGCTTTCAACAACAAACCTGTTAGAAGTAAGCTTGATCGTTCCTGCTGATTGATTTATCTCGGATACAAGATTAGACTTGCTCACCTTAAGAGATATGCTCTGCGAGTTCTGCGTTATCGACGATTGCATAGTATTCATTGTCGACTGCATATTGTTGACAGTAGCTTTCGTGGCGTATGTCGTGCTTACAGTTTGTGTTATATTGTTTTCTGATACTTCGATAGCTGCTGTTACGTCCTCTGTCTTAGCGTAGCTTTCAAGAGTTTGGCTTACGGATAATGTAATACTATCAGCAGTTTGACTTATAAGCGTTTTGAGTGAGCTTTCAGCCGTTGATATGGCGTCAGTGTAGCTCGTTGTGATCGTGCTTTTTAACTCTTCGTCCGCAAGCTTGAAAGCCTGCTCGACGCTTTCTTTTGCGCCGGTTATGTTGTCCTCAATGGATTTTTTAAAACTCTGAGATATGGCGTTCGCCTGTACGCTATCAGCCGCAAGGAGTGCTCCATTAAGTGTGCCCACCGTTATGAAGTCTGCTACTATTGCGCCGTTCATTGTTATAGCAAGCCCATAATCGCCGTTATACCCGTTTTTTGAGTAGCCTAAGCCCGCTGAGTTCCAGCGCCAAACACGGACGGCGCTTTCAATGTCGGGGCTATCAAGTATAAGTATTTCCTGCGGGCTTTCCGCAGGGTGTAAAACTACATAGCCGCCACTGTTACCTGTTATAAGGTTTGTCGCATTTTTTATGGCCTCTTTGAGCTCTGTTGACGCATTTGCAAGCCCCTTTTTCACAAGCGTAGTAATTCCCGCTATTGCCTTATTCTGGTCTAAGACAGTTTGAGCAAAGTTGCTCTTAGCGTCACCGAGCTCGATTGACTTGTATTTCTCGGCTAATACGTCATATACAGTCTTAATTACCTTGGCTTTTGCTGATACGCCGAGCTTTGCGAATTTAACGGTTACAGTATCGCAGAGCTTAACTTTTTCAAGCGGCGCAATATTTTTGTATTCCTCAGTCTGCCACAACGAAACAAAAGAGGCAGTAATGCTTACGCTCGGAACTCCGAGGCTTGTGTGTGCTTTCAAATACGTTTCCGCTTTTGTGCGGAGTGTTGCCGGTGTTATCTCGTCGCCCGCTGAAAATTGATCGGAAAGATTTATGATATACGCCTTTTTATGTCCGAGTTCCGCCGCCTCATTGATCGGCAATACTTTGTCTTTGAGATATACAAATTTGTCCTCTGATGTAGTTTTACCGTTGCCGTCGTCTTTCTGCTCTGTGTAAGTAGCATATGGCATTATGTGAGTATACGTTGCTGTTATATTTTTATCTTGCTTAATGTCAGTTAAGTTCTTGCCGTACTCGATCGTTACGCCCGTGTCTGAGCCTCTATGTGAGTGTAGCTTTATAACGTAATTATCAAACTCGTACTCGCCGCCCCATATATCAAGCACCGAGCCTTGTTGACCCCCGAGGGCAGCTCTGATTGAACACGGCTCGGAAAGGTCAATAGTATTGAGCGTCGCTATATCGCTTAATGCTTTAAACTTGCTCTCGAAAGCACCGTCAGATATAGCTTTTGTGATAGCCATTTGAGCGGTAGCCGATTTAAGCTTAAGCTCTGCAATCGGTATGCCGTTGAGATCGTAGCTTATATGCTCTGCTTTAATTGATACAATGCCGTTAAGTGGCTTTGAGCAACTATATATACGGAACAACTGAGGGTCGCTTGTGTCATTAGCCTTACATTTGATGATGTTGCCCTCGTTTATGTACGCATATATATTGCCCGTTATAGGATAGCTGATTGACAGCTCATACGAGCCGTTTCTTTCTTCGGTGACTTCGCACGATATAACGTCGGTAAGAAAACCTATGCCGTTTCTTGTGAAATTTTCCTCTGATTTATCATATAAAATAGGTATCATAACGTACACCACCTTGGCACGATTTCGGCTTTTGTTACTGAGCCAGTAAAGCTTATAGCGTTAGTACCTGGAGAAAGTATCGGGAAACCGTCACCGCTCATTACGTTGTTTTGCAAACTATGACCCTTGTATGCGTTCATTGTTTCGCTGTCTATTTCGATGTAGTCGGACACATTTTCAAAGGTGAATGTGTCTGAGTTTATATGCAATGAAATATTACCGCTGCCGTATATCTTGATATATGGCTTTGCGGCGAGCATTTCCGCATTTTCTAGCGTTGCGCCGCCGCTTGGTATTTCGACAGCAGTTTGACCCTCGAATGAATAGCGATACGGCTTGCAGTTAAAACTTATAGAACATTCTCCGTAATTTCGTAGCTCCTCTTTAATGTCTACACCACCGCTATATGCGCCATATCTAAAATATCTTACATCGTAGCTATCCCAAAGCTGAGCGTACCTGCTATCAGAGAGCAGCCAGTTCTTGACCTCACTCACGAGCTCGTCAAAGCCCCTTGCGTCACGCTTAACCAAACATAGTTCATAGGGGATTGTTACATTAAGATAGCGACCGTTGTCTTGAATAAGGTCGCCGTTTCGTCCTGGAACACTTGTAAACGTCACATCTCTTGCAGGCGCATTGTATGAGCCTTTGCTTTTGATTATTAAGTTAAAATCAAGGGAGCTCTTTCCCTTGAAATATAAAAACGGTAATTTTACACTCAACCGAAAACAGCTCCCTTTCTTTTAATTATTTCTTCTATTTGTTGTAGGATATACTCTATAAATTCGTCTATATCCTTTTCTGTCTTATTCTCGATGTTCTCAATATTGACAGAAACATTAACATTTACTTGCGGTTTACTTTCTGTTTGAGCGGTAGAGCTTTTCCGCTCCTGGTATTCTTCACGCTCTGAGGCTGTGAGTACCTGTTCGCCCTTGTGCAGCAGCGCAGGGTATTCATCATACGGCACATAGTCAAGACCTATTCGCAGCCTTGATATATTAGGAATATTAAGGCTATATCCACCGACACCCGGCACCCAGTCGGGTATCTCTAGCGAGTTGATACCATTTATAAAGCCGTTTATACCGTCTATGATCCAGTTTATCGGAGCTTTGAAGAGTTCTCCAATACCCGAAAAAATGTTGCCGAATATGTCTACAATGTTTTGCCATGCACCACGCCAATTTCCAGTAAAAACATTCTTGACGAAATCAATAATGCTATTAAAAATCTCCTTGGCACTATTGAATACTGTTTTAATACTTTCAAATGCGCCCTTAAATCGGTCACTGATAGTGCTTGATACCGCTTTGAAAGCCGCCTCAAGAGGAGGTAATAGTGCCTCGAACAAATACTTGATAACGTCCATAAGCGGCGGCAACAAGCTTTCAAGAAGCGTTGTGATCGGTTCAAGGATAGTTACGAGCAAGTCAAGCAACGGCTGCAATGCAGGCAGTAACGTGTTAAGTAAGTCGATAAGTACAGGCAGTATAGCGTTTATTATCTCTGTAACAAGCGGCAATACTGAGTTTATAAGCTCTATCAGTACGGGCAATATATTGTCTACCACCGATTGAATAAACGGCATAAGAGCGTCAAATAACTGCAATAATACAGGCAATATAGCCTCTATAATCTGCATTGCAAGCGGCAATATAGCGTTAATGAGCTCAATCAACAGCGGCATTACTGTGTCTACAATTTGAACTAATATCGGCAAGAGTGACTGCGCAACTTGTAGAATTACAGGCAGAATTGTTTCAACTATTTGTATTGCTGTCGGCAGAATAGCTTGTAAAAGCTCTATAAGTACCGGCAGTATAGTTTCAAGTATCTGCATGAATATCGGTATAACGTCCGTTATCAGCGATACCACCGACGGCAGGACAGTTTGTGCAACTTCAAGCAATGGTGGCACAAGCTGTTGAATGAACGTTACGAAAACAGGCAGAACGGCTTGTATAATGCTTTGTAGTGGAGGCAATAGCGTTTGTATCGCAGTTAATAGAATCGGAAAGATTGTTTTCGCCAGTTCAAATAAGGGCGGTATAGCACTATCAAATACTTCTGTAACAACAGGAACAAGCTGTTCTACGAGAGATTGTACCTTCGGCAAGCCCGCTATAAGCATATCGGCGAATTTCTGTATTATAGGAATTGCCGCCGCTCCTATTTGATTTTTAAACCCGTTGAGTGCGTCTTTAACGTTAGCTATGGTATCACCGAGCTTAACACCCGCCTTAACTGTATCTTCGGACATTACTATGCCTAAATCGTCGGCTTCTTGTTTTAAGTCCTTAATACCGTCTGAGCCTGCATTAAGCAGAGGCAGCATTTCCGTGTACGTTTTGCCTAGTAGGTCATTTCCGATAGCGTTTCGCTCTGCGCCCTCTTCCATATCAGCTAATGCCGCTGTTATGGCGTCGAATTGCTGCTCTGTTGTCATTCCGTTAAGGTCGTCAAGAGACAGTCCTAGACGTTCTAATGCAGTCTGAGCAGTAGCCGAGCCTTGATTAGCGCTATCTATGGTATCAGTCATTTTCTTGATACCATTTTTGAAACTATCTACACTAGCACCGCTTTGATCGGCTGCGTGTTTCCACCTTTGCAGTTCTTCTCGGTTTATCCCTGTTCTTTCTGAGAGCTTGTCTATGTAGTCCGCCTGTTCGGCTGTTGACATAGCCATTTTATAAGCTGAACCGCCGAGAGCCGTTGCTCCTGCGATAGTTGCCGTTCCCATTGTGACAGCGGCCTTGCCGATCGTTCCGAATGCCTTTCCGATTTTTGACCCTGCACTCTCACCTTTTTGTGTTGTCTTGTCTATTTCTTCGTTAGCTTTCTTGTTGTCAATGAAGATTTCACCGAAAAGAGAGAATATGCTTGCCACGCTGATTAACGCCCCCTGTCTGCCTCGATTATCGGCATAAACTCGTCTATGATCTCTTGCCCTGTTTTCTTATGTGTTGAGGGCTCGGGTGCGTATTGGCGTCGCTCCGTGCGTTCTGCACCTATTGTTTTATTCAAAAATTCTTGATAGCTTATAGGACTATCAGCGCCTTTAAGCTTACTTACTGCGTCATTGGCTAGCCACAACGGAAACAACCTTTTTTCTATGTCTGCTTTCGCCGCCTGTTCCTCTTTACGCCGAGCGGCTGCTATAAGGCTTTCAAGCTCTGAGAGCGGTAAGTCTGCTATTAGGTCAAAGCAATAATACTTATTGAGCAGTATTAGTGTCTCTGCTCTACTTTCTTTCGTAGAGCAGAGCTGAAAAAATTCAGAACGCCGCTATCACCTATAAGCTCTTTGATTACCTCGATAGCGTCAAGCTTTTCAGCTTCTTCGACGCTTACGCCCTTATAAGCCGCTACGAACTCAGCGAGAAAATCTGATACACTGTCGAGCTGAGGCAGTATTGCGGCGAACATTTCTGCACCTACTATAGCTGCCTTTTCTTTTGTGAGCTGTTTCATAGCCTCGTCCGGGGACTTAGCCTCTGCGAATATATCAAGGTTCTTAAGCTTGTCGATAACAGGCTTAATGTCGAGCTTAGCTGTGATTTTGAGCAAAATTGCCATTGACTTTATATTGAGCATTGTTTATTCCTCCGTTCTTATGCGTGCGAGGCTTCGGCTGCTTTGCGCATTGTGAACTCGCTTACGTCTGTTATCTGCCAGAGATCGCCGTCAAGATCGTCAACGGTGTAGTGCGCCGCAAATTCGAGTGCAAGCTCACCCTCGGCTTTCTGAACTGCCTTTGCCGATATGCCACCCTCGTGCATAGCGTTATACACCACAATTTTCTTATACTCGCCGTCAAGAGTGCGACAGAACATCGTTACATTTTTGAGATAGTCGCTGCTTTCGGGTACGCCCATTTTCGGATTTTTTATTGTTTTGCCGTCACCCTCAATTCGTGCGAATGGCATAGCTAGCTTTAAGTTCTCCTGTGACATACAGATAGTAGTCACTTTAAGGCTAGCCGCCTGTTCTTCGATAGGCTGTAAGCCTGCTGTCTTGCCGTTTCTGCCGTCAAACTCAATATCTCTGAGAGTTGCCGTCGCCGTGAACTCACCGCCGCCACGACACGGCGCAAGCGGTCTTTCAGTGGTTTCGCCGTAGTCAAGGACTATAACGCCCTCGTCGATCTGTATTTTTTCGATTTCTTTTTTTGTGAGGTTTTTCACTATTGACATTTAGTCGCCCTCCTTATTGTAATAAAATACTCTTGCCGTCCATTCTTGGCGGCGATGATTAATGTCAAACTCCGCCTCTTGCAGCGGCGTTTCTTTTTCAAAGTTTAAATGCCCGCTTAGTTGCGGCGCTTTGATAATTGACTTATTAAGCATATTTCGCAAGTTATCACACACGTCGATTATATCTTCTCCATTGTCAAAGAGCTTATCGTTTCCGTACACATCGACATAAAAGGCTATGAGTTCTGCGTCCTCGTCTGTGATACCTGTTCGTATAGGCGAATTGATTACGCAGTATATAGGCTCGTTGTCTTGTGCGGCGTCCTCAAAGTATGCGGGTATGATCTCATTGAACATACCGACTATGCTCGTAAATAAGCTTTTTGACAACACCGACATTTAGTCGTCCTCCTCATAGTCTTCATCGTCGATTTTCGATTTTGCTTTTTCGATTTCACCCGAAAGCAGTTTCAAATACTCCTCTTGCGCCGCTTTTATCTCGGAAATATTGTTGTATACAGAATTTCTAAGCACGTGCGTTGCTGCTTGTCCAGGGTGATTTACGTTGTGTCCGTACTTCGTAGCTGTACTCTTATCGTACATTGTCTTGCTCGAATGTATAAGGTGCGGTTTTGTACCTTGTTCAATCCACCACGGCGATGAGCGTGACGGGTCTTTGCCTCTATCCTCTACTTTTTGCCACCCATAAAACCCGACTTGCATTTGAGGTTGTCCTGTTTTCTTATCAATGAACACCCACGATGCAATATGATTTTTAATACGTTTTGTACGTAATGGTACTTCTTTGCGGACGTGTTTTCGGATAACTTTGCCACTAGCTCTTAATGCAGATTTCGCAAGCGAAGCCATTGCTTTCTTGACCTCGGGTGACGTATCTACGAAAGTTATTTTTGATTTTTCAGACATTTTCACTCACCAACGCTGTGCATATGATTTCAAGGTTTTCGGCTTTTGTAGGGTACGAACGCAATATGCGGTACATATCGCCGCCGTACTCGAAATATTCCTCTTTGTGATACTCAGAGGCTTTTATTTCTACGCAAAGCTCGGGCTTATATCCTGCCGTCTGAGCCTGGTAGAACTCATTGCGCTTTATGCCTTTTTCATTGCAGAAGATTTCACGCTTTTCATACTCGGTTTTGGTCGGTCGCCTCATAGCGTCGAGCTTTTTGACAGCTTTACAAAGATAGCCTATATCACGCCATAGCATAGCTATTCCTCCCTAGTTTCAAGATACTCGTCGCTCAGCGTAAGCTTGCGTTTAAGCATTTCATAACTTTCACGATACTTAGGAGCGTCGGCATTATCAAGTCCGAACTCGGCTTTCACATATGCGGAGATAGCCCGCTTAATAAGCGGGTCATCTTCATCACATACTTTATCACGCCTTATGCCCTCGAGCTGTAAATCAGCTCGAGCGGCTGATATAATGTCTTTGATCTCATCATCAAGGCGAGTATGATTGATACGGAGCGCCGCTCTGAACGCAATCACATATTGTTCCGATATATTGTCTTTCATTATGCAGCACTCCTTTTAGGCTACTTCGCTTTCTTCACGCCGTATACAACGGTTTCGGGCTGTAATGCTCCGCTCCATATGCCGTAGGCGGTGTAATCGTTGCGGCGCTTAGCACCGCTCACGTCACGGGTGATAGAAATGCGCTCGTGCTCATTCATCTTGTAGTATCTGCTGAGGTTTCCTATGATGAAGTCACCGTCATTAAGGTACGGGTCAGCCTCGACAGGATATGTAGCAATGCTTTTAATGCCTGCTCCGTTGATAGGCGTGTAGATGTAGTTTCCATTTGCGTCCTTAGTGAACGATATATCGTTGATGATAGTGTTTGAAACGTATATCTTAGCGCCTACGAGGTGCTTTTTGCTCTTGAACTTGCCGAGAGCTACGCCGATAGCGTCGAGAGCCGTTCCCTCGTATTCGTACTTAACAGCGTCTTTTGATATACCGCTGAGCTGATCGTCTGTTGAGCCTGTTCCGTAGATAGTTTCGGTAACGCTCTTATCTTCCATTTGTTCCGTGAGTTCGCCCATAAGATATGAGATAAATTCCTTGACAGCCATTGCTTCAAGTCTCCACGAAACAGGGATAGTTGCCGCAATCTCGGAAATAGACAGCGTAAGGTCTTTCCATTCGATTGACGTTTCGGGTGTCTTAGCATTTTCCTTTACATTCTTAGGCTTTGTGATCGTTGAACGATATGGGAACTTTGTAAGTCCAGGAACAGCAGTCTTAGACACATCACGGAAAATAGGCGATACAAGCCCGATATGTTCGAGCAACGAAAGGTTCATATCGGTTGGAATAAAAAGTCCACCATTATTTACGCCGTCAACCGAGCCGCTCGGCGCAACGAATGTTGTTGCGGTAGTGGTTAGCGCCGTGTCAAGTGCTCTACTTTCTTTTTCAGTCAGAGAGCGATTAAGCAACGTCTTAGCGAACGCTGATTTATATTCCGGCGTGGCTAATACGGCCCTAGGCTCAGAACTCTCTGTCTCGTGTCCTTCGTTGCGCTGCTCTGCGAACGGATTAGGGATTGAGCTTGATGTTTCGCTTGCCTCGCCGAGTGCTGCCGCCCTGCGGTCAAGGTCTGAAAGCTCGGCGTTGAGCTGCCTCAGTTCCTCCGTGATATTATCGATGTTGATTGCGTTTCCGTCTGCGTCAACGCCTTTTTCAAGCAGTTCTCTTATTTCTGCTTTGCGGCGGTTGATTTCGCTCTTCCTTTTTTCAAACATTGTTTTTCCTCCTCTTAAATATAAGTCATTGCTATTGCTAATTTTCTGCGGCGTTCCTGCTCCAGTTTTTCAAAATCTTTCTGCCGCTCCGCCTCAAAAGATTTCCTCGCAGAAATTGACGTCTGTTCATATGCCGGCATATCCACCGCTGAGACATCATATAGCTTTCTTATCTTAGTTACTCTCCTGGTATGAGTTTCAGCGTCGTACTCCTCGCCGTCGTCCGCTACCGTGAAAGCAAAAGACATCTTGTCAATATAGCCTCCTCTGATTTCTTCCCATAGCTTGCGCCCCTCGTCCGTTCCCGATAAATTGGCGGTCACGTCTACGCCCTCAGAGTTAAAGTCAAGCTTAAGTGTATGATTTCTAAGGCGGGCGACTACCTTTCCACCGTGGTTATAGTTCATAATCACGTCTGATGTATCGCACCCTATGAATGCGTTGCGGTCGATTATCTCGAAATACTTGACGCCCTCAAATTCTGCAAGACAAGTAGGGCTATCAAATACAACGGCACGTCCTTTGACCTGGTACGCAGGCGTATTCTCGTCGCTAGACGGAATGGCCGCGACGGACGAGAAAACTCTATACTCTCGTTCTCCTGGTTTGAATGGCATTGCTATTCCTCCTCTTCTCCGCCCTCTTGCGGCGGTTGATTGTCTGAACTATCTCCGAGCTGATATTCGTCGGCTCTGTCTGCATTAACCATATTCAGCGTTTGCACACGACGAGCGCCCTCTTCTCCACCTAGCGGCGACATATTATAGGCTAAAAGTACGTTATCTACGGTAATAGCTCCTATGTCAGCGAGAAACTTTAAGGCGGTCGTTTTATCGGAGAGCTTTTCGTTTTGGAGGGAGTTTCCCTCGAAAATAATTTCGTTTCCGTAACCCATTTCACGGGCAGAAAACAGACCATTTGTGAAAGCCTGTGATAGCTGTGCGTAGAATGGCGCTATCTCACCATTGTAGAAAGACGACGCCTGCTCGGGTGTTTCCTTGTTTTGTACGATTTCTTCCGATACGCCGAAATAATCGTATATTTCGGATTTAATGTATGCAAGCTGACCTGTCGGGATAGGTGTTTGCTTGTCCGTGATAGGCGTGTATTCGTATTTGTTGTCAGTAACGATAACGCCCGCTCCGTTATTGTCCATTTTAAGATTATCACGGATAAAATCATCACGGCGGCGGTTGAGATCGTCTGTCTTTGTGGTTGACTGCACTTTCAGAATGCCACGCACAACGCTGACTAGCTCGGCCATTTTCCCCATAGATTGATTAAACGTATTTGCTGTTGCAAGTACGGCGGTAATAGGCTTATTACTATCGCCGAAAATATCGTTATCGTTGAAATTCCTGCCGATATGAATAAGATCGGTATACGGCAAAGTATATACATTGCCCGTCGCAAACGTCATTTTGCAGCAAAGTTCGCCGCTGACGTTTATAAGCTCAATAGAGCTTGCGTTTACGTTATACAGCGCCTCGAGGGCGCCTGTTGCTGCATTCCATACAGGATATACAAACGCATTATTGTATATCTTGTATTGTGTGGCGAGCCGGTAATAGAATTTATACGCCGTCGTATATGGGTTAGGTCGGAATTGTAGCAAGCTATTATATCGGCTATTAGCAACATCGGCAAACTTGCCCTCGCCTCGGCGAATGTGTCGAGGCCTCACGTCCGCACATCTGCGGGCGAAAGCGTCAACGGCGGCACGAACTGTATTTATGTCATATGCGTTTCCCGAAAACGGTGCAAATAACGTCTGATAGGTATTAAGCAAGTGATATTGTTCGGCTGTATTGGCGTTTTTGTTTTTACCGAAAATTATCTCAAAAAGTCCACGTTTCCGCATTATCAAATCACCTACCCTACGTTGTACATATAATCTTCGTAATCTCTGACGTATACCACCCAGGCATTAAGTAGAGATACCATACCGTCTATTCTTCGCTTTTCGGAAATCTTAACGGGCATTATGTTATTTAGCCCTTGCTCTTTCTTGCCCGTGTTAGATAGACACCATTTAAGCACGGGATTGTTATTATAATTAACGAGCTTGTCTTGCAGCGCCGCTCCGAGTTCTCGCATAGGCTGAGAAAATGTATAAGTTCCTTGAATTACTTTATCCATTGTGAAACCGTTAGCGGTCATTTCGTCCACCCAGTAGCCGGCAAGCGCCCGGTCGTAGCCGCATTTCCAACAGTCAATCTTATATTGCTCACGCATTTGTACAAACCACGCTGTAACATCACTATAATTGACACGAGCACCTTGACAGGCGGTGAGCAATCCTCTTTCAGCCCATAGCTTATAAGGAGCTTCATCGTTACTATGACCGCCACTGCGTTGCTTTTTGTCGGCAAGCTCATCAATTCGGGCTTGTGGCAAAAAGTAATGTTGCAACACATATACTGTCTTATCGTTCGGTTTGCGGATAAGCAACGTAGCGCAAGTGAGGTCGGTCGTTGATGATAGGTCACAACCGCCGATAGCGTATGTGTCGTAAACGTCCGCAAGGTCAAATGTAGCCTCGTTGTTGATTACGTCGAAAGGCAGCCACGCCGTACTGCCGTTCTCTCGCACGTTAAAGTCCTTGCAGAGAACGCCTGCTCTGTCAGCAGGGTTTTTCTTGGCTCGCTCGACGAATGATCTAAGCGTTTCAACTTGCTTGATCTTGCCGAGCCCTGGATTAGCTTTAATCCACATTTTCGGGTCAAGCCATTCCGAACGTTCGTCCAACTCGTAGAGAATGGGCAAAAACGCTTCGTCTACTTCTTCGCCGTCAGCTACTCGACAGGCGTACTCGTACATATCGTCGAAAATGCATTCACGCACCGTTCCCGCTGTTGTAATCATCACAATGAGCGGTTGACGGCGTGAAGATGTTGATTGTTTCATAACTTCGTATAGGTTCCTATCTCTGATAGCGTGCAGCTCGTCGATGATTACCCCGTGCGAGTTAAGCCCGTCAAGGGTGTTACTGTCAGAGGCAAGCGCTTCAAATTTCGAGCTTGTCGCCGCAAAATATACATCATTGCGACGCTTTTTCAACACCGCGCGCAATTCGGGGCTTTGCTTAATCATATTGACCGCTTCTGTTAATGCCTTTCGAGCCTGGTCTTTCTTAGTCGCTACTGAGTATATCTCGGCTGCGCCCTCATAGTCAGCGGTGAGTAAGTATAATGCAATGCCCGCCATAAGCGTTGTTTTGCCGTTTTTTCTGCCGACAAGGAACATCGTTTCTCGAAAACGGCGATAGCCTGTTTCTTTGTCGAGAAAACCAAAAAGAGCTTGAATATAAGCCCGCTGAAAGAGTTCAAGCTCGAGCGGCGCTCCGAGGTCACCTTGCGATTGCTTGCAAAAAGTTTCTATAAAACTAATAGGACGTTCGCCTGTTTCTTCGTCAAAATAATACTTGAAGTTCTTTGGTGGACGATCTATTTCTTTGAGCAACCGTGTATAGACTTTCCGCACTCGTGCGGAGGTTTTTATTTTGCCTCGTTTAATCAGCTCAACATATTCACGGATATAGTTCAAGCCTGCTGCTTCCCTTTCGGCTTCTTAATGGCGAACTGCAACAGCGCCTCGCCTGCTTTGTCGGCGTCAGCAGCTGGCACTACCTCGTTGAGCTGCTTAATGATTGTCGTGTAGTTCTTAACCATAGCATTGTACTGAGAAATCAATGGGTGTGCACGATCTATGCTATAATTCCCCTGCGGCATAGATACAAGCAGCCCGTCGCTGTCTATGCGCTGCTCCATTTCTGCTAGTTTTTCTTGCATAAAAACAGCCCGTTTCATCAAGTCCTCGTTGATTTTAAGCTTATCTTTCGGCATATTTTTATACAAATTCTTAAGTTTGTTTAACTCTTTTCTTCTTATTTTAAATACGTCCTCATTCACCTTAAAATCAGCTCCTTTCTGTTTGAGTAGGGGGGTCTATATGCACCCGTGGAGGCTCAAAAATGACTTATACGCGGTTCTCAAAAATAAACCTCACGATTTTGCACCCGGGGGTGTGTTTTTGAGAAAAAAACTTCCGTTTAGACCTCACGCACGGCGGCAATTTCTACCGCAACTGCCGTCAGCGGATTGATAATCACTTTGTTTCCGTCAACTGTGTCGAGTAGCACGCAGCCCTCCTCGAGTGCGGCACATAGCTCGTCCTCGAACTCTATGCCATTGTGAGCAATGACCGTATATTCAATCGCTGCTCCTGTTGTTGCATATATCGTTATGTCCTGCACTTTCATTGCTGCACCTCTTGACTAAATTTCCGTTTACGTCAAACATAAGCTCTCGATCTACTGCTAGAGTGCCCTCGTGTTCTATTGCGTGACAATTTCTGCATAGCAGTTCGAGGTTATCTCCGTTTAGTGCAATAGAGGGATTATTGATATTCTTAGGCGTTAAATGTATCTTGTGGTGTACGATCTCGCCAGGAGCCCCACACCTTACGCATAAGCCGCAATCACGCTTATACACATAAGCTCGCAGTTCACGCCACGGCTTTGAGTTATAAAAATCTTTTGCAAATTCTCGCATATTGTGCGTCCCACCCCTCGCTTATCTTAATATGCTCTATACCCTTGTGCATTGCTGCACGTTTCCATACTACGATTATACGGCGATTATTTAATTATTTCCATACGGAATATTTTCGGCTATATAGACATCAACGTAGGTGCGCCGTAGTATCTGAGTGCAAAGTCAGCAACTGCTTTGTTGCGCAGGCTGTAAAGGGTCGATAAAGACTCTATGTGCATTGCTGCGAGTATCTGTTCTTTCGGCTTTTTATCAACATACCAAAGACGGAGTATCTCTTGTTCTTCGTCGTCGAGCTGCGACAATACACGCTCTATGTCAGATATGAGGTTCTTCGTCCTCTGTAAGCAACGCTTAAGCTCTATTTCCTCGAGCCCACATTCGAGATACTGTTCGATAGATTTAACGTTGCTATACTTAGGCTTAGTGCTTGCCTGTGCGATATGGCTCGCTCGGCCATTGATATTTTCTATCGCTGCGTTAAGCGCAGGAATAGACCCGAGCAACTGTTCGGCTGACTTAAAATAATTCATATCATTCACCCCTTATTTTCTTTGTTAGCTTTCTGTTTGTGATTTTGCGCATTCGCAATGATATGTAAAATCCGCCGTTAATGTCATTGTAAAACGGCTTCGCTTGCGAAAATTCATATCCTGGATAGAGCTTTTCGTATTCTAAATTTCCGTCGTATTCTCCGAACGAACTAAGCTCTTTCACTTTTCGAGCGGACAAGCGCCCGTCCCTTTTGCTCTCTATCGGTTTGTCGAGATTTCGGGAACACGTCCAGGAGTAACCGATAGTTTCTCCTATATCCTCGTCCGTAGCGGCTTTTTTCTTTCTGCCTTTGCAAAAATAACGAGATAGCCCCTCAACGCCGCATTGATCGAATTGCAAAACCTTAATGTCAACATAGCCTTGCCCCCATAGCTCTACAAGCACCGGAGCAGGCATATCACCACAATTAACGATCGTATGATGATGATAGCGGCCGTTTCTGCTTCCCCTTTCTGTTACCGACATATATTTCAGCGACGGCAAGCCGTGCTTTTTTCGATAGCGCTTAAGACGGGCAATGAAATTACGAAATTGTTTCTTGACCGCTTCATCATTCCCGGGCAAATGATCCCCGTTGTAGGTCAAGTGTATGCAGAGATCGGAGCTAGTGAAGTTCGTCATAACAAGCCGTGAGAATTTCTTTTCACGGTTATGCTGATTAAGCCTCTCTTGCGCCGCAGATGAACATTTTGCTTTCTTTCCTCGGCCTCCTCGAGAAGTCGAGAACACGGGATATATATCTACGTCAATATATTCTCCGCATATATATTTTTTCTCTCTGTACAGACATCGCATATATATTCCTCCTATCGCTTAGTGTAGGTAAGGGGGAGAGGGGATAAAGAGCGGCGGCTTGTTAGCCGCCTTAAAGAGAAAGCTCCTCCCTCTCCCCCTTACAATCCCCCTCGCCCTCCGCTTTCTCCATAGACACAACAGATTTATTTTTTTGTGCATAAAGATAATATCCATTACAAGCCCTGCAACGCTCAGACCGAGCGATTTGTTTTTTATACTATATATAAAGGGCACAAAAGCGACTGCCTTTGATTTCGACAGACAGTCGCTCTATTATGGAAAATTATTCAGCGGGTATAAGCTGCGCCTGTCGGCGCAATGTGAGATTATTAGAATTAAATAGACAAACCGGGGCGAGCCCGCCACTGCCGTGCGCATTGCTGAAGTAGATAGCACCTGCCGGGTTGACGTCACGCACGTGGTCAGCGTAGCCGGTGTCGCACCTCCAAGGAGTGAGCGTCCACATACATTCTTCAAACAACGGCACATAATCTCTATACTTGCGATATTGGTCGCAAGTGAGCAGCGTTATATAATCTTCACACGTTCCGTAAGCTTTATCGCCGTTGTCCGCAGTAAGGTCTGATGTCTGTTTTATAAGGTGTTTTGCGTCGAAATGCTCCTCTAGCACATCTTCGTTGAGAAAGCGACGGAGCGTTGACGTTTTCCAGTTGTTGCAACCGTCATTGTAATTATCGTTGAAACGTTTTTCACACAAACAATCAGCGGTTATAGCTAAATAGTTGCCGTCGATAACGTCAAGGCATATAAAACGTATGCCATTATATACGAACTCCTCGCCGGGTCTTAGTTTGATTTCATTCATTGTTATTCCTCCTATGCAAATATTATTTCACGCAGTTCTATGCCCTTTATATTTTTCAGAGAGAAGTAAACCTCCTTAGCTGTTACGTAGAAAATGTCCATTCTGTACTTATTCGCTACATCTTCATCGGCGAAATAAGACAACACCCTGTACGTTTCCGTGCCTTCTAGAGCAATATCTCGCCGCCTTAAGTAAATCGGTTCTGCCTTACTAACGCACATTCTTAGAGCGGCTGCAAGTGTTTTCCCTGCACGCCTAGCAAAAGATATTTCCTTTGGCAATGGCTTATTGTAAAAAATGTAGCCTATCTGCCAATCGAAAAGAGATATATTAAGGCATTTGTTGATTTTCTGAACTGTTTCTTCAATCTCTTGTGGATATTCCCTCATTGGAACAACTTTCGTTTTCATAAAATCTCCTCTCTTACGGTATCGGGTTTTGTTATCGTTACGCTGCTTGTATTCTTGTCGGCAAGCTCAACGTAAAGAGCGGGCTTGCCGTTGATTATTCTATAAATCAATGCCGATATACATTTATAATGAACATCTGATCTTGCCGAATAGCTACGATCAATTACAGGGCATTGCTTTATAAACGCTTGTTTTGCTTCTTCGCTAGTCATAGTGCTGCTCCTCCCATTCTTTCTTGTGCCGCTCTAATCGGCGTTCAAACTTGCTCGAACATATACAGAGCGCAAAGCAGATAAGAGCAAGCACGATTGCAACAATGACTAGCAGTATAGTAATCAGAACGGGCACGGCATTCTCAGCTCCATTTCTCTTTCAAGTTCTTCAAAGCCTGCTTTTGTGTTTCTGTGATTTTTGTACTGTTTCAAAAGCTTCTGACATACAGCGTAAAGGCTGCAATAGTCCTCATAGGTTAATCTTTGACGCTCTACAAGGCGCTCGTTCTCTTTTGCGGTTTCTGCGCCGTGGAGCAATTCGCTGTACTGCTCAGCAGTAAGCTTAATAACAACGTGGAACGGGCGGCTCTCAGAGCCTCTCTTGCCTTTTCTGAGTTCGTAAAGTCTATTTCTAATAGAGTTTTCCGTTCTTCCAAGAGCCGAGGCGATGTCAGCTAGGCTCTTTCCGCTGTCTGCGAGTTTTAATGCCTGCTTGTCCTCGGCGGCAGTCCACTTTTTAATCATAATCAATTAGCCTCCTGTTCGTTGTCGCAGGATAGCGCCGCTACAATTCGCTTGATAGGTGAGGCAGCGTCCCGCACTATTATCTCGGCTTCTCCGTCAATATGATTTTCGAGAAGGTTAATTTTCTTCGAGAGTGTAGATGATATGTTTTCTATGTAATTTGATACATATTCAACAGCTCCGAACTCTGCCGCCTCCTTGACGATGTTCGCCGCTTTGTATTTCGGGCACTCAACGCCCGCTAAGCGGCACATCTTTGATTTTACGGCTATAAGCTTTTCTGCGTCCGCCGTAAGTTTTGCGTATTTACTGTCGGGAATTTCGATTGTTATTCTTTTCATTGTGAAATCTCTCCGTTTCTCTGTTACCAGGCTTATATAAAGCAAACTCTCTGCACGGGTAAAGCCTGCTCCATTCAATGCACTTAAAGCAATGCTTACAATCCTTGCAAGTCAGCTCCTTGCGCTTAACGTTGCTGCTCAAAGCTCACTCCTTAAACAGCCTACAGCGTCTATTGCCTGTTGAATGCTGCTGAGTGCTTCGTCTATGTTGTCCTCGTTATCTTCGTCGATGTAACGCCCTTTGAATATTGTCAGTTCGTCGTATATCGTTTCGAGCTGTTCCTCGATCTCTTTAAGCTTTGCAGTGTCCATTACTTCGCCTCCTCCCGAAAACACTCATGCTCTCCCGAAAGTAGTTTTATTTCGTCGCTGCTCATTCTATACCCGACACGGGTTAGTATAGCGTACCATTCCCCGAGCTGATCGTTTCGTCGGTAATCGCCGTTAAAGTCATGTACGGCGGTTCTGTATGTACCCTCGTAAACCGTTAGCAGCATTGCAAGCATAACGCTTTCGGGGTGCTGCTTGACCTGTTTTTTGTAGTTGGGATTTTTCGTAAGATCGTCACAGCTTTCACTGTCTTTGAGCTCGATTCCTAAAACTTCAGCGACTTCATCATAATCAATGTCGTCGAGATAATAGCTTGTTAAAAATGCCTCGGTTACTTTGCCAATGTACTCACGATTTGCAAATTCTTTAACAAATGCCTTGCGAAGTGCCGCCGTTTGTCTTTCAAGTTTGGATATTTTCGCTTCACGAGCACGGCGGCGGTTCTCTTGTTCGGTGCGCTTTTGCTTTTCGGTATCGTCCGCTTGCTCTGCGTCGGCATAGATATACGCCCACGCATACTCGGGGGAGACGCTGCTTACAGTGTAATATTTTGCGCCTTTGCCTATAAGGTCGTCAATTTCCTTTTGTCGTTCCTCCGTCAACGTTTTTGATATAGGCATATAGCCTATTTGCTTATACTGAAATCTATTGTCATACTGTATCTTTTTTAGCTTGCCGTCAAGAAATTCCATTACTTTTTCGGCATTTGCCACTGCGTTCTCACGGGTTATAAGCCGCTCGATCGTATACTTAAAACTTGACGTGCCGATAGCCTTTAACGCCTCGGTCTTGCTTTCGGGATTTTTCAGCTTTTCAAGTTCTATGTAGTCGCTGAATGTAGCTTGCCGTTCCTGTGCTTTTGCGAACTCTTCCGGGTCAAGTTCGAGCAATTTAAGGCGGTGTCTGATCGTTGACTTACTGAAACCTGTCTTTTCTGCTATCCCGTCTTGCGTTTCACCGAGATCTAACATCATTTGAAATCCTTGTGCTTGCTCATATATGGTGAGATCGGAACGCTGCATATTTTCGAGCAGCATTGTTGCCGCCTGCTCTCGCTCGTCCATTTCTACCACCATACAAGGAACTTGCTTTAAGCCTGCTTGCTTAGCTGCTGAAAGCCTGCGGTGTCCTATAATTACGGTGTAATCGTCCGCCGTCGGCGCACCTTTGCCGCCTCCTACTACCGTGAGATTTTGAAAAATGCCGTTTGCTTTGATACTTTCGGCGAGCTCTGATACGTCCCCGACGTCCTTTCGTGGATTGTCGGGGTGTGGATAAATCTTGCTAATAGGCAAGTCTACATTTCTTGATACTACTTTCATTTGAAATCACTCCGTTTCTTGTTTTTATGTTGCTTTTCGCTGTCCATTCTTGCACCGCAACAAGGGCAATACGGCGTTGCGTCGCCCTCGTTGTCGCCGTGTTCGCCGCACAACGAACAAAAAGGTACTTTGACCGTTATGCGTTTTTTTAAAATTATAGTTGCTTTGTCTATGTTTTCTTCGGTAATAGTGCGATAGCCTTCCAGTATGCCGACATTGTCCGTGTTCACGACTTTCGTTCGTTCCTTGTAGACCCAACGCCCGTGTTTCACTTCTTGTACGTCTACGGCAGGTTGTTCATTGATTATGTCAGCAATACTGCTGTTGTCACCCAGAATACCCGTTATGCCCTTTTCGTATATTGGCATACACGCTGCTGACAATTCATCGATCAGAGACTTAGCGTCAATATATGTTTTCATGGTTTTCCTCCTCATTTACTTCGCATAAAATATCATTTCGCCGCTTTTCAAGCCACTTTTCATACTCTACCTTAACGGCGGGGTCTGAGAAATAACGCTCTACTGCCCGCAGCGTTGCCCGAGCGAAACCGTCGGCAACGTGAGAGGGAATGTCGGAGGGCTTAACGTTCAGCCTCTCGGTTTTAACTATCATCATATCGGGCATTGTTCCGCCCTCCTTTCGTTTATTTCTCAGCTCTGCACGAGCAGTAGCTACATATGCTGTTAAAGCTCATATGGTTGTAATCGCTATCGTGTGCGCAAAAATCGCACTTGCCGTCATAATAGCAATTCTCACAACACATATGATTAAAATATACACATTCTTTGCAGCCCTCGAGGGCGCAATCAAAGTTATAATGCAATGGTTTGTCTGACATAGCACCGCTCCTATGCTTTGCCTACTTTGCCATAGCGGAAATAGTTGACTACGGCGTATATAAAAAGCTTGTTCGTGGGCTTGCTGTCAATGCTGAAAAGCTCCGAAAATATGCGGGGTCTATGCTCGTATGCTCGGTTGATAGCGGTGCGAATGTTTCTCTCAACAGCGCCGCTCTTTATGTTATCTTCTTTGGCGATAATATCGTAGACTTCGCCGAGATTATCAACCTTTCCTGCGTTTATAGCAAACACGGCTCTGATGATGTAGTCAATTCCCGTATACCCTGCGGAAACGCCAATGCGCACGAGCAGCTTATAAACCTCTGCTTCTGTCATTTTCTTCATTTGAAATCACTCCGTTTCTATGTTTTGTGGGACGTTTTCCTGCGTCCACCGTCTGAACGCCTCTAAGCCTGCTCTTGCCTCTTTCTGTTCCTGCAAGGTAACTTTCATTTTCTCCTTGTACTGGAACTTACGATAATCAACTTGTCCGACGTTTGTTTCTTCTATGTAGTTCTTTATGCCGAGCTTGCTCACTTCCTCAGCAGGCTTTGCTATGCGTTCGGCAAGCAGCGCCTCTTGAAGTCGCTGCATACGCTTTGCACCTACGCCGAATTGCTCGGCAGTCTGAATAAGGGCAAGCTTGACATTGGCTGCGAGAACGGTTTTGTTATCCTTGCTGAAATCTGAGCAGCGACGAGCTACAAAAGCGTTGATCTTGTCAACGTCAATAGAACACCTTTTAACGCCCTGTTCTAACTTGAAATCAAGTACGCCGTCACGATCCTGCTCGTTTGCCGTCTTGCAGCTCTCGGCATATGTATCAATCCACTCAATGCAGCGCTTTGAATAGAACTGCTTTGGAAACTCTTTGTTAAGAGTAAGCAAGATTGTGCAGAGCAGTTCATAGTTTCTCAAAATAGCTATGAAAGCAAGGCGGTTTTTCTGATAGTCCTTAAACTTTCTATTCGTCAATCTTATCGCCTCCTGTCTGCTTGTAATACGCTTTCAAGCTACTTTCAAGGCGGTCGGCGTTGCGTATCATAAAACCGTGACACCCTAGCGTAAGCACCATTTCAAGATATTCCTCAAAGGTGTGCGGCTCTCTGCCTGCTGCTGTTTCGATAGCATTAAACCTATCATAATGCGGCTTCAACTCGTCTGTTGTGTGTTCGCTTATTTCGATTGTCAGCTTAATCATTTGAAATCACTCCGTTTCATTATTTAATGTGTTCGTGTGTTAAGCTTCTCGCTGATACTTACCGCTCAACTCGCCGTCGTCGAATAAGTATTCCATAGTGAGCTTAGGGAAAAATGTTCTGCGTATCGTCTGAGCTTCCTTAAGCTTTAACCTGTCGGGGTTAGACAGCTTTTCAGATACCGTATTGACGTTAAGCCCAAGTACGGCGGCTATGTCTTTTCTTGCTATGCCGTAGCGGCTCAGTTCCGCTTCAAGGTTTCTGTACGTTTTGTACACATTAAAACCTCCTTTCGCTTGTTGAAACATTTTAGGCGCTTAAAAAGAGCTCGTTGTATTCGACGTCAAGCCCACGCTTGATTTTTACTATGTCGGTATCTCTTATAGTAAGATAGCCGTTAAGCATATTACTGAATGTTTTAGCCGAATACCCGCAAAGTGCGGCTGCGTCTTTCTGTTTGATGTTTCGCTCATTTATAATGCGCTTTACATTCTTTCCGATGATAGTTAACATATGAGTTCCTCCTCTCAAGCCCATTATAACTGGTCTTTAGCTATATTATAATCCATTTAAACTGTATTGTCAAGCTGTTTTGTCCATTTTAAGTGGACAAAAGTGTAGAATTTAATCTAGTTATTTTGGACGTTTTCAACAAATTTCCTCGATTTATCAATTTTTCTCTATAAAAGTCTTGAAATACTGGACTTAATATGATATAATAAAATTGTTGAAAGGAGGCGATATGTTGATAGGCGAACGTATACGGGAGCGCCGCAAAGAGTTAGGAATAACGCAAGACGAGCTCGCTAATAGAGTAGGTGTTAAAAAGACCTCAATCAGTAATTACGAGGTTAACACAAATTCTCCACCTGAGAAAGTCATAATTAAGCTAATGGAGGCTTTAGACTGTGACGCAAACTACTTATTCGGAGGCTGTGACGAACAAATTATAGTTACGCCGCACGAGCAAAAGCTAATCAAAGCATATCGGCAAATGCCCGAAATGCAACCAGCGATTGACAAGCTGCTTGACATTGCAAACGATAAATCTATTACGGTATATCGAGCTGCCGAAAGCTCTGACGGGCACGAGGACGAAATCTTAAATATTTCGGCTGAACGTCTGCAAAAGTTGAAAGACGCACCCGAGAGCGACGACGATTTGTAATTACATAAACAAATACCTCGTAGGGCATAATACCTTACGAGGTGATGTCGTTTGCTTTACGGTATTTATAAAGATACTCGCAACGCTGCGTGGCGTTGTCTAATTGATTACAACGTGTCAGAATTACCCGTTAAACCGTCGCTAATCGCTCGGGCGGCAGGGATAAAGGTAATAAAAAATAGCGATGTTCACGAGCTTGCCCCACACGAAAGCGGTGCAAGCGTGCTTGACGGCAAGCAATGGTATATAATATATGATGATGAAAATACTCGTCAGCGTTGCAGATTTACCGTTGCGCACGAGCTCGGGCATATTTTTTTAGGACACGAGCTCCGCAAGGGGTATCACGCAAGAACATTTGACACCACACGCCCCACGATCGAGCAGCAGGCGGACGCATTCGCCGTTCGGTTGTTAGCTCCTGCTTGCGTGCTGTGGGCGCTGAATGTCCGCACTATGACGGAGATAGCGGAATTATGCGACATATCAAACACCGCTGCTCAAATAAGAGCCGAGCGAATGGCACTACTATATGCAAGAAATAAATTTCTGACAAGTCCGCTTGAAAGAGCGGTACATTCAAACTTCGAGGCATATATACAAAGAAAAAAAGCGGAGTAAATCCGCTTTTTACATAGGGGTTGATTATATGGTAAACTTCGTACTTACTATTTTCTTAGGCTGGACGGGTTATGCCCGCTTTCGCAAAGGACAAATTGGACTAGGTATCTTGTGGCTATTTACTTGCGGTTGTTTTTGTGTAGGGTGGATAGTTGACATTGTGGGTGCTTACAAGGAATATAAGAGTAGCTCTGTTTCTAGTGCGCCTGCAAGTGTTCGTATGGATATGCAATTTTACGATGTTGTTTCGGACTTTCACACAAAGGTTGTAGGAGTTACGTTTAAAAATGACGACGGAACAGACAGACAGAAAATTATAAGCGGGTGTGTTCCAGGGCAGGATATAATTTTTAGACCAACACCTACTAAAAAATATCCCGAGGCTATCGGCGTATTTAACACCAAAGGAAAGCAGCTCGGAAACGTAAATGCAGAGTTAGCAAGCGATTTGATACATAAATATCCTAACAACAAAATGAAAGTTACAATTTCAGATATAACAGGCGGCGGAGACAAGAATTACGGTTGTAATCTTCACGTCGTTATCTACAAGGCATAATTAAGGAGGCGGGCAAAATGGCAAGAGCCGCAAAGCAAGACAGCAATTCGGAAATAATTGACGGCGTGATATATGCCCGCTATTCGGAAGGTCCTAACCAAACGGAGGCGAGCATAGAGGGACAAGTTCGAGAGTGTAAAGAGTATGCTAAACGAAACGGCATACGAATTATAAACGTGTACTCGGACAGCAAGCACACGGGCACGAACGATAACCGAGCAGAGTTTCAAAAAATGCTCCGTGATAGCAGGCGTGGCGGTTTTTCCGTTGTTGTAGTATGGAAAATAGACCGTTTCGGACGTAATCGTGCAGAAATGGCACAAAATAAAGCCCTACTAAAGTTGCAAGGCGTTAAGGTCGTATCAGCGAAAGAGTACATACCCGACAGCCCCGAGGGAATAATACTTGAAAGCGTACTCGAGGGTATGGCGGAATATTACTCCGCCAATTTGTCGCAGAACATAAAACGAGGTATGAAAGAAAATGCTCTGCATTGCAAGAGCAACGGCTCCGGAAAGAGCTTAGGTTACATTGTAGACAAAGACGGGTATTTTGAAATAGAGCCAAATGAGGCAACGATAGTCAAGACAATATTTCAGAAGTACGACGAGGGAATGAAGATTGCCGACATATGGCGTGAGATTGTGGCAAGCGGTGCAAAGACAAAGAGAGGTAAAGACTTCACGCAGTACGGCATTTCTCGTGTGCTGAGCAACAGGGCATATATAGGCGAATACCGCTACGGCGATATTGTAACGCCCGGCGGAATGCCACGCATAATAGACGATGATCTATTTAATAGAGTGCAAGAAAGACGTGCGCTGAGCAAAAAAACTCCCGCAAGCAGGCGGAGCAATAGTGATGTTGATTTTCTTCTGACCGGTAAAGTGTTCTGTGGGCATTGCAAAGGAACTATGCGAGGAATGAGTGGAACGAGTAAGACAGGGCGCAAATTCTATTATTATGCTTGCCACGATAAAATCTTCAAGCATAATAAGTGTACTAAAAAGAATGTAAAAAAAGAATGGCTTGAAACTGAGGTTACACGAATAACAAGAGATGATATACTCAACAAGGAAACAATAGAGTTTATTGCTGATCGAGTAGTTGAGATACAAAGACAAGAGCAAGAGGACAAGTCAATGCTCCGCTACTATGAGCAACAGCTCCGTGATACTCAGAGCGCTATTAACAACATAATGAAAGCGATAGAGGCAGGAATTATAACAAGCTCAACGAAAAGCAGATTATTTGAGCTCGAGGAGCAGAAATCTATAATTGAGGGCGAAATAGAAAGGGAAAAAATAATAACGCCCGTAATTGAGAAAGAACAGGTTATTTTCTCTCTCGAACGTTTTTTCGGTGGAGATATAAATAATAAAGAATATCAACGTAATATTATTGATATGTTCGTGAATAAGGTTATATTATATGACAACAAAATAATAATCACATATAATATTAGTTCACAAAATGAAATATCTGTTGATGTGGTGGAACAAGCGGCATTTGCGGCATTAGATGAGTGTTCGTCTAAGCTCTCGTTAGCTCCACCAGCAGGGGCGTGCCCCTGCACCCAATTCCGCTTTACTTTATGTAAGGCGGTTTTTTTATTGCCGCTCATCAATTTTATCTAAAACCCAACCATTGTTTCGCCTTGGCGGACATTTCCCGTCAAGGCTTTTTGTAAACGCACAAAGCCACCGCGGTGATAATTTGTGTGTCACTTTTACAAATTCAGGGGCGTGCCCCTGCACCCGATCCGCTTTACTTTATGTAGGGCGGTTTTTTATTGCCGCTCATGGATCATTATTTATAAACCCAACTTTGTTATTTCACCATGGCAGACGCTGACATAATAAAAAAAGAGTACATTACCACCTCAGATAATGCACTCTTAAATTTTACCCTATTTCTCCTCCAGCCCGCTGAGCGAAAGCCTGCTCTCCATTTTCTGAACAGTCTTGCTCTCCTGCTTTGCGATCTTTGCTTCAAACCAGAAGGTCGAGCCTTTGCCCTCCTCCGATTGAACACCGTATGCAAAGCCGTGGGCTTTGAGTATCTCCTGACAAATGGAAAGTCCAAGTCCTGTGCCTACCACGTCACGCTTTACCTTTGCGTCACGATAGTATCTGTCAAATATCTTCGGCAGAAGCTCCTTGGAAATGCCCTTTCCGTTGTCTGTTACTTCAATACGAACCGCATCAGCCTTGTTTATCTGCTTGATACGAATGACCTTATTGTCACCTGTGTAGTTTATAGCGTTGTTTATAAAGTTGTAAATGACCTGATCCAGCTTTGCAATATCCGCCGTTATCACTCTGTCCTCGTCTGGAATATACTTGATATCATAACCATTTTGCTCTATGAGTATCTGATATCGAGTCATGCAGTCATTGAGCTTGTCAACAATAGAGAAGTCCGTGAGTTTAAGCTCCGCATTACCCGACTCCAGCTTTGAAAGCTCCAGCAGATTATTTACCAGACTTGAAAGCCTGTCAGCTTCGTCGATAATGACTTGGATATGCTCCTGTCTCTTTACAGGATTATCCCCCGACAAGTCCCTTATCATTTCCGCATAAGCCTTTACCATAGTGAGCGGTGTTCTCAGGTCGTGAGATATGTTCGCAATAAGGTCTTTCCTAAGCTCCGATACCTTTTGTATCTCGTCCTTGGCATTGTTAAGCACCGTGGAAAGCTCCTCTATCTCACAATAGCCATGACCATTGAACTCCACCGTATAATCCCCTTCACCGAATTTCTTCGCCGTGTTCGTAATGTCAACGATAGGCTTTGAAAGTCGCTTTGAGATATACATAGTTACAATAAAAGCAAGCTCAAAAAGTATGATAGTGATATAAATGAGCTGTTCTCTTATAATGCTTACAGTGGAATCTATAGGCTCTATTGAGCTTTCAATAAAAAGATACGCCTGCTTATCCGAATCATCAGTGTAGATAGATGTGCAGTAAAATATCTCCTTGCTCTTGAAATTCTCATTCTGAGCAATTTTCGTGATGTAGTTATCGTCCGACTGCTTTAGCTTAGATATCATCTTGAAAAGTCCGATGCCATAGCCCTTGTTTATGACCTTGTTAAGATGCGAATATGCTCCCATGTTGTTTTCCATCACAATAGGATTGCCCATTTCGTCCGTTATAACAATGCAAAGGCTGTTGTCAAAAGCCAGCGAGCGGTTCGTTACCTCCTGCTCGTCAGTGCCATATGCTTGGATTATCTGATTTGCAGCGTCTGTAATATCTCTTATCTTCGCCGACTGATAATATCTTTCCAAGAAAAAATACTGAAAAAGCCAAATAAGAATAAGAATAAAAGCCGTGAAGAAGATAAAATACATCCACACATATGACCGCAGACTTCTTTTCGCCTTTATCTCCGCCGTCTTATTGCTGACTTTTTCCTTGACTTCTGCAAGCTTACTGGATCTTTTCAAACTTATATCCCATTCCTCTCAGAGTAACAATAAGATTGCGGTATTTTCCAAGGCTGTTTCTCAGCATTTTTATGTGAGTGTCCACAGTTCTGTCGTCACCGTAAAAATCAAAGCCCCATACCTCTTCAAGAAGCTTCTCTCTTGAAAGCGCAATGTTCATGTTCTTCACCAGATAGAAAAGCAGGTCATACTCTTTCGGAGTCATGGAAACCTTCTCCCCGTCTATCTTTACCTCACGGGCTGTAAAGTTTATCTCTAATCCCTCGTATCTTATAACGTCCTCAGTACGCTGAGAAGCTGACGCACGGTTAAGCACCGCCCTTATCCTTGCCATAAGCTCCTTTGGCGAGAACGGTTTTACTACATAATCGTCAACACCTATCTCAAAGCCGAAAAGCTTGTCATACTCCTCGCCCCTTGCGGAAAGCATTATAACAGGTATCTGCTTTATTTTTCTTATCTCCTTGCAAGCTGAATAGCCGTCAAGCTTCGGCATCATAACGTCCATTATGATGATATCGAAATCCTGATTTTTCACCATTTCCACAGCCTGCATACCGTCCTCAGCCTGAGCTACTTCATATCCCTCAAACTCGGCATACTCTTTGATTATCTCTCTTATTTTAATTTCGTCATCGACTACAAGAATTTTTGCCATAGTTATTCCCTCCTATTCAGGCAGCACCGCACAAGGAACGCCTGTCGGCAATGCACGCAACCTGCTTGCATACAATCCTTGTGTGTTGATACCTTAATTCATATTCTTTGCTTATATAATAACCTATTATTGTGTAAAATTTGTGACGGTTTATAGAATATTCTAAGCCATACCACACCAATTCACAAGAAAACTACTGCCCGCCAACCAAAATGGTATGACGGGCAGTAGTTTATATAGGAATTTGTTATGGGAATGTCAGAAAATCAGCAATGTCCCATCATAATGAGAGCCATAAGACAAAAACCTGTTACGATACAACTCATTGCACCCATGATGTTGTCAATTTTTTCTGCTGTAAGCTTTTTCATAGTGATTACCTCCTTGAGATCTAAAATAAACTATTCTGTTCTCAGTGCGATAACAGGGTCTTTCTTTGCCGCCACTCTTGACGGGAACAGACCTGCGATAAGCGTCAGGCAAACGCTTATCGCAATGAGTATAACTGCCGCACTGACAGGTATTGAAGCTCTTATCGGCACGTCTGTAAGATGTGCGATTATCATGTTTATCGGTATTGTGAGCAGATAGGAGATAATTATTCCCAATGCACCTGCCACAAATCCCACGATAACTGTTTCGGCATTGAACACTCTTGATATATCCCTCTTTGAAGCACCTATACTTCTCAGAATACCTATCTCCTTTGTTCTTTCCAAAACTGAGATGTAGGTTATAATGCCTATCATGATAGATGATACCACAAGTGAAATTGCAACAAATGCAATAAGAACGTAGCCGATAGCGTTTATGATAGAGGTGATAGAACTCATCATAAGACCAACATAATCGGTGTATTCTATCTTGTCCTCTTCGCCGACACTGTCGTTGTAATCGTCGATAATATCTATTATCTTTTCCTTTGAAGCAAAGTCCACAGGATAGATATTTATGCTGTCAGGGTCTTCAACAACTGAATAGCCAAGAGTTTTCATGTTGTTGTCATAGTTTGAAGTGGAATATTTTCCGCTGTTTGCAAGCTGATCCGCATTTGTGTCGGACTGTTCCTTGAGCATTTGCTTCATAAGCTCCATTTGCTCGTCAGAAAGTGAAGCTATATACTTCTTCTGAGTTTCGGTAAGCGATGACATATCACCGCCCTGAATTGCTGACATATCCATTGAACCCATGGCATTCATGCCCATATCTGCAAGCTCGCCTGTATCGGAAGCACCGCTCTGCTCCATAAGAGCCTTATACTGCTCCTCAGTCATTCCCTCAGGTATCTCCATAGAGCTGTCGCCGCCTGCCACCAAACCAGCCTTCTTATCTGTGTCGGAGCTGTCTGCTGTTTTGTCAGCCTTGCTTTCTGTATCAGCTGTGCTGTCGGAAACGGTTTCTGAACTGCTGTCTGTATCTGCCACATTCTCGTCCGTTTTGAACTTAAGTCCTGTGAAAACATCTATGTCAGGATTTGCTATCTGCTCTTTTACTATCTCGCTGTTATCTACTTCGTCGATAAGATATGTCATAAGGTCATGACGATAGCCTATCGCACCGCTTATGGAAGCAGAAGAAGCGTCCTCGTCAGGTCGCAGGATACCGACTACACTTATTTCTGTGCCGTTTGCAACAGCCTTTTTCATGTAGCTCTCATCGCCTGTCATATCTTCCCACACACCGTCTTTTTTCTTATAGAGATAAGGAGTAGGAACGACCTTGAATTTCAGGTCAAGAAGCTCATCATAGGTGTAAACGTGCTGTTCGCTGTCAACGGATATATCCTCTCCTGCCATGGCACGTCTTACTATGCCGTTAAGTGAGCTTGGGTCGAGAAGTCCGAGAGAATAAAGCACATAGTCGTTTATCTCGTTGTTCTTATCAACTACAAGCACAACTTCGTTATACTTTTCAGGCAAACGTCCTGCGATAACGTCATACTGCTTGTCGATAAGCTCCTCATTATCTATCATTTCGCTCCATACGTCAGTACCCATGCCCATCATGCCACCCATTGAACCACTCATGGACATTGCTTCCATCTGAGTTGAGGACATATATCCCATATCTTCAAGAAGCGTTGACGGATTGACCTGCATTACACCGCTGTCGCTCTCCGAAAAAACGTTAAGTGTAGTGGCGTATGTGTACTGAACGTCGCTTGTAAGGTCTTTCAGGTCACTGTTATCGTCAAGATATTTCTTGAACTTCTCCAGATTGTTGACCTTTGTTTCTTCCATGAGAGTGTTTATCATCTCGCCCATGGCATTCTGAGAATAGACCTTGTCTTTATCGTGGTTTGCTGAATCCTCATGGTTTTTCGCCATGGTGTTCATTATCTCGCCTATACTTGCGGTGGTCTTTGTTATCTGAAGCGGATAGCTTGAAAGTGTATCAGACTGCACCTGATCTATATAAAGCTGAACGCCGTTTGAGATAGAAAGAATAAGTGCGATACCGATTATACCAATAGAGCCTGCAAAAGAGGTAAGAAGCGTTCTTGCCTTTTTTGTCATAAGATTGTTTCGGCTCAAAGACAGCGCAGTGAGGAAGCTCATGGAAGTTTTAAGCTTTTTGCGCTCTTTCTTCGCCGCCTTTTTGTCAGCCTTAGTAGGCTCTTTTTCAGGCTTTTTGATAGGCTCCACAACATTCTTGTCAAGAGGGTCGGAATCATCTATGACCTTTCCGTCAAGAAGTTTGATTATTCTTGAAGAATATTTCATTGCAAGCTCAGGATTGTGCGTTACCATTATAATAAGCTTGTCCTTTGAAATGCTCTTCAAAAGCTCCATTATCTGCACGCTTGTTTCAGTATCAAGCGCACCTGTAGGCTCGTCTGCAAGCAGAATGTCAGGCTCATTCACAAGCGCTCTTGCAATGGCAACTCTCTGCATCTGACCGCCTGACATCTGATTAGGCTTTTTGTGGAGCTGGTCGCCAAGGCCCACCTGCTCGAGAGCCTTGACGGCTCTTTCACGTCTTTCTGACTTTGAAACACCTGAGAGGGTCAAAGCAAGCTCAACGTTTGAAAGCACTGTCTGGTGCGGTATAAGGTTATAGCTCTGGAACACGAAGCCTATGGAATGGTTTCTGTAGGAATCCCAGTCGCAATCCTTGAAATCCTTGGTAGATTTGCCGTTAATATTAAGGTCACCGCTGGTATATCTGTCAAGACCACCGATAATGTTCAAAAGAGTGGTTTTACCGCAGCCTGACGGGCCGAGGATAGAAACGAACTCATTCTCACGAAAATCAATGCTGACGCCTTTAAGGGCAGAAACGGTGGAATCACCAACGACATAATCTTTTTTTATGTCCTTTAAACTAAGCATATATTTTCTCCTATTTTTGTTATTGTAAAGATATTATAATAGGGTTTTATAAACTCAGTTTAAACATAACACAGTTTTGGGTAAAAAAATTGTCGGAGGGGGGATTTAAGTGAGGAGTGAGGAGTGAGGAATGAGCATAGCAGACCAAAGTAAATTACAAACATAAAGTAAAATAAAGCACCGAGCGAAGCGAGCAAAAGGTCCAGGGACACGTCCCTGGTCAGGGTCAAGGGGTGAAATCCATTGTGGGTACAGGGCAAAGCCCTGTCGGAGTTTGAGGCAGAGCCTCATTCGGCGCAAGCCGACAAGGTGCAGATTGTAGTATCAAAAGCATATAGAAGTCAAATATCAGATAAAAGTGATATCGGAGTATAAAATCTGCACCGCCTTTCTAGCCCTAAGCGCAATGTAGATACGCAAAGAGCGAAGCGATTTTGCGGAGAAATAAACTATCCCGAATATCTGTAGGGGCGAACAGCGTTCGCCTGTGTTCAGAATTTGTTATAATTTCAGAATTGTAGGGGAGCGGCACAATTTCTGCTTTGCAGAAATCCGACGTCCCGACCCCTCGACAGCCTTTATCCCCCTGCATGGCTTGTGGAAAAAATACAAACCTCGCTCCTTCGAGCGGGCTGTCGCATTTCTGTGAGCTTGCGAACAGAAATTTCGCCAAGCCCCTACAAGCGTGATAGGATAGTTTTTTTGTTCTGTCCTACAATGGTTGTAATCGTGGACTTGTTTCTTCGACGGGCGAACGCTGTTCGCCCCTACAGATTTGTTGCCGTAATTTTGTGGTTTTGTACGATTTTTATTCAGTTTTCAAGCTTCAAACAAGGTGCAGGAAGTGCTTTTCTGTGCGATCAGAACCTCTCATCGTGTTCACCTAACTCACGTTGACAAAATGTTTCCTCATACACTGCTACCTTGCAGGATATTCAATTTGGGATAATACCCCTATACTTATCCCGAAAAGCACCACTTTTGTTGCATAAAAAATGCAACAATTGCAGAAATGTTGCCAAATTAAAATATAAATCATTTGTTTGCACAAGGCAATACCCCTGAAATTGTGCAGGATCAACATGGAATTTTGAACTAAATGTGTCTTGACATCGTTAATATCACGTTAATAAAACGGTGATATAATAAAAAAATGCAAAGTGAACGGAGGGGTAAAAATGTTTCACATACTTGTTGTGGAGGACGACACTAACACTCGCAAACTGACCTGTGATGTGCTTAGCGACAACGGCTACACACCTATCGAGGCTCGTGACGGTATAGAGGCTCTCGAAATAATGGACGAAAAACACGTTGACCTTATTATAATGGACGTTATGATGCCTCGTATGGACGGTTTGGAGCTTTGCGAAACTATCCGCAAGGCTGGGTTTCAGACGCCTATATTAATGGTGACGGCTAAGGAAACGGCTTTTGACAAAAAGCAGGGCTTTATAAAAGGTACGGACGATTATATGGTGAAGCCTGTGGACGAGGAGGAAATGCTTCTGCGTATTCAGGCACTTTTGCGGCGTTCAAAGATAGTGAGCGACCACAAGATAACTGTGGGCGACACCACTCTCGACTATGACGCACTGACTATCAAGACCCCTGAGGGCATAAGGGAGCTTCCGCCGAAAGAGTTCATGCTTCTTTACAAGCTTCTTTCCTATCCCGACAAGATATTCACCCGCCGTCAGCTTATGGACGAGCTTTGGGATATGACCTCAGACACTGACGAGCGCACTGTGGACGTACACATAAACCGCATAAGAGAGCATTTGAAGAATAACCACGATTTTGAGATAATGACAGTGAGAGGGCTTGGCTACAAGGCGGTCAAGCTGAAAGGATAGGCTCATGAAAAAACATCTTATCTCTGCTCTTCGCTCAGAGCGCAGGCGAAATTACACCATGAACGCCAGCATAGTTTCGGCGGTATTTATGATAATGATATGGGCAGGGCTTCTTACGGGATTTATAATGATAGGCATAAAAAGATGCCTGCATTTTCTATCCCCTTTGCAAATGCCTTTTGTTTTCCTTATTGTGGGACTTGTGGTATCTGTAATAATCGGCACTTGCATTTCTGCCGCTGTAGCAAGCAAGATAGTAAGACCTGTGCGTGAGGTAAAAAAGGCAATGCACAGGGTAGAAAAGGGAGATTTCTCTCAAAGGTTAGAGGTAACAGGTTTTAACGGCGAGATAGACGAGCTTATAGAAAGCTACAACAAAATGGCGCAGGAGCTTGGGGGCATCGAGATGTTCAGGGAGAATTTTATCAACAGCTTCTCCCACGAGTTCAAAACGCCTATCGTTTCTATCCAAGGCTTTGCGAAACAGCTAAAAAAAGAAAATCTCTCGGAGGAGAAAAAGCAGGAATACATTGACATTATCATCAGCGAATCAAAGCGTTTGACCAATCTTTCATCGAACATTCTTATGCTTTCAAAGCTTGAAAATCAGCAGATCATCACTGACAAGACAAGCTTTTCCCTTGACGAGCAGATAAGAAACTGCATACTTCTTCTGGAAAAGCAATGGACGGCTAAGGACATAAGCTTTGACATTGATATGCAAGAGATACAATACACCACCAATGCGGAAATGCTTTCGCAGGTGTGGGTGAACATAATAGGCAACGCCATAAAATTCTCCCCGGAGGGAAGCTCTATCAGAATAAAGCTTTTCAAAGAGGGTGATGTGATAACGGCTGAGATAACTGACCGTGGCATTGGCATGGATCAGCAGACCATATCACACATTTTCGAGCGTTTTTATCAAGGGGACAGGGCGCACGCTTCAGAGGGAAACGGACTTGGTTTGCCCCTTGTTAAGCGTATCGTGGAGCTGTGCAACGGCAATATCCGTGTAGAATCACAATACGGAAAGGGTACAAATTTTATTGTTACGCTCCCTGAGAATGGATAGGCACATAAAAAGGACGGGTATTTCGCAGGAAATATCCGTCCTTGATTTTTTTATCTCAGGTCATCAATGCTGTAGCTGTTATAGCCCTCGTAATAATAGCTTTGGTCTATGCCCTTCATAAACAGCTCTCGGTCATTTGTATCCGCTGTGAGGGCATTTTTAAGCAGGTGCTTTATTTCGATATCACGAATGGGGCTTCGCTCCATGGCAAGGAGATAATCCTCCTTGTCTATCCTGCTCCAATCTACCGCCACAGAAAGCTCTTTTCTGAACATCATATCCAGCCATATGCGCATTGATCTGCCATTGCCCTCTCTGAATGGGTGGGCGATATTCATTTCAACATACTTTTCAACTATGCTGTCAAAGTCGCTTTGTGGCATTTTTTCGATATTTTCAAGGGAGCTTTCAAGATACATAACAGGGGCAAATCGAAACCCACCTTTAGCAATATTCACAGTTCTTATTTTCCCTGCGAAATCATAGATATCCTCAAAAAGATATTTGTGTATCTCTGCAAGAGCTTGAAAACTGCCTGCTTTCTGCTTATCCAAAATGCCATGTTCAACCAGCTTAACAGCCTTTTCCTTGCTTAGCTTTTCTTCTGTTCTGGCAAGGGTCGCAGAGTCGGTTATACCAAGTTTGTTTTCCAAAGCCATAAGCTGTTCTCCTTTCGGTGGATTTTAGATAGCCGCAAAGCCCTGCTTAAGATCGTCTATGATATCCTCGACATTTTCAAGACCTACGGAAAGTCTTATCATTCCGCCGTTTATGCCTGCGGCAACGAGCTGTTCGTCTGAAAGCTGTCTGTGTGTTGCGGAGGCTGGGTGGAGGATACAAGTACGGATATCGGCAACGTGAACTTCGTTGGAAGCAAGCTTAAGGCTGTCCATGAACTTTGCCGCTGTATCTCTTCCGCCCTTGATAACGAACGAGATAACACCTGCTGTGCCAAGAGGGAGATACTTTTCAGCAAGCTTATGGTACTTATCGCTTTCAAGTCCAGGATATGCAACGGACTCTACCTTGTCATTGCTTTCGAGAAATTTTGCCACTGTGAGCGCATTCTCACAATACTGCTTCATTCTTACAGGGAGAGTTTCAAGTCCCAGATTGAGCAGGAACGAGGAATTTGCGGCAGGATAGCAGCCGAAATCTCTCATAAGCTGCATTCTTGCTTTTACGATATAAGGTGCAAAAGAATATTTCTCAGTGTAGATAGTGCCATGATAGCTTTCGTCAGGCTCGGTCATGCAAGGGAACTTTCCGCCCGTCCAATCGAACTTGCCGCTGTCAACGATAACGCCGCCGACCTGAACAGCGTGGCCGTCCATATACTTTGATGTAGAATGGATAACGATATCTGCGCCCCACTCTATAGGTCTGCAAAGGTATGGAGTAGCGAAAGTGTTATCAACGATAAGAGGAACGCCATTCTTATGGGCGATATTTGCAAAACGCTCGATATCGAAAACTGTCAGCGCAGGGTTTGCGATAGTTTCACCGAAAACAAGCTTTGTATTATCCTTGAATGCCGCCTGTATCTCATCATCTGTAGCATCGGGGTCAACATAGATACACTCTATGCCAAGTCTTTTCATTGTTATGCTGAAAAGGTTTATGGTGCCGCCATAGATAGAAGTGGAAGCTATAAAGCTGTCCCCTGCCTGACAGATGTTCAGGATAGAGCAAAGTGTGGCAGCCTGTCCGCTTGATGTACACATTGCGGCTGCACCGCCCTCGAGAGCGGCTATCTTCTTTTCAACTGCGTCTGTGGTAGGGTTTTCAAAGCGTGAGTAGATAAGGCTCTTGGTAGGGTCGTCAAAGACCTCGGCTATCTCTCTTGAGGAGTCATAGACATAGGTTGTACTTTGTACGATAGGCACTACTCTCGGCTCTCCGTTTTTAGGCGTATAACCCTCGTGTAAACATTGTGTTTCGATCTTCAATCAAATCAAATCCTTTCAAAGCGGTGATGACCGCAAAATTTTTACCAATATAAAAAGCTTTTCAAAAAGCGTTTAAAGCAGCAGCCTCCTAAGACCGCCTCAACATTACAAATGCGTTTATTTTGCATAGCGAAAACTCATAGCTGAATCGAAAATATCTTCTCCCATTGAAACATACTTTAGTGGTATCACCACATTATATTGTATATATTCGCTGTCAGAAAACTCGTATATACCCTGAACGTTCACACTTTGATCCTCACCCAGAGCCGCAATAACACAGCCACGCTTGCCGCCGCCCAGGTCAATTCCACGGTAATCAAGCCAAACATTATCGTCAGATCTGATATCAGCCGACTTTGCATACATATCTAGCATATCATCAACTGTGGTCTTGTCAAGCCGCTGATAATAAGACAATGACAGATTTAACCCGTCATATTTTTCGTCCACTTTGCCGTCAATAAGATTTGCATAGACAATCTTCACATCTCTCGTGCCGTCAAAATCATCTGTAGTTATCTCATGCTTTTCCAACTTTGCGGCAGAAAATCCACCTATCTCAGGCAACTCTAAAGCGGCAGAAAAATCCGAAAGTTCTATGGTCAAACCGTTTTCAATATCATAACGGTCTGTATCCACCGACCCTCCGTTAAACATATCATAAACATAGCTGTCTATGACCATGTAAACGCCACCCGTGGTGATATTCGCAGAAATGCCATTTTTGTCAACGAAACTTTCAAGTTTCGTGAACGTGCTATCCTCGTCAAACTGCATTATAACTGCACTGGCTTTCTGCTCGTCGCTTATTTTGTCGCTAAACTCAAAACGAATGACCCCACCCCCGAAATCAGCGTCAGTATACTTGACAGGTATACTAAGGAGCGGCTCGTCAGAATTTATCATTGCGTTTATACCATAATAATCAGAAAGCATTGCCTCTGCACCAAAATTGCCCTCTACGGTGCATTTGGCTGTATATGGTATTTCGCTAAGGTCACAAACAAGCTCAGGGTCACGAATTATTTCCACCTGCGAACTGTCATCCGTCTGCGAACTTTCCTCCACACCGTTGGGCGCATCTGACACCGCTTCCGCAGTAGTAGTATCTTTCGTTTCTGAAACGCTATCTGCGGCTTCCTCAACAGGTCCGCAGGCGCAAAGTGACACTGACAGCAATGCCGCCAGCAATACGGCTGTTTTTCTGCTATTTTTCATATTAAGTTTCTCCCTATTTTTTTATTTTGTTTACCTTACAAGTCCTTGAAGTCCACCCTTGCCCCCGTAAGAGCGCTTTCCATTATTATTCTTGCGCACTCTGAAAGTGACACTGCGCTTTTGCAGGTCATCATGGCTTTTTGTATGCAAAGTCCGAAAACTATGTGAAGCTCTCCCCTGCCTGCTGACTTCTGCGCTATAGGCAGAAGCGGTTGCCAAAGAAGCTTTATATAGCTTTGGACAGTTTCACCTGTGGTGCAGTTTCTTATTTTGCCAAAGCTTGCGCCCCCTGCATTTGCCGCAGTGTAGCGGAGCATTTCCCCAACGTCCGTAAAAGGCTCGTTATATTTTTTAAGCACTCCTGCGGTAAAAGACCACACTGAGTAGTTATTGCCCACAAGCTTTTCGTCAATGATATCGCCGTAGAAATACTTTCTGCCCGACTTATCAGTGAACACTGTGAAAACGTCCTCCTCTTGAACTCCCTCTGTCATGAAAAGCTTTCTCACGTCCTGCTGACAGGAATAGCCTGCAAGAGAACCTATACAGCACAAAAGGGATTGCGGGTGGACATAGCCCTCGGGGCTTCTCATGGCTCTGAGAAGTCTGTCGAATATTTCAAAGGCACTGCTTTTATATTGTTCAAGTTCCATTTTTATCACCGTTTCTCACGTTTTATCGAATATGCCAAATGCGGCATATCAACGCCGTAATAATGCTTTGTAAAGGTATATTTCACTGTCATGCCGTTTTTCTCGGCAACACGCCTTGAAGCTGTGTTGCTGTCACGAATAATGGAATACACCTCGTCTGCGCCAAGTTTATCAAAGGCAAAGTCTTTGCAGACTTTAGCCGCTTCGGTACAATAGCCTTTGTTCCAGCAGTCACGTCTGAAAAGATAGCCCACTTCCATAACGCTTTCTCTGTCGGTATGCTGAATTGTGATACCGCACTGTCCGATAAGCTCGCCGCTTTCTTTGAGTATCACAGCCCAAAGCCCGAAGCCGTAAATGCGGTATCTCACAAGCTGTTTGCAAAGCCACTCTCTCACTTCTTCATCAGAAAAAGCGTGTTCGTAGGCGTACATACACTTCTCGTCCTGCAAAATTTTGCAAAGAGCGTCAAAGTCGCCCTCGGTGAGCCTGCGCATATAAAGTCTATCTGTTTCGATTATCATGTTTTCGCTCCCCTTTTTATCTTTTTTATCACAAATCTGATGATACCAACATATGCAACCGCAAGCCCAAATCCTCCAAGCAGACCTGTTATGAGCCGACGTTTATTAGTGGACTTTTTCACCCCTGTATACTGCAAGAGCCAATCAAGCATTGTAGTTTCACAGCACAAAACCGCTGTCAGGGCGGATATATTTTTCTTTACGGCTAGCGGAAAGCCTATAAGCTGTCCTGCAAGCACGCCCGTACATCTTGCGCACACAGGAAACTGCCAGCCGTGGAAAAAGAAGCTTCTGTCGGGGCGTTGGTGACAGCCTGCCGACGCACCAAGCTTCATAAGATAAAGCCACAGCGCATATGGGTCTTTTCTCGTTCTCATGCCCTGAACTTATAGTCGCAATCGGGGCATACCCAATAGGAACGTGTTTTTGACTTGCTTTCCATGCCGCAAAGTCCGCAGATAAGCCCTGGCAGTCCGAACAGTATATAGCCGCAGCAGCCTTTTCCAAAGCCATATTTGCCGCTTCTGTAGTCTGTTTCGCTTATAAGCTGACAGTTCCTGCCGCCACATTTTGGACAGCGTTTGCCTGTACAAAAATCTGCCATGGTGTTTTCCGCCTTTCTTTTGTGTGGTGTTTATCAGATAAAATTCAGGGGCTTGACGATCTGAAAAGACCTATCAGCCCGCTGAAAAATTTTATCCTTTGATATTATACGTTTATTTCTGCAACATCGTCAGACACGCCGTTTGCTTCGACAACAGGCTTTACGCAATTTTCGATAAACTCGTCCACCTGCTGTGGGCATCTGCCGATAAAGTTTTCAGGCTTCATTATCTTATCCATTTCTTCCTTTGTTATCATGAACATAGGGTCGTTAAGGATAAGCTCGCAGAGGTTATTATCAAGTCCCTCTTTCTTAACTCTTGCGCCTGCTACCATTGAATATTCTCTTATTCTTTCGTGGAGCTCCTGTCTGTTTCCGCCCTTTTCTACAGCGTCCATCATAATGTTCTCGGTAGCCATGAAAGGAAGCTCTGCCATAACTCTTCTTCTGATGATCTTGTCATATACTACCAAGCCGTTGTCAGGATCTGTAACATTGAGCATGATATTGAGTATAGCGTCAACACCAAGGAAAGCTTCGGCAACGGAAATTCTTTTGTTTGCAGAGTCGTCGAGAGTTCTCTCAAACCACTGTGTACCTGTTGTGAATGCAGGGTTGAGAACGTCGCAGATAACGTATCTGGCAAGTGATGTTATTCTCTCATCTCTCATTGGATTTCTCTTATATGCCATAGCGGAAGAGCCTATCTGATTTTTCTCGAACGGCTCTTCGATCTCCTTGAATGACTGCAAAATTCTTATGTCGTTTGAGAACTTCATAGCAGACTGAGCGATACCAGCGAGAACTGAGCATACCTGATAATCCATTTTTCTTGAATAGGTCTGACCTGAAACAGGAACAACAGCGTCAAAGCCCATTTCCTCGGCTATCATTTTTTCAAGCTCTTTTACCTTATCAGTATCACCATGGAAAAGCTCCATAAATGAAGCCTGAGTGCCTGTAGTTCCCTTTGAGCCGAGGAGCTTGAGGTTAGCAAGTCTGAAATCCAGATCTTCAAGATCCATAAGAAGCTCGTTGCACCAAAGAGTAGCTCTTTTGCCCACTGTTGTGAGCTGTGCAGGCTGGAGGTGAGTATAAGCAAGGCAAGGCATAGCCTTATACTTATCGGCAAACTTTGCAAGCTGGTCGATAACCTTGACAAGCTTTCTCTTTACGACCTTAAGTGCATCTCTCATGATGATAACGTCTGTGTTATCGCCTACATAGCATGAAGTTGCGCCAAGGTGAATGATACCTGCTGCCTTTGGACAAACAAGGCCATAAGCATAAACGTGTGACATAACGTCATGACGAACAAGCTTTTCACGCTCAGCGGCAGCGGCATAATCTATATTATCAATGTTAGCTTCAAGCTCGTCTACCTGCTCCTGAGTAACATTAAGACCGAGCTTCATTTCAGCACGGGCAAGGGCTACCCACAGCTTTCTCCAAGTAGTAAACTTCTTGTCAGCAGAGAAAATAAACTGCATTTCCTTGCTTGCATATCTGGTACAAAACGGGCTTTCATAAGAATTTGTCATTGTTCTTCGACCTCTTTCGTAATATTATATAATGTATACACACTTATTATAGCATATTTTTTGCGAGTTTACAATAGGTTTAAGGAGAAATGTTTACATATCAGGCTTCAAAGGTTCTGCAATTGAAATTCTTGACATTTGTTAATACACGTGATATAATATATCTACATTTTGTTAAGGCAGCCCGCATAAATGCCGTGTGGTGTCGCTTTGAGTAAAAGAGGGTATAATATGAAAAGAAACATAAAAGAAAAGGCTATTCACTACTCAAAAATAATAGCCACTGAAAAAAACTTCACTTTATTTATAATACTCACATTGGTACTGATACCTTTAGGTGAGATCGCAACGCTAGTTCACAACGAGTATTTTGTGTCACAGCCTGTTATCGTTGACTTTGCAGGCTGGGTGGGCAGTATAATGGCAGTGGCATATTTTATCACAAACCGAAAAAAGTATTATCCGTCTGACTTCTTTCTTTTCACATTGTTTATGTTTGCCGTAATATCAAGCGCATTTTCGCATGACAGAAATCAGACTCTTTTCGGTTTCTATTATGACGAATGGTTTATACATTATATGGCATATTTCGCCTTGATGTTTGCAGCAACAAATGTCAAAAAACTTAAATACAAAGAATATATCCTTGCTGCATTTGTTACTGTGACAACTATAAATATAGTACCTAGCGTGTTAGAATCTGTTGGAGCATGGCCATATTATGCGTACTTTGATGCAGAATCTCATGAAGAAAACAAATGGGTGTACGGACTTACCCAAAACTCAAACTTCTATGCGGGAATAAGCACAGTTTTCACTGCTTGCTGCACAATGTTGTTCTTATTTGCCAAGAGCAAAAAGACGTGCATTATACTATTTGTAGCAGACCTCCTATGCTTTTACTGTTCCATATCAACAGGCACAAGAATATCGTTGGTAGGCAACATTTGCTTTATGATATTTGCTGTGATACTTATATTTCTTCTGCACAGAAAAGAGAAGTCAAAATCGGATTTGAAATGTCATTTGAAGCGTTACGGACTTGTTTTGGCGGCATTTGGCGTGATATTCTTTATTCTTGTTAAATTTTTTGGAAGACTTAATGGCGACCTTGAAACTACCATAGGCGAATTTGAGAATATGGGTTCTCTTTCTGCATTTGATTCATTCGGCAGTTGGCGTGGCTATATTTGGCGTATCGGGCTTGAATCTGTGCCTGATTTCTGGCTGACAGGTATCGGACTTGACAATTATCGTGACGCATTTGAATACAGGGCAGATTTTTCTACGCTTCCTTGGTCACAGGGCAAAGGACACAATGAATACATACACATACTTGTTACCGAGGGCGTTTTTGCCTTAGTAAATTACCTTGCGCTTCTGTTTTATGCGTTCTTCACAGGAATGAAGAGCGCGCTCAAAAGCATAAACAAAGATCGTGCGAACGCTGTTGTGACCTGCATTTTTTTGACAATGTTCATTGCCTACACTTCACAGGCTTGCTTCAATAGCAGTGTTGTAAACACTGCGCCTTATTTCTGGGTAGTTCTTGGAATGGTAATGACAAAAAATCATCAGAGACCATTTGGATACAGAAAAAAGCTTAAGCAAAGGCAAAGCAAAAGTTAAATTTCTGTAAATTTTTAAGCAGAAACAGAGCTGTGCTTGACTTTTGGGGGCGGATATGTTATGATATTAAAGCCGCATATTCACGGTCATAAGTGTTTGTATTTGCAGACCACCGTGCGTAGCGAGTTTATTTAAAGGTAGGTGCATTCGTAATGTACGCAGTAATTGAAACAGGCGGAAAGCAGTATCAGGTTAAGCCTGGTGATGAGGTTTTCGTAGAAAAGCTGGACGTAAACGCTGAGGACGCTGTTACTTTCGATAAGGTAATGGTAGTTGGCGCTGACGACGGTATCAAGGTTGGCGCTCCATATGTTGACGGCGCTTCCGTAACAGCTAAGGTCATCAAGAACGGCAAGTCCAAGAAGGTGACTGTATTCACTTACAAGCCAAAGAAGGGCGAAAAGACCAAGATCGGTCACAGACAGCCTTACACTAAGGTTATGATCGAAGCTATCAACGCATAATGATCTGTGCTGATTTTTTCAGAAATGAGCATGACAGGCTTGTGGGATTTCGTATAACGGGTCACGCAGGTTACGCAGATTATGGCGAGGACGTATGCTGTGCAAGTGTATCGTCTGCTGTAATGTTGACGGCTAACACTGTCACTGAGGCTTTTAAGATAAAGGCTGATGTTGCAGTGGAAGAAAACGAAATAATATTAAGGCTTGAAAATGACAGCTCAGAGGAGGGGGACAAGCTAATTTTAGGGCTTCTCACTCATTTATATTTTCTAGCTGAGGAATTTTCAGGCAGGATCAAAGTCACGGTCAGAGATAACTGATCGGACGGATTACATTTTATGGAGGTGTAATTTAGATGATTAAGATTTCAATGCAGTTTTTCGCTCATAAAAAGGGAATGGGTTCTACAAAGAACGGACGTGATTCTGAGTCAAAGAGACTTGGCGTAAAGAGAGCTGACGGTCAGTTCGTACTGGCTGGTAACATCCTCGTTCGTCAGAGAGGTACTCACATTCACCCAGGCGAGAACGTTAAGAAGGGTTCTGACGATACTCTGTTCGCAACAAGCGATGGTGTTGTAAGATTTGAAAGACTCGGTAGAGACCGCAAGAAGGTTTCGGTTTATCCCAAGGCTTAATTTTGTAACATATGACCCTGAGCCTTAGGCTTGGGGTCTTTTGTTGGTTAATGACAACTTAATTTACGCATAATATCATTTATAAGGAGGTTTGATCATGTTTGTCGATCAGGCGAAGATCTATATAAAAGCCGGTGACGGCGGCGACGGTGCAGTTTCATTCCACCGTGAGAAATACGTTGCGGCAGGCGGTCCGGACGGCGGTGACGGCGGTAAGGGCGGAGATATTGTTTTCGTTGTTGACGACAATATCTCAAACCTTATAGATTTCAGATATAAGAGAAAATATGTTGCCGAAAAGGGACAGAACGGCGGCGGCAAAAACTGCTCAGGCAGGAATGCTCCAGACCTTGTGGTGAAAGTTCCTAGAGGCACTGTTGTTAAAGAAATAAAGAGCGGCAGGATACTTGCCGACCTTTCTACCGATGAGCCTGCTGTTATCGCTCACGGAGGCAAGGGTGGGCGTGGAAACGCTCATTTTGCCACTTCCACAAGGCAGATACCGAAGTTTGCAAAGCCGGGTTTCCGTGGTGACGAATATGAGGTAATGCTTGAACTCAAGCTTATTGCAGACGTAGGACTTGTGGGCTTCCCGAACGTTGGTAAATCCACACTTATCTCTGTTGTATCAGCGGCAAAGCCAAAGATAGCCAACTATCACTTCACTACCCTGACGCCTGTGCTTGGCGTTGTTAAGATAGAAGAGGGAAAATCTTTTGTTATGGCAGATATCCCAGGTCTTATCGAGGGTGCGAGCGAGGGCGTCGGTCTTGGTCACGAATTTCTCAGACACGTTGAGAGGTGCAGACTTATCGTTCACGTTATCGACGTTTCAGGCAGCGAGGGCAGAGATCCTATCGAGGATTTCAAGGCGATAAATCACGAGCTTGAAAACTTCTCAATGGAGCTTGCGGAAGCTCCGCAGATAGTTGCCGCAAACAAGAGCGATATGGCTACCCCTGAGCAGGTGGAAAGACTGAGAAACTATGTTGAGGATCAGGGACTTCTGTTCTATGAGATCTCTGCCGCTACCACAAAGGGTACAAAAGAGCTTATGTATGGCGTATGGGAGCGACTTTCTGTTCTGCCGCCTGTTAAGCAGTTTGAAGCTCAGCCGCTCACGCAGGAGGAGATTGACGATAAGCTCATCTCAAAGAAAGACTTCCGTGTTACTGTGGAGGACGGCGTTTATTTCGTGGAAGCAGATTGGCTTCTTGACATACTCAGGACGGCTAATATGGACGACTACTCTTCCCTCCAGTATTTCCAGAACGTACTCAGGACCAGCGGCATAATCGACAAGCTGGAAGAAATGGGTATCGAAGAGGGCGACACTGTTTCTATATTCGACTTTGAGTTTGAATATCTCAGATAGGAGGGAGCGTCACGGGAAAGCTTTCTGATATGGACGCCATGCAATACTCCCCTCTGGCACTGGCTTTTATCGGGGACGGCGTTTACGAGATAAGGGTAAGAGAAAAGCTTATCCTTGAAGCTAATATGCCTGCGGACAAGCTGCACAAGCTCACTGTTGAGAGGGTGTGTGCGGAATATCAGGCAAAGGCTGTTCGCAAGTGGCTTGACGAGGAGCTGCTTAACGAACAGGAAATGGATATTTTCAAAAGGGGCAGAAATGCAAAGGGCATAAATGCTCCGAAACATTCCACTGTGGGGGAATACCGCATGGCGACAGGTTTGGAATGTCTTTTCGGTTTTTTATATCTCACGGGGCGTGAGGAACGTATAGGTGAACTGTTCGAGGCAGCATGGTCTGTGGGCAGCATCAATGAATAATATTACATCAAGGAGTGAATCAAATGTCAGGTCATTCAAAGTGGGAAAACATTAAAAGAAAAAAGGGTGCAACAGACGCTGCAAGAGCTAAGATATTTACAAAGATAGGCAGAGAGATCGCTGTTGTAGTTAAGCAGGGCGGTGCTGATCCTGCAGGTAACGCAAAGCTGAGAGATCTTATCGCAAAGGCTAAGTCAAACAACGTGCCTAACGATAATATCGATAGAATTATCAAAAAGGCAGCAGGCGACGGCGACAAGAACAGCTACGAGTCAATGGTATACGAGGGCTACGGTCCAAGCGGTGTTGCTGTTATCGTTGAGTGCCTTACAGACAACAAGAACAGAACAGCAGGCGATATCCGTCACTTCTTCGACAAGTTCGGCGGAAACATGGGTACATCAGGCTGTGTATCTTTCATGTTCTCTGATGTTGGTACTGTTGTTATGGAGAACAACGGTGCTGACGAGGACAAGATAATGGAGGACTGCTTTGAGGCAGGCGCTGACGATTTCAACGTTGATGACGATGTTATCGAGATATCATGCGACCCTAATCAGGTTTCTTCTGTAAGAGAAGCTCTTGAGGGAATGGGTTACAAGGTACTTTCTGCCGAGGCTGAGAAAGTTCCTTCAAACTACACAACTATCGAAGACGAGGACGCTATCAAAAAGATGGGTCTGCTTCTTGAGCATCTTGAGGACGATGACGACGTTCAGAACGTTTACCACAACTGGGAGAATATGCCGGTTGAAGAGGAAGAATAATCAGGAAAATTTCTGACACTTTACTATTGACATTTACATATAATGTGGTATAATAGAATTAGAAAGATTTATTCTTTTAATAGGGGTTGCGAATCCGTCTAAAATCGCTTTAATAGAGGTCACAGAGCCTTTAAAAATACTGTTTTAATAGGGGTTGCGAATCCGTCTAAAATCGCTTTAATAGGTATTTAAAGGGTCAATTTGTTTTGACCCTTTATTTTTTGTATGGAGATGTATGAACGTGCAGAAGTGGAAAATAATAAACAAGGATTACCTTGACTATCTGAGAGAAAATTATGAGTCGAGGATACCAAGAACAGACTACGGAAATGATAAGCTGAAGCCGTTCTTTGGAGAGCTTATGCGTGTGGGTGACCTTGCATATGTGACGCAGGTATCTTCTGCAAAGCCAAGACACAATAAAATAAAGGCAAATATAGATTTTCAGAAAATAATACATAATGACGTGCTTATAGCTGTTGTAAATCTTAATTATATGTTCCCTGTGCCTGTGTCTGAAATGACAAACCTTGAATACGGAAAAATCGAGGAGTATGTTGATTTCAAAAATGATACTGCCAAAAGCAAATACATTGACCTTCTGAAAAGAGAAATGAAATATATCAAAGAGCTTCCTCTTGAAAATAATGCACGCTCATTGTATGCTCTCAAATATGACAAGCCTGAACACGTAATATCAAAGCGTTGTTTTGATTTCAAAACATTGGAAAATGGTGCGCATAATTGGACGGAGAAGCTCATAAAATAATCATGCAGATATGGGGGACTGACGCTTGCGGGGCGGCAGTCCCTTTTAAGCTTTAAACGACGATTTTTCGGGGATTTTCGTGTTAAAATCGCTGAAAATCCTTGCAGCTTTGCGGTGCTGTTTGTAAGTTGTGCTATTGACATAAAAGGGGTTATAGTATATAATAATCGTATGTGTAGATATTGCCCTGAAAAGATAAAAAATACAGATAATGGGCGATAAGGAAGAAGCAGAAAATGATAGGAGGAAACTTATGAACAAGATTTTTTGTTCTGCTCTGACAGCCGTTGTTGCAGGTGCTATGCTTACAGGCTGTGCCATGCCTTGGGAAAAGGGTGCTGATGACGACGTTGCCCCTGGTGGTTATTCCTATACGGCTGACTCAAATTCAGAACAGAAACAAGCTTATCGCTGGCTCATAGAGCCGACTATAAACGCCGATAATATCATTTCTTTTGACGGAAGTCAGGTCGACCCTAACAACGAAAAGAACACAGCTTATGCCAACTATTCTGTTATCAGACAGAATGGCAAATATGGCATTATAGACTACAGCGGAAACATGGTAGTGCCTGCGGAATATGACGATTACTACACCTGCTGGTGCGGAGAGGTCACGCTTTTCAATATTATAAATGAAAAGAATGATGAATATGAGTATTGCAGTATCGACAGCTCGAATCAGGTAGTATACTATGCGGCGGAACATCATGACAGCTCACCGAAATATTACTGGAACAGCAATGAGGAAAAGATCTATGTAAAGGACGCTGACGAAGAACAGGGCGAAGAATACACTGGCAAAAAGGCTGTTGTGGTATGTGAAGCTGACGTGAAAAAGTCTGACAATGGTTTTTATGACATTTCTCCTGTGAGCGAACCGCTTTACGGGCTTGCTAAAAAGGACAAGCTTATACTTGATATGCAGTACACTGATTTCTATGCCCCTGCATACAAAGGCGCAGGACTTACCTGCATCGCCTTTGAGAACGATGAAGGCAAGTGGGGATATGTTGGTTCTGACGGCAAGACTATAATCGACTTCAAGTGCGACGGTGACATGAGTGCCTATTGCGGAAAGGTGATAGATGACGAGATGGCAGTTCATCCTTATCTTTTCACTGACGATTATCTGCCGGTATCCATAGATTCATCATATGGTTATTATGACATAGACGGCAACTGTATCGTAAAGCCAGGCGAGTTCGATCAGGCAAGACCTGCTCACAACGGCAAGGCATGGGTAATGAAGTCTGGAAAATGGGGCGTTATAGCATTCGGTGACGCACCTGTGGAGGAGGACTCATCAGAGGAAGAGACCACCACAACTACGACCACCACAAGCTACATCACCACGACCACAACTTCAAAGACCACCACAACAACTTCGGTTTCAACTGAAACGAAAAAAGCAACTGAAACTACTCCATCTTTGACACAGCCAAGTGAAACCACTGAGGTGTCAACGAACACGGAAACTGTTACAGAAACAGTAACGGAGCCTGTTACGGAAACTGATCCGCCTGCTCCTGAGCCTGAGCCTGAGCCGACACCTGAACAATAATAAGAATATAAACGGCGTTATCCCACTTTGGGGTACGCCGTTTTTTTGGTGCATGAATATGTGCGGATATTGAAAATGCGTGCATAAACAAAGCATCGAAAGCGGGACGTCGTATTTCTGCAAAGCAGAAATTGCGCCGCTCCCCTACATGGTTTGTGCGTTTTTAATATATTTTTTTTGCTATACAAAAAAAGCTCTGCCGAAACAGAGCTTTTATTTTTTACTGGTTATATATATCTTTCCTGAGAAGTGCTTTGCAGACTTCAAAATCCACTTCGAGAATTGATTGACCGTCAGATGATGTGCCATATGAATAGGAATCATCATCAGGTATTCTCATGGACTTTATCTCGTAATTCATGGAGAATATCGCCTTATAGGTAAGAGCAAAAAGCTGTGTCTGGGACATATTGGTTGTAAGATGTGACATTGATGCTTTTGCGAACTTGTCTATAGTCAGCGGATCTGAGCTTTTCGCCTTTTCGATTATCTTTGTGATAACTGTTCTCTGGCGTTCTGTTCGCTGGAAATCTGCGTTGCCAACATATCTAAGTCTTGCATAGGCAAGTGCCTGATTGCCGTTTACAAGAAGCTTCTTTCCGCCCTTATCAAGATAGTCTGTACCCTTTTTATTGCCAAGAAGCTTGTTTTGCTCTGCCATTGGAGGCTTCATGCCCTCGGCCTCTTCATCGGAAATGTCAAGCTCGATACCGCCAACTGCGTCAACGATATCAACGAATGACAGAAAGTCGATATAAACATAATCGTCAACGGCAATATCAAAATTATACTCTATGGTATCCATAAGAAGCTCTGCACCGCCGTAAACATACGCTGCATTGAGCTTTGACCATGTGTCTATATCATTTCCGTCAGCGTCAATGCCCTTGATATTCACATACATATCACGCATGAAAGAGGTCATTGTTATCTCTTTTGTGGTGCTGTTAATTGAGAGAAGTATCATAGAGTCTGTTCTGCCACGCTCGTCAGCGTTTCTTGTATCAGAGCCTATAAGCAGGATATTTCGTACATCAGAGCTGTTCATGGAAGCATCTGTGTTCGTTCGCTGACCTCTTTGCACCTTGTTCACCATGCCTATGTATCGCCATATAAGCACGTTCGCCAATATGAAAACCACCAAAAGTATGATGATAAGCACCTTGAAAAAGGTTTTTATAGGATGTCTTTTTTTATTTTCCACTTTGTTTTTACATTTTTTGTTCGTCTGATCGTTACGGCTTTTATTATTTTTGCCAAATTGCAGGTCATTATTTCGTCTTTGGGCTGAGGTCTTGTTGCTTTTTGCCGACTTGCCTGAACCTCTCTGCTTGCTCTGTCCGTTCTGTGGACGTGACGTTTGTCTGCTCTGTGTCTGCCGTCTTGGAGTGCTTTCTCTGTATGAGCCTGAGTGATCTGATGATGAACGGCTTCCCTGCCCGTATGACTGAGCTGTACCCTGTGTATGATCATCAGGGTAGCCAGCGTCATAGTAATCGTCAAAGTCGTTCACGCCCTCGTCTATTTGCTGAACACGCTGTCCGCCAGCACCGCTTATGCGATTGAACTCGTCAAGCTGTCGCTGATATTCCTGTTCGTAGTAGTCCTGAGGCTTATTATCGTTTGTGTAGTTTTGTTGTCTGTCTTTATTAGCCACCTGACTGCACCTCCGTTCATTTTTACAATACCAATATTATAGTACATATCAGGCTTATTGTCAATGACAGAAAAAAAGGCGGAGCTTTTTCCAGCGTCCGCCTTTTTATTTTTACGTTGTTGTGGAGAAGCGGGCGAATAGTGTTCGCCCCTACAAGCCAATGCCGTTTTTATGGGCATTTGCAGGTCTACACATAGCCTTATTTTATTCTGCTGCTTCTTAGGGCATTGAGGATAGCTATTACGGCTACGCCAACGTCTGCGAATACCGCAAGCCACATTCCTGCAAGTCCCAATGCACCGAATATAAGCACAAGGGCTTTTACTCCAAGGGCAAAAATTATATTCTCTCTTACTATTGTCATAGTCTTTCGGGATATCTTTACTGCGTCTTCTATGCTTGACGGATCGTCGTTCATAAGCACAACGTCTGCGGCTTCAATGGCAATATCTGAGCCTAAGCCACCCATTGCGATACCGATATCGGCTCTTGCGATAACAGGTGCGTCATTTATTCCGTCCCCTGCGAATGCAACAAGTCTGCGGTCGGGGTCTTTTATAAGCTGTTCGACCTTTTCAACCTTGTTTTCAGGGAGAAGCTCACTGAAGAATGTTTTTATGCCCACTTTCTTTGCCACCTTTTCGGCGGTATCTTTCTTATCCCCTGTGAGGAGGACAGTTTCAACGCCAAGCTCTCTAAGTCTTGAAACGGCTGTGGCGGAGGTTTCTTTTATTTCGTCGCCAAGGAGTATCTCGCCTATGAACTTGCCGTCAAGGGCAACATAAACTGCCGTTGCAGAGTCTTCTGAGCTTTGTGCGGCAATGCCGTTTGTTTCAAGAAGTGCTTTCTTTCCGCAAAGTATCTCCTTGCCGTCAAGCTTTGCTCTTACGCCGTTTCCTGCTATCTCTTCAACATCAGAAAGTCTTGCACCGTCTATTTCCTTGCCGTATCTCTGCACTATGGAGATACCGATAGGGTGAGTTGACATACTTTCTGCATATGCGGCGGCTTCAAGGAGGATATCCTGTGAAACGCCCTGTGGGTTTACACTGAGGACAGTGAACTTGCCCTTTGTGAGCGTACCTGTTTTATCAACTGCGAGAGTTTTGCACTTCGCCATTGTTTCGAGATTTTTTGCGCCTTTGATAAGGATACCCTTTTTAGAAGCTCCGCCTATTCCTGCGAAGAACGAAAGAGGCACTGAGATAACAAGTGCGCATGGGCAGGATATTACAAGGAACAGAAGTCCTCTATAGAGCCATTTTGAGAACTGGTCAAAGCCCAGAATGAAGCTTGGTATAAACACGAGTGCAAGTGCAGCAATTACTACCGCAGGGGTATAAACTCTTGCAAAACGTGTGATGAACTTTTCGGTCTTGGCTTTTCTTTCGCTGGAGTTTTGCACCATATCGAGAATTTTCGACACTGCAGACTCGTGGAAGGTATTTGTGACCCGAACTTTGAGAAGTCCTCTCAGGTTTGTTGAGCCACTGAGGACGCTGTCCCCTGCTTTGACCTCGACCGGAAGAAACTCACCGGTAAGTGCTGATGTATCAAGCTCTGATTCGCCTTCTGTTACGATACCGTCAAGAGGTATTCTCTCGCCTGTTTTTACGGCGATCATCTCGTCCTTGAGGATATCCTCAGGAGGAAGCTCGTATGTTTTGCCGTTTCTTACAACTGTTACAGACTCAGGCTTAAGCTCCATAAGCTTTGTGATAGATTTTCTTGACTTCTCTACTGCGATATTCTGGAAAAGCTCACCCACCTGGAAGAACAGCATAACGGCTGCACCCTCACGGAAATCTTTAAGTGCAAATGCGCCCACTGTTGCGATAGTCATGAGCAGAGATTCGTCAAAAGCCTCGCCTTTAACAAGGTTTCTTACAGCGGCGATAACAACGTCAAGACCTGCGATAAGGTAAGCAACTATTGCAAGGCCTGCACTGAGATACTCACATACAGTGCCGCTTCCAAGCTTATCCAAAAGCATTGATGCGATAAAGAACACGATAGCCACAGAGAGCTTGACTATCTCGCCCTTATGGTCATTCACAGGCTCTTCCTCTGCTGTCTGAGCACCATAATCCTTAACAGTAACGTCAGGCTCAAGCTGATGGACGGTATCCTCTATCATGATACGCAGGTCGGGATTAGAGCCGTCTGTTTTGACAGTAAGTTTTTTGCTGATAAAATCGACGTTTGATGAAATAACGCCTGCAAGCTCACCCACACGGTTTGCTATCTTTTCACCGCAGTTAGGGCAATCGAGATCCTCCAGCTTCAGATAGAGAGTTTTCTCAGCGCAATCGCCAAGCTCTTTCACGCTAACGTCAGGTTCAAGCTTATGGACGACATTTTCTATCTCGGTAAAGAGGGCGTTTTTATCGCCGTCAAAATCAACTGTGAGCTTTTTATTGATAAAGTCAAGGTTAGAGCTTTTAACGCCTGAAAGCTCGCCCACACGTTTCTCGATCTTTTCCGAACAATGAGGACAATCGAGTTCCTTAAGAAGCAAAGTCATTTTACTCATTTCACATTCTCCTATACTACAAAAAACAGATCACTTTCTTTACTCGCTGATATGCTCGATACCCATATTGAGTATGACAGCGACGTGTTCATCGGAAACTGAATAATAGACTGTTTTTCCCTCACGTCTATACTTCACAAGTCTGGCCTGCTTAAGCACTCTGAGCTGATGCGAGATAGCTGACTGTGACATTTCCAACAGCTCTGCGATATCGCACACGCACATTTCATCCTTTATAAGGGTAAAGAGTATTTTCACTCTTGTTTGGTCGCCAAGGACTTTGAAAAGCTCTGCCACGTCATATATCTCCTCCTCAACGGGCATTGTTTTCCCTATTTCCTCCATTTTCTCTATATTCTTTCCTCCGCACTGTTTATGCTCATGCTTTACTGTATTCTCGCTCATTTATTTTCGCTCTCCTTTTCTTATTATTGTTTTAGTATATTCGATATGGGTCATTTCAATTCATCATATGAATAACTGTTCATATGTTTATTATATCATATATTCATGTTTTGTCAAGGGGGTTTTGAAAATTTTTTTGCATTTTTCTTAGGCAGTGAACTCTAGTGTCATAAAAGTGTCTATAATATAGAAGAAAGCCGTCCTGATCTCTCAGAACGGCTTTCAAAGCAATGGTTATTTGGCAGGCGTGGCGTTCTCCTGCATCTCTCGGGTTTCCCCTGTCGGTACCAGCGGCGTGTGGATGCCACGAAATTTTCCACCTCAAATAACCCTCTTATCTTATTCATATTATAGCATATTTATTCAGATTTGTAAAGTATTTTTTTAGTTCTCAAATAACGATTGTATCTTTTTTCTTCGACTTTCAAAAATGTAATTATAGAATTGCAATAATCTGCTGGGTCATGTGATGTTTTCAGCCTAAGTATAAGCTGATAGTTTTTCCCGTTATCAACAATATGTTTCAGTACAAAAGCTGTATTCGGTTTATTAGCCTCAAGTATATAATCAGGCTCTCTGATTATTTCCTGTGCATATGAAAAATAGCGCTCATAATCACTAGGGTGACGCTCCTTTATATGTTCTATCTGACGTTCAGTTATAATGACCTCGTCAGTTTGGATATCTTCTGTCACACATTTATATATTTCAATATCAATTTTTCCGACACTATACACTTTGTTTACCGCCATTTCGCTTTCTTGCTCTCTATTATATCACTTTCCGCTGATTTGTCAATGTATTACTATCATAGATATCGTTCGGGCAGGTTTGCTGTGCCATTCCTAATTCCTCATTCCTCACTCCTCACTTTTTACACCTGTATTTAAACTTGACAAGTGTCTAAAAAAATGTTACTATACTATAGTAATAAAACTTATATGCAAATTCTCGGTCCTATCGGAAAGGAAATGATACTATGTCAAAATCTATTGAGATCCAATCTCATGATCTAACCAAAAGATACACCCTCGGCGAGGAGATATTCAACTCCGTTTCCCATGGTGCAGGCGGTCTGCTATCCATTGCCGGCACTGCCGTTCTTATCGTTCTCGCTGCCATTTACTCCAACGCCTGGGGCGTTGTAAGCTCCGCTATTTTCGGAGCTTCTCTTATCATACTTTACACCATGTCAACCCTTTATCACGCTATCACCAATCCAAAAGCCAAAAAGTTTTTCAGAATAATGGATCACAACACCATTTTCTTCCTCATCGCAGGCACCTACACCCCTATCACCCTTGTGCCTTTGAGAGGTGCGTTTGGCTGGGTGCTTTTCGGAATCGTTTGGGGTGCGGCTATTCTTGGCATTGTGCTGAACTCCATTGACCTTGAAAAGTTCCGCAAGCCTTCTGTTGTATGCTATATCGCAATGGGCTGGGTAGTTATAATCGCTGTCAAGCCTATGATAGAAAAGGTTTATCCTCTGTCCTTGTGGTTTATTCTTATAGGCGGACTTTTCTACACTGTTGGCGTTATTTTCTATGTTAAAAAGAACAAAAAATATTTTCACTCAATATGGCATTTGTTCACCATTGCAGGAAGCGTTTTTCACTACTTTGCGGTGCTTATGATGATAACACATGACTAAAAGATCATCCCGAGGGTTTGCGTCCTCGGGATTTTTCTGTTTAGAGAAAATATTTCTAAAATGAAATATATGGCGGTTTTTTCTATTGCAAAAATGGCCGAAAAGTAGTATAATCATAATGATGTATTATATGTGACTGCACTGAAATTTTCACATGGGTGCGGTTTTGACATGAAAGGAGCATTTTATGCGTAGATCGGGTATTTTAATGCACATATCCTCTCTGCCTAACGATTATGGTATCGGCAAGCTTGGCAAGGAGGCTTATGCTTTTGTGGATTTTCTTGAAAAGGCTCACCAAAAATGTTGGCAGATACTTCCTATATCTCCTACAAGCTATGGTGATTCGCCATATCAGAGCTTTTCTGTTCACGCAGGAAATCCGTATTTCATCGACCTTGAGGCACTTGAGAAAGATGGTTATCTGAAAGCTGCGGAATACAAGAATATTGAGTGGGGCGATGACAAAGGGTCTGTTGACTACGGCAAGATATACGAGGTCATTTTCAAGGTGCTTAGGACGGCACACAAGCGTTTTCGCAAGAAGCCTGAAAAGGCATACTCAAAATTCGTGGTGGAAAACAAAGACTGGATATACGATTACGCTTTGTTTATGTCACTGAAATTTGCCAACAAGGGCAAGGCTTGGTATGAATGGGACGAACCGCTGAGAATGTACAAGCCTAAGGCGATAAAAAGTGCTAGAAAAGAATATGCAAACGATATCGACTTCTGGTGCTTTGTGCAGTATAAATATTTCCAGCAGTGGAAAAAGCTAAAGGCTTATGCCAACGAAAAGGGCATCGAGATAATAGGCGATATCCCCATATATGTGGCATATGACAGTGTTGAGGTGTGGAGTACACCGCAGTATTTCAGCCTTGACAAGGAGAAAAAGCCTGTTGAGGTGGCAGGATGTCCACCTGACGCATTCACGGCAGACGGTCAGCTTTGGGGCAATCCTCTTTACAACTGGGAATACATAGCAAGAGATAAATTCCGCTGGTGGGTAGAGCGTATAAAGGCGGCTTCTGACACCTATGACGTGGTGAGAATAGACCATTTCAGGGGCTTTGAAAGCTATTACTGCATACCATATGGTGCAAAGAACGCCAAAAAGGGCAAGTGGAGAAAAGGTCCTGACATGAGGCTTTTCAAAGAAGTGAGAAAACAGCTTGGGGACGTGAAGATAATCGCAGAGGACTTGGGTTTTCTTACAAAGCACGTTGTAAAAATGCTCAACGCAAGCGGATATCCTGGCATGAAGGTGCTGGAGTTCGGCTTTGATTCTGATAATACAAACGGCTATCTGCCCCACAATTATAAGACCACAAACAGCATTTGCTATACAGGAACGCACGATAACGAAACCATACTTGGCTGGATAAAGAGCTGTGACGAAAAGACCAGAAGCTACTGCAAGGACTATCTTGGAGTTACAAAAGACGAGTTCGTGCCTTGGGCAATGGTAAGACTTTGTTGGTCCAGCGTGTGTGATACAGCTATCGCACAAATGCAGGATATACTTTGCCTTGACGATAAAGCCAGAATGAATACACCGTCAACAGTGGGAGCAAATTGGAAGTGGAGATTGGAAAGCTTTGATAAGCTTGATGATACTTTGGCGGAGAGATTGGCGAAGATAACAGCGGTGTATGGCAGATAGAGCAGGGATAAATGAGGAATGAGGAATGAGGAGTGAGGAATGTGCATAGCTTATCAGAGTTGTGCACAAGCACCGAGCGTAGCGAGCAAAAGGTCCAGGGGCACGCCCCTGGTCAGGGTCAAGGGGTGAAACCCATTGCAGGGTCTAGGGACAGAGTCCCTAGCGGAGTTTGAGGCAGAGCCTCAATAGGCGTAAGCCTACTAAGCGGTGCAGAATAAAACCAAAAAGCACATGAAAGTTTGATATCAGATAAAAGTAATATCGGAGAATTAAATCTGCACCGCTTTTCTATCCCTTAGCGCAACGTAGATCCGCAAAGAGCGACAGCGATTTTGCGTCAGAAGAAAGTTGACCAAAACATTGTAGGGAAACGGCTCAATTTCTGTTTCACAGAAATGCGACGTCCCACTCGAAGTGACAAGGTTTAAATTATCCAGAATTTGTGCAGAGCAACATTGTGCGGATAACACAAATGAGATTGCAGTCGATACGGCGAGGGGTGCGGGACGCCGAGGGCGTCGTCCCCTACAGGGCGGTGGGAAAATTTTCATGGTTATTGAGCCATGTTGTTATCGTTGCTTGTTCCTTCGACGGGCGAACTATGTTCGCCCCTACCATACGTTATGCGGATAATAACAAAGTACAAAATGCAATAGAATACATAAAATATCAGAAAGGATAAAAAAACCAATGAACAAAGAACTGTTTTACAGCGAACTTAGTAAAGACCTGAAAAAGAAGTTTGGCACGAGCGTTGAAAAAGCTCTGCCTTGGCAGCTTCACGAAAGCCTGTCGGCTACTGTTATGGAGCTTATTGACAGCGATTGGGAGAACAGCAAAAAGGCTCACCTTGACAGCCGCAGAGCCTGCTATCTCTCTATGGAGTTCCTTATGGGCAGAGCCGTTTATAACAATCTCCTTTGCCTTGGTATCACTGACGAGGTGGACGAGCTTTTGAAGGCTCACGGCAGAAGTCTTAATGACCTTGAAGAAATAGAGGACGCTGCCCTCGGCAACGGTGGTCTTGGCAGACTTGCCGCTTGCTTCCTCGATTCCGCTGCCGCTCATGACCTGCCTTTGGACGGCTACGGAATAAGATACAAGTATGGTCTTTTCAAGCAGAAGATAGTTGACGGCTTCCAAAAGGAAGAAGCTGACAACTGGACTAAGTACGGCGACCCTTGGTCTAAGAGATGCGAAAATGACAAGGTAGTCGTTAAATACGGCGACCAGACTGTTTACGCTGTGCCTTATGATATGCCTGTTATCGGCTTTGGCACTAAGAACGTTGGCACACTCAGACTTTGGCAGGCTGAGAGCGTGGAGGATTTCGACTTTGCTCAGTTCGACTGCGGTAACTATGACGGTGCTGTAAAGGCTAAAAATGACGCTGAGAACATCTCAAAGGTGCTTTACCCTAACGATAACTGTGAAGAGGGCAAGATACTCAGACTTAAACAGGAATATTTCTTCTCCTCCGCTTCTGTGACGGATATTCTCAAAAAGCATTTGGCTAAGTTCGGCACTCTTGACAACCTTGGCGACTATATTACTATCCAGCTTAACGATACTCACCCTGTTATCGCTGTGCCAGAGCTTATAAGACAGCTTTGTGCTGAGCATAGCTATGACTTTGACAAGGCTTTTGAGATCGCCCACAAGGTATTTAACTACACAAACCACACTATCATGGCTGAGGCTCTTGAAAAGTGGGATTGCAGACTTGTGGAAAAGGTAGTGCCTGAGGTCTACACATACATTCTTATGATAAACGAGCGTTTTATCAAGGATATGTACGCCCTCAAAAAGGACAGAGAGTATATTTCAAAGCTCTCCCCTGTTGGCGACGGCATGGTTAAAATGGCGTTTATGGCTATCTATGTTTCAAGCTATATAAACGGCGTTGCGGCTATCCACACCGAGATACTGAAAAAGGACGCTCTTAAGGATTGGTATGAGCTTTATCCTGAGAGATTTCAGAACAAGACCAATGGTATCACACAAAGACGTTGGCTCGCACTTTGCAACCCTGAGCTTTCCGCACTTATCACAAAGCTTCTTGGCAATGCAGATTGGGTGAAGGACTTGGACGAGCTTAAAAAGCTTGAAAAATATGCTGATGATGAAGCTGTTCTTAACGAGTTCATGGCTGTTAAGGAGGCGCAGAAGAACCGCCTTGCCGCTTTTGTAAAGGAGCATGACGGTGTTGATATCGACCCGAACACTATTTTTGACATTCAGATCAAGCGCCTGCACGAATACAAGAGGCAGTTCCTTAACGCTTTGTCTATACTTTACATTTACTATGGCATCAAGGACGGCTCTATAAAGGACTTCACACCGACAACATTTATTTTCGGTGCTAAGTCTGCACCGGGATACAGGAGGGCTAAGGCTATCATCAAGCTTATTGGCGAGATAAGCAAGCTTGTGAACGCTGACCCTGACACAAAGGATCTTATTAAGGTGGTTTTCGTACAGAACTACAACGTTTCCTATGCGGAAAAGCTTGTTACTGCGGCTGATGTTTCCGAGCAGATATCTACGGCAGGCACTGAGGCGAGCGGTACAGGCAACATGAAGCTTATGCTCAATGGTGCTGTTACACTGGGAACTTATGACGGAGCTAACGTGGAGATCGTTCAGGAGGCAGGCGAGGAGAACAACTACATCTTCGGTGCAAGAGTAGAGGAGCTGGCTGAGATAATGCCAAAGTATGACCCTAGGGAGATACTTTTCTCAAACGACAAGATAAAGCGTATGCTTGACAAGCTTATTGACGGCAGTCTTTCAGACGGCGGCGTTCCGTCCAACGAAGAGGGCAGCTTCAAGGAGCTTTACAAGGCGCTCACTGACGGTGCAAGCTGGCACGTTCCTGACCACTACTATGTTCTTGGCGACCTTGAAAGCTATGTTCAGGCAAAGCTCAAGGTCAACGCAGACTACAAAGACAAGCTTGCATTCGCTAAGAAGTGCTGGCTGAACATTGCCAATGCAGGAAAGTTCTCATCTGACAGAACTATCAAGGACTATGCAGAAAACATCTGGAAGATAGAGCCTGTTAAGCTGTAATTGGAAATCAAATTTCTATGCAAATTGAATTTGTTAAGGGTATCACACATGATTTTAAGCTTTTTATACACGAAAATGAACTTATCATAATATTAATTTGCGAAAATATGAACTAAAGCATTAATACACAAAGGACAGGCTCGTTTTTTGACGGGCTTGTCAGTTTTGATGTAAATATATTCAAGGGATAGATTTACATAAATGGCAGGAGGATAAATGTTAGACACCTTACTTAAACTAGACGGCGACATACTGTTATGGATACAAGACAACCTGCGTGCAGGGTGGCTCGACCCCATAATGAAGTTCATAACATATCTTGCAAACGGAGGTGCATTATGGATAGGCATATGCGTTTTACTTCTCATACTGAAAAAGACTAGAACAACAGGCATCGTGTGTTCATGCTCCCTTGCGGTGACTTTTCTTATAAACAACATCATTCTCAAAAACATTATTGCCAGAACAAGACCTTACGAGGTGGTCGAGGGGCTCAACAGGATAATAGGGGCACAATCGGACTTCTCCTTTCCCTCGGGACATTCGGGAGCTTCCTTTGCAGTGGCGGTGGTAATGTTCATGGAGATGCCGAAAAAATATGGCGTGCCTGCACTTATAGTGGCAACACTCATTGCGTTCTCACGGCTGTATGTTGGTGTACACTATCCATTCGACGTTATCGCAGGCGTTCTAACGGGAACGATATATGCTGTTATCACAGTGGCAATATACAGAAAATTCTTCAAGGACAAGAAACATTCTGAAAAATAAAAGACATTTGACGGGCGGTTTTTGACCGCTCGTTTTTTGTTGCTTTATCATCAAATTCTATTGAAAATCAAGTGGAAATATGCTATCATAGAGATAATAAATATGAAGGAGAAAATCTTATGAAAAAGGTGCTTAAGACTATTCTTATGGGTGCTGTGGCTTTCAGCCTTGCTATGGGCGTAGGCTGCGGTGCTGAAAATGACAGTTCGGAGAAAGAAAGCTCATCAAAAGCTGAGGACAGCAGTTCACAGAATAAGCGCAGACAGCTTCGTGACAAGTCTGACTACGGAAAAGTGATAGCCCTCACTTTTGATGACGGCCCTAACACTGACACAACTCCCCTTGTTCTTGACAAGCTTGAAGAACACGGCATTGTGGCTTCGTTTTTCGTTATCGGAAACAACATCACAGACGAGAGTGCAGAGGTCATGAAGCGTGCTTACAACATGGGCTGTGACATTGAAAACCACTCTCAGAGCCACCCTGACATGACAAAAATGACCGCAGAGGAAATAAAGGCGGAGATAGACTTTACCTCTGACAAGGTGGAAGAGGCTGTTGGCGAACGTCCACAGTTTTTCCGTCCGCCATATATTGCGGTGAACCAGACAATGTTTGACGTTATAGATATGCCGTTTATATGCGGATACGGCGCAGAGGACTATAACAATGCCATAGGCGTTGAGGAGCGTGTTGAAAAGGTGCTTGCACAGGCCAGGGACGGTGGCATTATCCTGCTTCACGATATGAACGGAAACGTTCAGACAGTTGAAGCCCTTGACAAGATAATCCCTGCCCTCAAAGAACAGGGCTACGAGTTCGTTACCATAACAGAGCTTTTCCACGCAAAGGGAGTTGCCATTGACCCTGACTCCGAGATAATCTACAGCTACGCTGAGCAGACTGAAATGTACGGCTAAAAATGACAAACAAAACCGCCTGAGAGAAATAGCTTCTCAGGCGGTGATTTTTTTATCAAGTAAATCGTGCCCCAGGCTGATCCTCTGGTGGGATAGGCGCTCCGCAATGAGGACATTCTGTACAGGTGTCTACGACATAGGTATAGCCGCAATATTCGCAGGCTTTTTCCTGAGCTGCGTCAGAACACGGCTTTGCTTTGGCATATTTTCTCGCCTTTGGATTTATACCTATCATAAGGCAGGCGTGCAGACACACAAATGCCAGAATGGCGATCGAAGTAAATAGTATAGTCCAATTCACTTTACTCTTCATTACGGTAGGCGTCAGGTCGTCAAATGATGTGCTGATAGCCGAGGACACTGTATAGCGTGTTCTCGCCGTGAGATTATTCTGCAGCTCGTCATTGAAGCTGTTCGTTACAGATTTTGTCAGAACATCATCTGTATCATTGCCCTGCATACCCTCCCAATACCAATCCTCAAAGCCGTCAGAGGAAGAATAGCCGTCAGGGGTAGAGTAAACTATGAGCCAATGGCTCTCGTCCGCAAAGTGGTTCACATACAGATCATAGGCATAATTTTCAAGATCTGAATAATTTCCCTGCCAATCGGAATTTTCCACTGTTATGACCGCAGGTGAGATACCGGTGCGGTTATAAAATGCCACCAGCCAATGCTCCTCGTCGTCAAATTCCGTCACATACATATCATAGGCAAAGTCCTCTAGCTTTGAATAGCTTCCCTGCCAATCCTCGTTGTTCACTGTCATTACCTCAACAGGTATACCCGTTTCGTCATAGAAATCATCTATTGCGCTTTGCACCATATCGGCATCGTCAATTACCCCTGCACAGTCCACTATCTCACAGCTATAAGAAGGACTTGTATCCATTTTTTGTGGCTTATCATAGCACATGGCAAGAAGCATGATACCAAAGAGCAGGCTGACAGCACTGCCAAGTATACTGAAAAACTTACCTGAAGCGGTCCCCTTGCGAATATCATAGTCAGCATAGACATAGACAGGACGATAGTTCTCATAGTATACGTATCTTCTTGCCCCAGGAAAGCTTGTGTGCTTTATGTGTTTAGCACTCGACCCTCCCGAGCTTGATGAAGAGCTGGAAAAGCCTGAGCCACTGTGTGACCCTCCGCTGTGAGAGCCTCCCCCTGATGAATGTGGCATTTATTTTTTACCCCTTTCCCCTATACAAATCTATAGATCCATCAATACTGCACACGCTCGGCTGTGTAGCCGTCTTTTTCAAGCAGGTCGATTATTCCTCCCTCGCCTGCATAGTGTGCCGCACCAACAACATAGAACACGTTCTTGCCCTGAGACATAAGATCCTCGGCAGCTTTTGCCATGTTCTTGTTTCTGTCATAGAGCATTTGGTTATTATAATCCTCGGCGATCTTTTTGTCCTCCTCGGTATAGCCTGCAAGCTCCTCCTCGTTATCTTCCTCAAGGAAGGTTTCGATATCCCCCGACTTCCATGCGGTATAGAGGTCTTCAAGAGCCTGCTTTTGGCTCTCCTTAGTTTCCCCTTCGTAGCTTCTGAACATAAGGTCATAGATATCGTCAGAGAAGTTTATGAGCAGATTCATCTGGAAATCCACCGACTCAACTTCATATATCTCCTTACCGTCTGCATGGGCGGTGGTAAGAAGGTAGTTGTCAAGACCCTTTTCCGAGTCAAAGCCGGAATCCTGAATAAGCAGGGTATCAAGAGTGCTTGAAACAGCCCATGGTCTGTAGACCTCCAGGGCGGAAATATCCATGCCCCAATAGCCGAGATATGTTTGCAGTGCTGAATATGCTTCCTCGGAAATATGCTGGCTGAGCTTTGTGTTATCATTATAAAGCATTTGCTTCATAAGATTTTTCATATACTCGCCGTCCTCGCTTGTGGAGGTTATATCGCACTCCACTGCAAGTATATCAGCTTTGTTGTACGCATTTGTTACTGCCTCAGGGAGCGGATAGCACTCGTCTTTCAGTGCATGGAAAGAGCCGAGCATTACCATTGTGTTGCCCTCAGGTGAAGTCACTTTCCACATGGCAGGTGTGATGCCGTTCGTCTTTGTATCGTCCGTTACCGCTGATGAACTGTCTGAAACACTGCTGTCAGGTGCAGAAGTGGCAGAAGCTGTACTGCTCGCCTCCCCTGTGGTGGTTGTATCAGCCGTTGTGTCGGCTGTTGTAGTTGCGGCTGCCTTTGAGCTGCTGTCGGTCTGTGAGCTGTCAGACACCGCTCCGCATGAGCAGAGAAGTGCGGCGCACATTGCAGCGACTGTAAAAAGGCTCAATGTTCTATGTATCTTTTTCATGGTTTTATCTCCTGTCTTCATAGTTGTATGTTTCAGTATATCACACATCAAAGAAATTTTCAAGTATGGTTACAATTTTGTAATAGTCAGGCTTTATTCTCTCTTATACGCTTTTCTATCGTTTCCATATCTATGCCGTATTGTTTAAGGATAGTCTGAGCGAAGCTGTTGTCACGGGGCATTCCACGGACTATCTTATACTTTCGCTCTCCTGTTTCATCATCTGCGTCGGCGACAATGCTTGCAAGCTTTGTTCTGAGTGTGCTGTCTTTATTAAGCTCCACGGTCTTGTATGCGATATCCACAAGATGTGTTGCAAAAACTCCTCTTACGCCCATTTTGCAGAATATCCTCAAAAGCTCGCAGGCGACCTCAACGCACTCCCTGGGGGTCGTGCTTTGGATAGACTCGTTCATAAGAAGCAGGCTGTTTGCTGTGATAGTGTCGCTTATTTCACGGAACTCTTTTATCTCCGTGGTGAAACGGCTTGTGTCGATACCTGTTTTTTCCTCTTGCGGGAACTGAGTGTAGATATAGTCCACAAGGGAAATCTCACAGTATGAAGCAGGCACATAAAGCCCTGTCTGTGCCATTATCTGACACAGACCGACCGCACGGAGAAATGTGGTCTTTCCGCCATTGTTTGCGCCCGTAAGCACATAAAAGCCCTCGCTGTCGCCTCCCATGGTGATATCGTTTGTGACAACGGATTTTTTCTCCTTGTGGTCAAGATTATATATTCTGGCTTCACGGAAATAAACAGGGTCAAAGATATCCTTTATGACGGCTTTTCTCTCACCTGCAGGAAGAATTTTCGGACGGCACATTTTAAGCCCCTGATCTTCGCAGGCTTCTATCACAGCCACTGCGCCCATGTAGTATTCAAGCTGATAGTCTATATAGCGCATATCGGCAATGCCTGCTTTCTGATACTCAGCAAGCACCTTGTCTATCATTTTCACAAAAGTATCAGTAAGATCGCTAAGCTCGTCAAAAAGGGTCTTATCCACAGTGTTGATAAGCTTATCGTCAGACACCTCGCTGTCATTATACTTTTTTCTGAGATTTTTCACAACAGTCTTATCGTTGAACTTTGCCCCATGGTAAAGTATCCTGTCAACAAGGGACGGTTTTATATCGTAACGCTCTTTTGAAAGCTCTATAATGCCTGCTGAAACAGGAACTAGCCTTTCATCGAGGTTTATTGCCACTGTAACGCTTCGTATGCGGTCATAGAGTGCCTTTTTAAGCTTCTCTATCTCACCCTTCAGGGATATATAATGCTTGTCGCCGTAATGCTCCTCAAAGAACGCAAAAAGCTTTTTTACGCCCTCTGAGCGTATCTTATCTTCCATTTTTCCATAAAAATCGTGCATTATCTCCATGCACTGTATGTAAGCGTCAAAACCGCTTATGGCGTCATCAAGCTGTGAAAAGCTGTCGGGAGTAGTAAGATTATAGATGTTCTTTCTGTCATTTTCCACCATGACGTTTATCACCTTGCGTATGGTGGCAGACAATGACGGAAGCCTTATGAAATCATCAAGGATATCAAGGCGGTAGTTTATTACCTCCTCATCGTCGCAAACCTCACAAAAAAGCCTCATTACACGATACTGGTAATGGGGCGTGATAAAATCAGCCACCTTTTCAAGCTCCAGATTGTCAACAAAGGCTCTGGGGAGCTTTTCAAGAGCGGCAGCTCTTTTTTTCATTGCGTTGTGCTTTTCCACAGAGGGATAAAGCAGGTCAGCCACAGGGGCTTTCATATCAAATTCGTCAAGTTTTGAAGCCATTTTCGTTTCCTCACTGGTCTTTGGCAAGGGCTTTCAGGTCTATTATTATACCCACCTTTGCAAGAGCCTTTGACATAAGCTCTGCACTTAGGGGATAAATATCAGTTTTTCCACACTCGTGGTCATACTCGTATCTGAAAAACTGCACATAGTTCTCCTGATGATCCTCAGACGTATAAACTTTTCCCATGATATATTTATTTTTTATGGCATAATAGTTCACAGGCTTGAGCCTGAGAATAGCTTTCGGGTCGGCAGACATTTCCGAAGCGAGGGTATCAAAGCCCTCGTCAACGTAGTTTATTTTTCTGCACTTCATATCCTTTATTTTCTTTTTCAGAGGCGGCTCGCTCTGAGTCTGCTTCTTTTTGAACAGTGAAAACATTTTTACACACCAAGCCTCTCAAAAAGCTGTTTGCGGCAATCCTCTTCAAGCTTATCGTTTATAGGTGCAGGGATATACTTTTCGCCAAGCTTGCGGCTCATGCAGTATGAAATAACATAGTCGCTGACCTTTGGATTTTTTGACAGGAGCGGACCATGGAGATAGGTTGCGATAACGCTTTTTTCCATATAGCCCTCGGTACTGCTTTCAAACTCGTTGCCGTTGCCTGAGAGGACTTTTCCGAAGGGCGACTTGACGTTGGTGGTCTGTCCGCCATGGTTTTCAAAGCCTATGACCTTATACTTCTCGCCGTCAAGCTGAGCCTCGATGACGATATTACCGATACATCTGCATCTTTTATCGGTAGACGCCACAGTATAGTAATCGAAAAGCCCCAATCCCGGCACTTTCTCGCCGTTTGAGTCCTTATAATACTGACCCATGAGCTGATAGCCGCCGCATATCATCAGAAAAAATGTTCCTGCCTTATAAGCTTCCATGATACTGTCCTTACAGGAAACAAGGTCATCTGCAAGTATCTGCTGTTCAAAGTCAGCACCGCCGCCAAGGTAGATGATATCATACTGGGTGAAATCAGTTTCCTTGTCACCAATAAGATGCTTTGAAACTTCCAGCTCTATGCCACGCATTTTACAGCGGTAAGAAAGCACTTCAACGTTGCCGCTGTCGCCATAGAGGTCAAGCATATTTGGATACATATGAAGAATTTTCAGCTTTTCCATTTTACTTTTCCTCCCCGTTTTCTTTCAGGCTCTTATATCTTTTTATTGCGGCTCTTGTCGGCTGAATAGCAGTATAATTGGCTATGGCGAACTTATCCCCCTTTGTGGAGAAGAGTGACGCTGTTGCTTCGTCAAGGTCAGGATAAACGAATATCTTGTCAGGGTCATAGCCTGAGCATTTTATTCTTATGGCGATATCATATGCTCTCGTACCAGAAGTCACAACTCTGTCAACATTATTGAACACAGAGAAGTTTATATCCCATATCCAGGAAACGTCATGGCCGTCTGCAAGGTTATCGTTAAGGACAAAAAGCAGTTCCTTTGAGCCTGCCTGCTCGTTCATCACACGCAGGGTCATATTTGCGCCAACAGGGTTTTTGGCAAGGTTCACAAGCAGGCTTGAGCCGTCAACCTCAAAGCGTTCAAGTCTGCCGTTATTGACCTCGAAATGCTCGAAAGTGTCATGCAATATAGCCTTATCAAAATTATAGAGCTTTGCGGCGGTATAGACAGCCGCCATGTTATACATATAATAGATACTGTTATGAGCGGTCTTATATGTTTCCCCGTCTGCTTCAAAGGACGGAACAGTCAGGTCAACGTTCTTTATCTCCACCTCAGGCTCGATATTGCCGAAACCGCATTTCGGACAATGGAACTTGCCGATATGTGAATACTGATAATAGTCATAGACAAGCTCAGTATCGCAGAAAGGACAGAACTTGCCCTCGCCCACCTCATAAGGCTTATCCGTTGCGCCCTGATATCTGTCAACGCTGAAATAGTGGATATTTTTATTATTGGGGTTAGCAAGTCCAAGTCTTGCCACGTTTGGGTCATCGGCATTGAGGACAACGTTGCCCTCAAATGTTTCAAGGAACTTTTTCACCTTGAGAATGAGTGTTTCCACCTCGCCGTTTCTGTCAAGCTGGTCACGGAAGAAATTCAGCAGAACAAGGGTCTGCAAATTGAGCTTTGAATAGACCACAGGAACGTGTGACTCGTCAGTTTCAAGCACGAGATAATCGGCATGGACTCTTCCCCTCATATCGCAGTGATTGAGCAGGAGGGAGCATATTCCCGTATCAAGATTGTTACCCTCCGGGTTTGTTATTATCTTCTTTCCACCGCTTGCAAAAATATGGCTGAGATAGTTTGTAACAGAGGTCTTGCCGTTGGTGCCTGTGACGGCGACGATAGGGCAATCCACCTTGAAAGCCTTAAGGCAGTCTTTATTTATAGTCCACAGCACAAGCCCAGGAAAGTTGCCTGCGTCCCTGCCAAGCAGGTGCAGAGTTTTTACCATAAGCTTGCCGAAAATAATGGTGAAAGCGTTTTTTAAACTCATTTATGTATCTCCTATTAAAATAAAGTCGTATAAAATAATAATAGACCATAACGCCCATAATGTCAAGCATTTTAGACCTTTGCAAACAAAAAAACACCGCACAAAGACGATAGGCGCCCCTTGTGCGGTGTTGGCTTCTATATAATTTTTGAGAGAAAATCTTTCAAGCGCTGATTTTCAGGGTGTGCAAAGAACTCTGACGGCTTGTTCTGCTCGAGTATTTTTCCGTCTGCCATAAACAGAACTCTTGAAGCAACTTCCCTTGCAAAACCCATTTCGTGGGTAACGACAACCATTGTCATGCCGTCGTTTGCAAGCTGTTTCATAAGCTCCAGCACCTCGCCCACCATTTCAGGGTCAAGTGCAGAAGTAGGCTCGTCAAAGAGCATTACCTCAGGATTCATCGCCAGTGAACGTGCGATGGCTATTCTCTGCTTCTGACCGCCTGAGAGCCTTGAAGGATACTCGTCAGCCTTATCAGGCAGACCAACTCTTTCCAAAAGCTCCTCCGCCTTTTTGTCGGCTTCATCGGCTGTCATAAGTCCAAGCTTCACAGGGGCAAGAGTGATATTCTTTTTTATTGTAAGATGTGGGAAGAGGTTGAAATGCTGAAAAACCATGCCCATTCTCTGTCTGAGCTTGTTCATTTCATGCTCGTTCGCCTGAGTGATGTTCTCGCCCTCAAAGAATATATCACCTGAGGTCGGCTTTTCCATAAGGTTAAGACAGCGGAGAAAGGTGGATTTTCCTGAGCCTGACGGACCAACGATAACGACCTTTTCGCCCTTGTCGATAGTTTCGTTTATATCTTTCAGCACTTCGACCTCGCCGAAAGACTTGCTGAGATGTTTAACGTCTATCACTTTGCGACAGCCTCCTTTCAAGCTTTCCTACCAGATGAGTAAGCACAACTACCATTATAAGGTAAATAAGTGCAACTGTTATAAGCGGCATGAATGCCGAGAACGTCTGAGAACGGATTATATCTCCGCCCTTTGTAAGGTCCTGAATTGCGATATATCCTGCAACAGAGGTTTCTTTAAGCAAAACTATGCACTCGTTTGCAAGGGCAGGCAGGACTGTTTTGAAAGCCTGCGGAAGAACTATTGATATCATTGTCTGACGATAGCTAAGGCCAAGGCTTCTTCCTGCTTCAAACTGACCGTTATCAACTGACATGATACCTGAACGGACTATCTCAGCCACATATGCGCCTGAGTTCACGCCGAATGCAAGCACAGCCACAAGAGTCTTGTCTATGTTCACACTTCCGAAAATAACAAAATATGTTATAAGGAGCTGAACTACCATAGGAGTTCCTCTTATCACTGTAAGATACACTCTGCAAAGGGCGTTGAGTATCTTCATTTTGCCTGTCTTATCATGAGTAGAGCGGACTATAGCCACAAGAAATCCCAACACAAAGCCAAGTATGACCGCAAAGAAGGTTATGATAAGTGTTGTTTTAAGACCATTGGTAAGATAATGCCAACGGCTCTCGTCCAAAAAATTTTGCTGGAAATCGTCGATCAATTTGTTCAATTCAGCACTTCCTGTTCTTTATCAAAATAATTTCGGCTGCCGCTCTACGACAGCCGAAGTGTGAAAAATTATTTCTTTCTTACGATTATTACCTGACTTGATGATGTGTAAGTGTCAGAGAAAAGAACGTTTTTCTCTCTGTCAGGTGTAACTGTCATACCTGCAACGCCAACGTCTGCCTTGCCTGACTGAACGGCTGAGATGATAGAATCAAATGCCATATCGTCTATCTTAAGCTCATAACCAAGCTTGTCGCAAACTGCCTGCATCATATCAGCGTCGATACCAACGACCTTATCATTCTCCTTGCTCTCGTATGGAGGGAACTCAGCGTTTGTTGCCATTACAAGTGTACCCTTATCTCTGCTAACATTATCAGGGGACTTGTATGGGTTCTTGCCAGCGTTCTCGCCAACGTAGTTTGCCTTGATAGCGTCAAGTGTTCCGTCAGCCTTAAGCTCCTTGAGCGCACCGTTGACAGCTGTCTGAAGCTCAGTGTTGTCAAGCTTCATAGCGATAGCGTATTCTTCCTCAGCAAAAGGCTCGTCAAGTATTTCAAGATCGTCATTCTTCTCAACGAATACCTTAGCAGGCTCAGCGTCGATTATAACAGCGTCTATCTTGCCCTGCTTCAGAGCCTGAACAGCATCAGCGCCCTTGTTGTATTTTTCTACCTTAGCGTCCTTAACGTCCTCGGCATAGATGTCGCCTGTTGTTCCAAGCTGAACACCGATAGTCTTGCCCTCCAGATCGTCAACGCTGTGAACTGTATTAGCAGGCACTCCGCAGCCTGCAAGCATTGTAACGCTCATTGCCACTGCAATAAGTCCTGCTGCAAATTTCTTCATAACATACATTCCTTTCAAAAATTGATAGCGACAGTCCTCCAATACCGACTGTGCATAAACCTATACCATATATTATAACTGAACACACGGCTTTTTGCAATAGCTTTTATCAGTGATTTGATATATAAATTATGAATTTTTTGTTTTGCCAAACCATTTTAGTAAACAAAAAAAGGTATCCACCCAACGGGGACACCTCTTTGTGAAAATCAGCTTAGAAATTCATTGTGAACTGAACTCTGTGGTTGCCGTCTGCGTCATCATCTATCATTTCAGCCTTTACGATAGTGATAGGCGTAACAGGCTTTGACTGTGCGTTGTCTGAACCTGTTGTTCTCTCAACTTTAAGAAAGTCATCAACAACGTCCATGCCCTCTGTTACCATGCCGAAAGCCGCATACTGACCGTCAAGGAAGGTATCCTTATCGCTGTAGCAGATAAAGAACTGGCTTGAGGCACTGTCCATATCATTGGCTCTTGCCATTGAAACAACGCCTCTTGTATGGCTCAGGCCGTTTTCAACGCCATTTGCTGAGAACTCGCCCTTGATAGTTTCCTTGCTTCCGCCTGTGCCGTCACCGTTAGGGTCACCGCCCTGTGCCATAAAGCCGTCTACAACTCTATGGAAAGTAAGTCCGTCATAGAACTTTTTCTTTACCAGCTTCTCGAAGTTCTCGCAGGTGATAGGTGCGTCATTGGCATAAAGCGTGATAACGAACTTCTTGTCAGTGTCAGCCGCAGAGGTCTGTGATGAGCTGTCACCCTTATCTCCGCAGGCTGTAAGAACTGCGCAGGCAAGCACGCCTGCTGTGCAAAGAGCCAATGCTCTGAATAGCTTTTTAAGTTTCATTTTTATCGTCCTTTCGATCATTATTAATGGCACTTCTGCCTTTTCACTAGCCTATTATAGCACCTCACTGCAAAAAAATCAACATCAGACCATGTTTTTCACATAATTTTCATCATACGAAGCCTAAAGTTGGCTTATTTAATATTGATTTTTGACTCTTAATGGAGTATAATTATAATGTTTTTTAAAGAAAAATATAAAAACTATGTTATGTATGGAGGACTGAACAAAATGGATAAGTTGAAAAAAGCTCTGCCTTTTATCATCCCGCCTCTGGCTGTATTGCTCATAATGGGATTTGCTTTTTATCGGCATGGGCTTTACCCTTTCGGTGACGGCACTGTATCATGGTGCGATATGTCACAGCAGGTGATACCTCTGCTCACCGACTTCAAGGATATTTTCACAGGCAAGGACGGAATGTTCCTTAACTTCCACAACGCAGGAGGAATGGACCTGTGGGGCGTTTTCTTCTTCTTTATCGCAAGCCCCTACACCTTGCTTGTGCTTTTTGTTGACAAGGCTGACATCATCTACCTTGTGAACATTCTCACAGTGCTTAAAATGATGACGGCGGCTGTCACGGCGCAGATATATTTCCGCTCCTGTCAGAAAAAGCTCGACCCTTATATCAGTGCTGTACTCAGCGTCATATACGCATTCTGCGGCTATGGAATGTTATATTATCAGAACAACATATGGCTCGACATGATGTATCTTTTCCCTCTCCTTATGGTGGCATTCAGGGAGCTTTTCGAGAAAAAGCGCATTATCCCGTACACTGTCATGCTCACACTTATGATGATAGTGAACTACTACATCAGCTACATGATAGTTGTTTTCATAATGATTTTCATGGCGCTTTGCTGCTGGCGTTACCGCAAGGAGGAAAAATACAAGGACGTTCCATGCAGATTTGTTATAGGCTCGCTCCTTGGTGCATTGCTTTCAGCGGTGGTATGGATGCCATGCTTCCTGCAGTTTTTGTCAAGCGGACGTTCTAAATCAGTTATCCAGCAGATCGAAACCGCCTCATTCATCACAAACTACAACACCACATTCTGCCTGCTGTTGTCAACGGCTTCGGTGATAGTGATAGTTGCAGTGTTTCTTCTTGACGGCAAAAAGAGAAGCAAGCGTTTGAACACCGACCTTATAATGCTCTTTTTGATGCTCGTACCTATTTTAATAGAGCCTGCGAACCTTATGTGGCACACGGGAAGCTATATGTCGTTCCCATGCAGATACGCTTTCATTACCATATTCTTTGCACTTATCTGCGCAGGATATTTTCTGTCATCGGAAAACGCAGTGGCAAAAGGAAAGAAAAACTGCGACCACTTTGTTATTTTCCTGATACTTGCGGCACTTATCTACGGCTTTTACAACTTCTCTGAGGGCTTTGTTGAGAACAACCGCGACGGAATGTCAAAATATACTAAAAGCCTTTGGCAGGACAGCACCGCCTTTGAGCTTTGCCTTGAATTTTTCATTGTGGCGGCGGCTTTCTATACTGTTATCGTTCTGCTGCACAAAAAGGGCTGGATATCAAAGAAGATATTTGCTGTCTTCCTCGCAATGTTTGTTGCGGCTGAGTCATACGCAAACGTGAACATTTATATGGTATCCCCAAGCATGAACAATACTCTCCGTGCGGCTAATCATCAGAAGATAATGGATCTTTCAGACAGGCTTCACGAAACAGAGGGCTTTTACAGAGTAAAGACCGCAAGCAAGCTTTTCGAGGTCAATTTGGTCGGCTCAATGGGCTACAATTCCCTGAGCCACTATACCTCCCTCACAAGCCGTGATTATATGTACATGATGAAGCAGCTTGGTTACTCCTCTTACTGGATGGAGGTAGGCTCATATGGCGGAACGGAGCTTACTGACGCTTTGCTGTCAGTAAAATATCTTATTGAAAAAAGTACAGGCTCGGCTGACGCTGTATATTCAAACGACACCTACGAGATAGTGCCGACAGAATACTATCTCCCCCTTGGCATTGTGACCGACGCTGACCTGAGCGGCAGTGAGGAGCTTTCCACAGGCACAAGAAGCAACGTTCAGAAGAAGCTTTTTGAACAGCTTTTCGGTGGCAACGGTAACGAGCTTATCACAGACTACGAATACACCACGATCTATGGTGTGCAGGACGACAGTAACTTTAAACCGAACTACACCCTCACTACTACTAGCGATGTAGCCTACATGGACTACAGCATAGATGTGACAGACAAGCAGACACTTTATTTTGACTGCTTCGACAAGCTTTCAAACAGCCTCAGCGAGGATATAAACGGAAGCTTCATGGTAACAGTGAACGGTCAGGTAAAGCAGATGGATTATCCGTCACAATCGAGCAACGGGCTTTTGAAGCTTGGGGAATTTGAAAATGAACACGTCAACGTGCGTGTGACCTTGAAGAAAGACATCACAAGCTGCCGTTCCTATGGCGTTTTCGGGCTTCACCACAATGTTCTTGAAAAGGCACTTGAGCAAGCACAGACCGCCGGTCTTACAGACAGTGACGGCAAGCTTTCAGGAAGCGTGAACGCAAAGGCAGGACAGAAATGTGTGCTTCAGATACCATATCAGGAGGGTCTGAAAATAAAGGTCAACGGCAAGGCTGTTTCATATGACAAGGTTTTCGGTGACCTTGTAAGCTTTGACTTGCAGGAGGGCGAGAACACAATAACTGTAACAAGCGTGCCAAAGGGCTTTTATGCAGGTCTTGCACTGACTATCGCAGGCATTGCGCTGACAGCAGGATATTTCTTCATAAGAAAGAAACTGAAATTCGGAGAAACTATGGAAGCCGCTGCACTTGTGGCTGTTATCGGTGCGGGAGCTATAGTGATCATAGTGGTTTATGTTGCACCTTGCATACTGAATATTTATAGCTGATAATAAAATAGGACAGAACAATAATTCGGGACGTCGCATTTCTGTGAAACAGAAATTGAGCCGTTCCCCTACATAACAAAACTGCGGATAGCATTTTGCCGTCCGCAGTTTTTATTTTATCCGAATTTACTTATGCTCCTCCAGATACTTTTCAGTATCCATTGGATAGCATTTCAGGTTTGGAAGCTCGTCAAGGGTGAGAACTCTTTCGCTGTTGTAGATCTTGTTCCACTCGTCAAATGTGGTGTACTGATCTGAAAGCTGTTTATCCTTGATACAGAACTCGCCGTTCCATGTACTGAACCACGCCCAGCGTGTGCCGTCGTTGAATGCTCCGTCAGGGTCGAACATCGAGCCGTTCTCTGTCATTGCGATTATCTTTTTTGTGGATGTGCTTGACTTCACAAGGTCATAATACCACTTCTGTGAAGAGCTGTCCTGCTCTGCAGGATAACAGTCATAGCCCATGATGTCAACATACTCATCACCCGGATACCAGTCAGGATTCTGTGCGTTCCATACCCAGATGAGGTTGTTAAGACCATACTCGTTTGTGAACTTGTCATACATGAGCTGCCAAAGCTGAATATATGCGTCCTTTCCTGCTGAACCCCACCAGAACCATGCGTTGCCAGGATACTTAGGGTCGCCTGCCGCCTCGTGGAGAGGTCGCCAAAGTATAGGCACGTTTGCGTCTGCAAGCTCTTTAAGTACCCCTGCCATATGGTCAAGGTCTGCTATGATAGAATCGTAGCCCTCTTTGTCCTCACCGCTGAGAGCCTTTGCAAGGTCGAAGTCTGTGTATTCAGAATAGAAGCCCTGCCACCATGCTCCGCCGTTCTTTTCCAGGTTTTTATCAGGGGCATACCAATGCCAGCAAAGTGAAACTATACCATTTTCGTTGTTGTACCAGTCCATAGCCTGCAATGGCACCATATCTCCGCCGCCTGCGCCATGTGAAAGTGCGCTGTTTGAAAGGTTTGAAACGTCAAGACCAAGTATAGCAGGCGTCTTGCCTGTATGCTTCTTTATCTCCTTGAACTCACGGCAGTCCTTGCCCTCGTTATCTCCTGAAAACTGACCTGAGATAGTATACTTGCCATAAACGTCCGTAAGGAAGTTATAAAGTCTTTTTGCCTCGTCAGAAGCGTTAGGATTTGAAAGCTGATTTGATACCTCATACTGTGAAAGGTCGATAGCAGGAGCCGGGGTTATCTTTATCTTGTCAATATAGATATGACCGTTGTCGCCCTTTATGCCTACCTTATGAGTACCTTCGTCGATAAGCACATTTTCAGCCATAGTGTCGCCAAACTCTGTTGTGGTTGATGTGAAGTTTGTGAGCGCAGCACCATCAACAGTGATAAGATTTGACTGACCCTCGCCGTCTGCCGCCATTGTGAGAGTAATATTATAGCTTCCCTTTGCAGGAAAATCTATCTCGAACTCCACCATATCTCCCGATGAGCCTATGGAAACGAAGCCATCGCCAGAAAACTTACCAAGAAAATTCTTATCAAGCACTGCCGCACCTCCCGAAAGAGTTCCTTTTTCCGCCTCGGATTCGTAGCTGAAATCCTCAGGAACGTCATACTCTGTCGTTACGTCTGAAAGGTCGATGTTGCCCATATCTTCAACGACAGGAGCTGTTGTAGTGGTAGTTTCGCCTGCTGACGAGCTGCCTGAGCTGCTGTTTCCTGTGCTGCTGCAGCCTGCTGCCGCACAAGCGATAAGCACTGCCATAACGGCAGCAACTGTTCTTTTCATTATTTCACGCATAATGTTCTCCTTATCATTACTAATTAAAATATTCAAATTTTTATAAAGCCAAGCTTTGCGAGGCTCTCGCCTTTAGGCTTTATATTCCATACTTTTAAATATATCATATAAAAAATCATTGTCAATAGCCATTTTTAATGTTTAACATCGTGTTCAAAATTGATAACGTTTACTTTTATTTGAACTAAAAAAATATGAACCCACACGGCATTAGGTTCATATTTTCATATATAAAAAATATTATTTTCTGAGAAACGTTCTGTATACCCAACGGGTGAATTTTCTGGGAAATATAAACAAGCCAAGCTGCAGAGCGCATGGCATGAAAAAGTCACGGAAGCCCGTATACCCTGAACGGTGTATTATCCACCTCACACGAATGAAAGCCTTTGTATGTTCCCAGCTTTTGCGTGTATCCACAGTATTTTCATCTATGCGGTAGCGCACAAGCACCTCGGGTATGTTCTGTCCCTTTGCACCATGCTGTAACATTCGTGCGATAAACTCATAGTCCTCGCACATTTTAAGGTCACTGTAACCGCCTATCTTTTCCGCAAAGGACTTGCGAAAAGCCACAGACTGCCTGTTGAAAGGGTTGCGTCGTTTGGAATATGAAGCGATATCCTTATGCATGACAGGCACTTTTTTCACCGAAACTACCTCGTCAGTGTCAGTGTCGAACTCCTCCACATATGTGCCGATGATATCAAGCTTAGGCTTCACCGCAAAAAGGGTCATCTGCTTCAAGCAGCGGTTAGGGAGAGATATATCGTCGCTGTCCATTTTCACGATATAATCGCATTTACACGCCTTTATGCCCTCGTTGTAAGCCTTTCCAACGCCCACATTCTCGTCTATCTGAACGATATGGAAAATATGCTTGAACTCGTCCTGAAAAGACTTCACGATGATATTAAGCTCGCAGGTGAGCTTGCCGTCGCACACAAGCACGAAGTCAGAGGGAGGATATGACTGCATGAGCATAGACTCAAGACTCTCGTTAAGGTTCTCAGGAAGCTCACGGTCATACACCGACATAAGCACACTGTATTCAGGCAGCGTATATTTTCCAACACGATACGTCATAAAATCCCTCCCCTGCATTATTATCAACTCAATTATACTATAACAGCTCCAAAAAGTCAACTACGACCAACAAAGTATACTATATTATATAGTACAGACCAATACACAAAAAAGACCGCCCCATTCGGAACGGTCTTGTAAGCTACTTTGAAAAATTAGCCAAGCTTCTTAGCAAGCTGTGATACCTTTCTTGCAGCAGCATTCTTATGCATAATGCCCTTTGTGCAAGCCATATCTACCTTCTTGATAGCAGCTCTTACTACTTCTTCCTTGTTTTCTGCATTCTCAGCTACAGCAGCGTCAGCCTTCTTGAGTGCAGTTTTAAGATCAGACTTTACAGCCTTGTTTCTCATTGTCTTAGTGTTGATAACCTTGACTCTCTTCTTAGCGGATTTAATGTTTGGCATACCGACACCTCCCTCATTCTGTATAAATTTGCACTTATTTGCACAAGCTATCCGCAGACTGAGAGGAAATGCGGAAAGCCCTTTAAACAAGCCTTGTAAAATATTTTACCACATTTCAAAAGAAATTGCAAGGGGGTTTACTGAAAAAAATATAGAAATTTTGCGGTCTAAATTGTAGGAACACACAAAAACTTACACGATATCACAGAAAGGTGAATAAAATGAGCATTAGAACGGATATGGCGGCTGAGAGCTTTTCTCAGGCAGGCGGTGCGGAAAAGCTTCAGGGAGTGAAAGTCAAAAACAAGGTTATTGAAAACGCTAGGCTTAAGGTAACGGACATCACCATAGAAACACAGGAAGCCGCCGAAAAGCTTGGCAGACCTGTCGGCAGATACATCACCCTTACTGCCACAGATTCAACATTCGATATGTACAGCGACAGTTTTCGTGAGCGTGCAGAAGTCATAGCAAAAGCCATAAGGGAGCTTTGCGGTGGATGTGAACGTTTTTTGGCAGTAGGGCTTGGGAACTATGCCCTGACTTCCGACGCTGTTGGCCCTCTTACCGCTGAAAAGATCTTCGCTACCCGTCACATAAAAAGCCTTGCAAAAGAGCTTGATACTGACGATCTGGGCGAGGTCACAGTGATACAGACAGGAGTGCTTGGAAACACGGGAATAGAATCCTCAGAGCAGGTAAAAGCTATCGCAGAGCGTGTAAGACCGCAGGCTGTCATTGCCGTTGACGCACTGGCTTGCAGCGAACTTTCAAATCTTGGCAGGACAATACAGCTTTGCAACACCGGCATTTCTCCGGGAAGCGGAGTCGAAAACGCGCGAAAAGAGCTTTCGCTTTCGACCCTCGGGGTAAAGTGCATTGCCATAGGCGTGCCAACGGTCATAGACCTTTGCACTGCCGCACAGCACATTTTCGGTCAGACCGCACCTGAAAGCTCCGAAAACATCATGGTCGCTCCGAAAACTGCTGACAAACTTTCGGAAAACTGCGCAAAGCTCATTGCAATGGGCATAAACCGTGCCGTTCACCCTGCCCTGTCGCAAGAGGACATCCAAACTCTCACCTGCTGACAAAAGACAGGTGATACAGTAATGTAAAACCTGTATACAACAATTGTAAACTTTTTATTAATATGTATGAGTGAAATTGCGAAAACGTTTTCTGAAAACGAATACTCACACAAATTCAACACACCTTTGTCATAATCAACAAAAACGCTTGAGCTTTATATTGCAAAATGCTGATTGACTAAATTTAAACTTTTTGTTATCATTAGTAAGGACGAAAAATAAGCGTTATGGCAAGCGTTGTCGGGTAACAATGCTTGTCGATCGTAACAGATGAACGTTTTGGGTAAGGAACATTCGTCTATTATCAAGGAGGTTACTATAATGAAAATGGCAAAGAGAATTTTCGCTGCTGCTTGTGCGCTTTCACTGGCTTGCAGCATGGCTGCTTGCGGCAGCTCATCAAGTGACAGCTCATCTTCCAAGAAGGAAGCTAAGGCTATGACAGATGATCAGAAGGAGCAGGTAAATGCACTTCAGGATAAGCTCCCTGACATCGAGCTTTCAAACAAGACTATCAAGTGGATGGCTCACTATGACATCAACCCTAGTGATGGTAAGTCAGAATCGCCTGCTATCTCACTTTTCCAGACTAAGTACGGTGGAAAGATCGAGTACGTTCAGACAACTTGGGATAACAGATATACTGATCTTGCTAAGGCAGTTATGGCTAACGACTCACCTGACTTCTTCCCTGTTGACGACATGGACGCATTCCCTAAGGGTGCTATCAAGGCCATGTTCGAGCCTATCGACGATGTAGTTGATTTCAGCTCAGACATCTGGTCATCATCACAGACACTTAACGATTCATTCGTATTCAACGGCAAGCACTATGTAGCTGCTATCGACGTAAGACCACAGTATGTTTGTACATACAACACAAAGACAATATCAGACTTTGGCTATGACGATCCTGCTGAGCTTTACGCTAATGACGAGTGGACATGGAGCAAGTTCACAGAGATGTGCCTTGACTTTGCAGACTCTGAAGCTGACAGATATGCTCTTGATGGTTACTGGTACGGCAAGGCTCTTAACGATACTTGCGGTTATCCACTTATCGGTCTTGAGGACGGCAAGCTTGTAAACAACATGGGCAAGGCTGAAGTTGGTACAGTTCAGGATCTTATGTACAACCTTGAGAAGAACAACGTTGTATTCGACAGATCAAGCAACAACTGGAAGACAAGAGGTGACGGAGCTAACGGTGAAGGTCTTGGTTCACAGCTCACACTGTTCATTCCTATCGGCACATGGGCTCTCGAGGATACTCCTGAAAAGACTAAGACATTCGGAAGCGTCAAGGACGGCGAGGTTATGTTCGTTCCAATGCCAAGAATGGACGATTCTGACAAGTACTATGTATCTACAGGCGTAAACGGCTATCTCCTCTGCAAGAACGCTCCAAACCCAGACGGCTTCAATGCGTTCGTAAACTGCTGCAAGGTTGCAAACTCTGAGGTACAGAACATCACAGAAGAACAGCTCAAGAACGACTACGGCTGGACAGACGATATGATCGAGATGCGTAAGACAATTTACGATCTGGCTAGACAGAATCCTGTATTTGACTTCCAGGACGGCGTATCTGCTGAGCTTTCAACACTTATGCAGACAGTAAACCAGGCTACAATGGTAACAGGCGGCGGAGCTACCACATGGACAGAGTGCGTTGCTGAGAACCAGAAGGCTGTTGATTACATCATCAAGGAAGCAAACGCTAACGTTGCTGAATAATTCAGTATTTTCAAGCGGGACGTTCATTCGTCCCGCTTTTTTATTGCCTTTGTATTTGTCACGAATTTGTTAAATATATTTGTACGCAAAATGCACAATATAAAATACATAAATTTGTGCAAGAATTTTACGGATTTTTATGTACAAATCACAAAAAATATGCTATAATAAATACACGTTAAAAAGAATATATCAAAGAAGGGAGATATGTTTTATGAGATCGATTATTACTATCAGCCGTGAATTTGGCAGCGGAGGACGTGAAATAGGCAAGAAGCTTGCTGATGATCTGGGCATACCTTTCTATGATAAAGAGCTTTTGGAAATGGCTTCAAAAGAGAGCGGTATATGTCAGGAGCTTTTTGTTAAGAATGATGAGTCCTATACCAACAGCTTTCTTTTCTCACTGGTCATGGGTAATTACCCTGTAAGTGCAGACGGCAGGATCAATCCTGATATGCCGCTGAATCACAAGATATTCTTGGCTCAGTTTGAAACTATCAAGAACATTGCAAAGAAGGGTCCTTGTGTTATTGTAGGACGTTGTGCTGACTATGTTCTGAAAAATGAGCCTAATATTATCGACTTCTTCATTTCCGGCAACACTGCCGAAAAGAAAAAGCGTATCCTTGAGAGATACGATATTGAAAAAAACAAAGCTGAGGACTTTATCCGCAAGACTGATAAGCGGAGAGCTTCATACTATAATTATTACACCGACATGAAATGGGGCGAAGCAAAGAACTATGACCTTTGTATCAACTCGTCCAAAACAGGCGTTGACGGTGCTATCAAGCTTATGAAGGCTTATATCGAAATAAAAGAAGCCAACGCTGATAAATAGGAATTTTTCGTTTTAATTCATTTTACTTTCCTTACTACGAAAGAGGGCTGACCATAGGGTCGGTCCTTTTCCGTTTTATGAGAAGTTTTATTACTCTAGCTTAAACAAAGTGTAACCAATATGTTATTGACAATAACAAGCAAATATATTATACTGTATAAAAGGGCAGAAGTCCGTTAAAAAAATAAAAAATACTGCAAAAGGAGAAACAGAAAATGGCTGAAATAAAAGTTATCACTATCGGCAGACATTATTGCGCAGGCGGTTCGACTATCGGTAAGCTTGTGGCTGAAAAGCTTGGTATCCCATGCTATGACAGAGAGATAATCGACATGGCGGCACAAAAAAGCGGCATTGCAATGAGCGAAATACAAAAATACGAGGAAGCCGCTCTGAGCATTCTCAAAACACCTATAAATCTGTTTTCAAAGGAGAAAGAGTATCCTATAACAGAGAAGATATTCGCCGCTGAAACAGAGGTAATAATGGAGCTTGTTTCAAAGGGAAACTGCGTTATCGTGGGCAGATGTGCAGATTTTATACTGAAAAACAAAGTCAAGACGCTGAATGTCTTCATTAATGCAAGCTTTGAGAAGCGTCAGGAGTGCGCAATTGAGAAGCACAACATCTCCGAGGACGAGGTAGAAGCAAGGCTCAAAAAGTATGACAAAAAACGTGCCGACTATTACAACTCCAACACCAACAAAAAGTGGGGAGATATTTCAAGCTATGATATGTGCCTTGACAGCGGCAGGCTTGGCTACGAAATGTGCGCCGAGATAATTGCTGACACTGTGAAGCTTTCAAGGGAGAAATAGGGGCAATATTTTATTGGGAGCGATAAAAAATGTCAAAGGATAAGGAAGTCAAGACTAACGCCATGCGTATTCTTGACAGAAATAAGGTAAAATACAAGGTCAACACATACGAGTGCGACGAGTTTATCGACGGCATACACATTGCAGATATGCTCGGTCAGCCATATGAAAGCTCGTTCAAGACACTTGTGACAGTGGGTAAAAGCGGAAATTACTATGTTTTCGCTATCCCTATCGCAGAGGAGCTTGACATGAAAAAGGCGGCAAAGTCTGTGGGCGAAAAGTCGGTGGAGATGCTCCATGTGAAGGATATAAACTCTGTTACGGGCTACATTCGTGGTGGCTGTACACCCCTTGGCATGAAAAAACAGTACATGACTGTAGTTGACAGCTCTGCAGAGCAGTTTGAGGAGATAATCATAAGCGGCGGACGTATCGGGTCGCAGATAATGCTTTCTCCGAAAGACCTTATCAAGGTCACAAGGGGTAAATTCGAGAGCATAACAATGAGTGAATAAACAAAAAAAGAGAGCCGCTTGGCTCTCTTTTATTTTGCATTTATGTTGATATATTCGGGCTTTGTCTTTGAGTACATTATTTTCTGGCTGGAATAAAGTCCGTAATAGCCCGAAAGCATATAGCTTACTCCGCAGGCAACCGCAAAAAGCACAAGCCCACTTCCGCCGAAAAGCTCATAGCTGAGAAGTATGGAAGCCACAGGGCAGTTCACAACGCCACAGAAAAGTGCCACAAGACCTATAGCCGCACCGAATGATGGGTCAAGCCCCAAAAAGCCTGCGGCTGTACAGCCGAAAGTTGCTCCGATAAAGAAGGTCGGGACTATCTCACCGCCCTTGAAGCCTGTATTTATAGTTATGGCGGTGAAAAGCATTTTCAGGGCAAAGGCTTCTGGGTGCGCCTTGCCTTTCTCTAAAGCCGCAACGATAACGTCTACGCCTGCTCCGTTGTAATCCCTTGTACCTACAAGCAAAGTCAATGCAATGATCACAACGCCACCTACACCTATCCTGAGATAGGTGTTAGGCAGATACATCTGAAATCTTGAATGTGAAAACTCCATTACCATGCAAAGGAGTATGGATATCACCGCACAAAGAGCCGCAAGCGCCGCTATCTGGGTCACAGACACAAGGGAAAGCCTTGGTATGCCTGTTATGTTGAACTTTGTTGGCGCAAGCCCTGCCAACAGCGATATTTTATATGCGATAAGAGAGGAAGCTATGCAAGGCACAAGACCCACATAGTATATAACGCCCACGCTTATTACTTCCATAGCAAAAAAAGTCGCAGTCAAAGGCGTGCCGAAAAGTGCGGCAAACACTGCACTCATTCCGCACATTATCACAAGGCTGGAATCTTTTTCGTCAAGCTTTAAAAGCTCGCCTGCCTTTGCGCCAATGCTTCCGCCAAGCTGCAAAGCCGCACCCTCACGTCCTGCCGAACCGCCCGTAAGGTGGGTGAGTACGGTGCCTAGAAAGATGAGAGGCGCCATAAGCAGCGGCACTTTGATGTTTCCACGAACAGAACTGATGATAAGATTTGTACCGGTCTCCTCGTTCACCTTGCAGACACGATAGCTGAAAATGATAAACAGACCTGCCAACGGCATGAGATACAATGTCCAGCTATGACACTCACGGAAGCCTGTGGCAAAGTTTACCGCCATATGGAACAGCGAGCCGACTATTCCCCCTATTACACCCACTGCGCAGGCGATAAAGACCCACTTTGCAAAGGCTATGGAGAATTTTTTCACCGTCCGCATTTTGCTTTTTATAAACTCACTGCTTATTTTTCTCACCCCTTTTTACAGAAAAACAACGGGCGACATATGCCGCCCGAAATACTTGAAATACAGCCCCACAATAATGGGACGTCGCATTTCTGTGAAACAGAAATTCAGCCGTTCCACTACAAGATAATATGCTAAATTATACCTCAGCGATTACCTCTACCTCAACGAGAACGTCCTTTGGAAGCTCTTTTGCGGCAACGCATGAACGTGCAGGCTTTGATGTAAAATACTCGCCGTAAACTCCGTTAAATGCACCGAAATCTGACATATTCTTAAGGAAGCATACTGTCTTTACAGCCTTGCCGATAGATGTTCCTGCGGCTTCAAGAACGTTTGTGAGGTTCTTGCAAACCTGATGTGTCTGCTCCTCGATAGTTGTTGCCTCAACGTTGCCTGTTGCAGGATTGATTGCTATCTGACCTGATGTGAAAACAAGGTTTCCTACCTTCATTGCCTGTGAATATGGACCGATCGCGTCCGGTGCGTTCTTTGTGTAAACAACTTCTGCCATTTTTATCTACTCCTGTCTTAAAATTACTTATTGACTATCTTAAAGCCTGCGGCTGTAAGAGCCTGTCTTATCTCTCTGATATGATCAAAGTTTCTTGTTTCAAGAACAAGTCTGAGCAGGCAGTCTGTGATATCGCTGTCCTCGCTTGCTCTCTCGTGGTGAACAGAAACAACGTTTCCGCCAAGCTTTGAAATTATCTCTGAAACATCTCTAAGCTGACCAGGTCTGTCCTCAAGCTGGATAGTAAGAGTATCAGATCTGCCAGACTTGAGCAGACCTCTCTTGATAACTCTTGAAAGGATAGTTACGTCTATATTTCCGCCTGAAACAAGACATACAACCTTTTTGCCCTTGATGTCAGGTATCTTATTAAACATTACTGCGGCAACAGGTGTTGCGCCTGCGCCCTCTGAAACGAGCTTTTGCTTCTCGATAAGGTGGAGGATAGCTGATGATATCTCGTCGTCTGAAACTGTAACAACGCCGTCAACATACTTACTGCAATACTCAAAGGTATGCTCGCCAGGCTCTTTTACCTTGATTCCGTCTGCGATAGTGTGAACGCTTTCAAGGCACTCTATCTTGCCGTCTTTAAGTGAATTTACCATTGAAGGTGCGCCTTCAGCCTGAACGCCGTATACTCTAACGCTTGGCTTGAGCTGTTTTACAGTGAATGCAACACCTGAGATAAGTCCGCCGCCGCCAACAGGAACAACGATAACGTCTGCGTCAGCCACCTGACTTAGTATCTCCAGACCGATAGTTCCCTGACCTGCGATAACATTTTCGTCATCGAACGGGTGAATAAATGTATAGCCGTTAGCGTCACGAAGCTCGATAGCCTTTGCATAAGCGTCATCATAAACGCCAGGCACAAGACATACCTCAGCGCCATAGCCCTTGGTTGCCTCTACCTTTGAGATAGGTGCGCCGTCAGGAAGACAGATGATAGACTTTATACCGTTCTTTGTTGCGGCGAGAGCAACGCCCTGTGCGTGGTTTCCTGCTGAGCAGGCGATAACACCGTGTGACTTTTCCTCGTCTGAAAGCTGTGATATCTTATAATAAGCTCCTCTTACCTTGAAAGAACCTGTTACCTGAAGATTTTCTGTTTTCAGATAAACGTCACAATCAGGGTTTACCTTTGGCGCATGGATACACGCTGTTGGTCTGATGACCTCTTTAAGCACGTTTGAAGCGTCAAAAACCTTATCCAATGTAAGCATAAAAAACAACCTCTTTTTTCTATGTAATAAAAAAAAGCCCTCGCCTGACTAGAGGCGAAGACATAATATCTCCGTGTTACCACTCTGATTGCAGACCATAAGCCTGCCACTCATATCTCTTTCTAACGGTGAGAAACCGTATCCGCTTAACACATCTGCTTAGGCGGATCAGCTCAGAGATGATCCTGACGGCGTTATCCCTGCGGACTTTCACCAAACGTCCGCTCTCTGCGAAGTATTCGCACCGTCACCTTTCTCGTCACAGCCTTTACGATATTCAATACAATCATTATATCACCATAAATATGAATTGTCAACAGCAATAAAATGAATTTTTCTCTAAGACATTATACAAAAAATAAAAACCCGCACGAGCGTGCAGGTTTTTATTCATTAAGGAAGTATAGAAAAAATATATGAAGAAAACAATCATGAAGTCTTTTTAACTGTCGGTCTTTCCTTTCCGACTGTAATAATATTACCACTGCAATGTGATAGAATTATGTGCAAAGAGAGTGCATTTGCAAAAATATCACCTTTTGTTTGCGTAATGCACAACGATATGACGAAGCTTCCCTGTGGTCATATCCCTGCCCTTTATATCCGCTCCGTTGTGGCTCATAAGCTCAGCGCAGACTATGCCGTCGGTACTGCACCTGAAAACCTCGTGTCCGTCACACACCACCACAAGCTTTTCACTATCAACAGATATTCCGCCTGTTCTTCCGATAACATTTTCCTCTGCGCCCTCACGCTCCACCACATAGGAAACTCGTTTCCCATGATAGCGTTCAAGCTCTTTCAAGGGCGTACCTTTATTTTTTCTGAAAAGTCCCATTTTACGCTCCTGTATCAATTATCTGCTATATTATTATCATTTCCTGCACAAAGCTGCCTTGCGGAGACGATAACGTCAAGCGACTCGCCCACCGACTGCAAAAAGGCTGACAGCAACCCAAGCTGGTCAACGCTCAAACCCTCGCCAAGATAATTTGCAAATGCCGCAGCCATTATATTAAGCTGCTGACCGCAGCACGATCCCCGGTTTTCCACTGATACCGCCCTTTCCTGCTCACAACGTTTCTCTGTCATAATATGCGTCAGAAGAATAATACGTTCGCATATGCAGATAATAAGGGCATATTCTGAAAGGGGTCAAACACCTATGAACATCACTCACACCATACTTGCCACAGTCGGCTCTATAATCGTTATGTTTGCCATATCAAAGCTTCTTGGCAACAAGCAGATATCACAGCTCACGCTTTTTGACTACATCAACGGCATCACCATAGGCTCTATCGCCTCTGAAATGGCTGTTTCGCAGGAAATGGACGAGCTTATAGTGCCTGTTATCGCAATGGTGCTTTACGGACTGACAGGCTTTCTGTTGTCGGTGCTTACGATGAAGTCTATCCACTGCCGACATTTTCTTTCGGGCAAACCTATCCTGCTTATTGAAAAAGGCAAAATATATCCCGAAAACCTTAAGACCGCCAAGCTTGATGTGAACGATCTGCTTTCAAGGGCAAGAACGTCAGGCTATTTCGACATCTCGAAGATATACTACGCTATTCTGGAAACCAACGGCACTATCTCTTTCATGGAACGTGCCGCAGAAGCACCTCTCACTCCAAAAGACTTAGGATATGAGAAGCAGGACGAAAAGCTTTGCACCGACCTTATCCTTGACGGCGTTATTATGGAGGACAACCTGAAATACGCAGGCAAGGAGATAAAATGGCTCACCAACGAAATAAAAAAGCAAGGCTGTTCATCACCTGACAAGGTCTTTCTCTGCATAGTTGACGGAAACGACAGGGTGACAGTGTTCCCGAAAACTCAGGAGAGCAACAAGAAGATCTACTTCGACTGAACCTTCTTCAAAAACTCGTGCAGCTCCTCTGCAAGCCTGCTCACAGGCAGACCAACAACGTTATAAAAGTCCCCGTCTATCTTTTCCACAAGAAGTGCTCCAAGCCCTTGTATGCCGTAAGCCCCCGCCTTATCCATAGGCTCGCCGCTTTTCACATAGGCTTTTATCTCCTCGTCGGAAAGCTCTCTGAAAGTCACTGCGGTATCAACGGAAAAGCTACTGTAACGACAGCCTCTGCCAAGGGTAACGCCTGTTACAACATGATGAGTCTTGCCTGACAGCATTTTTAACATTCTTATGGCATCAGCTTCGTCCACAGGCTTACCGAGAACTTCCCCATCGCATATTACAACAGTGTCACAGCCGATAACAACGCTCAGGTCATAGACCGAAGCGATACATCTGCATTTTATCCCTGAAAGATACTCAGGGGCAAGCTCTGGTGTAACGTCCTCTGGTATTTTTTCGTCACAATCTGAGGGGATAACCCTGAAATTCTCACACATCAATGACAGCAGTTCTTTTCTTCTTGGCGACGCTGAAGCAAGTATAACATCATAATCCATAAGCTCGCTTGAAATATTCACTGACATAAAGATCTTCCTTTACTTCTTTTACTTCTTACTCAAAAAGGCAACGCACTTATTATCCTGCGCTGCCTTAGTTTTTTTATTACAACTTCATTCCGCACTCTGAGCAGAACTTAACGCCTGCCGGCTCTTTGTGGCCGCACTGAGAGCAGAATACAAAACTGCTGTTTGCAGGCTCTTGCACCGGAGCTTCTGCTATCACCGGAGCAGGCTGTGGCATTGGTGCAGGCTGAGGTGCTGTTTCAGGCTGTGGGATAGGTGCAGCAGTCTGTGCCACAGCAGGCTCAGGGATAGGAGCGGCTGTCTGAACATTCTGCTGAGCAGGATTGCCATAAACAGGATTAGCCTGTGGCTGATTATAAGCAGGTGAAACAGGGTGATTATGATAGCCCTGACTGTTTTGTATAACAGGCTGTGCGCCCATTGGAACTGCACCGCCCTGAGCAGGCTGCTGATAAACAGGCTGAGCCATTTCAGGCTGTTTTGTTCCGCAGTTAGGGCAGAACGCCATATTCACTGGTATCTCGTGACCACAGCCGGAACAAAGTTTCATTCCTCTGATAGTAAGAAGCTGTTCATTAAGATTTTTCAGTTCTTCAAGAGTTGCGTCTATCTGAGCAATAAGGTTTTTCACCTCCGGCTCTTCTATCTTGTCAGCCATTCTGAGCTTGACATATCTGCCTATCTCGGTATACTTATCGTTTATAAAGGCAAGCTTTGCGTCTATCTGTGCCTTTACTGCATTTTCAGGTGTATTCTTAGGTGAAAAAAATCCCATTTTTATTCTCCCTTTCGGTTATAATATTTCTTCTGTATTTTGCTCTATGGTGATATTATCCTCAGGCTGAACGTCAAACGAAGTTGTTGTAGTATCAGGTGCTTCTATAGCAGGAGCGGTGGTAACAGTGCCGTTCTCGGTCGGCTGAGTCTGTGCAGGCTCACTGTCCTCTTTGCTGTCGCCTGAAGCGTTTCCGCCCTCGTCAACTATCTCTGAATCCTTTATCTCCTTATCTATCTCGTCCTGCGACATCTGACCTCTCTTTACAGCTTTGTCATTTACAGCCGACAGACCAAGATAGCAATTCACATAATAGTGAGTAAGTATCTGATCGTATGTATAGCCAGCCTCGGCATAATAGCAAGCGCCCCACTGCGACATTCCAACGCCGTGACCCCAGCCATAGGACTTGAAAGTGAACACACCGTCCTTATAGCTTATCTCCATGGCGTTCGATTTCACATCAAAGAGGTTGCAGAGCATGATACCTGTTATCCTGGCTTCACTGCCATCATAGGTACAGCTCGTATGACCGTCGATAGTCACTCCGCTTATATACTTTCCGCTGAAAGCAGAGTCTATTTTAAACCAGTTCTTCACGTCGTCGGAAAGCTTTATATCAGTTTGGCTCTCGATACGCTCCTTGACCTCGTCTTTTGTATATGTAGCTTCAATGCCCCAGTTAGGATCTTTATTGTCAAACTCGCTCTTTACACGCTTGAGATACGGGTAAGAAACGCCCCATATATCCTCACTGGTGGTAGAATAACCTGCTGTTGAAGCAGAATAAACTGCATTTATGATATTGCCGTTATACATAACGGTCTGACCCTCAACGGCATTTACACATCTTTCTATCTTTGAAGAATATCCGCTTTTAAGCCCCACCGTAGGTATAGCACCGATAGAATCGTTAAATCTGACCCATGTATAAGCCGCCACGGCCTGCGCCTTTATGGCTTCCTCGCCCCACTCACCGCCTATCTCGCTGTTGACTATCTGACAGAGCAGTTCATGACCATTAAGAGTGACGATATTTCCTGAGATTATATCGTTGACAGTATAATACTCATCAGCGACGCTTCTTGTATCTGTAAAGTTAGCAGGGTCGTTCTTTATATCGTAATACTCGCCCTTATCCTCAGGCATTTCCACAGTAAACTCACTGGCTGAAGCCTTTTTCTTTGTGGTCTTTGCCTGCTTTTTCTGCTGAACATAAGACATATCATACTTATCCACAGAGGACTTTTTGAACTTCACAAAGTCATAGACCTCAGTAGCGGCAGTGGTCTTAACGCTTTGAGCTTCAACGTTTTTGACCTGCACCGCAGGGGCTTTTTCTGCGCCCACGCTTTTATTATCCAGCAGCAGCTCACCGCATATACCAACGGCAGTTATGCTCATTACTGCTGCGCAGACATTTGCACATATCTTTTTTGTCATCAAATTCATCGTCAAGACACTGTCCTTACCTTCAAGCGGTCACACCGCAAAACATTCCCAATGGCAGCAAAATACTCACTGCATACCTAAATAATAGTTTATCAAATACTGAAAAAAAGTCAAGACAAAGCTAAGTTTCGTCCTGACTTTTCAGCATAATATACAATTTTACATCTACAATATCGGCACTTTAGCCAAAAACTTCAAATATTACTTGAAGTATCTCTGACCATCAAGCTCCATGCAGAATGTGAGTGATTCAAACCAAGACGCTGTGCTTCCACCGCAATACTGTGGAGCGTAGTAATAAACTGCACCGTTTGAATTATCCTCGCCGTTCAGCGCTCTCTTTGCACAATCAATAGTGTTCTGAGTTGGCTTGTTTCTGCCGCTGTAATAGCCGTTTATTGCAGTGAACTGATTTGGCGCTGTAAGAACGTCGCTTATAGAGCTTCCAAATCTACCTGTTTTCACTCTGTTGATAATAACATTTGCAACAGCGATCTTGCTCTGCTCTGAACAGTTTCCTACCTCGCCCTGAAGAACGTAGCAAAGCATATCAAATTCTTCATCTGTATAGCTTATAACAGAACTGTTCGAGTTTGCTGTTGTTGCTTTCTTTGTTTCTGTCTTTTTTGTTTCAGACTTTGTTGTCTTAGCCTTTGTTGTCGTAGTCTTTTTTGTTTCAGACTTCTTAGCTGCTGTTGTAGTTTCGGACTTCGCAGCGGAAGTTGTTGTTACCTCTGCCTTTTTAAGATAGTCCTTCATTACATATCCGCTGTAGTCGCCGTATGTAACCTTATACCAACCGTCGCTTGTTTCAGCCGTAACGATAACTTCCTCGTCTGCTGCAACGATAGCTTCTATCTCTGAGTTCTTGTCAGCCTTTTCTCTGACGTTCACGATCTCAGTTGCGACCATTGTTACGTTATTGACCTTTGTTTCTTTTGCTGCATTTTTAGTAGTTTCTGTCTTTTTTGTTGTAGTGGCTTTGGCGGAAGTTGTTGTCTCGGACTCTGCCTGTGCCATTTTATACTCGCTGATACCCGCTTTTCTCCATGTAACGGTGTTCATTGAAGTATAGGTCTCATCTCTCTCAGTTTCTGCTTCTGTCACAGAAGTGGTCTTAGTGTTGGTTATTGCAGCTTTTGTGTCCTTCTGAGCCTCGTTGTTGCCGCTTGTAAGTGCAAAGATACTTACTGTACCTATCATCAGCACTGCCAGCGCACCGCTGCCCAGCATTGTTCCTACTTTCCTGACCGACGGCTTAGCTGTTCGCTTTATGCTGTCTTCAGTTTTTTTCTGCTTCATTTTAATCACATTACCCTTTCCGACCGTCTGCACGCAAACCGTCTTCACTGCCGTCCGTGAGCTTGACGTCAGCTAAAATTTATTTTACACCGATTTGGTGTAATAAACATCAATAATCCCAGCCGAAATACTTCTTATTGTTTCCGTATACGTTTCTCCAGCATTTAGGAAAATAAATATCCTTATTTGCCTTGTCCTTATAGGAATCTATTATAAGATCCAGGTTATCGTCAGCCGTCATTTTCTTTGCCACGATTACCCACCTGAGATTTGAAGTTTCGTTTGTACAAGTTGAGAGCGATATATACTTATCGTCTGCTGTACACTCGATATCGTTTGAATACCACGAACGCTTTCTCACTTCTGAGATCCAATCGTCAAACTTATAGTCAGCGTCGTCAAAATATCTGGTAGTCCAGTATTTGAAGAGCTTTCCGTCGTCCTGATTTTCAAGTATTCCCGTCACGAACGCACCCACGATAACATACTTACAGTTGCTGTCATAGATAGTATTGAACTCGATAACAGGATATTTCTTAAGAAAATCCACTCCCTTTTTATACTCAGTAAGGTGAGTAAAAGAAGTTCCCACATATCTCATGTTATGACCATATATCGTGATATTGTCAGACTGCCCGTCCTTATTTATGGTAGACCAAGCGTCTGCATAAATGCTTCCCGATTCGTAATACTGCTTGTCAATATTCTTGTAAAGATAATATTCATTATCCTTGCCTTTGAGAACTGGGAAGTTTATATATTCATCACCTGCGGAATTTTTAAAGCCTGGTATCTTTATCCAGCCTACGACGTCCTTGTTCCTTTTCAGAAGCTTCTTAGCCCAACCCTGAACTTCTCTGTCCTTTGTTGAAGCCTCAGGGTCAGAAACGTCAATATCGTCTGAGCCGTTATTCTTGCTCAGGTCAACGTCATCGCTAAAGTCAGGCTCGTAATTTACGATCTCCTGCATATAGTTCTGATCCTGCTCGTCGGCTTTCAGAAAATCAGAAAGCTCATTAAGAGAAACACAGAAAAGCACGATAGAGAACATGAACACTATCTTTCTGAACACTTCTCCTGCTCCGTCGCCCTTCCACGGGATAAAATATCTTACTACTCTTACAAAAAAGTTTGTATCGTCCTTTTCGGACAGATTCATTGTTTCATTAGCCATTGACATTTATTTCAAGCCTCCGCCTTTTGTTCATACAGCTCAAGCACCATTCTCAGTGCTGTTTCTGTTGTAAGCATACGGATCTTTCTTCTGTCCAAATTCTCATATTCTTTATAAAGCTCAAGCCGTCTGACTATTTCTTTCTGACGACTTCTCACTGAAACATATACAGTTCCCACAGGCTTTTCCTGAGAACCGCCGCTTGGCCCTGCTATACCAGTAACAGCCACTGCACAATCTGCACCGAAAAGCTTCAGCGCACCCTTGCTCATCTCACTGGCTGTCTGCTCAGAATAAACAGTATACTGCTCCAGCGTTTCCTTTTTCACGTTCAGAAGCTTCATCTTTATTTCCTCCGTATAGGTGCAAGCACCGCCGAGGAACATTTCCGACGCTCCCGAAACGGAAGTGATCGTCTGGCTTATCATTCCGCCTGTACAGCTTTCCGCAGTACACAGCTTCCGACCGCTCTTTATCATATATTTTACTACACTTTTTGTAACTATGTCAATACTATCTGTAACCACTTTGTCACCTTCAGCAAATTTCATAGTAATAATCACCCCTTTTAGTTATATATTGCACATAAAAAATCGGCTCTTTTTGTCCATTTTGTTAATTCGACGTTTTTCAAAAACCAATGTTAATAGCAAATTCTGCAAGCAGATGTTACACTTTTGTTACCAAATTACTGATTTTTCATTATTAACAAGCCCGTTCAACACCCTTTTGAACGCAAAGAAAAGCCCTGAAAATTCGGGGCTTTTCGGCATTTTTCACCATGGAAAGGCACAATATTCGGGTACAAAAAAGCGTACAATTAAGCTACAAGCTGTTACAGTTTTAACCCGTTTGTAACCTTTTCACAGACACCATGCAACGGGTGTACGCCATGAAAATACGCTATGCGTTTCTGATAAGATAAGGCTTTGTTCCCTCGATAGCTTTCTGGATATAAGGCTCCCAATCGAAAGCGTTCTGAGCGGCTTCAACGTCTGCAAGATTTGGTCTTGTCTTAGGGTGCTTTGGCGTGAAAACTGTACAGCAATCCTCATAAGGGAGGATAGAGGTATCAAAAGTATCTATCTTTCTTGCTATCTCCACTATCTCAGATTTGTCCATACCAACGCATGGTCTGAATACAGGCATACGGCAAGCGGCGTCTGTGCAGACCATTGCATACATAGTCTGGCTCGCTACCTGACCAAGGCTCTCTCCTGTGACAAGGGCTTGGATATCCTCTTTCTCGCATATTCTCTGTGCTATCTCCATCATAAGTCTTCTCATCAGGATAGTGAAAAGCTCCTCAGGGCAGTTATCTCTCAGAAGCTCCTGGATCTCCGTGAAAGGCACGCAGAAGAAGTTGATATCACCACAGTAAGCAGTGATTATCTTGGCAAGCTTTTCAACTTTCATCTTCGCTCTGTCTGAAGTATACGGTGGAGCTTCAAAGTGGATAGCGGATATTATCGCACCACGCTTTGCCATCATATAGCCTGCAACAGGCGAATCTATACCGCCTGAGAGAAGAAGCATTGCCTTTCCGCTTGAGCCTACAGGTATTCCGCCAGCGCCCTCGATAGAGCCTGCGTGAACATAAGCGTTGGTTTCTCTTATCTCCACTGTTACTACAACGTCAGGATCGTGAACGTCAACTTTAAGGTGTGGGAATCTTTCAAGTATCTTTCCGCCCATTTCTATACATATCTCAGGGGACTTGAATGGGAACTTCTTATCTGAACGCTTTGCGTCGACCTTAAAAGTTCTCGCAGTTTCCATTTCGTCCTCGATATAGTCAAGTGACTTTGTGAGTATCTCGTCCATATCCTTTTCCAAAACGCAGCAGCGACAGAGCTTAACGATACCGAAAATTTTCGACAGCTTTTCCACTGCCATGTCAACATCGCTGTCATCATTGAGCGGCTCAACATACAAAGTAGATTGTGCTTTTGATACGCTGAACTGTCCGCAGCTTTTAAGTCTTCTTTTTACGCTCTTTGTCATCATGCTCTCGAAGCTTGATTTGTTAAGACCTTTCAGAGCTATCTCACCATATTTGCAGAGAATGATTTCTTTCATAAATTTTATCCTTTCTTTACGAAAACTGCACAAAAAAGTCCTCGTCAAAAACCTGTCAAAAGCGACCTTTTTCGCCGTTCCCCTTTATAAATAGTACAAAACATTTGTTTGCGTGTTTTACCTTACCTTGCACAGGTCATTCTGCGCAGACTTTATGCCCTCCATAAGAGCGTCGATATCAGCCTTTGTGGTGTCGATGCTACAGCTTATCCTGATAGTGGAGTCAAGGCTCTGCTCGGGATATCTGAACTCTTTTAGCACAGAGCTTTTCTTGCCCTTTGAGCAGGCTGAGCCGCTTGAAACATATATCTCACGCTTTTCAAGATAGTGGAGAAGCACTTCGGACTTTAACCCATTGACGGCAATGCTTGTGACATAAGGCGAGCCGCCTTTTCGTGAATTTACGAAAACATCGCCGTTTTCGTTACACTTTTCTATGAGATAGGCTTGGATATCAGCCGCCTTTTCAAAGTTCGCAGAAACATTCGGCGCAAGCTTTTTCACCGCCGCACCGAAACCGCATATGAGCGGCACTGACTCAGTACCCGAACGAAAACCTTTTTCCTGTCCTCCCCCAAGCATAAAAGGCGGTATATGAATGCCCTTTTTCACATACAGCGCACCGATACCCTTTGGAGCATATATTTTATGACCGCTGAGAGATATCATATCGGCATTCAGCTTTTTGGCTTTCACAGGAATTTTCATAAATCCCTGAACGCAGTCGCAGTGAGTAATCACCTGGGGATACTTTTTCTTTATCATAGAAAAAGCTTTTTCCACAGGAAGTATGTAGCCGTTTTCGTTGTTCACAAGCATACAGCTAACAAGGAAAGTGTCCTCGTTCACAGCGGCAAAGATGTCACGAGCGTTTATCTCGCCGTTCTCGTCAGGGGATATCCTTATGACCTCACAGCCCATATCTTCAAGCTCCTGGGCAGGATTTTTCACAGCAGGGTGTTCAACAGAGGATATGACAACGCGCTTTTTACGTTTTCCGTGAGCCTTGTAAGCCCCGAAAATAGCGGTATTGTTGCTTTCAGTAGCACCCGAAGTGAAATAGACCTCATCAGGGGTAACACCGAGAGCGTCGGCAATGATCTCACGAGCGTCAGAAACAAGAAGCTCAGCGTCAAGACCTGCTCTGTGCAGAGAAGAGGGGTTTCCGAAGACCTCCAAGCCTTTCATTACAGCCGCTTTAGCTTCATCACAAGGTTTTGTGGTGGCGGCATTATCAAGATATATCAATTATCACAAGTCCTTTCATGTTTTATCGCAATTATTTTTATTATAACATATAATTGTGAATAATGCAAACAAATCGGGAAAGTGAGGAATGAGGAGTGTGTAGTGCTACAATAGATATTGGACAAAATTAAGAAAAAAGAAAAGAGAGATAGGCAAAAATCTGATAAAATAAAGTTACCACACCAAATTCAAATCAGAAAGGAAGCCTATCTCTCATGAATAGTATAACACAAGATATGAAGTTTCGTCAATCCTTAATGAATTACGCAAAGAAATATGGAGTGAGCCGAGCAAGCAGAAAATACAATAAATCACGTTCATATATATATTTCTGGCTGAAACGCTGGGACGGAAGTGTGGAGTCCCTTGCAGTTAAATCACGCCGACCGCATCATCATCCCAACGAGCATACCAAGGAAGAAATAGATCTTATCAAAAGGTATCACAAACGAAACCCAACGCTTGAGCTTCCCGAACTATGGCATCGTCTCAGAAAACAAGGGTATACACGCTGTCTTGAAAGTCTTTACAGGGTTATGAAAAAACTAGGAATGCTTCCGAAAAAGCCGAAGAAAGCGACGTATAAACCAAAGCCATACGAGCAGATGACATACCCCGGAGAGCGTATTCAGGTGGACGTAAAGGTAGTTCCGAGAAAGTGTATAGCTGACCCAGAGATGAAGCTGTACCAATACACGGCGATCGATGAGTATACCAGGATAAGATTTTTATACGGATATGAGGAGCAAAGCACCTATTCTTCAGCAGACTTTGTAAAAAGGCTGGTGAAATGGTACAAACGCAGAGGAATAACGGTGAAATGTATTCAGACCGACAATGGATTTGAATTTACTAACCGCTTTTCGCCAAGCAAAAGAGACAAGAAAACGCTGTTTGAGAATACGCTCTCACAACTTGGCATTGAACACAAACTCATTCGTCCATATACGCCCAGGCACAATGGCAAAGTAGAGCGCAGTCACCGAGAAGATCACAACAAATTCTATTCGTGCCATAGGTTTTATTCCTGCGACGACTTAAACGTGCAGCTAGCTGCACGTTTAAGTCGAACAAACAACCGTCCTATGCGTCCCCTCAAATGGTTTTCGCCTATCGAATTTCTTAATAATAGTGTCCAATATGATTGACAAACCTACATTTAGTGAGGGATGAGGTTGAATGAGGAGTGAGGAGTGAGGAATGAAGGTATCGCCTGCGGCGATGTATTTTTACATAGCACAATGCGGCACGGCATTTTCAGCCGCACCGCACAGAACACTATTTATCACAGTTACAATTACTTCCCCATGAAGCCATTGAAAGCCTGATATAATATCCCTGCGCTTCTCCGCAAACAGGACACCTCTCAGGGGCTTGTGTGCCCTCCACGATATAACCGCAGTTCAAGCATACCCACGTTTCAGACTGGGAGGAAGAGAACAGCTTTCCCTCTTTCATAAGCTTGCCAAATGCCGCAAAACGCTTGCCGTGAACATTCTCTATCTTGGCGATATTCGTAAAGTCCTGCGCTATCTTTCCATAGCCCTCCTGCCTTGCGACCTCAGCAAACGCAGGGTAAACATCATCTGATTCCTGACGCTCGTTGTGGTCTGCCATACCAAGCAAGGTACACATATCCTCCGAAATATCCACAGGATAACCTCCGTCAACAAACACGCTCTCCCCTGACAGCTCTTTGAGATGCTCATAGAATATCTTTGCGTGAACTTTCTCCTGATCGGCTGTGAACTTGAACAGATCGGCAAGCACATAAAGCTTCTGCTGTCTTGCTTTTTCCTCCGCCATTGTGTAGCGGTTTCTTGCCTGACTTTCCCCTGCAAAGGCTCTCATAAGGTTATCCTTTGTCTTTGAATTTCTGAAATCTGACATTTTTTTATCCTCCTACTTTATACAGTCAGTGTTCCTGACTTGCTTTCCACAAGAATGAGTATCTGCTCTTCCTCCGCAGTTTGTGCATTTATATATACAAGCACGTTCCTGCCGTTTTCCGCCCTGCACCTGAACTCATAACACAGTTTCTCCTCCAAACCGTCGGTAGGGATAAGTGCAAGCCTGCCGGATATTATTTCAAGGCGTGGGGACACGCTCTCTTTCGCTCGGCTTTGGGATATGTCCGCTTCGGGGATATCTCTGTCATAGTGGTTCACCAAAAAGCCCTTTGCGTCAAAGCCTAATATCTCACCGTCGTCCATTGCTACTGATACCTTTATAAGGTCGGTGTAACAGCACACGTCAAGGTCGTTGTAGGCGAAATTCACTGTGAGAACGTTGTCGATATTCTCATAGTAGGTGGTTTTCATGGACAGTATGCCGAGGTCATCGAGAAAATCCTCTGCTGCCTTTACTCCCTGCTCGTTTGTAAGCACTGTGCTTTCGCTGATACGGCTTTTGAGGAAATATGAGATATATCCGCCCTGCTTCGTCACCTCGCAAGCCACCGTCTTATCCTCGTTTGAAAATCTCCAGCATGGCATTTTGCCCTCTACCTCTGAGATATCTGTGAACACTGTGGAGTTCATGTTAAGCCCCAGAGAACAGCGTTCAAGGGCTTTGGTCTGTGAAACGTTCTCTGCCTCAGCTGTCATGCGTGGGGTACGCTCCAGGATATTGTCTGAGAATGGGCCGTCATAAATAAGGCTTGGATAGCTTTCAAAGCTTCCCTCAAAGTCTGAGAAGCCCTCTGTCACTGTGGGCGGGTCGCTCTGCTGTGAGCCTGTTTGGGTGAGGGCTATCTCACCGCTGTTCACTGAGCTTTCAAGCTCCCACATATCCTCGGAAAGTTCTTTGGAAAAGTCATAGAGCGAGGATATGTTCTCATATTCCTCGTCTGTTATCTCCTCGCCGTTCATAAGCCTCTCGCTCACTGCCATGGAGTAGTTTCCTACCTGTGAGAGAAATTTGTAGGTGTTTTCAAGCTGCAGCTCTTCTATGGGAAGCTGTGACAGAGCCGCCTTTGCCGAGGACGCTTCTCTGTAAAGCTTCACCGCAAGTGACTGGTGCATTTTCCCTGAGCCTGCATAAAGCTCCTTTTCAAGAGTGTCGCTAACGTTCTCTACTGCGTCGCAAAGGTCGCCCATGGCTCTTGAATAGTTGTAGTTCACACTACGCAACGCCCTTTTTTCACTGCTCATAAGTTGTATATTTCTCACCGCAAGCACACCCACGACAGCCACTGTGAAAGACACTATCCTAACTGCGTTTCGCTTTGATATATCCATTTTTTATGCTCTCCTTTTCTTTTTTCTCCATTATTATGCCAGCTAAAATGCTGATTATTCTCATTAACTGTGCCTTGCAGTGCCATTTCAGGCATATCATGATACACAAAATTTCTTTCCTAATCTTGTGTATCATGAACATCTTTGCTTACTTATTATTACATAAATCTCAAAATAAGTGCAATGATTTAACTTTAAAATTACTGAATTGTATTTATTTGTATAAACGCAAATTTGACAATGCGCTGAAAAAGGGCTATAATAAAGGGTGTGTAAAAATTATCGTGTAAAATGGCAGAAAAAATGTTAACTCTGCCTACGTTTCTACGGGAGGAAATTATGAAATTTATTCCAAAGCTGACTGGCGTGGTTTTGTCAGCGGCAATAATGGCTCAGTCTGTTCCATTCGTGTATGCGGCAGAGGAAAGCATTGCGTCAAGTGAGCTTTCAAATGATATCCAGGTATCAAAGCCTGAATATGCTACAGGCAATATGGAGGCTGATAGTCTTTTAGAGCCTGTCACTGAGGACGACCCTGAGTATCATAAATATCTTGAAAACAACGATCCATACGGCATTATGACAATGTCTGCTCTGTGGGGGGCTGACAGTCTTACTCATCAAAACAGATTCAGCGGTGTTTCAAAGGTCTATGGCATTGACGTTTCCTATTATCAGGGCAACATAGATTGGAAAAAGGTCAAAAACAGCGGTGTGGAATTTGTTATCATAAGAGTAGGCTACCGTGGCTATGGCAGTGCAGGAACGCTTGTGGAAGACCCTAAGTTCAAGACCTATCTTGACGGGGCTACCAAGGCAGGGCTTAAAGTTGGCGTATACTTCTATACGCAGGCGATAACCACAGCCGAGGCTAAGGCAGAGGCTAAGTTCGTTCTTGACAGGATAAAGGGATATTCTCTGCAAATGCCTGTTTATTACGATATCGAGTCTGTTGACTATGACACTGGCAGACTTGACAGCGCAGGGCTTTCCAAGGCTCAAAAGACCGCTCTTTGCACAGCTTTTTGCGACACTATCATAAAATCGGGCTACAGCGCAGGTGTTTATGCAAACTACACATGGCTAAACTACTACATTGACGGAGCAGGGCTTGGCAGGAAATATCCTATATGGCTGGCTCACTACACAAGCAACACCAATTATGACCAACGCATGGATATGTGGCAATATTCAGGAAGCGGTACTGTTTCAGGCATTTCAGCCTACACTGACGTAAACGTATGGTATTCGGGCAAGCTTCCACTTTATGTGTCCGACCTTATCTCAGTGACAAACACCTCCACCTCCAACACATTTGCCTGGAACGGCGCTCCTGACGCAACAGGATATGAGGTATATCAGGGAACAAGCCCCAGCGACCCTAACAAGAAAAAAATAGGGGATACAAAGAATACATATTTTACAAACTCCAACAAGTCCACAGGTACTATGTACAAATACATGGTGAGAGCCTACAGTGACGCTTCTGGCAAGCGTGTTTACGGGGATTACTCCGAGGTATTCACCACCTGCACTCTTCCTGCGAACATCTCAAAAATATCCGCTTCTGCAAGGGGAACTTCTGTCACAATTAGCTGGGGCAAAGTTTCAAAGGCGACCGACTACATCGTGGAGCATAATGTGAACGGTGCATGGAAGCAGGTCGGCACAACTTCAAGCCTTTCATACAAGGTGAATGGTATCACACAGAACGGTGTTAATAAGTTCAGGGTAAAAGCAAGAAGAAATTACAGTGGCGTATACTACAATGGTGGCTACACATATGTAAACGCTGAGGTCACTGACATACCAAGTGCAGTAACAGGCGTAAGAAGCACTTCAAACACTTCTACATCAAACACCATAACATGGAACGCTTCCAAAAAAGCAGAAGGCTATGAGATCTATCAGTGGATAGGTACTAACGACAGCTACAAGCTCATAGGCACGACCACGTCCACAAAGTTCACAAACTCAAAGAAAAGCTCAGGCACGATGTACAGATACAAGGTAAGGGCATTCAACACTGTTGACGGACAGCGTATCGAGGGTGCATATTCCTCTGAGCTTACCACCTGCACTCTTCCTGCAAACGTATCATTCTCCCTTTGCTCCACTGACGTTGATTCCATAACACTCAACTGGAACAAGGTATCAAAGGCTACAGGCTATCAGGTAGAGATGTACACAAACGGAACATGGAAAACTCTCTCCACCATTTCGGGAACGAGCTACACTGCAAGCGATCTTTCACAGAAAACAGCTTATCGTTTCAGAGTGAGAGCCATAAGAAATTATAACTACATAAACTACTACGGTGACTACACTGAAAAGGACATCACCATTCGTCCTGCAAACACACCAAAGGGGCTTTCCTCATCAGTGAACACATCAAGTTCTAACACTATCACATGGGAAAGCGTGAATGGAGTATCTGGCTACAGCGTTTATCAGTGGGTAGGAACGTCAGACAGCTACAAAAAGCTCGGCGACACTGCTTATCCATACTACACAAACTCAGGCAAGTCATCAGGCACTATGTACACATACAGAGTAAAGGCATATTATGTAAGCGACAATGTTATGCAATACAGCAAGCCTGCACAGGTGGTCACCTGCACACTTCCTGCAAACGTCACTGTCACAACAGCAAAGCGTTCGGGAAGCAATATCTCACTTGCATGGAACAAGGTATCAAAAGCCACAGGATATGAGATATATGTTAAGTCAGGAAGCAGTTGGAAGAAGCTCACCACAACATCAGGCAAAAGCTACACTGCAAAAAATCTGTCAGGCACTAAAACATTCAGAATAAGGGCATACAGAAAATACAATGGTGTGAACTATTATGGTGCTTATACTGAAAAGACTGTAAAATAAAACAAAGGCTATGTGTGAAAAAAAACACATAGCCTTTTGTTATTTATGGATATAATGCAACTGTAGGGGCTGGCGCCCTCGACAACCCGTCCCCTCTACGTTTCGTCTGCAATCTCATTTGTATTATCCGCACAATGTTGCTCTACACAAATTCTGGATAATCCAAACCATATCACCCCGAGTGGGACGTCGTATTTCTGCAAAGCAGAAATTGCGCCGCTCCCCTACATAGTTTGTGCGTTAAATTATAGCACCTTGCTTCCGTTTGCTGTAAGCTTGAACTTTGCTCCCAGAACACCTGCCGCACCTCTGCACATGAGCATACGCTGTAAGAAAATATCAAAATAGTCATACATGGTGCAGATACTTTCGTCTATCTGCAAATTAAGGGATATGACCTTTTTATCAGCATTTATCTTTAGGCTCGCTTCTGTTACCGCATAGTTCACCCTGTCATGGATATCAAAAGAGGACTTATCCTTATTTGACACACGATTTCGTCGCACGTCCGTTTTATCACCTATTATCACTGCGGCTGACACTGGGTCTGTTGCGCCCCCTGTTGATTCGTCATGGCTTCCAATGCAGGAAACTATCGTCACCCTATCTTCCAATGGCATATCAGTGTCTTTGAGAATATCGTTTGCAAGTATTGCACCATACTCTGCATGGTGTGTACGATTGACAGCGTTGCCGATATCGTGCATATACCCTGCTATCTTTGCAAGCTCTATGGTATGCTCATCATAGCCGAACTCTTTAAGTATTGCGGCGGCTCTGTCTGCCACAAGAGTGGTATGCACCTCTGAATGGTCTGTAAAACCCAGAGATGTAAGATTTATCCCTGCCCTTTTTATAAATGCTTTTATTTCCTTGTTTTTTCTTATCTCTTTGTATGTCATTGATTTCTCCTGTTGGTTTATGATTATATTTATCTACGCAAGGCTTTTTACGTCCACATAATGTATTGTAGGGGCGAACAGTGTTCGCCCGCATTTGCTCGCCTGCATGAATTTGCGATTATACAAACCATGTCGCTCTCCGAACGGGACGTCATATTTCTGCAAAGCAGAAATTGCGCCGCTCCCCTACAGTCACTCGCCGTGACGGGCATTTTACGCCATACATTGCAGCATGAGATACACTTGCACCGCTCTTTAAAATGTGTAATTATAACCTGCAATTATCATATCACTAATCAAGCCCATATACAATACATTCTGCATTTATTTTACAATATTTTGACACTATACAGGCACAAAATAGCCGTCGATATGCTCTTTGTCAAGCCCCTCGCCAATGACGATAAACACCGCCTGACCTCGCTCTATAGGCTTAACGGTGATGTTCTTGTGGGTGGCATTAAGCTCAAGCCACTTGCCCTCAGCGTTTTGCATAAAGCCTTTTACACGGAATATCCTTCCGCACTTGCTGTCGCTCATAAGCCTGCTCACAGCATCTTCCATAGCATTGTCAGGAAGCTTCATATTCATAAAATACAAAGAGGTATAAGCTTTATCTTGGTCGAACCACAGCTTTTCGTGGGAATCCGGCTCATAGCCACTGTTGGCTATCCTTTCCATATCCTCATCTGTAAGCTCCGACCAGTCTTTCATTATTATCTCAGGCTTAGTCATTCTGTGGCAATGGAACTTTTTCTGCACGGCTTCAAGGTGTTTTAGAGTATCCTCAAGCTCCTGCTTTGTGGCTTCCTGACATCTGCTCATGAGAACTATGCCTGCTTCCGAAAGCTGAGAAGCAAGAAGATAATCAGAAGCTTCCGACAAGTTGGTATCAAGGCAGGCGTCTGCAATAGTTATAACGCTTCCTATCTCATACCAATTATCAAGAGGTTCTTCTCTGAGCACGTCAAAGAACTCGTCAGCTTCATAAATGCCTGACGGCTCCACAATAACCCTGTCAAGACCACGCATACCCATAGCAATAAGCTTAGTCTTAAAACGCCGTCTGTGGCAATCCTTATCAGCCGCCGAGACCATTTCAAGGTCGCAATTCTCGTCCAAAAGCTCCTGCAAAAGAAGCATATCCACATTCACTGCACCGAAATCATTCTCCAACACGCCAATTTTACAGCCCTTATCCAAAAGATAACGGGCATATTTTTTTATAAAAGTGGTCTTCCCTGCTCCGAGAAACCCCGTCACAAGGTCTACCTTGGTTTTCTTTTTCTCTGTGTTCATAGTTAATGCCTCCTAATGGTCATATTATACCATATCGGCAAGGCTTTTGCAATGAGAGAAATAAAAAAACACGCCTTACACTAAGTAAAACGTGTTTTGCACGGGGACTCCCCCTACATTGTAAAGTTGACAACAAAGCTTGGCAACAAAAAACGCACCCTGCAAACTCGCAAAGTGCGTAAATACGCTGGTGCGCCAGAAGGGACTCGAACCCCCGACCTACTGGTTCGTAGCCAGTCACTCTATCCAAAAATAAAACCACAAATTTTCTTTCAGTCAAATAAAATATCATGAAAATTGCTGCTAAGACTTTGGCAGCTTTTTTGATGATATTTACACATATCATCAAGCATAGACAGGGTAGCTCCCTGAGCGGCAGGACGTTCTCCCCTGCCGCTTTTTCTGTGCTTAATACGGAGAACTTTAACATTTTAGAAAGGGTGTTTTTAATGGAGAACACAAAAACAAAGATCGTATCCGTGGCAAATCAGAAAGGCGGAGTTGCCAAAACAACATCGGCATTCAATATTGCCGCTATTCTTGCACAGCGAGAGAAAAGAGTCCTTATGATAGACCTTGACCCTCAGAGCAGTTTGTCGGTATCGTGCATGAAGTACGAATATGACCCTGACGATATCACTATCACTGAGCTTATGTCATCTATCATCAATAAGAAAACCATTGATTTCAAGACGGCTGTTCATCACAACGAGCCGAACAATATTGACTATATCCCTGCGACTATAACACTTTCAGGAATTGAAGTTGACCTGTGCAGAACACGCTGTTGCGAAATGGTGCTGAAACGTGTCCTTAGTAATTACATCGGCTGCTATGACTACATCATCATAGACTGTCCTCCGTCACTGAGCAACTTGCTCTACAATGCTCTTTCCGCTGCAGATATGGTCTTGATACCTGTGCTTGCTCAAGAAATGGCATTGAGCGGAATCCCACTTCTTCTTGACAGCATTGACGATATCCATGAGTACGCTAACCCTGACCTTGAAATACTCGGAGTATTCGCAACATGGGCAGAGAAAAACAACACAATGTCAGCTGAAGTAATTGAGTCAATAAAAGCCGCATTCAATGATAAATACCTTGGCAGCATAAGCAAGTCAAAAGCAGCTCAGGACAGCAGCCGTGAGGGCATCGCCCTTTGCAACTATAAAATCAGCAGCACAAATAAATACAAGAATATGCTCGCAGACGAGTATCGTGTAATAGCTGACAAAATAGAGTGTGTCACGGTGACACACTAAGGAGGTTTCAATATGATAGATATAAAACGCTCCGCAAATCGTCCAAGAGCTAACTTCTCAAATAACTTTGAGGAGCTTCTCATGGATAAGCAAAAGGTGGTTTCACTGCCTATGTCAAAAATTGAGCCTTTCAGCTTTAATGGTGATCCACAGCCATTTGCAATAGATGAAAATGAGATATCTGCACTTGCCGACTCTATTTCAAAGTGTGGACTTATCACACCGATAATAGTTCGCAGCATTAGCAGCAACAGCTATCAGATACTCAGCGGTCATAAAAGATACGCTGCTTGCAAAAAGCTTATGCACCTTGACATTGACGCCGTTGTTATCGAAGTCACTGATGATAACGTGGCTTTCGATATAGTCTGCCAGGCAAACATTCAACGAAAAGAGCCACGTCCAAGCGAGCTTTCAAAAATGTTCAATACATACTTAAGTCTGAGAAAGAACGTTTCAGCAGACCTGACAGTAAATGAGATAAGCAATATGTTTGGTATATCCAGAAAAACCATTTACCGCTATGCAAATATCTCAAATCTTGATAATGGGTTAGCAGAGCTTATAGACAGCAAATCTATTCAGATAAGATTCATTGAGCCGCTTGCAAAGCTCAGTCCTGAGCAGCAGAAAGCCATAGCAGACTATTACAATTATGACGAACGGCTCAGTTCAAAAGAGCTGACATTGGTCATAGAGCAAATGACAAACAGTGGAAGCAGTGATATCTATGATATCATGAAAGCTATAAGAAATCTGTCTGAAAAGAAAAAAGAGCCATACAAGAACAGCTTATACAATGAGATGTATATCAAAAAGCCGTTATGTATGCAGAACATGACCGAAAGTGAGCTTGACAAGATAATGTATGAGCTGCTTGATAAATATCTTGAAAATAATTTCAAGAGTACAAAAAAAGTTACCACAAACGAAAAATAATATGATATAATCATAGCACAGGAGGAAAAAGAATGAACATGACGTTCAAAATAGATATAGATCGTAAAAAAATAGAGGCGATACGCTGCTATCTCCCAGACGGCAATGTTGAGCAACTTCTGCACGAGGAGATAACAAAGGCGGCTAACTCTGCAGTTGACAAGCTTTACAACAGGAATGTTCCTAAGAAAGTGCAGGAGTTTCTCAGAAAGACTTCGGAGCAGAAGGCTGTCAGAAAAAAGAAAGAAGATATGCCAGATGAATAACGGAGTTTTGAAAACCTACGATAGCAAAAACCAGACGGCACTCTATAAGGCTAAAGACAACCGGCTATACGAGATCATATCTATCGATACCGACTGTGCTGTAATGGCTGCGGCATTTGATGATACATTTGCAGTCGCTGCAAAGCCGTTTCTCGATGAGATCAACAATGTGATCGATTTTTCAAGCATTGAATATTTCCCTCACAGAATTCAAGCAGAGAGCTACAGCAAAATACTTCATCAGTGCTATGCCGAACCGAATGCACAAAAACAACAGCGTGTCACGGTGACACACTCAGATAACATCACCCAAAAACATAAAAGTTTGTAATTGAAAAAGGAGGACCATTATGAACGAAAACAGGAATTTTAACGAAGATTTTGAAATCGAGCAGGCAGGACCAGAAGATGTTGGCTGCGATCTTTTTGAGTATGAGCTTACTCCAGAGGGTACATACGTCCCGAAGATAGCATACACAAGTGACCCCGAAGAAGAAAAGCTTCTCAAAAAGCCTATCCGCAGATGGGGACGTGCATGGATGAAATGGATGGAAGCAGAATACCCAGCAGACGTTGACATTCTCGTGTGCGAATGCCGTTGGCAGATCATTCCGAGAGAAATAGATATCGAAGCTGAGGAGAGGTTTAACGAGCTTGACGAGATCTACAGAAAAGATCACCCACGTCCTACAGAGTTCAATGCTATACGCAAGTGGGAAAAGGAAAGGCTCATGACGCTCGAACATCAGGTAATGGAGGAGATCGTTTATAAGCGCAGAGAATGAAAAATTTCTCCAGTGTGTCACCGTGACACAAAAATATATAAAAAAGATATACACTTTATTGACATTGGCTCAAAAATCTGATAAAATAAAGGTGAAAAGAGAATGATAATAACTGATGAAAAGCTAAAAGGGTCCATTGAGGATAAAATGGCTATCGCTGACAGCTTTAACCTTATGGACGATGACTTCTTTGCCGTGGTAATGCGTGACAAAGCTGCGTGTTCATATACACTGAGCAGACTGCTTGACAAAAAGCTCAATGTCATTAAAGTTGATACGCAATATGCCATAAGAAATTACAACGGACATTCGGTAGTGCTTGACGCACTTGCCGAGGACGAGGAGCATAAGCTATATAACATAGAAGTTCAGGTCAAAAACAAAGATTATCACCCCAAAAGGGTAAGATACTATCAGGCAAGTCTTGATACTCTGTTTCTTGAGAAAAATCAGAATTACAAAGAGCTGCCTGAGTTGTACCTGATATTTATTTCGGCTACTGACTGGCTGAAAGGCGGCAAGTGTAAATACACGGTTCGCCGCATGGTCGATGAAACACATCAGGAAATTGACAACGGCGTACACGAATATTACTTTAATGCAGCAGTTGATGACGGCAGCTCTCTTGCCAAGCTGCTGCAATATCTAAAGAACAGCAGTGCTGACAACAGCTCGTTCGGAGAGCTGTCAAAGGCAGTATACAACCACAAAAGAACAACGAAAGGAGCGGATAGTATGTGTGAGGCTGTTGAAAACTATGGATATAGGAAAGAGGCTGAGGGCAGAGTTGAAGGCAGAGCCTACGAAATAATCGCTCTTATGTTGGAAACTGGAGCAGACGATGAAGCGATAATTGCAAGGTTGATGTCACGGCTTGAGATTTCCAAAGAAAGAGCTATAGAATACTATAACGCTTACAAGAAGCAAGAGGGTAAAGCTGAAAAGTAATTTTGTCCGTGGACAAAGCAGAACAGAATATGATTATAAGGACACTTGAATTTCAGGTGTCCTTTTTTGTTGACAAATGTCACTTTAAATGATAAAATGGGAGAATGAGGAATGATTTGGTATACTATATTTATAATCATATTTCTGTTTGGAATATTGTACATTTCAAATAACAAGAAGAACAGCAGCGAATTAGTAACATCTATTATTGATAAGTTTTGCTTACTAGCATTATATGTTATATCAACAAAACTTACTAAGCGGCTTATTCCCCAACTGACGGTTACCTTATTAATGGATATATATATTGTTCTGAGGGAAAAATACTGCAGTCCTTTATCTAAGACACAGAAAATAATTTTATTGAGTATAACCAATTTTCTTTTAATTTTTCTATGTTGGAAGTGGATTTATGAACTTACTTAAAACTACATTCGAATACAAACGTAAGGACACTTGAATTTCAGGTGTCCTTTTTTGTTGACAAGATAAAGCGAAAATGATAGAATAAAGGTGAACAACATTGGATCTTTACACAGAACTCTTACACGAATGCAACGCTTGCATATGTTCAGGTATTCTGTCTGAACAAAAAAAGTTTTGTCGAAGACTCATGATCGTTGATATGCAATGTCTTACCAAGTCACAGTACGAATATCTTCTCATGAAAGTTGAAAATTGTATATCCGATTACTATAATAATTTATCAAATGCAAATTTTTATTCGGCACTTAACAATAACGAACGCATTGATAGAACGGTGATAGATCGTACAATGTTGTATCTCAAAAATATAAACAATGACAGAAATAAGGGTATGCTGCTCAAAGCTATGCTCAAAACTCTCAATCATAATAAAACAAAATTTGATACGATTGAGTATAACAGGCTGCTTGCAGAAATAATTACTTCTGCATTTAGAATATAGGTGTACACATGATCATAAAGAATTATAAAATCATACCAAATTTTGAATACAACTCTCTTGTTAAAAGCAGAGAGCAGCTTGCAAAGCTACAACATACCATGTCAAAACTATCAGACAGAGCAGATTTCCTCAATACAATAATGGATCATATAGGTGATCATCAAGAAACACTACTTGACATGTACGATGTTAATGGCTCACTATTTGGACTATTTGTATCACCTATATTAAATCGCAATAGACCAATATATGTTACAACACGATGTGCAGCTTATTGCAATCCAATATCTATGTCATCAAGTGATATTGTGGATGATGTAATGGAAATTGTTTCTGTTGATACAAAAGAACTGCACAGAGAAGGTCATGGCAGCAGAAATATTCAAGCAATGATAGCCATTGCAAGATTAATGAAGTTAAAAAAAATATGGGGGAGTATCTGGGTAGATACACCGATCGGTTTTGATAATCTTTGCTGTTTTTATCAAAAAAACGGGTTTGAAATAAAAGGCAAAAGATTTTACATGAATTTAGAGTAATAAACACAAACATAAGGACACTTGAAGTTTCAGGTGTCCTTTTTTTACAAAAAGGAGTGATTGGACAATGGAAAAAATATTTTATGGTTCACTGGGAATAGCTCTTTGTATAACAGGAATTTGGACTATTATAAGCGCATTTATTCCTGATAAATTCAGAATTTTCAAGAAAGGCAGGAAAGAAAAATGATTTTTTATGATGACGAACACGAGGAAATGTTCAATAAGCTGTGTGGCAAAATGCCCTATTTAGACGGCTATCACTTGTCACTTGCTTATCTCCTCACGATGGACGCTGTTTTGCGTTATCATATTGGCGCACTGTATGACGTTAAAAAAGACGTGATTATTTTCGAGGGCTTGAGCAAGCCGTTTCAGACGCATACGAGCTTGAAAACAACACGCCTTGCATTTAATCTTTGGAACGGCACGGTTTATGACTCAGATCCACCTGAAACTTATATCGACAAAAATGGAGAGAAAGAATATGTACCAAGCAAATACTATGCGCCCGACAGAATTTTCCACTGCACGTATACGCCATACTATATGGAAGCGCTCAAGATGAGGTTCGAGATTTTTATGTAAGTAATGAAATGAAGGTAATGATATGAAAGCTAAAAATTATTGTCCCGAATATGAAAAATACAAAACCATACGTCAGTGGGCGCTCTTAGGACAGCTACCGAAAAAGGACGCTAAAGGCGTTGAGCTTTGGGCAAATAGGAATTGTCAAGCTTCATATGTGTACTACAGCCCTGACGAGGTAGTGCCTGCAACAGAAAAAGAGTTGCAGGATTTTTTTCAGCCTGAGAGGGACAGAAAAAATAAGCTGGCAAGACTTAACCGCAAGTGGCGTAAAGAAGCCGAGGAAAAGAAACGCCAAGAGGAGCAGAAAAAGATTTTTGACGAAGCAGTTGAAGCTGCCTTATTACCTTATAGAAAGTTGATATGGAGATTAACCGAGAAAACAAAAGAGCTTTATCCGAAAAAAGGGTATCCACAGGCAATTGTTATAGACACCGAAACCACAGGACTTGACCCTTTTCATGATGAGCTATTGCAGGTGTCTATCATTGACGAGGAAGGAAACGTTCTTTTTGACAGCTACTTCAAGCCGATCAGGCACAAAGAATGGTCAAAAGCAGAAAGTGTTAATCATATCTCGCCAAAAATGGTAGCTGACGCACCATATATAAACGAGAAAGCCGCTGAACTATATGCGATATTATCGCAGGCACATTGGATAATCGGCTATAACGTTGATTTTGATTTGAATTTTCTTGTGGGAAGCGATATCATAACAGATGAGGAGTGCAACGCCTTTCGTACTGAAGATGTGATGATACAATTTGCTGAAATTTACGGTGAATACAGTGTGTATCATGAGGATTATAAATGGCAGAAACTCACAACAGCAGCGGCGTACTATGATTATGAGTGGAACGTGAAAGGAATTGAAGCACATAATAGCCTTGCGGATTGTTTTGCAACATTGTTTGTTTATCATAAAATACTCAGTGGAGAATAGCAGATAATTGACACATGATGAATAATATGGTAGAATGGAGTGTGTACGATGTTACTCAATACATCTCAGTTAAAAGAGCTGTATAACAGATATGACAAGAAAAATAGTTCACTCATATCGATACCATTCTCAGCAATATCTGATGAGCCGTTAAAATTTTATAAATGGTATGCAGCTCTATTTCAAATCGAACTAAACGTCAAAGCGTTTGCTGACGTTGACAGCAAACAGATCATAATATATAAAGGAACGAAAATGAAATACTATGCTACCATTTTAATACCCTACGAAAATCGAGAAGCCTACATTGACGCAGTGAATGAAATAAACCAAATCGTATCTTCCAATGGCTGTATCATTTTATTTGTATGTAATATTCCATATAACCTTGTTTCTTATCTTTCAATTGAAGCGAAACAAAATGAGGGACAGCTTATTGAAAACATTATCAAGAAATATGATTTGAGAAAAGAGTCATCGTTGGGGATTCACGAACTGTTCATGGAATTTTGCAACAGAAAATTCAATATGGCGACTATACCACCTAGTTTCAGCAAAGCAGATATAACGCAAATGTTCAATGGCGCTTATTTCTTCTGTTCAAAATCAGATCTCACCAAGAAGGGATACAACTTTAATACTCATATTAGGAGGAAAAAAGTATTTATATCATACTGCCACGCTAACAAGGAATTGGTCTATGAAATAACAGAAGCCCTTGAATACAGCGGCATTGATCTTTGGATAGACAAAAAAGACATAAGCGTAGGTTCTCACCTGCTGGAATCAATCCTTGCAGGTATAGAAGAAAGTGATTTTGCCATTCTCTTTCTTAGTCATGCGACACTGTCATCAAATTACGGACAGTTGGAACTTAAAACAATAATGTCAGCGCTAACAAACAAGAAAAAAGGCTGGTACATAGTTAAAATAGACGATGTAGATGTAAATAACATCATGCCGTCATTAGGCGATTATAAATACTATGACCTAAGCAATGGAAATAAAACAGAGCTCATCAAGGATATCATCAATGCGATAAACGCTCAAAATTAAACAGCAATATTTGACATCACAAATCAATTGTGATATAATCTAGTTTGGAAAAGGTAAACTTAAACGGTAGGCGGTTGCCCTCTGATCGTTAAAGTCCTGAGTATCTCGGCGAAAGCTAAGAGAAATCGACAGCGAGAGGAGGTGATAGAATGGACTTAGCTTTCTTTGTCTTGACTATCGTGCTGATTGTCGCTCTCAACGAGCTGATAAAAAGCATAAAAAAATAACCGCCCCTCTGCAAAAGTAGCGGTTATTTTTTAATAACAATTACATATGAGGTCAACCGTCTATGCGGTTTACCTTTTCTATATATAAGTATACATCACTTTAAGATATATGTCAAGTCTAAAAAAGGAGGAAAACCATATGAAGAACACGATAAAAGCCATAGCCGCCTTGATAATCAGTGCGACAATGATAAGCATAACCGCCTGTGGCAACACAGACAACACATCATCAGCCCCTCCAAAGGCAACCACAACGGCTTCAAGCACAGAAGCTTCGGCAACTACCACAACGGAAGCCACACTGACCTCTCAGAGTGAGGAAACAACTTCCCTTTCGGCTACCACAACATCATCAACAACGTCCGCAAGCACAAGCAGTGGTAAATCTTCAACCACTACCAAGGGCGGTTCAACCACAAAATCGAACAGCCCAGCTAGTAATGGCGGCACAGTGAATAATAATCAGAGCTACAGCCACAGCACCGCAAACAACGGCTCAGGCAACAATAGCTACAGCAATGACAATAACAATAACAACAGCTATCAGCCACAGCAGACGGAACGTCAGACAGAAAGACAGACTGAGCGTCAGACAACGACTAAAAGGCAGACCACAACAACGGCAAAGAAAACGAAGCCAAAGCCGACTACAACTACAACGGCTAAACCAAAGTTTAAGCTTACTCAGAATGATATAGACAGGCTGAAGAGAGAATTGCAGGCATATAGTAATGACATTGCACGTCCTCGATTTCAGAATAATTATTCCGAATTTGGCTATTCTTCTGTAGATGAATTACTTGCTGATGTTGGTTGGATGAACCTTGATAATTCTTCTTGGGGTACGCCTGATACTGTTTCACCTGATACTTATTCCTCATATGATGAACTTTACCGCAAGGTCAAAGGTCACGTTGATGATTTATACACTGTAATACCGAAAGACGCACAGATAGTTATATATACTGAATGGCACGGTGACGGTTCGGCAATCAATTCAGACGGCAAGCCAGCGTGGGAGATATACCTCATATACTAATTAAAAAGAAATAATGAAAATTGAATACGAACTTTAAAGCAATTCGAGAATTTCGAGTTGCTTTTTTTTATTGCAAAAATTCAAGCCACACGGCTTTTCAGATAGATAAAAAATTCTAGGAGGTAAGGACAAATGAAAAGAAAAACGCTTTTCAAAAGGCTGAGCAGTGCTGCAATGGCTCTCCTGCTCAGCTTGTCGGCATTAACGCAGGGCATAACAGCTTCAGCGTTTTCAAGCACTAACAAAGCCACACAGGAGTGGCTCAATGAATGGAGCTATGATTTCAGAGGCTCAGGACTTCCAAACGGCTATGACATTGAAACGGGCAAGTCCAATGACACACACTTCACAGGCTACTGGGCAAGCTCAGTGCCGTATTTCTCAACATCTGACGGCAGCTATGCTTATTGTATCAACTTTGATAAGTTGCACACAAACGGAACAACCTCTAAACAGCAAACACTAGCTGACTATGTAAAGGGTGCTCACGTTCCTGACAGTATGCAAAGACAGATCAAGGAGTTTTGCATTTACAGCTACAAGGGAAAAACTCAGTACGGCTACTCAAAAGATACCGAGATATGTGCCTCAAGCATAATGGCTCAGGCTGTTTCGGCAAGATACTATGACGGCAGTTCAGCAAGCCTTTCAAGCAACGAAACAAAGCTGCTCAATGCCTACAGCTACAACGGCAGCAATGCAAGTGCTCATCATAAAGACCTTGTTGACTGCTATAAAAAAATGAAAGCTGAAATGGTTTCGCATTATGATATTCCAAGCGGCACATCTGTAAACAGTAATAGAACACCAACCTACAAAGCAAAATATGATGTCAAGACAGGCAAGTGGACAGCCACAGTTAAGCTTGACAGCACACTTTCACAATTCAGCATTTCAAAGCCGAACGCAGTAACTTCTCAGAAGTCAGGCTCACAGATTATCCTTACAGCCGATAACGAGAAAGACCTGAAAAACATTGTCATAACGATAACAAAGACAAAGGGCAAGTATGTTGACCACATTGACGAGTGTTCACCTCTTATCCTTTCGGGCGGCTCAGACGTTCAGGAAATGGTGGTTTCTTGCTACGAGGATAAAGACCCAGTAAAGGCTTATCTGAAAATAACAACACCTATAGGATCAGCTCACATCAACAAAACATTCACAGATTACTTCGGCAACGCTCAGACAGCCACAGCTGATATGTACAAAGCCGTCAAGTTTCAGCTTGCTTGCAAGGTCGGTGACAGCTACAAGTTTGTAAAGGCAACTGGAAAGGACGGAAGCTACAGCTTCACTGACCTCGCTTCACAGGCTACAGACCTTACGCCAAACAATAAGGGTGATATTGATGTAACAGGTCTGCCAGAGGGCGATTATGAGTGGAGAGAAATATCCACGGCAGACGGATATATGATTTCATCAAAGAAAGCTATCACTGTTACCGCTGACAAGACGGCTAAAACGGAGTTCATCAACAAGGCTTCTGCTCCTGACAAGGGCAAGATAACAATTCACAAGCGTGACGCTGAAACAAGAGCTGACCTTGCAGGCGCAAAGTTTGAAGTGGCAGCAGCCGAGGATATCTACGTTGGCAATGGCTATTGTATCTATCCGAAAGGAACAGTTATCGACACCATAACCACAGGCACAGACGGCATAGCTGAAACAACAAAGGCTATCTACAAGGGCTACAGCTACACAGTGACAGAAATCGAAGCACCAAAGGGCTATTCAATTTCTGATGAGCCAACACAGACTATCAAGCTTGTTGAACAGCAGGTGGAGTTTGTTGTGGATTTTGACAACAAACAAAACACTATTCCTTTTGAGATAACAAAGACTGACATTTCAACAGGTGAGCTTATCCCTGATTGTACTTTTGAAATTCTTAATGAAAATAAAGAACAGGTCATCACAGGAACTACAGACGAGAACGGCATTGCAAAGTTTCAGCTTGCTATAGGCAAATATTTCTATCGTGAGATTTCAGCACCTGATATTTACGAGATAGACGATACTCCTTATCCGTTTGAAATAACTGAAAACGATGATATCGTCAAGGCTGAAATGACAAACAAGAAGAAAAGTGGCTCTATAAAGGTCACAAAGACAACAACAGGTAATCTCAATATCGAGGGCATTAAGTTCTTTGCAACAGGAATTTCTGATACAAACAAGGACTTGAAGTTTGAAGCGACAACGAATGAAAATGGCGTAGCAATGTTCGATAAGCTTGTTATCGGCAAGTATGTCATCACAGAGGACGGATCAACAGTTCCTGCGGCTTACCTCACTGCTGATGAGCAGGAAGTAACAGTTGAATACAACGAAACAGCAGAGGTTGCGTTCGAGAATATCGAGAAAACAGGCGAGATAAAGGTCACAAAAACCACTGTTGGCAACATCAATGTCAGCGGTATCACATTCAACCTGAGAGGTACATCAGACAGCGGCAGAGATATCGACATTCCTGCGGTAACTGATGAGAACGGCGTTGCGATTTTCAGTGAGATACCAATTGGAACTTATACTATCTATGAAGATGAGAAAACAGTACCAACTGCATATCTTGTCGCTGACCCACAGAACGTGACAGTAACCTATGCTGAAACAAAAGAAGTTCCTATTGAGAACAAGGAAAAGACAGGCTCTATCACAGTTCACAAGACAACTGAGGGTCAGAAGAACATCGAGGGAATAAAATTCTATCTCAGAGGTACATCTGATAGCGGCAGAGCTATTGATATCCCTGCGACAACTGATAAGGACGGCATAGCAAAGTTTGATGGAGTTCCAATCGGAACTTACATGGTTATCGAGGACGAGGAAACAGTACCATACGGCTATCTCGTAGCTGACGAAAAAGAGGTCAAGGTCGAGTATGCTCAGACTATTGATGAAACTATTCTTAATAACGAGCAGACAGGAACAGTTAAGGTACACAAGAAAACTGCTGATATGACTAACGTTGAGGGCATCAGATTTATCCTTTCAGGCATTTCCGATACTGGCAGAGAGATACGCATTGAGGCAACCACTGACAAGGACGGACTTGCGAAGTTTGAGGGCGTTCCAGTTGGTACATACACTATCACCGAGGACGGCAGCACAGTTCCATACGGTTATCTTGTGGCTGACTCCAAACAGGTGACAGTGGCATATGCACAGACTGTTGACACAGATATGGTAAATGAGAAAGCTCCTGATACGCCGAACACAGGCGTAACGGACAATGACTCAGACGGCAGCAAAGCACTGTGCAGCGTGGCTATCATTCTCGCAGGAGCTGCTATCGTGATGTTCAGCCGAAAGCGAAAAGAAAGATAATTGATGCTGTCTGAAAAAAGACAGTAAAAAGGGGATCAATTTATCATACATGAAGAAAGCCCCTGCAACTGGGCAGGGGCTTGGGAGGACGGGAATGAATAATGTGAATATCGATTTTAATTTCAAGTATCCAGGCAAAAAAGAAAGAGTAATCTATACAGTAACATCTATTTTAAAAGATGAAATTCGATTGTTTGGCAAAAGTATCATTTCAGCTATTCTAGTATGTGTTTGTTTTGAGAACGGATGGATCTTACCGCAAGAACACTGTGGTAACGATGATTTTATGATAGTTATGTTTTCAATTTTCTACTTTATGCAGTGTGCTATATTGATAAATATATTCTCGAAAAAATACACATATGAGGGAAACATTATAGCCAAGTTTCATAATGGGGAAATCACTTATAGCGGAAAAACTAAGATAGGCGGAAATGAAGATGAATAACGAAAATGAACTCCATGATGTAACTTTTAAAATCAGGTATCCTAGTAAAAAGGAAAAAATTATATATGCGGTAAAGTCCATTTTAATAGATGAGTTGACTATTCTTGCTGAAAGTATTGCTATAGCTGCAATACTTTGCTCTTTCTTTTCAAACGAATGGTCTATACCTCAAAAATACAATGTATTTATAGTACTATTGTACGTTGTATTTTTTGTTTCACAAATATTGATACTTTTAAGGGCTGCATTAACAGGGAGATACACCTTAAAAGAAATAATCATTCGGAGAGTTGAGAAATGAGCATATTTAAAAGATTGGAAAATCACTATAAAAGTAAGAGCTACTTGACATATCATGCGGCTAATGAGCATGAACAGCTGCTGTTATTTTATCCAAATTATAAAAGCACAAAGATATACGTCATACATAAAAGTGATGACTCTAAGTGGTTTGACCTTGGTTGCCTTGAAAGAGGCGATGATGAAAAGCTCGGTGTTTCATTTTATGACGGCTGCGATAACAATTTTAATAAAATGATAGCGAAAATGAAAGGCGTAGATAAGGCAGCTGAGGACTATAGGTTTACAATCTTTTATGACCCCGACACGGATACTTATTGGGTAGACAATTCATTAGAGCTGTTTTTTGAAAATCAAGAAGATGTTATCGCCAGATATTTAAAAGAAAATGGATATCAGTTAATAAGCATGACAGGAGAAAAATAATACATGGAACTTGGGCAAAAAGGAAAAGGACGAACATTTAAACTGTATCATGATGTTCCTGAACGCTACAAAGCCACAGAACACATGAATGAGGAGCTGATAAGAATGATAAAACTAAGAATACAGGGTTTATCTGCAGAAGTTGAAAAGTTCACAGAACAGCTGAAAAAGGACGGCTATCACTTTTTGATGGAGAGTGATGACTATCCTAACAGAAATTCGGAGTATGTAAGAAGATATGTGGAGGTAATGCTTGATGAAGATCAGGATCAATAGGTCTTGCAGAAAACGCCGTCAAGATCGCTACAACGGTATGGGACGCTGCCTTTGTATTGAGCCAAAGCGTTTATGCAATGAAAGCAAAAAGCTGATAGTTGTTGACCCTATGTCTAATGTCATAGTCGTGACAAAGGAAAAAGATTATGGAGCAAAAAATGAATGAGTATAGATACTTTATAGCAGACGATAACAAAACAGGAACTCTAATTTTCAGTAATGAAATAAAAGGCGAAGATATGCTGCTTCTTGTAGGATACGTTATCTACTTTTACAATGCAGCGTCCGTTGATGATATCGTAGACAAGCTTGTAACCATGTATGGCTTTAGTGTCATAAAGGAACATATTACAGCTCTTGACCTCAACACTAATCCTGATACACCTTATACATACTATGACCTTATCGATGAGGGCGGCTATTGTGAAAGTGATGGATATATGTACACCGATATTAACAGAATAAAAAAACTCTTTTCAGGAGAAAAATCCCAGAAGATGTTACGCACTATCGGTCGATTTTCCAAAAGAACATTTTCCTAGAATCTGTTAGTATACAGTTGTAATATATTTTATCGTCCTGTTTGTTGATTTCCATTTTAACATAGAATGATATTAAACAGTTGAAACAATCATTATCCTTTATATTTATGTGTTCATATACTTTTTCAGACAAATATATGGAACAAATCATTGGTAACTGTCTTTGTGTTAGATTGAAAATATACAATTTATGACCATTGCGATGCTTTTTGCAACGGACTCTTACCTTTCCATAAAAGATTTTTAACTGATCAACATCAGCCTGAGATAATCCATTTGTAATACGTTTTTTAGGAATAGCATACTTAACGGCTGTGCGTTCACTTTGATTTTCAGTATTTGTAGAAACTTTAGATATCTTATTCTCTATAACAAAAGGATTCCGTGCAGCTTTCTTCTCTGAAAAACAGGATAATATAACAGCTTTAAGCCTATTTTGAAGTCTGTCCAGTGATTTTTCGTCATTTTCCAATAGTTCCAACTGATGATTTGTCGCTCTTTTGCATTTAAAAGAACAAGTGTCTGCGTGACTTTCTAAATTGCGGGTTGAGAAATAGTTTGATTTCGTTGTACATGAATTATAAGTCAAATGTGGTTTTTCACATTCAGGGCAGAAAAGATTATTCTTGATTTCATTATATAGATCTAACGAATTTGTTGCTAACTGAGTTACATCTTCAATAGACAGCATTTTTCTTTGTGATCCATTAATATAGAGTGCTTCTTCAAAAACCATATCTTGTCACCTCAATAATTATTTTAAACTATTTTCACATTAACAGTTTATTAATCACACATATTATAGCACATAATTTGAATTTATACAATATAAAGACAAAATATGTGTCTAAAAAGAAAGGATGAGATTCTTGTCAAATCTTAAACAATTAAGGTTTATCATTTCAAGAAATGGTGACACGGCAAAAACTGTTCTCAAAACTTCATACGATATTGTAAGTTTACCATACTTGCTAACATATGTTATGGGGCAATTCTTTGAGGAATATGCGGACGAAGGCGTTGGTTTTAGCTCAAGCGAGCTTACTGATATGCTTTTGACTATGTATCCAAACGATTTTGCGGTATCAATGGACAATACGGATCTTGTTATTGATGATTTAGAAACATGGGAAAGAAATTGCAGTTCATATGATATCATAAGAACAATAGGAATTTTTAAGCCAAAGGAATTAAATCTTTCTGAAAAGCTATTTTGTAAATTAAAGAAACACTGTAAACAAAATGGGTTTCTTGCTGTGTACGCCGAAACAAACGAAGAAAGCCTGATTATTTTTTACAGACCCAAAAGTAATCAAAGAGTATTCGGAATACGAAGAAACTGTTATTCAAAAAATGGCAATAGTATAGAAATTGGTCTTTTAATAAATGAAAACACATTTTTGTGGTTTAAGACAGCAGCTATCGTTTCCTATAAAAATAATAATTTAAAATCGATATTCAATGATGTGATACAGGAAATAAATAAAATCACTATTGATGAAAAAGCATTGCCACAAGATAAATTTCGTAATCCTTATGTGGCGTGCTTGGAGTATCTAAGCAAATATGGGTATTCAATAAAAACTATAGAATGGGAGTAAAAGCAATGAAAAAACTCAAAAAATATTTCTTCTCAAAGCTTACAAAACTACATAAAAGGAATAGTGATAGACCACAGATGTATAACTTGAAGGGAATAACTTCTGACGGCAAAGTTGTGGATTTTCCGTATATTTCTGCTGATAAATGTGGAGTAATCAATATAAAAGGACTTCCTGTTGGAACATATAAGTTCACCGAAGTTATAAATGACACACAGCAATAATAATCGCAAACACGAGCGTGTGAAGAAATTCATACGCTCTTTTTATATACGAAAGGAGAAACACCAGAAACACCATGAATACTGAAACGCCAAAGAAAACTAAGTTTGATATCTTGGAAGAAATCATGATAGGATTTCAAGATGATTACGAAACAGACAATGCTCAGACCCATTGGGTGAAAACCTACAAAGGGCGGCGAGAGCGATTAATTCAGCTGCAAGAGGAAGAATGTGAACTACAAGCGAATGTAATTGATGACGCTCACGATCTAGGATTTGTTGAGGGCGTAAGATATGCGCTCAACATCATGGATATGACAGATACAGGCAAGAATAAAGCGCTTTTGGAGCGGCTCTTAAATATTCTTGAAAAATAAAAGAGGGGAAACTTAAATGGATAAGCACGATAAGTATGAAGTTGTAAAGCAAGCATGGTTTGAAATCAATGAGCATCTCAGAAACAATAAGCAGGATTACATTGAGTATCTCAAATTTTCCGCAAAAATGTATAAGCAGCCGTATTCAGACGCTGTGTTGGTATTCCAGCAGGATAGGAATGCAACAAAGATCGCTGAGTATAAAAAATGGGGACGTCTAGGGCGATATGTAAGACGTGGCTCTCACGGCGTTGCTGTTTTTGGCAAAAATCACACTTGCAGATATTTATATGACGTCACTCAGACAGGCGGCAAAGAGTTGCCTGAGATGTGGACACTTACTGACCGCAACACACCTGAGCTGCTCAATACGCTTAATAACCGATACAATATAAGCGCAGGATCGATCAAAGAATGTATCGAAGCAATGACAGCAAACAGTCTTAATTCTGCGCCTATAGCTGAGTCAGTACAAAATGCAATATCTCAAATGGGACTTGACACAAAACAGGCTGAGATATACCGCCATTCACTGGATTCTGTGGTGCAGTTCGTTGTTTCTCAAAGATGTAATCTTTCAGGTAAAATAGATCTGCACGCCGATGTTGATGTAAGCGCTCTTGACCTTATCAAAAATGCAAGAGATATGATTCTTTTCAGCAGAGCTGTTCAGCACGCTGCCAAAGACACTCTGTTTGAAATTGAAAAAGAAGTTATCGCCATTGACCGCAAAAACGAAGCTCTTGACAATGCCAAAACCGCAAAGCAAGAAAGCACGTCTGATAGGGTTGACGATATACTCCAAGACCTTATAAAGCTTAAGTTTTCGCAAGAACAGATACTTGCATTAAAACAGGCTGTGGTGGCAGCTGCACAAAATGGTGAACATAACATACGGCATTGGGTAAGCGTCCGATATTCGCCCGACGAACTGCGGCATATATCATCTTTATTGTCTGATTATTATGCTCAGAGTGTCGTTGAGCAAACACTCGATCCAAAGGGCATACTCAATGATTACTATACATATGTAAATGAGCTCAATGGTCGGCTGAAACTGTCAGATATGTTCTCTAACCATGAATATAGTGATGAACAAAAAGCCATGCTGCAGCAGGGTTTTTCTGAGGGAATTTCTATTACTGTTCTTAACGAGGTCGATGAACGGCTAACGGTAGACGAGATAAAAACATTCTTTGAGATGTTTCATCAGGCAGTTGACGGACAGATAGATCCACATGATGTTCAGATATATCTTGATAAGGCTGTAATAGAGCATTCAAAGCAGAACGTTCAAGTGGTTGAAGCTCAGGATAACTCTGTTGACACAAATTCAGTTGGAGTTGCCAAGAGTGAAAAGTCATTTGCTGAACAGGTCGATGATGTACTTGCAGGAAAGGCAAACCGATACAATGACTTGAAAGTATGCGATACACCTCAAATACTGCTTGACGTTGGCTGTGAGCAACTTCCAATGTTTTATACGAAACGGCATTTGCATGACGCTCTCAAGCCGAAAGGAAATACAGGTGAAAGCATACATTACCACGGATTGAACGCAGAACAAATCAAAAAAATGCCCATGTTACTTGAAAATCCCGTGATTATATATGATTCCCTTTCGAGAAATGATAGCATAATAATCGTAACATCTGAACTTGACAACGAAAAAATGCCTATCATTGCTGCTATAAAGCCAAATGGCAAAGCTAAATATGATTTAGAATTGGTCGAATCCAACTTTGTAATGAGTTTTCATGGCAGAAACAATTTTGAAAATCAAATTAATCGTGCCGTAGAACAAAACAAAGTTCTTTATTACAACAAAGAAAAAAGCCAAGAACTGTTCAGTGTGCTTGGGCTACAATTGTCCAAGGGCTTAAACATTCTTGACTCTAATATTATTATACACCAAAGTCGCAATATTGTCAAGGGTACGCAGCAGGAAAATATTGAATACAAGAATAATTCTGTTACTCAACAGGACAAAAAAATAGAACCATCAAGAATTATAGGTTTGGCTGAAAACCAGCTACGCCCTGCTGTTCCTAATAGCTCTACAAGCAGTATAACAGACTCCTCTGGAGTTGTCAAGAGTGAAAAAACATTTGCTGAACAGATAAATGATGTTTTAAATGGCGTATTCCCAAAATACTCAAATCTAAAGGTTTGTGATACACCACAAATTCTTGTGGATATCGGCTGTGATCGGCTTCCTATGTTGTATACGCAAAGGCATTTAAAAGACGCTCTACATGAAAAATCTCCGAACAATGCACATTGGCACGGCTTAACACTGGAACAGATATGTAATATCCCACATCTTTTAGAAAGCCCTGCCATAATAATGGACTCACTTTCTCCAAACAAAAGTGCTGATAAAAGTATAGTAATTTGTTTAAATAACGTTGATAATGATAATGCACCGATAATCGTAAGTGTTAAACCAAATGGGCAAGGCATTTATGAAATGGAAAATGTATCATCAAACTTTATCACAAGTATTTATGGAAAAGAAAATGGGTTTGCAAACTATGTTGAACGTGCTGCAAAATCAAATAATATTCTGTTTTGGGACAAAGAAAAAAGCCAAGCACTGTTCTCGTGTCAAAGGCTCCAATTGCCTGAGGCGATAAACAATCTTGACTCTAATATTATTATACACCAAAGTCGCAATATTGTCAAGAGTAAGCAACAAGAAAATAGTGCCGATATAAGTTCAAATGATGTTAAATCATTCACTACTTTATCCGAGCCTACGATAACCTGTGAATGGAGCGAAAGCAACTACTTTGAGGACGGCAAGACCTACAGTGTTGCAGAATTTGACACGCTCATGGAACAGGCTGACAGTGAAATGGTGGCAGGAGCAAAGGCTGCAATAGAGAAGTACGGTTCAGCAAAAGCATGGTATGAAGCAGACGCTGATGACGAATTCTCACAGTTTATGGGCTATGATAAGGTCAAGTTTACTATCAATATGCCTGACGGACAAACGATCACTGAACGCCAGGACGCAGGTGACGGATACGGCGGCGTTATTGATTTTCTGAAAAGATACTCAATATACAGCTCGATCATACCTGAGCTTGAAGCTGCAAAAGCCGCACATATGGCAGACCTGGTCAATGAAGTGCCTACACCTACAAATGAAACACAGCCTGAAATAGACAAGCTTTTGGGCAGGCTTAAGCTTGATTGTGATTACTATCTGAAAACAGGTGCAGAAAAGCACTTGTGGGCAGAAACAGTTGAAAAACAGATAGCTAAGATCAATGAGCTGTATGAGAAAATGCCTGAAAACGCCTACTTCACCAGAGAACAGATTGATGATTATGAAAAGAAAATGCTGGCAATCAAAAATGGCGAAGTCGAAAAACCTATACCATATGAAACGCCTACAATTGCTAATAATGTTCTGTCTGAAGAAAAAAAGACAACACCGCCTGTTTCTGAAAGCGTTCCTATATCTTCTACATCTGATGAACAGATATCACTCTTTGAAACGCCGCAAGAAGATATCAAAACTGAAAAGGTAGAAAAGCCAAAGAAGAATGTCAAAGCAAGCACATACCACTTTGACCCTGATAATGTTGTTGTGGGCGGAGCTGCTGCTCGTTGTGACGCAAATATAGCTGCTATTGAAACATTGCTGAAAATAGAGAGTGAAAAGCGGCTTGCGACACCTGAAGAACAGAAGATAATGGCTAGATACTCAGGTTGGGGCGGAACTGCTCAAGCTTTTGTTGCAGATAATGAGAATGTTTCTGCTGACAGTTGGGGAGCAAGGCAGACTCGCTTAAGAGAGCTTCTGACCGCTGATGAGTATGGTGCTGCAAGATCATCAACACTGACAAGCTTCTATACGCCGCCAGAAGTCATAGACAGCGTATATCTTGCTTTGGAAAGATTTCAATTTGAGGGTGGAAACATCCTAGAGCCTAGCATGGGCGTTGGAAACTTTTTTGCAAAAATGCCTGATGAAATGAGGGCAGATTCAAAACTTTACGGAGTTGAGCTTGACAGCATTTCAGGACGAATAGCCAAGCAGCTCTACCCAGAGGATAATATCCAGATAAAAGGGTTTGAAAAAACAACATTCAAGAATAACAGCTTTGACGTGGTCATAGGTAATATACCTTTTGGAGATTATGGCATTGCAGACAAAGCCTATGACAAATACCACTTCAAAATCCATGACTATTTCGCTGCAAAAGCAGTAGATAAGGTGAAGCCTGGAGGAATTGTTGCCATTGTGACTTCAAAATTCACAATGGACAAGAAAAATGATAAAGCAAGAAAGTATCTTGCCGAACGCTGTGACCTTTTAGGCGCAGTAAGACTTCCCTCTGGAACGTTTAAAGACGCAGACAGTGTTACAACAGATATTATCTTTCTGAAAAAAAGAACAACAATGACCTCTGTTATACCAGACTGGGTACACGTTTCAGAAACAGCCAACGGCATTCCTTGCAATCAATATTTTGTGGATAACCCTGATATGGTACTTGGTACTATGGCGTGGGACGAGCGTATGCGAGGAAAATATGGTGCAGACAGCAAGGTAACGACCTGCTATGCAAACAGTGACACTCCCCTTGCACAGCAGCTCATAAATGCCATTTCAAAAATAGACGGCGTTATTGATACTGTGGAAACTGAGCTTGACAATGGGACAGCTGAGATACTCCCTGCTGATCCAACTGTCAGGAACTTCACTCATACCATTGTTGACGGAGATCTTTATTTCCGTGAAAATGAAATAATGGTCAAGGTCACAGAAACAGGCAAATCGCTTGAACGCATGAAAGGGCTTCATACTCTAAGGCAAGCAACTATGGAGCTTATCAATGCCCAGGCTGACGGCTGCACTGATGAACAGCTTGCAGAGCTTCAGAAGAAGCTCAACAGCACATATGACAATTTCAGAACAAAGTTCGGAAATATTACGGACAGCGCCAATTCACGCTGCTTTTCTAATGATGATGACTACAACACTTTAGCAGCACTCGAAGTTGTCAACGTGGAAAATAAGACAGTTGAAAAGGCTGCAATATTCACAAAGAGAACGATACTTCCAGATATTCCAGTTTCAAAAGTTGATACGGCACTTGAAGCACTTCAAGTATCAATGGACAGATTGGGAAAGGTCGATATTCTCTATATGTCACAGCTCACAGACACTACGCCTGAAAAGGTTATTGCTGACCTTGGTGATGAAATATTCAGAGATCCTGCCAAAGTTAAAGACAATGACCCATATTCAGGCTATACGGAATCATCTGAATATCTGTCAGGCAATATCCGTGATAAGCTGAGAATAGCCAGAGATCATGCGGAGCATATTGACAACAGCTACAACAAAAACGTAGAAGCTCTAATGAAAGTTGTGCCAAAAGACCTTGACGCCAGCGAGATATCCGTAAGGATCGGCGCTAACTGGATCGATGTCGCAGATTACAACAATTTTTTAAACGAGTATGCACACGCAAACACATATTACTACCCTGTCACAAGAACAAAGCTTGGAGAATACAAAATAGAGGGTAAAACATCTGACCGCTCAGTTGCTGCCACTGAAACATTCGGAACATCAAGAATGAACAGCTATCAGATATTTGAAAATCTTCTTAATCAGCGTGATATTTTAGTTCGTGACAGACGAGAGGAGGGCGATAAGGTATGGTACGAGATAAACACTAAAGAAACACAGCTTGCAAAAGAGAAAGCTCGACTAATGAAAGAAGCGTTCAGAAATTGGCTGTGGGAAGATATGGGCAGGCGTGAAAAATACGTTGCAAAGTACAACTATCTGTTCAATTCCATAAGGGGCAGAGAGTATGACGGCTCACATCAAACCTTTCCAGGCATGAACACATCAATAACGCTGAGGAAACATCAATCAAATGCTATAATGCGTGCAAAGCTTGGTGGAAACACGCTATTTGCACATGAAGTTGGTGCAGGAAAAAGCTTTGAAATGGTTGCAACTGTAATGGAGAAGAAACGTCTTGGTCTTATAAACAAAGCCTGTGTAGTTGTACCAAAGCACCTTACGCTGCAAATGGCGAGTGAGTGGCTGCGGCTATATCCAAATGCAAAACTGCTTGTGGCAAAACCTGAAGACTTTACCAAAGCCAATAGAAAGCGTTTTATTGCAAGATGTGTTACTGGTGACTATGACGCCGTGATAATGTCATTTACTCAGTTTGAAAGAATACCTATGTCAGACGAGTACAAAGAGCAGTTCATGCAAAAAGAACTTCACGATATCATGAGTGCGATATCCGAAGCAGGGAGAAAGGATAAATCATCAGTAAAAGCCCTTGAACGTCAGAAGAAAAACATAGAGGAAAGGCTTGAAAAGCTGCTTTCTTCTCCAAAAGACTCGTCATTGTGTTTTGAAAAGCTTGGCTTTGACTTTCTAGTGTGCGATGAAGCACATAACTATAAGAACTGCTTTGTTTCTACAAAAATGTCAAATGTGGCAGGCGTACAAACAACAGCAGCACAAAAGTCAGAAGATATGCTGATGAAAACGCAATATCTCAACAATAAGTACGGCTGCAACAATATACTTTTTGCCACAGGTACACCTATAAGCAATTCCATGGTGGAATTTTACGTTATGCAGCGTTATCTCAGACCAGATCTTCTCGAAAAAGCAGGATTGCAGAACTTTGACGATTGGGCAAGCACATTTGGTGAAGTTGTATCACAATTAGAGATAAAGCCTGCAGGAAACGGCTTTCAAATGAAGAATCGTTTCAGCAAATTCGTAAACATACCTGAGCTTATGCAGATGTATAAGGAATTCGCTGATATTCAAACAGCGGATATGCTGAAACTTCCTGTGCCAAAGCTTGAAACAGGCAAGCCGATAGTAGTGACCTCAAAGCCAGACGAACGTCAAAAAGCATACATGAAAGAGCTTGCCACACGTTCTGAAACGATACACAGCGGTACTGTCGACCCACGGCAAGACAATATGCTGAAAATAACTCATGAAGCACGCTTGCTCGGTCTTGACACAAGATGTATTTTCAAAGATGCTCATCCTGCGCCTGACAGCAAAGTGATGAAGCTTATCGATAACCTTGAAAAGAATTACAGAAAAACCATGACAGAAAAGGGCGTACAGATCGTTTTCTGTGATATAGCGATCAACGAGGACGAAACACACTTCTCTGTGTATAAAGCTATAAAACAGGCACTTATGGAGCGTGGAATACCAGAAAAAGAAATCTGCTTTGCAGGCGATGCAAAAACAGATAAGGCAAGGGATGAAATGTTCAAAAGTCTGCGCAAAGGCGAAAAACGTTTTATCATCGCAAGCACTTCAAAGCTTGGAACTGGCGCAAATATTCAGGATAGGATCTGCGCAATTCATCACCTTGACATACCATGGAAGCCCTCTGACCTCACTCAGCAGGACGGACGTGGAATACGGCAAGGCAACAGATTTTCGCAAGTCGGAATATATCACTATCTTACAGAGGAAACCTTTGACGCATACATGATGGGCATTATAACAAACAAGGCGAAATTCATAAATCAGATCTTGACCTCAAAAAGCCCTGCTAGAGTTTCAGAAGATGTTGACGAAATGGTACTTACATACTCCGAAATGCAGGCTATAGCAAGCGGTAATCCTATGATAAAAGAGAAAATACAGCTTGACAATGATGTTGCAATGCTGAAAACCCTTGAAGCAGAACACAAAAAATCAATTTACAAAATGCAGGAGTTGGCAGAGAAGATTTTGCCGAAACAGATAACACGATACTCTGAACTTCTCAAAAAAGCTAGGAACGATATGTCTAAATATCAAAAAAATCAGGCGTTGAACAAGGAGTTTGAAATGACAATAGGCGGCGTCAGATACGATAAGAGAGAAAATGCAGGAGAACAAATTGCCGTGGCAATGGCAAAATGTACTGCCACAGGTGAGCCTATAGAGCTTGGAACGTATCGTGGCTTTAAAGTCACAATAGAACGAAATCCGTCAGCAAATACTTTTTTTGAGCTTGATAAACCTTGTATCGCTGTTCTCCACGGAGAACTCACCTATTCATGTGACGTTGCCACAGATAATGGCGTGGGAAATGTCAGAAGAATTGAAAATCTTGCAGGAATACAGATAAATCAGAAGCAATGTTCTCTTGAAGAACAGCTTGAAAAAGCAAACAAGGATCTCTCAGAAGCTCAGCAAAATATGCTCAAACCATTTGAACATGGACAAGAATTAGCCGAAAAGACAAAACGTCTTGAATATGTCAATGCACAGCTCAGCGGAAATTCTCAGAGTATAAATAATGCTCCTGAAAGTGCTGTGGAATTTAGATTCCATAATAACAAATATCAGGCATTGATTGGCACAAAAAACAAATCAGAATGGTGTGATGTAGTATCAAAGGGTGGCAAGCTCATCGCTGCGTCAGATACAAAGGTCTACAATCTGTCTGAAAAAGAAAGCGACCAGTTTCGCAGCTATGTTTTTAACGGTGACAAAATTGACACAGGCAAGAATAATTCCTTACTGGAAAAACTTAAGCCAAAGGCTCTTAAATTATAAAACATTGAGAGGAGGTGAGGGTATATGATAGACAGAAGATACGAATCAGGCAAAAGCTTTGTCATGTACTCTAAAGAGGAGCTTGAAGCCGCACGGCGAACAGATATGGTCACATTTCTCGAAAGCCACGAGGGTTTCAGCTTTAAATCGTCAGGCGGTTGGTATATAGGGATAGAGCATGACAGTCTTAAGATCAATCCAGACCGCTATACCTGGCACTGGTATTCAAGAGATCTGTTTGGAAAAGGTGCTATCGACTGGCTCTGCAAAGTTGACGGATACGATTTTAAAGAAGCTGTTTCTCGTCTAATAGGCAACACCAGTATACGAGCTTCTCCTGAAATGAGAAAAGCAGTAATCAGCGAACAGCACTATCAGAAAAAAACTAAAAAGGCAGAATTTAAAGCTCCGCCGCCCATGCAGGGCAAATGGCGAGAGCTTTTCGCTTATCTTAACATAACGAGAAAGCTTCCAGCTGACATAATAAATTATTGTGTCAGCAATAAGCTCATATACCTCGATGTTAAAAAGCGAGCTATTTTCTGCGGCTACGATAAGTTTGGCTCAATGAAGTTTGCAGAAGCAAAGATCACAAACACATACAACAAATACTATCCTCAGAACATTGAGGGAAGTATGAAAGAGTACAGCTTTTATATCCCTGCTAAACCAAATGCGTATGGTTATGACCCTACAAAGCTTTATGTGTTTGAAGCACCCATAGACCTTTTATCTCACGGAGCTTTAATGCAGCTTTCAATGAAAAAACAGTGTACAGCAGTTGGAATGTCTGAAATGTATCGTTCTGATTGTTGGCTTGGAATAAACAGAGTATCACTATCAGGCTGCTCTGATATAGCACTTAAACAAAGACTATCTGATGATCCTCGGATCAAACAGATAGTCTTTTGTCTTGATAATGATGAAAGAGGACGTCAAGCAACAGAAAAGCTAATGTCTGACTATTCTGCAAATTACACTGTAAAAGTGAGCATACCGCCTTACGGCAAAGACTGGAACGATACACTCAAGGCTGTGGTGTCAGCACATTCAAAACAAACAGATAAAACAAAAACGGAGGAATGAATTATGAAACTGAAAGAAAAAATCAAAGAAAAGAGCATAAAGCTTAGTGCTCGTATATTCGGAATTATGACAGCTTGTCTGTCATCAGCCATTGCAGCCTTTGCCGATGTTGAAACAGACGCAACCTCAGGTGTATGGGCTTCGGTCGCCACCTGGATCACCAAAAACAAAAATGGGCTTTCCATTGCAGCCAAAGCACTGCTTGGACTGTGTCTTGTCGGCGTTGTTATATGCCTCGGTGCAAGCGGCAAAAACGGCATATCCTCAGTCAAGGGCTGGCTTATCGCTATTGGCGTGGCTGCTGCCCTGCTGGTTTTCGGTGACGCTTTCCTTGACTCAATATATGTAGCTTGATCTGCACGGACACATATTTGTGTGTGTCCGTAAAAGCGTTATCCCTAGCGTTCTTACGGGCATACACAGATAGACAGAAAGGAGTATTATTTTGAAGTACATGAAAAGCAAAAAGGTATGGTATCAGCTTATATTCATCACCGCCATTGTTATGAGCGGCTGCGGCAGTATACAGGCTTGTGCAGCAGAACTGGGATATACAGGGTGTTCCTCAGAGATTTTGAAAATGGTAACAATAAAGAACCATTTTCGTGATCTGTTGATAAATATAGAATTTAACATACTGAGTTTTCTTTGTGATGTGATAGATTACTTTGATAAGGCTGTCAAAACATTACTCAAACTCAATTTCTTCGACTACCTATCAGATGAGTTTAGCCTAAGTCAAATGCAAACGATTATTCTGTCTATTATGAGCCTTGCACTCGTTTTTGGAGCGTGTGCTCTCGTGATATTCAGAAATAAGATCAAAGTGTCTGATTTTTTGATGAGTATTTTGGTCTCAACTATACTGCTTGTAGCATTTCCGGCGTTCATATCTTCTTGCAACTCACTTCGCAGCAAGGGTATAACAACAGCGCAGAACATAAAGATCAATGATCAATCTGAACAGACAACGGTCGACAAAGACGGCACAGTCACTGTCGGAACATTGGGCAAGGATCTTCTGGCGTCGGGAATATATGACGTTGAAAACAGCGTTGATAATAAGAAGATGATGACTTACCTCGATACTGTGGGCAGTTCAGGAAATGTAAAGGACATTCAGATAACAGGTGGAATTGAGCCTGACGATAGCAAGCCTTGGACTACCCGTTATCTTACAGATATACATGACGTATATCCTAAGCAGAAAAAGTACAATAGTCTAACCACAGAGAATATGATGTCCCTTTTAGGACTTGAAAATGAATATAATATTCTAAAAAATGCAAATGGCGAGCTTATACTAAGCGCTGATTATGGCGCAAATATGCAGGTTTACTGTTCTGTATACAGCACATCAGGCTCAATATACGGAAGCGTTCTGTCTGAAAAAGATTATGAAACATTTTTGTCAGCTTCTATTGGTGACGCTTGTCCTTATGGTGCTACACTTGGAGATCTGCATTATCCAGACGGCAGCAGGATAACAAATGTCATTAACTATAATACATATCTTCGTGACCTTATAGCAAACCACCCTGCTGTAGCTGCCGCAGGCAAAACGCAGGAGGTAGGAGCAAACGCACATACTGTTGAGGAAGCACTTGACATTATCAAAGATGATGTTATAAGGGAGCTTAACATAGCGGCAAATACAAATACCGCCAAAGATGCAGAACCAGTAAATGCAGAATATCAATCTTTTCCTCTTTTTGACGAGGAAGATTATGATGATCTTAATTCGGTAGAGCAGATCATACGCAGAAATATAACCAGCGGCTACACGGTTGACTGTTTATATTATTATCATATCGACTTCTGGTCAACCTTTGTGCTTATGCTTGCAGTGGCTATCTGCCTTATTTTCAGCGGAATAAAAATAGCAACTACGCTATTTGAAATAATGTTTGCACAGCTCATTACACCCTTTATCATAGCAACAGACCTTAACGGCTCAGGCAGAGCTAAAAAAGCTATCCAGAATATGCTGCTTTCAAACATAATTCTTATGATAGTTGTAATTCTTTTAAGAATATACATAGCCGTTATATGGGGCATAAAAGGTTCGGAATACGGCAGCAATTTTGCGGTAATGCTCATAGTTATAATAGCAGGCGCAAAGTTTGTTATAGACGGTCCAGAGGTGTTGACAAAGCTGTTTGGCATTGACGCAGGAGTTAAATCAGGTGCAGCCACAATGATGGCAATAAATCAATCAATGCAAATGGGCAGTTATGCCACAATGGGACTTGCTCGTGCAGGCAGCACAGTTATCCACGGTGCTGGAAGTGTTGCAAAGCATACCGCAAGCAGTGCTGTTGGTGCAGCCAAAGGCTTTGCAGGAGGAATTTACGGTGGCGTACAAGGAGGCTCAACTGTACCCGGAAAGATAGGAAAAGCCATAGGCGGTGCGTCGGCAGGTACTGTTGCAGGAGCGGTCGGAGGTGCTTTCGGACACACTGACGCAGGAGCAAAGGCAGCTTATGCAGCAACAAATCCAGGCTCAATAAAAGATACATTCTCAAATGCAAAAGACAACATTGCCAATAACGTAAAAGAGTCTGTAGGAGAGGGCTTTTCATCAGGCGGCGCAGGCAGCGCTTCAAAGGGTGCTGACGGAAAGGACGGCTTAAATGGCACTAACGGCATGAATGGAGCTAAAGGCGACAGAGGTGCGCAAGGCGCAGCAGGCAAAGACGGCACAAATGGAACTGACGCAAGAGCCGATAACAACAGTGGAAACAGCAGCAATAACAGCAATAATAACGGCACATCTCAGCCTGCCCGTGGCAGTGGCTTTGACGTTTCAAAAGCTGCAACAAACAATAATAACAGCAAATCCGACACATCAAAAGGAAATGGATTTAAGGACAAGGGAGGCAAGTAACATATGGGAGTAGTACCTAAAAAGACAAAAGCGGAACAGCGTATCTTCCGCCATATCAACCTTACAAAAATAGTCGGATTGATAGTAACACTAATGGTGTCATCACAGTTAGCCAATATCATGGTAAGTCCCAAACTAGGCATTCCATTTATCATATTCTGTAGTGTGATATTTCTCATAATGAGCGGAAAAAGCCCCTCTGATCCATGCAAAAGCTTTGCTGAAGCATGGCTTGAGTGGCTCAGTTTCCTAATGACAAATAAAACTCTGCATAAGCACCAAGGAAGGAGAACAAAAGAATGAAAAAGAAATCATCGACATTGAAAAGTAAAACCGAAACTTTCAAAGGCTTTGCGAGAGAAAAAAAGACCGAAAAGCTGAAAGATGATCCGTCAAGCATAATGTCACGTCTGTCATTTGAAAGCATACATAACGGAATAGTCGAGCTGAAAGTAAAAGGCAAGCCGCTCAAAATGGGCGTGCTTGCAGTATCGGGAATGGATATATTTGACCTTAATGACTATGACCGCAACACTGTTTTCAATAATTTTGCGAAAGCAACATTATCCATAGGCACAGGTCACAAGTATGTTTTCACATCAAAAACGCCATATCTTGCTAACCAAAAAGCTTTTATAAAATACAAAAGTCAGCAAAGCATAAACAGATATTCCGAATATCTGCTCAACGAACAGTACGAGCTGTTTGACAGCTTTGAGAGCAGCCATTTTGACAGGATGGCGTATCTTTTCATATACTCCGATGACGAGAAGAAAATCTATAACGGTGCACAACGTTTTATCAGCCATATGCGAGATATAGACGTATCGTGGTGTTCCGATGATGAAATAATCGTCACGCTTAACAAGCTTATCTGTCTGAATACAGAAAATCAGCAGCTATCTGAAAAAGGCAGCCTGAATGAGATTATTTTACCTGAGAAGATAACTTTTCGACCTAATTACTACAAAGTAAATGATGTATATGCACAGACGATAGTTGTTTATGATTATGCAGCGGAAATCGATGACCTCAAGCTGGCTCAAATGGTAATACTATCTGATGATACCATAGTATGGGATATAAGCATATCTGAAAAGGATAAAGTCATAGATGAGATAAGTGCATCCTTGCGCGAGTTAGAGTCACGAGGAGGAATTATTCAAGACGCTGCCGATAAGATAGATACAAATACCGAGTATCAAAAGCTTGAGATCATTTATCAGAACATAAAAAACGGCAATGAGCAGATATATTATGTTACGCTCAGGTACATTCTGAAAGACGCCTCACTTAGCTCCTTGAGCAAGCGTTCAAAAGAGCTAATCCATGAGCTGCAGCTCAGTGGTCTGTCTGCGTATATACCGACAAATACCACACAGCATGAGTTTCTTTCTGTTATCGATGATAAAAGCAACACTATTCAGACACCGTTTCCTGTTTTTGATACACTGTCAAGGCAGTTTCCTTTCTATTATCAGTCACATATCGATGATACAGGACTTTTCTTTGGATTCACGGAAACAGGCGGTTTGAATATTCTAAACACGTTTAAAAGGACAAAGACCCGTAACTCATTCGATCTGCTTGCGTTTGGTCTGAAGGGCGGCGGAAAATCAGTTACTTTCAAATCAATGCTTGAGGATCAGCTGCTTTTGGGCAATAAAGTAATGGTACTCGATATCGAAAGTGAATATCAGCCTATGGCTAAAGTTTACGGCGGACAGACAATAAAAATCAACAGCAGCTCAAAAATAAATCCCCTTCAAATATGCAAGGTAGTCGATGCAAGAGTTGATGATGAAATCTCACCTGAGGACGAGGCAAGAGAGAATTTTGCCACAGAGATGTCACGAATACGCACTTTTATGTCTATGTATATACCTGAAATAGATATGTATACTATGGAAATCTTCATGGATCTTGTGACAGAATGTCTATCTGACAAGGGCATTTTCCCCGAAACAGATATAACACTTTTTGAGCCTGATAAGTTTCCCTGCTTTACCGATGTGAACAACAAAGTCACTGAAAAGCTGTCACAAACGGATTCACTGCCTAAAAGAAAATATGACGCATACTGTAATATACAAGTATACATAAAGCAGCTTTGCGGCAAGGGTGCATACGCCGGTATGTTTGACGGAGTAACGAACATTGATGTAAAAAGCAACGATCTTATCATCTTCGATGTTAAGAGCATCAGTGAAATGGCTGACAATGTTTATAACGCACAGTTGTTCAACATACTCACTATAATGTGGGCTACCATATGCAAAAACATAGGATATAATCAAAACGTTATCAATCCATGGGACATGCGAAACGTTGTGTGCCTTATTGATGAAGCACACCGTTTCATTTCCGTAAAATACCCTCAGGTAACGGAGTTTATAGAAAAACTATGTCGCCGTACACGAAAATATTTTGCAGGGCTATGGTTCGCAACGCAGTCGATACTTGACTTTATCCCAGACGGAAATCTTGCGGCAGCCGGCTCGATCAAGGTTATTTTCTCACTTGTCCAGTACAAAATGATACTCAAACAATCGCCGGAAAGCATTGAAATTCTTCATCAAGCCTTTCCTCGTTTTTCATATGCAGAGCTCAGAGAAAGCACAGCATTTGAACCGGGACAAATGCTTTTGTCGTTGGACTCGGACAGAGATAAGCTCCATTGCAGAAGAATAGTCGGAGCAAGACAGCTATTGTATATGGGCAATGCTCAGGACAGGATCGAGATCATACACAACTGCTTTTCTCATTATTATAATGAGCACACTAAGCAGGAATACGGTCTTATGCTGAGAAAAATGGACGCTGATTATTTCAGAAAATGCTTTCTTGCAGAAACATATTCTTACCTAAAAATCGAACAGCACATAAGCCAATATATCGACACTGTGATCATTCAAATGGTTGATAATCTTATAAAAGAACTTCTTCAGGCAGCTGGAACGGAGGCGACAAGATGAAAGTAGTAAGTCCAAAAGCGAGCAGTAAAATATATATGATATTCACTATTGTTACTGCTGTTCTGGCTGTTTTGTTTCTCACATCCAACAGTTGGATAACCTCACTTACATACAAAAGCAAAAGCAACGGCTATAACAAAACAATGTCACTTAACGGCTATAATATCAAGGTGACAGACGCAGCGTATTACGACAATGTATGCGAATTTGTCATAAAGTGCCGCATTTCAGGGTCTGACACTGGAGCTACATATCCTGAGGTTACGGCTGTAAATTTTGACGACGACCTTACAGATCATAAGTTCACAGCAGGCAATAAGTATGACGATTATTCAAGAAAAATCACAGTAAAAAATCCGCCGTCGAATTTCAAAATAATGCGTGTGGTTATTAAAACTTCTATGCCTGACACAAAATATGATGACGCATATGACGAGTTTGGTGAGAAGATACCGGCGCACACCGAAAAAGGGAAAACTATCACACTTAGAGTAACTATAGACAGAAAAGATATGCAGACCCACGCCGTGAAAATAGTTCCGGGGTACTCTGAGGAAAGCTCAAATGCAAACACAACAAGCGGTTTATACAACTCTGAAACATCTAAAATCACGAGCCAACAAGCTGTAGCAGTGACAACACAAGCTACAGCACCAACCACACATGATCTGAGTGAAAAGGCTGCCGAAGCATCTCAAACGAGCAGGACTACCACGGAGAAACGACAGCCTGCAACAGCAGAAATGAACACGCAGCCTGCCGAAACAAAGGATTACAATGAGCCTGCATATGCGCCGCCGCAGACCACCGGCACGACACATAATGAGCCTGCATGTGCACCACCGCAAACCACAGCAGCAACACATAATGAGCCTGCACAAGCTGAAACCACCACAACACAGGCAAGGGTATATTCCATAAAACTCACAACAGAATTTGAGTACAATGACGTTCAGATTAAGATAGGCGAACACACTCAGCTTCGTGCAGAAGTCAAACCCGATAACGCCGTAAATAAAAACGTAAAATGGGAAAGCAACCGTTCGGACATAGCAACAGTTGACAGCAATGGAAGGGTCACAGCAGTTGCAAAAGGCAAAGCTATCATATCCGCAGTAACAGAAGATAAGGGCTTGCAGGCAAGCTGTATGGTGACCGTCAAGGAATAGAAAAGAGGTAATAAAAATGCTATTTAACAACTCGTCAAATAAAATAAGAATCATAGGATTCTTAGTTTCAGAAGTAAAAATCATCAATGACTATGCAATAGAATTTCTTATAGCCGTACCGAGAAAAGTCAAAAAAGGAGAGCAAGGATTTAATGATGTTTTCACTGTATATGCCAACGAGGCAAGCACGATCTCCTTTGCAAAAAATCATTTGCACAAAGGCTGTGTAGTAGTTGTAAGGGGAGAATTGAGAACCTTTACGGACAAATCAGTGAAGATATGCAGCAGTGATATAACCATTTCGTCACAGAACAAGTGAGGTGAAAACGTTGGAGAATATTCTTTTTGAATACCCGGTACGAGAAGAAAACAGTTCATTAGATGAAGAATTTCAGGTGTTAAAAAAGCAGCTAACGAAGCTTAAATATGCCGTGATGATATCATCTTTTTGTGCATTGACAATGTATTTTTTATCTGCATTTTTTGCAAAAGCAGAACTGATTTTTTATTTTCTGACAGCACTTTTTGTGTTTATCGCAATGATAACAGGCAAGATTTTTGTGCGGTATCCTAAGCATCTTTTGCACATAAAAGCTACAGAAAATGAACTGCAGCTTGCTTACTATAAAGACAAAAAAAGCACACACACCTTTGCATATAGTGAAATAGAAGAAATACATTTTGCAGATAAAAGTTATACGGCTGTCTGTATTAAACGTGAGGGCAGAAAGCCGATATTGTTCGAGCTGAATAAGGATACACCTGAGCAGGGCTTTTTCCTTTTTACTATTCAGAAAATACTGCCTGCTGTTTGCAAAACAAACAGCAAAGAGATAGTAAAAAAATATGGTGATGAAGATGATTATTACAACAGAATTTACGAGGGGAATAATTAAAAATGGATATAAAAATAAGAAATATCTCTCCACAGGTCATAAGCGAGATAGACAAAATAGCCAAACAAGAGGGTGTTTCGCAAAACACCCTTTATAATAAAATCATTTCTGACTATGTCAAATGCAATGACGATTTTGTTATAAACATACTTCCTGCTATCGTTCGCTCGCTTGTAAACAGCGAGCTTGAACGCTTATCTGAGGGAGCAAAAACAACGATAAATAATGTGTATATTGCAGCACAAAAAATGATGAAAACAACAGAAAAAATTGATAATCTGCTTACAGAAACGCTTAAAAATTCAACAGAAAACTCAATTACAAATGAGGAAATTCTCAGGGTACTCGAAATTTCAGACAAAGATAATTCATAAATAGGGCGGTTTTGTTTACACAATAGAAATATATACAGATTATTGCAGCGATAAAAGTATATACTTTGGATATATTTTTACATAATAAGGGATATTTAATATATCCAAAAGATATATCGACCAAAAAAGCGGATATAAAAAGGATATATAATTGAAATGTCTACCAAAAAACGTATATCAAAAAGATATACTTATAAGTTGCATGGGGGTCATGGCAGCACACTTTAAACCTCGGTTTTACCGAGGTTTACAAACGGCGTGGGGGTCACGCCTTTATGCTCTTGAGCAACCGATTTTAACTTAGAGTAATAGAAATTAAATTCAAAATCAGAAAAGGACTGATAAAAATGCCTGTAAAAAAATTAATTACACTTACAGAGGAAAATTTTCAAAAACTGCAAGAGATACAACGCTTGCGAGGAATTACAACAACGAGCGGCTGCGTGACGGCATTGATAAATGACGCATACAATAGTGACCACGATAAAACCGCCGATGATACACAGCTGAGAGAGATCGCAGCAAGTGTAGATAAGCTGCTGATGATCGCACGAGAAAGCGAGAGTATGATATATCAGGAGCGTGACGGAATCAACACACTCCTGCATTTTTACGAGGTGCAGGAATATCAATCGGCAGACAAGCGACTGACAGACAGCAAGCCCCACGATGTGCTTAATAAGTCTGCTGAAAATTATCAGCAACTTGTGCACCGGCGATCACTCGACAAAGGTGTTTCGGCACTGCAGGATCAAGGCAATGAGGAGAATGACACTGAATGACCCCAAATATATTTCATAAATGCAAATTCGTGTACAGCTGGCGTATAAGCGGTGACGGCGGCACTGTGCTGTTTGACTTTCTCAGTTATATGCTGCGTCCAGAGGCGTTCGAGCCCAGCAAGCACGCTGATGAAATGGAATATGTATATTCGGAGTTCATACCAAACGAAAAGAGTCAGGCGAAGGATATAAAAAAAGAACGATCCTATGGAGCGTTTACAAGCACTAAAGATAATTTGACCGCCGCTGATCTGGATAAGATACGGCAGCAGGAACGAGCAAGCCGTTCAGAGGGCTGCCCTAAGTATGCAGGTGTTATATCATTTGATAATGCATATCTGCGAGAAAATGGTTTCATTGTAGGGAATCAGCTAGACAGACAAGCACTTGTGGATGCTGCACGAAAAGGCATTAACGCTATGATAGATAAGACACAAAAGCTTGATGCAAGCAACTGTTACTGGGTAGGTGCGATCCATGTAAACACAGGCAACGTACACATACACTATCAGCTTGTGGAATATCACCGGCTTGAAGACAGACGCATTACATACAAGAACAGAGGTCAGGACGATTTTGAGCAGGCAGCATTAGACGAACTAAAAAGAGTAATGACACACTGCATTGACAAGAGCATAGCAGCACAAGAGCTTACAAGATTTCAAAGAGATGTACTTGCTCCGAGCATCAAAAGTGAATTTGCAGGAAGTATTCAAAAAATAAATGCACTTATCGACAAGCTTCCTGATGACCTAAAAAACAGCGGCAATCAGTGGCGGTATGCAAAACAAAGTAAACCCATAAAAAACGAAATTCAAAGCTGCATACGGTCTGTAATATCTGAAAATACCACATTGAGTATTATGTTCGACACATATCTCCATAAGCTTGACGAAATACAAGCAACGTTGTTTCGCAAAAGGTACGGACAAAATTCAAGGTGGGCAAATTATAAAGAAAACGAGCTTAATGGCAAAAACGGAGACGGCAAAGACGGATTTTATTCACGAGTCGGCAATTCGTTTCTGAACATCTGCCGAGAATACTATATGACAAAGGACAAGAACATACAGATCGACAACAACATCCCAGAGCCGAAAACGTATCTGTCTGAAAAAGAAAGCGAAGGCTTTTCTGAGAAAAATGATTCTGACTACAACAACGGTATTTCCTCGCAGAAATCAAAAGTGTATCTGTCTGAAAATAAAAAAGATGATTTTGAGGATGCTATGCCTTATGACTCTTTAGAAAACTCTGATATCCCTGATGATTTGGAAATGTACCTATCTTCAAGAAATTATGATGAGTTGTATGAACCAAATGCTCCTGACTACAACTCGGATATTTTTCCGCAAGAGCCTGAAGCGTATCTGTCTGAAAATGATAAAAGCGATCAGGCAGTGGAACGTCTACGCATAGATTGGAGCAAGAACTATAAGCTTGCCCTCGACTATATGTACGGAAATGAACAGAACAAATCAGAAGTCATAAAGAAAGACCCCGAAAAAGCTTTTGAAATACTCTCAATAGAAAGCAAAAGTGGAAATATTATCGCAACATATGACATAGGCAAGCTTTATGACAGCCAAATGCTAAAATCCAATGACGGCGATACATTAAGTCAGCAATATTACAGCAAAGCCTTTGAAGATTTTCACAAGCTGCTGTCCATAGTAAGCATGAGTGATGACAAACGTGATAATTGGACAAAATCCTATCTCAACTATCGTATAGGTAAAATGTACGAATATGGGCTTGGCGTTACTCAAGACTATAGCTCAGCTATAGAGCATTATAAGCTGTCTGAAAATAAATATGCTTATTTTGCTCTCGGAAACATATACAAATACGGCTCTGGTGTTGAAACAGACTATGCCAAAGCATTTGACTATTATATGCGCTCACTAAGCAGCAAAGGCGGAATGCCGTTCGCAAGTTATGCCGTAGGACAAGCTTATGAACTGGGACAAGGAGTAGAAAAAGACCTATCATGTGCGCATAATTTTTACGCTGAAGCTTTAAAAGGTTTAGAGAAAGTATTCACGAAAAACCATGACGATAATATCAGCTACAAGATAGGTATGATGTATCTGAATGGCAAAGGAACGGATATAGACCTTGAATGTGCTGAAAAATATCTGCTGCTCTCGGCAGACTCCAATAACTATAAAGCACAATATATGCTCGGTAAGCTCTATCAGAGCGACAACAAAATTGATCTACAAAAGGCTGAAAAAGTTCTGCTAAAGGGTGCTGAGAACGCACAAGATAAAGCAGGATTGTGTGAATATAGTCTTGGTAAGCTGTATCTTTCACAAGAGAGATACGACAAGGCGGCATCATACTTAGAACGTTCAGCAGCAAAAGATAATTACTATGCAGCATACACTCTCGGAAAACTGTATCAAGAGCAATTTAACGATAATACACAGGCTGAGAAATACCTTATTCAAGCTGCCGATCACAAAGACGATACTATGGGTATAGCAGCTTATCGCCTTGGCAAGCTGTATTTAGCTCAAGAAAAATTCACAGATGCTGCTGCGTACCTTCAACGATCTGCGGCAAAAGACAACTATTTCGCCGCCTATGCTCTCGGAAAGCTGTATCAAGAGCAATTTAACGATAATACACAGGCTGAGAAATATCTTATTCAAGCTGCCAATCACAAAGACGATACTATGGGTATAGCAGCTTATCGCCTTGGCAAGCTGTATCTGTCTGAAAATAACAGACGAAAAGCATTGCAGTATTTCACGAATGCCGCTGACAAAGATAGCATACCTGGAATGTATGCTGCAGGAAAAATTCTTCTTGACAGCAAAAAAACAACAGAAGTTTCAAAAGGGATACGCTATCTTTCATCAGCCGCCGATAAGGACTTTGAGCCTGCGATATACACTCTGGGCAAATATTATAGCTCATTCAATAATACAAAAGCTAAAGAATACCTTAAGCGTTCTGCGTTTGAATACAACAATCCAAATGCCCAGTATATACTTGGCAAAGTGTATCTGTCTGAAAACAAGCACAAAATGGCTGAGGATTGCTTTCGCAGATGTGCTTTAAACGGCAATGACAGCGGTCAGCTCGCATATGGATTAATGCTGCTCCGTGACGGTCAGAACAAAGCTGCATTTCAATGGCTGAGAAAGTCAGCACGCTCAGGCAATGACATTGCTAAAAAGATAATAAGCGGTAAAAAAGCGGATATACCATTTGAGTTCAGACTTGCAGGCTGTATGCAGGCGCAGAGGACACTTCTTCATAAATCATCAAGTATGCTGCGCAACGCCCTTAAATCTGAGGAAGCAAAAACCTCACGTCTTATGAGAGAATTTGAGATCGAGCAGGAAATGGAGAAAGCAAAAGAACAATATCATAGCATATAAAGGGGAACTAATATGGATCTTGAAAAACTTAAGCACATAAAAAATCTTATCATCGCAAAAATTCTTTTTGTATTTGGCTGGATCTATGATTTTGCTATGCGTATTTTAAATGCGGTGAATAAAACACCTATTGAAAAAGACAAAGACCGCCGAAATGTCAGAATAAAACAATTTGCAATAGCTACATCGATACTATATGTGATCTTTAACAGCATTTTCATCTATGTTATAAAGTCATTGAGAAGTATAAGCACCGTCAATGGCAGTGCAGATTATTCAAAAACGCACTTTATGCCGTGGAATATCATTGTTCCACCCGGATTTATGATGTTCATTTTTGAGTTGATTCTTTCTCTTATAGTTGGTCTGGGAATAACGGTAAAGCTGCATACACTCTACCGAATGAAAAATGACAGCAAGAACGTTAAGGGTGACAACAAGTTTATGGAGGACAACGAACTGTTAGATCATTTTCTGGCAGTGCCTATGGATAACATCACTTCAGCCGAAAAGGCAGGAATGCTCATAGGAGAAAGCAACGGCGTCTACTACATCGAACCGGGCACATACAACACAATGACCGTAGGTGCACCACGTTCCGGCAAGGGTGAATGCTATGTGCTGCCAAGCCTGAGGCTTATGGCGAATGCAAAAGAAAAGCCCTCTGTTATCGTTAATGATATGAAAGGCGAGCTGCTTGAACTGACCTATAAGGAATTTGCCAGAAACGGCTACAAGATAGTTACTCTTAACCTTATCGATACTGACCGTTCGGACTGTTGGAACCCTCTTCAGCTTATTATTGACGAGTACCTCACAGCTAAACACGGCAACAATGACTTGTCGCAGACTTCAAAGCTCGTCAGCTCATTCGCTCACTGCCTTACAGACGATACCCAGAGCGAGGCTATATGGACAGACTCCGCAAGGTCGCTGCTCAGTGCCCTCATATACTATTTCTTAGATAAAGGCTATGAGAAAAATGATATGTCCTGCGTTAATATGTTCAGTATCACAACATTCTTTACTGAATTTGGAATTTACAATACTGTTATCGAGGACGAAAGCGGTAACAAAAAAGAAGTCAACGCACTTGATGAACTGTTCAATGCGCTGCCTGTGGGCTGTCTTGCAAGAACATCCTATTCAACGTCAAAGTTCTCCCAGGGTGATACACGTTCTTCAATATACACTGTTCTCTCCGCAGACCTTGAGATATTCATGACGGATATGGGTGTTCAAAAGCTGACATCTAAAAATGAAATAAACTTTGCTGACCTTATCAATGAAGATCAGCCTTGCATAATATATATGCTCGTTCCATATGAGGAAAAATCACGATACGTTATCGCCTCGATGTTCGCAGATCAGTCATTTTTGTACCTCGCAAAACAGGCAAGAAAGTATCCGGACGGAAAGCTGCCAAGGAAAATAGAGTATATGTATGACGAGTTCGGACAAATGACTAAGCTGCCTGATCTCAGCAGTAAAATGAATGCCTCACCCGGTGCTAACATTCTTTTCAATCTATTTCTTCAGGACTACGGACAGCTTAAGAAATATGAAAAAGAAGAAGATGGCATAAAAGGCGGCTGTAACATTCAGATATACATATTATCTCTTAATGGTAATACAAACAAAGCGTTTTCTGAAATGATAGGAAATGAAACAGTAAACTATTTGACCTTCAGCGGAAGCCTGTATGGATTTTTAGATCACCAAGGTGAACGAGTTGACAGCAAGGCGCTGCTCGATACAACACAGCTCTCAAAGCTGCCGTTCGGCACTGCTATTGTCAAAAAAATGCGATGTGAACCAATAAAGACCAATATTACACCATATCATCTGCTAACTAACAAAATGCCACGCATACCTATAGACGAACTGCCGATAAAATCACGCAACATTGACCTTTCCGCAGCAATGTATCCATATGACGAGCTTTGGGACAGTCTGGGCGTAATAGGTTATCAATACAGATTAGACAGCCTCAAAAAGACTGCTGAACGTGCTATGAATGACTACTATATGCAGCTAGGCAAGATAGACCAAATAAAGTCAGACGGCAGCACTGTGTCCGAAAGTATGTATAAGGCTGCACTTGAACTTGAGAAAAATGCCGGTGCGGCTCAACGGCAAGTCATAGAATATCAGCAACAGGTACAAAAGCTCAATGAGTTTCGTGCAAACGAGGCACGAAAGATCTTTGCAGAGGCATATGGAACAAGCGGCTCAGACGAAGAAGATGATTACACCGATCAGGACGAGCTCTATTTCCCAGGAGAATACCCGGACGATGGTCCGTATGTCGATATCACCGCCCTGCTATATAAGATCAACGGACTTGTAGGCAGCGAGCTTGGAGGATTTCTTTCAGATCAGAACTATGCCGCTGCAAGGGGCTACATAAAGAAAATACAGAAACGTCCTGATATACGCAGCAATTTTGTTGCCGATGAATGGGCGGCACTGGAACAATACATTAATAATGAGGAATTGAAAAATGCGAATACCTAACAGCTTTGTTACACGTTTTACACAGGCAGCAGACTTGAAGCTTGCCTGTGTATTCTATAGTCTTATCCACAAGAATACAAAAAGAAATCTGCTTGGCTATGAGATCACAGTCAAGCAGACAACTCTTGTGTCACTATGCGGCTTTTCGGTATCCACTGTTAAACGTGCGGCAAGTTCGCTGCTCAAGAGTGGATTTATCAAGTCCCAGAAGCGCCAAACAAATGCTCCTGGAAAACTTGGCACATATACATACACTATTGAAGCCGTATCTACAGCTTCTAAATATTTCACCATGGATAAAAAGCTCATAAGCAGATTGAACGGGAATGAATTCAGAGTGTACGCAATGTGCTGTAAGCTGGCTGACAGCTCGCACAAGAGCTTTTTTCAAAGCTATAATGATCTATCTCAGCTTCTAGGCATGAGCCGTCAGGACGTTCTCAGGACGATAGAAAAGCTTGTAAAAGGCAAATTCATTCGTAAGAAGAAAATCAGAACTCGTGCAGGTGATTTTACAGACAACACATATACTGTCTGCATATATGTTCATCACAGCAGAATAAAAAAAGCCTCCCGCCGCTCGAGCAGGAGGCAGAGCATTCATTGCTTTACAATGAACACACCCATTAAAAACACAAGTTCATTGTATAACAAAAAATCGGGTTTGTCAATAGGTTTTAAGAAAAAAATACGGCTTTCGGAGATTTTTTTCTTAAAAAGGGGTAGTGGGTAAAATGAACTGTCTATAACTGACCCATTCTTGATTATCTGTCTGAAATCAAATAATTGATTTTGGTTTATATACTTAGTTATTATCAAAGTTATTGATGAGTATTTGTTTTTTTATGTGAAATTCGCTTTTTTCTTTCAGACAGATATCAATTCAAGCTGTCAAAATGCCTGTTTTTGTAATATAATTAATTTATTATATCAAAAAAAGGGGATCATTATGACTATCGAAGAACTAATTGACGAAAAAACAAAACTTGAAAAACTTGTAATACAGCTTGCAGAAGAAAACCAACAGCTTAAGGACAAGTTGTCGGCTAAAAAAGCTAGTGACACTCCGTTCGCCGATCTGCTTGAAACGTGGCTGCACAACAAAAAAATATCTGTAAAAGCCAACACATATGAAGCTTACTGCACCCAGATCAATCATCACCTTGTGCCGTATTTTCGCAGTAAGGGTACAATGCTTTCTCAGCTCACGCCAGCAGTGCTTGAAGAATATTATTTCACAAAGCTTCAATCAGGCTTATCAGGCTCAACCATAAGGAAACATCATTCAAACATCAAGATGGCGCTGAAATTTGCCGTAAAGAACGGATTGACAGACCACAATGCAGCCTTGCTTGCGGAGCTTCCCTGCACTGACCGTTACTGTGGAAATTTCATAAGTACAGATCAATTTGAGATAATTCTTAACAAGGTCAAAAATACTGACCTCTACACGCCTGTGTTTCTAGCAGGAACTATGGGACTCAGACGCAGCGAGGTTCTGGGACTGCGTTGGTCAGACATAAACTTTGAAACGCAGACTATGTGCATACAGCATACTGTAGTCAAATGCATTAAAGATCACAAGATAACTTTGGTGTTTTCAGACGTTCCAAAAACCAGAGCAAGCCGCAGAACCTTGCCTCTCCCCTCAGGCGTGCTCAGATACCTCAAGGAACTTAGGCGCAGGCAGTGCGATAATTACACGGCTCATCGTGACAAGTATTCACGAGAATATCTTAAATACATATGCGTTGACGATATGGGGCTGATCGTCAAGCCCGACGATCTGTCTGTTGGTTTCGGCAGGATAATGGCAGAAATGAATTTCCGCTGCCGTTTCCACGATCTTCGTCATACCTGTGCGTCACTGTTGGTTCAGCACGGCATTGAGCTAAAGTCCGTGTCGGTCTGGCTCGGTCACAGCAGCATAGCTGTCACTAGCGATATATACACGCACCTTACATATCGTGAAAAGCTGAAAGTCGCTGAAACGATCGACGAGTATATGAAAGATGTCAATGTGTCACCGTGACACATTAGATAAGCGACTTAGTTTTTAATACGTGTTGACAAAATACGTGCAATGTGATATAATATATATGGTGGTGATAGAATGACGTTCAAAGAAATGGATAGGCTACTTAAAGAAGCTGGATGGTATTATGACGGTGCAAGAGGTTCTCACTTCAAATATAAACATAAGAGTCAAAATGGAATCGTCATTGTTCCCAACCACAAAGGAGATATTCCAAAAGGAACGGCAAACGCAATTTTAAAACAGGCAGGGCTTAAATAAGCCCTTGCCTTGTTATCGATGAAAGGTGGTATAAATATGTTATCAATGTATCCGGCTTGTTTTTACAAAGAAAAAGAAGGTGGCTATTCTGTCATATTTCCTGTTCTCGGAATTGCCACTTGCGGCGATGACATCAATCAAGCTATGAGTATGGCAGTTGATTGCCTTGCCGGTTATTTGTATGAGTTAAAACTCAGCAAAGAAGAAGTTCCTGCTGCACCTGATATGGATAAGATCGACATCGATGCAGAATATAACGATTATGAAAGTGCTTTTGTAAATATGGTGACCGTCGATGTTGATGAGTATGCGAAAAAGCACTTTGAAAAGTCTGTCAAGAAAACTTTGACCATTCCCTCCTGGTTAAATGAACTTGCTGTTGCCAACGGCATAAATTTTTCGCAAGTTCTTCAGACTGCTCTTAAGGATAAGCTCAATGTGAATTAATAAATAAGAACGCTTATAAATATAATTCTATGCCGAAAGGATCACTATGACAAATTTTAATGATTTTCTTGATGAACAGTTAAAAGATCCTAAGCTCAAAGCGGAATATGACGCACTTGAACCTGAGTTCACAATAATTCAAACACTGATAGACGCTCGTAAAAAGAGCGGCATAACACAAAGTGAGCTTTCAAAGCTTACTGGAATTGCACAAGGCGATATAAGCAACATTGAAACAGGGAATGCCAATCCTTCAATAAAAACGCTTCAAAGACTTGCCGCTGCTTTAGGCAAAAAACTTAAAATAGAATTTGTATAAAAGAGCCCCTAGTGTGTCACGGTGACACACTAGGGGTCATTTTGCATTTATATATAAAAGATATATTCCCCACCATTAATTTCCGCAAAAGTATTGACAAATTGACAAAATGGTGGTATAATTAATATACAGAGGAAATTTAGAGGGCATAAAAAATTGCACCCTCTAAGGCTTATAAACTCTTGGAGGAGATTATAAGCCCAGCAGCACAGATGTTCACAGCAACTGTGGAGCTTTCAGAGAATGCTATCCTCGTGCTCTATTATAGCACGTTGGAAATAGATTGTCAAGGGCTTTTCACGATGTCAAACATCTGGAAAGCTCTTTTTGCTTTTAGCTGCTGATTCAACTCGTCAAAAATGCAGCTTGAAAATCGAATATCGTAAGTCCTCAAATAAGATTGAGATGAGGTCAACTGATGTGAAACACAAGCACAACAAGACATTGAGTTGTCTTTAAGTCGCTTAGAGCCATGACGTTCGTTACTGTTCAATCACGCCGATCAGGCATTCTTGACATTACAGAACATGAACACGAGCCAGCCAGTAACAGTTAAGCTAACTGCAAGCCTATGTGCCGACGCCACTATGGATTAACATCAGATGATTCGCCCAAGCTCCACAATGTGCAGCTGCCTTGACAAGGTCTAAGAGCGAAACGAAACAAATGTCACAAAACATATCCTAGCTTGTTACTACAAGCTTTCATATATGCTCAGCAAGGATACTTAAAGATACTTGCTGAGGAAAGTCCACATTTTTTATATCCTGTGGATTTTCCTTTGTGAGTATCGAAAATGATTGGTGCGCCAGAAGGGACTCGAACCCCCGACCTACTGGTTCGTAGCCAGTCACTCTATCCAGCTGAGCTACTGGCGCATTCAACTCTAATATTATATCATATGCAAGCCCCTTTGTCAATGAGTTAATGGAATTTCTCTGCTTATTTTACAAAATGTTCACATCGTTTCTTGTAGCTTCACACCTTTATCCGCCCTTTAAATTCCATTGTTTTTCACACTTTTTGTCAATCAAGTGTTTGTAATCATTTGTAATACTTTTTCGGCAAACTGCTCTGTTTTTAACCGGAATTTTTGTAGATTATTTATCATTCTATGCCCTTGACTTATATTCTGATTGTGGTATAATAGTAAATGTTCAATATTATGTTATGACAAAAGCAGCCAACCACAATATATAGTGGTTGAGCAGGATAGAATGAAAGGAAGAGTATAGGTGAAGATAATAAAAAGAAGCGGCGCTGAGAATACGTTCGATAAGGAAAAGATAGAAAATGCCGTTGCGAAAGCTAATATCACTGTGGAGGAAAAGGATAGGCTCTCTGAGGGAGAAATAGGAGAGATAGCACAGAATATAGAGGACAAATGCTCTGAAATGAATAGGGCTATGGACGTTGAAACTATTCAGGACTGGGTGGAAGCCGATATCATGCGCCACGGCAAGTATACAGTGGCAAAGCATTATATCACATACCGCTATGAGCGTTCTATCGTCAGACAGGCTAATACTACTGACAAGCAGATACTTTCTCTTCTTAACTTCGAGAACGAGGAAGTCAAGCAGGAAAATTCCAATAAGAACCCTACTGTCAATTCAGTTCAGAGGGATTATATGGCAGGTGAAGTGAGCAAGGATATCACAAGAAGATTTTTGCTTCCTGACGATATAGTTGAAGCCCACGAAAAAGGTCTGATACATTTCCACGACGCCGATTATTTCGCTCAGCATATGCACAACTGCTGTCTTGTAAATCTTGAGGATATGCTCCAGAACGGCACTGTCATAAGCGAGGTCATGATAGAAAAGCCACACAGCTTCTCTACAGCCTGCAATATCGCTACACAATCTATCGCTCAGATAGCTTCTTCACAGTATGGCGGACAGAGTATCACACTTTCCCACCTTGCTCCGTTCGTTCAGATATCCCGTGATAAATACCGCCGTGAGGTAAAAAAGGAGTTCGCAGAGCTTAATATCCCTGCCGACGAGGATACTATAAATAAGGTAGCCGAAATGAGAGTAAAGGCTGAGATAGTTCAGGGCGTTCAGATGATACAGTATCAGGTCATCACTCTTATGACAACAAATGGTCAAGCACCTTTCGTTACTGTTTTCATGTACCTTGACGAAGTCCCTGAGGGGCAGACAAGAGATGACCTTGCGGCTATCATAGAGGAAATGCTCAGACAGCGTATCCAAGGCGTAAAGAACGAAAAGGGCGTTTATATCACCCCTGCGTTCCCTAAGCTAATATATGTCCTTGAAGAGGACAACATAAGAGAAGGCTCAAAATATTGGGAGCTTACAAAGCTTGCTGCAAAGTGTACCGCAAAGAGAATGGTTCCTGACTATATAAGTGAAAAGAAAATGAAGGAGCTTAAGGTAGACAAGAACGGCAATGGTCAGTGCTACCCTTGCATGGGCTGCAGAAGCTTCCTTACAACATATCTTGACGAAAACGGCAAGCCTAAATATTACGGCAGATTCAATCAGGGCGTTGTTACAATAAACCTTGTGGACGTTGCCTGCTCGTCATATAAGGATATGGATAAGTTCTGGAAGATATTTGATGAAAGACTTGAGCTTTGCAGACGTGCGCTTATGCTCCGTCACGAAAGACTTAAAGGCACTCCGTCAGACGTTGCGCCTATTCTTTGGCAGAACGGTGCATTGGCAAGGCTTAAAAAGGGCGAAACTATCGACAAGCTCCTGTTCGGCGGATATTCCACCATATCACTTGGCTATGCAGGTCTTTGCGAATGCGTAAGATACATGACGGGCAAGTCACACACAGACCCTTCAGCAACTCCTTTTGCACTTGAAGTTATGCAGCACCTTAATGACGCCTGCGCAAAGTGGAGAGCAGAAACAAACATAGATTTCAGCCTTTACGGCACGCCATTGGAGTCCACAACATACAAATTTGCAAGATGTTTGCAGAAGCGTTTCGGTGTTATCGAGGGTGTAACAGACAGAAACTACATCACAAACAGCTATCATATCCATGTTACCGAGAACATCGACGCATTTGACAAGCTCACCTTTGAGTCACAGTTCCAGGCTCTCTCACCAGGAGGAGCTATCAGCTATGTGGAAGTGCCGAATATGCAGAACAACATAGAGGCGGTCCTTGCAGTTATGCAGCATATTTACGACAACATCATGTATGCAGAGCTTAACACAAAGAGCGACTACTGTCAGAAGTGCGGTTTTGACGGTGAGATAAAGATAGTAGAAGATGACGGCAAGCTTGTATGGGAGTGTCCGAACTGCGGCAACAGAGATCAGAACACTCTGAACGTTGCAAGGCGCACCTGTGGCTACATCGGCACGCAGTTCTGGAATCAGGGCAGGACTCAAGAGATAAAGGAGAGAGTTTTGCATTTGTGATTTTTAGGAAAACCCAAAAATTTTTTTGAGCGATTTTCAAAAAAAGTGAACATTATAGCCGTTAAAACTCAAAAGTTCAAAAATCACAACTCGTCAAAAAAATGAACATTATAGCAAGGAAAACTCAAAAATTCAAAACTGCAAAATCCGAAAATAATGAACATTATTATTGACATAAAACAGCAAACAGCATATAACTATCGGGGCAATACAAAATCGTATTGCCCTGCGTTGTATGTATGAAAGGAGCGGAAAATGAATTATTGTGAGATAAAGAAAACCGATATCGCCAATGGCTCAGGAGTGAGGGTCACGCTGTTCGTATCAGGCTGCAGACACCACTGCAAGGGCTGTTTTCAGCCTGACACTTGGAACTTTGACTACGGCAAGCCTTTCACAGATACCACCGCAGACGAGATAATTAACGCCCTCTCAAAGGGCTATATAAAAGGACTTACGCTCCTTGGCGGCGAGCCTATGGAGCCTGAGAACCAGCCTGAGCTTACAAAACTCCTCCGCCGTGTGAAAACCGAACTTCCCGACAAGGACGTGTGGTGCTACACAGGCTGTACCCTTGAAACTGACCTGCTTGCAGGCTCAAAGTCACCATACAGAACGCAGTACACAGACGAAATGCTGAGCCTTATCGACTACCTCGTTGACGGCGAATTTGTTCTCGAAAAGAAAAACATCTCACTGAAATTCAGAGGATCTGAAAATCAGAGGATACTTCATAAAGAGGACGGGGTTTGGCTGCCTTGCGAAGATATGTAAAACAAAACCGCTCCCCGTGACATCACGAAGAGCGGTTATTTTTATTGCGTAGGTGCGACCTAAGGTCGCCCGCCTTGAAACTTTTATAAGATAACTCTACAGCCTTACTTTTCAGACTTTGTAAAGAATATCGCCTTTATAAGCTGGATAACGAGCATAGAGCCAAAGCTTAGAATGTATATCCATGCAAACTGCATACCTGTCATGTCTGCTATCTTGAAAAGTCCCTTGAGTTGTGGAACGAGCAGAACGGAGTTTAAAAATACCATTCCAAGACCGAACGCCATAAGACCGAACTTGTTGTTGAAAAAGTCCTTTGAGAAGATAACAGGACCTTTTTTCTTGCAGGAGAATCCGTGGAACAATCTTGCAGAGCAAAGCACTGCGAATGCCATCGTCATACCAAGAGCTGCGCTTGTCTTGTTTCCCATAAGGAAAGCCGAAGCTACTGCTATCGCTATAACTACGCCATACAATGCTATCTCGCCCAGGAAAGGACGTGTGAGTATAGATTCATTTGCGTTTCTCGGCTTGCGTTTCATGACCTCTTCGGAGTGAGGTTCAAGACCCAAACCGATAGCAGGAAGCGAGTCTGTGAGCAGATTAATAAACAGCAAATGTATTGCCGCAAACGGAACAGGAAGTCCAAGCAGTGAGTTGAAAAGCACCACAAGAATTGCCGCAAAGTTGCCCGAAAGCAGGAAGAGTATAGCCTTTTTAATGTTCTCGTAAATGTTTCTTCCGTTTCTTATCGCCTTGACTATAGTTGCGAAGTTATCGTCTGCAAGCACCATTGAGGCAGCGTCCTTCGATACTTCCGTACCTGTGATGCCCATTGCAACGCCCACATCAGCCTGCTTTAACGCAGGTGCGTCGTTCACTCCGTCGCCTGTCATGGAAACTATACAGCCGTTTGCCTGCCAAGCCTTTACGATCCTTATTTTATGCTCAGGTGTAACACGAGCGTAAACAGCCTTGTCCTTTACAAAGTCAACAAGCTCTTCGTCTGAATAAGCGTCAAGCTCGTGACCCTCAACAGCCTTTGAGTGGTCGTCAAGAATACCTATCTCACGGGCAATAGCCGAAGCCGTAACGATATGGTCGCCTGTTATCATGACTGGCTTTATGCCTGCCTTGCGGCATTCCGCAACAGCCGCCTTTGATTCCTCTCTCGGAGGATCCATCATAGCAATAAGACCGACAAACTCCAATCCGTCCTCGTCCTCTGGACATACGGTATCCTTGTCGAATTTTTTCTCTGCAAATGCAAGTATACGCAGACCTTTTTCCGAAAGCTCTGCCACACGCTGGGTTATAACAGCCTTTTCCTCGTCGCTTGAAGTTATCCTGTTTATAAGAACGTCAGCCGCACCCTTTACATATAGCACCTTTTCGCCGTCGATAACGTGCAGAGTTGACATAAGCTTTCTGTCTGAATCAAATGGTATCTCAGAAATTCTAGGGAGATCTTCCCTCACCTTGTCAGTGTCGATACCAAGCTTTGTGCCGAAGTTGATAAGAGCCGTTTCTGTAGGGTCGCCTATCTCAACGCCGTCTTTACAGCTTGAATCGTTGCAAAGGATCATGGCTCTTGACATTATCTTTGTTTTCTCATCATCAAGATCAACCGCGTCAGTGTCGATTATCCTGCCGTCTACCATTATTTTTCTAACTGTCATCTTGTTCTGTGTCAGTGTACCGGTCTTGTCAGAGCATATTACAGAAACGCTGCCCAAACCCTCAACAGCTTGAAGCTTTCTTATGATAGCGTTTTCCTTTGACATTTTCTGTGTGCCGAAAGAAAGCACAATAGTAACGATAGAGCTGAGAGCCTCAGGAATAGCCGCAACAGCAAGTGCGATAGCGAACATGAACGAATCCATAAGCTGGCCGCCACGAAGCATACTAAGTCCGAACACTACTGCACAGACAATAAGTATAGCAATGGAAAGCTTTTTGCCGAACTCGTCAAGCGTGTTCTGGAGAGGCGTTTTTCTCTCTGATGCGTTTTGGATAAGTGAAGCTATCTTGCCCACCTCAGTGTCCATACCAACCTCAGTGACAAGCATTTTTCCTCTGCCGTATGTGACAAAAGAGCCTGAATAAACCATGTTAGCACGTTCAGCAAGAGGCTTTTCGCCCTCTATATCGCTCATATCCTTGTCGATATTAACGCTCTCGCCTGTGAGTGCAGACTCGTTCACCTGTACAGAAGCGCACTCTACGAGCCGTCCGTCTGCACATATCTGGTCGCCCGCCTCGATAAGAAGAATGTCGCCCACTGCGATCTCCTCAGAGGGGATAATGACCTTTTCACCGTTACGAAGCGCCTTAGCCGTCGGTGCAGAAAGCTTTTTAAGGTTCGTCAGTGACTTTTCAGCCTTGACGGTCTGAACTGTACCCAAAATAGCGTTCATTGTGATAACAACGAGAATTACTGCACAGCTCTCAACATCTTTCATGAAAGCTGAAACTATCGCAGCAATAATGAGTATAAGCACAAGGAAGTCCTTATACTGCTCTAAAAATATCATTGGAATGGACTTTTTCTTGCCCTCCGTGATAACATTTCGTCCGAACTTTTCGCAGTTTTTCACTGCCTGCTCGGTTGAAAGACCATTTTCACCTGATGAAAACTCAGTGTAAAGCTGGTCAAGTTTTTTTTGATACTGCTTCATAAAATACCACCTTTTTTATTTTTTCCTGTAGTCGCTGCCGATATACCCTTCCAAGCCTCCTTTTCTCATAGGCTCAGTAAAATAAACGCATAAAAAATCGGCAAGACGTTTATTGGGTAAACTGCGCCTGTGGCAATTTAATCAATAAAAGTCTCGCCGTTTAGATATGCAGCGGTCCCTCATCGGAACGTACTGACGCAAACATAAACGGATCTCTCCGCCAGCTACTCTCTTTTACTATGAGGTTATTATAACCTATATTTTTGATTTTGTCAATAGTTTTTTATATATTTTATTGTAAATTTGCAACGCTTCATATCATCAAAAAAGTGAGTCTTTGAAGCCTGACTTTTGTATAAAAAGTCCTTGGACGTATGAAAAAATATATGGTATAATAATTATAACAATGAGCAGCGACAGCGTAAGTCCGATTGTATTCGGACTTGTGCTGTTTTTTTATGCGCAAAAAACGGGAGGTAATGAAATATGAGCGAAGAAGCTCTGAAAGAAAACAAGATGGGCGTTATGCCCATGCCGAAACTCATGCTGAGCATGGGTCTGCCTATGATAATTTCAATGATAGTTCAGGCGTTTTACAATATCGTTGACAGCTATTTCGTAAGCAGGATAACAGATGATACAGTTGAGCACATGGGCGAATATGCCGTAAACGCCCTCACCCTTGCATACCCTGTCCAGCTTTTGATAATCGCTGTAGGCGTAGGCACAGGCGTTGGAATAAACGCCTTGCTCTCCAGAAGCCTTGGAGAAAAGAATTTTGAGCGTGCAGGCAAAATAGCAGGCAACGCCATTTTCATAGGTCTTTGCACCTACATCGTGTTCATGCTGTTCGGATTTTTCGGCACTGACGCATTTTTGAAAACACAGACCCATGATAGTCTTGCTCTAAAGCTCGGGGGCGAATATCTAGGCATATGCTGTGTGTTGTCATTCGGTGCAGTAGGTTCAATGATATTTGAAAAGCTTTTGCAGGCGACAGGTAAAACTATCCATTCCACCATTGCTCAGCTTGTAGGCGCAATAGCCAACATCGTCCTTGACCCTGTTTTGATTTTCGGGCTTGGCCCTTTCCCAGAGCTTGGAGTAAAAGGTGCCGCATATGCCACTGTCATCGGTCAGGTACTCACAATGGTCATAGGCGGCGTGCTTCATTTTGTGTGCAACAAAGAGATACCAAGCGGCATGAGGTATTTTATACCCCAGCGCAAAATGATAACAAACATTTATAGAATAGGCGTTCCTGCCATAATAATACAGGCTCTTATGTCCGTCATGACCTACGGTCTTAATGTCATACTCAACAGGATAGGTCAATCCGCCGTAACAGCCTATGGTATCTATTATAAAATACAGCAGTTCGTATTCTTTGCGTCATTCGGCATGAACAATACTATCATTCCGGTTGTATCATACAACTACGGCAAAGGGGACAAAACAAGAGTTCGTTCAGGCATAAAATACGGTATGCTCTACACGTTGGGACTCATGCTCCTTGGCATTATAGGCTTGCAGCTTTTTGCTTCTCAGATATGCCATGTATTCTCACTGTCAGCGGATACGGAGATATTCGCCACCTACGCCATAAGGATAATCACTTTAGGCTATCTTTTTGCAGGTGCAAACATAGCCTATCAGGGAATTTTTCAGGCACTCGACCATGGCATAGCTTCCCTTGTGCTTTCCCTTATCAGACTTTTAGTTATCCCTCTCCCCGCGGCTTATCTTCTCACCCTTACCTCCTCAGCAGGCAAGATAGTATGGGCAGCCGTTCCGTTCGGCGAGCTTGTAGGCACTGTCGCCGCCATTGTGATAATGGGCAGGATAAAACGTGAGATAAAGCTCAAAGACTAAAACACTGCCCTTGATTATTATTCCAAAAGGTGCTATAATAGCATTGGTGATAATAATGAAAAGGAAAATACTTGTAGGTCTGCTTACCGCCGTTATCTTTTTGGCTTGCGCCCTTGTGATAAATATAACCCCAAAGGTGGAGAAAGGTTCAGTTGTGCTGACCTGTGACGGAAGCAAATATGAGCTTCCCGGCACTGAAAAGACACGATACTGCAATGGCAAGAGCGAGAGCCTTTCCGCTGAAAAGAGCTTTGAAGATCTGCTCTCCTCCGTACCGTCATTTAATGTAAAGGCAGATGTAGATAAGGACGGCAATGTTACCCTTAAAACCCCTATGTCCGTAGAAGTCACAGGGGACAGGCTCGGTGACGTGCTTTACACTGTCTACAGCTATGACGGAAAGGTGCTTGCCAAGGAGTCCAAAAAGCTGGAGCTTCCAAAAGAGGATATTGACGGCTGTCTTGTGAAAATAAAAATTACATGGGGCAAGAAAGACACAAGCTATCTTGAAGAAGATTACTGGTTTGCCGCAATGTACAATACCGAAAGATAACAAAAAACGTCGGACGAATTGAAACGCCCGACGTTTTATTTTTAACAAACCTGAAATCCTATTATGCCCACCATACAAATAACGCTGCCGATAAATCTCAGCTTTGTGATAGGCTCTTTTCTTATGAGCGCTATAACAAACAGCGAACACAGTATCATAGGCTGGATAAATGACGCACTCGCAAGGCTCACAGCAATAACAGCGTTCTCCGCAAGCAGACCTGCCACATTCGGAATCTTTGTAAGCACAACCACCCATGCGCCCTTTTGATTTTTCTTGAATATCTCCAAAGGCTTCGCCCTTGGCAGAAGTATGATAGCCATAAGTATAAGCGCAAAGAACAGCGCCATGGTTGAGGATATGTAATTCTCCGACGCTCTTACAACTATGCCGTAGCCGTATCTTGCCAAAAGATAGAACACCAGAGGAACAACTATCCTGCGGTAATTTATATTGCCGCTGTCCGTTCTGCCTGATTTTGCGATAAAAACAAGTCCTGCAACAGTAAGCACGATAAAAAGGAACTTGAAAATGCTCGGCTTTTCACCAAGGAAAATATCCGTTGCATAGGACATGAAAAGGGTGATACCAAGCCAAGCCTTAAGCTCAAAGGCTGATATTTCATCAAGGATAATAGCCGAAAGCTTAAATTCAAGGATCTTCGACAAGCACAGCAGACCTATCGCCGCAAATGACTGCCAGCTAAGCGTAATAGTCCTGTCGAGGAAAGGCAGACAGCAAGCCATGAAAACAGCCGTTGCCGCCGCCATTAAGAACCCAAGCTCGTCGCCGTTGAATTTTGCCGTTGAAACAGCGTACTTGTCACTAAGGGAACATATCGTGTAGCATACAACTACAAGTATAAGCAAAAACATTATTTTTCTTCTTCCTTACTCTATGATTTTCTAAGACCTGTATGCTGTGAAACATACAAAATAACGGGCGACCCAAGGTCGCCCCTACGCAAAGCCGATTTATCAGTTCTTTTTATTTTTCACAAGCCATACTACCGCCAAAATACCAAGTATCACTGAGAACAGAGTAGCAATGGCTAGACATATCCAGCTTGCATACTGACTTTGTATAAATTCGTTCTGCGATTGGCTTCCTATAAGGGCATCTACCCCCGATTGCGAGCCTAACGCTGAGAACAGTATTATAAATGCCATTCTCACATTCATTACGCAGGCTATAACGCTGTAAATATGCACTATACCCTGAAAAAGACAGACTCCGCAGTCGTCCTTTACATAGCTTTTCACTCCAAGCACCGCACATACCACCGACACTGCCGTGTAGATAATGAACGCCGCAAAAAGCACTATCGTTGGCACTTTTGCTCCCTCGGTTTTCACTATCATGCTCATAAGTCCAGCCATACACCCCATGAACACAGCCGCTGCCGCAAGCCCTGCAACAGACCATTTTCTGTATATAAGCTCTGACTTTTTTATCTGCTCTTTCTTTATCTGCTTAGGCATTTTCTTCCTCCGCCTTCTTGCTTTCAAGCTCCTCCTCAGATATCTTGAAGCGTATCCTGTCTATTTTCTGCTCGTCCTCCATTTTCACTGTCATCTCAAAAGGCGGACAGCTTATAACTTCATTCTGCTCAGGAAGTCTGTCAAGCATATCCATTATCCAGCCACCGAGAGATGTTCTTTCGGTTTCGATAGTGTCCTCCGGCAGTCCTGTCCTCTCAAGAAAATCCGATACCGAAAGCTCCGCCGACGCTTCGTAAACACCGTCGCTTATTTTCACAAGGGAGGTATCCTCCTCGTCGCTTTCATCATAGATCTCGCCCACAAGCTCCTCTATGATATCCTCAAGGGTACAAATGCCCTCCGTGCCGCCGTATTGGTCGAGCACCACCGCCATATGCACCTTTTTGCGCTGCATCTGCTTCAGGATCTCAGAGATCTTGCGGTTTTCGGTTATGTAAAGTGGCTTGTTCATTATAAGGCTTATGTCCGTCTTGCCCTTGAGATACATTTCAAAAAAGTCAGACTGGTGGATAAGTCCCACAATGTGGTCTAAGTCCTTGTCATACACGGGGAGCCTTGAAAACTTTGTCTGCACAAAGCGTTTTTTTATGCTCTCCATATCCTCATGAAGCTCAACACCCTCGATATTTACTCTCGGCACAAGTATCTCGCTTATGGTTATCTCGTCAAAATCAAGTGCCGAACGCACAAGCTCCGACTCCTGCTCTTCAAGTACGCCCTCGTCCTGAATCTCGTCTATGATATATTTAAGCTCTTCCTCAGTAACAGACGGCTCGCTGTTCTTGTTGCCCACAAGCTTTGTAACACCGCTTTTTATGCCCATAAAGATAGCCGTTATAGGCGTGATGATGAACATGAATGCGGAGAGCGGAGCCGCCATAAGAATAGAAAACCGCTCAGAATTTTCTTTTGCAAGGCTCTTAGGCAAGATCTCACCAAAAATAAGCACGAGCACCGTCATAACTATAGTAGCCAGACCCACGCTTCCCTTGCCGAACTTCTCCGTAAAAAGCACCGTTGCAATAGAAGATGAAGAAATGTTCACCACGTTGTTTCCAACAAGTATAGCAGTGAGTGCCTTGTCAAAATTATCGCATATGTTCATTGCCTTCTTCGCAGACTTGTTTCCGTCGTCTGCAAGTTTTTTAAGCCTTATCCTGTTGCATGAAGAAAACGCTGTCTCCGTTGCAGAACAAATAGCAGACAGCATAAGAAGCACAGCGATGATAACAACTTTCATAAAATAAAATTATCCTTTCAGGTCAGAATATAAATTTGCTGCCCTAGTTATAAAAATAGCACTAAAGGCAGTCATGAAAACTGACTACATATAGTTATCATAACATATTTTTTAACCAATTGCAACAGTATTGTTGAAAAAACGATGTAAAAGAGTTATAATATTCTTTGTGTTCATAATATTCATATGCACAAAAGGAGATAACAGAAATGGCAAAGAAAAATAAAGACATTTTCGACAAAATTATGGACTGGAAGATATTCGGCTGGTTCAGACCCTTTTACGTCAAAAACAAGGAAATGCTTTTGTATCTGTTTTTCGGCGTACTCACCACCGCAGTCAGCTTTGTGACCGCAGGCATCTCAAAAGTACTTTTGGAGCAGGCAGGCATAGGCAAGGGCGGTGTTTCCACCACAAGCACCGTCATATCATGGATATGTGCAGTAACATTCGCATACATAACCAACAGGATATGGGTTTTCGAGTCTGAAGCAGAGGGCAAAAAGGCGATAATCTCCGAAGCGGCTTCATTTTACGGCGGAAGGATATTCACTCTTCTCGTAGAAATGTTCATGATGTGGCTCGGCTACTCACTTCTCAGCTTCAACTATTGGGTAACAAAGATAGTGGCAAACGTTGTTGTGCTGATACTTAACTATGTCATCAGCAAGCTTGTGGTCTTCAGAAAGAAATAAGCATACAAAAAAAGCTGTCAGATATCTGGCAGCTTTTTATTTTGCCCCAGTTGCCACGTTGCAACCGACTAATCTCTGTACATAAGCGTGACCGCCATGCCGTTTATCACGCCCACTACAACTCCGCACACAATGAAAAACACCTTGATAGGCAGGTCAAGCAGAAGCGAGATAAGCCCGAACACGATAACGAACGCCATTGCTCCGCCTATCTGCACAAGAAACTTTCTTTTCACAAGCACAGGAAAACGCTCAGCAAGCTTTGCGGTCTTGTTACCCTTGTGGTCAATTATCCTGTAAATAAGCTGAGTCAGTGCCATTGGTATTCCGATAAATAAAATTGCTGTTATAAGTTTGTCCATTTTAAATTCCTCCATTTTTCACTTAAATCATAGCTTTTTTTGTATCAAAAAAGGCTGCCCAAGACGCAGTTCGTCCGTGGGCAGCCTCATTGCTGCATATAAAATTTCTTTTATCAACAATTAAAGAACTCTTACGCCAACAACGCCCTCGATAGACTTGAAAGCGTCAGCGTCAACGTCGCCTGTAACATCGAGCATTGTGTAAGCCCAGTCTTTCTTAGACTTGTTTACAAGGTTCTCGATATTTGCGCCCTTGTCAGATACAACAGATGTGATCTGTGCGATAAGAGCAGGAACGTTCTTGTGAAGCACGCAAACAAGGTGGTCGCCTGTTTTAGCAAGCTCTGCATTAGGGAAGTTTACAGAATTCTTGATAGTTCCCTTCTCGATATAGTCGATAAGCTCGTGAGCCGCCATTGTTGCGCAGTTGTCCTCAGACTCAGGTGTGGAAGCGCCAAGGTGTGGAAGAACGATAACATTCTCCTCGCCAAGAACAACATCATCTGCAAAGTCTGTTACATACTTTGCAACCTTGCCGTCCTTGATAGCCTTTACAACAGCCGCACTGTTGATAAGCTCGCCTCTTGCAAGGTTGATAAGACGAACGCCGTCCTTCATCATTGCTATCTGAGCTTCGTCGATAGTGTTCTTTGTGTCAGGTGTATAAGGAACGTGGATAGTGATATAATCGCTGTTCTTGTAAATATCATTGATGTCAGCTGTTACCTTTACAGCAGGATCAAGCTGGATAGCTGCGTTTACTGAAAGGAATGGGTCATAGCCGATAACGTCCATGCCAAGTGCAACGGCTGCGTTTGCGATCTTTCCGCCGATAGCACCAAGACCGATTACACCAAGTGTCTTGCCCAGTATCTCAGGACCTGCGAACTTAGACTTGCCGCCCTCAACTGTCTTTGGAGCGTCAGGAGTGCCCTTAAGTGATGCAGCCCATGCAGCAGCCTCTGTTATCTTTCTTGAAGCAAGAAGAAGCGCACAAATAGCAAGTTCCTTAACAGCGTTTGAGTTTGCGCCAGGTGTGTTGAATACAACGATTCCCTGCTCTGCGCACTTCTCAACTGGAATATTGTTTACGCCAGCACCTGCTCTTGCAATAGCAAGCAGGCTCTCAGGCATTTCCATATCGTGCATCTTTGCTGAACGTACCATTATAGCGGTAGGATTTTCAGCATTGTCGCTTACTGTGTACTTAGCCTTGTCAAAGATATCAGTACCGCAGGTAGCGATCTTATTTAATGTCTTTATCTCATACATTGTAAATTACCCTCTCTTATAATAAGGTTACGCTTATGCGTTCTCAGCCTCGAACTTCTTCATGAACTCAACAAGCTTTTCAACGCCCTCGATAGGCATTGCGTTGTAGATAGAAGCTCTCATACCGCCAACAGTTCTGTGACCCTTGAGGTTTACAAAGCCTGCTGCTGTAGCCTCAGCAACGAACTTCTTGTCAAGCTCAGCGTCGCCTGTTACGAATGGAACGTTCATAAGAGATCTGTCCTCAGGAACAACAGTGCCCTTGAAGAGCTTGCTCTGGTCAAGATAATCATAGAGTATCTTAGCCTTCTTCTCGTTGTGAGCCTTCATAGCCTCAAGACCGCCCATTTTCTTTATCCACTTGAATACCTTGCCGCAGATGTAAATGCCATAGCAAGGAGGTGTATTGTAAAGAGAGTCAGCGTCAGCCTGAGTTTTCCACTTGAGCATTGTAGGTGTTCCATCGAGAACATCGTCAGTGATAAGATCTTCTCTGATGATAGCAATAACAACGCCGGCAGGACCAACGTTCTTCTGAACGCCGCCGTAAATAACGCCGTACTTTGTTACGTCAACAGGCTCAGACAGGAAGCAGGAAGAAACGTCTGCAACAAGTGTGTGACCCTTTGTGTTAGGCAGTGTCTTGTACTTTGTACCATAGATAGTATTGTTTTCGCAGATATAAACATAGTCAGCGTCCTCAGGAATATCGAGGTCTGAACAATCAGGGATATAAGAGAAAGTCTTGTCAGCAGAAGAAGCCACAGCAATAGCCTCGCCGTATTTCTGAGCCTCCTGATAAGCCTTCTTAGCCCACTGACCTGTGATTATGTAAGCCGCTTTCTTGTTCTTCATAAGGTTCATAGGAACGGCTGAGAACTGCTGAGAAGCACCGCCCTGAAGGAACAGCACCTTATAGTTATCAGGGATACCCATAAGCTCTCTGATGTCCTTTTCAGCTTCCTTGATGATGTCATCGAACGCCTTGGAACGGTGGCTCATCTCCATTACGCTCATACCTGTGCCCTTATAATCGAGCATTTCATCGGCAGCTTCCTTAAGCACTTCCTCAGGGAGTACAGCAGGACCTGCACTGAAGTTATATACTCTACCCATTGTTAAACCCTCCATATAAATTAGTTTCTTAGTTTCATTATTTATAAAGACTATAAATATATAAATTAATAATATTATTATATGCCTTTTATAAAAAAAAGTCAAGGGCTGTCATATAAAAATACTCACTCGTCATAAGTTTTTGTACATATCAGCACATAAAGCAGCCCTGAAAACGTGCATTTTTTCACCTTACCTATGCCGTTATATATAATAAGCACTGAAAAGCATGAAAAATCAGAATAATACTAAAGCGTTAAAAAGAGGTTAAAATTTTTGGTATTCCTTGAAATCTCCATATTTGTGTAGTATAATGTAATCAATAAAATGCGACAGTTGTAAAAAAATCGGGGAACAATTGTCACTCTCAGGGAAAGAGGATATATATGCAAAAGATATTTTATGTTTCAAGAAATGAGGACAAAGCCCATGATGGAAAAGCCCCGGATATGGACAGATTTCAGCGAGTTGAAAAGCTCAACAGTCTGATCGCGGCAGGCTGGGCTATAAAGGAAATGAAAAGCGAAAACAACAGCACATTCTTTGTGCTTGAAAAAGCAGACTAGACTTAAAATGGCGGTATAAGACCGTACCCTGTCAATAACGCAGACACGACGTCCCGCCAACAAGTTCGCCAGGTCTTTCAACAAACTTATAGGACGGTAGCCCCACCGTCCTTTTTTATGTGCAGATAAATTTTGCGAAAACGTTTTATGGGTATTGCATTTCAGAGAGAAATATTGTATAATTAATGTAATCGTTTTAATGAGTACAAATGATACTATACATATTATAAAGGAGTAAAAAAAATATGGCTTATGTAATCGGCGTAGACTGCGGCACAAGCGGCACTAAGACGGTACTTTTCGACGAAAAGGGTACTGTTATTTCTTCTGTAACTATTGAATATCCTATGTATCAGCCTAAAAACGGCTATGCAGAGCAAGACCCTGCTGACTGGGCAAACGCAATGATAAACACTATCAAGGCTGTTATGACCAAAAGCGGTGTAAACAAAGAGGACGTTGCAGGTGTTGGTATCTCTGGGCAGATGCACGGACTTGTTATGCTGGATAAGGACAACAACGTTCTTAGAAAGTCCATAATATGGTGCGATCAGAGAACTGCCGCAGAAGTTGAAGAAATGAATGAAAAGCTAGGCAGAGAAAAGCTCATCAAGATAACAGCAAACCCTGCCCTCACAGGCTGGACGGCTGCGAAAATCCTTTGGGTAAAGAACAACGAGCCTGATATATATGAAAAGTGCAGACACATTCTTCTGCCAAAGGACTATCTGAGATTTATCCTCACTGGCGAATATGCAACAGAGGTTTCCGACGCAAGCGGTATGCAGCTTCTTGACGTGCCAAACCGCTGCTGGTCAAAGGAAGTCTGCGATACGCTTGGCATTGATATGTCAATGCTGGGCAAGGTATATGAGTCATGCGATGTAACAGGCAAGGTCACAAAGAAAATGGCTGAGCTTACTGGACTTAAAGATGGTACTATAGTAGTAGGCGGAGCAGGCGACAATGCCGCTGCGGCTATCGGAACAGGCGTTGCAGAGGACGGTAAGGCGTTCACAACTATCGGAACATCAGGCGTCGTATTTGCACACACTTCTTCTATCTCTATCGACCCAAAGGGCAGAGTTCACACCTGCTGTGCAGCAGTACCGAACGCATGGCACGTTATGGGTGTTACACAAGGCGCAGGACTTTCACTGAAATGGTTCAGGGACAACTTCTGCAATGCAGAGAAAGAAACAGCAAAGTGCATGGGCGTTGACGAATATTATCTTATGGACAAAGAGGCTGAAAAAGTCCCAGTGGGAGCAAACAGACTTCTTTATCTTCCATACCTCATGGGTGAAAGAACCCCTCATCTTGACCCTGACGCAAGAGGAGTATTCTTCGGACTTTCCGCAATGCACACAAAGCGTGATATGCTGAGAGCAGTAATGGAAGGCGTTTCATACTCTCTCAGAGATTGCGTTGAGGTATTCAGAGAAATGGATATCAACGTATCAGACATGATGGCTTGCGGAGGCGGCGGAAGCTCACCGCTGTGGAGATCAATGCTCGCAGACCTTTACAACTGCCCTGTAAAAACAGCTTCATCAAAAGAGGGTCCTGCCCTTGGCGTAGCACTTCTTGCAGCAACAGGCGCAGGCATTTACTCATCAGTACCGGAAGCTTGTAAGGCAGTAGTAAAGACCGACAAGGTACAGCAGCCTGAAGCAGAGCGAGTACCTGAGTATGAGAAATACTACAAGCTTTACACAGAGATTTATCCTGCACTGAAAGCAGAATTTGCAAAGCTTGCAAAGATGTAATATAAAACCAAAAGCTCCGATTTGCCGTCGGAGCTTTTTTGTGTTAGAATATTTTGACAACTAAAAAGAGGCTCTCCACAATAGCGGAAAGCCGTTTTTACATATTGGTCGGAGTGACCGGATTTGAACCGACGACCTCTACCACCCCAAGGTAGCGCGCTACCAATCTGCGCCACACCCCGATATCGTATATATTATACCCGATTTGGATACAATAGTCAAGAGTTTTCAGTCAAAATAAAAAAATTGCAAAAAAGGTATTGACATTCACTTTCATTTGTGATATAATAAATAAGCACTCAGGAGAGAGCAGTAAAAAACAGTAGAATATCGCGGGATGGAGCAGTTCGGTAGCTCGTCGGGCTCATAACCCGAAGGTCGTTGGTTCAAATCCAGCTCCCGCAACCAGTTTTAGGACTATCGTTTGATAGTCCTTTTTTCATGCCCAGATCACCCACAAATACCACAAAAAGATCGGTCAGTAATCCCATTTGGGATCTACTGACCGATCTTGCTGTTTATTCACTTGCACAAAACATAATGCCAGCCTTAAATCAACGTTCCTTGTCCGTCAGCTCAAACCTGATACTGTGCAGGTCAAGCCCATTCTGCGCAAAGTATATCCTGAAAGTTGTGAAGCGTGAGAACATAGGCGTTTCCTTTTCCATTGAAACAGCCTTGCCGCCAGTGCCGTTGAACGTGAACGTACCCACCGCAGTACCCATGCTGAACAGCGTCATAGGTATCTGTGCAAGCTCACTCTGCGTAGAGCTTGCCGTAACTATCACCCTGTAAATACCGAAGTTTGACAGGTCAAGAGCAAAGCTGTAAGAAGTGCCTTTCTTTGTGTCAACATCACTAAGGTCAAGAGTTATGTCACGGTCTACCTTGTAAAACTGTACAGGCTTGTCATCCTCCTGCTCCTCGTCCTCTCGGTTTATCACCTTGACAGTATCTCCTATACCCTCCGCACGCTTAAGAGCATTAGTGTGAAGAAGAAATCCGCATATGTTCGCCGCATTTCTCTGAAGCTCACACCTCTCTATACCGCCATTTTCAAGGGCAGCAAGCGTGTTATCGTCATTCTTTTCTCCGTCAGGACAAACCATGTAAACATCGTTCTGCGCCCTGGCCATAGCTGCAAGATCTGTCTTGTCAGGCTCTTTTCCACGAACGTTTATGTTCGCCCACCAGTCCGTCATGGTGAAGCCCTTGAAGCCCCATTCCTCACGAAGTATCACTGTGTTAAGGTCAAAGTTTCCTGCCGTCCACAAGCCGTTTACTCTGCCATATGTGGTCATAACAGAGGAAGCTCCTCCCTCTTTTACCGCTATCTCAAAACCCTTTAGATATATCTCCCTGAGCGCTCTTTCCGATACCACTGAGTCGATAAAATGCCTGTTTGTCTCACGATTGTTCGCACAGAAGTGCTTTATCGTACCTGTCACCCCTGCACCAGCCATGCCCTTTAACTCAGCCGACGCCATTTTGCCAGTAAGAAAAGGATCTTCCGAGAAATACTCAAAGTTTCTGCCGTTCAAAGGGTGTCTGTGAATGTTCATTCCAGGGCCAAGCAGACAGTCCACCTTGTTAGCCGCCATTTCAAGTCCCATAAAAGTGAAAAGCTCACTTGTAAGCTCCTTGTTGAACGAAGAAGCTATCATAGTGCCGTTCGGCAGGCTGAAAGCCTTTGTGCCGCAGTCAAGTCTCATGCCCGACGGACCGTCCGAACAGCAGCCAGCAGGTATGCCAAAGCCATTGAGATTTTCCGACACTCCTCCGAACGCCGAAGCCGTACCGGCAGTGACCCTAGGGCTTCCCATGCCCTCGCCCCTTATAATGCAGGAAAGGTCATAGTCTGAAAGCTGTGCAATAAATTCGTCCATTGTGTTCTTGCCGTTCTTAACGTCCCAAAGCTTTATGCCCTTGTCACCAGTGTATGCTATCTCTTTCGGAAGCTTCTCCAAACGCCTTGCACTTTCGTCTACCTCAGATACAGGCACAGCCTCTCTGCCAATGCTGAAAGCTCCGCCCTCGCAAACAGGCTTTATCCTCTCAAAACTCTCCACAGGAGCAAGCGACTGAGTGAGCCTTTCTGTTACCAGATCCTCACCCTGCTCAAAACTGCAAGCATATTCAGCACTTCTCACGTCACTGCCCACATAGAATTTATATTCCCCTGCTTCAAGCACATAGCATGACTTGTTGCCCGTCACACCCGAATCGTCATAAGAAGCAAGCTTTGCGATATCCACTGCTATCTCAACCACCTGCTCTTCCTGCGGTACAAGCTCCCTGGTCTTTTCTAAGCCGCAAAGCACTCTAGCCGCCTTGCCGAGCCTTCCCTGCGGAGCTTCGCAGTAGACCTCTATTACCTCTTTGCCCTTGTAAGAACCGATATTTTTCACTGATACAGAAAGCTTCACAGCCCCCTCTGTTATCTCAGTCTTTTCCGTCTTTATCTCAAACTCAGTGTATGAAAGACCAAATCCGAACGGATAAAGCACCTTTTCTTTAGCAAAAGTCTCAAAATAGCGATATCCCACATAAATATCCTCAGCGTAAATATCCCTGTTTTTCTCCCTGCCGAAATTAGCGTCCGAGGGGTAGTCCGACGCCTTGTATGCGATAGTGTCAGGAAGCTTTCCGCTAGGGCTGACCTTTCCTGTCAAAACGTCCGCTGTACCCTTTCCGCCTGTCATTCCCCCCTGCCAAACATAAAGCACAGAGTCAGGGGCAATTCTGTTTATGACGGTCATATCGATGATATTTCCCACATTGAGAAGCAAAACAACTTTCTTGAAATTCTCCCTCACCACCGTGAGCATAGCTATCTCGTCATCGCTTAGCAAATAAGAGCCTGCCTCCAGCCTGTTGTCCTGCTCCTCGCCTGCCGTCCTGCCTATTATCACAATGGCAGTTTCACAGCTTTTTGCAGTTTCTTTGACAAGCCCCTCGTCAAGTGGCATCTCTTTCTGCGACCACGGCTCTCCGCCCCAGCCCTCGCCTAAGTCGAATGGGTTTTCCTTGTCCCATTTTCTGTATGTGTCAAGAAGCTTCTCATTGACCTTTATGCCGTTATCAATAAGCCCGTCCAGAATGTTCACTACCTTAGTAACGTTCACCATTCCTCCCGAGCCTGTTCCGCTTTTATAATAATGAAACTGTATGCGTCCGAAAACAGCCACCTCTTTGTCTGCATCAAGTGGCAGAGCATTATTTTCATTTTTGAGCATAACGATTCCCTCAGAAACCATTTTCGCCGCAGTATCAAGATATTTGTTCCAATCAAGTATTCTTTCCATAGTTTTCACCTTTCCAAATTTTCTATTGAATTTCAAAGTGTATTATAGCACAACCCTCCCACCTATTCAATAAAAATACTATGAACAATGGGTTTACTTTTTATATAGCATATCCTGTCCTCAGGAAAAATATTGCACAATGTGTTTATTTGTGCTATAATGAGTATATATGACTGCACCGCACGCTTCTTGTTCGGTGTTCCTTATTAAAAAATTATTGTCGGAGGGGTAAAAGTGGATAATATCGTCACTGTCGGCGGACACATAAACGCATCTATAAACTTTGCCATGCAGCAAAACTATGTCCCTGTCATAAGAAGCCTTGTAGTAAATAACAACTCAGAGGAAGCCCTTGAGAATATCAGCCTTAAAATAACCTTTGAGCCTGAGTTTGCAAAGGAATTTACATATCATATCGGCTCTATCCCCGCAAAAAGTTCTGCCGAGATATCCCCCGTGAGGATATCTACCAACACAGATCTTCTTTTCTCTCTTACAGAAAAAATGGTGGGCAATATCACCATTGAGGTGCTTCAAAATGGTGAAAATATCTTCACCTATCAGAACACTATAGAGATTCTCGCCTGCGATCAGTGGAGCGGTTTGAACATAATGCCTGAGATGATAGCCGCATTTGTTACGCCAAATCACCCTGCGCTCTCCCCAGTTATTCATGACGCTTCCACGTTCCTGAAAAAGTGGAAAGGCGACCCCTCTTTCACAGGCTATCAGACCAACAACCCAAACAACGTGAAGCTTCAAATGGCAGCAATTTTTGCCGCCCTCGTCCAGCAGAAAATAGTCTACAACGATCCCCCTGCAAGCTATGAGGTCATAGGTCAGAGGATACGCCTGCCGCATAAGGTCTTGGAGCAAAAAATGGGCACTTGTCTTGACCTTGCGGTGCTTTATGCCGCCTGCCTTGAAGCGGTGGGACTTCACCCTCTGCTGTTTTTCATGACAGGTCACGCATTCTGCGGCTGTTGGCTTGAAAACGAAACTTTCGCAGATTGTTGCGTTGACGATGTTTCCGCCATTGAAAAGCGCATTGCAGAAAATGCCGAAGAAATGCTCCTTGTGGAGTGTACAGACTTTGTTGACAGCAACGTCCACGATGTCGAGCGTTTCGACCATGCCATGAAACACGGCAAAGACCATATAAGCAACATGGAATTTCAATGCGTCATAGACATTATCCGCACCCGTGGAAGTGGCATAAGACCTATCCCACTGCGTCCCGAGCAAACCTATTCAGGTCTGCAGCTTGCAGAAGGATCCGACAAGCCAAAAGAGATTCTCGCCCCCTCCGAGCTTAACAGCTCGCTTCTTGGCAAAGTGGCAGAGGGCAACGATAAGCCCGTCACAAAAATGCGCATATGGGAAAGAAAGCTCCTTGATTTCAGCCTGCGAAATTCTCTTTTGAACTTCCGTGTCACAAAGAACACCATGCAGCTTATGACCGCCGACCTTGGAAAGCTTGAGGACGAGCTTGCAAGCGGAAGTGACTTCCGTATCATGGAAATACCTACCGAGTGGACAGTTTCCACTCGTGACGCAAAAATATTCGCTATCGAGAACGAAAAGGACCTTGTGACAAATATCGCCGAGAACGAGTTCAAAAACAACCGCATAAGAACTTTCCTCAGCGAAACTGACCTTGACTCTGCCCTTAAAAGCCTCTACCGCTCCGCAAAGGTGAGCATGGAGGAAAACGGCAGCAACACCCTTTTCCTCGCATTGGGACTTCTCCGCTGGTATGAAAGCGACCTTTCCGAAAAGCCACGCTATGCACCTCTCGTGCTCATACCGATAGATATCGTCCGCAACACACGCAATAAGGGCTATATAATAAGGAGCAGACAGGAAGAAACTCAGATAAACGTCACACTTCTTGAATATCTCCGCCAAGACCATGGCATCAGTATCACAGGTCTTGACCCTCTCCCACTTGACGAACATGGCATTGACCTGCCCCTTGTTTTCAATACTATCCGTCAGGCGGTCATGGGCAAAAAGCGTTGGAACATCGAGGAATATGCCTTTATCGGTCTGTTCTCGTTCAGCCAGTTCGTAATGTGGAACGACCTTCGCAACCGATCAGAGGAGATAAGCCAAAACAAGGTGGTGTCCAGCCTTATGGCTGGTTCTCTCACCTATGCCCCCGAGGATATAAGCATAACCCCTGAGAATATAGATTCCGACCTTGACCTTGAAAACATGGCAGTGCCGATGAGCGCAGACTCCTCACAGCTTGCCGCCATTGCCGCAGCAGGAAGTGGACAAAGCTTTGTCCTCCACGGCCCTCCGGGAACAGGAAAATCTCAGACTATCACAAATATGATAGCAAACGCACTCTATAATGATAAAAGCGTGCTGTTCGTTGCAGAAAAAATGGCAGCCCTCAACGTGGTGCAGAAACGTCTTGCAAACCTAGGACTTGACCCGTTCTGCCTTGAACTCCACTCCAATAAAACAAACAAGACCACTGTCCTTGCAGAGCTTGACAAAGCCCTTGAAGTGGGCAAAATAAAATCTCCCGAGGAGTATTCAGCCGAAGCCGCAAGGCTCAAAGCTCAGAAAGCCCAGCTCAACGATACCATAACCGCACTTCACGAAAAGCGTAACTGTGGTGTGACCCTTTATGAAGCTATATCAGCCTATGAGCGCAGTATATCCGAAAAAGGCAAAATATCAGTTTCAAAAGATATCTTCGCAAACCTGGCAAAAGAAACTCTCGACCGCTTCAGCGACCTTGTGCATAGATATTCAATAGCCATAGCCGAAACAGGCGACTTTGCCGACTTCCCACTTAAAGATATCGGCATTACATCATATTCTATGGAACAGCGTGACAAGTTCCACACTGAAGCCGCCGACCTTGCCCAAAAAGCCACCGCTTCCTCTCAGTGCGCACAAACTCTCGCACAGGCTTATAGCTACAGCGGCGACCTTGACAAGACAGCAGTAAAAATGCTTTCCCACATATACAAAGCTTCCACCGCTGACGGTGAACTTCTTGACGGACTTCTCTGCGCACCTCACTATGATATCACCCTGCAAAAGATCAAAGATACTCTTGCCATAGGAAAAGAGTATACCGCTCTCTGCACCGATATCCTCAGCCATTTTGAAAAAAGCATTTTTGACTTTCCTGCGTCAGAATCGAAAATGCTCTATAAGCAGGCAGAGCAAAGCTGGTTTTTGCCAAAAGCCATAAAGCTTGGAAAGCTCACAAAGGGAATAAAGCTCCACGCCAAAGACCCTGCTTCCGTTACAAAAGCAAACCTTGGTGAAATTCTCGATAAGCTTTGCACCATAAGCGAAAAGAAAGACTTCCTGCGAAGCCTGCCGTCAGATGTAACAGCGCTTCTCACAGGTATTTACATGAACGAGCAGACCGATTGGAATGTCCTTGAAAAAGCCGTTTCAAAAACCGACAGCATTATGAATGCCATTAAGCAGAAAGCGGGTGCTGACCCTGCACAAATGGCTCAGACTATCGGAAAAGCAAACTGCACTTCTGAAGGGCAGGCTCTCTCCTCGTTCCTTGAAAAGCTTTCAGCCTTTGAGGACAGCTTCTCAGCCAACATGACCGCCATAGAAGCAAGTGCAGATTGGCTTGGCTTATCTGCAGAAAAGCTTAATACCTATGCCGAAAACGCCGATAAGCTTAGATACGCCGCCCAGTTCAACAGCGTTGACAAAGAGCTTTCAGACAACGGACTTTCAGGTGTCAGCGAAAGCTACCGCACAGGCAATGTTGACAGCGAAAACGTAGAAAAAGCATTCTCCTGCACGCTAAATTATCAGCTTGCACTTATGATAATAAACAGCGATAAACGTCTTAGCCAGTTCAGCAGTAACAGTGCAAACGACCTTATCACACAGTTCAAAGACACTCTCGATAAATTCTCACGCCTGACTATACAGGAGCTTTTGGCTCGTCTTTCCGCAAAAATACCTGCCCAAGGCTCAGCCTGCGCTTCCACCTCTGAAATGGGCATACTCAAACGTGCCATAAAGAGCAACGGCAGAATGATGTCACTTAGAAGCCTTTTCGATAAGATACCAAATCTTCTCCGCAAGCTCTGCCCTTGTATGCTCATGAGCCCCATATCAGTTGCACAGTATATAGACCCGTCATTCCCGAAATTCGACCTTGTTATCTTTGACGAAGCTTCACAGCTGCCAACAGCCGAAGCCGCAGGCACTATCGCAAGGGGCGAGAACGTTGTTATTGTGGGCGACCCTAAACAGCTCCCACCAACAAACTTCTTCTCCTCAAATCGGATAGACGAAGAAAACAGCGAAAAAGAAGACCTTGAAAGCCTCCTTGACGATTGCCTTGCTATCTCCATGCCGCAGCAGTATCTCAAATGGCATTATCGTTCACGCCACGAGAGCCTTATTGCCTACAGCAACATGAAATACTATGACAATAAGCTTCTCACATTCCCGTCCCATAACGACCTCATTTCAAAGGTGAGCATTATCCACCCCGAGGGTCACTATGACAAGGGCAGAACAAAGCAGAACAAGGCGGAAGCAAGAGCCGTTGTTGACGAGATAATAAGACGAATGAGCGATGAAAAGCTCCGCAATGACGGCATAGGTGTTGTAACATTCAGCTCCGTTCAGCAAAATCTCATTGACGATATGCTCTGTGAAGAGTGGGCAAACCACCCTGAGCTTGAAGAACTTGACAGAAAGTCACCAGAGCCGGTCTTCATTAAAAACCTTGAAAACGTTCAGGGCGACGAACGTGACGTTATACTCTTCTCCGTCGGCTATGGTCCTGACGAAAAGGGACAGGTTTCAATGAACTTCGGCCCTCTCAACCGTGACGGCGGCTGGCGAAGACTTAATGTAGCAATATCCCGTGCAAGAAAAGCCATGATAGTCTACTCTGTCCTCCGTCCTGAGCAGATAGACCTTTCAAGAACACGATCCGAGGGCGTTGCAGGACTTAAAGGCTTTCTGGAGTTTGCCGAGCGTGGAAAGCTTGCCGTAACAGCCCACAGCACCACAAAAAGCACAAGCGACAGCACGGTAACAGAGTGTATCGCAAAAGCCATAAAAGAGCTTGGCTATGGGGTGAAATGCAACATCGGAAGCTCCGAGTTCAAAGTTGATATCGGCATAATCGACCCTGACAACGAAAAGGAGTATCTCTTGGGCATACTCCTTGATGGTGAAAACACTCTCCACAGCTCAACCGCACAGGATAGATTTATCCTACAGCCAAGCGTACTTAACGGTCTTGGCTGGAATATCCTGAGAGTGTGGACGCTCGATTGGTTTGACGATAAGGACCGAGTTCTGGGAAACATAAAAGCCGCCATAGACAGCGCACCAAAGCATGAAGCCGAAACCGCTCCCTCCTCAAAGCCTGCCGTCTATTCCACATCGCAGTTTGAAAAAGAAGAAGCTTCCGCCCTCACATCAGCCTTTGCACAGCCCTATGTGGCCGCAGATATTGGCATAATGGGTACATCTGATGACTTTTACCAACCCGAAAACGAGCAGAAAATAAGGGAAACAGCCGAAAAGATAATCGCTGCCGAAGCACCAATAAGCGAGAAGCTTTTCATGAGAAAAGTTTTCACCGCATGGGGCATAACACGAAGCGGCTCAAGAGTGGAAAGCATCTTTGCCGATGCCGCACAAGGCGTTTCACCATTCGCCACAGCCGATGAAAACAGAGTTTTCCTTTGGAAAGAGGGGCAATCCCCTGAAAGCTATTCTATCTATCGCACAAGCGATGATACCAACAAGCGAAGCATGGAGGATATCCCCTCCGAGGAGATAATAAACGCCGTGAAAGAAGTGCTTTGCCAGCAGATAAGCCTTTCAGAAACCGACCTCGTAAGAGAAACAGCCAAGAAATTCGGCTACACAAGAGCTGTGGGCATAACGGAGAGCGTAATAAGCTACACCCTGAAAAAAGCTCTCACCGCAGGTCTTATCAAAAAATCAGAAAGCGGAAACATCTCCGCAAAATAATACGCAAACAAACCAAAACCACCGCCGAGAGCTTTCCTCCCAGCGGTGGTTTCTATTCATATCAATATTTCCATTTCTCCGAGCAAAGCTGCATCTCAACCATGTGCTTGTAAATACCGTTAGTCTTTTTAAGCGCCTCAGGCTCACTCTCATGTTAGCCTGCACCCTGAACGCTGCCTTGTGAGAACACATTAGCGCAGTGATATAAAACACCATTTCAAGAACTGCAAAAGAACTTTTCTTTTTCTCTTTCATAACATGGTTATTTAAACTTGTCAAGTTTTTTCTTAAAGCAGCTCAAAATCTTGTAATAATATCATTTTCATGATATAATTTTATCATATGAATAAACGACAGGAAATGATAAAATGAAAAACATAAACAAAGCGATCACTTTTGCTAAAAAAGAAACCGTCCTGATAGTGGCAATGCTCTTAGCCGTTATATCTGCATTTTTGGTCACACCTGACAAAGCATATGCAAGTTATATCGACTTCAGAACACTTGGACTTCTGTTCTCTCTTATGACAGTGACCGAGGGCTGCAAAGGTCTTGGCATTTTTGAACGCAGTGCAAAATTTATCATAAGCAAAGTCAATACCGCATTTCAGCTTTCCATAGTGCTTGTGGGGCTTTGCTTCTTTTCAAGTATGTTCATAACAAATGACGTTTCACTTCTGACCTTTGTTCCCCTCACTCTCACCGCCCTCTCAACTCTCGGTGAATCAGGCAACAAGCTTCTCATACCCATCGTCGTTCTGCAGACCATTGCCGCAAATCTTGGCAGTATGCTCACGCCTATAGGCAATCCTCAGAATCTATACCTTTTTGGTGTATCAGATATGAAGCTGGAAGATTTTCTTGTACTTATGCTTCCCTTTACTATTGTGGCAGGAGCGATGCTTTTTCTGTGGACGCTTGCAGTGTGTAAAAAATCAGGAAAGCTGTCTGTCAAGACAGATATAACTGCTGAAAACTTCGATACATATTCGACTAAAGACAAGACAAAGCTTTCAGGATACGTCCTACTTTTTGTCCTTTGCCTGCTTACAGTTGCAAGGCTTATCCCATGGCAGATAACAACCCTCTGCGCACTTGCTTTCTCTGCCATTGCTGACAGAAACGTGCTTAAAACAGTTGATTACTCACTGCTTCTTACATTCTGCGGATTTTTCATCTTTATCGGAAATATGGGCAGAGTAGAGATTTTCCGCAGTGTACTCAGCAGCATAATAAACGGTCACGAGCTTTTTATTGCCGTTGCCGCAAGTCAGATAATAAGCAACGTTCCATGCGCTATACTCCTTTCAGGCTTCACCAACAAGCTGAACGCACTTATAATAGGAACGAACATAGGCGGCCTTGGCACTCTTATCGCCTCCATGGCAAGCCTTATATCCTACAAGCAGATATGCCGCAGCCACCCCCATATCAAAGGCAGATATTTCACATATTTCACAGCCGCAAATATCGCTTTTCTCGCTGTAATGGCTCTGACTGTAAAGATCGCATACTGAAATAAGTTTTCTATACCCTGCCCACTTTATCTGCATAACAGTTTCGCTAAATGCCCACACTATCCGCAGGAGGTGTTTTTATGCTTGAATTTTTTGCAGGAACGCTGGTAGGCGGTTTTGTGGGCGTTGTGACAATGTGCCTTTGTATCACCGCAGGCGAAAGCGACCGTCATGATTAACGATGATGTTTTACACAGGTAAACTTCGTGATTTTTACCAAAAAAGCTGCCGCAAAATCTCCCTTTGCGGTGGCTTTTTTTATGCCTGTCCGTATTGACAAATACTCCGCTTTGTACTATAATAGTATCATTGTACTTTAGCAAGTAAAAACGCAAAAGCATAAAAGCTTTAAAGCGACATATGAAGTAAAAGGAGTGTATTGGATTGACAGCAAGGTGGATAGTATTGGTATTATACCTTGCACTTATGATAGGCATAGGTGTTTATTACCGCAGAAAATCGGCAAGCGTCAATGATTTTGTACTGGGAGGACGAGGTCTTGGAGCATGGTTCACAGCCTTTGCATACGGAACTTCATACTTCTCGGCAGTAATTTTTGTAGGCTACGCAGGAAAATTCGGCTGGAATTACGGTGTGGCTTCCACATGGGTAGGAATCGGAAACGCCGTCATAGGCTCATGGCTTGCATGGAAAGTTTTAGGCAGACGTACAAGGATAATGTCAAAGCACCTTGAGGCAAAGACCATGCCTGAGTATTTTGAAAAGAGATACAACAGCAAGCCTTTGAAGATAGTTTCGGCACTTATCGTGTTCGTATTTCTTATCCCTTATACGGCTTCGGTCTACAACGGCTTGTCAAGACTTTTTGAGAAGGGCTTTGGCATTCCTTACAAATATTGTATAATCGGCATGGCAGTTTTCACTGCGGTGTATGTTATCATGGGTGGCTACAAGGCTACAGCACTGAACGATTTTATTCAGGGAATAGTAATGCTTGTAGGCATTGCGGCGGTAGTTCTTGCAGTGCTTGGTGAAAACGGTGGCCTTGGAAATTCTCTTGACCTGCTTGGTGATATTTCTGACGCAAATGGCGACAAGGGTGCATATTCGTCACTATTCGGCCCTGACCCTATAAACCTTGCAGGCGTTGTTATTCTTACCTCTCTCGGCACATGGGGACTTCCACAAATGGTGCAGAAATTCTACGCAATAAAAGACGACAAGGCTATCAAAACAGGCACCATCGTATCCACATTCTTTGCAGTTGTGGTAGCAGGCGGCTGTTACTTCCTTGGTGGCTTCGGCAGACTTTTTGTCAATAGCGCTGACGGACTTCCTGAGGGCGGTTTTGACGGAATAGTTCCGACTATGATGGAAAAGCTCCCTTCACTGCTTTTCGGACTTGTTATCGTTCTTGTGCTTTCGGCTTCAATGTCAACACTTTCATCGCTTGTGCTTACATCAAGCTCCACTTTGACTATCGACCTTATCAAGCCGATAATGAAAGAAAAAATGGACGAGAAAAAACAGCTTATCACAATGAGAATTTTCATTGCCGTATTTCTTATCATCTCAGTTGTGCTTGCAATAATCACTCTTGAAAATCCACAGACAGTAATTTCAACTCTCATGTCTATATCATGGGGCGCACTTGCAGGAGCATTTCTTGCGCCGTTTATGTACGGACTTTTCTGGAAGGGCGTAACAAAGGCGGCTTGCATGGCAAGTTTTATCGCAGGAGTAGGCATAACAGTGATACACATGGCATACTACACCCTTGCAGGTCACACAGGAACACTTTGGGGCATAAACCTTGCCTCGCCTATCAACGCAGGCGCATTTGCAATGCTTTTCGGACTTGTTCTTGTACCTATCGTTAGCCTTATCACAAGGCAGAGCGACACTGACAAGGCTCATGCTGAAAAGGTGTTCGAGTGTTATAATGACAGCGAGATATGATCTCACATCGCTTACATACTTGAAATGTAGACAGGGACGGACTTTGTTCGTTCCTGTTTTTTTGTGCGGATAATGCAAATGATATAGTGAGCGAAACGACAAAACAAGCGGGCGAACGGTGTTCGCCCCTACGATTTTGTTGCCGTGGGTTTTAGCCTTTTTTATTCAATTTTCAAGTTGCATTCGGAGTATGACACTGGGTATTATGCCCTAGGTTTTGTATACACAAAATATCACAATGCACGCCCACGTCCTGATACAAGTACTCTACAGCCTGTTCCAGAATCTCTCATCGTATTCACTAAGTCACAGGGCTTGTACGTGCCCGCAAGTATCTAAGACGCCTTCTACTTATCCCTGAAAAATGCTCTTTTTGTTGCATAAAAAATGCAACAATTAATGGATTATTGCCAAATTAAATCATAAATCATTTGTTTGCACAAATTGACCACATGAATTTTGTATAATATCCACTGTAGGGGCGAACAGTGTTCGCCCGTTTTCCTACCTGAACTAACTTTTTGGGGTCCACATTATTAATGTGTATACAGACAGCAAAAAGTTCCATAAAACACCGTTCAACACCTGAACGCATTTTATGGAACTCTTTTCAGATTATAAATTTCTTCGCCTTGTTTACAATACTGCGGTCGTTTTCGTAAGACAGGACCTGTCCTGCCCTGCCGATCTCGACCCAGCGTATGTCTGAGATCTCCTCTTCCTGAGGAGTGTAGTCGGTGTTCTTTGCTTTGCCGATAAAGTAGACAACGATCTTCTGCGTGTCCTTCCTTGGTGAATAGGACACTATCTCCCGAAACGTGGTATCAAGATTTACGTCTATCCCCGTTTCCTCCATGATCTCACGCTTGGCAGTTTCTTCCTCTGTTTCATTGCCCTCAACGTGACCCTTTGGGAATGACCAATGACCGCTGTTGATATGCTTTATCAGCAGTATCTCGGTGTTGCCGTGATACTTTCTGTAAACGATAGCACCGCAGGATTTTTCATGCAGCATCATTTTTCCTTTCCGGAGCTTAGCCCCAATATTTACTCATTGATTTAATTATATCACAACAGCCCTCATTTGTCTATACCCTTTAATAAATATACTCCCATTTTGTGCATATTCCACAAATCAGGTAAAATAAAAAAAGCCGTGCAAAAGCACAGCTTTTTGAAACAGTCAAAGATTATTCCTCGACCTTGTTCTCGATATACTTAACGATATCGCCAACAGTCTTGATGTTCTCGACCTCTTCATCAGGGATCTCTACATCAAAGCTCTCCTCGATGCTCATTACAAGGTCAACTACGTCCAGTGAGTCAGCGCCGAGATCCTCTGTGATAGAAGCCTCCATAGTTACTGCGTCCTCTTCAACGTCGAGCTGCTCTACGATAATGTCCTTGATCTTATCAAATACCATTACTTTACCTCCATTCTGTACTTTACTGGGTCTGCCGCTCAGCGCAGCATTTATGTCAGCCGCCGCCGCTCATAAGTCGGCAAATCATTCGGCATGATCATCAAAAAAACTCATTCCTGCGAACTTTCCTCAAACTCGCCCACAGTTCTAAACTTATTATACCGCCCCTCAAGCAATTCGTCAAGACCTTTTTGCAATTTTCTTTTCAAAGCGCCCTCGATATAGTTAGAGATATTCTCCGCAGTGAGCTGTGGGTCGTTATGTGCGCCGCCGTCGGCTTCGGAAATTATATGGTCGCACACGCCAAGTCTTGTAAGATCCTCGGCGGTTATCTTCATTATATCGCAGGCTTCACGCTCTCTTGTGGAATCCTTCCACAGGATACTTGCAAAGCCTCTCGGTGATATTACCGAATAGATAGCGTTTTCAAGCATTGCAAGCTCGTCGCACACAGCCAGAGCCAGCGCTCCTCCCGAGCCGCCTTCTCCGAGTATTATGGAGATAACAGGAGTCTTGAGGGTCATGAACTCCATGATGTTTTTGGCTATCGCTTCGCCCTGACCACGCTTCTCAGCTTCTACGCCGCAGAATGCGCCTGCTGTATCAACAAGGCATATAACAGGTCTATGAAACTTCTCAGCCTGCCTTGCAAGCCTGAGAGCCTTTCTATAGCCCTCCGGGTGTGGCATACCGAAATTGCACTTCTGATTTTCTGCAAGATCTCTGCCCTTTACCTCTGCGATAACTGTAACAGGTATACCCTTAAAATAGGCTATACCGCCCATAACAGCACCGTCATCACCAAAAAGTCTGTCGCCGTGCATCTCAAAGAAATCGTCGAATATAAGAGGGATATAGTCCTTGGCAGTCGGTCTGCCCTTGTGTCTGATTATATCAAGTCTTTGACAAGCTGTCAGCTCACTCATTTGAGGACACCTCCTTTGCTGGCTTATGAAGTCTGAGTATATGAGCGAGAACTCTTCTCATTTTCTTTCGCTCAACTATCATATCAACAAAGCCGTTTTCAAGCATGAACTCGGCAGACTGAAAATCGTCAGGAAGCTTCTGCTTGATAGTACCCTCTATGACACGTCTGCCTGCAAATCCGATAAGCACCTTTGGCTCTGCGATTATGATATCGCCCAGTGACGCAAAGGAAGCTGTTACACCGCCCGTGGTAGGGTCGGTCATAACTGCGATATAAAGCAGACCTGCTTGGTTATGTCTGGCCACAGCACCGCTTGTTTTCGCCATTTGCATAAGGGAAACTATACCCTCCTGCATTCTTGCTCCGCCTGAGGCTGTGAATGCGATAACAGGGAGCTTATTTGAGGTGGCGTATTCGATAGCTCGTGTTATCTTTTCGCCCACAACACTGCCCATGGAAGCCATCATATAGTTGGAATCCATAACGATTATAACTATCTTCTCGCCTCTTATAGCAGCCTTTCCTGTGATAACAGCGTCTTTAAGACCGGTCTTTTCTCTCAAAGCCTGCTGTTTTGCTTCATAGTCAGGGAAATCTATAGGATTTTTTGATACCATATCCTTATCAAATTCCTCAAAGCTACCCTTATCTATGGTGATATCAAGACGTTCTTTTGCAGTAAGTCTTGAATGATAGTTACAGTGAGGACAAACCTTGCCGTTTGCCTGAAACTCCTCCATAAAAGTGACGTTTCTGCATCTTGGACACTTGAAAAGCAGACCCTTTGGGATATCGGTCTTTTTCTTGTCATCGTCCGCCTTATCGCCGTTAAATCTTACTTTAACGACAGAAAACAGATCTTCAAGCATTATTCCTTACTCCTCTCATCTGCCAAAATGTCGGTACGGTTAAGAAAACCGTTATCGTAATTGCCCTCTAAAAACTCCGGGCGTCTTATAAGCTTAAGCTGGAAATCAACATTGGTTGCAACGCCGTCCACGATAAACTCAGACAGCGCCCATGTCATTTTTGCAATAGCTTCTTCTCTATTCTTACCGTGAACTATGAGCTTGCCTATCATGGAATCGTAATAAGGCGGTATCTCATAGCCCTGATAAACTGCGGTATCTACTCTTATTCCTGGTCCTCCGGGGATAAAGAGCGACTTTATCCTGCCCGGTGACGGTCTGAAATCAAGAAGCGGATTTTCCGCATTTATACGGCACTCTATTGCATGACCTGTCAGCTTTATATCCTCCTGCTTTATAGACAATCTCTGTCCTGATGCGATAAGGAGCTGTTGCTTTACAAGGTCAACGCCTGTGACGGCCTCTGTGATAGGGTGTTCCACCTGTATACGGGTGTTCATTTCCATGAAATAGAACTCGCCGTTTTTATCCACGAGGAACTCAATAGTGCCTGCGTTCCTATAGCCGCAGACCTTAGCGGCTGTACAAGCGGCTTTGCCCATTTTCGCACGAAGCTCCTCATTCATAAAGCTTGCAGGGGAAGGGGCTTCCTCGAGGACTTTCTGATTTCTTCTCTGCATGGAGCAGTCACGCTCGCCCAGATAGATAACGTCGCCGTAATTATCCGCAAGTATCTGTATCTCGATATGCTTAGGGTCTTCTATGAATTTCTCGATATAGATCTCGTCATTGCCGAAGCAGGCAAGAGCTTCCTGCTTTGCGGCGGTCATCTGCGCTTCAAGCTCGTCGTCGGAGTGAACGATCCTTATGCCACGTCCTCCGCCGCCTGCTGAAGCCTTTACCATAACAGGGTAGCCAAGATCTCTTGCCAGCGTATGGGCTGCATGGATATTTGAGATAGCACCGTCTGAACCCATTATAACAGGCACGCCTGCTTCTTTCATTGTTTCCTTTGCCTGCGCTTTATCGCCAAGCATTTCAATAGACTCGGCTCTTGGTCCTATGAAAGTTATGCCGCACTTTTCGCACATTCTTGCAAAGGACGGATTTTCAGACAGAAAGCCAAAGCCCGGATGGATAGCGTCTGCACCTGTTATCTCGCAGGCGGAGATTATCGCCCTGACATTAAGATAACTGTCCTTGCTTGGTGCAGGACCTATGCAAACGGCTTCGTCTGCTATCTGAGCGTGGAGAGCGTTTCTGTCAGCGGTGGAATATACCGCAACAGTATGTATGCCAAGCTCTCGGCAGGCTCTTATAATGCGGACAGCGATCTCGCCTCTGTTCGCTATCAATACTTTTTTGAACATATTATGCCTCACTAATTATGACTAGAATAAGAGATACCTTACTTTATCGCAAAAGTTATCTCAGCGGAAACAGCCTTCTTGCCGTTTACAGAAGCAAGTGCCTTTCCAACGCCGATAGGACCCTTGACTTTGATTATCTCCACCTCGATATCCAGCTTATCACCAGGCACTACCTGCTGACGGAACTTACAGTTGTTTATGCCGCCGAACAGACCTATCTTGCCCTTGTTCTCAGGAAGTGAAAGCAGTGCAACTGCACCTGCCTGCGCACACATCTCTACCATAAGTACACCCGGGGTAACAGGATAGTTCGGAAAATGTCCCTTGAACCAAAAGTCCTCAGCCTTTATATACTTTGTAGCCTTTACACGCTTGCCCACTTCAAGCTCGTTTACCTCGTCGATAAGCAGAAAAGGGTCACGGTGAGGGATTATTTCCATGATCTGCTCTTTATTCAAAACAACTGCCATTGTCTTTCCTCCAAATCAGTTTAGTCAAGTATCATTATGGTCTGATCGAACTCAACAGCGTCGCCGCTGTTTACGCATATCTCTCTTACCACGCCGTCAAATTCGCTCTGTACTTCGCTCATTACCTTCATGGACTCGATAATGAAGATAGTGTCGCCCTTCTTTATCTTGTCGCCAACGCTTACGAACGGCTTTGAATCAGGTGACGGAGCGGCATAGAATGTTCCCACGATAGGGGCTTTAACTGCCTTGCCGCCTGTTACCGGCGCTGATGTTGCCGACGCTTCTGGTGCTGTCTGGGCAGCAGGTAAAGCTGTGCCTACAGCCATTGGCATAGGCATTCCCATTGGTGCAGGAGGAGGGCATTTCTTGCCCTTTACTGTTATCACCTTGTCGCCGTCAGCTATTGTTATCTCACCGAGGTCTTTATTCTTCACGATATCGGCAAGCTTCTCTATTGTTTCAAGGTCAAACTGGCCATAAATTTTTTCGCTCATATCAGTTTCTCCTTATTAGTCGCACTTCTTGATACAGATAGTAGCGTTATGTCCGCCAAAGCCCAGAGAGTTTGAAAGTGCTGCATAGACAGGCATTTCTCTGTTGCCCTCAACGCAGTAGTCAAGGTCGCACTCAGGGTCAGGAGTGGTGTAGTTTATTGTCTTATGAACAAAGTCGTTCTGTACAGAAAGTGCAGTAACGATAGCTTCCATGCCGCCTGCCGCACCAAGAAGGTGACCTGTCATAGACTTTGTGGAGTTTATGACCGTCTTTCTTGCGGCTTCTTCGCCAAGAGCAAGCTTGATAGCTGTTGTTTCATACTTATCGTTAAGACCTGTTGATGTGCCGTGAGCGTTGATGTAGTTCACCTGCTCAGGCTTCAGACCTGCTTCTTCATAGGCATACTTCATTGCATGAGCGGCAGCCTCGCCTGTTGGTGATGGGCTTGTCATGTGATAAGCGTCGCCTGTTGCGCCATAGCCTGCTATTTCAGCTATGATGTTTGCACCTCTTGCTTTAGCGTGCTCATACTCCTCAAGGCAAAGTATGCCTGCACCCTCGCCAAGGACAAAGCCCTGTCTGTTCAGGTCGAATGGAGTTGAAGCCTTGTCAAGCTCTGTTGCCTTTGAGAGAGCCTTCATATTGTTGAAGCCGCTGAGTGCGAAATGAGAGATACAAGCCTCTGAGCCACCGCAAAGGCAAACGTCAAGATAGCCGTCCTTTATTTTTCTGAAAGCTTCGCCGATAGCGTGAGTACCCGAAGCGCAAGCTGTGGTGGTACAGAAATTATCGCCCTTAAAGCCTGTATGCATTGCAACAGTACCAGCCGCCATATTGCCTATCATCATAGGGATAAAGAAAACTGATACCTTATCAGGCTTTTCGTTGAACTTTGTTACTTCCTTTTCGGTCATGTTAAGACCACCGATACCAACACCGATTATAACGCCAGCCTTAAATGGATCAACGTCCTTGAAATCAGAGCCAGCCATTTTAAGAGCCTGCTTTGCAGAGCAAACAGCGAACTGAGTAAATCTATCCATTCTCTTTGCTTCTTTTTTATCTATATACTCAGTGCAGTCAAAATCCTTGACAGCTCCGACTATCTTTACAGGGAAATTCTCAGTATCGAACTGGTCAACATATGAAAGACCGTTCTTGTTAGCCTTGATGTTCTCCCAGAACTCTTCTACGTTTTTTCCAAGAGGGTTTACTGTACCCATACCTGTGATAACAACTCTTCTCATTTAAACACTCCTTAGTATCATTTAAAACATATCAAATCTACATTCCGTAAAACAAATTTACATGGCGTAAGATGTCCGTCACGGTGAGTGACTACATCATAAGTCCGCCGCTTATTTCTATTACCTGTCCTGTAACGTAGCTTGCGTCCTTGGAAGCAAGGAAGGATACAACGCCTGCTATCTCGTCAACTTCGCCGTAACGCTTCATTGCTATCTGATTTATCATAGCCTGCTTCTGAGCGTCTGTGAGCTTGTCTGTCATAGGGGTCTTGATAAATCCGGGGGCAACTGCATTGCAGGTGATACCTCTTGAGCCAAGCTCCTTTGCAACTGTCTTTGTCATGCCGACGATAGCCGCCTTTGTTGCGGAATAGTTTATCTGTCCAGGGTTGCCGTAAAGTCCTGCAACTGACGCAAGATTTATTATCTTGCCTGACTTCTGTCGCATCATAACGCTGCCCACAAATTTTGACATATTGAACACGCTCTTCTGATTTACAGCAACTACCATATCGTACTGCTCCTCGCTCATACGAGCCATAAGACCGTCACGAGTAATTCCTGCGTTGTTTACGAGAACGTCGATAGTGCCAAAACGAGCCTTTACTGCCTTAACTGTTTCCTCTACCTGTGCATAGCTTGAAACGTCGCAGATGAACTTTTCACACTCTACGCCCTCTGCCTTTATCTTATCCATTATATCGTTATCTTCAAACATTGCCTCAGAGATATCGTTGAGAGCAATATTATAGCCGTCCTTTGCAAGTCTGAGTGCTATTGCTGCACCTATTCCTCTTGCGGAACCTGTTATCAATGCTGTTGCCATTTTATCTTCCTCCGTCTTTTACTTGCCGAGAAGCTTTTCTGCTTCTGTGAACATTTCCTCTATCATATCCTTTGCAGGCTCGATCTTCTTTACCATGCCTGCGATAGCTCCGCAGAGGAAAGAACCCTCCTCAATGTTGCCGTCCTGAACGGCTTTTCTCAGTGAACCGAGGGTTATCTCCTCGAACTCCTCAGGTGTGATAGTGCCGTTTGCTTCGCCGCTTGCAAGCTTCTTTGAGAACTTTGTCTTAACGTTTCTGCATGGGTGACCTGTATATCTGCCTGTTACGATACTGTCTGTATCCTTAGCCTTTACAACAAGTTCCTTATAAACAGGATTTATCTGACACTCCTCTGCGGCAAGGAAACGTGTGCCGAGCTGTACGCCCTCTGCGCCAAGCATGAATGAAGCGGCTATTCCTCTTCCGTCTGCTATTCCGCCTGCGGCGATAACAGGTATCTCAACTGCGTCAACTACCTGTGGTACAAGACACATGGTTGTGTTCTCACCGATATGTCCGCCTGACTCTGTTCCCTCTGCAATAACAGCGTCAGCGCCTGCTCTTTCCATTCTCTTTGCAAGAGCAACTGACGGAACGACAGGTATCACCTTTATGCCTGCTTCTTTCCATGCAGCCATATACTTGCCTGGGTTGCCTGCACCTGTTGTTACGACAGGTACGCCCTCGTCTATAACGAGCTGAGCGAGGTCATCGGCATTAGGACTCATGAGCATGATATTAACGCCGAAAGGCTTTCCGTTTACAGCCGCCTTTGTCTGTCTTATCTGATCTCTCAGGTAGTCGATAGGTGCAGAGCCGCCTGCGATTATGCCAAGTCCGCCTGCGTTTGAAACTGCGGAAGCGAGAGTATGCTCAGCTATCCAAGCCATACCGCCCTGAAAGATAGGGTATTTTATACCCAAAAGTTCAGTTATTCTTGTCTTTGTAGTAGTCATAGTAGTTCTCCTTATTGTCAAAAGCAAATTTTATGCCATAATACATAATAACAATTTATTATGTACCGAATATAAACTGTATATTTATTATCAATACTCGAAAACAGCCGCACCATAAGTAAGTCCACCGCCGAAGCCTACAAGACAAACCTTGTCGCCTCTTTTTATCCTGCCTTCTGCAACTGCGTCGCAAAATGCGATAGGGATAGATGCGGAAGATGTGTTGCCGTAGCGGTCGATATATACCGGGAACTTGTCCATTGAAACGCCAAGGTGCTTTGCGGCAGTTTCGATTATTCTTATATTTGCCTGATGCGGCACTATCCAATCAAGGTCATCAGGGGAAATTTCGATCTTTGCACAAGCCTGCTCAACTGCATTTGGAAGTGCCTTTGTGGCAAACTTATAGACCTCTTTGCCGTCCTGCTTGAAGAAATAATCCTTTGTTTCAGGCATATCCATATCAAATTCCTCGCTATTAGTTCTGAAAGCGTTCTCAGACTTCAAAGCACGGGAAGCAAGATACTTTGCACCGTTTCCGTCTGCGCCAAGGAAGCTTGAATATGTAGTATCCTCTGCTGTTTCAAGGACGAAAGCGGCTGCGCCGTCACCGAAAAGCACGCAGGAAGAACGGTCGGTATAGTCAACGAATTTTGAAAGCTCCTCAGAAGCCACCAAGAGAACGGTCTTTATTCCATCTCCTGTCTGGAGATATCTCTTTGCGGTATCAAAGCCGTAAACAAAGCCTGCACAAGCAGCGTTAAGGTCAAATGCGATACAGCCTATCGCGCCTATCTCTCTCTGGATAAGGCAGGAAAGTGACGGAGTGAAATAATCCCCTGTTACTGTTGTGGCAATAATAAGGTCGATATCCTCTGCCTTTACTCCTGCGTCAGCCATTGCAGCCTTTGCCGCCATTGCTCCAAGATAGTATGTAGGCTCGCCATTTGTGATGTGTCTTTGCTTGATGCCTGTTCTCTGAGTTATCCACTCGTCGCTTGTTTCAACGATCTTTGTGAAATCCTCGTTTGTTGCGACCATTTCAGGCACATATTTGCCTATGCCCTTGATCTTTACGCCTGTTACTTTACTTCCCACTGATTTTTCCTCCTGAAAATTCTATATTATATATTGTATATTTCCGCAATTTGTGCTATAATGTTCTTGTTCCTATGGAGCAAATCAAAATATATTATATCAAAATATAATTAGTTAATTTTTTAACTATATAACACATATCATAACATTATAATTATAAACTGTTTTTTTAGATACGTCAATAACAAATTATGAACAACTCTTGATGAATTTAAACATTTAGAGAATTTTTCACAAGTTTTAGGGCGTTAGTTAATATTATGTGTCTATTTTTGAAAATATCTTGCAAAAATTAAATCATAAAACAATAATTGAGCGTAGATAACTTTCAGAAATTTACAGATATGAGATAAGGCGGCTTTGATATTATCAGGCGGCTATGTATAAATTTAACCACAAAGGAGTAAAATTTTATGTCAAAAAATATTTTTTTGTTTTCAGGTCAGGGCTCACAGTATGTAGGAATGGCTAAGGAGCTTTGCGAAAAGTATGATGCTGCAAATGCGGTTTTCGACACAGCGGAAAAGGTGCTGGGATATGACCTGAGAGCAGTAACATTCGACGGCCCTGACACTGAGCTTAACAAGACAGTGAACTCACAGCCTGCTATAATGGCTTGCTCGCTTGCCGCTTTTGAAGCCGCAAAGGCTGAGGGCATCACATTTGACGGCGTAGCAGGTCACTCACTGGGCGAATATGCTGCTATGGTAGCCGCAGGTGTTGTAACTATGGAGGACGGCTTCAAGCTCATCAAGGCGAGAGCGGCTGCAATGCAGAAAGCCGCAGAGGCTAACAGTGGCTCAATGTATGCTATAATCGGTCTGCCTGCTGAAGAGGTCGAGAAGATATGCGAGGAAACAGAGGGCTATGTTGTTCCTGTAAACTACAACTCAGCCGTTCAGACAGTTATCGCTGGTGACACAGAGGCTTGCGAGGCGGCTGCGGCAAAGTTTGCGGAGATGAAGAAAAAGGCTATAAAGCTCAATGTTGCGTCTGCTTTCCACTCAAAGCTCATGCAGAGTGCGGCTGATGAATTTGTTGAAACTGCAAAGACAGTTGAGTTCAAGACTGCAAACGTTGATTTCTACTCAAACGTTCTTGGAACAAAGCTTGAGGACTTTTCTGCTATGCCTGATATGCTTGCCAAGCACATCGTTTCACCAGTTAAGTTCACTTCTGAGCTTGCAGAAATGGAAAAGGCAGGCTATGAAAACTTTATCGAGCTTGGTCCTAACAAGGTGCTTACGGGTCTTGTAAAGAAAACTCTCAAGGGCAAGAACGCTGTGAACATTGAGAACAATGCCACAATGGAAAAGGCTCTTGCTTCTCTGAGCTAAAATATCGAGGGGAGAAAAATGAAAAAGGCTATGAAAAGGGCTTTGCTGTTGGCATTGGCGGTGGCAATGCTTGTTTGTCTGAGTGCCTGTGGAAAATGTGCGTGGAAGATAAAGATAAACGGCAAGGATATACAGATACCATGCACTCTGGACGATATTGGCGAGGAATATGAATACACGCTGGATTATCCTTTTTCGGGGAACTCAAACGGCAAGGGGATATTCTCGGTGGCGCTTATGCAGGACGGCAGTATAATAGGCACTGTTAAGGTAGAAGCGGACAGTGTTGACAATATTGACAGGAAGTCGAAGATACGTCAGATAAGTGCGGCGCAAAGCAGTTCCGATAAAAAGGGAATGAGCATTGCAGGGGTAAAATGCGGTGATGACAAGACGGAAGTCAAAAAAGTTTTCGGAGAGCCTGACAGTCCTGACGCAGACGCATGGAAATACAAGAAGAGGGGCTTTTGGGCGACTTTCTTTTTTGATGATGACGGCAAGGTGACAATGCTGAGCATATCAGACATTGATGATGAAGATACCTGATAAAAGGCGGTGTATAAAATGAAACGCAATGACTACATATCATGGGACGAATATTTTATGGGCATTTCACTGCTATCTGCACAGAGGAGCAAGGATTCTCACACGCAGGTAGGGGCTTGCATAGTTTCTCAGGACAACAAGATATTGTCAGTAGGCTACAACGGTATGCCTACCGGGTGTTCTGATGATGAGATGCCGTGGGACAGGAACGGAGAGTTTCTTGACACGAAATATCCATTTGTGTGTCATGCCGAACTTAACGCCATTCTCAACCATGCGGCAGGAAGCTTACAGAATGCCAAGATATATGTTTCACTTTTTCCATGCAACGAATGTGCAAAGGCTATCATTCAAAGCGGCATAAAGGAAGTCGTTTACTGGGAGGACAAATATGCCGACACTGACGGAGTTAAGGCTTCTAAGAAAATGTTTGAGCTGACGGGGGTAAAGATACGCAGGTATATACCTACTAACCGTGAGATAACTATAAGGCTGTAAAAGGCAATTATCCTGCCGAAACAGTTTCAGGCGACAATGCGGGCGAACACTGTTCGCCCCTACTGTACATTGTGCGGTTATTAAGATTTGTGCAATAAATTGCAAGTTGCCCCTACAGATATACATTATTAATATGCGGAAATTTTTTATAAAGAAGGAATGTAAAATGTCAAGAAAATACGCTATACTTGGAGAAACGCTTAAACACACTATGTCGCCTCCTATTCACGCCAGGCTTTTTGAACTAAAAAACCGTGAATACGAGTACGAGATACTGGAGGTAAAGCCTGAGGAGCTTAAAGACAAGGCGGAGTATCTTAATTCTCTTAACGGCTACAACATCACTATTCCACACAAGATAGGCATTATCGACTACACTGATGAGCTTGACCAGTCGGCAAAGCGTTATCACTCTGTAAACTGCGTTGACAACAAAAACGGCAGGCACGTTGGCTACAACACTGACTGCGACGGTTTTCTCAGAACTGTTCGTGCAATGAATATCGACTTCACAGGAAAGATACTGCTCATAGGCTGCGGCGGAGTAGGCAGAATGATGGCAATTGAGGCGGCTCTTGCCGGGGCTGACCTTTACATTGCGGTACTGGAGAGCGATATGCCTTTGGCTAAGCAGGTAGAGAAAGAAATAAAGGCTATGAAGTCTGACGCTAGGATAACTATTGTTCTAAACACTGAGATACCGACCGACGTTCACTACGAGCTGCTTATGAACGCTTGCCCTGTGGGAATGTATCCTAAGACAAACGCCTGCCCTGTTCCTGATGAAGTTATAAAGGCGAGCGGTGCGGTATTTGACGTTATATACAACCCTCGTGAGACTTTGCTCATGCAGAAAGCCAAGGCTATGGGCAAGAACGCTGTCGGAGGCATGGCAATGCTAGTTTGGCAGGCGGTTTCCGCTCACGAGATATGGGACGGCGACGAATACACAGACGAGGAAGTTCAATCTATCATAGACGAAATGGAGATCGCTGTGGAGAAGGATTTTAAGTAAAATACATTATAATAAGGATAGTAAATATGAGACCAATATTTTTGTGCGGCTTTATGGGCTGCGGAAAATCTACTGTGGGAAAGATCTTGGCGAAAAAAATGGGCTGTCAGTGCGTTGACCTTGACAAGTATATCGAAAATACGGCAGGAATGAGCATACCTGAAATATTCGACAAATACGGTGAGGAGCATTTCAGGAAGCTTGAAACCGAGGCTCTTGCAGCATTTGCTGACATTGGCGGCGTTGTTGCAACAGGCGGCGGAGCATTGCTTTCGGAGGAGAACGGCAATGTGGCTAAAAGATCTGGCATGGTGGTCTTTATCGACACATATTTCAACACCTGCTACGGACGCATAAAAAACGACCCTAACAGACCTATCGCTTACAACTCCACCAGAGAACAGCTTTTAGAGCGGTTTGATTATCGAAGGCCTTTATATCTTGCCCACTCACACTATGTCATAAGCGGTGGTTATCCGCCTATCGTCATCGCCTCTAAGATACAAAAGCTTTACAAGAGATTTGATTTCGGGCAGGGCTGATTTAGCTCTTCCCTGCAGGCTCGACCTTCATGCCCCCTGTTTTCGGGCTTATCGCAAACCAAGGGAGCCTTAAGCTTATGCCCGTTTATCTTGCATTTTTCTTCATACTTCTGCTTGTGATGATGTCAAAAACGGGAAAGCTTTGTCATAATAAATAGTACGGCTTGTGCAAACAGTACCAAATTATTTGTATCTTGGATAATCAAAAATAGCTATTTATAACGAATAATCCAAAAAATCTGCAAGCACTGATAAAAAATGTTGAAAATCCTTCCGACATGTTGTATACTTATGATATGAAGACGTTATATTAAACTGCCATATGACAGAAGGGAGCTGCAAATGGACATACAGAAAACCGTGCTTGTCGTTGACGACAGCACAACGAACCGATCTATACTTTGCGACATACTACATTCTGACTATACTGTGATCCAAGCAGAAAATGGCATACAGGCTCTTACAAAGCTAAAAAGACAGGATAAAAAAGTTGACGCTATAATACTGGATATCATAATGCCCGAAATGGACGGATATGAGTTCATGAATAAAATAAAGCAGGATAAAACCTTATCTCAGATACCTGTTATTATACTAACAGAAAAATCAGACAGAGACACTGAAAAGAAGGTGCTTGAAAGCGGTGCGTGGGACTTTGTTCCAAAGCCTTATGACGCTGATATTATAAAGCTAAGGCTCAAAAACGTTATCGCAAGAAGTCAGGTATCGCTGCTCAAAGAACTTAATAACGTTATGAACTACGACCCTCTTACGGAGATATATTCAAAGAATAAATTTTTCAGTGCATCAAAGGCACTTCTTAAGGATAATCCTGACAAGCAGTTCGCTTTTCTAAGACTAGATATCGACCGTTTCAAGCTTATAAATTCATTTTTCGGCACTGCGTATGGAGACAGACTACTAAAGCGTGTTGCAAAACGTATAAGAGATTTTGCAAAAACAACGGAATGCTGTACCTTTGGTAGGATAGACGCTGACGTTTTCGGTATCTTCACCCCTTATCAGGGCAAGGAAGAAACAGTAAAGCAGATAGAGCAGGCTGTTGAAGACATGAAAAAACTGTCCGCAAGCTATAACATCATGATCGTTTACGGCGTTTATGTGGTGACTGACAGAAGCCTGCCAATATCCTTCATGTGCGACCGTGCCGCTCTTGCCGCTAAAACTGTAAAAGGGCATTATATGAAAAGCTATGCTTTTTATGATGACAAAATGCGGCTTTCTCTCGAAAATGAGCAGAATATAATAAATGAAATGAGCGACGCTCTTGAAAACCACGAGTTTGTGCCTTACTATCAGCCTAAGTATGATGTAAAGACAAACAAGCCTGTGGGTGCGGAGGCCCTTGCAAGGTGGATACACCCTACCAAGGGATTTATCTCACCTGGTGTGTTTATCCCGATATTTGAGAAGAACGGCTTTATCTCAAAGCTTGATTTCTACATATGGGAATGCGTATGCAAACAGCTCAAGGAATGGAAAGACAAGGGAGTTCCGCTCTTCCCTGTTTCTGTAAACGTTTCAAGGGTAAACCTTTACAACCCTAATCTTTCAAAAATAATAATCGAACTTACGAAAAAGTATGACGTTGACCCTAAGTATTTCAACATCGAGATAACGGAAAGCGTTTATACTGACGACAATGTAATGATAGATGATATCACCAGTCAGCTCAGAAATAATGGCTTTACTATCCTCATGGACGATTTTGGCAGCGGCTATTCTTCCCTGAACGTACTCAAAGATGTTCAGGTGGATATGCTAAAAATGGACATGATGTTCATGTTCAAGGCAAAGTATGACGGCCGTGCAGAAACTATAATTTCTTCTGTTATCAGAATGGCCAAATGGCTCAATATCCCTGTTATAGCGGAAGGCGTTGACAGAGCGGAGCAGGTAGAATTTCTGAAAAGCGTAGGCTGTGACTACATTCAGGGTTTCTATTATTCAAAGCCTTTGCCTGCGGCAGACTATGAAAAGCTTATTTCAGATCAGGAGGAACAGCCTTTGCCTGAGAACAGGACGTCAGTAAACGACCTGCTGTGGGGCAAGAGCGGAGGATTGCTGACATATATCGACAGCATCGACCAGCCTGCTACGATATATGAATGTTTTCCGAACGGCACAGTGGTAATGGTATGTTCAAACAAGGCATTTTCACAAAAATACGGCTATGGCAGCAGTATTTACGGCAAACTCAATGTTAAGAACTGCATTGACAGCGAATGCAAAGAGAAATTCACAAGCACTGTGAACAAGGCAATAGAGAGCAAGGACAGAGCAGAATGTGTTCTCAGTATGCACGAGATAAACGGCAAGAAGCACTGGTTCAAGACGCATTTACGATTTATCAGCGAAACAGGTGTAAGCTCTGTGCTTATAGCGTATTTCACGGACGTGACCGACATGGTGTTGACGGATAAACGCATAAACGAATATAAGAACTATATCCAAGATGAAATAGACCGAAAGCACAAGATCCTTATCGTCAGCAACAACAGCGACACACGCTGTCAGCTCGAAGAGATACTTTCTCAGGAAAATACTGTTTTCACTGCAGAAACCATTCAGGCAGGAAAAAAGCTTCTTCTTAACGAGGATATCGACCTTATTTATTTTGACATACAGCTTATTTCCAAGGACGACGAATTTCCTCTTGACATTGATGAGAGAAGACTCCCCGTTATTGCTATAACTCAAGCTCATAGCGTACTTAAAGGCATGACAAAATTGAAGAACAGAGTTTCAGACTTTGTTATGAAGCCGTATATAGATGAGCTGGTACGCCTGAGAACGAACAATCTTTTAAAGATCAATATTTCAGGCAGTGCAAACGAAAAATATTTTAGCCGAACGAAATGATCTGAAAAAGTCCTCTGCGATAAGCGGGGACTTTTTCTCTTATTAAGCTGTCAGCTTTATTGACAAAATATACACTATCTGATATCATATAGGTATGAATGCTGAAAGCGAGGGAGAAAAAATGTATCTTGACAAGTGGCGTGTGGCAATAAGAAATTTGAAAAATTCGCTTTTTTCATATCCAAACACGGCTCAAAGCTGTTTCCCTGACCCTATCACGGACGACACAGTGTTTTACTGCGTTCAAGGTCTTGTATATGGCAGTCAAAAGTTCCCTGACGGAAAATTCATACGCAGTTCTCCTGTGACCTCGGTATACTCCGAGGACGGAAAGCTTTTTGCCAAAACAATAAACAACGTTTATGAGCTTAAAACGCCAAGCGATTATTTTGACTGCGATATCGCTGAAAATGCCGCACAAAAAACAGGAAGCAATGAGCTTGCTGAAACAGCTAAAATGCAGAGAGAAAAGCTCACGGCACAGCTTGATAAATTTTTCACGATCTGCCAGAGGCTTTGTGATAATGAACAGGCTGACGTTGCAAATGAGTTACCTGAAGATACTCTTGTTATATGCTATTACGGCACTGACCCACATGGAAACAAGATGTTCTACAAAAATGAAGATATGGTAGTGCCTGTTTTTGCATATGTGACCGTTGGGCTGGTCATTGATTCTGTGGGGCTTGCGGAAAGCGAGGAAAAGCTGGATTTATGGGATACGCTGGGGAGATATTATATTGACAGCGAGCTTATGGAGTTTTATGACTGTGACACGAAAAACCTTATTTTCTGCAATTTGACGAACTCTCCTATATATGTCACGATTTACGAAAGCTCCGCTGCTATGCTCTGTATGCCGAACACGGCTAAGATAGCTTCAAGAAAAGTAAAAGAAAAATAAAACTTTTATCCGTCTGAGATCTCAGGCGGATTTTTTTATTGCACAATATAGAAAAGAACGTTGAAAATTAATAGAATGTTAAACTTTTAACGTGTCATAGCAATTGAATAATCGTCGAAAGTGTAGTATAATTTCCTTATATAGTTGTTTTTTGATGTAAAATAATATATTTAACTATTTTTTGTATCGTGAGGAAAAGATCATGGAAATTTTAAAACAGCGTATTCTTAAGGACGGAGTAGTAAAGGAAGGAAACGTTCTCAAAGTCGATAAATTCCTTAACCACCAAATGGACGTCAAGCTTTTCAACGATATCGGTGAGGAGTTTGCAAAGAGATTTGCAGGAACAGGCGTAAACAAGATACTCACTATCGAGTCATCCGGTATTGGCATTGCCTGCATTGCGGCACAGCATTTTAACAACTGCCCTGTTATTTTTGCAAAGAAAACTCTCAGCAAAAATCTTGACGGCGAAATGTTCGTTACTCAAGTAAAGTCCTACACAAAGGGCGTTACATATGACGTAATGGTATCTGAAAAATATCTCGGCAAGGGTGACAAGGTGCTTATTATAGACGATTTTCTTGCTAACGGATGTGCTCTTATGGGGCTTATAGATATCGTAAAGCAGTCCGGGGCTGAGCTTGCGGGAGCAGGTATCGTTATCGAAAAGGGCTTCCAGGTTGGCGGAAAGACTATCCGTGACATGGGCGTAAAGCTCGAATCTCTTGCTATCGTTGACTCTATGGACAACGGCACTATCACTTTCAGGGACTAACGCACAAGGCGTTACCAATAAATATTTTATGGAGGAAGATCAAACATGAAGGTAAGACGTATTCTTGCGCTCGTTCTTTCTGCGGCTCTTGCTGTAACAGCTCTTACAGCTTGTACATCTGCTAAGGACGAAGCATCACAGAAGTCGGCTGACAAGCAGACGACAACTCTCAGCTATGACACTGTAAAGATCGGTGTTATACACATCGGCAACCCTGCCGACGGTTCAGGCTACACATATGCTCACGATCAGGGTATCGTTGGTATGCAGAAGGAGCTTGGACTTAAAGACGATCAGATCGTAAGAAAAAACAACGTATCAGACAGCGACCCTGCTGCTACAGAAACAGCTATCCGTGAGTGCATCGAGGAAGGCTGCAACATCATCTTCGGCACAAGCTGGGGCTATATGGACAAAATGGAATCCCTCGCTGAGGAATATCCTGACGTTTATTTCTGTCACGGCACAGGCTACAAGAACAACGGCAAGAACCTTAACAACTACTTCGGAAGAATTTATCAGGCAAGATATCTCACCGGTATCGTTGCAGGTATGAAGACAGAGTCAAATCTTATCGGTTACGTTTCCGCTATGGGCAGCGAGAACTCTGAGTGCACAGGCGGTATCGACGCTTTCGCAATGGGCGTTTATTCTGTAAATCCTGACGCTAAGGTTTATGTAAAGGTAACAAACAGCTGGTATTCACCAACAGAGGAAACAAACGCTGCAAAGGCTCTTCTTTCTGAGGGCTGCGACGTTATCGCTCAGCACTGCGACACACCTAACCCACAGCTCGAGGCTGAAAGCGCAGGCAAGTGGGGCGTAGGCTACAACACAGATATGTCTAAGGACGCTCCTAAGGCTACACTTACTTCAACTCTTTGGAACTGGTCTGCATACTACACATATCAGGTAAAGCAGATCGTAGATGGCAACTGGAAGTGTGAGAACTACTACGGCGGCATGGCTGACGGTCTTGTAGACATCGCTCCTCTGAACATGGATATCTGCACAGAGGATATGCAGAAGGCTGTTGACGAGGCTAAGGCTAAGATCGAAGACGGCTCATTCAACGTATTTGACGGCGTTATCGAAACAAACGACGGCAAAACAGTTGGCGAAGAGGGCAAAACTCTTGACGACGCTACTATCACAGGCGGAATCAACTGGTACTTCAAGAACGTTGAGGTCAAGTAATAAGGCTTAACAGCTTAACAAAACATTTATACGGGCGGTGCAGGTTGCCGCCTGTTTTGTTAATGATATGAGCATACGGCAGCAGGTAATTCTGCTGTCGGTTTCTGATGACATTAGCAAATCTAAGGAAGTTCATAAAAAGGAGCTGAAAGTATGAGTGAAGAAATATCTGCTGAGATCGCTGTAAAATGCAGCGGTATAACAAAAGTTTTCGGCAGCGTGGTTGCAAACGACGGCATTGATCTTGAAGTAAAATACGGTGAGATACTTGCACTGCTGGGCGAAAACGGATCAGGAAAGACCACGTTGATGAATATGCTTTCGGGTATCTATCACCCTGACAAGGGCAATATCTACATTGCCGGCAAGCCTGAGGCGATAAATTCACCTATGGATTCTATCGAACTTGGCATAGGCATGATACATCAGCACTTCAAGCTTGTGGAGGTGTTCTCCGCCGCAGACAACATTGTGGCAGGCACAAAGGGCAAGCTTAAGAGCAAGGGCGCTGTGAGAGATGAGATAAAAAAGATATCTGAACAGCTTGGTCTTGAAGTTGACCCTGACAAAAAGGTATACAATATGTCCGTCAGCGAAAAGCAGACAGTTGAGATACTGAAAGTGCTTTACAGGGGTGCTAAAATACTTATTCTTGACGAGCCTACGGCGGTTCTTACTCCGCAGGAAACTGAAAAGCTTTTCAATATCCTGAGAAAAATGAAAGCTCAGGGCTGTGCTATCATTATTATCACCCACAAGCTGGGCGAGGTAATGGATATATCTGACAGAGTGACCATACTGCGAAAGGGCAAGAGTGTTGAAACTGTAAACACAGCAGAGAGCAGTGAAAAGCAGCTCACTGAGCTTATGGTGGGCAAGGCGGTGGAGCTTTCAATAGAAAGACCTGAACCTGTGAACGTAAAGCCGATACTTAACGTAGTCGATCTGACGGTAAAGAACTCTGAGGGAAGCATTGCTCTCGATGACGTAAGCTTTGTTATAAACAGGGGCGAGATACTTGGTGTGGCAGGCATTGCAGGAAGCGGTCAGAAAGAGCTTTGCGAGACTATCGCAGGGCTTCAGAAGATAGAAAAGGGCGCAGTGCTTTACAACAAGGAGAACATCATAGGCAAGACACCTAAGGAGATAATAAATCTCGGCATAAGCATGAGCTTTATCCCTGAGGACAGACTTGGAATGGGTCTTATCGCTTCGGTGGGTATGACGGACAATATGCTTCTTAAAACATACAAGCAGGGCAAGCTTTGCTTTGTGGACAGAAAGCCTGCTAAGGCGCTTTCAAAGGAGCTTATAGAAAAGCTTGAAATAAAAACTCCGTCAACAGAGCTTCCTGTAAGAATGCTTTCGGGCGGAAACGTTCAGAAGGTCCTGCTTGGACGAGAGATACACAGTGAGCCTGATCTGCTCATAACCGCATATCCTGTTCGTGGACTTGACATCAACTCATCATATCTTATATACTCGCTTCTTAACGAGCAAAAGAAAAAGAACACGGCTGTGCTTTTCATAGGCGAGGACCTTGACGTTCTTCTGGAGCTTTGCGACAGGATAATGGTGCTTTGTCACGGCAAGATAACAGGTATTTGTGACGCCAAAAAGGTCACAAAGGAACAGGTAGGTATGATGATGACAGGCTCGACAATGGAGGAGGTGCTGGGCATTGGCTGATATTATAAAAAAAGAGCCTCTTATAAGAATAGCCAAGCGTGCTGAACGCTCAAACAAGCAAAAGCTTATCATAAGGCTTCTGTCGGTGCTTCTGGCTATTTGTGCAGGCGGAATATTCATTCTTATTCTTGGCAAAGATCCGTTTTCATACTATGCGAAAATGGTAAAGGGTGCTTTTATCGGCAAGAACGCCGCAAGCCCTTTTATGCCGTTCAAAGAAACAATAAAGATAATGATACCGCTTCTTATATCTTCTCTTGGCATTACGCTTGCGTTTAAGATGAAGTTTTGGAATATCGGTGCAGAGGGTCAGATAATAATGGGCGGAGTTTTCGCTTCATACTTCGCTCTTTATCATTACGATATGCCTCACTATCTGCTTTTCATTGTGATGTTCGTTGCGGCGATGATAGGCGGAGGACTGTACGGCATTATCCCTGCATTTTTCAAGGCAAAATTCGACACAAACGAAACTTTGCTCACCCTTATGCTCAACTATATTGCACTTTACGTTATAGATTGGCTCACAAAGGGCGCATGGCAGGATCCTGAGTCAAAGGGATATCCTAAGATAGCAAGATTTGACCTTAACGCATGGCTTGACTCGCTAGGCGGTGTGCAGATAGGCTGGTTGATAGGTCTGGTGCTTGTGGTATTGGTATTTATCTATCTTAAATACACAAAACAGGGCTACGAGATAACTGTAGTATCAGACAGCCATGCAACAGCAAGATATGCAGGCATGAGCCCTAGCAAGATAATGATAAGAACGATGTTTTTGAGCGGTGCTATCTGCGGTATCGCAGGAATGGTACAGGCTTGCGGAACAGAACACACACTTTCAACATCTGTTGCAGGCGGAGTAGGCTTCACGGCTATCATAGTTGCATGGCTTGCAAACCTCAATCCATTCGGCATACTTGTGGTGTCATTCTTATTCGCAGTCCTTGAAAAGGGCAGCACTGTGGTATCGTCTGAATTTGTTCTTTCACCTTACTGCTCGGACGTTTTGCAGGGAATAATCCTGTTCTTCGTGCTTGGCTGTGAGTTCTTCATCAGATACAGATTTGTAACAAGAGGAGGCAGGAAAAATGACTAGACTTATTTCATTCCTTGCCCATGCGGTATATATGGGTACTCCTCTGCTTTTCGGCACAGTAGGAGAGATACAAAACGAAAAAGCTGGACACCTTAACCTTGGCGTTGAGGGAACAATGGCAATGGGCGCTTGCGCAGGCTTTATGGTAGCATACAAGACAGGAAGCCTTTGGCTTTCCATACTTGCGGCATTTCTTATGGGTGCGCTTGTTTCCCTTATCTATGCTTTTCTTACCATAACAATGATGGCGAACCAAAACGTAACAGGTCTTACACTGACTATATTCGGCACGGGACTTTCAAACTTCATAGGCGAGCAGATGATATCCGCTTCACCTACAGGCAACCTCAAACTGCCTGACGGAGTGATGAGCAGTCTGAAAAACATTGACATACCGCTTCTCAGCAAGATACCTGTTCTTGGAGAGGTGCTTTTCTCACAGAACATTTTCACATATCTGAGCATTGTTATCGCTGTGATAATGTTTATCTATCTGAAAAAGACTAAGGTGGGTCTTAACCTTAGAACTATCGGTGAGAATCCTGCTGTTGCGGACGCTGTGGGAATAAGCGTTGTGAAATATAAATACATAAACGTTCTTATCGGCGGAGGAATATGCGGAATAGGCGGAGCGTTCTGCTCAATGGTAATAAACGGCGGTGTTTGGATGGCAAACAGCGTGAACGGTCTTGGCTGGATAGCTGTAGCGCTTGTTATCTTCGCTGTATGGAATCCTGCAAGGGCTATTTACGGAGCGTATATTTTCGGTGCATTCATGGTGCTGAAATACTACTTCCCGAAAAACCTCGGCTTCACTGTTCCTGAGTCATTCTTTGATATGCTCCCATATCTTGTAACGGCTCTTGTTCTTATCATCACTTCAGTGAAAAAATCAAGAGAGCGTTCACAGCCACAATCCTGCGGTATAAATTATTTCCGTGAGGAGAGATAAAACGTGACGTAACGGGCGAACACCGTTCACCCCTACAGATAATACCTAAAGCAACATATTTAAAAGCTCTGCGTTTTGCAGGGCTTTTATTTTTGCCCTAGTGACAAAATGCAAAAGATGTTCATAGTCCAATTACGATACAAAAAAAGCGGGCGACCACAGGTCGCCCATACGCTTTGTTATGTTATGATAAACTGTTTTTACTTCGCCTTTGCCGAAGCCACAAAAGATTTGAGCTCCTCCTCAGGCATATAGCCGACAGTTGAAGCAACTACCTTGCCATGTTTCACAACAAAAAGGGCAGGTATGCTCGAGATACCGAAAGCGGATGCAAGCTCGTTTTCCTCGTCAACGTTGACCTTCCCCACATTTACAGAACTGTCCTCCTCAGAATACTTATCCACCAGCGGTGAAAGCATTTTGCACGGACCGCACCATGCTGCCCAGAAGTCAAGCAGGACAGGCTTTTCCGAGTGCATTACTTCATTTTCAAAATTATCCTTTGTTATGACCTTTACAGACATTTTTCACAGCTCCTTTTCTAGTCTTTGCTTTTGTAATAGAGCATACAATGGCAGAAGCCCTCAAAATTCGGGTCGGCTATCTGCTCACGGAACTCTTTGCACATACACTTGTTTTCCTCTGTGCGCTGTATCCTGCACGGACAATAGCCACCTGTGCGTTTAAGCCCCTCTTTTATGCTCTTTACCATTTCTTTATCATCGTTAAGACGTACCATTACTACCTATCCTTTGCAGATATGCTTAGATTATTCCTTGACAAATGCCTTTACTATCTCGCCGATATACTGATAGTGATAATCCTTGTCAGAATACCATTTCTCATCGTTTTCAGTATCAACAAAGCACTCAGGCTTCATCTCCTGAACATAAGCCTTTTTGCATACAAGCACCATATCAGCTTCCGCAAAAGCTGTTACCTCCACGCCGTTTTCAGACACGAACACAGGGGTCAGACCTGTTTCCTTTGCCTTGTCGCAGTCACGTCCGCTATGTGAGCCACAGAATGAAAGTGCCTTTTTATAGCCCTCTTTGAAAAAGCTTATGGTGAAATATTCTGCCTTGTCGATAAATTCCTTTGTATATCTCTGCGGTCTTATAACTGTGGTGAAGGTGTTCTTTCCCCACATAACGCCTGCAAAGCCCCATGAAGCTGTCATTGTGTTCCAGCCACTCTCGTCGCCTGCTGTTACAAGAAACCACTCCTTGCCTATCTTTTTGTATGGATTGAAGTCAATAGCGTCAAGCTTTTCTGTTACCTCTTTGAAACCGTTGAAACTGCTCATTTTCATTACCGCCTTTCAGTATTATGTCAGACTTATCATACTTATTGTACACCAATATCGTATAGAAAACGTCTGAGTATATTATATATCATTTCTTATGAAATTGCAACCCCTTGAAAACCCTGAAATATTGTACAAAAATCGTTAAACAGGGCTTTTTTGTGTTGCTTTTTTTGAAGAATAGTGATATAATTGAATTAAGTATTTGTAAAGCTGTTTTTGTGTTTTTGGTTTAGCTGTTTTATTTTATGCCGTTACAATACTTGATATGTATATCTTTTGAAATTTATACAGAATAAATTGTATATTGTCTAAATATATACATTAAAAAGCCTTAAAATGTGTATAAATATAAAATTTTTATGCAAAAGCACTTGACAATGCTGTATAAAGGTGTATAATAATTTTATCGGCATGAAAGCCGTAAAAATATTATACAAACATACTTACTACATACAATGGAGGAATTTTGTTATGGCAAAAGAGATCAAAAAAGTTGTCCTTGCTTATTCCGGCGGACTTGATACATCTATCATCATTCCGTGGCTCAAGGAAAACTACAACAACTGCGAAGTAATCGCTGTTTCAGGAAACGTTGGTCAGGGCACAGAGCTTGACGGTCTTGAGGAAAAGGCTATCAAGACAGGTGCTTCTAAGCTCTATATCGAGGATCTTACAGAAGAGTTCATCGAGGATTATGTATATCCAACAGTACAGGCTGGCGCTGTTTATGAAAACCAGTACCTCCTCGGCACTTCATTTGCTCGTCCAATCATTGCAAAGAGAATAGCTGAGATCGCTATCAAAGAGGGTGCTGACGCTATATGCCACGGCTGCACAGGTAAGGGCAACGACCAGGTTAGATTTGAGCTTGCTATCAAGGCTTTCGCTCCTGATATGCAGATAATCGCTCCTTGGAGAATCTGGGATCTTAAGTCAAGAGAGCAGGAGATCGAGTATGCTGAGGCTCACAACATTCCTCTGAAGATAAACAGAGAAACAAACTACTCAAAGGACAAGAACCTTTGGCACCTTTCACACGAAGGTCTGGATCTTGAAGATCCTGCAAACGAGCCACAGTATGAGAAGCCGGGCTTCCTTGAAATGGGCGTTTCACCTATCATGGCTCCTGACAAGCCAACTTATGTAACTATCCACTTTGAAAAGGGTATCCCAACAGCAGTTGACGGCGTTGAGATGAACGGCAAGGAGCTTGTTACAAAGCTTAACGAGCTTGGCGGTGCAAACGGTATCGGTCTTGCTGACCTTGTTGAGAACAGACTTGTTGGTATGAAGTCAAGAGGCGTTTATGAAACACCGGGCGGAGCTATCCTTTACAAGGCTCATGAAGTTCTTGAAACTATCACACTTGACAAGGAAACTGCAAGAGTTAAGCAGTATCTTTCAATCAAGTTTGCTGACATTGTTTACAATGGTCAGTGGTTCACTCCTCTCCGTGAGGCTATGAGCGCATTTGTTACAGAAACACAGAAGACTGTTACAGGTGACGTTAAGCTCAAGCTTTACAAGGGCAACATGATAAACGCAGGTGTAACATCTCCATACACACTTTATGATGAAGAAGTTGCTACATTTGATGAGGACAATGTTTACAATCAGGCTGATTCAGCAGGATTCATCAACCTCTTCGGTCTGCCTATCAAGGTAAGAGCTAAGCTCGAGCAGAAGAGAAACGCTAAGAAAGACTAATAGCGTCGCTCTGGTCAACAGGTCATAAAGGTGTATAGCCTTAAAAAGTTTGTATAATATTTTTCACGGAGGTTTTGATATGTCAGATAACAACAGCATTTTTGAGCCTGCAATAGACAAGAAGGTCGAGATCTCTTATGACAGCCTGCCGAACTCCTCTTTTGAGGACGTAAACCTCGGCGGAGCAAAGTTCTCGAACGTAAATCTTAAGGAAGCCGTTTTCGATGACGTTAATATGGACGAGACACATTTCAACAACGTCAGCATGAAAGAAAGCGACTTTGCAGATATGTATATGGTAAACACAAAGTTCTTGGGCGTAAATCTCAGCAACTCGAGATTTGGCTGCTCTATCATGAACAATGTTGAGTTTAAAAATCCTGATCTTAAGAACTCACAGTTCATTCACTGTGACCTTACAAACGTTGAGATAAACGATTGCAAGATAGACGGTCTGAAGATCAACGGCGTGGACATCCAGAAGCTGCTTGAACAGCACGAAAAGGAAATTTGATCCGCACTTATTGAAATGTATTGGGGCAGGATGATCCTTTGGGGTCATTTTGCCCATACATTTTTTATATTTGATAACTTGAAATAAACATAAAGGACGGTTTTAAAATGGCAGGAAAAATGTGGGCAGGAAGATTTACAAAGGAAGTTGACGAAAGAGTCAATGATTTCAATTCATCTATTTCCTTTGACGCAAGAATGTACCGCTACGATATAGAGGGTTCTATGGCACACGCCACTATGCTTGGCGAGTGCGGTATAATCGAAAAGCACGAAAGCGAAAAAATAGTCCAGGGACTTAAGGGTATTCTTGCGGATATCGACGAGGGCAAATTACAGTTCGACCCTACTGCAGAGGACGTTCATATGTTTGTTGAGGCTGAGCTTACCAAAAGACTTGGCGACACAGGCAAAAGACTTCACACGGCAAGATCAAGAAACGATCAGGTGGCTCTTGACGTGAGAATGATACTCAGAGCCGAAACAAAAGAGATAATCGAGCTTGTGAAAAAGCTTGAACACACTATCCTTGACATTGCAGAGAAAAATCTCACAACTGTTATGCCGGGATATACTCATCTTCAAAGGGCACAGCCTATCACATTTGCTCACCACCTTATGGCGTATGCAAATATGCTTCTGAGAGATATTTCAAGACTTGAGGACAGCTACAAGAGAACGAACATCATGCCTTTGGGAAGCGGTGCTCTTGCATCTACAACTTACCCTATAAACAGACAGAGAGTTTGCGACCTGCTTGGCTTTGACGAGATAACACAGAACTCACTTGACGGCGTTTCAGACAGAGATTTCTGCATCGAGCTTTGCTCAGCTATCTCACTGCTTATGATGCACCTTTCAAGATTTTCTGAGGAGATAATACTTTGGTGTTCATGGGAGTTCAAATTCATCGAGCTTGACGACGCTTATGCAACAGGCTCGTCTATCATGCCACAGAAGAAAAACCCTGATGTTACTGAGCTTATAAGAGGAAAGACTGGCAGAGTTTACGGCGATCTTAACACACTGCTCGTTATGATGAAGGGTCTGCCACTTGCATACAACAAGGATATGCAGGAGGACAAGGAAGCTATTTTTGACGCTATTGACACTGTTAAGCTTTGTCTTAAAACGTTCGATCCGATGCTTGCTACAATGAGAGTTATCCCTGAGAACATGAGAAACGCCGCAGCCAAGGGCTTTATAAATGCTACTGACTGCGCTGACTATCTTGTTAAGAAGGGTATGCCTTTCAGGGACGCTTACAAGATAACTGGCACTCTCGTTCACACCTGCATTGAAAAAGGCTGCACACTTGAAACTCTCCCATTGGAGGAGTACAAGAAGCTCACTGACAACTTTGACGAGGACGTTTATGACGCTATCAGCCTTGAAACCTGCGTAATGCAGAGAAAAGCGGCAGGCGGTCCTGCGCCTGAGTCTGTAAAAGCTCAGATAGAATATGTCAGAAATAAGCTTTGATAAACACCGCTCCCCTGTTAAGGCGGCACTGCTATATCTTGTGCTGTGGGAGCTTGCGACAGTTATAATGTGGCTTTTTACGGCTAAGCTTTTTGTGATATATCCGCTGTTTGCGGTGGGATTTACGGTGGTGTACCCTGTGTGTACATGGTGGGCTTGCTACCGACACGCTAAGAACTACGGCTTGAAATGGTATGTTGCGCCTGTGATGATAGCGGTTTCGGTGATAGAATATATCTTCGTGGAGGAAGCAAGGTCGGTAGTGCCGAACTTTATCGTACTCACTGTGTTGACCGCAGGCTTTGCCGCAGGTATTGGAAACTGTTTTGCGGATAAGGACGCAATAAATGCCGCAAAGGCAGATAAAAAGCGTAAAAAGCTGAAAAAAGAACCTGAATACAAGAACATTCTGGACGATAATTAAAAGTATGCAGACGGCTAAAGAGCTGTCAGCCAAACGGACGAACACTGTTCGCCCCTACAAAAGTTTGCATTTGCATGAGCATACAGATTATTGACAGACAAAATCATAAAGTTTTATAGAAGGATATGAAGAAAAATGAAAACAAGAGTTTTTATTGACGGAAAAGAAGGAACAACGGGACTTCAGATATATGAGCGTTTTCAGAACAGAAATGACGTTGAGATAATGCTCATTGACGAGGAAAAGCGTAAGGACGTAAACGAGAGAGCAAAGATGATAAACTCATCTGATATCACTTTTCTCTGCCTGCCTGACGCAGCGGCTATAGAGGCGGCTTCACTTTGCACAAACCCTGATGTCAGGATAATCGACGCTTCTACTGCACATAGAACAAACCCTGCTTGGGATTACGGCTTCCCTGAGCTTTCTGAAAAGCATAGAGAGAATATCCGCAATTCAAAAAGAGTTGCAAACCCAGGCTGTTATGCAAGCGGCTTTATAAGCCTTGTTTATCCTCTCGTAAAGGCAGGAGTGCTTCCTGAGGATTATCCTGTTACCTGCCATGCAGTTTCAGGCTACAGCGGCGGCGGAAAGAAAATGATAGCCGCTATGGAGAGCGAAAATAAAACAAAGGAAATGTATTCTCCACGTCAGTATGCACTTGGGCAAAAGCACAAGCATATCCCTGAAATGCAGGCGGTGTGCGGACTTAAATATAAGCCTATGTTCAATCCGATAGTTGACGACTATTATAATGGTATGGTTGTTTCTGTGCCGCTGGTAACAAGATGTTTGACAAAGAAGTATACACCTGAGAATATCCATGAAATAATGGCGGAGCATTATGTTGGTCAGCATTTCGTTAAGGTAATGGAGCTTGGTGGAACGGAAACGCTTCCTGACGGATTTATCGCAGCGAATACATTGGCCGGAACAAATAATATGCAAATATTCGTCTGCGGAAATGAGGATCAGATATTGCTTATGTCGAGATTTGATAACCTTGGAAAAGGTGCAAGCGGCGCAGCAATACAGAATATGAATATAATGTTGGGGATAAACGAAGCAACGGGGTTGGAATAACAAAAAAGCAAAAAACAAACCAAAAGCACCGCACAAAAAATCGCCGGTGCAGGGCGGCGTTAGCCCTGCCGAGGGACGGGGGCGAGCAGCCCCAGCGGGGGCAAAATAAAGCCAAAAGCAAAATCAAACCCAACAGGGGGCAGAGCCCCCACCACAAAAGTACGGTCTAAAAAAAGCGGCGGACAAAAAAAATAAAACAAACCGAAGTAAAATTTCTCAACCAAGCCTAAAAACCAACAAAACTCCGCCGCTTTTGTCATTTGAACAGCGAAGCGTCTTCAAATGACTCGCCAACGGCGACAATAAGCTCCCCCACAAAGGAGAGCAATCCCCGACCAATGAGTGCGAATATAAAAGTGCGGAAAAAATAAGCGGGCAAACGCTGTTCGCCCCTACAGAAATAATTAATAGAAAAAATCTGTCCTGATCTAATTAGTGTGAAAATTTTGTAAGGAGTTTTGAATATGAAAGAGATATCAAAGAAAAATTTCGACGGCTATAAGTATGTAGACGGCGGCGTGTGTGCTGCAAAGGGCTTTAAGGCTAACGGTCTTTATTGCGGCATAAAGGAAAACCCTACAAAAAAACCTGACCTCTGCCTTGTGGAGTCTGACGTTATGTGCTCTGCCGCCGGCGTTTTTACTCAGAACAAGGTCAAGGGTGCTCCTGTTACTGTTTCTCAGAAAAATCTTGCTAAAACAGGCGGCAAGGCTAAGGGCTTTATCCTCAACTCCAAAAACGCTAACACCTGTAACGCTGACGGCGAGGAAAAGGCTTACAAAATGTGCGAGATGACTGCCGCTAAAATGGGCGTTAAGCCTGAGGAAATTCTTATCGCTCAGACAGGCGTTATCGGTCAGATACTCCCTCTCGAGCCTATCGAAGCTAAGATAGACGAGCTTTATGAGGGACTTTCCTATGAGGGAAACGAAAAAGCCGCTATTGCTATCATGACTACTGATACAGTGAAAAAGGAAGTGGCTGTTGAGTTTGAGCTTGACGGCAAGATCTGCCACGTTGGCGGCATGGGCAAGGGCAGCGGTATGATACACCCTAACATGGCGACTACGCTCAATGTTATCACTACAGACTGTGCTGTATCCTCCGAAATGCTCAAAAAGGCTCTTACTGATATCGTCAAGATAACATATAACTGCCTGTCTGTTGACGGTGACCAGTCAACAAATGATACCTGTGCTGTTATGGCTAACGGACTTGCAGGAAACCCTGAGATAACAGCCGAGGGTGAGAGCTACGAGGTGTTCAAAAAGGCTCTTTATATCGTTATGATGAACATTACAAAAATGCTCGCAAAGGACGGCGAGGGCGCAACTAAGCTTCTTGAATGTACTGTAACAGGTGCAAAAAACCTTGACACCGCTATAATCGTTGCAAAGAGCGTTATATGCTCGCCGCTTTTCAAGTGTGCAATGTTCGGTGCTGACGCTAACTGGGGCAGGATACTCTGCGCTGTTGGATACGCTGAAGCTGATTTTGACATAAACAAGGTGGACGTTTCACTGTCATCAAAGGCAGGAGAGATACACGTTTGCCACAATGGTGCAGGCATAGAGTTCTCTGAGGAAGTGGTTAAGACCGTTCTTCTTGAGGACGAGATCACAATAAGCGTTTCTATCGGCGACGGCAACGGCACTGCCACTGCATGGGGCTGTGACCTTACATATGATTATGTTAAGATAAACGGCGATTACAGAAGCTAAGACATAAAATCAGTATAGGAAAGAAGAATGAGAAATGGACATAAGCAATAAAATCAGAAGTCAGATACTTATTGACGCTCTGCCGCACATTCAGAAATACCACGACAAGATAGTCGTTGTAAAATACGGCGGCAACGCTATGACAAACGCTGAGCTTAAAGAAGCTGTTATGAGCGATATCGTGCTTCTAAGTGAGGTAGGCATAAAGGTAGTTCTTGTTCATGGCGGTGGACCTGAGATAAATGCAATGCTCAAAAGAGTCGGCATTGAAAGCAAGTTCATAAACGGTCTGAGATACACTGACGCTGAAACTATAGATATCGTTAAAATGGTGCTGTGCGGAAAGGTAAACAAGGAGCTTGTTTGCGCTTTGCAGCTCCATGGCGGAAAGGCTCTCGGTCTTTGCGGCTGTGACGGGCAGATGATACTTGCGCAGAAGCTTGACAGCGAAGTTGACCTTGGTTTTGTGGGCGACATCAAAAAGGTGACGACAAAGCCTATAGTTGACGCACTTAACAACGGTTATGTTCCTATAATCTCCACAGTTGGCGTTGGCGAGGACGGACAGTCTTACAATATCAATGCTGACACTGCGGCGGCTAGGATAGCCTCTTGCTTGAGAGCGGAAAAACTTATTCTTATGACGGATATAGTTGGTCTGCTGGAGGACAAGGACGATGATTCTACACTTATCCCACAGGTAAACGTCAGCGATGTGCCTTATCTCAAAAAGAAAGGCATCATAAGCGGCGGAATGATACCAAAGATAGACTGCTGTGTTGAAGCCGTAAGACGTGGCGTTAAAAAGACCACTATCATTGACGGCAGAGTACCGCACTCGATACTTATCGAGCTGCTCTCTAACGAGGGTATCGGTACACAGTTTATATAAAATATCAATACATATTGAAAAGAGTGATAAAAATGAACACCATAGAACAGTTCAACGAACACGTTATGCAGACCTATGGCAGAATAGGTCTTGTTATGGAAAGCGGTCATGGTCAGACGGCTGTGGGCGAGGACGGAAAAGAGTATATCGACTTCGGCTCCGGTATCGGCACAAACAGCCTTGGCTACTGCGACGAGGATTGGGTGAACGCTATCTGCGATCAGGCACACAAGATACAGCACACATCAAACTACTATTACACAAAGGTACAGGCTGACTTTGCCAAAAGACTTTGTGAGGCAACAGGCTATGAGAAAATGTTCTTCGGCAACTCGGGCGCAGAGGCTAACGAGTGCGCTATCAAGCTTGCAAGAAAATACAGCTTTGACAAATACGGCAAGGACGCTGAAAGAAATATCATCATCACCCTTCTAAACAGTTTCCACGGCAGAACGCTTTGCACTCTTTCTGCAACAGGACAGGAGGTTTTCCACAACTACTTCTTCCCGTTCGTTGGTGGATTTGAGAATGTTATCGCTAATGATATTGACGATCTTATGGACAAGCTCAACAAGCTTGACAACAAGGTTTGCGCTGTAATGTTTGAGTTTGTTCAGGGCGAAGGCGGAGTTATACCTCTTCAGCAGAGCTTTGTAAACGCTATCATGCTTGAGTGTGCAAAGAGGGATATCCTCACTATCGCAGACGAGGTACAGACAGGCGTTGGCAGAACCGGCAAGCTCCTCACATCTGAGCTTTACAACGTAAAGCCTGACATAACCACACTTGCAAAGGGTCTTGCAGGCGGTGTTCCAATAGGCGTGTGCCTTGCTAACAAGAAGTGCAGTGAGGTACTTGGCAAGGGTACACACGGCTCGACGTTTGGTGGAAATCCTATTTCCTGCGCAGGCGGAAACGCAGTTCTTGACAAGGTGACAAAGCCTGAATTTCTTGAAGAAGTTCGCAAAAAGGGCGAATATTTCAGAGAAAAGCTTGCAGAAATAGACGAAGTTGAGGGCGTTGACGGACTTGGTCTTATGATAGGCGTAAGGCTCAAGACAAAGAAAGCCGCTGATGTGCTCAACAAGTGCTTTGAAAACGGACTTCTTATTCTCACAGCAAAGGACAAGCTGAGATTTTTGCCGCCGCTGAATATCTCATATGAGCAGATAGACAAGGGACTTGCTATACTGAAAAAAGTTCTTGACGAGAAATAACAAAGTGTGTAGGTGCGAACAGTGTTCGCCCGTTGGCTACGCAATACTAAATAAAAATCAAATTACGGAGGAAATATTATGAAACATTTACTTAAAATGCTCGACCTTTCCAAAGAGGAAATTCTCGACATTCTCAATCTTGCAGACCAGCTCAAATACGAAAACAAAAACGGTATAGAGCATCACATTCTCAAGGGCAAAACTCTCGGAATGATATTCCAGAAGTCCTCTACCCGTACAAGAGTTTCTTTTGAAACAGGTATGTATCAGCTTGGCGGTCAGGCACTTTTCCTTTCAAACCGTGACCTCCAGATAGGCAGAGGCGAGCCTGTTCAGGACACAGCCCGTGTTCTTTCACGTTATCTTGACGGCATCATGATCCGTACTTTTGAGCAGAAAGAGGTTGAGGATCTTGCTAAATACGGCTCTATCCCAATAATAAATGGTCTGACAGACTTCTGCCACCCTTGTCAGGTGCTTGCTGACCTTATGACTATCAGAGAGTTCAAGGGACGTTTCGAGGGTCTGAAAATGTGCTACATAGGCGACGGCAACAACATGGCAAATTCGCTTATCGTTGGCGGACTTAAAGTAGGCATGGAAGTTTCTATCGCTTGCCCTAAGGATTATCAGCCTGCTGCTGAGGTTCTTGAATTTGCCAAGGGCTACGGCGACAAGTTCTCAATGACTGACGTTCCTCTTGAGGCTGCAAAGGACGCTGACGTTCTGTTCACAGACGTTTGGACTTCCATGGGCGAAGAGGCTGAAACAGAAAAGAGAAAGATAGCATTCAAGGGCTATCAGATAAACGACGATATCATGGCTGTTGCAAAGGCTGACGCAATGGTTCAGCACTGTCTGCCTGCTCACCGTGAGGAGGAGATAACAGAAAAGGTATTCGAGGCTCACGCAAATGAGATATTCGAGGAAGCTGAAAACAGACTTCATGCACAGAAAGCCGTTATGGTCAAGGTAATGGGTCCGCAGGAATAATTCGCATATGACAAAAGCCGTCCACGCTGGTGGGCGGCTTTTTTGTGTTGAACACATCAAAAAGGTCTTTGATGTGACGGGATAAAAAGATCCGCAGTCCTCAAAGAACTGCGGTCATAGTTAAATAACATTTTCATTTACGATATGGTAGCTTTGCAGAATTTCTGGGTCAAACTGAATGAGTGAGATCATTCTGCGTGCAGGACCGATAGGCTGGTTCGTACCTGTTTCCCACGCCTCAACAGTTTTTGTCGAAACTCCGATCACTGCGGCAAATACCGCCTGCGTAAATCCCAGCTTTTTTCGGATCGCTTTTATATCTTCAGCAGATATATCAGGCAAAGGCTCTATTCTAAGAGTTGTTTTTTAGCAGAAATTTTACCTTTTTCGTAGTCAACTGCCTCGTTAAGTCCAGTAATTATGCTGTCAAACACATTCATATTAAAGCTGGTCTCCTTCGTATTTATTATTGAAGTTGTAATATACTTTCTCATTTGGAAGCACTGCCTTAATCGGATAAACTGACATCCCAAAAGAATCTGTAAAAATAACATCTTCTCCAATATGTTTTTCAAGAAACTCATCAGAAAAATCAGATATTAAACCAATGCTGATAGCTCCATTCCTTGTAAAATTCAATCCTTCAATTTGTATACTCTTTTCAATCAAAGAACAATCTGAAGTGTGAAAAAAATTCAACAACATTTTTTGAATATCTCGTTCGATTTGAATCTGATTATCAAGATAATATCTGATTGCTTCTTCTTGTTCAAATGAAATTACAGCATCTTTTTGATTTGAGTATATACATAGATACAGGTCAAAAGTTTTATCCCATAATGTAATGATAAAGCTCTTCTTTGTGTACCAATCTGTTTTTTTAATCAAAGTTCCTAATACAGGATGCTCAATTGTAGTTGGTTTATTTTTTTTCTTTGTCTTTCCAAAAAACATAATCTCGCCTTTAAAATTTGTATGGCTTAGCCCATTACTACCTCAACATTTACTGTTGCACCATTTTCAGCTACAGGGAGAACATTGCCCTCTACTGCCTTGCCGTCAACTGTTACGCTCTTTATGCCCTTGCAAACGTGGTCAGGGTTCTTAACAGTGATGTTGTATGTTGCACCTCTGTACTGACGTGTTGCTGTCATGCCGTCCCACTCGTGAGGGATAGATGGATCTATCTTCAAGCCGTCAAAGTCAGCCTGTACTCCGAGAATGTACTGTGAGATAGCTACCATGTTCCATGCGGCTGTACCTGTGAGCCAGCTGTTCTTGCCCTCGCCGAATCTGCTTGCGTCCTTACCAGCTATCATCTGACCGTATACATAAGGCTCTGTCTTATGTAGATCAGATATCTCCTCGTTGAATGCAGGAGCTATCTTGCTGTAATACTCAAATGCCTTGTCGCCTCTGCCGGCATATGCTTCTGCGCAGATTATCCAAGCGTTGTTGTGTGTGAAGATACCAGCGTTCTCCTTATATCCACCCGGATATGTGGATATCTCACCATACTGGATATAATACTTTGAGTATGCAGGGTTGTTAAGAACAAGACCATACTTTGTATTGAGGTACTTGTCGATAGAATCAAGTGTCTTGATGTCAGCGCCCTCGTCCTTGCCTATTTCAGACATAACTGCGAAGCCCTGTGGCTCGATGAATATCTTGCCCTCTTCACATTCCTTAGAACCCATTTTTGCGCCTGTGGAATCGTAAGCTCTCAGGAACCAATCGCCGTCAAATGCAGATTCCATAACGTTCTTCTTCATCTTGTCTATCTCAGCCTGTGCTGCGGCAGCTTCATCGTCCTTACCAAGGTGCTTGAGGATAGACACATAGTTAGGGCCTGTGTATGTAAAGAGTGTTGCCACCATTACAGACTCAGCTACCTTTGAGTAGCCGCCCTCGGCTGCAAACTTAGGGTTTGTATAAGTCTGGAAGCTCTCGCCCGGAGTGTCAGAGTAGCATGAAAGGTTGATACAATCGTTCCAGTCAGCTCTCATTGCAAGTGGCAGACCGTGAGGGCCGAGGTTATTTACAATGTGATAGAATGATACCTTAAGGTGGTCGAGCATTGGCTTAGCCTTTGACTCGTCATTATCGTATGGTACCATTTCGTCAAGGATAGACCAGTCGCCTGTTTCCTTGATGTATGCGGAAACTGAAAGGATCATCCACAGTGGGTCGTCTGAGAAGTCGCCGCCGATATCGGAGTTGCCCTTCTTTGTAAGAGGCTGATACTGATGATAGCAGCCGCCGTCAGGAAGCTGTGTAGAAGCGATGTCGATGATACGCTGTCTTGCACGGTCCGGTATCTGATGAACGAAACCGAGGATATCCTGGTTTGAATCTCTGAAGCCCATTCCTCTGCCGATACCGCTCTCGAAATATGATGCGGAACGTGAAAGGTTGAATGTTACCATGCACTGATACTGGTTCCAGATATTTACCATTCTGTTTACCTTGTCATCAGGTGTGTCAACATTGATAACGCTGAGAAGTCTGTCCCAAGTTGCCTTGAGTTCTTCAAGACCTGCGGCTACCTTTTCAGGAGTGTTATACTGCTCGATCATTGCGAGAGCCTTTTCCTTATTGATAGTAACGCCGTCAGCCTCGAACTTCTTGTCAACAGGCATTTCAACATAGCCGAGGATAAATACAAGAGTCTTTGACTCGCCCGGAGCAAGTGTTATCTTCTTATAGTGTGAAGCAATAGGTGACCAGCCGTCTGCAAATGAGTTGTTAGCCTTGCCTGCTTCAACAGCCTGTGGGTTATGGAAGCCGTTATAAAGACCGATAAATGAATCTCTGTCTGTATCATAGCCGTCTATCTCGTCATTTACTGTATAGAATGCAAAGTGATCTCTTCTGTCTCTGTATTCTGTCTTGTGATAGATAGTTGAACCTACTACCTCAACACGGCCTGTGCTGAAGTTTCTCTGGAAGTTTGTGCAGTCGTCCTGAGCGTCCCAAAGACACCACTCTGCAAATGAGAAGAATGAGAATGTTTTTTCTTCATTGCTCTCGTTTGTGAGAACTACCTGCTGAACTTCGCCGTTATAGTTCTGAGGAACAAAGAATGTAGCCTCAGCCTTAAGTCCGTTCTTCTTACCTGTGATGATAGTATAGCCCATACCGTGACGGCACTCATAAAAATCAAGCTCTGTCTTTACCGGTGACCAGCCCGGATTCCAGATAGTTTCGCCGTCTTTGATATAGAAATATCTTCCGCCCATGTCGATAGGCACGTTGTTGTAACGGTAACGAGTTATTCTTCTCAGTCTTGCGTCCTTATAGAAGGAATAGCCTCCTGCTGTGTTGGAGATAAGTGAGAAGAACTCCTGTGTGCCAAGATAGTTTATCCATGGATATGGCGTTCTTGGATTGCTGATGACATATTCCTTTTTCACGTCATCAAAATGACCAAATTTCATCAATAATTTCCACCTTTCGTAATTTATCTATTGTTAATTAATTTCTTAATTATAACCATTGTGAAGTGTATAGCCGTCACAAAATGATCAAGCCAACGGGCGAACGCTGTTCGCCCCTACATTTACAGAGCTGTTACATAACTCTCATTCTGCATAATGATAGTTTTTTCTATTATTCAGTAAAGAATCTCTGCCAGCACTTGAATGTGTGACCCTTTGTTATCTCCCCATATCCGCTCACTTCGTTAGGCAGGCTGAGATTAGGAGAGTTTATCATAGCTGTCATTGGTTCAGGGCAGAAATATCCTTTATTGCCCTTATCGTTCCACATATTCCAGAACTTAAATTCTTTTGACACCTCGTTGCAGACTTTATGACCATTGTCAGTATCCACAACATAAGAGCCATGGAAGTCCTTACCGTCAAGCTTGTTCATGCCTGCGGTGTACATATCGTTTGAGATATTATGCAGGGTAGGCATTTTTGTACCCTCTTTATATTCAAGGTCTTTCTTTTTAAGAGGCAAAAGCTTTTCTGTTGGCAGACATCTCTTGTCAAGCTCGCACTTTTCGATTATCGGCACGCACATTCTCATTGATTCCTCCCTGCCACCGTCGCACATTGGCGCATTAAGGCAGGTATGAGTACATATGGAAACAGGCAGAGCCTTGTCGCTGTTGTTTGTCAGGTATATCTCCTGCAAAAGACCGTTTTCAGAAAGCGTAAACGTATAGGATATTTTAAAATCCACCGGAAAATAAGAATACATCTCGTCATTCTTGTCAAAGGTATAAGAAGTAACAAGCACAGCTTTTTTATCCTGTGTTGAATAACACTCTATTTCGTGTTCTCTCTTATGCACCCAGCCATGGATAAAATTATCAAGCTTTTTCTCATTTACAGGCATTTGATACACTGCGTCAGAGGTCTTTATAATGCCCTTATCAAAGCGATTAGGCAAGAAAAGAGTAGGCAGTCCCCATATCTCTCTCGCCTTATTTATAGTCTTGAGAGTGCAGTCATCACGATATCTGAACACCTCTATGCCGTTTTCCTCGTCACGAAGCCTCAGCACAGCAGCACCAAGTTTTGGTGCGATAACGCAGGAATACTTTCCCGACTGCATTCTGACACATTCCGTATCTTTAAACATGAATTTAAGGTCTATATTATTCAAAAAAGTAACGCCCCCATAGTGCAAAGCGATGATCTGCCTCCCGCCTTACCATATATTTTTACTTAAACGATTAACATACAATTATTATAACATAGCCCGTCGCTTTTGTCTAGTACAAAACGCAGATTTTTATATAGAATTTTAGCTGTGTTTTTTAGTAGTTTTTTACCAAACGTTTAATGAATAATCCAAAAAAATATGACAATACTACAATTAACAGCCCGCTGACAGACGGACTGCTCTATATCTTAAACAATCAAAGGAGGAGTTTCTCATGATAGATAGGATCGCACTGCTGCTTCTCATAATAGGCGGCATAAACTGGGGGCTTGTGGGCATTTTCCAGTTCGACCTTGTGGCATTTCTTTTCGGAGGCGCTGCAGCGATACTAAGCAGGATCATCTACGTTTTGGTAGCTATTTCGGCTATCTGGTGCATTTCACTGTTTTTCAAAGACAACAGACTTGTCACCGAGCAGTAGTCCCCTGCAGGTCATGACGGCAGGAGAGGGAGCTTGTTTCAGAGGGCAGCATTTTATCACGGGTTTGCCTGCTGCATATTCTAAAATCGGCTCTCTTTCCTGCTGTCATGACCTTATTTTTTTGTTTTAAACATTAAAATTTGAACATCGCAGACGCTAAAAATGGATAAGATATTTTACTTTTTTAAGTCGATTTAAGTTCAGACCTCACGCAGATGTCATTGTTAGCATAATGTCAACGAAATATTTGTGCAAAATCCCGAATTTTCAGAAAATTAACAAGTTCTTTGCAACTTTTTCTTGACTATCGCTACAAAAGAGGTTATAATTTAATTGATGTTAAGGATATTGAACATAATTTGTTTGATTTAACATCCGTTTTGTTGTCTCCTTTCTTTTGTTCTACACATAGTTTTTTTATTTTATTTTCTGCTGAGCACCGTTGCTCAGCATTTTTTTTTGCCCATTTTATGCACACGTTGAAAAATTCATATTTTAGGGCTATAATGTTACTTTATGGACTAATAAAACAATATGTCAGTTCTTACCTGTCAAAACGTTTTCGTCGTGAGAGAAAGGAGTAAATAGAATATGAGATATCTTATAGTTGTTGATATGCAGAATGATTTTGTCACGGGCAGTCTTGGTTCAAAAATGGCAGAAATGATCGTTCCTGCTGTCTGTGAAAAAATACGCAGTTACAAGGCTCAGGGCAGCACTGTATTCATGACCCTTGACACGCATTTCAAGGATTATCTTGAAACGCCTGAGGGAAAAAAGCTCCCTGTGGAGCATTGCATAAAAGGCACCGAGGGCTGGCAGCCTGAGACTCAGGTAGCTGAGGCTATCGGTGGAAGCGCAGAGGTCTATGAAAAAAGCACATTCGGCTCGGCTGAGCTTGCACAGCACCTTGCTGAAATAACAAAGGCAGGGGACGAGATAGAGCTTTGCGGACTTTGCACAGACATTTGCGTGGTATCAAACGCTTTGCTAATAAAAGCTTTTTGTCCTGAATGCGAGGTCATAGTTGACGCAAACGCCTGCGCAGGAGTAACGGAAGAAAGCCACAAGGCGGCTCTTGTTACAATGGCATCATGTCAGTGCAGGATAGATAATTTTTGATTTGAGGGGGAACACCGCTTCGGTGGAATGATTTATGAGTGGTTTCAAAAAAGGTCTTAAAGACGGCATACCTATTGCTTTGGGGTATCTTTCGGTATCTTTTACATTCGGACTTCAAGGCGTAAAAGGTGGTCTGAGCTGGTGGGAAACTGTGCTTATCTCTATTTGCAACGTGACCTCGGCAGGTCAGTTCGCAGGGCTTGACATTATGCTGTCGGGGGGCGGTTTCTGGATAGAAATGGCTTGCGCTCAGTTTATAATCAACCTGAGATATGCACTTATGTCCATATCTCTTTCACAGAAAGCTGACAAGTCACTGTCGGGAATACACCGCTGGCTGGTAGGCTTCGGAGTGACAGACGAGATATTTGTCATGGCAATGGGAAATATAGGTGAAGTTTCAAGGCAGTATATGTATGGGCTTATCGCTTTACCTGTAGCAGGCTGGTCGCTGGGGACTCTTATAGGTGCGGCGGCAGGAAAAATACTTCCTGAGATAGTCATAAGTGCACTTAGCATTGCAATATACGGAATGTTCCTTGCAATAATAATACCGCCTGCAAAGAAAAACAAGGGCATTGCAATGGCGGCGATATTTGCGGCTCTTCTTAGCTGTTGTTTCAAGTGGCTGCCTATTCTTAATAAGGTATCCGGAGGATTTTCCATAATAATCTGCACCGTTCTTTCCGCAGGAATAATGGCGGCTCTCATGCCTGTGAAAAATGAGGAGGACGGTCAATGCTGAGTATAAGAGATTTCTTCATTTATCTTTTCATTATGGCAGGAGTGACCTATCTTATTCGTGCCCTGCCGTTGGTGATATTCAAGGGCAAGATAACAAATAGATTTGTGCAAAGCTTTCTTTACTATGTGCCATATGCTGTGCTTGGAGCAATGACTTTCCCGTCCATACTTTTCTCAACGGGGAACCTTGCGGCTTCCATAGCAGGACTTATAACAGCCTGCGTGCTTGCATTCAAGGAAAAAAGCCTTATTATAGTTGCGGCATTTGCCTGCCTTGCAAGCTTCTGCGTGATACTTATTTGTCAGCTTATCTAAATGTAGGGGCTGGCGTCCTCGACAGCCCACTGGCTCATGCAGGACAAGCTTGTTGAACACAAGCAGTATATTGCTGAATATGGTCTTGATATGCCTGAGATCAGAGATTGGAAATGGGATATCTGATAAAAAAGCCTTTCTATTAATTAAATATACCCACACAAAAAGGGACTTCCGTTTATTCGGGAGTTCCTTTTTTGTGCATAAAAATATCCCCCGCCTTGCGACGAGGGATAAAAAAGTGCTAAGTCTATAAATTACTTTCTGTTGTTTGCTATCTTTGCAAGGAGATTCAGTATTTTAAGATAAAGATAAATAACGCCTACGATAAGACCATAGCTTGCATACCATTCATACTGAGCAGGAAGCCCCTGTTCAACTGTCATCTGGATAGTTTCAAAATCGCACATAAGAAGCGCTGCGGCGATAAGAACGCCAATAACAGCGAAAAGTATGCCGATAGGGCCGTTGTTTATTGCAACGATTGAAGTGTAGATAGCTGAATGAGGTGCGAGCCATGCAAGAAGCATGAAAAGCAATCCGCCTATGATAGAGACCCAAAGGCAGGTAATAAGAGCAGTTTTCATTCTGCTTCCCACACGAACGCCCTTTGAATAGATAACTGCAAGCACTGCAACTGTGAGAAGCGTCAGTGTAACGGCTTCAACTATTATGCCTTTCCACTGCATTGCGTAGATCATTGACATAAAGGTGAGGGCATATCCCATGCCTGCGGAATAGATAGAGCCTGTTACCGCCGTTGTTTTCGGAGCGAATGAAGCCACAAGTCCTGCTATTGCTGTTGCGATAATAGCGCCGACAAAGATAGCATACTCAGTGGAAAAAGCCTGCGCACCACCGCCGAAGAAGTTGTGAATGTAAAAATATGCTCCCATGCCTGCGGCGAAAACTGCAACAAAATACAAGGTCTTCATTGCAATGCCCTTATAGCTTGCCGCCTCCATGCCGTAAGTGGACTGTGCAAAAGAGCGCAGCTTTTTAACTCGTGGATTTGAATAGCTTTCAGAAAAATTATTATAATCGTTCATGAATTTGCCTCCTTTATTTTTTTCGCCAATATTTATTTTCATGGCTTATATACTATTATACATATTTTCTTAAAAAAGTCAATATGATTTTTCAGGCAACAACGCAAGGTTCTTTTTTGGGACTTGTCCGCATATGATGTAAGCAAAGGCAAAAGCACTGAAAAATCTTGTGCAGTCAAAACGTTTCGCACAATGTTATCAAGGCTATGCCAAAAAATCGGAAAGGAAGATACATTGTGCTGGATATACTTGAAAAGAAGCTTACGGAAAACCAGACCACAAGAAAGGGGCTAACAACTGCGGAAGCTGAAAAGCGGCTCAGTACGGACGGAGAGAACCGCCTTGCCAAAAAGAAAAAGACCTCTGCGGCGAAAATTTTTGCAGGACAGTTTCATGACGTTATGGTGATGATACTTCTTGTGTCGGTGGTGATATCCGTAGCACTTGGGCAATATGCTGACGCTGTGCCTATCGTGCTTATAGTTATCATTAACGCTGCGCTGGGATTTATTCAGGAATACCGCTGTGAAAAAACTCTGGAAAAGCTTGAAAACATGACCGCTCCCACCGCCATGGTATATCGTGACGGCAGGCTTGTGAAAATTCCTGCATCGGAGGTCGTGGCAGGAGATGTTTTTACTCTCGAAGCAGGTGACAGAGTGCCTTGCGACGGCTACATAAACTCATCAAGGGCGTTATCATGCGACGAATCTGCACTCACTGGCGAAGCTGTGCCTGCGGTAAAGAAATGCCGTACATCTGAGATAGATTTTACCGCTTTGAACAAGGATTACATGGTATACATGGGAACAGTTGTCACAAAGGGCGTTGGCGAGGTCACGGCGGTGGCAACAGGTGAGCGAAGCCAAATGGGCAGGGTCTCAACCATGCTTGATGAGATAAAAGAGCCTGAAACTCCATTGCAAAAGAAACTCGGAGAGCTTGGCAGAACTCTTGCTATCATCTGCCTTGCAGTGTGCGTGGTAGTCTTTATTGCAGGCGTACTAAGGGGCGAGCCTGTTCTCAATATGGCAATGACAGGAATAACCATAGCCATTGCCGCAATACCTGAAGGCTTGCCTGCCACTGTGACTATAGCGCTTGCCCTTGCGGTCAGAAAAATGCTAAAGCGTCAAGCACTTGTACACAGGCTTCATTCAGTGGAAACTCTTGGCTGTGCCACTGTTATCTGCACTGACAAGACAGGCACTGTGACAATGAACAAAATGACCGTCACTGATATTTTCACCTGCACCGAGAAAAGCCGTGCTTACGGCGTAACAAAAGAGGGAGCAAGCTTTGATGACAAAGCCCTCAAAGCATGGGAAAGCCCTGACCTTGGCAGGATACTTTTGTGCGGTGCAGCCTGCAACAACGCAAGGCTATGCCCGCCTGAAAAGATAAAAAAGCGTGACAGGGGCGGCAGGCAAAGCGAGCTTTGTGCAGAGGGCGACCCTACAGAAACAGCTATACTCATAGCCTGCGCAAACTCAGGTATAAACGTCAGCTCCCTTGGTTACAGACGAACTGACGAGTTTCCATTTGAAAGTGAAACACGCTCCATGACGGTAATATGTGCTGACGAAAAGGGAGTCACAACGGCATTCAGGAAAGGCGCTTTTGACGTTATCATAAAAGAATGCAGCCACGTTTTTTCTGACAGCGGCGAGCTTATACCATTTGGCGGAGCAATGAGAAAACAGGCTTTTTACAAGTGCGATGAATACGCTTCAAAAGGTCTGCGTGTGATAGCATTTTCACAGCAGGTGGACGGGGAATGGGCTTTTCTTGGACTAATGGCAATGAAAGACCCTCTCAGGGCTGAAGCCGCAAAGGCGGTGGCGGAATGTCAGCGTGCAGGCATAAAGACAGTTATGATAACAGGCGACCACAAGCTCACTGCCCAGGCTATTGCAAAAGAAGCCGGCATTATGAAAGCAGGCTCTATCGCTTTGACAGGCGACGAGCTTGACAGAATGGACGACAAACAGCTTGACGAGGTAATAGAAAACTGCCGTGTGTTCGCAAGGGTGACACCTGAACACAAGCTCAGGATAGTAAAGGCATTCAAAAGCCGTGGGCACGTTTGTGCAATGACAGGCGACGGGGTAAACGACGCACCTGCTATAAAAGAAGCCGACATAGGTGTATCAATGGGAATATCAGGCACAGAGGTCACAAAGCAGGCGGCTGACGTGATACTTCTTGACGATAATTTTGCCACCCTTGTGAACTCCGTTGAGGAGGGCAGGACCATATATCAGAACATAAGAAAATTCGTGCGCTACCTTATTTCCTGCAACATAGGCGAGGTCATAACAATGCTCGGTGGAATTTTAATGGGGCTTCCAATGGTACTGCTTCCAGCGCAGATACTTCTTGTAAACCTTGTTACAGACAGCCTGCCTGCAATTGCGCTGGGGCTTGAGCCTGCGGAAAGCTCGGTAATGAAAAAGCCCCCTAGAAAAGAGGACGACAGCTTTTTCAGCGGCGGACTTATGTGGCATATCGTCATAAGAGGGCTTCTTATCGGTATCTGCACCCTTGCAAGCTTCACTGTTCTGCTCACTAACACCCATTCTCTCGGCACTGCAAGGACAGGTGCGCTTATAACACTTGTACTTAGTCAGCTTATCCATGTGTTTGAATGTAAATCGGAAGATAAGACGCTTTTCACTGTGCCTTATCTTTCAAACCCATTCCTGCTTTTCTCTGTATTCATATCAGCGGCAGCGCTGTTTGCAGGCATATGGCTCCCTGTTCTGCAAAAGGTATTTTTCACAGCCGTTCCGAGCCTTGGAGAGTTTCTTGTGGCGGTGGCAGCGGCGGCTATCGTGCCTGTTGGGGCAGGCATAATACCAAAGCTTTTTATGGGCAAAAAATCTCCTGACGTAACAGTGAACGCCCCGCAGGGATAGCAAAAGACCGACAGGGCGAAAGCTTTGTCGGTCTAATTTTTTAATCCATATTTTTTATCCAGCCTTTTAAATATCCTGCCAAAAGGTTTTGATAAAACCAGCAGGAAGAACACGTTGGAAACTGCGTATATAAGGGTGAAAAAGGCTGACGAGCCAACAAGGGCAAGGTATCTGCTGAGAATAAAGGCGTTATCAGCCCACAGACAGCTCCACAAGTCCATGATAAGAGAGAACGCCGTTCCTGAGATTATGCCGAAGGTAACAAGGAATGGCTTGCTTTTTATAAGCTTATCAGCCAACATTCCTGCAAAATATCCTGTCAGACCCCAAACCAGCATTTGAAAAGGCGTCCACGCACCTTGTCCGAAATAGAAGTTTGAGATAAGTGCAGTCATTGCGCCTGTCATAAAGCCCGATTCTCTTCCCATATAAAGGGCGGTGATAATGACTATAGCGGTGCAGGGCTTAAAGCCCGGCAGAAAGCTGAAAACTATCCTGCCGAAAACGGATAATGCGGTCATGGCGGCTATTATCACAAGCTGTGTGCTGTCGGAGTGCTTTTTCTCAAAGTGGAGAAAATAGCCTGCCACGGTAAGAATGGCAAGTGCGGCGGTGACGAAAGAATAGAAGCGTTCTCTGAAAAACATTATGCCGCCAAAGCACACAAGGGGTATGACAAGAAGATAGATAAGCCCTGACACAAGTTTTTTACTGCTCATATTGACCTCTTTTCACCATTGCGAGCCGTTCTCTTACGGCTGTTGACGTCACCGCACCACTGAAAAAGCCCCTTGTGAGCCTTGCGGCGGCGGTGGTGTAAAAGCGATTTTGGGAGAAAAACTCCACGGCATTATCCTCTGCGACTATCTTCCCGTCAAAAAGAAGTCCGCACCTGTCGCAGTATTGTGCGGCAAATTCAAGGTCATGGGTCACGAGAAGTATCGTCCTGCCCTCGTCTTTTAAGCCCAAAAGAATATCACCAAGAGCCTTTTTGGCGAAACTGTCCATGCCCTTTGTACACTCGTCGAGGACTATTATTTTCGGGTCAGCAAGAAGAATTTTTCCAAAAGCACATTTCTGTATCTCGCCGCCGCTGAGATCCCAAGGGTGGCGGTCAAGGAGATGTTCTATGCCCATGCGCTGTGAAACATTTTCCACTGTGACTTTGTCACCGCTTTGCAACAGATCCTCACGGACGCTTTCTTTTACAAACATTGTCACAGGCTCTTGTGGCAAAAATGCAAGCATTTCACGGAAAAGCGAGCCGTTTTTATAGGCTTTCTGCTTTTTGCCAAAAAGGGATACAGCACCCATATAAGGCTTGCAAAGTCCGCATATCACACGCAGGAGCGTTGATTTTCCACCTCCGTTTGAGCCTAAAAGCCCATAGCACTCCCCTTTTCTGATACCAAGGTCACAGCCTTTGAGGATATCGGGGGAGTTTTTTTCATATCTCTGCCACAGGTTTTTGCACTGCAGGGCATAAGGCTCAGCACGTTCTGTATCAGTGACAGCCTGCTTTGGAATATCCGTCACACCAAGCTTTTCAAGCTTCGCCCTGCCTTGTCTTACATTGAGGGGCAGGTCGTCGCAAAGCCTTGCGAACGCCTTGGCGGTTTCGGGAAGAAAGCCCTCCAGAGCGTTCTCCACAAAATATTTTGCGATCAAGGCAGGCGTACCGAAAAACTCGGTTTTGCCATTTGAGAGATACAAAATTTTGTCGCAGGAGTCAAAAAGCTCCTCAGGGTCATGCTCGGCAATGATGATAGTCATGCCCATTTCTTTGTTAAGGCGGTCTAAAATGCCAAGAAGCTCCCTTGCGGCAACGGGATCGAGCTGTGCGGTAGGCTCATCAAGAAGCAGGATATCAGGGTCTGTGACCATGACAGAACACAGAGCGACGAGCTGTTTCTGACCGCCCGAAAGTGTGGAGATATCCCTGTCATAGAGCGGCTCGATACCGAAAAAAGCCGCCATTTCACCAACACGGCTTTGTATCTCACCACTTTTCACACCAAAGCTTTCAAGCCCGAAAGCAAGCTCTGCCGATACTTTGTCGCATACCGTCTGGCTGTCAGGGCTTTGCATTACAAAGCCTATCTTTTCGGCACTTTCTCTATCAGAAAGCTCACTTCTGTCCTTACCCATAATGGTGATGTTTCCAGAAAGCTCGCCCCTTGGGGAAAGCTCTCTTTTCAGAAGCCTGAGCAAAGTAGATTTTCCGCTTCCCGAAGCACCGCAGAGCATTATTTTTTCGCCTTTTTTCACTGAAAAAGTGCAGTCAGAAATGGCATAGTCCGTGCTTTCGTTATATTTGAAAGCTACATTTTCGCAAGACAATATTTCCATTTTATGCTCTCCTTTACTTCAAGAATAAACGGGAAAGCGCATAGTAATGCGAACATTCCCACAGGAAAAACGCTGTTTTCAAGCTTTATCACAGGGTAAAAAGCGGCGGACAGCTCGCCCTTTGCGGAAAAAATCAGCACCAATGCAAAGATAACTGAAAAAGTCGCCACAAAAATGCCGTCCCATGCTCTGAACTTGAACGAGTGTGCAAAGCTTCGTTTCTGGATACCATAGCCACGGGCTTTCATTGAAGCGGCTGTGTCCGCTCCCCTTTCAAGCGTGCCTGCACAAAGGGCTGTGAACACTGTGCAGTCTTTTTTCAGGCGGTCAAAACGGCTGTCGGAGATGTTCGCACCAGAGCAATTCAAAGCGTCCAAAAGCTGTCTGTGAAGCCTTTTGAGCTTTGGGATAAAGCCCATTGTCATTGTTATCACAAGGGCGGCTTTTGGCGTTTTTCGACCAAAAATGTATAGGAGCTTTTCCCTTGTAAGCACCTTTCCAAGAGCTTTGCACCACATTATCACAGCGGTGAGGGATAAGCCGGCGGTCAAGCCATAAAAAAGGGCTTCCTTTGTGTAAGCCTTGCCGTTTACGAAAAACAGCGGCGTTACGCCCTTATGTGAAAAAAGTGGATTTGTGACAGTCAAAACGGCGGTAAGAAAGCTGTAGAAAGCAAGGTCTGATGCGGTCTGTCTACAGCTTTGAGTTACGGCACAGAACAGGAACGCTCCCACTGCCGAGCATATACCAACGGCTGGTGAAAAGCAGAACATTGTCACCGCAAGCACAGCCGCAAAATACACAAGGGCGGTCAAAGGGTGAAAAGCTGACAACCTCATTTCACCGCCTCCTTTGTGTAGTCGCAAACGTAGTAAAACTCCACGCTGTCACCATCATGGAGGACATACTGTGAACAGCCCTTATCGGGGCTTTCGCCATTTACAGTGTAGGTCCACCCTGAGGACGGACCGCAGGAAAACTCGTAGATATTGTTTATGCCACGGACATACACAGTGTTGTAAATATTATCCTCTGAGCCTTGATAATCAAGGGGTATCTTCCCGCACCTTGTAGCTTTTTCCAACAGATCAAAGGCGGTGTCGCCCTCACGGAGGACATATTTTTCCGCAGGCATAACAATGCCGTCTGAGGGAACATAGCACTCGTCTCGGAGATTTTTGTCAAGCATATAGTAATTATCCAAAATATCAGAGCAATCCACTGTCAGAGTGACAGTGTGAGCGGCATTTGCGGTATCGTCGCTGTGCAGGCTGTAATACTCGTCAACGGATTGAATATCAACGCCCTTTATGACCGCTGCCGCTGCTAAAATTATGACTATGAGCAGAGCGATATCCTTTTTCACTTTTCTGCTCCCTTCTGACCTTTGAGCTTTTTGGCTTTCTTTGCCTGATCTGCGAAATTTTTAACCACTGCTATTTCCTCTTTGATTATCTCGAGCCTTGAAAATCTCGCCTTTTCGTATATTTTCTCGCACTCTGCAAAGCTTTCCGCCATATCAGCGCCAAAGGTCTTTTTTATGCTCTCGGAAAGCTCCCTTGGCGTATGGTCTGAGAAATCCCTGCCGCAAAGCTTTTTTCTGCCTGCAAAGAACAGCTTCTCCACCTTTTTGCTGTCAGGCAGAGCGGCAAACTTTCTTTTTCTTACCAAAGCTATTATTGCCACAATAAGGCAGAGTATAAGTATTACCGCACCGATTACGATATATACCGCATAGCTTTTCTCCGCAGGTTTAGTCTTGTTCTCCTCAAAGATCTCTTCCCTTGGTTTGTCCTCGTCCTCGGGAGCAAGGGCTTCGCCGCCTTGGTTGGTGGGCTTTGCTTTTACAGAGCTGTCGTCAGTTTTTATCATGCCAACATAATCGGGGCAGACCTCGAAAGGCTGCCAGCCTATGCCGTCTTTGTAATACTCCGCCCAATAGTGGAGCTGTTTTGAAGTGACGGTCAGGGCTGAGTTATCTGTAAGGCCTTTGGTCATATCTGATGTGATAAAATATCCTCTGCAAAGCCTAGCAGGAACGCCCTTTGCACGGAAGATCTTCACAGCAGCGGCAGCAAAATCCTCCTCGCCACCACGGCAAGTTACCTCAAGCATATCTGCAAAAGAGCTTTCGCCCCCATAGGTCTTTGACCTGTCAAGCACTGCGTCTGACACAAAAAAGCTTAGCATATCAGACCGCAGTTTACCCTGAGGACCTTGCAGATCAAAATGGTTTGCGGCAAGCTGTTTGTCCTCGGCTGATATGTCAAGGCAGGTGGAATAAACATAGTCACGATAACCCTTTTCTGCGGCAAGATAATCCGCAGGCTCAGAAGTACGCAGGGTATCAAATGTGCCAAAAGGCTTTGTGAGATAGCCTTCCGACACCGCAAGCCTGTAATAGCTTTTGGTGTTCTCAAAGCTTCCGCCTATTATCTTTGGGTCGGAAAAAGCGTTCTCTGCGGCGGTCATACCATAGGTATAAAGGGGCTTTCCGCCATTTTTGATGTTTACTGTAACATTGCCGCTGTCGGATATACCAAGGGCATTGTCAAGCAAAGCGGTCTGAAAAGCCGGTGAGAAATCAAGCTTATCAAGCCAATAAAACTCGTCTGAGTAGGCATATTTCTCCTCACCGCTAAGCTCCCCCCACACGCCGTTAGTTTCTTTCTCAAAACGGCTCTCCAGAAGATACAATGGCTGTGGGTGCTCCATTATGATCTCATACTCACTTTTCGTATTAAAGCGATCGGCAAAGGCAAAGTTGGAAAGCTTATCAAAAAGCCCTGTCAGGCAGGCTATAAGCACTGCGCAAAATGCTGTAAGTATAAGCACAAAGGGCTTCAAATCGCCTTTTATGCTGCCGAAAAACGTCAATGCAAGGATACCTAGCGCCACTTCTGCAGTGGCATAGTACAGAGGAATATCAATAAAGATACCTGCGCACAAAAACAGCGCAAGCATTGCCACTGTAAAAACTCTGCTGTCAAGACGGCTGAAAATGCTCTGCACTGTGGAAACTATCACTGCACCCACGCAAAGAGCAAACAAAGGGTCTGAACTTTTTTCCACAAGCATTTCCACTACTCCTGCGCTTTTACCGTGGGCGGTCAAGACGCAGTTCAAAAGCCCTGCAAGGCTTGTTAAAAACTTCTTGTGGAATATCACCGCCGACAGTAGTGCGGCGAAAAATGGTATAGGCAAAGTCTTTTTTGATACTCCTGCAAGGGCTGTCAATATGCACACACCTACCAGGACAAAGGCTCGCCAGCCCATACCAAGCGACAATGACAGCAGGAGCATTGTCACTGCACCAAAAAGGCTCTGCATGATATAAACACCCTTTGAAAAGTGCTTTTCCACATAGCAAACACTAGCTGTCAAAATTGTCACCTCTTTTACTATTTTATCTCGATAACACGGCTTATGCCGCTTCTTTCAAACAGCTCTGAAAACTCCGTCAGCCGCTCTTTTCCCTGCTCAGGCTGTGAAGAAAGAAGGCTGTCCAGAGCGACAGTGAAGCTGTCTGCGCTGTCGATATGCTCGAAAACTTTTCTCTGCTGAGAAAAGCTGTAAAACGCCATGTAATGCCCTATACCGCCGTCTGAAAGATACATTGAAAGGCTCAGTGCCTTTGCGGCAATGCGGTCATAATCCGTTGCGAGGACATTTCCGCCTGTTTCAACGTAGATACAAAGGCTGTCAGTAACAGGCTCGCCATATTCACGGACGTAGATATCACCAAGGCGGAAGGACAGTTTCCAGTGCACCGATTTATAGCTGTCCCCCTGACGATATTCTCTTATTCCGATAGGCTCGCTGTGGTCAAAGCCCTCGTTTTCATTGCTGAAAAAGTCGCTTTCAAGGGCTTCCTTGAGATTTGCTTCCTCGCTCTCATCTATCTCTGCAGCATCAGGCATTATGTTCACACTGCCCTTTATTTCGCACTGCGCCTTTTTCCATGTTAGCCCTGTAAAGTCAAAGGCTCTAAGTGTCAGAAACTCTGCTTTTATCTTTCCGCAGGTGTCGCTTTTTACAGTGATATCCACCTGAACAGGCTCTCCGCTGATGATAAAATGCACCTTTATATCATCGCACTGTCCTGTGAGCATATTTCTAAGCCGCAGTTTACCGCTGTATTCGCCGCAAGTTCCTGTGAAGATAAATTTTAGGCTCATGTCCTTATTTTTCAAGCCTGTGCCGTCGCTTACCAGTGTTGCAGACAGCTTTTTCTTCGAGAATATATTTACACATACTGACAATACAAAAAGCACTGCGCACAACCCAAGCACCGATATGCCAATGGGCTTTTTCAGCACAAAAAGCAGTATGCCCAAAGCTGTGCAAAGACAGAAGCCTAGCCTCTTCATCTGCGTTTTTCCTCATTCTCAGGACATTTTACGCTTTTAATTATCTCGTCAAGCACACTTTCTGCCGCAAGTCCTGATAGCCTGCCCTTTGCAGAAAGTGATATCCTGTGGCTGCAAACATGGGCAAAAAAATCTCTTACGTCCTGGGGAACGACATATTCTCTGCCCTTATAGCACGCCCACGCCTTTGCTATCCTGCAAAGTGCCAAAGCACCTCTTGGGGATACGCCCAGAGAAATATTTTCATTATGCCTTGTGGCGTCGCAAAGGTCTGAGATGTAGTCATAAACGCTGTCGTCAACAAAAACAGTCTTTGCCTTTTTCTGCATTTCTATAAGCTTTTCAGCGGTGCAGACGGCTTTCACATCTGCCAGTGGGTCTGAACTGCTTCGGTCTGACATTATGCTTCGCATTGCCGCCTTGTCAGGATAGCCCATTGAAAGCTTTATCATAAATCTGTCAAGCTGTGAAACAGGCAGTGCCGCCGTGCCAACTGTGCCTGTAGGGTTTTGTGTTGCTATCACTGCAAAAGGCTCAGGCAGAGGATATGTTCTGCCGTCAACTGTGCAGGCCCGCTCCTCCATGACCTCCAAAAGGGCAGATTGTGTCTTGCCTGAGGTTCTGTTTATTTCGTCTGCAAGAAGTATATTCGTCATTGCCGCACCGCTGTGAAAAGTAAATCCCTGCGCCTGTCTGTCAAAAGCCGTATAGCCTGTGATGTCGGAAGCCACAGTATCAGGGGTGAACTGTATCCTCTTTGTTTCAAGCCCCAAAGCCTTTGAAAACGCCACCGCAAGAGTAGTTTTTCCCACGCCCGGAACGTCCTCCATAAGCACATGACCCTGCGCCAGAATTGCGGCGAACACCATATCCACCACTTCGTCCTTACCGATTATGACCTTTTTCACTTCATCTGTTATCTCACGCATTTTTTACCCTTCTTTCTTACCACTGTGAAAACTCCCACTGCGCACAGCACCGCTGCCGCAGATATCACATACACTGTCACGTTTTTATCCTCCGCCTCTTTTATTATCTCGTCGGCAGAAGTGACCTTTTTCCGCTCGCTTTCAGGAAGCTTTTTTATCCTCTCTGCGGTCTTTTCCAAAAGCTCCTTTTTGTCTTTTCCAACACTATCAACAGGATAAAGCTCACGGCTTATGATACTGTTAAGGTCTGATATCTCACTGTAAAGCTCGTTAGCCTTGGCGTTCATTTCTTCAAGCTCTGATATTATCTTATCCCTGTCGGAAAGGCTCTCATCAGCCTTTGCATGGACTAAAAGCACAGCCGTAGCAGTGCAGTCCCCCGAAGTAACACCGTTTTTTCTCAGGGCTTCAAGCTTGTTCCTGTCGCTTTTTGTAAAGCCTTTCTTGCCCTTATATATTTCCGTTTTCTCGATACTGTATACACAACCGTTTCCATGGTCTGTCTGTGCAAGCTCCACTGTGAAAGCCCTGTCGCTCAAGGTCAGGCTGTATTTTTCTGCCGCATTTTCAAGCTCTGCACCGTATCTCACATATGTGCGTTCGTCACAATCAAGGTCATTGAAAAGCTTCAAGGCTTTTTCTGCGCTCTCCTCGTCTGAGATATCCGAAAGCCTGCCGTTTATGCCGTCAAGCTTTTCACGCTGTAGAACTGAAAGCTCCTCTCTCATATCGTAAATACGTCGCATCGTAAGTTCAAAACGCTTTTGTGCCGCAAGTGCGCAAAGCGCCTGCCCTGTGGCAAGCTCGTCAGAATCGCCGCCCTTTTCATGTGAAAATCCACCGTCGCTGTTCTGATAGGAAAGCAGGGCGGTCAAAAGGTCGGAACTTTTCACAAAACGGTTGTCAGCTTCGGGGTCGATACCAAGTGAACAAAGTGCTATTACTACCTGCGAATCAGCTTCTGCGCTTCCGAACGTACCTGAGCTGTCCTGCTTGCCGCTTAGATACTCCACCGCTTTGTCAACGCTTTTTCTAACATCGTCACGGGAAAAATCATTGTAATATGGGGCGATCGCCTGCAAAGCCATTGCGGTGATGTCGATATCGCTTTCACCTTTTGACAGCGAAAAGCCACCATCGGTATTCTGCGAAGAAACTATCTTGTCAAGTATACGCTCTCTGTCAAACTCTGCACCCTCTGGGGTCTTGTAGCCCATTGTATCAAGGGTCAAAAGTGCAAATATCCATCCGTTAAGGCCCTGTTTGCCTACGGAATTATTTTCATCTCTGCCGTAAACACCGCCTTTTACAAGGTCTATGCCCCCAAGGTCGGCAGGGTCGCCTCCCATTGCGGAGGCTGTTATAGCGCACCTCTGCCACTCGGTAGCGTTGTCGGTATCTGAAAGAGCTTTCACACGCTGAGAAAGTGCAGTGAGATAAGCCTCATAGTCCTCCTCAAAACCAAAGCGTGAAATGCCTATGGCTAGCCAATCGGAGCTTCCTTTGCCTGCGTTTTGCAGAAAATCCCCCGAAAAAATGCTCTCGTCCTGAGAAATGCCCATTTTGTCACGCTGCCACTGACAGACCTTTTCTGCGCTTTCAGTTATCCTGTCCCTTTTATCTGCGTTATCTGCATTCACCGCAGGAACATTTGTCAGAAGCATTACTGCCCCTGCAAACACCGCCACTAATCTGCCAAGAAAACCTCTCGTTTTCAACGATATCCTCCTACCATGTTTTGTCATAGCTATCCTGTGAACCTGTTATATCTCTTCCGTAGGCAACTGTGAACGCAAGCCTAACAGTGTCGCCGTCGGTGAAGTTCACCTTGCCCATGCCGTATGCAGGCATATTGCCGTTTACAGTGTACACCCAGCCTGAGCCGTAGGTGTAGTCAAATTCTCCAAGGCTGTCGGCATACTGTGTGTTGCTGTCTGCAATGCCATCATTTTTTATAAGCTCCGCAAGCTCGCTGTTTACTGCTCCACCTGAAAACGCACCGCTTTTGTGTATTCGGCTTAGATATCTCTGATCGCCCTTGCCTGTAAAGTCACCTGTGAAGCCGTTTTGCTGAAGAAAACGCTCTATAACGTCAACGCCTGTGTCCCCCTCGTATATTGCCACCTCAGAGCCTGCGGCAAGCTGTCCAAGCCCTATGGTATCAGCGTCAAAGCTCATTGTTATAACGCCTGTCTGCTCGCCCTTTTGTGCGCTGACAGAATTTATGGTATAGGCATGATCCGCATATCTGCCCTCTGGGTCATACACCCTTATTTCAAGAAGATTTGCCCCGCCTGAAAGCTGGAGATAATAGGCTGAGTTCCTGTCCTGTGCGATACACTCAACAGAAAACCCATTGAGCCAGACCTCGGTCTTGTCGGCATATATCCTTCCGCCCTGATAGTCCTGTGCGTTAAATCTTAGGGTGAAGCCCGAGCCTTTCACTGTCTGTCCGTTGGTGACGTTTATATACGTTATCTCAGGTCTTGTGGTATCGTCAGCAATGGGTACATAGGTGACAGTGAAATATCTGTCTATATTTTTGTCACCGTCTTTTGCATAAAGCCTTATACGGTTATCACCGCTTTGGAGGGTGCAGGTATAATTATCTCTGCCCGAAAGCTTTTTGCCGTTTAGAATAACGCTTAGCTTTGCACTGCCGCTTTGACCTTTCATTCTCGCATAGAAGCTAAAATCGGCGTCATTTACAGTGCGGTCATAAAGGTTGGTATCGATGGAAAACTCCGCAGGAGTGTATTTTATCTTAAAGCTTTTTTCAGCCTTTGAGCCGTCCTTTTCCGCAGAGAGAGTTATAGTATTCTCGCCCTCAGAAAGCTGTGCGGTAAAAGTTTCACCACCGGAAAGCTTTTCACCGTTGACTTTAACCGTCATAGGTATTTTATCACTGCCGTAAAAAGCTGTGGCTGAAAATGTTATGCTTTCTGTGTCAGTATCCTTATCCGCAAGGTCGGTATCAAAGGTTATCTCCTTTTTGTCAAAATAAACTGTATAGTCCTTATAAGCCCTTTTCACCTGACCGCTTTTGTCGGTATAAGTGCAGGCAACACGGATAGTGTTTTTTCCTGCGTGAAGGGTAACGCTGCCCGAAAACTGATTTACAACGCTGTCGTTCACAGTGACCTGAACTTTTTGCACTGTGAGAGCCTTGTTTTTATGTGTTATTGTGAACTTATAAAGTGGCTTTTTTACACGCTCGCCCTCTTTTATAGAGGTGGTGAAATATTCTGTGTCAGTGTTCTTTGTAACAGTTTCGGTCTTGCTGTCAGGCTTTTTCTTTACCTCGTCAGATTTATTTTCACCTTGGGCATTTATGGTAACATTCGTGTTCTCGCCATTTACTGTCGGGGAATTTCCGTCGATTTTGTCAGCCTGCGGAGAGCTTTCTGTTGTATCTGTATTGCTGTCGCTACTATCAGTGTTATCACTGTCATCTGCCTGTGAGCTGTCCATATCTGAGCTTTCGTCCTTTGGCTGAGAGCTTGTTTCATAGCCCTCTCCGCCCTGTCCGTCCTCCTCCGCAAGGCTTTCAGACAGTGCTGAAAACGGATTTTCAGGGGTCTTATAACTGCTCATATTATAAAAACGCATACACAAAAAAGCCGCTGCGATAAAAAACGCCGCTGCTGACAGCATTATTATTTGCCTGTTTTTTTGTGTATGCTTTTTCATAATATTCTCACTTTTCATATCACAGAAAATGCCCGCCCCCTGAAAATAGAGGGCGAGTATCCTGCAAAATAACTTATATCTTAATTGTCTTAATTTTTTACTTTCTCTTTCTTGAAACTGTAAGAGCTCCGCTGATAAGAAGTGCAAGACCTGCTACGCAAACGCCTGCTGTCGCACCTGTGTTAGGGTTAGCCGCACCTGCGTTATTTGCTGTCTTTGATGAGCTGTCAGCCGCCTTTGATGTGTCAGCACTGCTTACTGACTCTGTGGCTGATGAAGTGGCAGAAGATGTATCCTCAGAGTTTGCAGAAGATACTGTGCTTTCGGAAGATACGTCAGATGAGCTTACAGAGCTTTCTGCTTCTGATGAAGAGCTTGGTGTCTTGAGTTCTTCAAGCTTTTCCTCTGCGGCCGTAAGAGCGTCAACATTGCCTACATATTCCTTAAGGTCGCCAAGAGCGTCATAAGCGACTCTTGCTGCCTTGATGTCATTCTCGCTGTCAAGTGTTATCTCGCCAAGATCACTGATAAGCTTCTCAACAGCCTTTACGCTGTCATAATCCTCTGCTGCAAGAACTGTTACGTTGATAGTTGTTTCAACAGGTGAAACGGCAACGCCTGTTGTGTTTGCAGCACCCTCTTTTGTCTTATCTCTGTACATACCATACTTGTATGTAACAGTAACGAAATCATCGTCTGCTGTAAGAGCTGTATCGTCGATAGTCACATAATCTGTAACGTCTTTCTTCACACCGTTTTTGAGAACTGCGTAAACCTTCAAGTCGGAAGCGTCATAAGCTTCGCCCTCTTTGCATACGGTCTTAGCATTCTCGGTCACAAGCTTTTCCACCTCTGAGCCGACAGCCATTATGTAGCCTGAATCGTTCTTGAAGTAGATAGTGCCGTTTTCGTCTGCAACAAGGTCAGCTATAGCATACTGTGCCTGAGCACCCGTTGGTGTGAAAAGTGACGGAGCTGTTTTCTTTCCGTTTACTATCTGAGCGTCAAGAACTTCTGTTACGCCCTTTTTATCCTTTACATAGCGGATAGCGCCTGCTGATGCGTTCTCTGAGAAGTAAACATAGTTATAGCCGTTCTCATTCACAACGCCAAGACCTGAGGTCTGTGGATAGCCCTTTGTTTCTGCCTTGTATGCTATCTCAAAGCTGTCAAGGTCGATAACTGCAATAGCACTGCCCTTATAGTCGCCCCAGCCTGAGCCGTTTACGCCAACATAAGCTCTGCCGTTAAGAACTGTAGGAGTTGATGTGCTTGCGCCACCAAGTGGAATGCTGTCAAGCTTTGTGAAATTGCCCTCATCGTCTATTGTTGCCTTATAGAAATAGCCGCCGTTAGATGTGAAATAATAAGCGTCTGTATCCTTATCGTAAGAAATAGTGCTTCTTACTCCTCCGCCTACTGTATACTCAGTATCTATAACGCTTCCTGAGTTTTTGTCAAGAGTAACTACTCTTGCAGGGTCGGTAGTGTTTGCCTTTGCATTTTCCATGCCGAGAACGACAAAATCATCAGTTGCATATGCGCCTGCCCAATAGAAACCGCTTTTGTTTGTGAATGTCCACTTTGGTGACTTCTCTTCATCTGTTGTGTCAGGATCTTCGTCCTTAACGTCTATGCAAACATACTGATCGTTTTTTCCTGAACCATCGTTGCAGAAGCCTGTGTAGATACAGCCGTCATTATAGTAGATAGGGCTTACAGACTGACCGCCAACGCTGTCCTTGTATACCCACAGCGACTCGAGGGTGTCAGCGTCAAATGCCTGAATTCCGCCGTTAAAGGCTGAGAATATCATGCCGTCTGCATAAGTAACAGGCTGGATAGCGTAGCTGTTTGTGCCTGCTCGCTGTCCAACAACTGAATCCACAACGCCCGTTTCCTTGTTCATTCTCATGAGCTTGTCGCCAGATGTATAAACGATATCATCTCCAACGATAGCCACAGGCGACGGACCATCGTTCCAGCTTTTTCCTACCTTAGTTGCCCAGTTAAGCACTGCGTTATCCGCACTGTCAGGGAGGACTGATGTTGTTACGTTGTTGTTTGTTCCGTCTGAAACAAATGCGCTTACACACACGCTCAGACTAAGAGCAGTCGCAAGAGCGAAGCTGGCTGTTCTCAAAATTTTCTTCTTCATTCTTTTCTGTCCTTTCGTTGATACACACTGTTCCGCCGTCAATGCACTTTTTATGAACACCCCGACCACAGCAAAAAATGCCTTTCCGCCGAAACGAAAAAGCATTCTATCCGCTTTACTGCCTGCACAGCGATAAAGCAGACCGTCATCTTCATCGCCCAAGACAGAAATAGTCAACGAAAACACAGCAGATACCTGACTTATGACAGCACACAAAAAGCCTGTCAAACACAGTAATGGCGGTTGTGCAGGATTTGGACCTGCTTCCCTGACGGCAAGGCTTTTGCCCTGACACGCTCTACTCAGCTAACAACTTTTCAAACTGTGCTTTCTTAATATTCACATCATGATAATTATACCATATCGCTATGGATTATTCAATAACCTTTTTACACCACTAATAAGTCCGATACAACGCCGTTTTTGTGGCATTTTCATAAACTCATAGACTGAAACTTTGTTGGATATAGTTTTAGACTATACCCTCAGTTTCTCCTCCAGCTCCGTGTCAGGCTTGACAGTGATAGTGTAGTTGTTTGTAAAAATAACCATGCCCGGCTTTGAGCCGTTTGGCTTTTTCACGTTTCTTATGAAAGTGTAGTCAACGTCCACCCTGGAGGAATTTCTTCCCTTTGAGTTGCAGGCGGCGATTATTGCCGCTTCCTCTATTGTCCTGTCAGGTGGCATTTCTCCGTCGCAGGTGACGATAACGTGGCTTCCTGTGATATCCTTGACGTGGAGCCAAAGGTCAGTTTTCTCTGCTTCCTTGCAGGTGAGGCGGTCGTTCTGTTTATTGTTCCTGCCTACCCTTATTTCATATCCGTCAGAAGAACGGTATTTTATAGGCGGCAGAGCCTTTGGAGGCTTGCCCTTGAACTTTGAGCGCTTTACATAGCCCTCCTGAAAAAGCTCCTCACGAAGCTCGGCTATATCTCCCTCCGTCTGCGCCCTCGTTAGAGAATCGAAAACAGAATCCAGATACTTGACCTCCTGCTCGCCCTCTGCAATAAGCACAGTGAGCTTTTTCTCTGCGGTGTCGAGCTTTCTGTACTCCTTATAATACTTCTGAGCGTTCTGTGTTGGCGTAAGCCTTTTGTCAAGTGGTATCTTCACTGTAGGGCAGTTCTCGTCATAAAAGTCCTGCACCTCGGCATACGCCATGCCCTTTTGGAGCGCATAGAGATTTGAAGTGATAAGGTCACCGTAAATACGGTATTTTTCCCTGTCCTTACACTCTTTAAGCTCCTCACGCTGATTTTGCACACGCCTTTGAGTTCTCTCGGAGGTGTTTATAAGAAGCTTGAAAAGGTCGTTGGCTTTCTGCTTTATTCTTGAAAGGGAGTCCCTCTCCGCATAGAAATAGTCCAGAAGAACACTTGGCGACTCAAAGCTTTTTGTCACCATGAGCGCACCATACTGCGTTATATCGCAGAAGCAGAAATCTTTGAGATTGCCCTCTTTTGTTTTCAGCACTGTGTAGACGTTAGTGCCCTCATTTATGCTGTCACGGACTTTCGAGAAATAAAACCACAGCCTGTCTGCAGTGTCTCCGCTTAGCTGTTGGGCTGTTATCTCAGCACCTCTTGCCGCAAAGAACACAGCTTCCCTTGCGAACACTGGCGAAATGCCCTCAAGCGTTTTCATTATTGCCTTTGAAAGCTCCGCCGTGGGATTTTCAGCTATCTTTGCCAAAAGCTCTTCCTTTGTGCAGTCAAGAAGATTCAGCCTTTGCTCTCTTGGGGGCAAAGTATACTGCGCACCGGGAAGAACCATTCTCACTGATGACATTTCCTGTCCCACACGCTTTATGCTGTCTATTATCCTGCCGTCCTCACGATAGAGGATAAGATTTGAACGCCTGCCCATTATCTCCGCCGCAAGTGTGAGATTCACCCTGTCGCCCATTTCGTTGGTGGCTTCAAAGTCAAAGAAAAGTATACGCTCAAAGCCGTCCTGCCTAATGGCAGTGAGTCTGCCCCCTGCAAGATGCTTTCTCATGAGCATACAGAACATAGGCGGTGTTTTCGGATTTTCTATATCCGCCGTTGTTATATGGACCCTTGCCGAGCCTGCACCTGTGCTGAACATAAGCTTCTGCGCACCCTCTTTAGTGCGGATAGTCATTATAAGCTCCTCTCGTGAAGGCTGGTGTATCTTATCCACCCTGCCGTCAATAAGAGGGTCAAATTCTTTTCTGAGCAAGCTCAGATAGATTCCGTCCAATGCCATTTTACTTACCTGCTTTTTATATTACTTCAACTATATCCCTGTTGCTTACGGCTATCTCTACTCTCAGATCACTGAACTTGTTTTTCAGCTCACCAGCGATAAACTCGCAGAAGATATTTTCCGTATAGAAATGACCTGCGTCTATAACAGAAACGCCCATATTCTCGCCGTCTATAAAAACGTCATGCTTTACGTCACCTGTCAAAAGCACCTGACAGCCTTTTTCTGCTGCATCAGCAAGGAACGAACCGCCTGAACCTGAGCACACTCCCACACGACTTATCTCACGCTCGCCGCCGCTGAAACGGACTACTCTACAGCCGAGAACGTCCTTTGCTCTCTGTGCAAGCTCACGGACATTCATGCCGTCACACTCGCAGACATATCCACAGCCAACGCCATGCTCCTCATGCAAAGCGCTCTCGGGTTTTAGACCCAACATTTTGCAAAGCACGTCATTCATTCCGCCCTCTGCGGAGTCGAAATTTGTGTGCATGGAAAGAGCGTTCTTTCCTCCTGCCGCAAGTATCACAGCAGGGTCGTTCGGCACGAGGGTCTTTAGTCCTCTGAAAATAACAGGGTGGTGGGTGAGAACAAGGTCAAAGTCACGCTGACAGGCTTCTCTTGCCACCTCTGCGGTGCAATCCAGTGCCACCAGCACACTCCTTACCTCTGCGGACATTTCTCCCACGTTAAGACCGCTGTTGTCATAGCCCTCCTGCAGGCGGTATGGGGCTAAATCCTCTATAAAACTATAAATATCATAAACTGTCGTCATTTTTGTCAGCTCCTTTTTGTGTGTCAAAGTCTGTCAAGCTCGCTCTGTGCAAGCTTAACAAGCCTTTCTCCCAGCTCCTTTTTGTCCTCGGACTTCATCATTCCGCTGCCTGCAACAAAAATTCTTTTTGCCTGCCTTGCGATATACTCTTTCCCCTCGCCCTCAGGCTTAACAAAGCCGAACTGCAAATATCTGTCATCACATTCATAAGACGGAGTTTTGCCTGTATACACCGCCTGCATGACAGAATATGCAAACTGACCCTCTGTGCAGGCAAGCTCTTTTTTCACCTCAAAGCCGTTGGCATAAAGCCACTTTCTAAGCACGTCCCATTTTGTCATAGGCTGTAAAACGAGGTTCACTCCGTTTTTCACCCACGGACATTTTTCAAGCAGTCTTGCAATAAGCTCACCGCCCATGCCCGCCATAACAACGTCCGTTATGCCCTCTGGGTGAACATTGTCAAGTCCGTCTGAAAGCACCGTTCCAATGCGGTCTGAAAGCCCCTCACGATTGATATGCTCCTCAGCCGACTTTAGCGGCATTGGTGCAACATCACAAGCCAGAGCCTTTTTGCACATATTTTCCTTTATCATAAAGCAGGGCAGATAGCCATGATCTGTCCCCACGTCGCATACAAAATCTCCCGTACAAAGCTTTGCACAGGTCACAAGTCTTTTATCCAAAGCTTTCCTCCAAAGAAAAAATCGCCGCTCGCCCCCTGAAAAGGCGGCTGGGCGGCGAAAATAGTTCCAAACGCTTATTCTGCAAAGTGCTTGTTGAGCTTTTCGAGCATTTCCTCAACAGGAACGCCATGAACAGCACAAGCCTCCTCAAGAGTTTCGCCTCTTGACGCTGGGCAGAACAGACAGTGCATACCCATTTCCATAAAGTATGGTGCTGTATTTTCATCAGCGTCCATTATATCGCCTATAATAGTATCCTTTGTAACTGTGAATGCCATTTTATATTCCTCCTATCATGATAGACCACGCACCGCAAACGCTTTGCGTTATACCTATATTATAACCAATCCTGCGAAAAAAAGCAAGTCTTTTTTATGGCAATACCTCACAAAGATCGTGCGTCAGATGCGTAGTCAAATTTTTTTGTCAGATTTTTGTGCGGTGTTGCCTTATATATTATAATGTATCTCCCTTATCAACATTTATAACAGCGTTGTATCTTCCGTCAAATTCTGTGAGCCGTTTTGATATTTTTGCTTTTACCTCGCTGTCTGAAAGTCTGAAATCAAAAGGCACTACCACGTCAAAGATAAGATTTTCACGGTTTTCTCCCTTTGTCATTCTGAAATCGTGTATGCTAAGGCATTGGTCGATAGACTTCACAACGTCTGTTACTATCTTTTTAGTTTCGATAGTTTGCTCGTCATGATCTGCCACCGGATCCATATGTATAGACACTGCGCAGTGATATTTTTCTTTCATGCTATCCTCAAGATCGTCTATAAGCTCATGAGCCGCCATAAAGTCCATTTCACATGGCACTTCAGCATGAAAGGAGATAACGGTATTCCCTACGCCATAATCATGTATGAGCAGATCATGGATACCGATTATCTCAGGAAAGCTCGTTGCGGTATCAACAATATCCTGAACGAACTCCTTATCGGGCTTTGAGCCGAGAAGCGGCGAAACGCTGTCCTTACAGGTCATGAAGCCTGAGCGGAAGATAAAGAGAGCAACGAGAACGCCCATATAGCCGTCTATGTTTATGCCCGTGAACGCAGAGAATACCATTGCAAGCATAACAGCTCCTGTTGCGGCGCAATCGGAAAGGCTGTCAGCGGCAGAGGCGAAAAGCGAGGTGGAGTTTATCTTCTTGCCAAGCTTTCTATAGAAATACCACATCCAAAGCTTCACAGCCACAGAGCAGCCAAGTATCACAAAGGTCATTACCGAGAAAGCAAGCTTATCGTGGGCAAAGATCTTTGAAAAAGAAGATTTTCCAAGCTCAATGCTCATCATCATTATAATAAACGAAATGACAAGACCTGAGATATACTCCATTCTGCCATGACCGAAAGGGTGATCTTCGTCTGCGGCTTTGGCTGCCATTTTAAATCCCACCAGCGACATTATAGACGAGCCTGCGTCGGACAAGTTATTGAAGGCGTCCGCCATAACGGACACAGCCCCTGACACAAATCCTGCAATAAGCTTACCGAGGAAAAGCATGATATTAAGGACTATACCAGTACATGAGCCTAGGTAGCCATATTTTTTTCGGACGTTTTTATCTTTCACGTTATCTCTGTCTTTTATAAATAATCTTATAAGAAGTGCTGACATATGAATATCCCCTTTTGTTTACCAAAGTAAACTTATAAGTTTATCTACTATTATAACACATAATATTACAAAATCAAGTGCAAATGCTTATTTATATGGATATTCGCCGCAGCAGGCAATATGCAGCCACTTATTTCTCATCTCAACCACATAATAAAATTTTCTTTTCACTATTGAAAAAATTTGTGCAGTGTGCTATAATAGTCATTGGCGTTAATCGTTTACATACGCAAAAAGGAAAGAGGTTATATAAAAAATGAGAAAATTCATATCAAGAGCTGCGGCTCTGCTGCTGGCAGGAGTTATGACAGCGGCTGTGGCAGGCTGCGGAAAAAACTCCGACAGCGAGGCAAAAGACACAGCAAAGAAGTGGACAGAGCTTGACCAGACACAGATAACAGAAGCCATGGGGCTTGGCTGGAACTTAGGCAATCAGCTTGAAGCTTCCAGCGGTGGGCTGCCAAGCGAAACTTGCTGGGGCAACCCTGAGATAACCAAAGAGCTTATCGACACTATAAAGGCGCAGGGCTTCAAGACAGTAAGAATACCTGTTTCTTATCTTGACATGATAGGCGACGGTCCTGACTACAAGATAGACACTGACTGGCTGGACAGAGTTCAGGAGGTCGTTGACTATGTTGTTAACAACGATATGTTCGCTATAGTTAATATGCATGGTGACGGATATTACACTGTTGACCACAGTTGGTTGCTTTGTGCTGAAGACGATGACAAGCAGACCGAAATAAAAGACAAGTACGGCAAGGTTTGGACTCAGATAGCAGACCGTTTCAAGGACTATGACCAGCACCTTATCTTCGAGTCCATGAATGAGGAATTCAACAACGATTACGGCAAGCCTGACGAAAAAGCATATGATAACATCAACGCATACAATCAGATATTTGTTGACTCAGTGAGAGCAACAGGTTCAAACAATGAAAAACGCTGGCTGCTTCTCCCTGGTTGGAACACCAATATCGAATACACAGCAGGAGATGATTACAATTTCAAGATACCGACCGACAAGGGCTGCAAGGCTGACGGCAAGCGTATCATGATATCAGTTCACTATTATGACCCATTCAATTTCACTATTGACGAGAACAAGACCGCAAAAACTCAGTGGGGCAAATATGCGGTAAAGAATTATGACAACTGGGGTCAGGAGGATTATGTTGACAGCCAAATGGCACTTCTTAACGAAAAGTTTGTAAGTCAGGGTTATCCTGTTGTTATCGGCGAATTTGGTGCACAGGACAAGACAGAAAAGTTTGCAGACTACAATGAGTTCAGACGCTACTGGTCTGAATATCTTATCAAGGCGGCAAAGAAAAACGGCGTTGTTTGTGTATACTGGGACAACGGCTACAACGGCAACAAGGGCTTTGGCATCATAAACAGATTTGACTACACTATCACACAGCCTGACCTTATCGCAGGCATGATGAGAGCCATAAACTCCACAGACGATTATGAGATCCCGTCACCGGCAGGCTACACAGAGGTCAGAAAGAGCGCAAAGGCTTCATAAGTTTTTCACACGCAAATATGCTGATACATTTGCAGGGGCGAACAGCGTTCGCCCGTTTGATCTGCATGATGAAATAATAAAAGCAGTACCTTTTTGGGTACTGCTTTTTGTTTGTGTCTTACGAAACGAGAGGGGACGAATTGCGGGCGAACGCTGTTCGCCCCTACTTTTTGCTATTCTATCACAAGTTCCTCTTTTGTGGAATCCGTTCCCTCGATATGGAAAGAATTGAGCACAGGCTCATCTTTGTTCATAAGTGAGAGTATCATATAGCTTGCGGTCTTGTCATAAGCAAGCCTTTTATCCTCATCAGAAGGACGAGAAGGTGACTCAGGGTGTGAGTGCCAGTTGCCCAGAGGAACAAGTCCCTCTGCCCTCATATCCTTGATAGCAGCAAGCTGCTCCTTAGGGTCAAGAGAAAAATGCTCGTTTGAGTGGTCTATGTTCGTGAGAAGATAGACCTTTTTTATTATCTTGTCACTGCCCTCTTTTACTCCGCCGATAAGACCGCAGGCTTCGTTCGGAAGCTCGCTTTCAGCGTGGTGCAGTATCTTTTCATAATCGCTTTTGCTTAGTTTTATCATAGATGTACACCGTCACATTCTGCCTGTTCATAGTCGATAAGCTCTGTGATAGTAGGGTGCTCGCCGCATACTGCACAGCCCTTTGTATCCTGAGGGAGCTTTACCTTTCTGAACTCCATTTTAAGTGCGTCATAAGTAAGCAGATAACCTGTGAGAAGGTCGCCGACACCAAGGATATACTTGATAGCTTCCATTGCCTGCAGGCTTCCTATAACACCACCCATTGCGCCGATAACGCCTGCCTGCTTGCAAGTAGGAACAGCGTCCTTCGGAGGTGGGTTCTTGAACACGCATCTATAGCATGGTCCCTGACCTGGAACATAGGTCATGAGCTGACCCTTAAATCTGATGATACCGGCGTGTGAAAATGGCTTTTTAGCCATTACGCAGGCGTCATTGATAAGAAACTTTGCAGGGAAATTATCAGTACCGTCGATAACGAAATCATAGTCCTTGATTATATCCATGATGTTCTCGCTGTCGATAAAGGTGCGGTATGTATTCACCTTAACGTCAGGATTGATAGCCTCCATTGTTTCCTTTGCGGAAAGAACCTTTGCCTTGCCAACGTCCTGAGTTGTGTGAATGATCTGTCTTTGCAGATTTGAGAGATCTACCTCGTCCGCGTCTGCAATGCCGATAGTGCCAACGCCTGCTGCGGCAAGATACATAGCGGCAGGTGCGCCAAGTCCGCCTGCGCCTATGATAAGAACCTTTGCGTTAAGAAGCTTTTTCTGTCCCTTTGCGCCAACCTCTTTAAGAATGATGTGGCGTGAGTAACGCTCAAGCTGTTCGTCTGTAAATGCCATTACTGTCCGCCTCCCATGAAGTAAAGAAATTCTACAACGTCGCCGTCTTTAAGAACTGTGCTTTCAAAAGCACCGCTCTCTACAAATTCGTCATTGATAGTTACTGTAACGTACTGTGGTGTTTCAACGTTCTCGTCGATAACGAGCTGTGCCACTGTAAGTCCCTCTGCAACGTCCTTTTTATTGCCTGCTACTGTTATAGTCATATCCATTTCTCCTTAATCTATTGAATTTATTGTTTCGGCAAGCTGTGCTTTCTTTACAGCTCCCGTAAGTCTTGCTTTTTCTGCTCCGTCCTTGAAGAACACAAGTGTCGGAACGCTTGTGACGTTATATTTCTGAGCGGTTTCCCCGTCAAAGTTGATATTGAGCTTCACAAGCTTTATGCCCTCAGGGTTCTCCTCCTCAGTTTCCGCAAGAAGCGGTGACATTCGCTTACATGGAACGCAGGAATCTGAATAGAAATCTGCGATAACAAGCTTTCCTGCCTCGTTTATCTCGCTCTCGAAAGTATCCTTATTTGCTCTTACTGACATTAATCTCCCACCTTTTGTACAATAAGGTCATAAGTGCCGTCCTCATTGTCAATGAGCTTCAATATCTTGTGACCCTCTTCCTTAATGCTTCTTGGAACGTTCTGAACAGGCTCGCCGTCATTCATTTTAATGGAAAGTATCTGTCCGTCGTCAAGCTCCTCAAGAGCTACCTTTGCCTTAACGAATGTTGTCGGGCAAACCACTGTGGTGATATCCACTGTATCGTCTATTTTAAAATCAGCCATTGTTATAAACCTCCAGTATAGTATTTGTAAATTTCTCTCTGCCCACTCTGTCGATAGTGAACTTGAATCTTTCGCCAGCTTTTGCGTTATCGTCAAAGAACTGTATAGCGGTATCGCAAATCTTCATAAGAGTTTCCTTATCCTCGATAAATGGGATAACAGTTTCGCCCTTGTTGATATGGTTGCCGAAAAGTCCGCCGAATGAAACTATATAGCCGTGGATAGTATCCCACGCTTCTGTAGGACAAGCCTTAAAGCAGCGTCCGCAGAAATTGCACTTCTCTTTGTCAAGGACTATCTTTCCGTCCTCCATTGTAAGCGCACCCTGACGGCAAGCCTTTACGCACACGCCACAGCCGATACAATCAGCTTCACGCCACTCGACCTTTATGCCGCCCTTGATACCAACGTCATTTTCTTCCGCTTTAAGGCAGTTGTTCTGACAGCCTGTGATGCCGAACTTGAACTTGTGAGGAAGCTCCCTTGCGAAATATCTTTCGTCAAGCTCCTTTGCAAGAGCGTATGTATCTATACAGCCGCTTGGACAGACCGCAGCTCCTTGACAAGCTGTGATAGTTCTTACTCTCGGTCCGCAAACGCCAGGCTCTGTGTCGCCCTTTGCAAGAGCCGCTTTTACCTCGTCGATATCGTCAAGCTTTATAAAAGGTATCTCAACGCTCTGACGTGATGTAAGATGAACATAGCCCTCGCCGTATTTATCTGACACCTCTGCAATAGTTGCAAGCTGTTTTGCCGTAAGGTTTCCGCCCACAACTCTAAGTCTAAGTGAAAAGTTATTCTTCTGCTTCTGGCGCATGAAACCGCCTTTTTTAAGTGTTGCGTAGTCAACTGCCATAGTAAATTCCTCCTAAAGTTTTTCTATGGACTGTTTAAAGTCCTCGATCAGATCCGATGCGTCCTCTATTCCGACGCTTATCCTGATTGTGTCGCCGAACACGCCTGCGTTTATCTTCTGCTCCTCACTTCCGTGAGCGTAGATCGTACTTGCAGGGTGTATGACCAGCGTTCTTGTATCTCCGATATTAGTTGCATTAGTTGCAAGCTTCAAGCCGTTTATAAGCTTGAAGGCTCTTTCCTTCGAGCCTGCTCTTATGGTGAGTATAGCACCGCCCTTGCCGCCAAGTTCTTCCTGACAAAGGTCATAGAACGGGCTGGCTTTCAGTGCAGGATAGTTCACTTCAATGCCCTCACAGCTTTCAAAAAACTCCGCAAGCTTCAAAGCGTTATGGCAACATCGCTCCATTCTAAGACCCAGTGTTTCAAGTCCCACGCTGTTCATGAACGCATTCATTGGAGCAAGACAGCCGCCCACGTTTCTCCATATGCCGTTTCTCAGCTTTGCGATATAAGCAAACTTCCCGAATTTCTTATATTCTGCCAGACCCTTGAATTTGTCATAATCCCATTTGAAGTTTCCGCTGTCGATTATAACGCCGCTTATGGAATTTCCTCCGCCGTTTATATACTTTGACGTGGAATGTACCACGATATCAGCACCGTAGTCAAATGGATTTATAAGATAAGGTGTAGCCGTTGTGCTGTCAAGAATAAACACTGCACCGTTTTCATGGGCAAGGTCAGCCACCGACTTTATATCAACTATTTCAAGATTAGGGTTTCCGATAAGCTCGGCAAAGACCGCTTTGGTCTTACTATTTATAATATGAGCTATTTCCTCTTTTGTAACGTGCTTTACGAACTTGGTCTTGATACCGAATGCCGCAAGGTCACCGAAAAGGTCGATAGTGCCGCCGAAAAGGCCTGCGCCGCATATTATCTCGTCCCCTGCTTCAAGAATGTTCAGAAGCGACATTGTAACAGCCGCCATGCCTGATGAACACGCCACTGCGCCAACACCTTTTTCAAGTGTATTCATTCGGTTCTCAAAAGCCGCCACTGTCGGGTTGCTTATTCTTGTGTAAGCATATCCCGGTGCTTTATTATTGAATACTTTTTCAAGCTGCTCAGCCGACTCCTGCGCAAAGGCACTCACCTGATATATGGGAGTGAGCGTTGAGCCTGTTGTTTTCTCAGGTTCAAATCCGCCATGGAGCAATTTTGTATTGAATTTCAAAGGAAACGCCCCCTGTTTTTCATTTTATTATATAACCGCATACCTGTCAAGGTGCGATGTTCTTTGTTACTGTAGATATTATACAACATAAATCATATAAAGTCAATAGGATTACTATAGATTTAACATTTCTTTTAAAATATGCCCTTATTTTTATGAAAACTCTTGACAGTTTGCTCAAAAAAGTATAAAATATATTATGTTGATAGGATTACTATGAATAATAGGACAAGTATAAAAAGCATGAGAAATGATAAGATTGTCATTTCTAGGGAGGTGCAGAAATGAAAATTTCAACAAAAGTAGAATGTGGCATAATTGCCATTGCAGACATTGCAATGAACTCAGAAAACGGCGAAACAGTGACAGTATACAGCGTGGCAGAAAGACGTGGACTTTCAGGAAAATATCTTGAGCAGGTGCTTACTTCTCTGAGGCAGGCAAGGCTCATAAAAGGCATAAAAGGCTCTAGGGGCGGATATATACTCAACAAAAAGCCGGAGAAGATAACACTCAAAGAAATAATCGACGCTCTCGACCCATCGGTGCTTGGAAGCGATGTTGCGGTAGTAAATGACGAAAACACAGAATTTGCACAGGTGCTTGACGATTATATATGGCTGAGATTAGAGAACAAGCTGAAAAGCTACACTGAGTCTATCACCCTCAGACAGCTCGTTGACTTCTATAATAAAAAGTCAGTAGAGAACGTTTCAGAGCCTATGTATTACATCTGATTGACAAAAGTCGGCTTTCATTTTATAATTAGGGACAGAGAGTGTATACTATATATAAAGGATGTGTTTTTTATGTATGACGTTATAATAATAGGCAGTGGTCCTGCGGGGCTTACTGCGGCGATATATGCAGGCAGAGCAATGCTTTCCGCACTGGTGTGCGAAAAGGACTACATGGGTACAGGTCAGATATCTGTTACAGACAGAGTTGAGAACTACCCGGGTCTTTACGGCATAAACGGCTATGACCTTGGAGAAAAGTTCAGAGAGCAGGCTGAAACTCTTGGTGCTGAGTTTTACGAGGGTGAGGCTGAAAGCTTTGAGAAAACAGCCGAGGGCTGGAAGGTCATATTCAAGGACGGCTCTGTAAAAGAAGGAAAAACTGTTATTTACACCGCAGGTACTTCATATCGCCATCTTGACGTGGCAGGCGGTGAGAAACAGCGCATTTCTTACTGCGCAGTGTGCGACGGCTTCTTCTATAAGGATAAAGTTGTGGCTGTTGTGGGCGGAGGAGATACTGCACTTGGTGACGCACTTTATCTTTCAAAGCTTGCAAAAACTGTTTACCTTATCCACAGACGTGACGAGTTCAGAGCAAATAAAGCTTTGCAGAAAAAGGTCGCTGAAACAGATAATATCGTGCCTGTTATGAGTGCAGTTATAAAAGAGGTAACAGGCGGCGAAAATGCAGAGGGCGTTACCTATACGCAAAACGGCGAGGAAAAGAACATTGCCGTGGACGGAGTGTTCTGCGCAATCGGAAGCGTGCCGAATACACAAGCTTTAGAGGGCGTTTGCGAGCTTGACGAAAGCGGATATGTGAAAGCTGGCGAGGACGGGATCACCACTGCAAAGGGTCTTTTTGTGGCAGGAGATGTCCGTACTACACCTCTAAGGCAGGTAATAACAGCAGCGGCAGACGGTGCAAACGCACTTTCTTCTGCGGAAAAATATATAATGGAGCTGTAAAAAGCGAAACAAAGCGGTGTTGGAGCGTAAAACTCTGCACCGCTTTTTCTATTCTATAGCGCAAAAAGGACGCTGTCACCAACGCCCCAAATTGCTTTTATATATTCACGCTTTCCTTTTCAAGCAGGCTGTCTATAAACCTCTGCACAGGCTCCGGAGTTTCATACTGGGAAGCCGTTACCGCACAGATGCTCCTTGGCGGTATCTGCTCTTTTGTGTTCACTCTGAAGATGTTCCCTGCCTCTATCTCCGCCTTGGTGGTGGCATACTGCATGAAACCTATGCCAAGATTGTTCTTTACCATCGGCATTACAAAGTTTATGGACGTAAGCTCGATATCAGGTCTTAACAGCAGGTTGTGCTGTCTGAATATATGGTCAAGATAGTTTCGGGTGGTGGTGGTGTTTTTAAGACAGATAAGAGGATATTTCACAAGCTCATGCAGGGATATCTCCTTGTCTTTAAGATAGGAAAAACCGTTTCCTGCGGCAACGATATCCTGAAGCTTCTTTATCACATTTATGTTAAGCCCCGTTTTGTCTGCAAACGGCGAGGTAACTACCGCCACGTCTATTAGATTTGCCCTCAACGCTTCTATAGCGTCAGGGGTGGACATACTGTCTATCTTTATCTGTATCTTCGGGTGTTCTCTGTGAAACTCTACTATTCGGTCGATAAGAAAGCTTTGCAGTGCCACCTCGCTTCCTCCAAGCCTTACTATCGCCCTGTCACGCTCGCTTATCAGCGCAAGTTCCTCCTCTGCCGAGAATATATGCTTGCAGGCTATGGATATATGCTTAAAGAGCATCTCTCCGCCCGTTGTCAGCTCTACACCCTTTTTTGACCGCACAAAAAGCTTGCACCCAAGCTCGTCCTCAAGATTTTTTACGCATCGGCTTATGCTCGGCTGCGACAAAAACAGATAGTTCGCCGCCATTGTTATGTTCTGGAACTTTGCCACATAATAGAATATCTTATAATGCTCGAAATTTATCTCTCTCATAAACCTTTCCTCTCTATCCATACACTATGAGTATGTTTACAATAGAAAATATCTATTTGACATATGCTTATGATTGTATTATAATATATTCGTAGACAAAAAGCAAGTCTTACATCACTGCGCCCATAGGGGGACGCATACAAAAAATAGTTTTATCATGATAAAATCAATGACGATTGCATTCAACCGCTGGGGGTAAACGGTGTAGACCTTATTATACCCTTATGAGGCTGGCATTCTTATTGGTTTTATTTTTTTGGAGGTGATAAAATGCTGGAGAGAATTTCCGAAAATCTTTCCGAGGCTATGCAAAACAAAGTAGCTTTCAGGATACCGATTTTCGGAGGCATACCCGTTCCTGTGTCCTGCGTGGTAACATGGATAATAATGGCGATACTTGTGATAGCTTCAATACTTCTCACAAGAAACCTTAAACTTATCCCTGACAGGAAACAGATGATGCTTGAATCATTCGTAGGCTTTCTCAGAGATTTCTTCAGAGAACAGCTGGGAGAAAAGGGTATGGCGTATTTTCCGTTCCTTGCAACTGTCATTATCTACATAGGCTTTGCGAACATCATCGGTCTGCTGGGCTTTACACCGCCTACAAAAGACTTGAATGTTACCGCAGGACTTGCGATCATGAGCATTGTGCTTGTGGAGGTTGCAGGAATAAGAGCAAAAGGAACAAAGGGCTGGCTGAAAAGCTTTGCCAAACCTGTGGCGATAATCGCTCCGCTGAATGTAATGGAGCTTGTTATCAGACCGCTGTCGCTTTGTATGCGACTTTTCGGAAACGTGCTTGCGTCTTATATCATCATGGAGCTTATCGACGCCGTTTGCCCGATAGTGATACCGCTGGCATTCTCGGCATACTTTGATATTTTCGACGGCTTCATTCAGGCATATGTTTTCGTGTTCCTCACGTCCCTGTTCATAAATGAAGCAATAGAGGACGACGACTAAGATAACAGAAATTCGGAGGTATGATCTATGTTAGTAGCAATCGGTGCGGCTGTAGCCGTTATTACAGGAATAGGAGCAGGTATCGGAATAGGTATCGCAACAGGAAAGGCAACAGAGTCTATCGCAAGACAGCCTGAGGCTAAAAAGGATATAAGAAGCTCACTGCTTCTCGGCTGCGCACTTGCAGAGGCAACAGCTATCTACGGCCTTATCGTAGCTATCCTTATCATCTTCTTCCTGAAGTAAGAGAATAAGCGTAGAAAAGTAAAAGAATAAAAACGGAGGTATATATCATGTTAGTAGCAATTGGTGCGGCTGTAGCCGTTATTACAGGTATAGGCGCAGGCATCGGAATAGGTCTTGCAACAGGAAAGGCAACAGAGTCTATCGCAAGACAGCCCGAAGCTAAAAAGGATATAAGAAGCTCGCTGCTTCTCGGCTGCGCACTTGCAGAGGCGACCGCTATTTACGGTCTTATCGTAGCTATCCTTATCATCTTCTTCCTGAAGTAATAAAACAAAACATCTTTATGAAAGGAGCATAGCTATGATAAGTCTTGATATAAGTTTGGTATGGGTAATAATAAATCTGCTGGTACTGTATCTGCTCCTTAAAAAGTTTCTTTTCAAGCCAGTGTGCAAAATGATGGACGAGAGGTCTGCAAAGATACAAAGCGACCTTGACGGTGCGGCACAGGCTAAGGCGGACGCTGAAAAAATGAAAACTGACTATGAAGCTGAGATAGCCGACGCACACAGTCAGGCTGTTGAGATAACAAACAAGGCTAAAGCACAGGCAGGCAGAGAATGCGACCTTATGCTTGAAAATGCAAGAGCCGAGTCTGCTAAGATAATGAAAGAAGCTGAAAAGTCCATTGCAAACGAAAAGGAAAAGGCTATGGACGACGCAAAATACCAGATCGCAGACCTTGCTATACTGGCGGCTGCTAAGGTCATTAAGAAAAATGTGGGAGGCGACTCCGACAGAGAAACTGTTGATGAATTTCTCTCCGAGGTAGGTGCTGCCAAATGATCTTTTATCCCGAGGAAGTCTGCGGCAGAGTGCTTTTTGAGCTTTCGCCAAAGGCTGAGAGCGTAAAGGCTTCAAGAGAGCTTTTTGAAAGCTGTGACGAGCTTAAGGACGCTCTTGCAAGCCCTGCTGTGGAAATAAAGGAAAAGGAGAAAGTTATAGACAGGCTTTTTCCTGAGGACATGAGAAACTTTCTCAAGGTCATGTGTCAGTGGGGTCACATGGATAACATCATGGACATTTTTGACGCATATGACGATGAAGTCCTCAAAAGCAAAAATATACTTAAAGCTGAGCTTTACTGCGTCTGCCCGCCTGAAAAGGCACAGACGGATAAAATAAAAGAAACGCTGAAAAAGAAATACGGCGTGAGCGATGTTCTGCTGGAAGTGAATACCGACGAAGCCCTCATGGGCGGCTATCGTCTTGAAGTGAACGGGGTCGAGTATGACAAGAGCGTTCAGGGTATGATAAAAGCTTTGCAGAACAGGATATCAGGGAGGTGAACGGCTTGGCAGGTTCAAGCAGAAGCGATATTATCTCGGTGCTTAAAAGTGAGATAGCTGACTTTGAGGCGAAAACTCAGGTCAACGAAACAGGCAGGATAATATCCATAAATGACGGTATCGTAAATATTTACGGTCTTAATCATGCAATGTATGGTGAGCTTGTTGAATTTGAAACAGGCGTTAAAGGAATAGTTCAGAATGTGGAAAGAAAAACTCTCGGCTGCGTTCTTCTTGGCTCTGACCATGGTCTTACGGAAGGTTCAAAGGTAGTCAGAACAAAGAAAAGGGCAGGTGTCGGCGTTGGCGAAAAGCTTTTGGGCAGAGTTGTTGACGCTCTGGGCGCTCCTATCGACGGCATGGGCGAGATAGAGTATGACGATTATTACCCTATCGAGCGTGAAGCCGCAGGCGTTTGCAACAGAAAGTCTGTTACAGTGCCTCTGGAAACAGGTATACTTTCTATCGACTCAATGTTCCCTATCGGCAGAGGTCAGCGTGAGCTTATCATAGGCGACCGTCAGACAGGTAAAACTTCCATTGCTCTTGATACCATTCTTAACCAAAAGGGCAAGGATATGATATGCGTATATGTGGCTATCGGACAAAAAGCTTCCACAGTCGCAAAGTTCGTTGAGGATCTTAAAAAGCATGGTGCTATGGATTACACCATAGTTGTAACAGCTATGGCCAGCGACCTTGCGCCTTTGCAGTACATATGCCCATACGCAGGCACAGCAATGGCTGAATATTTCATGGATAAGGGCAAGGACGTTCTTATAGTATACGATGACCTTTCAAAGCACGCAGTTGCATACAGAGCAATGAGCCTGCTTCTGAAACGTTCTCCGGGACGTGAGGCTTACCCTGGAGATGTATTCTATCTTCATTCAAGACTTCTGGAGCGTTCATGCAGACTTGACGACGCTCACGGCGGCGGTTCTATCACTGCCCTGCCTATAATCGAAACACAGGCAGGCGACGTTTCCGCATATATCCCTACAAACGTTATTTCTATCACAGACGGACAGATCTTCCTTGAAACAGAGCTGTTCTTCTCAGGCGTAAGACCTGCTGTAAACGTTGGTCTTTCAGTATCCCGTGTAGGCGGTGCGGCACAGACCAAGATAGTAAAGAAAGTATCAGGCAATCTGCGTATCGACCTTGCCCAGTTCAGAGAAATGGAAGTGTTCACACAGTTCAGCTCTGAGCTTGATAAGACAACGCAGGAGCTTCTCGACCATGGTCACAGGCTCGTTGAGATACTTAAACAGCCGCTCTATCACCCTTATTCAATGCACGAGGAGGTAATTATCCTCTGCTGTGCACAGCACAAGCTTTTGCTTGACGTGCCTGTTAAGGAGATAAGAAAATTCACTCTCGATATGCTTTCCTACTTTGAGGCAAATCACAGCGATATAATTGCCGAGATAAACGACAAAAAGGTCATGACAGACGAGCTTGACGCAAAGATAGTTGCTGCCGCAAAGGAATTTAAGCAGGGCAGATAAAGGCTCTGCACCGAAAGGAGGCATAAGGCATGGCAGGAATGAGAGAGATAAGAGAAAGGATCGCAAGCGTAAGCGAGATCATGAAGATCACAAACGCTATGTACCTTATCTCTTCCTCAAATCTGAAAAAAGCCAAGAAAAGGCTTGAAAACACCGAGCCTTACTTTGAAAAGCTCCAATCTACCATTCACCACATACTTCTTCACACACCTGAGTTCGAGCACAAGTATTTCGACCAGCGTGAGGAGAAAAAGCCTGAGGACAAAATGATAGGCTACATAGTGGTAACAGCCGACAAGGGTCTGGCAGGAGCTTATAACCACAACGTTTTAAAGCTTGCAGAGCAGGAAATGGCTAAGCACAAGAACACCTGCCTTTTCGTTGTGGGACAGATCGGAAGACATTATTTTTCAAGAAAGAACGTGACAATCGACGCCGAGTTCCTTTACACGGCTCAAAATCCTACCCTTTACAGGGCAAGGGCGATCGCCGAAACTGTCACGGATCTTTTTGAGAGAAAATATCTTGACGAGGTTTATGTTATTTACACCAAGATGATAAATTCCATGGATATGGAACCTGAGATGCTCAAGCTTTTTCCGCTGGAGCGTGAGGACTTTGAACACCCTCTGCAAAAGCAGGATCACGATATCGTGACGTTCAGACCAAGTCCTGAAAAGGTAATGGATCATCTTGTGCCGAACTACATGAAAGGTCTTATATTCGGCGTTTTGGTAGAGGCGTTCTCTAGTGAGCAGAATGCCAGAATGACCGCCATGAGCGGTGCTACCACAAGTGCTTCGGAGATGATAAAGGAGCTGTCATTGCAGTATAACCGAGCAAGACAGGCGGCTATCACACAGGAGATAACCGAGATCGTCAGCGGAGCAAATGCTCAAAAGGACGAGAGTTAAGGCTTTCGGGAAAGGTGTTGAGATTAAAATGGAAAAAGGAAAGATCGTTGAAATAATGGGACCTGTCGTTGACGTTGAATTTGAAAACGGCAAGCTACCTATGATAAAGGACGCTCTTACTGTACAGCTTGACGGCAAGACAAAGGTCATGGAAGTGGCTCAGCAGCTTGGCAACAACACTGTCAGAGCTATCATGCTTGCTTCAAGCGACGGACTTGAAAAGGATATGGAGGTCACTGCCACAGGCGCTTGCATAAAAGTTCCTGTAGGTGACGCTACCCTTGGAAGAATGTTCAATGTCCTTGGTGAGAGCATTGACGGCGGCGAGCCTGTCAAGGCTGATGATTATTGGGAGATACACAGAGAGCCGCCAAAATTTGAAGATCAGAAGCCTGCAACAGAGATCCTTGAAACAGGCATAAAGGTAATAGACCTTCTTGCGCCATATGCAAAGGGCGGTAAAATAGGTCTGTTCGGCGGTGCAGGCGTTGGTAAAACTGTGCTTATTCAGGAGCTTATCACAAACGTTGCCACAGAGCATGGCGGATATTCCATATTCACAGGCGTTGGAGAGCGTTCAAGAGAGGGCAACGACCTCTGGCACGAAATGACAGACTCAGGCGTTATCAAAAAGACAGCCCTAGTGTTCGGTCAGATGAACGAGCCTCCTGGATCAAGAATGAGAGTTGCTCAGACAGGACTTACAATGGCTGAGTATTTCAGAGATAAGGAACATCAGGACGTACTGCTTTTCATAGACAACATATTCAGATTCGTTCAGGCAGGCTCTGAGGTATCGGCACTCCTTGGCAGAATGCCGTCAGCCGTTGGTTATCAGCCTACCCTTGCAAACGAAATGGGCGCTTTGCAGGAGCGTATCGCTTCCACAAAGCAAGGCTCTATCACATCTGTTCAGGCTGTATACGTCCCTGCGGACGACCTGACAGACCCAGCCCCTGCTATCACGTTCTCACATCTTGACGCAACAACAGTGCTTTCAAGAAAGATAGTTGAACAGGGTATCTATCCTGCCGTTGACCCACTGGAGTCAACTTCAAGAATACTTGAGCCTGACGTAGTAGGTCAGGAGCATTACGAAGTTGCAAGAAAGACTCAGGAGCTTTTGCAGAAGTACAAGGAACTTCAGGATATCATTTCTATCCTGGGCATGGAGGAGCTTGACGACGCCGACAAGACGGCTGTTTACAGAGCAAGAAAGATACAGAAATTCCTTTCACAGCCTTTCCATGTTGCAGAGAACTTCACAGGCATAGAGGGCAAATATGTTCCTCTGAAAGAAACGATCAGAGGCTTCAAGAAGATCATCGACGGCGAAATGGACGAATATCCAGAGGCTGCATTCCTTAACGCAGGCACTATCGACGATGTTATCGAAAAGGCTAAACAGCTTGAAAACGAGTGATGACCCTCACCGAAAGGAGAAGCTGAAATGGTAAAGACATTCAAGCTTGAAATACTTGCCAGCGACCACATTTTCTATTCGGGAGAATGTGACGAGCTTATATTCCCGGGTCAGGACGGCTCTTTCGGAATACTGCCTAATCACCAGCCCATGATAACCTGTCTTAACGCAGGTGAGCTGCGTTACAGAACGGGCGACCAGTGGCACTATGCGGTGGTAAGCGATGGTTTTGTGGAGATAATGCCGTCATATGTGACGCTCCTTGCGGACACTGTGGAACGCCCTGAGGAGATAGATGAAAAGCGTGCCGAAGCCGCCAAGGAGAGAGCTGAGGAGAAGCTCAGGCAGAAGCAGAGCATTTCAGAATATTATCACACGCAGGCAGCTCTTAACAAGGCTGTGGCAAGGCTTAAAATATCAAGCAAGTATAACAAGCACAAGATAAATATTTAAGTTCACAAAAAGTTTACATTAAAAGCATAGCAGGCTCTTGACAAAAGGTCAAGGGTCTGTTATAATATTAGAGCATTCGTATCTAAAGACAGTTGGCAGCAGGAAGCTGCGGAAGTCCAGCCGAGGAAAGGAATAGCAAAGTAATTATGACTTTGTATCTCTTTTGTCTTGCGACGAAAGGGATTTTTCTTTTGTTAGTTTACGGTTTGCGTAAATTAGTTCAAAGAGGTGAAATTGAAATGCCAAGCGAAAAGACATTGTCCGCTAAGAAGGAAAGAGTTGCACAGCTCGTTGAAATGCTCAAGAACTCTGCTGCAGGCGTACTCGTTGATTACAAGGGTATCACTGTTGAAGAGGATACAAAGCTCAGAAAAGAGCTGAGAGAGGCTGGCGTAAGTTATTTCGTTGAGAAGAACACTATCCTGAGATTTGCTCTTAAGGAAGCTGGTCTTGACGGTATCACAAACGTACTCGAGGGTACAACAGCTATCGCTATCTCTAACGACGACCAGACAGCTCCTGCAAGAATACTCGGTAAGTTTGCTGAGGACTGCAAGGACGAAAAGTTCTTCCTCAAGGCTGGTTACATTGGTGAGGACGTTTACGATGAGGCAGGCGTTAAGGCTCTCTCGAAGATCCCTTCAAGAGAAACTCTGCTCGCACAGCTGGTTGGTTCCCTTCAGGGTCCTATCCAGAAGCTTGCCGCAACACTTCAGGCTGTTGTGGACAAGGACAACGAGGCTGCATAATTTATATGCTGCTTAACGAATGGGCTTTGACCCGAAAAATTATTTAATAAAAAGGAGATTTTTATCATGGCTTCAGAGAAGATTATGAATTTTGTAGAAGAGATCAAGAAACTTTCCGTTCTCGAGCTTTCAGAGCTTGTTGACGCTATCCAGGAAGAATTCGGTGTAACAGCAGCTGTTGCTGCTGCTCCAGCTGCTGGTGCTGCTGGCGCTGCTGCTGAGGAGAAGACAGAGTTCGACGTAGTTCTGACTTCATTCGGCGATGCTAAGATGGCTGTTATCAAGGCTGTTAAGGAGATCACAGGTCTTGGTCTTAAGGAGTCTAAGGAACTCGTTGAGAGTGCTCCTAAGGCTATCAAGGAAGGTGCTTCAAAGGCTGACGCTGAGGAGATCAAGACAAAGCTTGAGGCTGCTGGCGCTTCTGTTGAGCTCAAGTAATTCTGAGTTTACACAAATAATTAAAGGACTTCGTAATGAAGTCCTTTTTTTGTTGAAAAAATTCATAATGAGTGAAACTGTTCCACCTTGGGCAGCGGAGTGGTTTGAATTTTTTACAAGGTTGTGTAGATGTGCCGTGTGGTATGCTTTGATTTAGAATATCTAGCCTAACAGAACTGTTATACCGCCTGCCTGATTTGTCAATAGCGGAGCTTAAACATATACAAATAAGTATGTGATATGTATATTTATAAATAGACGAATTTTTTTTGAAAAAAAGCCTTGACAATAGAAAAAATAAATGCTATAATAATTAAGCTGAATGACACGGAACACAAACAAAACGAAAGAGTTCAGCGAAAAGAATAGCAAATGCGGCAGTGCTGGAATTGGCAGACAGGCACGTTTGAGGGGCGTGTGTCCTTGACGTACGGGTTCAAGTCCCGTTTGCCGCACCAAAGATTAGGTTCAAAGTTCGTAGGATATTTATTCTGCGAACTTTGTGCTAATATCTAAAAAAGAAGCAAACTTGCTTGATTGACCAAAGAGCATTAATGATTAATACCCTTTGGTCAGCCAAGCATACCGCTTGACCGAGTGTATGTAAAAACAATCCGTAATCGTATTGATTTTTTTGCTTATGCTATATAATGATTTTTCCCTTTGGCGCACGAAACCTCTGCGGTGACATTCAAACAATGGGACTGCATTGTGGCAATGTCGGCACGGGGTTGACACCCTTGCTTTGTTACTCTCACAGGTAGCTCAGCACCACAGTGCCTATACTCGCTAGTGTCCATCACGGCGCAGTTGTTAGTGATTTCGCAAAGGTTACACATCATTATGTCTTATTCTGAGTCCAGCCGAAAGGTCCTAAAGCCTGACGGGGATATATTTGCATAAAAACAAGAGTGCTTCACAGTCCGCTAAACGATGAAACACTCTTGACATTATCGAAATTCTGTGTTATAATGAACGACAGAATAAATCGCATTCACTTAATGTTTTCACCGTTGTTGGAGCAACTGTGATTTCAGGGTATATAGCTTCGCCAAAAGTTATATACCTAAGTGAGTGCTTTTTTAATGCGCTCACTTTTCTTATTTCCTTTTTATTATACCACATATCTCAGTATTTGTCAAGACTTTTATTAAAAAAATATGGATGAAAATAAAATTTTATAGGGGGTTGCGTCTTGAATAAGTTTGTAAACACTAAAACAGGAAAACTTTACACTGCATATTCTATCAGGGAGATAGGAGATAAATATGTTGTTGTTTTCAAAAAAGGCGGAAAAGAGTATACATATGACCGATACACCATTGATTTGATGACAGGGTGTGATTTATCAAGTTCCAACGATGTTCCAACATCCACTGGTAAACTTATTGTATATTCATATGACAAAACTTGCTACAATTGCGGAGAGAAGACTCAAATATTGACCTATATTGTGTATACAGGCAATATTCTTGATAACTTCACATATCCTTGGGATAAAATTAAAGCTCTCAAATATCAAAACACAGAGTTACACATGATAAACGAGGATATTGAATACTATGGAGTTAAGGTACTCGGCGATGTATTCTCTTTTGATGAAATCATGGTAAACAAATATCCTAAAAGAATCTCTGTTGCATACAGCAAAACTCTAAGACGCAGCTATGCGATGAATATATGTGAGCATTGCAAAGCAATACAAGGAAAAAATTTTGTTTATAAGGATATTAATCGTTTTATCAGAGATATGACACCGCTTAATGTTTTTGATACAATATCGTTTCAAATCACAAATGATTTTTTGAAGAAGTGTAAAAATCATTATATTACTCCCTAAGTCATTAAAATACAAAAGCCTGTGAGAATTTACACTCACAGGCTTTTTTTGTCCATGGACAAAAAAATACTCAAGCCGCAGACTATGCCACGGCTTGAGCTTTAAAAAGTTAAGTTAGTCCATTACGCCAGCGTCTTCATCGTCATCATCATATGACGGAACTTGCTTATATTCTTCAGGAATATTTGATATACCAAAAGACGGAGCTTCTGTTTTTGGGTTAGGATAAATGCCTGCGCACTGACTTATCTCAGAATTAGAATAACAAGCCATTGTGATTACAGAGTCGGCAATTTTGACAACACAAATGCCCTTATCGATATCTGCTTTTTTCAAAGCTTTCCAACAAGTTTGCTCGATATCGGTTTTAGTTGCTTCTTCACTATATTTTTCACGCTTTATAGTATCGTCTTGTCCCTCTGTTTCCATGGCGTCAGTTACATCGAATGTGTATTCGCCCTCTGTATATTCACCGCCTTCAACGATAACATCAGCGTATCGACTATTCACTAACGTAAAAAGTGTCTTAGCGACTTTATTATTGCTTTTCAGCAATTCATCACTATTTTCCAAAACAGTCGAAGATGAGTCTTCATCTTCGGTATCAGAACTTGAAGAACCGCAAGACGTACAAATAGAAAACGTAACTCCTAACGCAAGTATCATAGCTAATAATTTTTTCATTTCAATCTCTCCTAATGTAATTTTTATTTGCTTTAATCATAACATATGTCAGGCATTTTGTCAACCTTTGGAAGTCATTCTCTCTTGTGTTAAAAATGAACATTTGTTCACACAATATCATTATTGTTTTTATATTTAACACATGAAATATATCCAACTTGTGGTATAATATCCATTGGGTTTATAATAAATTGTCCACGGACAAAAAAGGGAGATAGCTGTAGAATAATCAATGAATTTTTACGATAAGCAAAATAATGAGATAATTAGATTTTTAATGGAGCAAAATACTATTTTACAAGAGCAAATTCGTATTTTAACAGAAAGCTCAAAGCAGAAAGATGATATTATATCAGAATTGACTACTATTATTTCATCTCAATCAGTACAAAAAACAGCCGAAGAAAACACTTTTGAAAATATTCAAACAGACACACAAATGACAGTTAAACACTTAGCTGACGAATGGTATACAAATTACGCTGAAAAAAATCATCGTGAAACAACTCGCAATTCAGAAAGATTGATTGCTAATCGGATCAATCATGATTTGGGCGAGAACAGTCTGCAAACTATTTCGACTATAACTATCCAATCATATGTTAATAAGTTATCTGAAAAAGGTGGTAATCTACGCACAGGAAATCCATTATCACGAAAAACTATAAAGAATTACATGACGTATCTTACGAATATTTTTTCGTATGGGGTGAAATACGGATACATAAAAGACAACCCTTGCTCAGATGTTGATATACCTAAAATCAATGGTAATGGCGAAACAATGCGTCCGAAAGAGATTAAAATCTACACCATTGATGAAGCCAAGACATTATTAAGCACATTAAAGCACGTTCAATTCAAATATCAAATATTCTTTACACTTGCTATGCTTACAGGACTACGCAGAGGTGAGATACTAGGTCTTGAATGGAACGATTTTGATTTTGATAAATGCAACGTCAGGATAAAGCGGACTTCAAATTACACGCCAATAGAGGGTATCTATACAGATGTCACTAAGACCGAAAAATCGCAACGTTTTATTAAAATACCGAAAGAACTATCAAAGCTACTGAAGCTCTACCAAAATTCTCAGCAATTTGATTTTCGGAACAGAAAAGGAAAAGGCTTAGAAATTGTCAAAACTGATAGGCTATTCACGCAGGCAAATGGCAAGCCCATGCACCCAAATACGCCTTACAAGTGGCTTGAGAGAATGTGTAAGAAAAATGGTTTACCCTTCTATGGCGTTCATACATTCAGACATCTCAACGCCAGTCTGCAGATAAATGCTGGCATAGACGCTGTAACTGTATCAGCGACACTAGGTCACTCAACCCCAACTACAACGTTAAACATATATAGTCATTGCTTTGAGGAAAACAAGACGAAATCAGTCGACATTGTCAATACTGCTCTTGGTGGGTTCATTTGACATCGTATCTATCAGCTCAATATTGGCAACTTGATAAAGTGCTTCCATTGCCGCCAAGTCGGTTATTGATATACCAAAAAGCTTTGACAAAACAATAAAGTGCCGTGTTATAGCTTCCGTAGATAGGCTTCGCCCGTCCTCTATGTTTTTGAGATAGCGGTCTTTAACGCCAAGCTCTTTAGCAACGTTTTCTCGGGTAAAGTGCATATCTGTACGCAATCTTATCAAATATTCTCTTTTCAACATAAAAAAAGTCCTCCTAAAATTATCTAAAAAAAGGCAAAAGGGCAAATTTCAAAAAAATCAAAAGCCATATATATTACTACATATTCTGAACTAAGTAATATAACAGAATTACTCTATCTGACCTTTTTTAGATATTAATACAAAGTGGGTTATAAATATGAGGGTGCAAATCAGGGACTACCCCCATAATAAAATAAAATCGGCTTATATAATAAAAATTTTCGCAAAAAGGATTGACAAATCCCGTCCGAGGTGTTATTATATAGCTGTTTGAGTTGTGAACTCCCACGAGAACACAAACCATTTGAGCAGGACCTATTGGATCTAGGTCCTGCTTTTTTTATGCAACCTTGTTTACGAGTGATGATGAAGTATGTATTGTCCGTATAATCTCCTGCTCTAGTTCGTTTGAGCTGTTTGCGCACCATGGACCTGTCAATAAGCACCGCTATGACCTTTGATACTTCTGCCCTACTCAGCCTGATGAGCGCAGAAAGGTCATTAAGCGACTGATAAAATCTTGCTATATCATTGCACATGAGTTTGCAGAATACTGCATACACATAGAAAAGCTTTGGTGACAATTCGGCAGAGTATGCCTTACGATTATTTATATAGAAATAGTTTTTGCTCAGGTCATAAGGCTTCAACGCATAGTGATATGCCCCTAAACGCCCCTCAGAGCCGTCCAAACGATATTTATGCGTAATTATGCCCATTTCTTCAAGACGGCACACAGAACGTTTTACGCTTGATACAGAGCATTTGCAGGAAGCAGCTATAGTTTCCTGCTTAATGCAAACTTCATAGCCGTTGCTGCTACGCTTGGTATGAGAGCTGACAAGGCTATATAGTTTGCAGGCTACGGCAAAATCTGTGTAATTGCTTCTGAGGTCCGTTATAAAGCTGTTTGGTATACGCATTTCCCTTCCTCCTTTCCAATATATTTAGGCAACAAAAAAAAGGACCTGAAATTCAGATCCTTAAGCATATGTATTGATTACCTTTTCAATGAATTATCTTTTGTCAGGTCTAATGGTTCGTCAATATCCAAATCTAATTGTTCATCAAAAAAAGATATATATTTTTGGCAAAAGTCCATTATCATTGGTATATCATTTTCTTTGATTTGCCATATCAAATCAAATTGTATAGAGCCATACTGATGAGCAACTATGTTTCGTAAGCCTTTAAGGTTTCGCCAATCCATTTCATTGTTTGTTAAGTCTTTAAACTCATCAGATAGATGTGTTGTCAACTCACCAATCTGTAACATTGACATTGTTACTGCTTTTTGCAATAATCTATCATTTTTAAACACCTCATAGCTGTTGCCAAGTCGCAAGCAATCATCATAAATATCATTACAGTATTCAAGCATATGAACGAGTATATTCCTATCTCTGTTTATAAATAATCACCCTATCTTTCATTATTTCCAACATAAATTTATCATGTTCCTCAGCTGACAAAAATACAGTATCGTCAGTGATAATATCGATATCCTTCTGAAATGTATCCTTAAGAGTTTCAAGCATACCAAAATACCTTATACCTATTTTGGAGGGCAAAATAGGTATATATAAATCGATATCACTATCTTTATTGGCTGTATCACGGGAATACGAGCCAAAAAGATAAATCTCATTAAGCTCAAACTCTTTCGCAACAGGAGCGACTAAGTGCTTTATTTCATCAATGCTATAGATTTTGTCCGTCATAGATAAGCACTCCTTTCTTGTCTATTTCCTGTTTAAGCAATACGCTGTGAATATCATCATAATCTACAACATCACATTCAGAAGTCATTTGTTTTCTTAAATCAGCGGCAATATCAGCCTGCTTTGTGGGGAAATTGTGTTTTAAGACGTTTTCATCTCCACTAGCTCTTACGGGAAATACACTCACAACTGACACCCCCTTATTATCTATCTAAAGTATACTCTATACCTTGCGCTAAGTCAAGACTTTTATCCTTTTTAGATACAGTTTTCCATTATTTATTGAAGTTAATCTCAATGTCATGTTTAAGCAAATCGTATTGCTTTCTGGATATGATTTTCTTTGTAAATGCCTGATTAATGAGTTTTTCCACCGCTGGCTTATTTTTAGCTTCAATAAGGCGGTTGTACTCGCCCTCTGCACACAACTCGGAACGTGAGTTTATAATCTGCAATGCTTCAGTGATTGGTGACGGAGCTGATAACCTCTTATCCGTGTAGTCTGTTGAACTTGCCTTTGTGACCGCATTTTTTCGATTTCGATAAATCTCTTTCCGCTTGTTGTCCCAACGTGTCCGTGAATGACCATCGGAAGATATATATGCGTCAAGCTTTATCTTGCCCAGTTCCACAATGTGCGCATTATCACAAGGTATCTCTGTCCACTCACGTTCTTTTGGATCATCACTAAAAGGCATTTTCCTATAGATCTGATTTTCAAAGCAGATAGGCAGCACCATAGTCTGACTGCCGTGGCTGTACGTTTCTGTGAGCTTCTTTATTTCAGCAGGGTCTTTTCGCCTGACAGCCTTATACATATATCCCTTGTTATCTTTGATAGGGATAAAAAGCTTCTGCCATATGCTATCGAGAGGATATATCGTTTCTTCAAGACTGTTATAACGAAAATCCATTGTCTTTGCTATCTCTGCTATACTTTGAGCTTTTATGCCGAGCCTGTAAAATGGGTCAAAAACTGTTTTTATAGGATAGCAACGCTGCCTTTTAGTGATAGCTGTTCCAAATGGCAATTCGGATAAATCTTCAGGGCGTATGAGCGGTACGCTATCCACAGAGCCTGCTTGATGAGAAAGAAAGCTATGCAAGTCACCGCTGTATGTAGTATATTCTATTGTCCTGTCACCCAAGGCTGACGAGAAATATTTGTTTGTATCTACGTCAAGAGAATTTATATACACAAGATTACCTGTATTGGAGCGTATAGTCTTGGCAGCATTATTGTATTTTGTATCGAGCTGATTAAGGTCCTGAACGAACAGGTCAAAAAGAAGATTACGTCCTGCACCAACTGTTATCTTTGTATCCATATCAGGAATATTTACCATGTTTCCAAACTCGTCAAGAATGAAATGAACTCTCTGCGGTAACTTCTGCCCGATGAATTTGTTAGCATAGTCAACGAGTGCATTATAGCACTGATTAACGAAAAGCGAAGCTATGACGTGACGGCTTTTCTTTTCATCAGGGACTATCATTATCACTGCCATAGGGTGGTCAGGGTCAGCGAGTTCCTCAAAATTAATTTGATTTCCAGATGTAAGTCGAGATATTCCACTGTCAGAGCCGAATATGGATATATCTGATGAGAGCGTGGTAAAAATACTTGCACGGCAGTCACCCTCTGCAAATCGAGAAGTTGCATAAGCCGCTTTTGCCGCAGAGCCACGAGGCAGTGATTTAAAAAGGCTGTCAAGAGCATTCACATTTCGCTTCTCACCATTGACTATCTGCACCTCATTTTCCGTTCCGAACTCAACGAAAAGGTTGTATATTGAATACATGGAAACATTAGCAAGATTGCCATCGTCATATCCCTTTTCAAGCAAATATAAAATCATCGCAACTAAAAGCGATTTAGCCGATTCAGGCCAAATCGGCTGAGATTGTTCATCGGCTGTGAAGACCGTTGCTAACGATTGCACTTCGTCTATAGTTTTGTCGAGGTCCTCATTATTATCTCTTGCCTTTTTGTATTCATCAATGGCTTTTTGAAGCGGATTCCATAACGATGACATATTTGTATCACGCAGATTTAGGAACACTACTTTATAGCCGTTTTCCCTCAGCATAGCCGTGCAGTTTTCAGCTATCTCGCCTTTAGGGTCATTTATTACCATAGAGTGTTTAGCCTGTGACATTGCGATGTGCCTAATCATAGGCATAACGAACGTCTGACCTTTACCTGAACGAGTTGTACCAATTATTAAGCTGTGTATCGTTTCAGCGTCTATGTAAAACTTTCCGTTTTCCTTTGCAATGATGATTCCTGACTTTTTAGCCGACTTCATTTTATCACAATCAAACGAATATAAAACTTTTTCCATTTCTTTAGTATTCATAAAACGCTGCTTGCCCTTTATAGTTTTGTTTTCATTTTTGATACGCCAATGTGTTTCAGAACGCAGCGCAAGCATTATGCCTATGAAAAATGATATCATAATTACCATTGGTAGCGGAAAATTATCTGTTGTAATAAAATACGTCCACTTCAAGCGGAAATATTCCACCGCTGTTATACCTTTATGCTTTGCATTTATGAACGTCAGGGATAGGTGAAAATAATTCAGGCACAAGTTTATTACAACATATATCAGACCACCAAAACCAAACGCCTTTAAAAGCCGTACCTTTATTCTGCTTTTATTCAGTTCATCAAAATCATTGTTCATTGTATTTCTCCTAATCTATTGAATAGCTATAGCCGTCCATTTCATTTACAATATTATTTTCATAGTCATATTCTTCCTGCAACTTCTTGATGTGATAGTCATACTCGCTCATGAGTGACTTAACGGAATGCCAACATACATTCATGGCTCGTTTAGAACGAACCAAAGCTTGCTGTGCGCTGAAACTGCGGAATTTTCTCTTGTTGTTTTGCTTTCTCAGCCTTGCTTCTTCACGATTTACTGTAGTCTGAATTATCATTTTTGCAAACTCATTTCCTTTAGCCGCTGATTTTTCGAGATAATATAAGCCTTTGTCACGACGTTCTGTCTTGAAGCAAAGCATACCATATGAACATTGTGCATATGGGTCATCGAAGTCAGCCGCTTTTTTCAGCCAACGTTCCGCCTTTTTCAAATCGTCCTTGTTGCTTGTTTCTTTATTCTTTTTTAGATACGCTTTTCCTAGCTTGTACATTGCATACACGTTGTTATCCTCTGCCGAACGAAGCAAGTGTACCTCTGCCTTTTCGCTGTTGCCTATATCTTCATAATATTTACCCAATCGGTAGTTTGCTTTATCATAACAGCGACTGTCTTTTTTCTCTGCGATCTCGCTGAGTATCTTTATTCCATTATCAATGTTTTCTTTATCATCATAGTTTTCAAGCAAAAGCTTCCCAAGCTGATAAGCAAATGTATCGTTCGATTTGCTATGCTTTTTCAGGCAGCTCTGAGCCTGAAGCAATTCATTTTTACTCAGATGTTCTTTGAACTCCTTGTATGCCATTTTTTCTTCTTTTTTAGATACGGCTTTTTCCATATCTGTAAAGTCACTTTCTTTAGCATAATTTTTATCAAGTCTATATTGCAATTTTGCAAGTTCCTGCAGGAGCTTGTTTCCTGCCCTGTTATAAAAATCGTCAAGCTGATTATTTGAGTATTCAAAATAATCAGAGTTTTCGCCATAAAATCTTTTGTACTGTTCGTCTGCCATTTTCAACTTTTCAACGTATTCATCAAACTCTGCCTGAAGCTTTTCGTTACAGCTAATAATTTTATCAACACACATATCTATCCTGCGCTGATACGGACGAACTTTCACATTATCATATTGCCACGCTGAGTGTGGCGGTTTTGGTGGAAGGAGCTTCAACAGTTCTATCATTTCTTTGGACGCTACTATGGAAGAAGAAAACTCAGGTATGAGATTTTTACGCTTGAAAGCCGTAAGCTCAGGTGTCAGCTTTTTTGTCATAATTTCATTAGCAACTGTAGACTTCATTTTCTTAAATGCGTCCTGCTCTAAAAGGTCCTGCCCTTTACCTTTGTATGTTACTGTTCTATCCTCTAGGCGGTGATATTCAAGCAAAGTATAATGAACATGGATATTGTCTGTATCCTCATGAATAGCCGCATACCAATAAGTGTTTTCATTTTTTAGCTTGTTGCTTTTGTCGATCAAGGAATTGATTCCTTTTCTTGCGATATCCATAAGCTTTGCTCGGTCAAGCACTTCACCTATCATCAGATCATTGTCGACTAGAAACTGATTATCGAATGACAGATAGCCCACATATTTCGGACAACCCTCAGATTTACTCTGACGCTCATAATCTCTGTAAGTATCCATTTGTTTTTCTGTGAGCATTGAGTAGTTCGTATCAAAGACGCCATTCTTATTCATGTAATCAATATAGTCTTTATTTACTGTTGCCTGCGACTTAAATGTTTTCTCTTTTTTCGGAAGAAATTTTCCGTCCCTGTTCATATAAGACATTCCGTCAAATCCTTTGGCTATTACCCACTTCTTACTCGTAGGCTGTATCATATCAAGATGAAAAACTACCGCAGGCGTTGTGTGCTTCTTTTTCAATGTATCACCCCTTTTTCTTCTTTTTTAGATACGCCGCCGTTAGCGGCGGTTTGCTTTGTCCACGGACAAACGTCGCATTCTTGCTTCGTAAGTTTCGCATGAGCCTTGCACTGCTTTGCTCACCGCTGCGCCCTCAACCATAGTATCCGCAGACGTGAAAGGAGCGTCCATGAAATTGCATTGAGAATTAACTCCGTCACGGACCTCATAACACATCTTATATATATCCTCAATACGATTATTGTACTTTGCCATTTGAATGCTGACCATTTGTATTTCTCTCAATAGATCGTCTTTGTCTTTTACTGAGTTTGCATTTGACCTGTCACCTTTTCCTGCACCAAAGTTTTCAGACATTGCGTCCTTTTTTATAAGCCCACGACGAACGCACTCTGCGTCTATCAGGTATCTTATACATTCACTCGCTGAATGTATTTCAAGGTCACTCATAAGCAGGCTGAGATTTCTCTCAGCGGTATCAGAAAACGAGAATGTTTTTATTTTTTTTGGCATTGAATTTGCACCTCCAACTATTGATTTTCAGGGGAACTTGAATGAATGAATTTTGCTCAGAACATGAACGAATAACCTCAAAGAGCATAAAGGGAGTGGGTACACTCCCTGTGTGAAAGCTCGGTAGTACCGAGCTTTAGGTGAACTTAAAATGGGGCTACTTATTCAGAAAGTTAAATAACTTAAATACCTCTTTTGGAGCAATGTTAAATAACTTAAATACCCCTTTTTCTGACAAATTAAATAACTTAAATAACTTTTTCACTTAAAAATTTCCACATTATAGGATAGACTATTTAACTTAAATAAGAAATTTCAGCTTAAAATCAGCAAAGTTAAATAACTTAAATAGCGTTTTCCCCTTAAAATTTCCTTGCAATATTTGTTATCTAAAAAAGCATGAAGATTTTTGCTCAAAAATCAACGCTTTTTTTGTTTTTCAGACAGCTCAATAAGAGTCAAAAGTTCGTTAGTTTTTAACGTATCATAGTCCACTTCATTGTATTCTGGAAGCATGAAAGTTTCTAGTGTTTCAGTTATTTTTCTAAGCTTTATGATAGTTACATACATATCCTTTATTACTTCTGTTGAAGTATCGTCAAGTTTCTTTATCTCATCTTTGACAATACTGCGGACAACATCAGGAAGAATATCAGATACAAAGCTGTCACTTGCTTCAACGTATTTTTCAATTATTTTGTTGACCAATTTGTTTCGTGACATTTCTTTTTCAGCCGCAATTTTATCGACTTTACTCATCAAATCATTAGACAAACGAATATCTGGCATAAGATTTTACACCACCTTATTCAACCTCTTCACTCTCAGCCAAGCGAGTGAAATATTCATTTATGTTGCCATATTTTTTTAGAATTTTATCTGTCAGTGCATACTTTTTTATATTGAAATAATCAGGTGCTATGTACATAAAAAAGCCTTGCTCATAGGAATATGGATTGAGTTCAAATGAAACCATAGTGTCAACTAAATTGCTCACTTCTCCACCTGTCTGACTATATGATTTAAGATATGAGTGCTTATTTTTCTTGAAAGTTATCTGTATTTTCGTATAAGATTTATCGAAAAACTGACACTCGATTATATCTTCATAACGTAATGTCAATACCTTTTTAGGCGTTGCCCCGACAGAATAATACGTCAGCACCATGTCATTCTCTGTAGCTTGTATCATGAGATTATGAGTGCCTATTTTCTTTGTTATCCCTTTAAGAAGTATCACTGTTGCGCATAAAAAAATCACTGCAACAAGTAATAAATATGTGTCGATAAAATTCAGAAACGGCAGACAGTAAAGGACTAAAAAAGCCATGCTAATGCCAAAGCACACGATAACTTTCTTTCGTGCGCCATTGGTATTTGTTGTTCTTTGCGCTACCATCTCTTTGAAGTTTTCCATGTACTCAGGCGCAGGATACTGATAAATATATTCGTCATTCATTGTATTTCTCCTTTAATTTACTGTCACCATACAGCTTGCTGTTATGGCACTGTTGTCTGCAACACGGACAGTTATTATAGCCTTTCCACTGCTTATTCCATGCACATTTCCGTTGCTGTCTACCTCCGCAATATCAGGTCTGTTACTTTGCCAAATCACTGATTTATTCACAGCATTTGACGGACCTACAACTGCTTTAAGCTGTGCCGTTGAACCTACGTTTATCTTAACATCATTGTACTCATAGATTGTTTCTATCTTTAAAGAACGTGCTTTTATGACCGCTGTTGTAGTTGTTGCAGGCGGTTGATATATAATGTACCCTAGAAACTGAACACAAAATTGCCAAAACATCGTGACAGTGGTATAATAAAAGAAAGAAACAGGAGGACACGATAATGGCGAAGAGGAACACATACACACCGGAGTACAAGGCAAAAATCGTAATAGAAATACTGGAGGGAGAGCAGACGATCAGCGAGATAGCAAGTCGTGAAGGAATCAACGTCAATCAGCTGAAAAATTGGAAAAAGGAATTTCTTGAGAATGCATCCCGTGCCTTTAATGGTTCAAAATCAGAAAAGGAAGCAAAAAGAGCAGCTGAGAACTCAAAAAAGCGGGAAGAAAAGCTTATGCAGAAAATCGGTCACCTGACAGTTCAGGTGGACTGGCTCAAAAAAAAATCTGAAGAAGTGCTCGGACCTGACTGGAAGGAAAAGTCTGGTTATGAAGAATGATAGGCTGAACATTAAGGAACAGTGTGAACTGCTTGAAATCAACCGCACTTCGATGTACTATCAGCCTGTTGAACCGGCAGAAAAAGCCTTGGAGCGTGAGGAATACATCAAATCACGTATTGACTACTGGCACACAAAATTCTGCTACATTGGTCATCGGAAAATCAAAGAAAAGCTTGTACAGGAAGACGGGATTGCAATCGGCAGAAAGCTTGTCAGACGTTATATGGCGGAAATGAATATCTGTCCGGTTTATCCGAAATCCAATCTTTCAAAGCCCGGAAAGAACAGTTTAAAATTTCCGTATCTGCTGAAAAATCTAAAAATTGACCGACCAAATCAGGTATGGTCAATTGACATCACCTATATCAAAATGGGGCGTAGCCATATGTATCTGACAGCGATTATTGATTGGTACAGCCGTTTTATCGTGGGCTATGAATTGTCTGATACGCTGGATACTGCACCGGTTTTAGCAGCAGTCACAAATGCCATGGAACAATACGGCAATCCTGAAATTATCAATTCTGATCAGGGCAGCCAGTTTACAAGCAATGACTATATTGAATTTCTGAAAGCGAAGAATATCCGCCAGAGTATGGACGGAAAAGCTAGATGGGTGGATAATGTGGTAATTGAACGCTGGTTTCGCAGCTTGAAAACGGAGTTGATTTATATCAATGAATACAGCAATCCCAGAGAGCTGCGCCAGCAGATTGGTAGTTACATCAAGGATTACAACAACGAAAGACCCCATCAGGCGCTTGGCTACAAGTTGCCTGTGCAGGTTTACCAAGCCAAGTCTGTATGCAATGCTGCATAAATTTTGCTTACGTTTTTTGGATGGCTATACAAAGTTTTCGCTGTCACGATAATTTTTTTCATTTGTGTCTTGACAAGGGGGACATTATAATATGGTGGCTCTGTCTGTGCAGGCTCATCATGATAGTATGGCTGTGTTTCAGTATATGTATTGTCATTATGATAGTTATCGTTACCGCCACTTGGCTGTGCTTGTGTATCCTGCCAATCGTGATTATCTTGTGGATTTACGTCAACTTTTTTAGTCGATGTCACTGTAGATGTTGTGACCTTTTCAGTTTTCTTTTTGTCAGACTTGCTCTCTGATATACTATCTGTGGTTGATGAACTTTCACTGCGCTTATCCTCTTTTTTATCATTTTTCAAATCTGATTTAATATCCTTTTTGGCTTCTGTAGTTGTAATTTTTTCAGATGTACTATCTGTCTGTTCTTCAATAACAATGCTCATATCGTCCTGATTATCGTCCTTGCTGTCTATCACTCTGACGTCCTTTTTGTCAAACATAAAATACTGTTCTTTGACTATCTCATCATGGTGTTGCCCCTTTATTACATCACCAAATTCGTCAACTGTGTCAGGCTCGTCATAGGCAGCGATCGTACACTTTAACTCAATGTAGACGTAGTCATATCCCGAAGGAATATCGGATACTGTTATTATCTCTGTAAAGTCATTTTTCTGTGAAACAGTATACTTTTTCAGCATATCTTCTGTATGATATTTGCCATTGTCATCATAGTATCTCAGCGTGTAGTTGCTTATCTCAGGCTTTGAACTTATGCTCCCTGAATAGTTGCTTTCCTCTTTTGCCGACAATGCAAAGTAAAGCTCTTTTTTATCTTTAAGATACGTTGCATTTGATATTTTTATATGATAACTACCCATTGCAACTATGCTGTTGTAGTCTACAGTATGGCGCACATAGCTCATAGATTGCACCATAGGTATGATTATAATAACTGCCATAATAGCTATTGAAATGCTCAGAAATGCTATATAAATGGCGTTGTTTCGCTTAATCTTATCCATACTGTACTCACCACTTTCTCACGTTGTACTTGTCACCAAAACGCTTTGCAAGGTTCTTTACAAGCCTATTGACTGTCACATAAAGATACTCACTGTCTGTTATTTTGAAACCAAAATATTCAATGACTTCCCTTGTAAATGTTTCAATAAATTCCTGTGTTTTTTGCTCAGAACGATACATTTCATTAGCAAGATTTTGAGGATTCCAATTAAGAAGATACATACGATTGAATATGCTGTCTACTATCTCATCCCTGTCCTGAGAGTTTCCTATGTACATCAAATCGCACTCTGTAGCGGCGTTCTTACAGTGTATCTTATTCTTGCCTGATCCTAGTGACAACAGCATTTCTCCTGCCTCAAAATTGTCCGTTGCATATAACTCAGACATAGTAAACTGACCGAAAATGTTATGTAAAATTTCGATACTGTCAGAAGATTGCTTAAGTAAGAATTTATACTGAACGAGCTGAAATATCTTCTTAACTGTATCCACACTTTCACCAGTATCGGACGGCATAAAGTCAAGTATCGACTGCGTTGCATACCAAAGTCCTGCGTCATATTTTCTTGAACGGCGTTCAAGCTTTAAGATAAAATCAGTACACAAAGTATTCTTGGTATTAATGAAACGATGAGCTTCATCGATAAGACAAATAACTCTGCGGCGGTCTAGAAGATTGACAAGGTTATTGTTATGAGCAACATTCTTGCAAACCTCTGACCACATCAACGAGAGTATATTGAAAAGCTGTGCGTTATACACATTCTCGTCCATTTCCGACAATGCTTTCACATTAAATACTATAAGATTTGAATTGTTTATCTCAATGTTTGTATGCGAATCAAACATTGTTCCATATGCACCCGAAACAGATAATTCTTTCACATACATAAGCAGTGTTTTATACAAAGTTATCTCATCTGCTGAGAGCGTTCCCGAAGATATCTTTGATGTTATAACATCAAGAACGTCAGAAAAAGTCGGAAAGTTTTGAGGCGCAAGAGCGTTTACGTCAGTGTACTTTGTTATACCCTTTTTTTGATAAGTTTCAACAAGGACAGTTCTGAAAGCTGTCATAACATCATAGGTCATTGTCGGAACGTATTGATACATAAAAGTGCATATTCGTGATATTTCAGATATGAAATTCGTTTCGATAGCACTTTCTTTGGAGAGGAGCTGTTGCTGTGTATCATCATCGTTTTCTTCTTCATCAAGCTTGTTTTCACTTTGCCAATCGATAACTGTCCTTATCTGCAGAGGGTTTATAAAGGCACGTCTATCCATTGTAATGACCTGACCGTCATACATCATAGCAAGGTCCTTATACTCACCCTCAATATCAATAGCGAAAACCTTGTTGCCGATTATAAGCTGATTTTGCACCATTAACTTAAGCGTTACAGACTTACCACCGCCCTTTACTCCACAAAGTATCATATCATATGACGAGCGGTATCTGTTACGCAGAAACGAGTCAAGAAAGACAAGTCCGTTTGTCTGCGTGTAGCCCATAAACAATCCATTATCATCAATGTGTTCCTGATAATAAAACGGAAATTCTTTGGCGTATGTATCATAGATAGGCATTGGCGTTTGAATATTATTGCCCTCAACAATAAGTCTTGTAAACTCGGTAAACATCTGATTTTCAGGGACGTAAGAACGTAGTCCATTGTTTGTAGCCAACTCTTTCTGCACTACTGCAACACGCTTTTTCAATGCTGACAGGTCTTTATTGAAGATATAAAAACGCAGTGTCATATACACCATGTTTTCAGCACCATTCACTACTGAATTATATATCTCTTGTATCTTTGCAAGTTCTGTCTGAGTATCAATGTTATCAGCCATGCCGAGCCTAATTGCCCAACGAGAGTTAAGCTCGTCCATTGATTGCTTCAACTGTTCCTGAACATCATCACGAGCAGCGGTACACACGTCCCACATAGATACTATGTCACTATATTTCTGTGATACAAGCCGTGTTAAAGCAAGTGGAGCAAGCAATGCAGGAAAACTTTTTATGACAACTGATGTCACATATGTGTTGTTCACCTTAAAATAATTCTGACCGAATTTTACTGTGTCGGGCAGAACATAAGCATTGATATTTTGATAATCAATATCACGATTTTCACAGTCCGAAAAGCTTAAAAGCGTTCTCATAAAGCTTATTGTTGTGTCAAAACTGCACAGAGCCATAGATGTATCAGAAAACGCATTGCAGTATTGCTCTACCGCTGCATAAAGCGTATCAATATCGTTTGCATAAACAAACATATATGCAAGATTACTGCGGTGAGTCCTCTCCAGATCATCTATTTGTCGGAGCTTCTTATCGAGCATTGCCCTTGTAAATGGGTGCTGTGTTTGCAATTTTTTGTATTCCAAGAACTCACGCTGCCTTGAAAGGTCAGGTTTTTTGTGGCTGAAAATATATTTATGTGGCAAGTCCAAAAGCTGAGTTGCACTACCGAAAGCATTAAACGCTGATATTTTATCGTCATTGGAATAGTGCATGATATCAATGCCGTAAATAGCCACAACAGACATATACTTTCCAATATTATTATGCTTTAACCTGAACACATAGTTAGCCGCAAGATTTGTCCTTCCACCGCCAACTGTTGCTAGATCCTGCTCTGTCAAGCGGAATGAATTGAAATTTAAGTATGTACAAAGGCAATTCTTTGCATTCATTTTTACACGCTTATTTTTCCTTTTTTCTTTTCTTAGCTTCACGCTTGTCCTCCTCCTTTTTCAGATAATCAGCACAATCCACATTTCCTGAGCCGTAGTATGTTTTTTTCTGAGCAAAAAACCTCAGAAAGTCGAGCAAGCTTCCTCCAAAGCTCTTGCGAGGGTCTGAGGGAGAGCCTGCCGTACATATCATAAATATGACTAAACAGAACACCACAAATACATATCTCAACGAGCCAAACGCCATTCCTATGACCATTGAAGAAAAGAAAACAGCTATTATGCCCAAAAAGCGATACTTTGTCAGATATTTTGTCAACATGACCTTTGATTTTGTGGTTTTCGGTACTAAGCCTGCCCTAATATCATTCATTTACTCTTCCCCTTTCTAAGTTACAAAGGGCAAGCATTACGCCTGCCCCGATTTATTTTCTTTTATTTTCATCACGCATTGCTTTCTCAGCAAATGTAGGTTGTGTTTTTTCTGTTGCCATAGCTGTATCTGCATAGCTCGTTGTATTGCTCTCTGCATGATACTGTCTATCTGCAAATGTTTGAGCATTATAGCTACCTGAATTAACAGCTTGTGCTGATGAAGCACTTGTATCCGTGCCAAAGCTTCCACCCGAAGTGCTAATGCTAGGTGGTGTAACTGCACTAGCTGTCTGTGAGCCATCCATGCCTGCGTTAGTGCTGTCCGAGCCAAAAGAGCCTTGCGCCACAGCATTTTCAGATGAACTATTATCGATGTTTGACGAAAATTCACCACTTTCACCTTGCTCACCCTGTTTGCCATTTTCACCTTGCAAGCCGTCTTTACCATTAAGTCCGTCTATTCCGTTTGTGCCGTCTTTTCCGTCCTTGCCACTTGTACCAACGCCAAGTTTTTCACCCATTCCCATTGCCTTGCCTGATAAATTCTGTCCTGCACTTTTAGCCACTTCTCCGATAGGTTTATTAGCAACTTCTCCTGCTTTACCGCCTACGGCTGTGCCATTAGCAGCTGCGCCCATAACGCCATTATTACTTCCAAAGCCGCCTACCATACCGCTGACACCGCCTGCGACAGCTCCGCCAACAGCACCGACAGCACCACGCATTCCTTTTTCGGCTTTATTGTCACTGTTTCTAGCATTAGCCATTGACGCTTTCGCACCACTAATACCACCTGAGATAGCTCCTCCGATACCGCCTGCAACTGTGCCACCCGCTTTTGAAATTCCTTTGCCTGCTATATGACCTAGAGTGTGTCCTGCACCTGAAGCTATCTGTCCTGCGGAACGCAGACCCATAATAGTTGATACGCCCGACTTAACGCCTGCGTCAATGCCAAGAAGATGTACCACGAGGTCAGGTCCGTCAATTACAAATTTACAGCCTGCAACTGTTATGAAAATAACAGCTATAGGGTTTGATAGCAATGATGAGTCCTGAATTTCAGTAAGTATCAGGATATATAAACGCAAATCTAGTACAACTATTATCACAGACAGAAAGCAATTAAGCAAATTCAGTATGACCTTTTTTAGCCGTCCTGCGCCACCCATATCTGTTGCCACAACTATTGGTGCTACTATCTGTGCAAACATTATGTCGTACAACAAGGACGCAAGTTTCAGTCCTGCAAAGATAAGACACACTGCCGTTATTACAAGCATGAATAGCCCCCATAGAAAATTCACACGATAGAAGTGATTTTTTTCCGTTAAGTGACCGACAGAAACATATTGCCACATTTTATCAAACTGTGCTGACATATCTCCGTCACTAAAATCGGACGCTTCTTTTAATTGTTCAAAACTACCGCCACTATGATGTTCAAATCCATTATCCGCAAAATCTTCAATATTGGAAATATTAAGTATTTGAATTGCACTCATTGTGTTTCCGTAGAAGTCTAACTCTCTAAATGCGCCTTTACTCAACCTGTTTATAGCTTCCTCAAAAGTATCGGAGTCTTGGCAATACATTATCATGGAAGCCACTTGACTAGCTTGTATATTTATGCCACGATTTTGAAGTTCGTGGGCAGCATTTTCCGCTGCTTCACGAATTAAGTAACATTCAAATGAAGCTTGATAATATGGAGCTTGTGAGGTTATAACGTAATAATCTGTTGAATGTCTGTTATCTCCCTCTCCTCGTGTTATTGTTATTTTATATGCGTTATCATCATCTTCTTCCGTATCAGAATTGTCTTGTACTCCAGCGTTAGCCTGCGCCCATGCGACACGCTGTTGCCAAAAAGCATAGTCATCGACAAGGTCTAACAGTTCAAGTTTATGCTCAAAGGTCAAATCATCAAATCTGTATGTAGGAGTCACATCATAATGGTCTGCTGTTGTAACTGTCCTATATTGCGTTTTTGAAGGATCTAAACCTAGATTAATATTCATTGAGTACACAGTGTTAGGATTTACACCAAATGACGATACTTGACTTTGTTTTACCAATTTATTTTGATTTATGCTGCTATTCACGTTGTAAATATTGCTTGCGAGAATATACTCACCTATCGTCCTATTTGTTGCAGTATCTTTTGTTGTATTATCCTTTGCAAACTGCACACCCACAGTTTTAAGGTCACTAAATGATGAAACGAGTATCGGCAATGCGATAAGGAAAAACAGTGACGTCAAGATATTTCGTACATAGTCTGTTATGTGTATCTTATCTGCATTGACGATGATAAGTATTCCTATAAGCACCACTGTCATTCCTGCCAACGCCCACGCTATAGGGTATATAATAGTATCTATGTTAAATACGTCTTTTATAACGTTGTAAAGATTAAAATTCAGCACCTGATCCACAGCTTCTGAAATGTAATCCACAACATATGCAAGCCATTTCAGCAACGTATACTCAACATTCTGTACCATTTCTCCGTGCCAAGTTTTCTTGACGATTATCTCCTGCACTTCAGGCAGAAGTGTACGAGGGTCAGCCGCAAATGCAAGTATGCTCAATGACATTGTGCTTATAAGCAGTGTTATGAATACAGAAAACGCATATTTTTTCGTTTTTGATACTCTCATTATATTCTGACTCCTCGTTCATCGTTAAGATTTCTGAAATTTTCATTTCTCAAATCAATAGTTGCACTATCAACATTTACCAAATCAGCATGATAACCGATAAGGCTACGATTATTACGGATAATGTCGATTTTATTATCACTTGCATTCGTCACGCAAGTCGCATTTTCAGAGCCTAAGCTGAAATTTCTATAGATTACATACACATTATTGCAATCAATAGCGTTGTCCTCTATGCACTTTTTTAAATCAGCATTATTCTCAATGGAATTTTCATTTACATTGTGTCCTGATGTTACTGCATAGTATGTATTTTCCTCCGTAAACAGCTCAAATTCTGTATACAGTATGCGATTATGCTCCAAATCAAGTGCATTTGATAATTCTTTAAACGTTGTCATATCATTATTAATGAATGAAGTATATTTCCAATCTGTCATGAAAGGCTTAAAACTATTCTTGATAAAATTCTGATACTGTTCATTATCCCTGTTAGGTTCGCTCTCAATAACTTCACTCAACGCACTGTATATACTGTCTGTGCCATAGCCTGCAAGTAATTTTTGCGTTTCATCTATCCATTCGTACACAAAATCTTCTGGTTCGGCAAAATTGTTCTTTCTCCAATTCTTATCGGCAAAATCTTTGAGTTTGTCATAATAGCGATAAACAAATTCCGACCAATCACAGCACAGACTCATTATATCTTTTGCGTCTGTTATAACATTTACTCTGCTCAGAACATCATTATAATAGCGGTCATATGGTTCATTCGTTCCGTACTCTGGCGATCCAACTGTCACTGTTATATCATAGTCAAAGTCACAACTGTCATAATCACAGTCCTCTTTAATTCGTTTGAACATATCAGCTATTGACTCAAAATCTTTATTCGCTCGTATATAGTTATACTGAAAATCGTCAAGATTACCGATTGCTTTATCAATCAGCTTATCTTTAATAATGCCATCAACTACGCCTGTAAAAACGCCTTTTGAAAACTTGCGTAGTGGCATTCTTCCACTTTCATTTTCTTTTGGTAAACCATCATTACCTAGTCTGTCATAATCAACGCCTATCTCTATCGGACCACTCTCATGGAGAATGTGATAGGTAAATGCTTTGAACGCTTCTTCATAGTCTATGCCGTCATAAACACCCTCTGTACGTTCGATATAAAAATCGAAGTTAAAAAAATCACCATTGTATAACCTTTCTTTCATAATTATCCGTCCTTTCTGTTTCTAATGCACTGTATGCACCGCTATAGGCTCAAAGCTTAAGACCCATAGCGGTACATACAATATGTACCGTCCGCTCCGCTTATTTAATAAAAAGCATACCGCTCGATGTTGCCGCCTGAAAATCCTGAATGATAGCAGGACCAAAGCCGAGTATTGCTAAGCCTCCAAGTATTCCTATAAATACACCTTTTGTTTTGCTCATACCGCCATTGCCACCGCCAATAAGCATGATACCTGCAACTATCACTGCAAGAACTGATATGGCATAGCCAATATACTTAGCTGTGTCACCCAAGTCATTGATCCACTTGAGCAGACCAGACAGGTCAGCAAGGACTACAGCCGCCTTGCCATTGTCATTCACATCAATAGCGTCTGCACTTGCGGATACAGCGTTCATCAACATCATTGACAATGCGGCAACTGATGATGAGAGCGTTGCACCAATTTTCTTCATCTTCTTGTTTTTCATAGAAATCACTCCTTGATTTTTTGTATCAGCGTGACCGCTGAGTTATATTTGTAACAGCAACTTCTTCACTGTTATCAACTGTTCTCTGTTCTGTAGCTTCCTCCGCTACAGTTAAAAAGCTGACAAGTGTTTCGTTGTAGTCTTTGCCCAATTTAGGAACGTGAACTGTAATGTTATACCTGTCAGCATACTTCTCATTTATTTTTGCAATTCCATTTCGACCTGCTTCATCATTATCTAAGCAAAGCACAATGTTTTTTATTTCAGGATATCTTTGCAGATATGATTGCAATGCAACATCTGATGTTCCCGACAGTGATAGCCTGTTTTGCTTTTTCCAAACATCATAATCAGGTTTTTGCCCCAATCGTTCAGCCCTTTTCTTTTCAGATATGACATACATCGTTGCATGACTAAGCAAGTCAACTGGAGCTTCAAAGACATAAACAGTATCCTTGTTGCCCTCAGGTGTCAAGTGCGTCAGATTGAAACTGTACTCTTTTTGACTTCCGCTTACATTTTTGGGCTTGCGCTTATAAAAGGTATTCGTTATCTTGCTCTCGGCAAACTTTGCTTCATTCTTATCATCAAAACCCACAAACACAACATTTTTGTATTGATCCTGATATATGTAACTATTTTTAATACAATAGCTGACTATATGAGGGTCTATCATTCGTGTTTTCGTGAGATAGGCGGCAGCGTTTCTATACGTTTCGCTTTTAGGTGGCAAATGAAATTCTTTTGGCTCATTCTTTATTTCAGGAGCTTTCACAAACTCCGTCTTAATATTTCCCGACAAGTCTATAATTGTTTCAAATGCTTCTTGAACGCCCATACCATCAATTTTCATAAGCCAATCAATGCAATTAAGCCCTTTAAGATTTTGCGAATTCCAATACCAACGTTGCCTGTCACCCTGAATTATAAGGCTATCATGCTCTTTGCATTGATATACAGAGCCTGCTTTTATAAAGGTAAAACCCTCTTTTCGGGATAGAAAGTCAAGCATATCCGTTTGCCGTGCGTCTGCCATTTCTTCAGGAGAATAGCGTATGAATTTCTTGCCCGAACCTATGTACTCACGCCGTATTGCCATTGAGTTTATCCCCCTTTTTAGAATATAAAGCAGAATTTTTAAGCCTTGCCAACTCAATTATCGACTTTAGCGATTTACGCCGTCTATACTTCTCTGCGTCACTTTCCACTAAATTCATTATTTTAGTGATATAGTCTGTATAGAGCTTGATAGCATAATCAATATTTTCAACGCTCTTAAAGTCAATAACGTCCATATATCCATCAAATGCGGTACAATCTTTTATTTCTGAACGAATAATTCCTAACGCTTTATGCTCACTGCCATAGTCCGCCACTAAGTACTCAGCTATATATAATCTGCTCAATACTCTATCCGCAAAAGCAAGTGAAAATGCTTCTGCACTTTTGTCCACGGACAAAATCTTGCAAGCATATGGCTCTTGTCTTGCAGTTCTTTTAAACTCGTCTGCTGAACTGCACCCGAAATAGCTGTTAAACGCATTTTCATCGATATAAAATATCTTTGATAGTCGCCTATTACAGCCTATCTGAATTTTATACAATAATTTTCACCTCCGAAAGAAAAAAAGCCCCTGACAATCAATCAAGGGCTTATATCTTAAATTCTTCTATTGCGTGAAGCAGCAATATCTTCATCGCCAAATGGAATACCAAGCTTTTCAGAATAGAGCTTTCCGACAGAACTTAAAGTTTGATATGTCTGATAATCATAGTCAAATGTTCCTACCTTAATATGCTCTCCGTTTGATTTAACTCCTTGCAATGTCAAAAGCTCACTATCTTCCTCCAAAACTATTGCACGGCACTGTTTAAACGTTAAGAACATCGTATCATCAACCGCAGGAATATCATCATCAACGATTTTTCTTGCTTTTTTAGATTTTTCATAGAATCGGTTATCACCCTGAACGCTCTTAACGTATTCCTGTAGGCTACCATATTCCAAGCTCAGGTTATCATCATCGTTGTAAATCTTCTCTATATAACTCTCAGGAACACTATAGGTGAACTTTGCAATTATCGTTCCTGAATTATCTCGGATGTAGCTCTTGTCGATAACAGAAGTAACAGCGTCTTGCTTGAAAACTATATCCATATCCCCTGAGTTATCATTCAAGCCTATTTCCGATGTGAGCTTATTGAGTTCTTCTCTCTTTTCCTGATACTCCTTTAACTTCGGAAACTCTCGCTCTGCTATCTCTTTTGACTTCTGCATATTTTTTTGAGCTATTTTCAACTCTTCCTTATGTTTCGATAACAACTGTGGCATATCAACGTCTATAGCATTATCAATGTTATCAAAAACATCTGTGTTCGACACGCCAAGAGAAGTAAAGAGCGTTGCATTTTCGTGCGAAACTATTGTCTTGAAAGAGCCATATCCGCCAAGTGATGAATACTGAATTTGTATTTTAAAACCTCTGTAATCACACACATCAATAGGCTCTTCGCCACCAACTTTTCGCAATGCTTTTACAGCCTTGCCTGCTTCTTCCCTATCTGTTATCTTGTTATCAACTATTTCTACGCAGAAATTCTCAGAACGTGGATATTGCTTTGAATACTCTACTGCATTATCGAATATCTCGATAAACTTCTCTGCTCTTTTTATTTGCGTAGGAATAGTGAATGTTATTTCTTCTCTTGCTTTCATTCTATCAGCTTCAAACTCTGCCTTTTCACGGCACAGATTATCCACCTGAGTTGAAAGCTCGAGCTGTCTTTTAATGCGAGGGTCACCTGTTGCCAAAGATTTTATCTCAGCGTAGTTCAATGCCGCTTCGTCAACATCATCTATCGAACGTCCAAGCGGTTTATTTGTCATGACCTGAGATATAAACTTCTGCTTATACTCAATTGTCTGCCACGAGTAACTATCGAATGTACCCTCTGTTGCATAACGGAAAATTTCGACCTCCTTGCAGTCATTTCCCTGACGGAGTATACGTCCCTCACGCTGTTCGATATCAGACGGACGCCATGGAACATCTATGTGATGAAGTGCGCATAGTTTTTTCTGAATGTTTGTGCCTGCACCCATTTTCTCCGTAGAGCCGATAAGTATACGCACTCTGCCCTCATTCACATCTTCAAAGAGCTTTACCTTTTCCTTATCATTTTTTGCGTCATGAATGAATTTTATCTCTTCTTCAGGAATACCAAGAGCAATAAGCTTGCTCTTGATATCATCATATAGGTTAAAACCCTTTGACGGCGTAGAGCGGTCAAGGAAAACTACCTGTGTCAGGCTATCATCTTTTGTTTCTTCCCATTTGTTGAAGATGTTATTTACCGCCATATTAACCTTGCTGTCAGGATTATCTTCCACAGTTGGGTCGACAAGTCGCATATCTAACGCACACATCTTTCCGTCATTGGTTATTTTCAGCATATTATCCTTGCTAGGGTCAACTCGTTTTTGATGAACTTCCTCTGCTCTTTCGCCACAATCAAAGATAAATAGTTTCTGTTCCTCTGACGGCTTAGTCAGGCATATCGTATACTTGCCGTTTTTCAGCTTTGGCACTGGTAACTTCAATGTTTCTGCTGTTTGGATATCTGCCACTCTGCGATAGATACTCATCAATTCAGGCAAATTTTTAAACGTTGAGCAACGTTTTTTGGCTCTCCACGAGTTACCTGTAGGAGATAACTCTATATTTGTTGTCACTTCTGCAAAATCGGCAACCCATGAATCGAAATGCTGTAGACCTTTTTCTCTGAGATAATCAGGCTCGAGATATTTTTTCATGACATACATTTCAGTAAGTGAGTTTGAGATAGGCGTACCAGTTGCAAATACAATGCCACGATCCAATCCATTCTGCTTTTCCTTAATGTACTGAATTTTCAGGAGCAAGTCCTCACTTCGTTTGGACTCAGTCGTTTGTATGCCTGCAATCCTTGACAGCTTTGTGTTTATGGAAAGATTTTTGAAATTATGTGCTTCATCAACAAAAAGTGCGTCAACGCCAAGGTTTTCAAAATAGATATTATCGTCCTGCTCAGTATCATATTCAAGATTTTTAAGTCTTGTTTCTAACTGCTTCTTCTTTTTCTGAGCGTCCTTAACAGACAGATTATCGTCATCATCAGAACTTTGGATAATGTCTATAAGCTCATCTATCTGCTGTTGATAGTATTCTTTTCGCTTTTCAGGCGAAATTGATATCTTTGCAAAAGTTGAATAGCCCATTATTACTGCGTCATAATCTCCTGTTGCTATTCGATTAACAAACGCTTTTCTCCTGCTTTTCTCAAAATCCTCTGATGTTGCAAGAAGAATATTTGCGTCAGGATAAAGCGTCAAGAACTCTTTTCCCCACTGTCCTATCAGATGATTAGGAACAATAAACAGCGGTTTATTTGCAGCACCTATTCTCCTCATTTCCATGGCAGCGGCTGTCATTTCAAATGTTTTTCCTGCACCGACAACGTGAGCAAGCAATGTGTTTCCACCATACAAAACTCGTGCAACTGCATTTTTCTGATGATCCGCAAGCTGTATTGAACTTGTCATTCCTGCAAAAAACAGATGTGAGCCGTCATACGTTCTTGCACGTTCTGTGTTATACTTTGCGTTGTAGATGTTTTCAAGGTCCTGCGTTCTATATGCGTCTGTCCATACCCATTCTTTGAATGTTTCCTTGATTTTCTCCGCCTTGTGATTAGCAGCTATGGTTTTTTCTACGTCTTTTTCTCTGACCTTATTTCCCTTATCATCATAGACCAAGTGACCCAGCTCATCACGCTTATCACGCCATACTGTGCTATCTCTCAGATTAAGAGAGTTTTCAAGTATGTACATAGCATTTATATCCGCTGTTCCATACTCCGTGCTTGTGGACGAGTGATAATTGCCATTGACCTTATTTGACAGTTTCCAATTTGCTGTTGCAGTGTTGTGTTCAACAACTGTACCAATGCCGAAAACCTCTTCTACAAATTGCTCTATATATTTTTCAGGTATCCATGATGAGCCTATCTGAGCTAGTATATCAACTGCTTTGATTTTTTCAGGCTGTACCTTTTCAAGTGCTTCAACGTTTACTTTCAGCTCAGGAAACCTTGATGATAGAAGTTTTGCTTTTCTTAGCTTTTCGACCACATTTCCCGACAGGTATTCGTCTGCCGTCAACCAACCATCAGTACGCTGAATGTCAGCAGAAAACAATTCGTCAGGGTCACGATACATAAGTATGCCGTTAAGTCTGTTAATGCACTCGTCTACTTTATATCCTGTTATTTTTGATATGTGATTAAGGTCAATATATCCATATTCCGCAAGTGTAGCCTGAAAGCCGTCCTCAACTGTATCACAGTGAGTTATTTTTATTGACGGACGTATTGTTCTTTTCAATAAAATATCTGACTTTTCAAACTTTGGTGTTTCAATGCTCTTGAGAAAATCGAGATTATCGTCCCTCACATATCTGAGAGTGTTGTAAACCAGTTTATTGTTCGGGTCAGTTATCTTGCCGTATTTTACGGAGAAATAATTATACTTGCTTTCAAGACTTATTCTGATTTTCTCGTAGTCCTCATCCGATATGTCTGTGTTTTGAATGTTTACAGCATACCTCAAATCTTTGGCAAGGTCTATCGCAAGAGTGAGCATTCCCTTTTCTCTTTCTGTAAACGCCTTGCCGCTTTTCCTTTTTGCTTCTACAAGAACGCTTCCGTTTCTTTTATAGATATTATCATTAATTGAAACGTAAAATCCGTCAGGAATGTTTTCAGGTGCAGGCAATGCTTCTTCCTGTTTCTGCGTATCGTCTGCTTCAGCGGCTACTGGTCTGAGAGATAATTGTGTATAGCGCACATCTGTATTATTCACTAGATTTTCAACACACTCTGACAATGCGTCTTTCAGACTTTTATCTGAAAAAGGGTCAACTGTCATTTCAGGACCATAAGGACCTGACTTTATTTTTAGCTCTCCACATATCATTTCAGGGTGATTGATAAAATACTGATTTATACGCTGACCATCTTCATTATAGGCGGTATCGACCCATTCACTGAGTTTTGTCTGTGGAAATGACCTCTTCTTCAGAAAGATTATATCACTGACAACTGTTGTGCCTGCAGTAGCTTTAAAAGCCGTATTCGGCAACCTAATTGCACCGATAAACTCAGCTTTTTCGTCTATTTGCTTTCTGATTTTACTGCTCTGCTTATCCATTGTTCCTTTTGACGTGATAAAAGCTATCACACCATTTGGACGGACCATTTCAAGCGTTTTTAGGAAGAAATAATCGTGTATCATAGCATGGTCACGATTATACTTCTTATCGACTACACTATAATCACCGAAAGGAACATTGCCGACTGCCACATCGAACGTGCCTGCTCTGAGCTTTGCGTTTTCATAGCCACACACCTGAACTTCTGACTCAGGGTAGAGCTGTTTTGCAATCCTGCCTGATATGCTGTCTATCTCCACCGCAGTAAAGAATGACCTATCTGCAATATTCTCAGGCGCACAGCCGATAAAGTTTCCAACGCCTGCGGCTGGCTCAAGTATTTTACCGCCACTAAAGCCAAGCTCTGACAACGCTGTATACATTGCGTTGATAACAACAGGCTGTGTGTAATGGGCATTAAGCACCGAGCCTATGGCATTTTGATATTCTTCTTCCGTAAGAAGATTTTTCAGTTGTTCATACTCCTGCGACCACGAGCTATTATTTTTATCAAACGCTTCAGGGATACCGCCCCAACCAACATACTCCGACAGCACTTGCTGTTCATCTTTGGTTATGTTGCGATTTTCTTCTTCAATCTTTTTTAGAAGCTGAATAGCTGTCACGTTTCTATTGAATTTCTGCTTTGGACCTCCAATGCCTAGCTGTTCGTCAGTGATAACAAAATTTTCAGATAAAGAGCCGCTATTGACCGAGCCTTCATCATCTATTTTAACAAAGTTGTTAGGCTTAGTTGCCAATGCTTCAGACTCAACTATCTCCTTTTCCCTCACCGCTTCAAACTCGGCAATGACCATTGACAAGTCCTCATCATGAGAAATAGGATACCAACCTGTATTATAGTCAAGGAGCGTAACTGTATTTTTCTCTTTGTCGATTTTTGAAATCGTGTAATGGCGTTCGCCATAATCTATTTCATCACCAACTGCAAAAGGTATCTCAACTTCCGTATCTTCCAATGTCGAATTTTCAAAGAAAGAGAGTTGTTCTGCATTATTTTCCTGCTGCATACCCTTGACAATATTGCGACTTTGGTGTATAATAATATTGAAGTCAAGATTGTTTGTTAATTCGGAGTATTGTTCTCCCCATCTCTCAAACATTGCTTGGCTTTTTTGTTTGTCACAAAAAAGGAGATTATCAGATTGAACTATTCTCCTAAAATACTCAGAAAAATTATTTCTCCCATACACACTTGTAATGAAATTAGAGCTGACATTTTCAACTTCATATCTACCCTCGCCATTTGGCTTTATGCTCGCAATTATCGGATTATCACTCTTGTCAACTTCTGATGTTACAACAATGATACTGTCTTTACGATTTGGAGAATCAATAATCATTACAGGGTGCGAGAGAAGTTCTGGTAATCTTTTTATCTGCTCAATTTCAAGACCATGCCGATGATTTTTTTCATCAGGCGGTAAAATTGCATTTTTCAAATGCTTTTGTGTATACAGCATAGGCAGCTGTTCACAGCCAACATCAAGCAAGATTTGTGGAGTGTCACATACTTTTAAGCTTGTATAGAATGGTAATACTCCGCCTAAAGCTTCATCAACCTGTTCTGCAAATGATTTTTCAGAGCTAATATCATTGACTTCCTTAACATTGTCAGGGTCATTATCAATCATTTCAATATGCTTTATAATGACATAATCATCATCCGTTTCAGCTCCGAGAAGAAGTGCTTTTGCCGTTGACTGTATAAAGCTTTCTTTGTTATATACAGCGTCATAGTCTTTGAAATATTCAAAGAACTGATTTTTTTGATTATCTGAAAAAGAGGAAATAAACTTGACCGCTACCCTATTTTCTAGGTCAACTTCAACTGCGTACTCACCACTCTCTTTGTCAACAACATTAACAATGTTATCTCGTTTTTGCTCAATGATATACTCTCTCGATACACCATTTTCGGAAATAACGATCGTATTGTCCTCATCTTCTGTATTGTCAGCGGTAATACTTTCACTTATCTTAATATCATTTATTTTCGAAATGATTCCGTCAAGTATACCTGCAATATTGTTTCTATCAAAACGCTGATAATCTATATCGTGAGAGTCAAGCAGTGTATTTATCTCACCGTCTTTTTTGATACTTTCTTCAAGATTATGAATTCTGCCCTCTTGCTCAAATTTGACAGACAAGTCACGCTCAACAACAACATTATAGTTGTTATAATTCTCATATTGAGAAAAAACGCTCTCTATATACTCAGGTGCATTTTCTTTTAGATAGACTGTGTTAAGCAAAAGAGGCGAATCGGTGACTACCACATCTACATTGTCAAGCATTATATCCAGACGCCTTTTTTGTTCTGAAAGTATTTTGCTTTGATTTTTTAAAGTTCCATCAAGGTGTTCAAAATCCTTAGCATATACAAGCTCTTTTGCAACTTCGGAAACATAATCAGCGTGATACCCCAGTTTCTTTAATTCGGCAACAAGTTGTAATGCAGTTGTTGATTTTCCTGCCCCCGGACCTCCATAAATATTAACGATAAGCGTGGTGCTTATGGGTTTAATATTGTCCTCATTCTCATTTTTGTCCATGGACAAAACATTCGCAAATGTTATCTCTTTTCCATGTATGTTTATGGCTTTGACAGGTCTATACGCCTGAGTTGAAATATTATTGAACCAAGTATCTACAAAAGAATTGCAATTATCCTGTTCGTCACTGTCTGGTTCATACGTTTTATATATGCTCATGCCGTCCTGTTGATATGAAATTGCAGTAAGTGTTTTATTTTTACTATCAATATCAAACACTATTTCAGGGTCAACCATTAAATCGCCATTCTGCTCATAGTAATGTGCCATTGCTACAGAATTGCTACCGATTTTGTCCAAGGACAAAGTCATAAAGCCTAAGTCGCTTTCAAGCTTGAGATATTTATAGTCCGTCAGAAAATCAGGAAACAGCTCGACAAACTTTGAATACAGTCTTTGCTGTTTCATCGTGCTTGCGGAAATAATATTACCACGGTATTTTTCCGTTTCTTTTTCTTCTTTTTCAGATGTTGCCTCTATGGTGTTGCTTATGGCATACTCGTTATCCCTGATGAGCTGCTTAACATAGCCGCAGGCAGTACGCCAGTTTACACAGTATAGTTCCGCTCCATTAGCGTCAGCAAAGACAACGCCCTTGGAAGTCGCAGACCATTTGACTACATCAGGCATTTCAGCAAGCTCGATAGGGTGTGAACCTTTATATACAGCATAGGTATACCGCATAAGCACCTTAGCTGACTTGTTGATGTTATAGAACTTGATAACTGCCTGCTTATTAACTTTTTTATAATCCGCCTGAAAAATCTGTTTAAGCACTGTTTCCTGTTGCTCAGCGGTAAGCGTCAGACGTTCAGCTTTTTCAGGAACTTCTACAAATTCATTGTAGTCAGGCTCAGGCTCAACCGTATCATCAGGCTCAACAACATATCTATCATCTTCTTTTTCAGATATATCATTTTCCGTTTCGATATCAGCATTATCTGTCACTGTTGTTTCTTCAACTGTGACTTTCTGCTCAAACTCTGAAATATCATCATTGACAATTGGCTTACGCATAGCCTGTCTGCCCTGAGCTTCTTCCAGTGACACAGTTTTTACAAGCTGTTTTGCAGTTCGGCAAAAGACATTGACATAGACTGCCGCAACAGTACCTACAAGCTCCTGAGCATTTTCATTGATTACAGGAAAGTTTGAAAAATCGTACTTGTACTGTTCTTCAATGACGTTTAATCTTTCGCATACTGTATATGTAACTGTTTCTGCGATCAGCTCACATAATTCCGTTGAAAGCTGTCCTGTTGGTGACTTTGGGTGTGAATACACCGACTCGAAAACATAATCATAAATGTTATTATGAAAGGTTTTCTCGCCACGATCTGCTCTTGTTTCACTACCATTCTTTTCGTACATCTTATCCAACATATCAAAGATATACTCATTATATGATACGTTGTATTTCCACGGCTTGATATCTTTTCCGTTAGTTTGAGATACATCAAACAAATGTTTCTTTATGCCGTTTTTGTCATAAATGGTCATTGACCTTGTACCACCATTGATACGAAGTCCAATATTGCTCCATACCTCAAATGGAGCTACAGCCGTAGCATTTCTGTTAATATTGTAAATCTGAAGCTGTTCATCATATGGATAGGCATATAGATTAGACGCAAACTTATGAAATTCGAGCCATTCCTGCAAATTAAATTTTTTCATCTTTTTATAATCCTCCGCAAACAATTCTCTAAAAAGAGTAGCATTTATATGGGTTGTTGCGCAAAAAAAGAGCCGTATAGCTTTGTAACGGCTTTTTTTATATTATCTTCCTAGACCTCTGCTTTCACCTGTCATGTCAAGCACTTCGTCTTGTCCTCTGCTGTTATCGTATGAGTTCATTCTTTTCATATTTCTCGTATAATTCAGACCATTTACAACACTGTCACGAAGTTCATTGTAAGTTTCCGCCTTTACTGGGTGAAAGAACTCCACATACTCATAGCCTGACGTTTTTTTCTCATTTCTGACCTTACGTTTGGGCGAGTCAAAATATTCACCGCTTTTGCCATTTCTGACCTGAACATTTTCAAGCACAAAACTGTCAGAAAAAATCACAGAGCCAACACCCTCTATATCTTTAACGGAACTTTCAAATATTCTTGCCAAAGTGGGCTGAAACCTGTCATTACCGAACTCCACTGTTGTATACTTGCCATCATTCTTATTGAATGAGTCCATTATAGCCGAATTTAGCACCTTTCGGCTCTCTGCGGTGATAGGGTGAAAAACTTCCTTAAATTCCTTGACATATTCACCCTTATCATTGATAACATAATTTCCGTTCTGGTCCTTTGTACGAACCATCAGTGACGGCAGCGCAATAAAAATCTCATTACTGTCTTGCCTTTCCATTATCTTCACCGACTCAAGCACATAACTGTCATCAAACTTGACTGTAGCATAACCTCTCAACTGAGGGCTATTATCGTTAGTATAATGCGTTGTTCTAACTGAAATTTTCATTGTAATACAGACCTCCTATAGTCTTTTTCCTCTTTTTTGATAGTTTTCCTCCTGCTCCAACTGCCACTCATCACAATCAAAGTCAGAATATTCGTCCACCACTGCGACATTATTCAGTATACATAAACCTGAAACATAGTTTACACAATTTTCGCAGCACTTGATGTCAAGGTTTCCACAGCTAGTAAACTGACTTATTTTGCGTTCTATTTCAATCACACTTTACACTCCCCCTTTATAGCAATTTCTTTAGCACAGTTATAACATATATGCTTATTCTCTATTTCAAATGGTGCATTAACCTTGCCACAGAAATAGCAATTATGCTCCTGTTCATCTCTGTCATTGATAACCAAGAATTCATCATCAAATAATTCTCCTACCAGTGTTTTGTTTTTATCATAGGATTTAAACATGGTATCCGTTAAATCCTGCGGAATAAACACCAAGTAACGATTACCACTCAATGAAACTGCTGACGCATAGCCTGTGTCTAACAGATGAATTTTTTGCGTTTGGTAGTTTTCAGACCATTCTTTCATTTTTATCATACACTGCCTGCACACTGGTTTGCCGTTACATAGTATTCTGCTATGTGTATGCTCTCCGCACACTGCACAAGTATCTGGTTTACGTTCATATTTCAGATAGAGCTTATATCCATCCGTATAAATCTCAACCTCTTTGCAAATTCTGTTATTATCTATAATTCCTTTTCGTATTCCTGCAAACAGCATTTTTTCTTTATCCTTTTTTGCCATTCACACCGACCTCTCTTTCAAGAATATTTAATAACTGCTCCAAAAGCTCCTTGTTCTTTCCTTTTCCTGTGTCTGTCATATCCATCATATTGAGAGCATATCTTATTCCCTCGACAAATCCCAAATCATGGGCGTCATCAATTACATTCGCTTGCAGTTCACATTCTTCTTCTTGAAGCTGAATTAATCGCTCTTTCCGCTCTTTGTAGGTTTTCACCCAATGGGTTTGAGCATAATCTGTTTCATAATCATCTTGAAAGCTTATCATGATTTCTTCCAAGATATCAAACTTAGTTTTCTTTGGCGTTTCAGTATTCATGGTGTTTCTCCTTTCGTATATAAAAAGAGCGTATGAATTTCTTCACACGCTCGTGTTTGCGATTTTAAGTTGTGTGTCACTGTGACACACTTATGTATCTAGGTTACTCTGTTCTTTTAACCTTATATCCACATATTTTCTAATATAAACCGAATTTCTGTTCGAATAGTTTTCACTTTTCTGAAGAAATTCGTATTTTTCGTCTTTTTCTAATAGCTCTGTGAACGTTTCAACTTCTTCTGGCAAGCCCTCTATGCGTACTTTTACCATTCTTATCAGCTTCTATTATTATAATTTTGTTATTATTTATCCATGTCATGACCTCTTGCTCGATTTGTCTATAACATTTGTACTTTATAAGTAGTTTTTCAAGATAGAACTGAGTACGTCATAAATAGTTCTTTTATCAGAAAACCAAAAATGTGCATATGCCATTTCAAGCCGTAATTGTACAAGAGGAGGATGATTTTCTAATGTAGAAGTTGAAATACTCATAATATCAGCTATTTCAGGCAAAAGGGAAGCATAGCTTTCCTTAGAACCCCAATCATAGTCAGAAAGTAATTGTTCGATAAAATTGGCAGTATCAGTTTTTGCTTTATTAAGTATTTCTTTTACCTTTATCTTATCATTAAGAGAATAATATAACATAAGGTTTCTTTCATCATACTTAGCAGAAAATTGAATACCCGACAGGCTAAGACCATTTAAAATACTATTTGCGTGTGATGTTTTTATCATTAGAAACTGCCTATTTGGTATTTCTTTTGCCACCTTACAACCATAATTTAACCACATTCCTTTTGAGAAGTCTTCGATTTCTTTTATTTTCTCATTATTCATATCTCTACCTCCCCAGCCCCTGCCCAGTTGCAGGGGCTTTTTTTCATGTATAGATTAATTGATCCCCTTTTTACTGCCTTTTCAGACAATATCAATTACCTTTTCTTTTTCTTTCAGCTGAACATCACAGCAGACGTTCCAAAAGTTCCTTATTCTTTTCTCTTTTCAGCTAATATAAAGATCAATCCCATAAGTGCAGGAAGTATCATGATCGGTAGTATTCTTGCCTTAATATACTCTGACGGAGTTGACCAATCTGCTTCGTTATTGACAACAATTATCGAGTTGACTGCATTTGCGATAATAAAAGTGATGTTGTAGAAATTACGCTTGATTAGCTTTTTCATTTGAATATTCTCCATAATTTTTATATAATAAAAATAGCGTATGAAATTCTTCACACGCTCGTGTTTGCAATTATTATTGCTGTGTGTCATTTATAACTTCGGTGAACTTATATGTTCCAACAGGAAGTCCTTTTATATTGATAACTCCACCTTTATCAGCAGAAATATACGGAAAATCCACAACTTTGCCGTCAGAAGTTATTCCCTTCAAGTTATACATCTGTGGTCTATCACTATTCCTTTTATGTAGTTTTGTAAGCTTTGAGAAGAAATATTTTTTGAGTTTTTTCATTGCTTTTACTCCCATTCTATAGTTTTTATTGAATACCCATATTTGCTTAGATACTCCAAGCACGCCACATAAGGATTACGAAATTTATCTTGTGGCAATGCTTTTTCATCAATAGTGATTTTATTTATTTCCTGTATCACATCATTGAATATCGATTTTAAATTATTATTTTTATAGGAAACGATAGCTGCTGTCTTAAACCACAAAAATGTGTTTTCATTTATTAAAAGACCAATTTCTATACTATTGCCATTTTTTGAATAACAGTTTCTTCGTATTCCGAATACTCTTTGATTACTTTTGGGTCTGTAAAAAATAATCAGGCTTTCTTCGTTTGTTTCGGCGTACACAGCAAGAAACCCATTTTGTTTACAGTGTTTCTTTAATTTACAAAATAGCTTTTCAGAAAGATTTAATTCCTTTGGCTTAAAAATTCCTATTGTTCTTATGATATCATATGAACTGCAATTTCTTTCCCATGTTTCTAAATCATCAATAACAAGATCCGTATTGTCCATTGATACCGCAAAATCGTTTGGATACATAGTCAAAAGCATATCAGTAAGCTCGCTTGAGCTAAAACCAACGCCTTCGTCCGCATATTCCTCAAAGAATTGCCCCATAACATATGTTAGCAAGTATGGTAAACTTACAATATCGTATGAAGTCTTGAGAACAGTTTTTGCCGTGCCACCATTTCTTGAAATGACAAACCTTAATTGTCTATAATTTGACAAGAATCTCATCCTTTCTTAGCATTAAATCGACCGATAGTGCGTAACATCTTCTGCGATTTTTCTCCTGAAAAATGTTTCTTTATTCTGTCAATATCGGTGTACATATATCCATCACTTTCACAATAGCCACCCTCATCGATAAGGTCATAGTATGTATAAGGCGTATCAGGATTAGTGTTGAGGTCAAGAGCTGTAATATGTTCCTTCATAACACTAAAGCCATACATGGTTACAAGCTTGTCTACGATATCATCAACGGACGCTGCATTGTAAAAACAGATAACGTATCCGACAAGAAGCAGCATATCTTCGCCTTTTATTTCATTACTGCAAATCAGAGTTCCTGTTTTATTATCGTCTGCTATAAAGTATCTATATTCATTCATTTTTAGCTCCAAAATCTTCTCGCTTTGTCACAGCTATGACATTAGACTTAGGGTCATGAATTATCAAGTTCTCTGTACAGAGCTGTTGCTCTATCAATGAAAAACACTGTCCCATGCCACTATAGTGATTTCTGCGGTGCTTTTTGAAAATCTTTATGATATTATTCATCATCAACCATTATCTCCACATATTTTCTGACATAAACTGAATTTCTGTTCGGATAGTTTTCGCTTTTCTGTAAGAACTCATATCCGTCTTTTTCAAGCTGTTTTGTGAACTTTTCAACTTCTTCTGGCAAACCCTCTATGCGTACTTTTACCATTCTTATCAGCTCCTATTATTATAATTTTGTTATTATTTATCCATGTCATGACCTCTTGCTCTGTCAGTTGTGGATAATGCTCTTTTTTCTCATCAATCTCTGAGCAGATGTTGTTTGTGATATCCTTGGTCCATTCTAAAAAGATATGAAACATAAGTGAAACTACTCCACCGCAGTACACAAGACCGCCAACATTTAGCATTAATTCAGGTATATCACGTACCATATCTCTCAAATCAATTGTTTCTGATATCTCTGTCACAAAATATCTTTTATCAGTGTAAAACATTATGTACCTTGCGGCACAATCATCAATACGTCTTAATAGTCTTACATTATACCCTTTTTCTTTCAGCTCGTCAGCTATGCATTCTATGACTTTTTGTTCTTTTATCATTTTTATTTCCTTTTTATCACGTTTTCTTAGTTTAAACAGGCAGACAAAATTGTACAAATTAAAAACAACAAATAAGATATCCAGTATCTTCATGATTTCACCTTGAAACGCTTTTCTATTTTCTTAATAATTTCGATCGGTTTTCGCCAAGCATATAAAGGATCACCAGTGTATATTGACCACAACAAAGACCAAGATCCTATTACAAGTACATAGCATATAATCAAAAAAAGAGTGTTCACATTACTCTACCTCCCCTGCCCCGTTGCAGGCGTTTTCTTCTATTTAAACTGCTTGTGCTTTGAAAATAAATATGCTATACTATTTAAAAGTCTGAATTTTTAGCGAGTTAAATTTTTGCCAATAGCCTTTGTAGTTTTTTTTATCATGATTTTTAAAAATTTCTCAAAACGTGCCGTATCTGCGGCTGTGGCTTTGTAGCGTTCAGGAACATCATGATACAGTTTAAATGTTCGTCCTTTTCCTTTTTGCCCAAGTTCCATGTATTATTTTTCTCCTGTCATGCTTATTAACTGATATCCATTTTCTTTTAAATATCTGGCGATAACATCTTCTTGATTTTCAAAAAACAGCTCTAATGAATTGTCTACCCAATAAGTATCCGTGTCGGGGTCATAAAAGATTGTAAACCTATAGTCCTCAGCTGCCTTATCTACGCCTTTCATTTTCGCTATCATTTTATTAAAATTGTTATCGCAGCCGTCATAAAATGAAACACCGAGCTTTTCATCATCGCCTCTTTCAAGGCAACCAAGGTCAAACCACTTAGAGTCATCACTTTTATGTATGACGTATATCTTTGTGCTTTTATAATTTGGATAAAATAACAGCAGCTGTTCATGCTCATTAGCCGCATGATATGTCAAGTAGCTCTTACTTTTATAGTGATTTTCCAATCTTTTAAATATGCTCATTTCTCAACTCTCCGAATGATTATTTCTTTTAAGGTGTATCTCCCTGTTAATGCAGCCCTTAAAAGTATCAATATTTGTGAAACAAAAAATACAACGTACAATAGTACTATAAATACATTGTATTTTTGAGGTATAGACCATTCGTTTGAAAAGAAAGAGCAAAGTATTGCAGCTATAGCAATACTTTCAGCAAGAATAGTCAACTCATCTATTAAAATGGACTTTACCGCATATATAATTTTTTCCTTTTTACTAGGATACCTGATTTTAAAAGTTACATCATGGAGTTCATTTTCGTTATTCATCTTCATTTCCGCCTATCTTAGTTTTTCCGCTATAAGTGATTTCCCCATTATGAAACTTGGCTATAATGTTTCCCTCATATGTGTATTTTTTCGAGAATATATTTATCAATATAGCACACTGCATAAAGTAGAAAATTGAAAACATAACTATCATAAAATCATCGTTACCACAGTGTTCTTGCGGTAAGATCCATCCGTTCTCAAAACAAACACATACTAGAATAGCTGAAATGATACTTTTGCCAAACAATCGAATTTCATCTTTTAAAATAGATGTTACTGTATAGATTACTCTTTCTTTTTTGCCTGGATACTTGAAATTAAAATCGATATTCACATTATTCATTCCCGTCCTCCCAAGCCCCTGCCCAGTTGCAGGGGCTTTCTTCATGTATGATAAATTGATCCCCTTTTTACTGTCTTTTTTCAGACAGCATCAATTATCTTTCTTTTCGCTTTCGGCTGAACATCACGATAGCAGCTCCTGCGAGAATGATAGCCACGCTGCACAGTGCTTTGCTGCCGTCTGAGTCATTGTCCGTTACGCCTGTGTTCGGCGTATCAGGAGCTTTCTCATTTACCATATCTGTGTCAACAGTCTGTGCATATGCCACTGTCACCTGTTTGGAGTCAGCCACAAGATAACCGTATGGAACTGTGCTGCCGTCCTCGGTGATAGTGTATGTACCAACTGGAACGCCCTCAAACTTCGCAAGTCCGTCCTTGTCAGTGGTTGCCTCAATGCGTATCTCTCTGCCAGTATCGGAAATGCCTGAAAGGATAAATCTGATGCCCTCAACGTTAGTCATATCAGCAGTTTTCTTGTGTACCTTAACTGTTCCTGTCTGCTCGTTATTAAGAATAGTTTCATCAATAGTCTGAGCATACTCGACCTTGACCTCTTTTTCGTCAGCTACGAGATAGCCGTATGGTACTGTTTCCTCGTCCTCGATAACCATGTAAGTTCCGATTGGAACTCCATCAAACTTTGCTATGCCGTCCTTATCAGTTGTCGCAGGGATATCAATAGCTCTGCCGCTATCAGATGTACCTCTGAGATAGAATTTTATTCCCTCGATGTTCTTCTGACCCTCAGTTGTCTTGTGAACTGTGATAGAGCCTGTCTTTTCCTTGTTCTCAATAGGAACTTCTTTTGTTTCAGCATAGGTTACTGTCACGTTCTGTGGGTCAGCGACAAGATATGCAGTTGGTACTGTTTTCTCATCTTCATAGATAGTATAAGTTCCAATTGGTATCTCACTGAAAATCGCAACGCCGTTCTCATCAGTTACCGCAGGAATGTCGATATCTCTGCCGCTGTCTGATGTACCTCTCAGGTTGAATGTGATACCGCTGACATTGATGTTGCCAACAGTGGTTTTTGTGACCTTTATCTCGCCTGTTTTCTCGATATTCTCGAACGCAACCTCTGCTGTTTCGTTGTATTCAACTGTTACTTCCTGCTCATCAGCAGTGAGGTAAGCCGCAGGAACTGTTGATCCGTCCTCTGTGATGACATACTTGCCGATAACAAGCTTATCGAACATTGCTACGCCATTTTCATTCGTTGTCGCTTCAAACTTCAAGTCCTTGTTTGTATCAGAAATTCCTGTTGCAAAGAACTTAATGCCCTCGATATTGAGATTACCTGTTGTTGTCTTTGTGACCTTTATAGAGCCACTTTTCTTCTTGTTTGTCATTTCAGCCTTGACGATATCATCGTTTTCAGTTATTTCAAACGGATAAGGAGTATCGTCTATCTCGTAAATATCAGGTGCTGAAATCTCACGATAGAAATATTTGCCTATAGCAAGCTGAAACTTTGCAATGCCGTTCTCGTCTGTAGTTCCTGTGATGACCTGTTCTTTATTTTCATTAAGAATTTCAAAAGTACAATCAGGGATAAGCTCACCTGTTGAAATGTCAGTCTTTGTTATCTCAAAAGGAATAGTGTTTTGTTTGTTGTCAAAATCCACAACAAACTCCACCTGCTGTTCAACAAGCTTGATAGTCTGTGTTGGCTCATCAGAAATTGAATAGCCCTTTGGTGCTTCGATTTCTGTCACTGTGTAGCTGTAGCCCTTGTAGATAGCCTTTGTTGTTTCAGCTATGCCGTCTGTGCCTGTGGTTATGGTGTCGATAACTGTTCCTTTCGGATAGATACAATAGCCATTGCCAACGTAGATATCCTCGGCTGCTGCCACTTCAAACTTTGCGCCTGCAAGGTCAGCTCTTGTTTCAGCGTCACGCTTGTGAATTGTTATCTTGCCCTTGTCAGGAGCAGAAGCCTTGTTGATGAACTCCGTTTTAGCCGTCTTGTCAGCGGTAACAGTGATAGCTTTCTTTGATGAAATCATATATCCGTCTGCCGTGGATATTTCTCTCCACTCATAATCGCCCTCTGGCAGACCTGTTACATCAATATCACCCTTATTGTTTGGCGTAAGGTCTGTAGCCTGTGAAGCGAGGTCAGTGAAGCTGTAGCTTCCGTCCTTTCCAGTTGCCTTTACAAACTTGTAGCTGTCACCGACCTTGCAAGCAAGCTGAAACTTGACGGCTTTGTACATATCAGCTGTGGCTGTCTGAGCGTTGCCGAAGTAATCTGTGAATGTTTTGTTGATGTGAGCTGATCCTATAGGTGTTGTTATTTTCAGATAAGCCTTTACTGGGTCTTTATCCTCGTAGCAAGAAACCACCATTTCCTGAACGTCTGAGCCGCCCGAAAGGATAAGAGGTGAACACTCGTCAATGTGGTCAACATACTTGCCCTTTGTCTTTGTTATCGTTATGACAATGTTTTTCAGGTCTTTCTCGTTATCGGCTGTAAGGATAATCTGTGAGCCTGACTTCTGAGAAGTTACTGCGTTCGGCTTTGAAACGCTGAACTGTGATAGAGAGCTGTCAAGCTTAACTGTGGCTGTCCACTTTCCTGTCTTGACATCATATTTTGCAGGATATGTTGCTTTTTTGCCTATAATACTCTTGTTGTTTGAAGTACCACTAGGAACATCATAGTGCGAAAGCATTTCAGACTTCATTTTCTTGTAGCAATCGACAAGGTCATTGTGATGACTGCTTGCGTTGCTGCCGTTGTAGCTGTAGGCGTTGAGAAGCTTTGTTTCATTGCTTGAAAGTCCTGTTGTGCTTTCATCAAAAAAACGAGCAGAAACCGCCTGTGACATAACACTTGACGCACACAGTTCGGTGTCCTTAGAATAGCCGTACTGAGTTTTGCCTTTGTAACTGTAAATACAGAACTCTTTTATCTGATACTGCATATCATCAGGAATATGACCGTTTTTCATGTAATCATTAAGTGTCTGCTGCTTTGAAACTGTTCCGCTATTATGCAGCTTATCAAAGTTAATGCAGTAAGCGTAGTTGTTATCAGATGTTGTGAAATACGGCACTTCTGATGCAAAGTATCCAGTGAAGTGAGTGTCATTGTATTTCCCTGTTTCAATATCATAGCCCTTTGGCAAACCTGAACCACGGAAATCATAGCTCCATGTTGACAGCCACTGCTGTGTGGCTTGGTTTTTGTCGGAGAACGCACTGGCTGTTATGCCTTGTGTAAGAGCCGACAAGCTGAGCAGAAATGCGAGTGCAACACTGCTAAGACGTTTGAAAAGACTTTTCTTTTTCATTTGTTTTCCTCCTAAAAATTTTTTATCTATCTAAAAAGCCATAAGGCTTGATTTTCGGGCAATAAAAAAAGCAATCCGAAAGAAAATCGAATTGCTTTTAAATCTTATTCAATTTTATTTACATATCAGTAAAGGAGATATATTTCCCATGCAGGCTTGCCGTCTGAGTTTATTGCTGAGCCGTCACCATGCCACTCGGCATATACTACAATGTGCGACTCGTATTTTATACGCTTATACAGAACATCAATGTGTCCTCTTACCTTTTGATATAACTCGTCATATGATGAGTATGTATCAGGTGAAACAGTATCAGGTGTTCCCCAAGAGTTATCGTCAAGGTTGGCTGCTTTTTCCAATGCGTCATAACAATCATCAATAGAAGAATAACCACACTCCTCATATATTGATGAAATGAAATCCCATGACTGTTTTTTGGAATAATCGTTAAGTTCCCTGCACGCTCTGTCTATATCACTCTGAGTAAGCTCGAACTTTGGTTTTGGCTTAGCCGTTGTTGTAGTCGGCTTTGGCTTCGGGGCTTGCGTTTTCTTTGCCGTTGTTGTGGTCTGTCTTGTAGTTGTTGTCTGACGCTCTGTCTGTCTTTCTGTCTGACGTTCCGTCTGCTGTGGCTGATAGCTGTTGTTATTGTCATTGCTGTAGCTGTTGTTGCCCGAACCGTTGTTTGCGGTGCTGTGGCTGTAGCTCTGATTATTTACTGTGCCGCCATTACTAGCCTGTGGGCTGTTCGATTTTGTGGTTGTGCCACCCTTTGTGGTAGTCGATGATTTACCACTGCTTGTGCTTGCGGACGTTGTTGATGATGTTGTGGTAGCCGAAAGAGATGTTTCCTCGCTCCGAGAGGTCAGTGTGGCTTCCGTTGTGGTAGTTGCCGAAGCTTCTGTGCTTGAAGCTGTTGTGGTTGCCTTTGGAGGGGCTGATGATGTGTTGTCTGTGTTGCCGCAGGCGGTTATGCTTATCATTGTCGCACTGATTATCAAGGCGGCTATGGCTTTTATCGTGTTCTTCATATGGTTTTCCTCCTTTTTTAGACTTGACATATATCTTAAAGTGATGTATACTTATATATAGAAAAGGTAAACCGCATAGACGGCTATCCTCAGTTTTTGATTATGTAAAAAATAACCGCAACTTTTGGTCGAGGGCGGTTATTTTTTTATGCTTTTTATCAGCTCGTTGAGAGCGACAATCAGCACGATAGTCAAGACAAAGAAAGCTAAGTCCATTCTATCACCTCCCGAATATCCTATTTTGCCTGAGCCTTTCGGCTGACAATATTCAGACCATTCCGTGTGGGAGGACACCGCCTACCGTTTAAGTTTACCTTTTCCAAACTAGATTATATCACAATCATTTCTTTGTGTCAATTTTTCATTTTGTCCGTGGACAAATTTAGCTGAAATATCCTGCTTGAAGATTAAGCGAATAGATGTACATATCGTCCATAAATTCCTTTATCATATGGTTTATCCAGAACATATAGTGTGTTCTGAGCATTTCTATCGGTTCTTCTGAGGGCAGTTCTCTCTGCGTATGGAGAAGTGGATAGTAAAGTGACAGCCAGTATCTTTCAGAGTTGCGGTCAAACCTTTTCCAAAAATCTTCTTCGCTGACTTTCATCTCAAAAAGCATATTCTTGAATTGTATCTGGAATTTTTTCGATGTGCGTAAAAAAGCTTTTCTTGAGCCACTGAAATCATGGTTCTCACCCATGCCGTCAAGCTGATTATAGTATGCTTTGAAAATCTTATCATAGTATGCTTTCATTCGTTCAAGACAACGTTCTTCTTCGGTCATTGCTAAGTGCTGTGGCTGTTCCGTAGCCGACCAAAACTCCTCACCGACAAAATCTTTTATTTCGTCAATGGTGTAAAGAAGCATTGTTTTTTTATCAAACTCAGGGTCATTGAGCTTTTCTTCCCCTTTTTTGATAAAATCATCAACTTCATTGCTCGGTCTGATAAGGCTCTCTATCTTCGCTTCATCAAGTTCGGGCAAGTTTTTATAATACTTATAATCTTTTACCATTGTTATACCTCCCATATGTTTTCTACACCTATATTATACCATACAGCAAGAAAACACGTCAACGGCAGAATAGCCAAACTTTCGCACCAAATATTGTGCATTTTTGAATTGATTAAAACATTTATAGGCTTGTTTTCAGGGAAAACTCTCGAGAAAAAATTATAATGACAACGATCTATCATTTGTCATGTCAAGCGCATCGTCTTTTCCAATTTCTTCTCTAACATAATCAGGGACGCTCACCAGTTCATCAAATTCAAGATTACCCAAAATCATATACATTTTGTCTTTACTTTCTCCAAAATATACTCCGCTGTCAAATTCGCTGTTATTATTATACCGCTTCACCAACTTCATTTTTTCGAGGTCAACAAAAACATTAATCGGAAATTCAAGTATCTCATCGGTAGTGTAGGCTATCGGTATATGAGAAAGGTCAGAAAAATCTGCGTCATTTTCAAATTCGATTACTGTAAATTCATTGATAAGTTCTTTGGCAATGCTGACCATATCCGCCCTTCTTTTCATTGTTTCAATCTCAGCTTGTGATAAATCATTTTTTACGGAATCAATTTCATTTTCAGTAAATACAGCGTATTTCAGAATTTCGTCCTTAAAGATATCTTTTTTCGCAAACTCCAAAAGAGCCTGATTAATACTGTCAAACCCGACCTGTTCGCAGCAGGCAAGTTCTTCTTTAAGCATTGTAAATCGAGTCTTACGCTCGATATCGATCGGTGTAAAATCAAGAATATCCTGCTGTTCACTGTATCTTTTTTTTACTTCCCAAGCACAGGTATCAAGGTAGGCATTTTTCAAATTCTCCTTACCGATATTATCTGAAAAAGGAGAATAAACAAATGGAAATTCTGCGGCTTTTACACCATAATGCTTAAAATAGTCGATGATATCATCACTTGAAACGCTTTGCGTCAAACGTCCTGCGATATACTCGTCATCGTCCTTAATTGTACAACACTCATAGCTATCATCAACGCCCAGCTTTTTGATATATACTTCATCACTTTCTTCCGTATAGCCATTAAAGTCCATTGTTCTTTTGTGTTCAAGAAAGCAATCATCAGTTATCCAAACTCTGTGAGTTGAATATGAGTAATAGAGAAACTTAAACTCGTGAGAATACTCATTTTTAACAAGGTCCTTGTTTTCTTCAAAGAAATCTTCAAAGGACTGTCCCGAAGTCTGAAATTGCTTGATAACGTCAAAACTATGTAATGTATTATGAACGTCCTGTTCTGTCATATCTATTCTCCTCTATCGTCTTCGTCATTCTTTTCATCATTCTTGATAGCAATCTTTCTTGCAATCCTTGAAAAAGAGATTCCTAATGCTATATATACAGGTATGCATATCATAAACTTATAGTTTATATTTACCGAAACATTAAGCTTATCTACAGCAAAGCCAATCATGAAATTACTAAAGGTATTCGCTGCTAAGACAATTCCAAATATAATTCCTAGTGCATAAAAAGATATCGATATACTTTCAAGCACCTTAATCATAAGTTTATCACCAAAGAAATATTTAGCTAACTCCCAAGTCACAATAAATGCAGCTGGGGTCATATAAACCAAAAAGCCTGCCATTAACTATCCTCTCCTTTTTCTATCTTTTTTTAGTCTTTGTGTCCCCCATACGCAGATCAACAATGAGGTGACAACTGAGAAAATCACAAAAATTACTCTCTTATAAAAAAACTCCCACTGCCCTGAATACGGCATACCATAGCATAATATAACTATAGCTGATACTAAGTTTGCCACGAAAGAAAGGACATACACAGGGAGCATTTCAATTATTGCGTGTTTCATCATAGCGACCTGCCTGTCTTTTCCGTGAGGTCAAGTACATCATCAGTGTCATCTAAAAAAGATGATATCGGCTTAAAACCTATATCGTCATCTCTCTTTAGCTTTTCAATTCCTTCTGCAAAGCAAGGATCTTCAATAGCAGCATTGATTATATCAAGCATTTCCTTCTTCTGTTCTTCAGTCATTGTGTAATGAAAAACAGGACCCTTATCCATACTACTGTCATTAGTCAGAGCTGAGTAGTTTTGCTCGGAAAGCATATAGAAAGTGTGCAGTCCTGCCGATGAGCCGTGATGACCTTCCTGCTTAGTCACATATCCTACAGGTATGCCAAGTTTGACAGCCTGTACGACTTGCTCTTCCGAAAGAAAAATATCATTTTGTGACTGCTTGTCGCACAGCTCACAGGCATTGCGGCAATTTTCAGCTATGTCTGAGATACGCTGTTTGGTTGCCATATAATTAAGGACTTCATCTTCCCTGATAAGCCTATCTTCAACAAGCTTATCATAAACAATGTTATCTAGTTCTGAAATCTCAACCCCATTCTTTCTATCTTCATCTATTCCTTCAATAAAGTAAACTTTGGCTTCAGTTCTCATTGTTTTTATCATTCCATCAATGTACTCACCAGTTTTGTTTTTGGGGGCTTTTAAACAATCTTGTCTTATTTTATCAAAATCTCTCTCAGTTATTAACGTTGTATAAAGCATATATTCAAGTCTTGAAATTGCAGGCTCATTAGTATCATTCCAATCCATTGCCATTTCAGCACTTTCAATATACTGTTCTTTATCAGCGAGGCTCATATTTTGAGCGTAATGAGATACAAGTTTGCCTGCATAATTTTTATCAGCGTTATCCAACACATCTTCTATAGCCATGTTGTAGTCCTCAAGGTGATCGTCCATTTTCTCGTAACGATAGATAACGTCAGAAATAAAAAGATTGCTGTTTTTCAGAAAATCCTTTGAAAGTTCAATGTTGCCTATTTTCAGACTATCCATTTCGTCCAAAGCATTGAGTATATCCTGCCGTCTATCATCATTCTCTTTGATACAGTATGCCTGAGATATTTCCGCAGGCGTTAGCTCAATGCCAACTCGCTTTCCGTCAATGACACGTTCGATTATCATTGTATCAGAATTAATCTTATTATAGACAAAAAGCGTAGCATAGCAATCGCCCAAGCTGTTATGTGCAGTTTCAGCTCTTTGTGACCAGTCATAGCCGTAGTAGTCGGCGGCTGTTGTGAGCTTCTGCCATTTATAGCCGTCACGGAAACTGTTCCGTTCACCATATATCTCAGCGAAATCTTCCATAACATCAATTGTATCTATATCGTCAGGAACTATCGCACCATTTGCTTTAAGAAAACCAATGTCAAACTGCGTGTTGTACCCGATTATAGTATCAGAATTTTCAATAATAGCATTTATCTCTGATATTTTTTCAGAAATAGCAGGGCGATCAGCGACCATTTCAGGACTTATGCCGTTCACCTGTTCAGCTTCTTTCCATTCGGTACGGTGCTGCGGCTTGAAATATTCATCGAATAATACATTTCCGTCAGTATCTATGATAGATACTTGTAGCAACTCGTCCCCGTCATATGGGTGAAAGCCAGTTGTTTCTGTGTCAATAATGATATATTTGTTTTTCATAATTATTTATCCTCCTCTATCCAATGCAATTTCTCTTTGTAAATTTTCAAAATAGCTTGACATTTTTCAAGGCTATCCTTTGGAAGTTCAAAGTTATCACATTTACTTAAAATTTTATTGACATTTATTTTTTCTCGGTATTTTTGTTGAAAAATGATGTTGTTATCATAGAAAAGGTAATCAAAGTAGTTTTGATTATTATGCAAAACTAAATTTGCTTTATTAAATATCGCAACAATCTGGTTAGCCATATCCGACGTTTGTGGCGCATTAGCAACCATTTCTGGCGTTATTCCGTTTTCCTTTTCAGTTTTTGTCCACTCTTTGTGTTTTTTGGGTTTAAAATAGCTGTTAAAAAGAATATCCCCTTTGAAGTTGATGATTGATAGTTGTAATAATTCATCTCCATATTCATATCCCGTTGCTTCAAAGTTCATAGCAATGGCTGTTGACGGATCGTTATCAAGAGCATTTATAACCATGCTCAATTCTTCAATTTTTTTCTTGTAAGGCTCAACAGCACACCACTTTGCCTCTTCAAGTTCTCTTTCACGTTCTTCCTGCTCACGTTCTAGCCTAGCCTTACGATATGCCCTTGCCTGTTCTCTGCGTCTTTCTTTTTCGGGCTGAAAAAAAGCCTGCAACTCACTCTCTGTTGCAGGTCTGACTTCATCAGGTTTGTAATACTTGCATGGCTGTTTGCTTTGTTTGCTTGGCAAAAGCTCTATGCCCTCTACATTTTCTGCTACAAGAAAGCCCTCAAGCGCCCACTGACGTTCGGTCTTGTAGCTGTCATATTCTCTGTGATAGTGCTTTACTTTCATACCATTACCTCCATTTCATTAGTCACATGAAAATCTCGAACCTGATTTTGATTGCTTCGAAGTAGTATGGTGCATAGGTGCAGTTGAAAATAGTATTGGGCACATAGTATTTGCTTGGTACATATTCTTTCTCTCCATTTTTGTCGATATAAGTTTCAGGTGGATCTGAGTCATAAACAGTGCCGTTCCACAGGTTAAAGGCAAGACGTGTTGTTTTCAAGCTCGTATGAGTCTGAAAAGGCTTGCTCAAGCCCTCAAAAATAATAACATCTTTTTTTTCATCATATAGTGCACTTATATGTTCACGAAGCACGTTATCCATTGTCAAAAGATATGCAAGCGACAAGTGATAGCCGTCAAGATAGGGCATTTTCTTGCACAACTTATTAAACAGTTCCTCATGTTCTTCGTCATAAAATATCATTTTTCTTTCCTGCCTTTCTTGAAAAGTCTGTATTTTTCAGGAATAAATTCTCTGATTATTCCCCAAATTCCTGTTATACAAAGAGCTATTCCCAGTGAACCATAAAATATTTTTTCCATTGTCCAATCACTCCTTTTTATAAAAAAAAGGACACCTGAACCTTCAAGTGTCCTTAAGTTTGTATTCGATTTTTTCTGTCCTCAGGCAAAATCATTTTTCAGCTTTGAATTTATTATATACTTCTTCATCAAGTTCTGCAAGCTCCAAAGCTTCAGATAGCTTAAACCCTCTTGCTAAAAGGTTGTCGATTATATTCATCTGCATTTTTATATTAGCTTGAGTTTGTTCCAGTTTCTCTCTTGACTTTTCTACAGATTCATTCGAGCTATGTACTTCTTTCTCATTTATATCCTCTTTTATCATTTCCATCGTAATATCTTTGCCATCGTTGTATTTATCGATCCAATATCCTTTTATTTCACAAATAAGAGCAGCAATTATATTACTTATTAGGAATGGTAAGAATGCGTAATTTAATGCTGCCTGCACTATTCCTTTTGGCGTGTAGCCAATCGATATCAGAAAATCGGAAGAATCATATTTTTGAAACAGGCTATCAGGTAGAACGTCAAAAATAGCGTCCTTAATGTATATCATCAATCCAATTGCAGTAGATAATATAATATTTGCTAATGTAGCAACTTTGTTGTTAGCCATGCAACTGACAATTGACCATGAAATGGTTATTGCTAATACTATCAATACATATTGTATGATGAAATCATATGAATTATTTCCTAAATGTGCAATTTTGTTAAAGACATCAAAAAGTACGGCTACCGATATAAGCTCTAAAAAGACACTATCTAATAAAAATGAACGTAATGATGTCGTCATTTTATTTAGTGACCTTATAAAATCAATCAGAAAAAAACATATTGATATTATTACTAGCATTGCTTCAGAAAATCCATTCCGAATAATTAAAGTTAATATAATGTTAAAAAACATCAAAAACCATGCTGTGCTATACATTCGTTCAATCAAGTATCTGTTTTGGTATAAAAAACGTCGAAACTTTAGCCTGCAATTAAACAAGAATTTAAATAAACTCACGTGTCCACTTCCAACATAGAATTATTAGAAGAATGATTGTTGCACATACAAAAATTACTTTCCATTTTTGCGACAATGGACTGTAATATTTTTCACGAATTATAATATATATTGCCATTAGCCAAATAACTATCAATCGTGGAAAAAGTAAACGTGTCGATTCTGTTGACATTATATACACCGTCAATAAGCAGAGTATATCATATAACGATACCATTAACTCATTCTTTTTGTTCTTATTTTTCACTGTGTATAAAATTCCAACTAAGAATATTATTATGAATATAATACAACCAATCATTCCTCATTCTCCCATTTTATCATTTAAAGTGACTTTTGTCAACAAAAAAGGACACCTGAAACTTCAAGTGTCCTTACGTTTGTATTCGATTTTTGTCCACGGACAAAATTACTTCTCAGCTTCGCCCTCGTCATAAAAGCCCTGACTTAAATTGCACATATCATCGACCTCAGTTTCTGAACTACGCTATAGTCAGCATTACGCATTCCAATACATATCCATGTATTTCTTGCCGTCCTCATGTGATATGTGCAGCTTATCAACTACCATATCAAGTGTTTTTTCATAACTTGCGCCAAGTTCTTTGGCGGCATTTATTAAGCCCTTGGCTTCGCCCTCAGCTCTGCCTTCAATTATGCCCTCAGCTCTGCCCTCAGCTTTGCCGTCATCATAAAAGCCCTGACTTAAATTGCACATATCATCGACCTCCTTCAGTCTGTTTTTAAACTTGACTCCATAATTCTTTTCGAGAATATCCATTGCTTTTTCCACTGATACTCTTCTCATATTCGTAAGCAGGTTAAGCATTTCTATCAATCCGCTGTAATTCTTATCTGACTTTCCCAGATTTATCATTACAAGGGACATCATATCGTATTTTTTATTGTCTACAGCACCATTTCCAACTATAGCAGTCGGCTGAAAACTGTATTCTGTGATAGTGTTCTCCAATGCTTTTGGAGCGTGGGTGCATATCCAAATGGAATACACCTTTTTCATATCATCAAAATTTGAATTTGCAAACTCAACGTTGTACTGTGATGAAATAAGGCGGCTAAGATAGTATATACCTCGTTTCTCCAGTGTATACCCATTGTGGTATTTGTTCTGTGACTCGAGATTGACTATCAGCTCGGCTTGCTCGTTGCTGTTCGGAAGCTTGACCTTGTACTTGATGTCAAAGCTACGTATGCCGTCATTTTCCGAAACGGACTCACTGCCTGCTGCGTCTATCAGCTCAGGGCTGTCATCAACAGGAACGTTGCCAATCTCAGGCTCACCATCAAGGCAAGCGATTATCTCGTCAAGGGTACAGTCTTTGAACTCTCTTACTGCGTACTTGAGAATGTTTGCAAATACATCTTTTCTTGAAAGCAACTGTTTCGCCTTTGCGTCATATAGCTTGGCTTTTTCGGATTTTAACATAAGCGTCCTTTCTGTGATACATTTGTTTTCATCTTTATTTTATCAGATTTTTATGATAAAGTCAATAAAAAAGGGCATTTTTCATTGACTGTGCATTAAAAAAACACTCATTAAACACCTTTATTTTGTCCACGGACAAAAAACTATCACAATGACATTCCGCTATTTATTGTCATGCTCAGTCCGTTATTTTCAGACCTCTCCTTTACCATTTCTGCAAAGCCATTAAGCACTATAGCATGGCTATGACACAGTGGCAGAATTTTGAACTGCTCAAAATCTATATCATTGTTTTGCAGAAAATCATTAGCCCACTCGACAACATCGCTGTGATATCTCATATCACGTCCGACCTGATTATGTTGCTTGACTACAAGTGCCATTGTGCAGGCAATATCAAATGCCGTGTTATTCTCTATCAGCTCATCATATGCACTGTCAAGGTCATAATGATAGCCGTCTGCATTTCTTGCAATACAACTGTCGATATCTTGTGATATCGACATTACTCTGTTCTTATCCTCAAAGTTGAAATACATTTGCCGAAGCTCCTTTGTAACATTTATCGCTTTTTCCTGTGTTATAAAATCGTATTTGAAACGCCAATCTATTGTGTAGTTGTCTATGAGAGGCTTAGCCACCGCAGAGTAAACGCCAGTGTTAGCCGATATAATGCAGGCGGCATTATCTGAAAAAGATAGGATTTCAAAAAGTTCTCCGCTATAACCTTGATACAACTCAGCGACTTTCATCGTCTTATCCTTGAATATATCGTAGGAATTGACTTTCCGTCAGCATCAGTGACATATTCAACGTTAGAGAACGAACAAGTATATCCAAGGTCATGCGCCCATGCAAGCACTTCTTTTTGCTTGTGAATAAAACATCTCACTCTGCCAAGCTCATTTGGATCAGGCTTAAAACTGTCCTCATTCATCATTTCTGTCACCTTTTCAGCCGTATAGCGTCCAACATAAGGCAACTTCTTATATGGTCTGAAAGATATTTCATCATTGATAAGACCAATATAGCCGACCTCAAACACCATTTCTTCCTCATATGGATACCTTGCATAGACAACAGGCTCTAAAGGTCCACGAAAAACAAACGTCATAGAGCCACTGTGATGTTCATCGTCCTTGAAGTATGCGGCTCTGTAGCCCTCTATTCTTGACTTGTTTTTGAACTTAGAAAGTTCAAAATCTATTGCTCCGAGATGATGTTCAGCCATTGTTCTCAACTTCCTTTCTGCTATCTTCACTCTTGACCGCAGGAGCGACTGTTTTCTTCAGCGTAAAGCTTTCCTGAGCAAACAGCTCTCGTACAGCTCTAGGGACATATTTTCTGTACATGACCTCAACAGCTTCGTTGATTTCTTTTGCGAGCTGTTCGTCAAAGTCTGCACTGTCCATGCCCTTTTCCGCCATGTAGTGCCTTATCAGCGTTATCTTTGTTTTGTCGATATTGTCTGCAAAATTAAATTCGTTCTTCATGATTTTAATCTCCCTTATTCAGATTTCAGATTGTCCATGGACAATTCTGTGAGTTTTATAAGTTCATCGGCTACCTGACGCCATGTCAGTTCCAGTCTTGTTGCGCCATTGGCATTGAGTATACGATTGGTGAATTTAATCAGCATTGTATCTCCGCAGAAGATGGTGTACTCTCCGTCAGGCGTTCCATAAGACGTATTAATGCAATGATTTCTCAACTGTGTAGCAATGTCAAATGCCGATATATTTCTTTCAAGCATACGTCTGATATCATACTTTCTCGATATTCTTATCACAGCCGTATCGACCTCAACTTGCATTGATTTGCCGTCCCATCTAACAGGCTTAGTGGCTTCGTTACCGCCCTCCTGCTGTTCGGTCATATGCTGTTTCAACAGCCTATATACAAGCTCGTCCAACTCTTGCTCACTCATTCCCTGAATGAGCAATGGTTCAACGCTGTATATCGTGTTGTAAACAGGACTTTTATAGACCTTTTTAATCTTTGGCGGATTAAGAGCCTTGTCGATATCATCAACTGTAAAGTCTTTGTTTTGGTCCGCAAGCTCAATTACCTGTTTTGCCGCCTTTGGTGTCAAAGCTTTTTCTACCTTTTTTAGATAGCTAAAAAGCACTTTCTGCTGTTCATTATTCAGAGCGTCTATTATCTCAACAGCGTGTATCGACAGCATACCAGTATCGACCAACGACTTAAGCTCGTCAATAAGATTATTGATATGGATACACCGATATAACGTTTTTGGTGAAATTCCAAAAAACGTTGACATTTCCGTTACAGACATATCCTCACCGAAACGTTGTCTGTAGCCATTAAACATATTACATATTTCTGTAGGCTTCTCACCTTTACGCTGTATATTTGCATGACAAACAGCCTTGAATGCTTCTTTGTCATTAAAATCACAAACACGGCAAAGGATAGTTTTCTTTTCAAGTTTCTGGAGTGCAATGTATCTCTTATGACCTGAAAGCAACTCGTACTTGCCACTGTCAAGCTCTCTGACAGTGGCAGGCGTAAGCTGTCCCATGCTCTTGATAGACTCTGTAAGCCTGTTCAGCTCTTCTTCGTCAATGTTAAAAGGCTGTGCAACATTATTGTCGCTATAAAAATCTATATCCGTGAGCGGTATCTCCGCATTATCTTTGATTATTCTGCTTTCCTCGATAACAGTATCTTCTGTCGGAGCTTTGGTGCGGCTCTGAGATGTTGCTAATATCTTATCAAATTTCATATGCTCACGCCCTTTCCTCAATTTCTGTTGCAAGTTCCTTGTACTGTGCTGACACCCTGTTACGCTGTGCCGAACTCAGCACCACAGCTTTTTCTTTCATCGGTGACTCAGCTACAGCCGACATTTGCTCTATGTATGTTTTGAATACCAACTCACCGTAGGTATTGTCGATCATTTCTTTTGTATTTTTGCAGATATTAGTTCTGCTATACATCGTAGTCACTATTCCAAGAATGCTAAGGCTGTCATTCAGTTCTTCCTGAATTTCCTTTACCTGAAGTATCAAATTTGGCAAAGCGCCAAAAGACATAGGCGAAGCCTGACAAGGAATAAGCACATGGTCTGCGGCAGTCAGAGCATTGTCAAGCATGACATTAAGACTTGCAAGACAATCGATTATAACGTAGTCATATTTCTCTATGATTTCCTTGCCCTTTGCAAACGCTCTTTTCAGCACTGTTTCCTTAGACCTTACCGAAATGAGGTCTTTCTCAAGCTTGTTCATGGCGTTAAGCTCTGAGGGAATGAAGTCAATTTTGTTGACTTCATTGTGTACGATATACTCAGAGATATTGCAATCACGCTTGTTGATGACGTTATACATCAGCCCTGCAATATTCTTTTCAGCCGCATAACAGCCAAAGAACTGTGACAGTGACTCCTGCGGGTCAAAGTCGATAAGCAGGACCTTGCGTCCCCTGATAGCAAGTGCAACACCTGTGTTAATGGCTGTGGTAGTCTTTGCGACTCCACCCTTCTGATTAGCTACTGCGATAATTTTTGTGTTCTTCATGAAACATCGTCCTTTCAGATATCTTGTGTTCTTCAATAATCTAAAAAAGCATAGAAAAGGCAGATGAAGAACACTAAACCTGCCTGTCAGGGAGCTACCCTGTTCTATGCCATGATGATGAAAACATCATCAAAATCATCACCGACAAGCTGTTAGTGACAATTTTCATGTTGCTTTTTTCATCGATCCGCTACTTATATACTTAAAATACTTTAATTACTTATATATACTTAGGGAGGTCGCAAATGGCGTATCTACGCTGTTTCAAGCGTTTAAAAACCACTTTTTCCTAACGTAGCGACCACTTTTTCCTAACCAAAAGCCACCTTTTCCTAACGAAAAACCACCTTTTCCTAACCAATCGACCACTTTTCCCTAACTTTCAACACACTTTCATGTTTTAGAGCCACTTTTTCCTAACTTTCAACAATTCAGAGCAGAAAAACCTGATTTTTGTCTGCGTAAAGACCACTTTCCCCTAACGAAAAGCCACCTTTTCCTAACCAATCGACCACTTTTCCCTAACTTTCAACACACCTTCATGTTTTAGAACCACTTTTTCCTAACTTTAAAAACCACCTCGTTAGGAAAAGGTGGTTTTTAAATCGGGGCGTCAGGTTCATCCCAACTTTCATTCCATTCTATGCTTGTTTTGATGATATTATAGTAATCATCACACGGCAGAAAACATTCGCTTCTGCCGAGAAGAATGAAAGAAACGCCCTCAACTGCTCTGCCGTTCTTGTTATACTTGGCTGTCAACGTGAACTCTGATGTATCAGAGTTGTTTATTTCAAAAATCGCTTTGCCAATGCACTTCTCCTTGAATTGGCTGAATTTTAAAAGCTTATCCTCACAGCCCATAAGCTGTCTGAGCTGTTCAATAGAGTACTCAAACTTGTGCCTATTTCTTGAAAAGAAACTTGCCTTGAAGTCGGAGAGCAAAATCTCATAGAGCCTGATAGCATATACAGATTTGAAATTCAGGATACTGCCTATCTCGTATTGCGTATAAAAGCCTTTTTGTTGCAAAACAAAAGGCTTAACATCATCGTTAAGCCTGATAGTAAGTATTCCATTGTTGCATGAGCAGGAAGAAATGAGGTTGATTTTTAGCCAACTTTCACGATTTCCAATACCACCCGTATTGATTTTAATGAACGCTTGCATAAGCTTATCCGTAAGCTCATTAATATCACCATACATGGACTTAGGTTTCATTCCAAGATACTTCGCAAGGTCCGTTATCTTACAAGTATATGTTTCCAGACCCTTGTCTGAGGGCTTTATCTGCGAAATGAGCAAGCGAAAAATCTTATGCTGCCACAGTGTCAACACATCCTGCTTGCCCTTGACCATGCTGTTTGACATGACTATTTTGAAGTCCTTATTCAAAACCAACGCATTGCCCATGATTTTCTCCCCCTTTTTTGCCGATTATTTCCTCAAAAAACTTGAGTGTTCAAGTCCCGTTTGCCGCACCAAGTTAGAAAGCTTGCAAATCCTTTATTTATGAGGGTTTGCGAGTTTTTTGTTTTACAATAAAAACAGCTTCCGAACAGCCGCTGACAACTGCTCGGAAGCTAATGCTTTACCTATCATATATCGCTTATCCCTGCACTATCTTTCTTCTTGCACATGATCCTATACCCCACTCTCCCGTAAATAAAACTCAGAACCCAGCCTGCCGGCATTGACAGCCATACTGCCGATACGCCTATGACCGATACCAGAGCGTAGGTGAAAATAATTCGGAACGTGAGATTTATTATGCTTCCGGATAAAAACAGCTTCAAACACCCAAGCCCCCTTAACATTCCGTTGAAGCTTGAATTTATTCCCATTATTATATAACAAAACGCAAGGTCTGTCATGTAGCCCATGCCTGTTTCTATAGCGGAAGCTGAAGAGCTTGACAAGTCCATAAAAAAGCCCAAAAATCGCCGTCTGAGAAGCATTATCACTGCAAATTCTATCACCGCTATGCCTGCGCATAACAGCACGCTCGCCTTGTAGCCCTCTCTGATACGCTCTTTTTTGCCTGCCCCAAGATTTTGTGCTGTGTAGGTGGATACCGCATTTCCACAAGCTATGAACGGCATTATCGCAAAGGAGTCTATCTTTGAAGCCGCCGTGTACCCTGCAAGCACGTCCGAGCCAAAGGGATTGACAGCAGACTGCACTATTAACATTCCCACCGACACCACTGACTGCTGTATCACCGATACTGCCGCATAGGACGACATCTCTTTTAACACTGCCCCCGAAAAGAAGCTGAACTCTGCTCTTTCATGGTCTTTTATGTATACCTTGTCAGTAAGAAGCAGAAACGATATCACTGCCGATACTCCCTGAGCAATGAAAGTCGCCCATGCCGCACCTGATACGCCCATGGAAAATCCCCCTACAAACATAAGGTCAAGCCCTATGTTCAGCAAAGAGGACATCACAAGCAGATGAAAAGGCGTCTTTGAGTTGCCAAGGGCACTAAATACCGACGCTTGCACGTTGTAAAGAAACATAAACGGCATACCTAAGGAATATATCCGCAGATAGTCAGCAGCGTCATTTATGATATTCTGCGGCGTTTTCAGAAGTCTTAAAAGCGGCATACTAAGCACCACACCAAGCACCGCTATCAACGCTGCGACCATAAGTGAAAATATCAGCACAGTGGAAATGCCCGTCTTGACCTTTGACTTGTTCCCGGCACCGCAGTATTTCGCTATAAGCACCGATGTTCCTATGCCCGTACCAGTTGCAACGGCTATCATGACCATTGTCACTGCAAAGGAAACTCCCACCGCCGCAAGAGCTTCGTCACCATTTATCTTGCCCACTATTATGGTGTCCATGGTGTTGTAAAGCTGCTGAAAAAGATTCGCAAGTATAAGAGGCTGTGCAAATCGGAATATTATTTTCTTAGGGTCGCCCTCTGTCATTATTACATTTTCCGGCTTATTTTTCAAATTCTTCACCGCCTGTGAATGTGGGTATGTATCTTTGCTGGTTTACGTCAAAAAGCCCTTTTTCCGTCAGCCCCACCTCTGGGATAGTCTGACACAGCGACACTGTGAGCACCACCGTCATACGCTGTATGTTTCCCCCTGTGAGGGCAAGGGCTTCTCTGAAAGCTTTCTGTGCCTTTATCTCGCCTGTGATGTTTTCACCGCTTAGTATGCCTGCCACAGGAAGGGAGTAAAGCCCTGCCACCTTGCCGTCAATAGCTATAGCCGCACCGCCGCCGTTCGCTTCAACAGCTTTCACAGCGCAAAGCATATCCTCAGGGTCAACGCCCGATACAACGACATTATTGCTCTCCTGAGCAAAGCTTGCGGCAACAGCTCCCCTTTTAATGCCAAGACCTTTTATAAAGCCACTGCCTATCTCACCACTCCTGCCGAAACGCTCCACAACGAATATGGGCAGAATATCGGCTTTTGTATCACCGCATACAATGCCGTTGCTGACTTCAAGCCTGCCTTTTACAAGCCTTGTGACTATGCCACCCTCGGGCATTTCAATTGCATTTGCAGTAACATAGCCCCTCTCAAAGCCTGCTTTTATCTCAAAAGAATGGCTGTCAAGCCCTCTGGGCAATATCACAGTGTTTTTAAGCTCAGGATAGCAAGTTATGTCAAACTCATGCCTGCAAAGAAACTCGCCGTTTTCAGCCACAAGCCTGCCCTGGTGATAGACCTTTTTCACTGTCATATTTTCAAGGCTATCCATAAGCAGAAAATTCGCCTTTCTTGAGGGAGCGACCGAGCCTATGATATCGTCAACACCATAGTGCCTTGCGACGTTGAGAGTAGCCATTTTTATTGCTGACACAGGGGAAATACCGCATTTCACTGCAATGCGCAGAGCATTATCTATACAGCCGTTTTCCTTTATATCCTCCGCAGACTTGTCATCAGTGCAGAATATTATATCGTCCGTAGGGATATGATTTTTTACTATCCCCTCGCAAAGAGTGCGGCAGTTCGGCTCTATAGTTCCCTCTCTTACCAACACCGCCATTCCGCAGGCCAGCCGCTGCTCAAGGTCGCTTATGCTTTCGCACTCATGGTCGTCACAAAGCCCGGCGCAAGCCGCCTGCTGAACGTCACGAAATCCCATTGACGGACAGTGACCATTCACCTTTACACCTGCCCTTTTTGCCGCACCGAGAAGCTTTATTATCTCCTCATTCCCGACCACAGCACCGCTTATCTCACCCACAGTTTTCGCCCTGCACTCTTTGATAACATTGGTGATATCATCTTGCGTTTTCAGGGTGGAAAGATACTGCGAAGAAAGCTGCAAAAAGCTTTCTATGGGCATTTCTCCAAGCATTTCGCATATAGCTTTTATGCCCTTAAGACCAAGAGTATTGGACATCTGCATAGGGTCAAAGAATACACAGCCCGTTCCGTGCGGCACTGCGCCCTCGCAGTATGCAAAAGGCGTGAGCTTTGAGGACTCTATGTGCATATGAGCGTCGATAAAAGAAGGCGCAAGATACATCCCTCTGCAATCAATAAACTCTGTTGCTCCAGGCTCAAAGTCAGGGCAAACTGCGGCGATAATGCCGTTTTTTATCCCCACCGAGCCGCTGTCTATTATCCGTTCTCTGTAAACGTCAACTATTCTTGCGTTGTAAAAATAAATATCAAAAGGCAGCTTACCCTTAGCCGCCAGTATAAGTTCCTTTAGCTGCCGATCATTCATAAGCTGCCTCTTTCAGATACAAATATTATCAGTGTTTATATAGCGACTTGTTCAGCGCAAGATTGCAAAGCACATTGATTATACATCTTGACGCCGCAAGTGAAGTTATCTCGCTCACATCAAACGGAGGAGATACCTCCACAACGTCCATTCCACAGATACCGGGAGCTGTCACGAGCTTGAGAAGCCTTAAAAGCTCTCTCGGGAGCATACCGCCAAAATCAGGTGTGCCAGTACCCGGGCAGAAAGCAGCTTCCAGAACGTCTATATCAAGGCTCACATACACTGCCTTACAGCCCTTCCATGCGATATCGAGGGCAAGCTCTGCCACCTTGTCGATACCATACTTGTCTATATCCTCCATTGAGATCGCAGTACAGCCGCTGTCACGGGTGAATTTTGACCATGACTTGCAGCAGTTTCCGCCTATGCCTATCTGCACAAGATTTTTTGCGCTGAGGTTAGGCAGGTGAGTGGAATGATACCATTCTGTGCCGTGCATTTTTTCGTCCATTTGGATAGCGTCGCAATCGCTGTGGCGGTCGATATGGATAACGCCGATATTGCCGTCGATATACTTTGAAATGCCCCTGAGCGTAGGGAAAGTGGTAGAGTGGTCGCCCCCAAGAACGATAGGCGTTACCCCCTGAGAGAATATATAGCCTATGCCCTTTGTTATCTGGTCGAAAGTCTTTTCGGCATTTGCAGGAAGTGTGTAGATATCTCCTGCGTCGCAAAGCTTTATGTTTTCGTATAGGTCAACGCCATAGTCAGGGTTGAAAGGGGATATCTGCGAAGAAGCGTGTCTTATGCCGGCAGGGCCAAGTCTTGTGCCTGAGCGGTTTGACGCACCGCTGTCATATGGGATACCCACCACTGCAACGTCATATTCCGACACCTTATGGATATCCTCGCAGAAAGGGCTTCTGAGAAAAGTTTCGTGGCTTGTGTATGTAGGGCCGAGATTTGTTCTTGCAAAACAGCTCATGCCCTCGCTTTTAATGCTGTCCGCAGGCTCTAATCCAAGCTCAACGGCTCTCTTTGCCATTGTAGGAAATCTTGTGTTGCCAAATTCATCAAATCTTGCCGCCGTTTTCATGGCGTGCAGTTCATTTCTGTCTATCATGATTATTTCTCCCTGCTTTCTTTTATAAGCGGAAACTGAAGCTCCGCTATAGTTTCATCACTGTTGTCCGTAAGTGTTATGTCTATACGGTATATCATCACTCCGACGCTTCCAAGGGTGTAGCCATGCTCCTGTGCAAGACAGCGCATTTTCATTATAAGCTCACCGAAATAGCTGTAGCAATTCCTGTGAAAAGCGCAAACGTATTTTCCTCCTGCCACTGTTGTGAAGCTTTCCTTGTCAGCCTGATCTGCCGAGCAGAACACCATAGGGCAGACCTCGGAGTCCATATCGTCAGGGTCAACTGAGTTTTTTATGGTCATTGCCACCTTATCAGTGGCAAGCACAGGTGAAGTTCCGCCTATAGCCTCCTCAAGCTTCATAAACTCTATACCAGTGAGATTCGTTCTGAACTTATTGCTCTCCCCTTTGAGGGCATATCGTTCAGGAAGCTCCTTTATAACAGGGTCATCAAGCTTGAAATCTGTGTTGTTAAGTTCTCTGATAAATTTAAGCTTTTCTTTCAGCACACGGCTTATTTCAAGCTTATCCGCTATCTCCTGCTGTAAAAGCTCATAACGCTGTCTGAGAACACGCTCGGACTTTTCAAGGTTTCTGTCGCTGAAATAGTCCTCTATTTCTTTCAGTGATAAGTTCAGCCTGCGAAGCTCTTTTATAGTGCCAAGCTTTTCACACTGCTGTGCCGAATAAAACCTCCGCCCTGTGAGCTTGTCAACATAGTCAGGTCTTAAAAGCCCTATCTTATCGTAATATCTAAGCCGTTCGGTAGGTATGTTTCGATACTTTGCTATCTCGGTTATGCTCAGAAGCTTTTCCCCATTCGGGACAAGCTGTCCGTTTTCGTCTGTATAAAACACAGTGTATTTCATATCATCAGTCATATCTTGTCCCCCATTCCAATTATTATGGCAGCTTATTCAAGAGCCTGCTCGTCCTCTGCACCTGTTCTTATCTTCACAACGTTTGCAACGTCATAAACAAATATCTTTCCGTCGCCTATCTTGCCCGTATAAAGCACCTTTCTGATAGTGTCGATAAGAAGTCCAAGAGGAACAGTGCTTATAACTATCTCCACCTTTATCTTAGGCAGAAGCCTTGATTCAAGCTCAGAGCCTCTGTAAAGCTCAGTGCTTCCTTTTTGTATTCCACAGCCGCTCACCTGCGTAACTGTCATACCTGTTATATCAAGCTTATCCAAAGCATTTTTCAGCAACTCGAACTTTGCGACGTTCATAAGAACGACCACCTTGTGCATCTTTCCGTCCGCCTTGTAGTCAGAAGCGTTAAGCTCTGAGGCTTCGTCTATAGCCCTCACCTTTGAAGGCTCGTCAGCGGCAGCGGTGATGAACTGAGCAGTGTTGAGAAGATCCGCATAGCTGCTTGAAAGTCCATGCTCGCACTTGTCAAGGCCAACTATCTCTGTGTTCTCGCTAACTCTCAGACCCATTGTTTTCTTTATCACTGTGAACACTATCACCATAATAAGCGCTGTCCATGCCGCCACTGAAAGCACGCCTGCAAGCTGTATAAGCAGATCCTTCGGGCTTCCTGAATATATAAGACCGCTTTTCTTTGCGAAAACGCCCGTCATAAGCGTTCCCCATGCTCCACACAAACCGTGAACACTTACCGCACCCACAGGGTCGTCAGCCTTTAGCTTTGTTATAAGCTCAACACCAAACACCATTACAAAGCCTGCTGTTATGCCGATAAAGAATGCTCCTCCTGCCGAAACTGTGTCACAGCCTGCGGTTGAAGCCACAAGTCCTGCAAGTGCTCCGTTAAGGGTCATTGTCACGTCAGGCTTGCCGTAGCGCACCCATGTGATGAACATTGCAGCTATTGCGCAAGCCGCCGCAGATATGTTTGTGTTAAAGAAGATATCCCCAAGCTTTGCCGCCGCATTGCCGCCCTGAGCGGTGAGAAGCGAGCCACCGTTAAATCCGAACCAGCCTATCCACAAAATGAATATGCCCAAAGCTCCGATAGTGAGATTATGTCCCGGTATGGCTCTCGCCTTGCCGTTTTTATCAAACTTGCCTATCCTTGCTCCCACAAGCAGCGCACCTATAAGTGCAGTAGTTCCGCCAACAACGTGAACGGCAGTTCCGCCTGCGAAATCGTGAAAGCCTATACTTTTGAGCCAGCCTGCACTGTTCCATATCCAGTGACCTGTTATAGGATAAACTATTCCGCTCATAACAGCCGAATATGTAAGATAAGCCTTGAACTTTGTTCTGCCTGCCATTGCTCCTGAAACTATAGTCGTGGCAGTTGAACAAAAGACAGTTGCGAACATAAGGAACACTCGCTTAGGCAGATCTCCTGCGGCTGCAAACTTTCCTGCTGCGAACAGGCTTGGCGTTCCGATAAATCCTCCTATGGAGTCGCCATACAAAAAGCTGAAGCCGATAACCCAGAAAAGAACAGAGCCTATGCAGTAATCCATAAGGTTTTTCATTATTATGTTGCCTGCATTTTTTGCTCTGGTGAAGCCTGTTTCCAGCATTGCAAAGCCTGCCTGCATAAAGAATATCAAAGCTGTGCAGAGAAGAACCCACACGGTATCCAGAGATGAATACATTATCGCACTTCCTTTTTCATATTATTTCTTATTTTGCGACATGAACGTCTGCATAACTGAAGTTATACCAGAACATCGGGCTTGGGTCATATGTGAACTTGTCGCTTACTGCGTAAACATCAGATGATGTGTAAAGTCCAAGGTAAGGGCACTCATCAGCAAATATCTTATATGCGTCAGTATAGTAACCCATTTTCTCAGCGTCGTCTGTTGTCTGAGCCACTTTATCAAGAAGTCCGTCTGCTTCTGTGCTTGTCCAAAGTGTTTCATTCGTTCCGCCCTCGCAAGCGTTAGAGCCTGCATATAATGTCTTTAACATTCCCATAGGGTCAAGGAAGTCTGACATCATGTATGTGCCGACTGCGTTGTAATATCTCTCGCCGTTATCCTTTGTCTTGTAGCCGAACATATAGCTGAAGATATCGCTGTCAGGCACTTCCACAAGATTCATTGTGATAGCGCCACTTGCGTCTACCATTGACTTGAGAAGCTCAGCCTGCTTCTGCGTCTGTGAAGTCGTATAGAAATCAAACTCAAAGCCGTCAGGATACTTTGACTTTGCAAGACATTCCTTTACCTTGTCATAATCCTGAGTATAAACATCGCTTTCGGCGATAGTTGAATCCCACTTATCCTTATCCATATACATCATGGATTCGCTCATTGGAACAACAGCCGACTGCTTTGCATAATCACCGCCGATAGTTGTTGTTATCTGGGAACGGTCGATACAATATGCAACAGCCTTTCTTGCCCACTCGTCATCAAAAGGCTTTGAAGCTGTGTTGAATGCGATATAGTTTGAAGTCGTTCCCTCGCATGAGAGGATATTGAAGTTCTGACAGCTCTGATATACAGACATAACGCTGTTTGACATACCCTCGACAAAGTCTATCTGTCCGCCCTTTGCCGCAAGTGCTAATGCGCTTTCGTCCTCGATAACGTAATATTCTACCTTGTCGATATCGAGAGTATCAGGGTCGCCCCACCAGTTTTCGTTCTTTTCAAGAACTATCTCGCTTCCTGATGACCATGAAGAAAGCTTGTAAGGACCTGTGCCGACAGTCTTTCCGTCAGCAGTGCCGTACTTGTCGCCTTGCTCCTCTGTTACAGACTTCTCGACTATAGTGCAGGCTGATGTTGCAGGAACATACTGCCATGATGAGTCAGGCTGCTTAAGATGAACTGTCAGCGTCCAAGTATCGTTGTCGGCTTCAAAGCTGTCAACGTTTGCAAAAAGATAGCTCATATAATAGTTGTCTTCTGTTACTCTGTTAAGAGAATAAAGCACATCGTCCATTGTCATTTCATTGCCGTCTGAGAACTTTACTCCCTGTCTTATCTTGTATGTGTATGTAGTATCGTCAACCTGCTCCCAAGATTCTGCAAGGGCAGGTTCAACTTTTGTGCCGTCATGTGAGAAGTTAAGAAGCGTGTCATAGCAGTCATAACCTGTGAGAGTTGCTGCCACGATAGTGAAGTCGGCAGGGTCAAATGATGACGGCTCCTGAGTATAGCCTACTCTGAGAACTGTCTCTGAATTTCCTCCTGAAGAACCTGAGCCTGAACCGGAACCTGTGTTGTTGAAGCAGCCTGTCATACAGCTTGAAACTGTTATTGCCAATGCAGCAGCGGCCGCGATCTTGCGTGAGAATTTTTTCATGATAACTTTCCTTTCTTCAAAAGATTTATTACATATCCGAAGCAGTCTTGCTGCGGTCAATGCCTAGCGGGAAATGACAGGCAACGTAATGCCCGTTTCCAATGTCTTTGAGCTTTGGCGTGCGGTTGTCGCACAAGCCCTCTTTGAAATATCTGCACCTGCCTGCAAAGCGACAGCCCTCGGGGATATCCACTGCGTTCGGTATATCTCCCTCCAGCAGGATATGCTTCTTATTTTCAAGAGGGTGTTCCTTTGGCTTTGCTGAAATAAGTGCCTGAGTATAAGGGTGAGCAACGCTGTTATATACCTGCTCCACCGTACCCATTTCCATTACCGCTCCCAGATATACCACCGCTATCCTGTCGCAAACGTGACGGACAACGTTCAAATCATGGGAGATAAAAAGTATCGTCTGCCCTTTATCCTCTTTCAGGTCGAGCATAAGATTCAATATCTGCGCCTGCACAGAAACGTCAAGTGCCGAAACAGGCTCGTCTGCAAGAATGAAATCAGGCTCCAGCATAAGCGCCCTTGCTATTGCAAGCCTTTGGAGCTGACCGCCCGAAAGGTCTTTAGGATATCTTGTGAGCAAGTCCTCCGGAAGCGCTATATACTCCATAAGCTGTTTTATCCTAGCCTTGTAGACCTCAGGCTTTATCTTATGCACCTTTGCAGATTCTTCAAGGCTAAAGCGTATAGTCTTTTTCGGGTCAAAGGAAGCAAGAGGGTTTTGAAAGACCATTTGCATTCTTGAACGCAGTTCCTGCTGTTCCTTTCGGCTCACATGAGTTATGTTTTTGCCGTCAAAATATATCTCGCCTGAATCAACGTCGATAAGCTTCAGAACGCATCTTCCTATGGTTGATTTGCCCGAGCCGCTCTCGCCTATTATGCCGAATATCTCGCCTTTGTAGATATCAAAGCTAACATCATCAACGGCGTGGATATATCTCGTCTTTGCCTTTGCAAGCTTGTAATTGTCAAGGCAGAAATACTTTTTCAGATCTCTGACGCTTATAAAAGGCTGTCTGTCTTTTTCTTTGCTCATTGTGATGTCACCTCCCGCCACTTGAAGCAAGCTGTGCTGTGTCCCTCAGACACATTTTCTGTAACAGGCACGCAGCTTCTGCATTTATCGTCAGCATACTTACATCTTGGTGCAAAGGCACAGCCCTTGAACTTTTCATACAGAAGCGGAGGACTGCCAGGTATGCTTTTCATTCTTTTTTCTGTGTCACTCTCTCTTGGATTGCTTTCAAGGAGCGCCTTTGTGTATGGGTGAGCAGGGTGGTCGAAAATATCCACAACGCTTGCGGTCTCAACAGCCTTTCCTGCATACATTACAGTTACGCTGTCGCAAATCTCAGCCACAACACCAAGGTTGTGAGTGATGAATATTACCGACGTTCCGCTTTCCTGCTGGAGCTTTTTTATAAGCTTTAGTATCTGCGCCTGGATAGTAACATCAAGCGCCGTGGTAGGTTCATCTGCAATAAGAAGCTTCGGCTCGCATATAAGCGCCATTGCTATCATTATTCTCTGTAACATTCCTCCGCTCATTTCAAACGGATACTGCTCGTATCTTTTCTCTGCAGGTGTTATGCCTATCTTTTCAAACATCTCGATGACCTTTTCTCTTGCTTCACGGCGATTTAAGTTTTTCTTCGCCCTTAGCATTTCTGCTATCTGCTCGCCTGCTTTCATGATAGGGTCAAGGGAAGTCATAGGGTCTTGGAATATCATTGCGGCTGTGCTGCCCCTGAAATCACGGAGCTGCTTTTTGCTCATTGCAAGAACATCTTTCTCGCCGCTGTCATCTCTTATGTAGATATCCCCTGCATATCTGGTGGTCTCCTCGTTATGGAGCCTTATGACCGACTTTGATGTTACGCTTTTTCCACAGCCGCTCTCGCCTACGATACCATGTATCTCCCCTTGCTTCACTTCAAGGTCAACGCCCTGAACGGCGTATACGATACCTCTAACTGTCATAAAGTCTACAGAAAGGTCTTTTATTTCAAGAACGTTTCCTTTTTTCATCTTTTACGCCTCCCCGTTTGCCTTAACTGCTGAAAGCTTCTTTATGCCGTGTTTCTTTTCGTATTTCTTGAATGACGGAAGCTTTCTTGATGACGGGTCGAGATAGTTCTGAACACCGTCGCTGAAAAGGTTTATGGATACTGTTACAAGTATTACGCATATTGCAGGTATAAAAAGCAGTGCCGAGCTATTATAAAGGTTGCCCATGCCGTCACGGAGAAGCGTTCCCCAGTCGGCATTCGGAGCCTGAACACCAAGTCCCAGAAAGCTCAGAGTAGCCATTGATGTGATAGCCGTACCGATATCAAGTGTGAACTGCGATATCATAGGTGTGATGATGTTCGGCAGGATATGCACGAAAATTATCCTTGCGTCTGAAAAGCCCATTGATTTGCAGGCTTCAATATACACCGCCTTTTTCTCTGTCATTATCATTGATCTTGCGGTCTTTGTTGTAAGAGGAATATAAGAAATGCCTATGGCGATGATACCTGTCATCATGCCCTTTCCCATTACTGCAATAAGGATAAAGGAAAGAAGAAGTGGCGGTATTGCACTTATAACGTCCCACACCCTCATTACGATACTGTCAAGAGGACCTCTGTAGTATCCGCAGATAAGCCCAAGAGGAACACCTATGACTACCTCTATGGCAACTATAAGAAAGGCATTCAAAATGGAAGTTCTTGCACTGCATATAAGCCTTGAAAAAAGATCTCTGCCAAGTCCGTCAGTTCCGAAAATGTGTCCCTCAGAAAAGGCTGGAGCATATATGGCATTCACGTCTGTGGCAAGAGGGTCATACGGTGCGATAACGCTTGCAAAGAGCGATACGAAAACTATTACCGCAAGGAATATTCCCGTCACCGCCACAACAGGTGTGAAAAACGTTCCTGCTTTATTTTTCTTCTTCATTAAAAATCCCACCTTATTTAAGATCAACTCTCGGATCAAGAACGGTATAAAGTATGTCGATAACAAAACTCATTACAAGATAAGCTCCAAGCATGAAAAGCACAAGTATCTGAACTATAGGAAAATTGTTTTCCTCTATCGCCGATATGAGCAGACCGCCTATACCAGGAAGAGAAAAGACCTGCTCAACTATTACCGTCGAGCCTATAGAGCCTGCTATCATGTATCCTGCAACTGTTATAACAGGAATAACGGCGTTGTGAAAAGCGTGCTTGTAGGTTATGTTGCTTTGCTTTAATCCCTTTGCAGCCGCCGTTGCGATATAAGGGGATTGAAGCTGATTTATCATGTTGCTTCGTGTGATACGTCCAAGCATCGCAACGAACGTCAGCGCCATTATCAGGCTCGGTATCGTTATACGCTGTAAGAACTCTCCGAAATTTGTATATGTTCCGATAAACGAATATCCAGGAACGTACTTTGTCATGAAAATAAGTATCAGTATGCTTACCAAAAATGACGGCGCACCTGAAAGCACAAGCATAAGTCCCGAAATTGCTGCGTCTGAGGGTCTGCCTTTTCTCAACGCCGCTGCAACTCCCATTATAACAGCTATCACTGAGCCTATGACGGAACTCATTATCACAAGTCCGAATGTTATTGGAAGCCTTGACATTATAAGACCTTTTACGTCCTGACCGTCAACATAGTCTGTGCCGAAGTCGCCTGAAAGAACTCCCTTTATCCACCTGAGATACTGTATATGCACAGGGTCGTCAAGGTGATATTTTTTTGTAAGAGCCTGCCTGAGTTCAGGAGTGGATTGATTGTTTCCTATCATTACTGTGAGAGGGTCTGCGTCTGACATTCTCAGAACAACGAACACCAGAAAGGATACCAAAAACATTATGACTATCATTGAAAGCAGCCGTTTGATTATAAATCTGAACCTTTTCACTTTACATTCCTCCTATATTTACAGCTGCGCTTTGCAGGATTTTCTTGTTTAACTTTCATTTTGCTTTTTGAAAATAATTTACTCCGCGAAACTTTTCTTTCGATATACCTATGATATATCCTGTAGCAACTACAACTGCAATACTAAAAATCAGTCATTTTATATTTTATATATAAACTTTTTATTAATGCAAGCTGCTTTTTCAACTTACAGAAAATGTTGCATGAATAAAGAAACTTTATATCCTGCATTTTGTTCATATTCACAAATACAAGAAAAGAGGGGCGCTCCAAAGCAGAAGCACCCCACAAATGAAGATTTGGTAATCAGTAGAAAGCTTAGTCCTCAAACATCTTTCTTGCAGCGAAGCATATCATCTCGGCAGCGAGATCAGTGCCGTATTCGCTTACGTCGATCATAAGATGTTTGTTGTCACGGTCACCACGATTTTTGCCTGTGACGTATTTATAATAGTTGTGGCGCTGGCGGTCAACACGTTTTATGAGCTTGTCAGCCTCCGGCCATGAAAGGTCATAAGTTTCACACATATGCTTTATCCTTGCTTCCAAAGGCGCATAAAGAAAAACGTTCATGTGGTTTGGATATTCTCTGAGAACATAGTCTGCACATCTGCCAAAGAATATGGCGGATACACGCTTGTTTGCAAGATCTCTGATGATATCCACCTGCGCTTTTACAGCCTTGTCGGAATAAAACTGAGTTGATGAGCCGTAACCGAATGACTTCAGCAGGCGGTCAGCGTTCTTGTCAAGCATTTCCTCACTGTCAAGAAACGAGTCACGGCTTATGCCTGCACGCTCCGCCGCCATATCTACAAGGTCCTTGTCATAAAACTCCACGCCAAGCTCAGCCGCCGCCTTTCTTGCGACCTCTCTTGCGTTGCAGCCGAACTCACGGCTTATGGTAATAATAAACTTTTTCATAGTCTATGCTCCTTTTTTATTTATGAGATTTTCTTTCGTGGCGGCTATCCTCCGCTCCTGTCTGGCTTTTATCTGGATCTTCGGCAAATTCCAACCGAATTTCACCGACATGAGCCTTAGGGAAAACGTCACCACAAGGCTCACCATGCAGGCAGGCATGAACGACATCATGCCATAGCAAAGCAGAAAAGCCGCTGCACCTGTGGCAGAAGCGCAGGCATAAATGTTGCCCACAAATATCTCAGGCTTCTTGTTCACGAAAATATCCCTGAGAACTCCGCCCCCAACGCCCGTTATAACTCCCGAAAACACAAGCAAAAAAGTGTTGTCTGACACGCCGCTCCTCATTGCCGCTGTTATACCTGTAACAGTGAAAATGCCAAGCCCTATAGTATCGAGCATGAGCATTGCAGTATCATAAAGCTTCAACGCCTTGCCCCCCAGGTCGCCTTTTACAGCCAAGGCTGCAAACACAAGCACCGATATCAAAGCCGCCGCACTCATTGCAAGGGGGTCACGAAACGCCGCCACAGGGTGACTTCCGATGACGATATCACGCATTATCCCACCGCCCACAGCCGTTGTCACTCCTATTATTATAACGCCGAAAAGGTCAAAACGTCTTTTTATCGCTGTCAGCGCACCGCTTGCCGCAAACGCCGCAGTGCCGATAAGTTCAAGTATCGTAACGATAACATCAAAACGCTCATTCATTCAACGTCCCTGCCTGCATATTTGTGTATCTTCCGCACCGCCGTCGCCTGACTTATGCCAAGCTTCTGAGCCACAGCCACAGATGTTCTGTATTTTTCATAGGCTCTCATCACAAGTCCGCTTTCGTAAAATTCAAGCATATCCTTTAGGGAAGCATTCTGTGCAAATACCTCAGACGAACCGCCTGTTATCCTGTCAGGCAAGTCGAAAACGTCCACCTTTTTCTTCTCGGTAGTAAGAACGATACGCTCGATAGTCCTATGCACCTCGTCGATATTTTCTTTCCAATCATATCCCAACAAACAGCCCATGGCACGAGGTGTGAACTCAACGCTCCGTGAGTATTTCTTGTTTGCCGAGCCGAGATAATAGTCGATAAAGCTTTTAAGATCCTCCGCACGCTCGCCAAGAGAATACATCTGTACCTGATAAGGCTCGAACTCGCTTATAAACTCCTCCGACAGCTTGTCAGCACCTTTAAGCTCCTCCACCGAATGTTCAGAAAGCCCCACAGGCACAATGCCTGCTTTTGCGCATTTTTCAAGGACTGCCCTTTGAAGCCTAGGCGACAGCCTGTCTATATGCTTTATTATCACAGCGTAAATGCCCGAAAGCGGCGATATCATCGACCCCTCTCCAAGAAGCTCCTTTTCTATGACTTCTTCCCCGACAGGTGCGCAGTCATAGGTGTAAAGCGTTCCTTTTTTGCCGTATATAGTGGAAGCAAGATAGCTTTTGCCGCTTCCTGTGGGACCATAGATGTAACACGGACAGCCTGCGTCACAGAAAACTCCTGCAAGCCGCCTTGCGTCTCTTGAACGGCTGCTTTGGGCGATATAACGCTGTCCACCGTCACGTCCTGTCATAAGCTCTATTTCATCAAGAAGCTTTTTGTTCTGATACTGCAAAACATTGTAACGCTCCCTCAGGTCGTCAAAGCCTGTTATCTCCCAAGAGGAATAGCTTATTATCATCTCAAGCTCTCCGTCCTTGAATACCGGTATTCCCGTGACGAAAGTTTCGTCATTGTCAACGCCTTTTTGCACCGTTGTGACACGCTTGTGGCTTTCAAAAACCATTTGCGTCACGCAAGGGGAAAACATCTTCATCATTTCCTCTGAGCCTGCGAATTTACCTATTATGTCAGAGCCTTTTACGCTTCTGCCGCTGAGATAGGAGTTTGAAACAAATCTGAACACTCCGCTGCTGTCGGCAATAGTCACTCCTGGGTGGATACTTTCGAGAATGTGCCCTAGCTGTTCATAATCCATTTGTCTGCACTCCTTTCTGCGGCTTTATAGTTTACACATTAAGTATCTTTGAGAAGAACTGCTTTGCACGGTCGCTCTTAGGGTGCTTGAACACTTCCTCAGGGGTGCCGTCCTCGATAACATAGCCGCCGTCCATAAAGCAGACTCTGTTTGCCACCTCTGCCGCAAAGCCCATTTCGTGTGTAACAACTATCATTGTCATTCCTGCCTGAGCCAGGTCTTTCATAACGTTCAGAACTTCGCCAACGAACTCAGGGTCAAGGGCGGAAGTCGGCTCGTCAAAGAGTATGACCTCAGGCTCCATTGCAAGGGTCCTCGCAATAGCCACACGCTGCTGCTGACCGCCTGAAAGCTGAGTAGGATAAGCGTCTGCCTTGCCGTCCATTCCAACTCTCGCAAGAAGCTCCATGGCTTTCTTCTTTGTTTCTTCCTTGTTAGCCTTTTTAACCTGAACAGGACACTCCATGACGTTTTCAAGCACTGTTTTGTGCGGCCAAAGGTTGAACTGCTGGAACACCATTCCAACGTTCTTTCTTATGACCTTTGCAGCCTTTTCGTTAAGTTTTTTGTTGTGCTTGTCCTCGTCGATGCCCTTCAGGGAAACTCCGCCTATATCTATCTCGCCTGATGTCAGCTCCTCGAGATAGTTCAGGCATCTGAGAAAAGTGCTTTTGCCAGAGCCGCTGGGGCCGATAACGCTTACCACCTCGCCCTTGTAAATATCCATATCTATTTTTCTGAGGACCTTAAGCTCCCCGTAATTCTTTGCCAGATCGTGAACCGATATAACAGGCTTTCTGCTTTCAGCCATTGTATTTTACACTCCTTTTTCGTCAGATAGCAACACGGTTGTTGTGCTTTTCTATACATCTTGATGCGAACTCGATAACAAGGTTCAGCGCCCAGTAAAGAACGCCTGCACAGATATAAACTATCAGAGGACTGAAAGTTATACCGATAGCCTCTTTTGTCATCATTGTCATTTCTGCAACTGTGATGATAGAAAGGATAGATGAGTCCTTAACAGTCTGAACAAACTGTCCTGTCAGTGACGGAACGATTATTTTCAAAGTCTGCGGGAAAATTATTCTCACCATTGTTTTAAATCTTGACATTCCCATTGCATATGAAGCTTCAAACTGTCCCTTTGGGATAGCGCTGACGCCGCTTTCAAGGATAACTGCGGTATAAGCCGCTGTGTACATTCCAAGAATTATAACGCCTGTTGAGAACGCTGAAACGTTCAGACCAAGAGCAGGGAGTCCGTAATACGCAAGATATACCTGCACCATAAAAGGGGTGCATCTGAATATCTTTATAAACGCCCTTGCGATAAGCTCAACAGCCTTGTTTTTTGAAAGGCACATATAGCCTACCGCCGAGCCTAACACCATTGCAATAAGGATAGACAGCACCGATATTGCCGCCGTTGTTCCAAGACCCTGCAAAAGCAGCGGAAGCGCTATTTCCGCAACGTGCATAAATTCGTTCATATATCTGCGCCTCCTTATCTTCTTTCAAGTCTTTTCTTCTGAAGCTTTACAAGTTCTTCAAGTCCTGCGCAGATAACAAAATACATAACTGCGATAGCAATATAGAAAGGCAGGTTTATGTATGTCTGCGTTACAAGACGCTGAGCCGTTCTTGTAAGCTCTACGATTGCCAACACAGAAAGCATCGGCGACACCTTTATAACGTTTATGAACTCGCTTGTTAGCTGCGGCAAAGCTACCTTGAATACCTGCGGGAAAACTATCCTCATTAGTATCTTTGGCTCGCTCATACCCAAGGCTCTGGCCGCCTCCGTCTGACCTTTTGGCACAGCCGTAAGTCCGCCACGGATTATTTCTGCGATAAATCCGCCGCTGTTAAGGCTAAGAGCGATTATGCCTGACGCCAGGTTTGAAAGGTTCAGACCCATTACTGCAAGCGCCTGATATATAATGTATATCTGCACCAGCACAGGCGTGCCACGGACAAAGCTTATATAAACTGCGACTATCTTTTTCAGTATTCTTGAAGGAAGCGAGTCGCCGCCCATTCTCATCACCGAAAGCAGCATACCAACGCAAAGCGCTATAAGTATCGCTGCAACGGATACGAATACTGTATAGCCAAGACCTTTCAGCAGCAGGTCTTTATAATGCCATACTATGTTGAAATTCTCCATTGATATATAATGCTCCGCCGTTTGCGACGGAGCATTTCCTCCTTTCAAAGGTGCTTTTTACTCGGCAGGGATATAATCGCTCTCAGGCAGGTCAACGGCTTCACCAAACCATTTCTTCTGGAGCTCTGCAAGAGTTCCGTCCTCTTTGAACTTGTGTATCTCAGAGTTGATATAGTCAGAAAGCTCTGTGTCTTCCTTACGAACAGCCCATGATACCCAAGTGTCTGTGCCGACCATTTCAGCCTTGCCTGAATCGTCAGCCACTATCTCATAATCGTCAGGATTCCTCATTACAACTGCGGCGCAGCTTGCATAGTTCTGAGCAACAAGGTCTATCTTGCCGTTCTTAAGCTCTGCAAAAGCCTCAGGGAATGAGTCGTATTTGAGCAGTTCAGCATAGCCGTCCTTGCCCTCTGACTTTAGCTTCTCGTTGAATTTCTTTGTATCGTCCTCATTGTAGCAAGAAGTCTGTGTGCCGACCTTTTTGCCTGACATATCTTCGATAGACTTGATGCTGTCATCGCCCTTTCTCTTTACGAAAACTGTAGTTCCGTTCTGGATAGGATAAGTCATCGTGTACTTGCCTGCACGTTCAGCAGTTACGCCGAGTGTTGCTCCAACAACGTCATATTTCTTTGCTTCAAGTCCTGCAAGTATTCCTTGGAACGGCAGGTCGATATAATCAAGCTCTACCCCCAGATCGTCGCAGATCTTAGCGAACAGATCTGCGTTGTAGCCTATGATCTTATCGCCGTCCATGTATTCAAAAGGCTCATAAGCGGCTTCTGTCGCAACTGTGAGCTTACCGTTTTCCTTGATCTGATCCAGTGTGAGCGGACCTGTGTTCTTGCTGCTTCCGCAGGCTGTAAGACATCCTGCCGCAAGTACTGAAGCCACTGCCACTGCACAAACTTTTCTTAACATTCCAAATCTTCTTCCGCTTTTCATAACTGATTCCAACCTTTCACTTACTTTTCTAAATAATTCGGAGCGCTGACAAGCCAGACACCCTAGTGCCGCTGTCAACGCTCCGTTGCGTTTGATATTATATTTATTGGAAGGCGAATTATTTTTCTATCTTTATTTTCTCTTGCCGATCTTCTTCTGATAAGCAAGGATAGACATGAACTCAAAAATGATATTTGCGCCCATATAAGCTGTTATCTCTGAGTGGTCATATGGAGGAGCAACTTCTACTACATCAAAGCCTGTGAAGTTCAAATCTTTCAGTGCTCTTATATATTGAAGTGTTTCAAAGGAAGTAAATCCGCCCACTTCAGGAGTACCTGTACCTGGTGCATAAGCCGGGTCAACAAAGTCGATATCGAATGTAAGGAACACCTTATTGTCGCCAACCTTTTCCTTGATGACCTTGAGAAGATCTTCAGGAGAATATGTGTGGAGCTTGTCACCTGGGATAACCGTGAAGCCAAGGTCTGCGGCGATCTTGAAATCGTCAGGATCGTAAAGAGAACCTCTCATGCCGATCTGAACCGACTTCTCAGGATCAATAAGACCTTCCTCCATTGCTCTTCTGAATGGTGTGCCGTGATTGTATTTCTGACCGAAAACCGTATCGCACAGGTCAAGGTGTGAATCGAAATGCACAAGGCTTACCTTTCCATGCTTCTTTGCGATAGCTCTGAGTTCGCCAAGGGTGATAGCGTGGTCGCCGCCAATGCTTATTGGAACTGCACCGCATTCAAGAACACCGTCCAAGGTCTGCTCGATAGCCGCATATGTTTCATGGATATAGTCAGGAATTACAGGAACGTCGCCAAGGTCTGCGCCCTTGAGTGAATCCATAATGTTGACGCCCATTGCAACATTGTTAGGCTTTATCATTGCCGAGATGTTTCTTACACCGTTAGGACCAAATCTTGCGCCTGCTCTGAAAGAAGCGGCGGTATCGAACGGTATACCAACGATAGCGAAATCCAATCCCTCTGCTGAGGTCGCGTGAGGAAGCCTCATGAAATTACCCATATTACAAAAACGAGGAGAGCCTGAGGCACTCGGTGGCTGACAATTGTTGTTGATCATTTGAGGTCACTTTCCTTTCAAAATCACTGAGAAACATATCCGCATGACCGTTCAAGTCATTTCTGAATTGCTCTATGTGCAGAATTATATCACCATTCCTGCAAGTTGTCAAGAGCTAATTTTCAATTTTTCTGAAAATTATTCACTTTGGAATAAGTTTTGTTATCACTCATATAGCGCATTTACGCCATTTCGTCCATATCAAAGTCACAACTATTCATTTTTGAATAGTTTCTTTGTACAAATCTACAAATGACAATAATGCAACATTCAGGTGTCAGACTTTCATTTTGTTCATATCTATTTTTTATTCAAAGCTGAATAAAATAAGAATTTTTCATTAACACTATTGCCAAATAAAAAGCTCTGTGCTATACTGATAATCAAAGCAATGACGCTCTTATAACCGATACGGCAATGCCTGTCGGTTTATAAGGGCGTTGTTTTTTTATTATCACTATGTTAAACTCAGAAAACAATTTTGAAAGGAAGTTTTATTATGGCTTGTTTTTTAGTACCAGCAACAGAAGCGATCGTTACAACTATTGTGGCAAAGGCAGTAAAGTCTCACGAGGCAAAGGCAGAGGAGCAGACAAAGGTCAAAGCTCTTTCGGAGGACAAGCTTCCTCTTTCTAAAAAGATAACAAGGCTCTCAGGCTTTCTGTGGGGCGGCTCAGGACTTTTGGCATTTGAGCATCTGTGGCATGGCGAGATATCTCCGTTCTTCCCATTCCTGACAGCGGCTAACGACCCTTCGGAAATGGCAGTAGCATTCCACGAAATGGCGACTGTCGGAACATCAATGGCTGTTCTTGTGACAGCGGTATGGGCTGTGATGACTGTGGTGTCTGACAAGATACTGAAACGTAAGCCAAAAGAGACTGCAAAGCTGGGCGGTGACGCCGTATGACGCTTCTTATCACACTCATAGCAGCCGTTATCATTACCATAGTATGGTACACATCACCAAAAGCCAGAAAGCTTAAAGTGGGGCTGATGTGCTATATGTACTGGGGCGCATCTATAATGTGGCTCGTGGACGCACTTTTTGAATACAAAGAGCAGGGCGCAGGATATTTCACCCCTGCCACCGCAGACATGATAAACGACAGCTTTTTAGGAATCTGCGTTGTTGCACTCGGCACCGTCGTATGGCTCGGCACTATGCTCATAAGCGACCCTGAGGGAGTAGTAAGAAAAGCCCTTACAGAGAAAAAGCAGTAGATACACTATACTATATAAATAGGAGGAATAATAATGCGACTTGTTCCAAGAGAGCAGGATAAGCTTATGCTCCATTATGCGGGCATGCTTGCCCGTGACCGAAAGGCACAGGGATTAAAGCTAAACTACCCTGAAGCTGTGGCATACATAAGCATGGAAGTAATGGAAAAAGCAAGAGCAGGAGCGTCAGCCGCTGAACTTATGCAATACGGCACAAAGCTTCTTACTGCTGATGACGTTATGGACGGCGTTCCTGAAATGATACGCGAAATACAAATAGAATCCACAATGCCCGACGGCACAAAGCTTGTGACAGTACACAACCCTATCAAGGGTGCAAGCAAGCTTCACCCAGGGGAATTTATCGTTGAGGAAGGCACTGTCAAGCTCAACGAGGGAACAGAAAGCATTGAGCTTACAGTTTCAAACACAGGGGACAGACCTATCCAGACAGGCTCCCACTTCCACTTTTTTGAGGTAAACAAGGCTTTGGAGTTTGACCGCAAGGCGGCTTATGGTATGCGACTTGATATTCCCGCAGGCACAGCGGTAAGATTTGAGCCGGGAGAGAAAAAGACCGTCCGTCTTATACCTATCGGCGGCGACCGCATAGGCTATGGTCTGAATGGTCTTGTAAACGGAAAAATGGACGACGAAAACATCAAGCAGGCAGCCTTTGAAAAGGCTAAAAAGCTTGGCTTCAAGGGGGTGTAGGAAATGATCGAAATATCGAGAAAAGCTTACTGCGATATGTATGGCCCGACAGTTGGCGACAGGGTGCGCTTAGGCGACACTTCTCTTATTGCAGAAGTGGAAAAAGATTTGACAGTTCATGGCGATGAAGCAAAGTTCGGTGGAGGAAAATCTCTCCGTGACGGCATGGGGCAATCCTGCAAAGCCACTGACAAGGAGTGCCTTGACACTGTTATCACAAACGCTCTTATCATCGACAGCACAGGCATCATAAAGGCTGACGTTGGCATAAAGGACGGCAGGATAGCAGGAATAGGCAAAGCAGGCAACCCTGACATCATGAATGGCGTTGACAAAAACATGATAATAGGCGCTTCCACGGAAGCTATCGCAGGCGAGGGACTTATCCTCACCGCTGGCGGACTTGACACGCACATTCATTTTATCTCTCCAACTCAGGTGAGAACAGCCCTTTACAGCGGAATCACCACCATGATAGGCGGTGGTACAGGTCCTGCCGACGGCACCAATGCCACCACCTGTACACCTGGCGAGTTCAATATCCACAGAATGTTGGAAGCCTCAGAAGACCTGCCAATGAATTTCGGCTATCTTTGCAAGGGAAATTCAAGCGACATCACAACTCTTGAGGAGCAGATAAAGGCAGGCTGTATAGGCTTGAAGATACACGAGGACTGGGGCTCTACCCCTGACGTTATCGACCACGCACTTACTGTTGCGGATATGTATGACGTTCAGGCGGCTATCCACACCGACACTCTTAACGAGGGCGGATTTGTTGAAGATACCGTCAATGCTTTCAAGGGCAGGACTATCCACACTTATCACACAGAGGGTGCAGGCGGCGGACACGCTCCTGACATTATCAGAGCGGCGGCGTTCCCGAATGTTCTCCCTTCCTCAACGAACCCTACAATGCCTTACACCGCAAACACTCTTGACGAACATCTTGATATGCTCATGGTGTGTCATCACCTTGACAAAAACGTACCGGAGGACATTGCTTTTGCGGATTCAAGGATACGTCCTGAAACTATTGCCGCAGAGGACGTTTTGCACGATATGGGAATATTCTCAATGATGAGTTCCGACTCTCAGGCAATGGGACGTGTAGGCGAAGTTATCACACGAACATGGCAGACCGCTGACAAAATGAAGAAACAGCGTGGCGCACTCCCCGAGGACAGCGAGCGAAACGACAATTTCAGAATAAAACGCTACATTTCAAAATACACTATCAACCCTGCTATAACCCACGGCGTATCAGAATATGTGGGCTCAGTGGAAGTTGGCAAGGTGGCAGACCTTGTTCTTTGGAATCCTGCATTTTTCGGTGCAAAGCCTGACATGATAATAAAGGGCGGATTTATTTTCGCATCAAAAATGGGCGACGCAAACGCTTCTATCCCTACCCCTCAGCCTGTGTGTTACACAGAAATGTTCGGTGGTCACGGGCTTGCCCTTTCAAGCACCTGTATCACGTTCGTATCAAAATACGCCTACGAGGACGGCATAAAAGAGAAGCTTTGTCTTAAAAGGCAGGTGCTTCCTGTGAAAAACTGCCGAAACATCTCAAAGGCTGATATGGTATACAACAACGTCTGCGGTGATATAAGAGTAGACCCTGAGACCTACACTGTCACAGTTGACGGCGAAGTTATTACCTGCGAGCCTTTTGACGAGCTTGCATTGGCACAGCGTTACTTTATGTTCTAAAGCGAGGAAACAAAAATGATAGCAGAAAAAATATTAGGCAATCTTTCTGAAAGCACCCCCTCTGTAGAAGTAGACACAGTTGAGCTTGATTGGTTTGAAGCCGAGAAAAAGCGCATAAGAAAAACCACCGCAGGAGGACGTGACATAGGCATTGCCATTGACGAAAACCTAAAGGACGGGGATATCATCTATCTTGACGATAAGCTTTGCGTAGCAGTGAAGCTCACAAGATGTCCTCTTATCAAGATAAACGTTCACACTATGCAGGAAATGGGCAGGCTTTGCTTTGAGATAGGCAACAGGCATTTGTCACTTAAAATATCTGAAGACAACGTGCTTATCCCACATGACGAGCCTACAGAAAAGCACCTGAAAAACCTCGGCTTTGAGTGCGAGAACATCATAGGCAGATTTGACGATTTTATCGTCTGCAAAGCTCACGGACACTCACACAGCCACTCCCACGAGCATGGGGAACATCATCACCACGAACATTCACACTAAACGGAGCTGATAAAAAATGACCGATACCGCAGGACTTATGCACATTCTGCAAATATGCGACAGCCTTTTCCCAGTGGGTGCGTTCACGCTTTCAAACGGGCTTGAAACCTACGTTCAGCATGATATCATCACTTCGCCAAAAGGGCTTGAAGAATATCTCCATTCTTACATCTCAGTGCTGCCCTACAATGAGCTTGGTGCGGCGGCAGCGGCATACAATGCAGACGAAAAGGAACTTTGCCGTCTTGATGAGATATACTCTGCGGTGAAAACACCATTTGAGATACGAAGCGGCTCAGAAAAGGTCACAAGGCGTTTTTTCAAAATATGCAACAATGATCGGGAAAGCTTCACAGGGCTTTATAAAAGCCTGACTGAGCAAGGCATATGCAAAGGTCATCAGTGCATCGCCTATGGACTTTATATGCGTGACAATGGCATCGGGCTTTCAGAGGGGCTTGCGGTATACGGCTATTCCATATGCTCCGCCATAGTCACAAACTGCGTGAAGCTTGTACCTCTTAGTCAGCTTGCAGGGCAGAAAATTCTCGGAGAGAGCTTTGAGCTTATATCCTCCGCTTCAGAAGAAGCCCTTTTCACTGATATAAACGATATCGGCATAAGCGGCGCAGGCTTTGACCTGCGTGCAATGCAGCACGAGCGGCTGTATTCAAGACAGTATATGTCATAAGCTATGATTTATATAATATAATAAGGAGTACCAAAAATGAGCTATGTAAAAATAGGCGTAGGCGGACCTGTGGGATCGGGAAAAACCGCACTTATCGAACGCCTTACAAGAGAAATGTCAAAAGAATATTCCATATGCGTTGTAACAAACGATATCTACACCAAAGAGGACGCAGAATTTCTTACAAAAAACTCATGCCTGCCTGCTGACAGGATAGTTGGTGTTGAAACAGGCGGCTGTCCTCACACTGCCATAAGAGAAGACTGCTCAATGAACCTGGAAGCCGTTGACGAAATGGTGAAAAAGCACCCTGACACGCAGATAGTTTTCATTGAAAGCGGCGGCGACAATCTTTCCGCCACGTTCTCCCCTGACCTTGCAGACGCTTCTATCTATGTTATCGACGTTGCACAGGGTGAAAAGATACCAAGAAAAGGCGGCCCTGGCGTGACACGTTCCGACCTGCTTGTTATCAACAAGACAGACCTTGCGCCACTTGTTGGAGCTTCCCTTGAAGTAATGGCTTCCGACTCAAAGCGCATGAGGGGCGACAGACCGTTTCTTTTCACAAATCTCATGAGCCGTGAGGGCGTTTCTCAGGTCATAGACTGGATAAAAAAATCAGTGCTTTTTGAGGATCTGAAATGAACGGCAGACTAAGCCTGTCAACAGCCTTTGACGGACAAAAAAACGTTACTGAGGACTTATATTTCGCTCCCCCTTTCAAGGTGTATTCACCATTTTATGACCAAAAAGGCTGGGCGAAATATATCTCAATGTGTGGCTCAGCAGGAGTATTGGCAGGTGACAAAAACGAGATAAAGCTTTTTGTGGGGGAAAACTGCAAGGTCATTTTCACAGATCAGGGCTATCAAAAGCTTTTCAACACAAACGGCGGCGTATCAAAACAGAGCATAAAGCTTGTTGTGCGCAAAAACGCAAGGCTTTGCTATATGCCCCACCCTATTATGACTTTCACAGGCTGTGAGCATATCTCTATGGGCAAGGTGAACATCACAGAAAGCTCTGAGCTTATTTTCTCTGAGATATACTGCTGTGGCAGAACTGCAATGGGGGAGGAGTTTGGCTTGAAGCGCTTTCGCTCACGCACCGAGATAGCAATTGACGGCAGGGCGGATTTTATCGACAACACTCTTATCGACCCCGCCGCACTGCCCATACGGCAAAAAGGCTTTTTCGAGAGCTTCACCCACACGGGATTTATGTATATCTACACCCCTGACAAGACAATGCTGGAAAGCATTTACCAAGCCGACTACACAGGCGACCCTGACAGCGCACAGCTTTGTGCCACTCACACGGAACGTGGCATAGCCATAAGAGCCTTGGGACGTTCGGGAGAAGAGATTTTTGACGCTTTTCAGAACATTGCAGAAAAAATTCGCACATAAAAACAGCGTATAAAATATTGTTAAACTTTTTATAAATGATAAACAAAACCAGTGAAAGCCTGCTGTGGGCTTACACTGGTTTTGTTATTTCTCACGACAATATTCTTCGTATGCTTCGTCTATAAGAGGTCTCAAGGCGTTGTAGTCATCGTCACCTGATATAAAGCTATAGCACGGCACACACAGATCTTTAGCAGGACAAGTCTTACCATAATCATTAAAATACTGCTTATCGTAATAATTTACCGCAAAGTCACGGACATTGGGTTTTATATCATTCTCACAAAATGCACCGTCCAATATGTGCATAAGATATTCCGCACCGCTCATTTTGCCCTCACGGACCTGCACACAGGATTCCTCGTCACTTTCATCAATAAGCTCGTTAAAACCCCTGTCAATAAGCCACCTTAAAAATAATCCTATATGATTTGACGCCAACAGCCATATTTCTTCCTGCTGTTCCTCCGTGAGCTTGCCCTCAACATTATTTGTTTTCCTATACAGCTTTTCAGTATCGTCCCAATGCCAATCTGCCTTATCTATAGCCATATGCTCTCCCCCTTTTGTTATATACCTTTATTGTATCACAAACTCTCTTTCATGTCAACATTTTCCGAATGCCTCACAAGCACACCCCCTCCCCCCTTGTCAACCCAAACAAAATATGCTATAATATAAGGGATTGTAACCTACAACCATATTAAAATACAGATATATACAGATAACGAAAGGATTAGCTATGGATACTTCCGCACTTCTTTGGTATAAGACCCCTGCAGACGATTGGAACAAAGCACTGCCCCTTGGAAACGGCAGGATAGGCGCAATGGTGTTCTCTCAGCCACTTGAAGAGAGGATTCAGCTCAATGAGGACTCCGTCTGGTCGGGCGGCTTCCGTGAAAGAAATAATAAGTCCGCACTGCCTAATCTCGAAAAAGTGAGAAAACTGCTTTTTGAGGAGAAAATAAACGAGGCTGAAAAAATAATCTATGGCGCTTTCTGTGGCACGCCTGTAAATCAAAGGCACTATATGCCACTTGGCGACATGAACGTTATACATTATAAAGAGAGCGAATGTGACTTCAAGAGCAGAAGCCTTGACCTTAACACCGCTGTCTGCACCACAGAATATGCCATAAACGGCGTTGACTACACAAGAGAAGTGTTTATCTCACAGCCCGATCAGGTGCTTGTTATGCACATAACGGCTTCCGAGAAAAAAGCGATAAGCGTCCGTGTACGCATTGACGGCAGAGATGATTATTTTGATGATAACTCGCCCGTTCATGACAACGATATCCTCTTTTACGGTGGATGTGGCTCAGAGGACGGCATAAACTTTGCCGCTTATATAAAGGTACTCCACAAGGGCGGAAAGGTCTACCCATATGGAAGCTTCATAACCTGTGAGGACTGCGACGAGGTGACTATCCTCCTTGGCGCACAGACAAGCTACCGCTGTGAAGATTACAAGGGACAGGCTGTCTTTGACGTTGAAAGAGCCGAGGAAAAAACCTATGCACAGCTTAAAGCTGACCATATCGCAGACTACAAGTCATACTATGACCGTGCGAATATCTCCCTTTGCGACAACAGCTCAGGTAATTCCACCCTGCCTACAGACGAAAGACTTGCACTTGTGAAAGAGGGCGATCCCGACAACAAGCTTATTGAAATGTATCACAATTTCGGCAGATATCTTCTTATTGCAGCCAGCCGAGAAAAGACCCTGCCTACAAATCTCCAAGGCATTTGGAACAAGGATATGTGGCCTGCTTGGGGCTGTAAATTCACTATCAATATCAATACCGAAATGAACTATTGGTGTGCAGAGAACTGTAATCTCTCAGAGCTTCATATGCCTCTTATCGACCATATCGAGAAGCTCCGTCCAAACGGCAGAAAGACCGCAAGGAATATGTATGGCTGCCGTGGCTTTGTCTGTCACCATAACACCGACATATGGGGCGACACCGCACCGCAGGACTTGTGGATACCCGGAACACAATGGCCAATGGGTGCGGCATGGCTCTGCCTGCACATATGGGAGCATTATCTCTATGTTCAGGACAGAGAGTTTCTCAGCGAGAAATATGACACCCTGAAAGAAGCGGCAGAATTTTTCCTCGACTTCCTTATCGAGGACAAAAAAGGCAGACTTGTTACCTGCCCGTCAGTTTCCCCTGAGAATACCTATCTCACAGCTTCAGGCTCAAAAGGCTCTATCTGCATAGGTCCGTCTATGGACAGCCAGATAATCTATGAGCTTTTCACTGCCGTTGCGGAAGCTTCAAAAATACTTGAAACTGACGGAGGTTTCAGAAAGAAAGTCCTTGAAGCCAGAGACAGACTTCCTGCACCTGAGATAGGCAAATACGGTCAGATAATGGAATGGGCAGAGGACTATGACGAGGTAGAGCCTGGTCACAGGCACATCTCACAGCTTTTCGCACTCTATCCTGCTGACATCATAACAATGCGAAAGACCCCTGAGCTTGCCAAAGCCGCAAGGACTACCCTTGAAAGACGTCTTTCACACGGTGGCGGACACACAGGCTGGTCAAGGGCATGGATAATAAACCACTGGGCAAGACTTTTTGACGGCGAAAAAGTGTACGAAAATGTTATAGCACTTCTTTCAAATTCCACAAGCGAGAATATGTTCGATATGCACCCGCCTTTCCAGATAGACGGAAACTTCGGTGGCACAGCCGGTATCACGGAGGCACTTTTGCAAAGCGAGAACGGCGAGATAATTCTCCTGCCTGCGCTGCCGAAAGAATGGTCGGAGGGCAGCTTCAAAGGACTTTGTGCAAGAGGCGGCTTTGTTATCGACCTTGAGTGGAAAGACTCAAAGATAACAGCCTGCCACATTCACTCAAGGTGCGGAAAGAAGTGCAGGATAGTGTGTGACAGTGTAAAGGTACACACTGCAAGCAGCGAGGTACAGACCTTGTACACAGACGGCGCAGCAGAGTTTGACACGGAAACAGGTAAAACATACACGCTCACATTCTGAGCAAAAGACAAAATTTGAGAGGATATTGAAATGAGACATTATCGGATAATGGCAGCGGCTGTTGCAGCAATTTGCACGCTGTCAGGCTGCGGAGTGCAGATAGGCAGAAACGAGAGCATGACCGCCCCCGAAAAAACATCTGTTGTAACCACAACAAAGAAACAGACAAACGATGACAGCAAGGCTGACGAGCAGGCTTTAAAAAGCTATGAAGAAACAAAGATAGTGGCAAACGCCATACCTTATGTGAAGTTTTCAAAAAGCGTTGAAGCCGAAACAGGCTCAGTTTCAGGCAAGGCGAAAGTAAAAAGCGACCGCAAGGGCTACAAGGGCAAGGGTTATGTGACGAACATTTCCGCTGAGGAAGATTGGTCAAGAGAGATCGAGCTTACCGACTCACAGTATTATAACCTTACCATAACAGTGGCTTCCGATGTGCCGTGCGTGAACGGCATAGCTGTGAACGGCAAAAAGCTTCAGGATTTCTCAGCCAGCGGCTCGGGCAAGTTTGAAAAGGTGACTTTCAAGAACATCTACATAGAAAAAGGCAAGACGGCAATATCCGTTATCCCTGTGGACGGCGGACTTGACGTTGACTGCCTGACCCTCACCGCAAGCGAGGATATATCAAAACTTGACCTTACTATATCAAAGCCTGCTCTTTCAAACAAAGACTCCGACTACAACGCAAAAGCGCTTTATCAGTATCTTTGCGAAAGCTACGGCAAGCAGGTGCTTTTGGGTCAGCATGACACCATCGGCACATCTGCTGAAACAGACATGATATACAAAACCACAGGAAAATACCCTGCAATACGTTTTGGCGACCTTATGCTTGCCACTGAAAAGGACAGCATCACCACCGACACCGAGATGAACATCGCCATGGATTGGGCTTCAAAGGACGGCATAGTGGGCTATATGTGGCACTGGGCTGCCCCTGACGACAAGCGTGAATATTATGCCGACCAGACGGATTTTGACATCAAAAAGGCAGTTACAAAGGAAAATATCGCAGAACTCAGCCTTGAGGATATCAAAAAGCTTCAAAAGGACGGCAAGGTAAGCAAAGAATGTGTTGCTGTCGTTCAGGATATCGACACCGTATCTGAGAAACTCTCCACCCTCCGTGATGAGGGAATAGCAGTGCTTTGGCGACCGCTCCACGAGGCCAGCAACGGCGATTTCTGGTGGGGCAATGACAAGGAAGCCTACAAATGGCTTTGGAAGCTTATGTACGAGCGTCAGACGAAATACCACAAGCTGAACAATCTCATATGGGTATGGTCAGCACAGAATGCCGATTGGTATGTGGGCGACGAATACTGCGACGTGCTTTCCTGCGATGTTTATGACGACGGCAATAAGGACGCACAGGTGAACATAATGCTTTTCCTGCAAAGCATATCAAAGAACAAGCCTATTGCAATGAGCGAATGTGGAAGCTTCCCTGACATACAGAGCATTGCAGACGAAAAAGCCATGTGGGCGTTCATAGGTCAATGGGGCGGAAATTATCTTATGACCGATGACGGCAAGCTTGCTGAAGAAAACAACACCGCCGCCGAGCTTATCAAGACGTATAACAACAATCTCACTCTAACAAGGGATAAGCTCCCCGACTTCACCCACCTTGCAAGTTCCATAAAGGACACGGAAGAAAAATCCGCTGAGAGCAAAAAGAATGATAGCTCAAAGGCTGACAGCAAGACGAAGAAAGAAAATACTTCTAAAGCAGAATAGAAAAAGACCGCTGAGAGAGTTCTCAGCGGCATTTTTATACCCTATTTATCTTTCAACGCCTCAGAAAGCGTCCGCCAGCCAAGCATTGCACACTTTACTCTCGCAGGCATATGGGAAATATCCCTGTGCGCAGAAGCTTCTTCAAGGCTGTCTAGGAATTTTCAGCAAACAATTATTCTAAACTAACTCGCATAAAGTGATGATAACAAAAAAAATTCGATTTTACCCCTTGACAAATAATATTATATGACGTATAATATATTCAACGATATAGTATTATAGATCTATATAATAACCGAGCTTACTAAAGAGAGGAGAGAGTAAATGGGCTTTCCAATAAGTGCAGGACTGCTTGATTCCATGGTACTGTCAGTGGTAGACAGAGAGGATACCTATGGATATGAGATAACGCAGTTCATACGCAGTGCGGTGGACGTTTCAGAATCCACCTTGTATCCTGTACTGAAACGGCTTCAAAAAAACGAGCTGCTTGAAACCTATGACAAGGAATATATGGGCAGGAACAGACGTTATTATCACGTTACCCCAAAGGGAGAAAAAGCTCTTGAAGAATACCGCAGAGAGTGGAAGAAGCATAAGAATATGGTAGACCGTATATTATTAGAAAAAGGTGGAGAAAACACATGAACAGACTTGAGTATCTTACCCAACTGCGCAGATTGCTTGAAGACGGCGGACTTGCCGAAGATGAAATAAATGACGCAATGGGGTTTTATGAGGAGATATTCCTTGATGCAGGTGCAGCCCACGAAGCTGAAACTGCCGCAAACCTCGGCTCGCCCGAAGAGCTTGCCAACAAAATTTTGCAGGACAGTGGCATACACCCACAGGGCGACTCGGTATTTCAAATGGAAGCCGCCGCTGACCCCTCACAGGCTCGTGATACTGACAATAATGTGCCACATAACGGCAATTCTCTCTCAAAGCTTCTTGTTATCATCATCACAAGCCCAATATGGTTCAGCCTTATGTGTGCCTTTGCCGCAATAGCCCTGGCGATACTTTGCGCACTTTTAAGCATAATAATTGCAGTTTTCGCAACAGGCTTCTCCCTTACAATAGGCGGTATAGTAACGCTTTTCACTGTCTATCCCGCAGGCATTGCCCTTATCGGTGCAGGACTTATTTGTATCGGACTTGGAGGCATGATTGTAATGCCTGTTATAAGGTGCATATGGCGTGGCTGTGTAAGCCTTTTCAACAAATTCACAAACTTTGTCCATAGGTTTGTAAGCTCAAAGGCGGTGGCATAATGGCAAAATATGATAACACAGGCGACGTAAAACGCAGACGTTTCCCATTTTTTTTGACGATATTTATTATCGGCATAGTGCTTTTCATTGTGGGCGTGGTGCTTATCAAGGTCACAAACACCAAAAGCCTTGGCAAGCGTTATTCCTACAACGAAACTTTTGACGTTGCCACTATAGATAATATGGAGATCGACTTCTCCGCAGGGGATCTCAACATCAAAAAGAGCAGTGACGAAAATATCCACGTCACAGGAGAAAATCTCCCGGAGAAGATAAATTTCTCGTCATCAAACAGCAAGCTTCAGGTCAAGACCGCCGACAGCCTTTTGCACCTTAAAGGCGGATATATCTCCTTTGACGGAAGTCAGCCTACGCTGACTATAGAGCTTCCTGAAAAAGCGTTTGACACTGTAAAGATAGACGCAGGTGCAGGACAAATGAAGCTTTCAGATCTGACCTGTGAAAACCTCGACATAGATTTCGGTGCAGGAAGCTCAGAGGTCATTAACGTCACCTGCAAAAATGAAGCCGACTTTGACCTTGGAGTAGGAAAAACAGTTTTCAAAGACTGCACTTTTAACGATTCCGACTTTGACTGCGGAGTAGGCGAAACAGACTTTTCAGGAAAGCTTCTCGGCGACGCTGAGATAGACGGCGGCATAGGAAGAATAAATTTTGATATTGACGGCTGCAAAAACGACTATAAGATAAAATCAGACAGCAAAGTGAATATAAATAGCACAACAGAAGAGAACGAGCTTCTCTACAAAATAAAACTTGACATTGACAACGGTATCGGCGAAATTTCGCTTAATTTCAGATAAGGAGTGATAGAAATGGCAAAGCCACTTTACAAATTAAGAGAAGGCAGAATAATTTCAGGCGTTTGCGCAGGACTAGCGGAGTATTTCAACATCGACGTGAACATAGTCCGTATCTGTGCAGTGCTTATAGGCTGTGCAGGCGGTGCAGGAGTTATCGCATATATTGCGGCTGCAATGCTTCTGCCTGAGAGATAAGACCGTACTAAAAACAAAAACCACGGCTGAATGTAAACTCAGCCGTGGTTTTTTACGTCTTAACAAATATCTTTTCTGTTCATGAAAGTATGTGACCAATGCACAAAAGTGCCGCACCAAAACTGTGCAAACAAATGATTTATATTTTAATTTGGCAACAATTATGCAATTGTTGCATTTTTTATGCAACAAAACACCTCTTTTTCGGGATAAGTAGGAGGTGATAAACATGGAAGCAGTAATAGCGGCGTTCATAGCGGCGGCCGCCAGCATAGCCTGCCAGCTTATAATAGCTCGTTCGGGAGCTAAAGAAAACAAAAAATCACAGGAAGCCACCGAACGGCTTATTATATATAGAATAGATAGGCTGGAACAAACAGTTTCCGAGCATAACGCACTCATCTCAAGAATGGCGGCAGCGGAACAAAAGATAACAGACATGGAAAGGGAGAGATATTCATGAAAGAAAAACTCGCAAAGCTCATTGACGTAAAATCGCTTGTCACACTGCTTATGACAAGCGTGTTCTGTATCCTCACGCTGAAAGGGATAGTCAGCGGAGAGCAGTTCATCACAGTTTTCACCGTGGTGATATCATTTTACTTTGGCGTACAGACGGCAAAAAAATCTGGAGGTGACGGCAATGGAAAAAGCTAAGGGCATAGACGTTTCCCATTGGCAGGGAAAAATTGATTTTGAAAAGGTGAAGTCACAGGGTTACAGCTTTGTGATGATAAACGCAGGCTACGGCAAGTACATCAGTCAAAAAGACGAAAATTTCGAGAAGAACTATGCCGCCGCCAGAAAGGCTGGTCTTAATATCGGCACATACTGGTATTCCTACGCCCTCACAGAAGCCGATGCACTTGCGGAAGCGAAAACTTTTCTTGAAGCGGTCAAAGGCAAAATGTTTGAATATCCCCTCGCCTTTGATATCGAGGACGCTTCCCAAAGCGAACTTCCAAACGCTGCCGTAAACAAAATTATAGAAGCTTTCTGCGACTATCTCGAAAGCAACGGCTACTATGCGGCTGTCTACAGCTACGCAAACTTTTTCAAGCGCAAGGTATCAGACTCCGTAAAAAGCCGCTACGACATTTGGGTGGCACACTTTGACGTTGCAAAGCCTGCCATATCAAACTATGGAATGTGGCAGTATACAAGCAAAGGAACTGTAAATGGTGTTTCCGACCGCTGCGATTGCAACTACGCCTACAAAGACTACCCTGCCATAATGAAGAAAAAGTGCCTTAACCTTTACCCTTCCAACGCAATAGATCTCGATACCACAGGCTACAAAAAAGGCGATAAAGGCAATGGTGTCCTTGCACTGAAATATCTTCTTATGCTTGCAAAGAAAAAGGGTATGCACAATATCAACCTTGATAAAAACGATATTTTCGGTGCAGGTACTCAGAAAGCCATGAACAATATACTCAAAAACCACAGCTATTCACAAAACGGCATAGCAGGCAAAAAGTTCATTGACCTCATTGGCAATGAACTTCTAAAATAACCACAAACCATAGCCACACTTGTAGGGGCGAACAACGTTCGCCCGCATATCTTGATACCAATGCCCAAATATAACCACATAAAAAAGGCTGTACCCTTACGGATACAGCCTTGAATGCTATGCAAAATTTATTAAACCAACTGAATGATAGCCATTTCAGCAGCGTCGCCACGACGTGGTCCGATCTTGATGATCTTTGTATAGCCGCCGTTTCTGCCCTCATATGAAGGTGCAATGTTGTCAAACAGCTTCTTAGCTACGTCTTCCTTAGTTACATAAGAAAGTACCTGACGCTTTGAGTGAAGGTCGCCTGCCTTGCCGAGAGTAATCATTTTCTCAGTCATAGCAGCAACTTCCTTAGCTCTTGTTACAGTGGTTTCAATCTTACCGTTTTCGAGAAGATAAGTAACCATAGCTCTGAGCATTGCTTTTCTCTGGTCGCTAGTTCTTCCCAGCTTTCTTGTGCCTGGCATAGATTTTCACTCCTTACTTTAATTATCGTCCTCTGAATTAAGGTCGTAACCCAATGAATGAAGCTTTTCCTTGACCTCGTCGAATGACTTCTTACCAAGGTTTCTTACCTTCATCATTTCTTCAGCAGACTTTTCAATCAAATCGTTAACCGTGTTAATTCCTGCACGCTTCAGACAGTTAAATGAACGCACAGATAAGTCAAGTTCCTCAATGGTCATCTCAAGGATCTTTTCCTTGCCCTTTTCATCCTTTTCAACCATCATCTCTACAACGTTAGTCTCTTCTGAGAGATCAACAAAGAGATTCAGATGCTCGTTGAGGAGTTTGGCTGCCATTGATACAGCTTCCTTAGCGGAGATAGTACCGTCGGTCCAAACCTCCAATGTCAGCTTATCAAAATCGGTGATCTGTCCAACACGGGTGTTGTCAACCGTGAAGTTCACCTTTAATACAGGCGTATAAATACTGTCTACTGCAATAACACCAATAGGGGCGTTAGGCATAAGCGCCTTGTTCTTTTCCGCAGAAACATATCCACGACCTCTGTCGATGACAATTTCCATATAAAGCTTTGCGCCCGGTCCCAAAGTTGCAATGTGCATATCAGGAACAAGAATGTCCACCTCAGAATCTGTCTTGATGTCGCCGGCAGTGACAACGCACTCGCCCTCGGCCTCAATGTAGATAGTCTTAGGACCCTCGCCGTAAAGCTTTGCAGTTAAACCCTTGAGGTTAAGAATGATCTCAGTAACATCTTCCTTAACTCCGGGAATTGTTGATAGTTCGTGGTGTACACCGTCGATCTTTACCGATGTAACGGCGACGCCTGGCAAAGAGGAGAGCAGTACACGTCTCAGACTATTTCCGAGCGTAATACCATAGCCACGCTCCAGAGGCTCGAGAATAAACTTGCCGTATGTTCCGTTGCTCTTTAGCTCGGCTGTTTCGATTTCAGGCTTTTCTATTTTTTCAAGCATTTAAGACCCTCCTGTTTTCAAACTCGATTGTTTTATATGATCAATAACACATACACTTCCAAAAACATATCAAGTATTTCTCCGATACGCACTCTTGAAGAGTGCATACCGTAAGAACCACTATCAATACATTATTTAGAATACAACTCGACGATGAGGTGCTCCTCGATGTCATAGTCAAGGTCTTCCTTAACAGGCATACGAAGAACCTTAGCTGTCTGGTTGTCCTTGTTTACATCAAGCCATGTAGGAGCTGCCTTTGAAGCGTTAGCCTCAATGATCTGCTTGAACTTCTCGCTCTTCTTGCTGTTTTCCTTAAGTGAGATAACATCGCCTTCCTTGATTCTGTAAGAAGGAATGTCAACTCTCTTGCCGTTAACAAGATAATGACCGTGAACAACGAGCTGACGAGCCTCTCTTCTTGTCATTGAAAGACCCATTCTGTATACAACATTGTCAAGTCTTGACTCGAGAAGAGTAATGAGGTTAGCACCGGCCTGACCCTCCATTTTCTCAGCAAGCTCGAACAGGTGACGGAACTGCTTCTCAAGAACGCCGTAGATGAACTTGAGCTTCTGCTTTTCCTTAAGCTGCATACCATATTCTGAAACTTTCTTTCTCTTGTTAGCGTTAGGATCACGCTTTGTTTCCTTAGCGATACCCATAACTGCTGGGCTGATTCCGAGAGATTTACATCTCTTGAGTATTGGTTCTCTATTTACTGCCATGGTAAATACCTCCGTTTTCTAAATGTTATCGGGTCTTAGCCGAATTGCTTACCCGACTTTGAGTAAACTACAAACTCAAATTGTCTTATAAACTATACACGTCTTCTCTTTGGAGGACGGCATCCATTGTGAGGGATCGGAGTTACATCCTTGATAAGTCTAACTTCAAGATCCTCAGACTGCAAAGCTCTGATTGCAGCCTCACGGCCAGCACCAGGTCCCTTTACAAAAACTTCAACTGTCTTAAGGCCATGCTCCTTAGCAGCTCTTGCAGCAGTTTCAGCAGCTGTCTGAGCAGCGAATGGAGTAGACTTCTTAGAACCTCTGAAGCCGAGTCCGCCGGCAGATGCCCAAGAAATAGCATTGCCCTGCATATCTGTAATAGTTACGATAGTGTTGTTAAAAGTAGACTGGATATGAACCTGTCCCTGTTCAATGTTCTTTCTTTCACGACGACGACGAATAGTAGTCTTCTTCTTAGCCTGAGCCATTGTTCACACCCTCCTTACTTCTTCTTATTAGCGATTGTCTTTACAGGACCCTTACGAGTTCTTGCGTTGGTCTTTGTTCTCTGACCTCTAACTGGGAGACCTCTTCTGTGACGAAGACCACGATAACAACCGATTTCTGTCAATCTCTTGATATTGAGCGCAACATTTCTTCTGAGGTCGCCCTCAACAGTGATGTTATGGTCAATATATTCACGCAATTTAGCTACATCGTCCTCAGACATATCCTTAACTCTTGTGTCAGGATTTACGCCTGTTTCATTAAGAATCTTAGTAGCAGTTTTCTGACCTATACCATAGATATAAGTAAGAGCAATTTCAATTCTCTTATCCTTTGGCAGGTCGATACCAGCAATACGAGCCATTATTTAGCTGCACCTCCATTATTGGTTTGTTAGCCCTGACGTTGTTTGTGCTTAGGATTCTGGCAGATTACCATAACCTTGCCTTTTCTCTTGATTACCTTGCACTTCTCGCAGATAGGCTTAACTGAAGGTCTTACTTTCATTGAAATACCTCCTTTGAATTTAGCGACAAGAATTAAAAATTCTTAAACTTACGGGAAAGCTTACTTAGCTCTCCATGTGATTCTTCCCTTTGTCAAGTCATACGGTGACATTTCGACCGTTACCTTATCTCCGGGTACGATACGAATATAATTCATACGCAGCTTACCCGAAATATGAGCAAGGATTTTATGACCGTTTGAAAGTTCTACCAGAAACGTTGCATTTGGCTTAGCCTCAATTACCGTTCCCTCAAGTTCGATAACGTCTTCCTTTGACATTAAAAAACCTCCCCATCTAAAAGGTTTTGGTCTGCTGTAACACGGTTTGGGTCAAAACCTTGTATCAGCCGTCTTAATTTCCTGTTTGTCAGCTCATCAGTGCTGATGTTGACGCCCGCAGGTGAAATGTGTTTTATGTTTTTACGCTTTGGCTTTTCGAGCTTACGCTCCTTGCCGTCTGCGATATACACAAAACCGCCGCTGGCAGCTACCGCAACAAAATATCTGCCCTTATCACGGCCTGCGTTCGCAAGCACCACTGAACCGATCGGTATATCTACAACGCTTTTCTCCGTCATACTTTGGTCAGGATAACTGCCCCGTCAGGAGTAACTGCGATTGTATGCTCAAAATGAGCCGCCCACTTTCCGTCTTTTGTCTTGACAGTCCAACCGTCAGGCATTGTCTTGATATCAGCCGTACCCATGTTTATCATAGGCTCTATGGCTATTACCATACCTGCCACAAGTCTGATTCCGTGACCAGCCTTGCCATAGTTTGGAACTTCTGGATCTTCGTGCAGGTTTTTGCCCACACCGTGACCAACGAACTGTCTTACAACGGAGTAGCCGTTGTCCTCATTGTATTTCTGAATGGCCGCACCCAAGTCGCCAAGTCTAACGCCCGGCTTTACCATATCTATTGCAAGATACAGACTTTCTTCGGTGGACTTCATCAGAGCCTCTGCCTCAGGGGAAATCTTGCCTACAGCAAAGGTCTTGCAGGAATCTCCGTGATAGCCGTCAATGTAAGCACCAACGTCTACTGAAACTATGTCGCCCTCGCAAAGCTTGCGTGGGCCGGGGATACCATGGATTATCTCATCGTTGACGGAAATGCAGGCTGAGCCTGGAAATCCGCCGTAGCCAAGGAAGCTTGGCTTTGCACCATGAGAAGTGATATATCTGTGAACGACTTTATCAAGCTCGTAGGTAGTCATACCCGGTCTGATAGCCTCGCCCGCAGCGATCAATGCTCCGGCGGTTATTGCGCCCGCCTTCTGCATTTTTTCGATCTCTTTATTGGATTTAACGCATATCATTAAAAACGCCTCGGATCTATGCCTTAACAGCTTCGAGAACAAGCTTTGAAGTGTCCTCTACCTTATCCTGTCCCTCAACAGTAACGAGCTTACCCTGCTTACCGTAATAATCTTTAAGAGGAGCGGTTGATTTGTGATATGTCTGAAGTCTGCTGATAACTGTTGCAGGTTCGTCGTCCTTACGGATAACGATCGGCTTTCCGCAAACATCGCACACGCCCTCTACCTTTGAAGGCTTGAAAGCTGTGTGGTAAGTAGCACCACAGTCGAGGCAAACTCTTCTGCCTGAAAGTCTCTGCTGGATAGTCTCGTCAGGAACATATATCTCTATGACCTTGTCTATCTTAACGCCCATAGCGTCAAGAGCCTCAGCCTGAGGAACTGTTCTTGGGAAACCGTCCAGAATGAAACCGTTCTGAGCGTCAGGCTCAGCGATCCTGTCCTTAAGGATACCAATTACGATATCGTCTGATACAAGGTCGCCTGCGTCCATAGCAGCCTTAGCCTTGAGACCGTACTCAGTGCCAGCCTTAACAGCAGCTCTGAGCATATTGCCTGTAGAAATAGTAGGAATGTTCAGAGCCTTGCAGATGACCTCAGCCTGAGTTCCTTTTCCCGCACCGGGAGCACCTAAAAGAATGATATTCATTTTTAACTCCTTTTTATCTCAAACGTAAAGCCTATGGTTTATTCAAGGAAGCCCTTATGATGACGCATCATCATTTGAGATTCCATAGTTCTTGCAGTTTCAAGAGCAACTGATACAACGATAAGGATCGAAGTACCGCCCATTGCAATATTCATCTTTGTGATCGAAGTGAAGATAATAGGGAAGATAGCGATTATTCCGAGGAACACAGCTCCTACCAATGTTATCTTTGACAGAACCTTCTTAAGATAATCGGAAGTTGGTCTACCAGGTCTGATACCAGGGATACCGCCGTTGTTCTGTCTGAGGTTGTTTGCGATCTCAAGTGGGTTATACTGCATTGAAACATAGAAATAGTTGAAGCCGATTATCAGCACAAAGTACAGACAAGCGTAGAACGGATGAGTGTACTCGAACCAGTGAAGGAAGTGATCGTAGAAGCTTCCGCTCTTTGGTTCAATGAACATTTTGAGTGTTGAAGGCAGTGACATGAAAGCCATTGCAAAGATGATAGGCATAACGCCGCTCATTGCGATCTTGATCGGAATAAAAGTATTCTGACCGCCGTACTGTTTTCTGCCGACTACTCTCTTAGCGTACTGTATCGGTATTCTTCTTTCAGCCTCGTTCATAAAGATGATAAAGCCTATCATCAGAATGAATACAACAAGGATAGCAATTACGAGAATGATGTTCTTAGCCTCGCCTGTCTTCATGTAATCGAACAGACCGATAACTGCTGAAGGACCTCTTGCAATGATACCTGCGAACAGGAGCATTGAGATACCGTTTCCGATACCCTTCTCGTTTATCTCGTCACCAAGCCAGATCGTCAGTGACGCACCTGCTGTAAAGCAAGCGATAATAACTATCTCAGCGAATATCTTGCTAAAGCCCTCTGTGTAAACACAAGCACCCGCTTTCTTCATGGTGAGGTAATAAGCCCACGCCTGGAAGATAGCAATAGCAAGTGACGCATATTTTGTTATCTTGTTAAGTTTCTTTCTACCCTCAGGACCTTCCTTCTGGAGTCTTTCCAGCGGTGGGAGAGCGTAGGTCAGAAGCTGAATGATAATTTGTGCATTGATATAAGGTGAAACGGAGAGCGCCAAGAGAGTAGCTTTTGAAAAGTTACCTCCTGACAGAACGTTCAGATAGCTGAAAAAGTCACCTGACGAAGCACTCTGTTCAAACCATGCTGACAATGCGACTGAGTCAAGGTAAGGTACAGGAACTGTACCGCCGACTCTGTAGATGATGATGATGAAAAAAGTAAATAGAAGTTTTTTTCTTAATTCCGGAACTCTCCAGGCATTACGAAATGTCTCTATCACAATTACATCACCTCAACCTTCCCGCCTGCCTTTTCAATCTTTTCCTTAGCAGCTACTGAGAACTTAGCAGCCTTAACGGTAAGGTTTTTAGTTAATTCGCCGTTTCCGAGGATCTTGACGCCGTCAAGTTCCTTCTTGATGATGCCTGAAGCTTTAAGAAGCTCAGTATCAACAACTGTGCCGTCAACAAATCTATCAAGATCAGATACATTTACGATAGCATACTTTGTTGCGAAAATATTGTTGAATCCACGCTTAGGGATTCTTCTTGCGAGCATTGTCTGTCCGCCTTCAAAGCCCGGTCTTATTCCGCCGCCGGAACGAGCCTTCTGACCCTTGTGTCCCTTGCCTGCGGTCTTTCCGTTACCAGAACCGTGACCTCTGCCCTTGCGCTTGCTCTCCTTTACGGAGCCTGCAACAGGTGATAATTCGTGCAGTTTCATTCAGATTGCACCTCCTTATGCTTCAGTTACTTTAATAAGATGGGAGATAACCTTTACCTTTCCCTTTGTCTGAGGATTGTCAGGCTGACAAGTCTTATCCCCGATTTTTCTGAGACCCAGTGAATTAGCGGTAGCGACCTGCTTATCGCTTCTTCCGTTAAGGCTCTTTATCAGTTCGATGTTTATTGCCATAACTGTTATCCTCCTTAGCCTGTAATTTCTTTAACTGTCTTGCCTCTGAGAGCTGCTACTGTTTCAGCGCTTCTGATGTTAGCAAGACCGCTTATTGCAGCTCTTACTGCGTTGTAAGGATTGTTTGAACGGAGCTGCTTAGCTCTGATATCCTTAATTCCAGCAGCTTCTACAACGGCTCTTACTGTGCCGCCTGCGATAACTCCAGTACCTGGTGCTGCAGGCTTGAGAAGAACCTCGCCTGCACCGAACTTACCGATAATTTCGTGTGGGATCGTTGTTCCCTTAAGTGAAATTCTGATAAGGTTCTTCTTGGCGTCCTGGATTGCCTTTCTGATTGCGTCAGGAACTTCTCCTGATTTACCGATTCCGAAACCTACTACTCCGTTTCCGTCGCCTACTACTACGAGGACTGAGAACTTCATTATACGGCCGCCCTTAACAGTCTTTGATACTCTGTTAATTGCAACGACCTTTTCAGTAAGTTCCATGTTTGAAGCATCTATTAAAGCCAATGTTTACCCTCCTCTTTAGAACTTAAGTCCGCCTTCACGGGCTCCGTCTGCCAACTCCTGAACACGTCCGTGGTAAAGGTAGCCGCCTCTGTCGAATACGACATTCTCGATGCCCTTTGCCTTAGCCGCCTGAGCGATCATTTCGCCGACCTTACGAGCGCCTTCCTTGTTGCCGCCGTTGCCTTCAAAGTCCTTGGACATTGAGGAAGCGCTGCAAAGTGTTACGCCGTTTACGTCGTCGATAACCTGTGCATAAATATGCTTAGAGGAGCGGAATACGTTGAGGCGAGGACAATCAGCTGTTCCGTTGATCTTGTTGCGGACTCTCTGATGTCTTTTTGCTCTTGCCTTAGCCTTGTCAAGCTTTTTAACCATAGTAATTCTCTCCTTTTATTACTTCTTGCTGCCCTTACCAGCCTTACCTTCCTTACGGATAACATACTCGCCTTCGTAACGAATACCCTTACCCTTATAAGGCTCTGGTGGACGCTTCTCACGGATCTCACAAGCAAACTGACCTACTTCCTGCTTGTCGCAACCTGAAATTACGATGTGGTTTGCGTCAGGTACATCGATCTTGATAGTATCTGTTTCAGGTACGATTACCTGATGAGAAAAACCAAGGTTCATAACAAGGTTCTTACCCTGCTTCTGTGCTCTGTAACCTACACCAACGATCTCAAGCTTCTTTGCGAAACCCTCTGTAACACCCTCTACCATGTTGTGTACGAGTGTTCTTGTCAGACCGTGCAGTGACTTGTGGAGCTTATCCTCTGAAGGACGCTCTACTGTGATCACGCCGTCTGCACACTTTATGATCATATCCTTGTGGAACTCTTTTGTGAGTGAACCCTTAGGACCCTTTACTGTAACTACATTTCCGTCTGCAACAGTAACCTCTACACCTGCAGGAACACTAATTGGCTTAATACCTATTCTTGACATAACTTAGTCCTCCTTACCAGATGAATGCGAGAACTTCTCCGCCGACATTCAGCTCTCTAGCCTTCTTGTCTGTGATAACGCCCTTTGAAGTAGATACGATAGCAATGCCAAGACCCTTTATAACCTTTGGCATATCCTCGCAGCTTGCGTAAATTCTCAGACCAGGCTTTGATACTCTTCTGAGTCCTGTGATGACTGGATTTCTGTTCTCGTCATATTTAAGAGTAATTCTAATGATACCCTGCTTACCGTCTTCAATGATCTTGAAGTCCTTAACGTATCCTTCGTCTACGAGGATCTGTGTGATCGACTTCTTCATATTAGATGCAGGAACGTCAACTGTTGCGTGCTTCGCAGTACTTGCGTTACGGATTCTTGTAAGAAGATCCGCTATTGTATCAGTAATTTGCATGCGTGTTAACCTCCTTTTACCAACTAGCCTTCTTAACTCCCGGAATCTTACCCTCGTGAGCCAACTCTCTGAAACAGATACGGCAAACGCCGAATTTTCTCAGATAAGCGTGAGGTCTTCCGCAGATCTTACATCTGTTGTAAGCACGAGTGGAATATTTAGGCGTAGCCTGCTGTTTGTTGATCATAGCCTTCTTAGCCATTTTTTATCCTCCTCTTACTTATCAGCAAATGGAGCACCCATAAGTGAAAGCAGCTCCTTTGCCTCTTCATCAGTTTTTGCAGTTGTGATAAAGTTGATATCCATACCACGAACCTTATCTATCTTATCGTATTCGATCTCAGGGAAGATCAGCTGCTCCTTAAGACCAGTAGAGTAGTTGCCTCTGCCGTCGAAAGAGTTAGGGTTGATACCTCTGAAATCTCTTACACGAGGAAATGCTACGTTGAAAAGTCTGTCAACGAATTCATACATTTTCTCAGCTCTCAGTGTTACCTTAACACCGATGATCTGTCCGTCTCTGAGCTTGAAGTTAGCAACGGACTTCTTTGCCTTACAAACGATCGGCTTCTGTCCTGTGATAGCAGCCAGATCAGTCATGATAGCGTCGATAACCTTCTTGTTATCCTTATCTGCGCCGCAGCCCACGTTGATAACTACCTTATCAAGCTTTGGGATCTGCATAACGTTAGCGTATTCGAATTTCTTCATCATAGCAGGAGCTACGTCGCTAACATAATATTCTTTAAGTCTAGCCATCGTAATATCCTCCTAATTAAAATTCTTCGCCGCAGTCTGCGTTCTTGCAGACTCTAACTTTAGTACCGTCCTCAAGGAACTTATGAGCGACTCTTGTTGGCTTGCCGCACTTAGGGCAAACTGCCTGTACCTTTGAAGCGTACATTGCAGCCTCAGCCTCAACTATGCCGCCCTGCTCGCCCTGACGTCTTGGCTTAACGTGCTTTGTAGCAATGTTAAGACCCTCAACGATTACCTTTCCCTCCTTAGGGGAAACTTCCAGGACCTTGCCCTTCTTACCCTTGTCCTTACCGGAGAGGATAACGACGGTGTCGCCTGTTTTTACGTGTACCTTATTCATTGTTACGACACCTCCAATTAAAGAACTTCTGGAGCAAGTGAAAGGATCTTCATATAGTCCTTCTCTCTGAGCTCCTTAGCTACTGGTCCAAATATACGAGTACCTCTTGGGTTCTTGTCTTCTTTGATAATAACAGCTGCGTTTTCGTCAAAACGGATATATGTGCCGTCTGCACGACGAAGACCCTTAGCTGAACGAACGATTACTGCTTTAACAACGTCGCCCTTTTTAACAACTCCGCCTGGTGTTGCCTTTTTAACAGAACAAACTACAACGTCACCGATGTTTGCATACTTTCTGCGTGTTCCGCCGAGTACCCTGATGCACATAAGCTCCTTTGCTCCGGAGTTATCTGCTACCTTCAGGTAAGTCTGCATTTGTATCACAGTGCGTTCCTCCTTTCAGAATTTAACGTGCGGTCGGCAGAAGTTATCTGCCACCTGCACTATTGCGTTTTAATTACTTAGCCTTCTCAAGAACGTTAACAAGACGCCATCTCTTGTCCTTTGACAGAGGTCTTGTTTCCATAACTTCAACCTTGTCGCCTATATTGCAGACATTGTTTTCGTCATGTGCCTTAAGCTTAACTGTTCTCTTGATGATCTTCTTGTAAAGTGGGTGCTGTACGTTATCCTTGATAGCAACTACGATAGTCTTATCCATCTTGTTGGAAACTACAACGCCAACTCTGGTTTTTCTCAAATTTCTCTCTTCGCTCACAGTTAATCCTCCCTTCGAAAATTACTGAACATTGGACTCTTGCTTACGAATGAATGTCTTTACACGAGCAATATCCTTCTTCACAGCCTGAAGTCTCTTAGGATTCTCCAACTGATTTACAGCGTGCTGGAAACGAAGGTTAAAAAGCTCCTGCTTGAGCTCAGCGAGTTTGCTGTTGAGCTCGTCGACTGTCATATCCTTGATTTCATTAGCCTTCATTATTGCTCACCACCCGTTTCTTGAGTATCTCTTTTAACGAACTTACACTTGATAGGCAGCTTGTGCATTGCAAGACGCATTGCTTCTCTAGCTGTCTCTTCAGGTACTCCTGCGATCTCGAACATTACTCTGCCTGGCTTAACAACGGCTACCCAATACTCAGGTGCGCCCTTACCTTTACCCATTCGAGTTCCAAGAGGCTTTCTTGTTGCAGGCTTATCTGGGAAGATCTTGATCCAAACCTGACCGCCACGCTTGATGTATCTTGTCATTGCGATACGGGCAGCTTCGATCTGATTTGATGTGATCCAAGCAGGCTGAAGAGCCTGAAGACCATACTCACCGTGAGAAACTGTGTTACCTCTCATAGCCTTGCCTGTCATACGGCCACGGTGCTGTTTTCTGAACTTAACTCTCTTTGGAAGCAGCATTACTTGTTACCTCCCTCTTTTTTAGCCTTATTGAAGTCACGCTTACCATTTCTGTTCTGGCGTCTTCTGTCGTTTGACTCTCTCTTGTCTGAAGCAGCAACTTCGCCCTTAAGAACCTCGCCTCTGTATATCCATACCTTAACGCCGATCCTACCGTAAGTTGTGTGTGCCTCAGCTGTACCATAGTCGATGTCAGCTCTGATCGTCTGAAGTGGAATTGTACCCTCGTGGTATGTTTCTGCTCTAGCGATCTCTGCACCGCCAAGACGGCCGCCGCATCTAACCTTGATACCCTTAGCGCCGAGCTTCATTGCTCTGCCGATAGACTGCTTCATTGCTCTTCTGAATGAGATTCTATCTTCAAGATCGTGTGCGATCTTTTCTGCAACGAGCTGTGCATTGATGTCAGGCTGCTTTACCTCAACGATGTTGATAGCAACGCTCTTGCCGATCATCTTTTCAACGTTTGCACGGAGCTTTTCGATCTCTGCGCCGCCTCTGCCTATTACGATACCAGGCTTTGCACAGTGGATGTGGATTCTTACCTTCTGACCGCCGTCCTTATCGGCAAATCTTTCGATCTCTACTTTTGGAACGCCGGCGTATACGCACTTATCTGCTGGATTCTTTGATCTTGTATTCAGCTCTTTAAGAATAAAGTTACGAACGTTGTAATCCTCAACCAGTGTATCGCCAAAAGTACCCTTTTCTGCAAACCAGCGGGAGTCCCAATTCTTAATCACACCGACACGAAGTCCGTGTGGATTTACTTTCTGTCCCATAGTTTACCTCCTCTTTCAGCTTATTCCTTTTCCTTAAGAACGATCGTAACGTGTGATGTTCTCTTAAGGATTCTATATGCTCTGCCTTGTGCTCTTGGCATGATTCTCTTCATTATCGGTCCTGGACAAACATAGCACTCTGCAACGTAAAGGTTGTTCTTATCCATGTTATGGTTGTTCTCAGCGTTGTGAGCGGCGGACTTCAGAAGCTTCTCAAGATATTCACTTGCAGCCTTTGGTGTATGCTTTACTGTTGCCATCGCAACATCATAGTCTTTTCCTCTGATCAGATCGAGAACGATCTGTACCTTACGAGGAGCAATACGAGCATTTCTCAGAATTGCTTTTGCTTCCATTTGTATTCCTCCTTCCGCACTACTTACCGTTGTTTGAGGTCTTTGAACCTGCATGACCCTTGAATGTTCTTGTTGGAGCGAACTCTCCCAGCTTGTGACCAACCATGTCCTCTGTTACATATACAGGAACGTGCTTACGTCCGTCGTGAACTGCGAATGTGTGACCAACGAATTCAGGGAATATTGTAGAAGCTCTGCTCCATGTCTTGAGCACCTTCTTCTCGCCTGCATCGTTCATTGCCTTAACTCTCTTGTAAAGGACCTCCTGTACGTATGGTCCCTTCTTGACACTTCTACCCATTGATCATCTGCCTCCTTTCAGCATTACTTACCGTTTCTGCGTTTTACGATAAACTTATCGGAGCGATGATGCTTAGCACGGGTCTTGTATCCCATTGTAGGCTTACCCCAAGGTGTAACTGGAGTTGGTCTACCAACTGGAGCACGACCCTCACCACCACCGTGTGGGTGATCGCATGGGTTCATTACAGAACCTCTAACGGTAGGTCTCCAGCCCATATGGCGCTTTCTACCTGCCTTACCGATATTTACGTTCTCATGGTCGATGTTTCCTACCTGACCGATTGTAGCCATGCAGTTTACAGGGACCTTTCTCATCTCGCCTGAAGGAAGTCTTACAAGTGCGTAGTTGTCTTCCTTACCCATGAGCTGAGCCATGTTTCCTGCTGAACGAACGAGCTGTGCGCCCTTACCAGGATAAAGCTCGATGTTGTGGATGAAAGTACCAACAGGAATGTTTATCATTGCAAGTGCATTACCAGGCTTGATGTCTGCGTCTGCGCCTGCTCTGATAACGTCACCAACCTTAAGACCATAAGGTGCGATGATGTATCTCTTCTCGCCGTCCTCATACTCTACAAGAGCAATGAATGCTGAACGGTTTGGATCGTACTCGATAGTAAGAACTGTTGCGTTCATATCGAGTTTGTTTCTCTTAAAATCAATTACACGGTATTTTCTTCTTACTCCGCCGCCTCTGTGACGAACAGTGATTCTACCGTAGCTGTTTCTACCTGAGTTCTTCTTGAGTGGCTCAAGCAGAGACTTACATGGAGCAACCTTTGAAAGCTCGGAATAATCGGTAACTGTCATACCTCTTCTGCCGGCTGTTGTAGGCTTGTAGCTCTTTATTGCCATTTGAAATTCACTCCTTATCTGAGTTTTGCGAAAAGGTCAAAGCGTTTTCACGCCAAGCGCCCTTCCATACTTACGTCCTGCGGTGAAATGATGAGCGGTCCTCGCCGCCTCGCAAGACCTTTCCGAAGACTTCTCGGTATTCATGAAGTTCTTCGGAGCAATGCAGCCTTACGCTGCACCTCTTTTAGAGGATTTAGAACAAGCCCTCGAAGAATTCGATTGTCTTGTCACCCTCAAGAGTAACGATCGCTTTTTTCCAGTCTGGTCTGTAGCCTACGCTTCTTCCCATTCTCTTCTGCTTACCCTTAACGCTGATCGTGTTTACCTTAGCTACCTTTACGTTGAAAAGCTCTTCAACTGCCTTAGCGATCTCGATCTTGTTAGCGTCCTTAGCGACCTTGAAAGTGTATCTGTTAGCCTGAAGTCTGTCCATAGAATCTTCAGTGATAACTGGCTTTAAAATTATATCTTGAGCAGTTCTCATTATGCGTAAACCTCCTCAATCTTCTTTACAGCCTCTGAAGAAACGATAAACTTATCATAGTTCAGAATGTCGTAAACACTGAGAGTATTTACAGTAGCTGTCTTAACGCCAGGAATGTTGGCTGCACTCTTGACAACAGTCTTGTCAGACTCTGCTGTAACGATGAGAGCCTTACCCTCAGCACCAAGTGCCTTGAGCATCTCAACAACTGCCTTTGTCTTGTAGCTCTCGAGCTTGATCGAATCAACAACTACGAGATTCTCGTCAACGACCTTTGTTGAAAGTGCAGACTTCATACCGAGTCTTCTTTCCTTTTTATTAAGTGAATAGCTGTAATCTCTTGGCTTAGGACCGAGAGCAACACCACCGTGTACCCACTGTGGAGCTCTGATAGAACCCTGTCTTGCGTGACCTGTTCCCTTCTGTCTCCATGGCTTTCTACCACCGCCTCTTACTTCTGTTCTTGTAAGAGTTGACTGTGTGCCCTGTCTCTGGTTAGCAAGATAATTTACAACCATAGCGTGCATGATAGCCTTGTTTGGCTCGATACCGAAAATAGCATCGTTAAGCTCAGTGTCGGCAACCTTTTTGCCTGTCATATCAAATACTGAAATCTGTGACATTATGATTCCTCCTTCCACTAAGCCTTCTTAACGCAGTCGCAAATTGTAACTGTACCGTTCTTTGGTCCAGGAATTGCGCCCTTGATTGCGATAAGATTGTTTTCTGCGTCTACCTTGACGATCTCAAGATTCTGTACAGTTACCTTTACGTTACCGTACTGACCAGGCATACCCTTGCCCTTGAAGATTCTTGAAGGTGATGAACAAGCACCCATAGAACCTGCATGTCTGTGTACAGGACCTGTACCGTGAGTTTCCTTAAGTCTTGAGTTGTTGTGACGCTTGATCGTACCGGAGAATCCGTGACCCTTGCTTGTACCGCTGACATCAACGATGTCGCCTGCAGCAAATGTGTCAGCCTTTACGATATCTCCAACATTAAGAGCTGATGTGTCAGCAAGTCTGAACTCCTTAAGAGTTCTCTTCATTGCAACGTCAGCCTTCTTGAAGTGACCCTGAAGAGGCTTGTTTACTCTCTTCGCTCTGATGTCGCCATAGCCAAGCTGAACAGCCTCATAGCCGTCATTCTCAACTGTCTTCTTCTGAACGACAACGCAAGGACCAGCTTCAACAACTGTTACAGGAATTACTTTTCCTGCTTCATCGAAAATCTGTGTCATACCGATTTTCTTACCGATGATTCCCTTTTGCATTATGTTTTCCTCCTATGTGGTTATTGGTCGGACTTGTCCGACGTGACCTGCGTGTTAAATGTTTTTTGAGATCGCACGCGATCTCATTTGGAGATTACTTGATCTCCATAACAATGTTAACGCCTGCAGGAAGTTCAAGATTTTCAAGAGCTGCTGTTGTTTCCTTTGTAGGTCTCAGAACATCGATAAGTCTCTTGTGAGTTCTCATCTCGAACTGCTCACGGCTATCCTTGTACTTGTGTACAGCTCTGAGGATAGTGATTACCTCTTTGTCTGTAGGAAGTGGGATAGGACCTGAAACCTGTGCGCCTGAACGCTTAACAGCCTCAACGATCTTTGCTGCAGCTGCGTCTACAACCGCATGCTCGTAACCCTTGATCTTGATTCTGATCTTTTCATTGACTGCCACTTAAATCGCCTCCTTGTGCAAATTAAAAAAGTTTAGGGGGCAGCTTTCTTTCACTCAAGCCTCAGTCAATTGCGTAAATGATCGAGGCATGCCGATCGCTTACGCAATTGACAGGTTCGAGCTTTAAAAGCTTTCTGTTGATACCCGTTTACACTCTGCCGTGTGTTCCCTGCCGTTCTCATAAAAAATTCCGAAACCCACAAGGCTTTCGGACTCAGAAAACAGCGCACACAGCATCACACATACTCACGCTAAAGCAGACCTTGTCCGCTATCGCAAGAAGCATAAGCACATACTGTGTTCGGTATTAACAGTCGCCCGGTTTAAAATCGGACATACTCCACGGAAATTACCTGACCAACTGTCAGCAACCTTCCGCTTCATCGCATATCATCATCGTGTACATTAAATACACTGTGCAGTCACGCAAGTATTATTATACACTACTTTCAAGCCATTTGCAAGCGGTTACAGACAAATTACAATATAGAATTTTCACCTACTTCTCAACGTGTTTATATGCACATTGCACAAATTTCACTATGAGTATTATTTACCGCTACATTTTATTCATATTCGTTATAAAAGTCGGTTTTTCGGGGCTTTAGCGTGGTAAAACACAACTATTTATCGCAATAATTTTGCTATCGCCAAAAGAATGGGCGACCACAGATCGCCCCTGCAAGATGTATGGTGTAGGGGACGGCGTCCTCGACGTCCCATTTTGCTGTATCATGTTATACAAAGTTTATATTACGCCACTTTGTCAGTATTATAGTACGCCTTGACCTTTTCTTCCGTTTCAGCGATGATCTTCTTTTTGATCTCTGTTTCCTCATCGCTGAATATAATATCGGCCAGCTCAGAGGGGATAGTTTCCCTGATCGAGCCTTCATACATTGCTCCGCCTCTCGGCTCCCACAGATAATCACCCACCCATTGACCTTTCTGCTTTTCAAAATCTATCATTTTCACCACAAGACTGCCGCTTTGCAACACGCTGTCCTTATAATGCCCACAATCGCTCAGCAGATAGACCTTGCAATTTTTATTGTCGATATTCTGCACACCTAATAAATAGTGTGTTTCAACAAAGAAGTCGCTTTCGCCGGCGGTCGTATATTCGTGATCAAAGCCGTTATCGTATTCATCCTTTATAACAGCATTGGAGATATCCTCGTCAGTGAGACCCTCTGGCAGTTGGTGGACGACCTCCGCATCACAGCCCTTATAAAAATAGTGTCCTCCAATTCCATGGGTTCTGTAATAAAACAGCACGAACTTTGCCCCTAAAACTATGAACAGCGCCGTTATCAACGCAAGAAATATTATAAGCTTTACATACACCTTCTTTTTCGGCTCTTCATAAGCTGTGTTTGTTTCTTTATTTGCATCGTTCATATTAAGCACCCCTTTCTGTTGTCTGTATCTTCTGATTTGTTCTTACAGTAACATAATAACAAAAATCTGCACCAAATGCAAGCATTTGTAATTTTGCTAAGATGATTTTAAGATTTATCATAACAATGCACAAATTTGCACTTCCGATTTTATTCACTTATACAATGTGCAGAAATGCTTTGCATTCGGGCAAAGACAAAAACAGAGCGGCACTATCTGCACCGCTCTGTTCGCTATATTATAATGTATTACTGCTTAACGTTTCCCATAATGATACCACGTCCGTCAGTGCCTACATAAACTCTGCCGTATACCTTAGGGTCGCCGCTGATTATCTTTCTAACGTTGCCCCACTTCTGTGTGTCATCATTGATACGCTTCCATGTTACGCCCTTGTCGGTGGACTGGTAGATTCCGTAGCCGTCGCCGTTTGCCTCGCCCATCATGTAGAGTGCCATGTAGTCGCCGTCCTTTTCTGCCTTACCAAGACCGATAGCATCGCACAGTGTAACGTCCTTAGATGTAGGAGCGAGAGTGCCTGTTGATGAGTCAAGATAGTAAACTCCGCCCGCACCTACAGGTATCCAAAGGTCGCCCTCTTTATCAGGACAAACTTTTATTGATGTTGCTGAAACGAGCATATTTGCGATAGGGCTGAAAGTTTTTCCGCCGTCTGTACTCATATAGAACGTTCCGTCATATGAGCCGTAGAACTTATCAGGATTTACCTTATCTGTTTCAATAACTGCACCGGCAGGAAGTCCCTCGCAGGTAGTCCATGTTTTGCCAAAATCGCTTGTTACTGCCGCAGCAACGCCTGTTGTGCCGCTCTGATAGAAAATGGTCTTGCCGTCAGCGGAAAGCTTAGCTGTGCCGCCTGCTTTTTTGCCAACGCCCTCCGGAAGTGTTTCCACTGCCTGCCAAGTTTCGGCTGCGTCTGTTGAATAGTAAACCGAGCCGTCGCCATCGTCTGTCGCTCTTACTACTATCTTATAATCCTGTGCTGCACAATCTATAGAGGTCGCCTTAAAGTCGCCATAATGCTCCTGCGGAGCTTTTGTTACATCATCATGACGGAAGCCGTAAAGGTCACCCATTGTGGAATAAAGCTCAGGAGTACCCTCGCCATTATCGAGAGGTGAAACGAAGTCAAAGATAGCTGTCATTTCAATGCCCATTGCCTTTACGCTTATGTCAACAGGCTCGTCCTTTATCTTTGAAAGATTTGATGTGCCGAAGATAGTTGCACCTGTTGTGTAAAGAACTTCATCTGGGTTGAATGGGTTGATAGCAACACCTGTCATCCACCAGCCCGGCTTGAGCTGTCCCTGCCAATCCAGCCAAGGAGCATTGCTTATATCGAGATTAAAGTTGTTTACCTCTTTGCCGTTCTCGTCACTGCCCCAAATGCCGTTCCAAGTTTCGCCTCCGTCATAGGAAACGAAAAGGTTGTCGTAATATGCCCAAAGGTCAAGAGTTGTGCATACTATCATGTTAGGGTCGTTAGGGTTTACTGAGATACCATTGTAACCGCAAGTATAAGATCTCTCAGGAGTTATCTCTGTCCACTCGCCTGTTTTAAGGTTATACTTCTGAACTGCTCCGTCAGAAGCACCGTTTGGTCCTACCTTATAAGACCATGTTGAATAGAGATATCCGTCAGAAGATATCTCGCCCTGACAAGGCTTGAGCTTCTCGGTCTTGTCGCCTGTAGCCTCAGACTTTGGATTAGGGATAGCTGTCCAAGTTTCGCCTGCGTCATCAGAACGATAGAGATAATCCCCCTGAGTTCCTGCTGAGCCAACGATTATTGTCTTTGTTGCCTGACCCTTTTCAGAGCTTGATTTATCGAATGCCACGAATGTAAGTCCGATAGAATATCCGTCTTCAGTATATCCGCCCTTTGTAGGGAATGAAGTGACCTCGTTCCATGTTGCGCCATAGTCTGTGGACTTCCAAAGTCCGTCAGCTCTTGAGCCGAAGTAAAGTATTGAGTTATCGTTAGGGTCTACCTGAAGTCTTTCACCGCAGCCTCTTCCGACCTCGTTACCGCCCATGCCGAAAGGCATTTCGCAGATAGTCCAGTTCTTGCCGTAATCGTCAGAAGCAAATATTGCACCGTTGTTTGTGGAGTATGTACCAGCCGCAAGATAAACTCTGTTTGGCTCAACAGGGTCAGTTGCAAGGCTCTCTGTTCCGTTATAGTTCCAATCGTCGCCGCCAAAGCAATCTGTTATGCACTCCCAGCGCTGAGTATCTTTATTATACTTATAAGCGCCGCCCATATCTGTTCTGGCGTAGATAAGCCCCTCCTCAGTAGGGTTATAGATGACGTCAGGGATAAAACCACCGTCAACTATCTCGACATTTCCCCACTCCCAGCCAGTGTCAACAGGCTGAGCGTTGTAATACTCCTTCTTAGCGTCGCCCTTGCTGTCAGAGCCGCTGGAGGAATCGTTCTTTTTTGAGCAGCCTGCGAAAGCTGTCACTGTAAGGGCGGCGGCACAAACCACTGCCATTAGCTTTTTTAACCTCATAAAAATTCTCCTTATAAGTTGTATTCGTTTACATCTCTGTGTTATTTAAAGGCGGAAGAGCTCCGCCTTTAAAATTTGAACTTATTTCACAACTATTGTACTACAATATCTTCAAATTGTCAATAGTCTTTTGTGTATTTATCTAATCTTACCACAACTTTGATAAACGCTTTGCTCTTACACCTTTATAAAATGAAGAATCTTTGAGCAGAAGTCGCCATAAAGTCCGTCACCATTCCACATCTTTGCGATGTTGATACCTGCATTCATAAGTGCCGCACCTGATATCTTCTTGTCAGGCTCGTTCTCCTCATAATAGTAAGCGTCAGCTTCAAGACCTTTGAGCTTGATACGTCTTGATCTTTCGTTTGGTCTGCCAAGCACCTGAACGAATTCAAAGAGTGCTTCGCTCTTGTCCTTTGCAACGAACTCCCAAGCGTCCCAGGTGTTGTCCTCGAACATATTGCCTATTCTGTAGTGGTCGCCTGTTCTTACAAGCTTGTTGAACTTGTTGAACTCCTCTATCTGTGCAGGGATAGAGTCCCTGTCCTCCTGCGGTATCCTTGTTACGTCAAGCTCATAGCCGAACGTACCCACCATAGCAACGTGACCTCTTGTCTTGAAAGGAGTGTTTCTGCCAACAGTATGGTTAGGGCAATCGGAAACGTGCGCACCCATTGCTGAGCATGGATAGCACATTGAAGTGCCGTGCTGTATCTTCAGTCTTTCGATAGCGTCTGTATCGTCAGAGCACCATATCTGTGGGCTGTAGTAAAGCATACCAGGATCAAATCTTGCTCCGCCGCCTGAGCAGTTCTCCAGCAGGATATGAGGATAATCTGTTGTAAGTCTGTCCATAAGGTCATAAACACCGAGAACATATCTGTGCCAAAGCTCTCTCTGCCTTTCAGCAGGCAGGGTAGCCGAGCCGACTTCTGTAAGCTGTCTGTTCATATCCCACTTGATGTACTCGATATTCGCACTGTCGAGTATCTTCTTCATCATGCCGTAAACATGATCTCTGACTTCCTTTCTTGAATAGTCGAGGACATACTGCTCTCTGCAAAGTGTCAGAGGTCTGCCCTTTATCTGGATAGCCCAGTCTGGGTGAGCCTTATAAAGTTCAGAGTCAGGGGATATCATTTCAGGCTCGAACCAAATGCCGAACTTCATGCCAAGCTTATTTACCTCGTCAACAAGATATTTAAGACCGCCCTTGAGCTTCTTCTCATAAACGAACCAATCGCCCAGTGATGAGTTATCAGAATCTCTATGACCGAACCAGCCGTCGTCCATAACAAGCATTTCTATACCAAGCTTTGAAGCTTCCTTAGCGATATCTATAAGCTTGTCAGTATCGAAATTAAAGTAAGTAGCTTCCCAGTTGTTAATGAGTATCGGACGTCTTTTATCCTTATACTCGCCTCTGATAAGGTTGTTTCTATAGAGGTCATGGAAAGTTCTTGACATTTTGCCTATACCCTCGTCAGAGTGCACCATTACTACCTCAGGGCAAGTGAAGCTTTCGCCCTTTTCCAGAAGCCACTCGAAGTCAAGAGGATTTATACCCATAAGGAAACGAGTTTTCTTATGCTGAGTCACTTCTGCCTGAGCATAGAAGTTTCCAGAGTAAACAAAGTTGAAACCGAAAACCTCGCCCTTATCCTCGTCAGCGTTATTGTCGCAAAGAGCAACGAACGGATTGTTCTGATGTGATGATTCGCCCCTGCAGGAATCAACAAGCTGTTTACCATGGTGAAGTCTGCATCTTTCAACAGCTCTTTCTCTAGCCCATGAGCCGTTGAGTGTAATCATATCCATTTTGTCTGTATCAAAATCAACGCAAGCTGAAAGGGCTCTTGTTATCTTGAACGGCTTTTCGCTCTTGTTTGTGATAACAGCGGAACGTGTGATAACGTCAAGCTTATCGAAAGCTGTGTAGATAAGAACGACTTCGATATCGGCATACTTATCATACATTGTTATCTCGAGAGTTGAACAACCGCTTTCCTCAGTAGCGAAAGTAGCAGGCAGACCCTCAAGCTTTGGTTTGCCCTCATACATTTTATGAGAAACATATCTCAGATCGCTAGTCGACATACCGTCAGCGTCCATTATTTTGAAAGCAGACTCTCTGTAATCACCAAGACCGAAGCATGGATATTCAAAAGGCAGAGTATCCATAAAGCTTGCTCTGTCACGGTCGTTAGTGGCAGGGGTAAAAGGGCTTTCGTCAAGACGGAGAAGATAAGTCAGATCCTCGTCAGGGACTTTATTTCCATAGTAAACGTGAGCGAGGTAGCCCTCCTCGCAGACCTTCATCATATAGTCTGTATTATTGGCTCTCAGCTTGAAAGCCTTATCTTTTTCGTTATAAAAGATATTAATAATTATCACTCCTTGCAAAAATCTGAACCTTACGGCTCAATTGATATTATAACACATAGAAAAAATAATGCAACAGGGTAAAACGATTACTTTAAAAATTATTTTGTTAATTTTTCTTGATAATGCAAATATTTGAACATGGGTGGTTCAAATTGTGGGAATATATAAAAAAGGGACTTATGCATTTAGCACAAGTCCCTTAAAAATTCAATATTTATCTGTTATCAGATTAGTTGCCGTACTTAGCAGTGCTGATCTTGATACCAGGGCCCATTGTAGAAGCTACAACTACGCTCTTAAGGTACTGACCCTTAGCAGCGGCTGGCTTAGCCTTTACAACAGCGTTGATAAGTGTGTTGAAGTTCTGCTCGAGCTTCTCAACACCGAATGAAGCCTTACCGATAGGGCAGTGAATGATGTTTGTCTTATCAAGACGATACTCGATCTTACCAGCCTTAGCCTCTGTAACAGCCTTAGCTACGTCAGGAGTAACAGTTCCTGCCTTTGGGTTTGGCATAAGTCCTCTAGGTCCGAGGATCTTACCAAGACGTCCTACAACACCCATCATGTCAGGTGAAGCAACTACAACGTCGAAATCCATCCAGTTTTCCTTTGTGATCTTCTCAACGAGATCCATGCCGCCAACATAGTCAGCGCCTGCTGCCTTAGCAGCCTCGTACTTGTCTTCCTTACAGAATACGCAAACTCTTACAGTCTTACCAGTTCCGTTTGGAAGTACAACAGCACCTCTTACCTGCTGATCAGCGTGTCTTGAGTCAACGCCCAGACGAATGTGAAGCTCGATAGTTTCATCGAACTTTGCCTTAGCACCCTTAGCTGCAAGTTCCAGAGCCTCAGGAGCGTCATATTGCTTAGCCTTGTCGATAGCCTTGAAGCTGTCAACATACTTCTTGCCATGTTTCATTAATATTTCCTCCTCATTAAGTGGTAATACCGACAGTGGATATCTAGTCGGTTAGCGGAAAATTCCTCCCACCATTGCCGTGCATGAATGCACAGTACGATTGATTAGTCCTCAACTACAACGCCCATTGAACGGCATGTACCAGCGATCATGCTCATAGCACTCTCGATGTTTGCTGCGTTCAGGTCAGGCATCTTCTGCTCAGCGATCTTCTGAAGCTGCTCTTTTGTGATAGTTGCGACCTTAGTCTTGTTAGGAACACCGGAACCTGACTCGATCTTGCAAGCCTTCTTGATGAGAACTGCTGCCGGAGGAGTCTTGGTGATGAATGTGAATGATCTGTCTGCGTAAACTGTGATAACAACTGGGATGATAAGACCGATATCGTTCTTAGTTCTCTCGTTAAAATCCTTTGTGAACGCCATGATGTTTACACCGTGCTGACCAAGAGCTGGACCAACCGGTGGTGCAGGAGTTGCCTTTCCTGCTGGAATCTGAAGCTTAATATAGCCTACTACCTTCTGTGCCATTTGTTCGCACCTCCATAATTAAGTGGTAAGGCGAGCGCCATACGCTCTCCCACGTTTCCGGAAGCCGTATATCCGAACCGTCATTGACGGCTTTGCTTCCATTTTCACGAATGTTTGCGGAGTTTTACCGCCTTTTTCCTTATTCCTCAGACTTTATCTGTGTCAGCGGCATAGTAACGGTTGTTTCTCTGCCCAGCATAGATACTCTGACGTCTGCTGTCTGTGCTTCCATATCGAATTTCTCCACAACTCCTGTGAAGCCCTCGAATGAGCCTGCTGTTACAACGACGTTGTCGCCTTCCTTGAAGCCGACCTGAACGTTAGCGCTTCTCTGTGTGTCAACACCCAGCGCTGCGACCTCTTTATCGGTCAGCGGAACAGGCTTTGACGCAGGACCAACGAAGCCCGTAACGCCTCTGGTATTTCTAACGATATACCATGAATCGTCTGTAAGCACCATTTTTACAAGCACATAGCTTGGAAAAAGCTTTCTGTCGCCCTTGTCGATCTTATTGCCCTTTACTTCGGTAACTTCCTCCATTGGGATCATTACCTCAGGGATGAGATCCTGAAGGTTTCGGTTTTCAACAACCTTTTCAATATTGCTTTTTACCTTATTCTCATAACCTGAATAAGTGTGAACAACATACCACTTTGCTTCTTCTGACATGTTTCTTACCTCCATATTGATGTTGTCAAAACCGCTGTGACGGCTTAGCCGCCGATTTTAAGGATAGCCTTGATAGCTGCACCCAGACCTGAATCAACTCCGAAAAGGAACAGAGCCATAACGACCATTACCGAGAGAACAACTCCCGTATTCTTAGTCACCTGCTGTCTTGTAGGCCAAACGACCTTTTTCATTTCAGCTTTAAGCTCTCTGAAATATTTTCTTATTCCGCCCTTTTTCTTCTGATCCTTGCCGGTATCCTTTTTTGAAGACTTAGTAACATCTGTTTTTTTAGCCATTAGAAATAGCTCCTTTCAATATTACTTAGTCTCTTTGTGAAGAGTGTGTTTCTTACAGAACTTGCAATACTTGTTCATTTCAAGTCTGTCAGGGTCATTCTTCTTGTTCTTCTTAGTGTTGTAGTTTCTCTGCTTACACTCAGTACAAGCAAGTGTAATTTTTACTCTCATTTCGGCACCTCCTGACGAAATTTATACCCCGCAAGAACATTCAGGGTACGTCTGCCTCCCTCATACGTTTTCACGCAAGCTGTCACACAGCCCTGAGGTAACTTATGCTTTTTCACGCTCAAAAAAAGAGCGCAAAAAAATAGACCTCATAAAGAGGTACTACAATTATAACATCTGTGCTCTTCTTTGTCAATCATTTGTCAAAGAATTTTATTAATTTTTTGTAAATTTTATCGTTTGTCGAGTGAGGAATGAGGAGTGAGGAATGAGGAATTATGGTATCGCCTGTCGGCGATGATTTTCTGTAGGGGCGAACACTGTTCGCCCGTGTTGGTCGCCCGCTCAACTTCATGAAAACCCAAAACTCGCAACTCCCCGAAACGGGCTGTCGAGGACGCCAGCCCCTACACTTATGCGCTACTTTGCAATGCCGCAAAATCGCTGTCGCTCTTTGCGGACTTTACTCTGTATAAGGATATAGTATAAGCGGTGCAGTTTTGTTCTTCGATACAACTTTTTATTAAGTTGCAACGTTGCAATTCTTCTTTTCCTCTCTGCACCGCCTAATCGGCTTGCGCCGAATGAGGCTCTGCCTCAAACTCCGCAATGGGCTTTGCCCCTTGACCCCACAAGCCCTCTAACGCCGGGCTTGAGCCTGCGTTTTATCTCTCGCTACGCTCGGTGCTGGGGGCACAGCTCTGGTCAGCTATGCTCATTCCTAATTCCTCATTCCTCATTAAACCGGAAACTTTCCGTCCTCCACGGTCGCATCAGCGATCTCTCTCATCTCGTCCCAGTCATGCGAGTAATGGTCATTCAAGCAAGCCACAGCAAAGAACCCGCCTGCTTTCGCTCCTTTTATGCCCTCGACTATATCCTCATAAACCACGCAATTCTTCGATTCAAGCCCCAGTTTCTCAGCCGCCAGCTCATAAACATCAGGAAAGCCTTTTCCCCTCTCCACCTGCTCTGTAGACACGAAGCAATCAAATTGATCCAAAATGCCGTTTCTCTTTAGCACAGGCTTATAAAGCTCCTCAGTTGAAGCGGTCGCCAATGCTATCTTCCTGCCCTGTTCCTTAAGCTTTCGCACATACTCCCCTGCGTTTCCGCAAAGCTCGATAACGTTCGTATACTCATACACCGCCATATCGAACCATTCCTTCATTATATTCTGAATGTTCTCACCCAGAGAAAATCTATCGTTTGTATAAACAGCCGCCTGCTCGAAATTCATTGCAGACACCTGCTTGAAATAGTCCTCAGGCACTTTTATCCCACGCTTGCCGAGGAAATCCTCGTCTATCTTTGACCAAACGTGATTTGATCTTGTCAGAGTGCCGTCCAAGTCGAAAATGTGTCCCTTAAAATCTTTTATGTCCATTGTAATGTCCTTTCAGAAGTATTCATCAGAGAGCCTGAAACCCTCGCCTATTATCTCGCTCACGTCACCCACAAGTACGAAAGCCTTTTCGTCAGTTTCCGCCGCTATTCTGCGAACGTCCGTTATCCTGCGTTTTCTCACTGCGCAAAGTATAAGATCTCTGTCCTCTCCCGTGTATCCCGTTCGGGCTTTTATGACCGTACACCCCAAGTTGCCCTCATTAAGAAGCCTATGGAGTATCTTATCTGCGGCAGGGCTTATTATCAGCGCAAGCTTTCCTCTGTCGCCGCCGTAGAGTATCATATCCAGCGTTTTTGAGAACACCCACAGTGTAAAGAACGAATACAGTGCGTTGTCGATACTGCCGAAAACAAAACCGCTGAGCACACATATCACACCGTCTGCAAGCATAAAGATCTGACCTGCCGCCATGTAGGGCTTTTTCCTTTTGATAAGCTTAGCGGCGATATCAGTTCCGCCTGTTGTTCCCCCTGAGCGAAAAACTATCCCACAGCCTGCACCCAACAGAATACCGCCTGCTATTGCGCTGAGAAAAATATCATTTGTGGGTGGTGTAAAAAGCGTACACATATCCGCTGTCAGACCCGAAACTGCAATAGCTACAACAGTTCCCAAAAGGAAACGCCAGCCGAACACATAAAGGCTAACCGCCAACAAAGGAAGATTTATCGCCATTGTAAGCGAGCCGACACCAAGAGGCAGAAATCTTGACAACATGACAGCAAGCCCCGAAGCACCTCCGGGGGCAATTTCGTTAGGGCTTAAAACCAGTCCCACGCTCACGCCATATATGACCGCACCGAGAAGCAAGAGAGGATAGTTCACTCTGCCCTTTGCAGATTTTTCTGCCGAAAACAATTTATTCAGAAGTATCATAAAAGCCCTCCAAGCTATGCAAAAGCAAAGATAGGCTTATTTTTCCCCTGATACCTCGTAAAATACATTTTTACAAAAGAGGCGCAATGGTCCTGAGAATGACCGACATGAACCTTGACCAGAAGCTGCGGTTATTTATATCGTCATGTGTTATCCTATGACAGCGGTTTTCAAACATATCGTCAAAGTCCGCTTTTATATCCTTTATACAACTTGTTTTGTACATATAAGTTGCACACTCAAAATGGAGATACAAGCTTCTGTAGTCGAGATTTATCGTACCCACCACGGCCGACTTATCGTCCGAGAGGAACATTTTGGCGTGGTTAAAGCCGCCTTTATACTCATAGACTTTCACACCCAGCGTTTCAAGATCTCTGTAGAAAGACCTTGTTATAACGCTCACATACCATTTATCAGGTATCTCAGGAGTGATTATCCTAACATCAACACCGCTTTTTGCCGCATAGCCCAGGACGGTGAGCATTTCGTTGTCAGGAATAAGATACGGGGTAGAGATATAGATATAATCCTTGGCATTGTTTATCATATCCATATAGACAAGCTCGCCCACATTCTCGTCATCGAGAGGGGAGTCACCGTAGGGGATAACATAGCCGTTGTTCACAACGTTTTTTACAGTTGGGCGGTACATATTATACTCAGTTTTATCACCTGAGATGACCTCCCACATTTGCAGAAACATCATGGTAAAATTCCAAACGCCGTCGCCCTTTAGCATAACGGCGGTATCTTTCCAATGACCGAAACGCTCCTTGCGGTTTATATACTCGTCGGCGATATTAACGCCCCCGTTGAAAGCCACGTTGCCGTCTACAACGAGAATTTTTCTATGGTCACGATTATTCTGTATAGTAGAAAGCATAGGGCGGAAAGGGTTGAAAACAAGGCATTTTACCCCTTGGTCGGTAAGCTTTTTCTTATATCTGAAAGGCAAAGTGAACTGAGAACCCATTCCGTCATAAAGAAGTCTTACCTCCACGCCTGCCTTAGCTTTTTCAAGAAGTATCTTAACTATCTCACGCCACATTTCACCGTCGTCGATAATAAAATACTCCATAAAGATAAACTCCTGAGCTTTCTGAAGCTCCTCAAGCATAGCCTTATACTTATCTTCGCCAAGGGGAAAATAAGTGACCTCCGTATTACCGCAGACAGGGTAGCCCCCCGACTTATCCACATAGTTTGCAAGCTTATAAAAATCAGGCTCACTTTCATGGAGATAGCTCATTATCTGTTTATTTGTTTTAAGAAAAGGTCTTGTATTGGCGGATTTCTTAGCATAAAGGTTTCTGACCTTTCTTGTTGAAAACTGATTTTTGAATAATATATAAAGCACCACCGTAAAGATAGGCACGATAACAAGGGGTACTATCCACGCCAATTTATAGGCAGGGTTCTCGCTGCTGTTAAGGATATAGATAGCAAGCACGATAGCCACAGTAGAAAAAACGATATGCAGATAGGCATAATGCACAGCGAAGCTTTGGAAGATGATAAAAATGAAAATAAGCTGCAATGCAAGAAGCAGAATAATAGTGGTTTTCTGTGAGAATATCATATTTATAAGTTTTTTCGGTTTTTTCTTTTGTATTTTTTCGCTTATCTTTTCCGCCACATTATCCGCCTGCCTTTCTGAAAATAGTGATACACAACTGATTATAACATTTATTTTTGATTTTTGCAATACGCAAAAATGCAGTTAATCCGCCCTGATTTCACGAATTTCTGTGACAATGACACAACTTTTGTTATCTTATTGTTGACAACAATTTGCGAAACAACGCACGAACAATGCAGGGACGAACAGTGTTCGCCCGTTTAGTTCACCCACATGGTTTATGGAAACTCAAACCTCGCAACTCCCCGAAGCGGGACGTCGAGGGCGCCGTCCCCTACAATTGCGCTATGGGAGAGAAAAAAAGCGGTGCAGAGTTTTTGCTCCGACACCGCTTTGTTTTGTTCTTTACTTTTATATGCTTTTTAACTTTTTTCTGCACCTTGTCGGCTTACGCCGATTAAGGCTCTGCCTCAAGCTCTGACAGGGCTTTGCCCTGTACCCACAAGGGGTTTCACCCCTTGACCCTGACCAGGGGCGTGCCCCTGGACCTTTTGCTCGCTACGCTCGGTTCTGAATTTTACTTCATGCTTGGTCTTTACTCTGGTCAGCTATGCCCATTCCTCACTCCTCACTTATAACCCTCACTTAATGCGCTCTACAATATACTCCTCTCCACTCACCGCTCTATGCAAAGCGTCCAGCAGTCCCTCTTCCTGCCAAGTGAGATCAGTTCTATCAAACACTCCGCCGTCGTCCCACAAGAATGCCGGTATGCCAATGTCATGTGTGAGCTTCGTAAAGTACTCGTCAAAAAACACTCTGTCCACCTCGTCATTGCCCTTGCAGTTTCCATACTCTCCCACAATAACAGGTATGCCATTATCCACAAATGTAGTTTTAAGCTTATTCACGTTATTGACCATTGTCTTTATCTCAGGCTCAGTTCCCCAGTTATACTGATTTGTGCAAACGCAGAACTCCCAAGGCGTATAATAATGCACCGAAACTATGCACCTATTTTCAGGGTCATCGGGCATTTTGAAAAGTTTTGAGCAGGTCTTTTCCACGTCCGTCCAATAGCCTGCTATCAAAAGATGCCTTTTCGGATTGTTTCCGCCCTGTTTCCTTATAAGGTCAACAAAGTCCTGATTTATCTTGTTGAGCAGTTCGTAAGCCTGATTTGTTCCCATATCGTCAAAGCCCACCTCATTCATGGACTCGAAAATAAGCTTATCAGAATAGTTCTCAAACCTCTTTGCTATCTGCGTCCAGATCTTGTTATACTTTTTTGAAAAGTTTTCGTAATCAGCCTCGGCTTCCGTTCTTATCCATGCACCGAAGTCAGGGTCACCGCCACCGTCATGATGAACGTTTATGATAACATAGAAATCTCTGTCATAAGCATAATCAACGACTTCTTCAACTCTGTTCATCCAGTCCTCGTCTATGGTGTAATCGTCAGACAGGTGGTCACGCCATGTGATAGGTATTCTCACTGCGTTGAAGCCGTCCTTTTTGAGCTGGTCGAAAATTTCGGGAGTAGTTTTCACATTTCCCCACAGGGTTTCGTCAACTTTCTCTGAATTTTCGTCCACCTGACCGTCACCGTCACGGTCGGCGTTGCACACGTCAAGGGAGTTGCCCAAATTCCAGCACAAATTCATTTCTTTCACAAGGTCCATAGAAGAAATATCACGCATCTCGCCTTTTTCCGTAACGTGGGAGCTTCCGACATTTTCAGCCTTTGAAGAGCTGTCTGTATTTCCACAGGAAGCGAACACTCCCGCCGCCATTACAACGGCAGAAGCCGCCGCAAATATTCTTTTCATTTTTATCATAGATATCACCTTTCCGCTATCTGCCATACAAGTTCATATTTTCATATAAGATCAAGTATACAAAGACATTTTCCACTTATGTATCTTTACACAAGTCATTATAGCACCAAAATATAAATAAATTAAAAATGAACAGGGGATAATTTCTTTATTTGCGTATTAATTCAAATTCTTGTATACACTCACAAATCGAAGCCTTCTTATTTGTACATAACGCCACATAAATACACACAAAAAACAGGCAGACGGCTTTCCAGAGCAAGCCGTTCCCACAGCCGCTAAAAAAACCATCTGCCTTATTATTTTTGCTAAAATTTCAAACAGCTATTCAGTATAGCCAAAGGCAAGCACTTCTCCATGCTTGTCCTCATCGCCTGCCGCCATTGATATCTCAACGGTATAGTTAGTTGCTTCAGGCATCATGGCGATATTCTGTATCTGAGCATTTCCCCAGCCTGACGGGCTTATGGTATCGTAATCGCTTTCGTCATACACCTCTCCGTCTGCTGTTACCTTAACATGAAGCTTGCCGAACTCGCCCTGCTTCACCTCTTTGTATATCATGTACAAGAATTTTTTGTCCTTGAAGTCGAATACGATAGGGCTGTTATCTCCGGTGTTGTCGTAAGTCCAGCCATTTGTGAAGCTTGCGATAGTAGAGCCTTCCTTCCAACTTCCAAGGCTTGTTGGTGTAAGGCTGTCGCCCTCATACATATGAGCGTCCACCTCTCGTGGAGAGAAAACAGTGTCTGTGGGCATAACATAATCGCCCTCTGGTGCAACGTCCATAACAGTGTCAAAATAGTAGTCCACCATTGAAGCCACAAGCTTGTGACCCTCAGTGTTAGGGTGTGACTGATCGTCAGAGAAATCTTTCCAAGTCATTCTGTTGTTTGCGAAAAGATATCTTAGAGCGTCACAGTATGATATCATCGGCAGGTGATAAAACTCGCCTATCTGCTTCATATAATCCTGAGCAGAATGATCGTTTTCTGTCACCGAGAACAGCAGAACAGGAGTGATATTCTTCTGCAAAAGCGTTCTGACTATGGACTCGTAAGCGTTCTGATAGTCAGTCTCAGTGCCGTCATTTACTGCAAATTCGATAAAGCATATGTCAGGCTCATAAGCCAGCACATCTCTGTCGAGCCTGAGTATTCCAAGCTTAGACGGCGTACCGCTAAGACCTGCGTTCACATACTGGACGTTATCCCCCGTACCGAATTTCTGTGCAAAATAATCATAAGTGAGCTTAGCATAACAGCCGTCTGCACCGGCAGAAATACCCTCAGTGATAGAGCCGCCAAGATACGCCACAGTGACCTTTTCGCCTGACTGTGCTTTCTTTATAACATTCTGCATCATAGAAGTGTTGCCGTATGACACCATAGCCTTGTCATACATAGCCTGCGTCCACTCCTCGTCAGTTTCAGGCATTTTTTCAACCTGCGAGCTTGAAAACTCCGCTTTGCTTTCAGCCTTTGAGCTGTCCGCATTATTTCCGCAGCCTGCAAAAGCCGCTCCGCACATAGCAACACTCACAAGCACTGCCAACAATTTTTTTGTATTCATTATTTGTACCTTTCTAATCTATGATAGCGAAATCGGTTTCACACCGCATATAACACAAAAAGTACGGACAAAGCCGTACTTTTTGGTTATATCAATATGATAAAAATTCTTATTAGTTAAGAACTGCCTTCTCAGTTTCCTTATCGAAGATATGGATTCTGTTAGGATCGATAGCAACCTTAAGCTCATCCTGTGGACGAACGTCAGAACGAGGTGAAACTCTAGCTGTGAGCTGGATACCCTCGCAGTTGAGGTACAGATATGTTTCAGCACCCATCATTTCAGTTACTTCAACAGTTGTGTTGATAACGCCTGTTGTAGCCTGAGCGAGGAATGCAGGCTCATCGTGGATACACTCTGGACGAACACCAAGAACAACTTCCTGATCAACCAGTGGCTCAAGAACTTCAGGATCTACCTTAGACTCTGGAACTGTTACCTGATACTTAACGCCTCTTGTTGTCTTTGTATCCTCAGAACCGAACTCAACAACATACTTGCCGTCTACCTTGAGAAGCTTAGCGTCGATGAAGTTCATCTGTGGTGAACCAATGAATCCTGCAACGAACTGGTTTACTGGATCGTTGTAAAGATTTGTTGGTGTGTCGATCTGCTGGATGTAACCGTCCTTCATAACTACGATACGGTCACCCATTGTCATAGCCTCTGTCTGGTCATGAGTTACATAGATGAATGTAGTACCGAGCTTCTTATGGAGCTTAGAGATCTCAGTTCTCATCTGTGCTCTCAGTTTAGCATCGAGGTTTGAAAGAGGCTCGTCAAGAAGGAATACCTGTGGCTCACGAACGATAGCTCTACCGAGGGCTACACGCTGTCTCTGACCACCGGAGAGAGCCTTTGGCTTTCTGTCAAGAAGGTGAGCGATGTCAAGTATTCTTGCTGCTTCCTCTACCTTTCTTGCGATCTCGTCCTTTGGTACCTTTCTGAGCTTCAGACCGAATGCCATGTTCTCAAATACTGTCATGTGAGGATACAGAGCGTAGTTCTGGAATACCATTGCGATATCTCTATCCTTAGGAGCGATGTCGTTTACAAGTCTGTCGCCGATGTAAAGCTCACCTTCACTGATCTCTTCAAGACCTGCGATCATTCTAAGTGTTGTAGACTTACCACAACCAGAAGGACCTACGAGGATGATAAACTCCTTATCCTTGATCTCAATGTTGAAGTCTGAAACAGCGATAACGCCGCCTGCATACTTCTTATAAATTTCCCTTAATGATACACTTGCCATTAAAAAAGGACCTCCCTATTTGAATTTTACTAATATCCTAATTAGCTATGCTTTAATCATAACAAATTTTTAACATACCCGCAAGAGTTTTTTTTACTAAACTTTATTATATCTCATTATGAATATTGACGAAAATTCACATAGAATAGGTAATTACTTACATTTAAACGATTTCGCTGTCAATAATCTTTCAACATCTTTGTGCATTATTTCTAAACAGCTTCCAAGAGGCAGATCCGGATCTAAAGGCAGTTCTCCGATCTTTATCCGCTTAAGAAAAACTACTTTATTTCCCAGCTTTTCAAACATTCTCTTGACCTGATGATACTTACCCTCATGAAGCACAACGGTACATTCATCGGGACAGTTCACACTTGCGGAAAATTCCGCAGGCAGACATTTCTCTCCGCCGTCGATAGTCATGCCCTCAGCGAATGCCTGAGCATAATTTTCCTGCCAAGGGTCACGAAGTCTGACGAAATAGGTTTTCGGAACATGGGTCTTAGGGGACAACATTCTGTGGGCGAGGGCTCCGTCATCAGTGAGAAGCACAAAGCCCTCAGTATCCTTATCGAGCCTGCCCGCAGGGAAAAGTCCCTCCCTGAACATCTCAGGAGGTACCAGCTCAAGGACAGTTTTCGACTCTCCGTCACGAGTGGAGCAAACCACACCCTGCGGCTTGTTCATCATTATGTAGACAAACTTTTTATAGCATATCTCCACGCCCTTTACGGCAACAATATCGTTTTCGCTGACCTTAGCATCAGCCGCCTTGGCGACCTTTCCGTTTACAGTCACCTGACCTTTTCTGCAAAGCTCTCTCACCATGCTTCGGGAAATATCATTACGCTGTGAAGAAACAAATTTATCAAGTCTCATAGCAAAAGCCTTTCTGACAATTTTCTTATAAAGATTATAGCATACGATACCGCCAAAAGTCAAATATGCGAAAAAACTTGACCAAAAGCAAACGCCTGCAGATATGCTCCACAGGCGTTTTATTACTATTTGTATCGGTTTTTTTCGACCTATGAAGCATTAGTTTACCCTTGTTCATAATGCCGACGTTTCACGCTCAGTCGTCTACTTTTTCCTCAGCCCCTGCATAAATCCGTCCAGCTCCGCTGAGCATACATCTCCTCCCACAAGCTGTCCCTCACAGACGATAAGATTAGCCCTGACCTCCTGCTTCTTATTCCCATAATTCTTCACAGAATATGTATACACCTCAGCGGTTTTCCCTTTATAGTCCTCCAGATCAAAGCCCTGCTGCTTCTGAAGCTTATTATACTTTTCATACACCTCATTGAACTCTTTCGGTATGGTCACAGCCTTGCATTCATCGTATTCGTCAGACACCTCCCAGCCCATTTCTTTCAAAAACGCCTGTCTTTGCGCTTCGCTTTTCATCTCGTACACCGCAGGCGACGATATCCTCACCACTGTCACTATTATCACCGCCAACAGTGCCAACGCAGCCAGAACCGCCCCGATCACCGCAAATGTTGGCTTTTTTACTTTTATTGTCTTGATAAACATACCCTTTTCCTCGCTTTCTGTTTTCAAAGTTTGTACATTTATATGTATTGTCCCAAAAATTATAACTACCTGTCCGATTTTTTATTTTGTTATATAATTTTCAAAAATAATTTTTATAGCATTAATAATATTATCGTATAATAAATTTATCGGTTTGCTATGATTTATTATTACAAACTCTGTAGCGCTGATATGACATTGTGCAAAATTGACAAAAATAAAAGTGAAAATTAATGTGAATTAACGATTTTGTATTTTTTTGTACAAATGTCTTTGACAATTTCAAAATATGTGGTACAATATTATTAGGTAACGCTATGCTTCTCCGCATTGCCTGCGGAGGGTACTGAAACGTTTTCTTAAATCTGCCTTTTCACGGCTGTGAAGGGGCAAGCTATTATTGCTGATGCGTTCTGCGGTCAGCCGCAGGATTGATATATGAAAGGAGCAATGAGTTTTATGTCAAAAATTATTGCAGTTACTTCCGGTAAAGGCGGAACAGGCAAATCTTCTATAAGCGCCTGTCTCGGTTATGCCCTTGCTAAGCAGGGAAACCGTACACTTATAATTGAGCTTGACTTTGGTCTGAGATGTATGGATATCATGCTTGGTATGCAGGGTAATATTACATACGATCTAGGTGACGTTCTTGAGGGTACTTGCGACGTATACAAGGCAACAACAACTGTTAAGCTTGCTTCAAACCTGAGCGTTCTCTGTGCTCCGTCCGACCCGTTCGTTCAGCTCAAGGCTGAGGATATCGAAAAGATCACACAGGAAATGAGAAAGTATTTTGAATACATAATCATTGACACCTCTGCAGGTATCAACGGTTCTGTATTTGATATAGTTACTAATTCCGACCTTATTCTTATAGTTACAACTCCTGACCCTGTATGCGTAAGAGATGCGAGAATGATGTCAGACGAGTTCTATAAGAGAGGAAATCAGAAGCAAAGACTTGTTATCAACAAGGCAAACAAGAGAATATTCGAGTTTGACGAAATGGACGACCTTGACGCTATCATCGACACAGTCGGCGTTCAGCTTCTGGGTGTTATCCCTGAGGACAGTGCTATCCCTCTTGCAACAGGAAAGGGTGCGCCGCTTTCATCAAGCTCTATGGGCTTCCTTGCATTCTCTGCTATTTCAAGAAGAATAAAGGGCGAGCATATACCCCTCTCCATCAAGGTCTGAGTATATTATCAGCCGTGTGCGTGAGGATATCTGCGCATAGTGCGGCTGTTTTATATCACGAAACTTATTTGTTCATTAATATACCAATATATAAACGGGGGGTTTCCATTGAATATTGCACTTATTGCTCATGACACAAAAAAGGAACTCATGGTACAGTTCTGTATCGCCTATTGCGGTGTACTCAGCAAGCACAATCTTTGTGCCACAGGTACTACGGGAAAAATGGTAGCCGAAGCAACAGGCCTTAACGTTCAGCGTTATCTCAGTGGCTCACAGGGCGGCGACCAGCAGATCGCAGCGAGAATATCCTGCAACGAGATAGACCTGCTTCTGTTTTTCAGAGATCCTATCTCAGTGAAGCCACACGAACCTAATGATATGAATCTCCTCAGACTTTGCGATGTACACAACATTCCGGTAGCCACAAACATTGCCACTGCCGAAGCGCTTATCCACGCACTTGAGCGAGGCGATCTTGACTGGAGAGATATCGTTAATCCTACAAAGATATAATTGAAATTTCATATACAAAAGCGATGAAAGGGAGAGTATTCCGTTCTTATGTTTCAGCGAGAGCCGTTGGTGAGAGGGTTCACACAAAGGGCAGGAAGAAGGACACCTTGGAGCTTCCGTTTGTTCAAGAACGGACGTATAGCTGCGTTAAAGCGTTAGAGTGATCCGGCACGAAGATGTTCGGATAATTAGGGTGGTATCACGGTAAAAGTCGTCCCTTACTAGGGGACGGCTTTATTTTTTTATCCACCACCCGTAGGGGAGCGGCTCAATTTCTGCTTCACAGAAATGCAACGTCCCGCTTTTTCGCTCCTCACTTACTCTCGAATACCTTATCTCAGCACATCAAAAAGCAAAGGCGGTATGACAATGAAAGCCAGCCAGCTAACAAAAGAAAACATCACCCCCGAAATAGTAGACAAGCTTCTTTTCGAGGGTCTTGACTATAAAGGCGAAACTGCCGACGTTATAATAGTTCTGGGAAGCCGCAAAGCCTGCGACTATCGTGTTCCCCTTGCGGCAAAGCTTTTTCAGGAGGGAAAAGCCCCACATCTCATATTCTGCGGAGGAAAAGTGCAAAAGACTTCACAAGGCGAAATGGAAGAGTATAAGGCCATGCTCATCGCCGCCGAAAAATACGGCATACCGACCTCCGCCATAACTGTGGAAACACACTCTCTTGATACCGTGGAAAATCTACGAAACTCAGCCAAGCTTATTAAAGAGCATTTTCCAAACTGCAAAAGCATTATTATAGTCACTACCGCATATCATATGCGCCGCGCAAAAAAGCTTGCACAGCACTTTTTCACACAGAAAATTATCCCCTGCCCCGCCAGCCGTGGCAGCACTCAGCGAAATAATTGGTCAATGACCGAAAAAGGCAGCACAACAGCACTTGACGAATGCCTTAAATTCGGTTATTATATAAAAAAAGGTTTTATTGACGATTTTGAAATTTGAAACGTTGTAATTACAGCACCAAGGCTCTTTAATGTAGTGGTGAACAGTGTTCGCCCGTTTATTAACAACGTCCCGATATCACAGCTATTTAAACGATATCGGTATTCAAAAGTTCAAGACAAAATACAGAAAGGATCGTTATTATATGGCATTGATAGTTAAAAAGCCAAAAGGCACAGAGGACATCGTTCCTTCAAAGGTCTATAAGTGGCACACTGTAGAGAAGATAGTTTCCGAAGCTGCCGAAATATACGGCTTCAAAGAAATAAGAGTACCAACTTTTGAGGAAACAGGTCTGTTCGTGCGTTCTGTTGGCGAAACAACAGACGTTGTTCAGAAAGAGATGTATTCAGTTTCCGCAGCAGGCGACTCAAAGTTCACACTCCGCCCGGAGGGAACATCAGGCACAATGAGAGCTGTCCTTGAAAACGGCATTATGAACGAGGGTCTGCCGCAGAAGGTCTATTATATCCTCTCATTTTTCAGACACGAGAATACACAGAAAGGCAGACTCAGAGAGTTCCACCAGTTTGGCTGTGAAATGGTCGGATCTGAAAGCCCAAGAGCAGACGCAGAGGTAATATCTCTTGCAAAAAGCGTTCTTGACAGAGCAGGACTCAGAAACATCAAGCTCAACATCAACTCTATAGGCTGTCCAACCTGCCGTGCAGAGTATCGCAAGGCTCTGAAAGAGTATTTTGCCGCAAGAAAAGACCAGCTTTGCGAGACCTGTCGGGACAGACTTGACAAAAATCCAATGAGAATACTTGATTGTAAAATCAAACACTGTCAGGAGCTTGGCAAGGACGCCCCTGTTATCCTCGATTATCTCTGTGATGATTGCAAAGAACACTTTGAGAAGCTTCAGGAGTACCTCTCCGTAATGGGCATCGACTTTGACATCAACCCTAAGATAGTAAGAGGTCTTGACTACTATACAAGAACAGTTTTCGAGTTCATCACCGATGAGATAGGCGCACAGGGCACAGTCTGCGGTGGCGGACGTTATGACGGACTTATCCAGCAGCTTGGCGGCAAGCCTACCCCTGCCCTCGGCTTCGGTCTGGGACTTGAAAGACTTCTCATGGTAATGGACGCTCAGGGCTGCGACTATATGGAGCCAAAGACCTGCGACCTTTATATCGTACCAATGGGCGAGGACGCCCTTAAAAAGGCAATGGGCATAGCCTCCGAGCTTAGAGAAGAGGGCTGTTTCGTAGAATATGACCTTATAGGCAAAGGACTTAATGCTCAGATGAAGTATGCAAACAAAACAGGCGCAAAGTTCGTTATGGTGCTTGGCGACAACGAGATAGAATCAGGCGTTGCAAAGCTCAAAAACATGGCAACAGGCGAGCAGACAGATATTAAGCTTGACAACACCATTGCCGAGAACTTTTCAAACGCCCTCATGGCGGATATGTTCAAGGATATCGACGCTGATATAGAGAAATTTATCGGAAAGGAGAACTAAGCAATGAGATGTGAACAGTGCGAGAAAATACCTCTGGCAGAAATACACACTCCGCAGGAATATATGCTCTGCATAGGTTCTCTTGCAAGAATGCTGCTGGCAGGGGAAGTTGAAATGACCTATCAGACCTGCCCACTTGATAAGATAATGGATAACGACAACAAGTGGTATGCTGAAAAGCTTTTCCACCAGTTCAGGTGTACAAAATGCGGCACTATCTATGGTATGCTCTGCAACACCCACACAGGCGGACAGATAAAGATAAACGACAAGGTCTTTGACCCTGCTGATTATCCCGATAAAAAGGAAGATAAATAATGCTTGCAATAAGACCCATGACCTATGAGGTAGAGACCTCACTTTCGCCCAAAAGAGTTCTCAGAAAGCTTGACGGCGACCTTATCGAGCATAGACCGACCATAAACATTCTCTCCCAAAGCAAGTTCATGAAAAACCACCGTGACGATACCATTTTTTATGGCTACCGCACAGACGCCGAAAGCTTTCAGATATTCCACCATACCGCTAAAAAGCGTGACGGAGGCTCAACAGGCTTTTATGGCAAGGTAGAAAAGACCCCCAACGGCTCTAGGATATACGGCAAGTTCAGAAAGCCTATCTATGCCTATGTTGTGGACATCATATGGACGGTGATTGTGCTTTTCCTCACCCTTATGCTTGTGGCACTGGAAGAGAAAACAGGCGCAGTATGCTTTGCCGCAATATGGCTCGTGGGATTGTTCCTCATGTTCTGGGACAACAAGAAGAAGTTCGTCAGAGCCTATCTTGACAGCTTCCCGCCTGCCGTCAGCAAAACAGACGAAAGCGACGAATAATTTTTATCAATATAAACCCAAAGAAAAGGAAGTAATGTAAAATGAAACTTGATACAATGAAGGGCTTACGCAGGACCCATTACTGCGGCGAAGTGCCTGAAACAGAGCAGGAAGTCGTTGTATGCGGCTTTGCCGACAGAGTAAGAGATATGGGCAACCTTATCTTCATCAACCTCCGTGACAGAACTGGACTTGTACAGCTTGCATTCAATGATGAAACAGACAGAGCCGTTTTTGAAAAGGCTCAGCTTGTAAAAAGCGAGTATGTCCTCATGGCAAAGGGTATGGTACGTCCTCGTGAGAGCGTAAACGAAAAGCTAAAAACAGGCAAGATAGAAGTTGCCGTAACAGACCTGAGAATTCTCTCAAAGGCTGAAACAACGCCATTTGAGGTAACAAACTCAGATAAGGTAAACGATGAGCTGAAGCTCAAATACCGCTACCTTGACCTTAGAAATCCAAAGCTTCAGAAGAATATCATCACCCGTCATAAGATCGCTCAGATAACAAGAGAGTATTTCTATGACAATGGTTTCCTTGAGATAGAAACCCCTATGATGATGAAGTCCACTCCTGAGGGCGCAAGAGATTACCTCGTTCCTTCAAGGGTTCACGCAGGCAAGTTCTATGCACTTCCACAGTCACCGCAGATATACAAGCAGCTCCTTATGATATCAGGTTATGACAGGTATATCCAGCTTGCGAGATGTTTCCGTGACGAGGACCTGAGAGCTGACAGACAGCCTGAGTTCACACAGATAGACCTTGAGATGTCCTTTGTCGATCAGGAGGATATCCAGGCTTGTATTGAGGGCTATATCGAAAAGCTTTTCAAGGAGATACTCGGTGTAGAGGTAACGCTCCCACTGCCAAGACTGACATTTGCAGACGCTATGAGCCGTTATGGCTCTGACAAGCCTGATACACGTTTCGGCATGGAGATACAGGATATCACAGACGCCGTTAGGGATATCGACTTTGTGGTATTCAAGTCAGCTATCGAGGCAGGCGGCTCAGTTCGTGCAATAAACGTCAAGGGCGGTGCGGCAACATACACAAGAAAAGAGATCGACAAGCTTGTTGAGCACGCAAAGGGCATAGGTGCAAAGGGTCTTGCATATATCCGCTGGGCAGACGAGCCAAACTGCTCATTCAAGAAGTTTCTTGGCGAGGGCGATCTTGAAAAGATAAACGCAGCCGTTGGAGCAGAAAAGGGCGACCTCGTTCTTATCTGTGCAGACAAGAACAAGGTAGTTCTTCCAACTTTGGGCGCACTCAGACTTATCTGCGGAAAGCGTCTTGGCGTTATCCCAGAGGGCAAGTTCAATTTTGTATGGATAACAGAAATGCCTTTCTTTGAGTATGACGACGAGAACGACACATGGGTAGCAGCGCACCACCCATTCACAATGCCAATGGAGGAGTGCCTTGACTATCTTGACACCGACCCTGCAAACGTCCGTGCAAAGGCATGGGATCTTGTCCTCAACGGCACAGAGCTTTCATCAGGCTCAATGAGAATAACAGACTTTGAGCTTCAGCAGAAAATGTTTGAAGCACTGGGCATGACGGACGAAGAGATAGAAGCAAAGTTCGGCTTCCTCGTAGACGCCTATCGTTATGCCGCACCACCGCATGGCGGCATGGGCATAGGACTTGACAGACTTTCCATGATAATCTGCAATGCCGACAGCCTTAGAGATGTAATAGCGTTCCCAAAGGTACAGAACGCCAGCGAGCTTATGAGTGCTTGTCCGTCCACAGTAGACGAGAAGCAGCTTGAAGAGCTTCACATCAAGACCACAGAAATAGAAGAATAATTCGCATTAACGCAAACAGGACAGCTCATGAGGGCTGTCCTGTTTTTGTTTTATTGCACAAATCCTAATGACCGCACAATGTATATGTAGGGGCGAACACCGTTCGCCCCTCGAAGTAACAAGCCACGATGACAACATTGTCCGATAACCGCAAAAACTCTCCACTACATCTTATTCGGGCAAGTTCTTCCGCCGCAAAATCGCTACGCTCGATGCTGACTTTTACTTTGTGCTTGTTCTTTACTCTGGTCGGCTTTGCCCATTCCTCACTCCTCACTCCTCATTCCTCACTTATACTCCCCCTCATAGAAACTTGAAACCCGCAGCCGAATTACTCGACCACGGGTTCCAAGCTATAATTTATAAGTGGGATGGGGGCAATTTTATTGGGTAGTCACCCGTCATCTTTAAGGCTTAATCGTCCTGAAGTGCGTCATAACCCTCTTCATTCGTTCTGATCTTTACTACGTTCTCAATGTTGTATACAAAGATCTTTCCGTCTCCGATATGACCTGTATAAAGGGCTGCCTTTGCAGCATCAATAACTGCTCTTGTTGGTACCTTGCAAATAACGACCTCGACCTTTACCTTTGGCAGCAGATTTGTTTCAACAACTGCACCACGGTAATACTCAGGCTGTCCTTTTTGCATTCCGCAGCCAAGAACGTTCGTTACTGTAACACCTGTTACGTCGATGTCCTCCAAAGCTGTGATAAGATCGTTGAGTTTCTGCTGCTTGCAGATGATAGCGACCTTTGTCATCTTAGGTGTGCCGTCAGCAGACGGTGTGTCTGTTGCATAAGATTCTACCTTGATGGCCTTCTCAACAGGAACTACAGGCTCTGTTGACTTGTCTACCTTTACAACGCTCTTTGCGTCGTCCTTTGTATAGCTGAGCATTGCCTGTGACATTGCTGGTGCGAAGTCAGCGTAAGAAGATACAAGACCATGCTCTGTAACGTCAAGACCAAGGATCTCTTCCTGCTCGGAAGCTCTAAGACCGATCGTGTGCTTGATGATCTGGAATACGATAGTCATTGTGATAGCTACCCAAGCGATAACTGATACCATACCGAGAAGCTGGATACCAAGGAGATGTGCTCCACCGCCTGTGAAGAGTCCCTTTTCACCGCAAGTACCGTCTGAGAAAAGACCCACTGCGATAGTACCCCACATACCGTTGAGCATATGAACTCCACAAGCACCAACTGGGTCATCTATCTTGAGTACCTGATCTATAAACTCTACACCTACAACTACGAGGATACCTGCAACGATACCGATTATAGCTGCTGATACTGGTGAAACTGTGTCGCATGGAGCTGTGATAGCTACCAGACCTGCAAGTGAAGCGTTAAGTGTCATTGAAACATCAGGCTTCTTATACTTGATCCAAGTAAAAATCATTGTTGTGATAGTTGCAACTGCTGCTGCAAGGTTTGTTGTTACGAAAACTTTACCTGCAAGCGGGATAGCGTCGCCTTCCATTGAAGTTGTTGACGCACCATTGAATCCGAACCAGCAGAACCAAAGGATAAAGCAGCCAAGTGCGCCAAGTGTAAGCGAGTGACCTGGGATAGCCTTTGCCTTGCCGTTCTTGTCATACTTACCGATACGAGGGCCAAGGATAGCTGCGCCAACGAATGCTGCAACGCCGCCTGCCATATGAACGCAAGTCGAACCTGCGAAATCATGGAAGCCGAGGTCTGCGAGCCAGCCGCCGCCCCAGATCCAGTGAGCCTCGATAGGATAGACCAGAAGGCTTATAATTGCTGAATAGATACAATAAGAAATGAACTTTGTTCTTTCTGCCATAGCTCCAGAAACGATAGTTGCTGCTGTTGCACAGAAAACTGTCTGGAAGATAAGGAAAGCAAAGAAAGGCACTCCGTCTGGAGCAGCTGAGGCATATGTTGAATCTGCAATTCCCTTGTAAGCTCCGATGAACTTTCCGTCGCCAAACATTATACCGAAACCAAAGAGCCAGAACAGCGGAGTTCCGATACAGAAGTCCATCAGGTTTTTCATGATTATGTTACCTGCGTTTTTCGCACGGGTGAAGCCCGTTTCAACCATTGCGAAGCCTGCCTGCATAAAGAATACAAGTGCAGCTCCCAACAGTACCCATATAGTATTGACGGCACTGAAGCCTGTGCTTTCAGCCAATACTGTTACAGTGTTTGTCATATCTTTTTCCTCCTAAAATACAAAAAAGTGTATGACGACCAAAGCCATTCGGCTCGGTCTGTCATACACTTCATTGTGCATTCTGTATATTATTGTAGCTGTAGGGGAACAAAGTAGTAGATCTGTGGTTAGTTTGTTATAAAGTCCGTGTTATATTGAAAATTTGAATTGTCCCTTACTTAACGTAGAACAGCAGATCGCTGTATGTTGGATAAGGCCAGTAATCCTTGCCTACCAGTGTTTCGATCTTATCAGCCGGAACTCTGAGAGCACCCATATCTGCAAAGATAGTATCGTGGAAGAAGTTTGCCATTTCCTGTGTGTCCTCGATAGAGTGTACTTTCTGTACATCAGCTTCCAGTGTGCCAAGTGCCTTGTACATCTCAGTTACGAGAGCTGAAATTTCCTTAACGGTCTCTTCCTCAAATACAGTTTCAGCACCGCAGCTCTTTGCAAGCTCAGCAGTCTTTGCGATATCCTTGATATACTTAGCTGCAGCAGGAAGGATCTCCTTCTTAGCCATGTCGATCATTGTAAGAGCCTCGATATTGAGCGTCTTGCAATACTCGTCGAGGAGGATCTCAACTCTTGACTGAAGCTCAGCTTCTGTATAGACTCCGTACTTAGAGAATACGTCAACATTCTTTTGTGCAAGGAATGCAGGAACAGCTTCAGGAGTTGACTTAAGGTTAAGAAGTCCTCTCTTTTCAGCTTCAACAGGCCACTCGTCTGAATAACCATTGCCGTTGAAGATGATGTTCTGATTTTCCTTGATAGTTCTCTTGATAAGATCATCAAGAGCGTCCTGGAAGTTGTCAGCCTTTTCAAGCTCGTCAGCAAACTGATCGAGAACGTCAGCAACGATAGTGTTAAGAACTGTGTTAGGACCTGCTACTGAAAGCTTTGAACCAGGCATTCTGAACTCAAACTTATTGCCTGTGAATGCAAATGGTGAAGTTCTGTTACGATCTGTTGTATCCTTAGGGAAGTGTGGCAGAACGTCAACACCGATCTCCATCTCAACTCTCTTGTCCTCATACTTAACGCCGTTTACGATAGCATCGAGAACGCCTGTAAGCTCGTCGCCAAGGAAGATAGAAATAATAGCCGGAGGAGCTTCGTTAGCGCCAAGTCTGTGGTCGTTACCGGCAGAAGCAACTGAAGCTCTCAGGATATCCTGATAATCATTTACAGCCTTGATAACTGCTGTAAGGAACAGAAGGAACTGAGCGTTCTCAGCAGGTGTTTTACCAGGGTCGAGGAGGTTTACACCTGTGTTTGTTGAGATAGACCAGTTATTATGCTTACCGGAACCGTTGATGCCAGCGAATGGCTTCTCATGAAGCAGGCACTTGAAGCCGTGCTTTCTGGCTGTTCTCTTCATGATCTCCATTGTGAGCTGGTTGTGGTCGGTGGCGATATTTGTTGTGCCATAGATAGGAGCGAGCTCGTGCTGAGCAGGCGCAACCTCGTTATGCTTTGTTTTAGCGTAGATACCAAGTTTCCAGAGCTGCTCGTCAAGGTCTTTCATGTAAGCCTGAACTCTTGTCTTGATAGTACCGAAATAGTGATCTTCAAGTTCCTGACCCTTTGGAGCAGGTGCGCCGTAAAGTGATCTGCCTGCAAGGATAAGGTCCTCTCTCTTTGCATACATCTCTCTGTCTACAAGGAAGTATTCCTGCTCAGGACCAACGTTTGCTGTAACTCTTGTTGCGTCTGAGCCGAACATCTTCAAAATTCTGAGAGCTGACTTATTGATAGCTTCCATTGAACGGAGAAGCGGAGTTTTCTTATCAAGTGCTTCGCCATTGTATGAGCAGAAAGCAGTAGGAATACAAAGTGCTTTTTCCTTAATGAATGCGTATGAAGTTGGGTCCCAAGCTGTATAGCCTCTTGCCTCGAATGTTGCTCTCAATCCGCCTGAAGGGAAAGAAGAAGCGTCAGGTTCGCCCTTAACAAGCTCCTTGCCTGAGAACTCCATGATAACGTGACCGTCCTCAGTTGGTGAGATAAAGCTGTCGAGCTTTTCTGCTGTAAGACCTGTCATTGGCTGGAACCAGTGAGTGTAATGTGTGCAGCCCTTTTCAACTGCCCAATCCTTCATTGCATTAGCAACGATGTTTGCAACCTCGATATCAAGTGGATCACCGTTGTCGATAGTCTTCTTCAAAGCCTTATATGTAGCCTTTGGAAGTCTTTCTTTCATCACTGATTCATTGAATACGTCTGAGCCGAAATATTCAGGAACGTTTGCCATATTGAATTCCTCCTATTATAAATTATAGTCTAAGAAAAATAAAAAAAAGACACTGCGAACCTAAGTGGTTCACAGCGCCTTTGCTGTTTACAGTTATGAGTATATACCTTTTGACCTCATTTGTCAAGGCTTTTTTTAATTTTTATAGACTTTTACAAATCGACGCAAAAATATTTGTTGAAACTTGTGAAATCACATCTCATGTCAATAAAATGCACACATTTTTGTAAAGAAATACATCAAACTGCTAAAATAGTGAGAAAAAAAAGTGGGCGACCCTAGGTCGCCCCTACGATAATATCCTAAATATCTATATAATGATCCTTATCAGGTCTGTCTTTGAGCTCTTTTTTCATAAGCTTATTTACCTTTTTGAGCTTTGAGCCTGCGGTAAAACAGCCGAAGATATTTGTCACACCTGAAACGAGCAGAGCGATACCAAGGACTATCATTGCGGTTTCGCCTAAAATAAGAGGGTCAAAGAGGAGAAGTATACCAACGAGAGTGGTAACAGCGGCTGAGATACAGCTTACGTTCCAGCTTTCTACACCTGCACGTCTAAGGTTAAGGGAGTCCTGAATGTTCACGATGCCGCTTATGAGCATATAAAGTCCGCAGACAACGGCAATGACTTTCGGGATAAAATCAGGTCTTATGATAATGAAAATGCCTATGGCGGCGAGGATGATCCCTCTCACAAGGCTTGAAGAATAGCTCTGGTCGTCTCTGCCCATGGCGAAGTATCTTATAAGCTCCACTGCACCGAATGCGGTGAAAAGTCCACCAATAACATAGCCTATGGCGGCGGTGAAGAAATTAGGGTCGATTATGAGCGCAATGCCCAGCACTACGCAGAATATAGACAATATCCAATAGCTTCTGAATACTTTTTTGATATATTCCATTTTTATCTTTCCTTTCATGTTTTTATAATGCTGCAAGCTGGCGACTAGACGTGCGACCTCATGTCGCCCCTACAATTTATTTGTGCAGTACAAGGGTGTTGCATTAATAAATGCACAGCGTGAAATGCCCGTCACGGAGAGTGACCGCCCCCACAATAAACAAAACAACGTTGAAAAGCGGGCTGTCGAGGGCGCCAACCCCTACAATAACATTGCAGAAATTACGCTGCGCCATTACAAATATCATTTTGCCGACTTTAGCTTTGCCGCCTTTATTACTTTCATTCGTGAGAACTCCTCTCTGTCCTTTTCTTCAAGAGAGTCAGTAATGAATTTCACTATGTGTTCATTTCTTGGAATGATTATGTTTTGCAGGGCGTTTGCTCTGCGCTGTGTCTTTTTTATGGCTACGGACAGTCTGTAGATACTGTTTTCCACCTCTGCGAGGACTGCTGTGGTCTGTTTTACCTTTTCAAAGGCAAGATAGGCTCTGTCAAGCTGAGAATCGGTCTGAGAAAAGCCGTATGTGACTTTCAGAGGGCGTTCTTTAAGGGTGACCTTTGGCAGCTCAACGCCCATGACGCTTCTTGTGCTTATCTCAACGCCTGTTTCAACAGGGATACAATTTGCATAAGGTGTAACAAGACCCATGGAGATATTTGCAAGCTGAAGTGCGCTGTAGGCTTCCTTGTAGGTGTCCTCAATGCTTCCTCTAAGCTCCCCTGCTTTGTCAACAAGGCTCATAAGCTCTCTTATAAGGATATTTCTTTTTCTGTCCAGAAGCTCATAGCCCAATGCGGCAAGTTTAAGAGCCTTTTTATAAAGTATAAGATTTCCCTTTGTGGCAAAGACCTGCTGTTCAGCCATTGGTCACACCCTCTTTGGTATGATATTAGCATAGTCCAAACTGCTGACTACAGTGGTGACAGGCTATGCTTATTTTGATATAATAAGAAGGTAATGGACTGACGGTCATCTCCTTAGAACTAAGCGTTCGTAATAGAAAGTGTCAGCCGCCTTCTTGTTATAAAATTCGATTAAGCAGGTTGTACCTGCTGTGTTTACAGCAGCGTTCGCATCACTAACCAAAATGAATTTTAATAAGCTCCTGAGCGGAAACATTACAAAATATCAGAAAGAAGGATTTATCATGATTAGTGTAGGAATTGATGTATCAAAAGGAAAAAGTACTGTTTGCATTATGAAACCTTGCGGCGAAATACTTGAATCACCCTTTGACATTGGTCACACTGCCGATGAACTGGATTCTCTTATTTCTCTCATCAAATCATTCGATGAAGAAACCCGTGTTGTTATGGAAGATACAGGTCACTATCATCTTCCTGTTGCGACCTATTTATCTTCTCACAACATTTTTGTATGCTGTGTAAATGCCTTGCGTATGAAGAAGTTCTGCTCGCAAAGCATAAGACGAGCAAAAACCGATAAAATTGATTCGATTAAAATCGCATCTTTCGGTATTACATACTGGAACGAGCTTGTTAAGGCTTATCCCTCTAATGTTATATACGATGAACTTAAATTTCTTGCACGTCAGTATTATCAGGTTACAGGTATGCTTGTTAAATCAAAGGTGAACTTCTCCAATCTTCTTGACCAAGTTATGCCCAAAATCAATGATGTTCTTTCAAATCAAGGTGAAAATCACAAGCTGACCGAGTTTGTCAGTCGATATATTCATTTTCAGAATATTCTCGATATGGGAGAAATGAAATTTACATCTGATTACTGCAAATGGGCAAAGAAAAAGGGATACCGCTTAAACGAGCGTAAGGCAGCGGAAATCCTTGCCCTTGCTCAAAACGGTATCCCTACGCTTCCTAACTCCCAATCCGTCAAAATTGCCGTTAGTGAAGCCGTCAAGCTGATCCACTCAATAGAGGAATCACGCAATACCATTTTAGCACAAATGCAGGATCTTTGCAACACCTTGCCTGAATATTCTGTTGTCAAGGAAATGGATTGTATCGGAGATACACTTGCTCCACGTATCATTGCTGAAATTGGCGATGTACGCAGATTCAAAAACAAGCACTCTCTCATTGCCTATGCAGGCATTGACGCTCCGCCTTATCAGTCGGGTGCATTCCACGCTTCTGAGCGTCATATATCCAAGCGTGGAAACAGTTATCTGCGAAAAACAGGCTACGAGATCATGCAGTCCTTAATCAAACACAAACCTGCCGACAATGCTGTCTATGACTTTATTCAGAAGAAACGCAGCGAAGGGAAATGCGGCAAAGAAGCAATGATTGCGGGGCTTAACAAATTCCTTCGAGTTTACTACGGCAAGGTTATGGAGTTTTACTCCGAACATTAATTGTAGTCTCAGGTACATACTCATCGGGCGTTTGAATACTTCCTTCAAACGTCAGCTTTGCTATATCGTTTTTTCCTTTGCTTCTTTTCTCAACTTTGTTCATTTTGCCTATTGATTTTTCTTAGCAGGTTTCTATTATATCACTGTATATAAATAAAGTCCAGTAGGGGCGAACATTGTTCGCCCGATTTTTTCTTTGTGAGCCGTTTTATTCAGCATTGGAATAGTGATGTTGCAAATAATTTCAAAATCGCAAACAACAATATTGTGAGTGACGGCAATATCATAAATAACCGCAATATTGTGGAATAACGGGCGAACAATGTTCGCCCCTACATAATTATTTGTGCGGCACTGAATTTTAGTCCTCTGCAAAAAGTGCCTTAGCTTTTTCGGCACTGTAATAATGCTCCAGATGTTCTTCGTCAACACGGTCAAGCTCTGATTTCGGCAGGGTGGAGAGCAAGCTCCAGCCTAGGTCGAGAGTTTCGTCTATGGAACGGTTCACGTCAAAGCCTTGGTCGATAAAATGCTTCTCAAAAAGCGTACCGAATTTCAGATAGGCTTTATCGGTATCGGAAAGCTCCTCCTCACCGATAACGGAGGCAAGGCTTCTTGCGTCCTGCACCTTTGCATAGGCTGCAAAAAGCTGGTTTGACACCATTTGGTGGTCTTCCCTTGTATAGCCCTCGCCTATGCCGTCTTTCATAAGTCTTGAAAGGCTCGGCAGGATAGAAACAGCAGGATAAACGCCTGTTTGGTCGAGGTTTCTGTCAAGAACAATCTGCCCCTCGGTTATATAGCCTGTAAGGTCAGGGACAGGGTGGGTGATATCGTCATTCGGCATGGTGAGTATCGGTATCTGCGTAACAGAGCCTTTTGCACCCTTTACAATGCCTGCTCTTTCATAGATAGAGGCAAGGTCGGAATAGAGATAGCCCGGATAGCCTTTTCTTCCCGGTATCTCCCCCTTTGATGAGGAGAACTCTCGCAAGGCTTCGGCATAGGAAGTCATATCTGTGAGGATAACGAGAATGTGCATATCGTGCTCAAAGGCAAGATATTCGGCACAAGTGAGGGCGCATCTTGGGGTGAGGATACGCTCTATGATAGGGTCGTTGGAGAGGTTTAAAAACATTGCAACTCTCTGCAAAACGCCTGTTTCCTCGAAACAGCGTTTGAAATAATCTGCAACGTCGTTTTTTACGCCCATTGCTCCGAAAACTATTGCGAAATCCTGCCCGTTTTCGTCGGCAATTTTCGCTTGCCTTACTATCTGCACGGCGAGCTTATTATGAGAAAGTCCCGAACCTGAGAAGATAGGGAGTTTCTGACCTCTTATAAGGGTAGTAAGGGCGTCTATGGAGGATATTCCTGTGTTTATATAGTTTCGAGGATATGTTCTTGAAACAGGGTTAAGGGGCGAGCCGTTTATGTCACGGTACTTTTCGGGGAAGATCTCTCCCAGACCGTCGATAGGCTTGCCTGCTCCGCTGAATATCCTGCCCAGCATTTCGGTAGACAATGCAAGCTCCATAGGCTTGCCCTGAAAGCTTGTGGTGGTATTAACAAGGGAAAGTCCTTTTGTTCCCTCGAAAACCTGCAAAACGGCTCTGTCTTTTTCCACCTCTACAACTCTTGCAAGGCGGCGTGTGCCGTCATCAAGTTTTATTTCTGCCATTTCGTCATAGGAAATGCCGCTTACATGGTCAAGTGCAACGAGCGGTCCGTTTATTTCGCTAAGACCGATATATTTTACGTTCACGCTCCTGCACCTCCTGTCAAAGCCTCCATATCGGCTTTCATATTCTTTTCGTATTCATCAAAAAGCTCTATTTTATCGTTCGGTATATCATACTTGACTTTGATAAGCTTTTCTATCCAGCCGCAGCCTATTATTTTATCAACGTTCACGCCCTGTGAAAGTGCTTTCTTTGCAAGGACATAGAAATCTGTGATAAGCTTCATCATGCGGTACTGCTTATCAAGGGGGACGTAGGTATCGTCCTTATGATAGGCGTTTTGCTGTAAAAAGCCTACTCTTACGGCTCTTGCGGTTTCGATAAGAAGCTTTTGATCGTCAGGGAGGACGTCTGTACCCATGAGCTTAACTATCTCCATAAGGGTATTTTCCTCAACGAGGATATTTGATATCTCCTGTCTGACTTTCATGAAGTTCTCATTGACGTTTTTATTATAATAATCTGCAAGGTCTTCTGTATACTCGGAATAGCTTGTGTTCCAGTTTATTGCAGGATAATGTCTTGCATAGGCGAGGGATTTATCAAGTGCCCAGAAGCAACGTACAAACCGCTTTGTGTTCTGTGTGACAGGCTCGGAAAAGTCAGAGCCTTGGGGCGAAACTGCTCCGATTATAGTAACAGAGCCTTCCTTGCCGCCCAGAGTTTCAACATAGCCTGCACGCTCATAGAACTCAGAAATTCGTGACGGCAGATAGGCAGGGAAACCTTCCTCGGCAGGCATTTCTTCAAGTCTGCCTGATATCTCACGGAGAGCTTCTGCCCAACGTGAAGTAGAGTCTGCCATAATTGCGATATGATAACCCATATCACGGTAATACTCGGCAAGGGTTATGCCCGTATAGATAGAGGCTTCACGGGCGGCGACAGGCATATTTGAAGTGTTTGCGATAAGCACTGTTCTGTCGGTAAGCGGTCTTTGTGTTTTCGGGTCGATAAGCTCTGAGAACTCCTCAAGCACCTGCGTCATTTCGTTTCCACGCTCGCCGCAGCCTATATAGACGATTATATCTGCGTCACACCATTTTGCAAGCTGGTGCTGGGTCATGGTCTTGCCTGTGCCGAAGCCCCCAGGGATAGCGGCTGTTCCGCCCTTTGCAACAGGCAGAATAGTATCAACGATACGCTGACCTGTTACCAACGGCTTTGTAATAGGCAGGCGGTTTTTGCATGGTCTTGATGTTCTGATAGGCCATTTCTGGCAGAGGGTAAGCTCCTCTACTGCTCCGTTAGGGGCTTTTATTTTTGCCACAACGTCATTTATTGTATAGTCACCGTTTTCGGCAGTCCATATGACCTCTCCGCCTTTTGACAGAGGGGAAAGCATACACTTATGTGTGATAAGTGGCGTTTCGGGGCAGGTGCAATAAATATCCCCTGCGGAAAGCTTATCCCCTGTTTTCACTGTCATTGTAACGGGATACTTTTTCTCTGTATCAAGCGAGCTTACGTCTGCACCGTCAGTGATAAATGCGCCTGAGACTTCTTCAAGCTTCTTGAGAGGTCTTTCGATGCCGTCAAAGATGTTATTTATTATACCGGGGCCGAGGGTGGCTGACATCGGTGCGCCTGTTGAGGTAACAGGCTCGCCGGGCATAAGCCCTGTTGTTCCCTCATAGACCTGAATGGTGGTAAAATCGGACTGCACTCTTATGACCTCGCCGATAAGACGCTTTTTGCCCACATAGACCATTTCCTGCATGGCAAAGCTTTTCGTATCTGCAACCTTTACTACAGGTCCGTTTACCGAATATATTTTATCCATAAAAAACTCCTTATTACCCAAGCACAAGCTCGGCTTTTTCAGTAAAGGCTGAACGCTGCTCCTCAAATGCTGAATCAAAGGTATAATCAAGTGCTATACCCATATCCTCATAGACCATGAGCATACCGCCAAGCTCTATGGAATCTCGGCTTTTTACTTCAAAGTCTGCAAGGTCAGAGGCGTATTTCATATCCTCAGGTGAGAGGTAGATAACGCCCTTATGCTCGGGATAGGTCTGTTTGCATTTTTCGGCTTTTTCTTTTAGCCAAGACTTATAATCTCTGCTTGCTTTGAAAGTCGCAAGCCTGCTTTTTACGTTGTCAAAAACGCTGTCTATAAGCTTTTCTCTATGGCAAAGCACGTTTCTTTTAGCTTCAAGCTGTTTTGAAGATATTTCCCTTACGGCTCTTGCCTCCTCGGTCTTATCTGTGGCGGCTTTTTTTGAGTCTGCGAGGCTTTGTGCTTCTATTTTCGCCTGAGCAAGCTCGTTTTCACGCTGTTTATCAGCGGATTCGGTTATGAGCTTTGCCTGCTTTTCAGCGTCCTCAAAGACAGCCTGCTTGAAGCGTTCAAGTTTTATCGTCTGATTTTCCATTACTAAACTCCTATCAAAATCACAGCTTTATTCCCACTGCTTCTGCGAGATAGTGGGAAATGGTATCAGATATCTTTGATGTGGCATGGCGGTCGGGTATTTCAACTATGAGGGGCGTTTCTCTTGTGAGCTTATAGTCATAGACCTTTTCTCTGCACTGCTTGACTGCAAGCTCTGTCATAAGCACAACGCCCACGTCCTTCATTTCCATAGCCTTATCAAGTGCGTTTGACACCTCCTCGGAGGTATGCACCACAACGCCCTCGATACCTGAAAGTCTCATGCCCATTTGGGTATCTATATTATCGCTGATAAGATAAAATCTCATGTTAAATGCCCAATGCAGTGCCTACGTTTGAGATTATAAGGATAGCGATAAGAAGTCCATAGAGGGCGATACCTTCGCCAAGAACAACGAAGATAAGAGCCTTTACAAAGTTCTTAGGGTCTTCGGAGGTCGCACCGATAGCGGCTGGAGCGCCTGCGGCAACGGCTATGCCTGAACCTACGCAGGAAAGTCCAACGGCAAGGGCTGCTGCAAGGTAGCCAAGGCCTGCGCCTGTTGAAAGGGCGGCCTTAACGCCCTCCTCGCTTGCGGCTGAAACAAAATTACCTACAGGAACGATAAGAGCGCAGAGCATTATGCCGGCAAATGTACAGAGATTACCGATAAAAGCTCCCTTAGGGGACTTTCCGTTCTTTATTTTCTTTGCGGTGAAAATGAATGGTACACAAAGAAGTGCGACTGCTATAAGTGGGAGCAGGAAATAGATAAGCATAGTTGATTCCTCCAAAAAATTATTTTTACTTTAGATTTTACGAATTACATTGTACGGGTATGGATAATGGTCGGGGTAAAATGCCCATCACGGCGAGTGACTGAACGAAGTTCGCCCCTACAAAACAATACCACAAATTTGATATCATTCTGTTTGTGCGGTGAATTTTACGCCAACAGGCTCGAATGGTTTTCCGCCGCCCTCATAGAAACGGGAGAATATCTCATAAAACTCAAGTCTGATTATCTGAATAGCAACTATCATGCCCTCCATTACCATTACAAACAGGTTGCCAAGCACAAGCACGAATGGCTGTGCGGCGGCGGAACACATTTCCATAAGGGTCATTACCACTAGCATCATGCCTGCGTGGGAGAGGACAAATCCGCCCACACGGAGAAATGACATAGTATTTGAAACATAGCTCAGCAGGAACTCGAACATTTCAAAGAAATTTTCAACGATAAAGTTGCCCACGGTCATTTTTTCCTCGTCCTCGGACAATCGCCACTGTTTATACTTCACGGCGATAGAGAAAGGTGTTCGGCAGAATATGCACACAAGCGGTATTACTATAAGGAAGATTATGAACGGAGTGGACATGACTTTTACATCGAACATGAGCGTTCCCACAAGTCCTGCCGCAACGGAGCTATAGAACACAAGTCCTGCAATGCCGTTACAGCCGAAAATGGCTTTTTCGTAATCCTTATTTTTAAAGCCGATATAGATATTGAGTATCATTGAGATAACGATAAGTGCAACGCCTATGGCAACGGCAGTTATGAGGATAAAGTTCGTTTGCTTGAAAACCTTTAGGGGCAGGAAGTCAAGTCCTATATTCTCAAACACAGGGTCTAAAAGCTCTTCATAACCGAAGAACGAGCCATAGAGAGTACCGAATATCATGCTTGATATGCCAAGACGTGTGACAAGACCGCTTATTTTTGCTCCTAGCTTTTTCTTTAAGGCAAGTCCGCCAAGGACGATAAGAAGTCCTTGACCCAAGTCGCCGAACATTATGCCGAAAAGCAGAGTATAGGTTATTGCCACGAAGGCTGTCGGGTTATAGCCTTTATACTCAGGCAGACCATACATTTCCACAAGCATTGTGAAAGGTCGGGTCAAAAAGTTGTTTTTAAGCACTGTAGGCGGCTCACATGAGGCGTCTGCGTCAGGTGGGAGATAGACCACTGACACTGAACGCATATCCTCGAAAAGCTTATCAAAGCGGTCTTTTTCCTTTTCGGGGATAAAGCCTTTAAGATAAAACTTATCGTTTAGTGCGGCGGCATTTCGCCGCAGGTCAAAGGTATCGTGTATAAATCTCAGCTTTGAAAAAGCCTTTTGCAGTTCAGGCTCTGCTTTTGCAGCAAGCTCGTTTATCTGCTCGTTTATCTTTGCGTTCTCCACTGTATCTGCATCTATAGTTTGTTTTAGCTTTCCCAAGGCTTCGTCTGCGTCGCCTGATACATAGGACGGTATCCGTATCCTTTCAAAATACATTGAGTGGAAGATATCATCAACACGCTGTTTATCACGTTCAGGGACGAAATACATTCCCCAGCAGAAGCTTTTTCCCGTTTCAAAGGGGACAAAGAAGAAATTCTCGTCATAATAGTCAAGCTTCGGCAGGTTATCCACAGGCAGCTTTCCGATACGGACGGAAACATACTTCATTGAGAAAAGCTGCTGAAAGTCGCTGTGCATACCTTTCAGGTGGTCTATTTGTCTGACCGCCCCTCCAAGCTCTGAGATACGCTGAGTAAGCTCCAGCCGCTTTGTATTAAGCTCGCTGAAAGGGGTATTATACTTTTCAAACAGGGAGTTAAAATCCTGCGGAGCTGACAGGTCACAGTCAGTAAAATCAGTTTCCTTTAGAGTTATACCAAGCTGTGCGGAAAGCTGGGCAAGCTCTTTCAGAGGTCGGTCATACTCGTTTTTCTCGCTGAGGGGCTTCATTGCGCTGTCGGGAGAATTGCCCGCAGGCTCGATATGAAAACAGCCGCTTTCACAGCACCTTTTCAGGGTGGCATCAAGCTCGTCCATAAGACCTGCTATATTCACAAGGGACATTTTTTCTATAGCCAATCACATTATCTCCTTTCCTGAGAATTTACCGCTCAGGCGGTGATGATAAGATCCTTTTCAACTGCCGAGGGATCGGCATTATATCTTATCGCTTCGATTATATGCACGATGTTCAAGGCTTCCGTACTGCACAGTTTCATAAAGGCATAGAGGGAAACTGGTGCGGCGGTGCTTTGGGCTAGGATATGAGAAAGATAGCAAAACTGTGAACTTCGGACTATGCTTTCGATATATTCAGAGGTCTGTTTGCAACCCTTTGAATACTTTGATCTTTTCACCCATTCGAGCATATCCTCAGGGCTTTCAAGCTCATAATACTTATCAAGTCTTTTAGCTGAGCCTGTGCCTGTTTTTATTCTTATCTGCCGTTTTTTTATCTCCTCGGAGGAGTAGCCAAAAAAGGCTTTCATACGGTAGGCGTTTATTATGTTAAGGCAATCTATCTCTCGGCTTATCATTTCTGAGAGCTGTTTGCTCTGCATTTCGGAAAAATCATGCTTTGCGGTATTTAAAAGCTCGGTATAATAGGCTGTTCTCAGCCTTAGCTCGCACTCGGTATAATCCGCTGAGCCGTCCTCCAAAGGCGGTATTTTCACCAGTATCTTATAATACGGTGTATTTCTTAGTATTTTAAGAAGCTGTTCATAGTTCTCGGCTCGGCTCATTTCAAGAAGGCTCACCTTTGAATGTTTTATGACATAGCCGGGAAGATCGTTAAGGTAAGAATTATCAAGCCCTGAATTTATATTGTTTATCATGGACAGAATACATTCTATCTCCTTGCTTTTTATAAGGAAGTCATAAAAAGGCAGTTTATCAAGCTCCTGAAATCTGCACAGGCGCATATAGGTATTGAAATTCTCTCTTTGGAGAAGCGCCTCCACAAAACCTCTATGGACGGTATTAGGGTCAACGTCACGGAAAGCGTCTTTATATCTGGCTGAATGTGCAAGATAGTCTGCGGCTTCGGGGACTGTTCTTCGCATGAGCATTTCATGATAGTTCTCTTTAGTAAACATTCTGCCGTGGATATATTTTATTTTCGCCACTGTTCCGTTGGCAGACCAACTGTCAAGCATATTTTTCAGCCCCTTTCACGGAGAATTTTTGCTCTACTTCGGAGAGATGATATTATCAAATATCTCCTTCTCCCACTGAGTATGTTTTTCTTCAAATATTTTATCGAGAACCGTTGTTTTCTCGTTCTGTGCGGAAGTTATCTTTTCGCTTTCGGTATTTATACGCTCTGTGACCTCTTTGGCTTTCTGCGTTTTATAGGCCTCGGCTTCTTTCAGGGCGTTTTCTTTCAGCTCCTGCGCTTCTTTCACTGTGCGCTCCAGCAGTTCGCCGCTTTCCATATCTGCTTTTTCAAGCTTGCCTGCAGCGGCTTTATCTGTTTGCAGTATTTCTGCTATCATATCCATATTATTCTCCCCTTTCAGGCAGGATAGTTTCATAACATTAATTGTACACCTTTTTGTCTTAAATAGCAAGTTTGAAGGGGTACAAAGCCATACTTTTTATATATTTTGCACTATCTATATGACTTTTCTTTGGACAAATTGCTCTATGTGTAATGATTTTAGTCAGAATACACATTTTATTTTACCCTGAATTTGAAAAATTAGTTGAATATCTGCGGTCATGTCACTTGACAAAAGGGGACAAAAGTGGTAAACTTGTATTTATCACGCACACATCTGTACTTTGGAGGTGGACTAAAATTGGAGAACGGGCAAAACAAACTTGTTATCGTAAGCTCTGAGGTGCTTCCTGACATTGTGCTAAAGGTGCTTGCCGCAAAGCGCATGAGGGCAAGGGGCGAAGTTTCCACTTCATCGGAAGCCTGCCGCAAGGTTGGGATATCAAGGAGCGCATACTACAAATACAAGGACTCCGTATTCAATTATGAAGAACAGCTCACAAACAACATCGTTTCGGTATACTGCATACTGAGAGATGAAAAGGGAGTGCTTTCCTCCATTATATCACGGCTTTACGAGCTGAACACGAATATTCTGACCATAAACCAGAATATCCCTATCGACTCGGTGGCGACGGTGACATTCTCGGTAAGATTTGAGCATGACGCACTTAGCACAAATGTGCTGACAGAGGAGCTTTCTAAAGTTCACGGCGTTGTGGAAGTCAAGATAATATCGGGAGAGTAAGGGTAAAATAAGATTTTAACAATATATAATTTATTAGGAATGAGGATTTTTTATGTGTAAAGTAGCAGTTATCGGTTATGGCGTTGTAGGCTCTGGTACGGTAGAGCTTTTTATGAAAAACCGTGAATCTATCTCAAAAAAGGTCGGCAAGGAATGTGACATCAAGTACATTCTTGATCTGAGGGATTTCCCTGATTCTCCATTTGCAGACAAAATGATAAAGGACTTCAACATCATTCTCAATGATGCCGAGGTAGAAGTAGTAGCCGAGGTAGTAGGCGGAACGACTTTCGCTTATGACTACACAAAGAAGCTTCTTGAACACGGCAAGAGCGTTGTTACATCAAACAAGGCGCTAGTTGCGGAAAAGGGTGCAGAGCTTCTTAAAATAGCAAGGGAACACAACTGCAACTATCTGTTCGAGGCAAGCGTTGGCGGCGGTATACCTATCATCAGACCGCTTAACAAGTGTCTGGCAGGAAACGAGATACTTCAGATATCAGGTATTCTCAACGGCACAACAAACTTCATTCTTACAAAGATGATAAAAGAGCAGATGTCATTTGACGATGCTCTTAAAATGGCTCAGAAGCTTGGTTACGCTGAGGCTGACCCTACGGCTGACGTTGAGGGCGAGGACGCTTGCAGAAAGATCTGTATACTTGGCTCACTTGCATACGGCAAGCACATTTATCCTGAAATGGTACACTGCTCAGGCATAACAAAGATCACACTTGATGATGTTGAATATGCGGCAAATGCAGGATATGTTATAAAGCTTATAGGTTCTGTAAAGAAGCTCGATGACGGCAGAGTGAATGCTATCGTTTGTCCTAGACTTGTGCCAAAGTCAAATCTTCTTGCGTCTGTTGACGATGTATACAATGCTATCAGCGTAACAGGCGACGGTGTTGGCGACGTTATGTTCTACGGACAGGGCGCAGGCAAGCTTCCTACAGCTTCTGCGGTAGTAGGCGACATTATCGATTGTCTGAAGCATCATCACAGAGTGCTTGCTCTTACATGGGAAGATTGTGATGACAAGAACTTTGTTGCACCATACAAGGACATGGACGTTTCAATGTATGTTCGCATAAAGGCTGAAAATGCTGAGGCTCTCAAGTCTTCTATTTCTGAGATGTTCGGAAAGCTCATGTATATAGAGCGTTCGGGCAGGACAGAGAACGAGCTTGCGTTTATCACGCCGAACATGAAAGAGGCTGACATTGACGCTAACCTGACTATCCTTTCACACTCCGCTGAGATCGCAAGCAAGATAAGGATATACTGATGAAAAACAAGAAGCGGCGGATCAAAACTCCGCCGCTTTACATATTTAATCACGATCATTTAGTTTGAGATATGCTATCCAAACAGTGCCGTTCTCATTAATAGACATCAGAGCAAAAGGCTTGCCGTCCAAAGGTTCATTCTGATCATAATAGACCTTTGCATTATCACGAAGAATGGTGACCCTAAAATTCTCTGTTAAGCCACTGCAATCACTGCATTGTGTTGTTTTTCCAACATACTTATAGTCTTTTAACTCGGCTGTATCAAAGATCAGTCTGTCTTCAGGATTGACCGCAGGGATATACAGATCGCCCTCATAATACATATACAATGGACACATATCAGCTCCCCTGACCTCTGTTGTTTCCTCTGTGCTCTCCTCAGTTACAACACTCGCTGTTTTAACATATTCGGAGTCTATTCCGCTGTCATTTTTGCTTTTTGAACACGAGCAAAGACATACTGCCAGAAATGCCAGAATAATAACTGCTGTTTTCTTTTTCATAATAAGTCCCCCTCAAAGAAATCAATTGCGTTTATTACAGTATGTTATTCACTGAGCAAATTCATATAATAGAGGGTGGTTTGTCCGTTTTCTTCAAAGGCAATTATAAACGGGTCGCTGTCATCTGCTTTGTCAGGGTCATGGTAGACCTTGGCGTTATCAGGCAGTGAAGTCACATCAAAGTCTGACTTCATATCACCGATGTTAAAAAATTCGTGGGTGTTTCCTACGAACTCATAGCCGTTCAGCCTTTCGGTCATCTTATCGTCTGTTGACATAAGAGTTTCTTCGGCTTTGTAAAGTGAGGTATATGTTTTGCCCTCATAGTACATATACGGCGGCGGAGTGTCTGCCACAAGCTCTGAGGTGGTTGGGGTGGTGGTCGTTGTTGAAACTGTTGTCACCGCTGTTGTTTCGGTCGGTTTTTCGGACGAGTTGTTCTGTTCTTCGTTTTTACTGCATGAACAAAATGCACAGAGACACAATGCACACAGAGCGATAATTATTTTTCTATTCATTTGCTCGCCCCCCTTTCTTTAACTAAAGGATAGCATAACATTGACTAATTGTCAATTGATGTAAAATACAATTTTAACTGCGCTTATTCGTACATTTTTACATATAAAGGAGTTTTCACCATGATAAAAATACAGATACCTGCCACGTCGGCTAACCTTGGCGCCGGTTTTGACGCACTGGGGCTTGCGCTCACTTACTACAACTACATTGAAATGGAGGAGTGCGACAAGATAGACATTACAGCGGCGGACGGGCTTGACATTCCTACGGACGAGCGAAACCTTATTTACATTTCTGCCAAAGACCTTTTTGCAGTATGCGGAAAAAAACTGGAGGGACTTAGGCTTATACAGACAAGCAATATTCCTATGGCGAGGGGACTTGGCTCGTCTTCTGCCTGCATAATCGCAGGACTTGTGGGAGCAAACAAAATGCTTGGAGATCCCCTCACAAAGGACGATCTTGTTGACCTTGCGGCACAGATAGAGGGTCACCCTGACAACACTGCGCCTGCACTTCTTGGCGGAATTGTGACGGCGGTATTTGACGGAAGAAAGGTACACTGGGTAAAGCAGGAGGTTTTCACAAAGCTGAAATTCGTGGCGATAATACCTGATTTTGAGCTGAAAACTGAGGAAGCGAGGGCTTGTCTGCCTAAGGAAGTTTCACACAAGGACGCAGTTTACAACCTTTCCCGTGCGGCGCTTTTCTCGGCTTCCCTTCTTACGGGCAAGTTTGAAAATCTGAAAACGGCAGTTGATGACAGGCTTCACCAGCCTTACAGAATGGCGCTTATACCCCACTGCAAGGACGTTTTTGACATTGCGTACACTCATGGTGCTTATGCGGCATACATAAGCGGTGCAGGTCCAACTATCATGGCTATTGTAGATGAGAGCAATCAATATTTCGCAGGCAAGATGAAATTTTCTCTTGACAATGCAGGGCTTAAAGGCTGGCAGGTAAAGGAATTTCACATTGACAACGAGGGTACGAAGCTTATATGAACAGGTGCAAATGGTGCGACCTGAAAAATCCAAAGTATGTGGAATATCATGACAAGGAATGGGGCGTTCTCAGGACTGATGACAGCTATTTGTTTGAGATGCTTGTGCTGGAGTCTTTTCAGGCTGGGCTTTCGTGGGAGTGCATACTGAACAAGCGTGAGAATTTCCGCAGAGCTTATGATGAATTTAACCTTGATAAGGTCTGTGGATATGACGAAGAGAAGATCGCAGAGCTTTGCTCTGACAGTTCTATTGTGCGAAATAAGCTGAAAATTAGGGCGAGTATTTCTAATGCAAGAATATTTCGGGATATTGTGAAGGAGCAGGGGAGCTTTTATGATTATCTTTGCAAGTTTACTGACGGAGAAATATTGTATGAGTGCGATAAAACTACCAACGAATGGTCCGATAGGATCTCTGCAGACTTGAAAAAGCGTGGAATGAAGTTCGTGGGAAGCGTGATAATATATTCGTTTTTGCAGGCGGTGGGAGTGATATATTCCCATGATAGTGAATGTGGACTTTATAGAGAAAAATAAAGTAAAGATATAAGCAAAGCGGTGTCAGAGTGGAAACTCTGCACCGCTTTTTCGTATTCTCATAAACAATGTAAAAAACCGCCCTGCACAATATATACAGAGCGGCTGCATTTTTCATTTTTTATCCCAAAGGACAAATATTTTTGCGGTTTTCGGCTATCCTTTCGTCTATACCCTCTACCTGCGGCTTAACAAGGCTCGATGTTCCTGCAACAAACATTCTTGCACCTGCTTCGTAAAGCTTGCGGCAGTTCTCGTTTGACATATTGCCGTCAGTTTCTATGATGATGTCCTCGTGGCCGTTTTCGTCAAGCCACTTTCTAAGACGTCTTGCCTTATCCACCGTGTTAGGCACAAGCTTCTGTCCTGCAAAGCCAGGGTTTACTGTCATGACAAGCACACCGTCTATGAAGTCTACGGCTTCCTCTACCACGCAGATAGGTGTGCCGGGATTGATAGCCAGGATAGGCTTTGCACCGATAGAACGGAGATATTGCAGGCACTTTGCGATATGCTTTGTGCTTTCATAATGCACTGCCGCATAATCGCCCTCTCTGATATCAAACCACTGGAGCCTTTCCTCAGGCTTTTCTATCATGAAATGAAAATCAAATGGGATATCCGTCAGATCACGGAGCTGTTTTACATAATCAGGATAAAGTGTGAAATTCGGCACAAATGAGCCGTCCATTACGTCTATATGGAGATATTCGATATTGTTGCGCTTAAAAGCGTCAAGATATTCCTTTATCTGTCCCAGATGGACGCACATCATTGAGACTGATATCATACCATTGTCCATACTGATCCTCCTGTTTCTATTCATCTTTTTTATCTTCTGCTGTTATCTTCAGGCTCAATGCCCATGATAAGCTGGTCTATTACTCTGTCAGTGGACTTTCCGTCTGTATATTTGAAGTTCTTCTTTATGAAGCCCTCCATCTTTTCAAACTCGTAATCCTTATCTCTGAGAGCGGTCATAAGCTCATCAAAATCGTGGACGATCTTACCAGGAACAAGCTCCTCATACGGCTCATAGAAATCTCTTGTTGCTTCATAATACTTTTGGTCGAAAGCAAAGAAAAGCATTGGCTTTTTAAGCAGTGACATCTCATATATGATAGAGCTGTAGTCTGTGATAAGCACGTCAACTATAAATAGGATATCATTTACCTCTCTGTAGTCGGAGGCGTCAAGTATTCTGTGAGCATACTCGTCAGGTATTTCGATACGCCTTTTTACAAACGGGTGGAGCTTTACGATAAGAACGGAATCCGTTTCATCAAGAAATTTGCCCCATGCTGTAAGGTCAAGCTTATCAAATGGGAAATGAGCATTATTTGCGTTATTTCCTCTGAAAGTCGGCGCATACATATAAACTGTTTTTGCAGTTTTGCACTCAGGGAAAACTTCCAGCATCTGCTCTCTTGTTTTGGCTTTATATTCGTCATCAAAGAAGATATCCGTTCTTGGGATACCCACCGGATAGAATTTCTTTTCGTCGATAGCGAAGCCCTCTGCATGGTGGAGCGCAGAATGATAGGAGCTTACAGGAACGTGGGTATAGCACTTATGCACCCTTGTATTGAACGGAGGTGCGCCCGGCTTTCCCAGTCTTTCAAAGCCCAATGACTTGAACGCTCCGCAGGCGTGCCAAACCTGAAGCACCTTGACGTTCTTAGGATAATCCACAAGGTAGATGTCAGGGTAATAATCATCTATAAGAATGATATCGGAGGTTGCAAGATAGTAGACGAACCTTATCATGGCAGGTATCGACCTATTGACAGTGATACTTGCTTTGAAGTCAAATCTGAACTTATACTTGCTGTCAAGTCCTCTTTCTATCATGCGGTCATAGATGACCTTTTCGTTTCCGCCTATCTCGGCTCTCGAACCGCTGGCAAAGAGGATAATATCCCCGTTTTTCTTAGCAAAATGCTTAAAGAACGAGAAAGCCTTTTTAAAGCACCATATCTTTAAGCCGTAAACATCTCTTATGATAAGCTTCTTACGGTTTTGAAGCTTCTTCTCAATACGCTTTGGCAAGGTCTGGGAAGGCTTAGGCTCTTTATAGGTGACGGCAAGCTTATATTCGAGTGTATCCATATCGCTTGCAGACTCGGCATAGAAAAGGTTTTCTGCGCCTCGTCTGAGCTTGAAGTTCATAGGGTTCGCCTTTGTATCGTCCTCTATAGTTTCCACTTTATCGGATATGATACAAGGATACTCGTTCGTAAGCACCTGTTTTGACAGGCATCTGCCATCGTTATCATAGGTGAGCTTGAGAAGCGTACTGCCACTGAGGACATAATCCACTGTATCTGTTGATATCTGCGGTTTATTCATGCCCTTATACTTTGTGAATATTTTAAGGTCATAGTCGCCTGTGGCGATAGGAGCTTCGTTATTGGCGGACATTATATTCACTGTCAGATGAAAATGAGTTCCGCTTACTTCAAAATGCTGGGCAGGGAACATACAAGTTCTATCATGTGTGACAAATCTTGCTGACAAGTTTTCAAGCTCGTCTTTTTCAAAGCCCACAAGCTCGCCCTCGATATGAAGGATAACTCTCTTGAACTCTACTCTTGTAAGCTCTGCGAATTTTTTGTTTCTCTCTTTTAATCTCTCAATAGTCTTTCTTCTGTTCCCGTATATCTCTTCAAATTCGGGAGTCATATTTTCCATTTAAAACTATTCCTTACTTTCCGCCGCTTTTAAAGCTTCCCTTTCAACTTTCATTTCAGGTCTTGAAAAGCGGCTACAAAATTTTTACTCAAATTTACAAACAGCAGACTGTTTAATCGTCAAATGTGAACATTACCTTTAAGGTGAACTCGCCTGTGTTTCTGATAGCGGAGAATGCCTTTTCGTTCTCCTCTATTGTGAATGTATGTGTGATAAGATCGGCAAAGTTTACGTCGCTATGCTCGAAAACTTCAAGGGCTTTCTTCCAATCGTTCACTCTGCTGTTATAGCTGGAATTCCATGAGCCTTTGACTGTTATCTGCTTTCTCAGTATTGACCAATAGATATTCTTAGGCAGGATAAGGTCTGTTGACGGGTTGCCAACGAGAACGATACTGCCAAGAGCGCCTGTTGACTCGATAGCGGAAGCGATAGCTTCGTTTGAGCCGACAGCTTCAAATGTTACGTCTGCTCCGTCGATACCTATTATCTTCTTCACCTGTGCAGGGAGATCGTCAACGCTTGTATCAACAACGTCAAAGCCCAGCTTCTTTGCATACTCAAGCTTATTCTTTGAACGGCCTGCGATAACCACCTTACCGGTCTTTGTTCTCTCTTTTGCAAAGAGGGCTATCATAAAGCCTATTGTACCTGTGCCTATGATAACAACGTTCTGACCCTCTTTGATGTCGCCGATATTTACAGCGTGCATTGAAACAGCGGCAGGCTCGCAGAGCGCTGCTGTTTTATAATCGAGGGTATCGTCGAACGGAACTAAGTTCCATACTGGAACAACGAGGTACTCAGCCCATGCACCGTCCTGTCTTGAACCGAAATAGCTATAGCCTGAGCATTGTGCATATTCCTCCATTTTGCAGGCTTTACAATGCTTGCAAGGGAGCATAGGGAACACGCAGGAACGTTTGCCGAGAAGGCTTTCGTCAACGTCATCGCCAACTGCAACTATCTGACCTGAAAACTCATGACCAGGTATGGTCGGGAAGTGGTAAGTTCCTGTTACAAAGCATCTTGGCATATCGCTTGAACAAATTCCGCACGCCTTTATTTTCAGCAATACGGTGCCTTTTTCAAGCTTTGGCACGTCTACCTCAGTTACTCTCAGGTCGCCCACGCCATAAAGCACAAGTGCTTTCATCTTTTCGGGTATGTTTATTAAGCTTTTCATAAAAAAAGTCCTTTCTATTTACCGCCAAGCAGCGTTCTGACAATAAGCAGGTCGCTGTCTGTTGTTATCTTGAAATTAATAGCGTCGCCCTCTATAAGGTGGATAGGCTGGTTATTCATTGTGCATATCTGCGAAGTGCCTGTGATGACTTTTTTCTGCTCCTCAGTGAGGTTATCCTGCATTTGGATAAAGTGGGCAAGGCGGAAGCTGTCAGGAGCTTGTCCGCTGTAAAGCTCGCTTCTGGCAGGGATATCTTCAACATACTCTCCTCCCTTTGAATGGAGGATAGTATCTGCACATGGAAGTCCGCAGACGCAAGCACCGTATTCTGCGGCACAATCTATGGAATCGTTGAGTATCTTCTCTGTAACAAAAGGTCTTACGGCATCGTGGATAACGATAACATCGTCATCATGAAGTCCGTTATCATTTGTGATAGCGGTGGTGACATTATTTATAGTATCCATTCTTTCCTTGCCGCCGAGGATCACCCTTACCTTTTCGCTTTCAGGAATATTCTTTTTCACCTGCTCGTTCATATAGTCCTCATAGTCCTTATGGACGGCGATATAGATATAATCAAATCTCTTTACCTTGAGCATATTTTCAAGGGTATAGATTATGATCGGCTTACCTCCGATCTCGATAAACTGCTTTGGTATTTTTGAGCTTTTAACTCTTGTACCTGATCCCCCTGCGAGCATTGCACCGTAAATCATAAACAAACTCCTTACTGATATTTATATTATAATAATGTATCTGACAAATAGATCATTGTGATACGCCGATAAAGTATCGGCAGTCAACGGGCGAACGCTGTTCACCCTTGCATTAGTATTCGCTGTTTTGTGACACAATATAATCGGCTATCCTTTCGGTAGAACGGCCATCGCAAGCGCCCATAAATCTTTCTCTGAAATCAGAAATGACAGTAGGGTCGGCTTTTCCCTGCTTTATGGCGTTTATAAGCTCCTCATTGGTCTTAACTATTGGTCCCGGGAGGAAGCTATAGTCATAGGGATAATAAAAGCCTCTATAGTCATAAAACTGGTCAAGGTCAAAAGCGTAGAATATCATAGGTCTTTCAAAGAGCGAATATTCAAAAATAAGTGAAGAATAATCGGTTATGCACATATCGGCAGTAAAAAGAAGATCCTCGATAGGCATATGTTCCGTTATGTCAAAGGCGAAGTCCTGACAATCCTCGGGGATATCCCACTCTTTTTTAACAAAGCCGTGTCTTTTTACAAGAAGCACCCACTCGCTGCCGAAATTCTCTTTAAGGGCTTTTATATCCAACTTTTCGGGGATATAAGCCTTATCGGCGTCCCCACGATAGGTCGGGGCATAGAGCAGGACTTTTTTATACTGTGCGTTCGGGCAATTTTTATAGAGATTTTCAAAGGCTTTCACACGATTTTCCTCTTTAAAGAAAAAGTCGGTACGAGATACACCTATTGCCTGCACGCTATTATTATCAATGTCAAAGCCGAAAGCTTCCTTGAAAGCCCATATGCACTCTTTACTGCTGACGGTACAAAGTGTATAGCTTGTATGGGCAGGGAACTTTCTCAATTCTTCCAGCGACTCGCCGAAAGAGAGGTCGGTGATACTTTCTCCCCACTTTTTGAAAGCTCCGCAGGAATGCCATGTTTGAATGACCTTTGTGTCTTTTCTGAACTTAAAAGCGCCGAACAGATTACAGGTATCGTTAAGCAAAACGCAACCCACGTTTCCCATTAGCCAAGTAAGCTTCAGATATCTCAGCAGATAGCCCATTCCGCCCTTATTATTATGGACGTAATAGACCTGCGGATCAAGTCCTCTGGTCTTTATCTCCTCATAGATATAGCGGAAGCTATCCGTCAGCGTACCGCTTCTTATCTCGGCAAAGATGACCTTGTTTTTTCTCAAAGGTCTAAGGCTTGACACTTTATAGCAAAGGGGATATACTCCTTTGAACATTATGATCTTGGCGGTGTTTCTGACCGCCTGTTTTAAACCGCTCATTTCTCACCCTACATTATATCATATTATGCGCCGTTTGTCTACACTTTAACAAATAACAGGACACTTTTGCGGCACATCTCACAAAAAAGCTTATTTTCTGAGCTTTATTATGCTCATTTTAACGTATGCACAACGCTAAAAAAGTTCTCTTGTGTAGTATTATAGTGCAGAACGGGAGAAGTGTCAAGGGGGTATTTGTAATTTTGTAAAATTATTTGAATAATGTGAAGATGAGACTATTTCTGCTTTATTAACTGACAAAGTATTTTTTATTATATGAGGAAACAACTATTGACCCGCTTTGAACAACATGCTATAATGTAGTAAAATCATCATAAATAGGAAGTGATCTTATGTATGAAGTTCGTTGGCCTGATAAAGAAAGGTGGATATTCATATTTTGTGATTATCCTGGTGAGCCTGACGAATTTGTTGTGCTTTTAAAAGCATACCGAGACATGGTTCACGGCAAGATCAGGGAGATACCCGACTTAACGCAATACAAAGTAGACAATGATGAGCTTGGGCTGATTTTCCAATGGGACGATTGTTTTGGTATCACTGTAATTGTTCCCAAGTCAACTGATCTTGACAAGGCTTACAATACTCTTAAAGATTTGTGCGAGAATATTTAGGCGTTAAATTGCATAAAGCTGTATGCTATACTATTGACACATAAAAAGAGCTATCCGATTCGCAAATCGAATCAGATAGCTCTTATCTTTTCAGGCAATATCTATATTATTCCCACTCCTCAAATCGGCCTCCAGACTAAACAGTTTTGTTTAGGAGATTTGAGCTGTGGTATCTCAATTATACATTTTATTCTGTACTATACTGCCCACTGATGCCAAGTTATCATTTTATTAGCGCCATGATAACCAAAACCAGTGACTTATAGGAGAATATGTGCCCGGTGGCTTGCTTCTTATTTTGTATTATAGCGCAGATCGAGGCGGTTGTCAAGGGGGAGTTATAATATTTGCTATTCTGGGCTCCTGTAACAGATCAAAGAATTCATTAATATCATTATGCTTTTGCGTTTTATGATTTCGATTCTTACAAAAAGAAAATGACACTTCGCTCTTAGCGCGAGAAAGAGCAACAAAAAAAGCACAGCGATCTTCTTCAGGTTGATTTTTGAAGTTCCAAAAAGCTGCATCCTCTAATCCCACAAAAAACACGGTATCGTATTCCAACCCCTTGCTTTTATGTATTGTCATTATTGGAATTGAGTGTAGCCCCTTAAACTGCTCAATAGACATATTCAAATCAATAGATGTTTTTTCTAATTCATCCCAAAAGAGCTTTGCAAATCTATTAAGTACATCATTTAGATATTTGCCTTGACTATACTCTGGAAACACAGCTTTTATACAATCAAATTTCAAAAAAGATACTATCTTCTTTAATACTTCATAGAACTCCGATTTTGTCGTTACTAAACTAAACTGTTGTTTAATTCTTAATAACTCATCATCAATTTGATTTTGAACATTAAAGTATTCATCATCAGACTGTGTGCCCGAGATGTTCCATAATTCTATTATAGAAGATACTAATACTTGCCAATCATCAGGATGTTTCCGATTACAGGTAAGTGACAAAATAGAAAGAATGATTTCTATAATAGGTTCTTTGATTAAATCTTGATAATCATTTTCAATTCTTGCATATATACCTTTTTGTCCTAAATAATCAATGATTATCTGCGTAAAATCTTGTGGTTTTTGTTTGCAAAGAATACATATTTGTGTCGGAGAAATACCTGTTTCTATTTTTTTTATTATGCTATTAGTTATTGTTAATGCTTCTGATTCAGAGTTCTCTGAAATAATCAAGTTTATAATTCCGTCATCTTCTCTCCATTTTGCCGAATGCTGTACTTGACCGTCGCTTTCATTAAGCACGGAATACATTTTTCTCTGTAAGTCAACTAACCTCGGAGCGGATCTGTGGTTCATTATCAGCTTATACTTGATCGCATTAAAATCATTCTGAAAATCCACGAAAACTGTTTTTCTTGCTCCAGCCCATACCATTATACGTTGTTTATTATCTCCAACTGCTGTAATTATTGCTTTTGAAGATAAAAAACATCGCTTCACTAGTTCGTATTGAAGAGTTGTTGTGTCTTGGAATTCATCTAAGAAAACATATTTATATGTTTCTTGTAATCCGTTTCTTATCATTATATTAGTTCTAATAATATACTCAGCTAGCATACTAATCATTTTGAAAGTGAGCATCGATGTATGATCGTCAAATCCATGTAGCAAAAGTTTCCATATTCTTTCTCCCACCTCATCTTTGGCGAACGGAAGTGACACTGAGGATATAATAGCATCATAATATCTTGTATTATGATTATTATATTGTTCAAAAGCGGCTTTTAATATATCTTTATCTTCTACTATGTAATCTTGCTTTGGACGTAATTCCTGCGGAAGCGCTAAACGAAAATGATCAAGAAGGTTTTTGGCAAAAGCATCATATGTCATTGAATCGAAACGACAAGCTGTCTCTTTACCACATCTTTGTTCCACACGTTCTTTAAGATTTTTGGCTGCATCTTTCTTAAAACTGATTGCTAATATTCTATATGGTTCTTTGCAATTATCAGTTTCAAACAGATAGTTAGCTTTTTGTGCTAATAATTCCGTTTTACCTGCGCCTGGTCCAGCTACCACAAGAACATTTCTTTTCTGCCTTATTGCAACATCTGCATTTTTTTCAAGAATGATACTATCAGATGGTAACCATTTTTCATCAGCTATAATGGCCATCACATCGTCTCCTTTAGTTTCTTTTCAGCTGAAGCTATCAGCCTGCATAAAACATCTGGCATAGTCGTTTTTAATTGTTCATTATCAATTCTCGATAGTGCTTCAATGTGGGTGGATGGCTTTCCTCGATTTAAGAAAAAGTATGTATACCAGATCATCAATCGTTTCTGCTCATCTGAATATGTTGCTCCATCTCCGCCACATTCTTTCAATGTACTATGGACATCATTTTCTATTCTTTCAGTATACTCCGGCAAAGATGTTTTCCCTTGTGTTTCTATATCGATTATTTTATTCCTATGTTTTTTTCCCTCTTCTGAAACCATTAGTTGAGGACCCTCTGATGACTCAAGTGTAGAAATATATACATCTTTATATTGTTCGAGCATCAAAAAATCAATGTCTAATGGAGATGAGAAGAACACATCATTTTCTTCTAACCACTTAATCCATAAGTCCATATTATCCGATACATTCCATTTTTTCATCGCATCAAGACTAATCGTGCCTTTGTCTGATTGTAGCAACGATTTCTTCTCAGGATTATATTGGATTAATTGCTCTACTGCATATGCTATTCGTCCCCAACCGCCACCATCACGTTCTCGATCTAGATCCAAAAGGGTTATATGTGGAATTTTCAAATCATTGAGCAATCTCCAGAAATGATTAACATGGCGTCCGCCTAATGGAACGATTGATATCCCGCTTATATCAGTATCACCATTCTTTGCGTTCCATACCTTAGGTAAAATGATTTCTTCACTATCACCTTCACCTAAAATCACCAGTTTTGCGAAATATAATTCAGGATAAGCTTTTACCGCTTCCTTTATATATTTATACTGATCGGACAGCTTTTCCTTGTCAGGTAAAGTTAGCGAGCGGACAGAAGTTGTATCATGTCTAGAATCAATTCTAAAATATCTTAGGTTTTCTGGTTCTACTCGCTTGATTATTGAAGAAGAATGAGAACTTAATATAGTTTGTGCGTTGCTTTTTGAAGCTATGCTTTTTAAATTGTGAACCAACTTACCAATAAGATGTGGGGCAATGTGATTTTCAGGTTCTTCAAGAGCAATAATAGTTAATACAGGCGGAGTGAATGAAAATGATAGCTGTTCTGGATAAGAAGGCATTTCCTGTTTGATTTGTATTTCAACATTAAGGATGCTGTCCACTAGTGAAATATAAAACAACGAACGAAGGCCGTCACTCAATTCATCAATGGAACATTCTTTTGCCATAGGGGCAGGCGAGAATACTACTTCCGAATTCTTAATTGAAGAATCAATATCCGTGCTGTTAAATCTCAACTGTGCATTTGTGTAACGAGAATCTGAATCATACATCTTCCATTGGCTATTTATTGATTCACTAATCACAGAGATACCTTTTTCTGCTAAAAAACTTTGATTCAAGGCTTCAATTGAGTCGTTTATCTGCTTTTGAGATTCGTCACTCCAATTTACCTTGCTCATTATTTGGTTGATCATTGTTCCAGAAGTGTTCTTAAGTTGTTTTAAAGGATCTCGAACTGCTGGAACATAGATAACTCTGATCTGATCTAAATCTTTTCGATTTGCTGGGGATTTAGCACTTTCTGTAATTGCTTCTGATTCAGAACAAGTAATATAGTATACTTTGTTCTCTATTGCACCCTCAATATTGTTGCTTTTTTCCCATGATGCTTCTAGCCTTATTCGCAGATAGGGTGTTCCACCTGGTTCATCCACCACAAAACTCTTAAAAAATACAGGGATAGCTGAAAGATCAGCATCTTTTTCAGCTAATTCATCAAAAACAAAAACGGCTTCTATAAATAGTTCTTGATGATCGAGTGAGTTCCAACTCTTATCATGTGGAAGATGAAAATCACTGCGTTTAAGTATTCTATCGTTGCTATTATTTGAAAAAATACAATTAAGCGCAGACATAGCTGTTGTTTTTCCAGAACAGTTATTTCCAATAAAAGCAGTTAAGTCATCAAAATCTATTATTTGTTCTTCTCCAAAACAACGATAGTTCTGAATTTTTATTTTTGTAAGTTTCATAAGCACCTCCACAGCAAATAAATAATCCCCCTGAAACAACACAGTTATCCAGTATATCTACATTATACCACAATGCCTGTATTATTTCAAGGGAATTCGACTATATATTATATTATTCCTGCCCCGATTTCTTCAAATTACAATCCCTGCACAGCATCTGCAAGTTCTCCGGAACGGTCTTACCGCCTGCGTGCCAAGGCTTGATATGATCGCCGTGCATCTGAGCAAACTCATAGTGCTTGTTGCATATCGGACAGATACCTTTCTGACGTTCGTATGCTTCACGCTTCTGTGTATCAGAGAATGGTCTGATGCTGAGATTACGTTCATCACCGTTGAGGATGTAGGTATATATTCCTTTTTTATTGCTTACATCATCGTCAGCCATAAGCCTTGTTATAGCAGCTTCGAGAGCATCGGGATCAAGTTCTGCATCTTTGTATGTGTTATAGAGCAGTCCCCACTCTATGCCTTTCATTTCTTTGCGATATACGGGGAATATCGTTTCAACCCATTCAATCACACGCTTGAAATATATCCATATCTGGTTGGCGTTATCATCGTGCTGATGAAGCGCCATATATTCTTCTATCGTATCCAAGCCGTCACGGGCAGCGATCCACCTGATAGCGGTTTCGAGGTATTCCTGTCTGATAGGGGAACCCGACACATAGTTCTTCGCCATATTGTAGGCGGCACAGGTAGGCTTTGAAAAATGCAGTTTCGCATCTGAAAGCCAAGTGCCTGTATAGGCGGTATTGCGAAGCTCCTGAGCTGTCAGCGGTTTACCTGCTATATTTATGACCTTGAACCACTCATGTACCTCCGAGGGAGTACCATCGCATACATAAATATCAAGGACATAATCATCTATCTGCTTTTGCAGGTCTTTCTCCAAGTTGAAGTAGTATTTCTCATCTACCGCAAATGTTCTCTCACTTTCGGCAGCGTAACGACAGATAGAGATCGTTCTCTGCTGTCCGTCCATCAACTCGTAACGCCCGTCATCTATTTTTGCCCAGTACATAGTGTTCAGAGGAAAGCCTTTCTTGACGGTGCGAATAACTTCATCACGCTCTTTCGGAGCATAAACATATTCACGCTGATACGGTGGTCTGACATCAAGCAGTCCGCCATAGGCAACAATTCCTTCAATACCGTCTGTTCCACGTTCTTCATAGCCTTGACACAGCTCTGCAACTGAAATCTGAATACGGTCGATTTTCATTATGTATCACTCCTTTTCGGGATTTCGATTTCTAACCAATAACCTTGCATACGTTGCTTTTCCTTTGATAGTACCATCTTTATCTTTTATCAGTCCATGACTTTTAACGGGGACTTCATCGTATTTTCTGAATTGATTGGCATCTAATAATTCAAATTGATCTGGAGAGAAGGAACTTAGGAATGTAATAGGAACAGCAAGTGGCTTATCAGTATCACAGGGAATATCAGCAACAGTTTTTACAAAATAGGCATCATAATTATCATACTCAGGATACTCTTGAATACTAAAGTGTTTATACAAATCAAGAAATTGATGACGAATATCTATATCCATATTCGTAAACCAGCAGATATTACCAAGTCTGCGCCATTTCTGACCGTCCTCGTCCTGCTTGTAATCAGTATTCTTGGCTTCGTAGTAATCAGGCACTTTGAACCAGAAATGCCCTGCATTATATCCGAGCCACATCTTATTCTCTCTGAAATAATGAAATATCTCCTTAAACGTTATATGATTCATATTACCGAGGACAAGAAATTGCTTTCCGCTCTCAGCGAGTAAAGGGATATACTCTTTCATCAGAGAAAAAGGTGGATTCGTTACCACGATATCACATTCATTCAGCAGAGCTATACACTCTCTGGAACGGAAATCACCGTCCTCATTCAGAAGCGTAAGGGCGTTCTTATTGTTTCGCAGCAGATATTCCACATCACTCAGATCAACTGTTGCATCGCCGTTTGCATCGGTGACCTCTGTTATCTCTATCTTGTATGGCTTCTTTCCCTCGCCTGCGGGATAAGTGATCTCCTCATCAGCAAACAAATATAGCTGAGTATATGTGATAGGAGAAGTTGCATAACAAGTGGTTATCAGCTTTTTTAGTCCGAGAGCATTGAAGTTCAAAGCAAAATACTTAAAGAAATTGCTCTCGTAGGGATCATCACAGTTACAGAGTACCGTCTTTCCTTTGAAATATTTTCTATAATGACGCAGTTCTTCTTCTATTGTGGATAGCTGCGTGTAAAATTCATCGGTCTTTCCTGCCTTCGACATATGTAGATTACTGTTACCTGCCATATTACGCCTCCGAAAACTTGCATCTACTGAAACTTTTTACCCTGAAACTTTCGTATATAGAATATATTATAGCACAATCTATCGAAATTGACAAGTATATTTGGGTATAATATTCCAAAAGAGAAACTTGGAGGTGAGGCAAGTGTATGATCTTGGAGCTTTGATAAGATCATTACGCAAGGAACGGAAAATAACGCAGAAGAAGCTCGGAGAAATGCTCGATGTTACAGAGGGCACTATCAGCAAATATGAAGCTAATACAATGACACCGCCATTTGAGACACTTCGTTCTATCGCCAGTATCTTCAACGTTTCAATGGACACCCTATGCGGTATGAAGCATCAGGGGACACTCTCTACTCACGGGCTAACCGAAGCACAGACCGAGACTGTCAAAGCCCTGGTCGATGCCTATCGTATCAAAAACGCTCAGACGGGCAGGCAGCTCACGCATGAGCAGTATGCTGTTCTGGGGAAAATCACAGCCGAGCTGACAAAATAAAGCCGAAGGACTCACGCAGAATCCTTCGGCTTTATCTTGAAATTAGCATCAATCTGTGATACAATAGTAATAGAGCTTTTAGAAAGGAAGAAGTTAAGATGGCTGATAATTCTTTCAATTATTCGGAGTTGTTTGCTTTTGGAGATTATTCCGCTAAGTTGCAGGAAGCAATGAAACCGTTAATTAGTATGTCCCAACGGCTCCAAGAAATGACTGAACCAATTAATAAGATGACTCAGAACATAGAAACCATTGCTCGTCCTCTTATTGCTGTTTTGGAAAACTATAAGGGATTGTCCGATTCAATCCAAGCATCAATACAAGCATATAACGAAGTATTTAAGCCTATTCGTGAGGAGATAGCAAACTTTTCAAAGAATTATGGTGAGATTCTTGCAAAATTTGCTGATCGCATAAGACCGTTGTCAGCAATCCGAAAATTAGAAGAATCACAGTTTGTTTATTGGAAGCCATTACCTGAGTATTTAGTAGATCAATTGCTTTCAAATAAATCTACTGACACGGTTCTGCTTGAATTTGCACTCCAAGATGATGCCGAGTTAATCCAACATATTACATCTGAATGCGAAAAACATATCTTTCTAAAAGACAATAGTATACTGTTCAATCAAGCAATAAGTGCATACAATGGAGAAATGTACACTATCGCTGCTGTAGGATTACTTTCAGTTATTGATGGCGTATTGTCTGAAGCAACAAAGCAATACCGAAATACCAATATTTCTTCACGAGGCAGAACACTTTTAAAGAAATTAGAAGACACTGGCTCATTAGATGAAACAGAATATGCAGTTTTGACTCTTGAATTGACTTTTGAGGCTACTATGGATTCATTAGCAGCCCAAAGTGACTTTACGCAAGATGAACCATCAAATCTCAATCGTCATTTTATAATACATGGACATTCAAAAAAAGAAAAAACGCAGTTAGATTGCATTAAGCTGATGAATTTCTTGTATGGTATACTGCTCATTGATAAGATTGCGAACGAATCCACTTCGTTATCCATCGATAATTAATTATATTTATATGCCGCTCGATATAATATCGAACGGCATATATTAATATTTCACACATACACCATAGCCGCATACACCGGATCTCTGGCGATCAAGCGATCCATATTCTCCAGACCTCTCGCTTTTGCAAGATCACCGACCGCTACGGCTCTGAGATACTCAGTATCATTTTCGAGTATCGTGCCGTCGTTGACGAGCTTTTTCAGCCTTACAGGACGGTACTCCGCCGAGTAGTGCAGGTGATACTTGATGTGATCGGAGCTGAATGTTGTCACGCTCGGCTCGGCTCGGCATCGGCGGTGTTGTGGGTAACGGTCAGGGCATCGGTGTCAAGCACCCATACGGGCTTGCTCTTGCCGCACACCTGAACCTTGTCTTTGCTTCTGATGATCATAATAAAACCTTCTGTTATTCCAGTCCCCACGATTTTTTCTTTCTGGTGGCGGACTGCTGTATCTGTTCTTCCTCACGCTGAGCCTGAATATGCTCTTGAAGCTGTTTCACCTCAGCGAATTTCTGCGGTTCGCATTTTTTGGACAGACCGATAAATTCAGCCTGTACATCAGCCTTTGCTTGCAGAGTTGAAACCTCATAGGTAAGCTCGTTGATACGTCCCGAACGCTCCGCAGCCTTATGCCAAAGATCATCGTATTCATTATCTTTCTTCTGGAGAAGTTCACGCAGGTCATATATGGTAAGACTTTTCCTGTGCGAAGCATCAGCCGCTTTCGCTGCGATCTTGCCGAGCTTTTCAACTTTGGCAATGATATCGTCCTTGTGTTTCATGATAGACAGCTTACCGTCAAGCAGACTGTCAAGCTCCTGTCTGATAGCAAGGCAATCGTCCTCGACCTTGTTGCCTTTTTCAAGGTCGGGCAGATAGCTCATGATTGCATTGACCGTGGCAGTCTTTTTCTCAATCTGAGCATCGAGCTTTTCACTCTTTGCCTGCTTCTCCGAAAGCTCCGCTGCTGCCTGAGCATTCTGCACCGCCAGCTCGTCCGCCTGCCTGCGTTTTTCCTTGTATTCCGGTATCTGTAAAGTCCCTCTCGCCTTTTCGGGAGCGAGGGGCTGGATACCGTGTTCAAGGCAGATTTTATTCAGCACCTCGACCTCGGCAGCTCGCCAACGTGCAATAGCCTGCTTACCCTCACCGAAGCCCATTTCTTTCAGAGCCTGAGCGATACCGTTCTGAACGTCCTGCCCTCGCTTATAGTGACCGACAGGAATGTAGTCGATGTGCAGGTGTGGCGTGGCTTCGTCCATGTGCAGGACAGCGTTAAAAACGTAAAAGTTGGGGTTGCGATTCTGGAAACCTTCTATTGTACTCTTTTAGGCAGTCAGCCACAAGCTGAAAGTCCTCAGTGCCGTAACCCGAATCTTCTATCTTGCCGATCTGCACAACGTCCTCATAAAAGCTCTTGCGTTTGTCGGCGGCAGTGCGGACAGTGTTGCAGGGCTTCACACCAAAAAGGTGTTCGTAGTAGCTGCCGTGAACCTTGCGGTCATTACGCTTCTGTTTGGCATTGTAACGTTCGGTGGATTCAGCAAAAAGCTGATTGTATGCTTCGCCTATCGGCTGACGCACGAAGGTGATGTTCTGCGGAGTGCGGAGCGGATCAACATTGTCCGCCATGAACTCCCTGTTATTGTGAGTCAGAGAACCTTTTCCCTGACCGAATGAAATTCTTTTTTCTTTCATAAAATTACCTCTTTTGTTCATTGGATTTACTTCTCTCTTTCTACGAAATCCAATACAAAAATCATAGGCATCACTCCTTTCATGACCGCTAAGGCGGAAGGGCTATCGCCAGCCCTGACGGGCAAATTTTCCTTGAACGACGCAAGGAATGGTCGCAGGGAAAATAACTTCGGAGCAACCGAAAATGTGGGTACATTTATTCAAAAATCCGCATAACTTTTTTCAAAATCAGCATTTCAAAAATGATGATTCTATTCATGAACTTTTGCTCAAAAGTGAGCTAAAGTCTATGCGATTATCCTCAATTTTAACTCGGACAAAAATGTCCAAGTTCGCTATCCTGAATCAGAACGGCAGTTCAATCTCAACACCGAGCGTGTCAAGCAGATAGTCTGTCTCTTTATCGAAAATTCTGGTCTCCTCGATTGACAGATAATTGTAAAAACGAACCAGTGCTTCACGCACATCAAGACCACTTCTTTCTTCAAGCAGAGAAGTCAGCGCTTTTACCTTTTCCATATCGGGCATTTTTTACACCCCCTTCCCGTATATTTTTCTCTACCCGTGACGATGCGTGTCGATGGTGACGGTCTTTTTGAGACCTCACAAACATCGTCACGACCGTCACACATCGTCACGCTCAATAACTTGTAACGAGAAAGTTTTCCTTTTCTGCATCAGTCATATCATGAAAAGACTTGTTTCCGCTATCACCTCTGACATAGCACACCGTTGCTTTCGGATCGCCATCAACAGGCTGATACTGAAACTCATCCTCAGCAGTATCATCAGTATCCGATTCAGGCTCAACTATGATAGGGTGATCCTCGTCATAGCGGAGCGTGATCTTCCTGCCCTTGTGACTTCTGGAATTGCTGTACTGCACAAAGAAAAGATTGTACAGCTTTCCTGCATTGATATTCAGTTTCAGCGACAGGGCATTCGGCTTGATGTCAAGCTCCAGCTTTTCGATAAGCTCGGTCGCCGTACCCTCCCAAGTCGGATTGTCCGCAGTGATGAAATTGCCGATAGCTTCAAGCACAGGCTCAGGCGGCTCCGTGTATTCGGGAGACTTCTCACCGCTCAGTTCCCAGCACAGCGTTTCTTTATTTCGGGTGAGCACGAACTTCTTGTCGGGCTGGTCTCGCCCCGATACCTATATCTGATTCAAATCATTATTTGATTGACTTTATTTAGATTATGTGGTATAATTTTAACAATCAATAAAACATTAGGAGATTAATATGAATGACACTTTTCTAAAAATCGAATCCATTAGTTTAGCAGTCTTTGCCATAGGATCATTATTATTTATAATTGTAATAGTGGTTTCCTCTGCAATATCAGCCAAACGTGCTGAAAAGAAATTTCAAAAATCCGCCAGAGGTATTTTGGGAAGCGAGGCTGAACTCAAAAATATGGTTGAAAGCTTTAGAGAGATATTCACCACATATTCTACATCAATGGGATGTTATCTTACGATTATCCAGTTGATAGAACGTTTGATAACTAACTTTCATGATCCAAAACATCAACTTCCACCTGAAAAGAATGAACTACAAATAGCAAGATTACGGGAAATTTTGAAGACATTTAAGGAGGAACTGATTTACAATGACGAAAAACTAAATGCTGTTATTAATCAATTAGAAAATGACAATTTAAAAAATGAAATCAAATCATTATTTCGATGTATTAACTCGTATAATGATGGAAGACTATTTGAGAAAGATCAAGAAATATCAAAATTAAAAAATAAGATGAAAAAGGATAAAAAGTTAAAAATTATATCATTCTTTTTTGGTTTGATAGGTTTCATATCTTCGGTAATAACCATTGTAAATTTTGTAGGATTAAAATAAACAATGACTCCTTTTAGCTTCATTCTTTTGTCTGTGCCTGCATTTCCTGTTCATACTGCATCTGAGCCTCGAACATTTCCTCGGCTGTGGGGTTGAAATTCTCCCCGTAATCTGGTATAATATCAGTAGTAACATTTGGTGACTGCCCGACCTCTGTGCCAACAGAGGTCATAGGGGCGGTCATTTCTCTTTCTTCGGTCATTCTCTATCTCCTTTCAGACCATTCAGAGTTGTTGTAATGAGCTGTATCGTGGACAGCAGCTCATCGTTCACGGCAGAGCCGTTCTTGATTCTTTTCAGCTCGCTGAGGACTTCGGCAAGCTGATTTTTCAGAGCCTTGTATACTCTCGGATTGCCCTGCACTACCACATCACGGCACAGCAGCCGCTTCACGATGTAGTCCTATTTGGTCAGTCCTGAAAGTGCCACTGCTGAATTTATCAGCTTTTCTTCTTCGGAAGATACCCTAAATGCTATCGTCTGGGAACGAAAGCGGTTATGATTGTCGTTGTTTTTTGTTGACATATTATGCTCCTCTCCTGAGCTTGTCCAAATCATTGGCAATGCTCTTTTATACATCATAAAATAGATGACCGTAAATATCTTGTGTTGTCTTAACTGACTTATGACCTACTCGTTTTGACACCTCAAATATGTCATACTTCTTGCTTATAAGAAGCGAAACGTGCGAATGACGCAAGCCGTGAATTGTTATTCGTTTTAGTCCTGCTTCATCTGAAAGCAAGTGAAAATTGTTTGCCAACTTCGATTTTGATATTTGGAATATCCTTTGCTCTCTTGTAGGCTCGTATTGCAAACCAATGTACTCTTTGAGTTCATCACAGAAAAAAGCAGGCATACTGACTTTTCTAACAGAACTTAGCGTTTTAGGTGGTGACTTTGAAGAATGTCAGACGATTTTTTATAAAATCAAAAAAGAAACACTGACCGTTATAGTCATTGCTTAGTGCTAGTTATTCTGCAAAGCTTTCTCAAAGATCCCACAGAACTTTTTTACTTTTCATTTATATTTTCATGCAAAATCCCTATGACATTGAACCCCAATACTTGATATAATAAATATGACATAAAATGTCGTTTATCCATTGTCAGACGGATAGGCGACATTTTTGTGTTTATACGAAATTTTTTATTATTTTTATAAGGAGGGCTTACTATGCCAAAAACAAAATTTCAGGAATTCATTTTTACCCTTATCACATCCGGCTGTATGATTTTTATCATGGGCGTTTATAATGTCGCCATCCACACCGGCGAACTTCAGGCTGCTACCTTCAAACACGCACTGCATTCTTTCCCATTGGAATGGTTCATCGGGCTTCTCTGTGCATTCTTCATTGCCACCAAAACGTCCAAATACTTCGCATTCCGCGTGGCAAAACCAACTGACCGACCAATCTTCATCATCCTCTGCATCCAGACTTTCACAGTCTGTACAATGGTGCCGCTTATGAGCCTGCTTGGAACCATCGAATCCTCAGGAATCACTTCGAACCTGATTTTTATCTGGCTCCAGACCATTTGTCTAAATTTCATTATGGCTTACCCACTGCAGATCTTAGTTGTTGGTTCGTTCTGCCGCTTCATATTCCGTCACCTGTTCGCCTCCACCAACCAAGGAAATTAATCTAAAGTCGAATACGAAACGGAACAGCAGGGATTTGCAGAATAATCTATTGATAATACCGTATACTATAGTGCCTCCTGTGAGTTATCTATTTGCACACAGGAGGTCTTATCATTTATTTTTCCATATTTCTATTTTCAAATGTAACTACCTTTTGTTCAATCAATTTGTTTTTAGAATTATAAGGGAAGCAACAATTTCGTTTCTTTCTTTTGCACTTAAATATATATGGTTTTTTTCTGCTTTCATACTATCCACCTCGCTGTTTTTATCTGATTTGATGATATATTAAAAAGGGAATTTTATCAAATATGCAAAAAAGGCTTCTGCCCAAAGCAGGGCAAAAGCCTTAAAATTATGCGATTTTTAGGTTTAGTTGCAAGCCAAGGGGGACTATTTCATCTGCCCGAAAACACGTTTTTGAAAAAAAGTGTTGCAAAAACGGTTGTTCAAAAAGTGCCAAGTCCCGAGACCCGCATAAATACTGGGCTTTTCGGCACATCTAAACCAAAGGGAACTATTCCCACTCCACCGTTCCCGGTGGCTTTGAGGTTATATCGTAAACTACTCTGTTTACATGGTCTACTTCGTTTGTTATCCTGTTGGATATTCTTGCAAGAACATCGTATGGTATCTTTGCCCAATCAGCTGTCATGAAGTCGTCTGTTGTTACGGCTCTGATAGCTATAAGGTGGTCGTAAGTTCTGTGGTCGCCCATTACGCCTACTGTCTGGACGTTCGGGAGAACTGCAAAGAACTGGCTCAGGCTGCTTTCAATTCCGCTTTTCTTGATCTCGTCACGGAAAACGGCGTCTGCTTCCTGCAACACCTTTATCTTATCCTCTGTTATCTCACCGATTATTCTTACGCCAAGTCCTGGGCCTGGGAACGGCTGACGCCATACAAGCTCCTTTGGTATGCCGAGCTTTTCGCCGACTTTTCTTACCTCATCTTTGAAAAGGTCGCCCAATGGCTCTATAACGCCGTCAAAGTTGATGTCCTCAGGCATTTTCACCTGATTGTGGTGAGTTTTTATTGTGGCAGCGTCGCCCTTTCCGCTTTCGATTCGGTCAGGGTAGATAGTACCCTGTGCGAAAAAGCCGCCGTCTGCCTCTTCTCTGATCTTATCCCAGAATACCTTATAGAACTCTGTTCCGATAGTCTTTCTCTTTTCCTCTGGATCTGTTATGCCCTTGAGCTTTTCAAGGAACTGCTTCTGACAGTTTACTCTTACAAATCTCATATCGAAAAGTCTTGTGAAAGTTTCTTCAACAAAGTCGCCCTCGTCTTTTCTCATAAGGCCCTGATCTACGAACACGCAGGTGAGCTGTTTACCCACTGCACGGCTGATAAGTCCTGCGGCAACTGATGAGTCAACTCCGCCTGAAAGTCCCAAAACTACTTTCTTATCGCCTATCTGCTCTTTAAGCTTTGCAACTGTGTTCTCGATAAAGTTATCCATTACCCAATCGCCTTTACAGCCGCAGACCTCGTAAAGGAAGTTTTTCAAAATGACGTTACCATACTCACTGTGAGTTACCTCAGGGTGGAACTGAACGGCATATATCTTCTTCTCTGCATTCTCCATTGACGCACATGGGCAATCATCTGAATGGGAAGTGATAACAAAGCCCTCAGGTGCTTCGCTGACATAGTCGGTATGGCTCATCCATACTATGCTCTTCTCAGGAACGTCCTTGAAAAGCTTGCTCTCTGCGGAGACTGTTATCTCTATCTTGCCATACTCGCTCTTTTTACAGCTTTCTACCTTTCCGCCGCTCATCCATGAAATAAGCTGACAGCCGTAGCAGATGCCGAGGACTGGTATGCCAAGGTCAAGTATAGCCTTGTCATAATGCGGGGAAGTCATATCATAAACGGAGTTTGGTCCGCCTGTGAAGATTATGCCCTTATAGCCTGCTGCTTTTATTTCTTCAAGTGGAGTTTCAAAGCTTTTTATCTCTGCATAAACGTGGTGATCTCTCACACGTCTTGCGATAAGCTGATTGTACTGTCCGCCAAAGTCAAGCACCAGTATCTTCTCATGTGACATATATTTACCTCTTTTCCTTATGTTTTTTGAAATACATAAATATTATAACACGTTGCCGTCCCTTTTTCAAGAGCAATTTACACACTCTTTGAAGCATGGGGTAAATTAATTGTGAACACCTGACATCATGCAGGAAAATATTCGTTGATTTTAGCTGTTGTAATTTGCTAATAGCTATGCTATAATGAATAGGTATTGTAAAATGCGTGTAAATCAACAGAAAAGAGTATATTGTAATGAAAGAACAACAAAACATTCAAACACAGCAGGCAAAGGATAAAAAAGGCTTGCTGAAAAAGATAGGAGCATGGTTTGCGTCGCCTGACGGAATGCAAACATTACGATTTATAAGTGCCATAGCGGCAGTTATAGCGGTAGGAGTCATCTGTGCTTTGTTGGGCATATACATGGACAAAGACAACTTCCTGCCGAAAGAACGAAATTATGCGCTTATAGGGGCTTGCGCCGTTGAGCTGGCACTGGTATTTATTATTGCGAAATTTTTCTCAATGCAAAAGAAGCTGAAAAAGAGCGAAACAAAAGGCTGCATCGACCCTTTCACGGCGGCTTTTATGCTTGGACTAAATTCTTATTTTCTTCCGGACTTTGTAATGGGGTCATATTTTCCAAAGAGCAATGTGCTTTACATTCTCCTTGGAATATTGCTCTGCTGGCTTTTATATCTTATAGGTGCGGTGATATTCCCGAAGCCACACGCCTGGTTTTGCGGAGTGAACGTCATATTTGCCATATATGCTTTGGCACAGTATTATGTCACCGAGTTCAGGGGAAATCCTGTTCAGTTTGCCGACCTTGCCAACATAAAGTCAGTCAGTGAGATAAACGGAATGTACTCACTGTTTTTAGACGGCAACGTGATGTTTGTGCTTTGTGATCTTATTCTTATTTTCGCTGTAACGGTGACGACAAAAGTAAGGAAGATAAAAATACGCAGCAGGATAATATCAGGTGTGGCTGTTATCGCAGGGTGTTTCGTATTCGTATACGGCGGCAGGTTTGCCTATGACCTTGGTATAAAGAACAGATACATCAGGCTGAACTTTTCAGGTGCGGAAAATGCAGACACATACAGGTGCGTAGGCTATGACCTTATGTTCTGCTTTGACGGAATGTTTAACCGTGTGACGAAGCCTGATGGCTACTCCACTCAAAAGGCTGAGGATATCATAACTCAGTATGAGGTACAAAAGGCTGACAAAAAGCCTACTATCATTGCTATCATGAACGAATCCTTTGCAGACTTTGAGCATATCGCTCAGTTCAAGACTAACAAAGACTATCTGCCCAACTATCACAAATTGCAGGAGGAAAGCATAAGCGGATATGTTTCCGTTTCGGCATATGGCGGTTATTCCTGCAACTCTGAGTATGAATTTCTCACCGGCAACACTCTTGGCTTTTTGCCGTCGGGAAGTGCGGTATTCACCCAATATCTCAACGACAAACAAAACGGTCTTGTAAGCTGGCTAAACGAGCTTGGCTACACAACGCAGGCTATCTCGCCTTGCTCTGAGGGACTATGGGATATAGGCAACGCCTATGAACAGCTTCAATTCAAAGACAGGATATACAATTGTCAGGACAGAATGAGCGATATCCAATATTTCAACGGAAATATCACAGATGAAACCATTTTCAGATATATTGAAGAGCAATATGAAAGACACGCAGGCTCGCCTTATTTTGTATGGACAGCGACCATGCAGAACCATGCGCCGTATGATGACCTCAGTTCTGTTCCGTCTGAGATAACCTTTGAGGACTACAACAACCCTGCGGCACAGGAATATCTAAATCTTATCTATCAGTCTGACAAGGCGCTTGGAGAGCTTATAGATTACTTCAGGAACAAGGACGAAGAAGTCATAATCGTAATGTTCGGCGACCATTATCCGCATATCATAGACTTCACGGAATATCTCTATGGCAAGGACGTTGCTTTACTTTCAACGGAGGATTACTCAAGACTTCGACAGACTCCTTTCCTTATTTGGAGCAACAAGGGCGTTGAAGCGGAGAAGATAGACGATATAAGCCTTAACTATCTTTCAAACGAGGTCATGGAAGCGGCTGGACTTCCAAAGTCGAGATATCAGCAGGAGCTTGACAAGATACGCTGTGACATTCCGATAATAAGCTCTTACGGCTACAAGACGGCTGACGGAGAATGGTATTCTATAAATGATGTGGCTGACAAATACAAGGACACGCTGAACGAATATGAAACTGTGCAGTATTACAGAATGTTTGATGAAAAGCGTGACAATAGTATAAATTAGGCTGTTAAAAAACACAAACAACAAAAAAAGTGGGACGATCACCTACAAAGCAATAAACGGACGAAGCTTTTTTACTTCGTCCGTTTCGTTTTATAATGCGTGTCAAAATGCAGGCGAACACTGTTCGCCACTACAAATAACTACATAATTATGCGCTTATTTTTTTATCCTGTGACCTTTTTCTCAAACATGAACATTCCCATGACATCGTTCATTATGCTGTCGGAGGCGACCTTCTTGCTGTTCTTTGTCATTTGTCTTACGACAGTCTGACCGTCTTTCTTGCCAAATATCATAACATAATCGTCGCCACTTTCGGAAGTTCCCTCATAGGACACCTGATTTTTAAAGATGTTATATTTCCACTTGCCGTCTTTGAAATATGCGTCAACGGCTTCACCGTAATTTTCGCTTGCCAATTTCATTTCGGTATCGAAATCGTAGGTGGAATGTCTTACGCTGAATATTCTCACAAAGGCGATCACAAAATATATCACCAGTATTACCACTGTGATCTTAAACAGCGTCTTTAGTATCTTTTTGCCCTTACCATAATTCTCTTTGCCGCTGCTTGAATGTTCAGTTGGGGTGCGCCTATAGTCTGCCGCACTCATTTCTCTGTTTCGGTCTGTCTCTCTTACACGCTTTACCCTGCGAGCTTCCTGCTCTCGGCGCATTCTTTCCTCTGCTTCGGCTCTTTTCGGGTGTTCATAAACACGCTTCGGTATTCCCTGTATCCTTGAACGGTCTATAAACTCCTGCTCGCCACGTCTTTGGGTCGATGAGGCGATAGGTACCATTTTTCCGCAGTTGGTGCATATCTTAGCTCCGTCCTCCAGCTTAGAACCGCAGAATGTACAATGTCTGCTCATTATTACCAATCCTTTACACACTTAGAACTGTTTTGTTTGTCGAAGTTTTTTCTATATCTATGTTGGACTATCCGCCCGTTTTTTTTAATGACACGGGCGAACGCTGTTCGCCCCTACAAATCTTCTTTATCTATATTTACAGATATCTTACAACGCCCACAACCTTGCCAAGTATGCTTACTTCGTCTACTATGATAGGATCCATGGTGTCATTTTCAGGCTGCAGTCTGTAATGGCCGTCCTCTTTATAGAAAGTCTTTATGGTAGCTGACTCGTTGTCAACAAGCGCGCAGACTATATCGCCGTTTTCTGCATATGGGGTCTGCTCTATAACTACCATATCTCCGTCAAGGATAGCGGCGTTTATCATGGACTCTCCCCTTACCTTTAGGGCAAAAAGCGGATTGCTGTAATGCCTTGCAGGCTGGAAGCTTATATAGTCTGTTATCTCCTCAATGGCAGTGATAGGGATACCTGCGGTGACAGTTCCCACAAGGGGGATCTTCATGCCGTTGCCGCCTGTGAGCCTTATGGCTCTGTTCTGATTATTTCCCTTTTCAAGAAGACCTTTTGCGGTAAGATTATTTATATATCTATGGGCTGTTGAGGTAGACTTAAAGCCAAACTCCGCACAAATCTCCCTAACTGTCGGCGGATATCCCTCTTCTATGCGATCCTTTATGAACTCGAATACCATTTTCTCGTTCTCGGTTACTTTTCTCATAGCTCCGTCCTTTCTGTTATATCAATAAATCTTTATCTTCTAAACCTAAAGCTCTTTTGCAAGCCTTTTTGCAAGCTTATAGACATCTCCGCAGCCAAGAGTTATAACAAGGTCGCCCTCCTTGCAGTTTTTCTTTATATAGTCGATACACTGTGAGAAGTTATATTCCTTCTGCTGTGCAGTCTGCTTGTCAACAAGTTCATGGTCGGTCTTGAACCAAACTGCATTCGGTATCTTCTCTGCAAGCTGTTCAGCATAAACACCGTCGGTATTTTTCTCACGGCTTCCCATGATATCCGTTACAACGGCAATATCTGCAATAGAAAGCGCTTTCACAAAATCGTTCATGAGTATCTTTGTTCTTGAATAGGTGAAAGGCTGGAAAACTGCCCACACTCTGTTGAAATCAAGACCCTTTGCGGCTTTCAGTGTACACTCGATCTCCTTTGGATGGTGAGCGTAATCGTCAACGATAGTAACGCCCTTGACCTCGGCTATCTTCTCGAAACGTCTTATTGCGCCAAAGAAAGTATCAAGTCCCTTTTCGATACCCTCCCATGAAACGCCTGAATATCTTGCGGCGGCGATAGCTGCAAGGGCGTTCATGACGTTATGGTCGCCAGGAACATGGATAGTAAGCTCTCTGACAAACTCGCCCTTATGATAAAGCTCAAAGCGTGTCTGCAAGCCTTTTTTCGACTTTATAACGGCAGAATAATCGTTTTTCTTATCCCAGCCGAAAGATATCATTTCCTTGTCGACACCCTCAACGGCTTTCAGAGTATTTGCGTCATCGCCATTATAGATAACGGCTTTTGAAGCCATGGTTGCGAACTTATGGAAAGACTTTATGATATTTTCAATATTCTTGAAATACTCAAGGTGGTCTGCGTCAACGTTCAGGATAATTGAAACGTCAGGGAAAAGTCTGAGAAAATGGTCCTCGAACTCACAGGATTCACAGACCATAGTTTGTGATGAGCCTGCCTTGCCTGAGCCGCCTATGCTTGGGAGCTTTCCGCCTATAACGCAGGAAAGGTCAGTACCCTCCTGAACGAATATCTGTGTGAGCATGGAAGAAGTTGTGGTCTTTCCGTGAGTGCCTGAAACGCAAAGAGCGTTCGTATACCAGCTTGTGACAAGTCCAAGTATCTCGGCTCTTTCACAGCAGATCGCACCGCTTGCCTTTGCGGCGATAAGCTCAGGGTTATCTGCCATTATTGCGGCGGTATAGATTATTAGGTCTGCACCCTTGATATTCTCGGCTCTCTGACCGAGGAAAACTTCGATGCCAAGCTTTCTCACAGCCTCAAGAGTTTCAGTTTCGTTATTGTCTGAGCCTGTGATGAAATATCCCTTTGAATGGAATATCTGCACCAGAGGGTACATACCAGAGCCGCCTATACCGATAAAATGAACGTGCTTTATATTTTTCAAGATCTCATTTGTTATCATCTTTGTAATACTCCTTAGAATAATAGATAATTCAGAATGTATGTTTATTTTATTATATAACATTTCTAAAAAAAATAAACCCCTTTTTTGATTATTTTTCAAAAAAAGAGGCAAAAATATTACTACAGGCATTACATCACAAGAAAGGACGCATGAAAATGACTATAACAGAGGTAAAATTCAGAAGATTTATAAACGAGGGCAAGCTCAGAGCCGTTGTGAGCCTGACCTTTGACGGCAGTTTTGCGGTACATGATATCAAGATAGTGCAAGGGGAGGAGCGACTTTTTGTGGCTATGCCCAGCCGCCGTGATGACAACGGGGTTTTCCGTGATATTGTTCACCCCATCGACAGCGAGCTTCGCAATGAGATAGAGGGAGAGATACTTTCTGCTTACCGCATGGAGCTTGACAGGCAGTCGGCAGAACAGCAGGATTTAAGCTGACTATAGCAGGATAATAAGTGCAATAATAATGCATAGAAACGATAAGTTTGCGTAAAAAAAGGGCGAACAGTGTTCGCCCCTACAGATGCTTTTAAAGTCAGTGTAGGGGGAAGTGCTGTTCGCCCTATTATTTCTATCTTTTAGCTTTTAGCCCCAGATCTTATCGCCCATGTTTGAGAGATAAGCTGTAAGCTCCTCCGCCATTTCATACTGCTCAGGAAATCTTGGGTGACCGGGGGTCGCCTTGCCTGTTCTTGTGAACATAAAATGTGTTATCTTCTCGTCATTAAGCTCGTTTGCTATCTCGTCAACGGCTTTATCCCACTCCTCACCGTGGCAGAGAACTGTCAGCAGAAGCACGAATGTTGCGTTTGGATATTTGCTTCTAAGGTCAAGGATAATGCTCTTGTAGGCATTTTTCCACTTTGCTCTGTAGTCAGGGTCGGTGATATCGAAATCCTCGTGACCCTCGTTATGCGGGTCGTTCTGACCCACTGCAAAAAGCACAACGTCAGGGGTATAATTCTCAAAATCCCAAGGCGTTACGCCCTTTGCGCCCTCCGGGAAGTAGCAAAGCTTATCGTATACAGACTCCATTCCGATAAAATTCGGGGCATGATAATAGCCAGTGTTGTCGAAAATTGCGATACCTCCCTGTGCGATATTATGGATCTGTGCGCCAAGGTTTCTTGCAGTTATCATTGCATAGCTATGCCATGCGTTATCGTATACTCCCTGATGATCCTCAGGGTCACAGCTTGCAACAAAGTCAACTGCCTCGCACACTGCGCCTGCAGAAACAGAGTCGCCATAGCATTCTATTTTTCTTGCAGGGAGAGGAGGATTTTCGAAAACTTCTCCGTCGGGGTCTATTTCAAAGCCCACAAACTCAAAGTAATGGGAAGCGTCCTGCCTTTTAAAAAGGGTGACGGTATGAGTGCCTTTTTCAAGGTCACAAGCGATATCAAGGGTGATATCCTCGTCATTTTTATCGAAAGTCACCTTGCCCTCTTTGCCGTCCATAACAAAGCCAAGCTCCTGAATGTTGAAATACTTATGGTTTTTTATCACGGCGGATACGCTTGTGCCTGTGAAAGTCATTTTTACATTTGAGCCTGCGTAATAAAACTCAGGGCGTGTTTTGTCGGAAAAGTCTATTCTGCCCATATAAGTAAGAAAGCTGTTGTCTGCTGTTATAAGCTTTTTATTCTCTGCCATTTTTTCATATCCTTTCGATACTATGATTTTTTGCATATGTTTATTTTAGCTTTTCAAGGCGTTTTTGTCAAGGATATAAAACGTTTTCAGAGAAATATTTTTGTAGTGCTACAATAGATATTGGACAAAATTAAGAAAAAAGAAAAGAGAGATAGGCAAAAATCTGATAAAATAAAGTTACCACACCAAATTCAAATCAGAAAGGAAGCCTATCTCTCATGAATAGTATAACACAAGATATGAAGTTTCGTCAATCCTTAATGAATTACGCAAAGAAATATGGAGTGAGCCGAGCAAGCAGAAAATACAATAAATCACGTTCATATATATATTTCTGGCTGAAACGCTGGGACGGAAGTGTGGAGTCCCTTGCAGTTAAATCACGCCGACCGCATCATCATCCCAATGAGCATACCAAGGAAGAAATAGATCTTATCAAAAGGTATCACAAACGGAACCCGACACTTGAGCTTCCCGAACTATGGCATCGTCTCAGAAAACAAGGGTATACACGCTGTCTTGAAAGTCTTTACAGGGTTATGAAAAAACTAGGAATGCTTCCGAAAAAGCCGAAGAAAGCGACGTATAAACCAAAGCCATACGAGCAGATGACATACCCCGGAGAGCGTATTCAGGTGGACGTAAAGGTAGTTCCGAGAAAGTGTATAGCTGACCCTGAGATGAAGCTGTACCAATACACGGCGATCGATGAGTATACCAGGATAAGATTTTTATACGGATATGAGGAGCAAAGCACCTATTCTTCAGCAGACTTTGTAAACAGGCTGGTGAAATGGTACAAACGCAGAGGAATAACGGTGAAATGTATTCAGACCGACAATGGATTTGAATTTACTAACCGCTTTTCGCTAAGCAAAAGAGACAAGAAAACGCTGTTTGAGAATACGCTCTCACAACTTGGCATTGAACACAAACTCATTCGTCCATATACGCCCAGGCACAATGGCAAAGTAGAGCGCAGTCACCGAGAAGATCACAACAAATTCTATTCGTGCCATAGGTTTTATTCCTGCGACGACTTAAACGTGCAGCTAGCTGCACGTTTAAGTCGAACAAACAACCGTCCTATGCGTCCCCTCAAATGGTTTTCGCCTATCGAATTTCTTAATAATAGTGTCCAATATGATTGACAAACCTACAATAAAACGTTTTCAGAGAAATATTTTTACACGGAGCGAATATACATAGATAAGAAAAATATCAGGGGGTGCTTTTATGAATGATACTCAGGGCAGGCACAATGCCATTCTTGAAAACAGACAGCGTTTACAGCTTTCGGGCGTAACGGACGTTGACAGCTTTGACGAGGATGAGATAAGGCTTTTCACACAGCTTGGAGAGCTGACGATAAAAGGCAAAGACCTGCACATAAACGAAATAAGCGTTGAGTCGGGAGATGTTTCCGTGGAGGGAGATATCTGGGCTTTGGTTTATGGAGAAAAGGACAGAAAGAAAAAGCTCTCGGCGATAGGGAAGATATTCAGATAACATATGTAAGGGCGACCTTAGGTCACCCGTTGGCTGACCGCTAATTGTGGTCGGTATATCCGCATTTTTGTTGGATAGCTATTAACCGAAAAAACTGCGAACAGGCGGGCGAACGCTGTTCGCCCCTACAAGTGGGGGGTGTATATTCGGGCGGTTTTTAAGCCAAAAGTATATGCAATGTCATTGCATGGTGCAAGAGGTTGGAGAAAGGGGAAAGATAAATGGAAAAGATGCAGTTAAGCATAGAGCTTGAAAGGGAGCTTTTTCTGCTGTCTGTGGTTCTGGGCTGCGGGCTGGGGCTTTTATATGATATTTTCAGGGTATTCAGGGCGGCTTTGCCACATGGGAAGATACTCACCTTTTTTGAGGATATCATTTACACATTTCTTTACGGCTTTGCACTTTTCACATTTTGCACCGGGCTGACGGGGGCTATAAGAGGGTTTGTTTTAGTCGGTATGCTAACAGGCTCTGTGATAGAACATCTTACTGTAGGAAACGCTGTTGTATCCGTGCTGAGAAGCCTTTTTTTGATCATCAGAAAACTATTTGCTAAAACGTTTTCGCCTGTGGTTAAATTTATTACCAAAAGAGCGGACGGTTTCAGGGACTGTTTTGTGAAAAAGTGCAAAATTTCCTCTCTACGAAAAAAAACTTCTAAAAGCACTTGAAAACTCTCTTTTGATTAGTGTATAATAGAAAAGAGTATAGGTAACGCCTCATGACAGTTATTGGGGTATTGCTTATGGAAAGGTCGGTTTTGTAATCAAAAAAGGAGTACACAATGCTAGGTTTTAAAAATAAAACGTCCGAAACGGCTGACGCTGAAAAGGACGCTGCTAAAAAAAATCCAAAGCCGAAAAGATCAAGATTTGTTAAGCTTCTGACTATTTTTGCTGTTGCCGCTCTTGTTGTTTATTCAGGGGTGATTATCATCTCACAGCAGGCGCAGATAGCACAGCTCAGAAAAGAGTCAGACGCTATAAATAAAAAGATAACCGCCGCCAAGCAGCTCAATGATGAATACACAAGGCTGCTCAGTTCTGACGACGAGGCGGAGTATATGGAGAAGATAGCTATTGAAAAGCTGGGCTATGCTTATCCTAATGAGCGCAGATTTTATATTGTAAACAACAGCGACTAAGGCAAACACGGTCTTTTGACCGTTCATATAGCAGAATTTTTATTGCAGAGAGGACACAAAAATCAAATGCAGCTTGAAGTAGGAAAAATTTATGAAGGAAAAGTAACAGGTATCACAAAATTCGGAGCATTTGTGGAGCTTGACAAGGATACGACAGGAATGGTCCACATCTCGGAGGTTGCGAACACATTCGTAAACGAGATAAAGGATCATCTTACCGAGGGTCAGACCGTCAAGGTAAAGGTGCTTAATTTAGGCGACGACGGAAAGATATCGCTTTCTATCAAGAAGGCTCAGCCTGCGCCACAGAGAAAGCCAAGAGAGAACGGTCACCAGGGTGGCAGAGAGGGCAGACCTAACGGTGGTCAGAGAAATTTCAACCGTCAGGGAGGCAATTCTCAGGGCAGACCTAGAAACGACTATAACAGGGATCACAACAGAGACAGAGCGCCACAGGATTTTGCTAAAAATCCGCCTCCGGTGTACAATGCTGACAGCAATTCAGGAAATGCTGATTTTGAGGATATGCTCAGCAAGTTCAAGGCGTCAAGCGAGGAGAGATTTTCTGATCTGAAAAAAGTCATTGACAACAAGAGAAAATCTCCGTCAAGAAGAAAGTAGATACCGATACATAAAACAGAGGATATTCAGTCATGAAAAATTTCAAAAAGACTTTTGCGTTTATATTTTTCATGCTGGCAGGAATAATACTTGGTGCGTTCATAGCTTACGTCTGTGAGGGCAAGGATTATGTGGGCTGGCTTGCATGGGGAAAAAATGTAGGCGTTGAAAGCTTTGCTATAGACCTGTATGTGATAAAATTCAATATAGGTCTTATGGTCCATGCAACTATCTCGCAGATATTCACTATTGCTGCGGCGCTTATAGTGTTCTCAAAGACCTGCAAGGGGCTTTAAGGAGAGTAAATTTTAAAATGAGATTTCTAAAAACAGCAGCAGTAGCTTTAACAGTGGCTGTCTGCCTTTTATGCACTTCCTGCGGTACGCCTGAGCCAAAGCATGACACATTGGTATATCAGGCAAGGGAGGACTATGCGGCGCTTGACTCCGCAAAAGTCGTTATAACCAACGAGGACACTGGTGATATCGAGCAGGAGTTCACTTTCAAGTATGACGAAAAGGATGTGCTGACCTATTCTTACTACGGCAAGAACGGTGGAAAGGAATACGCTCAGTATAACAACGGAATCGAGAGCTACACCTATGATAACGGAGAATACTCACATTTGGTAAAGGGCGACAAGGGCTTTTCAAAGTACACAAGAAAGGCAAAGCACCCACAAGCTGACGAGGGTATGCTGATGTTTGCACCGAAAGCTGTTGAGTCTGTTTCTGACATTATCGGTGATGACGGCTCTGTTACTGTGACGTATGTTTATGACGTTTCAAAGCTGGGAAAGGACGCTGAGGAGATAGGCACAAAGGGCTTTTCCACAACCTATTTTTTCGATAAAGACGGTGAACTTGAATACTTCACTGAAAACACTGTCACAAAGAACGCTCAGTACAACTATCGTGTTGACATAACAGAAAGAAACTCTGTTGACAAGATAGAAAACAATGTTGAGCAATACAAAGACAAATAATTTACTGCATACAAAATGTAGCGGCGACCTGAGGTCGCACGTTGATCTGATACTTTTTAGACATTCCAAACAGGCTGCAAAAACAGCCTGTTTTTTTGTCAAGAAGCATATTTACGCCATTATCAAAAAAACGCCCCAACTTAATGGGACGTTTTTATTTTTGTTATAATTTGCTCTCTGCCAGTATTCTCTGTGGCTCGGCAAGCATTTGCTTTGCTTCCACAAGGGTCTGCCTTATCTCGTCATTATCATAAACCATCATGAGCTGCTGAGCCTGATTGAGGGCTTCTCTGCCCATTTCCACCTGATACTGATAAAGGCTGTCGAGCCTTGCGGCTGCCTTTGTTTCAAGGTCCTGATAAACTGTTTTTATATCCTTGACGATATTATTTCTGATATCGTCATAGTTTTCAAGAGCGATATCAATTATATCGGTCTGCTTTTTCTTTTTAAGGATAAGGCTGAAAACTGACATTGTGGCAGGAGGAAAGGTTTCGCTGGTGCCAAAAAGCTGAACGCCCATAACAGAACGTGTTACATTCTTGTTCAGGGAGGTCATTATCATTTCCACTGACGGAGCCTTTGCCGCCTTTGAAAGATCGTCTATGCCAAGGGCGGAGGCAAGTTCTCTGCCTGTGCCTTCCACTATCTCGGCTATCCTGTCTCTATGGCTCTCGATACAATTTCGATATGCTTCGCCCACCTTTTCCATAAGGAACGAATAGAAATGCTTTTCTATATCCTCAGAGCTGTAAAGGTCGTTTCCGTCTGCGTCTTTTCCTCGGCAATCCAAAATGCTTGCTCTCAGCTTTGAGAAGAACTCATACATCCAAGCTTCGGCTTCCTGCTGCATTTCGATAATAGAAAGATGCAAAGCAGGCTTTTTCTCCTCCAGAGCCTTTGAAAGCTTTTCACACTGCTCCTCAAACTCTTTTGCTCTGTCGGCAAGCTTCTGCTTGTCAAGCTCTGCCATATCGCTTATAAGTCTAAGCTTTGCGGCTGTTTCGTCGCACATCTGCGAAAGCATTGTAAGAACACGCTTTGATCGTATAACGTCCTTCTGCATGATTATATCACGCTGCAAAGACAGCTCGAACTGGAAAAACTGAGTTTCGTAAAACTCTCTTGTACCCTTGTCCAGCGGTCTTTCTCTGCCAAGCTTTCGGCTAAGCTCGTCTGCACCGCTTATGCCGTATACGATAGCGTTAGGCACTATCCTCTCGGATATGTTTCTCACACGCTTTAGTATTTTATCAGCGTCCTTCTGAGAGTTCATTGCGTCTATCATATTCACGAGGATATAGAGCATACCAAATCGCTGAGGCTGGACATGGCTTGCAAGGAACAACTGCTCGCTTTCAGAAAAAGGCAGCAGGCATGATGCCGCATACATGATAGCGTCGGCATTGACAATATAATCCATTACCTGCTTATCAAGGCTCTCCAAGTCAGAAAGGCCTGGGGTATCCACTATCCTTATCTCTTTGAGTATAGGGGCGTTGTCCTTTATCTGAACATAGCTTATTTTTGCAGGGAAAAGCTTCATTCTCTGCTCAAGCTTTTCTCTTGTAATATCCTCCAGCGACAGTGGCACTCTCATGCCGTTTTCAAGGATAGCTTCCACATACTGTGTATGGCCGAAAGATATCTCGTTTATAGTATAAGTTTCAGGTGTAACGTTTATAGGTGCAAGCTCCTTGCCCAGCAGGGCGTTTATAATGGTGCTTTTTCCCCTTTTGAACTCGCCAAGTATGACCAGCGTGAAAGGCTCTTCGCTTTTTTTCTCGATAAGAGCTTCCCAATCGTTCATTTCGCTGACAAAATCCTTGCCGAGCATTTTCGCTATCTTTTCATTTTCAACAAAGGCTTTAAGAGCGGTCTTTACCTGTGCAATATTCTGCTCCGCTGTATTGATATTAGCACTATCCACCTATCACGCCTCCGTTTCCGATTATAATACTGCTGCGCACATCACATATCTGACCTGAAACAAGGTGTCTGTCAGAATCTTCTGCGTCGCCACGCCATTCATAAAGAACTGAGCAATACAGAAACTCAGTAGCTGCGACAACAAGCTTTTCAAGCTCGCTCATAGTATTATCTGTTTTCAGATTTCTTGAAGAAACTGCATGGACGCTCTCAGCCTTTTTGATAAGTCCGTCGGTATCCATATTTTTCTGCTGTCTGCCATAAAAGTCGATATAGCCCTTGTTATAAAGCCCTGTTATGACGCTTATGAACATTCCCGGCTTATCGAGGCAGATAATGCCTGCTCTGTTTGCAGTTATATCAGCATACTTCACCCACTGAACAAGCGCTGTATAAAGCTGATTGTTCACAGTCTGCTTATATGACCTTTCAACTGGTCTGTAAGTATACTTATTGTAATTGAGATATGTAAATGCCATATTATAGGCACAATGATTGTTCTGTATTCTTCCACACTCGCAGCCTATAAGGAACATAAGCTCCTCCTTGCTGCACATTTCCACTACCTGCTTTGAAAGCACGATACAAGGCTCGATGATATCGCTTGCCACAGAGTAGACCTGTGCTTTATCCATATCCCCTCTGACAAAGACGATAGGCACAACAAGCTCTAACCGCTCGGCACACTTCTTCACAATGTCATAGATATCAGGATATTTCAGCGGGCCAACCTGCTCGCACTTAAGAAACAGGTGCTTTGCTTCGGCAGAAACGTCCTGCGAGCCTGCCGCCTTGACGAGCTTTCCCCAGCCCCCAAGTCCCATTATCTTCTGCCTTACGGCAAAGTCGGACTCAAAAGCATAGTCAAGCACGCCGTCAACTATATGGTTCTGATAGCTTCTTGTATAAGCGTTCAAATATGTGCGGAAGCTTGTGTCAATCTGTAGCAGCGGATTTTCCCTTTCCGTTGTATTTGTACTCATGACCTGTCCTCCCTTGATCCTAAAATAATATTTTTATATGACCGTCAGCTTTCCATAGCTTCGGTAAGCACACGTCTTACCTGATATGCTTCCTGAACTATAGCGCTTGCGCTCTCGGCAATATCATGGAGACGCTCCATTTCCTTCTGAGAAATGTTGCTCTTTTCTGTTTTAAGATCATTAAGATTATCAAGTGTTTCCTGAGTATCACGGAGGATTATCTCTGTTTCGCTCTCGATCTTGCCCTTCAGACCCTCAAATGCTGAGAATACCTGACGGCGGACAGTTTCAGTGAAGTCATTATTGAGCTTCATTTCGTGGAACTGCTTTCTCACCTGAGTTTTAAAGTTTGACTTATACTTATCTATTCTTTCCTTAACAAGTATCTTATCAACGGCAAAGTTTGAAGTAAAAGTACCTGCAATGCCTGCAAGAGCCATAAGGCAGAGGGTCACTGGCAGGGTAGCAGTGATGCCAAAGAAGCCTGCAAAGAATATAGCGGTATAATAAGTAGCATAAAATCCTGCAAAGCCTGTTGCTCCGCCCAAAAGTGCGCCCTTTACGCCAGACTCTCTGAAGCCCAGGAACAATCCTCCGACGCCGTAAGAGCCGATAGCAACGCCGATTATCTTATCCATTACGCCGCCGTTCTTTGAAACTCTGTCGGAAATAGTAAACATCTGCTGTATCTTTGTAACGGACTCGAAGAACTCGTCCTCAAATTCCTGAAGTCTTTCAGCCTCACAGGAAACAGCGAAGTTTATGCTGTTCTGTATCTGCTCGCAGATTATCTGCGCTCTTGCCTCTATACTCTCCTTTATTTTCTCGGTGAGCTTTGCGGTAACGAGCTTGAGCTGGTCTTTCTTGAAATCGTCTGATGACATCTGGAAGTTGTCTATAACCTCCATAGCTGTCTGCTCGATGTTTGTCCAATAGCTGTCCAGAACCGGCTGCAGGTCATTGAACACCTGATTTGCGGCGTCGTTGATCTTGACAAATTCCTGTCTTTTCTTATTTCTTATCTCGCCTATCTCTTTGATAGCCTCGTCATACTTTTCCATGAACTCATCGTTAGCCATCATGAGTGCGTTTTCCTGCATAACAACGCTTCTGAGTATCTCAGTACCCGAATTTGTTATCTTATTTGCAAGTATCTGCAATGCGATAACGCCACGCTCTTTTGTGAGCATGGTTTCAAGAGCCTTTTCAAACTCAGGGAAGTTACTCTTTTCAAGGGCTTCCTTATCCCCTGTTTCCTTGGCATTAAGAGCCTGCTTTGCATAAACGCCGATAACTCTCGGAGTTCCTATCTTTCTTTTATAGACCGCAAACTCACGGGAATCCTCGCCCATGACCTTTTTAGCCTTTTCCATAACGTATTTTCCAATACGTCCTCTTACAGTTTCGACTATCTTGTTCTCGTCTGCCTGTGAGAAAGTACCGAAGCAGTTTACAACAAAGATAATTCTTCCCACATCGGAAGTGAGCATTTTCTTTTCCAAAAACTCTTTCTCAAACTGTGAGAAAGGGGAGTTTGCACTGATAACGAAAACGGCTGCGTCTATTTTCGGCAGGATAGACAGAGTAACGTTGGTCATCTGATCATCATCGTTAAGACCCGGAGTGTCTATGATATCCACGTTGTTCTTACAGAACTCGGTATCATAATAAACAGTGGCTTCCTTGACAGTTTCGGCTCTTTCCTCCGACTCTGCTGTAAGCTTTGTTACATAGTCCTCCAGCTTGTTTATATCCACCCTTTCACTTTTGCCGTTTTTGTATTCCACCTGCACATACGGCTCTTCGCTATAAGTAACTCTGTTAAGGGTAGCCGTTGCAGGCAGCACGTCAGCAGGAAGTACCTCCTGACCCAGCATTGCGTTGATAAGGGTACTCTTTCCTCTCTTGAACTCGCCCACTATAGCGACCTCAAAATGCTCCTCGGCAGTTTTCTCCAATGTTTCCCGAATAGATTCCGCAGTATTGACAAGAGCGATCTCCTCGCTCAATCCAAGCAGCGATTTCAGGTTCTCTGTAAGACCCTTTACCGTTTCCTTATAGGACGCATAGCTGCCGTAATCAATTTGCTTTTTCATTACAAGCCTCCGTTCCTCGTTTCTAAGGCAAACCTTGCATGGCATTGCCTTGAGGTAATATCTATACTATATTCCATTCATTTCCGCTGTGACACAATAAATATTACCGTGACATTATTTTAATTATAACATATTATTAAAACATAAGTCAAGAATTTACTTATAACAAGTACAAAAAACTACCCTTTTGTACAAATCAGCGTACATATAATATACATTTTGCACAATATAGGGGCAAAGGCGCAAAAAAACGCCCAGAAAATCTGGGCGCTTGATATCAATTTTGTCCGTAATATGCGTTCTTTCCGTGCTTTCTAAGGAAGTGCTTGTCAAGAAGCTCCTGCTGCATATGACCTATCTCAGGGTTCAGCATCATTGCGTGGAAGTTCATAAATGCGGCTTCTTCGAGAACGACTGCATTATGAACGGCTTCTGCGGCGTCCTTTCCCCATGTAAAGGGGCCATGGCTTTTTACCAGAACGGCAGGTATCTGAGTTGCGTCAAGACCTTTGAAAGCCTCGATTATAACAGTGCCTGTTTCCTTTTCATACTCACCTGCAATCTCCTCAGGGGTCATTGCTCTTGTGCATGGTATCTCGCCGTAAAAATAATCTGCGTGAGTTGTGCCCATTGGTATTATGCCCTTTCCTGCCTGAGCAAAAGATGTTGCCCAGCGACTGTGGGTATGTACTATTCCGCCGATATCAAAGGCTTTGTAAAGCTCCAAATGTGTTGGAGTATCGCTGGAAGGCTTATATTTTCCCTCCACAACCTTGCCGCTTTCAAGATCAACTACCACCATATCATCGGCTGTCATGCCCTCATAAGGCACTCCTGAGGGCTTTATGACCACAAGGCCCTTTTCTCTGTCGATAGCAGAAACATTTCCCCATGTGAATGTGACAAGTCCATATTTCGGCAGAAGCAGATTTGCTTCGCACACCTGTTGTTTTAATTCTTCAAGCATAAAATTCTCCTTTCTCTGATTTGGTAAATGCACCTTTTGTCTGCCCATTTTCCGTACAAGCGAACAGCTCACCGACAATTTGAGAAGACAGTTGGTTGGCGGGCGACCTCAGGTCGCCACTACGATCTATCTATGAATTTCTATGATTTTTTCAGAACTGTGCGTTTTTTTCTGCCGCCAATCCCTTTTTATATCTTTCAAGGAATGTTTTATAGCCCTCTGAGCCTGTCTGCTCAGGCTGAGAAGTTGTCACTTCCATATCTGCGAACACCTTTTTGTCAAGGAAGTCTGCAAGCTTTTCGCCATTTGAAAGCTCCATATATGCCGCAAGGATAGCCATGCCCCATGCTCCGCCTTCGCCTGCTGTTTTCATTACTGAAACAGGGGTAGAAAGTGCGTCCGCCATAAGCTGTGAAGCCACTCCGCTGACCTTGAAAAGTCCTCCGTGACCTGTTATCTTTTCAGCTTTTACCTGCTCTCTGTCAAAGAGGATATCCATGCCTATTTTCAGTGCGGTGAAAGAAGAATAAAGCTGTGCTCTGAAAAAGCTGCCCAAGGTCAAAGTGCTGTCGGGAGTGCGGAAATACATTGGTCTGCCCTCGTCAAGCTTTATAACAGGTTCGCCAGAAAGGCAGTTATAGGCTGTCACTCCACCGCATGAGCTGTCGGCTGTCATGGCATTTTTATAGAGAGTTTCATAAAGCCTGCTCTTGTCTATCTCATTGCCTGTGAGCTTTGCGAACTCACCGAACATATTCACCCATGCGTCAAGCTCTGAACAGCAGTTATTGCAATGCACCATTGCCACAGGCGAGCCGTCAGGGGTGGTAACGACGTCTATCTCCTCGTAAACACCGTTAAGTGGCTTTTCAAGGACGAGCATTGCAAATATGGAAGTGCCTGCGGAGATGTTTCCGGTCTTTTTCAGCACGCTGTCCGTTGCCACCATGCCTGTGCCTGCGTCACCCTCAGGCGGGCAGACCGGCACGCCTGCTTTGAGGCGTCCCTCCGGGTCAAGGAATCTTGCGCCCTCCTCTGTAAGAACTGCGCCCTTTTCCCCTGCATTTCTTACCGCTGGGAGAATATCTTTCAGCTTATGGTCAAAGCCTTTTTCCGCAAGACTTTTTTCTGTAGGCTCGCAATACTCTTTTTTGTATCCTATGCCCTCCACAGGGAAGATACCTGAAGCTTCGCCAACGCCAACTTCAAAGCGGTCTGTAAGCCTTTTGTGCACATAGCCTGCAAGGGTATTGATATAAGCGATATAAGGAACATGGGATTCTTTGTTAAGCACCGCCTGATAAAGATGTGCGATGCTCCAACGCTGTGGGATATTGAATCCCAGTAGTTTTGTAAGCTCTCCTGCCGCCTGAGCGGTCATGGTATTGCGCCATGTTCTGAAAGGCACAAGAAGCTTGTCATTCTTATCAAAAGCCATATAGCCGTGCATCATAGCAGAAATACCCATTGCACCGTATGTTTCAGGATAAATGCCATACTGTGCCTTTACATTTTCTGCAAGGTCTTTATAGCAGGCTTGTATGCCCCCGTGGATATCATCAAGAGAATATGTCCAACAGCCGTTCTCAAAGCGGTTTTCCCACTGCTTCGACCCTGATGCGATAACAGAAAAGCTATCGTCTATAAGAACAGCCTTTATTCTTGTTGAGCCAAGTTCTATGCCAAGATATGTTCTTCCCTGCAAAATTTTATCTTTTACTGTCATTTTTGACTCTCCTTATAGTCCTTATCTCATTGTCACAACTACAACGGAGCATTTTGGCAGGTCTATCTCAAAGCCCTTTTCTGTCATTTTCGCACTGTACTCTTTTGGTGCGACCTTATCGCAGTTATCAAAATCATTATAGTCCCTTACTTCATTGTCAAGTATCCTGCACTCAATGTTCTGATAATTTTCTCCTGCTATATCACAGCAGATATGAGCGTCATCATCTATAGAGCAATTCGCTATAGTGACAGTGAGGACGCCGTCCTTTACTGAGGCAGATTGTGATATCATCGGAATCTTTCCGCCTGCCTGACAATTGTTGGCATAGCTGTAGCAAAGCTCGCCTCCCTGATGAGTTTTGAAAAGATCAAAGACGTGATAGGTAGGCGTCTTTACCATTTTCTCGCCCTCTGTGAGAATAAGAGCCTGCAAAACGTTCACAGCCTGCGCAAGGTTTGCCATTACTACCTTGTCGCTGTGGTTATTGAAGATGTTCAAATTGCAAGCCGCCACGATAGCGTCACGCATTGTGTTCTGCTGATAGAGGAAACCTGGGTTTGTGCCCTCTTCAACGTCATACCAACAGCCCCACTCGTCAACTATAAGACCTATCTTACCCTCTGGATCACGGCGTGACATTATCTCGCTGTGACGTTTTATAAGCTCGTCCATATATAGAGTTTTTGATATAGTTTCGTAATACTCCTCGTCTGAAAACTCAGTTGCACTGCCCTTTTTGTTCCAGTCACCTGTAGGAACAGTATAATAGTGCAAAGAGATAGCCTTTGTGTGCCACTCCCCAAGGTTTGACATTACAACGTCCGTCCAGTTATAATCGTTGGAATTTGGTCCGCAGGCAATTTTGTAAAGCTCATTGCCGCTGAAATTCTTGCAAAAGCTCTGATATCTTCTGTATTCATCGCAGTAATACTCAGGGCGCATCGAGCCGCCGCAGCCCCAGTTTTCGTTGCCTATACCAAGATATTTAAGCTTCCAAGGCTTTTCTCTGCCGTTTTTTCTTCTCAGGTCAGCCATAGGGGAAACGCCGTCAAAGGTGATATATTCTATCCACTCGGAAAGCTCCTGAACAGTGCCGCTTCCGAGATTTCCTGCAAGATACGGCTCACAGCCTATCTCTTCGCACAGGTCAAAGAACTCATTTGTGCCGAAAGAGTTATCCTCCGTCACGCCGCCCCAGTTGGTGTTTATCATTTTCTTGCGCTGTGTTTTTTCGCCGATACCGTCTTTCCAATGATACTCGTCAGCAAAACAGCCTCCCGGCCAGCGGAGAACAGGCATTTTTATCTCCTTGAAAGCTTCGATAACGTCTTTTCTTACGCCGTTTATGTTCGGTATCTCAGAATTTTCGCCAACGTACATTCCGTTATAGATACATCTGCCAAGATGTTCGGAGAAGTGTCCGTATATCTCCGGGTTGATGTGGGAACGTTTGTCTGCGGTATTGATAAGCATTGAAATCTCTTTCATTGTGACCTCCTAAAAGTATATGATTTTAGTTTCAATTATATTTTATCACTTGACAAAAAAACAACAATGATATATCCTATTATTATACTGATACATCATACGAAATTAGAAAAGGAAAACCTATGGAACTTCACGCTTTGGGACTAAACTACAGCCATGACGGGTCTTTTGATATACGCCGTCCAAACGGTTCGGGGGATAATCTTCTGCTTATATTCAAATCCTCTGCGGTGGTGCGTTTGCACGGCAGGGAATACTCAGTTTCCCCTGACAGCGCAATACTATACAAAAAAGGCACTGAGCAGATATACCGTGCCTGCAAGGGATTTTACATTAACCACTGGCTTCATTTTGATTGCGACGATATGCTCACCCGTGACTATTCACTCCCATATGATACGATTTTTATGTTATCAGACGCAGAGAAAACTGAGGATATTTTATCCACCATAAGCAGACTCAGCTTATCTGAAAGCGGCAGGCGTGAGGATTATATCGAGCTTATGCTCAGAATGCTGCTCATAAGACTTGGAGAGGAATATTCTCTCAGCAAGAGCGGTCAGCCGCCAAGAAAGCGCAGTCACTACGCTGACGCACTTGAGCGGCTCAGGGCTGACATCTACAGCTCTCCCTCTGGGAGCAGGAACATTGCCGATATGGCGAAAACTCTCAGCGTAAGCCCCTCCCACTTTCAGTATCTTTACACCTCACGTTTCGGTGTGAGCTGTTATGAGGATATACTCTGTGCAAGAATGAAAAACGCTGAATACTATCTTCTCAGCACTGACATGACAGTGAAAAACATTGCCGCCGTATGCGGATACGAAAATGACGTACATTTCATGCGGCAGTTCAAACGCAGATACAACATGACACCCTCCCAGTTTCGGCTAAAAAACAAAAAATAGGCATATGCAAAAAGCGGACGAAAAGAACTCGTCCGCTTTTGTTCTGTCAAAATTCTGTTAAAAGGCTGGCGACCAAAGTCCGCCCCTACAAAACAGCTTAATCTTCTATCTCATACTGGTCTTCAATGACAACAGGGTGACCGTCCTCGGTCATTATCATATCCCCTGCACTGCACTGAACAGCCGTCTGCTCTGCGGTTATGTCATTGGGTTTGAGTTTGAATCTTATTGCCTGCTTGCAGTTTTCTATCTCAACATATGTATGCTTTCCGCCCGACTCTCCGTCCAACGTCCAAGGAATTTCGTTCACGCTTGTGAATGTGACCTTTGAGGTCTTGAAAGTCACAAAATGCTTATCGTTGAGCTTATTAAGCACTGCTTCATTTATTGTGTTGCTAAGCTCGATAGCGTTCTTAGGTGTCTTTACCAAGACCACTTCAAACAGTCCGTCATCAAAGCATACGCCTGATGCGATAAGCTTTTTCATTCCGCCCACAGAGATAGTGTTTGAGATAAGGCCCAGTATAAAGCTGCCCTCTACTACCTCGCCGTCATGCTCCACTCTCATTTGCTGACCTGTTATCTTTGAAAGCCTTTTTATCCCCTCTGCCACATATGCGGCATGACCAAACTTGTTTTTCAGTGTTTGTGAGGTTTCATAGGAAACGTCAGTGAATGCACCAAAGCCTGCTACATACACAAAATACTGACCGTTGAACTTACCAACGTCATAATCAAAATACACGCCGTCAACTATCTCCCTTGCGGCGTCAAGCATTTTTTTCGGTATGCTCAAAGACTGCGCACAATCATTTGTTGAACCGGCAGGAATATATCCAAGCGGTATTTTCTTATCAAATGTCATCATTGCCTTGACAGCCTCAGACAATGTTCCGTCACCGCCTGATGTGACTATCATGTCATAATCCTGACCGCACTTGCAAAGCTTGTTATAGCCGTCAAGCTTAGCCTGCGTAGGGTATGTGACTACCTCATAGCCGCCCTTTGTAAAAATATCCACAATGTCGCAAAGGTTATCTTTTATCTGTCCCTTGCCAGCATGGGGGTTGAACACAAAAAGCAATTTTTTCATTTTCCCAGCCCCTTTTCGTTTTTCAAATTCCTATTATTCTACTTTTTATCTATCTTTCTTACACACTTTTTACATAGAGAATTATACCACAAATTTCACAAAAGTCAAGTATTATTGTGACAGCCGTCAAAAAGTTCGTCAACAATCACAAACAAGATGTCAGCCAAACCACGAAGATGACAAAGATAATAAGAGCAAAACATATAAAATAAGCAATACGGATAAACGGGTGATCGCTGTTCGCCCCTACATATAGAAATCAAGATCATCGCCGCAGGCGATACCTTAATTCCTCATTCCTCACTCCTCATTCCTCACTAAAAAAAATCAGTCTTTCGCTTCGTACCAGCTTCTGCCGCTGTTTACGTCCACTGTCATTGGCACAGCAAGCTTTACAGCGTTCTCCATTTCATCTTTGAGTATCTTTTCGGCTCTGTCCTTGTCTTTTTCAGCCGCTTCTATAATAAGCTCGTCATGCACCTGCAAAATAAGCCTTGCGTCAAGATCTTCTTCTCTAAGCTTTTTGTATACTCTTACCATCGCTATCTTTATGATATCAGCCGCCGCACCTTGGATAGGTGCGTTCATTGCCGCCCTCTTTCCAAAAGCCTGCAAGACCTTGTTTGAAGCAGAAAGCTCAGGGATATATCTTCTTCTGCCGAAAAGGGTGGTGACATAGCCGTTTTTTATGCCGTCATCAACTGTCTTATCCATAAATTCAGATACTTTCGGGAAGTTGTCAAGATAATTCTTGATGTATCTTTTTGCTTCCGCAACGGTCACGCCGATATCCTTTGACAGAGAAAATGCACCTATGCCATAGATTATACCAAAGTTTACAGCCTTTGCCGCACTTCTCATTTCAGGTGTGACGAAATCCTCTGGGATATCAAAGACCTGTGCCGCCGTTGAGGTATGGATATCTCTGCCCTCTGAGAAAGCTTCCTGCATATTTTTGTCACCGCACACGGAAGCAAGCACTCTAAGCTCGATCTGGCTGTAGTCAGCGTCAAGAAGAGTATAGCCGTCCTCGGCAACAAAGAATTTACGCATATTCCTGCCTATCTCTTTTCTCACAGGGATATTCTGCATATTAGGCTCTGTGGAGGATATCCTTCCTGTTCTTGTTTCGGTCTGCTTGAAAACAGAATGGACTCTGCCGTCAGGGTGGATAAGCTTCAAAAGTCCGTCAACATAGGTGGAATTGAGCTTTGTGAGTGTGCGGTATTCAACAATAAGAGGCACGATAGGGTGCTTGTCCATAAGGCTTTCAAGAACGTCCGCATTGGTGGAATAGCCCGACTTTGTTTTCTTCTTTGCAGGCAGACCCAAGTCCTCGAAAAGCACCTCCCCAAGCTGTTTTGTGGAAGCTATATTAAACTCCTTGCCTGCATACATATATATCTGCGAAGTAAGCTCGTCTATCTTTATTTTCAAGTCCTCACCGAAAGCCTTTATGCCCTCTGCGTCAGCCTTTACACCGTAAAACTCCATTGAAGCAAGCACTTCGCAAAGTGGCATTTCGATATCGTCGAATAGCTTTGTCATTTCTGTCATTTCAAGCTGTTTTTTCAGATTTTCACTAAGAGCAGGCAGGCTTGAAAGGTCTGCATATTCCCCCATATCAGAGCGGTAAAGGCACTTATATGAAAGGCAAAGATTTTCCGCTGTATACTCGCTTGACTGTGAATTGAGAAGATATCCTGCAAGGTCACAGCAGAAAGTTAGGTTTTCAAGGTGAGTGCCATTTGAGAACGCAAACTTATGGGCAGTTTTGCCCTCAAAGGTTATTTTTTCGCAGGCTGTTCCCATAAAAGCTGTGATAATTGCATTGTCCTCGGTGGTGTAGATAACATCGTTACAGAGGATAGAAAGCTTATTGTCGGCAAAGATAAAATACGCTGTTTTGTCCTTGCCGAGAACAGATATAACGCTCTCATCAAGTGGCTTGACCTCAAACTTAGGCAGGTCGGAAAGCTTTAGCTTGCTTTCCTGCACTGCGCTGTCAGCGCTTTCCACAGCTTTTCCGCTAAGACCCAATCTGTCTATAAGCCTCATCATTTCAAGGTCGGCAAGGAGAGCCTTTGTTTTCTCGGTATCAACCTCGCCCAGCTTATAAAACTCTGTTGCTTTATCAACAGGGGCTTCAAGACATATTTCGGCAAGGAAGCGGCTGTCTATAGCGTCCTGATGACCATTTTCAAGCTTTGTGCGCACAGACGGGGTAAGCTTGATATCTGCGAGGTGTTCATAAAGGGTCTTGACATCGCCCTCCTGCTTGATAAGGGAAAGGGCGGTCTTTTCGCCAATGCCCTTTACGCCTGAGATATTGTCTGAGGTATCGCCCATAAGAGCCTTTACCTCGATCATCTGACGAGGGGTAACGCCGTATTCTTCCATTATCCTGTCAGGGGTATATATCTTTGTTTCCTTTGTGGTGGCAAGGCGTACTGTCACACGGTCGGAAACGAGCTGGAAGCTGTCCCTGTCACCAGTGAGAATATAGCACTCGTTGCCTGAATCTGCGGCGGCTTTTGAGAGCGTACCAAGAATATCGTCTGCTTCATAGCCCTCGCACTGTACTATCTTTATACCAAGGTCGCCCAAAAGCTCTTTTATAACAGGCATTTGCTGAGCAAGCTCCTCAGGCATACCCTTTCGGTTGGCTTTGTATGCGGCATTCGCCTTATGTCTGAAAGTAGGGGCTTTAAGGTCGAAAGCCACTGCCACGCAGTCAGGCTTTACCTCGCCTATCTCCTTGAGGTAAATATTCATAAACCCCGTAAGGGCATTCGTGAACTGTCCCTTTGAATTTGACAGCAGCTTTATTCCGTAAAAAGCCCTGTTCATTATGCTGTTTCCGTCTATGGCTAGTAGTTTCATTCTAGTCCAAGCACCTCCGCTTTATTGTTCTCTTTTCTTGGATTATACTCGTCAACGTCCCACTTGATAGGGTTATTATGTATGTATTTTGAAATTGCTATATATTCTTTTTGGTTTCTGATGATATGGTCATAATATGAACGCTGAAAAATATTAAAACCAATATCCTTATTTATAAATCTTTTCAACATTGACACATACTGTGGAACTATCTCGTTTGTAGGGGACGGCGCCCTCGACGTCCCGCTGACTCCCGCACCGATTTTCAGTATAAAATGGATATGATTTGGCATTATGACATATTGCAATATCTTTTTGTCATCATAGACACTGTTTGCTCTGTGGATATTATCTCTGATAATTTTACCAAAGCTTGAAAGATAGACCTTTCCGACAGCGTGTGCGCAACATAACGGGACGTCGGGGGCGCCGTCCCCTACATCTGTTGCCCACAACAACTCGTTTTTTTGGACAGTACATATGGTAATAAAATAAAGTCCATTTTTTGAATAATCATAATTGTCAAGTCTTATGATTTTCCTTACAGGCTTATCCATAAGATTATTCCGAAATCTTATCCAGCGACAGCGTTGCAATGCCGTTAAGGCTTTCATCTGCTCGTCTGCCTGCAAGATAGTCAAAATATCCCTGACAAGCTATCATTGCACCGTTATCTCCGCAGTATTTAAACTCAGGCATATAAAGCTTATAGCCACGCTTGTCACAGGCTTTCTGAAGCTTCTCTCTTACCCCTGAGTTTGCCGAAACGCCGCCTGCAAGCCCTATGGTAATGTACCCAAGATCTTTTGCGGCAAGCATTGCTTTGTCTACAAGAATGTCGGATATTGTGTTCTGGAACGAAGCCGCCATATCGTTCACATTGACAGTTTCGCCCTTTTGTGCGGCATTATGCACAAGGTTTATAACGGCAGTTTTTAGTCCGCTGAAAGAGAAGTCATATTCACTGCCCTGCACCTTTGGGTGAGGGAGCTTATAGGCATTAGGATCACCTGACTTTGCGGCATTGTCGATAAACTTTCCGCCAGGGTATTCAAAGCCCAATGTTCTCGCTACCTTGTCAAAGCACTCGCCTGCGGCATCATCTCTTGTTCTGCCTATAACATGATATCTTGAATAATCAAGCACCTCTACAATATGTGAATGTCCTCCTGACACGACCAAGCAAAGATAAGGCGGTTTAAGCTCAGGGTGGGAGATATAATTTGCGGCAATGTGTCCTGCAATATGGTGAACAGGCACAAGAGGCTTGCCTGCACTCATGGCAAGTCCCTTTGCAAAGCTCACTCCCACGAGAAGTGCTCCGATCAGACCAGGGGCATAGGTCACTGCAACAGCGTCGATATCGTCCATTGTGCAGCCTGCTTCTTCAAGAGCGGCTTTTGTTACCCATGTTATGTTCTCCGCATGGCGACGTGAGGCTATCTCCGGCACAACTCCACCATAAAGCCTGTGTTCGTCTATCTGACTTGCAACTATATTTGAAAGCACCGTTTTTCCGTCTTCAACAACAGAGCAGGCTGTTTCATCGCAGGAGCTTTCTATTCCTAAAATCTTCATTTTATTACCCTCTTTTTATTTCGTAAATATACGCATATCATGTCCTTAGATTTACCCACAGAAAATTGGTCACTTCATTTCAACTCACACGCTTATGTGGAACGTGACTCGATAATCCGTCATAACACCATAATCCATAATTTGATTTCAACTCACACGCAGACAAATTGGAGCAAGCGGGCGAACAGTGTTCGCCCCTACGAAAAAATAATCATCGCCGCAGGCGATACCTTAATTCCTCATTCCTCACTCCTCATTCCTCACTTTTCAAGGAAGTCCGTATATTCTCTTCATTTCCGCCGAGTTTCCGCCGTCTGCGGAACGCACATACAAAGGCTTTTCTATCTGTACAAAAGGCTTTCCGCCCTTTTTGCCCTCAACGAGAATGAGCCACGGAGGACATTCTGGGTTTTTGTGAACTGTACGCAAACGCTTCGGCTCGATGCCACTGGCTCTCATTGCCGTCATTATATCGCATAGGCGCTCAGGGCGGTTGCATATGCAAAGCCTGCCACCGAATTTCAGATTTTTCTTTGCACATCTGCACACGTCATCAATAGTGCAGAGCATTTCATGCCGTGCGATAGAAACCGCTTCGCTGTCATTCTTCGCACCTGTGTTGTTTATCTTGTAGGGCGGATTGCAGGTAATAAGGTCAAGCTCTTTTTCGCTTCGCCAATCATTCAAGTCGCCCAAAACAGGCTGGATAGTGTCTATTTTCGACTTTTCCAAAGATATTTTCAGCTGTTCGTGAGCCTTTTCCTGTATCTCAACAGCATATATCTTCTGTGGCTTGTAAAATTTGTGCAGAAGAAGCGCTATTATGCCGCTTCCTGTGCAAAGGTCTGCGCAGATATCCTTGTGCCGTCCTGCTGAAAAATCCGCAAGCAGAAAAGCGTCAGTACCAAAACGGTGTTCGTCAGATATACATATCTCAATGCCCTCGCCCAAGGACTCAAATGTAAAATCGTTGTATGTCATTTATTTCTCCATTTTCAGTGGATTGAAGTGCCATTAAAACAGCATTTTCCGTGGGGGCGGTGTAGAAATCTTTTCTCATGCCTACCCTATCAAATCCCTGCTTTTCGTAAAATTGTATAGCCCCAAGGTTTGACTCCCGCACTTCAAGATACCATTTTTCAGCCTTTGCGGCATTGTATGCGCTGTCAAAAAGGGCTTTTGCAATGCCCATCCTGCGAAACTTCTCCAAAACGCCTATATTGTTTATCTCAGCTTCTCCGCAGACGCACCACACACTTATAAAGCCTGCGGCTTCGCCATTACAAAGGGCAAGAAACGATATATCGTCAGGGTTTGAAAGCTGTTTTTGGTAGGTTTCAAAACTCCAAGCTTCGGGCAGAATTTTCGCCGCAGTTTGTGAAAAAAGCTGTACGTTTTCCTCTGAAAGAGGCACAATGGTCACATCTGCCACCTTATTCGCCCTCTATTTTCGTGCCAATAAGGCAATACGCTTTGCAGTCGCTCAGAATTTTGACTTTTACATCATGGAAGCCACGCTCTCTAGCCATTGAACGCACCTGCTGAGGAGTGAACTTATCAAAACCTGAATCGCAGTATGGGAGCTTATCAAGGTAGCCCTTTGTATAGAATGTGCAGATAAAATTGCCGCCGTCTTTGAGAACTCGCCTTACCTCGTCAAGAACTTTTGCGGTGTCCTCCCAGAAATAAATGGTATTCACAGTGTAAACAGTGTCAAAAAAATCGTCATTATAAGGAAGCTCCTCAGCTTTTCCCTGCTGTAAGATCACCTTGTTGGTATTCACTCCGTCACGGTTTTCTCGCTTGGCTTTTTCCACCATATCCGCAGAAATGTCAACGCCATAGAATTTAGCGTTTATATTCTTGCTAAGCTTTTTGATAGTCACACCGTTTCCAAAGCCTATATCCAATATCCTTGCACCGTCAAGCTTGCAGACAAATTTTTTCACCGCTCTGTAGTGCTCTGCATTGAAAAAGTTCATGAATTTTGCACAGGCTATACCGCCCAATCCCTCTGGATTACCACACTGTCCGCCTATGTATTCTTTTATGCTCATAAAATCACCTCAAAAAATCTAAATTGATATATAATACAAATGCGAAAAAACAAGAAATAAACATCGCCGCAGGCGATACCTTAATTCCTCATTCCTCACTCCTCATTCCTCATTTAAACAAGCGTCCGTAAAGCTCCCCCTTAGAAAAACCCGTTGCCTTTGCTATCTCACGGCAGGCGTCAGCTCCACGCATACCCTTTTCCACAAGGGCTTTTACTTGTTCCAAAGCTTCCTCTATATTCTCCGCAGGGCAAAGCTCGTCCTCTTTTGCACCCTCGATAACAAGCACAAATTCGCCCTTTGGCTTGTTGGCTTCATAATACTCCACAGCCTGCGCAAGGGTGGTGCGGAAAACTTCCTCGTGTATCTTTGTAAGCTCCCTGCAAAGAGATATTCTTCTGTCACCAAAATATTCCAGCATATCCTTCAAAGTGTAAATGAGCTTGTGGGGTGCTTCATAGAAAATGAGGGTATTGGTGCAGTTTTTCACCGAGGCAAGATGATTTAATCTTTGCTTCTTGGTGGTTGACAAAAAGCCCTCGAACTGAAATCTTGCAGTGTCAAGTCCGCTTATGGCAAGTGCTGATACCACCGCTGACGGACCTGGTACTACCTCCACTTTCACACCGTTTTCAGCGCACAGCTTCACAAGAAGCTCCCCAGGGTCTGAAATGCAGGGCATACCAGCGTCTGTTACGATAGCGGCGTTCTCGCCTGCCATTATCCTGTTCAAAATGCTCTCGCCCACCTGCTTCGCATTGTGTTCGTGATAGCTCACAAGTGGCGTTTTTATGTCAAAATAATTGAGAAGCTTTGCGGTAACTCTTGTGTCCTCGGCACAGATAAAATCAGCCTTTTCTAGGGTCTCAACTGCACGGTATGTCATATCTCCAAGGTTGCCTATAGGCGTTCCTACTACGGATAAAATTCCCATTGTTTATTCTCCTAACTCGTTTGCAAGTATGTGGTCTATCATCTCATAAAGGTCAGAAATGGTATTAAGCCCACCGCACTGCGCTCTTAGCCTTGCAGAGCCTTTCAGCCCTTTAACATACCATGCGCAGTTTTTTCTGGCTTCTTTCATGCCCTGACGTTCGCCCTTGTATTTGCATATAAGCTCGCAGTGCTTTTTCATCACTGCCATTTTTTCTTCTATGCTCACCTCAGGAAGCTTTTCCCCTGTTTCAAGATAATGCTTCACGTCACGGAAAACCCATGGTCTGCCGTAGCTTCCTCTGCCTATCATCACAAGGTCACAGCCAGTCTGCTCATACATTGCCTTTGCGCTTTCTCCGTCAACAACGTCGCCGTTGCCTATAACTGGTATCTTAACGCTGGCTTTTACCTGCCTTATTATATCCCAATCGGCTTTGCCTGAATAAAACTGCGTTCTCGTCCTGCCGTGACAGGTGACGGCGCTTGCCCCTGCCTGCTCGATGAGCTTTGCGAATTCCACTGCATTTATGCTGTTTTCGTCCCAGCCTGCACGAAATTTCACTGTAACAGGGCAGTTTGCGTTTTTTACCACCTCTCTGCATATCTCTGCCGCAGTGTCAGGAAGCTTCATAAGTGCAGAGCCGCTGCCGTTGCCTACTATCTTAGGCACAGGACAGCCCATGTTTATATCAATGATATCAGGGGAATATTCGTTGAGCTTATATGCTGCTTTTCCCATATAATAAGGGTCTTCCCCAAAAAGCTGCAAAGCATAGGGGCGTTCCTCTTTCTCAATCTCGCAAAGACGTGCAGTCTTTTTGTCGCCAAAGCACAGACCCTTCGAGGATATCATCTCGCTCACAAGATATGAAGCCCCATACTCTTTGCACATAAGGCGATATGATTTATCTGCCACCGACGCCATGGGTGCTAATGCTGCGGTCTTTTCTATTTCAACGTTTCCGATAAAAAAGCTGTTCATCAAGTAAAATTCTCCTAATATGTTCCAATACATGAATAGTCATAGCGATACTATTTTATTATAGCACAATGCGTGATTTTTTGCAACGATAAAAAGCCATATATCAATAGTTAGTTGGACGTATTCGACTTCGTGGGCACAAAAAAACAGACGAAAACTGCTTAACAGTCTCCGTCTGTTTATCAAAAGTATTATTCAACGCTCGATACGCTCAAAGTTACTCTTCCAATTTTCTGAAATCTACGCTATATTGGATATCTCCCTCTTTATCGGCTCCTGTAAGCGTTTGATATGAGGAAGCAATAGTAAGGTTTTCCGCCTATCTCTGAGCTCCCAGATATAGGGGTATTCGCTGTTTTCTTGTTGCTATTGGTAATTGTGACCAATTATGAGTGCATTGGTTCCAGGCACCAAAGTGATATCGATATCGCCGCAATCTGCAATATAGCGACCACTGATATCTGGGGCTGTATCATATCCGTATGTTCCAATCTTTTTGTCCAGGAGAGAATATGTTTCATTATCACTCTCGTTTTTATTAAATGAAACGTTGTAGAGTGTGTCACCGGCCATGCTCACTGTCACACAATCGAATGCTACGCCTTCAATGGTTTCTTCTGATGAAAAATACCATGTATACGTGTCAACCTGCATAGAATTTCCGTCCGCATCACGTGTTGTGTATGCATTGATGGACTCTTCACATTCGCCGACCTGGAACGCACTTTCAATATAGGCCTTTGCGTCGTCCAATGTCTTGCCATTGAGGCTTGCAAAGAAACTGTCTACGTCAGTGATTGTCATGTCGCTGCCCATAGCAGCGTCAGTCTGCGCAGATGATTCAGATGCGTTATCTGCATCATTGTTGTCAGCACTTTCAGCAGCGATTGTCGTAGTAGTTTCTGCCGATTCTTCAGATGTGCTCTCTGTGCTTTCTTCTGTTGTTGCCTCTGTTGTAGCAGCAGAGGATGTTTCTGTCTTGCTGCTTTCGTCATTGCTGTTACTTCCACAGGCTGCCATTGACGCGCACATACTAAGTGCAAGTGCGAATACAAGAATTGATCTGATCTTTTTCATGTGATTTTCCTCCATAAATTAATTATCGAATACACAAACTATTTCTTCACCGTCAGGTCCTTTATCATAAGAACGCAGGAATACGCCCGCATTATCTATGAACAGATAATAAGTCTCATTGACCGGGAATATGCTTGCCTCAGTATCTGACGAATAAAGGTCAACAGTTGCATTTTCATCTACAGGGCTGCCGTCGATAGGAAGCTTGAACTTTTTAAATCTCTCTATATCATAAAAAGTGCCGCTTTCATGATCTGCATAAATATGCGAATCACCGCCAAAATATTCCGGGAAATAGCCCTCAGGATAAGAGAAAGTTCCTACTACTTCATCGGTCTCCATGTTATAGAGCTTATCCTGCTGCAAATTATATCCATTATAGGAAAAGAACATATATTTGCCTATAACGCCGGTCACTGTAATCCTTGAATTTTTGCCCGACAATACAGGCTCATCGCCCCATTGCTTACTGTCAAGGTCAAAGCAGTAGAGCTTATCTCCTTCATCATTGCCGTTTACTTTGAAATATAGCTTATTGCCGTATGAAGCCACCAGATCAGCAGAAACTTTCTGTTCAAGTCCGTGTGAATCCTTGATCGTCAATCCGGGATAAGTTACCTCGCCTGTCTCAGGTGAATAATAGTACAAAACATTATCCGTATCGTAATAACCCACTAATGCACCTGACGAAATGAGACTAGGGTCATAAGACTGTGATATCTCACAAGTATAGCTCTTGCTGTCATCTTCAAAATCAACGACTGTGCAATGTCGGCTAGAATCATCATACAAGATCTTTCCGTAAGCTACATCTATATCCGAAAGATAAAAATCGACCTGACGTTCTGTAGTTTTTTTAGTGTTTATATCATAACACATGATATAGCTTATATCGTCTTTTACCAATCCAAAATACAGCTTTCCGTTTTTATAATAGACTCTTTCCGAATCATGAGAAGAGAAGTCATTACCCCAGTTCATGAATTTTCCGTCCGTAACTTCAGCCTGACTAAATCCATTAGCCTCATACTCAGCTGCTAAGTCCTCATAATAGCCATACTTTGAAGCGTCGTCGTCCTCTTGCTCTGCTTTGCTTGACTCCTCAGGCTCTTCTGCTGCGGAATCTTCTGCCGTGGACTCATCGCTTGAAGATGTTTCATCAGAAGCCTTTGACTCATCGTCAGCTTTTGCCGCAGCGGAAGATGTTGTCTTATTGTCTGACTTATCATCGCTGTCGTCATCAGAACTTCCGCAGGCTGCCATTGAAGTGCACATACTCAGTGCAAGTGCGAACGCAAGTATTGATTTGATTTTCTTCATGTGTTTTCCTCCATTTTTCATATATTGCTCAAAAGAGCACAAAAAAGGCACAGCACACCCGAACTTATCGGGCATACTGCACCTTTGATATACAATATTTAACAGTTGTTAAAGAAACATAGTTATTCTGTCTGTCTGTCTGTCTGTCTGTCTGTCTGTCTGTCTGTCTGTCTGTCTGTCTGATTATATGCGATCTTCACAGATATGTCAACCCCTACATTGAAATATTTTTCCGAACAATTTATTAATTATGCTGTTAGAATTATATCACATATACCTAAAAAAGTCAAGGGGCAATTCACTTTTCTTTGCATTCAGATTGTAGTGCTACAATAGATATTGGACAAAATTAAGAAAAAAGAAAAGAGAGATAGGCAAAAATCTGATAAAATAAAGTTACCACACCAAATTCAAATCAGAAAGGAAGCCTATCTCTCATGAATAGTATAACACAAGATATGAAGTTTCGTCAATCCTTAATGAATTACGCAAAGAAATATGGAGTGAGCCGAGCAAGCAGAAAATACAATAAATCACGTTCATATATATATTTCTGGCTGAAACGCTGGGACGGAAGTGTGGAGTCCCTTGCAGTTAAATCACGCCGACCGCATCATCATCCCAATGAGCATACCAAGGAAGAAATAGATCTTATCAAAAGGTATCACAAACGGAACCCGACACTTGAGCTTCCCGAACTATGGCATCGTCTCAGAAAACAAGGGTATACACGCTGTCTTGAAAGTCTTTACAGGGTTATGAAAAAACTAGGAATGCTTCCGAAAAAGCCGAAGAAAGCGACGTATAAACCAAAGCCATACGAGCAGATGACATACCCCGGAGAGCGTATTCAGGTGGACGTAAAGGTAGTTCCGAGAAAGTGTATAGCTGACCCAGAGATGAAGCTGTACCAATACACGGCGATCGATGAGTATACCAGGATAAGATTTTTATACGGATATGAGGAGCAAAGCACCTATTCTTCAGCAGACTTTGTAAAAAGGCTGGTGAAATGGTACAAACGCAGAGGAATAACGGTGAAATGTATTCAGACCGACAATGGATTTGAATTTACTAACCGCTTTTCGCCAAGCAAAAGAGACAAGAAAACGCTGTTTGAGAATACGCTCTCACAACTTGGCATTGAACACAAACTCATTCGTCCATATACGCCCAGGCACAATGGCAAAGTAGAGCGCAGTCACCGAGAAGATCACAACAAATTCTATTCGTGCCATAGGTTTTATTCCTGCGACGACTTAAACGTGCAGCTAGCTGCACGTTTAAGTCGAACAAACAACCGTCCTATGCGTCCCCTCAAATGGTTTTCGCCTATCGAATTTCTTAATAATAGTGTCCAATATGATTGACAAACCTACACAATTCACTTTTCTTTGCATTCAGATATCAATACAAGTAATAAATCGCTGAAACGCCTTGACATTTGCGGAATTTTGCTATAAAATATAATGGTAGTATTATATTTTGTATAAGGAGAATGTTTCATGAATAATTCTGAAAAAACCATGGATAAGATCGTGGCTCTCTGTAAAAACAGAGGCTTTGTATACCCTGGAAGCGAGATCTACGGTGGTCTTGCAAACACTTGGGACTACGGTCCGCTTGGCGTTGAGCTTAAAACTAACATCAAGAACGCTTGGAGAAAGAAGTTCATTCAGGAGAACAAGTACAACGTTGGTCTTGACTCCGCTATCCTTATGAATCCGCAGACTTGGGTGGCTTCAGGTCACATCGGCGGTTTCTCTGACCCTCTTATGGACTGCAAGGACTGTAAGACACGTCACAGAGCGGACAACCTTATCGAAGATTTCGACGGCACTAACGTTGCAGGCTGGACAAACGAGCAGATGATGGACTACATCAAGGAAAAACAGATCCCATGCCCAGATTGCGGCAGCCACAACTTCACTGATATCCGTCAGTTCAACCTTATGTTCAAGACATTTCAGGGTGTAACTGAGGACTCAAAGTCTGAGCTTTATCTGCGTCCTGAAACTGCACAAGGTATCTTTGTAAACTTTGCAAATATCCAGAGAACAACAAGAAAGAAAGTACCTTTCGGCGTTGCACAGGTAGGTAAGTCATTCAGAAACGAGATCACTCCGGGTAACTTTATTTTCCGTGTTCGTGAGTTTGAGCAGATGGAGCTTGAGTTCTTCTGCAAGCCTGGCACAGACCTTGAGTGGTTCAACTACTGGAGAGGCTTCTGCAAGGATTGGCTCCTTAGCCTTAACATCAAGGAAGAAAACCTTCGTCTGAGAGATCATTCACCTGAGGAGCTTTGCTTCTATTCAAAGGCTACAACTGACTTTGAGTATCTCTTCCCATTTGGCTGGGGCGAGCTTTGGGGCGTTGCCGACAGAACTGATTATGACCTTAATCAGCACATCAAGACAAGCGGCAAGAGCCTTGATTACTTTGACCCTGAAACAAACGAGAGATATGTTCCATACGTTATCGAGCCTTCCCTTGGCGTTGAGAGATTGTTCCTGACAGTTGTTTGCGAAGCATATGACGAGGAAAACATCGGCACAGAGGAGAAGCCTGACGTTAGAACTGTTATGCGTTTCCACCCTGCACTTGCTCCTTTCAAGGCTTGCATTCTTCCGCTTTCCAAGAAGCTCAGCGAGCAGGCAGGCGAGCTTTATGCAGAGCTTTCAAAGCACTTCCTTGTTGACTATGACGAGGCAGGTTCTATCGGTAAGAGATATCGCCGTCAGGACGAGATCGGTACACCATTCTGCATCACATATGACTTTGATTCTGTTGAGGACGGCTGTGTAACAGTAAGAGACAGAGATACAATGGAGCAGGAGCGTATCAAGATCGACGAGCTGGTAGCTTATATCGAAAAGAAGATAGCTTTCTAGTAAAATAAAGATCTTTGCGGGCGAACGGTTTGTTCGCCCGTTTTTTATGCCCGTTTTTACAATAAAAAGCTTTACAAAATTGGCGAGTTGTGATATAATATGTTTGTATATTTTTACGAAAGGACGTCCTTGCCATAAAAAATATATTTGACTCACATTGTCACTATGACGATCACGCTTTCGATGAGGACAGATACGAAGTCCTTGACAGGCTTCTTTGCGACCCTGACTCTCCTGTAGACAAGGTCTGCCACGCTGCAACGGACGAAAGATCGTCTTTGTTCGGAATCGAAACTGCGAAAAAATATGAGAATTTCTATACCTCTGTTGGCTTTCACCCTGAGTGTATGGATACTCTTCCTGAAAATTATATGCAGGTGCTTGACGAGCTTTATTTGAAAGCCTGCTCTACTCACAAGCTTGTTGCGGTTGGTGAGATAGGGCTTGACTATCATTATGAGGGATATGACAAAGAAAAACAGATAAAGCTTTTTGACAAGCAGGTGGAATATGCTGTGAAGAAAAGTCTGCCTGTTATAGTTCACTGCCGTGAAGCCACTCAGGACTGCCTTGACGTGCTGGACAAATATGCGCCGTCAGGTGTAGTTCACTGCTTTTCAGGCTCGGCGGAGACCGCAGAGATAGTGCTTGGGCTTGGTATGTACATCGGGTTTACAGGTGCGCTTGCTTTTAAAAATGCTAAAAAAGCCAAACGTGCTCTTGAAGTTGTCCCAATGGACAGGCTTCTTCTTGAAACGGACTGCCCTTACATGGCGCCCCCTCCTTACAGAGGACAGAGGTGCGAAAGCCCTATGATAGAAGAAGTGGCAAAGGTCGTGGCTGAAATAAAAAAACTTGATCCGCAGGAAGTGCTTGACATTACAAATAGAAACGCTTGCCGCCTGTTCGGGATCGAATATGAGAAAGGATAAGAGAACAAAATGACAGAAACTATGTATGTAGTAATACCATGCTACAATGAGGAACAAATGTTGCCTATCACAGCGGAAGCGCTTATAAAAAAGTTCGATAAGCTGAAAGCAGAAGGTCGCATCGCACAGAACAGCAAGGTCATGTTCGTTGACGACGGCTCAAAGGACAAAACGTGGGAGATAATACAGAAGCTCCACGAAGCAAGCCCTGTTTTCACAGGTCTTAAGCTTTCAAGAAACAAAGGTCATCAGAACGCACTGCTGGCTGGTCTTATGACGGCGAGAAACTACGCTGATATCGTTGTTTCCATGGACGCTGACTTGCAGGACGATATAAACGCTATTGACGGCTTCCTTGATAAGAGGGCAGAGGGCTGTGATATTGTTTACGGCGTTCGTTCATCGAGAGAAAAGGATACCGCTTTCAAGCGTGGAACTGCTCAGGCATATTACAAGCTTTTGGAGCATATGGGCGTTGAGATAACATATAATCACGCTGATTACAGACTTATGAGCAAAAGGGCTATAGACGCTCTGGCAGAGTTTAAGGAAGTAAATCTGTTTCTAAGAGGTCTTGTGCCTATGGTCGGCTTCAAGAGCGACATCGTTAAGTATGTAAGAAACGAGCGTGTGGCGGGCGAATCTAAATATCCGCTGAAGAAAATGCTTTCCTTTGCAGTTGAGGGAATAACCTCACTTTCTGTAAAGCCTATAAGATTTATCACCACTATCGGTATAATAGTATTTTTAGTATCACTTATAATGCTTATATATTTCCTTATAACATGGGCAGTTGGGCACACTGTTCAGGGCTGGGCTTCAACTATCACGTCTATATGGGCGATAGGCGGACTTCAGCTTTTGGCTATAGGTATTATCGGAGAATATATAGGCAAGATCTATTTGGAAACAAAGGCTAGACCTAAATTTATAATCGAAACAAATCTTGAAGAAACAGACAAGGAGTAATTAAAAATGGCAGAACTCAAGGCTAACAATCAGAAACCAAATTTCGACAACAACCCTAAGCTTATAGAAGCTATCGCAGAAATGAGAAAGAATTTCTGTGCCGAAACTCAAAACAAGGTAATAAACACAGCACTTGCCTGCACATTTCTCGTGCCTGCAATGGTAGAAAAGACAACAGAGCTTGTTGCCGACGCTGAAAACCATGTTAATTTCGAGGACAAGAGCAAGGCTAAGTTCATTCTTCTCAACAACAACAAAACAAACGGCACATTTTTCCCTGTTTTCACTTCCCCAGAGGAAGCTAAGAAGCTCCAGTATGACAAGCCTTTCCAGAGCTTTGCAATGAGATTTCAGGATATAGCTGCTCTCACTGAGCAGACGCCAAAGGTACAGGGCTTTGTTGTAAACCCATTTGGCGAGAACCTTCCTTTCACTCAGGAAATGCTGGAGTCTATCAAGCAGACTCTTATAAAGGTAGCAAAGGAGCGCAAGGCGGCTAGAGAAGCTGCTGAAAATGGCGAAGCTCCTGACATTGCTGTTACAAACAACGAAACAGCAGAGTAAGATACTTAAGCATATCGGAGGACGGACTGTGTTCGTCCTCTTTTTTTACCTGTCTATAAAAATCTAATTACAGAAGTCCGTGTCTTATTTTTACGAAAACTATGCTTAATATGGTTGACAAAAATTATGCCGTGTGTTATAATTGTAGTAATATGGTGGGAAATAAAGCGTGTTATTTGTGCAGTGTTCACTATCACGCACCACGCAAAAGACTAAAAGGTTCTGCTTTTAGAAATTTTTTTCGTGATCTGAGGGAGTATATATGGCTAACGAAACTGAGCTTGAAAAAATTGACCGTGCTGCCGAATACTTTGAAAGATATTTTGAGTTTGAGGACGCTGTAACGGTCAGCATGGAAAATAAGGAATATCTCAAAACTTATATCCATGACAACGATTATGTTGTTAAAAACTTCAATATAAAAAATAAAATAATTAAATCTTTAGGCATAAGCATCGGCATTGGATTGGCAGCTTTCCTGTTGCTGTGGCTGCTCCTTGGCACAAAGCTTATTATAGTGGGCATTATTGCAGGTGCACTTATTTTTATCGGTGCAGGCGTTTTCGGTATCGCACTGAACAAATACAGACTTACAGCTGCTGAACAGAAGCAGGTTGAAGTGAACGAGGGCATAAACGAACAGATAATAATGCTTGATGACAGAATAAAGCAGGTAGAACGTCAGAGAGATGATTACTACAAGGCTCTTGAAAAGAGAGTGCCTTTCATGTCACTTGACTATATGAAGAACGTTCAGCAGATAAAACAGTTTCTTGTGGACGGCAAGGCTGACACCTGCGAGGAAGCTGTGGATATGTTCGAGGAGTCGATGCTTTTACAGCAGATGACGGATATCATGACAAAGAGCGAAACTATCGAGCCTGTCAAGGACGATAAGGAACGTTTCGGCGACCCTTTGAAGATAATAAAGGAAAACAAGAAGAAACGCAAAAAGGAAAAGAAAGCAAAAAAAGACAAAAAGTAACTTTCGACCGCAGCAGCATTTTACGCCGCTGCGGTCTTTCTGTGAAGATCCACAATTTGCTATAGATAGGATAATGTATGAACGAGAAAAAAGATATTCTGACAAAAACATGGGTAGTGGCTGTCCTTGCGTCCATATGCTGTATGCTGTGGGGAAGTGCATTTTCCTGCGTGAAAATAGGCTACAGCCTTATGAACATAACCACCAATGACAGCGGCTCTCAGCTTGTGTTTGGGGGCATAAGATTTTTTGTGGCAGGGCTAATGGCTCTTGCCATGGGAAGCACAGCGGAGAGAAAAATTCTCCTGCCAACAAAAACTTCCATACCAAAGATCATGATAATAAGCCTTTTTCAGACAATTTTGCAGTATTTTTTCTACTACATAGGTCTTGCCCACACAACGGGGGTAAAGGCAGCGATAATAGTTGGGGCGAACGTTTTTATTGCGATACTTGTGTCATCGCTTTTATACAAGCTTGAAAAGCTCACCGCTGTGAAAATAGCAGGCTGTATACTTGGATTTTCGGGTATCATTGTTATAAATCTCGGGGGACTTTCGGGGGTAAGCTTTAACTTTCTCGGGGACGGATTTATTTTTCTTTGCACCTGTGCATACGCTTTTTCATCGGTGTATATGAAGCGCTATTCCGAAACAGAAGACCCTGTTATGCTTAGCGGCTGGCAGTTCGTTTTCGGTGGAGCAGTTCTCACTGTCATAGGCTTTTTAATGGGCGGCAGGCTTGGTCACATGAGCGCAAAGGCTTTTTTGATGCTTTTGTATCTTGCCTTTGTATCAGCGGCGGCATATTCGCTGTGGGCAGTGCTTTTGAAGCACAACCCTGTTTCAAAGGTGGCGATTTTCGGCTTTATGAACCCTGTGTGCGGAGTGCTGCTTTCAACTATCCTGCTTGATGAAAAAGGCATTTTTGGCGTTCAGGGGATAGCCGCACTTATCCTTGTATGCTCGGGTATCTTCATTGTTCAGAGAAAAGGGAATAAATAATATTGTAACTATGCTCATATGCTTTTGCATATTCACGTTGTTTGTATGTAGGGGCGAACAGTGTTCGCCCGTTGATTTGACATTTTTGCAACAGACTGGCTCATATGCTTTTGCGTATGAGCTTTTTTATTCAAAATCGTCCTAAAGACTGTTTAAAATGTTGATTTTTATATGCAGCTGTGTTATAATGAATTGTGTATGGTTTTTTACCAATATATTATCAGTAAAGAAAAAGAGGACAAGACAATGTTTAAGAAAAACGGACTTTTAAAAAGCCCTGACAGCAAGCCAAAAGAAAAGTATCTGCTGCTGTTTGCGGTGGCTTTTATCGGCATGATGATCTCGTTCATTCCGTCAATGATAGTGAACAAGGGCATCTTTCTCTACTATGGCGACTTCAACTCACAGCAGATGATGTTCTATCAGCACTGTCATGACGCTGTTCGCAGCGGAAACATGGGCTGGGATTGGGGAACGGACTTAGGCTCGAGCTTTGTTGGCTCATATGCTTTCTATCTCCTTGGCTCGCCATTTTTCTGGCTCACTACACTTTTCCCGTCAGGTGCAGTGCCTTATCTGATACCATGGCTCCTTGCGCTGAAAACGGCTATCGCCGCAATAACAGCCTACGCTTACATCAGATTTTTTGTTGACAACACAAGCGCCTGCTTTATAGGCGGTCTGCTTTACGCTTTCTCAGGCTTCCAGACCTACAACGTTTTCTTCAACCACTTCCACGACGCAACTGCTTTCTTCCCTCTCATGCTTTTAGGATTTGAACTGTTGGTTCAAAAGAACAAGAAGGGTCCGTTTGCGGTAGCGGTAGCTATATGTGCGACCATAAGCTATTTCTTCTTTGCCTGTGAGGTCGTATTCGTTATTATCTACTTCTTCCTGAGATGCCTTGACAAGGATTTTGAAATTGACATGAAGAAGTTCGGTCTGCTTATTCTTGAGGCTGTTATCGGTGTGATGATATCCGCTGTTATCTTCCTGCCGTCAGCGCTGAGCGTAATGGGTAACTACCGTGTAAACGAAAGACTTTATGGACTTGACCTTGTTATATACGGTGAAAATGTAAGAATACCAAGAATTATCCAATCGTTCTTTATGCTTTCCGATATGCCTGCAAGAATAAATATCCTTAACTCGGACAAGGCAAGATGGGCTTCAATGGCAGGCTATCTGCCTATGTTCTCAATGGCAGGCGTTATAGCGTTTATGAGAACGAGAAAGAAAGGAAAAGACAGTTGGCTTACAAAGGCTATTATCGTGTTCGGCATAATGGCTTGCGTGCCTATATTGAACTCCTCTTTCGTCCTTTTCAATGCGTCATATTATGCAAGATGGTATTATATGCCTATACTGCTTATGTGCCTTATGACAGCAAAGGTCATCGCAGAAAACAAAGACGATCTGAAAAAGGGATTTGTGCCTGTTTGTGTAGTATGTGCGATATTTATTGGCATAGGTCTGCTTCCGACAAACGAAAACGGCGTTGTATCCTATGGCAAAGTCCCTGAATATATTGAACTTTACTACATTCAGGCTATCGTTACCATAGTAATGATAATAATGCTTGGCACGCTTATATATGTGGTCGCAGAGAAGAAGCTCGACTACATGAAGATCGCTTCTGCAATGACGGCGGTTGCGGTGGTCATCTGCATGACTTCTTCTATCGTATATGGTGTAAGCCAGGGTACTGACAACACCGACTACATCAACAGAGCAATAAACGGTGGCGACAACATCAACATGGATAAGCTGGAATCTGGATCAGAGAACTACAATGCTGACAACAATTTCTACAGAATAGATACCTCAGAAAATGTTGACAACTGGTGTATGTTCTGGAAGCTTTCATCAATGAGATGCTTCCACAGCGTTGTTTCAACATCTATCATGGATTTCTACAGCTCTATCGGACAAACGAGAGATGTTGCATCAAGAATGGAAACTAAGGTCTATCCACTAAGAAGCCTGTTTTCCGTAAAATACTATTTCAATGAACTTACTGAAAGTGAGAGAAAAGGTATCACAGAGGTATCGAAGCCAGAAACTCTTGCAAATCTCTACGGCTTTGAATATGTTGATACTCAGAATGGTTTCAACATTTACGAAAACAAATATTATGTACCAATGGGCTTCACATATGATTACTACTGCCTTGACAGCGACATTCAGAAGGCTTCAGAGGTAGACAAGACATCAATGCTCATGAAAGCCCTTGTGCTTACCCCTGAGCAGGCTGCAAAATACAATAATATCCTCAGCTACTACAGCTTTAAGGGTACCGACTACTCAACAGATCAGTATTATCAGAACTGCCTTGACAGACGTGCAAACAGTTGTTCATCATTCAGTTATGATTCTTATGGTTTCAACGCCAAGATCGACCTTGACAAGGATAACCTTGTGTTCTTCTCAGTTCCATATGATGACGGCTGGAGCGCAAAGGTGAATGGTCAGGACGTGGAGATAGAAAAGGTGGATTACGGCTTTATGGCTGTTCTTTGTCCTGCGGGATCAAACGACATCCAGTTCACCTACGAAACAAAGGGTCTTTTCTGGGGCAAGGTAATAACAGCCGTTGGCTTCGGCTCGCTTATCGTTTACCTTGGCGCAGTGAGATTTACAGGCAGAAAGAAAAAAGAAGAAGCTCAGCCTGTTGAAAAGAACGCATAAACCTGAAAGGGAGGATATAAAATGTATCAGAACGAAAAAACTATCAGTGAAAAAGAGATATACAAGGGCAGGGTCGTTCACCTGACTTGTGATGAAGTGGAGCTTGAAAACGGCTACAAGACGCTTAGAGAGGTCATTCATCACCCTGGCGGAGTTTGCATCGTTGCTCTTGACGAGGACGAGAATGTTTATTTTGTAAAGCAGTTCCGCTATCCTTTCAAGACCGCACTTATGGAGATACCTGCAGGAAAGCTTGAATACGGTGAAGATCATTTGGAGTGCGGAAAGCGTGAGCTTAAAGAGGAGATAGGTGCAACGGCAGAAAAAATGACTTATCTTGGCTGTATTTATCCTACAGTGGCTTATGATACCGAGATAATCCATATGTATATGGCAGAGGGACTTGATTTCGGTGAGCAGCACCTTGACGAGGGCGAATTCCTTGATGTAACAAAAATGCCTCTTGAAGAAGCTTACAAAATGGTCATGGAAAACAAGCTCCCTGACGCAAAGACAACTGCGGCTATACTGAAAACTTATCTTATCAAAAAGGATATGTAGTCCATAATATTTTAACCATGCGATAAAAGAAACGGTCGAACGCTGTTCGCCACTGCATACATAAAGGGTACTGTCAACGTGGCAGTACCCTTTTTTTGTGGTAAAAAAAGAGCGCCCACGCACCGAAGTGCATGAGCGTCTTTTTTATAGTAACTTAGATTACTTTTCCTCAGTATTGTAAAGCTTAGCGTATCTGAGCAGATAATCATATCTGTCCTTAGCGTTCTGAACAGCCTTACCAAAGAGCTTCTCAGCTCTCTCAGGATTCTGTCTAGCAAGTGCGTTGTAACGTACCTCGCCCATGATGAAGTCCTTATAGTCAGCTGTTGGAGCCTTAGAATCAAGGATAAATGGATTCTTGCCCTCTGCCTTAAGACGTGGGTCGAATCTGTACAGATGCCAGTAACCAGCCTGAACAGCCTTCTTCTCCTCTGTCTGAGCAATTGACATACCACCCTTGATACCATGGTTGATACATGGAGCATAACCGATGATGATTGAAGGGCCGTGATAAGACTCTGCCTCGTGGATAGCCTTGATGCACTGATTGTAATCAGCACCCATTGCAACGTGAGCTACATATACATAGCCGTAAGACATTGCGATACCTGCGAGATCCTTCTTCTTAACTTCCTTACCAGCTGCTGCGAACTGAGCGATAGCACCTGTTGGAGTTGACTTAGATGACTGTCCGCCTGTATTTGAGTAAACCTCAGTATCGAATACGAAGATGTTTACGTCCTCGCCCTGAGCGATAACGTGGTCAACGCCTGAGAATCCGATATCGTAAGCCCAGCCGTCACCGCCGAAGATCCACATTGACTTCTTTCTCAGATAGTCAGCGTCCTTAAGGATCTCCTCAGTAGCCTTATTCTTTGTCTTCTTAAGAGCAGCGATAAGGTTATCTGTAGCTGCTGAGTTCTTCTCGCCGTCATCTACTGTTTCAAGATACTCTTCGCAAGCCTTCTTAAGAGCTGCAGCCTTAGTTGTCTTAGACAGCTCAAGAACCTTAGCGATAGTTCTGTTTCTGATAGTTGACTGTGCAAGGAACATACCGTAACCATACTCAGCGTTATCCTCGAACAGTGAGTTAGCCCAAGCTGGACCCTTGCCGTCCTTGTTTACTGTGTATGGAGTTGAAGGAGCTGAACCACCCCAAATTGATGAACAGCCTGTTGCGTTAGCAATGTACATTCTGTCACCAAAGAGCTGTGTGATGAGCTTAGCATAAGGTGTTTCACCGCAGCCTGCGCAAGCGCCTGAGAATTCAAGCAGTGGCTGCTTGAACTGTGAGCCCTTAACTGTTGTTGCCTTGAACTTCTCGAATACTTCTGGCTTTTCAGCAAGTGTAAGACCATAGTTGAATACTTCCTGCTCAGCGAGCTGAGTTTCAAGTGGCATCATGCTGAGAGCCTTGTTGCCCTTCTTACCAGGACAAACATTTACGCAAGAACCGCAGCCTGTGCAGTCCAGAGCAGACATTGTCATTACGAAGTTGTAACCAGGCATACCTGTCATAGCTACTGCCTTCTCCTGAGCAAGCTTAGGAGCCTTCTTCAGCTCAGCGTCTGTCATTACAACAGGTCTGATAACTGCGTGTGGACATACATATGAACAGAAGTTACACTGGATACAGTTGTCACCATTCCATGCAGGAACGTCAACAGCGATACCTCTCTTCTCAAATGCAGCAGAACCCTGTGGGAATGTACCGTCTGCCATACCTGTGAATGTTGAAACAGGGAGCTTGTCGCCTTCCTGAGCGTTGCAAGGGATCTGAATGTTGTTTACGAAGTCCTGAAGTGTCTTATCTGCGCACTTAGCGGCAGGCATACCCATTGGAGTATCCTTGCACTTCTTCCAAGATGCAGGAACCTTAACTTCGTGAACCTGCTGACATCCAGCGTCGATAGCGTCATGGTTCATCTTAACGATAGCGTCGCCCTTCTTAGAATAAGAAGCTGTAGCAGCGTCCTTCATGTACTTGATAGCGTCGTCGATAGGAATGATGTTAGCAAGCTTGAAGAATGCAGACTGAAGAACAGTGTTTATTCTGTTGCCCAGACCGATCTCCTTACCGATCTTAACGCCGTTGATAGTATAGAACTTGATATTGTTCTCAGCGATATATCTCTTTACCTGACCTGGGAGGTGCTTATCCAGCTCTTCATGCTCCCACTGGCAGTTCAGAAGGAATGTTCCGCCTGGCTTGATATCCTGTACCATGTTGTACTTAGTGATATAAGACTCGTTATGACAAGCAACAAAGTCAGCCTGATTGATAAGGTATGTTGACTTGATAGGTGTCTTACCGAATCTCAGGTGAGAAACTGTTACACCGCCTGACTTCTTAGAGTCATATGCAAAGTATGCCTGAGCATACAGATCTGTATGGTCACCAATGATCTTGATAGAGTTCTTGTTTGCACCAACAGTACCGTCAGCGCCAAGACCCCAGAACTTACAAGCAGTTGTGCCTGCTGGAGCAGAGTCAAGCTTGCCCTCAGTTTCGAGAGAGAGGTTTGTAACGTCGTCTTCGATACCGATAGTAAATCTTGGCTTATATGTATCCTTCCAGCTTGCATTCCAGTAAACAGCCTTGATCTGTGCAGGAGTTGTATCCTTAGAACCAAGACCATATCTGCCTGAAGCGATAGCTACATCATGGAACTGTGTACCCTTAAGAGCAGCAACAACGTCAAGATAAAGAGGCTCGCCCTCAGAACCTGGCTCCTTAGTTCTGTCAAGAACTGAGATCTGCTCACAAGTTGAAGGGATAGCTTCAACGAGCTTGTCAGCACGGAAAGGTCTGTAAAGTCTAACCTTAACAAGACCGAGCTTTGTGCCTTCCTTCTCGTTGAGGTAATCAATTGTTTCTTCGATAGTGTCACAAACAGAACCCATAGCTACGATAACGTGTGTAGCGTCTGGTGCGCCGTAGTAGTTGAACAGCTTGTAGTTTGTGCCGATCTTTTCGTTTACCTTGTTCATGTAATCCTCTACGATGCCAGGGATAGCGTCATAGTATGGGTTACAAGCTTCTCTTGCCTGGAAGAAGATATCAGGGTTCTGAGCTGTACCTCTAAGTACAGGATGCTCAGGGTTAAGAGCTCTCTTTCTGAACTCCTCTACCTTCTCGAAGTCAACCATATCTCTTACGTCTTCCATATCCCATGTCTCGATCTTCTGGATCTCGTGAGATGTTCTGAATCCGTCAAAGAAGTGGATGAATGGTACTCTGCCCTCGATAGTTGAGAGGTGAGCAACTGTACCCAGGTCCATTACCTCCTGTACATTTGAAGAACAAAGCATAGCAAAACCTGTCTGACGGCAAGCATAGATGTCAGAATGGTCGCCGAAAATATTAAGTGCGTGTGAAGCTACACATCTTGCAGATACATGGATAACGCAAGGGAGAAGCTCACCTGCGATCTTATACAGGTTAGGGATCATAAGAAGAAGTCCCTGTGATGCTGTATATGTTGTTGTGAGCGCACCGGCTGCAAGTGAGCCGTGTACTGTACCTGAAGCACCTGCCTCAGACTGCATTTCTGCAAGCTTTACAGGAGTGCCAAACAGGTTTTCCTTACCCTTGGCAGCCCACTGGTCTGTTACTTCTGCCATAACAGATGATGGTGTGATTGGATAGATAGCAGCAACTTCTGTAAATGGGTATGACGCCCAAGCAGCAGCGTTGTTTCCGTCCATGGTTTTCATTTTTCTTGCCATTTTAGAATCATTCCTTTCTCGATATTTCAAGCAAAAGCTCAAAACTCAAATTTCCTTTTTAGCGTACTTTTTCAAGCACGTCTGTTTAAGGACAGCAGATATTTTCTTCAAAAGTAAGCTGTAACAAACTTTCTCAGGATACATCTGTTTTAACTCTTATAGTATACCACTTATTTTTCAATTTGTAAAGACCTTTTACCACATTTTTTCTTGATTTATACGCTGTAAACCCCCTATTTTCGGTTAGTTATGACTTCCTCATATTTCAGACGTGCTGTATTACGGAGATAAAAAAAATGCCTGCCGAAACAGACATTTTTTATATATATAAATTATAAAACTAGCAGTTCATAAGAAGTTCGGCGAGGGCATTGAGTATCTTATCCACGTCAACATCAGAGCTGAATTTTACATCAAGCTTTGAGCCGCCTTTTTTATCCTCGCTTAAACTTACACGAAGCTTATCGGTAGCTTGATTTACTCTTATCTCAAACTCAGTATACATAGGATTTGTGATAGTACGCTTTATTTTCTTTTCAGCTTTTTTATTTGTTTCCAAAGCGGCGATAGCTTTTTCAAGCTCTCTTACCGTCCAGCCCTTTTCTATACACTCTGTGGCAAGCTTCTCCTGAGTATCCTTATCCGCAACGCCTGCAAGCACCTTTGCGTGACCCTCGGTGAGCTTTTTGTCACGGAGCATTTTCTGCACATTTTCGCTAAGGGAAAGAAGTCTGATAGAGTTTGCCACAGCGGAACGTGAACGTCCAACAGCTTCTGCTACCTGCTGCTGAGTAAGACCATAGGTTTCCATAAGAGTCTGATAAGCTGCGGCCTCTTCAAGAGGTGTAAGGTCTTTACGCTGGATATTTTCAATAAGGGATATCTCAGCGGCTTCAAGATCGGTAAGCTCCTTTATATAAACAGGTATCTCATCAAGTCCAGCCAGACGTGCCGCACGCCACCTGCGCTCGCCTGCAACTATCTTATATCCCCCATTGTCAAGAGGTCTTACAAGTATAGGCTGCAAAACACCATGCTGTCTGATATTTTCCGCAAGCTCATTAAGAGCGTCCTCATCGAACTCAGAACGCGGCTGATTTTTGTCAGGCTCAATAAGAGATATTCTTACTGTGAAAATGCCATTATCGCCATCATCATTTTTTACCGATTCACTATCAGATCGTGTGACCTCATCTATAGAATTATCAAAGAACAGGCTATCCAAGCCTCTGTCCATTTTGCTTTTTTTAGCCATTGTATTTTCCTTTCACATTATAACATACAATGTTCCATGTGGAACATTATTTTTTTTTTATTTTTCTTTATTCTTTGCCGCTTTTTTCTTTTCTCTTTTAGCTATTTCTTTTGCAAGATTTTCATATGCCTTTGAGCCTTTTGCCTTCTTATCATAATAAATAGCCGGTTCACCAAAGCTTGGGGCTTCCGACAAGGCAACGTTTCTCGGAATGGTAGTTTCAAAGACTTCCTTTGCAAAGTGTTTTTTGACCTCGCTTATTATCTGACCTGTTATCTTGTATCTTTCAACGCACATTGTAAACAAAATGCCCTCAATATCAAGATCAGGATTGAAAGAAACCTTTACTCTGTTGATAGTATTGTGAAGCTCAACAAGACCCTCCAAAGAAAGAAACTCGCATTGGAGAGGGATAAGTACAGAATCAGCCGCCGCAAGTGCATTTATTGTGAGCATATCGAGAGTTGGGGGACAATCTATAAATATGTAGTCATAAAATTCTTTTGCAGGTATGAGAGCGTTGCGAAGCTTCATTGCTCTGTCCTTTTCGTTCACAAGTGACACAGAAGCACCTGAAAGGTCCTGAGTTGTCGGCACAACTGAAACTCCACGGCAGGAAGTTGGCACGACAGCTTCAAATATCGAACATTCTTCAAATATTACATCAAACACTGTATTTCTGATACTTTTTTTCTTTATACCAAAGCTTGTGGTAGTATTACCCTGTGGGTCAAAGTCAACGATCAGGACTTTTTTGCCCTTTAATCCAAAAACCGCTGCAAGATTTACAACAGTAGTAGATTTTCCAACGCCGCCTTTCTGATTTGAAACGGCAATTATTTTCCCCATATTCTTGACCTCTTTTCTTAGTAGAATTATATCATATTTATTATACTACAATTTTTCACTTTTGAAAAGACCCTTTTACAAATTTTCTTGAAAATGTTCCGCATGGAACAAATCAGATTTTTACTTTATCCGACAAAGCCCATGACAATTTAGAAAATAATACAAAGAATAAAGTACCAATATCAAAATCAAGGTCATAAAGAGCAGAAAAGTTTTCTGAATAAAATATAGAATTGAGGATCGTGAAGTGTTATGATTATTTTAAAACGAAACGGAGGTATAAAAAATGAGCATTTTCCCAAAAACATTAACAAAAGCTTTCAGCGAAGAAACTGACGAATCACAAAGGGCTTCACCCTATCAGACGTTAGGCAAAATAATCGACATTTCCATAGGAGAGATAAGGCCGAACCCTGTTCAGCCAAGGCGATATTTCTCACCTGCCGAACTGACAAGCCTTGCGAAAAGCATTTCTCAGGACGGTATCATTCAGCCTCTCACAGTACGGAGAGTGAATGGTACTTTTGAGCTTGTGTCAGGCGAACGGCGTCTGCGTGCGGCAAAGCTTGCAGGACTAAGGTCAGTGCCATGCATACTTATCAACGCTACAGAGGAACGTTCGCAGGTCATTGCACTTATAGAGAATATCCAACGTTGTGACCTGAACTTTTTTGAAGAAGCCGAAGCAATTTCTCAGCTCATCACAAAATATGGCATGACTCAGGAATCTGCGGCTATTCGTCTGGGACTTGCTCAATCCACAGTTGCAAACAAGCTTCGTATTCTGAAACTTAACGCTGAGGAACGCAAAATAATTCTCGATAACAATATGTCAGAACGTCACGCAAGGGCTTTGCTAAAGATCACAGATAATGACCGCAGGCTTGCTGTGTTGAACAAAGCAGCGGAAAGTGGGTGGACAGTTGACACATTGGAAAAATATATAGCCAAGCTTCTGAAAGATGATGAAAAGCGTGCAAGCTATCACAAAAGAGCGGCTATGTTAAAAGATGTAAGATTGTTTTTCAACAGTGTCAATAAGGCGATAGATGTTATGAGAATGGCAGGAGTGAATGCTGACGCAAAACGTATCGACCATGAGGATTATATCGAATATATTATAAAGATACCATCGGAAAAGCAGGCAGAATAAAATGTTCCACATGGAACAAAAAAAATTGGACAGGCTCAAAAGTCTGTCCGAATTTTTTTATATATCGCTGTAAAAAAGCTGTTCCCAATAGGTGTATTCCCCGTTTTCTGACTTTGTAGCTTTTGCGCACGCCATGTAACGCACATCAGGGTTGAGGATATTTTCTCTATGAGGCGGTGAATTCATCCATGCGTCAAAGGCTTCTTTTACTGTGGTCATGCTGTTCATACCATATGCGATATTTTCAGCCGCCGCACGCCATTCAGGAAGGTCAGTTTCTTCTATAGCTGTGATGTATGAATTGCCGTCAGGTCTGTCATGAGAATAATTTTCCAAAAGCTCGTTTGCTCGCACATCTGCCGCAGAGTCGAGAAGCTCAAGTCCCTCAAGCTCTCTTAAACCATACTGTTTTCTAACTTCATTTACATAGCCAAGCATTTCAGATGTTTCAGCAGAAAGATTTCTATTTGACATATTTGTGCTTGAATCAGGCTCAGTAGGCTCGGCTGGCTGAGGAGTAGAAGGCTGTTCTTCCTGCACAGGCTCGGTAACAGTTTCAGTTTGCGTTTGCGTTTTCTTTTCGGTTTTCTTTGAAGTCGTTGTGGTAGTAGTAGCCGTTGTCGTTGTTGTAGTAACAGTTGTAGTCACAGCTTTTATATCTGCACTGTGAGGTGGCCGCATGGTCTTTCCGTTTATGATAACCTTATCCCCTGACACGCTTATGTAGTTATTGCCTACCACTATGGATTCCATAAGCTCATTATCAGTGTTTGTTATCTCCATGCCCTTATCCATGGCTTCAAGCACATACTTTGAGCCGTTCACATCTTTTACAGTAGCTTTCTTTACTGTCTTGCCGTCTTTTACAATTTCAAACTTGTTCTCTGCGATACACCTTATAGTCACCTTGTCAGTTACGTTAAAGCTGCTGAAGCTTTCATCAACATATGTCACCTTTGTGTTTGCATAGTAGACCTCGTTGGCTGATATTATTATCCTTGTGCCTTTATAACTGAACGAGTTTACCTTTTTTCCGTTCTTAGTGACAGTGACAGTATTTCCGTCACAAGTCAGTACAAGCTTATCACCGTTATCATCGGTTATCTCAAAAGAGTTCACTATCTCATTTGAACTGTTTATAAGAGTATATCCACCATGCACATTTGCAAAAAGGGTATAGCCGCCATCAAAAACTATCTTTGTACAAGTCGCTGCTGTTTGTATAGTAGTCACTGAACCCGTGATAGTTTCGGCAGACTTTTTATTTGTGGTCACAGTTGTGGTGACTCCTGTGCTGACGCTTGAAAGCTTTTTGGGCTTTTCTTCCCCTGTGCTTCCGCAAGAGGAAAGACAACAGCCTGCCGCACAGACAACACATATTATTTTAACTAACCTATTGCTTTCCATGATATCTTAGCTCTCCTGTTTTATCAAATGTTCCACATGGAACAATACAAAAAAGGCAGCCCTAGGACTGCCTTTGTGAGTTTATTTTGTGTTTGAAAGTGTCCATCTGAAAGGTGCTATTCTCTTTGCCCTTGTGTTGTCTATGTTCCAGTTGTTGAATGTGATAGATGGGTCAAAATAGCGATAATCAGTTTTCATCTTACCTTTGTTGATGCTTAGTCCCATTCCAGGTGATTTCTGGATAACTGCACCTATGCGGTGATGTTCCTTTTCATAATCAATTATCTCTTTTGCCGTTATCAGCCTTGAATCAGCAAGATTGTAGATTCCCTCATATCTTCCTGACGGTACATTGATAATACCATTTATAAAGTCGATAAGATTGAATACACAGCAGAATGAAAAACCGTATTCTCCATCATTGAATATGTATGCAACATTTTCCTTTGCGTCAAATACTCTGTCTCTCAGATTTTGTGTATACTCAGCGTCATAAATAGGAGCTACTCTGGCAATAACAGGTATAGTTTCAGACTTTTTAAATTCCTTCTGCATTATCTTCTCAGATGTCATCTTAAGATCTGCATAGTTTGAATTTCCCTTTTCAGGAGCAGTTTCCCTTATTGGTTCTCTGCCTTTCTGTACACCATATATTGCTGTTGTGCTGAGCAGGATAAAACTCCTTACCTCAGCCTTGTTTGCAGCCGCATATATGAACTTATCACATATCTTGCTCTTTTTCATCTCAGCGTCTGTTACATATGGATCTATATCGTTATCTACAGAATTTGCCAGATGCACGACAACATCAATCTTGTTACTATCGATTACATTTGTAATAGCGTCCTTATCTGTAATATCACACTGGATAAAAGTATAGTTTGGATCAGTTCCAATAAACTCATTTTTGCGTGTATCTATACCGAATACACGATGCTTTTTGTGCAGTAAGCTGGATGTAAGGTACAAGCCTATCATTCCGCTTGCTCCTGTAACTAAAATTGAAGCCAACTCTGCCACTCCTTCCCCAAGTAGAATTGCACATTTATTTACTATAATTATACCACAGTTTTTATTAATTGCAAATACTTTTTGAAGAAAACTGAAAAATTTAGATTTTCTTTATAATTTTGCTTGCTATATTTAGTGAATTGTGATAAAATTATAGGTATAAATCATAAGTAAAAAAAATATAAAAATATTTTAACACATACAAATATTAAGGAGCAATTTATTTTGGTTTATTCCGATCTTATATTTATACTGGGAATGTTCCCGATAATGACCATTATTTCGCTTTTCGACAGAAGCGCAGAATATAAAAACCTCATTCTGATAGTTTGTTCCCTGCTGTTTTTCAGTTGGGGCAGACCTTTTGTGTTCTGTCTTATTTTCCTGTCAGTTATCCTCGATTGGATATTTGGTCTTATTATTTCAAAAAACCGTGAAAATAAAGCCCTTTGCAGGATATTTTTAGTGCTGGATATTATAATGAACGTATCTCTTATGCTGATATTCGGACAGAATATCCTTTATAATAAGGTAAAAAAGCTCAGTTTTGACGCTACCATACTTCCACTTGGTATGGGTTATTATATGCTCAGAGGAATTTCTTATGTCTATGACGTTTTCAAGGGCAACTGCAAAGCAGAAAAAAACATTTTCTGCCTTTTGACTTATATGGTGTCACTGCATTTCATGCTTGTGGGACCTCTTGTGAGATACGGTGATATTGAGCCACAGATAAGGCATCGTGAGATCACAGGAGCAAAGCTCAACCAGGGGCTTAATAAGATAGTTTTTGGTTTTGGCAAGGTGGTGCTTCTTGCAGGCGTTTTTGAACAGATAAAGCTTGCAGGACTTAACGGCAAAGAGATAACTACCCTTGGCTGTTGGCTTGGTATGCTGTCATTCCTGGCTCAGTATTATTTTCTTTTCACAGGACTTTCGGATATGGCAAATGGTCTTGGTCTTACAAACGGCTTTGTTTATCCTGACAACTATACAAATATCGAAGCTGACGGACTTTTCACTGGTATGATAAAAAGCTTCAACACAACTGTTGTTGACTTTTTCAGCGAGGTTTTCTGCTGCAAAAAAAACATGAACAAGGTCTTTACTTTTGTGTGCTATATACTTTGCGGTCTGGCTCTTTCTATATGGTATCAGGCAAAGGTGAATTTCATTATCGTCGGACTTTGTGCGGCTGTGCTTTGTATCCTTGAAAAGCTGTTTCTTGAAAGACCGCTTTCAAAGCTGCCTGACCTTGTGAAGTATATCTATCTTGTACTCACTGCACTCGTTATTTTTGGCGGACTTTATTTTGACAGCTTCTATGGCTACAAAAAATGGCTCTTTGCACTTGCAGGAGTAAATGTGAAATACACCTTGAGCGTGTCTGTAAAAAGTGCAGTGCTGAAAAATATCACCCTTATAGTAATATCGTTCTTTATTGTCTGCCCACCTGCAAAAAGGGCTTTCTGCAAGATTTTTAAAAAGCTTTCACAGAAGTCTCAGGCGGCTTATGGCAGAGTTATGATAACAAAGACCATTATGACAGTGCTTGTTTTTGCAGTGAGCGTTATAACACTTGCGGCGGAATATGCGGCATAAAAAGAGGAAAATACTAATGGATAAGAAAATTACACGATTCAATATCGTTCACGGTGACGATGAATATGAGATACCGGAGGAATGCGAGGCTGCGGAGGAAGCGGCTGAAGAGCTTGCCAAAACGAATTTGGAGGAGCATTACAGCTTTATAAATCTTCTTTCCATAGCGGTCATAATGCTATTTGCCTGCATATTCTTTATTTCAGTTTCAGGAAGCGACATTGTGGAGGACAACAATCTGTCTTTAACATTCAAGACTTTCTTTTCAGGGGATTACACTCAGGCATTGGAGGACTCTTATAATAATAGTATACCTTTTCCTGACGCCATGAAAGCTGTTGAGGAGCGTATCTCTCTTATTTATGGTATCGGCAATAAGGTCACTGACCCTATAAAGGAAACTCCTGACAATACTGATTCTAACCACAACAGCTTCGATCATCCGACTAATAATGACAGTGATGATCCTGACGAAAATGTTATCACCACCACTGCAAAACCGCAGGACGGTGAAGTAACTACCACAAAGAAAAAAGAGGACAAGAAAAAAACAACAACTACCACTGCTATTGACAGACCAGAGGAAACTAAAAGCACCACAACGACTTCAACGGCTTCCACTACCACAAATAATGACAAGCCTTACTATACTGTCACCGAAACTGAGCCTATAGTACAGCCTGGTCCTACTACTACCACGACCACAACAAAGGCAACTGAGACCACAACTCGGCCGACAGAAACTACAGAACCTACCACCGAGCAAACTGAGGGACCGTCAGATGAATAGCAGATTTGATAACCCTTTTCCTTATTCTGATGACAATAAAAGATATCATACCTACAATTATTATCTAAGGCACAAGTTCGGCACTAAGGTTTTCAAGATACCGCTTAATATTGACCTTGGCTGTCCGAACAGAGACGGCACAAAAGGTGTGGGGGGCTGTGTGTTCTGCTCGGCAAAAATGAGCGGAGATTTTGCAGGCGACCCTCATGAGGATATCCTTACTCAGTACAAAGAGATAAGGGAGAAAATGAGCAAGAAGTGGAGCAAGGGGCTGTGCATACCGTATTTTCAGGCAGGCTCAAACACCTATGCTGACGTTGAAACGCTGAGAAAAATGTTTTATACAGCCCTGTCATTTGAAAATACGGCAGGGCTTTCTATCGCAACAAGGGCAGATTGCATCAACGAAGAAAAAGCCGATCTCCTTGGTGAGCTTGCTGAAAAAACTTTTCTTACTGTAGAGCTTGGCTTGCAGACTATACATGACGAAACGGCTTTGAAAATGAACCGCTGTCATACTTTTGCGGATTTTCTCAAAGGCTATGAAATGCTGAGAAAACGCAACGTTAATGTGTGCGTGCATATCATCGACGGGCTTCCCGATGAGGATAGGGATATGATGCTTGAAACAGCAAAAACTCTCGGTCAGCTTGATATACAAAGCATTAAGATACATCTTCTGCACGTTTTAAAAGGCACTGTGCTTGCGCAGATGTATGAGCGTGGAGAGTTCAGAGCGCTTGAAATGGACGAGTATGTCAATATCGTCTGCGACCAGTTGGAGCTTCTGCCTGCGAAGATAGTAATACAGCGTGTGACAGGTGACGGTGCAAAGGACGACCTTGTTGCACCTTTGTGGAGTTTGAAAAAATTCTGCGTTATGAACGAGATAGACAAGGAAATGGGAAGAAGAAATTCATGGCAGGGAAAGGCTCTGTCGGAGTAAAAAGAGGTAAAAATGAAAGATATATGTGCAGTTTCGACACCACTCGCTGAGGGCGGTATATCAGTCATAAGAATAAGCGGTGATAATGCCGTTTGCATAGCGGCGAAAGTTTTTAAACCGCTGTCATGCAAAAGTGTTGAAAACATGGCAGGCTATACCTGTGCATACGGAAAAATAGTTGACAAAAACGGCAGAGAAGTTGATGACGGCGTTCTGACGGTTTTCCGTGCGCCTAAGTCATACACCGGTGAAAACGTCTGCGAGATATCATGCCATGGCGGAATATATGTTACAAAAAAAGTTCTCAGACTTTGCATTGAACAGGGTGCAGAGCTTGCTCAGAGGGGCGAGTTCACAAAAAGGGCTTTTCTCAACGGAAAGCTTTCACTTACTCAGGCTGAGGGTGTAATGGAAACTATCTCCGCTCAGGGAGAATATGCACTTAATTCTGCAAATCTTACAAAAGAGGGCAGGCTTTTCAGGCTGATTTCTGATATGTCAAGAAAGTTTGTCACAATACTAGGTGAACTTGCGGCATGGGTGGATTATCCAGAGGAGGACTTGCCTGAGATATCTGAGGATAATCTCAGAGAGAGCCTTAAAAACGCTTTGGCAGGGCTTGATAAAATAATAGCAGATCATGACAGCGGTATGATACTGAAAAACGGTGTTGACACTGTTATCGCAGGCAAGCCGAACGTTGGAAAATCGACACTCATGAATATGCTGTTGGGATATGACCGCTCCATAGTCACAAATGTGGCAGGCACTACACGAGATGTTATCGAAGAAAGTGCAAAGCTTGGCGAGCTTATTTTGAAGCTTTCCGACACTGCAGGTATACATGAAACTGATGATGAAGTTGAAAAAATAGGCGTTGATATCGCAAAGAAAAAGCTTAAAAACGCTATGCTTGTGATAGAAGTTTTCGACATTTCAAGAGAGCTTGACGAGGAAGACTTGGAGCTTCTTGAATATGTGAAAAAGCTAGGAAAGAAAGTTATCATAGTTCTCAACAAGTCTGACCTTGAAAATGTTGTTGAAAGGTCTCAGCTTGAAAAATATTCAGACTACGTGATAGAGATTTCTGCGAAGCTTGACGAGGGCAGAGAAGAGCTGCAAAAAGCCACAGAGAAGCTTTTGGGCATTGGCGGATATGACGCTGACAGCACGATTTTTGCAAACGAGCGTCAAATAGCCTGTGCAGAACGTGCAAGAAAATATCTTGCCATGGCTCTTGAAAGCCTTGATATGGGAGAGACTTTGGACGCTGTTACTGTGATGATAGACAATGGCGCAAATGCACTTTTGGAGCTAACAGGAGAAAAAGCTACAGAAGCGGTGGTAGACGAGGTATTTTCAAAATTCTGCGTAGGAAAGTAATTTATATGGTCTTATTTTCAGACAGGTGGTTTTATTATGCAAAAGGAATATTTTGATATTATTGTGGTAGGTGCAGGTCACGCAGGCTGTGAAGCGGCTTTGGCGGCGGCACGCCTTGGACTAAAGACGGCACTTTTTACCATAACACTTGACGGTGTTGCCAATATGCCATGCAACCCCTCTATAGGCGGAACTGCAAAGGGACATCTTGTTCGTGAGATAGACGCTTTGGGCGGAGAAATGGGCAAGGCGGCGGATAAAACTTTTCTGCAAAGCAGGATACTCAACCGTGGAAAAGGTCCTGCCGTTCATAGTCTGAGGGCGCAGATAGACCGTGTTGAATATCATAAGCTTATGAAAAAGACTATCGAAGATACTGACGGGCTTTATCTGAAGCAGGCTGAGATAACTGATATTTTATTTGAGGAGGACGGCAAGACTGTCCGTGGTGTGCGTACAAAGCTTGGCACTGAGTATGACTGCAAAGCTGTTGTTATCTCAACGGGAACTTACCTTGGCGGCACTGTCCATGTGGGTGCAGTATCATATTCAAGCGGTCCTGACGCAACTTTGCCTGCACTCAGTCTGACAGAATGTCTTAAAAAGGCAGGAATGACAATAAGACGTTTCAAAACAGGCACTCCTGCCCGTGTACACAAGCGTTCCATAGATTTTGACAAGCTTGAAGTTCAGTGCGGTGACGATGATATAACGCCATTTTCTTTTGATAATCATGAAAAACTTGAAAATAAAGTCAAATGCTATGTTGCTTATACAAATGAAGAAACACACAAGGTAATAAGAGATAACATACATCTTTCACCTATATATTCGGGTAGGATACACGCTATTGGTCCAAGATACTGTCCGTCTATTGAGGACAAGATAATGAGATTTTCGGATAAGCCAAGGCATCAGCTTTTTATTGAGCCAATGGGTCTTGACACTGACGAATATTATCTACAAGGTATGTCGTCATCACTGCCTGAGTTCGTTCAGCTTCAATTTTTGCACACTATAAAAGGACTTGAACACGTTGAGATAATGCGAAATGCCTATGCCATAGAATATGATTGCTGCGACCCTACAGAGCTTTCTGCTACGCTGGAGTTCAAGGCTTTTGACGGTCTTTACGGCGCAGGTCAGTTCAACGGCACTTCGGGATATGAAGAAGCCGCCGCACAAGGTCTTATCGCAGGCATAAATGCCGCACTGAAAATTCTCGGCAGAAAACAGCTTATTCTTGACAGAGCATCCTCATACATAGGCACTCTTATTGACGACCTTGTGACAAAGGGTTGTTCAGACCCTTACAGAATGCTCACATCAAGAAGCGAATACAGACTTTTGCTAAGACAAGATAACGCTGACATAAGGCTCACGCCTATAGGTCATGAGATAGGGCTTATCTCAGACGAAAGATATCAGCATTTGCTTGACAAAAATGAACAGATAGCCGCTGAGATAAAGCGTGTTTCAAAAATAAATATTGCGCCAAATCCTGAGATAAATGCCTATCTTGAATCTGTAGGCACTGACCCTCTCAACAACGGCATAAAGCTTGCTCAGCTTATCCGCAGACCACAGGTGTCATATGACGGTCTTGCTCCTTTCGATAAGGAACGACCTGAGCTTTCAGCAGAAGTAAAAGAGCAGGTAGAATTGCAGATAAAATATGACGGCTATATAAAGATACAGCTTGAACAGGTGGAGGCTATGCGAAAGCTAGAGAAAAAGGCTTTGCCTGCGGATATTGACTATAATGATATAAAAAGTCTTAGACTTGAAGCAATTGAAAAGCTCAATAAGATAAAGCCTGTATCAGTTGGTCAGGCTAGCCGAATCAGCGGAGTAAACCCTGCGGACGTGGGTGTGCTTTTGGTATGGCTCTCATCAAAGAATGACCATAGGGAGGAATAGTATGTCAAAGCTTATTTCTAAGGACGATTTTATAAAGCTTTTTGATAATTATGATATAACAATATCTGACAGTGATTATTCACGCTTTGAAGCTTATGCAGATCTGCTTTGTGAATGGAACGAGAAAATAAATCTTACTGCTATCACTGACCCTGAGGGAATTTCAATAAAGCATTTTTTTTGACAGCGTTTATCCTTTCACACTTTTCGAGGTAAAAGAAAATGCAACGGTAATAGATGTCGGCACAGGGGCAGGATTTCCGTCCTGTCCACTGAAAATCGTCCGTGACGATATAAAGCTTACACTTTTGGATAGCCTTAATAAGAGGATAAATTTTCTTGCACAGCTTTCAGACAGTCTTGACCTTGGTGCAACTTGTATACATGGCAGAGCAGAGGAGCTTGGCAGAAGCATGGAGTGCCGTGAACAATTTGACATTGCCACAGCAAGAGCGGTGGCAAACCTCAGCGACCTATGCGAGTATTGCCTGCCTTTTGTAAAAGTCGGAGGATATTTCGTTGCATTGAAAGGCTCAGGAGGAAATGATGAGCTGAAAGAGGCTAAAAATGCTATTAAGATACTGGGAGGAAAGGTCGAAGAGGTCTTTGACTATGAACTTCCAACAGGCGACGGCAGAACGCTTATCCTCATAAGAAAAGTATCTGAAACGCCTGAGAAATATCCACGCAACAAGGGTCAAATGAAAAAGAAAAAATTATAATACAAACTAAATCAAAATACAAAGCGGTGTCGGAGAACAAATCTCTGCACCGCTTTTGTAGTTTCTTATACAAAGTAAAATCCGCAAAGAGCGACAGCGATTTTGCGGCGGACAAACTGTAGACACAAATGTGTAGGGGCTGGCGCCCTCGACAGCCCGACATCGAAGCGGCTAGACTTGGATTGGTCACCAATGAAAAGAAGCAGACAATGTTATAAATTTTTACGCCGAACATTGTGTAAAAAAAATACAAATGATATTGAAACCGAAACATAGATAAGCGGGACGTCGGGGGCGCCGTCCCCTACAATAAAAACAAGCAAAATAGCAAAAAAAACACGCTGAATTTTTGTTCAGCGTGTTTTCTTATTGTCATTTTTAATTTAGAACTCTATCTTAGAGTAAAGACCTGAATCCTTCATTGTGTCCTCAGGCTTTGGCTTTTTGTAGTCCTTTTCAAAGCTTGTTGTGATGTCAAAACCTTTTGAACGGCGATTGTTATTGTTTCTTCTTCTGCCACCGTTCTTCTTGTATCCGCCTCTGTTGTCATACTTTCTAGGTGTTGTAGAGCTGATTATTACCTTTCTCCATGGCTCTTCACCCTTTGACTGAGATGTTACACCCTCGATCTCTGATACAGCAGCGTGAATGATCCTTCTCTCATATGGATTCATTGGCTCGAGAGCTGATGAACGACCGCTTCTCTTTACGTTGTTTGCTATTTTTCTTGCAAGCTCTTCAAGCTGGGTCTTTCTTCTTGCCCTGAAACCATTGCAATCTGTGGATATTCTGAAATATTCTCTGTCTATCCTGTTGCATACAAGTGATGCAAGATACTGAAGTGAATCGAGGATATCGCCCTTCTTGCCGATAAGCTTCTCGAACTCTTCGCTCTTTATCTCAAAAAGTGCGCCGTTTTCAAGCTTTGTTACCTCGATTTCTGTGTTTTCTATGCCCATTGCCTTTATAACATTGAGTATATATTCCTTTGCACAGTCAGCCTTTTTCTGCAAAGTGCCGCTCCACTCTGCCTCTGCCTTGACTTCTTCCTGAACTTCTGCCTTTTCTTCAACAGCCTCTGTTTTTTCAGTTACAGTTTCTACCTTTGTTTCAGGCTCATATTCAGCTTCTACCTTTGCCTCACCCTTGATCTTTCCGAAAAAGCCCTTTTTAGGCTCTTCAAGAACTGTGAAAGTGATCTTTTCTACTTCTGTTCCAAATTCAACTGCCGCCTTGTTCTTTGCTTCGTCTACAGTTGCGGCTGTAAAGATCTGTTTCATTTTTTTCTGCTCCTCTCGCTAAAAAAGTTTAGTCAACAACAGGTCAATCCTGTGAATCGTCATATTCGTCGCCATATTTCTCAGCCATTCTCTTTCTGGCTTCGTTAAGACGTCTTCTCTGCTCGTCTTTAAGTTCCGTCTTTGTTTTCTTCTTAGGCTCATCGTAATCCTCATCGTCAGAAAGTGACTTTCTGATCTCAGCAGGATCCTTACCAGCCTGTATCATCTGAGCCTCAGCCATTTTCTCCATAAGAGTAGGCTTGCCCTTCTTTTTCTGCTTTGCTATATCCTTCTGAACAAGCTCTGCAACGTGTTCAGGTGTGTAGATCTTATTGAGTACGATAGTCTGTCCCAGTGCAAACAGTGAAGAATAGCACCAGTAAAGACCAAGACCTGCCGGATAGCTGAAACCGATCCACAGTGAGAAGATAGGCATACCATAAAGCATTATCTTCATTCCCATTCCGCCCATATTTGCAGCGTCAGGATTGTTCTTTTTTGCAAAATGCTGTGAAACGAATGTCACTATAAGCTGTAAAAGTGCTGATACAATAGGGATAATGCATGAAAGATCCTTCATTGTTGGTATCTTTCCAAGGAAAAGTCCGAAAATGCTGTAGTTGAAATCTTCAGCCGCAGCCTTTACGCTTGTTGGAAGCACATCTGCATACTGTCCGCCCTCTTTTTCAGTGAAAACGAAAGTCATAAGCTCAGGTCTTGACTGAATGAGGTTTGTGGAGAAGTAATTCTCGTTAAGAATAAAAGTATCTATATCATTATGAGCCTTAATAGCATCCATAACGTTCGATATCTTGTTGTCATTAGAAAGTGCCTTTGCAGACTTCGGATACTTGTCCTTGTCTGTAAAAAGCTTTTCAAGCTTATCATAAGCTTCGTCCTCAGTAGCACCGTCTTTCTCAAACTTTTCAATAAGCTTTTCTATAGTAGTATCCTTGCTTTTTACCTCAGCACTGACAACATAAAGATTCGATATCATGTTGTTTGAGTCTGTAAGCTCCTCTTTATCTGCGTTTGAAACGTAGGTAAGAGGTCCGTAAATAACAGGGATAAGAGCGAACAGAATGACCATTGTGATGACCATTGGCAAACAGCTTGCCATAGGGTTTACGCCTGCCTTGGCGTAAAGGTTCATCTGCTCTTCCTGCATCTTCTGCTGATTTTTAGCGTATTTCTTTTTTATCTTTTCAAGCTCAGGCTGAAGCATGGTCATTCTTGCCGTACTTTTCTGCTGCTTGACGTTAAGCGGAAATACTATAAGTCTTGTAAGGATAGTGAAAAGCAGCAGTGCTATTCCGTAGTTTTTGCATACAAAATAGCAGCCCTTCATTATCCAGCCCAAAGGGGTCGCAATAATACCCATTTAATATCCTCCAGATCAATTATTTGTCATATTGATAACCTATATATCTGATTAAGCTCTCAGGCTTATTTTTTTCTGATTTTAAAATACTCAGTGGTAAGCTTGTCAGGAACATAGTCAACCCCTCCCAGACTCCACGGATTGCATCTAAGCAATCTCCATACAGTGAGCAGCGTGCCTTTAAAAAAGCCGTGTTTTCTGTAAGCCTCCAGCGCATATGCCGAACAGCTTGGATAATACTTGCACCTTGGTCCGAAAAGAGGACTTATAAATCGCTGATAAAACCTTATCAGCAGCTGAGCCAGTTTACTCATTTTACTTTCTCTTTGCCCTGCCTGACCTGTTATTCTTTGGAACAGGCTTATTCATCTCTTTTATGAGTCTTTTTTTTATAAATCTTTCAATATCCTGAGTTTTCTTTTCCCCTATATCGTTTCTTCCCACAAAAACTATATCATAGCCCAGCGGAAATTCCGCCTCGTTAAGTCTGTAGGCGGCTCTTACTATTCTCTTAATTCTGTTTCTCGTTACTGCGCAACCCTGCTTTTTGCCCGCCGTTATGCCAAGCCTGTTGTATGGGCTGCCGTTGGGATAAAAATATGCTGCTACAAAACTGTCTGCACAAAATCTTCCCTTTTTATAGCACCTTAAAAATGCCTTGTTATCCTTTAAAACCGTTGTGAACAGCATCTTCATTTCCCCATTGTGTACTGTTTTTACTCTTTTCGCCTTTTCACGGCAATTTTGCCAAAAAAAGATAAAGACCCAATACCATGCAAATCAATGAATGGTATATAGGTCATCTGAGGCAGCGTCCAACGACGCTTAAATACAACTGCCTAGGGACATCGATTCAGGCGTAACTAACCGCCTGAATAATGCCTGTCAGACTTATCATCAGAAACTGCCTGTATCTCTTAGTAGCTGAGTCTAGCTCTGCCCTTTGCTCTTCTTCTTGCGAGTACCTTTCTGCCGTTAGCAGTAGACATTCTCTTCATGAAGCCGTGAACTTTCTTTCTCTGAAGCTTTTTAGGCTGATATGTTCTTTTCATCGAATTCTCCTCCTTCCGCTTTCAACACTCCGTCATTTTATACAAAAAAACGTCCTCGGAGATGTTTAAACTTATAGGGTCACAGCAAATTACAATATCGCTATGAAAAAAGCCCTTGTAATTTAATATTATAGCTCATTCACACACCATTTGTCAAGCCTGTTCATAATATTTTTATATTTTTTTTGATATTATTTTTCTTTGCTTTGGAGGGCTTACTGTCCGAAAAACCTGCCGCTTACGTCCTCCTTTTTAATGAGCATACAATATATTGTGTGCCAAATATAAATTTTATCTGTATTAAGTGTTTTTTCTTATCTTTGAAAAACATACTTTTTCTCCTTATTTCTTTCCTTATATATAATATATATGTAGGTTTGTCAATCATATTGGACACTATTATTAAGAAATTCGATAGGCGAAAACCATTTGAGGGGACGCATAGGACGGTTGTTTGTTCGACTTAAACGTGCAGCTAGCTGCACGTTTAAGTCGTCGCAGGAATAAAACCTATGGCACGAATAGAATTTGTTGTGATCTTCTCGGTGACTGCGCTCTACTTTGCCATTGTGCCTGGGCGTATATGGACGAATGAGTTTGTGTTCAATGCCAAGTTGTGAGAGCGTATTCTCAAACAGCGTTTTCTTGTCTCTTTTGCTTAGCGAAAAGCGGTTAGTAAATTCAAATCCATTGTCGGTCTGAATACATTTCACCGTTATTCCTCTGCGTTTGTACCATTTCACCAGCCTTTTTACAAAGTCTGCTGAAGAATAGGTGCTTTGCTCCTCATATCCGTATAAAAATCTTATCCTGGTATACTCATCGATCGCCGTGTATTGGTACAGCTTCATCTCTGGGTCAGCTATACACTTTCTCGGAACTACCTTTACGTCCACCTGAATACGCTCTCCGGGGTATGTCATCTGCTCGTATGGCTTTGGTTTATACGTCGCTTTCTTCGGCTTTTTCGGAAGCATTCCTAGTTTTTTCATAACCCTGTAAAGACTTTCAAGACAGCGTGTATACCCTTGTTTTCTGAGACGATGCCATAGTTCGGGAAGCTCAAGTGTCGGGTTCCGTTTGTGATACCTTTTGATAAGATCTATTTCTTCCTTGGTATGCTCATTGGGATGATGATGCGGTCGGCGTGATTTAACTGCAAGGGACTCCACACTTCCGTCCCAGCGTTTCAGCCAGAAATATATATATGAACGTGATTTATTGTATTTTCTGCTCGCTCGGCTCACTCCATATTTCTTTGCGTAATTCATTAAGGATTGACGAAACTTCATATCTTGTGTTATACTATTCATGAGAGATAGGCTTCCTTTCTGATTTGTATTTGTGTGGTAACTTTATTTTATCAGATTTTTGCCTATCTCTCTTTTCTTTTTTCTTAATTTTGTCCAATATCTATTGTAGCACTACAATTTCTTTCCTTATATATAATATATAGGACTTGAAATTTTAAGTCAAGTGTGCTATAATAGTATAGAATTGATTAATTATGCCTGTTTATATTTTTTTTAAAACTCTGACCTGCCGTCTGTTTGACAGGGGTCACGGCGGACAGCGGAAACACCGCACAGGCAGAGCTATTTTCTAGGAGGTTATGGAGAAACA
>NZ_HF545617.1 GCF_000723465.1 Ruminococcus bicirculans (ex Wegman et al. 2014)
GTGATAATTTCATCAGTTATAATGATAAGCTTTGTGGCATTTGCACCGCAGGAATCCGCTAAGACTTATGTGAATGTTATAACAGCTTCTGCCGCTGACTTGATGACAAAACCTGTTTTGATAAAAAGACAAGCGTATTCAAACAAAATAGAAGCAGGAGTAAAAAATCTCACCAGCTTTTCATCAAAGACTACATTTGAGGTCTATGTAAACGGACGCTATGTAAGAAAATATACATGGCAGGCACTTAAAAAGGATAACTATATAAATATAACCAATGACGGCAAGCTTTATCTTAAAGCTTCCACAAAATATAAAGTCACCGTCAAAGCGGTAAACGGCAGTGCCAAGTCAGAGTCATCGGTCCTCAACGTAAAGACAGCAGCAAAAACATACTATTATATAGATAAAAACGTTCAGCTTTATAGCTTTAAAAACGGTAGGTTCAAGAAATCCTCAAAAACAAAAGCCTCTGTGGCTGTGTCGGGTACTCTCACTACCGATAAAAATAAGCGTGTGGCAGGTCAGAGCAAGAATATCGGCGGAGCAAATTATGTCCTTATCAATGAAGGCGATCATAAGGGTAAGTACGTCAAGGTAGGAAAAGGTGTGAAGCGTACACCTGAGAGAAAAGCAAGAATAAAAACAGCCGTTGATTATGCCGCAAGCATGAACGGCGGAAGATATGTCTGGGGCGGAACAAAGTATAAGGCAACGGACTGCTGTGGATTGACAATGCAAGCCTATAGAAAAGCCGGTGTTAATATGTATAACAGCGTATATTCGCAGGCGAAAATGGGAAAAGCAGTGTCTTTGAAGAATATAGAAGCAGGAGACCTGATAATCTGTAATAACTATGGCCATGTAGCAATGTATATAGGCGGTGGAAAAATAGTCCATGCTATGAGTACATATTATGGGATCAGAATACAGCCTCTTGCAAATATCAAGTATTGCGGAAAGATAAACACTATCAGGAGAATACTGTAGTAAGTGAGGAGCAGAGCTAAGTGAGGAGTGAGGAGTGAGGAATGGCGGAGTCAAACCGAGCTGAACACCAACACAAAGTAGAGGAAACACCGAGCAGAGCGATCTTGCGGCATAACAAACTGTCGAATAACTGTATCGGCAAATTTTCAAATGTAAATGTAGGGGCTGGCGCCCTCGACAGCCCGATTTTGTTTGCTCGATAATACTTGCGATATCTACACAATTTTTCCTTGACAATCTCGCTGACCAGTGTTATAATAAAAAAGCAGAAAAACTGCGAAAAAATCGAATAAAGTTTGCAGGGGGACCCAAGCAAAAAGCTGGGTTGAGAAGGTAAAACCTGACCCTTTGAACCTGTTGGTCAATACCAGTGTAGGAAGCAATTTGTGTAAATTTTACCTCCTGCATTGTCAGGAGGTTTTTTGTTTCCCCTTTTCCATAAGAAAGGAATAAAGTATGTTAAAATGTTTGTCAGTGGCAGGCTCGGATTGCTCCGGTGGCGCAGGTATACAAGCCGACCTTAAAGCCTTCAGCGCTAATGAAACTTTCGGCATGAGCGTTATTACCTCTGTCGTCGCTGAAAATACTACCCGTGTGCTGTCTGTTTTCAACGTACCCGTTGAGGAGATACAAAAACAGATAGACGCAGTGTTTGAGGATATCCACGTCGATGCCGTAAAACTCGGTATGCTCCCAACTGCCGAAATTATTTCAGCAGTTGCGGATAAGCTTAATGAGTATAAACCAAGTATTATCGTCTGCGATCCCGTCATGGTCGCTACAAGCGGCGACGCTCTCTCTGAGGGCGGAACTGTTTCCACCATGAGGGAAAAGCTCTTTCCTATAGTTACGCTCCTTACACCGAATATCCCCGAAGCCGAAGCTATCTCAGGCTTGGAGATAAAGAATGAAAACTATATGGAAAAAGCCGCAAGGATAATAATGGATATGGGCGTAAAAAACGTCCTCGTCAAAGGCGGTCATCTCACTGGCGACGCTGTGGATTATCTCTGTACCCCAGAGGGTGTTCATAAGCTTGCCTGCAAGCGTGTTGATTCGCCTAATACCCATGGCACTGGCTGTACTTTGTCATCTGCCATAACTGCAAACCTTGCCCACGGTATGGATATGCTCTCCGCTGTAACAAAGGCGAAAAACTATATCACCGAGGCAATAGAAAAATCATTCACAGTGGGCAAAGGACATAGCCCCGTTAATCACTTTTATGACTATTACGATTTGAAAGGAACTGTTCTATGAGAAATTATAAAACTCAAATGGAAGCCGCTAAAAAGGGTATCGTTACCCCTGAAATGGAAACAGTGGCTAAGAAAGAAAATATGGACGTAAACGAGCTTATGGCTCTTGTTGCAGCAGGTCAGGTGGCGATCCCTGCCAACGTAAACCATACTGCTCTCTCTGCCGAGGGTATCGGTAAAGGTCTTAAAACTAAGATAAACGTAAATCTCGGTATCTCAGGGGACGCTAAGAATTATGACATTGAGATGCAGAAAGTGGATATGGCTATCAAGTTCGGCGCTGAAGCTATCATGGATCTGTCAAACTACGGCAAGACCAATACATTCAGAAAAGAGCTAGTAGCAAAATCGCCTGCCATGATAGGCACTGTTCCTATGTATGACGCTATCGGCTACCTTGATAAAGACCTCCTTGAGATATCAGCTCAGGACTTTCTTAAAGTAGTAAAAGCCCATGCAGAAGAGGGCGTTGACTTTATGACTATCCACGCAGGTATCAACAGACGTGCAATCGAAGCTTTCAGACGTGAGGGAAGAAAAATGAATATCGTTTCCCGTGGCGGTTCACTGCTCTTCGCATGGATGATGATGACAGGCAATGAAAACCCATTCTTCGAGTATTATGACGAGGTGCTTGAAATACTCAGAGAGTATGACGTTACTATCTCACTTGGCGACGCACTCCGCCCGGGATGTCTTGCAGACGCCTCCGACGCCGCTCAGATCTCCGAACTTATCGAGCTTGGCAACCTCACAAAGAGAGCGTGGGAAAAGGACGTTCAGGTAATGGTAGAGGGTCCGGGTCATATGGCAATGAACGAGATCGCCGCAAATATGATAATGGAAAAGAAGATATGCCATGGTGCACCTTTCTATGTACTTGGACCTCTGGTAACAGATATCGCTCCTGGCTATGACCATATCACATCAGCTATCGGCGGAGCAATAGCCGCAGCAAGCGGTGCAGACTTCCTCTGCTATGTTACCCCTGCCGAGCATCTCAGACTTCCTGACGTTGACGACGTTAAGGAGGGCATTATCGCCAGCAAGATAGCAGCCCATGCTGCAGATATCGCAAAGGGCGTAAAGGGTGCAAGAGATATAGACGATAAAATGGCGGCGGCACGTCACAAAATGGATTGGGACGAAATGTTCGAGATAGCACTTGACGGTGAAAAGGCAAGAAGATTCTTTGAGCAGACCCCACCTGCCGACAGACATACCTGCTCAATGTGCGGCAAGATGTGTGCCGTTAGAACAACAAACATGATACTCGAGGGCAAAGAGGTGAAATTCTGCTCAGAGAAGTAGAAAACTCGATGTAGGGGCGAACAGCATTCGCCCGCATGATATAAAAATTGAATGTCAGCTCGGCAGTTGTGCGAAAAATCGGACAATTACATGAGAGCAGATATAAAAAGAATGTAATGTGCAAGAGGAGCGTCTTGCGAACTTTTTCATAAAAAGTATTCAGCGAGGGAACCCGTGTTTCGGGGTGAGAGGGTGCAATGGAGCACCGACCGAAAATAATTTACGTCAGATCGTGAGCGGATAGCATAGCCGCGGTCTGTGCGCCGCTGGATAACTTGCTCTTTTTCGTTCGGCGGTGCGATACGATATGGAGGAATAAAAATGAAAAAGACAAACATTCACAAATTGGTATTCGCAGCAGTATTGGTAGCCCTTGCAGTGGTAGGCTCGCTCATCTCGTTCCCTATCGGCGCTTCAAAGTGCGCACCTGTTCAGCACCTTGTAAACATAATCGGTGCAGTTTTCCTTGGACCTGCGTGGGCAGTGGGCGTTGGCTTCACAGCCGCACTTCTCAGAAATCTTCTGGGACTTGGCTCTCTCCTTGCGTTCCCAGGCTCAATGGTTGGCGCATTCGTTGCAGGTATGCTTTATAAGTACATAAAGAAGCTCCCTGCCGCTTATGTCGGCGAGCTTTTCGGCACGTCAGTCCTCGGTGGACTTCTGGCATACCCTGTTGCAAGATTTCTCGTTGGCGCACCAGCTGCAGCAATAACAGTATATATCCTGCCTTTCTTTGTAAGCTGTGCAGGCGGTACAGTTCTTGCTATCGTTATCGTTACAGCTCTTAAAAAGGCAAAAGTATTTGATAATTTCCTTGGCTTCTCAAAGGAGGTAAGAGCATAATGGGCACTATAATTGAAAGCTGTGCGAAAGCAGCAGACAAGGTAAGAGATATATGCCCTTTGGTGCATTGTATCACAAATTATGTTACTGTAAATGACGTTGCAAACTGCATTCTCGCCATTGGCGCTTCACCTATCATGGCAGACGATATCGCAGAAGCAGCAGATATAACTTCTATCTCAAAGGCTCTCGTTATAAACATGGGTACTCTCAATGCAAGAACGGTCGAGTCAATGGTAGCTGCTGGAAAGAAAGCCAACGAGCTTGGCGTTCCTGTGGTTTTTGACCCGGTTGGAGCAGGCGCATCAAATTTCAGAAATGAAACTGCAAAGCGTATACTTGAAAATGTGAAAATAAGCATACTCAGAGGAAATCTTTCTGAAATGTCATATCTTGCAGGACTAGAAGTTTCCACAAAGGGTGTTGACACCTCGGAAGCTGACGAGAAAAACGACCCTGTTTCCGTTGCGAAAAAAACAGCCGCTAAGTATAACTGCGTTGCAGCTATCACAGGTGCGGTGGATACAATAACAGACGGAAAAAGAGTCGCAAGGATATCAAACGGTCACCCATATCTTTCAAAGGTAACAGGCACAGGCTGTATGACAACAGGACTTGTAGGCTCATTTGCAGGTGCTTGCGACGATATGTATACCGCCGCTGTAACAGGCATTGCAAGCATGGGCATAGCAGGCGAGTTCGCATATGAAAATGCTGGAGAGATAGGCTCAGGAAGCTTCCATATTTCTATCATTGACGCAATCAGCAAAATGAATAGTCAGGTATTTGCGGCTAAGGCTAAGATAGAAGAAGTTTAGTATTGCAATATTTCAGATCTAGTGGTATCATATCAATGTGATGCCACTAAATTTTATGTGGTGATGTTGCTTGCAGGGGCGAACAGTGTTCGTCCGTTTGCATTGCATATTATACTTTTTCATACAAAGGAGAATGAAAAATGACCGTAAGATTTGCTTGTGAAAAGGATATACCGCAAATGAACAGCCTGCTCTATCAGGTAGAGAGAGTTCATCAGCAGGGCAGACCTGACCTTTTTAAAGAGGGTGCGAAAAAGTATACTGATAACGAGCTTAAAGATATGCTCAAGGATAAAACTAAGCCTATATTTGCCGCAGTTGATGAAAATGATGTGATGAAGGGCTACGCTTTTTGTGTGTTTCAGGAGCATAAGGGCGACAATGTTCTCACGGATATAAAGACTTTGTATATCGACGATCTGTGCGTTGATGAAAATTGCAGAGGTCAGCATATCGGCTCGGTGCTTTACGAGGCGGTGAAGAAATTCGCTAAGGAGCAGGGCTGTTATAATGTTACTCTCAACGTGTGGGAGTGTAATCCATCGGCAAGAAAATTTTACGAAAAAGCAGGGCTGAAGCCATACAAGACAGGTATGGAAGTTATTTTATGATAAAAGATAAGAGGGTAAAAAAATGGACAAATCGAAAATTGACTACACGCTTTATCTCTGCACTGACCGTGGACTTATGTCCTGCGAAACTATCGAGCAGTCGGTAGAGGAGGGCGTAAAAGGCGGCTGTACAGTTATCCAGCTAAGAGAAAAGGACTGCACTTCAAGAGAGTTCTATGAGCTTGCAGTTAGAGTAAAAAAGATAACGGACAAATACAATGTGCCGCTTATCATCAACGACAGACTGGATATCGCACAGGCTGTTGACTGTGCAGGCGTTCATCTGGGACAGAGCGATATGCCATGTGCAGTTGCAAGAAAAATCCTCGGTGAGGACAAGATAATAGGTATTTCTGCGGCAACTCTTGAAGAAGCTAAAAAAGCACAGGTAGACGGTGCAGATTACCTTGGCGTTGGTGCAATGTATGCCACCAACACAAAGACAGACGCAAGAGCTGTCACAAAGGAACAACTTGTAGAAATAAGAGCCGCTGTGGATATTCCTATCGTAATAATAGGCGGAGTTAATCAAAAAACTGTGCCGAACTTTAAGGGTATGGGTATTGACGGCGCTGCGGTAGTTTCTGCGGTGGTTTCTCAGCCTGATATTGAAAAGGCGGCAAAGGATCTTCGTGAGCTTTGCGAGGATTGCTTCGGAAGATAAGATGTTCAACGGGCGGTTATTAAGATCGTCCGTTTTTTGTTTTGAAAAATGTATGATTTTGTTTTTCGATTTTACACAAATTATACATTGTGCTATTGACGATTAAGTTAAAATCGGTTATAATAAATGAAAAAGCTTTGTTTTTTTGGATTAAAACGCTAATGCGTTGAAATAGTAATGTATGTTAGGAGAGTAAAAATGAAAAAAACTAAGATCGTATGCACTATCGGACCTTCCACAGATGACGAAAACATTATGCGTGAGCTTATGAAAAACGGCATGGACGTTGCGAGATTCAATTTCTCACACTCTGACCACAGTGTTCATAAGGCTCGTTTTGAAACTGTATGCAAGCTAAGGGAAGAACTTGGCGTTAATATTGCAACTCTTCTTGATACAAAAGGACCTGAGGTAAGACTTAAAAACTTTAAGGATCACAAGCCTGTTACTATCAAGGACGGCGATACATTCACACTTACCACAAGAGAAGTGGAGGGTGATGAAACTATCTGCTCTATCACATTCCCACAGCTTCCAAAGGACGTTTCTGTAGGCACTAGAATACTTATTAATGACGGAAATATCGAGCTGAAAGCTACCAGAGTTGACAACACCGATATCGTCTGCGAAGTTATCCACGGCGGAGTTGTTTCCGACCACAAGGGTATCAACGTTCCTGACGTAAACCTTTCTATGCCTTATATCTCTGACGCTGATATGGCTGACCTTGAATTTGGCGCAAAAATGGGATTTGACTATATCGCAGCTTCATTCGTAAGAACAGGCGCTGACGTTATTTATCTTAGAAAATTTACCCAGAGCCTTGGCTGGTTCAATCCTAGAATTATCGCTAAGATAGAAAACGCTCAGGGTGTTGCCAACATCGACGAGATCCTTGACGCTGCTGACGGAATAATGGTAGCAAGAGGAGATATGGGCGTTGAGATACCTTTCGAGCAGATACCTGCTATACAGAAAGAGCTTATCAGAAAAGCCTACAACGCAGGCAAGAACGTTATCACAGCAACTCAGATGCTGGAGTCTATGATAACAAACGCACGTCCTACAAGAGCCGAGATAACCGACGTTGCAAACGCTATATATGACGGCTCGTCTGCTATAATGCTTTCAGGGGAAACTGCCGCAGGTAAATATCCTGTTGAGGCTGTCAAGACTATGAGCCTTATCGCAGAAACGACCGAAAAGGATATCGACTATATCTCACGTTTCAAGAAAAGAGCAGATGAGAGAAATTCATCTATCACTGACGCTATCTCACACGCTACTGTTACAACTGCCCATGACCTTAATGCTGTAGCGATCCTGACAGTTACAAAGGGCGGAACAACAGCAAGAACGCTTTCAAAATTCCGTCCGAACTGTCCTATAATCGCACTTACAACTGACGATACAACATATCATCAGCTCAGCCTTTCATGGGGTATCAGAGCAGGCGTTATCGAAGAGAAAACAAACACTGACGAACTCATCAGACACGCTCTGGAGCGTTCTGTGGAGCTTGGCTATCTGAAGAAGGGCGACCTTGTCGTTATTACAGCAGGAGTACCGCTTGGAATGAGCGGAACGACAAATCTGCTCAAAGTCGAGAGAGCGTAGTTTTTAAGTGAGGAGTGAGGAGTGAGGAATGGCAGCGCCATACCGAGCAAATCACCAACCCAAAGTAAAAACATCCACGAGTGAAGCGAGCAAAATGTCTGCGGAGAGAGCCTTAATAGGAACAAGCTTACTAAGCGGTGCAGAAAAGCAATAGAAGAATTGCAAAAAAATCAATTACAAAGCGGTGTGGAGTGGAATACTCTGCACCGCTTTTGTTGCAAAAAATGTTTGAGCTTTTTGTAGGCGATCACTTTTTTATTCAAATAATTTTCCGTGAATTGGGTAACCGATTCTAACATATGAAAGAAGTATGGCGTAAGAGTAATATTTCTGAATGTGACTTGACTTTGATTTTGAAGTATGTTATTATTTTAACATACGAGCGGTAGTATTATTAATAGGTATGCAATACTGAATATTGAGGTAATATGTGCTGCCCGAAATCTTATGTCAGGAGAGTATAAAATGGAAAGACAGTTTTATGACGAATGGGAAGGCTTTAAGCCCGGCAGATGGTCAAACACTTCTATCAATCTTCGTGATTTTATCCAGAAGAACTTCACACCATATGACGGTGACGACAGCTTCCTTACAGGCCCTACAGAAGCAACTACTAAGCTCTGGGAACAGGTAATGGAGCTTTCAAAGAAGGAGAGAGAAGCCGGCGGTGTTCTCGATATGGACACTAAGATCGTTTCTACTATCACCTCACACGGCCCTGGTTACCTTAACAAGGATCTTGAAAAGATCGTTGGTTTCCAGACTGACAAGCCTTTCAAGCGTTCTCTTCAGCCTTTCGGCGGTATCAGAATGGCTATGAATGCTTGCGAGCAGAACGGCTACACAGTTGATCCTGAAGTTGTAAAGATCTTTACTGAATATAGAAAAACTCACAATCAGGGCGTTTTTGACGCTTACACACCTGAGATGAAGCTTGCCAGACACGCTGCTATCATCACAGGTCTTCCAGACGCTTACGGCAGAGGAAGAATCATAGGCGACTACAGAAGAGTTGCTCTTTATGGTATAGACTATCTCGTTGAGGACAAGAAGGATCAGCTTGCTACTTCACTGGTAAGAATGACTTCTAAGAACATCAGACTCAGAGAAGAGCTTTCTGAGCAGATCAGAGCCCTTGGCGAACTCAAGAAGCTTGGCGAGATCTACGGCTACGATATCTCTCGTCCTGCTAAGAACGCTAAGGAAGCTATCCAGTGGCTGTACTTCGGCTACCTTGCTGCTGTTAAGGAGCAGAACGGTGCTGCTATGTCACTTGGCAGAACTTCTACATTTATTGATATATACATCAAGAGAGATATGGACAGAGGTATCCTCACAGAGCAGGAGGCTCAGGAGCTTGTTGACCACTTCATCATGAAGCTCAGACTTGTTAAGTTCGCTAGAACACCTGAGTATAACTCACTGTTCTCAGGCGACCCAACTTGGGTAACAGAGTCTATCGGCGGTGTTTCTATCGACGGCGTTCCAATGGTAACAAAGACTTCATTCAGATATCTCCACACACTTGAGAACCTTGGTCCTGCACCAGAGCCAAACATGACAGTTCTGTGGAGCACAAAGCTTCCTTTAAACTTCAAGAAGTTCTGTGCTAAGACTTCTATCAAGACTTCTGCTATCCAGTACGAGAACGACGACCTTATGAGAGTTACACACGGCGATGACTACGCTATCGCTTGCTGTGTATCTTCAATGAGGATCGGTAAGGAAATGCAGTTCTTCGGTGCAAGAGCTAACCTTGCTAAGTGCTTGCTTTATGCTATCAACGGCGGTGTTGACGAAAGACTTAAGATACAGGTTGGTCCTAAGTATCGTCCAGTTACAGGCGATTACCTCGATTATGATGATGTAATGGCTAAGTATGACGATATGATGGAGTGGCTGGCTGGTCTGTATGTAAATACACTGAACGTTATCCACTATATGCACGACAAGTATTCTTATGAGAGAGTTCAGATGGCTCTTCATGACAGAGATGTTAAGAGATACTTCGCTACTGGTATCGCTGGTCTGTCAGTTGTTGCTGACTCACTTTCTGCTATCAAGTACGCTAAGGTAAAGTGCATCAGAGATGAGGACGGAATCGTTACAGATTACGAAGTTGAGGGCGATTTCCCTAAGTATGGCAACAACGACGAGAGAGTTGACAAGATCGCAGTTGACCTCGTTAGAACATTTATGGACAAGATCAGAAAGCACCACACATACAGAGATGGTGTTCCTACAATGTCTATCCTTACTATCACATCTAACGTTGTTTATGGTAAGAAGACTGGTTCTACACCTGACGGAAGAAAGATCGGTGTGCCTCTTGCTCCTGGTGCTAACCCAATGCACGGCAGAGATACTCACGGTGCATCTGCATCACTTTCTTCAGTTGCTAAGCTGCCATTCAGACACGCTCAGGACGGTATCTCAAACACATTCTCTATCATTCCTGACGCTCTTGGCAAGGACGACAAGGTATTCATGGGCGACCTTGATATCGAAAGCATAGCTAAGGAGCTTAACGAAGATGGGGTTTAATGTTAAAAAGGACGAGGACGAGGCTCAGGTAAACGAGCTTGTTGACGTCATTGACAGACTTATGATGGGCGGTCAGGGTCATCTTACGATAGACATTGACGAAACTGAAGAAGGTCTGAACGTTAAAACTTACAGCACTTCCGATTGTGGCGGTGACGGCAAGACGGCTTGCTGTCAGCCTACAGAAGAGGACGCTGTTGACAGAGATGAAGATTAACTCCCTATTTTAGAAAACGGCGGAGGTTCGTTTTCCACTTGTTTTCCATAAATACTAAGAAAGGAATGTAATACAATGGCAAACTTTGAACCAACAGAGGCACAGATAGACAACCTTATCGGACTTCTTGACGGATATGCTGAAAAAGGCGGTCATCACCTTAATGTAAATGTACTTAACAGAGAAACTCTTCTGGACGCTCAGGCTCACCCTGAGAAGTATCCACAGCTCACTATCAGAGTTTCAGGCTACGCTGTAAATTTTGTAAAACTTACTAAGGAGCAGCAGGACGACGTTATTTCAAGAACGTTCCACAAGAGCCTTTAATTTGAGCTTTGCCGCATAGAATGAGTTTCTTTGCGGATAATATGCACACGGGCGGTCGGCGTCGTCTTACATGGAACATCTTGTTTTATGTGGATGAGAGCTGCCGCTCGTTTGTTACTTTTTGTGGATAGGTGTGCGGTGATATAAATTTGTGAGCGAGCAGAAACGGGACGTCGAGGGCGCCGTCCCCTACAGAATGGTTTGTGCAGGCTGAACGGGCGTGCGTTTATGTGAAATAAAAAAGGAGGGATATCCCATGGAGGGATTTATACATTCTACGGAAAGCTTTGGTACGGTGGACGGACCGGGGATAAGGTTTGTTATTTTCTTTCAGGGCTGTCCTATGCGGTGTCTTTACTGCCACAATCCTGATACTTGGAAGATAGGCACTGGTACAAAGAGGACGGTTGAAAGTCTGCTGGCGGAATATGACTCGGTAAAAGAGTTCATGAAAAACGGCGGAATTACCTGCACGGGCGGTGAGCCTCTGGTACAAATAGACTTTGTTACGGAGCTTTTTGAAAAGGCTAAGGAAAAGGGGATACACACTTGTCTTGACAGCTCGGGCATCACTTTTACGCCTGACAGCACGGAAAAGTTTGAAAGGCTTTGCAAATGCACTGACCTTGTTATGCTGGATATCAAGCATATTGACCGTGAGGAACACAAGAAGCTTACGGGGCATTACAATGACAACATTCTTGCGTTTGCAAAGTTTTTGTCGGAGTATGGTGTGCCTATATGGATACGTCATGTTGTTGTGCCGGGTATCACGGACAAGGAAGAATATCTTTTCAGGCTGGGTGAGTTTATCTCACAGCTCAAGACTTTGAAAGCGCTTGACGTTCTGCCTTACCACACTATGGGCAAGGTGAAGTATGAGCAGCTAGGTATAGATTATCCTCTTGGTGACACGCCGCCTCTTGACAAGGAGGACGCTGTTAAGGCGAGAGATGTTATCATGAGAGGGCTTAAAGCGGCGTTGAAAAAGAGAAAATAGTATTTTAGACGAGTGGACTTCGGTCTGCTCGTTTTTTTGTGTAAAAGTATATATTTTTCTCGACAAGTTTTTGAAAATATTCTGCATATTTGGATAATTGACGGCAGGCTTAAAATATGGTAAAATAAATAAGTAAGGAATACAGCAATAGAATATTGTTAGGACAGGTTTATATTGGAAACGCACATTCTCTGAATGATAACGAACAACACAGCGTCTGCGAAAGGGCTGTAGGTTTGATATCATAAGGAGGATTTTTTTATGCCAAAGAATTTGTTTCAGGAGATAGTTTTTACGGTGCTGATGGTGTTTGTGATGGTATACGCCATGATATGCTACAACATTGCACTCAACATGGGCGGAATGTCAAATGCCGTATTTCTCAAGGCTTTTCACGAGCTTGTGATAATGGCTCCGATAGCTTTTGTTCTTGACTTTTTTGCTGTGGGAAAGATAGCAAAGAAAAAGGCTTTCAGCATTGTTGATGTGAGAAAGGATAATCCTTTTCATCTTGTGCTTGCCATATCTGTTATCTCTGTTATTTTTATGTGCCCACTCATGAGCCTTGCGGCTACGCTGCTTTTTAAGGACGCAGGCAGGGAAGTTATTGCGGTATGGTTAGAAACAACGGTTATGAATTTTCCTATGGCTCTTTGCTGGCAGCTTTTCTTTGCAGGCCCTATAGTGAGGTTTGTTTTCGGACTTATTTTCAGAGAGCGTGAACAGAAAAGCGAGGCTGTATCTGCAGCTGCGGAATAAGGTTTTTACGAGTGGACTTCAGTCTGCTCGTTTTTTATTTTACACTGAAAAATAAAAACTAAAAAAAGTGTTAAAAGCCTTTACAAAGGCAGGCGGTTGTGTTATAATAGTAATCGTAAAAATTTGCGTGAAAAAGGAGGAGCTTATAGTGCAGAAGGCGTATCTGATTTTGGAGAACGGTACTATTTTCGAGGGTAAAAGTTTCGGCGCAGCTGGCGAAGCTATTGGCGAAATTGTTTTTACTACGGCTATGACAGGCTATCTCGAAACACTTACTGACCCTAGTTACTACGGACAGATAGTTGTTCAGACATTTCCGTTAATTGGTAACTATGGTGTTATTCCTGAGGATTTTGAAAGTGAATGTCCTCATGTTAAAGCTTATATTGTTAGAGATTGGTGTCAAGAGCCTAGCAACTTCCGTTGTGAGGGTGATCTTGACACTTTTTTAAAGCAGCATAACATCGTTGGTCTTTACGGTATCGACACTCGTCAGCTCACAAAAATAGTTCGTGAGTCGGGTGTTATGAACGGAAAGATCGTTCCTGAGGGTTCAAGCTTCGGCTTGACAGATCTGAAGAACTACACGATAGTTGAGGCTGTAAAGAACACGACTTGCTCGGAGGAAAAGACATTCGAGCCTGAGGGAGAGGTCAAGAGAAAGGTAGTGCTTTACGATTTTGGTGCAAAGCACAACATTGGAAGAGAGCTTGTTAAGAGGGGCTGTGAGGTAACTGTCGTTCCTGCATACACAAAGGCAGAGAGGATAAAGGAGCTTGCACCTGACGGCATAATGCTTTCAAATGGTCCTGGAGATCCTGCGGAGAATGTGGAGATAATCGAGGAGCTTAAAAAGCTTTCTGAGATGAAGATACCTACTTTTGGAATTTGTTTGGGTCATCAGCTTTTGGCGCTTGCACATGGTGCGATGACACACAAGCTGAAGTATGGTCACAGAGGTGCGAACCAGCCTGCTGAGAACACTGAAACAGGCAGAGTTTACATAACATCACAGAACCATGGATATGCAGTAGAAAACGATTCGCTCCCTGAGGGTGAAGCAAAGGTGCTTTATGTAAATGCCAATGACGGCACTTGTGAGGGTATCAGATATCTCAACGAGCCTGCATTTTCTGTACAGTTCCACCCAGAGGCTTGTGGTGGTCCGCATGATACTGACTTCTTGTTTGATGAGTTTATTGAGCTCATTGACACTAACAAGAAGTAAGCTCTGATTTTTTGAAGTATAGAAATTATTGATCTCAGTTTCTGCAACAGTAGGGGCGAACAGTGTTCGCCCGTGGCTGACGGAATGTGTTTGATATGACTATTGTAGTGTTCATTATTCGAGCGGCTTTTATATGGGGCGGTCGTGATAGTGAACGGGCGAACGCTGTTCGCCCCTACATTATGTTTTACTGAGGTCGTTAAGCTTTAACACAGAGGGCTGCTGGGTGCGGTTTTCGAGAGTGTGAGAAGGGATAACTCCTCACTCCTCACTCCTCACTTTCAGTGTTTCCCTAAACTTTTCAGAAAGGATTGAATTTAAGTGCCTTTAAATAAAGATATAAAGCGAGTTCTCGTTATCGGCTCGGGTCCTATCGTTATCGGTCAGGCCGCTGAGTTTGACTATGCAGGTACACAGGCTTGCCGTGCGCTCAAGCAGGAGGGTCTGGAGGTTATTCTTATAAACTCTAACCCTGCTACTATCATGACGGACAATGCTATGGCTGACAAGATATACATTGAGCCGCTTACTCTTGAAACTGTTAAGAGAGTTATCAAAAAAGAACGCCCTGACAGCCTGCTTTCTACCCTTGGCGGTCAGACGGGTCTTACGCTTTCTATGCAGCTTGCTAAGGAGGGATTCCTTGACAAGTATAATGTTAAGCTTCTTGGTGCTAACCCTGAAACTATCGATAAGGCTGAGGACAGACAGATGTTCAAGGACACTATGGAGTCTATCGGTCAGCCATGTATCCCTTCAAAGGTCGTTAATACTGTTGAGGACGCTGTAGACTTCGCTAATCAGCCTGGTATCGGTTATCCTCTTATCATCAGACCTGCTTTTACACTTGGCGGTACAGGCGGCGGTATAGTTAATGATGAAGAAGAACTGAAAGAGATCACAAGAAATGGTCTTTATCTTTCACCTATCACTCAGGTGCTTGTTGAGAAATGTATCGCAGGCTGGAAAGAGATAGAGTTCGAGGTAATGAGAGACGCTAAGGGCAACGTTATCACGGTTTGCTCAATGGAGAACTTTGACCCTGTTGGTGTTCACACAGGCGACTCTATCGTTATCGCTCCTGCTGTTACGCTGGCTGATAAGGAATATCAGATGCTCCGTTCTGCGGCTTTGAAGATAATCGATACTCTTAAAGTAGAGGGTGGCTGTAACTGTCAGTTCGCTCTTAACCCTGATAGCTTCGAGTATGCTGTTATCGAGGTAAACCCTAGAGTTTCACGTTCTTCCGCACTTGCTTCTAAGGCGACCGGTTATCCTATCGCTAAGGTCGCAGCTCAGATAGCTATAGGATATACTCTTGACGAGATAAAGAATGCTGTAACAGGCAAGACTTATGCTTGCTTTGAGCCTGCCCTTGACTATGTTGTTGTTAAGCTCCCTAAGTGGCCTTTCGACAAGTTCGTTTATGCTAAGCGTGAGCTTGGTACACAGATGAAGGCTACTGGTGAAGTTATGGCAATCGGCTCAACTTTTGAGCAGGCTATAATGAAGGCTGTAAGAGGAGCTGAGATAGGTCATGACTGCCTTATCTCACCTAAGATGCTTGACCTTGATGACAAGACTATCCATGACAGACTTTCTGACTGCACAGACGAAAGACTTTTCGTTGTATACGAGGCTCTCAGACGTGGCGTTTCTGTTGATGAGATACACAGCATCTCTAAGATAGACGAGTGGTTTCTCTACAAGCTCTGCAAGCTTATCGACATGGAAAAGACACTCAAAAATGACTTCAACGAGGAAACTTATCTTGAAGCTAAGAAGATAGGCTATACTGATAAGGTCATTGAGAAGATAACCGGCAAGAAGATAGAAAAGCCTGTTCATGCTGTATTTAAAATGGTTGATACCTGTGCGGCTGAGTTTGCGGCTATGACACCTTACTTCTACTCAACATATGACAACGAGGACGAGGCAAGCGAGTTCATTGCAAACAGAGGTCATGACAGAAAGACTGTTATAGTATTCGGTTCAGGTCCTATCAGAATAGGTCAGGGTATCGAGTTCGACTATGCGTCTGTTCACTGCGTATGGGCTTTGAAAGAAAAGGGATATGACGTTGTTATCGTAAACAACAACCCTGAGACAGTTTCAACTGACTTTGATACTGCTGACAGACTTTATTTCGAGCCTCTTACCGACGAGGACGTTATGAACATCATCAGAGTTGAGAAGCCTGTCGGCGTTGTTGTGGCATTCGGCGGACAGACTGCTATCAAGCTTACAAAGCATATGGCTGAACATGGTGTAAACATTCTTGGTACTCCTCCTGACGCTATCGACGCTGCTGAGGACAGAGAGAGATTTGACGAGCTGCTTGAACAGCTGAAAATAAAGAGACCTCAGGGCTTCACTGTTATGACTTGTGACGAGGCTCTTGAAGTTGCAAATAAGATACATTATCCTGTTCTTATGAGACCTTCTTACGTTCTCGGCGGACAGAACATGATAATCGCATTCAACGATGACGATATCAAGGAATACATGGCTATCATTCTCGACCAGGGAATAGAGAACCCTGTACTTATAGACAAGTATCTTATGGGCACTGAGCTTGAGATAGACGCTATCTGTGACGGCGAGGATATTCTTATCCCTGGTATCATGGAGCATATCGAGAGAACAGGTATCCACTCAGGCGACTCTATTGCGGTTTATCCTGCATGGAATGTTTCTGACAGCTTGATAAACAGAATTATCGAATGCTCAAAGAAGCTTGCTATCGCACTTAACACAAAGGGTCTTGTAAATATTCAGTATATTGCATACCATGACGAGATATATGTTATCGAGGTAAACCCACGTTCTTCAAGAACTATCCCTTATATCTCTAAGGTAACGGGCGTTCCTATGGTAGACCTTGCAACTAAGTGTATGCTGGGCGAAAAGCTCAAGGACATGGGCTACGGCACTGGCCTTTACAGAAATTCACCATATGTTGCCGTTAAAGTTCCTGTATTCTCATTCGAGAAGCTTATCGGCGTTGACAACCACCTTGGACCTGAGATGAAGTCAACAGGTGAGGTGCTTGCAGTTTCTAATTCTCTTGAAGAGTCACTGTATAAGGGTCTTACTGCTGCGGGCTACAAGCTTGGCAAGAAGGGCGGAGTATTCATCACTGTCAGAGATTCTGACAAGGGCGAGATACCACAGACAGCTAAGATGTTCGCTGACCTTGGATTTAAGATATACGCTACAAACGGCACTGCTAAGGTGCTTCACGAGCACGGCATTGACGCTGAGGTAGTGGCAAAGATACACGAGAACGAGGACAACAACACTCTCACACTTATCGAGAGCGGAAAGATAGCTTATGTTATCTCAACTTCTTCAAAGGGAAGAATACCTACAAGAGATTCTGTTAAGATAAGAAGAAAGACTGTTGAGTGGAACATTCCTTGTCTGACTTCTATCGACACTGCAAACGCTATTGCGGCATCTATCAGAAGTAAATACACTGAGTCAACTACTGAGATAGTTGATATCAACAACATGAGAACTGAAAAGCAGACATTTGAGTTCACTAAGATGCAGGGCTGCGGCAATGACTACATCTACTTCAACTGCTTTGACCAGAGAATAGACAATCCTGAGGGCCTGGCACTCAATCTGTCTGACAGACACTTCGGTATCGGCGGTGACGGTGTTATCCTTATCTGCCGTTCAAAGGTCGCAGACGCTAAGATGAGAATGTTCAATCTTGACGGTTCTGAAGGCAAGATGTGCGGAAACGGTATCAGATGCGTTGCTAAGTTCATGAGAGATAACGGCATTGTTGACAAGGACGAAATGACTATCGAAACACTTTCGGGTATCATGACAGTTTCACTTATCCGTCACTACGGTGAGGTAAGCGGTGCTACTGTAAACATGGGCAAGGCTATTCTTGCTCCTCACCTTGTTCCTGTTGAACTTGAGCCTGACGAGAACGGCAGGGTAGTTGACAGAAAGGTGAACATTGCAGGAAATGACTACAACATCACCTGCGTTTCAATGGGCAACCCACACGCTGTTGTATTCATGAACAATGTTGACAGCCTTGACATTGACAAGGTAGGTCCTGAGTTCGAGCATGACAAGATATTCCCTGAGAGAGTGAACGCTGAGTTTATCAAGGTGATCGATGACCACACACTCAAGATGAGAGTATGGGAGAGAGGCTCCGGCGAAACTTGGGCTTGCGGCACCGGTGCTTGTGCAGCAGCAGTTGCGGCTGTTCTTAACGGATTCTGCAAAAAGGACGAGGAGATATCTGTTATACTTAAGGGAGGCACTCTTAAGATAAGATACACAGACGAGGCTGTATATCTTACAGGCGACGCTGTAACAGTATTTTCAGGTCACATCGTAATGTAAATTTCGCAGCGGACACTGCGTTAAAAAAGCGGCAGCCGCAGAGCGTTTTGAATGTGCTTTGCGGCTGTGTGCGTTTTATAAGTTTGACCCGTGAAACTTCGGGTCGCAAAAATGAAAAGGAGTTGGAATTATGCCAAGTATAAACGAAAATTTTCTCAAGCTGGAAAAGAATTATCTTTTTATAAACATTGCCAAGAAGGTAAAGGCCTTCACTGAGGCACACCCTGAGGCTGACATTATCAGAATGGGTATCGGCGACGTTACTCAGCCTATCGCAAAGTGCGTTGTTGAGGCAATGAAAAAGGGCGCTGACGAAATGGGCGTCAAGGAAACATTCAAGGGCTATGAGGACAGCGGTGCAGGATATGACTTCCTGAAAGAGGCTGTTGCAGGCTACTACAAGAGCTTCGGTGTTGACATTCCTGCTGACGATATCAGGATAAACGACGGTGCAAAGTCTGACTGCGGAAACATTGTTGACATTTTCGGTGACGACAATGTAGTGCTTATCACAGACCCTGCATATCCTGTTTATGTTGACACGAACCTTATGAACGGCAGAAAGGTAATTTATGCTGATTCAAACGAGGAGAACAACTTTGCGGCAATGCCTGACGAGAACGTAAAGTGCGACATTATTTATCTTTGCTCACCTAACAATCCAACGGGTTCTGTTTACACTAAGGAGCAGCTTAAAGTTTGGATAGACTATGCAAAGAAGAACAACGCTATCATCATTTATGATTCTGCATACGAGGCATTCATTACAGAAAAGGACGTACCAAGAAGTATTTTTGCTGTTGAGGGTGCAAAGGAATGTGCTATCGAGATGTGCTCACTTTCAAAGACAGCAGGCTTCACAGGTATGAGATGCGGATATACAGTTATCCCACACGAGCTTGTTGTTAAGGCATCTGACGGCAGCGAAGTTTCTATCGCTCAGCTTTGGGGCAGACGTGAAGGCTCAAAGTTCAACGGTGTATCATATCCTGTTCAGTGTGCTGCTGCGGCTGTATTCACTGAGGAGGGTCAGAAGCAGACAAGAGCAAACATTGAATACTATCAGAACAACGCAAAGGTAATGGCTTCCACACTTGACGAGCTTGGTATTAAGTACACAGGCGGCAAGAACTCGCCATACATCTGGCTGAAATGCCCTAACAACATGGGTTCTTGGGAGTTCTTTGATTATCTTCTTGAGAATGCAAATGTTGTTGGCACACCTGGCGCAGGTTTTGGCAAGAATGGCGAAGGCTGGTTCAGACTTACTGCTTTTGGTGATAAGGACAGAACTGTTGAGGCTATGGAGAGAATAAAGAAGCTGCTTTCTAAGTAGTGAGGAGTTAGGAATTATTCTTGCTTTTACTCTGATATTCTCGGATAGGTTTTATATGATTTTAAAAGGGCGGTTTTGACCGCTCTTTTTTTTGTTCGCAAATTCTACCGTCGCAAAATCGCTTCGCTCTTTGCGTGGTGGGGTTGTAAAATGAGATAGTAAAAGCGGTGCAGATTTTTTACTCCGACACCGCTTTGTTATTTGCTTTAGTTTGTGTTTCTTCTACTTGGTAGTGGCTCTTTGCTAGGTTTGGCTATGCCAATCCTCACTCCTCACTTAGCCTACACCTTTATTCTTCGATACTCTCCCGGAGTCATATTTTCATACCGTTTGAATACCACGGAGAAATAAGATCCGTCCTGAAAGCCCGTTTCATCTGATATCTCGCCTATGGTCTTGTTGGAATACACAAGCAGATCCTTTGCGTGCTGTACCCTTACTTGCGCAAGATACTCCATAGGTCTGAGCTGAAAATTTTTCTTAAAAAGTCTGCATAAGTGCTGCTCGGATACTCCTGCGATTTTTGCAAGCTCGTTAAGCTTTATTTGCTCCGGATAATGCTCTTCAATATACTGCAATACGTCTGCCAGGGCAACAGATTGTGCGGTATAAAATGACGAGAGCCTGTTATCAGCTATTTTACGATATTCTATAAGAAAGTCGTAAAGCTGTGCTGAAGCGTAATGATTGCCATAAAGCTTATCACTTTTCAGAGTATAATAGATGCGTGTTATGATACGGCGTAATCTGTCCATATCTACCCCTTGAATGGCGGTGAACTTATTAAGCTTCCACTGCTCCAAGAGGGGAATGACCTGTGAGCCGGAAAAGGCTATCCAATCCAGATACCACGCATCGCTTAGCGCATGATACTCATGAGGACAGAATGGGGGGATATAGAAAACAGTATCGGGCGGTATTTTTGTGGTTTCTCCGTTTATTATGACCTCGCCCTCCCCTGAGCGTGACAAAAATATTTGTGGGTACTCGTAGCCATCTGCACGTTTTATTGGAAACTGCCAGCTTTCAAGTCCCAGACCTACCACATAAAAGGGCAGGTTTTTTTCGTCGCCTATGACGGGATATATCTGTTTGTACATTATTCTGCACCCCCAATTTACATATCTTTATAATACCACTGGGTTTGGGGTTTGTCAAGATAAAACTATTCTTTTGCCGAGCTTTTAAAGAAAAGCGAAAAGATAAAGGCGAATGTCATGGCTGCAGTTATGCCTGCGGCGGAGGCGGTAAGTCCCCCTGTGAAAATGCCTAGGAAGCCTATTTTATCTATCTGTTCACGGACACCGTTATAGAGAAGATAGCCGAAGCCCGTGAGAGGGACAGTTGCGCCACAGCCTGAGAGGTCTATAAGTGGCTTATAAAGTCCCAGCGCACCTAGAAGCACGCCGCCTGTGACGTATGCCACCAGTATTCGTGCGGGGGTCAGTTTTGTGAAGTCCATAAGCACCTGTCCTATGGCACAAAAAAGACCTCCTATAAGAAAAGCCCATAGATAGTCCATTAGTTTGCTCCTTTCATATCTTTTTCCCCTGACAGCCACACGAGATGTGAGATAGAGGGGATAGATTCCCCTTGCTGATTTACTGTTGGTGACATTAGCGCACCCGTGGCAGCAAAGAGGATATTTTTTATTTCACCTGCACGGAGCTTCGGGAGAAAATAGCCGCACAGAACGCTTCCTGCACAGCCACAGCCGCTTCCCCCTGCGTGGATATCCTGCTCGTCAAAGTCATAGAGCATCATACCGCAATCTTTATGATTGTCACGGATATTTATATTTTCACGCTCGAAAAGCTCACAGAGAATACGGCTTCCAACTTTGCCAAGGTCGCCTGTGACGATATAATCGAAGTCGGAGGGGGTCATGCCTGTGTCGGTGAAAAATGTGCTTATGGTGGAAAAGGCTGCAGGTGCCATGGCTGCACCCATGTTGTTGGCGTCGCTCACGCCCAAGTCAACTATTTTTCCGATAGTACAGCCCCTGATGTAGGGGGGCTTGTCCGAGGGGGCAACCACCAATGAGCCTGAGGCTGTGGCTGTCCACTGAGATGTGGGAGTACGCTGTCCACCGTAGTTGAGGGGAAAGCGGTACTGTCTTTCAGCGGTGCAGAAGTGGGAAGATGTGACCGCCATTGCTTTTTTTGCCAGGTCGTTGTCAACGAAAAGAGAGGCGAGGAGAAGTCCCTCCGCCATGGTGGAGCAGGCTCCGTAAATGCCGAGAAAGGGCATTTCAAAGGCTCTTACTCCATAGGTAGTGCCGACACACTGATTTAGCAGGTCACCGCCGAAAAGCACGTCTATATCCTCGGGAGAGAGGGCGGCTTTATCCAAAGCGTGAAGCACTGCCTGCTTTTGAAGCTGACTTTCGCCCTTTTCAAAGCTATCTGTGGATAAATAGGGATCGTCATTTATTTTGTCAAAATAGTCGCCCAAAGGTCCTTCGTTTTCTTTCTTGCCGCCTATGGCTGCGAAAGAGATGACAGAGGGTGAGGTTTTCATAAGCTTAGTGGCTTTCATTTTATCACTCCTATTGATGAATATCGTCATTTGATGTTATTTTCTACATTGCAGATGAAAATATGCAAAAAAAGTTTGGCATTTTAAACGTAAACTTAAAACTATCTTAAAATAAGCTTGTTTTGATCTCAAAATCGTTGACATATTCACAAAAAAAAGATATAATTAAATAGTCGATTTATTGTTGATTATGTAGTGTTTTGTTAAGTGGTATGTGTGAAGGGAGGATATGTCCCGTCGGGGGCATAGTTTTAAATGAAGAAAAATGAAGATATGCCGGTGGTCATAAAGCTTGACCGAAAAAAAATAAAGCATTCGGCTAAAGGCAGGGTGAAGCGAAATTATATCGCCTGCATAGCAGTGTGCTTCATAATGGTATTTATTGCAGGAGAATATGGCTCGACCACGCAGAATGTGTCAAGCTATGATAATTCTCACGTTGCTGATCTTAAATATGACGCCGAAGATAAGGAAGAGATCATTGAGGATATGGTTAAAAATGATCTTACGGCAGAGCAGGTCAGTGACAAGTGGCAGATAGACAATCCTGACGCTGTAAAAAAGTGGCTGGACGCTTATAAAAAAAACGGAGTTGACGGGCTAAATTCAAAGGAAGTCACGTTCTTTGGTTCATCAAACGACACTTCTAATCTGGAAGCACTGGCAGACGCTTTTTCTTTTAGCCGAAATGCAAAGGAAAAGGCACAGACCTATCTTAATGACAGGCTCAATAATTTTACAGCCTCTGCTTCGGTTTATTTTGACAGTGCAACAAACTCTAATTCCTATCAGTTTTCATTGCTTACGGCGATAATGAATGTTTTAGGAAAAAAATCCACATGGGATACTATAGTTTCATTCGTGTATTTTATTTTCCAGTTGATGTTCACCATATTCATAGTGAATGTGCTTTGGGTATGTGAGAGAAGATTTTTCCTTGAAAATCACACATACAAGAAAACGAAGATAGGCAGACTAGGCTTTCTTTTCCGCGAGAGAACGCTTCACCCCGCAAGGACTATGTTTGTAACCAGCATATATCAGACCTTATGGGCATTTACTATCGTGGGATATCCTATAAAACATTATGCCTATTCAATGGTGCCGTTCATATGTGCGGAAAACCCTAACATCAAGACGAGAAAGGCAATAAAGCTTTCTATCGCCATGACTAGGGGATACAAGTGGCAGCTTTTCAAGGTGGATCTTTCTATGATAGGCTGGACACTGCTTTCGAGCATATCTTTCGGTGCGGTGGGAGTATTCTGGTCTAACCCATACACAACTGCAATAGACGCAGAGGTGTATTTACAGCTAAGGCGTGAGGCTATCAAGAACAAGATAGAGGGCTATGAGGAGCTTAATGACAAGCTGCTTGACCTTGACCTTCTGGAAGAGCTTATGGCTGAGGAAGCTGCACAAAAGGGCGAAAATCCTGACATTGTTAGAAGCATACCGATATGCACGATAAAAGTGCCTGAAAATAATGAGAATGGGGGCGGTGAATAATGGAGAGAACGCTGACGCTTGACGATCTGCGGGAATTTGAGCAATACCCCGGTCTTGCGGTAGACAGAAAGGCGCATTTCAGCCGATTTGCCAACAAGACTATAGTTCACCGTGACTATCACAGAAACTATACACTAATGACGTATATACTGCTGTTTTTCATATTCGCATTTATAGGCTGGATATGGGAAGTGGGCATACACATCGTTGAGGACGGAGTTTTCGTCAATCGAGGAACCATGTTTGGTCCATGGCTTCCTATATATGGTTTTGGCGGTGTGTGCGGTATCATACTGCTGAAGCGGTTCATAGACCACCATGTGGCGACTTTTTTCCTTGTTGTGGGGTTATGCTCGGTGGTCGAATACGTAACGAGCTGGTATCTTGAAACGTTCAAGCACATGAAATATTGGGATTACACGGGATATTTCTGCAACATCAATGGCAGGATATGTCTTGAGGGAGCGTTGATATTTGGCTTTGCAGGCTGTGCAGGAATATACATCATGGCACCGTTTTTTGATGATCTTTTGAAGAAGATACCATTCAAGGCAAGGTTTGCGGCGTGCGTGATACTTGTTGTATTATTCTGTTGTGACGCTGTTTACTCAAAGGCTAATCCTAATCAGGGCAAGGGCATAACTGATTATGCGGCTTACAATCTGCCTTTTCACAGGGTCGTGGTTAGTGAGGAGCTAGGAGTTAGGAGTGAGGAATTATTATTGCTACACTCTGATATTCTCGGATAGGTTTGATATGATTTTTAGAAGGGCGGTTTTTGACCGTCCCTACGGATTTTTTGGGGATAGAAAAGCGGTGCAGAGTTTTCACTCCGACACCGCTTTATCTTTTGTTCTTTATTTAGTGCTTGTGATTTACTCGGTTTGGCTATGCCATTCCTCAGTCCTCACTCCTCATTCCTCATTTAATTAGAGTTTTAATCCAAAGCTTATTGATAATGCCGAATTTACTGCGGACATGGAGCTTACGTCAAGTGTTCCCATTTTCTCCTTTAGCCTTTTCTTGTCCAATGTACGGATCTGTTCCAACAATACCACGGAATCTTTCGCTAGTCCGCAGGTGCCGCCGCCAACTTCTATATGTGTCGGCAGTTTCGCTTTATCAAGGCGGCTCGTTATTGCCGCTGCTATCACTGTGGGTGAATGCTTATTGCCTATGTCATTTTGTACTATCAGCACCGGTCGCATACCGCCTTGCTCTGAGCCTACCACTGGGCTGAGATCTGCATAATATATATCGCCCCTGTGTACAGTCACTTGTAAACACTCCTATTCTATGGGCTTTCGCCTTGATTTGCAGGCTTTTGCTCCTGCTTGTTCCTATTATTGCCTTATTATCGGGGTATTATACCAAAGTATCTATTTTGTTACAAGGTGCAGGGCTGTTTTATTTTATGCGGCAGCAGTGCTTTGGGTGAAAAGTCAGTATTGGTTGACTTTTCACGGTCAAAGTGATATACTTAACATAGTAAATAAAGGCGTAAATGCCTTGAAAGGAATGATTCTATGAGCGAAGGCTGCACACATGATTGCGAAAACTGTGCTTCAAAATGCTCTGATAAAAAGAGCTTGAAAGAGGAGCTTAATGCTGCGAGCTCTGTGAAAAAGGTATATGCAGTAATGAGTGGAAAGGGTGGCGTAGGCAAGTCTTTGGTAACGAGTATGCTTGCAGTAACGGCACAAAGACGTGGTTTTAAGACCGCTGTGCTGGACGCTGACATAACAGGCCCGTCTATACCGACAGCGTTTAATATCCACGAGAGAGCTAATACCAATATGTATGGCATTATCCCTGCGGTGAGCAAGACCGGTATTGAGATAATGAGCCTTAATCTGCTTCTTGAAAATGAAACTGACCCTGTTGTATGGCGTGGCCCTGTTATTGCAGGCGCAGTGAAGCAGTTTTGGACAGATGTGGCATGGAACGACGTTGACGTGATGTTTATAGATATGCCACCAGGAACAGGTGATGTGCCGCTGACAGTTTTTCAATCCATTAAGGTTGACGGCATAGTTATCGTCACATCGCCACAGGAATTGGTTTCCATGATAGTCGAGAAAGCGGTGCATATGGCGGATATGATGAAAGTACCGGTGCTTGGAATAGTGGAGAATATGTCATATTTTGAGTGTCCTGATTGTGGAAAGAAGCATAATATCTATGGTGAGAGCCATGTGGACGAAGCGGCAGTGAAGTTTGGTATCGACGCTGTGGCGAAAATGCCTATAGACCCGAAGTTTGCGAAAGCTTGCGATAACGGTGAGATAGAAGAAGTCGAGGGCGGCTGGCTGGATTCCATTGCGGATAAACTTCTCGGTTAAAGTGAGAAGTGAGGAGTGAGGAATGGCATAGCCAAACCGAGTAAATCACAAGCATAAAGTAAAAGTCAACACCGAGCGTAGCGAGCAAAAGGTCCAGGGGCACGCCCCTGGTCAGGGTCAAGGGGTGAAACCCATTGTGGGTACAGGGCAAAGCCCTGTCGGAGTTTGAGGCAGAGCCTCAATAGGCGCAAGCCTACAAAAGCGGTGCAGAAAAGCAATAGAAGAAAAACAAACTAAAAGCAAAATCAAAGCGGTGTCGGAGTAAAAAAACTCTGCACCGCTTTTTCTATCCCATAGCACAACGTAAAATCCGCAAAGAGCGTAGCGATTTTGCGGCACAGCGAATTTGTCTGAAACTCTGTATGGGCGAACAGAGTTCGCCTGTGGGTGCGGAGTAGCGTTATATTTAGAATTGTAGAGGTTGGCGTTTATCAGAAGTTATGGTAAAAAACGCAGAAAAAAAGCAGGCGGAAACCGCCTGCTTTCGCTATATTCAGTAATTATTAGAAACCAAGAATGCCCTTGAAATCTTCAATAAGCTTTTCTTCCTGTGCTTCTGCATCAGCTCTTGTGTCGCCGATAGTTGTGTAGTATGCCTTGATCTTTGGCTCTGTGCCGGAAGGTCTGATTATTACACTTGCACCCTGCTCAAGCTTGAATGCGATAACATCTGACTTTGGAAGTGTAAGAACTGTCTTTGCGCCTGTTTCAAGGTTTGTTTCCTCAGATGCAAGATAATCTGCTATGTCTACTACCTTGAGTCCGCCAATAGCCTTAGGTGGATTAGCTCTCAGATCTGTCATGATCTCCTTCATTCTCTCCATTCCGCTTGCACCCTCGCACTGGAATGACTTCTGGCTGTGGAGATAGTTTCCGTACTTCTTGTACATATCTTCTCTTGCCTGAAGCAGTGAAATGCCCTTTGTTCTGTAGAATGCTGCCATTTCACAAATGAGCATTGAGCCTACTACTGCGTCCTTATCTCTTACATATGAGCCTGCAAGATAACCATAACTCTCTTCAAATCCGAAGATATATCTGTCGTCCTGTCCCTCTTTCTCAAGGAAACCGATCTGCTCGCCGATAAACTTGAAGCCTGTGAGAACTTCTCTAAGCTCTACATTGTACTCTGCTGCTATCTTCTTGCATATGTCTGTTGTTACGATAGTCTTAACAGCTACAGGGTTCTTTGGCATTGTGCCAAGGGCTGTTCTTTCCTGGCAAATATATTTGAGGAGCATTGCACCTACTTCGTTTCCGCTGAACAGTACATAGTTGCCCTCTGGGTCAGGTACTGCGATACCAACTCTGTCACAGTCTGGGTCTGTTGCAAGAAGAAGATCAGGCTTTACTGTCTTGCAAAGCTCAAGTCCCTTTGCAAGGGCTTCCTTTATCTCAGGGTTAGGGAATGGACAGGTAGGGAAGTTTCCGTCAGGATTTTCCTGCTCAGGTACTACTGTTACTTCCTTTATGCCTATCTTCTTAAGGATAGCTCTTACAGGCTTGTTTCCTGTGCCGTTGAGCGGTGTGTATACTACCTTCAGACCGCTGTCTGCTACGAGGTCAGTATGTACGCCCTGCTGTGCTACCTTGTCAAGATACTTGTCGATAACTTCCTGCTTGATGTATTCGATCTTGCCTGACTTGATACCGTCCTCAAAGTCCATTACCTTTGCACCGCCGAACATCTCAACTGCGTTGATCTTGCCGATAACTGTGTTTGCAACATCGAGTGTGATCTGACAGCCGTCCTCGCCGTAAACCTTGTAACCATTGTACTTTGCAGGATTGTGTGATGCAGTTATAACGATACCTGCCTGACATTTAAGCTCTCTTACAGCCCAAGAAAGCATTGGAGTCGGCATAAGCTCTGAATAGATGTATACCTTTATGCCGTTTGCAGCCAGAACCGCAGCAGCTTCCTTTGCGAACTTGTCAGACTTGATACGGCTGTCATATGCGATAGCTACGCTGCCGTTTTCAAATGCGCCGTTTACATAGTCTGCAAGACCCTGTGTTGCACGTCTGATAGTGTAAACATTAAGTCTGTATGCGCCTGCACCGATAACTCCTCTGAGTCCGCCTGTGCCAAATTCAAGATCTCTGTAAAATCTGTCCTGGATCGCAGCCTCGTCGCCCTCGATAGATTTGAGTTCTGTCTGGAGATCAGGATCGTCAACAGCCTTTTCACACCAAAGCTTGTAAAGTTCCATTTCTGTCATTGTTAAATCACCTCATATAAATATTTCGCTTATAAAATATACATTTCTATAGAATACATTATAGCACACTCCCATATTTATTTCAAGAGTTGTAACAGTTATTTAACAAATTCCTGCAACTATTTACAAATGAGTTTCCTGAAACTTTTCGGGACATAATGCTAATTTCGGGACAGGGTGAATATAAATATAAAAATAGTATATGTGAGAGGTGGAAAATGTGAAAATATTAAGGAAAATATGCTCGGCAGTGTTATGTGCGGCGGTGGCAGTGTTTATGGTGTGTTCGCTGGCGGAGGGGAAAGAAAAAGCAGGTGCGCTGTCAGCGGAGGACTTTGTGCCTGCGGACACTGTGGCGGTGAGCGATATCATAGAGGGGCTTACGGCTAGGTCTGCAGTGGTGACGGAGATGACCACAGGCAGGGTGCTTTTTGAGAAAGAGCCGCAGGTACAGTGTGAGTGCGGTCACTATGCGAAGCTCATGGTGCTTTTGCTCACAGCAGAAAAGATAGACAGCGGTGAGCTTTCCATGAGCGACACGTCAGTGGTGTCGGAGTATGCCAACTCTCAGCAGGGAAGCCAGATATGGCTTGACAAGGGAGAGAAGATATCTGTGGAGGAGCTTATAAAATCAGTGTCGGCAGGCAATGCAAACGACGGCTGTGCGGCGCTTGCGGAAAAGGTGGCAGGCTCGGCAGACAAGGCGGTGGAGCTTATGAACAGCCGTGCGAAAATGCTTGGCATGAATGGCACTGTTTACACTGATTGTACTGGCATGGGAGAGGGCAATGTTACAACAGCAAAGGACACGGCTTTGCTTTGTTCGGAACTTGCAAAATACAAAAATCTCACTCCTTACCTTACCTGCTGGCTTGACACTGTGAGAGACGGCAAGGCGGAGCTTGTAAATCTTAATAGGCTTGTGCGTACTTACAAGGGCGTAACAGGCATGAAAGCGTGGGGAAGTGAAAAGGCTGGGAGCTGTATTGCGGCAACGGCTGAAAAAGGGGATATGTCAGTATGCGTAGTGCTTAACGGCTGCGATTCGCAGGAGGATATGAATGCTGAGGCGAAGAAACTTCTGAACTTGGCGTTCGATACATATGAGATATACACCCCTGAACTTCCTGAGGATATGGTAAAGGAAACTGTGGTGTGCGGAGGAGAGGAGCTTTCTGTGGAGCTTGCTCCCAAGGGGCTTTATCCTATAGTTATACCGAGGGGAACATATCGTATGGTGGAGTGCGATTTTACGGCAGAGGAGAAGCTTGACGCACCTGTGAAAAATGGCGAAACTGCGGGAGAAATAAGATACACCATGGGCGGCGAGGTGATATTAGAGGGAAAGATAGTCGCCTGCAAAGATGTGAAGAAAATGAATTTTATCTGCGGCATAAAAAAGCTTGTGTACAATTTGCTGAGTATGTAATATTATATTTGTTTAAAATGTACAAAAGATGATTTCGCTTTATAAAACTCTTGAAATGTTCACAAAAATATAGTATAATTTATCTAGTATTAACGGAGAAACGTGTTTTATGGTATCACGCTCTCCGACAGGTAAGGAAAGGAAATGAAGGATAATGTCATTAAAGCTTAACACAAAGTATCTTGAGGGTTTTGTAAGTGAACATGAATACGAGGGTATGGCTGCGCAGGTAACTGCAGCTCATAACACTCTGGTGAACAGAAACGGTCTGGGAAATGATTTTCTCGGCTGGGTAACACTCCCTGAGGATTATGATAAGGAAGAATTTGCAAGAATCAAGGCTGCTGCCGCAAGAATAAAGGAAAAGTGCGATGTTCTCATCGTTATCGGTATCGGCGGTTCTTATCTTGGTGCAAGAGCTGCTATCGAGCTGCTCAAGTCGCCATTCTACAACAATCTTAAGAAGGATACTCCTGACATCTATTTTGTCGGAAACAATATCAGCTCGGCTTACCTTAACGAGGTGCTTTCAATTTGCGAGGGCAGAGATATCTGCGTAAACGTAATTTCAAAGTCGGGCACAACAACTGAGCCTGCACTTGCTTTCAGAATTTTCAAGAAGCTTCTTGAAGATAAGTATGGCAAGGAAGAGGCTAAGACAAGAATTTTTGCCACAACTGACAAGGCTAAGGGTACTCTTAAGCAGCTTTCTGACGAAGAGGGCTACGAGACATTCGTTGTTCCTGATGACGTTGGCGGAAGATTTTCAGTTCTCACAGCAGTTGGCCTTCTCCCTATCGCAGCAGCAGGCTGTGATATCGACAAGCTCATGGCTGGTGCAAGAGAGGGTATGAAGAAGTATTCTGCTGATGATAACAACGATTGCTATAAGTATGCAGCACTTAGAAACATTCTCTACAGAAAAGGCAAGAGCGTTGAGATGCTCGTTTCATATGACCCTTCATTCACAATGATGGGCGAGTGGTTCAAGCAGTTGTTCGGCGAGAGCGAGGGCAAGGACGATAAGGGTATATTCCCATCTGCCGCTACTTTCTCTACAGACCTGCACTCACTTGGTCAGTTCATTCAGGACGGCTCAAAACTTATGTTTGAGACAGTTATGCACATCAAGACACCAAAGAGCGACCTGTTCTTGGAGCCTGACAAGGATAATCTTGACGGACTTAACTTCCTCACAAATCAGAATATGTCAGTTGTAAATGAAAAGGCATATCAGGGTACTATCCTTGCTCACACTGAGGGCGGCGTTCCTAATATCGTTATAGATGTTGATAAGCTCGATGAGGAAAACCTTGGCGAGATGATCTACTTCTTTGAGAAGGCTTGTGCTATCTCAGGTTATATGCTTGGCGTAAACCCATTCAATCAGCCGGGCGTTGAGAGCTACAAGAAGAATATGTTCGCTCTTCTCGGCAAGCCGGGTTATGAGTCACAGAAGGCTGAACTCGAGGCTAAGCTGGGCTAATATCCTAAAGGCAGAACAAAAGGAAATTTTGAGCGTTTCCCCTTTGGGGGTCTGCTCTTAAAATAAATGCTTTAATAAGCGGAACGGAGAGTTTATATGATTAATTTGATTCCAGGTAAAAAGGGCACAGGCAAGACTAAGATACTTGTTGATTCTATCAAGAAGGCTGCTGAAAATGCTACAGGCAACGTTGTTTGCATCGAAAGAGGTATGCAGCTTACCTATGACCTTCCTCATAATGTAAGATTGGCTGACGCTGAAGAATACGGTATCAACAGCTTTGACAGCTTCTATGGCTTTGTTGCAGGTCTGATGGCTGGCAACTATGACATTCAGGAAGTTTTCGTTGACGGTATCCTGAAGATCGGCGGCAGAGATTATGACGCTCTTGGCAATATGCTTGAAAAGGTAGCAGTTCTCACAAAGGACGTAAACGTTACTTTCACAGTATCTGCTGACGTTGATGAGCTGCCTGCAAAGGTAAAGGCTTTCATCAAGTAAGGCTTTGCGCTTCGTTTATTGGTATTTTGATAGCAAAAACGAAAAAATTGAAAAAAAGTATTGACAAATCACGTTTCTCAGGTTATAATGGAATTTGTGATGTTTGAGGTGCAAGTATGAATGTACAGTTGAAGGAACTTTTCGATATAATCGGAGAGCGAAAAACGATCGATTATTCCATAACAGCAGACAAGCTGTCGGAGTATGGCGGATATTCTTTTGCATCGCCCGTTGCGGTAACAGGTGAGATAGAGAACAGGGCAGGGGTGGTAACGCTCAGGTTCAAGACTGTTTTTACTATGGATCACACCTGTGACAGATGTCTAAAGGAGTTCAGCAGGGAGTATGTTTATGACTTTGAACACACTCTGGTGAGAAGTGTTCAAAGCGACAGAGACGATTATGTGGTCTGCGAGAACAATGCTCTTGATCTGGACGAATTAGCTATTTCAGATTTGTTGTTACAGCTGCCTACAAAAATTCTTTGCAGGGATGACTGCAAGGGTTTGTGTTACGTTTGCGGACAGGATTTGAATGAGGGCAAATGTAACTGCTCTTGACGGGAAATAGCTGAACAGACTATAATGATTTTACTGACGAGGAGGTGCCAGAATGGCAGTACCAAAGAGAAAAGTATCCAAGGCTAGACGTGACAAGAGACGTTCAGCAGTTTGGAAGCTTGACGCACCTGCACTTTGTAAATGTTCTAACTGCGGTGAGCTTACTTCACCACACAAGGTTTGCAAGAATTGCGGTTATTATAAGGGCGTAGAGGTTATCAAGAAGGAAGCATAATTTTTGATAAGCACATAGAGCAGAATGGCTTAGGCCGTTCTGCTCTTTTTTGTTGTAGCAGTGAAAAAGGCGGGCAAACGCTGTTCACTGCTACATATTTGCAGTAAAAATCTATGGAATGTGGGTGCTGTATTTCTTGTATGGTTGACAAAACGTGAGAAATTGTGTTATACTATACGATGTATCAATGTGCAAATTTATATGAAATGAGGTCGATATATATGTCATTGCCGATCGTTGCGATAGTGGGCAGACCTAATGTTGGTAAGTCTACTCTTTTTAATAAGCTTATCGGTCAAAGACTTTCTATAGTTGAAGATACTCCTGGCGTCACAAGAGATAGGATATATGCAAAGTGCGAATGGCTCGGACACGAGTTCATGCTGGTTGACACGGGCGGAATCGAGCCTGAGTCTGATGATATTATCCTTGCTCAGATGCGCAGACAGGCGGAGCTTGCTATACTGAAAGCTGATGTCACCATTCTTGTGACAGACCTTAAATGCGGAGTTACTGCTACTGATTATGAGGTGGCACAGATGCTTTTGAAATCGGGCAAGCCTATCGTGCTTTGCGTGAACAAGGTGGATAATGTGGGCGAACCGCCTATGGAGCTGTATGAGTTCTATAATCTCGGTTTGGGCGAACCGTTTCCTGTTTCTTCTGTTCATGGTCACGGAACGGGCGACCTCCTTGACGAGGTGCTGAAATATCTTCCGGATGAAAATGAAGAGGACGATGACGATGATTCGATAAAGGTCGCTGTTATCGGCAAGCCTAACGTTGGAAAGTCCTCTATAATAAACAAGATATGCGGTGAGGAACGTGTTATCGTGTCAAATATTGCAGGCACTACCCGTGACGCTACTGACTCGGTTGTGGAAAATGAAAAGGGCAAGTTCGTTTTCATAGATACGGCTGGTATCAGACGTAAGTCAAAGGTGCTGGAGACTATTGAGAAATACTCTGTGCTGAGGGCTTATATGGCTGTTGACAGAGCCGATGTTGCTGTTATCGTTATTGACGCAACTGTGGGCTTTACTGAGCAGGATTCAAAGGTGGCAGGCTATGCTCACGAAAAGGGCAAGGCTTGCGTTGTTGCGGTGAACAAGTGGGACGCTATCGAGAAAGAAACTAACACCATGAACGACTTCCAGAAAAAGCTTCAGGACGATTTCAGCTTTATGAGCTATGTGCCTTTTGTGTTCATCTCTGCAAAAACAGGTCTGAGAATGGACAAGCTTTTTGATACTATCAAGTTCGTTGCAGAGCAGAACTCTATTAGAATACCGACAGGAAGACTTAACGATGTTCTCGCATATGCTACCCAGAGGGTACAGCCACCGTCTGACAAGGGCAGAAGGCTGAAGATATACTACATGACGCAGGTTTCTACCAAACCGCCTACATTCGTGTTTTTTGTAAACAGAGCCGATCTGTATCATTTTTCCTATCAGCGTTATATTGAAAATCAGATAAGAGAGACCTTCGGACTTGAAGGCACGCCTATCGTTTTCAAGATAAGAGAGCGTGACAAGGACGACGTTAAATAAAATTCTGGAGGTTATTTTGTGGACATATTTTTAAGTCTGGCATTCACTATAATTTTTTCCTATCTTTTCGGAAGTCTTAATTCTGCCATAATCGTGTGCAGAGTTTTAAAGCATAAGGATATCCGTGATTACGGAAGCAACAACGCAGGTTTGACCAATGTTCTGAGAGTGTTCGGAAAAGGGCCTGCGGCGGCAACGCTGTTGTGCGACCTTGCAAAGGGCGTGCTTGCGGTAGTTATCTGCCGACTTGTGGTGACAAACAGTTTCGGCGTGACTTTTTTTCATGACGATAAATTTATCGGATATCTTGCGGGCTTTTTTGTAATGCTTGGACATATTTTCCCGGTATTCTATGGTTTTCACGGTGGAAAGGGCGTTCTTATTGCGGCAACGACCCTTATCGCTATCGACCCGCTGACCTGTGCTTTCTCGGTGGCTGTTTTCGCTATCGTGCTTGCGGCAACAAAATATGTGTCTGTGGGTTCTATATGCGCCGCTATCGCATATCCTGTTTTTACGCCTATCGTTCAGCTTTTTATCATCAAGGGCGACGGCGTTCTTGCAAATACTCTTATGGCAACGGCTATCGGTCTGCTTATCATTTATATGCACAGACCTAATATCAAACGCCTTATGAACGGCACCGAAAACAAATTCGGGAGCAAGAAAAAGGCGTAAGGGAGGTTTTATTATGGCAGATATTACTATACTCGGTTCAGGCGGATTTGGTCTTGCACTGGCAATAATGTGCGACAATGCAGGGCATAAAGTAACAGTATGGTCAAAGTTTCAGGACGAGATAGATGCTATCAAGAGAACGGGCGAGCTTAAAGCAAAGCTCCCTGGCGTTCAGGTGAACAAGACTATCGAGCTTACAACGGATATAAGCTGTGTTAAGAATAAAGACATGGTGATACTTGGCATACCTTCACCTTTCCTCAGAGAGGTCTGCGAAAGCGTTGTGCCTTATCTTGAAAGCAGAACGATAGTTGTGAACACGGCAAAGGGTCTTGAGGGCGGAAGCCTTAAAACTATGTGCTGTGTGGCGAAAGAGTGCTTTCCGAACAATCATGTTGCGGTGCTTACCGGTCCGTCACACGCAGAGGAAGTGGCAAGAAAAGTTCCCACCACTGTTGTTACTGCTTCTGACGACAGGGAGGTTTCATATTATATACAGAACACTCTTTCTAACGATACGTTCAGAGTGTATGTTAATGATGACGTTATGGGCTGCGAGATAGGCGGTTCGCTGAAAAACGTCATTGCTTTGGCGGCAGGCGTTTGCGACGGCCTTGGACTTGGAGACAACACAAAGGCTGCACTTATGACAAGGGGTATCAGAGAGATATCACGTCTTGGAGTTGCAATGGGCGCAAAGCTTGAAACCTTTGGTGGACTTAGCGGCATAGGCGACCTTATCGTTACCTGCTGTTCAATGCACAGCAGAAACCGCCGTGCGGGTATCCTCATAGGCAAGGGAGTTACCCCTGAGGAGGCTGTAAGACAGGTCGGCACTGTTGAGGGCTATGTATGTACCAAAAACGCATGGGAGCTTTCAAAGAGAATGGGAATTGAAATGCCTATCACAGAACAGCTTGCAAAGGTGCTTTTTGAGGGTGAGCCTGCGGCTAACGCTATCAAAAATCTTATGGGCAGACCGAACAGAAATGAAACTGAGTCAACTTTTCTGAGTTAGGAAAGCGACCGTTGAAAGGACGGATACATATGCTTAAAAGATACACTATCAAGACAGAACGCAGAGGGCTTTACAACATCACGAGCTATGTAAGGCAGGCTGTCACAGAATCAGGGGTGCAAAGCGGCATTGCTGTGGTGTTCTGTCCCCACACCACGGCGGCGATAACCATAAATGAGAATGCCGACCCCGACGTAAAAACTGATCTTCTTTACGCTTTGGAGGAAACATTTCCGAACAGACCGCAGTTCCGTCACGCTGAAGGAAACTCTGACGCTCATATGAAGTCAAGCTGTGTTGGTGCTTCGGAAACTGTTATCATCGACGATAACGAGCTTCTTCTCGGCACTTGGCAGGGTATCTATTTCGCTGAGTTTGACGGACCGAGAACAAGAAACTTTTTTGTGAAGATAATAAAGGGCTGATTTTGGCGTTTTTCCTCTTTACAATCTGCTGAAAATATTGTATAATTAATATGGATAATTCCAACGAAATATGTGTTAAGGAGTGCTTTGAAATATGGAACCTAAATATAAGAGAATATTGCTCAAATTAAGCGGTGAGGCTCTCGCAGGCGATAAGAAGATAGGTCTTGACTATGACGTTATCACATCATTTGGCAAGAGCATAAAAAAATGTGTTGACGCCGGCGTTGAGGTAGGTATCGTTGTAGGCGGCGGCAATTTCTGGAGAGGCAGATCAAGCGGTGCAATGGACAGAACAAGAGCCGACCATATCGGTATGCTGGCAACTGCTATGAACGCACTTGCTGTTGCGGACGGCCTTGAGAACTGCGGTCTTGAAGTGAGAGTACAGACAGCTATTTCTATGCCACAGGTGGCTGAGCCTTACATCAGAAACAAGGCTATGCGTCATTTTGAAAAGGGCAGAGTGGTTATCTTCGGCTGTGGCACTGGTAACCCGTTCTTCTCAACTGATACGGCTGCGGCACTGAGAGCGGCTGAGATAGAGGCTGACATATTCTTTAAGGCTACCATGGTAGACGGTGTTTATGACAAGGATCCTCACAAGTATCCTGACGCTGTTAAGTATGACACACTTACATTTGCTGATATCCTTGCAAAGGGTCTGCAGGTAATGGACTCAACTGCTGCGGCAATGTGTAAGGACAACAATATCCCGATACTCGTTTTCGATCTTGCAAGACCTGACAATATCTATGACGCTTGCATGGGCGAAAATATAGGCACTCTCGTAAAATAATAAAGATAATCAAGAAAGGATCGTTTGAATATGAAACAGATCAAGGAAAATGCTAAGACAAAAATGGAGAAATCCATAAACGTTATGCTTTCGGACTTTGCAGGCATCAGAGCAGGCAGAGCTAATCCGTCTGTACTCAACAAAGTCCAGGTAGAATATTATGGCGCAATGACTCCTGTTACACAGATGGCGGCGGTTTCTGTTGCTGAGGCAAGAGTGCTTGTTATACAGCCATGGGATAAGTCAACTCTCAAGCCTATCGAAAAGGCTATCCAGGCTTCTGATATCGGCATCAATCCACAGAATGACGGCTCTGTTATAAGACTTACTTTCCCACAGCTCACTGAGGACAGACGTAAGGAGCTTGTTAAGGATATCAAGAAAATGGGCGAGGAGTGCAAGGTCGCTATCCGTTCTATCAGACGTGACGCAATGGAAAAGTTCAAGGCAATGAAGAAGAACAACGAGATCACAGAGGACGATCTTAAGGACTGCGAGGACGAGATCCAGAAGCTTACTGACAGGTTCGTTAAGGAAGTTGACGGTCACGTTGCCGAAAAGGAAAAAGAGATACTCTCTATCTAAGCCATGGCGAATAATGAGAAGATAAGCCTTGGAGAGAACGTGTCTGTGCCTGTTCATGTGGGCGTTATAATGGACGGCAACGGCAGGTGGGCGAAAAAGAGAGGCTTGCCCCGAAAGTTCGGACACAGAGAGGGCGCAAAGACCTTTCGTGCCATAACAAGACACGCCAAGGCGCTTGGAATACAGTATATAACTTACTATGCGTTTTCTACCGAGAACTGGAAAAGACCTAAGGACGAGGTAGACGCAATTATGGATCTTTTTGAAAAGTATCTTGACGAGGTCAGGGACTTTATCGAGGAGAATATCAGGGTGCGCTTTATAGGCGACAGAACAAGGCTCAGCGAAAATCTGCAAAGGAAAATGGCTTCCGTTGAGGAGGACTCAAAGGACTTTGACTCTATGACCCTTGTGCTTGCTATCAACTACGGCGGCAGGGACGAGATTTGCCATGCGGCTAAGACATTGGCTCAGCAGGTGAAAGAAGGCAAGCTGGAGCCTGAGGATATCACAATGGATATGATAGAGAGAAATCTCTACACTGAGGAGATACCTCCTGTTGACCTTGTTATAAGACCTAGCGGAGAGCAAAGATTGTCAAACTTTATGATATGGCAGGCGGCTTACGCGGAGTTCTATTACACAAATATCCTATGGCCTGACTTCAAAGGCAGCGACCTTGACAAGGCTGTTATCGCATACAGCGAAAGAAACAGAAGATTTGGAGGGGTGTAAAAAATGTCTACCCGTATTAAATCTGCGGCAGTTGCCATTGTTATCGCAGTGATACTGCTTATCGCACACGGAACGTTCCTGTTCAACATTGCGGTGGGCGCAATTTCTGCACTTGCAATATATGAGATATTCAGGGCGACAAAAATGACAGAGCATAAGTATCAGACCATTGCCTGCTGTGCGTTTGCCTTTGTGGACGCTTTCATGCCTGTGTTCTACAGACACGGCTGGCTGTACTTTTTCAGCTACAAGCTTTATATGGGGCTTTTCGTTATAGCAATGTGTCTGCTTTATCTTAAAGAGCATACAAAATTCCAGTATACAGAGTTTTTCTTCATGCTGGGCGTGGGCATACTTCTGCCGTATTCATTCTCAACTTTGGTCACAATGGCAGGCTTGGGCGGCAAGGGCGTGTTTATGATAGTTCTTACTCTTGCAGCGGCTTGGCTGGCTGACAGCGGTGCTTATTTTGCAGGAACTTTCTTCGGCAAAACAAAGCTTTGCCCTGAGATAAGCCCTAAGAAAACTGTGGAGGGCCTTATAGGCGGCGTTATCTCAAATGGTATTCTTATGCTTATAATAAGCCTGTTCTATCAGTTCGTGCTTAAAGGCGAGCCTATCCATTATCTTGGTGTTCTAATCGCAGGTATGCTTGCGGCTCTTATTGGACTTGTGGGCGACCTTACAGCTTCGGTGATAAAAAGACAGACAGGTATAAAGGACTATGGCAACATAATGCCGGGTCACGGTGGAATAATGGATCGCTTTGACAGCGTTCTGCTCGTTGCACCTTTTATGTACTATATGTTCACACAGGGGCTTATACTTAAATAGAAAATTATGACTTTTAGGGGCAGGCTTAGGCTTACCCCTTTTAAGCGTTATTAAGGCAACACCGCTTGCAAACCATCTTTATGCGGAATTGCCTGAATTTATTTTATATGATGAGGGACAATAAATGAAAACAATGACCATACTCGGTTCAACGGGTTCTATAGGCACGCAGGCATTAGAAGTGGCTGCAAAGCATAATATTAAAGTAAAGGCGCTTGCGGCAAATTCTGACGTTGAAAAGCTTGCGGCTCAGTCAAAAGAGCTTATGCCTGAGCGTGTGTGTATCTACCGTGAGGACAAAAAGGCAGAGCTTGAAAAGCTTCTCAGTGGCACTGGCATAAAAATATCCACAGGCATGGATGGACTTAAAGAGATAGCAAGAATGGACGGTGTCGATATCATGCTCAACTCAGTCGTTGGCATGGTGGGTCTTGTGCCAACCCTTACGGCTATCGAAAAAGGCACTGACATTGCCCTTGCAAATAAGGAAACACTTGTGGCAGGCGGTGAGCTTGTTATAAAGGCGGCTGCTGAAAAGGGAGTGAAGATATATCCTGTTGACAGCGAACATTCGGCTATCTTTCAGTGCCTGCAGGGAAACGAGGGCAACAAGCTCAAAGGGATAATCCTTACTGCTTCGGGCGGACCATTCTTCGGCAAAACAAAGTCTGACCTAGAGGGCGTGACAGTTGAGCAGGCTTTAAACCACCCTAATTGGTCAATGGGCAGAAAGATAACCATTGACTCTGCTACGCTTATGAACAAGGGTCTTGAATTTATCGAAGCAATGTGGCTTTTCAAGCTCAGACCTGAGCAAATAGAGATAGTTGTCCATAGACAGAGCGTTGTACATTCAGCGGTGGAGTATGAGGATAATTCTGTTATCGCTCAGCTTGGCGTGCCTGATATGAAAATACCCATACAGTATGCTCTGCTTTATCCTGAAAGAGTGGAATGTGATGTGAAAAAGCTGTCCCTTACAGACTATGGAAAGCTCACTTTCGAGAAGCCTGACTATGATACGTTCGATTGTCTTAGGGCTTGTATAAAGGCTGTCACTATCGGTGGAAATCTTCCTGCGGCAGTGAATGGAGCGAATGAGGAAGCCGTTGCGGCTTTTCTTGACGGCAGGATAGATTTTCTTGACATTGGTAGAATAGTAATGAGCGTTTGCGACAGCACCCCACGAAAAGAGATAAAATGTGTGGAAGATGTGCTGGAAGCGGATAGAAAGGCTAGGGAGAGAGCGAAGGAGCTTATCGGAGCTTAGTGAGGAGCGGCTTTTAAGTGAGGAGTGAGGAATGGCAAAGCCATACCGAGCAAAGCGATTTTGCGGCAACATAAACTATCCCGAATATTTGTAGGGGCTGGCGCCCTCGACAGCCCGCTCGGAGGAGCGAGGTTTGAATTATCCAGAGCTTATGTAGAAAACATTATGTGGATAACACAAATGAGATTGTAGACGAAATGTCGGAGGGGTCGGGACGTCGGATTTATGCAAAGCAGAAATTACGCCGCTCCCCTACAGAAAATAAATTACAACAGCATTAGTAAATCAAACGCACAGAGTGTTCATGCGAGGTAAAAAAATGAGTATATTATTTGCAATATTGATCTTTGAAGCTATCATAATAATACACGAGCTTGGTCACTTTATTGCGGCGAAAGCCAGCGGAGTAAAGGTCAACGAGTTCGCTATTGGCATGGGTCCTGCCATTATCAAAAAGAAAAAGGGCGATACCCTTTACGCTTGGCGTGTGTTTCCCATAGGTGGCTATTGTGCCATGGAGGGCGAGGATAACGGAAGCGAGGACGGCGGTGCGTTTTGTAATAAAAGCCTGCCAAAAAGAATGCTTATCGTGGTGGCAGGCGTTATAATGAATCTTGTGCTTGGATATATTACCCTTTGTATCAGCACCGCAAGGTCTGACGGTATCGCAACCACCACTATATCGTGGTTTGAGGATAACGCTATGTCCCAATCGACCGGCTTGCAGATAGGCGACGAGATAATCGAGGTCAACGGCATGAGGATTTTCACTACTATGGATATGTCCTATCAGTTTGGAAACGATGAGGACGGCAAGTTCGATATGGTGGTGAAGCGTGACGGAAAAAAAGTGGAGCTTAAAGACGTCACCTTTGCAACGAACGATAATACCATGCACATTGATTTCAAGGTCGCACCAAAAGCTGTGACCGTCGGCTCTGTGATAACTCAGTCTTTTAAGCAGGGCTGTACTGACGGCAGACTTATCTATATCTCATTTGCAGACCTTATAAGAGGAAAGTATTCCATAAAAGACCTCAGCGGTCCTGTGGGTATCGTTGATACTATCGACAATGTTATCGACAGTGAAAGGGACAGCCAGTCAGGCAAGATAGACTGGTCGTCACTTATTGACACAATGTTGTCGCTGGGTGCGTTCATGACCATAAATATCGGCATTTTCAATCTCTTGCCATTGCCTGCACTTGACGGCGGAAGACTTTTGTTTCTTATTATCGAAGCGGTACGCCGTAAGCCTGTCAAGCCTGAGCATGAGGGAATGGTACACGCTATCGGTATGGCGGCTCTGTTGCTTCTTATGGTAGTGGTGACAGTGAGCGATATCATCAAGCTTGTTTAAAGGAGGAACTGTTTATGTCAGGTGAAAATAAGAGAAACGTAAGACCTGTCAAGGTGGGGGGACTTGTCCTTGACGGCAAAAAGATATATATTCAATCAATGCTCAATGTGCCGTCTACGGACATAGAAGGCTCTGTTAAGCAGGCTGTGGAGCTTGAAAAAGCTGGCTGTGAAATAGTAAGAGCGGCTATACCAAACATGGAAGCCGTTAAGCTTATCCCTGCTATCAAAGAGAAGATCTCTATCCCTCTTGTGGCGGATATCCACTTTGACTATCGCCTTGCCATTGCGGCGGCGGAAGTTGGTATCGACAAGATAAGGATTAACCCCGGAAATATCGGCTCTATGGATAGGGTAAAAGCGGTGGTTAAAGCCTGTCGTGAAAGAAATATCCCTATCAGGATAGGTGTGAATGGCGGCTCTCTGGAAAAGGAGTTGCTTGCGAAATACGGTTCGCCAACTGCGGAGGCTCTTGTGGAAAGCGCAATGGGTCATGTGAGAATTTTGGAGCAGTGCGACTTTGAGGATATCGTTATTTCTATAAAGTCATCAGACGTGCCGACTATGATAAAGGCATACAGACTGTGTGCACAGACCTGTAATTATCCTCTGCACCTTGGAGTAACTGAGGCTGGCACCGAGAGAATGGGTCTTATAAAATCATCTATCGGTATAGGTTCGCTTCTGTGCGACGGCATAGGCGAAACTATAAGAGTTTCACTTACAGACGAGCCTGTAAAAGAGATATACGCCGCAAAGGATATTTTAAAGGCTATCGGCAAGAGTGGCGGAGTAAGGATAGTTTCCTGCCCTACCTGCGGAAGAACTAGGATAGACCTTATAGGTCTTGCCAAAAAGGTTGAGGAGGCCACCAAGGATATAGACAAGGATATCAAGATAGCCGTTATGGGCTGTGTTGTGAACGGCATAGGCGAGTCGGGCAACGCTGATATCGGCATTGCAGGCGGTGACGGCTGTGCGGTGATATTCAGCCACGGTGAAAAGCTCAGAAAGGTATCAGAGGAGGAGGCTTTGCCTGCGCTTCTGGCGGAAATAGAAAAACTTTAAAAGGATATACCATAAATGAATACATACACCATTGAAAGCTTCTTTGAGAACTATAAGGAGCTTATACCCTCTGTGATAGAAAAGGGCAGGATATTAAGGCTGGGCTATAACGAAGAAAACGGCACTTTTACCTGTCAGGCGGCTTTTGACAAGCTGGTGCCTTTTGACAGCACAGTGGAATTTGAAATGAAAATGAGGGCGGCTCTAGGAGCAGGAAAGTTTATTTTGCAGCTCAAATATACCCCTGATATGCTTTGTGCGGAGTATTTTCCTGAGCTTTGCAAGTTTCTTAAAAGCAGATTTCCTCTTGTGAACGGCTTTTTTGACAACGCTGAGGCTGTTTATGAAAACGGCATTTTCACCGTGGATATAAAACACGGAGGCGAAGCGTTGCTGAAAAAGGCGGGCATAGAAACGGCTTTTCCTGCGCTCACCATGGAGCTTTTTTCCGTAAGGGCGGATATAAGGCTCACAGGTGTGCTTGAAACTGATATGGAAGAGCATCAGCGTGAGCAGGAGGAGTTTTTGAACTCCCTCCCTGTGCCGAAAATAGACCCTGCACAGCCTGAGAAAAAGGCGGCTGTTACCACTAATACTGCAAGCGGTGCTTCTGTGGATTTCCGAACTGCAAATGTGGACTTCACAAGGTTCTCGCTTCTGTGTGATGACGCTCTTGTGCTTATGGGCGCGCCAATATCAGGAAACGAGCAGGTGATGCAGATGAAAGATATCCCTGCGGATTACCGTGGACGTGTGGTGGTCTGGGGCGATATTTTCGGACCTGTGGAAACAAAGGAAACAAAGTCGGGTATGCTTATAGCACACCTGAATTTTACCGACTATACTTCCTCAAACTCTATAAAGTTCATAGGCTCAAACAAGAATTTCAGAAACATGAAAGGCTTGAAAAGGGCAGTGCTTGAGGCAATGCTTGAACACCTTAAGGCAGGCAAGACCATACTTGTGGCAGGTGAGATAGAGGAGGACGATTTTGACCACTCTATAAACATCAAGCCTGACAGCATTATGGTCGTAAAGCGTGAAAAGGAAAAGGATACCTGCGAGCATAAGCGTGTGGAGCTTCATTGCCATACCAATATGTCTATGATGGACGCTCTCACTCCTGCGGGCAAGCTTGTGGAAAGAGCCTATTCATGGGGACACAAAGCACTTGCCATAACAGACCACGGTGTCGTTCAGGGCTATCCTGACGCCGGAAATACCTGTATCGGCATACGCAAGGGTGGCGGTGACTTCAAGGTGCTTTACGGCATAGAGTCATACGAGGTCAATAATGACGAAAAGATATTCCGTGGAACGGACAAGCGTGAGCTTACAGACGAGATAATCTGCTTTGACCTTGAAACTACGGGTACAAATCCTAATGAAGATAGGATCATCGAGATAGGCGCTGTCAAGCTGAGAGATCTTGAAGTTGTGGACAAGCTCGATATTTTCGTAAACCCTGAAAGACCTATCCCTGAGTTTATCTCAAACCTCACCCACATCACTGACGATATGGTAAAGGACGGTGCAAGCGAAAGGGAAGCTCTCCTTAAATTCAAGGAGTTTATAGGTGACGACCCTGTTCTTGTGGCGCACAATTCTCAGTTCGATACGGGCTTTATATCCGCCTGCGCAAAAAGACAGGGCATCGAGATAAAATATTCTTCTATAGACACCGTGCCAATGTCGCAGATAATGCTTCCGGAGCTTGAAAAGCATAAACTCAACTATGTGGCGGAGCATTTCGGACTTGGGGATTTTCAGCACCACCGTGGCTGTGATGACGCAGAGGTGCTTGCAGGGATATTCATAAGGCTGTCGAAAATGCTCATGGAGCAGTATCCTCTGATTCTTATAACAGTGGATATGCTCAACAGTTTGCTTGCAAATGAAAATCAGGTGCTTGCAAAGCCGACTTATCACCAAATTATTATCGTAAGAAATAACACGGGTCTGAAAAATCTGTATAGGCTTATATCAGACTCCAATCTTAAATATTTCAAAAGACGTCCGAGAATACCAAAATCTGAGCTTGTAAGACACCGTGAGGGTCTTATCCTCGGTAGTGCCTGCGAGCGTGGCGAGGTCATTCAGGCTTATCTCGAGGGCAGAAACTATGATGAGATCAAGCAGATAGCAAGCTTTTATGACTATCTGGAGATACAGCCTGACGGAAACAACAAATTTATGCTCACCACCGAAAAGCCTCCTTATGACAGGATACACACAGCGGAGGATATAAAGGATATAAACCGCTTTATTGTAAAACTTGGTGAGGACTTGGGCATACCCGTCTGCGCAACAGGCGACGTGCATTTCATGGACAAGACCGACGCACAGTTCAGGTCGGTGATACAGGCTTCAATGGGCTTCCCTGACGCCGATACTCAGCCTCCTTTGTATCTTAAGACCACAAACCAAATGCTTGACGAGCTGAGCTATCTTGGCGAGGAAAAGGCGTTTGAGGTCGTTGTAACGAATACAAACAACGTGGCTGATATGGTAGACCCTGACCTGAAAGCGTTTCCGAACGGTACTTATACGCCTTTTATCGAAGGCTCGGTTTATCAGCTTCAGTATATATGCTGGAAGAAATGCTGTTCCATTTACGGCGACTGTGACCCTGAAACTATAGAAGTTCCGGAGGGCGAGGACGTTGACGTATCAAAATATTTTGAGGGACACATTCCAGACCTTGTTTTCAAAAGACTTAAAAGAGAGCTTGACTCTATTATCAAGCACGGATTTGCAGTTCTTTACATGATATCTCAGAAGCTTGTTGCCAACTCCAACGAGAATGGCTATCAGGTAGGTTCAAGAGGCTCGGTAGGTTCGTCCTTCGTTGCCTCCATGTCAGGTATCTCTGAGGTAAACCCTCTTGTGCCACACTATGTCTGTCTTAACTGCCACCACAGCGAGTTCATTACAGACGGCTCGGTAGGCTCAGGCTTTGACCTGCCGCCGAAAAACTGTCCTGTGTGCGGAGAGAATATGCACCGTGACGGACACGATATCCCATTTGAAACGTTCCTTGGCTTTGACGGCGATAAAGCCCCTGATATCGACCTTAACTTCTCAGGTGACTATCAGGCAAAGGCGCATAAATATACGGAAGTTCTTTTCGGTGAGGACCATGTGTTCAAAGCCGGTACTATCGGCATGATACAGGAAAAGACAGCTTTCGGATATGTTATGAAATATCTTGACGAGCGTGGAAAAACAGTGCCAAAGGCTGAGATAGAAAGACTTAAACTTGGCTGCTGCGGCATAAAGAGAACGACCTCTCAGCACCCGGGTGGAATGGTCGTTATCCCTAGCGACTATGAGGTCTATGACTTCACACCTGTTCAGCACCCTGCGGAAAAAGTGGACTCTGACATGGTAACTACCCACTTCGACTTCCATTCTCTCCACGATACTATCCTGAAGCTTGATGAGCTTGGTCACGATAACCCGACAATGTATAAGTATCTGGAAATGTTCACAGGACGAGATATCCTCGATTGCCCCATGTCTGACCCTGCGGTCTATTCGCTGTTCACTTCCCCTGAGTCACTTGGAGTGACGGAGGAGGATATAATGTGTCAGACGGGAACGCTCGGTATACCTGAAATGGGTACGCCGTTCGTAAGACAAATGCTTCTTGACTGTCAGCCGAAAAACTTCTCTGACCTTTTGCAGATATCAGGACTTTCACACGGCACTGACGTATGGCTCGGCAACGCACAGGAGCTTATCAAAAACGGAACCTGCGATATCTCAAATGTTATCGGTACTCGTGACAGTATCATGACATATCTGCTTTATCATGGCGTTGAGCCAAAGCTGTCATTTAAGATAATGGAGATAACCCGTAAGGGAAAAGCTCCGAAACTGCTCACAGAGGAAATGAAAGAGAATATGCGTCAGCATGACGTTCCGGAGTGGTATATCGACAGTTGTTTGAAGATAAAATATATGTTCCCGAAAGCCCATGCGGCGGCTTATGTTACGGCAGCTATAAGACTTTGTTGGTTCAAGGTGCATGAGCCGCTTGCGTTCTATGCAACTTATTTTACGGTCAAGGGCGAGGATTTTGACGCAGAGATCGCTCTCAAGGGAAAATATATCGTCAGAAGCAAGATAGAAGAAATAAAGAATAAACCAAAAGACGAGGTGTCGGGTAAGGACAGCGGTGTGCTTGAAATTCTCATGCTTGTGAATGAAATGCTCAGCCGTGGATATGACTTTTTGCCTGTAAACATCAAAAAATCTCACGCAACTATCTATCAGATAGAGGACGGCAAGATAAGGCTTCCGTTCTGTTCACTTAACGGAGTGGGCGAGTCTGCGGCGATAAGCATTTACGAAAAGGCGCAGAACGGCGAGTTTATCTCTATCGAGGAGTTCCAACAGCAGAGCGGAGTGTCCAAATCTGTTATCGAAACTCTGGAGAAAAACGGAGCTTTCGGCGATATGCCTAAATCTAACCAGATATCGTTGTTCTGATAGTTACTATGCACAATTTCATACTTTGCCCTTGTAACACTATTGACAAACAAGGGCGGGTATGATAAAATTATTTATGTTGATACTATGCTATCACTTTACTATGATAAAGTAAGTAAAGGCGTTACATAACAACATAGAAAGCGGGACGTCGTCCCCCTACAATTCACTTAAATGTGTGTTTATGCGGATATTTATTCAAGCGTCAACATAAAAAGTACAATCTATAATTTATATACAGGAAGGGAAAGTGTATGAAAAGATATGATCTTATAACCCCTGAGGGTACGAGAGATCTGCTGTTTGAGGGCTGTCTGGCACGAAGAATGGTGGAGGACAGGCTGTCAAAGCTGTTTGAGGGCTTTGGCTACAGCGAGGTGGTAACACCGGGAATAGAGTTTTACGATTTGTTTATGGGAAGCTCGAGAAACTTCCAGCAGGAGAGCCTTTATAAGCTCACAGACTCAAAGGGCAGACTTATCGTTATGCGTCCTGATTCCACGATACCCATAGCAAGACTTGCTTCCACAAGATTAAAGGGAGCAAAGCTTCCCCTTAGACTATACTACAATCAGAGCATTTTTGAAAATAACTCCCTGCTCAAAGGACGTTCAGACGAGGTAGTTCAGGCAGGTATCGAGCTTATTGGCGGAGAAAATTCCAAGAGAGCAGATTACGAGGTGCTATGCACTGCTGTTGAAGCCCTTTCAAGCTTTGATAAGGAGAACTTCAGACTTGAGATAGGTCATATCGGCTATTTCAAGGAGCTTGTGGCTCAGCTTGACGTTGACGACGCAGTAAGAGAGGAGATAAGACTTCTTATCTCTGCAAAGAACTATCCTGCACTTAACGATATCCTTGACGAGGTGGGCGACAATCAGGTCACAAACGCGCTCAGACAGCTCCCAAGACTTTTCGGAGGTGTTGAGGTGTTCGACAAAGCTGCTGATATTTATACTGACGATAAGATAACAGGCATACTTTATAACCTTAAAGAGGTCTACACCAGACTTTCAAGCCTTGGTTATGAGGGCAAGATATCTGTTGACCTTGGCATCGTGAGTCATGCGGATTACTACACAGGCATTGTGTTCAAGGGCTATCTTTCAGAGGTCGGTCAGTCGGTGCTTAAAGGCGGAAGATATGACAGACTTCTAGCAGAGTTCGGTAACGATTGCCCGGCGGTGGGCTTCGGCATAAGCGTTGACTCTGTTGCAAGACATATCGAAAAGCTAGGCGGAGCACCAAAACTCAGAACTCCTGACGCAGTTGTGTTTGGTGAAAAGGGCTACGTGGTGGAAGCCATGGAATATGCTCAGACGCTTGTAAGAGAGGGTCTGACAGTTGAAAATTCGCTTTTCAACACCCTCGATGAAACAAAGGCTTACGCAAAGTCAAAGGGAATAAAGAAGCTTGTGGTCGTTGGCAGCGAGATAACAGAGCTTGATATATAAGTTTGGAGGATAAGTTAAAATGAACAGACCCCTTAGGATAGCTCTTACAAAGGGCAGACTTGAAAAGGATACAGTCGGTCTTTTAGAGAAGATAGGCTATGACTGTACCGCAATAAGAGAAAAGGGAAGAAAGCTTATTCTTCCTGTACCTGACGGAAACCTTGAAGTTGTGCTTGCAAAGGCGAACGACGTTATCACATACGTTGAGCATGGCGTGTGCGATATGGGCGTTGTTGGCAAGGACACTATCATGGAAATGCAGGGCAAGTTCTTTGAGCTTGTTGATATCGGCTTCGGCAGATGTAAATTTGCACTTGCCACAAAGAAAGGCTCAAAGTTCTACGGCGGATTTGATGTCAAGACAGTTGCAACAAAATACCCTAACATCACAAGAAGATTTTTTGAAGCAAAGGGAATGGACGTTGACATCATCAAGATAGAAGGCTCAGTTGAGCTTGCACCGCTCCTTGAGCTTGCAGACGGTATCGTTGATATCGTTGAAACAGGCACGACACTTAAAGAAAACGGTCTTGAAGTCATCGAGGACGTTTGCCCTATCTCTGCAAGGCTTATCGTAAATATGGTAAGCATGAAAATGCGCCAGCAGGAGATCGAGAATTTTGTAAAGCTTGTTGAAGAAAATATCGACAAGTAGTTTATATAAACGGAAAGGACAGTATTGAAATGGCTGAAATAAAGAAGATTTTTGTCAACGGCAAAGACGAGGTAGAGTTTTTCAAGCAGCTTGAAAAGAGAAGTGGCGAAACAAATAAGAAGGTCACAGCCGTTGTTAATGAAATAATCGAAACTGTCAGAGAGGGTGGCGACAACGCTGTAAAGGCTTATACAGAAAAGTTTGACGGCAAGCTCCCAGAGTATTATGAAGTTCCAAGAGATGTTATAAATGATGCTCTCACTGAAGCCGATCAGGACTTTGTTGACGCAATGCTCAACGCAGTTGCGAACATCACAGATTTTCACCAAAGACAGAAGTCACAGAGCTTTATAAACGCTAAGGATAACGGCTGTATACTTGGTCAGAAGGTAAGAGGACTTAACAGAGTTGGTCTTTATGTTCCGGGCGGCACAGCAGCTTATCCGTCAAGCGTGCTTATGAATGCAGTTCCTGCAAAGATAGCAGGCGTTAAGGAGATAATCATGGTGACTCCACCGCTCAAAGACGGCACACCAAATAAGGATATTCTTGTGGCAGCAGCTCTCTGCGGAGTTGACAGAGTGTTCATGAGCGGAGGCGCACAGGCTATTGCTGCCCTTGCCTACGGCACAGAGGAGATACCAAAGGTTGATAAGATAGTAGGCCCTGGAAACATCTATGTTGCAACAGCTAAGAAGCTTCTTTATGGTGTTGTTGATATCGACATGGTGGCAGGTCCGAGCGAGATACTTGTTATGGCTGACGAAAAGGCTAACCCTAAGTTCATTGCCGCAGACCTTATGTCACAGGCTGAGCATGACAAGCTTGCTTCCGCTATCCTTGTTACAACAAGCGAGAGCATTGCAGACAGAACTATCGAAGAGATAAACAGACAGGTGCAGAGCCTTTCAAGAAAAGAGATAATCGAAAGCTCTCTTGAAAATTACGGTGCTATCCTTATCTGCAATACAAAGGACGAAGCTTGCGACCTTGCAAACAGATTTGCTCCTGAGCACCTTGAAGTGCTTTTTGAAAACCCTATGGAGTATCTTGGCAGACTTGATAATGCAGGTTCAATATTCCTTGGTCAGTATGCTTCAGAGCCGCTTGGCGACTACTATGCAGGCCCTAACCACGTTCTTCCAACAAGCGGCACAGCTAGATTCTTCTCACCTCTGTCAGTAAACAGCTTTGAGAAGCGTTCAAGCTTTACATATTACACTGAGGACGCTCTCAGAGAAGCAAAGGACGATATCGTTCTTATTGCAGAAAAAGAGGGTCTGACGGCTCACGCAAATGCAATAAAGGTAAGATTTTAAGCGGTAAAGGTGATGAAAATGCGTACAGCGGAGATAAAAAGAAAAACTAAGGAAACTGACATAGAAGTGTTTGTAAAGCTGGACGGTGAGGGCAAGGTAAGTGTAAACACAGGCATAGGCTTTTTTGACCATATTCTCACAGCCCTTGGAGTACACAGCGGAATAGACATGGACGTTGAGTGCACAGGCGACCTTTATGTTGACGGACACCACACAGTTGAGGACGTTGGCATATGCTTGGGCAAAGCCTTTGCGGAAGCATTGGGCGACAAAGCAGGCATTGCAAGATATGGCTCGGCTTTCGTGCCAATGGACGAAGCGCTGGCATTCTGCTCGCTGGATATAAGCGGCAGACCTTTCCTTGCGTTCAATGCTGAGTTCCATGACGACAGGATAGGACAGTATGACACCTGCCTGACGGAGGAATTTTTCAGAGCCTTTGCATTCAACTCAGGCATAACACTGCATATCCGTGAGGAGTACGGCAAGAACGACCACCATATTGCAGAAGCAATGTACAAGGCAGTGGCTCACGCTTTGAAGGACGCTGTAAAAATAACAGGAACAGGAGTTTTATCCACCAAAGGAGTGCTTTAAATGATAGCAATAATCGACTACGGTGCAGGCAATATATTCTCTGTAAAAAACGCTCTGGACTATCTTGGCTTTGAGAACAAGCTCACAGACAAAAAAGAAGATATCGAAAAAGCCGACGCAATTATACTCCCGGGAGTGGGAGCGTTCCCATGGGCGATGAATATGCTCGGTCTCAGCGGTCTTATCGATACTATCAAGGAGCAGGCTAAAATAAAGCCTTTCCTTGGCATATGCCTTGGAATGCAGCTTCTTTTCGAGAAAAGCTATGAGTTCGAGGAGTGCAAGGGTCTTGGCCTTATCGGCGGCTATGTTGACAAGATAAACGAGCCTGACCTCGTTATCCCGCACATGGGCTGGAACAAGCTTGTGTATAACCACGATTGTCCTCTTTTTGACGGTCTGGGCGACGATGAGTATGTTTATTTCGTACACTCATACAAGGCTTTCTGCGATAATAAAAATCTGTATGCCTACTGCGAATACGGCTCAAAAGTCCCTGCGGTGGTATCAGACGGAAGATATATATTCGGCTGTCAGTTCCACCCTGAGAAGAGTGGAAAAACCGGTCTTAAAATACTTGAAAACTTTGCGAAAATGTCACAGGAGGTAAAATAATATGCTTGCAAAAAGAATTATACCATGCCTTGATGTGCGTGACGGAAAGGTAGTAAAGGGAGTAAATTTCGAGGGCATAAAAGAAGTCGGTGACCCTGTTGAATGTGCATATGAATACAATCTTCAGGGTGCAGACGAGATAGTTTTCTATGACATAACAGCCTCCCACGAGGGCAGAGGCGTTATGCTTGACGTTGTTCGTGAAACAGCCAAAAAGGTATTTGTACCGCTCACTGTTGGAGGCGGTATCAAAACTGTTGACGATATAAGAGATACTCTCCGTGCAGGCGCAGACAAGGTGTCTGTGAACTCTCAGGCAGTGCAGAATCCTCAGCTTATAAAAGACGGCGCGGATATTTTCGGCTGTCAGTGCATCTGCGTTGGCGTTGACGCAAAGAAGGTCGGCGACAACAAGTGGACGGTCTACATCAACGGCGGAAGAGTGGATATGCGAATGGATCTTATCGACTGGGTGAAAAAGTGCGAACAGCTTGGTGCAGGTGAGATATGCCTGAACTCTATCGACACAGACGGTGTAAGGGGCGGCTTTGACCTGCCAATGCTGAAAGCTGTGTGCAGTGCTGTAAAGATACCTGTTATCGCAAGCGGCGGAGCAGGAAAGCTTTCAGACTTTGCTGACGCTTTCCTTGAAACTGATTGCTCAGCGGCTCTTGCGGCAAGCCTTTTCCATTTCAAAGAGCTGACAGTACAGCAGGTAAAGGACGATTGCAGGAGCAAGGGAATTATCGTGAGGTGAGCATAATGATTGTTTTCAATATCGTATTTACTTTGTTTATACCAGTGCTTATGATATTGTGCGGCTATCTGATGTATAAGCATACACCGAAAGATATCAACTGCTTGGTGGGCTATCGCACTGCTATGTCAATGAAAAATCAGGAAACGTGGGATTTTGCCCACAATTATTGCGGACGTCTGTGGGTAAAGGTCGGAGCGGTCATGACGATAATTTCGGCATTGGTCTGTGTTCCATATTTCTTTATGAGCAGCGGCAAGGCGACTGTGATAATGTGCATAGCTGAAGTGATACAGGTGGTATTTTTGTGCTGGACGATAGTACCAACAGAACGAGCACTCAAAGATAATTTCGACCAAGACGGCAACAGAAAGGACAAATAATGAACCCAATAAAAGTTGATATAAACGATCTGGACAAATACTTTGTAAAAAGCGAGCTTACACCTGCTATCGCATTTGATGTGGATACAAAAACGGTGCTCATGCTTGCTTATATGAATAAGGAGAGCTTGAAAAAAACACTTGAAACAGGCTATACATGGTATTGGAGCAGATCAAGACAGGAATATTGGAACAAGGGTGCAACAAGCGGTCATCTGCAAAAGGTGGTTTCTATCTATGCGGACTGCGATAACGATACCCTGCTTATTAACGTAAAGCAGACAGGTGCAGCCTGCCATACAGGCTCATATAGCTGCTTTTTCAATGAGATATATAATACGGAGGAAGAATAAAATGACAGTTTATCAGGAAATTTTCGAGGTAATAAAACAGCGCAAGGCAGACTATGAAGCAGGCAAGGCGCAGGAGAACAGCTACACAGCTTATCTTTTTGACAAGGGCGTAGACAAGATTTGCAAAAAGGTGGGCGAAGAGGCTACAGAAACAGTTATCGCTGCCAAAAATGGTGACAATGACGAGCTGAAAAATGAAATAAACGATCTTCTCTATCACGTTATGGTGCTTGCGGCAAATCAGGGACTTGAGTGGTCTGACGTGGAAAAGGTACTTGACGAGAGAAACGAAAAAATAGGCAATCTGAAGAAATTTCATCAGGTAGACAAGAACACCTGATTATGTGTAACCAAAGGCTCTGCGTTCATGCGCAGGGCTTTTTTTGCTTTATGAGAGGATTTTCAGAAATTTAAGCACACAAAAGCCTTTTGCCGAATAGAATATAGCGAAGTAAAAAAACTTCCATGATTTGATTTATAGGAGGACTTACTATGAGCGATTTTAACGGCAAACCTTTCAAGGAAGCAATGTGTATCGAGGCAATGCGTGTGTTTGATTCATGCTCGTCACAGGATTGTCTGGAGGATCTTGCGTTTACATTCAGCCAGGCAGACCAGACCGTGATAAACGCTGCGGCGTATATCAAAAGCACTTGTATCGACGTGACAGACGTAAGCTTTGCAATATCTCCGGTGGCATTCAACCACGGCTTTTATGCAGTTGACGTTACTTACACATTCAGGGCGCAGATAGAAGCATATGAAGCGGCAGGCGCAGCTCCGACAGTTGTCTACGGCACCTCATCATTCACGAAAAAAGTTATTCTTTTCGGCAGCGACGGCGGCACACAGAGATTTTCTACCTGCGAGCCGAACCAGATCGTCACCACCTCGCCTACAAGCGGCTGCTCATGCTGTTGCTGCACAGCGGCAATGCCTTGCGCTTCTGTGAGCGTAGCAGCACCAATGTGTCTTGACGCAAAGCTTGTCGCAGAGCCTGCACCAAGCGAGGTAAAGAACGTTCTTATAACTATCGGACTTTTCGCTATCATTCAGTTGTCAAGACCTGTGCCTATAATGGTGCCTGTATATGATTACTGCGTACCTGGCAAGGAGTGTTCCACAAACAGCGATAGCCCATGCGAGATGTTTGAAAAGATAGCATTCCCGACAGTAGAATTTTTCCCAAGAGGACTTGAAGAACCCCACTGCAAGGAAGAAAATGATACAGAGGGTCAGGGCGAAGCTCAGGGATAATATGTGATCTATGGGGGCGGAGTTTTCTGCCCCTTTTTGTTTTGCAAAGCAACCTGTTTGGCTCTTCGCTCCCAAAACGCTTGACAAGAAGCCTTAAAAGATTTATAATTAAAAGGAATGTACGAAATGAAATGAGGATATCAATGACTGAGAATTTTTCGGAAATAATAAATGAGGAAACCGCTTCGCAGAAGCTGCTCCAATGGTCTGGTGAATACGAAAGAACTTGCGGTCACAAGCCGCTTGCCCTTATCCATTCATACGGCTGTCAGCAAAACGTCAGCGACGGTGAGAAAATAAAAGGTATGCTCTCAAAGGTGGGCTATGAGTTCACGTCCGACGTGAACGAGGCTCAGCTTATATTGTATAACACCTGTGCGGTAAGAGAAAATGCCGAGGACAAGGTGTTCGGCAAACTTGGCGACCTTAAACATCTCAAAGAAAACAATCCCGAGCTTATTATAGGTATCTGCGGCTGTATGGCTCAGCAGAAGCACGTTGCCGAGAAGATAAAAAAGACCTATCGTCAGGTGGACTTGGTGTTCGGAACATTTGCCTATAACGATATGTATAATATGCTATGGGAGATAATATCAAAGCATGACAGGATTTTCAATCTGTCAGAAAATCATGTTGACATAAACGAGGATTTCTTGCAACTTCGTGACGATAAGATAAGAGCGTTCGTGCCTATCATGTATGGCTGCAACAATTTCTGCACCTATTGCATAGTGCCTTACGTCAGGGGCAGAGAGCGCAGCAGAAAGCCTGAGTCCGTTATCGCAGAGGTAAGAGCACTTGTGAAAAACGGCTATAAGGAAATAACCCTGCTTGGTCAGAACGTTAATTCATACAGTTATGGTTTTCCTGAGCTTTTGAGAGAGCTTGACAAGATAGAGGGCGATTTCCGCATAAGATTTATGTCAAGCCACCCAAAGGACGCAAGCCATGAGCTTATTGACGCTATACTTGAATGCAAAAAGGTGTGCAAGCATTTGCATCTTCCTGTGCAGGCAGGCTCAGACAGGATACTAAAGCTTATGAATCGCCGCTATACCACGGCGGATTATCTGAAAATAATCGACTATGCCAGAAGCAAAGACCCTGAGTTTTCATTCACAACAGACCTTATCGTTGGCTTTCCAAGTGAAACATACGAGGAGTTCTGCGAAACCAAGGAGCTTATCAAAAAGGTAAAGTACGATAATATCTATTCTTTTGTGTATTCAAGACGAAGCGGCACAAAGGCTGCCGAAATGGAGGATCACATCTCAGACAAGCAGAAGGGTCTGTGGCTGAGAGAACTGCTTTTGGAGCAGAGAGAGGTGTCAACAGCGTGGCTTTCTAGATTTGTGGGAAGAACTGTAACCGTGCTGCCAACAGGCGAAGGCAGAACTGGCGCTGATTATCTCACAGGCAAGAGCGACGAGGATATGATCGTCGAGGTGAAAGCGGATAAAAAATATATCGGTAAATTCATTCAGGTTCGCATAACAAAAGCAATGAACTGGGCTTTGAGAGGCGAGCTTGTTGAAGATAAATAACAGCGAAAGCTGAATAATATTTAAAGGAGAATTAACATGGATGTAATTGAAATGACAAGAAAGCTTGGACAGGCTATTCAGGAAGACGAGAGATACAAGGCTTATATGGAGGCTTGTTCTATCAATGATACAGATGTTGAGATACAGAACAAAATAGGCGAGTTCAATCAGCTCCGTTCACAGCTCAGCGTTGAGATGCAGAAGCCTGATAAGGACGGCGAGAAGATGACAGCACTTGATACTCAGATCAGAGAGCTTTATGACGAGATCATGGCTATGCCTAAGATGATCGCATTTAACGAAGCTAAAGAAGTCATGGATAAGCTTCTCGGCTCTGTAAACTATATCATCTCAATGGCTGCAAACGGCGAAGACCCAATGACTTGCCCGGAGGAAGCTCCTCATAGCTGTTCAGGAAGCTGTGCATCATGCGGCGGCTGTCACTAAGACAGTATCAAAAAACGAATAACAGTCAGGGGGAGCTTATCCCCCGTCTGCCCGAATCTGAAGACCACTTCAGACTGGGGCGGATAATTTCTATAGGGATATGTGCGTGGATAAATATATGAAACGGAGTGAGTTTGAGTGGAAACCAAAGATATAGATTTTTCAAAGCTGTCACCAATGATGAAGCAGTATTTTGAAGTAAAGAACAAATATAAAAACCATATACTGTTCTACAGACTGGGAGATTTTTATGAAATGTTCTTTGATGACGCTATCATTGCGTCAAGAGAGCTTGAGCTTACTTTGACAGGTCGTGACTGCGGACTAGAGGAAAGAGCGCCTATGTGCGGTGTGCCTCACCACGCCTGCGACGTTTATCTGAAAAAGCTTATTGAAAAAGGCTACAATGTGGCTATCTGCGAGCAGACCATGGACCCTGCCATGTGCAAGGGTATAGTGCCGAGAGAGGTCATAAGAGTAGTCACCCCTGGTACGCTCATCGAAAGCAGTATGCTTGATGAAACGTCCAACAACTATATCTGTGCATTTTATATGAGAGCCAAGGAAAGCGCATTGTGCCTTGCGGATATTTCCACAGGCGAGGTGCATCTGTTTGAGTTTGAGGGCAAGGAAATGACAAGCTCGGCTATAAATGAGCTGTCGAGATTTTCACCTGCGGAGATTCTTATAAATGACGCTTTTCTTTCAAATAAAGAGCTTTCAAGCTTCATAAGAGAAAAGCTCAAGACCAGCGTTCAACTTTTGGAGGAGAACGATTTTTCCCCTGAGATACATACAGAAGAGGTGCTGAAACAGTTTTCCACAAACAGCCTTGAATCTATCGGCGTAAAGCCTGACACAGTTGCAGCCTTTGCGGTGTGCGGACTTTTTGCATACATACACGATACACAGAAAGCACTGGTGGGCAGATTTTCCGAGATAATAAAGCATGACGCCGACCCTATCATGACTATCGGCTTCACTGCAAGAAGAAATCTGGAACTTACAGAAACTCTCAGAAATAAAGAGAAAAAAGGCTCGCTCCTGTGGGTGCTCGACCATACCAAAACTTCCATGGGCAAGCGTATGCTAAAATCCTTCCTGGAACAGCCCCTTGTCAATCCTGCAAAGATAATCGACAGACTTGACGCTGTTGAACAGCTCACAATGAAGCCTGTTGAACTTGGAGAGCTAAAAGAGATACTGGGAGGAGTCTATGACCTTGAAAGACTCATGACAAGGGTAATGTATAAGACCGCTACCCCTAGAGATCTTAAATCACTGTCGCTGACAGCACTTAAACTCCCTGAGATAAAGGAGCTTCTCAAAGGTTTTGATTCAAAGCTTCTTGCAAACTGCAACAATAAAATATCCACCCTTGAAGCTATCTCAAACCTTGTTGAGAACGCCATTGTTGACGAACCGCCTGTTAATGTCAAGGACGGCAACGTTATCAAAGACGGCTTCAACGAACAGCTTGACGGACTGAGAAATATAATCTCAGGAGGCAAGGGTATAATTGATGATATTGCAGAGCGTGAAAGAGAAAAAACGGGTATCAAAAATCTGAAAATAGGCTATAACCGAGTTTTCGGATATTATATCGAGGTAACAAAGTCTTACTATGACCTTGTGCCTGACAACTATATAAGAAAACAGACCCTTGCCAACTGCGAGCGTTTTATCACGGACGAGCTTAAAGTCGCAGAGAACACTATTCTCGGTGCAAGCGATAAGATAGCAACTCTTGAGCAGGAGATATTTGCGGAGATAAGAGATTTTGCAGCCACACAGCTTAGACTTGTGCAGGAAACTGCCACAGCAGTGGCGCAGATAGACGTGCTTTGCTCGTTTGCAACTGCGGCGGTGAACAATAACTATACAAAGCCTGAGATAGCCATTGACGGCATTATTGATATCAAAAACGGCAGACACCCCGTTGTTGAGCTTATGCAGAAAGATGAGGTTTTCGTGCCTAACGACACATATCTTGATCTTACAAGCAACAGAATGGCAGTCATAACAGGTCCGAATATGTCAGGTAAATCAACTTATATGCGTCAGGTTGCTCTTATCACCCTTATGGCGCAGATAGGTTGCTTTGTACCTGCGGACTATGCAAAAATATCTGTGGTCGACCAGATTTTCACAAGAATAGGCGCTTCTGATGACCTTACCGCAGGTCAGTCTACCTTCATGGTGGAAATGAGCGAGGTTGCAGATATCGTAAAGCACGCCACAAAAAACAGCCTTGTTATCCTCGATGAGGTGGGCAGAGGTACTTCAACCTTTGACGGAATCTCCATTGCAAGGGCAGTGTCGGAGTATATCTCCACCAACAGATCAATGGGCTGCAAGACCCTGTTTGCAACACACTATCATGAGCTTATAAGCCTTGAAAAAGAGCTCGAGGGCGTGAGAAATTTCTCCGTCGCAGTAAAGCGTCAGGGGGATAGTATCAAGTTCCTTAGAAAGATAGTTCCGGGCGGAGTTGACGAAAGCTACGGCATAGAAGTTGCAAAGCTTGCGGGTCTGCCAAACAAGATAATAAACAGAGCCAAAGAGCTTCTCGAACAGCTTGAAGCGGAAAACAAAAAGGCAAGACTTGCCGCTCAGCAGATAGAAAGCGACCAGATATCCTTTGACAAAATAAGCGACAGCATCGTTACCGACAGACTTAGAAAAACCAACATAGACGAAATGACCGACAGCGAGCTTAGAGATTTTGTGAAAGACTTGCTGAGATATGTTTAGGTGAGCGTTATGAAAAAGTGGTATGACGAGGAGTACGAGTTTGAAATAGAGGTCACTGGATTTCTCCATGGCGACCATACTGAAAGATATTGCCGAAACGGCGAGGAGATAGGGGATAAATATTTCTGTACCTATGGCTGTCCTGTGAATAAGAACGGCTATGGCATTTGCAGTAAAACAATGATGATGCTTTATCCCATTATGGAAGCTGTCCGCAGCGGCGGCGATATGACTAAGATAGGCGGCGACAGCAAATATACAAAAACTATCGTCTGTCCTGACGGCTGTGTCATGTTCCGCTTGACAGCAAAGCCGACAGGCAAGGAGAATTTTCATACAGGCGGCTTTTGGAAAGAGCCATAGAAAAGGATAGAAAAATGTCAGAAATAAAAGTTCTGAGCAAGGAAGTTTCCGAACTTATTGCGGCAGGCGAGGTAATAGACAGACCTGCTTCAATAATAAAGGAGCTTCTTGAAAACGCAATAGACGCAGGTGCGAACGTCATCACCGTTGAGATAAAAAACGGTGGCCGCACCTATATAAGAGTGACGGATAACGGCAAGGGTATCTCAAAAGATGATCTGCCTATAGCCTTTCTTCGTCATGCAACAAGTAAGATATCAGTAAAAAATGACCTTGACAGTATTATGACCCTCGGCTTCAGAGGTGAAGCACTTGCTTCTATCTGTGCCGTATCCAAGGTAGACGTGCTTACGAAACGTCCCGAGGAGGATTACGGTACACATTATGTTATCGAGGGCGCAGTGGAAAAGACCTGCGAAGAGTGCGGCTGTCCTGACGGCACGACTTTCGTTGTCAGGGATATTTTCTATAATGTTCCTGCAAGACTAAAGTTTCTGAAAAAGGACGTTTCAGAGGGCAATTTTGCCGCAGACCTTGTTACAAAGCTTACCCTTTCACACCCTGAGATATCATTCAAGTTCATCAGGGATAATAAAGTTGAGATATTGACCGCAGGGGACGGCAAAATATATTCCGTAGTTTATTCAGTTTATGGCAGAGATTTTGCAAACTCCATGCTTGAAGTTGACTATACATGGCAGGGTATGCACATAACAGGCTTCACTGTGAAGCCTCTGTCTGCAAAGCCTAACAGACGTTTTCAGAATTTCTTTGTGAACAAAAGATATGTGAAATCAAGGGCTTGTGCGGCAGCACTTGAAGAAGCCTACAGAAATCTTCTTATGACGGGAAAATTCCCAGCTTGTGTGCTTTATATTGATATCCCACCGAATACCATAGATGTGAACGTCCACCCTACTAAAATAGAAGTGCGTTTTTCAGACGAAAAGCTTATGCACGAGGCTGTGTTCTTTGCGGTGAAAAATTCCCTTATGAAGAATGACAGACCTAATGAGATGCACCTTGAAAACAAGCGTAATTTCACCGATAGAGAGCTTTTTGATATACCTAAAAAGGATAACAGCGTTCAGCTTAAATTCGCCATGGAGGATAATAGTCAAAAGCCTGCCGTTCAAAAGGCTGAGATACCTGCCCAAAAGCCGCAGACAGAGAAGCAGTACGAAAATTCGTACAGCTATCAGAAGCCTGCACCAACGCTTAAAACTGTGGAGAGCAGGAGCATTACGCCTGAGGAGAAAGAAAAACTCAGCGGCAGTGACGATATGTTTCTTGCAAGCCTTGAACAGCCTGCAAAGAGAGAAACAGCTATCACAGAGCTTTCAGGCCCTGAGCCGAAGCCCCATAAGGTGACAGTGGAGGAGATAAACAAGGCGATAAGCGAGATACCTCTCCCCGAAGAGCCGGAGGAGCAGAGCGGAGAAGCTTTCAAGTTTATCGACGCTCAAAGCTTCACAAAGAAAAAGCCTGTTTCCGTTATCGTGGAGGAGAAAGAGCCTGAAAAGCCGAAGCCTGTTGTGGTGGGCGAGCTTTTCAAGACCTATGTTGTGGCACAGGTGGGCGACGAAATGATACTTATGGATAAGCATGCCGCCCATGAGAGATATATTTTCGAGAAGATAAAAAGCGACGCCGAACAGCTTGAAACGCAAATGTTCCTGGAGCCTATCATGGTGTTGCTTTCCTATGACGAGTATGACGCTCTCACCGCAAACCTCGATAAGGTGTCACAGCTTGGCTTTGAGATAGAGCCGGACGTTGCGCCAACTGTTGCAGTAAAGGGCGTGCCTATCATTCTTGGTGACGATAACCCTGCGGATATAATCAGCGAACTTGCAAAGAATTTTATCGAGAATAAACTCAATCCGCAAATAGAGCTTTTTGACGACCTCTACCATTCTATCGCCTGCAAAGCGGCAATAAAGGCGAACGATACCAACAGCGGAATAGAATTGCAGGCGCTCGTGAACGCCGTTTATGGTCAGGAAAATATCAGATATTGCCCTCATGGCAGACCTGTTATGATAACCCTCACCAAAAGAGATATCGAAAAGCAGTTCAGACGAGTTCTATAAAAAATGCAGGAGGCGAAAGCTATGGAAAATAAAATACCTCTCCTTGTCATTGCAGGGCCTACCGCCAGCGGAAAGACCGCCTGCGCAGTGGAGCTTGCAAAGATATATGACGGTGAGATAGTTTCCGCAGACTCTATGCAGATATATAAGGGTCTGAGCATCGCCACTGCCAAGCCTACCAAAGAGGAAATGCAGGGCGTGCCACATTATCTTATAGATTTTCTCGAGCCTGAGCAGGCTTTTTCCGTGGCAGATTATGTGAAGCTCGCAGGTGAGCGTATCAGAGAGATACACAGCCGTGGCAAAGTTCCTATTCTCTGCGGGGGAACAGGACTATATATAAGCTCACTTGTGAACAACGTGATCTTTGACGATACCGAAACGGACGGCTCAGTCAGAAAACGTCTTGAGGAGGAAGCCAAGACGCTGGGCGGTCACGCTTTGTGGGAAAGGCTCAGAGAGGTCGATCCCGAAACTGCGGAGAAAGTCCATGAGAACAACCTGCCAAGAGTCATACGAGGACTTGAAGTCTTTGAAACTACAGGTATACCGCTTTCACAGCATAAGGTGAACAGCCGTCGTGAGAAGTCGCCATATAACGCCTGCATTATCGGTCTTACAGCTTCCGACAGACAGTATCTCTATGACCGTATAAACCGCCGTGTTGATGTAATGGTGGAAAACGGGCTTATAGAGGAGTGCAGAGCCTTTTATGACAGCTTTACCCCTGCTACAGCTTATCAGGCGATAGGCTATAAGGAGCTCGTGCCGTATTTTGAAGGCAAAGCTGAGCTTTGTGAATGCCTCGACAAAATCAAACAGGAAAGCCGTCATTATGCCAAAAGACAGCTTACCTGGTTTAGACGAGTTGACGGAATTCAGTGGGTGGAAACAGATAAATTTGATAGTTTTCAAAAAATTATAGAAAATATCAAAAATATTATAGCCAAATCGGAAATTATGTGATATAATATAATTTGAAAGATTTTATAGTAAAAAAAGCAATACATTGCTGTAAAAATTTTTAGGAGTGTTATTTATGAATAAGAATCTTAATCTTCAGGACGTTATACTCAACCAGATCAGAAAAGACAAGATAGCGTCAACTTTTATCCTTATGAACGGCTACCAGTTCAAAGGTGTTGTAAAGGGCTTTGACAGCTATGTTGTAGTTCTCGATTGCGAGGGCAAGCAGAACATAGTTTATAAGCATGCTATCTCAACTATCGTTCCGTCAAGATATATCAATGTTCTTGACGCCGCAGGCAATTCAGATATTTAAGAGGGCAGTAAAAAATGAATTCTCTGACCGTTAAAATACTTACCGGTCTGCTTTCTGTGCTGATAATCACAACTATCGGCAGTCAGATATACAGTGCACTTACAGAGCGTCATGATACCGAGGAAGCTGTGCTTGTTACTATCAATGAGGATATTGCTTTTAAGGGTGTTATAATCAGAGATGAAAAGGTGGTCACCTATGACGGCGGCGGAGTTTTGGATTATACCTATTCCGACGGCAGTAAAATATCTGTTGGCAATACCATAGCGTCAGTTTATTCTTCTGAGGACGCTGTTACAGCGAAAAACAAGATAAAGATACTTGAAAGCGAGATAGCCGCCCTTGAAAGAGCACAAAATCCGGGTACAACGAATTATGTTCAGCCTGAAACGCTCAAAAGCAAGATAGATAAGGAATATAAGGAGCTTCTCTCATATTCTTCCCAGGATAATTTCTCTGAGTTTGCAAAAACAAGAGAGGATATGTCCCTTGTGATGAATATTTATAATATCGTCACAAAGACCGAGAAGAGCTATGACGAAAGGATAAGCCAGCTTCAGGCGAAAGTCAAGGAGCTGGAGGAACAGACCTCAGGCTCAGGAAAAACGATCACTGCTGACGAAACAGGCTATTTTGTTTCTTATGCAGACGGCTATGAGAGCGAGCTTACTATGGAGAACGCTTCCCAGCTCACTGACAAGGATATACAAAAGGTCATCGACCAGCCTAGTAAGGACGCACCGAACGCCATTGGCAAAATGTTTTCCGACTATTCATGCAGGATAGCAGGGATCATGGAAAACGATAAAAGGATAACAGAGGGCGCATGGCTTAGAATGACGCTCAGTACCACAAAAAACATCTATGACGTTAAGGTGGAGTCTGTTAAGCCTTGTGAGGACGATGAGAACAAAGTGGTTGTCGTGCTTTCCTGTGACAGACTTGACGAAGCTCTTGTTGAGTCAAGAGTGCAGTCTGCGGAGCTTATCTTCGACGAGTATCAGGGCCTTAAAGTTCCAAGAAGTGCGATACGTTTTCAGGGCGATCAGAAGGGCGTTTATGTGATACTCGGCAAGGACGTTACCTTTAAGAAGATCAATGTTATTTACGAGGGCGATGATTATGTGCTCTCTGAAAATACCTCAAACGAGGATTATCTGCTGCTTTACGATCAAATTTTGTTAGAGGTGGTATCAGATGAAGATGTGCAGCAAAGTAGATCAGACAGCAACGCTGTCACCTCAGGATAATTATTTTCCGGAGGTTCTTGAAAACTGTAAGGAAATATGTTATAATGTAGAGAACGCCAAAGCAAAATGGCGTAAGCCTGACGAAGAAGTTAGGATAATGGCTGTCACAAAGACAGTGCCGCCTGAAAAGGTGAATTTCGCTGTGGCTCAGGGCTTTAAGTTGCTGGGCGAAAACAGGGTGCAGGAGTTTCTTTCCAAGAAGGAAGCTTACGATAAAAGTGCAGAAGTGCAGTTTATCGGACATTTGCAGACCAATAAGGTGAAATATATAATCAATGACGTTACTCTGATACAGTCTGTCGATAACCTGAAGCTTGCTCATGAGATAAGCAGGCTTGCAGTGAAGAATAATAAAACTATGAACGTCCTTGTGGAAATAAATATAGGCGACGAGGCTACTAAAAGCGGCGTTTCCGCTGAAATGGCTGAGGAGCTTGTAAGACAGACAGCGCAGCTGCCTAACGTTTCCGTAAAGGGTCTTATGGCAATACCGCCTGTTGGCTCAGGGGAGGACGTTTTTGAAAAAATGCACGGTATCTTTCTTAGTGTAAAGGAAAAGGATATACCGAACGTGTCTATGGATATTCTCTCAATGGGAATGTCTGGGGACTATGAGCTTGCCATAAAGCATGGCTCAAATTTGGTGAGGATCGGAACAAAGCTTTTCGGAGCTAGAAAATATTTGGAGGATTAAAAATGGGTGCAATGCAGAAATTAAAAAATCTCTTTGTAGGCGAAGATGAACTTGAGCAGGAGGACGCAATGTATCAGCGGCCGATGTATGAGAATAAAACAGAATACAACGAAGCACCAAAGAACACAGGTGCATATGTCAATAACGCACGTCCGGTAAGAATGGAGCAAACCACGACTTTGCAGATAGTTCTTGCAAGACCAAACGATTTTTCAGAGGTCAAGTCTATCGGCGGCGATATAAATGAGGGAAAGACAGTTCTTCTTAACCTGGAAACTGTCAAGAGCGAGGACGCAAAGAGAATACTTGACTTTATCTCAGGCGTTGCGTATGCAAATGGTGCAGACATCAAGATGATGGCTCAGAAAACATTCGCTATCATGCCTAGAAACGTTGGCTTCTCAGGAGTTGACCTTATGAGCGAGCTTGAAAATAACGGCTACAGTTTCTAAAAATGGCTCGTGCTAAATATCAGTTTTTGCCCGACTTGTCTGAGGACGATATCCGTCTGTTAGACAGAGTTTCCGATTGGATAATGGCGGCTGATGAAAAGTATATAACAAAGTTTTCTGCGTTTCTCGATGAAAGGCAGTGTCTGCTGTGCGAAAAAATCATGGCGTCTGTGAAATATGAGAATTATAGGCTTTGGGGCGGATATGAAAATGCCGCAAGGCGTATGCTGTGCGTCTATCCTGAATATGGCGAGGCAGAAAGTGAGGATTTTCCTATCACCGCAATTACACTGCTGTATCGCAAAGAGGATAAAATAACTCACAGAGATATCCTGGGCTCGCTTATGGGACTAAGAATAAAAAGAGACAGCGTTGGCGACATTCTTGTGGGAGAGGGAAAGTCGGCGGTGTTCCTGCGTTCTTCTGTGGCAGGCGAGGTTACAAGCGTCCTGACAAAGGTCGGCAGAGCAGGAGTGAAGCTCCGGGAGGGCTATGACGGCAGTATACATATTGAGCAGAAAACTCAGGAAATAAGCGGTACTGTGGCTTCCATGCGTGCAGATTGTATCTTAAGTCTTGCCGCAAGGATATCACGAGAAAAGTCAGCACAGCTTATAAAAAACGTGGGCATCGAAATAGACCATATGCTGAAAAATTCACCGAAAATACTTCTTGAAGAGGGCTGTACATTTTCAGTGAGAGGATACGGAAAATTCAAGCTGCTTTCAGTTGACGGCACAACTAAAAAAGACAGAATACATATAACTTTAAATAAATTTGTGTAAAGATCACGGAGGTCCTAGTATGTTAAATCCAAATAATATTAAAGGAAAAACTTTTGATACCGAGAAAAACGGTTATTCAAAAGAAGACGTAAAAGAATTTCTCGGGCAGGTAGCCGAGGATTATGCCGAAGTCGTAAAGGCAAATCAGGATACCGAAGCTAAGATAATCAAGCTCGTTGAGAAGATAAACGAGTACAGAGAGGACGAGGAAGCTATCCAGCAGGCTCTTGTCGTGGCTCAGAAAGAGTCAAATAAGATACTTACTGAGGCCAAAACTCAGGCTCACGATATGATCGAGTCTGCCAAAACAGAGCAGGTAAGACTTGCAGAGCAGAGTGCCTCTGAGTGTGAGAGAATAGTTAAGGAGCATAAGGAAAAGTGCGCTGAGCTTATCAGAACTAATACCGAGATAACAGAAAAGAAGATAAATGAAGTAAGAGCCGCTTATGACGAGGAGCTTGCTAAGTTTGAGAACCTCAAGGCTGAGGTAACTCAGTTCAAGGCTGACCTTACTCAGCTTTATAATAAGCAGATAAGACTTATTATGGAAATTCCTGCGTCAGAGCCTGCCGAGGATACAGCAGAGGAGTCTGAGGAAGAAGAAACAGTCGAGGAAACTCAGGAAGCCGAAGGGGAGCAGGCAGAGGAAACAGCCGAGCCGGAGGAAACTGTTGAGACTGAATCTGCACCTGTTACTGACAGTGAGCACGTTGAGAAGATACTTAACACTGGTTCTTTCGACCCTGTTATACCAAAGACAGCTCCTGCTGAGCTTAAATTTGGAAAAAATAACTAATTCAAAGGCTCTGTTTTTCGCAGAGCCTTACTGTTCATAAATGGAGTAGGGAATAGATGTTTGTAATTTCGCTTGTTATCATGGCAGTTCTCGTTGCCGCCGACCAGCTCATAAAGCTTGCCGTGACAAATAACCTGCCGTTGAATGGTCAGCCTGTCGAGGTCATAAAGTTCGGTAGCTTTAAGGTGTTTAGCCTGACCCATATAAGAAACTCAGGAGCAGCATGGAGCATGATGTCAGGAAAGACCTGGTTTCTTATCGGTCTGCCTGTTGTCGTACTGATCGCGGCGGTGATCTATATGTATAAGATACGCAAAGGCTCAAAGCTGGAGCTTGTGTCGCTGGCTATGGTGCTTGCAGGCGGTATCGGCAACCTTATCGACAGAATAAGGGTAAAAGAAGTTGTGGACTATATCAAGTTCGAGCCTATCAATTTCCCTATCTTCAACTTTGCGGATATCTGTATCGTTATCGGCGGAATCTTGTTCGTCATCTGCTTCTGCTTTTTGGACGAAAAGAAAAAGCCGATCCGTGACGATATAAAGGTCAAAGACGAAAATGACAAAGCTTGATTTTATTGTCACTGCCGAGGAAACAGGCGAGCGTATCGACAGATTTTTGTCAGCGCAGGATACAGGTCTTACACGTTCCGCTGTGCAGAAGCTTATCGAGGACGGTGGCGTCACAGTTGGAGGCAAAAAAGTAGCGAAAAATTATAAGCTGCATAACAGTGACAGCGTTGAGATAATTATTCCCGACCCTGTGGAGCTTGACGTCAAGCCACAGGATATCCCCGTGGAAATAGTCTATGAGGACAGCGAGCTGATTGTGGTGAATAAACCTAAAGGCATGGTGGTGCATCCAGCCGCAGGCAATCCCGATGGCACTTTGGTGAACGCATTGCTTTATCATTGTCAGGGCAGGCTTTCTTCAATAAACGGCGTCATTCGCCCTGGGATAGTCCATAGGATAGACAAAAATACAAGCGGTCTGCTGATCGTTGCCAAGACCGACAGCGCACATAACTTTCTTGCGGCTCAGATAAAAGAGCATAGCTTTACAAGAGAGTATGAAGCTGTACTCACAGGCGGTCGCCTAAAGACCCCTACCGGCACAGTTGACGCACCTATCGGCAGAAGCAAATATGACAGAAAGAAAATGTGCGTGACAGAGCAAAACTCCAAACACGCAGTTACCCATTATGAGGTGCTGGAGGAGTTCGGGCAGTGTTCACTGGTGAAATTCCGCCTTGAAACAGGTCGAACCCACCAGATAAGAGTACATTCCGCCTATATCGGTCACCCTGTCTACGGCGACGATGTTTACGGCAAAGCTGTAAAGGGAATCGAGGGGCAGTGCCTCCACGCAAAGAAAATTGGTTTTATACACCCTGCGACCAAGGAATATATGGAGTTTGACAGCGAATTGCCCGATTATTTTCAGGCGGTGCTGAAAAAACTCAGAGCAGGGAATTGACCCACGGAAGTGATTTTATGTTTGAAGATATATCAAAAGTCCTGCTTATAACGGATATGGACGGAACTTTTCTCCCCGCAAGCAAGATACCTACCCCGAAAACTCTCGCCGCTGTCAAGCGTTTTGAAGAGGCTGGGGGCAGATTCTCTATCGCTACAGGCAGAGCCATTCAGGCGGCTAGACAGTATTTTGACATGGTGAATGTGAATTGTCCTATCATAATGTCAAACGGTGGAATGGTCTATGATATCCATACGAAAGAGCAGATATATAACGTCTTTCTGCCAAGCTTTGCGGCGGATATCGTCAAGGAGATACTTGCCGATAATCCTTATGTTGGCTGTGAAGTGCTTACTGTCAACGAGGTCTATGTGCCAAGCATGACCCCTATGGAAAAGCGCCATAACGAGATCTGTAAGCTCATTCCCGTTCAGTGCGCCGTTGACGAGATACCTGACAAGAACTGGTACAAGGTGCTTTTTGCAGTTGAGCCTGAGCGTATGGACGAGCTTATAAACTATGTGGCAAAAAAAGGCTACAAAGGAGTAGATTTTGTGCGTTCAAGTATCGAGTATTACGAGATACTTCCACAGAATATATCAAAAGGTACGGCTCTTGAGGAGCTGAGAAAAGCTTGTGGCATGGAGGATTTTACTTTCGTGGCAGCAGGCGACTATAATAATGATATTGAACTTCTTCAAGCGGCTGACGTGGCATATTGTCCGTCAAATGCGGCAGAGGAGGTCAAAAAGGTTGCGGATAAGGTCTTTGAGCAGTCCTGCGAGGAGGATTTTATTGCCGCAGTCATAGATGAAATTTTTGAAAAACTGAAGAAATAATATTTTTGGAGGTCAAAAGTATGGACGAAACATTAAAGAAACAGCTTGAGATCACAGCCTGCAAGGTTCGTCTTGGAATACTCGAGGGAGTATTCAACGCAAAGTCGGGTCATCCGGGCGGATCGCTCTCTATAGCAGATCTGCTCACTTATCTCTATTTTGCCAAGATGAACGTATATCCTGATAAGCCGGAAGAGCCTGAGAGAGATAGACTTGTGCTTTCAAAGGGTCACACAGCACCTGCACTCTATGCAACTCTTGCAGAAAAAGGCTTTTTTCCAAAGGAGGAGCTGAAGTCCCTCAGACATATCGGTGCAATGCTTCAGGGTCACCCTTGTATCTCTATCCCTGGCGTTGATATGTCCTCTGGATCCCTTGGACAGGGCATTTCTGTTGCCTGTGGTATGGCGCTTTCAGGCAAGCTCACAAGCGATACCTATAAGGTGTATACTATCCTTGGCGATGGTGAGATAGAAGAGGGTCAGGTATGGGAGGCTGCAATGTTTGCTGCTCATTATAAGCTTGATAACCTCGTTGCTGTTGTGGATAATAACGGACTTCAGATCGACGGAAAGATAGAGGACGTAATGTCGCCATATCCTATCGTTGACAAGTTTGCAGCATTTGGCTGGCACGTTATCACAGCCGACGCTCACGATTTTGACTCACTTGAAAGAGCATTCAACGAGGCAGAAACAGTATGCGGTCAGCCTTGCGTTATCGTAATGAAGAGTATCAAGGGCAAGGGCGTTTCATTTATGGAAAACAACGTTTCATGGCATGGTTCAGCACCTAACAAGGAGCAGTATGAGCAGGCTGTGGCAGAAATAAACGAACAGCTTAAAAGTCTGGAGGGTTAAGCAATGGCAGAATTGAAGAAGAAAGCTACAAGAGAAAGCTACGGCGAGGCTCTTGCAGAGCTTGGCGATAAGTACGATAACCTCTATGTTTTTGACGCAGACCTTGCTGCTGCAACAAAAACAGGTATATTCAAGAAGAAATTCCCTGACAGATTTTTTGACTGCGGTATCGCCGAGTCAAATATGATGGGCGTTGCAGCAGGTATGGCTGCAACAGGCAAGATACCATTTGCTTCTACATTTGCAATGTTCGCCGCAGGCAGAGCATTTGAGCAGGTAAGAAACTCTATCGGTTATCCTCACCTCAACGTGAAGATAGGTGCAACACACGCAGGTATCTCTGTAGGTGAAGACGGTGCAACACATCAGTGCAACGAGGATATCGCTCTTATGAGAACTATCCCTGGCATGGTGGTAATAAACCCTGCCGACGACGTTGAAGCAAAGGCTGCCGTTGAAGCCGCTATCCTCCATGAAGGTCCGGTTTATCTCCGTTTCGGCAGACTTGCTACACCTGTTTTCAACGACCCTGAAACATATAAGTTTGAGCTTGGCAAGGGCGTTAAGCTCCGTGACGGCAAGGATATAGCTATCGTTGCGACAGGCCTTATGGTTTATGAAGCTATCGAGGCTGCAAAAACACTGGCAGCTGAGGGTATCGAAGCAACAGTTATCAATATCCACACTATCAAGCCAATCGACGAGGATATCATCGTTGAAGCCGCAAAGAACACAGGACTTCTTCTTACAGTTGAGGAGCATAGCGTTATCGGCGGACTTGGCTCAGCCGTTGCAGACGTTCTTGCAGCAAGACACCCTGCAAAGCTTGTTAAGATCGGCGTTAATGACGAGTTCGGTCACTCAGGCCCGGCAGTAGATCTGCTCAAGGAGTACGGTCTGTGCGCAGACAATATCGTTGCAAAGGCAAGAGATGCTGTTAAGGCAAAGTAATAAAAACACCAAACGGACGGATATCTTCCGTCCGTTTTTTTGTACAAAAAAAGACACGCTTACGATCTTGTAAACGTGTCTTTTTTATGCTTTTACAGTGCCTGCATGAGTGTCGATAATGTTGTTTATACATATGTAAAGATAAGGCTTAAGCTCGCCAATGTCCACAGGCTCGTTGTAAAGTATGGACGAGTAGCAGGTTGAGCTTACAAGCTCAACTATCATGAATATCATGACCTCAGGCTGAACAATATCATATGGAGCGTCAGCTAGCATAGCGTCATAAATGTTGCGGAAGTCGATGTCATCGTCCTTTATAGGCGACGTAAGAGCGTGCTTGAAAACGCCCCAGCTAAGATTCTTTGCAATAAAAGTCAAAAGCGACTTGTTCTCGTTTAGCTGGTTGATGATGTTGTCAACAATAAAAATAATTCGTTCGTTAAAGGTGAGCTTCTTGCCGCTCGCATTTAATGCCTCGATAGCGTTTCTGAAAAGCTGTGACGACTTATGAGAAACAAGCTTGTTTCTTATGTCATATTTGTCCTTGAAATAAAGATAAAACGTTCCTTTCGCCACACCAGCGTTGTTCACAATGTCTGAAATAGAGGTCTTGCTCACTCCCTTGGTGGTAAAAAGACTAAAAGCCGTGTTAAGCAGAGAGTCCTCCTTTACCTTTTTATTGGTATCAAGCTTGCCCATTTTAACACGTCCTTCCTTATTACAATATATACAATTTGTATGCCACACATACACAGGTTTACTGTGGTTGACCTTAAATCTATTATAATACAAAACCGCCTCAAAGTCAACGGAGCAAAATGACCAATAGTCACTTGTGACCGTTGGTCATTTTGTGCAACTCTACAAAAAGAATGACTAATGGTCATTTTACTATTGACTGTTGGTCATTTTTGATGTATACTATGAGATGTAATAAGACCGAGGGGTCAAAACTATGTGAAGGGAATGACATTTGATGCAGAAATTTGGCAGAGGAGTTGTAAAGCTCCGAGTACCGATACTCATAGTCAGCGTTCTGCTGCTGATACCGTCAATATTCGGATTTGTCAGCACAAGAATAAACTATGATATTCTTTCATACCTCCCGTCAGACATTGAAACCATGAAAGGTCAGGATATAATGCTTGACGAGTTCGGCAAGGGTGGCTTTTCGCTGGTAATGCTTGACGGCATGGATGATAAGGACGTTGAAAAGGTCAAGGAGAAGATCGAAAAGGTAGACCACGTTTGCGATGTTCTCTGGTATGACACCTTGGCAGACGTTTCACTTCCAAAGGAAGTTCTTCCTGATGATATTTACGATTTCTTCAACACAGATAACTCCACAATGATGGCTGTCTTTTTTGACGAAGCGACCTCCGCTGACGGCTCACTTGAAGCTGTCAAGGAGATAAGAAGCATCGCCGGTGAACAGTGTTTCGTAAGCGGTATGTCGTCGGTAGTTGAGGATATCAAGGATCTGACAATGCAGGAAGCTCCGATGTATGTTGTTATCGCAGTAATACTTACAAGTATCATACTTGCTCTTACAATGGATTCGTTCCTTATCCCACTGTTCTTTATGCTCAGCGTGGGCATGGCGATAATCTATAACATGGGAACGAACTTCATACAAGGTGAGATATCGTTCATCACCGAAGCTCTTGCAGCCGTGCTTCAGCTTGCGGTAACGATAGACTACTCGATCTTCCTGTGGCACAGCTACAAAGAGGAGAAAGAAAAGCACCCTGGTGACAACAAGGAGGCTATGGCAGTCGCCATCGGCAAAACTATCACCTCAGTTGTTTCAAGCTCCATAACAACAGTTGCAGGCTTCCTTGCACTTTGCTTCATGAGCTACGAGCTTGGCATGGACATGGGTATCGTAATGGCAAAGGGCGTTGTTATTGGCGTTATCTGCTGCATAACAGTTCTCCCGTCAATGATACTTGTCTTCGATAAGGCACTTGAAAAAACAATGCACAAAGACCTTGTTCCAAGCCTTGAAAAGCCTTCAAAGTTCATTATCAAGCACCATGCAGCATTTATCGTACTCTTTATAGTTGTACTTATACCTGCCGTATATGGACAGATAAACACCAATGTCTACTATAACCTGACAGATACTCTTCCAAAGGATCTCAACAGTGTTATCGCAAACACAAAGCTAGATGAGGAATACAACATGGCAACGACCCATATGCTCCTGGTTGATGCTGATATGGAGCCAAAGGAAGTAAACTCTATGCTCGACGAAATGGGCAAGGTTGATGGTGTAAGCTTCTCAATGTCACTGGATACTCTTATCGGTCCGTCTATCCCTCGTGAGATAGTTCCTGATTCAGTAACAAAAATACTCAAAAGCGACAAATGGCAGCTTATGCTAATAGGTTCTGAATACAAGGTAGCTTCTGATGAAGAGAATGCCCAGATAGATGAGCTTAGCAAGATACTTAAATCCTACGATAAGGACGGAATGCTTATCGGTGAGGCGGCGGCAACAAAAGACCTTATCGACATAACAGATCATGACTTCAAGGTAGTAAATATAGTTTCTATCGCCGCTATCTTCATCATCATTCTTATTGCACTGCGTTCAGTTTCACTGCCTATCATTCTGGTAGCCGTTATCGAATTTGCTATCACAGTAAACATGGGTGTTCCGTGCTTTACGAATACCACCATACCGTTCATAGCGTCGGTAGTAATCGGTACTATCCAGCTTGGTGCAACAGTTGACTACGCTATCCTTATGACAACAAGATATAAGACCGAGCGTAACGCAGGCAAAGATAAACACGAAGCTGTCACTATCGCACTTACCACTTCAATGAAGTCTATCATGGTCAGCGCACTTGGCTTCTTCGCTTCAACATTCGGTGTTGGCGTATATTCAAGCGTAGATATGATCTCACAGCTTTGTACGCTCATGTCAAGAGGTGCAATAATCAGTATGATAACTGTTATCTGCATACTTCCTTCAATGCTTATGCTGTTCGATAAGGTAATAATCAATACAACAATGGGCATGAAGAAAAAAGAAAATAAGCTTTATAAGCTTCCTGAAATAAACTAATTCGTAAAGGAGATATAGTTATGAAAAAGTATTCAAGAGTTCTTGCAGGCATACTTGCCGTACTTCTTTCCGCAGGCTGCACAGGTCTTTATGCAGCAGCTCAGTCAGACAGCTCTTCCGCTGCCGACAGCACTGCCTCAACAACAAAGAACGAATCAGATAAAAAAGATACAAAAGATACAAAGAAAGCTGATAAGTCTGACAGTGATACAGAAAAGCAGGCTAAGGAAGAAACAGTTTATGTTATCACTGACGCTTCCGGCAACAAGACAAAAACAGTCGTTTCCAACTGGCTGAAAAACCCACAGGGCGTAAAGAAGCTGGAGGATGTTTCCAACCTGACAGATATCGAGAATGTTAAAACAGACGAGGGCTTTACAGCCAATGGTGATAAGCTCACATGGGATACCGAGGGCGGAGATATCTACTATAAGGGCTATACCGATAAGGCACTCCCGGTTGATGTAAAGGTAACATATACCCTTGACGGCAAGGAGATAAAGCCTGAGGATCTCGCAGGCAAGAGCGGTAAGCTTACAGTAAGATATGACTATACGAACAACGATAAGAAAACTGTCAAGATAAACGGCAAGAAAACAGATATCTATGTTCCATACCTTATGGCAACAACAGCTATCCTTGATACTAACGTTTATTCAAACGTTGAAGTAACAAATGGCAAGCTCATTTCAGACGGAAGCAGACAGATACTTATAGGCGTTGCAATGCCTGGCCTTACAAAGAGCCTTGACCTTCAGGATAACGAAGATATCGAGATACCGGAGTACGTTGAGTTCACAGCAGACGTAAAGGACTTTGAGTCAACAACTTCTCTCACAGTTGCAACATCTGACATCTTCTCAAAGCTTGACCTTAGCGATATCGGTGATGCTGACGATCTTCAGGATAAGCTTGATGAGCTTTCTGATGCTACAGACGAGCTTGTAGACGGCACAGCAGAGCTTTACGCAGGCATCAAGAAGCTGTCCGATTCCTCAGGAACACTTATCACAGGTATCGACAAGCTTTATTCAGGCTCTAAGTCACTTGACGATGGTGCAAAGACACTTAACAGCGGTGCAACAAAGCTTCGTGACGGAGCAAAGACCCTTGATTCTTCAACAGGTGAGCTTATGAGAGGTATCTCCACAGCTCATAGTGGTTCAACAGCCCTCCTCGGTGGTTTTGATCAGGTAAACAGTGGTATGTCAACCCTGAAGAATGGCTCATCATCACTTTCAAGCGGACTTTCACAGGTATCCTCAGGCGCACAGCAGGTAAATAACGGTGCTGCAAGCCTTGCCGCAGGCACAAATAAGCTTGTTACAGGTGTAGGCGACCTCCAGGCAGGCTCTAAAAACCTTGCCGCAGGCACAAAGCAGACCTATGACGGTTCAACTGCACTGAAAAAAGGCGTTGCAACACTTAATGCAGGCGTTTCCACACTCTATGAAAAGGTGCAGACACTCCCTGCAAGCGTTGAACTTCTTTCAAATGGCGTAACAAAGGTAGATAACGCACTTACACAGTCTATCGCATACGACCAGCAGGTACTCGCAGGACTTGAGCAGCTTCTCGGCAATTACGAAGAAGGCTCAGCAGAGTATACTAGCATAAGCAATATGATAGCAGCCGTAAATGGCTCTATCCAGTATCAGCAGGGCGCACAGAGCGGCCTTGGCGATGTTTCAACAGGTGTCGGCACAATGGCTACCGAGGGCAAACAGCTTGTTGACGGCGTAACTCAGATATACAATGGTCTTAACGATAAGAAGAAAGGTCTTGTCGCAGGCGTTGATAATTTGAATACAGGACTTAAAACAGTAAACGAGGGTGCTTCTGCACTTAAAACTGGTATCGGTACGCTTGCTAAGTCCAGCAAGGATCTTAACAATGGTGCAGCTACACTTTCCGCAGGTACAAAGAACCTCTCCGCAGGAGTAAACTCAGCACAGGCAGGCGCAAGCAAGCTTGATAAGGGCGTTGACAGCCTGAACACAGGCGTATCAAAGCTTTCAAACGGTGCAAAAACTCTTGATAGCGGTCTTGGTCAGCTTGACAACGGCAGCAAGCAGCTAAAAGACGGTACTGCAACACTCTATTCATCACTTGTAGAGCTTGCACAGGGTACAACAACACTTTCAAGCGGCAGTGCGGAGCTGTTCAGCGGTATCGGTCAGCTCAAAGACGGCAGCTCACAGCTTTCATCTGGTGTTAAGAAGCTTGAAAGCGGTGCAAAGACCCTTAAAGACGGCATGGCTAAGTATAAGGACGAGGGCATCGGCAAGCTCCTTGACATCTACAACAACGACCTCAAGGGACTTATTGACAGACTTGACGCTCTCAAGACAGCAGCCGAGGATTCAACAACATTCTCAGGCGCAGCCGATGGCGTTGAAAGCTCAGTTAAGTATATTTACGAAACTGCGGCTATTGAAAAAGCAGACGAGTAATTTTTACTTCCCACACATAGCAAAGACCCCCTTGGACAGAAATGTCCGAGGGGGTCTTTGTATTTATAAAAGTATTATCTGTACAAAAAAACGGACGGAATCTCTCCGCCCGTTTTATATATCCTACTGTCTTAGATAAACGCCGTTTTCTTCGATGTAGTCCTCCATGTCCTGCTTGTATTCAAGATCAAGAGAATCTTTAGGAAGTGCCTTGAGTGCTTTCTGACCAATGTCTTTTCTGAAATGCTCTCCCTCGAACTTTATCTTGGAAACAGCCTCGTAAGACTTGTCCAGTGCGCCCTGAAGCGTGTAAGCATTGCAGGTAACACCCAGAACACGGCCGCCGTTTGTGTAAAATTTGCCGTTCTCGTACTTAGTGCCTGCGTGATAAATAAACGCTCCGTCTACCTGACCCTTGTCGTCCATACCGAACATCTCGATACCCTTTTTGTACTTAACAGGATATCCTCCGCTGGCCATAACAACACAAGTGCAGTAACCCGACTTCCAGCCGATCTTGACATCAGCCAGCCTGTGTTCATAAATAGCCTCAAATATCTCGCAAAGATCACCCTCCAGCATAGGAAGAACTACCTGCGTTTCAGGGTCGCCAAAACGGCAGTTGTATTCAATTACCTTTGGACCATTAGGGGTGAGCATAAGTCCGAAATACAAACAGCCCTCAAAAGTCCTGCCCTCAGCATTCATTGCATTGATAGTCGGCAGGAAGATCTTTTCCATGCACTCTTTGGCAACGTCCTCAGTGTAGTAAGGGTTAGGTGCAACAGTACCCATTCCGCCTGTGTTCAGACCCTTGTCGCCGTCCAATGCTCTCTTGTGATCCATTGAAGAGATCATAGGAACAACAGTCTTGCCGTCAGTGAATGAAAGCACAGAAACCTCAGGACCTGTGAGATATTCCTCCACAACGATAGTGGAACTGCTCTCACCGAACTGCTTGTCGTCTATCATGGAGTGTATAGCCTCCACAGCCTCTTTCTCATTCTCCGCCAGAATAACGCCCTTGCCAAGTGCAAGTCCGTCAGCCTTTATAACAGCAGGGTATGTGTTCTGTTCCTTGACATATTTTATAGCGTCCTCACTGTTTGTGAACACCTCGTATTTGGCTGTAGGAATATTGTATTTCTTCATAAGATCCTTAGAAAACACCTTTGAACCCTCGATTATAGCCGCATTTTTCTTAGGACCAAAGGTCTTGAAACCCTCAGCCTGCAAAGCGTCTACCATTCCAAGTACAAGCGGATCGTCAGGTGCAACAGCCACCATGTCTACTTTAAGCTTCTTTGCCAGAGCCACAACGCCCTCGATATCCGTTGCCGCAACATCAAAACATTCTGCATAGCGTGAAATGCCACCGTTTCCGGGTGTGCAGTAAAGCTTTCCTACCTTAGGGGACTCCGCAAGCTTCATAACGATAGCGTGTTCACGTCCGCCTCCGCCAACAACTAATATGTCCATTTTCAGACCTCCTCAGTGTGTTTTTCCAATTATAACAATACCGCACACCTATGCTGTGCGGTATCGTCATTTATTTACTTCGTATATTATTACTTAAGCTCAAAGTTGTCAAGAACTGTCTTGAACTCGTCAGAAAGCTTGCTGTAAGCGTTCTCGCTTGCACCATATGTTATAACAACAAGGTTGCCGTTGTCAGAAGTGATTATCTGATTGAGCAGTACCTTCTGTGAGCCGATCTCGCCTGTTACGTCAACAATGTAAGCGTCCTTGCCAGCAAACTTATCTTCCTTGTCGTTTGTAACAGTGTAGCCGTCCATGGAATTATATGTTTGCTTGATCTGGTCAGCATAATCACTTGCTGTAAGACCATTGAGCAGATCGTTTGACATTGAGATAACGTTGATAGAAGCAGACTCAAGCTCGGCATCATCGCCTGCGTCAGCGTATGTGAACATTACGTCAACACCAGCGGACTCCTGCATTGCCCACTTCTTTGAGTCGATCTTGAAAGTATACAGATCGCTTGTGTAAACGTCATTCTCATATGTGCCTTTAGCCTCGTCGCCAGTGCTTGTTGTGTCGTCAGCAGAAGTTGTTGTGTCAGCAACTGACTCCTCAGGTGCAGCAGTTGTAGTTGTTGTGTCAGCCTTAGACTCGACAGCAGGTGCGGCTGTAGTTGTAGTAGTTGTTGTTTTAGCCTCCGCCTTTGACTCGTTCTCAGAATCATTTGACTCTGAGCAGCCTGTAACTGCGAATACCATTGACAGTGCCATGAGTGATGCAAGTAACTTTTTCATAATAAATTTCTCCTTTTTTTCTTGACCTTTATTGTTTTGCATTAATGCACAAAAATTAGTGATGGAACAATCTTATTCCAGTGAATGCCATTGCCATGTTGTACTTGTTGCAAGTCATGATAACATGATCGTCCCTGATAGATCCGCCTGGCTCGGCAATGTAAGCCACACCGCTCTTTTTAGCCCTCTCGATGTTGTCGCCGAATGGGAAGAAAGCGTCAGAACCAAGGCAAACGCCTGTGTTCTTTGCAAGCCATTCCTTCTTTTCAGCCTCAGTGAGCACCTCAGGCTTTACCTTGAATGTGTTCTGCCATACGCCCTCAGCCAGTACATCATCATGCTCGTCAGAAATGTAAACGTCGATAGCGTTATCTCTGTCAGGACGTCTTATGTTGTCAACGAACTGAAGTCCAAGAACCTTTGGGTGCTGTCTGAGCCACCAGATGTCAGCCTTGTTTCCTGCCAGTCTTGTGCAGTGTATTCTTGACTGCTGACCTGCACCGATACCGATAGCCTGACCGTCCTTTACATAGCAAACGCTGTTAGACTGTGTGTATTTAAGTGTGATAAGTGAGATAACAAGATCAGTTTTCTTGTCCTCAGGGATCTCCTTGTTGTCTGTCACGATATTTGTGAGCATATCGTTGTCTATTTTCAGCTCGTTTCGACCCTGTTCAAAAGTTACGCCGAAAACCTGCTTTCTCTCAATAGGTGCAGGAATATAGTTCTCATCTATCTTGATGATGTTGTATGTACCCTTTCTCTTTGACTTGAGTATCTCAAGAGCCTCGTCAGTGTAGCCCGGTGCAATGATACCGTCAGAAACCTCTCTCTGAATCATCTTTGCAGTGCAAGCGTCACACTCGTCAGAAAGTGCGATAAAATCGCCGTATGATGACATTCTGTCAGCACCTCTTGCTCTCGCATAAGCGCTTGCAAGTGGAGTAAGCTCGCCCAGATCGTCAACAAAATATATCTTCTTTTCGACCTCGCTCAAAGGCTTGCCGATAGCAGCGCCCGCAGGTGAAACGTGCTTGAAAGAAGTTGCCGCACACATACCTGTTGCCTTTTTAAGCTCTCTTACCAACTGCCAGCCGTTGAATGCGTCAAGCAGATTGATGTAACCGGGCTTGCCGTTGAGTACCTCGATAGGGAGATCCTTGCCATCCTCCATAAATACTCTTGACGGCTTCTGATTAGGGTTGCAGCCGTATTTCAAAAGCATTTCATTTGCCATAATTTTTACCTCCTGTTTATATGAATAAGCCTTAGTTCATTGCAAATATTGCCACTCCTGCCATTACTGCCACAAGCAGTACCGCAGCGAATGAGATATAGAAAAGCAGTATGAGCTTGCCCTTGCTTTTCTCCTTAACGTCCCACTTCTTCGAGGGGATACTAGGTCTTGTCACACCCATTATTATCGGCATGATGAGCAGATATCCAAGCATACCGAGTATAAGGTTTATGCTCGGCGTATCGTCCATATTCTTCATGAGCAGAAAAATAGGTATCACAATAAGAATGTGCGCCAGCACCATGAATACTCGCCATATCCTGCGCTGTTTTATCTTTTTGTCCCTTATGCCGTTGAGTTCTTCCTCAGAAGCTTTTCTCTTTAGAAATTCTTCCTGCCTGAGCCTTACTTCTTCAAGCTTCGCCTCATCAACTATCTTGACCGTCCTGGTGCCGTCGTCAATGTAGTTCTGAGTGCCGCAGTAAGGGCAGTAGACGATCTTCTTATCGTCCTCTATCGTTATTTCACCGCCGCAGTTTTTGCACTGAAGTGCGATAAGTTCCAACTTGCTCCCCCCTGACTATTTGATGAAACGTAAGTAAAGCTTGCCCACTCCGAAGAATATCGCAGTGAACGTGATGTAGAAAAGCACCGCAGTTTTTATCCTGCCCATGCCCCCAGCGTTCCTCGGTTTAATAAGCGCCATTATCACAGGCAGAGCCACCCATAAGCATATGGAAGCGATTATTGCAAATACAGACTGATACATCACCGCACCGCTGAATACAAGCGTGAATATAACGTGCAAAACGATGCAAGCTATTATCCACCCCTGCTTCTGTGAAGCGTTCTTGTATCTGCCGCTCGCCTCCTCGTCACGAAGCTTCTGGTCAAAGTCTGATACCTCTTTATTGAGCTTTATCTCTTTGAGCCTTGCTTCGTCAATGACGTTTATTATCCTGTTTCCGTCATCGAGCAGTATCTGCGATCCGCAGTATTTGCAGAACGTCTTTTTCTGTCCCTCGTGAACTTCAAGCTCGCCGCCGCATTTGGGACATTTTAATGCAACTAACTCCATTTTTTCTATACTCCTGCTTCGCTTTAGGGATATTACTTGCTGTACTTATTTATAACCTTAGAAACAGCCTTGCCGCTTGCGATATCAATGTATCTTACAAACAGCGATACCTTGTTGTCCTCGTTGAGCGCTTCCCAAAGCTTGCCCGTGAACTCCTCGATATCGTTAGGTATCTCCACCTTCTTAGGCTCGCCCTCAAAGCTTGGCAGAGGATTGCCGTCACCCATGTAAGTGTGAATAAAATGACCCACGCCGTCAAGAGGGTTGGTGTATGTGTAAGTAAATCTCTCGCAGCAGTCAGGGTTTCCGTCAGCGGACTTGAGTATGCTCATAGCATAATTATATGCGCCGTTCTCAACGTGCATGATACCTGAAATACGAGGAGTGTAGTTTGGAGCGTCGTCCTCATACTCTCTCGTCCTCAGAGATTGCTCAAAAGTCTGCTGCTTGTCCATAAGCTCATAAATAGTGTCCGTCTGATCGCCGTTTGTAACGATAGTCTTGTTTCCAAGCACACGAACAGGGGAGTATATAATAAGGTGTGGGTCAGAAAGCTTGCTAGGGTCAGCAGCTTCTGTCTTGATGCCGTCCTCAGTTTCCGTGAAAACTCTGTTTCTGGAATTAACACTTCTGCCCATGATAAAATAAGCCGTTACCGCACTCTTTCCGTCAGCAGACTTGCCTATAACTATTCCTCTGCCCGGATATGAGTTGCTTTTAAGCTCGTCATAAATATTAAGGGTCTTCATATCTTGTCCTCCATAATTTTTCTCAGTCTTTAAGGTCAACGTAAGCCTTGCCGTCCTTAATGCTTATCCTGTCCTCGCAGAACAGCGAAACCGCCTTAGGCAAAAGCTTCCATTCAACGTTTTCCATTATCTTCTTCTGTAAACTCTCAGGCGTTTCGTCATTGGCTACATCTACAGCGCCCTGCAAAATTATCGCTCCGGCGTCAGCCTTTTCGTTTACAAAATGTATAGTCGCACCCGATACCTTTACACCGTATTCCAAAGCCTTTTCATGAACTCTAAGCCCATAAAAGCCCTCGCCACAGAATGACGGTATCAGTGCAGGGTGAACGTTTATTATTCTGTAAGGATAAGCCTTTGTGACGCATTCGTCAAGAATTATCATAAATCCAGCCAGCACAATAAGGTCAGCACCTTGTCTGTTAAGCTCAGCCAGAATAGCCTCGCTGTAACTCTTGCTGTCAGCATATTCCTTTCTCGGAATAACGACAGTGCCGATACCTGCATTTTTCGCCCTCTCCAGAGCATAAGCACCCTCCTTCGAGGATATGACGCAGGTTATCTTGCCGTTTTTTATAATGCCGCTTTTTTCAGCGTCAATAAGCGCCTGTAGGTTTGTTCCGCCGCCCGAAACAAGAACGCATATCTTCTTCATATCTCTTTACCCTTAGCAGATGATAACGCCCATGTCAGAGTCAACAAGCTCGCCCAGAACGTAAGCTTCTTCGCCTGCCGCCTTGATAGCTTCGATAGCCTTGTCAGCGTCAGCCTTGTCAACAACAACTGTCATACCAACGCCCATGTTGAATGTGTTGAACATATCTCTCTCAGGAATGTTTCCTGTCTTTGCGATAACGTCGAAAATAGGAAGCACCTGAACGTCGCTTCTTGCTATCTTAACAGAAAGACCGCTTGGAAGTGAACGTGGAATGTTCTCATAGAATCCACCACCTGTGATGTGAGATATAGCCTTTACCTTAACAGAGTCAAGCAGGCTCATAACAGCCTTTACATATATCTTTGTAGGTGTGAGCAGTGTCTCGCCAAGTGTCTTGCCAAGCTCGTCATAGTGAACGGAAAGAGTCTTTTCGTCAACGCTGAATACCTTTCTTACCAGTGAGAAGCCGTTTGAGTGAACACCGCTTGACTTGATAGCTATCATAACGTCCCCGGCCTTCTGAGTGCTTGGGTCAAGTATCTTGTCCTTGTCAACAACGCCAACAGAGAAGCCTGCAAGGTCATATTCGTCAACAGGGTAGAAACCAGGCATCTCAGCCGTTTCGCCACCGATAAGCGCACAGCCTGACTGTACACAGCCCTCTGCTACGCCAGAAACTATCTGAGCTATCTTCTCAGGATAGTTCTTGCCAACAGCGATGTAGTCAAGGAAAAACTGTGGCTTTGCACCGCAGCAGATAATGTCGTTTACGCACATTGCCACGCAGTCGATACCAACTGTGTCATGCTTGTCCATAAGAAAAGCTATCTTGAGCTTTGTGCCAACGCCGTCTGTGCCTGAAACGAGAACAGGCTTTGTGATACCTGTCATGTCAAGCTCAAACAGACCGCCGAAGCCGCCGATGCCACTGAGAACACCGCTCGTCATGGTCCTTGCAACGTGCTGCTTCATAAGCTCAACTGCCTTGTAGCCTGCCGTTACGTCAACGCCTGCTTCCTTGTAGCTGTTTGAAAAACTGTTTGTATTCATGATAAAATATCCTTTCAGTTATTTACTTCTTTTCCGATATCTTCGATTCAAATTTGTCCTTAGGCATATCCTTAGGAACTTCGATAGGGTATTTCTCTGTAAAGCAGCCTACGCAGAAATCACACTTTGAATTTCCCGCAAGCTTTTTAACGCTTTCAACACTGAGATATCCCAAGCTGTCTGCACCGATATATTCGCATATTTCTTCATTGGTCATCTTGCAGGCGATAAGATTTTCCTTGCTGTCTATATCCGTTCCGAAATAGCATGGTGCGATGAATGCAGGGGAGGAGATACGAACGTGAACTTCCTTTGCACCTGCGTCCCTCAGCAGCTTGACTATACGTCCCGAAGTCGTTCCTCTGACGATACTGTCGTCTATCATAACGACCCTCTTGCCCTTAACAGTGCTTGAAATAGCGTTGAGCTTTATCTTGACGGAGTTTGTCCTCTCTGTCTGGCTAGGCTGAATGAACGTCCTGCCTATGTATCTGTTCTTGATAAATCCAATGCCGTATGGTATGCCGCTTTCCTGAGAAAATCCCAGCGCAGCGTCAAGTCCCGAGTCAGGCACGCCTATGACGATATCAGCGTCAACAGGGTGTTCTCTCCAAAGATATTTTCCTGCCCTGAGCCTTGCCATGTGAACGCTCGACCCCTCTATAACAGAGTCAGGTCTGGCAAAATATACATATTCAAATACGCATATAGTACCCTTTTTACCGCAGTGAGTTGTGATAGAGTTCACACCGTTTTTGTCAATAACTATCATTTCACCTGGTTTAAGATCTCTTATGTATTCAGCGCCGATGCTGTCAAAAGCACAGGTCTCCGACGCTACCACATAGCCGTCGTCTATCTTTCCGAGGCAAAGGGGTCTGAAGCCGTCAGGATCTCTCGCCGCAATAAGCTTTGTCGGCGACATAACGAGCAGCGAATACGCACCCTTTATCCTGTACATAGCCTTTTCAAGCGCCGCCTGTATAGACGGTTCTCTAAGACGTTCCTCGGTTATGGCGTATGATATGACCTCAGTATCATTTGTGCTGTGGAATATCATGCCCTTGTTTTCATATTGCTCTCTGAGTTCTCTTGCGTTAGTAAGATTTCCGTTGTGAGCGATAGCCATAGGACCCTTTATGTGACGAACAACAAGCGGCTGAGCGTTTGAAGCATTGCAGTTGCCTGTGGTCGAATATCTCACATGACCTATAGCAATATTGCCCTTGCCGAGCCGTTCGAGAGTTTCTTTGTCAAAAACCTGATTGACAAGACCCACGTCCTTGTGATAGCTGAACACGCCGTCGTCGTTTACAACGATACCGCAGCTCTCCTGACCTCTGTGCTGTAAAGCGTAAAGAGATACATAAGTCTGAGCCGCAACATCGCTTGTCTTGTTAGTATAAATGCCGAAAACGCCGCATTCTTCATGGATACCTGTTACCAATTAAATCATTCCCTTCCGTTCCAGCAGTAGGTGCAAAGCTCACAGCTTGGCAGACCCACGGCCTTTACAGTGCCTTCAAGCGACTGGAATTCAACAGAGGTAAGTTTAAGTCTCCTGCATATCTCGTCCCTGAGGAGCTTGCCACGCTCAGTGCTTGAATCGCTGTATTCTTCAATGTATTTAACTCCCTCGATACCCTCGTTCTCATCAATGATCTGTCTTGCGATAAGTTCAAGTTCCGAGGTGCTGCGTGAAAAGTTAAGATACTTGCAGCCATACATGATAGGAGGACAGGCTGATCTCATGTGGACTTCCTTTGCACCGTTCTCATAAAGAAACTCAACAGTTTCCCTCATCTGAGTTCCTCTGACGATACTGTCGTCAACGAACAGAAGCTTCTTGCCCTCGATAAGTTCGTGAACAGGTATAAGCTTCATCTTCGCAACTCTGTTTCTCATAGACTGGCTTGTTGGCATAAAGCTTCTGGGCCATGTAGGAGTGTACTTAATGAACGGTCTTGCAAAAGGTATGCCGCTTTTGTTTGCATATCCTATAGCGTGAGGAACGCCCGAATCAGGTATTCCGCAAACGAAATCAACGTCAGGGAGCCTGCCGTTTTTCATATCGTTCTCCGCCATTATCTCGCCGTTGCGTGTTCGCATAAGCTCCACGTTCACGCCCTCATAGCAAGCGGTAGGGTAGCCGTAATAAGTCCAAAGGAAAGTGCAGATCTTTTTCTTGTCTGTACCTTCGCTGAGGATATTGTAGCCGTCCTTGGTTATCTCAGTTATCTCTCCCGCCTTTAGTTCGTGACAGGTGGAGTATCCAAGCTTCTGATATGCAAATGATTCAAAAGAAAAGCAATATCCGTCAGAACGCTGTCCTATTATAATAGGAAGCCGTCCGTCCTTATCTCTGGCAACGATCATCGACTTGTCTGTCATTATTGCAAGTGACATCGTGCCTTCTATCTTGTCCTGTGCGTATCTTATGCCGTCAACAAAGCTGTCCTTCTGTGCGATCAGCGCACCGATAAGCCCTGCGGAATTGATAGCGCCGCTGCTCATTGTTTCAAAGTTTGCGCAGCCCTTTTCAAGCAGTTCGTCAGCCAGTTTAGCGGCATTTTGTATTACACCGATAGAACACACTGCGTAAAGTCCTAACTTCGAGCGTACCATTATCGGCTGAGGATCTGTGTCGCTTATGCAGCCGATACAGATGTTTCCTCTCATTTTGTCAACGTCTTTTTCAAATTTAGTACGAAATGGTGAGTTTTCAATGCTGTGAATATTTCTCTGAAAGCCAAGCTCAGGGGAGAATGAAGTCATTCCGCCCCGCCTTGTGCCTAAGTGTGAATGATAGTCGGTCCCGAAGAAAACGTCCTGAATACAGTCATTAGCTGAAACAGCTCCGAAAAAACCGCCCATAGATATTATTCTCCCATTACTCTCTTTATCATCTCATGGTAAGCCTCTTCAACGCCGCCCATGTCTCTTCTGAATCTGTCCTTGTCGAGCTTCTCATGTGTCTTAGAATCCCAGAAACGGCAAGTATCAGGTGAGATCTCGTCAGCAAGAAGTATCTTTCCGTGGAATCTGCCGAACTCGATCTTGAAGTCGATAAGGTCAATGCCGATGTTCTTGAAGAAGCCAAGCATGAACTCATTTACCTTGAAAGCATACTTTGTGATATCCTCGATCTCTTCCTCAGTAGCAAGACCAAGACCAAGAGCATAATACTTGTTGATGAATGGGTCGCCAAGCTCGTCGCACTTGTAGCTGAACTCAAGTGTAGGCTGCTTGAGCTTTGTGCCTTCCTCGATACCGAGCTTCTTTGAGAAGCTTCCTGCTGCAACGTTTCTTACGATAACTTCCAGCGGAACGATCTCGACCTTCTTAACGATAGTCTCTCTGTCAGAGATCTCCTCAACAAGATGAGTAGGGATACCCTCTTTTTCAAGAAGCTTGAACATATAGTTTGTCATTTTGTTATTGATAGCACCCTTGCCAACGATAGTGCCTTTCTTCTCGCCGTTGAAAGCAGTAGCGTCGTCCTTGTAATCAACGATAACAAGATCAGGGTCGTTAGTAGCGAATACTTTCTTAGCCTTGCCCTCATAGAGCTGTTCTGTCTTTACAATGTTTTCCATAGATTTATTCCTCCATAAAATTATTTACATTATTTATATGATATACCGAAAACATATCCACTGCCGTTTTAATATGTAGGGGCGAACATCGTTCGCCTGCCGACAGCAGAACTTCCCCGATATATCAAATATAACATACAGCCGAGCTATATGTCTGTATCAAAAAATCAAAGCGCAGCAAGCTTGTCTTGTAAAGCTTTGTCCTTAGCCACAACACCGTCTATCATATCCTGCTTAGCCTTTTCAAGCTTCTCAGCCAGACCCTCGTCAGAAAGAGCAAGCATCTGAATAGCAAGTATAGCAGCGTTCTTAGCGCCGTCAACTGCGACAGTGGCAACAGGGATACCACTAGGCATCTGAACGGTAGCAAGCAGAGCGTCCATGCCGTCGAAGTTAGCACCCTTGCAAGGAATACCGATAACAGGAAGCGTTGTGTGACCTGCAATAACTCCCGCAAGATGAGCCGCCATTCCGGCAGCGCAGATTATAACTCCAAAGCCGTTTTCCTTAGCCTTGTCAGCAAAATCGCTTGCAAGCGCAGGCGTTCTGTGAGCAGACATAACGTGACATTCGTAAGGAACACCATAAGCCTTAAGTTCAGCAACAGCCTTGCTGACAACAGGAAAATCGCTGTCAGAACCCATTATTACCGCAACTTTTTTCATAAATTTATACCTCCAAGTAAAACAAAAAATTACAAATAAAAAACTGCAACAATGGCGTTGCAGTTTTAGTCAGTGCATAATTATATTGTTAGAGTGCAAAAAATCAAGGCAGGACGCAATTATACTTAAAGACCTACCCATAAAAGAATATGTAATTGATGAAAAACAGCACATTTCAGTCATACATCTCTCCTGAATACATACAAAAAATACTGCACAATATTACCAGACAGTAAAGCGGAGCAAAACTGTCTGCGAAAGCTTTTTTACTGATTTTCTCCATAACAGCATACAAAGCCTTACAATAATATTGTACAATATTTATAGATAAATTTCAACACATATTTATATAAAATTTATATCAATTAATCTTTGATTTATTGTGAAATTTGTCTACATTAACTTTTTGTTCAGAAAATACTTGTATCAGTGATCTGACCGTTTGACAAGCTGTTGACGAGACCACGCATTTCCTCTTTGGAGCGAATACAGTGTGCCGAGTCGATTATCTGCTGTCTTTGAAGCGGATCCAGCTTAGCAAAGTAAGCATATGCCGCAGGCACCTGAGCAAGAGCCATAGACAGCCCCAGCGGCAATTCCTGCCCGTGAGCAAAAGAGTTGTTTTTCATTTTTTATCACCTCCGCATATATTATTTCCCGGGCAATAAAAATAATAAACCCTTACGATCTTATATGTGATACTGCACAATTTATCACATCGTAATTTATGCAAACAAATGATTTATCTTTTAATTTGGCAACATTTCTGCAATTGTTGCATTTTTTATGCAACAAAAGTGGTGATTTTCGGGATAAGTATAAGGATATTATCCCAAATCGAATATCCTGCAAGGTAGCAGTGTATGAGGACACATTCTGTCAACGTGAGTTAGGTGAACACGATGAGAGGTTCTGATCGCACAGAAAAGCACTTCCTGCACCTTGTTTGAAGCTTGAAAATTGAATAAAAATCGTACAAAACCACAAAATTACGGCAACAAATCTGTAGGGGCGAACAGCGTTCGCCCGTCGAAGAAACAAGTCCACGATTACAACCATTGTAGGACAGAACAAAAAACTATCCTATCATGCTTGTAGGGGCTGGCGCCCTCGACAGCCCGCTCGAAGTGACGAGGTTTGAATTTACCATAAAGTCATGCAGATGTACAAAGACGTGCGAGGGGGTCGGGACGTCGAATTTCTGCAAAGCAGAAATCGCTCCGCTGGGTCATTCTTTACTTCATAGGAATATTATTCTTTTCCAAATCAGTTGACAATCTTTTGTTAATATGATATAATTATTTTGTTAATTTTTTGTCGATTTATCAGTTAATCTGAGGTGTATTAATAAATGGATAATCTTTCTAATATAAGTGTGATAAAAGATGTTCTCGCAAGACATAATTTCACTTTCTCCAAGGCTCTCGGTCAGAATTTCTTAGTGAATCCCTCCGTTTGCCCCAAGATAGCCGAAATGGGCAATGCAAAAAAAGGCTTCGGCATAATCGAGATAGGCACAGGCATAGGCGTTCTCACAAACGAGCTTGCCAAGCGTGCCGACAAGGTGGTGGCTATCGAAATTGACGACAGGCTTATGCCGGTTCTTGCAGAAACTCTTGCAGAATATGACAATGTGAAGATAATAAACGCCGACGTCATGGAAACTGACCTCCATAAGCTTATTGCCGAGGAATTTCAGGGTATGGACGTTGCCGTTTGTGCAAATCTGCCTTACTATATAACCTCGCCCATATTAATGATGCTCCTTGAAGAACGTCTGCCCATAAAGTCTGTTACTGTCATGGTGCAGAAAGAAGCAGGCACACGTCTTTGTGCCCCTATGGGTACAAGAGATATGGGAGCAGTCACAGTGGCAATAAATTATTTTTCTGTACCGAAACTGCTTTTCAACGTATCACGAGGAAGCTTCATGCCCTCGCCTAACGTTGATAGCTGTGTGGTGAGGTTTGATATCCGTGATAAGACCCCCGAGGGCGTGACGGACGAAAAGTTCTTTTTTAAAGTCGCTAGGGGAGCATTTTCACAGCGAAGAAAGACTCTCTCAAATTCCGTATCATCATCAATGGGTATAGATAAATCTATAGTAAATCAGGCGATAGAGCAAAGCGGCCTGCCTGCCTCCGTCCGTCCTGAAGCTCTTTCCATGGAACAATTCATAACCTTTTCCGAAGCCCTTAGAAAGCTTATCTAATTGTAGGGGAGTCGCACAGTTTCTGCAAGACGTCCCGTTCTTCGGATATCTCAAATTAAAAATTATTACGCAAACATTGATTGTGTTTTTTCAAAAGATGTATGGGAGTGGCTTTGAGATCTGTCCGTAAATTTGGTCAGTATTTCAATTTCAAGCCCATATTGCGACACCTTTCGCTTGATAGTCCTGCTAAAATGTAATTATTACATTTTGGAAACATAGGACGTGATAAGCAATGGAAAAAATACGGCATACGGCAAAATTTCATACCTCAGGTAAAACGAATGTACTTATGGCTGTTTTATCGGCGGCAGCAGCGTTTGCGGCAAGCTTCGGAAAGATCTTAGGCTTCCCATCGTCAATGAACGTGGCGGTGGCAGTGCTTTCGGGAACTAATGTGATACCTGCTTTTTTAGGCTCTGCACTTGCATATTTTGTAAGCGGAACATTCTCAGAGGGTATCGTTCAGCTTTGTGCGATACTTGTTATAGGGGCGGTAAGGCTTGTGATGCCCTCTGCTGACCATAAGGACGACCCCGTTTTTGTGTCGCTCCTCACAACAGGAGCAATGCTTCTTTTCAGCTGTGTAATGTCGGTGGCAATGCCGTCGGATACATATACGGCTTCACTGCGAATGATAAGCTCGCTCATGTGTGGCTGTGTTGTTTTTATTGCACTGACCGTAAAACGTCAAAGAAACCGAAGCGGTGTTTTTGACCTTACAGGAATAAACGGAGTTTTCACAGCTATACTTTATATTATGTTTATCTCGACCATCACTGCCGCACCGCTCCATGTGGTGAATCTGGGCAGGATAGCAGGCACTTTGTTTATGCTTATGGCAGTGCGAAAGTATAGAAATATAGGCGGTGCAGTCGTTGGTGCATTGACCACCTGCGGTGTACTCCTTTGTGCTCCGTCACTTGCGAGAAATACACTTTTGCTTGCCACGTCAGGACTTATCTGCGGAGCTTTTCTGCAATTCGGCTCTCTTGTGATAGTGTTTGTTTTCCTTGCAGTTTCACTTGTGAGCCTTGTGGCAATGGGCGTGAACGGTGATACATTTTCAATGTTTGCTGATTTGCTTATAGGCTCTGTGCTTTTTATCGCCCTGCCTGTTCCTGTGATAAAAAGGGTGGCAAAAAAAGTGGTGGGAGTGAAAAATTCCGTTGACCTTGTAGGGCAGACCACTTCTTCAAAGCTCAACATGGCTTCGAGAACTCTGGGCGGTATCAGAGGTCAGCTTACAATGGTCACTGCGGCGATAGATAAACGCTCAAAGGAAGCTACACTGTCAAAGCGTGTACGATCTGTTGTTTGTACCGATTGCGATATGTACTCAGTGTGCAGTAAGCGTTGTGTACAGCTTGATGACAGCTTTTCAAAGCTTGAAAGCATAGTTTGTACATATAATAACCTCAGCCTTGACGACGTTGAAAAGCATTTGGGTGGCTGTGTGAGAAAGTCCCTTCTTTGCAAAAGCTTCAATGAATTGTATACCGACTTTGTGGCAGAACGTGCCGACAGCATGAGAGTTCGTGAAATGCGTGAGTTTTTAAGCGAACAGCTTTCCTCCATGGAGGATATCTTATCCGACCTTTCTTTTAGGGCAGGTCAGGTGAGAAGCGTTGATCCTCAGCTTTCAGCAAGAGTAAGGGAGCATTTCTCAAACCTTGGCTATCCAAATGTGAAAGCCTGCGTTTACATAGACGAAAATCTTTGCCAGCGTGTGGACGTTTTCATAACTGCGCAGTTCAGGGGTGATCTTGTAAGGCTGACGGCTACGCTTTCAGAAATGATAGATTATGACCTTGATATGCCTGTGATAGTCAAGGTGGATAATATAACCAGAATGTCCTTTGCGGAAATACCGAAATTCACAGTTGATATAAAAAGCTTTTCGGCTTCGTCAAGCGGAGAATATTCGGGGGACAGCTTTGAAGTCTTCGATTCAAGCGTCAACGAAAAGTATATCGTCCTTTCAGACGGCATGGGAACAGGAAAAAGAGCAAGACTGGATTCATTGTTTTCCGTAAGTCTTGTTACAAGGCTCATACGATCGGGAATGTCTATGCAGACAGCCCATAGGCTTATAAATTCCATGCTGAGAGTTAAGGGCTGGGAGGAATCTTTTGCGACCCTTGATATAATGCGGCTGGAGCTTAATGGCGGAACGGTGCAGTTTCTAAAATCGGGTGCGGCGCAAAGCTTTCTTTTCCGTGACGGCGGTCTTAAAGCTATCGGCGGACAGGCTTTTCCTGCTGGGATACTTGCGGAGTGTACACCTGATGTGAGCGAGCTTAAGCTCTTTGACGGGGACGTTCTGCTTATGACCTCAGACGGTGTCGAGGACGCTACAGCACGAGAGATACTCCGCTGTAACGGAATGAACGCTCAGGAGATAGTCACGGCGCTTGGCGCAAAGGCGCTTGCTCAGCGAACAGGAGGCAGGCGTGACGATATAACTATTATTGCCGCAAAAATTTTCCTTCGTGACGAGAATGAAAAATGAATGTAAATGACTTTGCCGACTTTTGCCTGCAATTTTTTACTTTTGTATACTTTGACTTTACTTTTTCTATGTTATTATATAAAATCTATTGTGCAAAATATATAAAACTATCTGTTGAAATATGTGCGAATACGAGAATAACTACTAAAACTATTGCAAAATTGTTCAAAAAAGATTAAAATGTAAGTATGAAACACCGAAATTATTCAGCGGTTTTCACAAAAAGACAAGGGAGGCTGAATTGTGATAGATATTATTCCAAAGGATTATGAACTGCCGCTCTATCTTTTCCACAATGGCACAAACTGCGAAACATATAAGTTTCTTGGCTGCCATAAGGGAGAGAAAGACGGCATAGAAGGATATTATTTTAGAGTCTGGGCAGCACACGCTGAGGGCATTTCTGTTGTGGGAGATTTCAATGACTGGGACGAAAATGCCACTCCAATGGAGAAGATAGACGACTCAGAGGTGTGGGAGGCTTTTGTTACAGGGCTTAAGACTTATGATACATATAAATACTGTATCCACGGCTGTGACGGCAAGACCCATTATAAGGCTGATCCGTACGGCACACACATGGAGGTCGCTCCGAACACCGGCTCAAAGGTTTTCGATATAGACGATTATCTTTGGAGCGATAAAAAGTGGATGACCGAGAAGAAGTCTAAGGATATCTACAATTGTCCTATGAATATCTATGAGGTACATCTCAATTCATGGAAGGCTTGTCCTGACGGAAAATATTTCTCATATGTTAGATTTGCAGATACTATAATCCCTTATATAAAGGAAATGGGCTATACTCATATCGAGCTTATGCCGCTGGCGGAATATCCTTTTGACGGCTCTTGGGGCTATCAGGGTATCGGCTATTTTGCGCCGACTTCACGTTTCGGAACGCCTTATGACTTCATGAAAATGATAGACCTTTTCCATTTGGCAGGAATAGGCGTTATCCTTGATTGGGTGCCTGCGCATTTTCCAAGAGATGAGGCAGGACTGTTCGAGTTTGACGGAGGTCCGTCATATGAATACTCTGACCCGAAAAAGGCAGATCACCTCACTTGGGGAACGAGAGTTTTCGATTATTCAAAGGGCGAGGTAAAGTCATTCCTTATCTCGAACGCTCTTTACTGGATAGAAAAATATCACGTTGACGGTCTGAGAGTTGACGCTGTTGCGTCTATGCTTTATCTTGACTATGACAGACGTGACGGAGAGTGGACGCCTAACAAGTTCGGTGGCAAGGAAAATCTTGAAGCTGTTCAGTTCTTCAAGGATCTCAATACCGCTGTGTTCGGAAGAAACCCTAATACCCTTATGATAGCCGAAGAGTCAACTTCATGGCCTATGGTAACAAAGCCTGCGAGCGATGGCGGTCTTGGTTTCAACTTCAAGTGGAACATGGGCTGGATGAACGATATGCTCAAATATATGGCTCTTGACCCTATCGACAGAGCTTTTCATCATGATATGCTCACGTTCTCATTCTTCTATGCTTTCTCTGAAAACTTTATTTTGCCTATCTCTCATGACGAGGTGGTGCATGGTAAGGCTTCATTGGTAAATAAAATGTATGGTGGAGATATCGACAATAAGTTCAAGCAGTGCAAGCTGTTCATGGCTTATATGATGGCTCACCCAGGTAAGAAGCTTCTGTTCATGGGTGCTGATTTTGCTCAGTTCAGAGAGTGGGATTACGAGAATGGTCTGGAATGGTTCATGGTGGACGAATATGAGAACCACCGCAATTATCTGAACTACTCCAAGAACCTCAATCATTTCTATCTTGACCACCCTCAGTTCTGGGAGAGAGATTTTTCTTGGGAGGGCTTTAGCTGGATATCAAATGACGATTTCAAGCAGAGCATCATCATCTTCAGACGTTTCGACAAAAACGGCGGAGAGGTCATCGTTGTGTGCAACTTCGTTCCTGTGGAAAGAAAGTCATACTGCTTTGGCGTTCCTTACTGGGGCAGCTATACAGAGGTGTTCAACTCGTCTTCTGTTGACGGATCCCCTTGCACGAACGGCACTGTTAAGGCGGTAGATGTTAAGATGCACGGCTTTGACCAGTCAGTTTGCATCGATATTCCTGCGTTCTCTTGTATGTATTTCACGGTGAAGAAAGAGGAAAGACCTGTGCCTGAGAAAAAGGCAGAGGGAAAGAAAAAAACAAAGACAGCGGCTAAGAAAACTGCTGTCAAGAAAGCCGCTAAGGCGAAAACAACTAAGAAGTCCACAGCTAAAAAGGCTGAGTAATATAGACTTAATAAAAATTGGTGGGTGAATTAATTATGTTCAACAAAAAAGAATGTGTTGCAATGCTGCTGGCAGGCGGTCAGGGAAGCAGATTGTATGCCCTGACACAGAGCGTTGCAAAACCGGCAGTACCTTTCGGTGCTAAGTATCGTATCATTGATTTTCCTCTCTCGAACTGTATCAATTCAGGTATCGACACAGTGGGCGTGCTGACACAGTATCAGCCATTGGTACTCAATGAGTACATTGGAAACGGTCAGCCTTGGGATCTTGACAGAATACACGGAGGCGTTCATGTGCTTCCTCCTTATCAGACAGCTTCAGGCGCTGATTGGTATTCGGGTACTGCAAACGCTATTTATCAGAATATCGCTTTTGTAGACAGATATGACCCTGAGTATGTTGTTGTTCTTTCAGGCGACCATATCTATAAAATGGATTACAACAAGATGCTTGAATATCACAAAGCTAAGAACGCTGACGCTACTATCGCTGTTCTGGACGTTCCAAAGGAAGAGGCGTCACGTTTCGGTATCATGATAACCGACGAGGACGACAACATCATAGACTTCGAGGAGAAGCCAAAGAACCCTCGTTCAACTCTTGCTTCAATGGGTATCTACATATTCACTTGGAAGAAGCTGAAAGCTTATCTTATCGCTAATGAGAACGACAAGGAAGCTTCAAAGGACTTCGGCAAGAACATTATTCCTGACATGAGAGAAGCAGGCGAGAAGCTTGTGGCTTATCGTTTTGACGGCTACTGGAAGGACGTTGGAACTATCGACTCTCTTTGGGAAGCTAATATGGACCTTATCAATCCTAACATTCCTATCGATCTTTATGACACAAGCTGGAAGATATACTCAAGAAACCCTGTTATGCCACCTCAGAGCATAGGCAAGAACGCTCAGGTACAGAACTCTATGGTAACAGAGGGCTGCGTTATCGACGGCTCTGTCGAGTTCTCAATGATCTCTGACGGCGTTACTGTTGAGGAAGGCGCTGAGATACTGGATTCTATCCTTATGCCTGGCGCAGTTGTCAAGAAGGGTGCAAAGGTCGAGTATGCTATCGTTGGCGAGAACACTGTTATCGGTGAGAACGCTCAGATCGGTGCAAGACCTGAAACTATCGAGGACAAGGACTCATGGGGCGTTGCTGTAGTGGGCAATAATCTGACCGTTTCTGACGGCAGTGTTGTTGCACCAAAGGCAATAATTTACGAGAATATCTAAGAAAGGACCGAGTAAATATGGATGTAAATATGGGTAACGTACTGGGTCTTGTTTTCGCTAATATGCACGACACGACTCTTGGCGACATGACAAAGAACAGAACTATGGGTTCTGTAATGTTCGGCGGAAGATACCGCCTTATCGACTTCCCACTGTCTAACATGGTAAACAGCGGCATAAGCGAGGTCGGAGTTATAACAAAATCTAACTATCAGTCACTTCTGGATCACCTCGGCTCTGCAAGAGAGTGGGATCTGGCAAGAAAAAAGGGTGGACTTTACATTCTGCCTCCATTCGGCAACGTTGAAAGCACTCTTTACAGAGGCAGGATCGAGGCTCTTTATGGTGCGATGAGCTTTATCAAGCATTCAAGAGCTAAATATGTTATCCTTTCAGACTGCGACGTTGTCACAAACATTGACTACAAGCCTATCGTTGCGGCTCACATCGAGAGCGGTGCTGATATTACTGCTGTTGCACACACTGGCGTTTACAGCTCTGATGATATAAAGACTTCAACTGTATTCAACGTTGACGCTGACAAGAACGTAACCTCTGTTCTTATCAATCCTGACATCAGCGGCACTTGCACAACGAGCCTTAATGTGTTCGTTATGTCAATGGATTTCCTTATTGAAACTGTTAATGACGCAATGGCCAGAGGAAATGTAAGCTTTGAGAGAAATATTCTTCAGGAGAAGTGCAGAGAGCTTAAGATAAAGATCTACGAGTACGATAACTATTTCAGCAAGCTCAACAGCCCTGAAAGCTACTTTAAGTCAAACATGGCTCTGCTTGAACCTGAGAATGCACGCAAGCTGTTCGTTCCAAAGCGTTCTATCTACACAAAGGTAAGCGACAATGCTCCTGTTAAGTACGATCTGGACAGCAAGGTATCAAATTCTCTTATTGCTGACGGCTGTATCATAGAGGGCGAGGTAGAGAACTCTGTACTGTTCAGAGGCGTTAAGGTAGGCAAGGGTGCAAAGGTCAAGAACTGTATCCTTATGCAGGGCACTGTTGTTGGTGACAATGCTGAGCTTAACTATCTTATCACAGACAAGAACGTTTCTATCTGTGAAAACCATATCCTTACAAGCTCGCCACAGTATCCTATGTATGTAGGAAAGGGAGCTTCTGTATAAAAAGGTCGCAATGACTTAGGAAAGAGGGTTCGGATATGAACATACTTTATACTGCAAGTGAGGCTTTGCCTTTTATTGCTTCAGGTGGATTGGCTGATGTTGCAGGCTCACTGCCTGCGGCTATCAATGCCGAGGGTCACGATTGCAGAGTCGTGATACCTTATTACAGCTCTATCAGGCAGGAGCTTAAGGACAAGCTGACATATGTTACGAATTTCACTGTGCCGGTGGCATGGAGAAATCAATACTGCGGCGTTTTTACAGGCGTTGTGAACGGAGTGACTTATTATCTTTTGGATAATGAGTATTACTTCCAGAGAAACGGTCTGTATGGCTTTTATGATGACGCTGAGAGATTTATATTCTTCTCAAGGGCAGTTCTCGAACTGCTGAGATACATCGACTTTAAGCCAAATGTTATAAATGCCAATGACTGGCAGACGGCACTTGTTCCTGTTTATTATGATATTTTCTACCGCTATCAGCAGGGTTATGAGGATATCAAGACGGTATTTACCATACACAATATTCAGTATCAGGGACAATATGGCTTAGAACTTATCAACGATATTATGGGCATTCCGCTTTATCATACGGATCTGCTTTCATATGACGGTGATGTGAACTTTATGAAGGCTGCTATTGAAACGGCTGACAAGGTGACGACAGTTTCGCCAAGCTATGCTTGGGAGATACTTGATCCATGGTATTCACATGGTCTTGACAGGGAGCTTGTGAACAAGCAATACAAGCTTTGCGGAATACTCAATGGAATAGATCAGAAGATCTATGATCCTGCAACTGATCCTGTTATTGCTAAGAATTATAGTTTGAATGACAAGACGGGCAAGGCTGTTTGCAAGCACGCTTTACTCAGCGAGCTTGGCATGGCACATGGAAAAGAGCCTGTTATCGGTATCGTAACGAGATTTGTTTCACACAAGGGTCTTGACCTTATCAAGTATGTGTTTGAGGACATCATCAGACTTGGCTGCAAGTTTGCTATTCTTGGTTCAGGCGAGAAGATATACGAGGACTTTTTCAGCGAAATGCATTATCGTTATCCTGACAGAGTGGGTCTGACCATTGGTTTTGTGCCTGAGCTGTCCAAGAAGATATACGCTGGTGCGGATATGTTCCTTATGCCGTCGCAGAGCGAGCCTTGCGGTTTGGCTCAGATGATCGCTCTGAGATATGGTACTATACCTATCGTAAGAGAGACAGGCGGTTTGAGAGACAGTATCCATGATGCAGGCGACAAGAGTGGAAACGGCTTTACTTTCAAGTCTTACAACGCACATGATATGCTTGACGCTGTTGTTAGAGCCAGGGCATACTATGATGACAAGATGAAGTGGGGCAGGCTTGTGAACACTGCGCTCAAGCAGAATTTCAGTTGGACAAAGTCCGCCAAGGATTACATTGCACTTTACAACGACATTCACTAAACACCAATATCCGTTTATTTTGCCTGATAAACGGGAAAGACCGTCCCTTATCTTAGGGGCGGTCTTTTTGCATTTATATAACTGTACTATTAATTGTACATTTATTTAGGGATTTGTCAACAAACTGAAAGCGGACAGGTGTGTGCCTGTCCGCTTTGGTTTAATGCTGTTTTGTTCGCATTGCTTTCGCTTTTTCTTTCATTTTCTGACCCAAATAAGAGCCTATTTCCAACATTGCGGTGTATTTGTCGATACACACGATAACGTAAGATTCAGCGTATTTAGGGAATTTCAGGGTCAGCGGCCACATATGCTTGACTATCATATCCTCCTCACGTTTGCCTATCTCAAAATGCTGTTTCGCATTGTTGAGTGCGACCTTTGGGTGGGTCATTCCGTGAGGCATTTCGCCTTTTTTCTTCTCACGATCCCTCCAATCATAAAGAAACAGATCGTGAAGCAGACCTGCTCTTGCTGCGGATCTTGAATTTAGTCCCAATTTTCTGCAAACGAGATAGTTATAGTAGGATACATTGATGCAATGCTGATAGCAAGTCGTACTATAGTGATGACGAAAATTTTTCATTTCGTTTACAACATCGCTGTCAAGCAGGTCCTTTACAAACTCAAAATACTCCTTTGCTTCCTCAGAATTTTCAATGGAATATCTTGAACCGAAAGCCTTTGACATTTGCATGACCTCTTTTCGATAACTTATATGCAGGCGGCAATTTTGCTGCCCTTTTTTACGGTTGGTGACTAATGTTTACCCCATAAGTTACCCCATTCAAGTTTGTTTTACCAAACTTACATTAACATTATAAACTTTTTTGTTCAAAATGTCAATAGGGAATGTATAACAATTTTATTACAAAAATATCGGGCTGTCTGTGTTAGCATGACAGTCCGATAAAAAATTGGATATCAGTAGTATTTTTCGTCATAAAATTTGGGGATAAAATCTTTGGCGGCGGAGGTGCGGCTTTGGACAAAACCCTCAAAACCGTATTTGTTCACGGCGTCAATGACGGTGTTATACTCGAAAGTTGATGTCTTACGGCAAAGCTCTTTGTAGTCAAAGGCTTTATACACGGGGGTGAACTGGCTCATGAGGCTTATCATTATCTCGTTTTTGGCAAAATTTTTGCCTAGCCACTCCATAAGCTTTATGGAGTCTTTACGGTGGGTAGGGAGGACAAGGTGGCGGACTATTGTGCCACTCTGCATTATGCCCTTTTCGTCAAAGGTTGGCTTGCCTGAAAGCTCCGCCATTTTATGTATTGAAGCAGCGGCGTTTTCAAAATAGTCTGCGGCTTTGGAATATTTATCCGAAAGTGTAGGATCAAAATATTTAAGGTCGGGTAAAAATATCTGCACATAGCCACGAAGAAGCTCCAGCGTTTGGGGGTTTTCATAACCGCCGCTGTTATAGACCACGGGGATAGTGAGCTTATCTTTACAGAGGTCGAGCGCTTTGATTATTTGCGGAACGAAATGGGTGGGATTGACGAGGTTTATGTTGTTTGCGCCCATTGATTGAAGCCGCAGAAAAGTGTCTGCAAGTTCTTGTTCGGTAAGCTCAAAGCCTTTGCCCTCAGCGGATATTTCGTAGTTCTGGCAGAAACAGCATTTCAGGCAGCAGCCTGAGAAAAATACTGTTCCTGAGCCTTCTGTGCCGCTGATACAAGGTTCTTCCCACATATGAAGCTCGGCTCGGGCTATCCTTACTTTGGCAGTTTCACCGCAGAAGCCTTTATGCTCGTATCTGTTCACTTTGCACTCTCTTGGGCAGAGGGTACAGCTTTTTAGGATATCGTTCATGCCGCTGTGTCAACTCCGCCTATTTTGGTGTAGGAGTCAGAGGATAGGTCGCCTGATGAGTCTGTGTTTTCGTCAAGTGGGATATTGAACTGGAATGAATCTGTTATCCAATCGTCATTCTGGAAGCAGGCTGTGAACGTGGTGCGCTTTGAATCGGCTGGGACAAGGAACTTGATCGTATAGGTCATATCGTCTTCGTAGCCGCTTTCACCGGGGAAGAAGTTGTTTGAGAAAAACGAATTATCGTTTTCGTCATAGGCGGTGTTATAGGCAAAGGTGAATTTTACCTGTCTGTTGCTATCGCTGATATTAACATCAAGGTCGAGGTCTATTTCCCATACTGTGTCACCGCTTATAATACCCCCTGAAAGGGAGTTTCTTTCCTCATCGGTCAGGTCGCTTACTTTGCGTTCGGTGAGGGTATAGCCTTGATACTGAACGCTGTAGGTACCGTCCTCAGCGTCTTGCGCTACATAGAGGTTGGAATGGTCGGTGTAGTCATCATCGGCTTCACTATAGGTATCGTCATAATCGTAGTCATAGTTATAGTCGTCATATTTGCTTGAAATTATTTTTGATGAGACAAAGCCTATGATAGTTGGGAGGATAGCCATAAGGATTATTATGACCACAACGGCGGTGGCACAGCCTTTGCCGCCATTCTTTTTGTTAGAGTGGTTTATGTTCGTGGCGTTGAAGCTATAGGAGCTGTTGTTTGGGCGGTTATAGCTTGTACGCTGTTGGCTGTAGTTATTGAGGGCTGCAAGCTTTTCGGCTCTTGAATTTGAATAGCTTGGGGGAGGGGTAGGGTTTTTAGGTGGGGTATAGGTGCTTTGGAAATTCTCGTCCCTTGCTTCCTCTTCACGTTCCTCGGAAACGAAATCGTTCTTTTCTTCTTTGAAGGTGTCATTTTCAGACTGACCGAACCAGCCGTCCTGCTCGTTATCGGCACGGAGATCATGAGAGTGCAGGTCATCTGAAAAGCTGTTACAGCTTATATCCTCGTCACGGGCTGTGAAGCACTCAGGACAAATTATCTCATCATCGCTTTTAAAGTGGTATCCGCAAATTCTGCATTTATTTCTGCTCAATTATTTCACCTCATTAATATACAAATTCCCAGCCCTGTTTTACAGGCTGACAAACGCACTTATAGCTCCAGCCTGACAGCTTTTCTGCGGCTGTTTGTGCGGAAGCGATATCGGGGAAAACTCCAAAAACGGCTGAGCCGCTTCCTGTCATAAGGGCGGAGAGAGCTCCGCTGTTTTTAAGTTCATGCACTGCATGAGCTATCTCCTCACGGTCGGCGGCATATTCCAGCACATTGAAAAGGTTTGAGCATATGCCGAAAAGCTTTCCACCGCCGATATATCTCAGCAGGACGTCCATATTACAGCGTTTGGGGTTTGAAATGCTGTCATACTTTTTGAAAGCTTCGGGGGTGGAGATACCCACGTCGGGTTTTATTATTACGAAAGCGCAGTCGGGTGAGGGCAGGTTGCTCATTATTTCGCCAACGCCCTGACAGAGCCTTGTGCCGCCTGTAATACAGAAAGGCACGTCTGCACCCAGAGCCACACCTATGGAGCAGAGCTGTTCATCGGTGAGCCTTGTATCAAACATGAAGTCCAAGGCTCTAAGGGTAGCGGCGGCGTCTGCACTTCCTCCGCCCATGCCGGCTTGTGAGGGGAGGTTTTTCTCCACATTCACTGTTATTTTACAGCCGAAGTCAATATGGGTGAAGTCGGCAAAGGCATGGTAGGCTTTTGTGATGATATTATCCTCGCCTTTTGGAAAGCTGTCAAGTTTGCAGGTAAGCTCTATGCCCTCGCCCTCAGAGAGGGTGAAGTCCAGGAGGTCGAAGCAGGACACTGACTGCATGACAGTATTTAGCATATGGTAGCCGTCATCACGTTTACCAACGATATCCAATGCAAGATTTATTTTTCCGTAGGCTTTTATTTTTAAATTACTGCACGTTACCATTTTTGATATCCTCTAAAAATTCTCCGATACGTTTGATAGCCTCTCTCAGGTGGTTAAGGGAATAGGCGTAGGAGACACGCACATAGCCCTCTCCGCACTCGCCGAAAGCATCTCCCGGCACGACGGCTACCTTTTTGGTGTAAACAAGCTTTTCGCAGAAGTCGGTGCTTGTCATGCCTGTGCTTTTGATACAAGGGAAAACATAGAATGCGCCTTGCGGTGCAAAGCATTTAAGACCAAGCTTATTGAAAGAATCCACCACAAAGCGACGGCGGATATTATACTCGTTACGCATGGCATCTATATCCTTCTGACAACTGTGCATGGCAACGATAGCGGCATACTGGCTGACAGTAGGGGAGGACATGATAGCATACTGATGAAGCTTGAGCATTTGGGACACTATCTCTTTTGGTCCGCCAAGGAAGCCAAGCCGCCAGCCTGTCATTGCAAAGCTTTTGGAAAAGCCGTTTATGACGATAGTACGCTCACGCATACCCTCTATTTCTGCGATAGAGCAATGCTTGCCTGAATATGTAAGCTCGGAATATATCTCGTCTGAGGCTATCATGATATTGGTATCTTTAAGCACCTTTGCGATAGCTTCAAGATCTTCACGGCGCATTATCGCACCTGTTGGGTTATTAGGATAGGGCAGGACAAGGAGCTTGGTTTTGTCGGTTATTTTTTCACGAAGCTCGTCTGCTGTAAGTCGGAACTCGTTTTCTTCCTTTGTTTCTATGACCACGGGAACGCCGCCGCATAGGGAGACGATAGGACGATAACAGACAAAGGACGGTTCGACTATAAGGACTTCATCACCGGGTTGGATAAGGCATCTTATGGTAAGGTCGATAGCTTCAGAGCCGCCAACAGTGACGATTATTCCCTTATTAGGGTCATAGCTTGTGTGGATAGTACGCTGAAAATACTTGGCTATCTCTTCACGGAGAGCAATCAGACCTGCGTTTGCGGTATAGCAGGTCTTGCCTTTTTCCAAAGTTGAGATAGCTTCCTGACGTATGAGCCACGGGGTTTTGAAGTCAGGCTCGCCAACGCCAAGGGAGATAACACCCTCTAGCTGCTGTGCGATATCGAAAAATTTTCTGATACCTGAGGGCTTCATTTCCTTTATGGCAGGGCAAAGCACTTTATTATAATCTATCATGGGGAGATCAAACCTCTTTCGTCTTTATCATCTGTGCTTATCATGATGCCGTTGTCTTTATAGACCTTCAGCACGAAGTGTGTGGCGGTGGACTGGACAGCGTCGATAGTTGCAAGTCTTTGGGAAACAAACTGTGAGATGTCCCTGATGTTTGCACCGTTCACGGCAACGATTATATCATAAGCACCTGACATAAGGCGGACGGACTCCACCTGCTCATAGCTTGCGATCTGGTTTGCTATCTCGTCAAAGCCTGACTGTGACTGTGGGGTGACTTTAAGTTCTATAAGAGCGAAAACTGAATTAGGGTCATAGGCACTTTCGTCAACGATCGCGGAATAGCCCTTTATTACACCGTCTGCTTCAAGCTTGGCGATGTCCGCTGCAACCTGCTCTTCTGTTTTATCAAGAAGAACGGCAAGCTCGCTGTTTGTGATACGGGCGTTGTTTTTCAGTAATTTTATAAGCTGATCCATAAATAAGCCTCCTTTAGGTTTATAAATATACATTATATATTATAACATATTATCTGTATGAACGCAAGTATTGTGATGTAAGAAATGAGTAATTTATCTGTCAGAATAGACAAAGGGGAGGGCGAGAAAGCTTGTGGCGTGGGGGTTGTGGTATAGCCGAGATGTTGTGGGGGTGGACGGGCGAATGTTGTTCGCCACTACAGATAAATTGCGGTCATGAGAAATTGTAGGGGCTGGAGTCCTCGACAGCCCATTTATCTTGGGTATTTGTTTTATGAGCTGTACAGTTATTTGGACTGTGCAGCTTTTTATGTGTGAGGGGTGTGAAAATTGGGGCGGCGGTATTGAAATTATTATTTTGTTGTGATATAATTGTACTAACTAGAACTGTGTAAATTCAGGAAGGATCTTTATGAGTATAAACAGCAATGAGGGCAATGATTTTTGCAACAGATATAATGAGGTGCTGAAAAGCGATAAGAAAAAAATGATCGCTGCGGCTGTAGCTTGCACTATCGTTATGGGAGCAGGCTTTGGCGGATATTTATACTACGGCGCTTATTATGCTTCGGGCTGGCACACCCATGACGGCTCGACTTATTATATTGTCAAGGAGACGGGCGAAAAGGCGCTTGGATATCAGATAATAGACAACACCTGCTATCTTTTTGACGACAAGGGAAACGCTATGGCTGACGGCTGGCATAAGTATCGTGGGGACACTTACTATGTCAAGGACGGCGTTGTTCAGCGTGGAAAAATGAAAATAAAGGGAGAGGAATACTATTTCTCTGAGGAGTCTGGCATTTTCAGGACGGGCCTTTGCGAGATAAACGGCGGTGAATACTACTTTGACGATCACGGCTTCCCTGACACGGGTTTTGACAGCGACGGCGGTTATTACTATGACGAGAGTGGCAAGCGTGTGACAGGCTGGGCAAAGATAAACAATGTTCAGTATTATTTTCTAAAGAGCGGTGAGATGGCCAAGGGCTTTGTTGAGATAGAGGGCAAGATATACTATTTTGATGATGACGATGGTCACATGGCCACAGGCTGGCAGGACATTGACGGAAAGAAGTATTATTTTTCTGAGAGCGGTGCTGTTCACAAGGGCTGGATGGAGCTTGAAAAGAAGTATTATTATTCTGATGAAGCTACAGGGGCTTGCGCTCAGGGCTTTGCGGAGATAGACGGTGAGAGCTATTATTTCAATGATAGCTGTGAAATGGTCAAGGGCTGGATAACAATTGACAAGAACAGATATCATTTTGCTGATGACGGTAAAATGACTAAGGGCTGGTATGAAGAACCGCCTGAGAAGTATTATTTCAAGGGCGACGGCTCTGCAGGCAAGGGCTTTACCAAGATCAAGGACAAGTATTATTACTTTGATAAGAAAAATCGCCTCCTCTCCGGCTGGAACGAGATAGGCGAAAATGTTTATTACTTCGGCAGAGGCGGCGTTGTGGCTGACGGCTGGGAGGATATTGACGAAGATACTTACTATTTTGACAAAAAGACCCATGCAGCGGCAACAGGTTGGACGAATACGGATCAGTACACTGATGATGAGAAAAAGAAAATAAAAGAGTTCAAATCCAATGTTTCAAAGCTTGTGAAGTTTGAGAAGGACGATTACAAAAAGGACGAGAAGCCTGACGAAAAAGAGACCCAAAAGCTTGAGGAGCTTGCAGACAAGTTCGGCGAAAAGACATTCAATGCTTATGACAGAAAGGTTTATGAAAAGTTCGGCGGGGCGGTGTTCTATCAGTATTATTTCTACTCTGATCACACTCTTTGCACTGGATTTCATAAAATAAACGGCTATTACTTCTACTTTGATGAGGAAACCGGCAAGAAGGCTACGGGCTGGAAGACCATTGACGGAAAGAGATATTATTTTGGTCTGACAGGTGCGGCGGCTGTTGGCGAATTTGAGGAGGACGGGGACAAGAAATACACCTTCTCAAACGAGGGCGTGCTTGCAGACGGGATCGTTAAGATAGACGCTGAATGGAAGTTCAAGAAAGAGGACGGCTCTTGGGCTAAGTCGGAGTTTGTTACTTCAAAGGGAAAAATTTACTACATTGGTGAGGACGAGGCTGCACTTACAGGTTGGCACACTATTGAAGACAAGCTGTATCATTTTGACAATGACGGCAAGCTTTCAAAGGGGCTGTTCAGTGATGATTCAGGGCTTTACTACATTGACAAGAACGGCGCTCAGAAAGACAAGTGGGTAACAGCCGGTGACAAGACCTATTATTTTGACGGCGATGGCAAGGCAGTTTCAGGCTGGAGAGAAATAGACGGAACGGAGTTTTATTTTGACAGCGATCATGTTTTGCAGAATGAATGGACGACTATTGACGGAAAGAAATATTTCCTGCAGAATGGTGTTGCGTTGAGAGGTCCTGTGTACATTGACGACAAGTATTACAACTTCGGTGAGGACGGATATCTAAAGTCCGGCTGGGTAAGCTGGCGTGGGCAGAAGTTCTACAACAACAAGAACGGCACTGTTGTGACAGGTTGGAAGAAGATAGGCGGAAAGCGATATTATTTCAATGATTATGGCATGATGCTCATAAACACTACTGTTGACGGATATAACATTGACAATGACGGAGTTGCGCATAAGGCAAAATAGCAATAAAAAGGACTGCTGTGGTTTCAGACAGCAGTCCTTTTGGTTTTGTATCAATTTTTTTCAAGCAGGCAGACCGCTGTGGCGGATATGCCTAGTTCCTCGCCTGTGAAGCCTAGTTTTTCTTCGGTGGTGGCTTTAACTGATATCTGTGAAATATCGCAGCCGCAGGCTTCTGCTATACGCTCCCGCATGGAGGTGATATAGGTGGCAAGCTTCGGCTTCTGTGCGCAGATGGTGGAGTCTATATTGCCTATTTTCCAGCCTTTTTCGGTCATAACGCTTATGACTTTTTCCATGAGCTTCATACTGTCTGCACCCTCATAGTCGGGGTCATTATCGGGGAAAAGCTTGCCGATATCTCCCAGTGCCAATGCACCAAGTATGGAATCCATTATGGCATGGGCAAGGACGTCTGCATCGGAATGTCCTAAAAGTCCTTTTTCATATGGTATATCCACGCCGCCGAGAATGAGCTTTCTGCCCTCGGTCAGTCTGTGGACGTCATAGCCGTGTCCTATACGCATTTTTGTTCCTCCTGTCCTAAAAATCGTACTGTTATATTTCCTCGTAGTTACCTAAAAATTTGAAATATGAAAGCTCTGAATTAAGCTCGCTCATGAGCTTTGCCACGTCAGGAGAGGTTATTGCTCCCTCAAAATCAAGATAGAAAACAACGTCAAAATCGGTGTTTGCGATAGGGCGGCTCTCTATCATGGAAAGGTTAAGACCTGCCACGGAGAATTTGGTGAGAAGTCTGTAAAGTGCAGATGAGGTATGTGGCAGTGCCAAGGACACTGACACGATGTCAGCATTTTCCGAGCAGAGAGTCTCCTTTGAAATGAGAATAAATTTTGTGTAATTCTCGGCGGCGTTGGCTATATTATGCCTGAGTATCTCAAGATCGTTCTGCTGTGCGCAGGCTTCTGAGCAGATAGCCGCATACGGTTCATTGCTTTCTTTTATGTAGCACGCCGCAAGGGCAGTATTTGCGTATTTATGGCTTTTAAGTCCGTTCTGAGAAAGAAACTCAGAACACTGGCTGAGCGCCTGCTCGTGGGAATAGACTATTTTGATATCCTCAAAGCGTGTGCCTTTTTTTACGGCAAGGCAGTGGGAGATCTTTACCTTAGTTGCTGCGCATATCTTGAAGTCATGCTTTTTCATAAGCTCGTAGGTCTGACCAACTGAGCCTGCGGTGGAATTTGCTATGGGAAGTATGCCGAAATCCGCTGAGCCGTTTTCAACTGATGAAAAAACGTCCTCAAAATCTTCAAAGAACATTGGCTCAAAGTCGCTGAATATCTGCTTGCAGGCTATATGTGAATATGAGCCCACTGTACCTGGGACGGCGACGGTCTTATGACCTGTTAAGTCTAACTTTTTGTACCCTATCTTATCTGAGTCTGCAAAAAACTCCTGATACTGACGGCACTTTGAAATATCCATGATGTTTTGGAAGAACACTCTTGACGCACTTTCCAAGCCCTTTGGTGAGCTTTCTGTTACATGGTCAAGTATCTCGTTTTCACGCTTGCTCTGAAAAACAGGCATATTGTTTGCTATCTTATACTCAGCCACCTTGAAGCTTATCTGCATACGCTTATTGAAAAGCTCCTGAAGCTGGCTGTCTATATCGTTTATTTCATTTCTTAATTCCTGAAGATCCATTTTTACGCTCCTTAACAGACAGAATGACATTATTTTATCATATTTTCTGCCTTTATTCAAGAACTATTTTGTTAATTAAGGCTTTATCGAGTTTGGAAAATGGGATAACGGGCAGAGGGGTGATATCGGTCTGGGTGAGTATTTTTTCGAGCCAAACCATATGATAGCACTTGTTGAACTTAAAGGCACATCTATGGAACGTACCTATTATAGTATAGCCCATTTTTTCATGGAACCTTACGCTGTCAAAGGTGAGATACTCGTCTTCTTTTTCGGGATAGGCGACGCAGGCATAGAGGTTTGTTATATGCTGTGCCGCAAGGAGCTTTTCAAGGGCGGAGTAGAGTTTTGCACCTATGCCTTTGCGGTGAAGCCCTTTATTTACATAAACTGTGACTTCGACCGACCAATCATAGGCGGCTCTGTTTTTGAAAACGCCTGCATAGGCATAGCCTGCTATTTTGCCGTTTTCTACTGCGGCTATGTAGGGATAATTTGCGGATATGCGGCGGATACGCTCTGCGAACTCTTCAACGGAGGGGACGTCATACTCGAATGTTATGGCGGTGTCTTCAACGTAGGGACGGTATATTTCAAGAAGCTCGTGAGCGTCTCTCTCGGTAACTGTTCTTATTATCATGGCGTTCTCCTTATAGTACCATTAATACTGTGCCTGCAGTGATAAGCACCGCACCTATGGCTGATTTTACTGTGAAGTCCTCGTGGAGAAATATCACTGCAAGGATAAGGGTGATGACAACGCTGAGCTTGTCTATGGGGGCGACCTTTGAAACGCTGCCCATTTGGATAGCCTTATAATAGCATAGCCACGAAGCACCTGTTGCAAGTCCTGAAAGGATAAGGAATACCCAGCTTTTTCTGCCTATAGAGCCTATGCCGCTTTGTGTGTGGGTGATGAACACCATGAGCCATGCCATAGCAAGCACAACGCAGGTACGCAGTGCGGTGGCAAGATTTGAGTTTACTCCTTCAATGCCGACCTTTGCAAGGACAGAGGTGAGCGCTGCGAAAACAGCGGAGAGAAGCGCAAACACGAACCACATAATACCACTTTCTTTCGTGAAAAATTGTTTGCTCATGCCTTATTATAGCACCTAAAGGTACTTTTTGCAATAGAATGAGCGGCAGGACGTGATATTTTACATCAGACCTGCCACTTATGCTTAGTTATTTGCGGCAAATATTTTTATTGTTCGTGAAAGTGCTGTTACCTGCTGAGGGGTACTGAATGCAGAGGGTGAGAAACGCACTGTGCCTTGCTCTATTGTGCCGAGGGTGGTATGGGTGACGGCGGCACACTGAAGTCCTCCACGGAGGGCGAAGCCTTTTTCGCTGAGATAGGAGGCGATCTCAGCGGAAGGGATATCACCGATGTTAAATGAAAGTATGGGGACTTTCTTTTGGTCTGCTTCATAGAACTTTATTTTATCTATGTCTGAAAGCTGTTCGTAGAGCTGTCTGCAGAGTTTTTCTTCGTGGGCTTTTATTACGGCAGGGGTCTTTTGACGTACGAATTTTAGTCCCTCGCCAAGACCGATTATGCCCACTGTGTTAATGGTGCCGCTTTCAAGCTTTTCGGGGAGGAAAGGAGTCTGTTCAAGCAGGGCGGAGGTCGCACCTGTGCCACCCTCGATTATGGTAGACAAAGAATATTCGCCGTCTGAGATAAGAAGCCCTGTGCCTGTTGGTCCGTAGAGGGCTTTGTGACCTGCGGTGCAGAGAAAGTTGAAGCCGTCTGAGAGAGAAAGCTCCAAAAGCCCGCAGGCTTGTGCGCCGTCGGCTATAAAGCATATGCCGTGGGCTTTGCAGAGGGCGGCTAATTCACGGTACGGCATGAGCCTGCCTGTGACGTTTGAAGCCACTGTACAGCAGATACACTTAGTTTCGGGGGTTATAAGGCGGCGGAAGTTTTCTACTGTTTCGCTGTCTGTTTCCCCTGTTCGGGCAATAGAATATTTCACGCCTCTTGTTTTTGAAAGGGCATAGACGGGTCTTGCTACTGCGTTATGCTCGTGGTCTGAGATTATCATATGACCACCGTACTGCATGACACCTTTTATCGCCATGTTAAGGGCATGGGTACAGTTGGCGGTGAAAGCCACGTTCTCGGTCTGTGCTCCAAACATTTCTGCCGCCTGCTGTCTGACGGTGAATATCTTTTCAGACACTCGCATGGAAAGCTTATGACCGCTTCTGCCCGGGTTGCCGCCATAGCGTTCTACTGCCTGAGCGACGGCTTTTGCTACGGCAGGGGGCTTGGGGTAGGTGGTGGCGGAGTTATCAAAGTTTATTATGCTTCGGGTGTTTATTTTTCTCACCTCTTTTGCTCGAATATCACGTTTCTGAATGGTATGCGCTCTTTTTCAAGTATGGCGGTTATTTCTTCCGGGGGTGCGGTGACGGCTATGGAGTAGCCGCAGCCTGTGCCAAGGTCTTTCGGGGTGCGCTGTATTTCGCAGTAGTATTTTAAACTGTTCAGCAAGTTTTTTGCTTTCATTGCATAGGTTATGGAAGTCATGGCTATAAGACTCTTTTTCATTTTTGTTGCTCCTTTATGCTGTACTTGTCCGTATACGCTTTTACGAATACACTTCAGTATATGCCGTTCGCTGTTTGAGGGTGAACGTTGAAAGTTTTGTGAAAGGTAGGTGAAATTTGATAAAAGTTAATAGTCAGTTTAAATTTCGGGTGTACTATTTATAATATAAAAAAGAAAAGAGGTAAAAGCTTATGAACGGATTTATGTATAAGGTAGCGAGATTTTTTCAGGGCAGATATGGTATAGACAAGCTTTTTTACGGCATTTGCGGTGTGGCTGTGGTGCTTAGTGCGGCGAATTTGTTTGTAAGGTCGCTTATTTTACAGCTTATGGTATACGCTGTGCTGGTGCTGGCGGTAGTGAGGGCGATGTCGAGAAACTGCCAGAAGCGATACGAGGAAAACATGAAGTTTGAGAGGGCTTTCGGGGGAATCGGCAGAAAATTTTCATTCTGGAAGAGAAAGTTCGCTGACAGAAAGACTCATGTTTATATAAAGTGCGGTGTATGCAAAAAGATGTTAAGGCTTCCAAAGGTAAAGGGTGAACATACTGTGAAATGCCCTAACTGTGCAAATAAGTTCAAGGTGAAGATCTGACCTGTTGCGGAATTTGCGGAAATGTGCTATACTATATAATATAGTATGATACTGTAGGGGTGCAAGGACAATGGAAATGGGCTGTCTAGGACGCCAGCCCCTACGGGAGTGTGTCAGGTACGATTTTTTTGCGAAAAGGGAGCGGCAGGAATGCAGAAAGTAAATTATCAGAAAAAGCTGGAGGGCATTATAAAAAAACACGAGGAAAAGGGCGAAGTGCCGACTTTGCTTTTGCATAGCTGTTGTGCGCCGTGTTCTTCTTATGTGCTTGAATATCTGTCGCAGTATTTTAAGATAACTGTGTTTTACTACAATCCGAACATTTATCCCCGTGAGGAGTACGATAAGCGTGTGGCGGAGCTTCAAAGGCTCATAGCACAAATGCCTATGAAAAATCCTGTTACGTTCGTGGAGCGTGGGTATGACGAGGGTGAGTTTTTTCAGGCTGTTAAGGGCTTTGAGAATATACCTGAGGGTGGGGAAAGATGCTTTCGATGTTACAGGCTCAGGCTTGAACGGACGGCTCAGCTTGCCAAGGAGCTTGGTGTGGATTATTTTACCACAACGCTGTCTATTTCACCATACAAGAATGCTCAGAAGCTCAACGAGATATCGGAGAAGCTTGGGGAGATATATGATGTAAAGGCACTTCCTGCGGATTTCAAGAAGCGTGAGGGCTACAAGCGTTCCATTCAGCTTTCATCAGAATACGGGCTTTACAGGCAGGATTACTGCGGCTGTATCTTCTCAAAAAGAGAGCGTGAAAGGCTGAATACGATTACAACAAAATCTGAATAAATATAAAAATATTAACGTTATATAGAATGCTTGTACATGATTTGATAATATATTTGGCTGTATGTAGCAAAAATAATATGCAAATTTGTGAAAAGTGGCTAAAGATTTGTGGTTAATTTGTGAAAAACGTTTATTGAAATACTTGTAAATGTGTGTTACAATATAGGCAAGATGTATGTTGAGGAGATATCGCTCAATATGTATCTAAAAAATTATTAACAAAAATGGAGGAAAAACAAATGAAAATCTCTAAGATTCTCGCTGGTATGTCAGCTATGGCTCTCGCAGCTTCAATGATGACTATGGGCGCTTCCGCTGCTATCACAGGTGCTGATTCTAACGGAAACATGATTTATGATGTTAAGACACTTACTGAGGCAAACAATATCAAGATCAGCGATGTTTATGGCGTTAGAGCTTACTTCTCTGATTCAGCAGCAGGTGTTGTTGAGCAGGGCGCAGGCGGCGGATTTATTTTCAGTTCTAAGAGCAACAACTGGAATCAGAAGCAGTGGTGCAATGGTTGCGGTGAAAGTGAGACACACGACATTCAGTATGATGCAGCTACAAAGTCTATCACAAGACTTGAGGAGACTCCTTTCTGGACAGACGTTGACGTTTCAGATGCAGAGGGTGAGTACGCTCAGATCGCTTTCTGTGAGTGGTGGGGCGGAGACATCGACTTCTCTAAGATCGTTCTTCTCGACAAGGACGGCAAAGAGATCGAGGGCACTGACGTAAACCCAGGTGGAAACTCTGTTGACCTCAGCGCATATGATGCTACAGAAGTTACACTCGCAGGCAATGGTAAGGCTAAGGTTGACACTGGTAAGGTAAGAGTTAACGTTAACAATCCTTGGGGCGAAGACGTTGACAAGCTCATCACACCTGCTGATTTCGAGGGCGTTGACGCTATTGCTGTAACAGCTGAATTTGATGCTATCACAGATCCTGTTGATTTCGCTATCAACTTCGCTATCTTCTCAGACAATGGTCCTCAGTACTGGGGCGAGGGCAACGCAGCTAACAAGGGTTGCTCAACAGAGGCTGTAACAGTTAACGCTGACGGCTCATACACATTCCTGCTCAAGTTTGACGAGCCACTCACAGTAGACGGTGATCTTTTCCTTGATCTTCAGTCTGCATTCGAGGCTGCAACAGATGACGATATTCCTTTCGCAGCTAAGGTTACAAGCGTAAAGGCTCTTACACTTAAGGACGCTCCAGCTTCTTCTGAGTCAACAGCTGATTCAACAGAGTCAACAGATTCAACAGATTCTGACGAGTCAAAGGTTATTCTCGTAGATTCTACAGATTCTAAGACTAACTCTGCTGCTACATCTTCTAAGGCTGCTAACAACGCATCTAACACAAACCCAAGCACAGGCGCTGCTGCTCTTGCTGCTGTAGGTGTTGCACTTGCTGGTGCTGCTGTAGTTGCTACTAAGAAGAGAAAGTAATCTGTAATTCAGATAATTCTTACTTAGAATAATTAAAGACCTGTCTTTCGGGACAGGTCTTTTTTTATTGCTTTTTTATCGAGGTAGTGGTATAATTGATTTATAAACTGCGGAGGTGTTTTTTTATGCGTATAGTTTTTGATGATATTAAAGAGAGCCTTGCACCGAATTTCAAGGGCGGCGAGAAAAGCTTTGCAAGCAGGGCCTATTCTGACGGAAAGAACAAGATGATGAAAGGCAGGCTCGAGCCGGGGGCTTCTATCGGTCTGCACAGACATGAGGGCAACTGCGAGATGATATATGTTCTTGAGGGCAGTGGCAAAATGCTTTATGACAGCGGTGAGGAAAGACTGTCGGCAGGAGATTTCCATTACTGCCCCGAGGGTCATGAGCATAGCTTTATCAATGACGGCGACAGAGACCTTGTGTTTATTGCAGTTGTGCCAGCTCAGTAGATTTTTGCAGCTTTGTATCTGTGAAATAGTGGGTCAAAATGGCTTTGTAGTCTGAGCCTTTTTCTGCCATGGCATTTGCACCGTACTGGCTCATTCCTACGAGATGTCCGAAGCCGTGAGAGGTGAAAGTGAATTTTGTATTGGCAAAGGTGAACTCGAAACATGGCGAGGAGATATCTAGGATATCGCAGAATGTGTTGGGTTGGATATCATAGCCACAGACGGTCAGGTTCGTTACATAGCCTATGCCGTCTGTTTTTGTTTTGAGCCAACTGTCAGCATTGGCGAGGGGAGTGAAATTAATATGGGGGAAGCGGTCAAGAAGCTTGTCTTGAAATTCCTTGGCGGTGAGCGTCTGGGTACATTCTGTGGTGTCAAGGTCTTTGTCAGCGGAGCTGTCTACTGACAGAAGATATGGGATATCCTCTCCCCATGCGTTTTTGGCGGATTGGGTATGACCGTTTGAAGCGGCGTGAAAGGCGACGATTATCGGTTCGCCTTCATAGGTGAGGATTTCGTTTTCCACTGACTTCACGGCTGACTTTACCTTTTTGTATGCCTTTTCATAGTCGTTGCCGTAATATTCTTTGGCGGCTTTCAGGGTGAAAAAGCTTTGGTAGAGGGTGCTGTCATCGCTGATGAGTGCGCCTTTCAAGGCGGGAGTAGGTGACTGGGCTTCGGAGAGCTGACGGCGGCATATGTAGGTATGGGCGAGGACGGCTTGCGATTTCAGGGCTTCTTCGTCAAAGTCCGCAGGCATTTGTGCAAGCACTGAGCCTATCATATATTCTTCAAGGGTGAAGTCTTCGGTCTTGCCGCTTTCGGTGAAATATACGGCTATTTTTTCTTTTTCTGAAAATGCAGGTTTCGATGCGGACTCGTTTGGGCGAAGAAATACTATGGTCGGTATTATTATAAGGATAACAGCAAATACTGCCATTATCTGTATCAGGTCTTTCATATGGTTTGTCCTTTCTTTTTTGGGGTACTATATTATATTCATGCAGTGGAGCAAATATTCATACAGGGCAAATTTTTGTACTGCAAATTTTTAAATGGCGGAGATATGCGGTTTTAATTTGACATGTTATCTTAATACTTGACAAAAATCTGAAAAAGGTGTATAATATAACTTATATTTATAATATACTTGAAAGCGAGATGATCTATTCAATGATAAATAATGCAGCAAGGTCGCTTTTATGCGAACAGTTTATAGCAAACAACACTATCGACCCAAAACTCTATGACAGATATGTGGTAAAGAGAGGATTGAGAAACTCTGACGGCACTGGCGTTATGGCAGGTCTAACTAATATCTGTAACGTACACGGATATGTGGTGAACGAGGGTGAAAAATCTCCTATTCAAGGTCAGTTGATATACCGAGGATACAACATAAATGATCTGGTGTCCAACGCTCAGAAGGAGAACCGTTTTGGTTATGAGGAGATAGTGTATCTGCTGCTCATGGGCGATCTGCCTAACAGGGAGGAGCTTACTGCGTTCAAGGGAATGATGGCTGAAAACAGACCGCTCCCTAACAACTTCTTTGAGGACATGATACTTAAAGCTCCGTCAAAGAACATCATGAATAAAATGGCGAGAGCGATTCTGGCTCTTTACTCTTATGACGATAACCCTGAAAATCGTTCTCCTGAGTATGAAATGGCTACGGCTATCTCTATAATCTCTAAATTGCCTAACATCATGGTTTCGGCTTATCAGGTAAAGAAACGCTGTTATGACGGTGAAAGCTTGTTCATGCACCCTCTGATACCTACACATTCTACTGCGGAGATGATACTGTCGGCACTGCGTCCGGACAGACAGTTCACTGAGGAAGAGGCTAAGATACTTGATCTGTTACTTATGCTCCACGCTGAGCATGGCGGAGGAAATAACTCGACTTTTGCCTGCCGTGTGCTTACATCTTCCGGAACAGATCCTTATTCTGCATACTCTGCGGCTATCGGTTCACTGAAAGGTCCACGTCATGGTGGCGCTAACCTTAAGGTGGCGGCAATGCACCAGTGCATAAAGGACAACGTTCAGAACTGGGAGGACGAGGGCGAGATCGCTGATTTCCTCACAAAGATACTCAACAAGGAAGCTTTTGACCACACAGGTCTTGTTTATGGCATGGGTCACGCTGTTTACACATTGTCTGACCCTAGAGCTGTCATACTCAGAGAGAATGCCAAGAAAATGGCTGAGAACACTGAGTTTGAGAGAGAATACAAGCTTCTTGAAGCGGTGGAAAGACTTACTCCTGAGCTGTTCAAGAAGATCAAGGGCAGTGACAAGGCAATGTGCGCTAACGTTGATATGTACTCTGGCTTTGTTTACAGTATGCTGGGTATTCCTGAGGATCTTTACACGCCTATGTTCGCTGTTTCAAGAATGGCAGGCTGGTGCGCACACAGATTTGAAGAGCTTGTAACAGGCAAGAGGATAATCCGTCCTGCATACAAGGCTATCTCAGGTGAGAAGAAGTATATCCCATTGGACGAAAGATAAGCAAAATAATTTTTACCTGTTCCTAATGGGCGGAAAAGGCTTGAAATATTTTTGTGTATATGATATAATAGAATCGGGTATATGCCCGGTTCTATTTTTTTGTTTGGTGTATCAGGAGGGATCGCTTGAAAAATCTTAAATTGGCTGCTGTTTGTCTTTCTTGTCTTACTATGACAGGCTGTTCGGCACTGAATTTTTCTGTTGAGGGACTTATAAACGCCCCGAAGCTTACCTCTGAGCAAAGCGAGATACATCAGGCGCTTATCGAGAGCGTGGGCAGTAATATAACTCTGAAATATCCTAAAAACGGTGAATACCGCTCGGCTTATGTTATCGCAAATATCGACGATGAGCCTACGGACGAGGCTATGGTCTTCTATGAGTACACTTCAAACGGATCTGAGGAGGACGGCTTGAGGGTGAACATTCTCGACAAGGACGAGGACGGCAAATGGTATTCTGTGAAAGAGCTTGCAGGCGCAGGCACGGACATAGATCAGGTCATTATCTCGCCTATGGGAAGCAATAACCAGACGGACGTTTTTGTGGGATATCAAAATCTTACTAATGATGAAAAGACCATGGAGATATACAGCTATACCGACGGAGATTTCAAGCGTGTGGCGCTTGATACTTATTCGGTGCTGGAGCCTTTGGATATAAACAATGATGGTTATATAGAGCTTATCACCATTCAGAGAAGCACCAATAATGATACAGGTGCGGTGACGGCAAAGGCTTCTATGCTCAACATGAAAAACAATGAGATAACCCGCGGCGAGAACGTTGATATGTGCGATAATGTGACTTCTTATGTGTCATCAAAGACGGGAATGCTTGACAGCGGCAGGCGTGCTATTTTTATTGACGGACTGACTGCTGACGGAAAATTGCAGACGGAGATAATATACTACAGATATTCGGGACTTCAAAATCCTATGCAGCTTAGAAGCGAAAAGCTGCTGCCTTTATGCACAAGACCAGCGGGCTACTACAGTGAGGACATGGACGGCGACGGTGATGTGGAGATACCGTCAACTTCGCCTATGGTGGGTTATGAAAACGCTGTGGCAGACGAAATGCTCTATATGACTACATGGAGCGTTTACGAGGATTTTTATGATCTGAAAACAAAATACACAGGCTATTATGCCATATCTGACGGATATTTTGTAACGTTCCCAAAACGCTGGAACAGTTCTGTTACGGTGAAAAAGGACAGCGACACAAACGAGCTTGTTTTCTATAAATACACGGGAGATATAAACGAGAGCAACGAGGAGATAATGCGTATCGCTGTGTCTTCAAAGAATGATTCGGAGGATTATATCTCTGACGGATATGAGCTTATCGACAGCAAGGGTCAACTTGATTATTTTGTGAAGCTTCCTCTTGACAGGCGTGAAAAGCTCATACCGACTATTGACGAAATTCAGAATAATTTTTACATAATAAACTGATCTTGGAGAGGAGTAAATGTAATGAAAAGAGTTTTGGTTTGCGAGGACGAAGATTCAATTAGAGAATTTGTGGTCATAAACCTTGTAAGAAGCGGTTACGAGGTAGTTGACGTAAACTGCGGTGAGGACGCTCTCAAAGCCTATGACGAAAAGGACGGCGGTTTTGACGTTGCTCTGCTTGATATTATGATGCCCGGCATCGACGGAATGCAGGTGTGCAAGAAGATAAGAGAGAAAAGCAACACTATCGGCATTATCATGCTTTCGGCAAAATCACAGGAAATGGATAAGATATCATGCCTTATGAGCGGTGCTGACGATTATATCACAAAGCCGTTCTCTATTTCTGAGCTTATTGCAAGAGTTGACGCTGTTTGCAGGCGTGTAAATCGTTCAGGCTCTAAGCCTGAGGAGGCTTCACAGATAGTTTCAGGTCCATTTACGCTTAATCTTAAGAGCAGAACTGTTTTCAAGAACGGTGAGCAGATAGACCTTACACAGGTGGAGTATCAGATAATGGAGTATTTCTTCAAAAATCAGAATACTGCACTTGACCGTTCAAGTATACTCAATCACATATGGGGCGAGAGCTATTACGGCGACGATAAGATAGTGGACGTGAATATCAGAAGAATAAGAATGAAGATAGAGGACGAGCCTTCTAATCCTAAGTATATCCTTACTATATGGGGCTTTGGCTACAAGTGGGCAGGCGGCTCTAACTGAGCTGTGAAAACATGATGAACGGAGTTTTTATCAGTTGAGCGGAAAAAAAAGAAAAAGCGGCAGACTCAGTATCACACAGCACTGGCTGAGGAACAACCTCGGGGTGGTCGTGGGAATACTTGTGGTGCTTGAAATACTGCTTATCGTGGTGGTGAGAAATTATTACTACAGCTCCACAAGGCAGTATCTTACATCTAAAATGAAGATAGTCACCACAGCGGTAGTGAACGCTTCAGGTGACGAGCAGACTAACTATAATTCTCAGATACGCTCCCTTGTGGAAAGCTATGACGAGAAAGACAAGATAGAGCTTATGGCTATCAAGACCGACGGTGAGGTCGATGTTACATCATCAGGCTTCTCTCCCTCGGAGAATGACAACATGACCGATTATGAGGACGCAAAGAAGTCCGACACGGGAATAGGCACACAGATATATGAGCTGTCAACAGGGGAAAAGGTCATGGCGATAACGTCGGTCATATCCCCGAAGGGAAGAGAATATGAGGCACTGAGAATGTTGTCTTCCATGAAAAATATCGACCATCAGATCTTTATTATGTCTATGATAATCACGGCTATCGTTGTGGCTGTCATAATGCTCATGTTTTTCTCGGGAATGTTTTTTATCAAATCTATTGTTTTGCCTATAAGAAGCATAAACAGCATAACAAGGCGGTATGCTACGGGAGATTTCAGCGAACGTCTTGAAAAGAAACGAAATGACGAGCTTGGCGAGCTTTGCGACTCTATCAACTACATGGCGCAGGAGCTTTCTAATACGGAACAGATGAAGAATGAGTTCATATCTTCTGTATCCCATGAGCTGAGAACTCCGCTTACCGCTATAAGGGGCTGGACGGAAACTGTTACCAGTATGTATGAGGACAAGGAAACCTTCAAGAAGGGTATGAGGGTCATCACAAGTGAGACGGAGAGGCTTTCGCAAATGGTTGAGGAGCTTCTTGACTTTTCGAGGATACAGGACAACAGACTCACGCTTATTATGGATACTATAGATATTCTTGCGGAGCTTGGGGAAACTGTGCTTATCTATCAGGAGAGGGCCAAGGCGCTTGGTATAACACTCAATTACTACGAGCCGAAAATGCTCCCGTTTGTTTACGGCGACAAGAACAGGCTTCGTCAGGTATTCATAAATATTGTGGACAACGCTATCAAATACTCCAACAAGGGCGACACTGTATCGGTGGAGGCTTATGAGGAGGACAATGAGGTATGTATTTCCATTTCCGACACGGGTATGGGAATATCAAAGGATGACCTGCCAAAGGTCAAGACGAAATTCTTTAAGGCAAACCACACAAGACGTGGTTCGGGAATAGGTCTTGCGGTGGCAGACGAGATCATTCAGCGGCATGGCGGTACGCTGGAGATAAACAGTGAGCAGGGAGTAGGTACAACAGTGATGATAACGCTCCCTTGTATCGAGCAGAAGAAAAAGCCTGACAACCAGGCAACTGTAGACGTGGAGCTTATTTCTTCTGAGCCTATCGAAAACAACGACAACGTGCAGTAGACGCACACACCGCCTTGAAAGGAAAGAAAATGAGCAGTAAAGCACAAAGCAAGGAAAAATTCAAGTCAAAGATCGGTGGACAGGCTGTTATCGAGGGCGTTATGATGCGTGGCATCCACAAGGCGGCTATGGCTTGCCGCCTGCCTGACGGCACCATAGACCTGGAGGAGTGGGCGATAAAAGGCGGAAAAGATACGCCTTGGTATAGGAAAACGCCTTTTGTGAGGGGCATTTTCAGCTTCCTTACTTCTCTTATAGACGGCTACAAGTGCCTTACAAGGTCGGCTGAGAAGCAGATGACGGAGGACGATAAGGAGGAGCAGACCAAGTTTGAACAGTGGCTGGACGATAAGCTTGGGGACAAGCTCGGTCCTATCATCACGGCGATATCTATGGTGCTGGGTGTGGGGCTGGCGATATTGCTGTTTATGTATCTGCCGTCGCTGGTGTCTAAATTCATAAGCAAGTTCATTGACCTGTCGGCTTTTGGAAAGAATCTTATCGAGGGAATACTGAAGATAGCTATTTTCATAGGCTACACGGCTTTGACTGCTCTTACTAAGGATATAAGGCGTACATATGAGTATCACGGTGCTGAACACAAGACTATCGCTTGCTATGAGCATGAAGAAGAGCTGACGGTTGAGAATGTGAAGAAATACACACGTTTTCACCCTCGCTGTGGAACGAGCTTTATTTTCCTTGTGCTGTTCATAAGCATTTTTGTAAACACAATATTCAGAGTATCATGGGCAAGCATTTTGCTGAGAGTTGTTATAAAGATAGCGCTTCTGCCTATCGTTACGGGTATTGCTTACGAGCTTATAAGGCTTGCGGGAAAATATGACAATATTTTCACTAAGATAATCTCTGCACCGGGTCTGTGGATACAGAGGATAACTACAAGCGAGCCTGATGAAAGTCAGATAGAATGTGCGATCGCAGCACTGAAAGCTTGTATACCTGAAAATAAGGAAGATGACAAATGGTAAAAAAGAAACTGTTTGATAAATGTGTGGGACTGCTTGAAGAAAGCGGTCTGGGTGAGAACGCTGCTTGCGAGGTCACATGGGTGTTTGAAGATGTGGCTGAGGGGGAGGATATCACTCCTGAGCAGGAAAAGCGTATAAGCGACATTGTTACACGCCGATGCGAGGGCTATCCTTTGCAGTATCTCCTTGGACAGTGGGAGTTTTATGGTCTGCCTTTCAAGGTGGGCGAGGGCGTGCTGATACCACGTCAGGACACGGAAACTATTGTTGACACGGCTTTGAAGATGTTTGCAGGCAAGAAGGATATCACTGTTATAGACCTTTGTTCAGGCTCGGGGTGCATTGGTATCACCCTTGAAAGGAAGCTTGACTGCGGTCGGGCAGTGTGTGTGGAAAAGTCTGAAAAGGCGGCAGAGTATCTCCGTGAGAATATAAGTCTGAACGGCTCGGGGGCTGAGATAGTCATGGGCGACGTTACAGACGAAAAGCTTGTGGAGGATATGCCTGAGGCTGACCTTATAGTGTGCAATCCCCCTTATCTCACTACAGAGGACATGGACGCTTTACAGCGTGAGGTCACTTTTGAGCCTGCGGAAGCTCTTTTCGGCGGTGAGGACGGCTTGGACTTTTATCGTGAGATAGTTCGCAAGTGGAAGAAAAAACTTAAAATCGGCGGCGTTATGCTTTTTGAGATCGGTATCGGTCAGGAGGACGAGGTAATGCGGCTGATGATACAGCACGGCTTTAAGAACGTGAGATGCAGGAAAGACTTGTGCGGTGTTTACCGCTGTGTTTCGGGCATTTATGAGAAATAGTACGAAAATTTGTACAGATAGATAAGTTGCGGTTACTGTACAGACAAACGGACAGTTAGTGTGATATGATATAGATACGGATAAAACACCGATAAGATAGGGAGGTCATATAAAATGGCGATAGACAAGAAGAAAAAAGAAGCCGTTAAGACGGTAGTAAAAATAACTGACGCAGAGGAAAAGAAAAAGGCTCTTGACACAGCGATAGCATATATTGAAAAGCAGTTCGGCAAGGGTGCGATCATGAAGCTTGGTGAGGCTAAGGCTATGGATATCGAGGCTATACCGACAGGCTCAATGACCCTTGATATGGCGCTGGGCATAGGCGGAGTGCCGAGAGGAAGAATTATTGAGATATACGGACCTGAGTCATCAGGTAAGACAACGGTCGCACTTCATGTTATCGCAGAAACGCAGAAAATGGGCGGTGAGGTAGCTTTTATCGACGTTGAGCATGCTCTTGACCCTGTTTATGCAGGTCAGCTTGGCGTTGATATCGACAATATGCTTGTTTCTCAGCCTGACAGCGGTGAGCAGGCTTTGGAGATAGCCGAGGCTCTGGCTCGTTCCGGTGCTATCGACTGTATCGTTATCGACTCGGTTGCGGCAATGGTAACAAAGTCTGAGATAGACGGCGAAATGGGCGACACTCACGTTGGTCAGCTTGCAAGACTTATGTCTCAGGCTATGAGAAAGCTCACATCTGTTATCGCAAAGTCCAATACAACGGCTATATTTATCAATCAGGTCCGTGAGAAGATAGGTGTTATGTATGGAAACCCTGAAACTACTCCAGGCGGACGTGCTTTGAAGTTTTACGCTTCTGTAAGAATAGAGGTCAGACGTGGAGAACAGATAAAGAACGGCTCTGAGGTCATTGGTAACAGAACAAAGTGCAAGGTGGTAAAGAATAAGGTAGCACCGCCGTTCAAGGAGTGTGAGTTTGATATCATGTACGGCAAGGGTATCTCCCGTGTGGGCGAGGTGCTTGACATGGCGGTCGATCTTGATATCGTTAAGAAGGGCGGAGCTTGGTTCAGCTACAACGATATGAAGCTTGGTCAGGGACGTGACAACGCTAAGGAGTTTCTGCTGAACAATCCTGATATCATGGACGAGATAGAAGCCAAGATAAAGGAACATCAGGCGGAGCTTGTGCTTGCGGCGCAGAAAGATAAAAAGGCCAAGAAGCTTGAAGAAAAGGCTAACGCAGGTGCGGCGGCTCAGAGTGCAAATGAAGATATGGCTGCTGACAAGCCTGAAAAGAAGATACGCAAGGCGGCAAGCGACAAGTCTGTTGTGGCAAAGCCTGAGGAGGACTTCGAGGAGTTCGCTCCTGTGGACATAAGCGAGCTTGGTGACTGATAAATGCTTAAAATAACGGGCGTTTCAAAATACAAGGGCAGCACATATATGATAGAGTTTGAGGAGGGCGAAACGGCTTTTCTCAACTATGAGATAGTGTCTGCCTATGGTCTGAGAGCAGGGCTTGATATGCCTGAGTCTGCTTGGGAGAAGATAGTTTTTGACAACGAGTTCAGAAAGGCTAAGGAAAGGGCTTTGTATCTCCTTGATTACAGGGACTATTCTTATGTGGAGCTTTACAAGAAGCTTGAGAAAAATTACAGCGAGGAGATATGCGACGCCGTAATGGATAAGATGCTGGAGCTTGGGACGGTCAATGACAGACGGTATGCTCAGGGGCTTGCGAGGAATTATGTGGAAGTGCGTAAATACGGATATTACCGTGCTTATCAGCAGATGAGACAAAAAGGGCTTACGAAGCCTATAATAGAGGAAGCTTTGGAGGAATACAGCGAGGGTACATACGAGCGGCTGTATGAGCTTGTGGAGCGAAAGTATCTCAGATATCTTGACGGAGAAAAGGGTGACATAAAGGTAAAAAACGCCCTTGTGCGTTTGGGGTATTCATACGACATAATAAAAGAGGTGCTTGCTGACATAAAACAGGAGTACGGCGACGAATAAAGGAGCAAAGAATGAAAAAGATCATTTTTGCGGCGGCTATACTGAGTGCGGGGATCATGACAGGCTGTTCGCTGAGCTTTGACGGCACAGACAGCTCTCAGCCTGCGGAAAATGTTCAGGGCAGTGAGAACGCTGTGACAACGCAGGGAACTGATACGGAAAGCGAAGAAGCCGCTGACCCGCTTGAAGAGGCAAAGGACGTTGCGGCAATGTATCTTAAAGCCGCAAACGCTGAGTTTGACCAATCAATGGTTAAGCTTATGACAGACGATTATGCCGCTGACTATGAATATATGAAAAAGAACATGGGCGGCGACAATGAATACGGTGAGGACGAGCAGATAAGCGGAGTAAGATATAGCTTTGACAAGGATAAGTGCGGCTTTATCGACAAGGTGAACATCTCGGAGGAGTATTCAAAGGCGGCGGAGCTTTATGTGACCATAGCTTATGACAGCTCTGAGGGAGAGGTCACGTCATCGCAGTATATTCTTATGGTGCTTGATAAGGACAATGATTGGAAAGTTTGCTTTGCAGGCTCAAAGGCGCAGGCTTACGCAGACGGCATAATCACTGACGAAAACTCGGAAAGGGCAGAGGCTAACGCTCAGGCGGTATATGAGGCGGCAGAAAAGGCGGTCACGGAGCTTTCAAAAGACAAGAGCTACAAGTTTGAGTACATGAACTACATTTCCACAGAGACGGATAAGTTCATAGAAAAGATAAAGGAACAGCTTCCTGATGAGCTTAAGGATACATATTTTACTGTTTTTATTGATGAAGGAAAGCTTGATTATGTTGTTTGGTCGCAGGAAGCAGGGTCAGAGATAACTGTTACTTATCCTGAGAAGAAAAACTGACGGCGCAAAAGTGCTTGACAAAATAAATTGAGTGGTGTATAATATAGGTAACCACGAGATTGATTGTGTTCACAGTGACACACAAATGAAACCCCCGAAAGTTGCAGCTTTCGGGGGTTTCTTTTGGGATCATGCCGGACTTACTTTCTGTATGCTTTTGGCTTTGTGGGAAATTCATAAATATTTTGATTTTTGTCATACAATAGTGACTAAAAGGGCTTGACAAAACTGTGTAAAAGTGAGATAATAAGATAGATTATTGTGATACTTTATGCCGTCCGTTGGCGGTGTAGGATTGGAGATTTTTTCATGGCAACTAGAGTGGGAATGGTTTCTCTCGGATGTCCTAAAAATCAGGTGGACGCTGAGCATATGCTCTATGATCTGCGCAAAGAGGGTTTTCAGATAGTTTCTGACGCAGCCCTTTCTGATGTGGTCATTATAAATACCTGTGGATTTATCGAGTCGGCTAAACAGGAGGCTATAGACACTATACTTGAGTTCTGTACTCTCAAGCAGGAGGGCAGGATAAAGGCGGTAATAGCTACGGGCTGTCTTGCTGAAAGATACCGTGACGAAATGAAAAAGGAGATTCCTGAGCTTGACGCTGTTGTGGGAATAGGCTCTAACGGAAAAATTTGCGATATCATAAGAGAGATACTGCTGGATAAGCAGGCGGTCTGTTCTTATGGCGCAAAAACTGAGCTTTCCATGGAAGGCGGAAGAATTATTTCTACTGAGCCTTTCTATGCGTATATAAAGATAGCCGAGGGTTGCAGCAACAACTGCACTTACTGCGCTATCCCGTCTATAAGAGGAAAATACAGAAGCAGACGCATGGAGGATATCGTCAAGGAAGCCAGATGGCTGGCTGAGAACGGCGTTACGGAGCTTGTAGTTGTGGCGCAGGATACAACACGCTATGGCGAGGATATCTACGGCAAGTCTATGCTCCCTGAATTGCTCACGGCACTTTGTGAGATAGACGGTTTCAAGTGGATAAGAACGCTTTATTGCTATCCTGAGAGGATAACGGACGAACTGCTGGACGTTATCGCTAAAGAGGACAAGCTTGTAAAGTATCTTGATATGCCTATACAGCACTGCAACAAGACCATACTTAAAAGAATGAACCGCCATGGGGACAGAGAGACCCTTACGGCACTTATAAAGAAGATAAGAGAAAAGATACCGAACGTTACGCTGAGGACAACTCTTATCACAGGCTTCCCAGGGGAAACTAAGGAACAGTTTGAAGAGCTTTGCGAGTTTGTAAAGGAAATTCGCTTTGAAAGGCTCGGCTGTTTTGCTTACTCGCCTGAGGAGGGTACGCCTGCGGAGAAGTTTGAAGATCAGGTGCCTTTAAAGGACAGAGAGCGCAGAGCGGAGATAATAATGGAAGAACAGATGATTATTTCCGACAGCCTTAATGAGGCTGCTCTCGACAGCGAAGTCGAGGTGGTTTGCGAGGGCTTTGACAGATATGCCGAGTGTTACTACGGCAGAAGTCAGGCGGACGCACCTGAGATAGACGGAAAGATATTCTTCCTGAGCGAGGATAAAGTTAGGGTCGGCGAGTATGTCAAGGTAAAAATTGACGATACTATGGATTATGACCTTATCGGCTCAAAAATGTAGATGAAAGGAACTTGATATGAACCTGCCAAATAAACTTACAGTGCTTAGAGTAATATTGATACCGTTTTTCCTGCTGTTCGTGCTGCTTTTCAGAATACCGCATCACATGGTGTTTGCGCTTATCGTGTTCGCTGCGGCTTCAATTACAGACTGGTTTGACGGTAAGATAGCAAGAAAGCACAATCTTGTTACAACTTTCGGAAAGTTTCTTGACCCGCTTGCAGACAAGCTTCTTGTTATGACGGCGCTTATCTGCTTCACATTTGAACGTTGGATAGACCCTGTTGCGGTGGTACTGATACTTGCAAGAGAGTTTATGGTAACGGGTCTTAGACTTGTTGTGGCAAGCGAGGGCGTTGTGGTCGCTGCAGGAATATGGGGTAAACTCAAAACGGCTTTCACTATGGTTGCTCTTATTGCTATAATGGTTTTGCAGATCGTTAATCCTGCGGAAAAAGGAAGCCCTGATTTCACTTGGGGAACACCGATATTCCTTGTAAACGAGATACTCATTTGGATTGCTGTTGTGCTGACAGTCATTTCTGGCGCAGTTTATCTTAAGGGATACTGGAAGTATATAGATTCGGGCAAATAATGTGGCCTGCCGACGTGTTGCGGCATATGATAACTTAATATATAAATGCGTATCAGCAAGAGTAGCTGTGAGGTAATTTTCAGAGAGAAGCCGTTTGGTGCAAGGCTTCAAGGACTTTCAGTGAAGTGCGGCTGACAGCAGGGAGCGAACAACGGCGAAAGCTTAGTATTCCTCTCCGTAGGGTCTGCGTTAAAGATATTGAGCTGTACAAAATTTTGTACAGGAAATCGGAGTGGGACCGTAGATCATAATCTGCCTCCGGAGTGGTGAAACGCCATTCCGGAGGTTTTTTCTTAGAAAGGGAGAGATAGATATGACGATTTTGGAAAACATAAAGCATGATATTCAGACTATAAAGGACAGAGATCCTGCGGCAACGAGCACGCTGGAGATCCTCACATATTCGGGGCTTCACGCTGTGGCTTTTTACAGGGTGTCGCACTGGTTCTATGTTCACAAGCACAAGGTCATCGCAAGATGTATTTCGCAGTTTGCAAGAATGTTGACAGGTATCGAGATACACCCAGGTGCTAAGATAGGCAAGGGTCTGCTTATCGACCACGGCTCGGGTGTTGTTATAGGTGAGACCGCTGAGATAGGCGATTACTGCCTGCTTTATCAGGGCTGTACCCTTGGCGGAACAGGTAAAGACCACGGTAAAAGACACCCGACCCTTGGAAACAATGTTATGGTAGGGTGCGGTGCAAAGGTGCTTGGACCATTCACTGTGGGGGACAATGCAAAGATAGCCGCAAATGCGGTAGTTCTTGAGCCTGTGCCTGCAAACTCAACTGCTGTGGGCGTGCCTGCAAGGATAGTTAAGCAGAATGGCAAGCGCACCTGCGACCTGGATCAGGTGCATATCCCTGATCCTGTGGCTCAGGAGCTTTGCCAGACAAGAATACAGATAGCTAAGCTGGAAAAGAGAGTGGCTGAGCTTGAAAAGATCGGAAAGAAAGAGCAGTAAAATATAAGGAAAGAGGTAAAGATAAATGAACATTTATAACACGCTTACTCACAAGATCGAAAAATTTGTACCAAACGAGCCGGGCAAGGTGTCAATGTATACCTGCGGTCCTACAGTTTATCACTATGCCCATATCGGCAATCTGAGAAGCTATATAATGGAGGACGTTTTGGAAAAGTATCTCCGCTATGACGGTTATGACGTAAAGAGAGTAATGAACATCACGGACGTTGGTCATCTTACTTCTGACGGCGATACAGGCGATGATAAAATGCTCAAGGGCGCAAAGCGTGAGCATAAGACTGTTATGGAGATCGCAAAATTCTACACTGACGCTTTCTTTGAGGACTGCAAGAAGCTAAATATCAAAAGACCTGACGTTGTTGAGCCTGCAACGGGCTGTATTAGTGATTTTATCAAGGTGATATCTGCTCTTATGGACAAGGGCTATGCTTATGAGGCAGGTGGAAACATCTATTTTGATACTTCAAAGCTGAAGGAGTATTATGTTTTCCACAACTTTAATGAGGAAGATCTTGAGGTCGGCGTTCGTGAGGGCGTTGAGGAGGACACAAACAAGCGCAACAAGGCTGACTTTGTACTGTGGTTCACAAAGTCTAAGTTCGACGATCAGGAGCTTAAGTGGGATTCCCCTTGGGGTGTGGGCTACCCTGGCTGGCATATCGAGTGTTCATGTATCTCAATGAAACATCTTGGCGAAAGACTTGACATTCACTGCGGCGGTATCGACAACGCTTTCCCACACCACACAAACGAGATAGCACAGTCTGAGGCTTATCTTGGTCACAAGTGGTGCAACTACTGGTTCCATATCCTGCACCTTAACACAAACAGCGGAAAGATGTCAAAGTCTAAGGGCGAGTTCCTTACTGTTTCACTGCTGGAGTCAAAGGGCTATGACCCACTGGTATACAGATTTTTCTGCTTGCAGTCACACTACAGAAAGTCACTTGTTTTCACATACGAAAACCTTGACAATGCAAAGACAGCATACAACAAGCTCACTGCAAGGATAGCACAGCTTATGGCTGACAAGAAGCCTGACGAGGTGGTGGAGCTTGAGGATTTTGAGAAGTTCAAGGGTAGCTTCAAGGCGGCACTTGATGACGATATAAACACTTCAAATGCTATCACTGTTCTGTATGACGTTCTTAAAGCTGACACTAACAATGAAACAAAGCTTGCCCTTATCGAGGATTTTGACAAGGTGCTTTCACTTGGTCTGATTGAAGCTGCAAAGAAGCTCAGTGCTGACGGTGAAGAGGATATCCCTGAGGAGGTCAAGGTGCTTGTTGAGGAGCGTAAGGCTGCAAGAAAGGCAAAGGACTTTGCTAAGGCTGACGAACTGAGAGATAAGATAGGCGAGCTTGGCTATATCGTTGAGGAAACAAGACAGGGCACAAAGATAAAGAAAAAGTAAAGGAGCGTTAAATGAGCAAAAATAAACAGGATCTGGGTCCATACCGCAGAAAACAGTTTCAGACGTATTTTCAGTTTTCACTTATAGCAATTTGCTTTGTTATAATCTTTGTTCTCTTTTACGCCTGCACTGGCAGCAGCAAGAACGATATAGACTATACTGATGCAAAGGTGATACAGATGGACGAACCTGCCGATGACAGCCCTGTGGTGGTTTTTGAAACAAACAAGGGAACTTTCAAGGCTGTGCTTTTCCCTGATGAAGCACCGAACTATTGCAAGTTTTTCACTGGACTTGTGGAAAAGGGCTATTATGACGGCACTTATGTGAGCATGGTGCAGGACGGTGTGTATTTTATAGGCGGAACAAAGCAGGCTGACGGTCAGACAACTTCTGACACTGACACCACCACTATCGAGGCGGAGTATTCAAAAAACCTGTGGCCTTTAAAAGGTGCGCTTTGTGCATACACGCAGGAGCAAGGTCACTTGTTCAGCAAGAAGAAGGTTTCAAACAGCTATCTTCTTTTTGTTGACAACTATGACCTTACCGAGGAGGAGCAGGCGGAGCTTGACAGCAAGCTTGCAGACAGCAACAATATCCCTGAAGATATTACCGATGCTTTTGAGAAATATGGCGGTGTGCTGAATTTCTCTCAGCAGTATACTGTTTTCGGTCAGGTATATGACGGTATGGATATTTATGACGAGATATGCGGTACTGATGTGGCTGACTCTGAGACGCTGAAGCCTAGGGAGGACATACAATTCACAAAGGTGTATATGTCTACCTACGGAGAGAATAAAAACAGCAATGCTTTTGCAGGCAGTGCGGATAGTTCTGAGGTTTCTGAGAGTGCGGTCGACAGTGCAGACACAAGCTCGGAGATTTAATTTAATCATATCAATTAAAGCGAACGGGTGGATGCCTGTTCGCTTTTTATATTCACTGAAAATTCATTATTTATTTGTTTATTTCACTATAAATTTGTATTAAGCTCTGCTATACTACTCTTTAGAACATAAAGATTTTAACATTGCTTTCGTATGAATTAAGGCTTAAAATCAGAAGATTTTATACTTGATATAAGAATATGAAACACAAATGCTATTATATTAGACATGACGGCTTATATTGTAAATTACATTAATAACGTTAGCCGAGCCACAGTTCTTGACTTTATGAGCTTATTGTGGTAAACTTAAAACCAAGTCCATGTGTGAAAAAAATTCCGGCAGTGCCTGGCTTTTATGTGCGTTGAGCCGAGGGTTGAGCTTGCAATGGTGTTGGACGATATTAACGAAATTTTTTTAGTAACAGAATAGGCAGGAAAGTCCTGTCTTTAAAATAGGAGGAAATTTTATGAGCGAATACAAGATCTACTCATTGCATATGGGTAAGGCAAAATGTGCTGTTGATTTGGGCGATGGCTCTGAGCGTGGAGAGTATGTAAATCAGGATTACATTCTCAACAAAATGGGCAGACCACACAGAAGCATAAGCCTTATGTACTGCTACTATCCGCTGGATAAGGAGTTCCCTGGAAGAATTTCTGAGGTAATGAAAGACGAAGATGTTTCTTTTGCATGGGATTATCCATATGATGATTATTTCACATACAAGGGCGGTCTTGAGGGCAACACAGAGGGCGAGCCTTTTACCTTCATGAGAGATGTAAGACGTCATGGACAGGACGTTACACTCACACTCACAGTTGACCCACACGTTTCAGACGAACAGCTTATCGCTATCGCAAATGACCTTAGACCTTTCGGCAGACTTCTTCTTAGAATAAACCATGAAGCTACAGGCAACTGGTTCTCATTCAACAAGAGATGCACTTATCAGGAAGTTGCTGATTTCTACTGCCGTTTCAATAAGATACTTAAGGAATATGCACCAAACGTTTCTACTATTCTTTGTATCGGTGGCATTGAAGATCTTAACAAGAACGAGATCGAAAAGGAAGCAGAGTTTTCACAGGCTGTCAAGGAGACAGACATCTGGTCTGTTGACAAGTACATGGCTCTTCACTGGGGTTGGCCTTATGACGTTGCTGAAAGAGGCGGCACAAGCCACAGCAGAAGCAAGGTCAAGGACATATACAATATGACAAAGCGTTCTTTTGAGAGATTCAAGGAGATAAACGGAGGCGTTACAAAGCCAATGGTAATGAGCGAGTTCAACGCTGACGGTGATGTTACAGGTCCATACGATCAGGCAGCAATGGTAAAGGAATTCTGCGATATGCTCAAGGCTGACGGCGAGGACTGGTTCTCAGGATTTACTTTCTATCAGTTCAGAGACAGAGGACGTCTTGGTCTTGAGATTCAGGATCCTAACTATGCTGACTGCGGTATCGAGCAGCCTGTTATGAAGACATACAAGGAAATAATCCACGATGATTTCTTCAAGCCTGCAATGACAAGAGGCGACGAGGTTACACTGCCATGCACGCTTCGTTGGGGCGGTTCTGAGGACGCTGAGGGTCTTGAGATCCCTCTCCACTTTGAAAAGAATCCACATTTCTGCGAGGTTACATTTGATGATGATTCAAACATCATGATGGAGATAAACGGCAAGTGGTTCTATAAGTCACCTGAGGCAAAGACAATCGACCTTATGGCAGCTTTCTTTGAGAAGCCGCTGGAGGGTGAGGCTGATCTTACTCTCAGACTTTTTGCTCCTCCTGCAAGCGGTGAGAATGATCTGTCTATTGAGGACGGACTTATGAACAGCTACACAGAGATCAAGAAGCTTCCTAATATCCGTATCAGATTTGAGCCAGTTGAGCTTTAATTTCAGACATAATTTAAGGGACGGTTTTTCCGTCCCTTTTTGTGTGATATTTCGGCTTATATAAACGAGTGTAGGTAAACGGGCGAACAGTGTTCGCCCCTACAATAAAAAGCCGTTTACTGTACAAAAATTCGTACATTAAACGGCTTTTTTTGGTTATTTATCACACGGTGCTTGTCTTGACATTATCTGCATTGCGGCTTTTAGACCGTCAACGGCGGCGGACATTATGCCTCCTGCATAGCCTGCACCCTCGCCGCAGGGATAGAGATTTTCCACTGAGAGAGATACCATATCTGCGTTTCGTGTTATGCGAACAGGGGAGCTTGTACGGGTTTCAGGTGCGGTGAGCATTGCACCTTTATCGCCGAAGCATTTCATTTTTCGTGAGAAATTCTGCAAGCCGCCCTCCAGCATATCAGTCACGAATTTAGGGAATACATCACGAAGCTCTGTCGCCTTACAGCCAAGTGCATAAGTGGGTGAAACTGTGCCTGCTATTTCAGGCTTGCCATCAAGAAATCCGCCAACTGTCGTGCCTGCGCCTTTATATGAGCCTGTGAGAGTATAAGCTTTTTGCTCTATAGACCGTGCGAAAGCCACTCCGTCAAGCGGGCAGTGGCCAAAGTCGTCAGGGGTAACGGCCACGACAACTGCGGCGTTTGCGTTTTCACCGTCACGGGCAAACTCGCTCATGCCATTTGTGACAGTGCCTCCGCTTTCGGAAGCTGACGGCACAACTGTACCGCCTGGACACATACAAAAAGTGTAAACACCTCTGCCGTTTTTATCACGCCATGAAAGCTGATATTCACCCTTTGGAAGCAGTGGATTGCCTGCATGGTCACCGTATAAGCTTTCATCAACAGCCGCCTGCTTATGTTCTATTCTTGCGCCAACAGAGAACGGCTTAGGCTCTAGAAAGATGTTTTTGCACTGCAAAAGCTCAAAAGTATCCCTTGCGGAATGACCAATAGCAAGTATAACGGCAGACACTTTTTCGTTCTTGTCACCTGCTGATATAGTATGCACTTTGCCGTTAGCAACAGCCAGATCAGTGAGGGCAGTGTCAAATCTTACCTCGCCCCCAAGCTCTATTATCCTTTTTCGGATAGCCGTGACGATATTTCGCAGATTGTCAGTGCCGATATGCGGCTTAGCTTTTGTGAGGATCTCTTTCGGCGCACCGAAATCCACGAAGCGTTCAAGAACATATCTGCAAAGAGGGTCTTTTATTCGTGTGGTGAGCTTGCCGTCAGAAAATGTGCCTGCACCGCCTTCACCGAATTGCACGTTGCAATTGGTGTCAAGCTCGCCTGTGAGCCAGAATTTCTGTACCGATGCAGTACGTTTTTCCATTGAGCTGCCACGCTCTAAAATAATCGGTCTATATCCCTGCTCGGCAAGGGCAAGCCCTGCGAACATTCCTGCTGGTCCAAAACCTGCAATGACAACTTTGCCCTCTGCTTTTTTTGTGGATATGACAGGCTTGTAAACACTGCGCTCAACATAGGTCAGGGAAGTGTTCTTCTCACAAAGCTTCTTTTCAAGGTCGGCACTGTCAAGTGTCACGAAAACTGAGTGGACAAAGTGAATGTCGTTGCGCTTTCGTGCATCAAGAGAGCTTTTGTGTATCTCGCAGTCTATGGCGTGCTTTGAGGCACTGCCTAGCTTTTTCAAAGTGGTGGAGATAACTTCCTGCTCTGTTGCGTTAAGGGGGGAACTTATTTGATTTACTATTATTGGCATATATCCTCCTGCGTTTTTACCGAAAAATCGGGACGAATAGATCGTCCCGATAAAATTCTATTAGTCTGAAACAACTATCTGTATCTCGTTTTTGCCGAAACCCCAAACGTTGTTATAGGTCGGTGAATAGATTATAGCCTCTCGAGCATAAGAACCAGAGTCAATTATGTCGCTTAGATTGACCTCAGCGTATAAGTCGCTGTCTTTAAGATTGTTTATCACATCTTCAGGACCGTAGACCTTGACGTTTGTGAGCTTTTTTGTTTCTATCTCAGTGGACTTGCCTGACGGCTTGCCCGTTGCGATGATATGGTCTGATGTTATGGTGAACTCCTTCGAGGTGTATCCCTCTGAGTCAAAGGATACACGAACGTTTTCATCGCCATTCATATTGATCTCACCTGAGTTGAGAGGGATCTTGAAGCTGAACACCTTTGCAAGGTTTATCTCTGAAAGTTTTATGGAGCCGATAGTGAGCGTTTCTGTATCTGAGTCGTCAAGATTTGGCGATACCACAGAAATCTCTTCCTCGGAAAGCTTCAGTGGCAGTGAGCTGACATCAAAATTATCCGTACAATTAGAGATATCTACCTTTAGCTTTGCTGTCTTTTTCTTGTAGATAACAAAATTCACATCGACAGACTTTGTATCCTTGACTTCTATTTTAGATGGATCAACAACGTTGTCGTCATCGTCATAGAATACTATATCCTGTGTGTTGATAGTCGTGTCTTCGGATATTTTCTTTGATTTTGAGATCTGTGCCACTGCTTTGCTTATGTTGTCAAGGTCATTTTTCGGACCTTCAACTGTTATCTCGCTTGGCGATGTGGTAGTTTCTTTAAGGATATAGCCCTCCTCAGCGCTTATGAGCGGGGCTTCTGCGGTGAGTGGGATAGTCTTTGTGGTAAGTCTGTCAAACTCCACAGAAACAGTGTCAGGGTTGACAGAAACTACAGTTACCTTGTCGGTGGAATGTGATGACTTGACATCGATGTCAAGGTCGTAGGTACCCTCTTTTGTTACGTCATCAAGATTGACAGTTGCCACAAGATCTGCGGCAGTATAGCTGCCTATCTCATAGTTCATGCCCTTTATCTCAACGTCTACGGAGATGTCCTTATAGTTGAGTGCGGAAAGTCCTTTTTCTTTTGCCTGCGTTCCGTCAAGTGAGAACACAACAGGAACGTTTGTTATAGTCTTATTTATTGTAGGATACTGAGTGATAGAAAGGGCGAACCATATTATTACAGCAATGATTATGGAAAGTATTCTCAGACCAAAGTCTGCACCATGGCGATTTTCTTTTTTAGCCTTTTTTACTTTTTCCATTTTGAAATCACCCTTCCTGCAAAAGAATTTTCTCTAATGGAATTAGCGTCCTTTTCAGGCAAAAGACGATTGTCCAGAAGTCTTTTCAGAGAGTCCTTTGAATATCCTCTGGTAAGCTCTCCGTTTTCGGCAACTGAGATGTTGCCTGTTTCCTCAGATACCACGACGACTATTGCGTCAGAGTTTTCGCTCATTCCGATAGCTGCACGGTGTCTTGAACCGAGTTGTTTGTTTATAAGTTCGTCTTTCTGCGGTCTTGGCAAGAAACAGCCTGCCGCAAGTATTATTCCGTCTCTGATTATTACAGCACCATCATGGAGCGGTGTATTCGGGAAGAATATGTTTCCGAATATCGCTGTTGACGGTATGCAGTTGAGTATCGTTCCTGTAGCTATCTGTTCCCCAAGCTTTGTCTTTCTCTCACAGATTATAAGCGCACCTGTTTTGGTGGAAGAAAGACTTGCGGCAGAATCACATATAGCGTCAATAGCTTTTTTCCAATGTTCGGTGTTGTCGTCAGAGTCACTTGAGCTAAAGAAATTAAAGCCACCTAGACTTGTTCGTCCAACCTTTTCAAGAACACGTCTGAGTTCAGGCTGAAACATTATGATAAGAGCAAGGAAGCCCCACTGGAAGCAGATCCTCAGCAAAAATCTAATAGTTTGCAAATTAAAGAATACTGCAAGCAGGTAGCAACCTATAAGTATAAGGATACCTTTTGTGAGCTGCTGCGCCCTTGTTTCGCGAATAAGCTTTATGCCGTGGAATATCAGAAAGGAGAGGATAGCAATATCGACAATGTCATTAAGACCTATTGATGTAAAAACGCCCCAAATAGCGTTTATAACATAAGCGATACTGTCAAGCATAGTTCACACCCTTTCGATAATTTCTGTAAATGTAATGAAAAAAACAAAACAAATACAGATGATTTTATATACATTAATAGTATATCATATTTTTTCGCAAAGTACAAGGGTTGAACAAGATTTTTTTTAATAAAAAGTGTAGTGCTACAATAGATATTGGACAAAATTAAGAAAAAAGAAAAGAGAGATAGACAAAAATCTGATAAAATAAAGTTACCACACCAAATTCAAATCAGAAAGGAAGCCTATCTCTCATGAATAGTATAACACAAGATATGAAGTTTCGTCAATCCTTAATGAATTACGCAAAGAAATATGGAGTGAGCCGAGCGAGCAGAAAATACAATAAATCACGTTCATATATATATTTCTGGCTGAAACGCTGGGACGGAAGTGTGGAGTCCCTCGCAGTTAAATCACGCCGACCGCATCATCATCCCAACGAGCATACCAAGGAAGAAATAGATCTTATCAAAAGGTATCACAAACGAAACCCAACGCTTGAGCTTCCCGAACTATGGCATCGTCTCAGAAAACAAGGGTATACACGCTGTCTTGAAAGTCTTTACAGGGTTATGAAAAAACTAGGAATGCTTCCGAAAAAGCCGAAGAAAGCGACGTATAAACCAAAGCCATACGAGCAGATGACATACCCCGGAGAGCGTATTCAGGTGGACGTAAAGGTAGTTCCGAGAAAGTGTATAGCTGACCCAGAGATGAAGCTGTACCAATACACGGCGATCGATGAGTATACCAGGATAAGATTTTTATACGGATATGAGGAGCAAAGCACCTATTCTTCAGCAGACTTTGTAAAAAGGCTGGTGAAATGGTACAAACGCAGAGGAATAACGGTGAAATGTATTCAGACCGACAATGGATTTGAATTTACTAACCGCTTTTCGCCAAGCAAAAGAGACAAGAAAACGCTGTTTGAGAATACGCTCTCACAACTTGGCATTGAACACAAACTCATTCGTCCATATACGCCCAGGCACAATGGCAAAGTAGAGCGCAGTCACCGAGAAGATCACAACAAATTCTATTCGTGCCATAGGTTTTATTCCTGCGACGACTTAAACGTGCAGCTAGCTGCACGTTTAAGTCGAACAAACAACCGTCCTATGCGTCCCCTCAAATGGTTTTCGCCTATCGAATTTCTTAATAATAGTGTCCAATATGATTGACAAACCTACATGAACAAGATTTTTTTTAATAAAAAGCGGACCTTTTTTCAGTCCGCTTCTATATCAGCTCTCTTTTGGCAGATAAAATCTTCCTGAGAGTTTTTGTGTTTTTACTTCGTTTATGAAGGCTTTCGGATCGGCTTCTTTTACAGCGTGTATGATCTTTTTGGTCTGTGCCGCTGATACTACTGAATAGACGATCTGTCTTTCGCAGTGTTCATAAGACCCCTCGCCGTCAAGTATGGTCGCGCCATGCTGGCTCACTGCATAAATAGCGTCTGCTATCTCTTTGGGCTTGTTTGTTACGATAAGCAAGGTGCTTTGCTGGAATTTTTTGTAGAGCATATGCAAAACAGTTGTTGAAGCATATTGAAAGATGATAGAATACAGTGCTTTGTCCCAGCCGAACATAAAGCCTGCAACGCACAATATGACCGCATTGAAGCCAAGTATAACATTGAATGTGTCCATATTGCTTTTCTCTGAAAGATAAATGGATATAAAGTCCGTTCCACCTGATGTTGCACCACGATTAAGGCAGAGGCTAATGGCAACGCCGTTTATCATTCCTCCGAAGATGCTTATGAGAAGCACGTCCTGGGTGATTATGTGATTGGGGATAAGGTCGGTGAAAAAGCTGTTGAGCAGTATCATCACGCAGGAAAAAGCCGTGAACTTTTTGCCGATAAATCTGAAACCGATATACACGGGGATTATGTTCAGAGTTATGTTTATGATGCTGAACGGAAGCATTATGCCTGCAAGCTGTTTCACTGCACGCTGTATGAGTATGGACATTCCTGTCATTCCGCCTGGGTAAAGACCGCCTGTGTTTACAAAGGTCTTTGTGTTTAGCGCCATCAGAAAGGCGGCGACAGTCACGGCGATAATTGTGAAAATGTCTTTTCTGATATCTTTTTTCATGGCTTTGCCACTCCTTTCATATGTCAGCAATTATTCTCCTTTAAGCTCGGCAAATTTTTTCTGCATGGTAGGGTTATTTTTGGTAAGACTCTTGATAGTGAGAGCGTCAGCCTTTTTGTTTGCAAGGCGCAGATTGTTTTCTGATGAAATAAGGTTTTCTTTTATCTTTGTGAGATGTGCTATAGACTTGTCTATTTCTGTGATAGCTTCGCCAAAACGTCTGCTTGCAAGTTCATAGTTTCGGGCAAAGCCCTCCTTGAAAGTGTTGATGTTTTGCTCAAACATTGTGATGTCGATATTCTCGTTGCGCACCTTTTCGAGCTCTTCCTTATAGGAAAGGGTATTCATGGCGGCATTTCTCAGTATGGTGATTATTGGTATAAAACACTGAGGTCTGACTACATACATTTTATCATAAGCATATGAAACATCTGTGATACCTGCGTTATAAAGCTCGCTGTCGCTTTCCAGAAGTGAAACAAGTACAGCGTATTCACATTTTTTCTCACGTCTGTCCTTGTCAAGCTCTTTGAAGAAATGCTCGTTCTTTTTCTTGGTGGAGGTGGTATCCTGCTCGTTTTTCATTTCAAACATTATGGATATTATCTCCACACCGTTTTCATCACATTCACGGTAGATAAAGTCGCCCTTGCTTCCTGAGCTTGCGTCGTTATCCTTGTCAAAATAAGCGTTTCTGAATGCGGTAGCTCTTATCTTGTTGAACTCGTTCATGCAGTGCTGTTCAAGGCTCTCGCCCACCATTTTTGTAGACAGACGGCTTTTTAGGTCTTTGTAGTATGCGATAGCTTCGTCCTTACTTTTTATCTGTGCATTAAGCTCTGCAATAGTGGAATTTTTCTCACTTTCCACTTTTGAAAGTGCAGTGGTAAGCTCCAAAGCCTTTTCAGTATCCTTATTTTTGATATCTGTTTCAAGACGTGTTATCTCCGCTTTATATTCATTTTCTGACTTTTGCATTTGCAGAGTATGCTCAGAATTGAGTTGCTGTATCTGCATATCACGCTGAGATATCTCCTGCCTGAGCTTGTCCTTTTCGCTGTTGAATTGCGATCTTGCTTTCTCCACAGCCATTGATATGGCAAGTTCTTTTTCTGTGGTCATAGATTTGGTCTGAGCGGTAAGCTGTGCAATAAGCTTTTCGTTTTGACTTATCTGCTCTTTTAGCTGCTCAAGCGTTTTTTCATACTCGGCTCTTGTGCTCTCCTGAGCCTTTGTGACTGCAAGCGTCTTTTCACTCTCGCCATTAGCCGCAGCCGCTTTCAGCTTTTGTATCTCCATATCCTTATCATTGACAGCCTTTGTATACTTGCTGTCAAAATCAAGCTTAGCAAGCTTCAAAGCCTTGTCTTTTTCATCAGCCACACGCTTGTCAAGCTCTTTATCAAACTCCGCAGTTTTTACCTGTGCCACGATAGCCGCATAGCCCTGCTCGTCAACTTTGAATACCTCTCCGCAGTGGGGACATTTTATTTCAGACATTTTATGTACCTCCGATTTCTTATTTTTTCTTTAATATGATTATACCATATTTTATTCTCCTATACAAGAAATGAAGAAGATTTTTTTTTACGACAAAAAAGCAGGAACGTAAAAATCACGCTCCTGCCAATTTATTAAAAAGCCAAAAGTTAGAGAGCGGCACAAAGGTCGCCCATACATAAAATAGTTACGTCATTTGTAGGGGACGGCGCCCTCGACGTCCCGCTTGCTCGGTTTTTCAGCACTCTCAGCAGAAAAGTAAAAAAATCACGCTCCTGCGAAAATTTAGCCGAGTATTTTCTTTATATCTTCCTCTGGTGTGCTGATAGGAGTAAGCTGGAACTTATCGACCAAAACGTCAAGCACGCCCTTTGAAACGAATGCAGGGAGGGTCGGTCCGAGGTAGATGTTCTTTATGCCCAATGAAAGCAGGGTGAGAAGTATGCACACTGCCTTTTGCTCATACCATGAAAGCACAAGTGTCAGCGGCAGATCGTTCACACCGCAGTCGAACGCCTCGGCAAGTGCAATGGCTATCTTTATGGCTGAGTATGCGTCATTACACTGTCCGCAGTCAAGTATCCTTGGTATGCCGTCGATAGTGCCGAGATCCATATCGTTTATGCGATATTTTCCGCAGGCAAGAGTGAGGATAAGACTGTCAGGCGGCGTGAGCCTTGCGAAGTCGGAATAGTAACTTCTGCTCGGTGACGCACCGTCACAGCCGCCTATGAGGAAGAAGTGCTTTATCCTGCCCTCTTTCACAAGGCTTATTATCTTTTCGGCATTTGACAGCACTGCGTTGTGTGCAAAGCCTGTTGTTACTGTGTGACCGCCGTTCATACCTGTCATTTCTCTGTCCTCGTCATAGCCGCCGCACTCAATGGCTTTTTCTATAACAGGCGTAAAATCCTTGTCGTCGCCAATGTGCACAAGCTCAGGATATGACACGATAGAGGTGGTGAAAACTCTGTCGCAGTAGCTTTGACGGACAGGCATTATGCAGTTTGTTGTGAAAAGTATCGGTGCAGGGATATTGTGAAATTCCGTCTGCTGATTTTGCCAGCCTGTGCCGAAATTGCCCTTTAGCTGCGGATAGGCTTTGAGCTTTGGATAACCATGGGCAGGGAGCATTTCACTGTGAGTGTAGATATTCACTCCTTTATCTTTGGTCTGCTCAAGTAGAAGTTTCATATCGTGCAGGTCATGACCGCTCACGACGATAAAAGGCCCTTTTTCAATGGTCAGTGGAACTTCTGTAGGGACAGGGTCACCGTATGCGTCAGTGTTTGCGGCATCGAGAAGTGCCATACATTTCAGGTTCACATTGCCTGTTTCAAGCACCAGCCCCAACAGCTTTTCAGGGTCGTTCTCACTGCCTATGGCACGCAGAGCTTTGTAGAAAAAGCTTGTCACCTCGCTGTCAGTTTTGCCAAGTGCCTGTGCGTGATAAGCATACGCCGCCATACCCTTTATTCCGAAGAGGATAAGTGATTTCAGCGAGCGGATATCCTCATGATCGTTCCACAGTTTTTTCATGTCGTAGTCATCAAACTTCTGAGAGTTGATGCGGTTTCGCTCAATGTGTATCTCCTCTGTGAGCTGTTTTATGGTGACATTATTGAAGTTCACGTTCGTGATAGTCGTAAAAAGCCCTTTGAGTATGAGCATATCTGTTTTTTCAGTTGACGAGCCATTTTCTGCGGCGTTTGCAAGGGTGATAAGTGCACCGATAAGCTCGTCTTGATAAACTGCTGTGTCGGCTTTTTTGCCGCATACGCCTACTTTTCCGTCACAGCCTGTGTTGTGTGCTGTCTGCTGACACTGGAAACAAAACATATCTTTCACTGGTAAGACCTCCGTATATTTGTGATAGGTCTATTATGTACCGATATGTGAAATTTATTCCTGAGTTTTATGAGAAAAACAGCCTTACAGCCAGTGCAGAGAACACAAATCCCATAAGGTCTGAAAGGCACGCCGCAGCAAATACCGAGGGGTAAGCTTTTTGCTTTATGGCTGAAAAATATACTGCTATGGTGTAGAATGTCGTTTCCGTTGACCCCATTAAAACGCTTGCCACACGTCCGCTGTAGCTGTCAGGGGAAACGCTTGAAAGAATGGTTTCAAGGCAGGCGAGTGCGCCGCTCCCTGAAATGGGTCTGACTATGGCAAGGGGTATGCACTCTTCTGGAAAGCCTAGAAAAGTGGTCACAGGTCGGAGCAGTTTTGCTATAATATCAGCCGCCCCTGATGATGTGAACATTCCAACTGCTGTCATAAGCAGAATTAGCATTGGTATAAGCCCCACGGCGATTTTGAGGTTTTCAGTCGCACCCTCGCAGAACACATTCACTATATCCACCTTCTTCACAAGCCCATAGCAAAGTATAAAAACCATAAGCGCAGGCACGAAAATGTCACCGAAATTCATGGCGTTCGTCCTTTCTGAGGTTGAGGGCATAGACCATAAGACAGCCTGCGGTCACGGAGATAAGGGAGGAGAAAATGATAGCAGGCGTTACGTCAAAGGGGGATACTGCACCGTGTTCAAGGCGCATTGCCGCAATGGTGGAGGGGATAAGCTGAATGGAAGCCGTGTTAAGCACCACAAGCATAGAAATGCACTTCTTTCGTGCCGTGGGCGGAAGCTTCTGCATGGCTTTCACTGTGGCTATGCCTGAGGGTGTGGCGGCATTGCCTAATCCTAAAAGGTTTGCGGTCAGGTTCATTGTCACAGCATTCATGACCTCGGGGCAGTGTGCGGCATCTCTGAATAGTAGCCTTGTGACAGGGGATAGCATACGGGCAATGACCGCTGTTATGCCAGCCTTTTCACATATCTTCATAAGTCCGCCCCAAAGACACATCGAGCCACTCAGGTATATGACAAGCTCCACCGCTTTGTTACAGCCTTCAAGAGAAGCCGCTGATACTGCTGTCATGTCGCCTTTAAGAAAACCGCATAACAAGGCGGATAGGGACAATATCACAATTATTACGCTTAATATAATTAACACTCCTTTCAACTAGTATTCATATCAAGTTAATATATAAAAAACTTTGACAATAAGTGTGAAATTTTGGTGATAACGCTTGACAAATGTAATTATGTTTGTTATAATATGTTTATCATAAGATTTATGTTAAATGAAATACTATTTTTGTGTTTCAAATTAATTTAAAGGGGATTGATTTTATGAAATCTACAGGAATTGTAAGAAAAGTTGACGAGCTTGGAAGAATTGTTCTTCCTATCGAGCTCAGAAGAACCTACGACCTTGCTGTTAAGGACGCTATCGAGATCTATACAGATGATGACAAGATCATTCTGAAGAAGTTCCAGAGAACTTGTATCTTCTGCGGAAGCGGTGAAGAGTGCGTTGAATACAAGGGCAAGACAATTTGTGCAGCTTGTATGGCAGAGCTCAAGGGTGAAGCTAAGTAATTACATATTTGTAGTAATATTATGAAACAGACAGGACGGACATGAAAGTGTTTGTCCTGTTTTTATTTTATGTGATAGAAAAAGCGTGTATGCCAATGACATACACGCTTTTTTTATATTATAAGCTTTTTGAAATCATCTTCGCTGCCATTAAATACCGTCATGTGTAGATATTCGCCGCTTTCATAGAATGAGAATTTTACACGGTTGGTATAAGTCCAAAACGTCCAATCCATATCCTCGTCAGGCTTTGAAAACAGGCTCTCATACCATATCTTGTCCTTGTTAAATCTGCTGTCTGAAGCAACGATGTTTTTGTACGTCCGTTCTGTGCAGTATATGACAGGTCTTATGCCGTATTGCTTTTCTATCCTGTCGCAGAAGTCTGCAAGGTTATCTGCGGCTTCGTAATAGTCAGGGGGCAGAAGTCTGTAAAGTCCTCTCAGTCTTACCTCCACTGCAGGGATAAGCCTGCCGCTTAGATCCTCGCCCACAGCATTTATGAAATGCTCTGCCTGCTTAGTGCCGTCAGTATCAAGCTCAAGCACATGATATGCTCCCACTGATATATCAGTGTCCTTTGAGCCGTTCCAGTTGTCACGGAACGCACCGTCCTCAAAGGTAGTGCCTTTGGTGGCTCTAATATAGGCGGTTTGGATATTCTGCTTAGCAAAACTCTTCCAGCGTATCTCGCCCATTGACTCTGTTACAACAGGTCCTCTTATTGGATAGTCACGCTTTTTCGGCTCATTGAACCACAGTCTGCCTGTATACAAAAGCACCGCAAGGTTTATCACAAGCACAACTGCACACAGTATTATCAGCCGTTTTACGAGCTTTTTCAGAAATCTGTGACGCGGCTTTTCTTCCTCGTAGACCTCGTAATTTGTGTAGTTTGAAAGGTCACGATCGTCATACTCGCTGTCTATTTTGTTTATTGCTTCCTTGTCAAGCTTGAATTTCTTGCTGCGTTTCATTAGCAGTATCCTCTCGGTTAAATTCCTCAGAATTTGCGATAAGCTCCGCAAAGGTATATGTGTCAAGCTTGTTCCTTACCATTTCAGATATCTCGTTAAAAGCTTTCTGATAACAGCAGATACCGTCTGCACCTCTGTTGCAGGTGCAGTCTGGGGAAAGACATCTTGAAAAATAATATGTACCCTCTATGGCTTCAAGAACGTCTTTCAAAGTAAGCTGTGCAGGGTCTTTATTTATGATATAGCCTCCCTGCGTGCCTTTATATGACTTCACTATATCAGCCGCAACAAGCTTTCTCAGTATCTTCAGCGCAAATCGAAGTGTAACGCAGGCATCATTGGAAATGGTCTTTGCGTCCATTTTGTCTCTTTCGCGGCATAGAACGGATACTATTCTTACTGCGTAATCCGCCTCAAGTGTTATAAACATTTATTTCCTCCGAAACTTAGTCAAGATAATCTCTTACCTTGTTGCTCCTGTTAGGGTGACGGAGCTTTCTGAGAGCCTTTGCCTCTATCTGACGTATTCTCTCACGGGTAACGTTGAACTGCTGACCTACTTCTTCAAGAGTTCTTGAACGTCCGTCCTCAAGGCCGAAACGCAGTCTGAGCACCTTCTCTTCTCTCTCTGTAAGAGTGGAAAGCACCTGATTTATCTGCTCTTTAAGAAGCACAAGTGAAGCGGCTTCTGCCGGAGCCGGAGCGTCATCATCAGGGATAAAGTCGCCAAGATGTGAGTCCTCCTCCTCACCGATAGGTGTTTCAAGAGAAACAGGGTCCTGAGCGATACGCATTATCTCTCTTACTCTTTCAACGCTCATATCAAGCTCTTTTGCTATTTCCTCAGGTGACGGATCATGACCGTTCTTGTGGAGAAGCTGTGAGGATACTTTCTTTACCTTTGTGATAGTTTCTACCATGTGTACAGGTATTCTGATAGTTCTTGCCTGATCGGCGATTGCTCTTGTTATAGCCTGTCTTATCCACCATGTGGCATATGTGGAGAATTTGAAGCCCTTTGTATAGTCGAATTTTTCAACGGCTTTGATAAGACCCATGTTGCCTTCCTGGATAAGGTCAAGGAAGCTCATTCCTCTGCCCACATATTTCTTTGCGATAGAAACAACAAGTCTGAGGTTTGCTTCTGCAAGTCTTTTTCTTGCTTTTTTAGCGTCCTTTTCATTGCCGCTAGACATCTTTTCTGCAAGTTGTATCTCCTCCTCGGAGGTAAGAAGCGGCACTCTGCCTATTTCCTTAAGGTAGATCTTAACCGGGTCGTCGATAGCGATCCCGTCGGTTGAAAGGGAAATATCAACGCCGTCCTGATCCAGATCGTCTTCTGGGTTTACCATGTCAAGGCTGTCGTCGGTGATGATATCATCAATTATCTCAATATTATTTGCGGCACAGCTATCATAGAAGCTGTCCATTTGCTCGACGTCATAGTCGAGCTTTTCAAGAGCGTCAGTTATCTCTTTTGTAGTGAGCTTGCCTGTAGTCTTGCCGTGTTCCATAAGGTTATCAAGTATCTGTTTCTTGTCTGTCATTTCAAACACTCCAATCTCAATTTTTACATCGGTTGATCTTTGCTAATTCTTTTTGCGCATTTCTTCAAACTTTTTGAAGAAGTCATCGTCGGATATATCCTCCTGTTTCTCCTTCGGCTTGTAGTTTAAAAGCACATTTATATAATCCTCAGCGACCTTGGCGTCAATGCCCAGTTCGCTGTATTTTTCCAGTATCTCCGTTATCTTACCCACTTCCTCGGGTGAAAATTCACCATTAAAAGATGATACAGAGCAATCCTGCAAATCGGTTATCTTGCTCGTCAGGCTTTCGTAAACACGCCTATTGAAGCTGGTAACGAATTTGTCGGGCGGAAGCCTTTTGAGAACATCTCCGCAGGCGTCATGATTATTGTAGAGATAATATATGATACCCGCTTCGGCGGCGGATTCTCGTCTGTGTTCATTGGCTTCGGGGTTTATGGTGTCACGCTTGTCAGCGAAGGTTATAGTGCGGGTCCATTCCTTTTTGCTATACTGATAGCGACGGTTTTTAAGTATAGCATTAAGTTCTGCATTGACAGTTGTGATGCTCACATTCTGTTCAGCCGCCACCTTTTTTGCGTATATCTCACGCTCAGTAGGGGAGCTTATATCCGCAAGGACTTTATAGGCTTTTTTGAGATAATCTATCCTGCCTATATCAGTGTCCATATCAATGCCGTCTTTGCATTTTTCTAGCTCAAACTCTATTGCGCCGTCTGATTTTTTCAGCAAATGGCGAAAGTGGTCTGCTCCGAATTTGTTTATGTACTCATCAGGGTCTTTTGCACCGTTCATTTTTATAACTGTGGTCTTAAGACCAGTTTCACCTAGAATTTTTATTGCTCTCGTTGTGGCTTTCTGACCTGCGCCATCTGCGTCATAGCATATGACAACGTTGTCTGCATAGTTGGATATTATCTTCGCCTGCTCAGGGGTGAGCGCAGTTCCGCAGGAAGCTACGGCATTTTCAAAGCCTGCCTGATTAAGGGAAATAACATCAAGGTTACCCTCGCACAGAAGAATGGTCTTATCTTTCACTGCGGCGTTTTTTGCGAAGTTCATGGAGAAAAGAAATCTGTTTTTTGAATACACAATGGTATCTTTTGAGTTAAGGTATTTTCTCTTATCGTCAGGTGTGAGCGCTCTTCCGCCAAAGCCCACTATATGACCTGCAAGGTCGATAAAAGGGAACATTGCACGATTTACGAAGAAATCGAACGTATTTCGGGTATTCTTCTGTGAACGTGAGATAAGCGAGCCTTGCTCCAATTCTTCCTCGGTAAAGCCCTCAGAGAGCATATAGCTTTTCAAGGCAGACCAACTGTTTGGAGCAAAGCCCATTCCATATTTCTTTATGATTTCAATACTGAGCTTACGTTTGTTTATAAGATAGTCAAGACATTCCTTGCCCTGTGGTGTCTTTAGCTGATGATAGAAAAACCTTGCGGCTGTTTTATTCATTTCATAGAAGCGCTTTCTGGTATCGGTGCGCTTGCTGTCATAGCCGTTATCCTCCGGAAGCGGCACTCCGCCACGTTCTGCAAGGAGCTTGACAGCTTCCCAATAGTCCAGATTATTGTACTTCATTGTAAAAGTGATAACATCTCCGCCTGCTCCGCAGCCAAAGCAGTGAAAATACTCTTTGTCAGGGTGAATATGGCAGGACGGGGTTTTTTCGTTGTGAAAAGGGCAGAGGCAAACATAATCTCTGCCTGTTCTTTTGAGGGTGACGTAGCTGCTCATGACCTCTGCGATAGGGTTGGCAGCTTTAAGTCTTTCTATAAAATCTATAGGCAGCGGCAAATTTCTTCCTCCTTGGGTATGCGCTAATACTTTGTCCACCCCAATGGGATAAACAGATTTTTAAAGGTTTCAATGGCAAAGCCGTCTGTCATGCCTGATATGTAATCACAGATAGCACGGTCAATTCCGAACTGATAGGCGAGATTCATATAAAAGGCAGGCAGCTTTTCGATATGATGAACATAGTAGTCATAGAGCTTTGCTATCATGTCTTTAGCCTTGACTTCTTCTGATTTGCACTTTGGATTTGTGTACACAAAGTCAAACATAAATCTATGCAGTGCAGTGTAGGCGTCACTCACTTCGTCGTCCATATGCAGGCTTTCGGCTCCGCCCTTGATAAGCGAGGTCACAAGAGTGGTTATCCTCTCAGACTTGGATCCGCCAAGAACCTTTGTGATGTTTTTCGGAATATCCTCCTCGGTCATAATGCCTGCACGAACGGAATCGTCGATATCGTGATTTATATAGGCGATAACGTCTGCAAATCGCACAACATAGCCCTCTTTCGTGTCGGCTATCATGTTAGTGTGCTTTAATATTCCGTCACGGACTTCTTCTGTGAGGTCAAGACCCTTGCCGTCTTTTTCCAAAATATCCACTACACGCAGGCTTTGCTCATAGTGGTGAAAGCCGTCAGGGCTAAGCTCGTTGAGAGCCCTTTCTCCTGCATGACCAAAAGGCGTATGACCAAGGTCATGACCCAGTGCGATAGCTTCGGTGAGATCTTCGTTGAGCCGCAAAGCCCGTGAGATAGTCCGTGCGATCTGACTTACCTCAAGGGTATGAGTAAGTCGTGTTCTATAATGGTCGCCTGCAGGGGACAGATAGACTTGAGTTTTATGCTTCAGCCGTCTGAAAGAGTTGCAGTGAAGTATCCTGTCACGGTCACGCTGGAAACACGTCCTCAGCGGACAAGGTTCGCAAGGTTCTTTACGCCCTTTTGAATCCACAGACAAGCAGGCGTTTTCGTTCAGAAATTGTTTTTCAAACAACTCGGTTTGTTCTCTCGGCAGCACAAAAATTCCCCCTTACAGTATATAAAACATACTAACTCTACATAATATATACTATAATAGTTCAAAAAAGCCTTTATTTTTACATAAAGGCTGAATATTTTTGTATAGTCGTACAGATTTCATGCAAAATCGGCGAGAAGATTTGTTTCTTCTGACAATTCAAGCTTGCCGCAGGATATATCCGTAAGCTGTTTTTTCAGCTTGTCTGAAAATTCAGACTTCACAAGAAACGCAAGATCTACAGAATCGGCAAAGTCCTCTTTTTCCATAATCACGCCATATTCAGGCAGCGCATAGCTGACTTTGCCATAAAGTGTATAGTCGCAGGAAAAGGATATTCTTGAACACTCACACATTTTCATTTTTCTTGCAGCGTTCACCGCCATTGAACAACCCTGAGAATAGGCTCTTGTAAGACCGCTTGCCCCCAAAAGTATTCCACCAAAATATCGTGTCACCACCACACAAACGTCTGTAAGCCCAGATTTGTTTATTACATCAAGCACAGGCACTCCGCCTGTACCCTGTGGCTCGCCGTCGTCGCTGTATCGTGAAACGTTACCCTCTCTCAACACATAGGCATAGACGTTGTGCCTAGCCTTGCGGTTTTCGGCTTTTATCCTGTTTATAAATGCGACAGCCTCATCAGCGGTGCTGACAGGTGCGATATGCCCGATAAATTCGGACTTTTTCTCCGTAAAGCTCGCCTGAGCTTCCTCATAGATTGTTGTATATCCCATTTGGTTTCCTCATATAAAAGAAAAAAGGGAACGGAATTATCCGTTCCCTTTGAAAATTAGTCAAGATTAAATCTCTTCTTGAATCTGTCAACACGTCCGCCTGTATCTACGAGCTTCTGCTTGCCTGTGTAGAATGGGTGGCACTTAGAACAAATTTCAACCTTGATATCCTTCTTTGTAGAACGAGTATGGATAACATTACCGCAAGCGCAAGTAATTGTTGTTTCCTCATACTTTGGGTGAATTCCTTCTCTCATTTGACTTCCTCCTTCCAAACTAAAATTATGACTCATAGAAGCCCATCATTTCAGTTTAGACAGTAGTTCTATGTAGTATTTATCAATATGCTGAATAAATCAGCTTTATTATTATACCATTATATACGTCACTTGTCAAGCACTTAACACTTTTTTTACATTTATCCTGCTCGTTTCGACAAAACAAAAAGGCAACCCATCGGCTGCCCTTTGCTTGTGTAAAAATTTTGGAGAGGATGAAACGAGCTAAGAGTTTGATCTTAGTGTTTACATTCTTTTTCTTTCTCTGTTCTACATTACATATTATAGCCTTTAGAGGCTGTAACTTCAAGAACAGACAAGTTACATTTCACTACAATACTGTTACAAATTATTTCAATTTGTAACTTTAAAATAATCTTAAATTTTCCTCAAAGCAGGCTTGTTATTCGTGGTCAACTCCGTATGCTGCACGGTATTCCAGCATTTTGTCAAGATACTCTTTGCCCTCAACAACACCGTCCTGAATAGCCTTGATGATATCGTTGATGTTTACGATAGAGTATACCTTTACGCCAAAGTCTTTATAAGCCTGTTCAACAGCTGACAGGTCAGTATCCAGTGCCTTTTCCATTCTGTCAACTGTTATCACCATGCCTGTTACGTTTACGTCTGCGGCACTTTTGAGCTTTGGCATTGACTCTCTGAGAGCCTTTCCTGATGTCATAACATCGTCGATGATTATTACCTTTTCTCCGTCTGCAAGCTTCTTTCCAACGAACATTCCGCCCTCGCCGTGATCCTTAGCTTCCTTTCTGTCAAAGCAGTAAGAAACGTCAATGCCATACTTTGTTGCAAGTGCGATAACGGCTGAAACAGCAAGAGGGATACCCTTATATGCAGGTCCGAAAAGTGTTTCAACAGGTATTTTGTTGTCAGCTATGCAATCAGCGTAAAAGCCGCCCAGCTTTGCAAGCTGTTCGCCTGTTTTATAGTTTCCGCAGTTGATGAAATACGGAGCTTTTCTGCCACTTTTAAGAGTGAAGTCGCCAAATGTGAGAACTCCGCTGTCTACCATAAATTTTATAAATTCTTCCTTGTAGGTCATATTGAACTTCCTTTCAATTATGTTACTTTGATTATACCACATTTTTCACGGCTTTGCAAGGCTTTTTTGTCTGCCGAACATAAGTCCGTGAGAGCCTGTGGCAAGGCAGAAAACGCCGTGTTCTCGCATATCTCCGCATATTGAGTGTATAACACCGTATTGCTGTCTATCGGTATTTATACGTGCGAAACTTTCGCCCAGATCATCAGAAATATAAAAGCCGTATTCACCACTGATATTTCCTGTGACATACATTGCAGGAGTTTCCTCAAGCCCTTTTCCAAAGCCTATGCAGTTTATCCTGTCCTTAGGGAGAATGTCACTTATCCACACGCTGTCACTCTTTATCTCGAAGCGGTAAAGTCCCTTTATGCCGTTTGCAAGCCAGAATACTCCGCTTTTATCTGGCTGTCTTGAAAGCTGATAGTGAGCGTATCGTGGACACTTTATGTCCGTTTTTATGGACACTTCTCTGAAAGTTGCACCTTTGTCACGGCTGATGTAAAGCCCCAGATTTCCTCGTTCTGCTATGGCGAAGAAAAGATCGCTGTTGTAATAGTCCGAGAAAATTTTTACGTTGTGTTCATCTGCTGAGTTTCCACTACTGTCCGTAAAAATGGACTTTTGCCATGTTTTGCCCTCATCGTCGGTATAGCAGACAGCCTTGTTAGAAAAGCCTCTGCCGCCTGCAACAGCCCACATTATGCGTTTGCCGTCGGCAGATATCGCTGTCCAACCTGAGTCTACATTAGGCTTTTCGATGTTGTCAAGTTTTTTGTCTATAAACTCAGAAAGCCCACGGGGCATGGGAAGTCTTTCCCATGTTGAACCGCAATCTTTGGATAAGATCAGACCACCTTTTGTTTTGCCTGTCCAGTTGCCACGGGGAGTTGCGACGATGTATTCGGGGTCGCTGAGGGTGAGATCAGCATTAAGGCAGGTGATGTAGCGGTCGCCATTTTCGTTTGCAAAGGAATTTTCGCACTCACTGTCATAATCTTCAAAGGCAAAGCCACCAAGGTCGCCAATGATATCTATAATGCGATTCCTGCCATGGGGAGTGGTGTATACATTAAGGTGAACAGTTTCCTCTATGCCCTCGCAGAATGGTTTGACAAGCACATCTCCGCTTGCAAGACCTGTTATCATGAACAGACCTGTTCCTGTGTTGAACAAGGCTGTGTCGCTGTCAAAAGGTGAAAACTTTATGTCGCTTATCCAGTGGACACAGTTTCCGCCGCCGTTGTATGAAGGCTTCATGTATGGGATATTCCAATCGAATCGGCTATATTCAAGCCTATTCATTATTATCTTCCAGCTTTCACCGCTGTCGGTGCTTGTATAGATCATATCTCCGCCATTTTTTCGGCAGACAGTTGATAGCAAGAGCATTTTGCCGTTGGAACATATTCCGCTGTAGCCGCATGGGATATGGTCCTCGGGGGTTATGTCTTTGTCAAAAACAGTCACTCCATTTTCGATGCGGTATCTGTATACCTTGCCGCCTGAAAGCGAGCCTGTGTCGCAAGCATAAGCACCCATGCCACCGTAGAATACTTCTCCGCTTGAAGCAAAAGTGATGTATATATATCTGCTGTCGCTGGTGATACGCTGTGGCACGAAGCCATAATAGGAGGAGTTTTCGTATTTCACAGGATCGGGGGCGGTGAGGGGAACGAAGCTTTTCAAGCCGTCTGTGGAGCAATACAGAGTGTGACCTCTTGTTACACCGTCAGGGGAGTTTGCTTCACCTGAACAGCCTGCTATAAAAAGTTTGCCCTCACTGTTTGTCCATATAAGCGAGATGTTTTTCTCACCAAACAGGTCTATGTTTTGCCAGCTTTCGCCCATATCCTCAGAATAGATAATTCCTGCGGTCTGCGAGCCGAAATACAGCCTGCCGTTTTTGTAAATAAGTCTGTCGCCTGTGGCTCTGCCAACTTCGTTTCCGTGAACGCTGCATGGCAGTGTCTTTTGAATTATATTTTCTCCCTTGTCATCAGATATGCAGATATAATTTGAGCGTTTATCTCCGCAGGTGAAAAACAGCTTATTTGGGTCGTTTTCGTCAAGGGCTATTGCAAGGGGATAGGTCTGTGCAGGGTCGTCTGCGGTAACTTTGTCTGCCAGATACGCCCAAGTTTGTTTATCAAAGTCATAGCGGTAGATACCACCGATGTCGGTGCGTATATAAAGCGTTTTGCTGTCGGTGGGGTGGAAAGTGATACCTGTCACAAAGCCGCCTCCGCCTATTTTCAGATTGCCATATTCGTATTTGACAGGTGAAAGAAGTTTCATATATTTCTCCGTTACCATTCGATAGTAGAAACGTCAACAGGGTCTTTGTTTATCTCAACTTTGTCTACCTTGCTGTTTTTGACGGTTATAACTCTGTCAGCCATTGGTGCGATAGCGGAGTTGTGGGTGATGACTATAACTGTCACACCGTCATTTCGGCAGGTATCCTGCAAAAGTCTGAGGATATTTTTACCTGTGTTGTAATCAAGAGCGCCCGTTGGTTCGTCGCAAAGAAGAAGCTTAGGATTTTTCGCCAATGCTCGTGCGATAGAAACACGCTGCTGCTCGCCGCCTGAAAGCTGGGAGGGGAAGTTGTTCATTCTGTCCTCGAGTCCCACTTTTTTCAGCACTTCTTCAGGCTTTGAGGCATGTGCGCATATCTGTGTGGCAAGCTCTACATTTTCCTTAGCAGTAAGATTATTCACAAGGTTATAGAATTGAAAAACAAAGCCTATGTCATATCTGCGGTATGTTGTGAGCTGCTTTTTATTAAAAGTGGCAATGTCCTTGCCGTCAACAAGGATCTTGCCCTCGTCGCAGGTATCCATGCCGCCGAGCATATTAAGTATAGTAGTTTTTCCTGCACCGCTTGCGCCTACTATAACAGCAAATTCGCCTTTTTCTATCTCAAATGAAACACCGTCTGCGGCATTTATGGTTATCTCGCCCATTTTGTATCTTTTATAAACGTTCTCGAATTTTACAAAGCTCATAGTCTGCACCCCCATATTGTCTTTACGTTATTGTATCACAATAATATGAACATTTCAAGGGCTTTTGCTACTTGAAATGGTGGAAGTGATATGTTATAATTGTATCTGAAATAGGCGTGAGCCTCACATTTTGACAAGGAGAGATATAAATGGAATTTCAGAAGCTTATTGAAAGCAGAAGAAGCATAAGAAAATATGACGGCAGTAAAAAGGTAACAAAAGAGCAGATAGAAACGCTCATATCTGCCGCAACAGAAGCACCATCGTGGAAAAACTCTGAAACTGCAAGGTATTACTGCGTTCTCAGTGATGAGATGACAAAGAGGGTAAGAGAGGAGTGCTTGCCCGGATTTAACAGAGAAAGGTCCGAAAATGCAGCGCTTCTTGTAACGACTTTTGTACATACAAGAGCAGGTTTTGACAAAGAGGGTGATCCTGATAATGAAGTCGGCAATGGCTGGGGTTTTTACGATCTTGGTCTGCACAATGAGATACTTCTTCTCAAAGCGGCTGAGCTTGGCTTAGGCTCGCTTGTAATGGGCATCAGGGACGGAGAAAAGCTTCGTGAGGTGCTTGAAATACCTGAAAGCGAGATCGTAGTATCGGTTATAGCCGTTGGTTATCCTGCAGAAGCCCCTGCCAGACCTAAAAGGAGAGCTGTTGAGGACATCGCAAAGTTCTTTTAATATGGTCGTTATGCGTTTTTAGCTTGTATTTGTGATATTGACCTTCCTGCGCTTTAGTTTGGCCGTCAGACCTTTCTTACAGCATTGGGAGGTCTTTTTGTGCATAAAAATAAGGCGTTAGAACAAAATCTAACGCCTTACTGATATTCTTTTGAACACGAAGTCTTATCGTTGTCCACATTACAAGACTTGTGAAGTGGTTTAAAACCTTACTTCATAGCCTCTTCAACTGCAACTGCGCAAGCAACTGTAGCACCAACCATTGGGTTGTTACCCATACCGATAAGACCCATCATCTCAACGTGTGCAGGAACTGAAGAAGAACCAGCAAACTGAGCGTCGCTGTGCATTCTTCCCATTGTATCTGTCATACCATAAGAAGCAGGACCAGCAGCCATGTTATCTGGGTGCAGAGTTCTACCTGTTCCTCCGCCTGAAGCTACTGAGAAGTATTTCTTGCCCTTCTCAAGTCTTTCCTTCTTGTATGTACCTGCAACTGGATGCTGGAATCTTGTTGGGTTTGTTGAGTTACCTGTGATAGAAACGTCTACGTTCTCTTTCCACATGATAGCAACGCCCTCGGTAACATCGTTAGCACCGTAGCAGTTTACCTTAGCTCTCAGACCGTCAGAGTATGCCTTGCGGAATACTTCCTTAACTTCGCCTGTGTAGTAATCCATTTCTGTTTCAACATATGTGAAGCCGTTGATTCTAGCGATGATCTGTGCAGCGTCCTTGCCAAGACCGTTAAGAATAACTCTCAGAGGCTTTGTTCTAACCTTGTTAGCCTTCTCAGCGATACCGATAGCACCCTCAGCGGCAGCGAATGATTCGTGACCTGCGAGGAATGCGAAGCACTCTGTATCCTCTTCAAGAAGCATCTTGCCGAGGTTACCGTGACCAAGACCAACCTTTCTCTGGTCAGCTACAGAGCCAGGGATACAGAAAGCCTGAAGTCCCTCGCCGATAGCAGCAGCAGCGTCAGCAGCTCTTGTGCAGCCCTTCTTGATAGCGATAGCGCAGCCTACTGTGTAAGCCCACTTAGCGTTCTCAAAGCAGATAGGCTGAATGCCCTCAACGAGCTTATAAATGTCAAGACCCTTAGCCTTGCATACGTCAGCACACTCTTCGATAGTGTTGATACCGTACTGATTGATAACAGCAAGGATCTGCTTTTCTCTTCTCTCATATGATTCAAATAAAGCCATTGTAACAAATCCTCCTTATTCTTTTCTTGGGTCAACGATCTTAACAGCGTCAGCTACTCTGCCGTACTGACCCTGTGCTTTCTCAAAAGCAGTGTTAGCATCGTCGCCAGCCTTGATGAAGTCCATCATCTTGCCGAAGTTTACAAACTTGTAGCCGATGATCTCGTCATCTTCGTTAAGTGCAAGACCTGTAACATAGCCGTCTGTCATTTCAAGGTATCTAGGACCCTTTGCAAGTGTACCATACATAGTACCTACCTGTGAACGAAGTCCCTTACCAAGGTCCTCAAGACCAGCGCCTACTACAAGACCGCCCTCAGAGAATGCACTCTGTGAACGACCGTAAACGATCTGGAGGAAAAGCTCTCTCATAGCTGTGTTGATAGCGTCGCAAACGAGGTCTGTGTTAAGAGCCTCGAGAACTGTTCTGCCTGGAAGGATCTCTGATGCCATAGCAGCAGAGTGTGTCATACCTGAGCAGCCGATAGTTTCAACGAGACATTCCTGGATAACGCCCTCTTTTACATTAAGTGTCAGCTTGCAGCAGCCCTGCTGTGGAGCACACCAGCCGATACCGTGTGTAAAGCCTGAGATATCCTTGATTTCCTTAGCTTTTACCCACTTTGCTTCTTCTGGAATTGGAGCTGCACCGTGAGCAACGCCCTGAGCGATAGGGCACATTGTTTCAACTTCGTGAGAATAAACCATTATTTACATAACTCCTCTCAAATGATTTTGGTGTAAATGTTGTATATTACATACACTCATATTATAACGCATATTTCGCCATTTTGCAATAGTATTTTATGATTTTTAATATTTTTTTCTCATTCTGTGGTAATTATAACGCTGCTGAGAGGTGCGAGTCTGAGTGGCAGCTTATAGTTTGTGGTATAAAGACCGCTGTTTATGCAGTTTGATCCACTATAAATATCACGGTCAGAGTTGAGAAGCTCTTTGTAGGCTCCGTTTTGCTCGACCTTCAGGCTATAGTTCTGATAGCTTCCGGAAAAATTGAACACCATATAAAGCGTCTTGCCGGAAGGGTCGCTTCTGCGGTAGGCATAAATGCACTGATTTTTGTTGTCTGCGTCTATCCAGCGGAAAGATGTGGAATTATAGTCGGACTTATACAGTGCAGGCTGTTCAAGATAAAGCTTGTGGAGTGCTTTCACATACTCGTGTAATGAATCATGTATAGGATATGTGAGCAAATTCCAGCCCAGTTCTTTTTCATCACGCCATTCAAGATATTCGCCAAGCTCGTTGCCCATGAAATTGAGTTTCTTGCCGGGGTGAGTGAACTGGAAAGTATACAGTGCTCTTATGGTAGCAAACTGCTCCTGCTGACTGCCGAACACCTTATCCACCATGGTTTTCTTGCCGTGAACTACCTCGTCGTGGGAGTAAGGAAGAATGAAAAGGTCATTATAGAAATAACTCATTGAGAAAGTCATTTTATTGTGATGATTTCTGCGTTCAAAAGGCGGAGTCTTTATATAATTGATGGTATCGTTCATGAAGCCCAGATCCCATTTATAGTCAAAACCAAGACCGCCGAACTCAACAGGGGCAGTTACCTTTGTGTAGTTTGTGGAATCTTCTGCGAAAAGCATAACGTCAGGGTGCATTTTCTGAATGGCGTAATTAGTGTTCTTCAAGAACCATATACCGCTGTCGTTCACAGCGTCATCAGTGTGGCCGTGACGATAGATAAGGTTTGCAACTGCGTCATATCTCAATCCGTCAACATGATATTTTTCTATCCAGAAATTAACTGAAGATTTTACAAAGCTAAGCACATGAGGCTTTGTGTAGTCAAACAGGGCAGTACCCCACTCGGAGTATCTGTCATACTCGTTGTCGCTTTCAAAGAGGAAGCTTCCGTCATATATGTGCAGGGCATAGAAATCACGGACAAAATGTACGGGTACAAAGTCCAGAATAATGCCGATATTTTCCGCATGACAAGCGTCTATGAACTTCATAAGCCCTCTAGGGTCGCCGTAACGGCTGGTTGCGGAGAAATATCCCGACACCTGATAGCCCCATGAGCCGTCATAAGGATATTCCGTCAGTGGCAGAAGCTCGATATGGGTATAGCCCATTTCCTTTACATAAGGTATGAGCAGGTCTATCATTTCTTCATAGGTGTAAAAGCGGTCGGTTTCTTCTTTTCCCTCTTTTATGCGCCACGAGCCGAAATGTACCTCATATATGTTCATTGGCTTTTCATAGCATTTGTCACGCTTTGAGAGCCATTCTTGGTCATTCCAGCTATAGCTGTTGATATCATACACCACAGACGCATTTTTCGGTCTTACCTCGCTGTACACCGCAAAAGGGTCTGAGCGGTAGTGCTTTTCAAGAGTAGGCGTTGTGATAACATACTGATAAATGTCACCCTCTTTTGCAGGGCGTTCAACGCTCCATACCCCACGTTCATCACATTCCATAGGGATAATATCTCCATTCAGGCAAAGCTCTACCTTCCTTGCATGGGGCGCATAGGTGGAAAATCTTATGCCGTTCTCTATTTTTACTGCCCCCAGGGCTTCATACGCTCTACAGCTTTGACCATTTATAAATTCTGTGATGATATTGTTTTTCATGCCGTTTCCCCCTGTGAAAAATATGATAATGATAAAATATTTATAAAAAGTTATTGAAATTTCATAAATTTATGATATAATGAAAGTTAGCGCGAATTGTCTGCTTTTTTGACATTAATTCAGCTTAGTCTGATTTTTTCTCAAAAAAGACCTTTTGTCGTTATGAATCTGAAAGGAATGTAGTTAAATGTCAAGCTCTGCGATAACCAAAAGTGCTTTGTGTGATTCACTGAAAAAACTCTGCGAGCAAAAACCCTTTGATAAAATATCCATATCCGATATAACAGGTGAGTGCGGTCTTAACCGCCAGTCTTTTTATTACCATTTTCAGGATAAATATGAGCTTTTGAGCTATATCTATCTTCACGAGCTTTTCGCTGACATCACCAAAGGCGTAAACTACGACAACTGGTATGAGCGTCTTGAAGGATTTCTTGTAAATATGCTCAAAGACAAGCGCTTTTACTCAAACACGCTAAAAAGCAACGAAAAGATATTTGAGCATTATCTTTTCAGAAGTATGCACAAGCTGTTCATCAGATTTTTCTATCACGCTGTTGCTATAACCAGAAAGCGTTCCGATAAGGCGAAGTTCTTTGCCGATTTTTATTCTCATGGCTATTGCGGAATAATAATAGATTGGGCAACGGGCGGAATGAGAGAAACTCCACATGACGTAATGCTGAAAATGCGTGAGCTTGCATACGAAAATGTTACCATTGGTGAGGGATTCAGACAGAACCTTTGACAAAAGTCACACAATCACTCTGTTATTTTATCATATTTTATGTAATAAGTGAATAGACAAACCTAAACATACGACAAAAAAAGCGACAGATCTGGATTTCTGTCGCTTTTATTTTTTTCCTACTTTGAAGCTTTTGTTTTTCTTCTGTCAATAATAACGCATGCTATGAATATCAGCAATCCTGCCCCTGAGAGAACTATGCCCTTGTGGAGCAACGGTGCGGTAAAGGTTATCTTTATGCTGTGGCTGCCTTTTGGTATCTTGAAGCCAAGGAATGCAGTGTCGGTCTTTTCACACTGCACTTCTTTGCCGTCGATCTCGGCGGTGAAACCGTCGGTATACGGAATGGAGATGGTGAAATAGCCGTCATTTTTAACGTCTATAGTGCCGTTTATCACATCTCCGTGAGAGGTCTTCTTGTCTATCATGAACGGGTCAACGTCACGCACAAGGCTGTCTTTGTCGATGACATAACAGCGAACGTTGGTTATCTCATACTTGCCGTCAGAGAAATTCACTTTAACGCTGTCTGCACTATAGTCCTGACCTGTGGTTATGACATATTCAAAACGTCTGTTATTATTGTAATACTTCCAATCAGGTGCAGTGAGCTTGTTTTTATTGCCGTTTATGGACACCCAAGCGTCCTTTCTGCCACCCTTTATATCGTTGTTCACATTGAAAGATACAAACATTATCTCATTGTTCGTGAGCATTTCGGGAAGCGTTATCTCCTGAGTGAAAGGCTTTTTAGCGTCAATGGTGTATTTTCCCCATTCACGCTTTATCTGGCCGCACTCTGTAAAGTTGATGGAGCGTACCTTTTTGATATCAGATGAAAATGACTTTTCCGTCTTATCCTCAACTATTATATTATTGAAAAGAGCTTCCACTGAGTAAGGATAATTCAGGGAATTATATTCTTTTCTGCCGATAAGAGCATTGGTAGCATATCCGAAAGGCAGAACGTCATTGTTTTCATAAAGTGAAAGGCTTCCGCTCTCTTTTATCTTCTTGTAGCCTGACACTGCCTTTACCGGGTCGTCAGTGATAAGATATCTGTTTGAAAAATACATATCAGCAATAAGGCTTCGTGTCTGAGTGGTCAGGGAAGTGTTGCGGTATGAATTTTCGTTGTATATCTCGCTGTAATAAAATTTGTTGTAATCTTTATTGTGCAGTGAGGAATATATTGACATGGTGTAATAATCTGCATTATATATCATGTTCACTGTGTTCACTTCGTCAACGCAGTTTGAAGTCCTCGATATCTCCTCTTGCGAGCCGACATAATCTGCAAGTGTATTCATATCACTGCTGTTATCATATTCAAGCTCACTTAAAGGCACGAGCTTGTCTGCAAAGTTTGCATATACTGTGGATACCACTAGGCAAAGGGACATTCCTATATTAAGTATGAACTCTTTTTTGCAGCGTCTGTATACAAACAGGCTCGACATAAGTACAACAAAGTCAAGGATAATATAAAACTCCACTTTTTTGGTGGTCTTGAACCAGAAAACTCCTGCCAATGCAACTAAAAGGGTTATCACTGCAAGTGGTTTAAGCTTTAGCTTTCCTCTTATTATATCAAAATAGGTGTGTCCGAAAAGGAGCATACCAAGAGGAAGGAAAGGTATAAGAACTTTCGGGTCAACATACAGTGTGCCGTTTAACATATAGACTATTATAGGGCAGGTGGCTATTACCATCATAACGATCCCGAGAAATCTTCTATAGCGTTGTTTTGAGAACACCGCCGATATTATGCTAAGCACTGTGAAAAGGCAAAGTCCCATTGAGTAGTGATAATAGAGCAGGAATTTCAAGTTTACACCTGGTATGAACGACTTGAGATCAACATGGCTGTTGCCTGCCTCTCTGCCGGAGAGCATACAGTGCAGTGTCGGCAGGATAAGTACGCACGCCATTATCACTGCCAGGATAAGCCTGAAAGCGAATGCTGTTCCGTCTTTGCAGAACTTCTTGAAAGTTGGCTTTTCATTTATTTTCAGCCAGCGATAAACGCCATACACTGCCATTGCCGCAAGACCCGACACTGCAAAGAAATAGCTTGTCATGAGCATCAAAAATGCCCAAAGCGTCACCATGTATTTTCTCTTGCCCTCAAAATAATCCTCGATAGCCATAAAACCTAAAAGCAGGAACGGCATATAATTCACGAACATTATGTGCCTGTGACTGTGGAAGATAAGGGGTGCTGAAAAGAGAAACACAAAGCTCAGTGCAAACGCTGTGTTGTCTGTGAATTTCTGACGCATCCATATATAGAATATCCACAGGCTTGCTATAATGCCTATTATGGATACTATCTGTATATAGGTGGACATTTTCACAAAGGGCAGAAGATAAGAAAAAAGTATTAAAGGCGAATAAAGCCCATAATATGACAGATTATAGATGTTCTCACCACAACCTATGTTCGGGGCGAAGGAGGGAAAAAAGTCACCTGTTTTGTAAAAGAGCTTTCTGAAATAATCAGGGATAGCATAGTGCTGTCCGCCCCAATCAAGCTCAGAGCCATAGGCGTATTTAAACCTTGTGAGCGCAAGGACAAACAGAAGATATATCCCCGTAAGCACACAAAGATGTATTATATTTTTCTTACTGAGCTTCATTCACAGCCACTCCCAGCGCAGTTGCAGTTTGTTTTTTCATTTCAGGGTGTTCGCTGTAGCGTTTATACAGCGTCCAATCCTCATAATAAGCCATATGCCACAGCTTGTTTACAGTTTTCTTTTGAGAGGTATACATATCCGCAAGCTTTTTCTTGAACTCGTATCTCTCTTTTGATATCTTTGGCAAAGTGTTGCCCACCACTTTCAGACGGCTAGCCTTGTAATACTTGCCAAAGCAGTAAAGGTCGCACTGGATATCGTTCTTATCGTATATCTCAGTGACGTAATTATGCACGTTTACATGGTGGATATGACCATATTCGCCTTTTTGATTATGCACAGCTATAAGCTTCCAATCCTTGCAGGTCATTATCTTTTCAAGGTCAGATTCGATACCGTCCTTAACAAGCGCCCAATCGTCACGCTTACCCCTGACTTTATCAGGATATTCAAGCATTATACACTCGTTGCCCGAGGCAGTCACCACGTCCTTGAACTCCTGAGAACGCACCTTATTTCTTCCGTTTGTTACACACACAACAAGATAGCCTTTATCATAAAGATGTCCTCCGCCCCAAAGCACTTCGTCATCAGGGTGAGCCACTATCATAAGCTTATCAGCCTTTGATGACGAAGCAAGCTGTAACTGTATGGCGGATATAGGCGTAACGTCGTAAGCCTGATTGATCGTATCTCTTATATGCCTTTTGTAGCCTAAAAACCACAGTGTGCCTATAAAAATGACTATTGCCAGAATTATTGCTGTTTCCTTTATATGCCGTCTTGTAAATCTGAGCATAAAAATGCCCGCACCCTTGCAGGATCCCTTCTGCGAGATACGGGCGTTCACCTCTTTCTTTATTACTTGTTGTTCACATAGTCTATAAATCTTTCAAATGCAGCTTTTCCGTCTTTGTTTCTCTTATAAACGCCTGCATGTTCAAGCACCTTTGCGAACACGATGCCTATTTCTTTCTGCAAGACCTCATGAACGTTCTCGGCTGTTATATTGTTTTTCTTTGATATCTCCTCAGCCCAGTCAGCGTGCTTTTCTATCAGCTTGTCACGGCGTACACCCGCTGTTTCCTCTGTGACCAGAACCTGAGCAAGCTTCTCCATTTCGCCTTTAAGTCTTGACGGAAGCACTGCAAGACCCATTACTTCGATAAGACCGATATTTTCTTTCTTTATATGATGAAGCTCCTGATGGGGGTGATAAACGCCAAGAGGATATTCCTCGGTTGTGATGTTGTTTCTAAGCACAAGGTCAAGCTCATATCTGCCGTTTCTCATTCTTGCGATAGGGGTGATAGTGTTGTGCGGCTCGCCTTCAGTTTCAGCGTAAATGAACGCTTCTTCGTCGGTGTAGCCTCTCCAAGCTTTGAGTATCTTGTCAGCAAGGTCAACGAGAGCGTTTTTGTCCTCGCTGTTTATCCTGATAACGGACATAGGCCATTTAACGATACCTGCGTCAACGTTCTCAAAGCCCTTGAAAACTATCTTTTCTTCAACAGGGGCTTTCGCCATTGCAAAAGTATAATGACCGCCCTGAAAATGTTCGTGCGAAAGGATAGATCCGCCAACGATAGGCAGGTCAGCGTTTGAACCTATGAAGTAGTGCGGAAACTGTCTAACAAAGTCAAAAAGCTTCTCAAATGCCGAACGGTCTATTACCATAGGAGTATGCTTCTTATTGAAAAGGATACAATGTTCGTTGTAATAAACATATGGGGAATACTGAAGTCCCCAGTCTGTGCCGTTTATTTTAAGGGATATAACACGGTGGTTCTGTCTTGCAGGGGAGTTCACTCGTCCTGCATATCCCACGTTCTCATAGCACAGCAGGCACTTAGGATATCCCGACTGCTTTGCAAGCTTTGCCGCTGCAATGGCTTTCGGGTCTTTTTCAGGCTTGGAAAGATTGATAGTTATATCAAGGTCGCCGTACTCTGTTGGAGCTATCCAGCGCATATCTTTCTTAACTCTGTATCTTCTTATGTAGTCCGTGTCCTGCGAAAGCTTGTAGAAATAGTCAGTTGCGACCTTTGCAGACTGGTGGTTGTAAAGTCCCCAGAACTTTGTGTCTACCTCTGACGGTCTTGGAGTAAGAAGCCCCATGAGTTTTGTGTCGAAAAGATCTCTGTATACAATAGAATTTTCTGTAAGGCCCTTTTCCACAGCGTAATCGAGAAGCTCTTTGAGAGTGCTTTCAAGATCAACGTCAGAAAACTCCTCCGCTGGTTCGTCATATTCCTCAAGGTCAAGGGCTTCAAGAAGCCTGTTTGTAGTATAAACTCTGTCGCTCTCCTCAATAAGTCCGCTTTCCAGACCATATGTTACAAGCTTTTTAATGCTTTCAAATATCATGTTATAGATCCCCTTTTGTACAAAAGTATGAGTGGTAACCCCCTCAGCCAGCATCTATTATTATAGACCATTGCTTATTCTTTGTCAACCGACAGACAGGCTAATTAAGATACTTTTAAGCATTTGAAAAGCGTAATAAGAATATTTTAAGATTATTTTGCAGGGGACGCCAGCCCCTACATTTAACGTCAGGGAAAACGATTTAGCACCGAATATTAACAAATTGTTAAATCGGCAATTGTCCTATTGACAAAAGCGGGAAGTATGAGTATAATAAAAACAATATGATAAAGGCGTTGACAGGAACAAAAGCAAAGTTCTGACATTACAGAGAGCCGTCGGTGGGTGCAAGTCGGTATGCGGAATTTGTGATAACTCGTCCCCGAGCCTGAACGGTGAAATCTTATTAGCCGCTCACGGGTTCTCCCGTTATAGAGATACGCATTGATAGATGCGGCTGAGATATGCGGTGTGAGCCGTATATGAATGAGAGTGGTAACACGGCGAAGCTCGTCTCTCCTTTTCGGTAGGAGTGGCGATTTTTTTATGCCCTTTTCCACATCACTATCAAAATAATTATCGGCTTTATATTTATAAGGAGGATCTGACATGAAAAACGTAGAAAAGTATGAGAGAGGCTATTATATGCCTCCTGTAAAGTGCATGAAGTGGGCTGAAAAAGAGTATGTTGACCACGCTCCTGCATGGTGTTCTGTTGACCTGAGAGATGGAAATCAGGCTCTTATCATTCCTATGAGCCTTGAAGAAAAGCTGGAGTTTTTCACAAAGCTCGTTGAGATAGGCTTCAAGGAGATAGAGATAGGTTTCCCTGCCGCCTCTGAAACAGAGTATGAGTTCTGCCGCACACTTATTGAGAAGAACATGATACCTGATGATGTTACTATTCAGGTGCTCACACAGTCAAGAGAGCATATCATAAAGAAAACATTTGAAGCTATCGACGGTGCAAAGAACGCTGTTGTCCACCTTTATAACTCAACATCTGTTGCACAGAGAGAGCAGGTTTTCCGAAAGTCTAAGGAAGAGATAATAAAGATAGCTACAGACGGTGCAAAGCTCTGTAACGAGTATAAGAAGCACGCAAAGGGCAATATCGTATTCGAGTATTCTCCTGAGAGCTTCACAGGCACAGAGCCTGAGTTTGCAAGAGATATCTGCAACGCTGTTATCGACATCTGGCAGCCTACACCTGATAACAAGGTCATCATCAACCTGCCTGTAACAGTTGAAATGTCAATGCCTCATGTTTATGCTCAGCAGGTAGAGTATATGTGCGACACTCTTCACAACAGAGAGAACGTTATAGTTTCACTTCACCCACATAATGACAGAGGCTGTGCAGTGGCAGACTGCGAAATGGGTCTGCTTGCAGGTGCTGACAGAATAGAGGGTACTTGTTTCGGCAATGGTGAGAGAACAGGCAATGCCGATATCGTTACTATCGCACTTAATATGTACACTCACGGAGTTGACCCTAAGCTGGACTTCTCAGATATGCCTGCACTGGTAGAGCTTTATGAGAGAGTTACAAGAATGAAGGTTTATGACAGAAGCCCATATTCAGGCGCACTTGTATTCGCTGCATTCTCAGGCTCACATCAGGACGCTATCGCAAAGGGCATGAACTGGAGAAAAGAAAAGAGCTGTGACAAGTGGACTGTTCCTTATCTGCCTATCGACCCACATGATGTTGGAAGAGAGTATGACGGTGACGTTATCAGAATAAACTCGCAATCAGGCAAGGGAGGAATTGGCTTTATCCTCCAAAATCAGTTCGGCTATGATCTTCCAAAGAAGATGAGAGAGGACTTTGGCTACAAGGTAAAGGCTGTTTCAGACCACAAGCACAAGGAGCTTATGCCTGATGAGGTCTACAAGATATTCAAGGACGAGTACCTCAACAAGTGCGCACCTGTTGACATTCCTGAAGCACACTATGTTCAGAAGCAGAACGGCACTATCTGCGCCGCTATCACAGCTTCAGTAAACGGTGTAACAGACGATCATACAGCAGAGGGCAACGGACGTCTTGACGCTGTGGCAAATGCTATCAAGCAGGCTTTGAACTTTGATTTTACCGTGGAAACATACACAGAACACGCTCTTGAAAGAAAGTCAACATCTGAGGCTGTTTCGTATGTTGGAATTTCCTGCGGTGATAAGATGTATTGGGGCGTCGGCAGACACTCAGATATCATCGTATCTTCTATCAAGGGTCTTGTTTCAGCTATCAACAACGCTTTTGCAGATAAGAAGTAATGAATAAAAATTTAAGGGACAGGTGAAAGTCTGCCCCTTTTTTTGTACAAAAAATGCAGCCATATAGAATATGACCGCATTGTATATTATTTCTTTTTTCTTCTGAAAAGCCTTTTGAGCCAGCCTAAAAAGCCCTTTTTCTCCTTTTCAGGCTCAACAGCCTTTGAATCATTAACAGGAGCAGGCTTTGGTGCATTGGCGTATGCTTCAGCGTAAAATCTGCTTTGTGCGTCAATGGCGATATCTCCACGCTCTGCACGGACATATTTTCCGTCAGGCTGCATTATCCTTGCTTTTACGTTGTCCTGCATCTGGGTGTCAAAAATATCGAGGACACGTTTTTTTACTTCTTCACTGAGGATAGGTGCGGCGACCTCAACTCGCCTTGTGGTGTTTCTTGTCATATAGTCTGCGCTGGATATGTATACCTTTTTGCGAACACCTGTGCCGAAAATATATATCCTTGCGTGCTCAAGATATCGTCCTACTATGGAGCGTATCTGCACATTGTCAGTAACGCCCTCCACGCCTGCCACAAGGCAGGATATACCTCTTATAACAAGCTCTACCTTCACGCCTGCCTGAGAACATTCTATTATCTTGTCCATAAGCACCTTATCAGTAAGAGAATTGAGCTTTGCGGCAACATATCCCTCACCGCCTGCTCTTGCAATGCTTATCTCATTATCCATAAGCTCCACTACCTTATTTTGCAGACAGTGGGGAGCGACCATAAGTGCCTTTGAGCTTTCCACAAGCTCGCCCATTGACAGCGTTCTGAACACCTCGCAAGCGTCCTGAGCAATGTCATTGTTTGATGTCATAAGGCAAAGGTCTGTGTAAAGCCCTGCGGTCTTTTCGTTGTAGTTTCCTGTACCCACCTGAACAGTGTACTTTACGCTGTCGCCAACTTTTCTTGTAATAAGACAAAGCTTTGAATGGACTTTAAGTCCCTGCGGACCATACATTACATGACAGCCTGACTCCTCGAGAAGCTTTGACCAGCCTATATTGTTTTCCTCATCAAAACGTGCCCTCAGCTCCACAAGCACAAGCACGTCCTTGCCATTTTCTGCGGCGTTGCACAACGCCTTTATGACCTTGGAGTTCTTCGCCACACGATACAAAGTCATTTTGACAGACGTAACGCTATCATCCTTTGCCGCCTCGTCAAGCAGCCTGATAAAAGGCTTTATGGACTCATAAGGATAGTGCAGAAAAAGATCCTTTTCGTCTATCTGCTCTATCATTGACCTTGACGGGTCTATCATCGCAGAGGGCTGAGGCTCCTGCTTCGGAAAAAAAAGCTCTTTTCTGTCTGCCGCCTTGTCAAACACAGCGAACACATAGGACATATCAAGGGGAGTTTTCTCCACAAAGACTTGCTTTTCTGAAAGCTCCAACCTTGAAAGCAGTTCGTTCAGCACAGTGTCGGATATTTGCTTTGAAAGCTGTAATCTCACAGGGCAAAGGCGTTTACGCTTGTTGATAAGCTCAGACATATTTTGTCTGAAATCAAGTTCCGAGTCAAAGCCCTCGTCAACGTCGATATCGGCGTTTCGTGTCACTCTCATAAGAGCCTTTTCTTCTATTTTATAGCCCTCAAATGCCTTGTCAGCATAATGGAGAATAAGCTCTTCTACAAGGATATAGCTTATGCACCCCTCGTCATCAGGAAGAAAGATCACACGCTGGAATTTCTCGTTACAGCTAACTATACCCACTGTGACGGCAGATTTTGAAGCGAGTTTTGCGACCGCATAAATACTTTGATTTGCAAGAAATGGGAAAGGGTGTCTTTTATCAATGATAAACGCATTAAGAAACGGCTTGACCTCATAGGCATAATAAGCTTCAAGAAATTTCTTATCCTGTTCAGTGAGAGCCTTTATGTTTTTATGTACTATATTTTTAAGCTCCAGTTCCTCGCAGATAGCTTTGTATGTCTTATCTTTTATTGGTATAAGCTCATGAACACGCTCAAATATTGCTGAAAGCTGTTCAGATGGACGCATTTTAGACTTGTTGTCTTTATGATCGTCGTCCACAAGCGAGGAATCATAAAGCGAGCCCACACGCACCCTAAAAAACTCGTCAAGATTGCTTGCAAATATCGACTGAAAAAGCAATCTTTCAAGAAGCGGTGTAGCACTGTCCTGAGCTTCTTCAAGAACTCTCTCGTTAAATTTAAGCCATGATAACTCTCTGTTATCGTAGACCCTGTTATTCATATTCTTATTTCTCCTAACTCCTATCGTAAGAAAGGCATCTTATATCATACTGTATTATTATACCGCCAAACGAATATGATGTCAATGCAGGTGCCGTAAAAAGCTTGTAAAATCGCCATAAAACAAAAAAACTCCCGCCCGAAGGCAGGAGCAGATCGTCTTGAAGATCAGATCCCGATATATTCCTTAGCGGTCTGGCATATATTTGCACAGTTATTCGCAAGGACGCTGTTGTCTTGTGGCAGATTCGGCAACATGATAAGCCAAAAAAGAATGAACACCATTATAAGCATAAGCGTTGCACCAGTCAAAAGTATCAAAGCGGCTGAACGCTTTGATTTCAGTGTTGTATGTACGTCGCTGCACACTTTTTCGGCGGGCTGTGCATTTTCTTTTTCCTCGTTAGAAATACGTTTTTCTTGCTCTTTTTTACACTCAGTACACAACATATACTTTAAACCTCCATAATCTATTTTTACTTCATTAATTATTATACCACATTCTTACCGTCTTGTGTTAAGCTGGCAGCTATAATTTACAAAATTTTGACTGAACTTTTTGTTAATATGTAAAATTATAAAACTTGTCATGTGAATATAATCTATCTTCATAAACAAAACCCCTAAAAGAATGACTTAACAAAATCAAATATTGATATATTTCTGCTATTGACAAATGATAAGCGTATGTTATAATTACTGTGTGTGGAAAAATCAACGAAAATATGTTGTAATTAGCTTTATGTGGAGGAAGTAAAAATGGTAGACAATGTACGTCGTGAATGTATCATGTCAATGTATGAGATATACCCTCTCAGCAGAAAATTGGTATTTGATACGTTTGATAAGAAAAAGTATGATATAACAAGAACTCAGCAGATAATAATGCTGTCACTATGTATTGAGGGAACGCTCACAATGTCACAGCTTGCAAGCAAGATAAACACTTCTAATGAGCAGGCAACAAGGGCAGTGGCACAGCTTGTTGACAAGGGCTTTGTTATCAGAATGCAAAACCCTGATAATCGCAGAGTTATCAACATCAGGCTCACTGACGAAGCTATGCGCTTTATGGAAAAGATGAAAAACGAGATACTTGATGATATACTTGGTAAATTTTCCAGCGTTTCAGATAGTGATATGAAAAAAATGAAGGACGCACTTGTATTTATAAATAGTATACTTAAAAAGGTGCTTAAATAGGAGGCTGTTATGACAAAGGCAAAGAAAATAGTCAGCCGTTGCGAAAGCTGTGTGAATTACGTTTTTGATGAGGATTGTGAATGTTACTGCTGCATGGTCGATCTTGATGAGGACGAAGCATACAGATCAATGAGCGACAGCGAATATAGCTGTCCTTATTACAGGCTTGATGATGAATATGCTGTTGTGAGAAAGCAAAATTGATGATAGATCGGTGAATACATGAAATTTGCCGATTTTTTCTTGCTTTGTTGAACGTGTAAAGTTCGAAAGCTTGTCAATATAGATGTGTAAAGTTTGTTTGCTTTGCAGTGAACATTTGTCGCTAAACAAGGACCAATCTGGGGTTGAATTAATATTTGGCTAATGATAGAAAGTTATTTATCAAAGTTTACAAAATATTAATAAATACAGTATTAGTATACAATGTTAAAATATTGACTATGCAGGCTGCTATAATCAAAATAGGAAAGTTTTTTTGGGGGAAAGTTGCAATTAGCGTAAAAACGCAGGTTTCGTATTGTTTCATGTTCAAGGCTAATAAATATGCCGTTTTATCATCTGCCGACACTATGAAAATGATAAATCAATATTGTGTAAACTATCAGTATATTTATATGTAATAAAATACAAATATGATATATTGTGGGATTGACAAATGGAAAATCAAGTGATATAATACTTGTAATTATATAGGCATACTGCGTCGGAGGTGAGGCTTTTGAAGGATAAGGCGCTTGAAAAATTGTCGAAAAATGAGCTGCTCGAGTTAATGCTTTATCTGCGAAAAGAATATGATAAGCTTAACGCAGAGAATGAAAAGCTTCTTCAAAAGCTCGAAGATAAAAAAAGTATCACTGACCGACTTGACAGGCTGGAGCGGCAGGTAGCTGCACTGACAGGTCACAAGCTGGTTGTTGAGCAGCCGGTAGCGGAGGAAGATCATGGCGGCAGATAGCAAGAACGAGGTGTTAAAAAAACCTGAGCTTCCTGATGTCCAGACACTTGAGCGTGTGGTAAAAAAGCGTCATGAAAGGCGGGAATATCTGAGGATACTCCGCAGTACTGTGGCGTCGCTTCTTGTTGTGGCAGCGGCAGCAGTTATTATATCAATGTTATTTTTGCCTGTTTTGAGAGTAACGGGTACAAGTATGACGCCGACTTTGCATGACGACGAGCTGGTGGTGTGCAGAAAGCGTGGAAGCTTTCAGAAGGGCGATATAGTTGCGTTTTATTACAATAATAAGATACTGTTGAAACGTGTTATCGCTACAGCAGGAGATGTGGTGGATATCAAGGAGGACGGTACTGTTATCGTCAACGGAAAAACCTTGAATGAGCCGTATGTTGATGGTAAAGCTCTGGGAGAATGTGATATCGAGTTGCCTTATCAGGTGCCTGACGAGAGAATATTCGTTATGGGCGACCACAGATCTACGTCTGTTGACAGCCGTACAAAGAGGATAGGCTGTATTGCTGAGGAAGCAGTGCTTGGAAAGGTCTCACTGAGGATATATCCTTTTAAAAGGATAGGCACAGTGGACTAGCGTTTATTATAAATAGTGTATAATTTCGGAGGGAGTGATCCGTTTTGCAGAATTTTAACGGTAAAGTTCGGCAATATCTAAAAGAAAATGAAAGGAAAAAACGCAGCCGCTTGTTCGGTGTGGTGCTGTCTGTAGTTATGACAGTGTCAGTGCTGGCAAGTCTTGTTATGCCTGCAATAAGTGCCACTGAGGGTACTTCCGTGGCAGGTGGGGATGTTTCCTATAACGGCGGAAGCTATTCTTATAAGGATGCGAATAGCGTCACGATAAAATCCTATGATGCGGTCGGTTCAGGAAAAGACCAATCTAAAAAGATCGAATTCAATGTGGAATTTAATTTTGACAAGGGCGCAATGACCAATAGGTATATTTATTTCCCTATCGACGATAATGTTAGCCTGCCCGAGGGCGGTATACCGTCAGACGGAACCTGGGGCGATGTCGAGGATACCCACTTCGATGAAGGACATGGAATTTCAGGTAAGTACAGAGTCGACGAGATAGATGGAAAGAAGTATCTTTTTATTGAGTTTGACGAGCGGTATCAACATAAAAATGAGAAGGACGCTATAAGCGGCAAGGCAAGCTTTGAGGGTAATGTAAAGCGTAAGGATACAGATACAGGTGATAAGACCACAGTTGAGATAGGCGGTCAGACGGTTGAAATAGACGGTTTTACTCCGCTCACTATGTCTGCTATAAAGGACGCAAGCGAAACTGCTGACGGAGTTAGGTGGACTATCACAGTGGACAATCCTGCAAAGAAGCCTCTTGACAGGATCGAGGACAAGCTTTTTAAGGATGCTGTTGACGGAAGCTTCACTGTTTCACCTGAGGGTGCAGGAAACTATGACGCGTCAAGCGGAAAGTTTGTTTTCAGCGATGGATTCAGCGAAGAAAATGTTACCATAAGCTACACGACCCCATATCCTACAAGCGACCCGAATTTCGTTATGTCAGGTAAGGTGGAAAACAAATCCACCACATATGATAAGGACGGAAATGGAGTAAAAGCAGATAAAACTATTTATTCTGAGTCAAAGAAGGATAAGATCTCAAAAACAGGCAAGAATGTTGACTACGACAATAACGAAGTCACATGGGAAATTGTTGTAAGCAACCCTAGCGGTGCAGACCTCAAGGGCTATCACCTTTATGATGAAGCATTCCCTGATGCAAAGCCAGGAAGCTTTGCACTTAAAGCTGATGATGGTTCAGATGTAAAGTACACACTTAATGGAAACACGCTTACGTTTGACGATAAAACAACAGCGTCAAAAATTACTATCGAGTATGTGACAGCTATCGATCCTGACAAGGCGGAAACTACAAATACAGTTAAAATGCAAAGACCTGATAAAAGCCAACCATGGTCTGATATCACATCAAGTGAAACTGTTTATAATAGGTATCAGATATCAAAAAGTGGTTGGATAGATAATAACACGTTAGGTATACTCAAATGGGAAGTAACTGTTAAATGTAATGACAAAAATTCTACCCTTAAAGGCAAGACAATAACTGATAATATGCTTAAAGCAGGACAGATTGTCAGCATAAAGGTTGGAAATGATACCTTTGATGCAACAGTTGCAAGTGACGGTGAGCTTGTTTTGCCTGACAGAATAGGTGACAATAACGAGGTAGTTATTTCCTATGAAACAAAGGTTGCTGACTATGATCTTGGCGACCCTGACAGCAATGGAAATTATGCAGTGAAAAATACTGCAGGTATTGACGGATTCCATTCTGACAAGACAGTTTATTATAAGCCTGTAAACGAGAAGTCAAAAACAGTTCTTGACATTTCTCAGGACGGAAGTAGTGTTACATATAAGTGGCAGGTAGAGGTCAAGCAGACAAACGGTTCCTTTAGGGGCAAGACTATAAGCGATATAATGAACGCTACGTCAAATGATGGCAAGTCAATAAAGAGCGTTCTTGACACTGATTCCATTATCATGTATGTTCAGAGAAATGGAACAGGAAGCTATGAACCGCTTAACAGTTCAAATTACACTGTAGTATCTAATGCCGACAACACTTCATTTGAGATAAAGTTCAATGATAGTGAAGAATTTGACAATATAAACCTTGTGCAGATACAGTATAGCAGTACCGTAGATGTAACAGGTCTTGACGAAGGTACTATTATAAATGTAAATAACAAGGCTACTTATAAAGGTGAAACATTCGAGCCTAGTGCAGATAAGACTAAGTTTACTATAGGTGACAGCTCCAAAGCACCTTATGAAAAGTATGACGCTGCAAGCAGCACAGCAGGTGACACAGTGCATGATCTTAGCAGCCTGCCTGTTGTTACTGTAAATGGTGTTGAGTATTACAGGTTTGATTGGCGGCTTGATATCAACAAGGACGGCACTTATAAGCGTAACGATAATGTTGAGATCGTGGACACGCTTCCGGCGGGAATGATATTCTACGAGAACAAGGATTATCTCAAGTATTCATTTGGAAATAGTTCTGATAAGTATGATTTTGCACAAACAACTCAGTTTGAATATTTCTATGATAAGACAGCCAATACAGTAACTTTCAAGACTGCATGGAATCAGCAGGACGCTTGGACAGCTTACTACAGTACACTTGTAAAGGTCGATGATGTTAAGAATGGTGTTTACAAGAATGGTACTGCAGCGTTCAAAAACACAGTTCAGGATAAACCTGGAAAATATCCGGAGAGAAGCCAGACGCAGACAGTTAAGGAAAAGAACTTGAAGAAAACTTCTTCTCCGAAGTCCACCGGCTGTGAGATAACTTATACCATTGATGTTAACCCTAAAAAGCTCAAATGCTCAACAAACGGAATGATAACTCTCAACGATGTTATCAAGTGCGGAGGCACGGCTGTAGTTAAGACAAAGGACGCTCAGGGTAACATTCAGACAAAAACGGTAAGCATAAATGGCAATTCCGCTGTTGACATGGATCTGAAGTCTATCAAGGTATTTGACGCAGATACGGGTGCAGAGCTTGCTGTGAGTGATTACAGTTATGTGATATCAGATCCGGAGGCAGTTGACAGCACAGTTTCTTGCAGTGCAGATGTTATTACCAACGAAAAGGGCAAGTTTATCGCTAACTTTATTCCAAGTGAAAGTATTGTTGGCGCTAAGGGTACTATTGATCTAACTTTGCCTGAAGGCTACGAAACCGGAAATATAAAGAGTTACTATGTGGCTTATGGCTATATGGACGGCAACAGCTTCAAAGAAGTAAAAGCCTTTGCCAACAAGAGAAGCGAGTGGTTAGATTTTGGCTCAAGCATATCCGTTCCTGTGGAAGAGGTTTCTTCTGAGAAGGCGGGCGGTGTTTTCAGAGTCGAATATGAATACAGGGATGGCAGTGGCTTTTCAAACACTGAAGTCAGCAATGAAAAAATGCTTTCGGCTGTAAAGTGTTCCGCACTGACTGCGAAGACACGAGATTTTGTAAAGAAACTTGAAATAAACGTTCCAGATCAGCGTCACCTGAAATTAGTTTACGTTTATACAGGAAGTCCTGCAAATGATGAGGACGCTGAGAACGATGGCTATAAAGTCCATGTGTTCAATAATATATCATTTGACACAAACGGCTCTGCTGTAAATGACAGTGATGATAATGATTCCGAGTTTGAGTTGATAAATCAGTCAAAGGCGTCATCAACAACTGTTGAGCCATTTAAGCTTATGAAGGTAGACAGCGGAGACTATAGTATTATGCTTAAGGCTTCTTTTGAGATCTACAGATACACTAAGCTGGAAAATGGCACATACGATTGGCTCCCGGCAGTAGATTTCAAAGAAAATGCTGCGAAAGACAGAAATTCAGTTATCTGGGGAAGTTCGGCGCAGGATAAGGCGCAGACATTCAATGTAAATGCTGACGGGTCATACAACCTTGACCTTGAACCTGCCGCAGGCACCGGAGATACTGAGGGTCATCTTTATAAGCTTATAGAAAAGCAAAGTCCAGAGGGTTATCTTCTTGACGAAACTCCTATATATTTTGCTTTTAAAGTGCGTCCGGCTGTAGTTCCAAGTGAAGTCGGTGAGGACGGATATCAGTTCGTGAAGAACGGAGATATGTTCAGAGTAACAAATCTGCTGAAAGAGTTTAAGATAACTGCAAGCAAGGTTTGGAGCGATGGAAACGGCAATCATTCGGCAGAGAGCGTAAAGTTTCTTCTTGGCTCGTCTACAACTAAGGTTTTAAGCGGTGTTCCAGATGATATTCAGTGGGGCAGTGCTGAGGTAACTCTTAACGAAGCTAACAATTGGAAACATGAGTGGACAAAGCTTCCTGGATATACAAAGGTCGGCAATGATTACAAGCAGCTTTACTACTATATCAAAGAGATCGATCTTGCAACAGGATATGAGGCTGTATACAGTGCAACGGCAATGAGCAAAAACACTGATGTTACAGTTACGAACGTCAAGGGACTTAACATTACGAAGGAATGGCGTGATGAGCTTGGAAACAAGCTTGCTGACAGCGAGCTTCCTGCTGGTATCGACAAGATCGAGGCAGATGTTTATGAGTCCTCTGTTGCACCAAATTCAACTTCAAGAGTGAATGGAGATAACGGAATACCAACAGATTGCAAACTTATAAAAACTGTTTCTCTGGAAAAGTCTAAGAATTGGACGGTAGCTCTTGACGGTCTTGACAAGGACAAGTATTACTATGTTCTTGAAAAGAATATACCTGACGGCTTTGGCGTTACGTATACTTATTCAAATAACGGCAGTGCCACGGGCTTTGATACGATCGTCAATACCAAGAACCCGCAGAAGGTAGAAAATATGGATGTTCGCCTGCAAAAGGCATGGTCTGACGGCGATAGCAATACCCATACCAATGATAAGGTAACGTTCAATATCTATAGGTCAACAAATAAGGCTGATGTGCCTGAAAAATATAACAAGTTTACAGGCACAATGGATAAGGGACAGAATGTTAAATTCAAGATCCTTACAAGCAATGGTGCAGAAATGGCTCAGAACGGAAGCTTTGCCTCTGAGTATACCATGTATGGCTCAGCTAAGTTCAGCTTCACCCTTAATAACGCATGGCTCGAAAGGGGCGATATGAAATATTCCGGAGTAAGGCTTATCAATTCGTCTGGCGATGTTCTTGCTGAGTTCTACAGAGATAAGGATGTTTGGGACGGTGACAAAAATCAGAGTGTTGCGTCATGGAGCGCTTCAAGTAAGTATATAAGTGTGTCTGTTGCTGATCTTTATAATTCCAGCAAGTTCACAGTTGACCTCAGCGGTATTACTTCCGATGTTACAGTTGAGCTTACAGCAAAGGTCAATGATGATAGCAGTTGCTCTTATGAGGTAACAGCTAATGATCTTGGCACACCTGAGAAGACGAACGTTACACCTGTTCCTAATAAAGATGCGATACCTAGCGGTGAAGTATTCTTGTGGAAGCAGATAACGCTCACGGCTGATAACAACTGGTCAAATGCCGTTTCTCTTGAAGAAAATGACATCAAGGGCAATAAGTATTACTATTGGTTTGAGGAGACAGACGTGAACGGTCAGCCGATAAGCACATCGTCATACAAAGCTTACTACAGATACAATGGCTCAGAAAATGAGAATTGCATTGATATGACAAAGAACGGTGATCAGTATGTTCAGGTCTATAACAACTCTGAGGAAACCTTGGGAGAGCTGCCTGAAACAGGCGGCATGGGTGTTATCCCATTCGTGGCAGCAGGCGGAACAGTCACTGTTGCTGCAACAATACTTTTAGTTACAAAGCGTCGCAAAAAAACGCTATAAATAATCAAATATGAAATGATAATTAATTATGAAGATGAAGAAATTTGCAGCTCTTGCTGCTGCAACAGTTATGTCAGTTTCAGCTATTGCTGCAACATCAGCATTCGGAGTATTTGCTACTACTGATGCTGGCGTTAATAACATTGTTATCAAGGATTCTGATACAAACAGAGTATATAAGGCTTATCAGATCTTTGATCAGGCATCTGCAACAAATACTATCAAGTGGGGCAAAGGCATTAATGGCGATGCTCTGCTTACCAGCCTGAAAACTCCTGGTCTTAACACTTATATGTCACAGTTTGACAGTGCTGAAAGTGCGGTAGACGTTGCAAAGATAATCTCAGATGCAGATCATTGGACAAAGGAAGATACTGCAAAGTTTGCAAAAGCCGCTTCTGCCTGCATCATCGACAATAAGTCTGTAACCGCCTATGAAGATAACGGTGAGTACACTATTCCACTTCCAAATGCTGGCTATTATCTCGTTGTCGATGCAACAGAAAATAATGGTGTTGATAAGGCTAACTCAGCTCTTATCCTTAACGTTTCAGGTACAACAAACGTTACTCCAAAGAGGACAAAGCCAACACTTACAAAGCAGATCAAGCATAATGAGAGTGACACATGGGGCGATGTTGGTGACAACGCAATCGGTGACGATGTAGAATTCAAGATCACAACAACTATACCAAGCGATGTATCAGCTTATGACAAGTATACATACACAGTTCGTGACCAGCTCAGCGAGGGCTTTACATTCAATGATAACCTTACATACAAGTACTATGACGCTGACGGTCAGGAGATCACTTCTGTTACAGTAGGTCCTAACACAACAGTTGGCGACGACAGCAGTACAACCGACTATAAGGAATCTTTCTATACTACTTTCGATATCAAGGAACTTGTAAAGAACTATCCTACAGTTGCTAAGATCGAAACTTATTATTCTGCTAAGCTCAATGAAAAAGCTAAGGTAGCAGTTACTGCTCCTGACAGCGTGAACAATAACCCTAACACAGCTTATCTGACATATTCAAACAATCCTCAGGACACAACAGGTAAGGAGAAAGGTGAAACACCTAAGGTTACAGTTTATGACTGGACATTCTCACTTGTTGGTAACAAGGTAGACGAAAAGGGCGAGCCTCTTGCAAATGCTGCATTCCAGCTTAGAAATGTTCATGGCGATGCTATCAGACTTGTCAAGATAGAAGACAATGTTTACAGACTTGAGATTGGCGATGAGGCAGGCTCTGTAGATACTATCTGGACAGACGCAACAGGTAAGTTCACTATCAAGGGCATTGATGATCAGACAACTTACAAGCTTGTTGAGACAGAAGCTCCTGCTCAGTATAACAGAGCTGATCCATATGAGTTCAAGTTTGACACAACATATGATCCTGCTAATACGCTTCAGTCCATTCGTATGCTCGACGGCACTGATTCAGGCACAAGCGGTTCAACAGTTAAGATCATAAACCAGAAGGGCGGCTCACTTCCAACAACTGGCGGTATCGGTACTCAGATCTTCTACGGTGTAGGCGGAGCTATCGTACTGGGCGCAGGTGTGCTTCTCATTGCTAAGAAGAGAGCTAAGAACGACTAATTTTTGAATTTATTTTTACCTTTGTCCTGCCGATCTCGGTCGGCAGGCATCAGGGAGGACTCCATGAGGAAGAAAAGCGGTAAATCAACTACAATTTTATTGGTCTTGTTATTGCTTGTGGGGCTCTCCGTGATGTTATATCCAACAATAAGCGATTGGTGGAATTCAAAAACGCAAAGCCGTGCGGTGGCGACTTATCAGAAAGCGGCAAATGACCTTTCTGACAAGGAGAATGAAGAGATACTCAGCCAAGCCAGAAAATATAATGAAGAGATAGCAAAGCTTGCCCGACCTTTTGTGGATTATGATCAGGTCAAGGGCTATGAGGATATCCTAGATATCACGGGGACGGGTGTTATGGGCTATATTTCCATTCCGACTATAAGGGTGGAGTTGCCTATTTATCATGGCACAAGTGACGGCGTGTTAAATGTCGCTGTGGGACATCTGCAGGGTTCAAGCCTGCCTGTTGGCGGAGCGGACACTCATTCGGTCATTTCAGCACATAGAGGTCTGCCGTCGGCAAAGCTTTTCAGCGACCTTGATAAGCTTGCAGAGGGCGATGAGTTCACTATAACAGTGTTGAAAGAGGTCTATACATATGAGGTCGAGGCTGTTTATATAGTTCTGCCTAATGAAATGGATAAGCTGAACATTATTCCAGGTGAGGATCATGTTACGTTGACTACCTGTACACCATACGGAGTCAATTCTCACAGGCTTCTTGTTCGTGCAAAGAGAGTTGAAACTGCGGACGATACAAAGAGTGTTTCAAAAATAACGGCAGACGCTGTTCAGCTCGATTCTCTTGTGGTCGTGCCTTTTGTAGCAATACCGTTGTTTGTGGTACTGCTTGTGTGGTGGTTTGTGGATTCAAAACGCAAAAAAATCTCTCATGATGAGCTTGTGGCAATGCTGGATAAGCCAGAGAGTGACGATAATGTTGAAAATCTACCTGATAAGGAGAGTAGCAAAGATGAAACTTAAATTTTCTCAGCTTGCAAAGGCTGTTTTGTGTACGGCGGCAATGGCTGTTTCAGCCTTGGGAAGCATGACGATCTCAGCTTCTGCGGCGGATAATATCAATGTGGATATAGTGTGCAAAAATGATACAACGACTGTTAGTAATGCCGAGTGGAGCATATATAAGGTCGGTGAGCGTAAAGAAGCTGACTTTGTCCTTACCGGCGAGTTCAGCGATTATCCTATAGATATGTCTGATTTTACTGACGCTTCAAAAATGCAGGCTGTCGCTGATACGCTCGACAACTACGCAAAAACCGATGGCATAACACCGGTTTCAACAGGCAAGACGGACGCAAACGGTGAAGTAAAGCTTTCTGCTGATTCTGTGGGTCTGTATCTTGTTTCAGGCAAGAGTTTTGAAAACACAACAGCTAAGTTTACACCTTCTCCGTCACTTATCGAGATAGATAAGGATATCGTGGCTGAGGGTCAGATAACAGTTTACACCAAGTTCACATACGAAGAGATCCCAGCAGGGGACAGTGATTATGGTGTAAGAAAGTCGTGGATAGTTCCTGATGGTCAGGAAAAGCTCATACCTGATAATATCAAGGTGGAGATATATCGTGATGGCAAGCTTTTCGATACTGTTACTCTTAACGCTGACAACAACTGGGAGTATTTCTGGAAAGACAATTCTGCGGCTGAGTGGACAGTTAAGGAGATAGATATTCCTGCCAACTACACAGTTGTTACCAAAAGCAATGACAAGCTGTTTCTTATAGAGAACACATATAAGTCAGACAGTTCGAGTAATACAGATAGTAGTTCAAGCACACCTGACAGCAGCTCGTCAGGCTCTGATTCATCAAGCTCAACGCCTGACAGTATACCACAGACTGGTTCGCTCAACTGGCCGGTGCCTGTACTTATAGGCGGTGGAGTTATCCTTATCGCGGCAGGTTGGAGAGTAAGCAGAAAAGAGAAATAAAGGCGAAACCACATAGGCTCGCCTTTACAACAGGAGAAAAATAGTGACTAAAAAAAACTAGGACTTTTGTTGATAATAATGGGGATAATGCTGATAGCGGCGGCATTATCCCTTAATTATTACAACTATTTTCATGAAAAGCAAAGTAATAAAAGGATGGAGGCTGTGCTGAGTGACCTGAAAACGCAGATCTCAGACAGTTCAGAGGACAGCGACAGCAGTTCACCCTTTGACATTTTTGACGATAGTCGATCCACGGACAGCGAGATAGATGACCCGGATAAGGATATCGTGCTTGACGGCAACTCATATATAGGCTTGATTTCATTCCCGACACTGGGGCAGGAGTTCCCTGTGACTCGTGGCTGGAGCTATGCTGCAATGAATACTGCAGCTTGTCAGTACAGCGGCAGACGTGTAGACAATGATCTTATAATCTGCGCTCACAATTACACAGGCTTTTTTGATAAGCTGGATAAGCTCAGCTCAGGTGACCAGGTCATTTTCACCGATGTTTATGGCAGAGAATTTAACTATACTGTCACAAACAGCGAACTGCTGAGCGGCTGGGATTCGCCATCGCTCATAAAAGGTGGTGGCAGCGACTGGGATCTGACCTTGTTCACCTGCACATGGAGCGGTTACAGCAGAGTGACTGTAAGACTTGTTTATTCATAAATACATCAAAAACGCACAGAGTTCTACACCCTGTGCGTTTTATATTCCTGCGGCATGTCTTATTTTTTTTATATCAAAAGTTTTTAGTTTGTCATCGTATATGCAGTGTCGTCTTGACTTTCTTGGGTGGCGGCGTGTATAGTCAATGGCTTCTACAAGGTCATTTGTTTGAAAAACTGGACGTTTCATTGCTTTGTTGTATACTGTGTATCTCATAAAAATACCTCCCAAATAATTCTTATAATTAATTATAACATTAATTGGTACGTCGGTCAATAGCAATATTGTACAAATTTAACCTATTAATCAGATATACATAAATTAAAACAGAAATCGACTTGTTTAAGAACACTTCACGACATAAGACGACATAATTCTACTTATAAAAATTATAGAGATAGTGGGATATTGTGCAAAAATGAGAATGGTTGGTCAATTTGACGAACGATAAAGTATAAATTTGTTTTGACAGCGAAAGTTGTAACACAGTTTTCATTGATTGATAATTAATTGAACATTCAAATATGGTATAATACCCTAAAGAATCGGAGAGGAGCGAGGAGTTATGGATAGCTTTGTGCGAAAATATGGAAGATATGTACCCTTTGCTTTAACTATTATCATAATAATTTGCTGTGCTCTTTTTCTGAAAGACCATGAGTTTTCTGAGATACTCAGTTATTGCCCGGACAATTTGTGGCTTGCCGCATTTGTTATTCTGGGGTTTTATGGATTAAAGTCCTTGTCGGTGGTATTCCCGCTTGCGGCTATTTTTGTGTGCGTAGGTGCAATATATCCGTTCTGGGTGGGCATTTTGTTGAACGTAATAGGACTATCGGTTTGTTTTACTGTTCCTTATCTTGTGGGAAGGATATCTGGTGGCGATATCATGCGTGTTATTGAGATGAAATATCCTAAGGCACGGAAGCTTGTAAATTATGGGCATGACAATAATCTGTTCGCCTCCTACATTTCAAGGGCAGTGGTAGTTGTGCCGGGCGACCTTGTTTCAATGATACACGGCGCACTGCGAATGCCTTACAGACCATATCTTCTAGGCTCGATAATGGGAGTGATGCCTGAAATGCTTGTGCAGACATATATTGGAGCACAGTTGAAGCATTTGACAATAAAATCAGTGCTTGTGATGATAGCACTCATAGCCGCAACGCTGGCTTTTTCGCTGATACTTAATAAAAAGGTCAGCAGGAGCGGCAAGCAGATGGACAAGGAAGATTTTTGATATATGTACAAAAAAGCGGACTGATAACAACAGCCCGCTTTTTTATTATTTGTCAAAGCTAGGATTGAAAGCGTAGAAATTTTTGCTGTCAAGCATATCCTGAATAAGTCTTAGTCCTTCGCCGAAGCGCTGATAGTGGACTATCTCACGTTCACGAAGAAACTTGATAGGATCACGGACATCGGGATCGTCAGCAAGCCTGAGAATGTTGTCGTAGGTCAGGCGGGCTTTTTGCTCAGCAGCAAGGTCTTCGTGTATATCAGCAATAGCGTCACCGGTACTTTGGAAGATTTCCGCAGAAAATGGTACACCAGAGGCGGCTATAGGGTAAACGCCTGTAGTGTGGTCAACAAAATAGGTGTCAAAACCACTGTCTTTTATCTCCTTGAGGGAGAGGTCACGGGTCAGCTGATAGATAATAGTGCCGATCATTTCGATGTGGGCAAGTTCTTCTGTGCCGATATCGTTGAGTATTGCCTGCACTTCACGACAGGGGGCTGAGTAACGCTGATTGAGATAGCGAAGCGCTGCACCAAGCTCGCCGTCAGGGCCACCAAGCTGCGAGATAATGACCTTAGCCAAAGCAGGATTAGGGTTAGCGATCTTAACGGGGTATTGCAGCTTTTTTTCATATTGCCACATTAGTCAACACTCCTTTCCCACGGAAAAGGTGATGTTACCCATTCCCATTTCTTGGACGAATTGTTCTGCGTGATCGTCAATGGTCCATATTTCTCATTGTATTGCGCAATAAGCTTCTCTTTTTCTGCCTTGTGGCGGGCAAAATATGCCAGACCATCTCTGCAGGTAGGGTGGCTGTCGAGGTAAAGATTAGCCTCTACAAGGGCAAAGCTGCACGCCTGTATCTTTCTAAGAAGCCTCTCCTTTTCACTTAGTATGGGCATTCTTTACAGCCTCCTCTCCTATAAAAGGTTTGTCTATGGACGGGAAGATAGTTCCTCTTGAAAGTGCTACATCTGCCTCATAAGGTTTCTCCCACATCTGAAAAGGCACATATGCCATTGCCAGCGGCGTGTCCTCAGGAAATCTTCCTTTCGGAAAAGGGCAGGCAGGTGTGTTATCCTCTGTGTCGTCAGCAAGTATCCTGCCTAACGACAGATTGTCAAACATATCCAAATAAGTTCACTCCTTATGTTGTCTGAATCTCATATACCACAGGTTTCGTGTGGCTGTTTTATCATATGCAGCTTATAAGTCAGTGGTGTATGTATGCAGGATATTATCAAAAAACTTGCAAATCGTTCATTGAAAATACACAAAATTAATTTTCTGTGAACGCGCATATTGTTTGTAACAATAAACATAGTTTAAATAACGTTAAATTTGTAAGATTTAATATTGACAAATCGGGCTTCTGCGTGTTATATTAATACTATTGAAAAAAGCATATGCAGTGACATATGTGAACGAAGGAGAGATTATTATGAAAAATGTCAAGAGAATTCTTGCATTAACAGTTTCGGCTGCCCTTGCAGTTTCTTGCTTTGCAGGTTGCGGAAACGGTGCAAAAAAGAACAGCGATACTATCGTTATCGGCTGCAGCGGTCCGCTCACAGGTGACGCTGCACAGTACGGCGTTGCTGTTAAGAATGCTATTGAGCTTGCTGTCAAGGACGTAAATGACGCAGGCGGAATAAACGGAACAAAGCTCTCATACGTTTTCGAGGACGATGAGGCTGACTCAGGCGATAAGGCTGTAAATGCTTATAACGCACTGAAAGACAATGGTATGCAGGTAATGGTCGGAACAGTAACAACAGCTTCTTGCCTCGCAGTTATTGAAAAGACAAAGCAGGATAACATCTTCCAGCTCACACCTTCTGCTTCAGCTCAGGACGTTATCAAGAACGATAACTGTTTCCAGGTTTGCTTTACTGACCCTAACCAGGGTAAAGGTTCTGCCGACTATATCGCAGAAAACAAGCTTGCTACAAAGATAGCTGTAATTTACGACAGCTCTGACGCTTATTCATCAGGTATCTTCAACACATTCAAATCCGAGGCTGAGGCTAAGGGTCTTGATATCGTTGCAGAGCAGTCATTCACAAAGGACAGCAAGACTGACTTCTCAGCTCAGATAAGCGCAGCTAAGAATGCAGGTGCAGACCTCGTGTTCCTGCCTATCTACTATCAGCAGGCTTCACTTATCCTTACACAGTGCAAGTCAGCTAACTACAACCCAACATTCTTCGGTTGCGACGGTCTTGACGGACTTCTTTCTATCAAGAACTTTGATACTTCACTTTGCGAGGGCGTAATGCTCCTTACACCATTTGCTGCCGAAGCTCAGGATCAGGCAACTCAGGACTTCGTTAAGAAGTATAAGGACGCTTACAACGGCGAAACACCTAACCAGTTCGCTGCAGACGCTTATGACGGCGTAATGGTACTTGCAGAACTCATGAAGAAGGAAGGCATCACAGCTGATATGTCTGCTTCTGATATCTGCGATAAGCTCAAAAAGGCTATCTCTGATAAGGACTTCTCATATGACGGACTTACAGGTACAGGCATGAAGTGGGGCGAAGACGGTGCCGTATCTAAGGACCCTAAGGCTGTTATCATCAAGAATGGTGCTTATTCTGCACTGACAGCTGATGACATTGCCGCTTCTACTGCTCAGTAATAGCTGAAATGAAGTGCGTACAAAGAGTACGCTTAATATGAAAAAACCGGCAATTGCGAAAAATTGTCGGTTTTTTTGATTTATTTCATTAAAATGTGTTGCAAAAACTACGGGGTTATGTTATAATTTATTGTATATTGTGTTTATGACAAGGACAGATGTAATATATGTGATTACATCTTGTGCTTTGTCTATTCCAAAAGGAAGGAATGTTTGTATATGGGTTTTCTTAATAACCTCATCAACGGAATAAGCCTCGGCAGTATATACGCAGTTATAGCTTTGGGCTATACGCTTGTATACGGTATTGCCAAAATGCTTAACTTCGCACACGGCGATGTTATTATGGTGGGCGGATATGTTATATTCACCTGCATGACCACATGGGGACTAAACTCTTGGCTTTCCATAGTTCTTGCAGTTATTGCCTGCACACTTCTAGGTATAGTCATCGAAAAGGTGGCGTATAAGCCGCTCAGACAAGCTACTTCGCTTGCGGTGCTTATCACTGCCATAGGCGTCAGCTACTTTTTGCAGAACATCGCACTGCTTATATTCGGTGAAAAGCCTGTAAACTTTACATCAGTTGTAAACGTGCCGAGCATCAAGCTTTTTGACGGACAGATAGTTATTTCCGGAGAAACATCAGTTGCAATAATCGTATCTATACTCATTGTAGTTGGTCTTTCATTGTTCATCAACAAAACCAAGAGCGGACGTGCAATGCTTGCAGTATCTGAGGACAGAGGTGCAGCTCAGCTCATGGGCGTAAACATCAACCGCACTATCTCTCTTACATTCGCTATCGGCTCAGGTCTTGCCGCAATTGCAGGCGCACTGCTTTGCTCAGCTTATCCTACGCTTCAGAACACCACAGGCGCAATGCCTGGTATCAAAGCGTTCGTTGCGGCGGTATTTGGCGGTATCGGCTCAATACCGGGCGCTATGATCGGCGGTATCCTTATCGGTGTTATCGAGATACTTGGACGTGCCTATATCTCACCGCAGCTTGCCGACGCTATCGTTTTTGCTGTTCTTATACTTGTGCTTATCATCAAGCCTACAGGTATCCTCGGCAAGAAGATAAGCGAAAAGGTATAAAAGTCAACTTAAAATTTTCGAGCAGACTTGCTTTGCAGTTCTGTTTTATCTGAAAGGATTGGTTTTTTGTGAAAAAAGAAGGGGCTAGCGCAAAAACAAAGTTTTTTAAGCCGCAGACCAGAAAAAGCTTTATCACATACGCAATGGTGATAGTTGCCTTTGTGGTAATGCAGATACTCAGCAGCGGCGGATATATCTCAAGTATGCTCACAGGACTTCTTGTTCCTCTGTGTGTATACTCTATACTTGCAGTATCCCTTAACCTGACAGTTGGTATACTTGGCGAGCTTAGCTTGGGTCAGGCAGGCTTTATGTGCGTTGGCGCATATACAAGTGCGATATTCTCTATCGTTACTTCTGAAACTATTGAAAATGTGTGGATCAGATTTCCTTTGGCTATCCTTATAGGCGGAATAATTGCCGCAGTGTTCGGCATACTTATAGGAATACCTGTTCTCAGACTTAAAGGTGACTATCTCGCTATCGTTACACTTGCGTTCGGTGAGATCATAAAGAACGTTTTCGCAGCACTTTACCTTGGTTATGATTCTAAGGGTGTTCACGTTTCTCTCAAAAGTCTCTCAAACCTTAACCTTGAGCCTGACGGAAAGCTTATACTGAACGGCCCTCAGGGTATCAGCGGCACACCTAACGATTCTACATTCATTATCGGCGCTGTTATGTTGCTTATCACTCTTATCATTGCCTATAACTTTGTATATTCAAGAACGGGAAGAGCAGTAATGGCTATCAGAGATAATGTTATCGCAGCCGAGTCTGTAGGTCTTAACATCACAAAGTATAAGCTTGTTACTTTTGCATTGACTGCATTCCTGGCAGGCTGTGCAGGTGCGCTTTATTCTCATAACTTCTATACGCTCCAGGCTTCTAAGTTCGACTATAACCTGTCTATCCTTATCTTGGTATTCGTTGTTCTGGGCGGTATAGGCAGTATCAGAGGAAGTGTTATCGCAGCTATCGTGCTTGTTCTGCTTCCAGAAATGCTAAGAAGCATAAACAGCTACAGAATGCTTATCTATTCTATCGTCCTTATCGTAATGATGATAATAACCTCAAATGAAAAGACAAAGACCTTTATCAGTGCAAATACTGCTAAGTTCAAGGCTTTGTTCAAGCGTGAAAAAGTAAAGGAGGCTGAGTGATATGGCACTTCTTGAAGTAAAAAACCTCGGCATCTCATTCGGCGGACTCCGCGCAGTTGACGAGTTCAGCATAACAATAGAAAAAGGTCAGCTCTATGGTCTTATTGGGCCGAACGGAGCAGGAAAGACCACTATCTTCAATATGCTCACAGGCGTTTATAAGCCAACAGACGGCACAATCGTTCTTGACGGAAAGAACATCACCGGCAAAAACACTATCGAAATAAACCGTGCAGGCATTGCCCGTACATTCCAGAACATCAGACTTTTTAAGGATATGACGGTGCTTGACAACGTCAAGGTCGCTCTTCATAATCATTATAAATACAGCACCTTTACAGGCGTTTTCAGACTGCCTAGATATTTCAAGCTTGAAAAGGCAATGGACGCAAAGGCGCTGGAGCTTCTGAAGGTTTTCGAGCTTGACGATAAGGCGAGTCTGCTTGCTTCCGGACTTCCGTATGGCGATCAGAGAAAGCTTGAGATCGCAAGAGCCCTCGCAACACAGCCGAAGTTGCTGCTTCTTGACGAGCCTGCTGCCGGCATGAATCCAAACGAAACAGCGGAGCTTATGGATACTATCCGCTTTGTAAGAGATAATTTTGATATGACGGTGCTGCTTATCGAGCATGATATGAGCCTTGTTTCAGGTATCTGCGAAAAGCTGTCTGTGCTGAACTTCGGTCAGCTCCTTTGTGAGGGTAAGACAGCGGAAGTGCTTAAAAATCCTGAAGTTATCACCGCATATCTGGGCGAATAAGGGGGTAAGTAAAATGGCAATGTTGGAAATCAATGATCTACACGTCAATTATGGCATGATAGCCGCTTTGAAAGGTATCTCCTTTGAGGTAAACGAGGGCGAGGTCATTTCCCTTATAGGCGCAAACGGAGCAGGAAAGACCACCACTCTGCACACCCTTACAGGTCTTATCTCTGCAAAATCGGGTTCTATCAAATTCAACGGCGTGGAGCTTACAAAAACTCCTGCACACAAGATCGTGGAAATGGGTATAGCACACGTTCCTGAGGGAAGAAGAATATTCCAAAACCTCACAGTACTTGATAACCTTAAGCTTGGAGCATTTACAAGAAAAGACAAGGAGAATATACCGAAGGATATTCAGGATATATACGAGCGTTTCCCTAGACTTGCAGAAAGAAAAAATCAGATAGCAGGTACTCTTTCAGGCGGTGAGCAGCAGATGCTGGCAATGGGCAGGGCGCTTATGTCAAGACCTAAGATAGTTGTAATGGACGAGCCGTCAATGGGTCTGTCACCGATACTTGTGTCAACCATATTTAAGATAATCGAGGACATAAGAAAGAGCGGCACAACTGTACTGCTTGTTGAGCAGAACGCAAAGAAAGCCCTTGCTATCTCAGACAGAGCTTATGTTCTTGAAACGGGCAAGATAGTTCTGTCAGGCAAGGCGTCTGATCTTATCAATGATGAGTCGGTCAAGAAAGCATATTTAGGTGAATAGGAGTTGAGCTTTATGGCAAGGATCATAACCATTGCAAGGGGAATCGGCAGTGGCGGAAGAACTGTAGGAAAAATGCTGTCAGAGGATATGGGTATAAAATATTATGATAAGGAGCTTATAAAGCTTGCAAGCGACGAAAGCGGTATAAATGAACGCTTTTTCGGGCTTGTTGATGAAAAACTGAAAGGTTCTTTTCTGAGAAAGGGCGGAGTTTACAAGGGTGAGCTTCTTGACCCTGATGATCACGACTTTACTTCTGACAGAAATCTTTTCAATTATCAGGCGAAGATAATAAAGCAGCTTGCAGACAGAGAGCCTGCGGTAATAGTTGGCAGGTGTGCTGACTATATTCTCCGTGACAGAAAAGACGTGCTTAAGGTTTTCATATATTCTGATATGGAAACTGCGGTCAAGAATATCGTCGATCTGTATGGTGTTTCTGTAAAAGAGGCTGTCAAGATAATCGAAAAGACAGACAAGGAGAGAAGCGATTATTATCGTCACTACACAGGCAGGGATTGGACAAATGCGAAAAACTACAATCTGTGTCTTGATACCAGCGACATGAGCTATGACAAGTGCGTTGATATCATTAAGGGATATATAAAGCTTCTTGAAGAGTAAGGCATAAAAATAAAGCCGCATTGCTTTTTTGGCAGTGCGGCTTTTGTGATATATGAAATCAGTTGAATTTTTCTGAAATAGTCCTTGCGGCAAATACTCCTGATGCAGAAGCCTGCGACAGAGAGTGCGTAACGCCTGAGCCGTCGCCAAGGACGTAAAGACCTTTGACAGCAGTTTCAAGGTTCTCGTCAACGTCAACTCTTGAATTGTAGAACTTGACCTCAACGCCGTAAAGAAGCGTGTCGATATTCGCCATACCGGGTGCTATCTTATCCAGAGCGTATATCATTTCGATAATATCGTCAAGCTGTCGCTTTGGGATAACAAGGCTCAGGTCGCCCGGAGTAGCTTTAAGCGTAGGGTTAAGGAACGTCTGACCAAAGCGGTGTTCGTTTGTACGTCTGCCTGCAACAAGGTCGCCGAAACGCTGAACAAGCACTCCACCGCCAAGCATATTAGACAGCCTTGCGATAGACTCACCGTATGCGTTTGAGTCCTTGAAAGGCTCAGAGAATGTGTTGGATACCAGCAGAGCGAAGTTTGTGTTCTCAGTTCTCAGCGCAGGGTCAGCATAGCTGTGTCCGTTTACTGTGATGATGCCGTTTGTATTCTCGGTAACTACCTCACCGTATGGGTTCATGCAGAATGTTCTTACAAGGTCGCCGTATTTCTTTGTGCGGTAAACTATCTTGCTTTCGTATACCTTGCTTGTGATATGCTCAAAAACAGCCGCTGGTATCTCAACACGAACGCCGATATCAACTCTGTTTGAACGTCTTTTGATACCAAAGTTGTCGCATATCTCAGATATCCATTTTGAACCGCTTCTGCCTGCTGCAACAACAGCGTTTGAGCAGTGATACTCGTCCTTGTCTGTGATAACAGTGAAGTCGTTCTCCTTGCCTGTTATACCCTGAACACTTTCATAAAATTTTATGTCTATCTTGTCCTTGACAAAGTCATAGATGTTCTGGAGTATCTGCATATTCCTGTCAGTGCCAAGGTGTCTTACCTGAGCGTCAAGGAGGTGAAGGTCATATTTCAGAGCCATTGCCTTGATGTCGGAAGAAGTTGTGGAGTAAAGCTTAGCGTCCTGACCGCCCATTTCAAGGTTTATTTTGTCGACATACTGCATAAGCTCGATAGCCTTTTCCTTGCCGGTAAATGTGTAAAGGTCACCGCCGAAATTGTTTGTGATGTTATATTTGCCGTCCGACATTCCGCCTGCACCGCCGAAGCCGTGCATAATGGAGCATACCTTGCAGTGAATGCAGGACTTAACTTTTTTGCCATCTATAGGACACTTACGCTTGCTGACAGGTCCGCCCTGATCAATAATGCAAACTTTTATGTTTTTGTCAAGCTTGACAAATTCGTATGCCATGAATACGCCGGCTGCACCTGCACCGACAACAACTACGTCATAATTCTGAGCCATAACTATTTCCTTTCAAATCAAAATCCAATTTATTTTTATCCATAAAACGGGCGGCCGCACCTTTGCAGAAGATAGCCTGAAAGGAGATAACCGCCATATTTTTTTCTATTTTATATCAAATACGATAGTAGCCAATGTGAAGAATATCAGTGTTGAGCAAGTGTCAACGATAGTGGTGATAAGCGGGGCAGCCATGATAGCAGGGTCAAGATGAAGTTTCTTGGCAGCCATTGGGAGCATGCAGGCGATAAGCTTTGAAAGCACAACAGTTGCCATGATAGCCATACTTACCGTGAATGCAAGCTTGTAGCAATCCACAGATGTGTCACCGTGATACACCAGAACTATTCTTATAGCATTGACTATAGCAAGGATAACGCTGCAAAGAAGCGCGACTCTGAACTCTTTCCACATGACCTTGAAAAAGTCTTTCATTCTTATCTCACCAAGCGCCATGCCTCTTATAACAAGGGTCGAGGTCTGAGAGCCGCAGTTTCCGCCTGTGCCACTAAGCATTGACAGGAACGATACCAAAACAGGGACAGCCGCAAAAGCAGACTGATATTTGTTTACGATAGCACCCGTAAGGGTAGCCGACAGCATAAGTATCAAAAGCCATGCTATTCTGTTTTTCGCATGAGTGAAAACAGAGGTCTTGAAATAGGAATCGTCACTTGGCGCAACGGCAGCCATTTTAGAGAAGTCCTCAGTGGTCTCCTCCTCGATAACGTCCATAGCGTCGTCGAATGTAACGATACCGACCATGCGGTTTTCTCTGTCAACAACAGGCAAAGAAAGAAAGTCATATTTTGAGAACATGGAAGCAACATACTCTTTATCCTCAAGAGTATCAACGGAAATAACGTTGTCCTCCATTATATCCTCTATTTTATCGTTATCATCAGCAGTTACGATATCAAGCAGTGAAAGCACTCCCACGAGCTTTCTGTTCTCAGTGACATAAAGTGTATTTACAGTTTCCTTGACCATACCAACGTGTCTTATCCAATCCAGTGCTTCCTTGGCGGTGTAGCTTCTGTGAAGATAAACGTACTCGGTGGTCATAATAGAGCCTGCACTGTCTTTAGGATATTTGAGTATCTGATTTATCTGCTTTCTCGTTTCTGCGTCAGCAGACTTGATTATCCTTGCAACAACATTTGCAGGCATTTCCTCGATAATATCTACCGTATCATCAAGATAAAGGTCGTCAACGATCTCCTGAAGCTCTTTATCCGTAAAGGCATTGATAAGCATCATTTGTGTATCGCTGTCCATATAAGCGAAAACGTCAGCCGCAACGTCCTTGTTCAAAAGACGGAACAGCAACGGAAGCTCGTATTTCTCGACCTCGTGATCGTCATAAAACTGCTGCAAAAGAGCAGCCACGTCGGCTTCGTTCATATCCATAAATATTTCACGGATAGCCTTGTAGTTTCTTTTCTTTAACAGCTCCAATACTGTGTTAAACATAATGTTTCCCCCTAACAGCAGCGGTAATAAGCACAACAGTACAAATAATTGTACTTATACCAACTCTGTACAAATATAAGGATCTACCAAAACACAGATCGTCCTATTCAATTAAAATTGATATTTAGATCACAAAAAGGCTGCCACAAACGGGCGAGCCGCTCTGCAATCGAGGGGCGATCGTATTCTGACTGGCGTCGTCCATTTGTACACACTCCTTAAAAATCATGATTTATGCACGTTTTTACTATTCGCACACATAATATTATTATACGCTTACCTTGTTTTTTTGTCAAGAAATTGTTTAATTTAATTTTATGAACGTGCTGTAAATTTGCGAAGTATAATGAATTGCTTTTGACCTCTTGCCAAACGGGGAGAAATAGGGTATAATTATAATATTGATCGAATAATAAACCGAAAGGAATTGATAAAATGAGCGAAATAAGAGATGAAAGCTTGTGGGAAAGCGGTAAAAGAAAGATAGAATGGGTAAGACAGAATATGTCATTGCTCAGAAGCGTTGAGGAAGATTTCAAGAGAGATCAGCCTTTTAAGGGGCTGAAAGTTGCACTTTCTATCCACCTTGAAGCTAAGACCGCTTATCTTTGCAAAGTCCTTGCAGCAGGCGGTGCTGAAATGTACATCACAGGAAGCAATCCGCTGTCTACTCAGGACGATGTTGCGGCAGGTCTTGTGCATGACGGCTTGAACGTTTTTGCATGGCATGGCGCAACTGACGAGGAGTATCACAGACATATATCCGAGGTAGTTAAGGTAGGTCCAAACATTATTATAGATGACGGCGGCGACCTTGTAAACCTTATCCACAATGAATACCCTGAGCTGATACCGAACGTTATCGGTGGTTGTGAGGAAACTACTACGGGCATTATCCGTCTTATTGCAATGAACAAGGACGGTCAGCTCAAATTCCCTATGATGCTTGTAAACAATGCAAAGTGCAAGTATCTTTTTGATAACAGATACGGCACAGGTCAGTCTGTATGGGACGGAATAAACAGAACAACTAACCTTATCGTTGCAGGCAAGAACGTTGTTGTTGCAGGCTACGGCTGGTGTGGCAAGGGCGTTGCAATGAGAGCAAAGGGCCTTGGTGCAAGCGTTATCGTCTGCGAAGTCGACCCAATAAAGGCTATGGAGGCTGTTATGGACGGCTTCAAGGTAATGAAAATGGTTGACGCCGCTAAGGTGGGCGACTTCTTTGTTACTGTAACAGGCTGTAAGGACGTTATTACTGAGAAAGCTTTCATGAACATGAAAGATGGTGCTATACTCTGTAACGCAGGTCACTTTGATTGCGAGGTAGACGTGGCTGGACTTAAAAAGCTGTCTGTTGAAAGCAAGCTTGCAAGAAACAATATTGACGGTTATAAGCTTCCAAACGGTAATTGGTTGTATGTTATCGGCGAGGGCAGACTTGTAAACCTTGCCGCAGGCGACGGTCACCCTGCCGAGATAATGGATATGTCCTTTGCTATCCAAGCCCTTTCTGCGGCTTATCTTGTTAAAAACAAAGACAAGCTTACAGACAAGATAGTTTATGTTCCTGATGAGATAGACAAGGAAGTTGCAAACAGAAAGCTTAAATTCTGGGAGCTTGAGATAGATAAGCTTACACCTGAGCAGGAGAAATATCTTAACAGCTGGCAGGTATAAAATATCATATTAGTACAATAAAACGGACAGCTTGGGTTGTCCGTTTTTTGTATCTTGAAATTGCCATAAATTTATTTTGTCTTCAAGGTTTTAAATCACTGATTTCTGTACATTTTAATATTAGGGCGATAAAAAACAGGGCGGTGAGAATGTGTCGGCAAAGATGTATAAGATACTTACGCTTTTTTCAGTGGGTGCAATATGCTACGGCTTCATGGAAATACTTAACAGAGGATATTCTCATATCACAATGGGGGTGCTTGGGGGAACTTCAATGCTGGTTATCCATATCATGAATGGCGAGCGCAGGCGAGGAGTGAGCCTGCTGTCTGTGCTTGCAGTGTCGGCAGCATTTATCACTGCCATAGAATTTCTTGCAGGGGAGTATCTCAACCGCTATCTCGGCATGGGCATATGGAGCTATGAGGAAGTGCCGCTGAATTTTGACGGACAGATATGCCTGCCATTTGCTTTTCTGTGGTTTGGGTTATCCTATATTGGTGTGCTTGCGGATAATTTTTTACGCAGACATATTTTCAAGGAATACCCTGTCATTGTTAAACGAGGGAAAGAAAAAATACCTGCGGCGGTTGGATAAGAGTACGATTATTTGTACTGCTCAGTATGTAAAAATATAATTAACTGGCGACCTCAGATCGCCCATACGCAAAAATTGTAAATATAGGGGACGGCAACACGCTTACATTCGCCCGTCATTCACCAACGCATATAAAAACAAACGGACTGTCTATCCAATGATAAACAGTCCATATTTTTGTACATATCAATCTTTTGTGTACCACTTTTTCAGCACTTCTTCGCCAAGCTTGCCGTAAACTGTGAAGTCACGGTTTTTCTTGGCTTTCTCTATTGGCGGCAGGATAGCTTTCCAATCCCACCAGAAGTAACCGCAGAACCAGTCAAGATCCCAAGTTGCTTCCATGGCTGTGTCATAGAAATCTGCCTGTTCCTGCTCGTCAAGTGGCTTGTCGAGCCTGTCATGGAAATCCCAAGGGTACTGCGTGCAGCCCTCCTCGTTTCGCACACCTATCTCAGCGAACATTATAGGCTTGTTGAAATGCTTGTGAGCCTTTTCAAGTGAGCCGACAACTTCGTTCCAGCGACTGAGCATATGTTTCTTGTCCCTGTTCACGCCGTCTGTAACAGGGTAGTAGCCTGAGATGCCAATGATATCCACGTCGCTGAGCCAATCGAAACGCTGTTCGTCGCCGTGATTGATGTTGTGCATAACGATACCGCTGTAGACCTCTCTCACCTGTGCAATAAGCTTTCTGCATCTGTCAGACTGCTTGTCCATTCCTGCCATTTCACAGCCTGTGCAGAGCATTTCACAACCGAGTTTTTCTGCAAGCTTTGCATGGTGAAGCATGAAAGCTGTGTATGATCTGAACCACTTGTCCCAATATTCAGGGTTCTCAGGCGGGAAGTCTATCCTTGCACGCCATGAATGGTCAAGGCAATCCACCATAGGCTTAAGGCAGACTTTAAGTCCCAGTGACTTTGCTTTTTTTATAGCGAAGGCAATGTCTTCGTCAGATTGTGTTCTCTCATAATCACTGAAAACCCTTGTGCTTGCAAAGCTCTCCTGCAATGCGTTTACAGGGATACATATCCAGTTCAAGCCGTTTGAAGCAAGCCTTTCCATTGACTTTTCTGCCGCTTCCGTCTGAAAATCACCTCTCTTGGAGAAAAATCCCCAAGTATATCCTTTGCAGAAAATATCTTTATTCATGTATCAAAAACCTCTCTTTTTCGTAAATGTCCTGATAGAAAAGCCACAGGTAAGTTCAAGCCTGTTCACCTTTTTAAGCTTTTCCACTGCCTCGGCAGATGTTTTGTAGTAATACGGAGTCATTGTAAAAAGATTTAAAATATCCTCCTGGCTTTCAAGCACCACAGGGTATTCAAAAATCATCTCCTCTGACTCGTCAAATTTATTAAGTCCGTATACATTGGGCTTGTTTTCGTAAGGCTTCTCATAAAGCACTTCTTTAAGCTCAAACAGATGCCTTGGGGACGGAGAAACTACCACAAGCTTTCCGCCGTCTTTCAGCACCCTTGCGTATTCGTCATTTGAAACAGGTGCAAATGTACATACGATAAGGTCTGCAAATTTGTCTATAAACGGAAGCTGAAATGACGATGCCACTGCAAATTCGCAATTTGTGATATTCCCGCAATGTATCCTCGTCATGCAGTGGGCAACTGCCGCCTTTGATATGTCAATGCCGTAAAACTTCGCCTTTGGCAGTGCCTTGGCATAGTTCACAGTGTAAAAGCCCTCACCGCAGCCACTGTCGATAATATAAGGCTGTTTCACATTTTCAAGCAGACCGCCCATTACCTCAGCTGTTTTCTTCGCAAGCGGCAGATAATAGTTACGGTCGAGGAAATCCGTTCTCGCATTTACCATTTCCGCATTATCCCCTGCGTTCTTAGGGTTTCTGCCCTTTGTGGTAAGCAGATTTACATATCCTTTTCTCGCAATATCAAAGCTGTGACCATTCTGACAGTGCCATACGTTGTCAAGCTTTCTGAGCCGTTTTTTGCATATCGGACAAACATACATATAAATCACCCTGAACATTATAGCATTTCCCTCTGCTTTTAGCAATGGATATTTTATTAATAAAAAAGTGCTTGACAATCGTCGGCTTATGCTTTATAATATCAATATATGCAAAATGCGGTGACGGAATTATCCGAAACAGTGTCGGTAAAGAGAAAAGGCGGTGGGTGAAAGCCTTTGCGGCAAGTTCGGTGGCTAACCTGAGCGGTGCTGAAAACAGCAACGTATGCTCTGCGTTAAAGGGCTTCGAGTGGTCGGGCGATGAGTTCGGCAATTTGGGTGGTAACACGGAACTGTCGGTTTCGTCCCATGTTTAGGGACGAGCCGTTTTTTTATTTTGCGAATAATTTCATTTGGAAGGATCTGAATTTATGGAATGGACAGGACTTAACGAACTGCGTGAATCTTATCTAAAATTTTTTGAGAGCAAGGGCTGCTTAAGACACAAGAGCTACCCTCTAGTACCTCAGAACGATAACAGCCTGCTGCTTATCGTTGCAGGTATGGCGCCTCTGAAGCCTTACTTCACAGGTCAGGAAACACCTCCTAGAACAAGAATGACAACTTGTCAGAAGTGTATCAGAACTGGCGATATTGAAAACGTTGGTAAGACGGCAAGACATGGCACATATTTTGAAATGCTTGGTAACTTCTCATTCGGTGATTACTTCAAGAAAGAAGCCATTGCATGGGCTTGGGAGTATGTTACACAGGTACTCAAACTGCCAAAGGACAGACTTTATATTTCTGTTTATGAGGACGATGACGAGGCTGAGAAGATATGGCATGAGGACGCCGGCGTTCCAATGGATCATATCGTAAGAATGGGCAAGGAAGACAACTTCTGGGAGGCAGGAACAGACGGCCCTTGCGGTCCATGTTCAGAGATCTATTTCGACAGAGGAGAGAAATATGGCTGTGGCAAGCCTGATTGTAAGGTCGGCTGCGACTGCGACAGATACATGGAGTTCTGGAACCTTGTGTTCACACAGTTTGAAAGACATGAGGACGGCACTTATACTCCGCTCAAGCAGAAAAATATCGACACAGGTATGGGTCTTGAAAGACTTGCTTCTATCATGCAGGACGTTGACTCTATCTTTGACGTTGATACAGTAAAGGCTATCAGAGATCATGTTTGTAAGATAGCAGGCTGTGAGTACGGCAAGGAGTACAAAAAGGACGTTTCTATCAGAGTTATCACAGACCATATCCGTTCTGTAACATTCATGGCATCAGACGGAATTTTGCCGTCAAACGAGGGCAGAGGATACGTTATGAGACGTTTGCTCAGAAGAGCCGTTCGTCACGGAAAGCTTCTCGGTATAAACGGACTTTTCCTCAAAGACCTTGTAAAAACTGTTGTTGACTGCAACAAGTGTGAGTATAACGAGCTTGAAGAAAAGTATGACTATATCGTAAAGGTGCTCACAACTGAGGAGCAGAACTTCAATGCCACTATCGACAGAGGTATGAAGATACTTGACGATCTTATCGCACAGATGCAGAAAGACGGCAAGACGGAGCTTGACGGTGAGAGCTGCTTCAAGCTTTCCGACACATACGGTTTCCCTATCGATCTTACAAGAGAGATCCTTGAAGAAAAGGGCATGACCTGTGATGAGGAGGGCTTTGCTGAGTGCTATGCAAAGCAGAGAGAAACAGCCAAGAACGCTCATGCTGCAACAAAGTATATGGGTGCTGATGAAACTGTTTTCCATAAGATAGACAAGGATTTCCACACTGAGTTTATCGGCTATGACAAGCTCGAGGGCGACAGCGAGATATCATTCATCACAACTGATGATGAGCTTATCGAAAACGCAAAGGCTGGCGATGAAGTATATATCGTATCTTCACAGACGCCATTCTATGCAGAGAGCGGCGGACAGGTGGGCGATATCGGTACTATCGTTACAGAAAGCGGTAAGTGCAGAGTCGTTGACACACAGAAGGTCGTTGCAGGCAAGTTCGCTCATAAGGCAGTTGTTGAAGAGGGCGAGATAGCTGTAGGTCAGAAGGCTCACTTCACTGTTGACAGAAAGACACGTTATGCTGTTATGAGAAACCATAGCTGCGCACATCTGCTTCAGGCTGCACTGAGAAAAGTTCTCGGTGAGCACGTTCATCAGGCAGGTCAGCTCGTTGACGCCCACAGACTTAGATTTGACTTCTCTCACTTCAACGCAATGACAGCAGAGGAGAAGCTCAAGGTCGAAGCACTTGTAAACAAGTATATCCTTGAAGCTCTTGATATAAAAATGGAAGAAATGCCTATCGCAGAAGCTCAGAAGCTTGGCGCTATGGCTCTGTTCGGTGAGAAATACGGCGAAACTGTAAGGGTAGTAACAATGGGTGACTGTGACGAAACAGCTTCTATCGAGTTCTGTGGCGGTACACATCTTGACAATACTTCAAGAATAGGTCTGTTCAAGATAATCTCCGAAAGCTCTGTAGCATCAGGCGTAAGACGTATCGAAGCCGTAACAGGCAGAGGCGTTCTGGAGCTTGTTGAGGAAAGAGCCGCAACTATCCAGCAGGCGGCTGAAAGCCTTAAGCTTGCAAATCCACTGGACATTGTAAAGAGATGCCACACTATCATGCAGGAAGTCAAGGACCTTGAAAAGGAAAGAGACGCTTTGCAGGCAGAGATAACAAATCTCAAAACAAAGTCGCTGTTCGATAACCCATATGAGGTCAACGGCGTTAAGGTAGTTACTGCAATGCTCACCAACACAAGACCTGATATGCTCAGAAAAATGGGCGACGAGCTTAAAGCAAGAGAAGCTGACGCAGTTGCAGTTGTTGCAGGCGTTGACGGTGAAAAGGCAAACCTTGTTGTAGTTTGCGGCAAGAATGCTGTGGCAAAGGGTGCACACGCAGGAAAGATAGCAGGCAAGGTAGCCGCACTCACAGGCGGTAAGGGCGGCGGACGTCCTGACTCTGCTATGGCTGGTATTGGTGACAGATTTAAGATAGACGAGGCACTTGACAAGGTAAACGAAATAGTTGGCGAATTTGTAAAATAATATGGGCAAAGGCTGTGCAAAATGCTGTGCAGCCTACCCCTTTTTGAAAGGCGGAGAGATAAATGGAAGATTGTCTTTTTTGTAAAATTATTTCCGGGGAAATACCTTCAAAGAAAATATACGAGGACGAGCTGACATACGTTTTTGAGGACATTGCTCCTACAGCTCCGATTCATTATCTTGTTATCCCTAAGCAGCATATTTCAAAGCTTGACGAAATAACCCCTGAGAACAGTGCAGTTATCGCACATATCTATGAAGTTATCGCAAAGCTTGCCAAAGACCTCGACCTTAAGGACGGTTTCAGAGTTGTTTCCAACTGCGGCGAGCAGGCAGGACAGAGTGTTTTCCACATTCATTTTCATCTTCTTGCAGGCAGACCACTTGCTTGGCCAGCCGGTTAAAGAAATCAAACGGGCGGGTAAATTTCTTATCCGCCCTTAGTTTTAAGGGGGACGGCGGCAGTGGTGAGAAAAAGCTGTTATATCGGCTTTTCGTATTTTGCAGGACTTTTTCTATGTACCATTGGCTGGGGCAGGAACAATGCAGTTTTCGCACTTGCGTCAGCGTGTGTAGCCATTACAGCCTTTGCGCTTTTTAAGAGATACCGAAAGCATATAGCTCTCTGCTTTGTTTCGTTCCTGATAGCGGTGGGAGTCAATACCGCTTATACTCACATTTTCTATGATAAACTGACAGCTTTAGACGGAAAGACCGTCACAGTTAAAGGCGAGATAACCGACATAAGCTATATAGGCTCTGACACCTGTCGACTAAGTGTCAATGGTACTGTTGGGGGAGTAAAAGGCAGGCTGACCTTTTATGCAGATGACATTGAATATGATTACTATGACAATATCGTGGCGACAGTAAAGGTCAGCAGGATAAAAGACAGCATCAATTTCAAATCAGAACAGTATAACAGACCTAAAGGCGTTTTTCTCAAAGGCTCGACCGCTGAAAGCATAGAAGTCACAGGCGGCGGAAACACCATTTTACGCAGTATAATGCACTATCGTGACAAGATGTTCATGTTGATAAACGATATCATAGGCGGAGATGAGGGTGGTTTTGCCGCTGCAATGCTCTGCGGAGATAAAACTGAGCTTTCAAAGCAAACGAAGCTCACGGTCTATCGTAGTGGCATAGGTCATATATTTTCCGTGTCGGGAACTCATGTGGTCATAATAAGTGCCATGATAGGCTGGCTAATGCAGAAACTAAGCAAGGATAAGCGTGTGATATTTGCCGTCCAAACTGTGGCAATGTGGGCGTTTGCGGTCTTTGCAGGATTTTCAGTATCCGTTGTGAGGGCGGCTGTTATGCTGACCTTGGTCACTGCCGCACCGCTCCTTTACCGCAGACCAGACCCTGCAAATACTCTCTGCCTTTGCGCTGTTGTAATACTCACTCTTTCGCCCTATGCGGCGGCGGACAGTTCGTTTCTGCTGTCATTCACAGCTGCGTTTGTTATAAGCGTTGTATGCCCGAAAGCGGTGACGATGGTAAAGCGCAGGGATATTCTTGGCAACATTGAGCGTGAAATAGTCACAGCGGTGACGATACTTCTTTGCACAATGCCTGTTCAGCTAATGTTTTTCAGTGAGATATCTCTTGTTGCACCACTATCAAATATCCTGCTGGTGCCTGTGTGTACCCTTGCTCTGGGTCTGACGGTAATAACTGCGGTAACAGGCGGTGCGGCAATAATAGCCTATCCTGTGCTGACGGTGGTAAAGTATCTTCTGAAAGTTGTTCTGTTTCTTGCTGAGCTGTTTTCAAAATTCAGCTTTGCCTATCTTCCTCGTGGAGTAAGACCACTTGGTATTGTAATGCTCGTTACCTGCCTTGTGCCTGTGGCGGTCATGTTTCTGAGAAAGTCAGTAAAGCTTGGGGCTTTTTGCACTGCTCTAATGCTTGTATGTTGGACAGCGGTGTATAATTTTTCTCTTGCTTTTGGAGGCTCGGTAAAGATAGTTGTAATGCCAAAAGGAAATGCAGTGCAGGCTGTGCTGTATGATAAAACAAAAGGTATGGTTTTCGATATCGGTAGTAAGGGCAAGCTAAACAGCGGTATGGAAAGCTTTTTGGAGCTTTACGGCATAAAAGAGCTAAAGGGCGCATTTATAGAAAGCGAACAGTATTACACTATAACGAAATATAACGAGCAGATGACTATACGACCTGACAGATTTTATATAAATGGCGAGCCTGATAATGACAGTGAACTGCCGTTCATGACAGGCGCACAGCTTGATTGGAACGGTGTTAAGATAGAAGCACTGGAGGACGGCTATAAAATTACCACCGAGGGCTGTGTGGTCACTATAGAAAAAGGTTCTGTCACCATAAACAGCAGAAACCTTGACACAACAGATGAAGAATACCCATTGATGATAGATATGAAAAATTCGCAGATAAGGAGGACGGACTATGGCTTTGCTTACGGCTTCGGCTCTTGGTAAAACGATAAGAGAGAATGATATCGACAGCCTTTATTATTTTTACGGACATGATACAGCGGCACTTGAAAGCTTTACAAAAAGGCTTGTGAACAAGCTTTGCCCTGCTGACGCTCAGGTCATGAACTTTCATAAGCTTGACGGCAAAAATCTTGATTTTCCAATGCTTACAGACGCTTGCGAAGCTCTGCCTTTTATGGCTGAACGTGTGGTGGTGACTATAAACGACCTTAATATAGACGCAGTGACTAAGGACGATCTGGACGACCTGAAAAAGATCCTGGGCTCTCTTGGCGAAACTACCACAGTGATAATCTATGCCACAGGAGTTGACCTTTTCAAGAACAAAAAGTATCTTACAGACAAAAACAAGCGCTTTGCAGATTTCTGCGAAAAGCATGGCACTGTCTGCAACTTTGAATACAAAAGGGCTTCCGACCTTGGAAAGTCTATATCCACCTATCTTGCAAAAAGCGGCTGTACCATAACAAAAAGCAACGCAGAGTATCTTGCAAACCTCTGTTTGTGCGACACTGCATTTATCAGCAAGGAGCTTGAAAAGCTTTCGGCTTATGCAGAGGGCAGGGAGGTAACAAGAGAGGATATCGACTTGCTTTGTATCAGGCGTATCGAGTCGGACGGATATTCTCTTGCAATAAATATCCTCAGAGGCAATGCGGCAATGGTCTTCACACGTTTGCGTGAACTCGATGTGCAGAATTATGAACCATATGCTATAATAGGAATAATCGGCTTTTCCCTTGCGGATATCTATAGGGCAAAGCTTGCACGTTCCTCTGGCAGGAGCGTTGCAGACGTGGCTAAAGATTTTTCCTATGCGAAAAATAGAGAGTTTGCAGTAAAAAACGCCTATTCCGAGTGCGGAAATATCTCGGCGGAGCGTATAAGAAAAACGCTTGAGATACTTTCTGAAACTGACCTTATGCTCAAAACAAGGTCACGGGGAAAAGACGGAGATATGCTCACCCTCGAGCAGGGGCTTGCAAGGTCAATGGCGTTAAGGTGTTAGTAAATGGAAAAACTTAAAATATCAAGGGCAATAATCGTTGAGGGAAAATATGATAAGATAAAGCTTTCGTCCATAGTTGAAGGCGTTATAATCGTCACTAACGGCTTTCGTATCTATAAAGACCCTGACAAGGCAGCGCTTATAAGATACTATGCTCAGCATGGTGGAATAGCCATTCTTACTGATTCCGACACGGCTGGCTTTCGCATAAGAGGGCATATAAAGGGTATCGTCCCCAAAGGCGATATCGTGAACGTGTATGTTCCTGAGATATTCGGCAAAGAAAAGCGCAAAACAGAGCCGTCAAAAGAGGGCTTGTTAGGGGTCGAGGGCGTTCCTGCGGATATTATCAGGGAAGCCTTTGAAAAAGCAGGCATTATAGGCGAAAAGGTCGCAGACAGAGAACTCATGACCAAGCTTGACTTTTATGAGCTGGGTCTAAGCGGCAGACCTGACAGCAGCAGGCTCAGACAGCTTGTGTGCGAAAAGCTGTCGCTGCCCAAAAAGCTCACTGCAAATGCGCTGCTTGAAGTGGTGAACACAATGCTCGATAAAGAAAGCTTGCAAGCACTCATAGAGGAATTGACCTCAGAAAACAATAAAGACAAGGAGAATAGCGTTGGTTAGTCTTGAATTTTTATATTTCTTTCTTCCTGTTTTTATGGGAGTATACGCTTTGTCAGGGGTGCGTTTCAGAAAAGCCGTGTTCCTGCTTGGAACAGTTGTGCTGTGTCTGTGGGTGTCCACATGGGGGATAATACCAATGGTGGTGTGTGCTGTTGTATCATACTTTTGCGGCAGGCTTATCCACCGCTTTGCAGACAAAAAAGGACTTAAAAGGCTATGGCTCATATTATCGGTGGTAGCAAATATGGCAGTGCTTCTTGTATTCATAAGAAGCGGTCACAGCAGCTATGACGTGACGTCTATATTCACAGGCAAAGGCGCAATGCTAAAGCTTTTCCCTGTGTGGGGAGCGGGCGTTTTCACTCTCCATGGCATTTCCTACTGCATGGATATTTATAGGGAAGAAATAGAGCCTGAGAAGAATTTTCTTTTGGTATCTCAATATATATGCTTTTTCCCATGCTTTTACTGTGGACCGATACTCAGATTTTCGGATATAAGCGAACAGCTTAGAAAACCTGTCATAACCTCTGGAAAGCTTGCAGAGGGCATAAAGCTTATGCTTATAGGCTTTGCGGAGAAGCTTTTTCTGTCGGATCCTATGTATGAGATGTGGCAGCACATAAGGGGAGTAAGTGCAGATTCGCTCTCCGCCGCTTGCGCATGGCTTGGGATAATAGCTTTCTCCTTTGCGTTCTACTATGAGCTTAGAGCTTATTCGCATATTGCACAGGGTATTGGTTCAATGCTCGGCTTTGAACTTCCTGATAACTTTGATCTGCCGTTTATGTCAGCAGGCTTCAATGAGCTTATAAAACGATTTGCCTGCACCTTTTATAGTTGGGTGAGAGATTATTTCTACAGACCTATATGTAGAAGTAAAGACAGCGTTTGCCTTTGGGCATTGATACTGTCTGTGCTTGCAGGCTCGGTTTGGTATGGCTACGGCAGACACACAATGCTGTGGGCAGCGTTTATTTGTGTTATGCTTGGAATAGAATATCTCTTGAAAAATATTCTTGCGGCTGTGCCGACATGGGTAAGATGTGCGGTGATGAATGTTCTGTTTCTTATAGGTCTGCCGTTTCTTGCGATAGACAGCCTGCCTTCAGCCTGCGGATATGTTGCCGCAATGTTCGGCGGGGGAAGCTTTGCAGGAGATGTTCTAGCATCGTATGTGATAAAAACAGGAGTTGTGATGTATCTTATCTGCGGCTTTTTTGCAACAGGTATCGGCAGATATCTCAAACGCAGGATAATGCAGCTCAATACTAATATAGTTTACATAATCGAGCCAATGCTCACTATAGGATTTCTGCTTATCAGTACAGCGTTTCTTGTGGGCGGAGGTAATTCGTCTATGAATTTATTCGTGAGATAAAATGGGAGGAGTGAACATTAATGAAAAAGGCTGCTGATTATATCGCAGTAAGCGCATTTTTTGTAATAGTCATAATGTTTGCGGCATATACTCTCGTGATGGGCAGACATGGATCTGAAAGTGAAAAGGCAGACAGTTCAGATATAAGACATAACGTTCAGACCTATGTTAGCAGTAATTTTCCTCTAAGCTCAAATTGGAAGTCGCTCAGAACGACCATGTTTGTGATGACTGGTAAGAAAAATTTTGATAATATCTATATCCTTAAAAATCGTCTTGTAGAGATCACAGATTTTGATAAGGACAGGCTTGATAAAAATATCTCGCAGATAAATGAATTTTCAGAAAACACAGATACACCTGTATATGTTATGTTAGCTCCGACTGCCGCAGGTATCTATTCTGCTAAGCTGCCTGCTTATACTTCAAACACAGACCAGCGTGAAATGATAGATAATATCTATTATGACCTAGACAGCAGGATAGACACTATAGATACATTTTTTCCTATGTATTCTGCAAGAAATAATTACGTTTACTATCGTACAGATAGAAAGTGGACTTCCTTCGGGGCGTATTTTGCCTATGCAGACGGCATAAAAGAGCTGGGTTTTGAGCCGGTCGTTCTGTCCAATTACGATCAAGAATATACCTCAAATTCTTATTATGGAGGACTTTACAGTGAACTTTGCTATAACAGCATAGGCGCAGACAGAGTGAACATCTTCCGTTCAAAGTATAAAACTACTGTTGATTCTGTGGAGCTTTACAGAGGAGATCAGGTGCTTACCTCAAAATCTGTTTATTTTAGATCTGCACTGAAAACAGCAGATAAAACGGCTATCTTCCTGCAAGGTGACAACTTTACTAAGGCAACGGTCAAGACAACTGCAGAGGACGCACCAAAGCTTCTTATCATCAAAGGAAGCTATGCCAATACCCTTGTGCCGTTTCTTACCCCACACTACAGCGAGATAACCTTGGTAGATCCTGACAAGCTCAAAGAGGAGGGCAAGACCCTTTCTGACGTGGCAGATACGAGTGCATATGACCAGATATTATTTATGTATGACTGCGACCAGTTTGCAGATGAAACAAATTTTGATTTGCTCAAATAATATGGGCTATGTACTTGAAAAAATGGAACAGATGTGATATAATAAAGAAAATGCCGTACAAGGAATGTGCGGCATAATGTATGTCTGAATATTTGAGAGGGTGTTTGATGTGAGTGAGCAAAAAAACAGACTTGATCTTATTGATCTTAATGACTATCCAGTATCTTGGTGGCTGAAACTTCTTGATCTCGGTCATAAGATAGTTCAAAATCCTGCCGCCTACAGCGAGGCTTGCAAGGGCAAGATAATGGGTACTCTTTTCTATGAGCCGTCAACAAGAACGCAGATGTCTTTCCAGACCGCTATGCTACGTCTTGGGGGAACGATAATAGGCTTTGACAATCCTGCCACTTCTTCCGTTGCAAAGGGAGAGAATATCAAGGATACCACAAAGATAGTTTCCGGTTATGCCGATATCATGGTAATGCGTCACCCTACCGCTGGATCGGTAAAGGCTGCGGCACTCACTGCTGATTGCCCTGTTATCAACGCAGGCGACGGTGGACACCTCCACCCAACACAGACACTTACAGACCTGCTTACACTTAGAGAAGAAAAGGGCAGACTTGATAACCTGACCATAGGCTTCTGCGGTGACCTTAAAAACGGCAGAACAGTCCATTCCCTTATTAAAGCAATGGTATGTTTTCCAAACAATAAGTTCATATTAGTTTCAACTTCTGAGCTTGCTTTGCCTGTGTATGTAAAGGATATCCTTGAAGCGGCAGGCATGGAGTACAAAGAAGTTACAGACCTTGAAGAGGTTATCGGTGAGCTTGACGTGCTATATATGACAAGAATACAGAAAGAGCGTTTTGCTTCTGAGGAGGAGTATCAGTCTCAGAGCGGAAATTACATACTCGATACAAGAAAGCTTTCAATGGGAAAGCCTGACCTTATCGTGCTTCACCCTCTGCCAAGAGTAGATGAGATAGCTATCGAGGTGGACGACGACCCGAGAGCAATGTATTTCAAGCAGGCAAAATACGGTATGTATATCAGAATGGCACTCATACTTACAGTTATAAACGGCGATGGTGCTTCGCAGCCGCTTATGAAGGGCAGAGTGCATAAGCACATTGATTGTTCAAATCCTAACTGTATCACTCACCACGAAAAGTATCTGCCACATTGGTTCAAAGGCGATGGCACAACGCTTGTTTGCGAATATTGTGACGAGAGAACATTGGTGGAATAAAATAAGAGCTTAATGGGGTAAGCAAAGGCTGTGTGTCAGTCTTTGTTTACCCTTTTTTATTGTGCAGATAGCGTATATTAATAGACTTGTGATATGCAAAATCGTTAAAAGTAACGAAATTCTTACAATATGGTAACAAACAGTCTTGAAATAATGTTGAGCGTGTGGTATAATTAAAATGGATAAATTTTTTACAGGAGCTTTGATCTAATGAATACACTTTCAGATGAGGAGTTTGAACAGATCTACGGACGAAAGCCTGTCAGAAGGGTGAAAAAGAAAAAAATATACTGGAACAGAATTATTATTGCATTGATAATACTTATCGGCATTGTGACTGGTCTGGTAAAGCTGACAGCCTTGGTAGTATCAAAGATCAAAGGAGACGATACGCAAAAAACAAACAAGGTATTGAATAATACATCTTCTGTCGCTGTGAAGGAGGACGCTTCTTCTGCTGAGGATAAAAAAGACGAGCCTGCGAAGTATTCAAATATGGACTTTACAGTGTGTGTTGACGCAGGTCACGGTGATTATGACGGCGGCACAACTGACGCCTCAGGAACAAGATATGAAAAAGACGATAACTTAAAGGTCGCACTTGAGGTGCAGAAATATCTCGAAAAATACGGCGTCAATGTGGTGATGATAAGAGATGATGACTCTTTCCTTGAGCTTGACGAAAGATGTGCAAAGGCAAATAACGCCAAGGCTGATATGTATGTTTCACTTCACCGAAACAGCTATGACGGTGATATTTCGGGCGTTGAGGTTTGGGTGAATAATTCTGAGCCTGAATATGACACAAAGCTTGCACAGAATATACTTGATGATCTTGAAAAGGTAGGTATATCTGAAAATAGAGGAGTACAGTATGGCTACGTTGGCAATTCCGGTGTAAACTACTACATAAATGCCGACACTGTTATGCCAAGCTGTCTTGTGGAGCTTGGATTTATAACCGAGGATATCGACAATAAGCTTTTTGACGAACACCTTACCGAGTATGGACAAGCTATTGCTGATGGTATAGTTCAGACAGCTGTTGATGTTGGTCTTGTTGATGAAAGTGGCAAAAGACTTATGTCTGAGCAGCTTATCTCACCTGAGAAGCCTGTGAACAATAAGGATTCTTCATCTGTGGCTGATGCTATGACAACGCCGATGGAGACGGATTCTTCTGCTGACGTTTATAATACTCAGGAAAACGAGTGGTATTGATAACAAAAAAATAAAAGCGAACACAGTTCGTTTCTGCTAATGCAGAGAAACCGTGTTCGCCTTTTTGTTGTTAAAGCTCTTTTCTGATGAGTTTGAATTTCTCAAATTCTTTCGTCAGGTCTGCCAGAACGTTTTCAAGACCCTTTTCAGAGTATTCTTCGTGATATTCTGCCACAAAGTCTGTTACCTCCGTGACGCACTTTGTGCCGTACCATACTCTGACATAAAGCTCTTTTTCATCGCCGAGAATAGGGTCTATGCGGTAGCTGAAATTGGTGTAATTGCTGCCAGACCAGGTGTTTTTTTCTTCAAAATAGTGAAATGTGGGTATATCAAAATAACCATGGAGCATTGCGTATTTTCCTTTCAAAAATCATTCGTTTATGATATTATAGCATATCATTGTTCCTTTTTCAAGCATTTAGTCTGCTTCTTAATTAAATTAGCCTAAAAAACGTTTACATTTTTGTTAGGAATGTATATTGGAGAACTGTTCAAAATATGTTATAATTAATAATGGTATGACTATTTCAGCGGTATGCTGTCGCAGAAAGGATAAGATCTATGAGCATTACAATAAAAGATGTTGCCAAGGAAGCCGGTGTTTCAGTGGCGACAGTGTCAAGGGTTCTCAACGGAAGCTGTAACGTATCAGATGAGTCAACAAAAAAAGTCAATGAAACTATTGCAAGGCTCAACTATTCTCCGAATTTTCTGGGAAGAAATCTTAGAAAGTGCGAAACGAATGTTATTCTTGTAATTATGCCGACCTCTGAACATTCTCTTTATTCAAAGATAGTCATGGGTATGCAGGACTATGCAGGACAAGTTGGTTACGATATCATAACTGCAGTTTCCTATTCAACCTCGACCGCTGAAACAAGGCAGATGAATATGCTTTTTAACAGAACAGTTGACGGTGTTATCCTTCTTGGCACTCAGTATGACGCAGCTTCGCTTAATAAGCTCGCAGAGAATTATAACGTTGCTCTGTGCTGTGAGGGCGTGAAGGGTGCAAATGTGCTTACTGTTGCTGTTGACGATGAACAGGCTGCGTTTGACGCTGTCGCTGCTCTTATCAAAAAGGGTCATAAAAGGATAGGCTTTATCGGAACGAACTCTTCGGCTATCTCCTCCACTGCAAGAGAGAACGGCTATATAAGAGCATTAAAAGAATATGGCATAGCAATAAAGAATGAATATATCTATAAAGAGTCCTATGACTATGATTGCGGAGGCAGAGCGTTTGAATATTTCAATGCACTTGCTGAGAAGCCTACGGCGATTTTCGCTGTGTCAGACTTGCTTGCTATCTCTGCAATGCACAAGGCAATAGATATGGGCATTGATGTGGGCAAAGATGTCGCCATAATGGGATTTGACAATATATCCATGTGTGAGTGGATAATCCCTACGCTTTCAACGGTTGAACAGCCTTGCTCAAAAATGGGCGAGCTTGTTGTGGCAAAGCTTATTGAGAACATGAATAAGACTACTAAGGATAATCATTATTATACTGTTGACCACAGGATAATTTTAAGAGAGTCCACAGGCGACTAATTACTTTCGTAAAAATAGATAGGGGAGAAATAAGGCAGTTTTTCCGTAAAAACTGCCTATTTTCTGTAAGAAAGGATTTTTTAAGGCATGGAGAAATTTACAAAAATACTTGAAACGATAGATGGCTATGTCTGGGGCATACCGCTTATCGTACTCATTATGGCTGTGGGAATATTCCTCACCTTTAGGCTAAGGCTTCTTCAGATATTCCACCTGCCAAAGGCTTTGAAATTTATGTTTCAGAACGAAAATGGTGGCAAAGGCGAGATATCGAGCTTTGCAGCACTTTGCACCGCACTATCCGCAACCATAGGTACGGGAAATATCGTCGGTGTTGCAACAGCCATTGGTGTGCTTTCAGGCGGACCTGGAGCGCTCCTCTGGATGTGGATAGCTGCTCTCCTTGGTATGGCAACAAAATTTTCCGAGGGCTTTCTTGCTATCAAATACCGACGTATGGACGCTGACGGACACGTTTGCGGCGGACCATTCTATTACATAGAATACGGCATGGGTAAGAAGTGGAAGTGGCTTGCAAAGGTATTTGCGTTCTTTGGCGCTTGCGTTGGTCTTTTTGGTATCGGTACTTTCTCTCAGGTGAATGGTATCTCATCGGCAGTTCAGGCTTTCTTTGATCCTAAAAAGGAACATACAGTGAATATTTTTGGTACTGACTATACATGGGCTGTTATAATCTCTGGACTTTTGATAACTATTTTTGCCGCACTTGTTATTATCGGAGGCATAAAGAGGATCTCAAGTGTTTCTCAGGTAGTTGTGCCTTTTATGGCGGTCGTTTATATAGTTGCTTGTCTTTCACTTATTGTTATAAACATTCAGAGGCTCCCTCACGCTGTTGCCCTTATTTTTGAACAGGCATTCAGCTTCAAGGCTGTTGCAGGCGGATCTCTTCCTACAATGTTCATTGCTATACAAAAGGGTGTTGCCAGAGGAATTTTCTCAAATGAGTCAGGTCTTGGTTCGGCACCTATCGCAGCCGCAGCCGCTCAGACAAAAGAGCCGGTAAGACAAGGTCTTGTTTCTATGTGCGGCACTTTTATCGACACTATCATTGTATGTACTATGACAGGTCTTGCTATCGTAATGATGGGAAGCTACGAGGCTATCAACCCAGTAACAGGCAAGCCTTTTGAGGGCGTTGAGGTCACAAATCACGCTTTCCAGAACGGCTTCTCCTTCTTGCCGTCAATGATACCTGCATTTATTCTTATGGTCTGTCTTGTGTTCTTTGCTTTCACAACTATCCTTGGCTGGAACTATTACGGTGAAAGGTGTATGGAATATCTTTTTAACAGCAATATGAAGGTGGTCATGGTCTACAGATATCTCTATATCCTCGCTGTATTTATCGGACCATATATGACGGTTTCTGCCGTTTGGACGATCGCTGATATCTTCAATGGTCTTATGGCATTGCCAAACCTTATAGCGTTGCTTGCTCTCAGCGGTGTTATCAGTAAGGATACAAGGCGTTATGTGGCGAAGTATTCCAGAGCAAAACGGATCAATAAGCTGGTAAGAGCGTAGATATCGCATTTTATATGAAGCGGAAACGGCTGAATGTGGTTTCCGCTTTTTTTATGCTGTAGGCTTAATCACCAAAAAAATGAATGATTATTTGTTGAAATCACCAAAAGTATTTAAAAGAATGTAACAGTGATTGTAACTTTGTTGACAACGATTACATTCGGTGATATAATAGCTATGTAAGAATCAAGGAAACGTTTTCTAATGAAAACGATCCGTTACGGAGGTTATATATAATGAAAAATTCTAAGCGTGTTATTGCCGGTGCAATGGCTCTCTTGTCAGCAGTGAGCGTAGCTTCATGCGGTAGCTCATCAGGCGGCGATTCAAGCAGCTCTTATGTTGATAAGGTAAAGGTAGCAAGCACCGACGATATTGCTACTATCCCTGATGGTTCGGAAAAGGAGTTGGAGTGGCTTTCTTATTTTGACATAAACCCAACTAAGAAAGAGCCGGAAAAGAGAACTGACCTTACTCTTTTTGAGGAAAAGGGCGGTAAGATCAAGTATTCTCAGACTTCATCAATGAACAAGTATGATAAGCTCGCAGCAAGACTTATGTCTAACAATCCACCGGATATGTTCTGGTATGAGCAGTCTATGACATTCCCTGCAAACTGTATCAAGGAAATGTTCCAGCCTGTTGATGATATCGTTGATTTCGATAGTGCTATGTGGAGCGATGTCAAGGACGTTGCAGAGCAGTTCACTCTCAACGGCAAGCACTTTGTTGCACCTATCAACTTCCTGCCAGGTTCTGTTATCACATATGATAAGTCTATGATAGACGCTGCTGGTCTTGATGATCCATATGAGCTTTATCAGAACGGCGAGTGGGATTGGAACGCATGGTATGACATGATGTCAGAATATGTTGAGGGCGCTGCTGCTGACGAGGAGAGATACGGCATAAACGGTTGGTTTGCTCCATTTATCTTCCAGTCAACAGGTAAGACCCTTATCACATATGACGCTGATAAGGACGAGTATGTTTCAAATCTTAACGACGCTGACTTTGTAAGAGCATCTGATATGCTTTATGATATCGCAAAGAATGGTATGTACTATCCTGATTGGGTAGGACAGGCAGGCGACGCATTCAAGAAGAATATCCTCTTCTATGCAATGGGTCCATGGGCTTCTACCGGTACACATTCACCAAAGGACGGCGACAATTGGGGCGTAGTTCCAATGCCAAAGGATCCTAACTCTGATACGCTTTATACAACTATCGACATGAATGCGTATATGTGGGTAAAGGGTTCGACAAAGAATGACGCTATGAAGTGCTGGCTCGAGTGTGCAAAGATAGTTTATACTCAGGATACATATAAGGATATCGAGAAGGAGAAGTTCTTTGTAAACAATCCTAACTGGACAGAAGATATGTATAACGTAGCTTACGTTGACCTTGTTACAGACAAGTTCACTAAGATATTTGACCCTGGTTATGGCATCTCCACAACTCTGTCAGATAATGACGCTGCAACAAATGATACTAAGGAAGCTGTTATTCCTTACCTGTATACTTCAGTTATGAAGACAGATGAGAATGGCTCACAGTATACGTGGACACAGCTCAAAGAGCAGTATAAGGGTACTGTTGATTCAGAACTTAAAACTCTCAACGATCAGTATCACGCATATTTGGAAAAGAATAAGTAATATTACTTGCCATATAAAGACGGACGGAATTTATTTCGCCCGTCTTTTTTTGTTGTAATGTCAGAAAAAATGTGATATAATCAGAGAGTACATTAAGATTTAATTAATAAGATTTAATTAAGAATTATGTTGAGCTGTTTTTAAAGAATGTGGCTTATAATAATAAACGTAAAAGAAAGGATCGTGCCGATATGGAGATAAAGGAGCCTGTAATCCTTGTTGTAGATGATGATAAAGATATAGTGGGAGCTATCGCAAAACTGCTTGAAATGGAGGGCTATAAGGTAATAAAAGCCTATGATGGTCTTGAGGCTTTGGAGAAGCTCACTGAGAACAGCATACAGCTTATACTCATTGACGTCATGATGCCTAAGCTGGACGGACTTTCTACAATGATGAAAATAAGGGCAACAGAGAATATCCCTATACTTGTGCTTTCCGCTAAATCTGAGGATACAGATAAGGTGCTTGGGCTTTCAATGGGCGCTGACGATTACATAACAAAGCCTTATAACCCTATGGAGCTTGTGGCAAGGGTAAGAAGCAACCTGAGAAGATATATGCAGCTTGGCGCTATCGACACGGCAAACAAAACGGATATTATAGAAATAGGCGGTCTGGAGCTTGACACTCAGGCAAAAAGCTTAAAGGTTGACGGAGAACCTGTCAAGCTCACCGCCACGGAGCTTAAAATTCTTGAGCTTCTTATGAAAAACGCAGGCAGGATATTTTCTGCCGAGGAGATCTATTCTAAAGTGTGGAATGAGGACGCTTATGCCGTTGAAAACACGGTAATGGTACATATTCGTCACATCAGAGAGAAAATAGAAATAAACCCTAGAGAGCCGAAATACTTGAAGGTGGTGTGGGGAATTGGCTACAAAATCGAGAAAATTTGAGCAGGCAGAATGGTTTAAGATATTCTCAGCTAAAAAGATGAGAATTATAGCATTTGTGCTTGCCTGCGTTATTGCAGGTGGCTTTTGCTTGTCTTTGGTGCTTTATGCTAACAGCCATGCCGACAGCAGCAGTAAGTCTTATCTTAAATCAGAAAGCTATAAGCTGGCTTCCAATGAAATGTATGAGGAACTGTGCGTTACAGCTTCGGCTTATCTCAGATATGTTGATGAGGATCGGAATTACACCCAGTCTAGACACTTGCTCAATGACTATCTGAATTATCTTGATTACAACCGCTATAAATACAAAAAAACAGAAAGCGGTATCCAGCTTATTGATAGTCAGTTTGATTACTATGTGGGGATTACTCAAAATGGCGAAACAAGATATCTGTCAAATATAAAAGATATAGAAAATTATGACAGCGAAACGGATAAGATAAAAGCTTTTAAATCGTCGCACAAAAACTATATACTCCGCCGTGATAACGAGGTCATGAGCGACAGAACTTCATCAGGACAGATAGTTGACTACTATTACAATACAGCGGAGTATCAGGATAACGTGACAGAAGAGTTTTATGCCGACAATCTTGTGCCCGTAGGAGGAAGTTATTATGATAACTACGGCAGATATTTTTACAATTACGGCAATTATGATCCAATCGCTTTCTATAATGTAGACTCAAGATATAATGTTATTAAAGGTCTTGATTTGAAAAACGGTCTGAAATATTCCGACAGGCTTGAAGATGAAGAAATTGGTGACGATTATGACACTGATGACGGCAATGAATACTATGACTATGACAACGGCATATATTATTATGAGGACGATTACGGAAACACATGGGCAAAATGTGAAAACCTCTATGACCTGCCTGATTACAAAGCGACAGACAATGACGATTCAGGTATAACGGTATTCTTTGCACCGAAAGCTGAAAAGCTTACGGCAATGGAAAAGGAATACACCGAGGCTTTGAATGATATGTATCGTGCCAAGCTTTTTGTGATCGTTTTTGGCGTTATTGAATTTATGCTTGTGTGTTATCTGCTCCTGATCTGTGCATATAATGCAGAGCCTGAGAGCGTTGAACGCTGGAAGCAAGGCAATTTTCTAAAAAAAGTGCCTACGGAAGTTTACCTTATCCTAATGGTACTGGCTATTACATTTGCTTTTGTATTTGGCGCCTGCTGGAATTATTATGTGAGCATCACAAAAAATATTTTTGACAATGCTTTGGCTAATTCCGTTTTCAGAAATATACTTGCTGTAGCTTTGTTTGCATTGGCATATTTTGCAGGCTTCGGCTCGCTTATGGAGTTTGTTGGCAAGATAAAGACAAGAAGCTTATTCAAAGAAAGCCTTATTTGCAGATCATGTAAGTTCCTATGGCGCAAGTATAAGGAAACCTCCCTCTATCACTATTTTCATGGACTTCCGCTTGGTGTGAAACTATCCATAAGAACGATAGCTATAGGCGTTATACTGTTTTGGGAATACGCTTATTATTCCAGTGCAGAATCTGAGCTGTTCTTGCTTGTTGTGGCTTTGATACTGATTGTGTTAGATATCCGTGACTTCTCACAGCTTTCAAAGCTTAGCAAACAGATAAACTGCCTTGGAGAAGAAAAGCCTTATGAGGGCAAGATAAGAAAAACTTCGCCTGTGTATGCTGAATCTGAAAAACTCAACTCAGTTCAGGATAAGGTGAGAGAGTCGGTGGAGCAGCAGATACAGTCTGAGCGTTTGAAAATAGAGCTTGTGACAAACGTTTCACACGACCTGAAAACACCGCTGACTTCCATTATCAGCTATATCGACCTGTTGAAGAAAATGGACCTTGACGATGAAGCTTCGAGCTATGTGAAGATACTTGATAAAAAGGCGCAGAAGCTCAAAGGCATTGTGTCTGACGTTTTCAGCATAGCAAAAGCCACAAGCGGCGTTGATGTAAACCTAACAAAGCTTGATTTTGTGATGCTGTTAAATCAGTGCATCGCAGACGCAGAGGACAAGATAGCTGACAGTGGCAAGATAGTAAAGATAAACATAAATGCCGACAGCGCAATGGTAATGGGCGACGGCGACAAGCTTTACAGAGTGTTCCAAAACATTGTTGACAACGCTCTGAACCACTCTATGGACGGCACAAGGATATTCCTTGATGTGTACAAAAAAGCGGACAGAATAGTATTTGCCGAGAAGAACATTTCGGCAACGCCGATAAACTTCACAGAGGAAGAGATACTTGAAAGATTTGTGCGAGGGGATAAGTCACGAACAGACGGCGGAAGCGGTTTGGGATTATCCATATCAAAGAGCTTCACGGAAGCCTGCGGTGGTATCTTCAATATCGAAATAGATGGAGATATGTTCAAGGCGATAGTCGAAATGCCGATAATTCAGGAGGATACGGCAGAGAAAACCGATGACAAAACGGAATAGCGTAAATAATAAAACGGTGGAGAATGACAAACACTCTCCACCGTTTTTACATATACGCAATTACTATGCGTGAGATAAAATATCTGCGTTATTTTATCCCCTTTACCTTATACCCTGCGTCCGTTACCGCCTTAGAAAGCACCTCGTCAGCCACGTCCTTGTCAAGTGTGATGTAAGCGCACTTGTCCTCAAGGGAAACATCTGCTGTAACGCCGTCTATCGCATTAAGCACCTTCGTTACTGTGCCTGTGCAGTGTGAACACATCATGCCGTCGATCTTCATTACCTTTTTCATTTTTCCGTCCTCCGTTTTAGTATTTATTTCAGCCTTTGCGGCTTTGTTTTCTCTGCCACTTTTAAAAAGATTGAGCCTTAACGCATTGGTCACAACGCAAACTGAGCTTAAACTCATTGCCGCTGCACCGAACATAGGATTGAGCTTCCAGCCAAGCAAGCCGTAGAATACTCCTGCCGCCAGCGGAATACCAAGCGAGTTGTAAATAAGCGCCCAGAAAAGGTTTTCCTTGATGTTCTTCATAACGCTCCTGCTGAGCTTGACAGCCGTAACAGCATCATTCAGATCGCTTTTCATTAGCACGATATCAGCCGACTCGATAGCAATATCCTGTCCTGCACCGATAGCTATTCCAACATCTGCCGTTGTAAGGGCAGGAGCGTCATTTATTCCGTCGCCTATCATGGCTACCTTTTTGCCCTGCTCCTGCAATTCTTTGATTATCGTAGCCTTGTCCTCAGGCATAAGCTGTGATCTTACCTGTGAAATGCCAAGCTTTTTCTGTATTGCTCTAGCTGTTTTCTCGTTGTCCCCTGTGAGCATTACAGTTTCAATGCCTGCCTTTTTGAAGCCCTCTATAGCCTCTGCACTTGTCTCTTTTATCTTGTCTGCAATGAACAGAATGCCTGCAAGCTTGTTGTCGATCGCTACATAAAGTGGTATCTCACCATTGTCAGCATGAGCGTGGGCGGTTTTTTCTGCCGCTAAAACGTCAACTCCGCTGTTATCCATAAGCCGCTTGTTACCGATAAGAACGTTTCTGCCCTCAACAACAGCCGATATACCACCGCCTGCTGTTTCTGTGTAGCTTTCAGCAGGGGAGAGTTCAATGCCATTTGTCTTGCAGTGGCCTGTAACAGCCTTTGCAAGTGGGTGTGATGAACCGCTTTCTGCCGAGCCACAAAGCATTTTAAGCTCTGAAACATCAAAATCACCAAACGCTTGCGCTGAAATAAGCTCAGGCTTGCCTTCTGTGCAAGTTCCTGTTTTGTCAAGAACAACAGTGTCAATGCTGTGAGCAGTTTCAAGGCTTTCAGCGGATTTTATTAGGATACCGAACTGTGCCGCTTTACCTGTTCCTACCATTATTGCAGTGGGCGTTGCAAGTCCCAATGAGCATGGGCAGGATATAACAAGCACTGATATTGCCATGTTAAGAGCAAATGCGAAGCTATAGCCAAGTAGCAGCCATACTGCCAGTGAAATAAGAGCTATCGTTATAACTATAGGCACGAACACAGCGCTTATCTTGTCTGCAAGCCTTGCTACAGGCGCTTTTGAAGCGGAAGCGTCCTCAACGAGTGCGATTATCTGTGAAAGTGTTGAGTCTTTAGCTTGCTTCTCACACCTTACCTTAGCAAAACCGCCAGTCGATACGCTTGCACTCATAACTCTGTCACCCACTGCCTTGTCTACAGGTATGCTCTCGCCTGTGAGTGCAGATTGGTCAACAGTGCAGTTCCCATCAATAAGAACTCCGTCACATGGCACAGACCAGCCAGCTTTGAGCAGGAATACATCTCCCACCATTACGTTCTCCGCAGGAACTTCCATCTCCTCGCTGTCACGGATAACAACTGCCGTCTTAGGCGCAAGGCTCACAAGCTTGTTCACAGCATTAGCCGTCTTGTCTTTTGAGCGAGCCTCAAGATATTTTCCCACAGTGATAAGTGTGAGTATCATGCCGCATGACTCGTAATATAGATTCATCATATACTCATGTGCTGAACCAAGGTCGCCCCTGCCCATAAAGTAAGCCATTCTGTAAGTGCCGTAAACACTGTATATGAATGAAGCCGCCGCACCAAGAGCTATAAGGCTGTCCATGTTAGGAGAGCGGTGGATAAGATTTTTGAAGCCGTTTGAAAAATAGTGAAAGTTTATTGCAATGATAGGCACTGTGAGCAAAAGCTGAGTGAGTGCATATATCATCATGTTTTTGTGCCCTGCAAAAATAGGGGGGAAAGGTATGTTCGCCATGTGTCCCATGCAAATATAGAACAGCGGTATCAAAAATCCCACAGACCACCATAGGCGTTTCTTCATCTTTTTACTTTCGTCCTGAGCCGCCGCAACAGGTGATGCAGTTTTGTTTTCTTTGTCGCCTATCTCGCTTGCTCCATATCCTGCACTTTCAACAGCATTTATGACCGCCTGAGCGTTAGTTACGCCCTCGTCAAGATCCACCGTCATTTTGTTTGCAAGCAAGTTCACGTTTACGTCCATCACGCCATTGACCTTACTCACAGCCTTTTCCACATGAGTCTGACACGCTGCACAACTCATGCCAGTTACATTGAATTTTAACTTTTTCATAGATATTTGCCTTTCTATTTAAGCTTTTTCATAAGCTCTAATACTTCATCGACAACTTCAGTGTTGCCGCTTTGTATCTCCTCTGTCATACAGGTCTTCATATGTTCCTGCAAAATAAGATAGCCGAAGCTTTGCATTGCACTTTCAACCGCTGCAACCTGAATGAGTATATCTCCGCAGTAGCGGTTATCGTCAAGCATTTTGATAATGCCGTTTATTTGTCCCGAAACTCTGCTTAGCCTATTCTTTAGCTGTTTTATTTCCTTATCATCACGGGGAGTGTGCTTGTGCCTGCAAGTATCACAGCAGCCGCATGACAGTTCTTTATCATTTCTGTTGTCCATGTTTTTTTGCCTCCTTACTATATCAAATACCCTTATGGGGTATCTTTTGCGACATATATATTATATACCCCTTATGGGTATTTGTCAACCATTTTTTTTATATTTTTTTGCACGAAGCAAAAAAATATCCGCCCTCCCAAAAGGAAAGCGGATATCAATTATTCAGTTAGTAGCCGTAATACCCAGTGTCATAGCTGTAGTTGTAAGCATTTTCTTCCTGATACTGCTTGATAGCTTCGTCAATGTTTTTACAACTGCCGTAAACTATATATTGAATGAACGCAGAGTTTGCGGCAAAGTCCGGATTAAGCACGTCCATGCTATAGATGACTTCGTTTGTGAAATAGCCGTCAGCAGGTATTCTAAGCTGCTGGATATCATATTTCATATAGTCAAAAGCATTGAGGAGCAGATTTGCGATCTCACCATCAGTAAGGTCTGTGTTTATCTCAGGAAGGACTTTGTTCAGAAGCTTGTCAAGCTGAACAAGACTGAGCTTCTTGGATTCGGTTATGATCTCTGAGATAACACGTCTTTGACGTTCGGTACGCTCATAGTCGGAATTTCCTACATATCTAAGTCTTGCAAACGCAAGTGCCTGATTTCCGTTAAGATGAAGCTTTACCTTATCCTCATCACTCTTGCCCGCAAATATGTCGTTGCTTATATAGTCAGTGCCTTTCTTATTTTTAAGGTATTTGTTCTGTTCGGCCATCGGCTTCTTCATGCCCTCGGCTTCAGCCTTTGACACTTCCATGTCGATACCACCTACAGTCTCAACTATATCTATAAACGAGTAGAAATTCACTCTTGCGTATCTGTCTATCTGGATACCGAAATAATCCTCAATACACTGTTCAAGATACTCACAGCCACCGTGCCAGTAAGCGCTGTTGAGCCTGTTGCCCTCGTCAAACTGCGCCATGTAAATGTACATATCACGCATAAGGGAGGTCATTGTAATAGTCTTGTTCTTGGTGTTTATGGAAATTATCATCATAACATCAGTATTTCCACGGCTCTCCTCTTCTGTATCACGGATATCCTCGCCAATGAGCAGAATGTTCGTTACGTCCTCGCTGGATATCTTGGAGGATTGCTTTTGTAGCTGAGCCTTAAGCTCGTCCTCTTTTTCCTTTGCGTCAAATGTATCCGCCTCACTTGTAAGCTCGCTGGAATTTATAGGCGCTTTGCCTGAATTTATCTTAGTGTCTTTAGTTCTGTCGAGCATTCCTGTGTAGTGGAAAAACAAACCTACGATAATGGCAATTATAATAATGAATACTACAAATATTATTCCAAGAGCAATACCCGTCTTTTTCTTCTTGCTCCAGCCTTTTTTCTTTTTTGGCGTCTTATCCTGCTTTGGATCAGACTCATGTATCGGATCAGCTTTCTGCTGTTCCTTTGAGGGGATAGGTATGACCCCCGTAGGTCCGTTTGAGTTTGAAGCATCAAGTATCTTTCTATTTTCTATTGCATTGGATATTAGCGACTGTAAATCCTTATCTCCCTGAGTGTTGGAGGTGTTCTTGTTGTCGTTGTCCATAAAATAAACCTCGTTTCCGATTAAAGTCAGCAAGCCGGAAGTCTATAGCTCGTTTAAGCATAATACAATAATAGTATATACTATTTTACCTCAAATTACAACATAAATTTCGTACGAATTTGACTTTAAAATTACCTCTATTTTTATAAAATCAAATAAAACCGCTTTAATTTGCAACAATTTTACAAGAGATTATTGCAGCTATTTGATAATTTATAAAAAATTCAGAGAAAAATAGAAAAAACACTTGCCTTTTGTATAAAAATTTGTTATGATATTAGTAAGAGCGAAAAGGTGAGTTGTGTCCACATGATCTCACCTGATTTTTTTGTGTTTTATTTTTGATATATGGAGGAAAAATGATATGCCTACAAAATATGTCTTTGTAACAGGCGGTGTAGTATCAGGTCTTGGAAAGGGCATAACCGCTGCGTCACTGGGAAGATTGTTAAAAGCAAGGGGCTACAGCGTTACCATTCAGAAATTTGACCCGTATATAAATGTCGATCCAGGCACAATGTCACCTTATCAGCATGGTGAGGTTTTCGTAACTGACGATGGTGCGGAAACTGACCTTGATCTTGGTCACTATGAGAGATTTATCGACGAAAATCTTTCTATCAATTCAAATGTTACCACAGGTAAGATATACTGGACAGTTCTTAATAAGGAGAGAAGAGGAGATTATCTTGGCGGCACAGTTCAGGTCGTTCCTCATATCACCAACGAGATAAAGGATCGTCTTTACAGAGTAGGCAAATCAACTGACACAGATATAGTTATCACAGAGATCGGCGGAACAGTTGGCGATATCGAGTCCACACCATTCCTCGAGGCTATCAGACAGGCTTCTATCGAGCTTGGAAGAGAAAATTCCGTATTTATACATGTGTGCCTGCTGCCTTATATCTCAGGCTCAAAGGAGCTTAAATCAAAGCCTACACAGCATTCCGTAAAGGAACTGCTTTCTATCGGTATCCAGCCTAATATCCTTGTTCTTCGTTCTGAAATGGAGATACCAGAGGATATGAAGCAGAAGATAGGTCTTTTCTGCAACGTAAGAGCAGAGGACGTTATACAGAATCTTACAGCACCATCACTTTATGAAGTGCCTCTCTGGCTTGAAAAAGAGGGCCTTGCAGATGTTGTTTGTCATCATCTTAAGCTTGAGTGCAGACAGCCAGACCTTAAAGAGTGGCAGGAAATGATAGGCAGAGTTCATAGCTGTAACAAGAAAGTAACTATCGGTCTTGTTGGCAAGTATGTTGAGCTTGAGGACGCTTATCTTTCCGTAGCAGAAGCTCTCCGTCACGGCGGTTTTGAGAATAGCGCAGAAGTTGATATCAAGTGGATACAGTCTGAAAATCTCAATGAGAACACTGTAGCTGAAATGCTCCACGGCTGCGACGGCATAATCGTACCGGGCGGTTTTGGTGACAGAGGAATCGAGGGCATGATCGAAGCTATCAAATATGCAAGAGAACATAAGATACCAATGTTCGGTATCTGCCTTGGTATGCAGATGTCTGTTGTTGAGTTCGCAAGACACGTTGCAGGACTGGAAGGGGCAAATTCTTCCGAGTTTGGTGACACTCCATATCCTGTTATAGATATCATGGATTCACAGAAGGATATCACAGAAAAGGGCGGCACGATGCGACTTGGCCTTTATCCATGCAAGCTTGCAGACAATTCAAGATGTGCTGAGATCTATTCAGCACCACAGAATCTTATCCGTGAGCGTCATCGTCACCGTTGGGAGTTCAATAATGAATACAGAAAGCTTCTTGAAGATAAGGGTCTTATGCTTGCAGGCCTTTCACCTGACGAAAAGCTTGTTGAGATAGTAGAGCTTCCAAAGAATGTACACCCATGGTTCGTTGGTGTTCAGTTCCACCCAGAGTTCAAGTCAAGACCAAACAGAGCGCACCCTCTGTTCAGAGATTTCATCAGAGCTTCTATTGAGTATTCTGAGTTTGGCGAGAAAATATAATAACATATAGTTTTTATCAAGGACAGATGATTTTTTCATCTGTTCTTTTTTTGTGTAAAAATGCAAAACGTGCAGGAAAAATGGCGTAAATATGTATGATTTGAATAAAAGTCATTGACCTTTTATGTGATGTATGATATAATCGTATTAAGTGGAGTAAAAGCTGACAGGTGGTGAGGGTTTGTTAAAAGATCTTGAGAAACCAATAGAGTATCTAAAAGGCGTTGGGGAAAAACGTGCCGAATGTTATGAGAAATTAGGCGTAAAGACAGTATATGACCTGCTTTGTCATTATCCAAGAAGTTATATTGACTATACCTCGCCTGTTCCCATAGCCGACGCACCAACTAACGAGCCTTGCATAGTAAAGGGCAGAGTAGTTAAAAAGCTCCCTGAAGCCCGTATCAGAAAGGGTCTGTCAGTGTACAAAGTCATTTTTACCGATGATGTCACCGACCTTGTAATAGTTATCTATAACAGCGAGTATATGTATAAACAGCTTGAAGTGGATAAAGAGTATTACCTCTGCGGCAGGATAACAGGAAACCTTGTGCGAAAAGAGATAAATTCTCCTGTGATACTTTCTGCCGATACTGAAGATAAAGTCCAGCCTGTCTATCACCTCACAGAGGGTCTTAGTCAGCAAATGCTCAGAAAAACAGTAAGGCTCGCCCTGAATGTTTTTAATAAGAATATCTATGAGCCGCTGCCAAAAAGCATAATGCAAAGGTATAATTTCTGTTCTCTTGAATATGCTTTGGAGAATATACATTTTCCAAAAGATATGCACACCTGCGAGCTTGCGAAAAATCGCCTTGTCTTTGACGAGCTTCTTGTTTTGCAGCTTGGTATGCAGCTTATGAAAAGCCGAAGCCGTGAAAAAAGCGGCTTTGTGCTGAAAACGCAGGATATGGACAGTTTTTATAACGCTCTGCCTTTTATCCTTACAAACAGCCAGCAAACCGCTATAGAGGATTGTATCAGAGATATGCAGAAAGAACAGCCTATGAACAGACTCGTTCAGGGCGACGTTGGCTCGGGTAAGACCGCAGTTGCGGCAGGAGCGGCATATTTTGTGTATGAAAATGGCTGTCAGAGCGCACTAATGGCGCCTACTGAGATACTTGCAGAACAGCATTATGAAACCTTGAAAGGCTTCCTTGAACCGCTTGGCGTAAAGGTGGCACTGCTCACAGGCTCTATGACCGCAAAACAGAAAAAGCTTGTGAAAGAGGGGCTTGAAAACGGTGAATACGCCGTTGCAGTGGGAACACACGCTCTTGTTCAGCAGACAACGAAGTTCAAAAAGCTTGCCCTTGTCATAACAGACGAGCAGCACCGCTTTGGCGTTGGACAGCGTGCGGCACTTGCTTCAAAGGGTGAAAATCCCCATAAGCTTGTTATGTCAGCCACGCCTATCCCTAGAACTCTTGCCCTTATGATATACGGCGACCTTGATATTTCTGTACTGAAAGAGCTTCCTAAGGGCAGACAGCCCGTTGAAACATATGCCGTTACAGGAAAGCTTCGCGAGCGTGCTTTTAACTATGTGAAAAAATATCTTGACGAGGGCAGACAAGGTTATATAGTCTGTCCGATGATAGATGAAAGTGACATGGACTTGCAGGACGTTAAGACCTATGCTAAAAAGCTTTCTCAGGGTACGTTTAAAGATTACACTGTGGGACTTCTTCACGGCAGAATGAGCGGTGCTCAGAAAGAACAGGTCATGAACGACTTCAAGGAGCATAAAATAGACCTGCTCGTTTCCACAACAGTTGTGGAGGTAGGAGTTGACGTGCCTAATGCGGCAATAATGGTAATAGAAAATGCCGACAGATTTGGTCTTTCCCAGCTTCACCAGCTTCGTGGTCGTGTGGGAAGAGGTAAATATAAATCAAGTTGTATCCTCATTACAGACAACGTGAATGAGGAAAGCGTGAAAAGGCTTAAAATTTTGGGCAAGACTAACGACGGCTTTAAGATATCTGAGGAAGATCTTAAACTCAGAGGTCCCGGTGACTTTTTCGGAAGCAGACAGCATGGCCTTCCTGCATTGAAGATAGCGGATATGTCACAGGATATGGATATACTAAGAAAAGCACAGGAAGCCGCACAGCTTATCAGAAACGCAGACCCTAAACTTGAGCGTACAGAAAATATGTATCTAAGAGAGCTTGTGGATAAACTCTTTGATAAAACTATGTCAGATAATTGAAAGATGTAAAGTTTGAAAACTTTATCGTGTAATATGAGATGTAAAGCATAAAGACTTTATAAGTAAAAGAATAAAGCGGAGGTAATTATGGAGGCAATAAAATTTTTAAAGTACATTCTGTCGAGAATTGGGATAATGATCGTTCTTACGCTGTTTTCAGCCTTTGCAGGCATTGTGCTGATACCGGCTCTGGTTACGGTCTTTCCGTCAAGCACATCTGCTTTCAAAAGCTTTATGACAAATAGTAATGTAGACTCATTTATAGGCTTTGCGGTCATGCTTATATTTTTCTTAAGACTTTTTTATGACGACGGAAAACGCCATGCCGCATATGAAAATTGGAGCTGGGTCAATATTACAATAGTGTATCTTCTTATGCTTCTAGTGTATTTTATTCCTGCAATATTCAGGGATTCATTCAGTCAGGAGGGCAAGGGAGATATCTTCTATAAGGTGCTTTATTATCCGTGTATATGGCTGAATGAAGGCGTGGGCATGAACTACCTTGTAAGCGTGATCCTCGGCATAGGACTTCTTCTTGCAGCGGCCTATTGTTTCTATCTGATAGCCTATAAAGTGTATGTTCATAAGCATCCTGTCATTCTCAAAAGTATGAAATCTTTTAGTGCGGGCAAGACAGATAATAAAGTATAAATTGTATTATTTGAACATAAATTAGAGTATTTACTATCAGAAATCTGTATGAACTCGCTTTAAATGTTAAATACTATTTAAAATGTTAGTTTAATTATTCTATTTGTACAAATTCGATAAATTTGTGAAGATTATTTTGTAAATAAATTAACGCTTAAAAAGCACTCAATCACTTGCGAAAAGATGAAAATAATGTTATAATTATAAAAATGCGTTTTGTGTATTTTTAAAGTTTTTTGTTATGAATGCACAAAATGTATAAATAAGTGGAGGTGTATCTACATATTATGAAGAAATTTTCCTATGTTGCTAAGGATACCTCGGGAAAAACCATAAAGGGTATCTATGAGGCTGAGGATGCACAGGAAGTACTGGACAAGATCCACGAACAAGGTCTTTTCTGTATAAGTTATACAGAAGCATTGGGCGGTGCAGGCAAACAATCTGTGCACAAGTTCAATACTAAGGAACTTGCTTTCTGCTGCCGTCAGCTTGCGGCAATGATGACATCGGGTCTTACCATTGTTAAAGCGCTCGACATTCTCTATAAGGAAGAGGAGAATAAGGGTGCAAAGGATGTTTGGAGAAGCGTTTATGACGATGTTCAGAAAGGTCAGAGCTTTACCGAGGCCCTCGATACAAGAAGAGGAAGCTTTCCGGACTTTTTCATCTCAATGGTAGACGCAGGTGAGACCTCAGGTACGCTCGATATGACAATGCAGCGTCTGAGCGATTACTATGCAAACTCAAACAAGCTGAACAATAAGGTAAAGAGTGCGATGACTTATCCTATCATACTTGGCGTTCTTTGTATCGTCATGGTAATCGGTATGTTTACGTTCATCATGCCTATATTTGCAGGTCTTATGCCAGAGGATCAGATGCCTGCACTTTCTAAGGCTCTCTTCTCATTCAGTGACTTTTTCAAGGCAAAATGGTATATCATTCTTATCGTGGTCGTTGCTTTGATATTCGGTTGGATATACGCCTTGAAAGTACCGTCAGTCAGACTTAAATTTGACTACATAAAGATAAAGATGCCTGCCGCCGGAAAGCTTATGGTAAAGATCTACGAGGGTCGTTTCGCAAGAACTCTTTCATCACTTTATTCAAGCGGTATCCCAATGGTAGAGTGTCTTGAACGTTCGTCAAGAATACTTGGAAATGCTTATGTTGATAAGATGTTCATTCAGGTAGTTGATGAAGTTAAGCAGGGCGCACCGCTTTCAGCGTCACTTGCAAAAACAGAGATATTTGAAGGAATGTTTACTTCCATCATCTATGTCGGTGAGGAATCAGGTGCTCTCGATGAGATCCTTGAGAAAACTGCTGACTACTATGAGGAAGAAGCAGACGCAGCCGTTACAAGACTTGTAGGACTTATGGAACCATTGCTCATCGTATTCATGGGTGTTGCGATCGGTCTTTGCCTTGCGGGTATCTTCCCACTGCTCTACGGTTCATTGTCAGGTCTGGAAAACTAAGGGTCTGCATTTTATGTTCGTTAATTTTAAATATCTCCTCTCCTTTAAAACGGAGAGGGAAGATATTTGTTTTGAAAAATAATTTAAGAGGTGAAGGAATAAATGCTATCATTTGATATTTCTGATAGACAAATCAACATTGTTAAAGGTGATAACTCCTCTAACAAGATAAGGATCGAGAGATCTTTGCAGGTAGACGTTCCTGAGGATATGATCCTTAATGGTGAGGTCATCAACCTTTCAGGTCTGTCTGAGTTACTGCTCACTCAGATCAAGGCTGAGGACATGATGGATAAGGACGCTATCGTTACTTTTTCATCGAGCAATATCGTATTCAAGGAGCTTGTAGTTCCAAAGGCAAAGGGTAATGAGTTCCTGCTTATGGTACAGAACCATATGAGCCAGGAAATGGGTATCACAGATGAGTATTCTATCTCATATACAGTAGTAGGTGAAGCAGGTGAGGATAATCCTGGTGCAGTGAAGGTACTTGCAACAGCTTGCCCTAGTACGATAGTTGAAAGCTACAGAAAGCTTTATAACATTATGGGCATGAACCTCAGATCTGTTAACATCGGATGTAACTCTATCGCAAGAATCGTTCTTGCTGACAAGTCCAACATGGAGAAAATGCCACTGTTGGTTTGCCAGATCGATAAGAACTTCCTTGGTCTTACACTTTTTGAGAATGGACAGATGGCATTCGCCAGATACGTTCCTATCTCAGAAGAAGATTATGATTCTGACGATTATATCACTGAAGCTCTTAATGAGAACATCTTCAGAATGGAGCAGTTCAATAAGGCAAGAGGAGGTTCAGGACTTGAAAATGTTATTCTCTATGGCTTTATCGAGGACTACATCAAACTCGTTGACGCTCTTGACGGTCTTGATATAAAGGCTTCCGTTCTCGGTGTGCCTGCTCAGATCACAGGTTTCGAGAACTTCGAGTTTACAGTATTCGCTAATGCTATCGGTGCTCTCTATAAGAGAAACAAGGCTACAGAGAAGATCAACCTCCTCGAAGTCGATCAGTCCACAGGTAAGGGCGGCAACAGCGGAATGGGTTCGCTGCTCATGACAGGCGGTATCTTCGCTGCGGCAGCCGCAGTGCTTATCGCAGGTGCAACACTTGTTATTAATCTCAGGAAGAGTTCTATCGAGAAAGATATAGACAAGACTAATGATAAGATAGCTGTTTGCAATGAGAAGATCGCCCAGAACCAGATACTTCACAATAAGATGAAGATCATGCAGGATTATTCAAACTATGTTACATCAGCAAATGCAGCTCTTGAAACACTTCCGGTCGTGTCAAGTGAGATGTTTGACGATATCAAGGAAGCTCTTGGCTCTTTCAAGTATGAAGGCTTTACATATAACCTTGAAGCTGGTACAGTAACACTTACTAAGGTTGAGCTTGATGATCAGTCAGATGTAAAAACAGCAATCGATGCCCTTGTGGGTACAGGACTCTTCCAGGAAGATGTAGGATACAACGGATATTCGATCGGTGAAGACGGCAGCTCAGGCGTAACGCTTGATTCGCTGACACTTTATCTTAAAGAAGAGGGCGAGGGTGAATAATTATGAAGTTGAATTATCGTGATAAAATGATTTTGATAGTAGTATTCGTACTGCTTATAATTGTTGCAGGTTTTATGCTTTTTATTAAGCCTGCCATTGATGAGTGTAGTCAGGCAAGCAGTGATCTGGAATCAGCAAAGGTTCAGCTCAGCGAGCTTGAAGATCAGGTAGACAAGGATAAGAACCTTGCCGCTGAGATTCAGACACTTTATACAAGCACCTCACAGGTCGCAGCTAACTTCTATGATTATCAAGTAGCATACAAGGCTACTGATAAGGTTCGTGAGCTTTTTAATGTTGATGATGTAAAAATCAAAAACTCCAATATGACTATTTCATCATACGGCAGCACAGTTCTTTCGCCTTTTGCTTATGAGTCAACAGCAACAGCTACTGATTTTGACACTAAGGTAGATGAATACAATAATGCAAGCACAATTGATTCATCAGCTGCAGACGCAAACACAGATGAAAATGCAGCTGATACCAATGAAACAGCTGCACAGACAATAGGTTACTATAGCCTTGACATTCAGTTCAAAAGCTCGCTTTCAGGTTTCAAGAATTTTGCTGACAACTTGACGACAAACAACGAAAAGAGCATGGTTATCCAGAATGTTAACATTGAGAATGTCAACGAAAGCGAGATCTCCGGTACAATGACACTCAATATGTACGTTTTGAAGAAGCTTGCTGATCCTTCTGCCAGCTAAGAGAAAACTATTTGGTAGGATAAGGAATATTTCTTATCCTGCCAATTAGTGCTATATAATGATTAAAAATTTTATATAAGTAATCAACCTGTGTAAAATGAAAAAAGTATAGCATAAGTGATAATAAAACTAAGAAAGGTGGTTAATATGAAGAATACTCCGAAGAGGAAACAAAGAAACAAACCCGGAGTCGTGCTTTTCACAGCGGTTGCTGTCATGCTCATGCTGTCAATACTTTTGACTGCAACTGTTTCTTTTGTTTCGGTAAACAGGACAAAAACAAATGATAACTATAAGAGCAAACAGGCTTATCTGACAGCTTCATCTACTCTTGAAAGCTTTATTAATCAGATAAAAACTGATACTGCTCCAACCAATGACCCTACGGCAAAGGCTCAGCAGAAAAAGGCTATCGAAAACCTTAAAAAGCTTGCAAGCGCCAACAGCGGTAAGGGTACTACCACTAACGTAAGCTATAACGGCGTAGACGGTAAAAGTGATAATATCGGTACTACCAAGATAACTGTAGCACAAGAGGGCACAAGTGCCAAATACATCGTTGTTACTTGTGAAACTACTTACCTTGGAAAGACAGAACAGGTAGCAGCACATATCTCTATTCGCACAGATCCAAAGCCTGCCGACTATACAAATACTATCGAGCTTGTTGGTAACGGCGGCGCAGGTTATGATAACCTTAACGTTATCGGTGACATGGCTGGTATCAATAATACCACTGGTAAGGTCTATAGATTTACAAACAATACGAGTATCTATGGTTCTTATCTTATGTATGGTTCTTTTGAGGTTTCAACACAGCCTCTTATCATGCTCAAGCCTAGTCTTGTAGACGAAAAGCAGGGTTCAACTGTTACAATTTCTGAAAACCTTGATGTTTCAAATGAATTCCACATCAACTCCACAATGGCAAGAGCAGACGGATATAACTATGTTAATATCGGTCAGAAGCTCTCCACTTCAAACCATATGGACGTTGGTTCTTTAGGTTTTGATGTCGATTTGTTCTGTTGTGAAGCTAACATTGGCGGAAATGACTATACACAGTATGGTAACTTCTACGTTTATAAGGGCGCAGGTGCTTATAATGGCGATGCAACATTTGGTGCAAATGGTCAGACGATCAATGGCTCTCTCTATGTCGAGGGTGATCTTAATGTCACAAAGTCACTTAAGGTAACAGGCTCTGTTTATGTTACCGGCACTATCACGGGTAAAGATAAGATCGTCTGCCAGGCTTCAAATATTCATGAAGGAGCTGTTCTTAGCAAAGCAGGTCGTGACGCAAAGCCACAGATACCAGTATCTGCTGATGCCTATGTATATTATCCGGAAGATTTCTTCATGAGCAATGATACTAATGTGACAACGATCTCTGAACAATATCAGGCTTTCTATAATGGCAAAAACACTAAAACTTTCAATACCTTTGCAAGCGATCCAAGCTATTGGAATAATGTTGACTACACGCTTACTGAGCCAATAGACCTTACAGGAACAGGAGCTAAGACTCCAGTTACAAGCCGCTACAAATTGAGAATAACATCAAGCTGTACATGGGCATCTGATCTTTCGTTCAATGATTATGGCAATGGTTCAAGGATCCTCGTTGATGTTTCTGATTCTTCAGGCGATATTGTTATAAGACTTCAAAATGGTCTTAGTCTTGATTCAAGCTGGTCTCCAACTATAGTTGTCAGAAATCGTTCAACTATAATTGATACAACTACAGGTGACAGAAAATACAACTGCTATTTTGTTTCAGACTCAGGCAGTGCTATTACACTTAATGGTATCGACTCAGTAACAGGCAAGTCCAAGCATTCGGGTTCAAGCGCATGTAACTATAACTTTAGTGGCTTGAAAATATTTGATTATGACACTTATGTTCGTATGTATAACTCTGATACACTAAAAAATACTAAGGGTAATCCTGGTGCTCCACAGAGCAGCTTCATCCTTAATCCAACATCAGTGGACGTTGCAGGTTCTTACAGACCATCAAACAGCAGTATCATTTTCTTATTTGCTGAGAATACAACGCTTAGCGCCACAAACAACAGTTTCTTCCAGGGTTCATTCTACTCACCAGAAGCAATGGTTAATATAGCAACAAGTGGTCTTAGTGGACTTAATGTTACAGACTCAGCAGGCGGAAAAATGACCGTTCAGTGCTGTGCAGTCGGTGTAGTTATCGCAAACAGCTTTGGTAATGCCAATACAGCGTTCTATGTATACACTAAGCCTTCAACTACTTCTGTAATGCAGAATGCGAAGGGCGGTAAGGACGATTCAGCATTCGGATATACTCTTGACAGATATGATCACTATTAATTGAAAGGAGTATACTCATGAAAAAGAACAGCAAAAATAAAAAGGGTATGACTCTTGTAGAGGTCATCATAGCAATGGCACTTTTGTCAGGTATGTCAGCTATGCTTGTTACAGTTGCTGTTGCGGCTAAAAAACAGAATCTTGAAAACTACTACCGCAACAATGAAATGTATACTCAGGCAGTAAATGCCGAGCAGTATAATGATAACAAGACCGTCAATATGAACGAGTTGAAGGTAAACAAGTTCTCTTCAAGCGGCAAAACTACAAATGAGTTTGCCCTTGAGGCAGACTTTGGAAGCGGCATAAAGTTCAATACTACAGCCTATGGCTTTAAAGCAAAGCTTAATAATATTGATGAAGACGCAGGCTATCAGCTCAAATTTCTTCAGGGTAAGGACATAAACATTACGCCTAATCCTGAAAAGAGCGTTTACTGGGTAAAGTTTTATAACAATTCAGGGGCAGATATGAATTTCTATGCTCTTACTCCTGAGCTTACAGGCGGAAAGTTCTTTGATGTAAATAATAACTCATCAGGAAATTCACTTCTTATCCCTATCGGTGACGGTGGAAATCAGCAGTTTGGCGTTGTGCTTTCAGGCGTAACAGGAAGCGATTATTTCGGCTTCTCACAGTCATCTGATCTTTACAGCAGCGCTCCAACAGCCGATGCAGCTGCATTTAAGATCACAGATGCGACCTTTGACCATTATCTTGAAAAAGATGCGTCAGGTAAAGCTACAGGTTATGTAGTTATCCATTATATGGGTGGTTCTGATTACAAAAACCAGGCCGACTATGACGCTGCACAATCAACACCATAAGGAGGGAGGATCTTGAAAATGAATAAAAACCGCAAGGGTTTTACCCTTGTTGAGCTTATCGTTGTGGTAACGATTTTCGGCGTGATCCTCGGAGCTATCCTTAATATGATCAAACCTGCAAATAACGTTTATCATGACGCTGATGCAACAATGGAAAGCAATATCATAGGTTCAGGTCTTATAGACTATCTTGATGATGAGCTTAGATATTCGACCAATGTTCTTGTGCTTAAAGATTATATTGGTGTGCCTGATGTTTCAAACTCTGGTACTATCGGTGCAAGCGGTGTGACCTATTCAAACTGTATCGTTATTGACAATAATAATCTTCGTGGCTATAGTCTGAAAAACTATTCAGGCAGCGACACGGATACAGCCGCAAAGAGAATGGGTGCAAAAGGCTGTATCCTCAATGTAGGTAAGGTAAATACAGAGGGCTTAAATTTTAATAATTCTGCTGTTGCAAGAGGTGTTGATTTTTACGACAATTATAAGTTTGATATCAGTGCAAGTATCAGCAATATTGAGAAAATGCGTACTCTCGACGTTTCTCTTACAGCCTATCAGCCAACATATGAGAACGGAAGCTATACTTTTACGAAAACAAAGTATAAAAAGGACGCAGCAGTAAATCTTACAAATATTAACATAAATGAAGGCGATTCATACAAAGTTCATGACTATAAAGATTTCTCTTTAACTCCTGATTATGACAAATATCCTCAGGCAACTACTGCTCCTGCAGGTTGCACAGCTCAGCAGGAAAAGTATTACAGCCTTGACGCTTCAAACACATATACTTATATTTTCTACGATAAGACAACAGTTTCAAGTTCAAAAACATACAGTGTAAAGTTTATCTACTCTGCAAGCGACCCTGAACCAACGCTTCGTGGTAAACAGATAGATACTAAGTCGGTCAAGGCAGGCACACTTTATCAAACGCCGCCAACCATGGCAAAAAGAACAGGCTATGGCACACCTTATTGGGTAGACAGCAAGAATAACGTTGCTGATTTTACAACAGGTATAACAATAAATAAGGATATGGTATTCTCCTGTGTTTATCCGCCTGTTGCACCGAAAGCCCAATTTAATGTAACGTTTGAGAATATCAACGGTTCTACATTTACAACAACAAAAGTCTATGATGGCGACTTTGCAAATGACCCGGGAATTCCAACTGACATGGATACTATAAAACAGGATTTTGTTAAGTGGGTATACAAATCAGATAACTCAAAGGGTCTTACTGATGTTTCTATTACAGATAGCTCAGTTGTTTTCGTTCCAGTTGTACAGAACAAGCATAAGGTTGAGTTTAAATTAAATGGTTCTTTAATAAATGCCTCAACTATTTATGTTTCTGATGGACAGTATGCAAATTATCCAGGAGCTACCCCTGTTTCGTCAGACGCTAATAAGGTTTTTTCTAAGTGGGTCGTTGAAGGTACATCAGACGAGATAACCAGTGTTACAATTACTAGAGATACAGTGTTTGAAGCTGTATTTGTTGAAAAGCCATCTTTGCCTACCAGTCAGTCGGATAGAGTTACCATTATAATTGATTGTAGTGCAGGTAATAATTATTCCTATATGTATGGATACTTTTGTAATATGAATGCTAAGATAGTCAACGAAACGGATAATGAAGTCATTGTAGACAACTTTACTGGTAATTCTAATATTGATATTTCTAAGTATAAGGGCAGAGAAGTTCGTTATGTTATAACTGCAACAATTCCTTATAACGTTCCTTGCCGTGTAAATCTTTGGGAAAAAGAGTGGCAAAATATTGATAATGCCTTTACTAATGTTACTCTTACAACCAGTGATCTTGGAAAAACATATTATGTAAAGATGTAGTTTATAGTCTTTCACGATCAGACCCCACCACGGGTCTGATTGCTGAAAAAATCCCCTTAACAGAAAACTTCTATTAAGAGGATTTTTTGAGCAAAAAAATTCCGCAGTATCAAACTGCGGAATTTGTGCAATTATCTTATTATCAGCATTGCTTCGTTCATCATCTCGTTAAGGCCAGTAAAGTCCATGTACCATGAACCGATCTGCTCTGAGTACAAAGCTGCAACAGCAATTCCTATGGAGAGATATGGACCAAATGCAAATACTGAATCACCGCTTCGGTGCTTCTGGATAAGTCCACCGATCGAGCCTGTTATCAGTCCGATAAGAAGCGCTACCAAAGCACCCTGCATTCCGAGAAACAGCCCTGCGGCTGCCATGAGATATACATCTCCCATGCCCATTGCTTTCTCATGTGTGATAAGACAAATAATAAGCAAAGGCACGCTCACAATGAAAAATCCAATCAAGTGTGATTTAAGCGTAAGTCCCGTCTGATCTCTGCAGAAGATGTATTCTGCAATACCAAGCAAACCTATGAATATCACCACATATGTGTTGATAAGCTGAGTGTCCCAGTCCATGAAGAATACAACGATAAGAGCAGAGAATAACAGACAGACAAGTGCCGCACGCAGAGGATTGAAAATTCCATTAAAATGGTAGAATACCCATAAGTAAAGCAGTGCGTTCAGCGTTTCAACTATAGTGTATCTTGCCGATATCTTTGCACCGCAGCTTCGACACTTTCCACGAAGTATGCACCAGCTTACTATCGGTATCAGGTCACGCCGTTTGATCGGCTCACCGCAGGTCATACAGTGAGAATTTCGCTTGATAAGACTTTCATTTTTCGGCAATCGGTATATGCAGACATTAAGAAAACTGCCTATGCACGCTCCGAAGATGAACACAAATACATAAATGATTATGTATGATAAGGTTAAATTATCCACAGTGATCCTCCTTTGGATTCATTAGTTAATATATTAATTTTATCATACTTTCATGAAGATTACAATAGATAATATGATTTTTTTGCGGTTTTTGCACCGCAGCAGACGTTTCCGCAGCGTCGGATCCCTAAATCAATGCGGAGGATTGGAGTAATATATATGAGAAACGGCCCTATCGGTCAGTATCTGGTACAGAAAGGTCTTATAACTGAAGAACAGCTTCAGGAAGTCCTTGCCAAACAGAAGGAGCAAAAGGGAAGACTTTTTGGTGATGTCATTATTGACATGAAGCTCGTTACCGATGTTCAGTTCTGTCAGGTTCTCGCCGAGCGACTGAATGTGTCTTATATCGACCTTGATAATACTGAGCTTATGCCTGATATAGTCAAGAAGATACCGGAGGCAACTGCAAGAAAGTATAACGTCATCGCAGTCAGCAAAATAGGAAAGCGTATGACCGTTGCAACTAATGACCCTATCAACTTCTATATTTTCGAGGATCTCCGTGTTATCACAGGCTGTAGCATAACACCTGTCCTTGCCACAAAGTCATCTATCAACCGTGCAATCGGTAAGATGTACTCAGAAGGTCAGGTTAACTCCGTTGTTGACGAAGCTACAAAGCAAAAAGAGGAAGAACTTAACCTTGAAGAACTCAAGGATATCTCCGAGGAGAGAATCGAGAACGCTCCTATCGTTAAACTTGCTACCGCTATCGTCGAGAACGCCCAGCGTCAGGACGCAACGGATATACATATCGAGCCATTCAAGGATAAAACCGTTATCCGTATCCGTGTAAACGGCGACCTTATTGAGCTTATGACTCTTTCAGCCGCACTTCATACTTCGCTTGTTACCCGTTTCAAGATCTTGAGCGGTATGAATATCGCAGAAAAGCGTATCCCGCAGGACGGCCGTATGTCACAGGTCGTTGACGGCACAACTCTTGACCTCCGTGTATCTAACCTTCCAATGGTGTACGGCGAAAAAGTCGTTCTCCGTATCCTCGCAACAGGTGATATGTCACTGAGAAAAATAACCGACCTGGGTATGACAGATTATAACTATAAGAGATTTGAGGCGTGCCTGAAAGTGCCGCAGGGAGTTGTCCTTGTAACAGGCCCTACAGGTTCAGGTAAATCTACCACACTTTACGCCGCACTTGGCGAAATATCTAAACCAAGCAACAACGTTATCACTGTCGAAGACCCAGTCGAGAAGAAGATAGAGGGTGTAAACCAGTGCCAGATAAACGAAAAGGCAGGCATGACATTCGGTGCAGCACTTCGTTCTATCCTCCGTCAGGACCCTGACATCATAATGGTCGGAGAAATGCGTGATACCGAAACTGCTGAGATCGCTATCCGTGCAGCTATTACAGGACACCTTGTTCTGTCAACACTTCATACCAATGACGCCGCTTCTACCGTAACAAGACTTGTGGATATGGGCGTTGAGGCATACATGGTCGCAACCTCACTTATCGGTATCGTTGCTCAGCGTCTTACAAAGGTGCTTTGCCCTGAGTGCAAAAAGCCTAGAATGTCAACTGAGGAAGAAAATGAGCTTATGGGTCTTGACCATTCAGTACAGGTGTACGACCCATGTGGCTGTCCAAAGTGCAATAACACAGGATATAAGGGAAGAACCGCTATCCATGAGATCCTTCTCGCAACACCGTCTATGCAGGCTCTTATCACAAGGGGAGCAAAAGCTGACGAAATTCAGGAGCTTGCAAAGAAAGAGGGCTGTCACCTGCTTCGTGACAACGTTTCAGAGCTTGTTCAGCAAGGCAAGACCTCAATGGACGAACTTATCCGTGTAACATATGCTGTATAAAAAAGAAATATATGGAGGTAAATTCTAATGGCAATCGACATTAACAAAATTCTTGATGAAGCAAGAGCCCTTGGCTGTTCCGACCTGCACTTCACCGTAGGTATTCCGCCGATAGTTAGACAGGGCGGTAACCTGAGAAAGCTTTCCTCATATCCTGATATGACCGAGATTGAAATTCTCAAAATATGCGAGGATATGTGTACAGATAAGCAGCGTCAGTCTATCAAAGACCATATTGATACCGACTTTACATATGTATCTTCGAGAGGTTTCCGTCACCGTGTAAACGTGTATCGTCAGAGAGGAAACACGGCCATCGCTCTCCGTCTTTTGAGAAACGATATCCCGACCCTTACCGACCTTGACCTGCCACCTATCCTTGCAGAGTTCTCAATGAGACCTCGTGGACTTGTGCTTGTAACAGGCCCTACCGGTTCAGGTAAGTCAACAACTCTTGCCGCAATGATCGACCATGTAAATATCCATAAATCAGCTCATATCATCACTATTGAGGACCCTATCGAGTATATGCACGCTCATAAGAGATGTATGGTAAACCAGAGAGAGATCGGACCTGACGTACCGAGCTTCTCACTTGCTCTCCGTGCTGCTCTCCGTGAGGACCCGGACATTATCCTCGTAGGAGAAATGCGTGACTTCGAGACTATCGAAGCTGCTGTTACCGCCGCTGAAACAGGACATCTTGTTATGAGTACACTTCATACAACGTCCGCACCGTCAACTATCGACCGTATCATCGACGTTTTCCCTGCTCACCAGCAGCATCAGATCAGAACTCAGCTTGCTTCCGTTCTCGTAGGTATCTGTACTCAGACACTTTGCCGTACATTCGACGGCACAAGCCGTGTAGCTTGCTGTGAGATACTCAACGCAACAGACTCTATCAAAGCTATGATCCGTGACGATAAGGTGCATCTTATCGGTTCAGCTATGCAGACAGGTAAAGCAACAGGAATGCAGACCATGGATCAGGAGCTTGCAAAGCTCGTTCGTTCGAGAACGATCTCCATGGACGTTGCGCTTGAAAAGTGCGTAAACCCACAGGATCTAAAGAGATTTATCGCAGGCGGAGCTTAAACTACAATATTAATAATAAAGAGCGTTTTTACCGAGAAAGTAAAAACGCTCTTTTTGTTTACCTTTTTGTCAGTCCTTGACCTCGCTGTCATTGTGCCATACGTTGTTGTAAAGAAAAACAAGCACAGCCATTGCAATGATAATGAAATATCCAAGAAAGCTCCAGCCATCAGGAATATCTCCAAAAAGGAAATATCCCAAAATCGTGGTAAAAATCAACTGCGAGTAATCATAAACCGATATCTCCCTTGCAGGAGCGTGAGTGTATGCCGCAGTTATAGCGAACTGCCCGCCTGCCGCACCTGCGCCAGCTCCCAATAAACAAAGTATTTGGAAAATCGTCATAGGGTGGAAATCTAATATTAGAAATGGCAGGGTGAACAAGCAGGAAAATCCCGAGAAGTATGCAACTATCACCGCACCATTTACTCCATGCTGTCCTAAGTATCTTACGCAAGCGTAAGCAAGTCCCGCTCCCATTCCTCCTAGAAAACCGATAAGGGCAGGGAAGAAGTTCACGTTCTGAAAACTCGGCTTGATGATAAACAAGCTTCCTATAAATGCACAAATTACAGTGAAGCCCTGAAAGAAAGTCAGCCGCTCTTTAAGGAAAATAAAAGAGAATATGATAACGAAAAACGGTGACATTTTGTTTAGCATGGAAGCGTCAGACAGCACAAGATGATCTATGGCATAAAAGTTTCCAAGCATTCCTAGCGTGCCAGCAAGCGCCCTCACAAAAATGACCGCATTGTTCTTTTTGCCATCAATGTGAAAGCGTATGTGGTTTTTCTTTAGCACTCCGATAGCGAAAAACAACGCCACAAAATTTCTGAAAAAGGTCTTTTGAACCGTCGGTAAGTCTCCCGAAAGCCGCACAAATGCGAACATGAATGCAAACGAAAAAGCCGACAGAATAATGTAAATAATAGCCTTGTATTTACTTTTCATCTCTGTCACCTCCGTTCATGTAAATGTGTTCACGCCTCAGCTCTTTTATAAGCTCGCCCACCTTCCACTTTTGATTATGCAATGTGACCATTGCTTTTAACTTCACCGTAGCTCCTTTTTCCCTGAGCTTTTTCAGTATAGGGTCAAGGCTCCTGCCGTCAATACCCGAAAAAATAAGGCACTCGTCCGTGATGTCCTCGCCCTCTTTTTCAGACCTGACAAAGCCCTTGAAACCGCAAAGATATCCCACCTGCTGTCCCATTATCTCATTGTCAAAGAAAACAGCCTCCGCATTTTCGCTTTTAGCAATATCTTCAATGATATCACGCTTTTGCGAACTGATATTTATGCCGATTATCTTTTTCGTTATAGCACTTCGTATTCTTGATTTCATAAAATTACTCCTCAAATCGTACTATCTATATTATACCCCGATCTCATATTTTCTTCAAGAGCAAATATACAGAATTTTTACCCTCTTTTGCCCCGATTTTATGTGTGAACGCAAAAAAATCGCCCCGATATCTCGGAGCGATAGTTTTATTTAGTCATTAGAGTTCAATAATTACCTTGCCGCTGAAGTTAGGAGCAATTTCAACAGTCTTGTCTGTGTTAGCCACAGCGATCTTGAAGCTTGCCTTTGTGTCAGTGTATTCGCATTCGATCTTGTTGCCGTGTCTTGTAGCTGTCAGCTCGAATACCTTGTTTGCCTCAGTGTCATAAATAGGGCAAACTGCACTCTTGCCGACTTCAAGCTCGTAGATAGTGAATGTTGTGCCCTCAAGATAATCATACTCTATCTGTCTTTCAAAGTTGCCGTATGCAATAATGCTGTTTGGCTTAGCAAGAGCAGGTATCTCAAAGTATGAGCACTTGTGCTTGTACCACTTGCCGCCCTCAAGAACCTTGCCGGTGATAATATCTGTCCACTTGCCCTCTGGAACATAGTATTCAGCGATACCCTCGTCATTAAGGATAGGAGCAACAAGAATGTTGTCGCCGAACATATACTGTCTGTCAAGCGTCAGGCAAGTTGGGTCGTCAGCAAAGTCGATGACCATTGCTCTCATTACAGGTACGCCGACCTCGTGTGTCTTGATTGCCTGAGCCCACAGATAAGGCATGAGCTTGCCCTTGAGCTTTGTGAAGAAGCGCAGAACGTCGCAGGACTCCTCGTCAAAAAGCCATGGCACTCTGTATGACTGGTTACCATGCAGTCTTGAATGTGATGAGAACATACCGAACGCAGCCCATCTCTTGTAAATGTCAGGTGTAGCAGTAGCTTCAAAGCCTGCCATGTCATGTGAAGTGTAACCGAAGCCTGAGATACAAAGTGACAGACAGCCTCTTACAACCTCAGCCATTGAGTTGTAGTTGCCTGAGCAATCTCCGCCCCAGTGAACAGGGAACTTCTGACCGCCTGCTGTAGCAGAACGTGCGAACAGACAAGCCTTGTTCTCTCCAAAATATTCTTTCAGTACATTGAATACGCACTCATTATAAAGATATGTGTAGAAGTTGTGCATCTTGATAGGGTCAGAGCCGTCATAGTAAACAACATCTCTTGTAGGTATTCTCTCACCAAAGTCAGTCTTGAATGTGTCAACACCCATTTCGCAGAGCTTCCTCAGATATCCTGCATACCACTTGCAAGCCTCAGGATTAGTGAAGTCAACAATAGCCATACCAGGCTGCCACTCATCACACTGGAATACAGAGCCGTCAGTTTTCTTGATGAAGTAGCCGTTCTTCATACCCTCGTCAAAGAGCTTTGAACGCTGACCAACATATGGGTTGATCCATACGCAAGTCTTAAGACCCTTGTTTTCGTGAAGTCTCTTGAGCATTGCAGGTGGGTCAGGGAACTGTGACTTGTCCCACTCAAAGTTACACCACTCAAAGCCCTTCATCCAGAAGCAGTCAAAGTGGAATACCTGAAGAGGAATATCTCTCTCAGCCATGCCATCGATAAATGATGTGATAGTCTCCTCATCATATGTTGTTGTAAATGAAGTTGTGAGCCACAGACCAAATGAGAATGCAGGCGGCAGTGAAGGCTTGCCTGTAAGGTCAGTGTAGCCCTTGAGTACGTCAGTGAGGTTAGCACCGCCGAATACATAGTATTCAAGGCTCTCACCTGGAACTGTCATGGATACCTTAGAAACAGTGTCAGAGCAAACCTCATATGAAACCTTGTCAGTGCTGTTTACAAATACACCGTAGCCCTTTGAAGAAAGATAGAATGGGATAGACTTGTAAGACTGATCGGAACAAGTGCCGCCGTCAGCGTTCCAAATCTCAACGTTCTGACCGTTCTTAGTGAATGTTGTGAACTTTTCGCCGAAACCGTAGAAATATTCGCCAACAGAAGTGTCGAACTGCTCTCTGATGTATGTTCTTGTAGGATCGGCAGGGTAGCTCCAGAATGTGTCGTCGAGCTGTGTCTGAAGTCTTGCCTGCTGCTTGTAAGCATTCTCAAAAATAACGCCTGTCGATCTCCAGCCACCACTTGTGAGTTTCTTATCCTTATAATAGTATGTGAAGCTCCAGTTCTCCTTAGAAACAACGAGCTTTGTGTCGCCTGTAACAAGTACGGCTTCCTTGTCTGTAACAGTTACCTGTGGTTTGAAGCCCTTGTCCTCGAGAACAAAGTGCGGACCATTGTCAACATGACCCTTGTGGTGTGTGATGCTTACCTTTACGCAGTTCTCCTGAGTTGAAGTGTAAGCGATCTCAAGGTTAGCACTTCCGAGCATCATAGCTCTGTTGTATACAACGAAAGGTGTTGCCACAACGAGGAATCCGTTTTCGATCTCTTCGATCTCGAAAGCCTGATTTGCATAGTTTACTTCGTAGCCTCTCTGGTTGAGCCAGAAACCGTCAGCAAATTTCATGTAATAAACCCTCCTGTAAATTTAAAATAGTTTTCAGAATATAAAAAAATGAAAATTTTATCGGGAAGTCAGTTCCTCCCCCTTTATGTATATTTTATAGCATATTTGCCTAAATTGCAATAGTAAAAAAGTGATATGTGCAAGTATTTTAATGGATTGAGCATATTTTAGTGTAAACATTTCATGAATTGATATTTACATTATATAAATTTATTAAGATATATGTAAACCTTTACACAATACCCAAAAAAAGCGGACGGCATAAAAGTCGTCCGCAGAAACATCATATTCTTAATCAACTTTGCAAACGGGACGTCGAGGGCGCCATCACCTACATATTGCCCCGACTACTCAATACTAAGAAACTCATCAGGTATGTAAGACAAGCATTGCTTCACGCTCTCACGAGTGAAGCCCTCAACATAATTCTTGGCAAACAGCTCGTCAGTGTATTCCGCATAAGGATAAACAGTGCAGTTGTACCAATCGCCATAGTATGAATCACCCTCAAAGTGCGATATTATCGGTATCGCCTTAACGTTCTCGAATGTCACCTCATTGGTGTCAGGGTCCTTCACAACATTGAGCTTGCCAATAAGTCCTACAAGCGACTTTGTGTCATACATAGTGGAAATAAAGTTGCCCAAACCGTAGTAAACGAATGCCTGTCCGCCCTCAGGCTTGTCAAGATATCCGCAAGTGCTGATAGTGTGCGCCTGCGTGCCTATTATCAGGTCAGCACCCCACTCCACAAGCTTAGGTGTTATCTCCGTCTGCTGTTCGTTAAGCTCGTTCTGTATCTCTGTGCCGTAATGACATGAAACCACAACAACGTCCGCCATTTTGTCAGCCTCTTCTATCTGAGCCTTTATCTTGTCCTCGTCATCAAGATATATCACCTGAGCACCGTCACCGCTGAGATAATTGCCGTTGGTGTGCTCCATGTATCCCAGAAAAGCAAATTTTATGCCGTTGACTTCCATGGTCTTGATAGTGTCAGCGTCCTCCTGCGAACGATAAGCACCGTAATGCACAATGCCCTTTGTGTCCCAGTAATCAAGAGAGCTTATAAGCCCCTCTTCACCTTGGTCGAGAACATGATTGTTTGACATAGAAACCACATTGAAGCCCATGTCAACTATTTTGTCGCCCACAGCAGTTGGCGATGCGAACATAGGATAGCTTTGTGGTTCAACGCTGTCTGTAACAAGCGTTTCCTGATTGATTATAGCCACATCAGTGCCTTCTATGTACTTTGTAACGTGTTCATAAGCCTGCGTGAAATCATATTTTTCACCACCGCCAAGCTTTAGCGCTTCATTATAAATGTTGTCGTGTATAAGGTTGTCGCCCACGCAAACCAGCGAGCAGGTGTAGCTTGGCTGTTCCTTTTCTTCTTCATTCACCTCGACCGCTTTTTTGCTGGAGCTGTCCTCAGTTTTTTTGACTTCCGCTTTGCTCTCGGTTTCGGTCACGGTCAAAGCGTTTCCGTCAAGCTTGCTCGTGTCAAGCTTACCGCATGATACAGCACTCAGCGACAACATCGCCGAAAGAGCCACTACTGTGATCTTATTGTATAAAAGTTTGTACTTCATATAAATTCCTCTCATAACATTTTAAAAAAATACAAATTTACTTATAATTTAATTTTAACACATTTTTAAATAATAATCAAGTCGAATTTTGAAAATGTCGAATGCTTTATGTTGACCTATATATTATAATGTATTATAATAAAAATATAATAATTTGTACAAATATTTGTTTATGTGTACAAAAATTTTCCCCACAAGTATTAAATTGTATGCTATAATAAAAATATAGATAGATTTGTCTATCTAAAAAAGGAGGAATGACCATGGAATATTACGCACACACCCGTGAGGATGGTGAAAGGCAAACTGTAAAAGCCCACCTTATAGGCGTAAGCAAATTGGCGGAGGACTTTTCAGTAGATCTTTTGAAACCCCTTGCGAAAAAAGCGAGCCTCTATCACGATATAGGTAAGTATGCTATTAACTTTCAGAAACGGCTTGATGATGACAAAGTAAAATTCAGCCACGCTGCCTGCGGAGCGATAGAGTATAAAAATCTTGCAGATAAAAACGATTGTTTCGCACCCCTTATGGAGTATTGCATCGCAGGACACCACACAGGACTTATGGACGGCGGCACACGCGCAGACAATTCCGACAGCCCGACTCTCAGCGGCACTTTAAAAAGAGAAAATGAATACACGGGCGATAATGACTACAGTGCATACACCACTGAGATAGACTTTGCCACACTGACTCAGGAAGAAAGAACGCCGCTGCGTAATGAACTGCTTTCTACAAAAGACCCCACCGAGCTTATCGAGCGTTACGCCTTTTTCACCAAGTACGTGTTCTCTTGCCTGACAGACGCAGATTTTCTCGATACCGAAATATTTTGCAATAAAAATGTTGAACGTGGCATGAGCGGTGATTTTGAAAAGGCACTTGATAAACTGAACAGAGAATTAAGTGATATGCCGTCAGATAACCCGTTAAGGCAAGCAAGAAGCCGTATCCAGCAACAAGCTTTTGATAATTCGGTCAATAAAAGTCATATTTCAATTCTTGATATGCCAACAGGTAGCGGAAAAACCTTATGTAGTTTGAAACTAGCCTTAGAGAGCGGAAAGAAGAGAATCATATACGTCATACCTTACACAAGTATAATAGAACAGACCGCTAATAAGTTTGAAAAAATGTTCGGCGACGTTCTCCCTGTCCTACAGCACCATTCAAACTATTCCTATGACGGCGACACAGAGGAAGAAAAGAAAACCGCAGAGAAGCTCAAAAGGACCTGCGAAAATTGGGACGCACCACTTATAATCACCACAAGCGTGCAATTTTTCCAATCCATATACCATTATAAAGGCTCAGCACTGCGAAAGCTCCACAATCTCCGTGACAGCGTGATAGTTTTTGATGAAATACACCTTATTCCAACAGAACTTCTTCGCCCCTGCCTTAAAGCTGTGGGCTATATAACAAAGTATCTTAACAGCGAAGCCCTTTTTCTCTCCGCCACAATGCCAGATTATTCTAAGCTTTTTGATAAGTTCCTGCCTGATGTGAACTATAATAAGCTTGTTACCGACCGAACCAATTTTAAGTATTTCAAGAAATGCGAATATAAAGACATGGGCAAAACCACTCTTGAAACCATTGCAGAAAATGCCTCTCGGTGTAAAAATGCCCTGATCGTTGTGAATACCAAGAAAACAGCGGCAGAGCTTTATAGCCTTGTTCAAGGTGAAAAATATCACCTTTCCGCCAATATGACCCCAGCCCACAGAAGCCGTGTCATAGAAGTAGTAAGAAATAAGCTTGAAAATGGCGAGCATATCACAGTAGTTTCAACTTCACTTGTAGAAGCAGGCGTTGACCTTGACTTTAACACAGTTTTCCGCCAGCTTTCAGGATTAGACAGCATTTTGCAGGCAGGGGGCAGATGTAATCGTGAGGGTAAAGATGACAAGGGCTATGTGTACGTTTTTGACATTGACGAAACATATCGCAAGGGAAGCGACCTTGCCATGAGAATTAACAAGACTAAAGGTTTGCTGGAAAAGTACCAAGACATAACGTCCTATGATTGTATTAAAGAATACTACGACGGCATTTTCGACTTCAACCAAAGTCGTATAGTTGAAAACTCTATTGCGAAATATAACGAACAAAGCAACTCATTCGACCGCCAAGGCTTAATGTCACCATACAGCATACCATTTCGAAGCTATGCAATGCAGTTTGAATACATCTCCGCCGACACTATCTCTATCGTTATCGACGATCCTAACGACCAGACTTGCCATGAACTTGTTGAAACCTTGCGTAAGGGTGATATGTCAGTAAGAAGAGCATTGCAGAAATATTCAGTGTCCGTCTATATGAATGTTTTCAAGGATCTTTATTCTCAGGGTGTTCTCAAAGATCACGGCACAGGCATATTCATTCTTGAAAATCAAAGCTATTATAATAATGAAACAGGTTTGAACACCCAAGCCGCAATGCATGATTATTTCATCTAAAACAAATGGCAGGCTGCCACCAAGACAGTCTGCCACTTGCTGCATTCCATATCGTACCGAATACGAATATTTTTCAACTCACATATGCGTAAAGCATAGACAAATATATTATACAAACATTATTTTAAAAAGTCAACTTTTTTATACCACAAACCATTGAACGTGGAATTGTGAAATATGCCTAAAATCCGACACTTTTTTTATACATGAAAACTATTGACATTTTATTCATAATGGTGTACCATATATGTAGAGCAAAAACAATGTACCTAATACTAATACAAGTTTAAAAGGAGTGATGTAAAAATGAGCTATGGTTTTAAGATCATCGTGACAGGTGACTACGCTTGCTTTTCGCGACCTGAAATGAAAGTTGAGAGGGTAAGCTACGACGTACCTACCCCAAGCGCACTGGAGGGACTTATCAAATCAGTATATTGGAAGCCTGCCGTGCGCTATCAGATAAACAAAATAGTGGTGTTCAACCCTATCGAGTTTACCAATATCCGACGAAACGAGGTCAAAGATAAGCTGCTGTTATCATCAGTGAAACAGCAAATGAAAGGCGGAGGCTCAGCGGAGATGTACACCTCGGAGATACGAAGTCAGCGTGCGGCAATGGTGTTGAAAAATGTGAAATACGGTATCGAGTTCACGTTTGAGCGCACCTATCTTAAATCAGACCACCCAGACGAATCTGATGAGAAGCATTATAACATAATGCTCAGACGTCTCAGAAACGGCCAGCATTTCAGACAGCCATGCCTTGGCTGTCGTGAATTTGCAATAAAGAGTATTGAACTTGTTGACGACTTTGACCTTACGCAGATAGCACCGCAAAATATGGGTGATAAAGACCTTGGCTTTATGCTTTACGGCATGAAGTTTGAGGACGGAGGCAAGCCTGTCAATAATGATTGGAATGACCCTAAGTTTTCTGACAAGGCCGACGCAGTTTTCTACCGTCCGCATATGATAGACGGTGTTATCGATGTTGCAAAATACAGGGAGGAGATTAAATGCTGATAAAAGCCTTGTGCGATTACAGTGCTTTGCAGGAGAATAAAACTCCTGCAGGCTATTGTAAGCAAGCCATACACTTTGAAATTCTTCTTACCCCCGAGGGCAAGATAGCCGCAATAAACGATTTGAGAGTACCCCGAATTATCCCTCTGAAAAATAAAAAGACAAAAACAGTCTATGATCCAGTAATGGAACAGCTTCCCGTAAGAACGCAGAAACCGGGCATAGACAAAAACACGATCGAACACAGACCACTCTACATATTCGGTCTGAACTATGATAAAGGAACTTTGACCCCTACAGACGCTACCAACAAAGCGGCAAAATCACACAAATGCTTTTGCGAATGGAATGAGAAGTTCTTTGAGAATATCGACTCACCTATCTGCAAAGCCTATCTTAATTTTATCCGTACATGGGAACCTGAGCAGGAAACCCAAAACCCACACCTTCTTGCCCTAGGCAAGGAGTATTCAAGCTCCTACTATGAGTTTGGACTTGACGGATCACCTGAAACTAAGCTTCACAATGACAGCAAATTCAAAGCCGCCTATGAGGATTATCTCGCCCAGCTTAACGCCGACATCGACAGTGACGATACCGAACTATCCACCTGTTCCATTCTTGGTGAGAAGCTCCCGCAAGCCCGTATCCATGATAAAATAAAGGGTATCAAAGGTGGAATGTCCTCAGGCTGTGTCCTCGTTGGCATGAAAGAATCTGCCTTTGAGTCCTATGGCAAGAAGCAGTCCTACAACAGCAATGTTTCTGAGAAAGCTATGAAAATGTATACCTCTGCACTTAATTCTCTGCTTGCTGACAGAAGCCATTACAAGACTTTTGACGATATGACAATAGTCTATTTCGCAATGAAGAAGAACGATGCAGAAGAATGCAATATGTTTGCCGGTATGTTCAGCGGATTTGAGGACGAATTAAATAAAACCGTTGTGACCGAAGCCGACCGAAACATAAACACTGTCATGACCCAGCTTAAACAGGGCAGGACAGCCGATATGCCTTATGACCCTAACGTAGAATTTTACGTTGCAGGCTTTACTCCAAACAGTTCAAGAATATCCCAGAAGTTCATCTTCCACGATAAGTTCGGCAAGATATTTGACAATGTACTCAAACATCAGCAGGATATTTCATTCACTGAGGGTCAGCGCCAAGTGAGTATTGAACGTATCAAGCGTGAGCTGATCTCACCGAAATCGTCCAAAGAAAAAGTTCCGTCACCTCTCACCGCCGCACTTTTTGAAGCAATACTCAAAGGCACAAGATACCCTGACGAACTGCTTTTCACAGTAATAACAAGGGTCAAGACCGACAGTGACGAGGAGAACAACCATTTTATAAAACTCAATGATACAAGGGCAGGCTTGATAAAAGGCTGCATTAATCGTAAACATAATAAGGAGGAGATCAAAATGTCATTAGACCTTGAAAACAAAAATCAGGCTTATCTTTGCGGAAGACTTTTCGCAGTGCTTGAAAAGATCCAGCAGGATTCTTCAAAGGCAACAATTAACACAACTATCAAAGATACTTATTTCTCATCAGCTTGTTCAAGACCTGCAACTGTATTTCCTAAACTCTATTCGCTTTCACAAAATCATTTGAAAAAGTTTGAGAGTTCGAAACTTCGTAATTACTACAATGATAAGTGCCTTGAGATAATTGATGATCTGAATGGTGAGTTTCCTCAGACTCTTTCAAATGACGATCAGGGCAGATTTATTGTAGGTTATGCACAGCAGTACAGAGATCTTTACACAAAAAAGTCAAAAGATAAGCCGGAAGAAAATTCTGAAGTTAAACCCGAAGCAAAATCAGAAGAATAAAGAAAGGACGAAATATTATGGAAAACGCAATCAAGAACAGATATGAATTTGTAATGCTTTTTGACGTTGAGAACGGCAACCCAAACGGCGACCCTGACGCAGGCAATATGCCTAGAACAGACCCTGAAACAAGCCTCGGTATCGTTACAGACGTGTGCCTTAAAAGGAAGATAAGAAACTTTGTGGAGCTTACCAAAGAGGGCGAAGCAGGCTACAATATCCTTATCAAGGCAGACAAAGCCCTCAATACAAAGTTCACCGAAGCTTATAATACCCTTGGACTTGCCACAAAGCAGAAAGGCAAGAATCCTGATGACGTTAAGCAGGCTCGTGACTATATCTGTCAGAACTACTTTGACGTAAGAACTTTCGGTGCAGTAATGAGTACAGGCGATGACCCGTGCGGCATTGTAAGAGGTCCTGTACAGCTCAACTTTGCAAGAAGTATCGACCCTGTTTTTGCTCAGAATATCACAATCACAAGACAGGCAAGAACAACAGAAGACAGACAGCAGAGCGGTGAGACCGAAATGGGCAAAAAGAGCATAATCCCATACGCTCTCTATCGTGGCGAGGGCTATGTTTCCGCAATGCTCGCTCAGAAGATAACAGGCTTTAGCGAGGACGACCTTGAGCTTCTTTGGACATCTATCATCAATATGTTCGAGCATGACAGAAGCGCCGCAAGAGGAAAGCTTTGTATGCGTAAGCTTATCGTGTTCAAGCATGATTCCGCCCTGGGCAATGCCCCTGCACATATCCTCTTTGACAAGGTGTCAGTTAAGCTCAAAGACGGCGTGACAACTCCAAGACATTACTCAGACTATGACATCACCATAGATAAGGATATGCCTGAGGGCGTTACCCTTATTGAAAAGCTCTGATGAGCGAAGATGTAACTATCAATATCCGTGACATACAGCATTATATGTATTGTCCACGCAGGTTTGCTCTTTTAGAAGTTAATGACGACTGGGCTGAAAACGCCTTTGTCGTCAAAGCAAACCTCCTCCATGAGAACGTCCACAGCGGTGAGCGTAACTTTGAAAATAAGCGTAAGATCGTCCGAAGTGACGTGGCAGTGTATAACGATGACCCTAAGTACAATATTTTCGGAGTTGTAGATTGTATCGAGTTCGTCCGTGACAAATGCGGCGACTATATAGATACTCTGGGCGGCACATTCCGTGTGGAAATTGTGGAGTATAAACCCACCAGACCCAAATCAGGGGAGTTCAATCAGACCGACGCTATACAAGTCTATGCGCAGAAGCTTTGCGTGGATAACGTGTTTCATTGCAATAGCCGATGTTTTCTGTACTATGCAGATGTGCGCAGACGATCAGAATTGCCCTTTGATACTCAGGGCGCAGAGTATGATAAAATGCTTTGCGACTATCTTGGAAAAATGCGTGAGATACTTGCAGCGGATATTATCCCAAAGCGTGTAAAAGGTCAGAAATGTTCAGGCTGTTCACTGTCGGATATGTGCTTTCCAAAAGTGAAGAAATATAGCGTGAAAAATACGATTTTCTCCATGAACGGAGGCGAAAACAATGCGTAAACTGCTCAATTCACTTTATATTCTCGAAGAAACTGCCTACCTCACACTTGACGGCGAAAACATAGTGTGCAGGGCAGAGGACAGCGAGAAGTTCCGTGTGCCTTTTACTAATATTGAGGATATCTATATTTTCAGCTATTCGGGCTGTTCACCTGCGCTTATGGGCAAGTGTGCAGAATATGGCATAGCCGTTAATTTTATTTCTCCTCAAGGTAAATTTCTCGCAAGAGTTCAGGGCAAAACAAAGGGCAACGTCTATCTGCGAAAAGAGCAGTTTGAGCTTTTTTCTACCCCTCAGCTCGACCTTATCAGGAATACTGTCGCCGCAAAGCTTTCAAATACACGTTATCTTATCAGACGTTCGCTCCACGATAACCCGGATATAAACAGTGACGGAGCGCTTACAGATTGTATAAAATATCTTGAAAACGGCATAAAGACCGTCTATGAAACTTCCGATAAAGATATCATCATGGGTATAGAGGGAAGCTGTGCAAAGGCATATTTTGATATATTTGACCGACTGATACTCCACCAAAAAGAAGATTTTTACCTTGCCAACCGCACCAAACGCCCACCCCTCGACAGAGTAAACGCCATGCTCTCGTTTCTGTATACTATCGCAATTTCATCATATACATCAGCCCTTGAAAGCGTAGGACTTGATAGCTGCCTCGGCTTTTACCACGCCCTGCGTTCAGGCAGAAGCAGCCTGTCCTGCGACCTTGTAGAGGAATTTCGTAGCGTGGTGGAGCGACTTGTGCTTACCATGATAAACTTGAAAATGATAAAGCCCGAGGACTTTGAAACTCAGGTCAGTGGCGCAGTATACCTATCCAAAGAGGGCAAGAAAAAAGTCCTCACCGCATGGCAGGAGCGTAAGCGCACAAGCATAGTCCACCCATATCTAGGCGAAAAGATACAGCAAGGGCTACTCCCATATGTGCAAAGCTCGCTTCTCGCAAAATATATCCGTGGCGAGCTAGATGAGTACCCGAACTATTTGCTGAAATAGAGGTGATATAAATGATGACCTTAGTAAGCTATGATGTATCAACAACAGATAATAAGGGTAAAACAAGGCTGAGAAAAGTGTCGAAAGAGTGTCAAAATTATGGACAGCGAGTGCAGAACAGCGTGTTTGAAATAGACGTAGACTATGGCACTTTTCTGAAAGTGAAAGATAAACTTCTGAAAATAATAGACCCAAAGCATGATAGTCTGCGGATATATTACTTAGGCAACAATTGGAAGCATAGAGTAGAACACTACGGCACCAAAGAGACCTATGACCCCGAAGGTGTCCTAATATTTTGACCTGCGTACCCCAAGTGATCCACAAATCCCTAGTAAGTTCGCATGAAAATGCCATGCTATTTATGAATGCACAGTGAACAAAATCAAACCGATACCCATTAAATAAAAAAATAAGTCCGCATCACGTTGAGCAAGCACCAGATATACACAACATCAAGTGTCACGCTCCACGTGAGCGTGTGAGTTGAAATTGTAAAAGCTGTTGTTGAATTTCTGTGGAACGCTTGTCACGCTCCACGTGAGCGTGTGAGTTGAAATAACAGCGGTTTCAGTATGAAAGAGGTTTCGGAGTGTCACGCTCCACGTGAGCGTGTGAGTTGAAATGATGATGTTAGCGGTGGTGGTTCGTCTAGTAACGGTCACGCTCCACGTGAGCGTGTGAGTTGAAATTTTCAAATGGGATTGGTCTTACGCCGTTTTCATATTGTCACGCTCCACGTGAGCGTGTGAGTTGAAATATTAATGGAGAGCAGGGCAGTGCAGGAACGAGAGTCACGCTCCACGTGAGCGTGTGAGTTGAAATTTCTGTATCAGCTTGACCAATTCTTAAATCTTGGTCACGCTCCACGTGAGCGTGTGAGTTGAAATGAAATACCTTAAAGAAATTAAAACTAATAAGACGTCACGCTCCACGTGAGCGTGTGAGTTGAAATTGCTGGTACTGCAAACACGCAGTGCCAAAGAGCGGTCACGCTCCACGTGAGCGTGTGAGTTGAAATAAATTTGTACATATTTGTACCCAATTTGGGGTTGTCACGCTCCACGTGAGCGTGTGAGTTGAAATACACGCCCGATGAATTCGGTTACGATTGAGCGAGGTCACGCTCCACGTGAGCGTGTGAGTTGAAATGTCATGTAGAGGACCGAAGCCTATTGCGTGTTTGTCACGCTCCACGTGAGCGTGTGAGTTGAAATGTGTTGATTTTTTGTGCAAATTATCCATAAACACACGTCACGCTCCACGTGAGCGTGTGAGTTGAAATTTTAATTAAGTATATTAACATATCCATAAAACCGCGTCACGCTCCACGTGAGCGTGTGAGTTGAAATAGCCTGGATAAACGCATTCCGCAAAAGATAGTTAGTCACGCTCCACGTGAGCGTGTGAGTTGAAATTACCAATCACAAAACAAATAAGTTTACTGCTAAGTCACGCTCCACGTGAGCGTGTGAGTTGAAATAATTTAATTGTTTAATTTGTTTACTATTTTTATGTCACGCTCCACGTGAGCGTGTGAGTTGAAATTGATTCAGTTCTGGAATTTGCGGATGCTCTTGAGTCACGCTCCACGTGAGCGTGTGAGTTGAAATATATAACCGCCCTATATACTCAAAATGACCACATGGTCACGCTCCACGTGAGCGTGTGAGTTGAAATATATAAATAATTGTATCATAATTCATACAATGTTGTCACGCTCCACGTGAGCGTGTGAGTTGAAATGAAACGTTTATAAATGTGGGCGGTCATTCATGGCGTCACGCTCCACGTGAGCGTGTGAGTTGAAATTATAATATTTGATTTTTATCAATTATTGATTAAGTCACGCTCCACGTGAGCGTGTGAGTTGAAATCTATACGCTCAATAGAATCATCGGCATCAAGATTTGTCACGCTCCACGTGAGCGTGTGAGTTGAAATGACAAATATGTTATTTGCGGCTATAGAATCCCGCGTCACGCTCCACGTGAGCGTGTGAGTTGAAATACTAAAATACGCCTAAATTTTAATACTCAATCCCGTCACGCTCCACGTGAGCGTGTGAGTTGAAATGTATCAGAGCTTGCGGTGATCTTGCGGAAATTTGTCACGCTCCACGTGAGCGTGTGAGTTGAAATGATAATTGCAATTTGCTTTGGCGTAAAAACCTTCGTCACGCTCCACGTGAGCGTGTGAGTTGAAATAAAACCGATTTCCGAACCGATAGCCACGCCCATGGTCACGCTCCACGTGAGCGTGTGAGTTGAAATTTCCGCTTTTTAGTATTAGCAGTAAACTTATTTGTCACGCTCCACGTGAGCGTGTGAGTTGAAATAGATCCATATTTAATTGTTTAATTTGTTTACTAGTCACGCTCCACGTGAGCGTGTGAGTTGAAATAATGCCGCTCTGATTGTTGCCCACGATCATGACCGTCACGCTCCACGTGAGCGTGTGAGTTGAAATTTTTGACAAGCTGTATAAGGCTACACCTGACGAGGTCACGCTCCACGTGAGCGTGTGAGTTGAAATAACAAATTCCGATTGATGAGGTTTTCTATACCCACGTCACGCTCCACGTGAGCGTGTGAGTTGAAATGACACAACAGGGCTAAAACGTGGTGATAATAATGCAGGTCACGCTCCACGTGAGCGTGTGAGTTGAAATAGCGTATCTTTACAAGAATGGTAAATGTAGAGGGTCACGCTCCACGTGAGCGTGTGAGTTGAAATGTATGGTCTGCAATGCCAATCCGAGAGTTACAAGGTCACGCTCCACGTGAGCGTGTGAGTTGAAATGATAATTGCAATTTGCTTTGGCGTAAAAACCTTCGTCACGCTCCACGTGAGCGTGTGAGTTGAAATTAGTATCATCTCTTGCTAGGTTTGGCTGTACACGGTCACGCTCCACGTGAGCGTGTGAGTTGAAATGACAGGTTTTCACCTGATGATTTTGATATCATCATGTCACGCTCCACGTGAGCGTGTGAGTTGAAATGTAAAGGAAAAACGCTGAGGATATCTGCACCCGAGTCACGCTCCACGTGAGCGTGTGAGTTGAAATATCTTTGCGGTATCTGTAGAACAGTGCTACGAGAGTCACGCTCCACGTGAGCGTGTGAGTTGAAATGCTGCATAGGCATTTTCTGTCCCTGCCATATTGCGTCACGCTCCACGTGAGCGTGTGAGTTGAAATTATATTATTTGATTTTTATCAATTATTGATTAAGTCACGCTCCACGTGAGCGTGTGAGTTGAAATCACATTAACCGATAATTTTTTGTAATTTTTGGCAGGTCACGCTCCACGTGAGCGTGTGAGTTGAAATTTGTTCTACTGTTCTACACTTGACTTTTTATTTCGTCACGCTCCACGTGAGCGTGTGAGTTGAAATTTTTCATTTTAGCTTTTCCGCTTTTTAGTATTAGCGTCACGCTCCACGTGAGCGTGTGAGTTGAAATTTTGGTTTTTGGTTTATTCCCTTCCCTTACTGTGTCACGCTCCACGTGAGCGTGTGAGTTGAAATTTTATTTCTTTTATGTTATCCTAAAAATATGGTGTCACGCTCCACGTGAGCGTGTGAGTTGAAATTTTGCCAAAATCACATATATAAATAATTGTATCGTCACGCTCCACGTGAGCGTGTGAGTTGAAATAAAATATAAGCATACAATATATTGTATATAGCAAGGTCACGCTCCACGTGAGCGTGTGAGTTGAAATGACTTTTTATTTCTTTTATGGTTGATTAAATTCACGTCACGCTCCACGTGAGCGTGTGAGTTGAAATTTATGTTATCCTAAAAATATGGTTGATTAAATTCAGTCACGCTCCACGTGAGCGTGTGAGTTGAAATTACCGATCACAAATAAGTTTACTGCTAATACTAAAAGTCACGCTCCACGTGAGCGTGTGAGTTGAAATAAAATGTTTTTAATCCAGTTTTCCGAATTTCTGGGTCACGCTCCACGTGAGCGTGTGAGTTGAAATAAAGCCATTCCGTCAGAAAGGGGTACAGGTCGCCGTCACGCTCCACGTGAGCGTGTGAGTTGAAATTTAGAAAAGGGTCATTGAATTTCTCAAAGAATAGTCACGCTCCACGTGAGCGTGTGAGTTGAAATCTCTTGATAATGTTACGGTATTTAAACTATTGGGTCACGCTCCACGTGAGCGTGTGAGTTGAAATCCGAATTTTAAAACCCCCTGCGGGGGTTATTATGTCACGCTCCACGTGAGCGTGTGAGTTGAAATGACCATAGGCGGCTGATTGGTTTCGGCGGCTGTGTCACGCTCCACGTGAGCGTGTGAGTTGAAATGCGGCATTAACGCCGCCGAATAGGTTAGCAATGAGTCACGCTCCACGTGAGCGTGTGAGTTGAAATGTTTCCATATGTTCCCATAAATGTAAAGTCACCGTCACGCTCCACGTGAGCGTGTGAGTTGAAATTATAATATTTGATTTTTATCAATTATTGATTAAGTCACGCTCCACGTGAGCGTGTGAGTTGAAATTACTGTATCTATAGTATACCATATTTGTAGCTACGTCACGCTCCACGTGAGCGTGTGAGTTGAAATAATCATCATCTTTAAAATTTGAACATTTTATATGTCACGCTCCACGTGAGCGTGTGAGTTGAAATCGCAACTTCTGCACAAGCGTGTTCAGCTGAGCCAGGTCACGCTCCACGTGAGCGTGTGAGTTGAAATCGATACTCCGCGCTCACGCTTGGGCGCGCCGCAGTCACGCTCCACGTGAGCGTGTGAGTTGAAATCTATTGCGTGTCGCTCCTGTTGGTCGCTCCACGCCGGTCACGCTCCACGTGAGCGTGTGAGTTGAAATTCCGTTATGGTTTGCGGATTGACGACGTTCTTCAGTCACGCTCCACGTGAGCGTGTGAGTTGAAATGATAATCTTTTACCATAATTTTGTAAGGCTCGTGTCACGCTCCACGTGAGCGTGTGAGTTGAAATTTATGGATAAGGACTTTTTGAGATACGCAATAGGGTCACGCTCCACGTGAGCGTGTGAGTTGAAATGATAGAGATAAGAAGCCATGTGATATTGGCTACATGTCACGCTCCACGTGAGCGTGTGAGTTGAAATGTGAAGCTGAGTGGCTATTCAGAGGTTCCCTACGTCACGCTCCACGTGAGCGTGTGAGTTGAAATTTCTAAAATTTTGAAAATCCCCATACATACACGGTCACGCTCCACGTGAGCGTGTGAGTTGAAATATCCATAAGAGCATGAGCCGCTGTTAGAGTCTGTGTCACGCTCCACGTGAGCGTGTGAGTTGAAATTCAACATCCGCTGAAATTATATGATAGTATCTATGTCACGCTCCACGTGAGCGTGTGAGTTGAAATGGCACGTTTCGGACGAGCTGATAAAGGCGTTTGAGTCACGCTCCACGTGAGCGTGTGAGTTGAAATTTATTGACGATGGCAATTTTGAGGAAGCTGAAAGTCACGCTCCACGTGAGCGTGTGAGTTGAAATCTATGGGCGTTCTGAAAGTCTATTTGTATTCGGAGTCACGCTCCACGTGAGCGTGTGAGTTGAAATTTATGGGGATTGATGAAGATCTGCGTATAATCGGTCACGCTCCACGTGAGCGTGTGAGTTGAAATCATGATAGGTTTTGTCAGTATAGTCAAACAAATTCGTCACGCTCCACGTGAGCGTGTGAGTTGAAATGCCTGTGGATTGATTTCACCATAGTTTTCCAGTGTCACGCTCCACGTGAGCGTGTGAGTTGAAATGTCACGGGTGACTATTTTCACAGGCGGTAGCGTGTCACGCTCCACGTGAGCGTGTGAGTTGAAATTGATAGATTTCAGCCGTTTGGATATCACGTCATTGGTCACGCTCCACGTGAGCGTGTGAGTTGAAATTGCCGTCTTGGTCTCTTAGCTGGATTTCACCGCGTCACGCTCCACGTGAGCGTGTGAGTTGAAATCTCATTGAGAGCAAACCGATAATGAGACAAGACCAGTCACGCTCCACGTGAGCGTGTGAGTTGAAATGTGACTGTGTTACAACAATTTTATTAGTTGGTTCAGTCACGCTCCACGTGAGCGTGTGAGTTGAAATATGCAGATCCAGTGTGAGCGACCCGAAGCCATACGCGTCACGCTCCACGTGAGCGTGTGAGTTGAAATATTTTGCCTATTGCACAAAAGTTTTATGGGTGGATGTCACGCTCCACGTGAGCGTGTGAGTTGAAATTGTAGCCTGACGGAATTTTCTTCTTCATATCCCGTCACGCTCCACGTGAGCGTGTGAGTTGAAATGTAAAAATCACGTTCGCCAAACTTGTCTGCAAAGTCACGCTCCACGTGAGCGTGTGAGTTGAAATAGTTTTCAAAAAATGGTAAAGTCTAATGTGGAGGTCACGCTCCACGTGAGCGTGTGAGTTGAAATAGTTGTTATTGCAGCCTCTCCGATTATTTCATGCGTCACGCTCCACGTGAGCGTGTGAGTTGAAATTTTTACAAAAATAGTTGCAACTATTCAAGCATTTGTCACGCTCCACGTGAGCGTGTGAGTTGAAATTTCCTCTGCCAAGTCTTTCCATTCTTCCGAAATTGTCACGCTCCACGTGAGCGTGTGAGTTGAAATAAATTATTTACAGTTTTTACATCGGCTGAAATGGTCACGCTCCACGTGAGCGTGTGAGTTGAAATTTTTTACAGTTATGACCAAAATTACAATGGGCAGTCACGCTCCACGTGAGCGTGTGAGTTGAAATGCTGATTGCGTGGTCACAATTTCCAGTGCATTGGTCACGCTCCACGTGAGCGTGTGAGTTGAAATAAAATGCGTATGCACCTGTATCCCTGCCACAAATGTCACGCTCCACGTGAGCGTGTGAGTTGAAATTGTCATTGGAATATAACCCCATAGAAAACTACTCGTCACGCTCCACGTGAGCGTGTGAGTTGAAATGAGTATACATTCTTTACACAGGCATTCTCTACGAGTCACGCTCCACGTGAGCGTGTGAGTTGAAATCCTTTCCCCTCTTCCAGCCCAGGGTGCATACCCTGTCACGCTCCACGTGAGCGTGTGAGTTGAAATGACCAATTTATAACACAATCCCGAATAATGGACTGGTCACGCTCCACGTGAGCGTGTGAGTTGAAATTGTCTTTCCCTCGCAGAGCCTTGTGCCTCTGCCGTCACGCTCCACGTGAGCGTGTGAGTTGAAATGCACTGTCAGCAGATTTGCCAGCTTCTTTTGCATAGTCACGCTCCACGTGAGCGTGTGAGTTGAAATCGTTCAATCTCACCAATGTTCGCACAGGGCGAACCGTCACGCTCCACGTGAGCGTGTGAGTTGAAATACAGTATTTGAGCATTTCATCAGCTATCTGATAAGTCACGCTCCACGTGAGCGTGTGAGTTGAAATCTATTTTGGAACACAATATTCAAAATCAAGTGAGTCACGCTCCACGTGAGCGTGTGAGTTGAAATTGCGATCTTAGCGGCATGGTCTGCCACTGTAGCCGTCACGCTCCACGTGAGCGTGTGAGTTGAAATTTCACGTACTGGCTATAGCCTGTATGCCATGTGGTCACGCTCCACGTGAGCGTGTGAGTTGAAATGCCAGTTATCGAAATGCGGCGGCGTTTTCCTGTTGTCACGCTCCACGTGAGCGTGTGAGTTGAAATGAGAAGCGAGTGGCAGAACACAACAATTTTGCAAGGTCACGCTCCACGTGAGCGTGTGAGTTGAAATGCTGTCAGAATATTCAAGTGCAAGTGTTAAATCAGTCACGCTCCACGTGAGCGTGTGAGTTGAAATTTAGCGTTGTTTTGTCATTGTAAAATTTTAACGCGTCACGCTCCACGTGAGCGTGTGAGTTGAAATAAACATTTGTGCGTGATATGGTAACAAAGGGTTTGTCACGCTCCACGTGAGCGTGTGAGTTGAAATGAAACGTTCATGACCGATTAGAAATTGGAACTCAGTCACGCTCCACGTGAGCGTGTGAGTTGAAATCCGATATTTTCATTTCTAGTAACTAAAAATTCGCGTCACGCTCCACGTGAGCGTGTGAGTTGAAATGCACTGTCATTTCCAGTCATTGGAATTGATATACGTCACGCTCCACGTGAGCGTGTGAGTTGAAATTGGTTGCGGGAGCTGGATTTGAACCAACGACCTTGTCACGCTCCACGTGAGCGTGTGAGTTGAAATTCATTTCAAGAGCCTTTGTACTGTTGACAAATTGTCACGCTCCACGTGAGCGTGTGAGTTGAAATGCGAAAACGTCCTTAAAACGTTCATGACCAATTAGAGTCACGCTCCACGTGAGCGTGTGAGTTGAAATGGACGTTTTACGATGGCGTGTAGCATATGACCAAGTCACGCTCCACGTGAGCGTGTGAGTTGAAATATGGCAAAGAGGGAAAACCTTGAAAATATCGATATGTCACGCTCCACGTGAGCGTGTGAGTTGAAATAATCCATTCGGCTAATCTCGGGAAATCTGCACGGTCACGCTCCACGTGAGCGTGTGAGTTGAAATTATTTTACAAAGCCTTGCACTTCGGACGAGTCGGTCACGCTCCACGTGAGCGTGTGAGTTGAAATCGGTTGCAACGTGGCAACCACAAAAATGCTATTTGTCACGCTCCACGTGAGCGTGTGAGTTGAAATTGTTTATCTCGTCAATACAATTTTCGTTATATTGTCACGCTCCACGTGAGCGTGTGAGTTGAAATATTAATCTTTTTTAGTGAATAATATTCATTTCTGTCACGCTCCACGTGAGCGTGTGAGTTGAAATTAGTATAGTAAAGTGTTAAAGCGGTGAAGCGAGTAGTCACGCTCCACGTGAGCGTGTGAGTTGAAATTCATTTCAAGAGCCTTTGTACTGTTGACAAATTGTCACGCTCCACGTGAGCGTGTGAGTTGAAATAACAGCCCCTGACATTTTGACAGATAGTTGGGAGTCACGCTCCACGTGAGCGTGTGAGTTGAAATGACAGAGATAAGAAGCCGTGTGATATTGGTTATGTCACGCTCCACGTGAGCGTGTGAGTTGAAATTTAAATCCTTTACATGAGTTTTTGTAAATGGTTGGTCACGCTCCACGTGAGCGTGTGAGTTGAAATGCATGGTATGTAATGCAAATCCGAGAGTTACAAGTCACGCTCCACGTGAGCGTGTGAGTTGAAATTAAATATATACTGTTTGACGAATTTATGACCCGGTCACGCTCCACGTGAGCGTGTGAGTTGAAATTGCGTGTCAGCTGTCAGATCGTGGGGCGTGCATCGTCACGCTCCACGTGAGCGTGTGAGTTGAAATTTAATTTATTCAAAGTAAAGTCAAAATCTTCCCGTCACGCTCCACGTGAGCGTGTGAGTTGAAATTTTGGGGATATACATTTCATTGTCAAAAAATTCAGTCACGCTCCACGTGAGCGTGTGAGTTGAAATACTCTGTCAAACGATATACTTAAAACAAGAACCATGTCACGCTCCACGTGAGCGTGTGAGTTGAAATATATTCACGGCTCCTGCGGGCATACTAGCCCTTGGTCACGCTCCACGTGAGCGTGTGAGTTGAAATAACTTTCCTAAATTTATAGCACTTCTGCCGCGCGTCACGCTCCACGTGAGCGTGTGAGTTGAAATGTAGTACAGCATTACGCCTGACATTGCCTGCTTGGTCACGCTCCATGTGAGCGTGTGAGTTGAAATACGATAATGTAAAAAAAAGAGAGGTATCATGCAATGATTAAATTATTTTTGAAAGAATACTTAGATGAAATGTCAACTGTATGTAGGGATAATCAGAATAATGTAAGTATCGCTGTAAATCCCGATTCTGAAAGGCAAGGACATCCTTATTTCAAATTTTATAATAACGTTTATTATGGATATGCTGCTAAGGTGGTTAGAATTTTATTTAATTCAGCAGATTATGTTGATAATAAAAATGCAGAAGACCAAAAGCTTTGGAAACTTTCGCATAAAGAAAAAAAGTTGCTTAAAGAACTTTTGAGTAGTCCTTCTGCAGAATATTCAGATATGACTATTTGGGAAGCTTGTAAATTTGAGTGGAACTTTGAATATTTAGAGCAATCTATTAACTTAGATAAATATGTAAATGGTGAATATGATAAGGATAAAACATTCACAGAAAATCCTGGCTATGTACCCTACAGTTTGGAAATGCCTGATTATTTAGAATTAAACTTTTGCTAAATATGTAACTTTAACGTACGCTCCACGTGAGCATATGAGTTGAAATGTTGACAAATCGGGCAAAAGTGATATAATAGAAGTCACGCTCCACATGAGCGTGTGAGTTGAAATTTTCCCGAGAAATAGTTAAGCTAGCTAAAGAAAAATATATTAGTTTAAAAGGAACGTGATAATATGAGAGAAATGCCAATATGGTTGGACTATGCGGAATTTGATGATGACGGATTATGCGGCATATCCCCAAATGCACCGGACGAAGTAAAGAAAGCTTACGAAGATTATTTAGCTGAAGAAGAAGAGGCTAAATCAAAAGGCATAAAAATTTAATAATTTTTACTGCTCCGCTACGGCGAGGCGGTCACGCTCCACGTGAGCGTGTGAGTTGAAATATTATGCTGACGTTATGTTTTTGTAGTTTATCCCAGCCACGCTCCACGTGAGCGTGTGGGTCAATTTTCGTTTCAACGCAGGACTTATTGATATTGAATAATACAAGTAACCGCTTGACTAAGGTCGGGCGGTATTTTTATACCCAAATACTATACAATTTTCATGCGTTTTCCGTCAAATTCGCCAATTCACACCCCGAAATTTGTGCAAACAAATGATTTATAATTTAATTTGGCAACATTTCTGCAATTGTTGCATTTTTTCTGCAACAAAATACCCACTTTTCGTGTATAAGTAGAAGAGGTTTCACCACAAATCGGAAACCTTGCGGAGCGACAGTGTATGAGGAAACATTTTGTCAACGTGAGTTAGGTGAACACGATGAGAGGTTCTGATCGCACAGAAAAGCACTTCCTGCACTCCGTCTGAAGCTTGAAAATTGAATATTTATACCGACACACCTTAGCTATACCCCATGAGCATACTGCTAAATTTAATTGTTATAACCGCCTGTAGGTTTGTCAATCATATTGGACACTATTATTAAGAAATTCGATAGGCGAAAACCATTTGAGGGGACGCATAGGACGGTTGTTTGTTCGACTTAAACGTGCAGCTAGCTGCACGTTTAAGTCGTCGCAGGAATAAAACCTATGGCACGAATAGAATTTGTTGTGATCTTCTCGGTGACTGCGCTCTACTTTGCCATTGTGCCTAGGCGTATATGGACGAATGAGTTTGTGTTCAATGCCAAGTTGTGAGAGCGTATTCTCAAACAGCGTTTTCTTGTCTCTTTTGCTTGGCGAAAAGCGGTTAGTAAATTCAAATCCATTGTCGGTCTGAATACATTTCACCGTTATTCCTCTGCGTTTGTACCATTTCACCAGCCTTTTTACAAAGTCTGCTGAAGAATAGGTGCTTTGCTCCTCATATCCGTATAAAAATCTTATCCTGGTATACTCATCGATCGCCGTGTATTGGTACAGCTTCATCTCTGGGTCAGCTATACACTTTCTCGGAACTACCTTTACGTCCACCTGAACACGTTCTCCGGGGTATGTCATCTGCTCGTATGGCTTTGGTTTATACGTCGCTTTCTTCGGCTTTTTCGGAAGCATTCCTAGTTTTTTCATAACCCTGTAAAGACTTTCAAGACAGCGTGTATACCCTTGCTTCCTGAGACGATGCCATAGTTCGGGAAGCTCAAGTGTCGGGTTCCGTTTGTGATACCTTTTGATAAGATCTATTTCTTCCTTGGTATGCTCATTGGGATGATGATGCGGTCGGCGTGATTTAACTGCAAGGGACTCCACACTTCCGTCCCAGCGTTTCAGCCAGAAATATATATATGAACGTGATTTATTGTATTTTCTGCTCGCTCGGCTCACTCCATATTTCTTTGCGTAATTCATTAAGGATTGACGAAACTTCATATCTTGTGTTATACTATTCATGAGAGATAGGCTTCCTTTCTGATTTGAATTTGGTGTGGTAACTTTATTTTATCAGATTTTTGTCTATCTCTCTTTTCTTTTTTCTTAATTTTGTCCAATATCTATTGTAGCACTACATGCTAAATTTAATTGTTATAACCGCCTTTGTTGACATTATTCATATAAAATGGTATACTTAAAATAAAATTTATACATAATGAAAAGAGTAAATGTGATGAATAAACATACCACTATCGATAAGTCAACAGGCGAGAAAAAATGTAGCTGCTTTAAACGTTGCGGCGGCTGTCAGTTGGATAAGGTCTACGCCCAGCAAATAGAATGGAAGCAGGCAAAAGCCGATAGAATGTTGAGCCGCTTTTGCAGACCTCAGCAGATAATAACTATGGACGACCCCTATAATTATCGCAATAAAGTCCAAACTGTCTATAAGGTCAATAGCTCAAAGCGTATCGTCTCAGGAGTATATCAGTCCTCTACCCATAGCATGATAATAACTGACGATTGCTTTTTGGAGGATATAAGAGCACAGCAAATAGTCGCTACCCTTAAAGAGCTTATGGTTGACTTCCGTATCCTTCCATATAACGAGGAAAGTGGTCAGGGCCTTCTTAAGCATACCCTTATCCGTACCTCCCAAACAACAGGCGAGGTAATGCTCGTGCTAGTTACAGCTACCCCCATATTTCCTGCAAAGAAAAATTTCGTTAAAGCTATCACTGAAAAACATCCGTATATAACCACTATCGTCCAAAACGTTAATAAAGGCAGAGTTCCTCTTACTTTGGGCGACCGTGATATTATAATGTACGGCAAAGGCTATATCACCGACGAGATGTGCGGCTGTAAGTTCAGAATTTCACCTCATTCTTTCTATCAGGTAAACCCCGAGCAGACCGAAAAGCTCTATTCTAAAGCAGTTTCTTGTGCAGAGCTTAAAAAAGGCGATAAAGTTATCGACGCATATTGCGGAACAGGTACTATCGGTCTTATCGCTGCAAAAAGCGGTGCAGACGTGGCAGGCGTTGAGCTTAATGCCGAAGCCGTAAAGGACGCAGTTTCAAATGCCAAGCTCAATAAGCTTGACAATATCAGATTTTATAATGAGGACGCAGGTGAGTTCATGACAAAGCTTGCGCAGGCAGGGGAGAGTTGTGATACAGTTTTCCTTGACCCTCCAAGAGCAGGCACAACAGAAGAATTTGTTGAAGCCTTGGGCAAACTCAGACCTGAAAAGATAGTCTACGTTTCCTGTAAAATAGAAACTCTCGAGCGTGATTTGAAGCTTCTTGCAAAAATAGGCTATAAAGCACAGCTTATCCAGCCCGTTGATATGTTCCCGCATACCACAGGTATCGAAAATGTGGTTCTTTTAAAAAGAAAAATGATATCGCTCACACCAAACAGAACACCTGATAAAAAGGGGGATAAAAAAATTGAACCAAAAGGTAAAACTTCTCACAGATAATATCGAAAAAGTTATCGTCGGCAAGACAGACTCTGTGCTTAAAATAATCACAGCCATGCTTTGCGGCGGTCATGTTCTTATCGAGGACGTACCTGGAGTAGGCAAAACTCAGCTTGTATCAGCCCTTGCAAGGTCAGTGGACGGCAAATATAACCGTATCCAGCTTACCCCTGACGTTATGCCGTCCGATATCGTTGGCTTTTCTATGATAGACCAGAAAACTCATGAGCTTGAGTATAAAGAGGGTGTGGCAATGTGCAATTTCCTCTTGGCAGACGAAATAAACAGAGCCTCCCCAAAATCTCAGTCAAGCTTGCTTGAAGTCATGGAAGAACATCAGATATCAATTGACGGTAAAACTCATGAACTTCCATTGCCCTTTATGGTGCTTGCCACACAAAACCCTGTGGAAACTTACGGCACTTATCATTTGCCTGAAGCCCAAATGGATAGATTTCTTATGAAGATATCAATGGGCTATCCCTCATATGATGATGAGCTTGATATCATGTCAAGAGCCGAAAGATCAGGCTTTGCAAAGAATATCCAGCCTGTCATGACCCTTGAAAACGTCCGTGAGCTTATGGGCTACGCTGAAAATGTAACCGTAGAGCTTTCCGTGAGAAAATATATCCTGAGCCTTGTTACCGCAACAAGAAATTCAGATTATGTAAAGCTTGGCGTTTCTCCCCGTGGAAGCATCGCACTTCTCAAAGCTTCAAAAGCCTATGCCTTTGTTCAGGGCAGAGGATTTGTCATGCCAGATGATGTCAAGGCTGTTATGCCTGACGTTCTTGCACATAGACTTATGCTTTCTCCTAAAGGCAAATCCGCCTTTGAAAATGAAAGGAAAGCTCTTGAAAATATCGCTCTTACAGTAAAATCACCTGACGCAATAGAGAAATAGAGGATATGACCCCATGAAAAATCTTTTAGGTTATCTTACCTGCGTGGCGGTGGCGATACTGCTTAGAGTTTATATAAACGGAAGCGGCGGTACGCTTGTGCTTTATCTTTTAGCCATAGCCTTTGTGATATCTCTTGCGGCACTTCTTCTTACCAAGCATAAACTTGTGGCAGCCATAAAGCTTTCCACAGAAATAAGTGCAAAGAACGAGGAGTTTGACGCTGACATAATGCTTTTAAATGCAATACGCATTATTCCCTCATGCGTTGTTGAGGTAACGGCAGAGTGTTCAGATAATATCGGTGCTGTAAGCCCACTTGAATTTAAAACTATCGTGGCAGGCGGCAGACAGCAAAGCGTCAGCATTAAGCTGAAAACACGCTATGCAGGTCTTGGCACAGTGAAAATAAAAAGCATACGTTTGCATGACTATCTTGGAATAATCACCCTGCACCTTGACAGTTCACGTTATGAAAAAGCCGTGGGAAAAATAAAGATAATGCCGAATATCCCTGACACTGGCTCTCAAACAGAGCTTCTTAAAGCAACTTCCGAGAACGCTTCATTTGACGATAACGAAAGCGAATCAGATGAAAATGCACTTGGTCTTACAGGCGTTCCGGGCTATGACCACAGACAGTATGAGATAGGCGACCCGCTGAAAAGAATAAACTGGAAGCTTTCTTCAAAGCGTGACGAGCTTATGGTGCGCCTTGATGAAAAGGTCACGGCTTCAAGTCAGGCGTTTTTCCTTGATATACCAAGCGAAAATCATGACCCTATGTTTGCTATGAATATTGATAATATAGTCGAAGCGAGCCTTGCAATGCTTTCAATGCTTATTATGGAAGGCTTCGAGAGTGAGTATAATTATTATCTTGACGGCTGGAAAAGCATGAAAATAAAGCAGGCAGGTGATATAATAGAGCTTCAAAACGACCTTGCGGCAATAGCACCATATCCGCAGGAAAAGCGTTTTGCCTTTTCTCATGAGATAGGCAAGACAGCTCCTATCTGCTTCACAGCCTGCATGGCGACTTCTCAGGGGGATTTTTCTTCTCTCATGGAAGAATTTAACGGCTCTTTTGTAGTAACACGTCTTAGCGGCCTTGATAAGCAGACAGAAAATATGTGGCTTGTAGACGAAACTTTCGAGTTTCGTAAAATGACATAGGGGGTGTGGCTTTTGAATACTAAAACTGCTCAGATAAAAAACACCCTTGTGAATATTCTTTCAAAATATGCTTTGCCGCTGCTCCTTGGAGCAGTGGTCATGAACATAATCTTTAAGACCTATCTTGTAGACAATGTCAGACTTTATACTTTTGGATATGTGGTCTATGAATGTCTGCTGTTTGCTCTTTTTGAGTGGCTGAAGCCGAAAAAAGTCCTGCGAGGTCTTGTCTATACCGCCCTTATGGTGGCAGTGCTGTTTTTGGGCTTTCAGCTTCTTCGTGCTGGATTTGAACATTCTGGAAAATCATTTATCAATTGGTTTTATGTAAACAGGCAGGAGATAGGTCAGATAGATGAATATTTCTACTTCCTGTTTGTGGGACTAGGCTTCTTTATCATTTCGGTGCTTTATTATTTCACCATTGTGCGCTATAGAAGCTTTGGAACGATGCTCGTTGTGCTTTTTCCGTTTTTTATTTACGGAAAGCGAGCCGACTCAATGGATACTCTTGACATAACCATAATGCTCACTGTGTTCATTGCACTTATGGTGCACAGCAGACTTGTTTCAGATGAGAGCAAGCATGACCTTGTTATAAACGGCTCTTATGTGGCGGCATCGGCGGTTTTCGTTACCCTTGTGGGTGCGCTTGCAATGCTTATGCCGACTTCCTCAAAGACATCTTATCTTGAAAAAAACAGCAACTTCTTTGATGTGAATATCAAAAGCAGTGGCACATATGACAATCTTAGTGATGAGTCTTCCCCAAGATTTGGCGCAGACGCAACGGGCGAGATACTTTTCAACTTCACCACAACCTCTGACGAACAGGTCATTTACCTCCGCAGACAATCCTTTGACCTTTTCAGAAACGAGAAGTGGGTAACAGACGATAGCTTCTACGATTTTGATATTGACAAAAATGTTCATCTTTACGGTGACAACGAGGTGAACTCACCGAGCTATGTTTACAGCATAGCAAAGTCACTTGCAGATAAGGATTACACCAAGGATCTTGGCGTGGACAGGTCACAGTTTCCTGATGATCTGTTCAGTGAAAAGGCAGTCATGAATCAGTTCAGCGACAGCTTTGCCCCTAGCTATATCCCTGCCCCGCTGATGATAACCCCAGGTGAGAACAACGTTTATATCAAAACAACTCACAGTGAGGTCTACAGACCATATGACACCGCAGGAAATAAGCTTGGCATTAGCTTTGAGTATATCCCTGAAACGGAGAACGAAAGACAGGCTGCGGCAAATCTTGATATGACCGAAAATCAGTTCAAACTGCTGCTTTCTTATGGTTTGACAAACGGAGATGTCACATCAAATCAAGCGCTGAATATTTATAAGATATATGCGTTGTACACAGACGTTTCTGCATATGACGATAAAGGTGGAAAAATGGAGGCTCTTGCAAAGAGCATAACGGAAAACTGCAAAAATGATTATGAGAAAGCTCAGGCGCTTGTGGATTATTTTGAGCAGAACGGCTATGTTTACGATAACGAGTATGAGCCTGACGATGAGTCTATCGCATATTTTCTTTTCACGAGCAAGCGTGGAAACTGCACGAACTATGCCACAAGCATGACGCTTATGGCGAGAATACTGGGACTTCCAGCAAGGTATGTTGAGGGCTTTGCAGCATATGAAAAGAATGAACGTGGAGAGTTTGTGGTAAGAGATAGCCATGCTCACGCTTTTGTAGAGGTCTTTATCACAGGCATTGGCTGGATGACTTTTGACCCGACAGTTCCGGGCTATCAGCGTGACTACAGTGCAAATGGTACGAACTTTGATGTTTCAACTTTTGTAAGCTATTTCAGCAGGATCGTACTGTTTATCGGTGTGGCGTTTGTGCTTGTGGTTTTCGTATTCCTTAACAGAATTATCGAGGTATTTTTCAGACTGTCACTTAAATTCAGAGATAACGGCGACAAAGTCATAAGGCTTTACAGGCGTGTGGTAAGGCTTTTGACCATAGCTTCTAATGAAAAGCTATCGGGATACACGCCTGAAATGATAAGAGAATATCTTGTTAAGAGGCGTGGAGTTGAGCTTGGCGGTCTTATAGATTTTTTTGAAAAGACCTGCTTCGGTGGATATGTTCCTGATGAAGCCGAGTGGAAAATGGTCTATGCAGAGTACAAAGCACAATGGAAAAAGCTCACAAAGCGTGAGAAAACGACTTTGGAGCTTGATAAGAATATGTAATGAAATGGCTGTGCGGGAAAAAATCACGCACGGCTATTTTTTTGTATGAAAAAAAGGCTGCCGTATAAAACAGCAGCCTGAGAGTGTAAAAAAAATCTCCGAAAGAGCAGGACGTCAAGGACGCCCACTGTATCTGATATTTAATTAAAGTGAAGCAAGAAGATCGCTCATTGCGTAAAGTCCTGCCGGCTTTCCACAAAGGAAAACGCCTGCATTCACTGCACCAACAGCGAAAACCTGCTTTGAATGAGCTTCGTGCTTGAGGGAGATGACTTCATCTCTGCCTGCAAAGATTATCTCATGCTCGCCAACAATAGTGCCGCCACGGACAGAGTGCATACCGATCTCTGTCTTTTCTCTCTTTGCTCTTACAGAATGACGATCGTAAACATAGTGATACTTGTTGTCAAGCTCCTCGTTTATTGCGTCTGCAAGCATGATAGCAGTGCCTGACGGAGCGTCTATCTTCTGGTTATGGTGCTTCTCGATTATCTCGATATCATACTGACCGCCAAGAACTTTTGCAGCAGTTTTTGCAAGATTTGCAAGAAGATTGATACCAAGGGTCATGTTGAATGTGAAGAAAACAGGTATCTGCTCGGAAGCCTTGTGTATCTTCGCTGTATCCTCTTCTGTATAGCCTGTGGTAGCTATTACAAGGGCAGTGCCGTTTGAAAGGCAATAGCTGAGAAGTCCGTCCAGTGCGGAAGGGTGTGAGAAGTCGATTATTACATCAGGCTTTTCAGGCAGGTCGGCAGGCTCTTTTACTACAGGGAAGTCTGCATAAGCCTCGCCAAATTTGTCGATACCGGCGCTTACTGTGCAGTCGTCACGCTCTGATATAACGTCATATATGAACCTGCCCATTTTTCCGCAGGCGCCACATATTGCGATCTTGGTCATTTATATCATTCCTTTTCTTTTTATTTATTGACCAGTATGTGCAGGGAAACGGGCGAACGCTGTTCGCCCCTACAGCACACCTTAAAATTTTGTTATAAACATAAAGGGCGAATTTCTCCGCCCTTTGTATTTCTTTTTACTTGATAAGTCCGAGAGCGTTCATTGACGCTTTCAGTTTTTCTATCTTATCATCGCTCATTCTTACAAGCGGCAGACGACACTCGCCGACCTCAAAGCCCATAAGGTTAAGAGCTTCCTTGACAGGGATAGGGTTTACGTCGCTGAAAAGTGCCTTTGCAAAATCAAGTGTTTTGAATGCCTTTTCTCTTGCTTCGTCATACTTTCCATCAAGGCAAAGCTGTGCGATCTCGTGAGTTTCAAATGGCATACAGTTGGAAAGAACTGAAATAACACCCTTTCCGCCCAGAGCCATGATAGGAACGATCTGATCGTCGTTGCCTGAATAGATATCAAGGTCATCGCCGCAGAGAGCTGCTACCTGTGTTATCTGGCTGATGTTTCCGCTTGCTGCCTTGATAGCAACGATATTGTCTATCTTTGCAAGCTCACGGCAGGTCTCAGGAAGAATGTTCACACCTGTTCTTGACGGTACGTTGTAAAGAATGATAGGCAGTGTAACAGCCTTTGCGATAGCGGAGAAGTGTGCGATAAGTCCTGCCTGTGAAGTCTTATTATAATAAGGTGTAACACAAAGCAGAGCGTCAGCACCAAGCTCCTCAGCCTTCTTAGAAAGGTTTACGGCATACTCTGTATGGTTTGAGCCTGTGCCTGCGATAACAGGAATTCTGTGATTTGTCTTTTCAACAGCATAGCGGATACACTCGATATGCTCCTCATCTGTCATGGTAGCACTTTCGCCTGTTGTTCCGCAGATTATGATAGCGTCTGTGCCGTTGTCGATGTTGAAATCGATAAGCTCACCCAGCTTGTCAAAGTTGATAGAGCCGTCAGCGTTCATAGGTGTAACGATAGCAACGCCTGCGCCTGTGAAAATAGTCTTTTTCATAAACAGCACTCCTTTCGTGCGTATATATGTGTTATATTAGTCAAAATAGCCCTTTGCTGCAAGAAGCTCGGCCAGCAGAACTGCTCCGCCTGCCGCACCTCTCAGTGTATTGTGTGAAAGGCAAACGAACTTATAGTCATACTGTGAATCTTCTCTCAGTCTGCCTATAGAAACTGCCATGCCGCCCTCAAGGTTTCTGTCGAGCTTAGCCTGTGGACGATCGTCCTCTGTGAAGTAGTTAAGGAACTGCTTTGGAGCACTTGGAAGCTGAAGCTCCTGTGGAACACCGCTGAAATCTTTCCAAGCCTGAAGGATCTCTTCCTTAGAAGGTTTATTCTCAAATGATACGAAAACTGCTGCTGTGTGACCGTCGGAAACAGGAACTCTCAGGCACTGTGTTGTGATAGCTGGAGCTGTTGCGTCAACGATAACGTCGCCCTCGATATGACCCCAGATCTTAAGAGGCTCTTTCTCAGACTTTTCTTCCTCGCCGCCGATATAAGGGATAACGTTGTCAAGGATCTCAGGGAAGCTTTCAAATGTCTTGCCTGCGCCTGAAATTGCCTGATATGTGCAGGCAAGAGCCTTTGTTACCTTATACTTATCCATAAGAGGAGCAAGAGCAGGAACGTAAGACTGGAGTGAGCAGTTAGACTTAACTGCGATAAATCCTCTCTTTGTGCCAAGTCTTTTTCTCTGTGAAGCGATTATCTCGATATGCTCAGGGTTTACCTCAGGAATGACCATTGGAACATCAGGAGTATGTCTGTGTGCGGAGTTGTTTGATACAACAGGGCATTCAGCCTTTGCATACTTTTCTTCAAGGGCTCTTATCTCGTCTTTCTTCATATCAACTGCGCAGAATACGAAATCTACCATTGAAGCGATCTTCTCAACGTCCTCCTCGGCGTTCAGAACTGTAAGCTCACCGATAGCTTCCGGCAGAGGCTCTGAAAGCTTCCACTTACCTGCAACTGCGTCCTTGAGCTTTTTGCCTGCCGAACGTGGTGAAGCGGCAACGCATACTACATTGAACCATGGGTGTTTGTCAAGAAGCAGAGAAAATCTCTGACCTACCATTCCTGTTGCACCGATGATACCGACATTGTACTTTTTCATTATTAAAACTCCTTTTCCTGTGCCATGGTAACAATTTTCTTTGGCGTTATACACTAAAATCACGCACTGTTCAAATGTTATTTTGCACAAAACATAAAAAATAAACAAATAATAAAAAAACTGGTTGAAAACCAGTTCATCATACAATATAATAAGAATGTTGACATAAAAATTTATGCCGATAGCACTCCACCATTTGTAATGATGACAACTGATAGTCTATTAAACTAACAGTCAGCAGGAGTGTTCCCGATACTCCGCTTCGGCAGTTTTACCTTTCTCATTTACCATAGGCGTTGGGACGCTGTTGTGTGGGGTCACACGAAAAATGATACTCATTTCAACTGCACCTCTATCTGTTCTGTTTAATGATAACAAATATTTAGCGTTCTGTCAATACATATAGATAAAAATATTTTAATTTTCTGTAAATTAATAAGTTTATATGAAATTAATTAGACTTACAGAGCGGTGACGGCTATTGGGTCGGGAATTTTACATCGGGACGTCGGGGGCGCCGTCCCCTACAAAGTTATTCATGTACATTATTATATTATTATAAATAGGAGATATTTAAAATGCTTGATATCAACAACATGAAAAGATCGGATTTTTATTATGACCTGCCACAGGAGCTTATTGCACAGACCCCTGTCGAGCCTAGAAATGCTTCGAGAATGATGAAGATAAACAGGCAGACGGGAGAGGTGGTTCATGACCATTTCTATAATCTATGCAATTATCTCAAAAAAGGTGACTTGCTTGTGCTTAACGACTCAAAGGTGCTTCCTGCGAGGATATACGGCGAGCGTGAGGACACAGGCTCGTTCATTGAGTTTTTGCTTGTGGAGCAGAAAGAGAACATGGTCTGGGAGATCCTTTGCAGACCTGGCAAAAAAGCTAAGATAGGCACAAGATTTGTTTTTGGCGGCGGTAAGCTGAAAGCGGAGATAATTGATGTGTTGGAGGACGGAAACCGTATCGCACGATTTGAGTGCGAGGAGAATTTCTTTGCCACACTTGACGAGATAGGTCAGATGCCTTTGCCACCTTACATTACTGAAAAGCTGAAGGACAAGGACAGATACCAGACGGTTTATGCTCATGAGCTTGGCTCGTCTGCTGCGCCGACTGCCGGTCTGCATTTCACTGAACAACAGCTTGAGGACTTAAAGGCAATGGGTGTGAACATTGCGTATGTTACTTTGCACGTTGGTCTTGGCACGTTCAGACCTGTTAAGGAGGACAAGGTCCTTGACCATAAGATGCACAGGGAACATTATGAGCTTAGCCGTGAAACTGCAGATATGATAAATGAAACGAAGAAAAATGGCGGACGTGTTATTGCGGTGGGTACTACTTCATGCAGGACGCTGGAGAGCGTGGCGGCATTCAATGACGGAAAGATAGTTCCATGTGACGGTTACACGGAGATATTTATTTATCCTGGTTTTGAGTTCAAGGTGCTTGACGGACTTGTTACTAATTTTCACCTGCCTGAAAGCACGCTTATAATGCTTGTTTCTGCATTTATGGGTTATGAGAACACTATGAATGCTTACAAGATAGCTGTGGAGGAGAAATACAGATTTTTCAGCTTTGGTGATTGTATGCTCATAATATCTGAGTGAGGAATTAAGGTATCGCCTGCGGCGATGATATCTCATTTCAAACTTTGTTTTACGGAGGTTTTTTTCTATATGAATGACGTTAAGTCAGGGGAGAAAAAGCGGCTTTATTTATATGACAATATGAAATTTCTGCTTATAGTGCTTGTGGTCTTGGGGCATTTGATAGACGACAGCACTGTCAAGCTTTTTGGTGACGGCGGTGGTGAAACAGGTGTACCGCAGGCAAAGGTTTTCAGCGGCGCATTTGTGTTTCTGTATGCTTTTCATATGCCGTTGTTTTTATTCATATCAGGACTGTTCAACAGGGGGCATGATGACGGCAGGAAAGTGCTTGGAAAGACGCTTGGATTTGTTGTTATCGGAATGTTAATGAAATGCCTGAATTATTGGTCGCAGGTGAGATTTCAGACGGATTTTGACAAGGAAAACAGTGATGGCGAGATATTCTTTGACCTTTTAGGCGGCGACGGTGTATATTGGTATATGTTTGCAATGGCGGCGTTTATGGGGCTTTGCTATCTGTTAAGAAACAGCAGACCTTGGGCGGTGCTTACGGCGTCTATGGTGACGGCACTTGCGGCAGGGTATGACCCTAGCGTGGGCGATGAATATGAGCTATCCAGGATAGTGGTGTTTTTCCCGTTTTACTACTGCGGATATGTGCTTGACCCTGAAAAGGTGGCTGAGTTTGTGAAGAAGTGGTATATGAGGGTGCTGTCCTTGGGAGTGATAGGCATTTGGGCTTATTTCTGCTTTGAAAAAACAAAGCTTGTTTATCCGCTGAGAATGCTTCTTACGGGAAGAAACTCTTATTTTTCCATATCTGAAGCAACGGACATGGATTGCACTTTTTTGAGCAGGCTTCTTGTTATGGGTATCTCGGCACTGCTTTGTTTGGCGGTGCTTGGTATTGGGCTTGATGTGAAGATTCCACTGATAACAAAGTGCGGCTCCAGGACTTTGCAGGTGTACTTCTGGCACAGGACTATTGTTTATATGCTCACATACTATGGTTATCAGGCATATCTTGCAAAGGCTTTTCCTGAACGTTGGGAGCTTTATTTGGCACTTACAGCGATACCTATTGTATTGGTGCTTTGCATAAAAACATTTGGTGTACCTCTGGATATGGTGCTTAAAGGAATAAGGGGCAGGAATGATATCATAAAGGAGAACGGAAATGGAAAATAACTTTTTTAAGAGCGTTATTGACGCAGACGATGCACCTGTGGTTATTTGTGACCTTGAGCATACGATAGTATATATGAACCCGACAGCGGTCAAAAGATATGAAAAGCGTGGAGGAGCGGCTCTTGTGGGCAGATCCATAAAGGGCTGTCACAACGGGGATTCTAATGACAAGATAGAGCAGGTCATTGCATGGTTCAAAAAGGATAAGGGCAACAACAAGGTGTATACTTTCCGCAACGAAAAGGAAAATAAGGACGTTTACATGATAGCTCTCAGAAATGATGAGGGAGAGCTTATTGGATATTATGAAAAGCATGAGTACAGAAATATTGAAACTATGAAGCTGTATGATATGGAATAGGCTGAAAAAATAATTTATAAGGAGAATTTATGTTTACATTACTTAAACAAGAGGGTGCTGCACGCAGGGGGCAGTTTGAAACTGTTCACGGAACTATTCAGACGCCTGTATTTATGAACGTGGGAACTTCGGCGGCAATAAAGGGCGGAGTTTCTTCCATTGATTTAAAAAACGAGCTTAAAACGCAGGTGGAGCTTTGCAATACCTATCATTTGCACGTCAGACCGGGCGATGACGTTATATACAAAATGGGTGGACTTCACAAGTTCATGAACTGGGACAAGCCTATTCTTACAGACAGCGGTGGATTTCAGGTATTTTCTTTGGCCAAGCTGCGTAAAATCAAAGAGGAGGGCGTGTACTTCAACTCTCATGTTGACGGTCGCAGGATTTTTATGGGCCCTGAGGAGAGTATGCAGATACAATCGCACCTTGCGTCTACTATCGCAATGGCGTTTGACGAGTGTGTAGAGAACCCTGCTGAGCATAGCTATTCAAAGGCAAGCTGTGATAGAACGGTAAGGTGGCTTGAGAGATGTGTCGCTGAGCAGAAAAGGCTCAACGGACTTGAGGAGACTATAAACAAGCATCAGATGCTGTTCGGTATCAATCAGGGCTGTACTTATGAGGATCTGCGTATCGAGCATATGAAGCGCATAAGAGAAATGGAATACTGTTCGGGCTTTGCTATTGGCGGTCTGGCGGTGGGTGAGCCTACTGAGGTAATGTATAACATTATCGAAAAGGTCGAGCCTTTTATGCCAAAGGATAAGCCGAGATATCTCATGGGCGTTGGCACACCGACAAACATAATAGAGGCTGTTTACAGGGGCGTGGACTTCTTTGATTGCGTAATGCCAAGCAGAAATGCACGTCACGGAACGCTGTTCACATGGAACGGCATTATGCACATCACTAATAAAAGGTATGAAACTGACCCTAGACCTATTGACGAGCATTGCGATTGTCCTGCTTGCCGTAATCACAGCAGGGCATATATTCGTCATCTATTCAAGTCTGAGGAGCAGTTGGGCGGCAGGCTGGCAGTTATGCACAATCTGTATTTCTACAACACGCTCACGGAGAAGATAAGAGAGGCTCTTGACGAGGGCAGATTTGAACAGTTCAGAAATCAATACAGCTCGCTTCTTGCTTCAAAGTGTGAGGATTAATAAAATATAACGGTATGACGCTGTTTTCGGAAAATGCAAAGATGTTATTTTGTATTTTACGGAGATGGCGTTTTTTTGTTGAGTGGGGCTATTTTATTTGATAAAAGCATGGGTTTGTTGCTTCGATGGGCGAACGCTGTTCGCCCCTACAGAAAAGGCGTGGTAGCAGGCGTAAAAAGTGTGGGTGCAGATAAAAATATAAGGGAAGTCAAGATTAAATGTAAATCTGTTTTTTATAAATTATACAGGGGGATCATATGAGTATTTTTGAGCTTTTTCTTACTGCGTGTGGACTTTCTATGGACGCTTTTGCGGTATCGGTGACTAATGGGCTTTGTGTCAGAAAGGGGAGAGTCAGGGGAGCATTGATGTGCGGTATCATATTCGGGCTTTTTCAGGGGATAATGCCTGCGATCGGCTATGCGCTGGGCATGAATTTTGCGGAATACATAGAGAGGTTCGACCACTGGATAGCTTTGATACTGCTTGGGTTCATAGGATTGAACATGATATGCGGTTCGGGGGACGATGAGATCCAGACAGGGGGCAGGCTCACTTTCGGGGCGGTGCTTGTGCAGGGATTTGCCACCTCTGTGGATGCACTGGCTGTGGGCATAAGCTTTGCGGCACTTGGTGTGGGCATAGTCAGGTCGGCAGCTTTTATATGTGTTGTTACGGCGGCCTTATCGTTCTGTGGGTTTATGCTTGGTAACAAATTCAGCGGAAAACTCAAAAGCAAGGCAAGGATAGTTGGGGGAGTTATTTTAATATGTATAGGGCTTAAAATATTTGCTGAACAGACTATATTTGTTTAAAACAATTTGCTTATTCACGTAAATATGTATCACATAGATATCTTTGTGAATTTTAATTTAACAATTACAGGTGTGTATGTTCATAAACAAGCCACAATATCAGTGTATAATAAATCTCGTGATTTTTAGACAAGTGTATAAATTTGCGATTGATGTACAAACTTATGATAAGTGTACAAAGTTATGATATGTGTATAAACTTGCGATAAGTGTAAGAATTAGTGCATGGTGACCGACAAGTTTATGGAAAGTCGGAGGGAGGAAAGGCTTTTTATATAGCTGGTTTTATGAAAAAGCTATTTATTTTTGATTTGGACGGAACGCTTGTAAATTCTATTTATGATCTTGGGGACGCCATGAATGCGGTTCTTGAGAGATATGGGTTTCCTGTGTTTGATTATGATACCTACAAGCATTTAGTGGGAAATGGTACTTTGAAGCTTGTTGAGCGGGCTTTGCCTGAGAAGCTGAGAAGCGAGGAGAACATCAAAAAGTATCATGCTGAGTTCTCTGAGGAATACAACAAGAGATGTGTGAACAAGACCAAGCCTTATGAGCATATCTGCGAGGTGCTTGACACGCTTCGCAATGAGGGCATTATGACGGCGGTGGCTTCAAACAAGCCTGACGGCTTTGTGAACTACATTGTAAAGAATATTTTCGGTGAGAAAGATTTTGACCTGATCGAGGGCAAAAAGGACGGTGTTCCGACAAAGCCTGCGCCTGAGATAATATACAATATTCTTGGCACGCTTGGGGTCAAGGCTGAGGAAGCTGTGCTTATCGGAGATTCTGATGTGGACGTTATGACGGCAAAAAATGCGGGTCTTGACTGCATTGGCTGTGAATGGGGCTTCAGGGGCAGAGAAGAACTTGAAAATGCAGGTGCGAAGTATATTGCGGAAGTTCCGCAGGACATAGTGAGCATTTGTCATGAGATAAACAGGATATAATTAAAACGGAGGATTTCATATATGAGTTTTGTAATGGCTGATTTTTACAAGAGGTTTGTTGACGAGGAGCTTGACAGCGAGGGCAGACTTAAAAGCTTTAAGCTTGACCTGCCTGAGAACTTCAACTTCTCATATGACGTTATAGACGAGCTGGCTAAGAACGTGCCTGATAAGGTGGCTATGCAGTGGGTCAACGAGGAGGGTGAGGAGCATATCTTCACTTACAAGGATCTTTCTGAAAAGAGCAGTCAGGTGGCTAACATGATGCTGGCACACGGAGTTAAGAAGGGCGATTTTGTTATGGCTGTTCTTAAACGTCATTATGAGTTCTGGTTCCTTGCTTACGGTCTTATGAAGATAGGCGCTATCCTTGTGCCTGCAACTTGTCAGCTCAAGAAAAAAGACTATGTTTACCGCTTTGACGCTGCGTCTATATCTTATATCGTGGCAACTGCGGAGGACGATGTTCCTAATCAGGTGGATTCAGCTCTTGAGCAGTACAGCGGCATGAAAGAGAAGTTTATCACTCACGGTGCTAAAGAGGGTTGGATAGATTTTCTCAGCGAAATGGACAAGTATCCAAAGACTTTTGAGAGGATCGAAACACACGTTACTGAGTCAATGCTTATGTATTTCAGCTCTGGTACGACTGGATATCCTAAAATGGTACTGCACAAGTATTCACTGGCTGCGGCACACATTATCACTGCTAAGCACTGGCATCATCTTGACGAGAACTCACTGCACCTTACTGTTTCTGAAACAGGCTGGGCTAAGTGTGCATGGGGCAAGATGTTTGGTCAGTTTATCTGCGGTGCAACAACTTTTGTATATGACTTCGACAGATTTATTCCTGCAAACGTGCTGAAAGTAATTCAGGATTACAAGCTTACTTCTTTCTGCGCACCTCCGACAATGTACAGATTTTTCATCAAGGAGGGTCTTGAAAACTATGACCTTTCTTCACTGAAATATAGCTGTATCGCCGGTGAGGCTCTTAACCCTGAGGTATTCAACAAGTGGTATGAGTACACAGGTCTTAAGCTTATGGAGGGCTTCGGTCAGACAGAGGGCGCTGTGCTTGTGGGCAATCTTTACGGCATGGAGCCAAAGCCGGGCTCAATGGGCAAGCCTACACCGCTTTACAATATCGGTATAGTTGACAACGAGGGCAAGCCTGTTAAGGTAGGCGAGACAGGCGAGATCGTTGTTTACGCTAAGAGAGGCGAGAACCCTGCGCTGTTCAAGGAGTATTACAGAAACCCTGAGGCAACGGACAACGCTTGGAGATTTGGTATGTATCACACAGGCGACACTGCTTACATGGACGATGACGGCTACTACTGGTATGTTGGAAGAACGGACGACCTTATCAAGGCTTCGGGTTATCGTATAGGACCTTTCGAGATAGAGAGTATCCTTATGGAACACCCTTCTGTACTTGAGTGCGCTATCACGGCGGCTGATGACGCTATCAGAGGCAAGGTAGTTAAGGCTACTATCGTGCTTGCAAAGGGCTACACTGCTTCTCCTGAGCTTGCTAAGGAGCTTCAGAACTATGTTAAGCAATCAACTGCGCCTTACAAGTATCCTAGAATAGTTGAGTTCGTGGACGAGCTGCCTAAGACTATCAGCGGTAAGATACGCCGTGTTGAGATAAGAGAGAATGACAGCAAGAAGAATAGCTGATTGATTTAGATATGATAAAAGCACAATGCTCTTGGTGGGTGTTGTGCTTTTTGTTTGTTGCTTCGACGGGCGAACAGTGTTCGCCCCTACGGAATTTTGCAGGATATTTTATTTTGCAATTTTCAACATTTTATATTTTTTTGTAAAAGTATTGACAAATATTTGGCTTTATGGTATTATATAATATTACCATGACATATGGGGAATTATAGAGAATCGGGAGAGGTGCTTTTTATGAAGAATGGTATGAAGAAAACGGCGGCTGTTGTTATGGCGGCAATGCTTATGGGTACGGGGGCTGTTGTACCTGCGGCGGAGGATATGGGGATATTCTCACAGACGGCTATCGTTGCGGAAGCGGCGAGTGTTGGCAAGGTAACGGGGCTTAAATCTAAGACGCTTTCAAACAGTGAGATACAGCTCAACTGGAGCAAGGTAAAGGGTGCGAGCGGTTACACTGTTTATATGCGAAAAAACGGCAAGTACAACAAGCTTGGGGATTGCAAGGGTACGAGCTACACAGTTAAGAAGCTGCCTAATGCAACGAGAGAAAATTTTAAAGTAAGGGCATACAAGACTGTAAAGGGCAAGAAAGTTTACGGAGAATATTCCGCAAACTGGAACACGGCGACCAATCCGCAGGCTTGCAAGGGGCTGAAGGTAAGCAGTGTTGGCACTGACAGCGTTAAGCTTTCTTGGACGAAGATAGGCTGTACAAATTACCGCATTTATCAGAACATAAAAGGCAAATGGAAAGAGATAGGCAAGACCACAGGGACAAGCTACACTGTGAAGAAGCTTGCGCCTGCGACAAAGTATCAGTTCAAGATAAGGGCTTGCAAGCAGGACGACAAAAAGACGAATAATAATCACTATGGCAAGTATTCGGGGGTCGTGACGGCGACAACTAAGAAAAGTGATAAGATAACGCAGGCAGATATTGATGCGATGAAAAAAGAGTTGCAGGAGTATTCAAATAGCAAGGCTGAATATGTAAATAATCACTATACGGAGTTTTGGACTTACGGAGAAGAGTACACTACACTTGAAGAATTTTATGAGTTGTGCATAAGTGAAAGCACACCACAAAATTCTAGTTATAATGATGTTTACACTATTTCATTTGACGAAACTGATATAGTAACCACAACGTCCAATTTTAAAAACACTATTGATTTTTTATACGGAGAGTTTACAAAGTCTTATTTAGTTGTATATGTAGAGACCTGCCCAAACGGAAATGATGTGTATAATAAACCTTGTTGGTCAGTGTATTTCCTTAGGTAATGAATATATTGTAGCATATTATACGCTATTTGTAAATATGTAACAAAAACGCTATACAAAATCTGTACTTGCTATGGAAAAGTCAAAGAGTTGTGAGGTGAATGTTTTGCAGGCGGTTTATGAATATCCTCCGAAGCTGTCAAGGGCGGAGAGGCAGGTCAAGGCGGCACATGATATCGAAGAATACAGGAAAATGCAGAGGAATATGTATAAGAATATCCTGCTTGGGGTCGTTATCATCATAATTGGTGCGGTGTTTGCAAGTGCGGTCTTTGCAAAGGTCCTGCTTATACTGCTGGGGGCTTGCAATTGTTCTGTGGGCGGGCTTATGTACTGGTATTACTCGCTTTCACGGGACGCTGATGTTTACACGAGGATATATGAGGATCACATTGAACACTCTCAGCGCATGGGGCTTTCTAAAAGCTATCTGCACATATGTCTTTACTATGAGGAGATAGAGAAGTCTTATCAGACAAACAAGGGAAGACTCGTTTGCGTGCTGAAAAATGTGGAGAAGTCAAGCTTTGTGGTAAAGGACAAAGAGGGCAGGGAGAAAGCTTTTGTGCCTGAGGACGGTATGATAGCTCTGAGCTTTCAGGACACTAAGGGCAAGCTTGTGCTTATCAATGACTTTTATGAGAAGATAGGTTATCCACACAAGGAATACAACAAGATAGAGGACGAGGAGGACGATTATTACTCCGAGGAGGATATGAAGTGGGACAGACTTCATAAGCATGGGCTGTAGTTGTAAACTTTTTGTTAAGCCCTTGAAATGTGGGGCAGAATGTGATAACATATTATTGTATCAATACACTTAAAACACTATGACCGAGAGAGTAGTTTTGCTAAGGGTCTTCAGAGAGAAGCTGCGGCGTGTGTGCGTTTTCTGAAAGCGGCTTTATATCCTGACAAAATGAAGTTCACTTGCGAGTGGTCATGCCGAATGAGAGATAGTCTTTAGTAAGCGTGAACGTCTGTCTGCGTTAAGGACGGAAGAGTGTTGGCTCTTTACTGATAGGTGGTATAAACAAGAATTTCAAAGTCTTGTCCTGTTTAGTCGGGGCAGGGCTTATTTTTATAGGAGGATAAGTAATGAAAGAACAGTTGAAAAGCATTGACGAGCGTGCGAAAGAAGAACTTTCACATATTGATGACGCCAAGCTGTTGGAAGATTTCAGAGTAAGATTTCTTGGCAAAAAGGGAGAGATAACTTCCATACTTAAGCAAATGGGCAAGCTTTCCGCAGAGGAAAGACCTGTTATCGGTCAGCTTGCAAACAAGGTAAGAGCTGATATCGAGAATGCTCTCAATAAGCGTAAGGAAGAGCTTAAGAGCAAAATGGAGCAGGTAAGGCTTACAGAGGAAGCTATAGATGTTACGCTTCCGGGCAAGAAAACAAGAATAGGCAGACCTCACCCTCTGAACGCTACTCTTGAAGAGGTAGAGGAAGTGTTCCTTGGCATGGGCTTTGATATCGTTGACGGTCCAGAGGTTGAAACAGACCATTATTGCTTCGAGGCACTGAATATGCCTAAATCTCACCCTGCTAGAGATACGCAGGATACATTCTACATCAATGAGAACGTTGTTCTTAGAACACAGACTTCTTCTGTTCAGATAAGAACAATGGAAAAGAGAAAGCCGCCTATCAGAATTATTTCACCTGGCAGAGTTTACCGTTCTGACACAGTGGACGCTACACATTCACCGCTGTTCCACCAGATAGAGGGTCTTGTTATTGACAAGGGCATCACTATGGCTGACCTTAAGGGTACGCTGGAGCTTCTTATGAAGCGTCTTTATGGCGAGGACACTCAGATAAGACTTCGTCCGCACCACTTCCCATACACAGAGCCTTCTGCTGAAGTTGACCTTATGTGCTTCAACTGCCATGGCAAGGGTTGTTCAATGTGCAAGCAGGAGGGCTGGGTAGAGCTTCTCGGCGCAGGTATGGTACACCCTAAGGTACTTGAGGGCTGTGGCATTGACCCTGAGGTTTACAGCGGATTTGCATTTGGTATCGGTCTTGAAAGAATAACAATGGGCAGATACAACATCAATGACATGCGTCTGCTTTATGAGAACGATATGAGATTTTTAGAGCAGTTCTGATGAATGAAGTTATGAGCCAGAGCAGGCTTTACAGAAAGCTTGTGCCGTCAAAGGCTAAGCTTGTAACGTCGGCGGCTATCAGCATACTTATGGCGCTGATAGTAGGCGTTGGCGGTGGGTTATCGGTCATGCTTGTAAAAGAACAGCAGAGTGCATGGGATATGCTAGTGTTATGTGGGTTTCTGGTGATTTTTCTTGGTATCCTGCTTTTTATCGGAATAAGAGGATTTAAAAGGCAGGTAAAACAATACAGAGGGAACCTTGCAAGGCTGGAGCAATTTGACGCTCAGGATATGCTGGCTTTGGAAAGCGAGATAGAGGGAAGCGAGTTCAAATACAAGACCTTTTATCTACTTGACAGATATATGTATGTGCCTAAGGCTAAACTGCTTATAAAATATACGGATATTAGAGAGTTCAAGACCATAGTTCACAGCACAAAGGGTGTCAATGACAGCATGAAAGCTGAGATAACTGATAATTTCGGGATAAAATATACTGTGAACATAAAGCGGTGGAAGGATTTCTATATTTATAGACCGCTGTTTTTAAAGGACTTGGACGAGAAGATACAAAACTGCGGTAAATGATAAGATTACGGAGGAATAATAAATGGATTTGTCAATGAAATGGCTTGCAGACTATGTAGACTGCGATATGCCGATAAAGGATTTTGTTTCCGCTCTGACGCTTTCAGGCTCAAAGGTAGAGTGCTTTGAGCAGGAGGGCAAGGATATTTCTAACGTTGTTGTGGGCAAGGTAGTTTCTATGGAGCGTCACCCTGATTCTGACCATATGTTCATCACTCAGGTAGACGTGGGAGAGGACGAGCCTGTTCAGATAGTTACCGGCGCTCAGAACGTTCATGAGGGCGATTTTGTGCCTGTTGCAAAGCACAAGTCATCTGTTCTACATGAGGGCAAGCAGGTGAAGATAACAAAGGGCAAGCTGAGAGGCGTTGCTTCTAATGGTATGCTTTGCTCACTGGGCGAGCTTGGACTTTCTGTTCACGATTTCCCATATGCTATAGAGGACGGAATTTTCATTCTTGGCGATGACTGCGACAAGACAGTAGGCAAGGATATACATGAGGCTATAGGATATAATGATACGACAGTTGAGTTTGAGATAACTTCAAACAGACCTGACTGCCTTTCTGTTATCGGTCTTGCAAGAGAAACTGCGGCTACTTTCGGCACTGAGCTGAAGGTCAAGAAGCCTGAGTTCAAGGGCATTGACGGGGATATCAACGATATGCTCAAGGTAAAGATACACAACACTGACCTTTGCAAGAGATATATGGCCGGTATCGTTAAGAATGTAAAGATAGGTCCGTCACCTCGTTGGATGAGAGAAAGACTCAGAGGCTGCGGCGTTAGACCTATCAACAACTTTGTTGATATCACAAACTATGTTATGCTTGAATACGGCAGACCGATGCACGCTTTTGACCTGAGATATGTTAAGGACGCATCTATCAACATCAGAAACGCTAAAGCAGGAGAAACTATCACAACTCTTGACGGCGAGGTAAGAGAGCTTTCAGAAGAGATGCTCGTTATTGCTGACGCTGAAAAACCTGTTGCAGTTGCAGGCGTTATGGGTGGTGAATACAGCGGTATCATGGACGATACAACTACTGTTGTATTTGAGTCTGCTTGCTTTGACGGCGCAAGCGTAAGAACTACAGCCAAGAAGCTTGGCATGAGAAGTGACGCTTCTGCAAGATATGAAAAGGGTCTTGACCCACATGAGTGCTACGAGGCTCTTATGAGAGCTTTCCAGCTTGTTGAAGAGCTTGGTGCAGGTGAGGTCGTAAAGACTTACATTGATGAGAATTACGAGGACGAAACGCCTAAGACGGTTGATTTTGACCCTGAGTGGATAAATAAGTTTCTTGGTACTGAAATACCTGAGAGCGACATGGTTGAATATCTCACAAGACTTGGCTTTGAGATAAAGGACGGCAAGGTAGTTTCACCTTGGTACAGAGTGGACATTGCCTGCAAGGCTGACGTGGCAGAGGAAGTTGCTAGACTTTACGGCTACAACAAGATTCCAAACACTATCGTAAGAGGCGTTGCTCAGGCTAAGCTCACCGAGGTGCAGAAGTTTGACAGACATATACAGAGATCTATGCTCGCTATGGGTCTTAACGAGATATCTACATTCTCATTTATTTCGCCTAAGTATTTTGACAAGATAAATCTTCCTGCTGACTCAAAACTGAGAAAGACAGTTGTTATCACAAACCCTCTTGGCGAGGACACCAGCGTTATGAGAACGACTATCATTCCGTCTGTATGTGAAGTGCTTGCAAGAAACTACAGCTACCGCAACCCTGAGTGCTATATCTTTGAGAGAGGAAACGAGTATATACCTGTTGAGGGAGAGGTGCTTCCTAACGAGCCTGAAAGACTTGGTTTTGGTTTCTATGACACTGAAACAAAGGCTGATTTCTATGACATAAAGGGTTTTGTCGAGGGTCTGCTCTCTAAGCTTGGCGCACAGAAAGTTGAATTTGAAAAGGCTACTGCTGAATGTAGCTTTGACGAGTTCTATGCTTTCCACCCAGGCAGAGTTGCTGTTGTTAAAGTAAATGGTGAGGAGATCGGCATTTTTGGCGAGCTTCACCCGAGAGTTCTGGAGAACTACGGCATTGACGCAAGAGCTTATGTGGGCAAGATAAATGTTCCTGAGCTTATGGCAAGCTGTGTTGCTCAGAAGACATATAAGCCACTGCCTAAGTATCCTGCTACAACAAGAGATCTGTCTATCGTTTGTGATGACGATATTCCTGCGGCTCTTCTTGAAAAGACTATAAGCAAGGCTGTTGGCTCGATACTTGAAAAGGTAACGCTTTTTGACGTTTACAAGGGCGAGCAGATCGAAAAGGGCAAGAAGTCTGTTTCATACTCCATTTCAATGCGTTCACATGACGGCACGCTTACTGACGAGCAGGCTGACAAGGCTATGAAGAAAGTTCTTGAAGCTCTCAAGGCTATCGGTGCTGAACTCAGAATGTAAAAAATATAGTGCTTGATTTGTATAAAGTGCATAAATTTTGCTTTTTGACTTGTTATTTTGAAACAAATGGAGTATAATAATATCAGGCGTATTGCTGATATTAATACATTGCAGAGGGGCTGAGCATAATGCACGAACAAACTATGGAATTTTCAGTACAGCACGACAAGGAGGCTGAGCTGAAAAAGACACTTACAATTATATATGACGCTCTGAAAGAGAAGGGCTATAATCCTATTAATCAGATCGTAGGTTATATTCTTTCTGAGGACCCGACCTACATAACGACATACAATAATGCCAGAAGTCTTATTCGTCATATTGACAGAGATGAACTTTTGCAGGCATTGGTGAAGTCCTATCTTGAGTCATAACTGATATTTAAAGGCGGTAGTTTTTGCCGCCTTTTTTGTTTTACGTCAGAATTTACCTGAAACGTATTTTTGTATAAAGACGTTTTCTGAACATAATAGTATAAGATGATAAGAAAACGGAGGGCTTCATATGAAGATAAGAAATTGCATGGCACTTATTTGTGCAGTTGTAGCGCTCAGTGCTTGTGGCAGGACAGTGATAGTGCGTGAGGGAAATTCATCAGAGGGAACAAGCTCGGCGGTCATCGAGCCTGTGGCTGTGGGAAAGAAAACAGCAAAGGAAAAGATAGATCTTTCGGGGCTTTCACATGACAAGGTCGGATATGGTCAAGGCGTTCTTGTGGACGAAAAGAACAGGACGACTGGTGCGCTTGATTTTAATGCACAATACGGCATGCTTAATGCAAAGGCTATAAATAATGATGACAAGATATATCTGACCTTTGATCAGGGGTATGAGAACGGATACACTGAAAAGATCCTCGATGTGCTGAAAGAGAAAAAGGTCAAGGCGACGTTTTTTCTTTTGCAGGATTATGCAGAGAAAAATCCTGAGCTTGTGAAGCGTATGATAGACGAGGGGCATATTGTGGGAAATCATTCGGTACACCATTATTCTATGCCGACGCTTGGGCAGGCGGAATGTGAGTCAGAGATAAAGGATTTCCATAAGTATATGGAGGATAACTATGATTATACCATGACAGTGTTCAGACCGCCTATGGGCGAGTTTTCGGAATTTTCTCTTGGAGTGACGGCAAACTGCGGTTATGAGACTGAGCTTTGGAGCTTTGCTTACGCTGATTGGGACGTGAACAATCAGCCTGATGAGGGGCAGGCACTTGAAAAGCTTGTGAATGCCGCTCACCCGGGGGCTATTTATTTGCTTCACTCGGTATCGAAAACCAATACTGATATTCTCGGGGACTTTATTGACAGAGTAAGGGCTAGCGGATTTGAATTTGGCTGATAAGAGAATATGATGAAGAGAGGCCTTGTGCCTCTCTTTTTGTTATTTTAGGGACATTTGTAGCTGATTTGTAATATGTTAGTCTATTGACAAATTGTTAAAAGTATGTTATATTTTAAATACGAACAGAAACATGAGTTTCTTTAAGGAGGAAATAAAATGGTAAAAAATAAGGTGCTTACACCTGTATTGGCAGGCGTTTTGGGTCTTAGCATAGTTGGCTCAGGTCTTGGCTATTATTTTGTAAATAAAGACAGTAATGATGGTAAAACTGAGGGCGGCAAGGCTAAGCTTACTCAGGTGGCAGATAATATAAACAACACTCTTGGCACGGCTGAAAAGGCTATCAAGGGCGAACTTGATTTTGCTTACAATGCAACGGCTACTGTTTCATTCGGCGAGGGCTTCACAGAGAAGGCAGGTGTCAGCTTACAGCCTATTTCTGTGACAACTGTTACAAAGCAGAAGGGAAGCAACACTGCAGCAGATGTTTCGCTGACATATGGCGGAAATAATCTTGTGTCTGCTAATGCTGTATATTCCAGAGATAACAAGTCGGCTTATGTTCAGATACCTGAGCTTTCTGACGCTTATCTTATGGTTAACGTTGACAGCCTTAAAGACAAGGTAGGCAGTGAGCTTTCTTCACAGGGCATTGACCTTGATTCTCTCTTTGATTCTGCTGAGGGCGCTGATGTTGATTTTGATACTGACGCACTTGAAAAGGATTTGGAGGAATACAAGAAGGTTATAGAGGACTCTTTCCCTAAGCCTGTTGACGGCGACAAAAAGACTGGTGACATTGACGGAAACGAGTACAGCTATACAACTAAGGAATACACTATCTCAGGCAATGATGTAAAGGCTGCTTTTAAGGCTGTTCTTGACAAGGCTAAGGACGACGCTACGCTTAAAGATATGTTCAGCAAGTCAGGTGTTGCTGAAGAGCTTGGTATGTCATATGATGATATAATCTCACAGTATGCTGATTCTATGGATTCACTTTTTGCAAGTGATAATCTTGACGAAACTGCAACATTTAACGCTTACTACAGTGGTGATGATCTTGCGGGCTTTAGCCTTGAAAAAGACGGCGAGGGTGCAACTCTTTACACCATTCTTAAGGATGACGTTGTGGCTGTTGATTTTAGCCTTAACATGGGCAGTGAGGGCAGTGCATCATTCAAGGGTTCTGCAAATACTGTTGACGGTGTTACAAATGGCAAGTTCACAATGAAAATGGAAACTGCGGCTGATTCAGATATAGACGCTGACAAGACTTCTGCTGACGGTGGACTTTCCCTTGAGCCTACCATGGCAGTTTCACCGAGCATAAACTTTGACACAATGGAAGCTGAGGTGACTCTCAAAGACCTTAAAGAAGAGGGTGACGCATTCTCAGGTACTATCAGATTTGATGTGAATGGTACATCTGATTCTCAGGCTGTATCAGGCTGGGTAGAGCTTGCTTCTGCTTCAACTGCTGACAAGCTTGATCTTTCTGTTGAGTTTGGCATGAACGGCAAGCAGTTTGTTACAATGGCAGTTACAGGAAATAAGACAGAGGCTTCTGACATCACTGTTCCGTCAGGCGACAAGATCTATGACATGACAAATGACGATCAGATGAATACATACCTTGCAGGCTGTGACAGTGATGGATTTGTTGCTAATGTAAAGAAAGTTCTTGGTGACGAGGTCTACAATATGCTTGTAAATGCAGAGGGTGATCTTGAGTCAGATTATGATGACTATGGTGATTATGATGATTATGATGACTATGATTTCTCTGATATTGATATGTCAGATTATGATCTGAGTGCAAATGCATAATAGATAAAAAATTAAGAGGATCGCATTGAGCGGTCCTCTTTTTTTAGCTGATAACACGATAATTCTCGGCTGCTTCTTCTTTTTTTACATACTCGGTGACATTGAGAACTTCCACCTTGACAAGCTTCTGACCCATATTTATGGTGATAATGTCGCCAACTTTCACGTCATATGAAGCTCTTGCAATCTTATCGTTCACAAGCACCTTGCCTGCATCGCAAGCTTCGTTTGCAATAGTACGTCGTTTAATAAGTCTTGTGACTTTCAGGTATTTATCAAGCCGCATATTTTCCTCCTTTGTAGTAAAAAAGACCTAACCCGCAGGCTAGGTCTGAGTGGCATAAGCTTTAGATTACTTGTTTACAGCGTCCTTAAGAGCCTTGCCTGCCTTGAATGCAGGAACTTTCTTAGCTGCAACAGTGATCTGCTCCTTTGTACGAGGATTGATAGCTGTCTTTTCAGCTCTCTCTCTAACCTCGAATGTACCGAAACCTACCAGTGAGATCTTCTCGCCGTTAGCAAGTGTCTCTGATACAGAATCAATAACAGTTGTAAGTGCCTTCTCAGCGTCCTTCTTTGAATAATCGCCCTTTTCTGCGATAAGATTGATCAGTTCTGCCTTTGTCATTGTTTTTACCTCCAAATTATTTTTAACGAATAAAGTTATTCATTCATTTTGCTCTCGCCAATAAGCGTCAAGCTCATTTATGCTCAGGGCGGTCATATCCTGCCCGTTTTGCCTTACAGCATTTTCTGTTTTCTCAAACTTCTCGATATAATTATTATTTGTATCCGTCAGCACTTCTTCAGCGTCAAGGTCAAGCTTTCTTGCAAGTGAAGCACAAGTGAACATTATCTCACCAAGCTGTTTTGCAACTACGGCTTTATCACTGTCAGCACTGTTTTCAAGAGTCTTAACAGCATTTTCAAGTGCGCTTATATCATGAGCATTGTCATACTCGATACCTGCTCTTGCTGCACGTTTGCTTAACTTCTGAGCTCTCATAAGTGCAGGAAAGTTCTTTGGAACGCTTTTAAGGGTATCGGAATAAGTTTCCTGTCCCTTGGTTTCTTTCTTGATAGTGTCCCAATTTTTAAGCACTGTTTCAACGTTGTCAGCTTCTACGCTTCCGAAAACGTGTGGGTGTCTGATGATAAGCTTTTTACAAATATCAGTTATCACATCGTCAAGTCTGAAATTGTTGTTTTCGGTCTCGATAACTGTATGGAAAACCACCTGCAAAAGAACGTCGCCAAGTTCTTCTCTCATCATTTCAGGAGAGTCACAGTCAATTGCTTCCATGACCTCATAGACTTCTTCAAGAAAATCTTTCTTGATAGACTTATGGGTCTGGACCTTATCCCACGGGCAGCCGTTCTCGCTTCTGAGAATCATCACGATATCCGCAAGATCATTGATATCAAAGCTGTCTTTAGCAAGCAATTCCTTAATTTTATCGCTCATTACATCATTACCTTTCCAAAAGGGTGCTTATTAATAATAAACCATTTTGCTCAAAATTTCAAGGGTTTTGCGGATTTTTTTTTGAAAATATGTAATTTACAATATTTTTCGGCGTTTCGCACAATAAATATAAACAAAAAAAGTACATTGTGCTACCAATTCCTATAGAAAAAAGAGTCACAAATCTATGATTTATTTGCAAATGGGCTATTTTCGTAAGTGTTTCGTGTGACAAAACGGCTGTCACACTGCACATGATAGCGGCGTAGGTGGGCTTTACGAAAACTTCGCTCACTTTTGGTTTTAGATCCGCCATTTTGCAAACTGAGCGTACGGATAGGACGCATATGAAAACCTCTGATACAAGAGTAGAAATAGCTGCTCCTGATATATTTATTATGGGCTGTCTTATAAGTATAATGTTCAGAAATAGCTTGATAATTCCACCTGCCAACATAATTATTATGGCTTTGTGAGGTTTTCCCAGGGTTTGCAGGATAGAAAAGCATGGTGTGGCTATGGCAAGGAATATTACTGCTATTCCAAGTATGGACATTGGCATTATACAGACCTGTATCTCAGTTTCTCGGCCTCCGAAAAGAAAACGCAGGATAGGTTCTGACAAAAATGCTATGCCCATGCCTGCGGGTATGGCTATGATACTGGTGACGATGAGCATTTTTGTAAGGTCTGACTGCATGGCTTTTTTATCATTTTTGGCACAGCTTTCGGCAAGTGAGGGGAGTATGCTTTTGCCAAACATTGCGGTGATGGTCGGAACAAGACCGAAAACTGTCACTGCAAGACCAGTATAAGAGCCGTAGATGAAGTTCGGGAGCATATCGGTGGTGAGCTTATCAGAAAGCAGGCTGTCAAATGTGTGTGGAGAAGCTTTCATGGCGGTTTTGATACACGGATTGACAGTGAGCATATCTATCATGTTGGCAAAGGTCATTATCACTGAGATAAGTGCGATCGGAAGGCAGCAGACGACAAGCTTTTTTGCTGTTGCTCCTGTGGGGTCTGTTATGGTATCTCTTTGAAGCATTTGCTTTGTTATGCTGTCGCCTTTGATCTTGCCTGATATGAGAATATACAGACAGGCGATCGCAGAGGCTATGGACGAACCTAGGATAGCTGCGGCAGCTATAAATGGAAGTGCGGCGGAGGCTGCCTGACGTGAGTTTTCATAGGCTGTGCCGAATATCATGCCTGTTTTATCATACATATCGGAGATATGATACATTAGTCCGTAGGCGAAACCAAGACCAAGGATAAGTTTGAAAAGGGTTTCTATCACTTCTGATACAGCGGTCGGTATCATATTCTGCAAGCCCTCACAGTAACCGCGTTCCACTGACATAATGGTACAGAAAATAATAGATGGGGCAACGCACATGAGAGCATATTTTGTACTTGGCTCGCCGACTACATTGCGTGACAGAAAATCTGAGGTGAGTATCATTACTGCAGCAGCGGCTGCGCTGATGATCGTGAAAAGAAAAAATGCAGTTCGCTTGGTATGACGCATATTTGAAAAGCGTTCAAGGGCATAGTTTTCAGCGGTAAGGCGAGCCATGGTGGAGGGGATACCTGAAACGACTATGGCGAAAACTGGTGTGAAAACTGAGAATGCTGAAGCGAAATATCCCATGCCTGTGCCGCCCAGAAGATTAGTAAGAGGTATCTTATAGAGAAGTCCCAGAATTTTTGTTATCAGAACCATTGCAAGCAATATTGCTGAGCCTTTTATAAAGCCTTGTCTTTTCATCTGTCAACCTGCTTTCTGACTTGTTTTTATATGATCTTATGCTGTTATGGTGGGTTTTATTACGGTTTGTCCATATGTCAGGTGGATATGCAGTTGTTTAAATTGCACAAAAATAGAGCTTAGAGTGTTAATACTAAAAAAAAGTTTGCGTAAACACTTTATTTTATAGGAAAAATGTGATATAATCATATTATGTATTTTAAGAAAAAGAGGTAAAAAAGATATGACTTATAAGTTTTCAGAAAAGGTTTCTCATCTGCAGGCTTCTGCTATCAGAGAGATACTTAAATTTACTTCTGACCCAGAGGTAATTTCATTTGCGGCAGGTAATCCTTCTCCTGAGGCATTCCCTGTGGACGAGCTTAATAGGATATCAGAAGAGATATTCAAGAAAAATCCTATCGGCGCACTCCAGTACAGCCTTACAGAGGGATACACTCCGCTGAGAGATCTTCTTAAGAAAGAACTTGAAAAGAAGGGTGAATTTGACCCTGAGAGAGATGATCTTATCATCACAAGCGGTGCTCAGCAGGCTAACGAGCTTGCTTGTAAAGTTCTCTGCGACCCAGGCGACATTCTTTGCTGTGAAGCTCCAAGCTTTATAGGCTCACTTAATGCGTTTAAGTCTTACAATGTTGAGCTTAAGGGTATCACGCTTCATGAAGACGGAGTTGACCTGAAAGAGCTTGAAGAGGCTTTCGCTACAGGCAAGGTAAAGGTATTCTACATTATCTCTAACTTCCAGAATCCTACTGGTCTTACAACTTCTCTTGAAAAGAGAAAGGCTATATATGAGCTTGCTAAGAAGTACAGTGTTATGATCCTTGAAGATAACCCATACGGCGACCTGAGAATAAAGGGTGAGGCTATCCCGTCTATCAAGAGCATGGACAAGGACGGTCTTGTTATGTATTCAAGAACATTCTCGAAGATACTTGCTCCTGGTATCAGAGTTGGCTACATTTCCGCTCCAAAGGAGATAATCGGAAAGATAGTTGTCTGCAAGCAGGTGGCTGACGTACATACAAATATCTGGGCGCAGATGCTGGCTTACAACTTCATGAAGGACAATGATATCGAAGCACATCTTGCTTCGCTGAGAGTGATCTACAAGCATAAGCTCGAACTTATGATAGAGCAGATCGAGAAGAATTTCTCTTCACAGATCAAGTTCACAAGACCTGAGGGCGGTCTGTTCATTTGGTGTACTCTTCCGGAAGGCAGTGACATGACTGGTTTCTGCAAAAAGGCTGTTGCAGAATATAAGGTAGCCGTTGTTCCGGGCAATGCTTTCATGGTAAGCGAGTCTGACAAGACAGCTTCATTCAGATTGAACTTCTCAACTCCTACAGACAAACAGATAATCGACGGCTGTGAGAAGCTTGGCAAGCTTTCTAAGGAAATGTTCGGCGATTAAGATAAAATGAAAAAAGTTCCTTTTACGCCTTTTCAGCTAGTGCTTACGGTGGTAAATACGGCGGCTCTAATGTTCTGCATGGGGTGTGATTGCTTTGTGCTGATAGTGGGCATGACGGCAGGCAGGACAAAGCCTTATGTGGTGGATCTTGTGCTAAGTCTTCTTACTATGGCGGTGTTTATTCTGCTTGTGTTTTCAGCAGGCAGGATAAATATTTTCAGTGATAAAGCTGACCCCGATGGGGACACTGCACCTGCGGTATCGGCACTTAGGACGTATTTTTGTATCTTGTTTTTTGATATCTCAGGAGTGCTGGGTCTTATGCTTGCGGGAGCGTTGGGGGTTGAGTGGGCTAAAAAAGCTATTATAATTTTTGCTCCTGTCGTTTTTGTCCTTGCGGCGATTGTTTATTTTATTCTATCGGGCAGGATAGGTCTTGATGATTTTTCGGATAGTGACGGGGAAGAATGATATTACAAAGGGGAGGTCTGTCATGAAAAGTGCATTGAAAAAGGATACTGTCAGAGAGATAAGTCACTCGTTGGGCAGATTTCTCTCTATTTTTCTGATAGTTCTTCTTGGCTGTGGATTTTTCTCTGGTATCAAGGCGACTATGCCTGATATGATAGACACGGCGGAGAAATATTTCAGTGATAACAGACTTATGGATATTAAGTTAATGTCGTCTATAGGCGTTAAGTCTGAGGACGTTGAGGCTGTGAAAAAAGCAGAGAACGTTGAGGGCGTTATGGCGGGATATTCTAAGGACGTTTTCTATTATCATGAAAATCAAAACCTTGTGCTGAAATTCATGTCCTTCAACAATGTTGTTGATGAGAACAGCCCTAATAATCTTGATAAGCCTGTTTTACTAGAGGGCAGGCTTCCTGAAAAAAAAGGCGAGTGCGCAGTAGAGGTAAAAATGAGTTCACCTAACACCTTTAAGTTGGGCGGAGAGATAAAGATCAACGAGCCTGACTCGTCAAAAAATATAACTGATACTTTGGCAACTGACACATACAGGATAGTTGGTATTGTGGCTTCACCGCTTTATATCGGCTATGAGCGTGATGCGACCACAGTGGGCAACGGAACTGTGGTAAGCAACGTTTTTGTGCCTGAGAGCGAGTTTGTGTGCGATTATTACACTGAGCTTTATGTGAAATTCAAAGGCACTGACGAGCTTGACCCGTTTTCCGACGAGTACAAGCAGGCTGTGAAAGATAAGAGCGTTCAGGCGGTGGAGTTTTTTGAGGACAGTGTGAACGCAAGGTTTGAAAAACTAAGCAGTGACGCTCAGGACAGTATTGATGTCGCTCAGGAGAAAGTTGACATCTTGAAACAGGCGCTTGCCTGCGACGAAAATCAGCTTACGGAGCTTTTGACAACGGCGCAGAAGTCGGTTGAGGAAGCTCAGGAGGCTTATGATAAGGCTGAACAGAGTGGTTCTAGTGCAAAGTATCTTGCAAGGTCACAGCTTTTAAAAGCACAACAGCTTGAAGAAGTGGCAGGGAAGCTCCTTCAAGACAAAAAGACAGGAAGTACGGCGGCTTTTGATGAATATAATGGTCAGCTTGCGGCGGCAGAAGATGAGATAGCCGGAGCGAAAAAAGAACTTGAAGCCGTTAAAACGCCTGCATTCTATCAGTATGACAGATTTGAGGCTAGCTCTGATTATAGTTCATTTTATGGGGATGCTCAGAAGGTCGACTCTATTGCAAAGGTGTTTCCTGTGTTCTTTATTCTTGTGGCGGCGCTTGTATGCCTGACCACAATGACTAGAATGGTAGAGGAACAGAGAACGCAGATAGGTACATACAAGGCTTTAGGATACAGTGGGGCAAGAATAGCTGGAAAGTATCTTTTCTATGCAGCAACAGCGGCATCAGCAGGAAGCTGCATAGGCGTTGTTGTTGGATTGCAGATCTTTCCGAAGATAATTTATAGTTGCTATAATATTTCATATAACATTCCTGATATTGACACACCGTTCAAGCCTGTTTATATGGTGCTTTGTTTGGTGGTGTCGGTTATTTGCACTTGCTCGGCGGTGCTTTACGCTTGTATCAAAGAGCTTAAGTCACAGCCGTCACAGCTTATGCGTCCAAAGCCACCGCAGAATGGCAGGCGTGTTTTGCTGGAGCGTGTGGATCTTATATGGAATCGGCTTGACTTTCTTGCAAAGGTCACTGTGAGAAATTTGCTGAGATATAAAAAGCGTTTCTTTATGACAATCGTGGGAGTGGCAGGCTGTACGGCACTGATAGTCACGGGTTTTGGTTTGAAATATTCTATAAAGACTATTGCCGAAAAGCAATTCAATGAGATATTTCTGTATGATGGGATCGCGGTACTTAATTCAGCCGATTTTGACGAGAAACAATTGGAGGACAAGATAAGCAGTATCGCACAGGTAGACAAATCTATGCTTATGCAGAGTACAGATGGCATTGCAGAAAATGAAAGTGAAAACCAGTCTGTTTCTATGATCGTGCCGAAAACTCCTGAAAATATGGGAGATTATATCGATCTTGTATCTGCTGAGAATGGATCAAATCTTGAAGTGAAAAGCGGTTCTGTTATCATAACACAAAAGCTTGCAAAGCTTCTTGACCTGAAAACGGGTGACACTATTACTATAAAGCTCAGTGGTCATGAGGAGAAAGAGTTCAAGATAGGCGGAGTAAGCAAGAACTATGCTTTGCATTATATTTACATCACTCCTGATGATTTTGAAAGTGTATACGGTGAGAAGCCTGTTTATAATCTTTCTTTTATTGACCTAAAGAAAGACACTGATGAAAACTCTTTCAAGGAACAGCTTATTTCAAATGACGAGTTTTATGGAATAAGCTTTAAAAATGATTCAAGCAGAGGTTTCCTTAATTCTGTGGACAGCCTTGACGCTATCGTTATTTTGCTCATCGTTTGTGCGGGAGGCTTGGCGTTTGTGGTGCTTTACAATTTGGCAAACATAAACATAACTGAGCGTGTTCGTGAGATAGCGACAATAAAAGTGCTTGGATTCTATGACGGTGAGACTTCAGCGTATATTTACAGAGAAAATCTGATATCGACGATTGTGGGCATTATCGTGGGTCTTGCGGCAGGAAAGATACTGCACTATTTTGTAGTGATAACTTCTGAGGTCGACCTTGTGCTGTTCAACAGACAGCTTGTTTGGTGGGCATATGTGCTTGGTGCATTGCTCACATTGGCATTTGCATTTATAGTTAATTTGGTTCTTCATTTCAAGCTTAAAAAGATAGATATGGTAGAATCTTTAAAATCAGTAGAATAGACGGAGGTATTATTATGGATATTTTTGAAGAAAACTGCGATACTGAAAATAACTTCACAGTAAGCTATTTTTGGAAAGGTCTTGCACTTTTTCTCCTTGGCGTTATAATTGGTCTGTTTGTTTCGCCTATCAAGAAAGGCGTTACTATCGGTTGTAACAACAAGATAGACAAGGGTGGCTGTAACGATCATTTTGACCCTGATGAGTATTATGATGATTATGACTTTGATGATGATGAAGATGATTTTGACAATGATGGCGTAAAATTTTAACGAAAGGCGTATATTGATATGAAACTTGGCATGGTAGGACTTCCTAACGTAGGAAAATCAACACTTTTTAATGCACTCACAAATGCGGGTGCAGAATCTGCGAACTATCCGTTTTGCACGATCGAACCGAATGTGGGCATTGTTTCGGTGCCTGATGAAAGACTTGACAAGCTGGCTGAGATGTATCACCCTGTAAAGTTTACTCCTGCAACACTTGAATTTGTTGACATTGCAGGTCTTGTAAAGGGTGCTTCAAAGGGCGAGGGACTTGGAAACAAATTTCTTTCAAACATAAGAGAGGTGGACGCTATCGTTCACGTTGTAAGATGTTTTGACGACCCTAACATCATTCATGTTGACGGCTCTATCAATCCTCGCAGAGACATTGAAACTATAGATTTGGAGCTTATTTTCTCTGACGTTGAGCTTATCGAGAGAAAGCTTGACAGAACTAAAAAGGCAATGAAAGGCGACAAATCTCTTGCTTCTGCTGTAGAATTCCTTGAAAAGCTCAAAGAGCATCTTGAAAGCGGCAAGCCTGCACGTTCTTATGACATGACAGAGGACGAGCTGGAGATACTTAAAGAAACACCGCTTCTTTCACTTAAGCCTGTTATCTATGCGGCTAACCTTTGCGAAGATGATTTCAGAAATAATATCGAAAGCAACGAGCATTACAAGGAAGTTTGCGAGATTGCAAAAGCCGAAGGCTCGGCTGTGTTCCCGATATGCGCGCAGATAGAGGCTGAGATATCTGACATGGACGATGAGGACAAGGAAATGTTCCTTGCAGACCTCGGTCTTGAAACTTCAGGTCTTAACAGAATAATCAAGGAGGGCTATTCGCTTCTTGGTCTTATTTCATACCTGACAGCAGGCGAACCTGAGGTAAGAGCTTGGACTATCAAAAAGGGAACTAAAGCTCCACAGGCGGCAGGAAAGATACACACTGACTTTGAAAAGGGCTTTATCAGAGCCGAAGTCGTTTCATTTGACGATCTTATGAGCTGTGGCTCTATGACGGCGGCTAAGGAAAAGGGTCTTGTTCGTCTCGAGGGTAAGGATTACGTTATGCAGGACGGCGATATCGTTCTGTTCAGATTTAACGTATAAAGCGTAAGCTACACAAAGGCAGGTTGAAATATGCTTGCCTTTTTTTATGTGCAATATGTATGTTTTTTGTTATTATATTTGTTTAAAATCACAAAAGTAAATTTAATTTGTGTTATAGATTTTTTCATATATTGATGATAGAATGTGATAGTAAAAATTAAAGATGATAAATGTAATAGTTAGATTTTTGGAGGAAAAGTAATGACAAAAAACATGACAACGGGCAGTCCGTTCAAGCTTATAATGAGCTTTGCGCTTCCTCTGCTTTTAGGAAATTTGTTGCAGCAGACATACAATCTTATTGACGCTGCCATCGTGGGAAGATTTCTTGGTTCTGACGCTCTTGCAAGTGTCGGAGCTTCAAGCAGTGTGCAGTTTTTGGTGCTTGGTTTCTGCATGGGAACAGCCTGCGGCTTTGGCGTGCCTATTGCAAGGCATTTCGGAGCAGGGGACATAAAAAAGCTGAAACAGTATTTTTACAATTCTATTGTTATAACCGCCGTTACTGCGTTTGTGTTGACCACAGTTTGTGCGGTGCTTTGTAGTGAGATATTGAAGCTTCTTTCAACTCCGTCGAATATTTTTGATGACGCATATAAATATCTTCTGGTGATATTTCTTGGCATACCGTTCACACTTTTGTATAACCTGCTTTCAAGCGTATTGCGTTCTGTTGGCGACAGTAAAACGCCATTTGTATTTCTTGCTATATCAACGGTTTTGAACATTGCACTTGACCTTGTGTGTGTTATCGTCTTCAGGTGGGGCTGCATGGGTGCGGCTATCGCTACGGTCGTTGCTCAGGCGATAAGCGGAATACTATGTGCTGTATTTATTATGAAAAAGGTAAACGTGCTTAAGCTTTCAAAAGAGGACAGAGCGATGTCAAAGCCTGCGGTGCTGAACCTTATAATAATGGGTTTTCCTATGGGACTTCAATATTCCATAACGGCTATCGGCTCAATGGTCATGCAGTCGGCTAACAACAAGCTTGGAAGCATTTATGTGTCAGGATTCACTGCTGGGGCAAGGATAAAGCAGTTCACAATGTGTCCTTATGACGCTTTTGCAACAGGTGCATCTGTTTTTGCAAGCCAAAATCTCGGTGCAGGAAATCTCAAGCGTATCAAAAAGGGTATACGCATTGGAGTTGGCGTTGGCATGACATATGGAGTAATAGCCGGTATTGTACTTATATTCTTCGGCAGAGAGCTTTCGCTTATCTTTGTGAATAAGTCAGACGCAGCAGTGCTTACTGCTTCAGCCAAATATCTTTTCTACGCAGGCTTTTTCTATTGGACGCTCGGTATACTCAACACTTGCAGAATGTGTACGCAGGGCCTTGGATATTCTGGACTTGCTATATTCTCAGGAGTGACGGAAATGATAGCTCGAATTTCTGTAAGTATGATATTTGTGCCGAAATTCGGTTATCTTGCAATCTGCTTCACAGATCAGGCGGCATGGATAGCGGCTTGCTTGTACATAGTTCCTGTTTGCATATATTGTGTGAACAGGGCAGGCAGACACATTGCAGGAGATCACGGACTTCCTGTGGAAAATAAATAAGTAAAAGGCAGCTCTGAAAAAAATCAGAACTGCCTTTTGTTATGCCTACTTGTTTATAGCTTTTTTAAGTTGTAAGACAACTTCGCTGTAGTATCTTGGATTGACATCGCCAAGTTTCATGTTGTCATTGTATGCAGCATCGGGAAGTCGGAAGTAAAGCTCTTCCACGGTCACGTCCTCTATCTCGTAATAGCCAATGTATGTTCCTGAGAATTTAAGCTCGGCGGTCATGCCTATGTTGATGAGCTTGCCGTCGGGATCTTTCTCCTTGCCTGAGATATCATTTCTTATGAACTCATAGAAAAAGCCTGCGTCCTGTGCCTGACCCTTATACCAGCCTGCTTTGGTCATGCGGTTGACTAGAGTGGTGTTCGTTATCTCGGTATTCTTGAAGATCTCGCAGGCGGTCTTATTCTTATCGATTTCCGCTACTTTGTATACCTTTCTTCTTAGCTGGTCAAATGGCTGTATTATCTTGTAATCATCAAGCTGTTCCAGCCAAGCTTCTTTTTCATGTTCAGTAAGCTCCAGCGGGTGAACAAGCCCTATCTGCATAACCTCGGACAGCTCTATCTCATCATCATCTGAGTTTGTAAAGCTGCCGTCGTCAAGATAACGGAACGAAGTTTTAAGACAGCCATTTTCGTAAATACCCCATATAAGACCTATCGCAAAGCAGTGCATGAGAGGATTTTTTACAAAGAGAGCTTTCCAAGCTGCTGCTGTCCACTTACGGTCAAGCATAAGCACATATTCAAGACGCTGTTTCTGTGCGTCAACAACAGTTTTCATTTGCTTTTTCATTTCCTTGAAATCAGCAGTAGCCTTTTCTGCGAGGGCAGGGTCGTCATTAACGCCTATTTTAGGGAGATTTTTAAGCTTTTTCTCGCCCTCGAATATTTCTATATCAAGCTGTGGAGTGAGATAAACGGAGAATTTTCTGCTCCCAAAATCAAAGGTGCGGCACATTTTCTCGTCAAAGCCCATGTCAGGTACTATCTTGTCCGCAAGCTCCTGCGTTGTCAAGCCAAGCTGTTTAGCGGCATTGGCAAGTGCGTCAACTGCGGCAGCTCTGACCGCACGACTCTTATATTTTCTTGAAATATTGTCTACAGTCATAAGTGCATAGGAACTGCCATTCAGAGCTACGGCATTGACGGCTTTAACCGCAAGGGCAACACGCATATTTAATGACTGTTTCGACCATTCTTTTATGTAATCCGTCAGGCAATTTATTGCTTCATCACCGCCGTAAATGGCCGCAAAATACATTGTCCACTTTGTTTTCGCTTCTGCACCTTTTTCAAGCCAGCGGCTCAGGACTTCAAGGGCGAATGTTTCAAGCTCGTCAGATTTGAGCTTCTGGGCAAGTGTCTTGCCCTCGGGTGGGAGGGTACCTTCGTCGGCGTTTGCATATGTAAGCAGGAGAGCCTGCAAATAGATATCCTCTGCGATTTTATCATCGGTGAAGTGAATAGGTGCAAAGGGCTGTTCAAAAAGCCAGAGAACTTTCTTGCTTTTTGTGCCTTTGGTGAGCGCAGTCACAAGGTCTTCATCTGATATTTCGGCAGGCTTTGCTTCGCTGCCCAAAAGTTCAGATATTTTCGATTTGAGTTTGTCGGATTTTTCTGTGGCATAGGCTTTTTCAAGCTCTGTGCGGTAGGCGTCAGTACCTTGATTTTCGATTATCATAAGTGCAGTTTCACGCTTGGCTGATTTTTTCTGAGCAAGAAGTTTGCAAACATTATCGTGCCAATCCTTGTGGGCGGATATAACTTTCACAAGCTCTGCTTTTATTACCTTGCTGTTATCGTCACAAAGGGCAAAAAATTCATCTTTGTACTTGTTGCTGTCTGCGATATCAAGAAGCCTTATATACAAAAGTCGGCTGGACACAGCCATTTTGCTTACGTCGATAATGGTGGCTTTGTCTTTAAATTCTGGCATGATAGCGGTTATCTTATTGATGATGGCTTCTTTACAGTAAGAGCTTTCTATCTGCCAGCCAAGGGATCTTATAATTATATCTATCGGTAGACCTGATCTTACCATTGCACGGACGATGAACTCGGTGTTATAATAAAGATCGTTGCCTATAAGTTGGAGGGGGTCACTTGTATCTTTAGATGCTCCTATGGAAAGGGCGGCGATACAGCGGATTATAAAATCGTCCTCGCCATATTCGCCAACATAATTCATATTCTGATGTCCGCCATTACAGGATTCTTCGTCTGCAAAAGGGAGTATGGTGTCTAATTCGGCTTTGCCTGTGATATATGCGTATATCTCGTCACGGTGTTTGAAATGCTCGGCTATATTTTTTGAGATATGTTCCTGCTGGGCGGCTTTAAGACCTACTGCCTTTGCATCATAATTCGGGTCAGTGGCTTTGAGCATTTTCTCCATTATTATGCCTAGATCAAAGCGAGCGTTCTTCATTGTTTGTATGAAGATATTGGGGTGATCTTTTGCGAGCTTTACCATTTGCACAGGGTAGTTTCCGTTTTTGTCAGGTAATTTGACAAAGTGCAGAATGTATCTATCTGTAAGACACTGTGGTTGAGCTTCGATAAGGTCGAATATCCTGTTGGTGGAAAGCTTCATATATATCAGCCCTTGGGTAAGATCGTCGCAGTATTTCACAATGTTCTTATCAAAAAATGCACGATATTCTTTTGCAAAATATGACGCTTCTGCATATGCGGCAAGAAAAAGACAGAAAACGGCTGTAGTTGTTTGGGGCTTTTTTTCGACCACTTCGCAAAGCTTTTTTATGGCAATTGCGGCTGTATCAGGAATTATTGTTTTGCCGAGCAGGCTCTTTTTAGGCAGCTCGGTTGCGTCCAATGCGTAAACGCACAGGAGAAGCTGTGCTATGATATCGTCAGGGCTAACGTATTTGAATGTCCTTATAGCAACATCTGCGGAATAGATAGGATTTACAGTGAAAACGTAGTGTATGGATTGATCTGATCTGTGTGATATCTCTGTTGATATCCAGACTGCTTCTGCGTTCTCACCATAAAAATCAGTGAGCGGCTTCATATACATGGCTTTGTTTTCGGAATATATATAGGCATTGCCAGACAGCGCTTCTGTCATATATCGGAAATATGGACCCGTTGCCATTGAACTGAAAATAATATAACGGTCTTTAAGCTCATCACTATCTGAATTTGATATCTCACTTTTTACAGCTTTGATAAGCTTTTCACGATAACTATACTGCATGAGTTTTGGATAGTATCTTGTTATAATTTTTCTCATCAGGTCATTGTTTCTTGGCTTTGTGATGTCAAGATATTCAAGGGCAAGGTCTATGGTCTGCTGGTCAAAACCAAGCTCCTTTAGGGCGGTTTCAAGCTTTATAAAGCTTTTGGTGCTTTCGTTGTAGATCATTTTTTCTCCTCCATATTATTTATCGCACTGAACAGTGCTAATTTTTGTGTGCAAAGTCTGATATACCGCATCGTGTTGCCTGCGGCAGTGAAGATATCAAGGCTTTTGTCTGCGGTGGTGTGTCTTGCATTTTCGCACAGCTTTGTGAAGCATTCATAACGTTTTGCAAGTTCTTCAAGTCCGCATTGGCGTATGCTTTGAGCGTGTTCGTCTGTGATAACAGAGTTCACTCCGCACTCCATTGCCGTGACTATCCTCTTGTCGGTTTCTTCGGTGGCGTCAAGAAGCTCGCTACACATTCCATAGTCTTGGTCTGTATCATTCTCGACAGGTACAGGAACATTGTCAGGCGGATCAATAAAATCATAGACCTCTATTGGAAAAAGCGTTAGCCTGCCGTGGTCGATATACCCCTGAGTCAGCATGACGTAGTTTTTGTGCTTCTCTTTTAGCATTTTGCCACCTATGGTTTCAAGCGTGGAAATAAATTCACGATTTTCTGCTGTGTATTTTGCGGTGACGGATATTTGTCTATCACAGCTGTCTTTTATAATAAAAATCTGCTGTTGAGTGTGCTTGTCAAAATATGAAGCGACGCACTCTTTGGGGTGAACGAAATAAAGCCGGTCGGTCTCCTCGTCGCTTTTGTTTGCGGAGATCTTTTCCGCAAGCTCTTTGAAATCGCTGACAATAAGCTCACGGAGGGCAAAACAGTTTAGCTGTGCAGGGCCTGCGCCTATGGCATTGGTCTTTGACGATGAGGACAAATGCCCCATGCTCATCTTGGCGTTTTCAAGCTTCAGCTCTGTGCACATATAGCTGTTTAGAGAGCTGTCAAGATCCCATACAGTTGTGCTTTCGGCAAATCGTCTTGACTTTTTTTCATAGAACGTGGGGCGCAGATCGCTGTAGGTTAGAAAGCGTTGGTGAGATGTTCTGTCTTTATTTAGAAAATAGTAGATACAGCCAGTGTATTCGCCACTGACATTTCTTGTGCCTATAGGCAGGAGTTGGAGCGTCCCCTCATAGTCGGTGTATTCTCTGCGGAAGGTGCCGAGCATTTCTTCTGTGATGTCGGCTTTTATAAGCTTGTTCATGCTGTCAGCATATTCAAACATTTTGTGAGTGAATACCTGCGGACTGAATGAAGCTTGCCTTGAAACACAGTCTTTAAGTCGGCTGCCAAGTTCACGCATTTGTCTTTCTGCCTCAGCCATTCTCAAAGCGTGGCAGGAAACTGCGGCAAGCTCAAAGTTATCGGGGTCGCTCTCTTCGGCTCTTACAAGACCTCGGATAAATATTCCAGACATTATTTTTATGCACTGTTCGGCACATCCTTTTATCTTTTTCTGGGTATCCTGAGAAAGCGGATTTATTTCAGGTTGGTCGGGAAGTTCAATTTCTGCTTGTTCAGGCTCGGAGGTTATGACCTCTGGAGTGATATCCTCGCCGTCGTACTGTGGAAGCTGTGCTTTCAAAAGCAGTATGGCTGTGATAATGTGCCTGCACATTCCTCTTGAAACACAAGTGCATTGACTTTCATCAAGTGGTGATTTTATGGTGCAGGTTTCACCGTCTAATTTTACTATGTAACATTCATGGTTTTTTTCAGCCGAAAGGGTCATGTTTTTGGATTCCTTCAACGCACGTTTGTAAATGCCCTTGTTTGAAAGCTCAATAAGCGTTTGTTCGTTTGCCATGCCAAGCTGTTTATCGATCACGTCCAAGATGTCATCTCCTATGCAAATATTTTTCCGATGTAATCCCCAAGCTTATCAGGGGTAAGACCGCCAACGAATGAGCCCATATCTGCAAGCCTCTGACCTGTCGCCTTGTCATAGGCAGGGTCGGCATTTTCATCAAGGGCGGTAAGGAATGAGAGATGTGCGCCGCTTGTGATTATATTTTTGCTGACGTTCATAAGCTGTGCTTCACTGCCACCCTCGTAGAGGTCTGTTACCACGATAACGCAAGTGTCATGGGGCGTAACGATAAGGCTTTCGCAGTAGGTAAGGGCTTTTGCAATATCCGTTCCTCCCCCAAGCTGAACGCTCATTATTGTCTGAGCAGGGTCGTCTGCATGGTCTGAGAGGTCAACGATGCTTGTATCAAATATGATGAGCTTCACCTCTGCAAAGGGCAGTTCGGAAATTATCTGCGCCATTACTGCACTATAGATGACTGAACCGAGCATTGAACCGCTTTCGTCTATGGCTATGATAATGCGCTTTTTGTTATGCTTTTTCACACGTCCACTGAAATAGATATCTTTCAGTATAAGCTGGTTGCTTGTTTTGTCATAGTTTTTCAGGTTTCGGCGGATAGTCTTTTTGAAATCGAGGTTTGCATAGCATTTCATAACTGACGATGTGTTTTTATCAAGCCTGCCTGTAAGGCTTCGCTTTATGGTCATATCAAGCTTTTGTTTGATATCGTCTGCCACCTGTTTTGCTATTTTTACAGCCGCCTGCAATGCCTCGCCGTTCATGAGATGTTTGAGCTGAATGATAGTTTTAAGCAGCGCTATATCAGGCTTCATTTCTTCAAGAACCTTTTTATCGGTAAGAAGCTCGGTCATGTTGAACCTTTCCAAAGCTTGACGTTCAAGCACATCGGCGGTCTGCTTTGGAAAAAGCGTTCTGACTTTTGTTATCCATTCTGCGGCGTTTAGCACACTGCCACCCTGGCCGCCTTGCCTGCTGTTCTCGTTCCTTACATCGTCACCTTGCGCACGGCTATAGAGATAATCGAGTAGCTTTTCCATATCCTGAAACGTTATTATCGCTGCTTTGTCACCGGTAAAGGAAAGGCTTTTGTCAGACATTCCGCCCAGCACGAGCCGCCAGCGGTTGACGGATATGGCTTTGCTTTCATCTGTCATGGCTTTTCCTCCTCAGACAAAAGTTTGACTATCTCTTTATCTATTTCCCCGCCGAAGCTGTATAGCCTTTCGTTTATAGGTTTTTCCACAAGAAGCTCAGCACTGTCAGCGTCATAAAGCTTTGCGACAGCGGTGGCTGTTTGCTGTATTTCATAGGGGGTGAAACAACTGAAAGCAAGCTTCATAGAGGGAAGTATCTCTATAAAATCGTCATAGTCAAGTCCGCAGATAAGCGTGTCTGTCATTCTGATGAAAGAATCGTCCGTCATGATGATATCACGGGCGGCATTGAAAAGTCCGTGAAGAAACTCCGCTCCTTGTATCTGAACATTCCTGTCGCCTTTGAGATAGCTTGACATTGCCTGTTCAGCAAGCTTGCGGCGGTGGGGGTCAAAGGCATAAAGTATGCCAAGTGCTGTGCCGTAAACAAATGGGTCTTTATCAGATTTGCCGCAGAGGGAAAGCAGGGCGTTTTCATAGTCCTGACGATATTCTCTAAAGCCGTCAGTGACAGCTTTCTGCATTGCGTACATTATTGCTGCACATTCTGCAATGTGGTCGTCTTTCACCGACGCCATATCAGGCAGTGCTGTGATTATCCTTGTCATGCACCGCTTTGCACAATTTTCTGCGGCGGAAAACTCGGTATTATAAAGCTGTTGGAGTTCCATAAGAGTGATAAAATGCCTTAGACCTCTGCCTACAGAGAAAAAGTCACCGTCTGAGTTAAGAATGTTCTCGGCACAAGCCTTGTCATCATCAGAGAGTTCTAAGCCCATTTGGAAGCAGTCCACAAGGATATGCGCCGCAACATCACAGTGCTTTTCATGGCGAAGTGTTCTTGAAGCACAGGTGCGGCAGGCTTCTTCAATGGTGAAGCCGTCGGCAGTATGGTCTATGAGAGCAACGTCTGTGGCAGGAACTTTTTTGTATACCCATTCTTCACGGACACGGCTTCTGTCTTTTCGCCTATGCAAATCAGGTCCTTTTGTTCGCTGGGCAAAGTCTGTGCCTAGAAACACCATTCTATGGAAAAATCTGCTTAGTTCCATGCCGTTTGCAGTGGTAAAAAGTGAAACTTCCGTCTTATTAGGGGTTACTGTTTTTATTTTAAGTCGAAACCTTTTACACTGTTCTTCAAAATCAGCGATAAGCGGAGAAACGTGGTTTATATCACCTATATGACCTGTCTTGTCGCCTGTGGCAAGTTTGTGCATAATGTCGATAGGCAGGGCGGAGGATATTGTTTTCTCTCCCTTGATAAATGACGAGGTTATGGCGTCCTCAAGCTCGTAAAGTCCACATTCATGACAGCCACGAAGTGCGGCAAGTCCACTCATCATAGACTGCGCTGCGGAAGCGTCAGCCATTGACACTGGGATATCATGTTTATCACAGGCTCTCACTGTACCTATGAGCAGGTCAAGAACTGTGTCGCTGTAAACACCTGCCGGGTCATCGCAGTGGATTAGCTTGTTCATCACGCAATCATAAAAATAAGGACGCTGGATACCAGAGGCATATCCACTGAGAGCGTCTGCTGCTTCATAAGAATAAGCTACGGGGAAACAGCCCTCATCTTTTTGAGAGAGCTTGTGAAGCTTTTCTTTTTGGATATTATCACTTTTCAAAAGCTCATAAAGTCCCAAACTGTGGAATCCGCCTGTTACAGCAAGGACTTTTTTGTTATCTTTAAGTGCTTCTTTGATACGCAGAGCCATATGGTTTTCTCTTGCAAGAGTGCCGTCTGCCGCAAGATCATCTTCTGTTTCGTCATTTCGTGAGATAATGCAGTAGGTGTACATTTGCTGTACAAAATCTTGTACAGATAGTCTGAGCCCCTCTATCTCAAAATACTTCTCCCAGAACTCTTCAAAGGTCCTTAGATCTGTTTTCTCGCAAAGCTTTTTGCAGAATTTGCTGTATATAAGTCTGCTGTCATCAGTGTAGCTGTGCTTGTCCTTATTACTGCGAAGGCCTTTATTTTCTGCGGTGGTAATAAGTATCTCGCTGTAGGGAAGATCTATAAAGCGTGCTTCTATACCCATGGCTGCGGCTGTTTTCAGAGCGTTATACTCAGGTGAAGTATAGATAAAAGGGTAGTAGCATTTATAGTCTTCGGCTTCATCACTGATAAACTTTTTTCTGTCCTTGTAGTAATAATAGAAAGCCGCAGGGAGTTTTGTTCTCTCGTCCGTCAACACACCTATCATATCATTGGCGTTTTCAGGACCCTCTATAAGTATGACATCGGGCTGATATTCTTTAATTGCTCTGATGAGCTGCCACGAGCAGACAGGGCTGTGGTGTCTTACAGGAAAAAGCAGAAATGGCTGAGAATAGTCGAAAGGTATTATTTCAGATACTTGGCTGTATCCAGATATTCTGTCCATATGCCTCCCTCACTTGCACTTTTTTCCTTAACAGCGATCCTGAAATAGCTTTTGAGCTTTTCAAGATCGTCTTTGTTTTCCTTACAAACTGCTCCTAAAAGATTCTGCGTAAGCTCTTTGAGATCAGTTTTTCCGTCACCATAATAATATGCACTGCTCATAGTTTGATAGAAAACGGACACAGCTTCGGCTGTACTCATAACGGCGTTTGGTTTTTCAAGCTTTGTTCCCTCTGAGGTAACGCCCTCACGAAGCTCATGATATGTGACAGCAAGAAGTTCAGCAGCGTCAGTGTCTATAGGCTGGTCGATATGACCTGTTTTTGCAAGGTCTTGTGCTTCACGGATAATGATCTCTTTTTCGAGCCTTACGTCACGAACAGGCTCGACAGTCTCAAAATTGAAACGTCTTTTCAAAGCACCTGACATTTCATTTACGCCCTTATCACGGGTGTTTGCAGTACCGATTATATTAAATCCTTGCTTGGCGAAAACAAGTCCTTCGTTTTCAAGCTCAGGGATATTGAGTATCTGGTCGCTCATTACAGAAATAAGGCTATCTTGGATTTCTGCAGGGGTACGAGTTATTTCCTCAAATCGTGCGAAAATGCCTTGTTCCATGCCTATGAGCAGGGGAGCAGACACAAGGGCTTCACGGCACGGACCTTTTGAAAGAAGCATGGCATAGTTCCAGCTATATTTTATCATATCCTCGGTAGTTCCAGCCGTACCCTGAACTGTGTTCGTGCTTATGCCGCAGCAGGCAGCAGAGAGAAGCTCAGAGAGCATAGTTTTAGCAGTGCCTGGCTCACCCACCAGCATAAGTCCACGGTTTCCGGCGAGGGTGATTATACAGCGCTCAACAAGTGCGTCATTGCCATAGAATTTGCGCTTTATCTGCATTTTGCCATCGGCAGTTTTGATGATTCCGCCTAATATAAATGTTCGCACTGCCTTTGGCGACAGCACCCAATTTTCAGGCTTTTTGCCAATATCAACACTTTTCAAGGCATCAAGTTCATTTTTGTAGCGTATCTCAACGGGCGGTTTTATGTATTCATTCGTCATAGCAGTTATCTCCTAAAAGTTAATTTATCAGTAATAATTATATCATATTTTGTTGTTATTTACAATAAGCAGGGGGATATTCAGCTAAATTGACAACGAGCAGATGTTTTGGTTGTGCATTTTGACAGTTAGGATAGGGTATAAAAAAACCGCTTCGCATTTCTGCGAAACGGTTTGATAAATGAGAATGAAATTATCTCTTTGAGAACTGTGGAGCACGTCTTGCGGCTTTGAGACCGTACTTCTTTCTTTCCTTCATTCTTGGGTCACGAGTGAGGAAGCCTTCCTTCTTAAGGAGAGGTCTGAACTCATCGCTAGCCTGAAGAAGAGCTCTTGAAAGACCGTGTCTGATTGCACCAGCCTGACCTGTTACTCCACCGCCTGTTACCGTGCAAACGATATCGTACTTATCCATTGTATCTGTTACAGCAAATGGCTGACGAACGATGAGCTTGAGTGTCTCAAGACCGAAGTAATCGTCAATGTCTCTGCCGTTGATTGTGATCTTACCTGTACCCTCGTAAACACGAACACGGGCAACAGAATGTTTTCTTCTACCTGTGCCATAGAAATATGGCTGCTTTGATTCGTACATCTAAATTGCTCCTTCCTTACAGTTCGTATTTAACAGGCTTCTGAGCAGCATTGTTATGCTCAGCACCCTTGTATACTCTGAGTCTCTTTGCAGCAGCTCTGCCAAGTGTGTTGTTAGGGAGCATACCCTCAACAGCAATTGTCATAGCTCTGTCTGACTGATTAGCCATCATATCTGAATACTTGATCTCCTTAAGACCACCGATCCAGCCTGTGTGCCACTTGTAAGACTTCTGATCAAGCTTCTTGCCTGTGAGAACAGCCTTATCTGTGTTGATGATGATTACATGGTCGCCGCAGTCAGCGTGTGGTGCGTAAGTTGGCTTGTGCTTGCCACGAAGAATGTGAGCAGCCTTAGCAGCAACTCTACCGAGTGACTGACCTTCAGCGTCGAGAATATACCATGTGCGAGTAATGTCGCCTGCTTTTGGCATATAAGTTGACATATTATTTCCTCCATTCAGAATTTTAAAAAGTCTGTTCACAGCCGCATTTTTGCCCTGTGAACTCACAACGTTGTCTATTATACAACAGCTTTTCACGATTGTCAATAGTCAAAACGTCGAATTTTTAATTTATATCCCTCATTCTCTTTAATTCTCTTCGTTTTGCTCCATTTCTCTCGATTTCTCACAATTCATTTCACTTTTGCCTTTTACACTAATATACATAGTAATATGGCATAAACTAAAGATAATCATAGTATAAGCAACGTATATTCAATATTTATCTGTCTACGCTAGAATATGTGCTTATATGTCTGTATTTGCATTTTCGGTATATGCTTTTCTTCTGCACCAAAATTCTGCAAACCGTCTGCTTTACTGTATTTTCAGCTTTATTCATCTTCAAATGAAAAAATATCCTCTACAGATACACCAAATACCTTTGCAATATCCATTGCAAGCTTTAGGGACGGATTGTATTGTCCTTTTTCAAGACGTATGATAGTTTCACGCCTGACGCCCACTTTTTCGGCAAGGTCACCCTGCTTCATGTCAAGCTTGGCACGATATTCCTTGAGTTTTGTTTTTAGCTCCGGCATTACTCGTCCTCCTCATCGGTGCTGAGCTTGCCCTCATGGTGGAGGAAAAATCCGCTTTCAAGGGTCATGTAACTGAACCAGAATATAAACCATACTTGATATAGTCTGTCGCTGTTTATCTTTATGGTTATACTTCCTTCCCAGAACATTGATATAAAGATCGCTACTGCTAATATTATTAAAAACATTTTTGTGATACTTTGATGTGCCTTGAGCATATTTTCTTTTGCCATTTCGTCCTCTTTGTCAACTTTCTGACAGCTTGCATACAGCCATATTACTGCAAATAAAGCCGTCATAGCAGCCAACACAACGAATATCACCGTCGCCCATGTTGTATTATCAAGCTTGTAATGCTCCGCAGTGTTTTCAAATATCTCTGTGACAAGTATTGCAATTCCTGTTACCATACGCTTTTTGTGATATTCTCTCAGAGTTATCTTTTTCTTTTCTTTTTTCGCTTTCATTTTTATCCCTCTAGTTCTCATCATCATCGAACTTACTTTCAAAATATAGACCTATAAAATTGTACACCGCATAGCAGAACCATATCAAGCCCGTTATAACATATTCGTTTAGTGTGACCTTAAATCTTCCTAAAATATCGGAAAACAAAGTCATAACTGAAATAAACAGGCAGGCAATCGTGAACAGGAACGTTATAAAAGTCTGATTGACCTTTGCTGTTGTCTGCTGAGTAAGCTCGTCATTTGTATCTCTTTTGCCGACCGTGGATATCATCTTTGTTATGCATATGGCGATCAGCGCAAGCGTTCCCAAAGATACGATAAGGTTTATCACATTGGTAAGTGTGTGCCCTTTCTTTATCGCAGGCAGCACCTTTTCCATAACCCAATAGAATATCCACATCGCTCCACCCAGCGTGCCCAAAATACCCATCTGTCTGTAATACTTTTTGTATGATATTTTGTCTGTTTTTATCTCCGTTTTGTCATTCATTTCTACATCTTCTTTCATTTGTGATTTAAACAGCTGCATATACAAGGTGATTTATTTATCACCTTATGTGACAATAATATCACTTTTACCTTGCAAAGTCAATAGAAAAGTGACAAATTTATCACCTTTGTGCATATACACAAATCGTGCCATATCAGTTTGTACACATTTATGTACACTGACAACAAAAAGAGCGGAACAAAGTCCGCTCATGAAATTATTCTGTTTGTGAATTTGAACTTTCTTCATTGCTACTGTCGGTGTCGCTTTTATCTTCTGTGAATATCTCTTTGCATACAGCACTAAATTCATCGTCACGGAGTGAAACTTTATTTTTTATCACGTCTGAAATGGTGAATTTTCTGTAAGTGAAGCCGTCATATACTATTAAAAAGGAAATAGTGTAGTTATCAGAGCCATGTTTGCCTTTTACTGTTACTGTGTAGTTGTGACCGTTCTTTGTGCAATCCCACTTTGCGTCCTCGCCTAGATAAGAAGCTATGCACTCACCGATTACCTTTGCTGAATTTCCCGAAAAGTTGTCAAGGCTTTGCACATAACTGTTCTGTGCGGATACGAGCATATAGTCGTTGTCTATTTTTATGCTCTGCGTAAAACCATTCATAAACAGTGCAGCGATAATGAAAAATCCGCACATTATCGCTTTGTAAAGCTCTCTGCCGCAAAGCTTTTCACGCTTATAAACATAAAAAGGCGTTAGCCATACCCATTTGAAAAGGTGTGCGGCATCAATGCCATGCTTTATAAGCTGTTTGCAATCTGCAATGGAACAGCCTATCATGAACAGCGGCACAAGTATCCACAGGAACGCTCCTGCGGTGGCAGAGTTTGCATAGTTTTCAAGAAACAAGCCGATAAGCGGAACAAAGCATATGAACCATATCAGCCCATTATTAAGAGCCATTGCTTTGGCAGAGTTTGAGTTGCTTTCGGTCTGCGGTGCATTTATCGTAATATCCATTTTGTCCTCCGATTTTTTAAGCTACCTATATTATATAATATTTTTTTCAAATAATCAATAGCCTGTGTTTTTGTTTATTAGTAACAAAACAAATGTTCGGCTTTGCTCTGAAAAATGTTTAATTAATGTATTTACAAAATCGTTGACTTTGTGTTATAATATAATTTGTATGTAAAAAATTCTTCAGATCCGTAAGAAAGGAAATGAGAAATGGCAAATAAAAAGGAATATACAAATGAAGATATAGTATCTCTTAAGGGGGAGGACAGAGTAAGAAAGCGTCCTGCGGTAATATTCGGCTCTGACGGACTTGAGGGCTGTAAACATTCTGTTTTTGAAATTCTTTCAAACTCTATAGACGAGGCTCGTGACGGTCATGGCGATAAGATAATCGTTACAAAGTACAATGACGATTCTATCGAGGTGGAAGACTTCGGACGTGGTTGTCCTGTTGACTATAACCAGCGTGAGAAAAAATATAACTGGGAGCTTGTTTACTGCGAGCTTTATGCAGGTGGCAAGTATAATAATAACAGCGGAGATAACTATGAATATTCGTTGGGCCTTAACGGACTGGGTGCTTGTGCGACGCAGTATTCATCTGAGTTTATGGACGTCGAGGTTTTCCGTGACGGATATAAGTATGACCTGCACTTTGAAAAGGGAAGAAACGTTGGTGGTCTTAAAAAGGAAGAAACAAAGCAGAAAAAGACAGGTACAAAGACACATTGGCGACCTGACCTTGAAGTTTTCACTGATATAAAAATTGAGAACGAATATTTTGAGGACGTTCTGAAAAAGCAGGCTGTAGTAAACCCTAATATCACATTTATCCTGCGTATACAGCGTGAGAACAATTCTTTTGAAGAAAAGACGTTCTATTATGAGAATGGTATCGCCGATTATGTTGCAGAGATAGCAGGTGAAAAGCCTCTGACCTCGGTGCAGTTTTTCACAGGCGACCGCAAGGGTCGTGACCGTGAGGACAAGGACGATTACAAGGTAAAGCTTTCTGTGGCATTCACTTTCTCTAATCAGGTAAAATGTCTTGAATATTATCACAATTCAAGTTTTCTGGAACATGGTGGCTCACCGGAGGACGCAGTAAAGAGTGCTTTCACATCTCAGATAAATGCTTATCTCAAAAGCAACAATAAGTATCTGAAAAACGAAAAGCCTATTACTTTTCAGGATATCGAGGATTGCTTGGTGCTTGTTTCAAGTTCTTTTTCTACACAGACTTCATATGCCAATCAGACAAAGAAAGCTATCACAAACAAGTTTATCAAGGAGTGCATGACAGAGTTCTTGAAGCACAATCTCGAGATATACTTTATTGAAAATCCTGACGAAGCGGTGAAGATAGCCGAGCAGGTTCTTGTAAACAAGAGAAGCCGTGAAAAGGCTGAGAAGTCAAGAATAGACCTGAAGAAAAAGCTTGCAGGCTCTATCGACCTTTCAAATCAGGTGCAGAAATTCGTTGACTGCCGTTCAAAAGACCTTTCTCAGCGTGAGCTTTATATCGTGGAGGGCGACTCGGCGCTCGGTTCTGTAAAAATGGCAAGAAATGCAGAGTTTCAGGCTGTTATCCCTGTAAGAGGAAAGATACTCAACTGTCTGAAAGCTGACTATGATAAGATTTTCAAGAATGAGATAATCACAGATCTTATAAAAGTCATAGGCTGCGGAGTTGAGGTCAAGACGGGCAAGAACAAGGAGATATCTATGTTCAATCTCGACAACCTTCGCTGGAACAAGATAGTTATTTGTACTGATGCCGATGTTGACGGCTTCCATATCAGAACGCTTATACTCACAATGCTTTACAGACTTGTGCCGACCCTTATTGAAAAAGGATATGTTTATATTGCGGAGTCACCGCTCTTTGAGATAACGACTTCCGACAAGACTTACTTTGCATATGACGAGAACGAAAAGACAAAGATACTCAAAATGATAGGCAATAAAAAGTTTGATATCCAGCGTTCAAAAGGTCTTGGCGAGAACGAGGCGGAGATGATGAGCCTTACGACAATGGACCCTGCCACAAGACGTCTTATAAAGATAGAGCCTGACGATATCGAGCAGACACAATGGATGTTCGATATGCTCTTGGGTGACGATCTGCAGGGAAGAAAAGATTTCATCACCAATAATGGTGTTGATTATCTTGATATGGCGGATATTTCATAATTTGCATCTGAAAATATATTCGGCGCAGAAAGGATAGATTTTATGGCAAGAAAAAAGGCAGAGCCTAAAAAGACTGCTAAACCAAATAACAACGCATATATCGAGGGTGCAGGACTTGTTGCAGATGAAAAGATAACAATGTCTCTTGAAAAGAACTATATGCCATATGCCATGAGCGTTTTGGTATCAAGAGCGTTCCCTGAGATAGACGGCTTTAAGCCCTCACACAGAAAACTGCTTTATACCATGTATAAAATGGGACTTTTAAACGGAAAGCTCACAAAGTCTGCCAATATCGTTGGTGCGACCATGAGGCTCAATCCTCACGGCGACGGTGCTATATATGAAACCATGGTAAGACTTTCACAGGGCAATGAAGCACTTTTGCACCCATATGTAATGAGTAAGGGAAACTTCGGTAAGGCATATTCAAGAGATATGGCGTATGCTGCCTCTCGATACACTGAGGCAAAGCTCATGCCTATCTGTCAGGAGCTTTTCGGAGATATAGATAAGGACACTGTGGATTTTGTTCCTAACTATGATAACACCACCACAGAGCCGACCTTGCTTCCTGCTACTTACCCGTCAATACTTGTTAATGCAAACGTTGGTATAGGCGTTTCTATGGCTTCATCAGTTTGTCCGTTCAACCTTAGCGAGGTTTGTGAGACAACTATCGGACTTATGAAAAATCCTGATTTCAACGCTCTTGAAACGCTGAAAGGACCTGACTTTCCGGGCGGTGCTTCACTTCTCTATGATGAGGAGGAGCTTGATAAGATATACCGCACAGGAAAAGGCTCTGTTAAGCTGAGAGCAAAATATCAGTATGACAAGGAGTCAAGGTGTCTTGAAATCGTTGAGATACCTGCCACTACCACAGTTGAAGCAATAATCGAGAAGATAATTGCTCTCGTTAAGGCAGGCAAGATAAGAGAGGTATCATATATCCGTGATGAAACGGACATTAACGGTCTGAAAATAGGTATAGATATCAAAAAGGGCGTAGACCCTGATAAGCTTATGCAAAAGCTTTATAAGCTGACGCCGCTTCAGGACTCATATTCATGCAATTTCTATATACTTGTTCACGGCTATCCAAGAATAATGGGCGTTTATGATATAATTAAAGAATGGGTAGCGTTCAGAATGGACTGCGTTCGCCGTAGGACAAGCTTTGACCTTGCTAAAAAGAAAGACAAGCTGCATCTGCTGAAAGGTCTTGGAAAAATACTTCTCGATATCGACAAGGCTATAAAGATAATCAGAGAAACGGAAGAAGAAACAGAGGTCGTTCCTAACCTTATGGTTGGATTCGGCATTGACGAGATACAGGCAGATTATGTTGCTGAAATAAAGCTCAGACACCTTAACCGTGAGTATATCCTCAAAAGAACTGCCGAAACTGAAGATCTTGAAAAAGCTATTGCAGAGCTTGAAGATATTCTTGGAAGCGACAGAAAAATAAAGAATATCATCATTTCCGAATTAAAGGAAGTTTCAAAGAAGTATGGTCAGCCAAGAAAAACTCAGTTCTATTATAAGACTGATATCGAGGAGATAGACATAGAGGACGATATTCTTGACTACGCCTGCAAGCTTTTCCTATCTCAAAGCGGTTATTTCAAGAAATGTACTCCGCAATCACTGAGAATGGCAAGCGAGCAGAAGTATAAAGAGGGCGACGGTCCGCTTCAGGAAATGGAAAGCACCAACAAAACGGAGCTTCTGTTCTTCTCAGACAAGGCGGCTGTGTATAAGACCAAGGTATCGCAGTTTGCCGACACAAAGGCAAGCTCTCTTGGTGACTATATTCCTGCAAAGCTTGGTTTTGATGACGGTGAGGGCGTTGTGTCCATGGTGAATACTGTAGATTATTCGGGCTATATGATATTCTGTTTTGAAAACGGAAAGGTGGCAAAAGTGCCGCTCAATGCCTATGAAACAAAGACCAACAGAAAGAAGCTTGCCAACGCTTATTCTGCAAAGGCTAAGCTTGTGGGAATGTTCTTTGTGCAGGATAACGCTGAGATAATGCTTCGCACAACTAACGGCAGAGCAATGATATTTGATACAGCGCTTCTTATGCCTAAGTCCACGAGAGATACTATAGGCGTTCAGGTCATGACACTTAAAGCGAAGAATGCAGTTGTTGATAAGGCGTTTATCGTTGACGATGAGACAGCAGCAGGCCTTTCAAAATATCGCAGCAAAACGATACCTGTTGCAGGCTGTTTTGCAAAGGATATCGAAGACCCTGACCAGATGCACTTCTGATATATGTTTTTTACAGCGGATAGACTTCTGTCCGCTGTTTTGCGTTTGTTGACTTTTTACAGAGATTATGGTATACTTGTTTTGAAAAAGTGTGCAAATGCACGGATGTTGCAAAAGGGAGTTGTTTTTATGGAGTGTCCTAAATGCCACAAGTCAGTTGACGATGATGACATTTTCTGTCCTAACTGTGACACAAGATTAAGACCAGACAAAAATACATCTATCATGAAGCGTTTCAAAAAGCAGAATAAACCGCTAAATGTGGAAATAGTGGGCGAGAAAAAACATAAATTGTCTGAAAGCAAGCTCAAGCTTATTCTTATAACAGTGGCGGTAGTGCTTCTTGTGGTGCTTGTCGTCCTTATCGTTGTGAATATTATAAGCGGAAAGGGTGAAAACACCGCTGAGAGCATTTCTGAATATATCGGCGTAGATGTTGCAAAGGCTCAGAAAAAGCTTGATATGCACTTTAAGGACGAATCGGCTTTTCAGGGAGTGAACAATGCACTGAATTTTGATTATATCATTGAGTCTGATGACAGTGTTAATGTTGATGGCATAAATTATCCTGAATGGGCGGCACTTGTTACTGTTGATGATGAAGAACGTATACAAACTGTAAAATATTCAAATTTCAAGGTGCTTAAAAACAATGCAAACGGTGAAAAAAAGAGTAAAGCTATCAACCTTGATAAGTTTGAACAAGGAGCAAAGTGGAGTGGCTTGTCAGATGCCATAGACCTTGAATATTACGGCATCATATGGTCAAAAGACACTAAAAATTATATATACCGCTATTGGTATGAGAATGACGCAGGTGATGATCAGCCTGTGGTGCTTAATGTAACGTTCGATACGGATAATAAGTATCTGTATTATTCTTCTACGCTTATTTATCCTGAGTATCTGTAAAAGGGTCATAATGTTACAAAAGAAATACAAATTGTTGCGTAAATTCTACAATTTCACAAAAAAAACTTGACTTATGCTCGGTTTGTTGCTAATATAAATTGATGAATAACGTAAAAAGGAGGTTCGGTATGGATCCTAGTACTAAATTATGTATGGGCTGTATGAACGAACTTGGTTCTGACGGTCGCTGTCATTATTGTAGCTATACCGACGATATCCCGCATTTACAGGCTTATCTTGCACCGAGAACAGTGCTTGACAACAGATATATAGTCGGAAAAATGCTTTCATATAATGGTGAGGGTGCGTCTTACATTTGCTACGATATGGTTGGCAAATGTAAGTGTGTGGCAAGAGAGTATATGCCTGACACTCTTTGCGAAAGAGACAGCGAAAGTCAGCGACTTGTGGTGAACCCAGATTGTCTGGCTAAGTATAAGACATTTATGTCTGAGTTTGCAGACGTGAACAAAGTTCTTTCACGCATGAGAAATCTTCAGCATATCGCCACGGCAAAGGATATGTTTTGCGAGAATAATACGACCTATGTCATACTCGAATATGTGGAGGGCGTGACGCTAAAGAAATTTTTACAGTCAAATACAGGCTTTCTCACATGGGAACAGGTCAAAAAGCTTTTTGTGCCATTGTTTACAACATTGAGCATTATACATAATGCAGGTATCATACACAGGGGAATATCTCCTGAAAATATTATTGTTACAACTGATTGTGAGCTTAAACTTACAGGCTTTTGCATAAGTTCTATAAGAACATCTAATACAGGGCTTTCTCCTGAGTTCTATTCAGGATATACCGCTCCTGAGCAATATTCTTCGTTAGAATGGCAGGGCACATGGACTGACGTTTATGCACTTGCTGCAGTTCTTTATAGAATACTAACAGGCTGTATGCCCCTTGACGCTTATACACGTACAAAGAATGATACTATGGTCGAAGCTTGCAGAGTCAATCCGAGAATACCACAGCATATCTCACGAGTTCTTTCAAGAGCTATGAGAGTTCGTGGCGAAGAAAGAATACAGACAGTTTCAGAGCTTGTTACTGCACTTTTTGAGCAGCATACAACGCATATGGAACACCCTAAGGGTTCAACTCAGACTATTCCTATACAGCATGTTCCAAGACAAAGAACGCAGTCAAGGCAAATGCCACAGCAGACTCGTGAGGAAGAAAAGCCTAAGAATAAAACGGCTACGATAATAGGCTGGACTGTGCTTGTGATAGTGCTTTTGCTTTCAGTTTTTCTGCTATATGAGTTGTTTTCAGGTCCGTCGGACAGCAATAATGATTCGTCTGAGGATAAGGTCATTTCTTCTGATGATGCAGATGGAGTTGACAGCGAGGTATTCGTTTACAGCACCACAGTTGCTACGCCTAAGGTGACTGATGCTGAAAGTCAGTCAGAATATGGCTATGGCGCTATAATGCCTAACGTTGTGGGTCTGGAATACAATACTGTTGTAAAACAGCTTGGTGAGGATTTTACTATCAAGGCTGAATATTATTATTCTGATGTTGACGATAAGGACGTTGTTAAAGAGCAGAGCATACCAGAGGGTACTGATTTTGATCCGTCTTTGAAAAATGAGCTTGTTCTTAAAGTATGTGCAGGTCCTGAAAATGTTTCTGTTCCTGATTTCTCTGGTCTGTCAAAGAAGGCTTACCTTGAGCTACTTGATTCTTATAATATCAAGTATAAGGTCGTTACCGATTTCTCAAGCTCTGTTTCTGCAGGATATGTTATGGCGACGAGCGTTAATGTTGGAAACACTGTGAATGTTAAAAATGGTGATGTGCTTACAGTTACAGTTTCCGCAGGTCTTGTGACTACTACGACCACTACAACAAAGGCAACAGAGCCTAAGCCTGATACGAACACAGGCAGCTCTTCTGAAACAACACCAGCTCCGGCTGTTGTGCCTGCTGAATAACGAAAACGTTTAATAAAATGTTAAAAAATAAACAAAGCCCTTGACAATTCAGGGGCTTTGTGCTATGCTCATTATAGATTATTAGGAAAGTAACAGGATAAATTGTTTCCTGGTTTGGAGGTATTTTACATGGCTAAGAAAATTGGTGTACTTACCAGCGGAGGAGATGCTCCGGGAATGAACGCTGCTGTCAGAGCAGTATGCAGAGCTGGTCTTGCAAAGGGTATGGAAGTCGTAGGTATCCTCAGAGGATATAACGGTCTTCTTAATGGTGAAGTTATTGAGATGAATGCAAGAACTGTTTCTGGCATAATCCAGAGAGGCGGTACTTGTCTTTATACTGCAAGATGTCCTGAATTCAGAGATATCGAGGGCGTAAAGAAGGGCAGAGATAAGTGTCTTGAAATGGGCCTTGACGGTATCGTAGTTATCGGTGGTGACGGCTCATTCAGAGGTGCGGCTGATCTTTCAGCACAGGGTATCCCATGTATCGGTCTGCCTGGTACTATAGACAACGATATTTCATGCACAGAATATACTATCGGTTATGACACAGCTATGAACACGGCTATGGAAATGATCGATAAGATCAGAGATACAGCACAGTCACATGACAGATGTTCAGTAGTTGAGGTAATGGGCAGAAACGCTGGTCACATTGCTATCAACGTTGCTGCTGCTGTAGGCGCTGAGGCTGTTATCACACCTGAGAAGCCTTATGACCTCAATGCTATTGCTCAGAAGATGGAGCAGACAAAGAAGTCAGGCAAGACACATTTTATCATTGTAGTTGCTGAGGGTGTTGGCAAGACAGAGTATATCACAAGAACTCTTCAGGATATTACTGGTGTCGAGTCAAGAGCTACTATTCTCGGTCATGTTCAGAGAGGCGGCTCTCCTACAGTAAGAGATAGAGTTGTCGCAACTGAAATGGGCTATCACGCTGTTGAACTGCTCGAGCAGGGCATTGGCAACAGAGTTGTTGGTATGAAGGACAACAAGATATATGATGTAGATATTCAGGAGGCTCTTTCAATGAAGAAGCCTTTCGAGGAAGAGCTTTACAAGATCCTCAATGAAACTGCATTCTAATTTTTCATGAGGTCTGAGTCTTTAAGACTTTGACATATTACAGAGTAGAAAACTGAGCGTTAAGTGTCCGTCGGACGGGGAGTTGCCGTCGGAACGAAAAAGGCAGAATCTTTGCGGTTCGGTTTTCGCATCCCGCTGAATGTGTAATTGAAGCTTTTTATAGCGGCTCTGCACATCCCGCATGGGTAGTGTGCAGAGCTGTTTTTATGCTCCGTTATGCACAAAGCGACAAGCTCGCAGAATAAGGAGGTAAATTTATGAAGAGCTTCGGAAGAATGTTCTATGACTCTTTCAAGTCACTGAAAGATCTTAGAACATTGACAACAGCAGGAATACTGATAGCGTTGGCGTTTGCTATCAGATCATTTTCCATTGAGGTAACGCCTGACTTGAGGATTGGTTTCACTTTTCTTGCAACCTGTACTATAGGTATGCTTTACGGACCTGTGGTATGTGGAATGTCTACATTTGTGCTTGACTTTCTAGGATATATAGTGCAGAACAAATCTCCGAGAGCCTACAGTCCACAGCTTGCAATGGTAGTTATTATTTCAGGTATCATCTACGGCTGTTTGTTGTATAAGTGCGATTTTAACAACAAAAAGCTTCAAAGCTACATAAGAATCGCAATTGCAAGAGGAAGTGTTATACTTTTCTGTAATATAGGACTTAATTCTTATTTCCTGTATACACTTTATGTAAACAAGACTTTTGGCATCACAAACCTCACCAAAGAAGGAATGAGCGGTTTTCTTACATACTGCACACCGAGAATAGCGAAAAATCTTATCCAGCTCCCTGTGGATCTGATCTTGCTCATGTTATTCCTGCCTGCTGTGAAGTTTGCTTATGAAAAAGTAAGAACACAGTTTGGACATAAAGCGACAAATACATGATTTAAAGCAGCGGCAGAAATGTCGCTGTTTTTTGCGTGAAAATATACAATAAAAATGGGGTACTAATGTGAAATTTAGGTGAAACACTTGAAATCCGTTGAGATTTAGTGTATAATTAAAATTAAGTTATTTTTAAGGCAGGCTTCTGCCTTTTATTCAGAAAGGTCTTGAGTGTATGATAAATGTTGGTTTTATCGGTGCAGGAAATATGGGCTATGCTATCATGAAGGGCATTGCAGGCAGTAAAATGAGTAAGGATATTCAGCTTTACGCTTTTGATAAATATGCTCCGATACTTGATAGACTTGACGAGCTTGGAACAGTAAAATGTTCAGGCTGTGCAGAGGTAGTTGAAAAGTCAGAATATGTTTTTCTTGCAATTAAGCCTCAGCAGCTTGACGAGGTGCTTGATGAGATAGCTCCTGCGGTAACGAAAGATACGGTCATAGTTTCTATCTGCGCAGGCATTACAGATGATTATATCGCTTCAAAAACTGTGGCTGGCGCAAAGGTAGTGCTTGTTATGCCAAACACTCCTCTTCTTCTTGGGGAGGGCGCAACTGCTCTTTCACGCTCTGACAGCGTAACAGATGAGGAGTTTGAGCTTGTTTGCAATATCTTTGGCTCATGCGGTATGTATGCCGTCATATCAAAGGATAAAATGAAAGAGATAATAGCAATAAACGGTTCATCTCCTGCTTTTATCTATCTGTATGCTCAGGCATTCGTAGAGTATGCAAAGAGCGTTGATATCGATGAAACAGTTGCAAGAGATCTTTTTGCAAAGTCGCTTATCGGCTCTGCTAAAATGATAACTGACAGTGGCAAGTCACTTGATGAGCTTATTGAAATGGTATCATCAAAGGGTGGCACAACTATTGCTGGTCTTGAAAAGCTCCGTGAGGGCGGTCTGCCAAAGGCTGTTGAGAATTGCTGCAAGGCTTGCACTAAGAGAGCTTACGAGCTTTCAAAATAGTTATTTTTTCTGCACCGTGGCATATACATTACTCAAAGGAGTGATGTATAATGAACAGCGGGACAGGCATATACAAAAGCGGAGTTCTTGCATTTTTTGCAGGAGCTATCCTGATTGGTGCGCTTTTGGGTGCTGTTACTTTTTGCTTTATGGGCAGCGACGAGCTTTCAATGCTGTCGGTGTTTTCAAACAGCTTCGTTGACGTGAGGTCGTCAGGTGATCTTGAAGAAATTCTTGTGAGGTCTTTTTTCAGTTCGACTGTTTTTTTAGCAGTTGTGTTTTTGTCAGGTTTTTCTTCACTGGGACAGCCTTTAGCTGTTGCAGTATTGCTGTTGCGTGGCATGGGCTGGGGTGTTGCAATGTCTCAGCTTTACAGCATTTACGGCGGACATGGTGCGTTACTTTCAGCGATGTTTGTACTTATTCCTGCGGTCATAACAGCTGCGGCACTTATTATAGCCGCAAGGGAAGCTGTCGCTATGTCAAATATCCTGCTGTGCATTGTTTTTTCTGAAGGACAGCATAGCGGTCTGCGACAGACGGTGCGGCTTTATGCTGTTAAGTTTCTTGTGCTTGAAGCAGCGGCGGCTGTTGCGGCTGCGCTTGAATGTCTGCTGACGATTATTTTTGCAGGACGAATTTAGTATACAGTATACAAAGAATGAAATAAAATTCGGGGCAATTTCGGGGACTATTAATTTTAAGGAGCAGTGTAATGTCTTTATTTGGTAATTACAATACCCCTGGCAGAGGTGTGCTTAAAGCACCTCAGGAGAAAAAGGGTATTTTTAAGTTTTTTGAAGTCTATGGCAGGCATATGTGGAAGCTTATGGAGCTTAATTTGCTGTATTTTGTTTTCTGCATACCGCTGACGCTTATGGTCATACTTATGCTTATGACATCAAATCCAATATGGCTCTTACTGGCGATACCGTCAGTATTGGTAGGACCTGCAACGGCTGCAATGACAAAGGTTTGCCGAAATTATTCTCAGGAAAGAAATGCGTTTCTGCTACATGATTTCTGGGATTCTTTCAAGAAGAATTTCAAGCAGGGCACTATCATGGGTGCCATAGATATCATCTTCGCTATAGGATTTATGGTCGGGATTCCAATGTATAAATATTGGGCAGAGCAGAACTCCATGATATACATTCCGTTTGTTATCTGCATAAGCTGTCTTATCGTATTCTTCATGATGCACTTTTACATCTATCTTATGATAAGCTCCACTAACCTTAACATGAAGCAGATAATAAAGAACTCGTTTTATCTTGTGAGTCTTGGCATAAAGCAGTCTCTTTGGTCACTTCTGGTATCGCTTATCGTTATTGTTATGATGTATCTTTTCCTGCCGTATTCTCTGTTCATATTGCCATTTTGGCCTCTTTCGTTCATATGCTTCGTGACTTGCTTCAATTGTTATCCTGTTATCAGAAAACACGTTATCCAGCCTTACTACGATCAGCGTGGTGAAAGCAATCCTGAGTTCGCATACAAGAATGCAGACCCTGACGAACAGCTCTTTGAGGATAGAGCGGCGGAAGAAACTCCTGTCAAGACCAAAGAGAGCAGAAAAAAAGGCAAAACAATCTCATAAAAAACATAAGGACAGCTCGTTTGAACTGTCCTTTGTTTATGCTAATTATTTTTCGATTTCGCCAAGTGAAAGCGCTTTGAGATAAGCGTTTATGAAACCGTCAAGGTCGCCGTCCATAACAGCGTTTACATTGCTGTTTTCAAAACCCGTTCTGTGATCTTTTACAAGAGTGTATGGCATGAAAACATAGGAACGTATCTGGGCACCCCATGCGATCTCTTTCTGAACACCCTTGATATCCTCTATCTTCTCTAGATGTTCACGCTCTTTTATTTTGATAAGCTCTGCTTTGAGCATTTTCATTGCATAATCCCTGTTCTGGAACTGTGAACGCTGTGTCTGGCATGATGTAACGATGCCTGTTGGTATGTGGGTAAGTCTTACGGCTGATGAGGTTTTGTTGATGTGCTGTCCGCCTGCACCGCTTGCACGATAAACGTCCATTTTAATGTCCTCAGGACGGATATCTACTTCGATTGTATCGTCTATTTCAGGCATAACGTCCACCGCTGAGAATGACGTGTGTCTGCTTCCTGAGCTGTCGAAAGGTGAGATACGCACTAGTCTGTGTATTCCTGCTTCACTTTTAAGATAGCCATAAGCGTTTTCACCCTCCACGATAACGGAGGCACTCTTCATGCCAGCCTCTGCACCCTCGAGATAATCAAGAGTAGTCATTTTGAAGCCGTGGCTTTCACACCATTTGTGATACATCCTGAAAAGCATTTCGCTCCAATCCTGCGCCTCAGTTCCGCCTGCTCCTGCATGAAAGTTGATGATAGCGTTGTTGTGATCATACTCGCCTGTGAGCAGAGTGTCAAGCTGTGCGGCGTCAAGACCCTCTTTTAGAGTTTTAAGGTCAGACTGTATTTCGTCGATCATGTCCTCGTCACCCTCATCGGCTGCCATTTCAATAAGCACTTCGATATCCTCAAATGACGACTTGAATTTATTGTATTTTTCCAGTTTGCCCTCAAGATTTCTTGTTTCCTGCAAAACCTTCTGCGATTTCTCCATGTCGTCCCAAAAATTAGGTTCTGCGGCTTTTTCGTGAAGCTCTGCGATCCTTTCCTGAGAACGCTCAATATCGTATACGTCATGCAGCTCGCTGATGATAGGTCTAAGAGCTTCAAGCTCTGACTTTAAGTTTTCTAAAAATACCATATCTTTTTCTCCTTATTTTATATCATTATATATTATAAAACTTTTTTTGTGAAAAGTAAAGGAAAAATATAAAAAAACTATAGCATTTTCCTGAAAGTTGTGCTATAATGTTACTTAAGAGCTTTAAAAAGCCTGTTTCAGCAAGAAAGGAAACCCGATATGGCTAATTATACAGGAAAAAAATGCTTTTCCTGCGGAGAAGTATTCAAAGATGGTGACGATATAGTTGTATGTCCTGAGTGTGGCACACCTTATCATCGTGAGTGTTATCTTAAAGAAGGAAAGTGCATAAATGACGCTTTGCATGAAAGTGGTCAGAGCTGGGAGCAAACTCAGGAGAGTGTAGAAAGTGAGAATATACGCTGTATACGCTGCGGTTTTGAAAATCCGCCTGACAAGCTATTTTGTGAAAAGTGCGGAACACCGCTTACGAAAAATGATACTGAGGAACGTCCATTCAACGACATGGACACGCAAAATAACGCTCAGCAGACCGGCCCTGACGGACAGCCTTACGGTCCGTTTGGCAGACAGGTTGTATTTGATAAGGACTCAGATCTTGAAGGCATTAAACTAGATGACTATGCAAAATTTGTAAAGACAAATCCGCTCATATTTTTGTCTAACTTTATACGTTTTGGTAAATTTGGTGGAAAGATTTCCATAAACTTTGCGGCTTTCCTTTTTCCACACCTGTATTTTCTGTTTAGAAAAATGAATATTGTGGGTATCATCATGCTTGTGGCTACGGCACTGCTCAATATACCTACTGCGATAGAATATCTTAGTGCAGGGACAATGGGTTTCTCGCTTGATATCGGCATCGATGTGACCGGAAGGGTTTTTCAGGGCATTTCCGCTGCGACATGGTATGTTTCAATGGCACTTCAGTTTGTGGCAGGCTTTTTCGGCAATTATATGTATTATAAGTTTGCACAAAAAAAGATCCGTGAGATAAGGTCGGAGGACGGCACTGAGCAGGAGATAGCCGAAAAGATAGTAGCAAAGGGCGGTACGTCATGGGGGGCTGTTATTCTTGGCTTTGCCGTTTATTCTGCGATAGTTGTGTTTGGCATTTTTGGTGTTACAAAGATATTTGCATGATTTTACAAAAAGTTCATAAAAAAACGCAAGTGACACTTGACAGATAATCGGTCTTGTGTTATAATAATTGAGTTATCCTTGCTTGTGCAAATTGCGGCACAGGCGAAATCCAAAAGGAGGTGCAAATGCAATGGCAAAAATTAATGAGTCTTATGAGGCTATGGTAATTTTCAGCTCTAAGCTTGACGAGGAGGCTGTAAACACACTCACAGCTAAGTTCAATGACTTGATCGAGGCAAACGCAAGCGACGTTACACTTAGTAATTGGGGCAAGCGTAAGCTGGCTTATGCTATCAATTATGAAACAGAAGGTACTTATGTACTGTGGTCATTCACATCTACGCCTGAGTTTCCGGCTGAGCTTGAGAGAATTCTTGGTATCACAGACGGCGTGATCCGTTTCTTAGTAACGGTCAAGTAAAACTGCGAAAGAGGGAAAAGTTATGCTTAACAGAGTTATTTTAATGGGTAGGATCACTCAGGATCTTGAAGTAAGACAGACTCCTAGTGGAAATGCAGTTTTGAGATTCAATGTTGCAGTTGACAGACCAGTTCGTCAGGGTGCTGAAAGGCAGACTGATTTTATTACTTGCACTGCTTGGGGACAGAGAGCTGAATTTATCAACAGATACTTTTCAAAGGGCAGAATGATCGCTCTTGAAGGTCAGATAAGAACAGGTTCTTATGATGACAAGAATGGTGTAAAGCATTATACAACTGAGGTCAATGTTGACAGTGTGTCTTTCACGGGTGAACCAAAACAGCAGGGAGCAGGTAACTATTCCAATAACTACGGAAATGGTGGTTATCAGCAGAATAATTACCAGCAGAACAATGGTGGATATTCACAGCCTGCAAACAATTCTAATCAGAATAACTATAACAATGCTCCATCAAATGACGCTTTGTCCATTGGTGACCTTGATGATTTTGAAGAAGTATTGACCGATGACGGAGTACCGTTCTAAGCAGAGGAGTTTTGAAAAAATATTTCTCTAAGGAGGGAAATTTACCATGGAAAAGGAAAGAAATACAAGCAGACCTATGAAGAGAGGTCGTAAGAAGGTTTGTATGTTCTGTGCAGACAGAGCTGAAAAGATCGACTATAAGGATATCGCAAAGCTTAGAAAGTGCATGACAGAGAGAGCTAAGATCCTCCCTAGACGTGTAACTGGCACTTGTGCTTATCATCAGAGAGAACTTACAACAGCTATCAAGAGAGCACGTCATGTGGCACTTCTTCCATATGTAGCTGACTAATAGTGTTTTCTATTTTGAGGTACCTTTATAGGTGCCTCTTTTTGTTAAGGGGAAGTTTCTGAGTGGGGCTTGCAAATGTATCATAAATGTGATATTATATACTAAAGCTGTATAACAAAGCATTACAGTATTTGTAGAGCTGTAAGGAAATGGAGCAACTATGAAAGATAAAACTGATGTTAAAATAAATAATATTATGCCGTGTGTTCCAACGAGAGATCTGGTAGTTTTTCCTGGAATGTCTATGCATTTTGATGTTGGCAGACCAAGAACTATAAAGAGCATGAAAAATGCCATGGACGGCGATCAACTTGTTTTTCTTTGTGCGCAAAAAGACGTTTATCTTGAAATGCCTGAAAAAAAGGATATGTTCAAGGTGGGTACTGTAGCAAAGGTAAGACAGATCGTTAAAGCGCCTGATGGAATATACAGATGCTATGTGGAAGGTCTGCGTAAAGCGAGACTTGCTGAGTTTTATCAGTATGATGATTGCTATGAAGCTGATGTAAGACTTGTACCAAATTATTCAAAGGATAGGCTTGACGATGACGAACAACTTGCTGTTTTTCGTTCGGTCTTAGATGAGTTTGAAGAGTATGTTCAGGTGGTTCCTAAAATGCCTGAAGAACTTTATGCCCAGATACTTGGTTCTAAAACGCCTGTTCAACTTTTTGAAAGTTTGGCATTTAATATTCCATTAGCTTTTACTGACAGACAGTCGCTTCTTGAAGCCCCATCTGTTTCAGATAAGCTAATTCTTATGGTCACTATACTTTCACGAGAGACCAATGTTTTATCTCTTGAAAGAAGGATACATAGTCAGGTCCATTCGCAGATAGAAGAAAGTCAGCGCGAATACTATATTCGTGAGCAGATCAAGGCGTTACAGAATGAGTTGGGTGAAAATGAAGACGGCTCAGATGTAAATGAGATCGATGAGTACACACATAGGATAGATTCACTTGTATTGTCCGAAGAAGTTCGTGATAAGCTTATGGGCGAGGTCAGGAAGCTTTCCAAGATGGGTATGATGTCACAGGAGGGTGTTGTGCTGAGAAATTATCTCGACACAGTGCTTGCATTGCCGTGGAATGCTGTCACAAAGGATAGGACAGACGTTAAAAAGGCAAAGCAGATACTTGACAAGGATCACTATGGCATGGCAAAGGTCAAGGATAGAATACTTGAAAATCTTGCAGTAAGAGCGCTTACTCCTGATGTCAAGGGGCAGATCCTCTGTCTTGTTGGTCCTCCAGGCGTTGGCAAAACTTCAGTGGCAAAGTCTGTCGCTAGAGCACTTAATCGAAACTTTGTAAGGGTCTCATTGGGCGGTGTTAAGGACGAAAGTGATATCAGAGGTCACAGAAAGACGTATGTTGGTGCAATGCCAGGAAGAATAATGAATGCCATGAAGCTTGCAGGAAGTAAAAATCCTGTCGTTCTTCTTGATGAGATAGACAAGATGAGCAATGATTTCAGGGGCGATCCATCGTCTGCTATGCTTGAGGTTCTTGACAGCGAGCAGAACAATGCTTTCAGAGATCATTATATTGAAGTGCCATTTGATCTAAGTGATGTGCTGTTTATTACAACTGCAAATACTCTCGATACTGTTCAAGCACCTCTTCTCGACCGTATGGAGGTCATAGAGTTGTCTAGCTATACTAGGGAGGAGAAGTTCCATATTGCAAAGGAACATCTTATTAAAAAGCAGGAAGGTAAGAATGGTCTTAAAGCATCTCAGATACGCATCTGCAATGATGCTATCTATAAGCTTATAGACAGCTACACAAGAGAGGCTGGCGTGAGAAATCTTGAAAGACAGTTAGGCTCGCTTTGCCGAAAGGCTGCTAAGGAAATAGTTGAAGACGGCGTTAAGAAAGTTACTTTCAAGGCGGATAATCTTGAAAAATATCTTGGTCATGAGAAATATCTCCCTGATGTTGTATCAGACAAAGATGCTGTTGGCTCTGTAAATGGTCTGGCATGGACGTCAGTGGGCGGAGTTGTCATGCCTTTGGAAGTCCTTGTACTTGACGGAAAGGGCAGAATAGAGCTTACAGGCTCACTTGGCGACGTTATGAAGGAGTCTGCAAAGATTGCCGTAAGCTATTGCAGAAGCGTTGCTGACAAATATGGCATCGATAAAGACTTTTACGAGAAAAAAGATTTGCATATACACGCTCCCGAGGGTGCTGTGCCTAAGGACGGTCCATCTGCAGGTGTTACCATGATAACGGGCATCATCTCTGCATTGGGTAATATAAAAGTACGCAGTGACGTTGCTATGACAGGCGAGATAACTCTTAGCGGCAAGGTGTTGCCTATAGGCGGTCTCCGTGAAAAGACTATGGCTGCATACAAGGCGGGGGTAAAGACTATTATTGTGCCTTTTGCTAATAAGGGCGATCTTGATGACGTTGACGATACAGTAAAGCTTTGTTGCGAGTTCGTGTTCGCAAAGACTATTCAGGATGTGCTTGACGTTGCACTTGTTCCAAACAGCAAAAATAATGTTCCGCTTGAACTCCTAAGCAAGAACGAGCCGGAGCGAAAAAAATTAACGGTATAGAAAGGGCGCCTATGAATTATAACAAAGCAGAATTTTATACATCCTTTGGAAAATTCTCGCAGATACCCAAGTCTGACAGACTTGAATTTGCCTTTTCTGGCAGGTCGAATGTGGGAAAGTCGTCGCTGATAAACAAGCTTCTTAACAGAAAAAACTTGGCGAGAGTAAGCTCTATGCCGGGTAAAACTGTTACAATAAACTTCTTTTCTGTGGAGAATATCTATATCGTTGATCTGCCTGGATATGGCTATGCCAGCGTATCAAAGTCCGAGAAAAGGCAGTGGGGCAGTCTTATAGGAGGCTATCTTGACGACGGCAGCAGACAGCTTGCACTTGTTTTTCAGCTTGTGGATATGCGTCATCCGCCGAGCAAAGACGATCTGATGATGATAAATTATCTTATTGACGCTGAGATACCATTTATAATCGTGTTCACCAAGGCGGATAAGCTCAAGCCTAACGCCAGAAAAGCACGTATGGAAGCTTTCAAGACAGAGATACCATGCTTTGAGGACATCACCTGTGTGGAGTTCTCTGCTATCACAGGAGAGGGCGTAGATGAACTGAGGGCAATAATAGACGATATATCCGAGGGGGCTGAGATAACGCCACCAGAGAAACTAGAAAGCGATACAGAGGACGAAGAAGAGGAATACTACGATGATAAAGAGGATATTTCTGATGAGCCGAAGTCATTCGGCGGTTTTCTAACGCCTAATAGAAGAAAAAATTAAGAGTAAGTAAATAAAAAATTCATAATTCTCCTTTACATTTTTCATGACTTGTGTTAAAATATATTTATGGTTTAACACTTTACACCATGAAACGTAAAGGAGATTTTTTTCATGAAAGAGAAACTTGAGATCAAAAATTTAGACGATCTTTATGAAGCAGTGCTTTGTCTTGAAACTGTCGAGGAATGCAGGCTGTTTTTTAAAGATCTTTGCACTATACCTGAGCTGAAAGCACTTTCGCAGCGTTTTCAGGTTGCAAAAATGCTCACAAAGGATCATGTTTACAGCGATATAGTAAACGAAACAGGTGCTTCAACGGCAACTATAAGCCGTGTGAACCGCTCACTTTCTTATGACGGCTCAGGCGGATATAATATCGTTTTTGACAGATTGGATAAGAAGGAAGATAAGTAATGAGCGGATACGGCAGATTTGCCTGTTACTATGATAAGCTTACAGAGAATGTCGATTACGGAAAAATTGCAGCACGGTGTCATGAGCTTATAAAACGATACAGTTCAGAGCATGAGGTAGTTTTGGACCTTGCCTGCGGCACAGGTTCGCTCAGTGAAGCACTTGCACGTCTTGATTATGATGTGGTAGGCGTTGATCTGTCGGATCAAATGCTGGAAGAAGCCATGGATAAGCGCTATGAAAGTGGTCTGAACATACAGTATCTTATGCAGGATATGACTGAGCTTGATCTGTATGGCGCAGTTGATGCTGTTGTTTGTGTTCTTGACAGCATAAATCACCTTGAAAATGAGGAAGCTGTCAGAAAGACTTTTGAGTGTGTATCAAAATTCACCTGCGATGGTGGACTTTTCATATTTGATGTAAATACTGTGTACAAGCACCGAGTGATCCTTGCAGACAATGCGTTCTGCTATGATCTTGATGGGCTTTTCTGTGCATGGCAGAATGAGCTCAATGATGATGACAGCGTGAGCATATATCTTGACTTCTTTGAGGAGCAGGAGGACGGCTCTTATTGTCGTTTTAGTGAGGATTTCACAGAGAAGATATACACGGACGAGTTTTTGAGCGAGCTTGTAAAGTCAAATGATTTTGAGCTTATAGGAAAGTATGACGGATTTGAGGACTCGCCAGTTAATGATAAAACGCAGAGAGTTCTTTATGTGTGCAGGAGAATAAACAGAGGGTGATTTTATGGGTAGAATAGTTAGAGTTATAAGTAAAGACGCTTCCGTTGTGTGCAGCGCTATCGACGGAAAGGATATTGTTTCACGCATTGAAGAGATACATAAAACTTCCGCTGTGGTCACGGCGGCACTTGGCAGACTTGCTATGGGTACTTCGCTCATGGGATTTGGACTTAAAGGCAAAGATGATTCTATAACTGTAAAAATGGACGGTGACGGTCCTACAGGTGCGCTTATATGCGTATCTGACAGCATGGGAAATGTTAAGGCGTATGTACAAAATCCAGTGGTGGAACTGCCGCTTAACGATAAAGGCAAGCTTGATGTCAGAGGGGCTGTAGGCTCTAATGGTACGCTTAGTGTGGTCAAGGACATGGGACTTAAAGAGCCGTACTGCGGACAAGTGCCTATTGTTTCAGGCGAAATAGCAGAGGACATAACTAACTATCTTGCTGTCAGTGAGCAGGTGCCAAGCGTCTGCGCTCTTGGCGTACTTGTAAATCCAGATCTGACAGTGAATTGTGCAGGTGGATTTCTTATTCAGCTTTTGCCGTTTGCACCTGAGTCAGCTATAGATCAGATAGAGAAGAATATAAACGGAATGGAGTCTGTAACAAAGCTTATATGTGGTGGTATGACCACAGAAGCTATTGCAATGAAAGCCTTGGAGGGTCTTGAACCGAACGTTCTTGATGATTTTGAGGTTAATTATCGTTGCAATTGTTCAAGGGAAAGAGTAGAGAATGCTCTTATTTCTTTGGGCAGGGCAGAACTTGAAGATCTTTCTAAAGATGGTGGTACTGACGTTGAGTGTCACTTCTGTGATAAGAAATATCACTTTACTCCTGAGGAGATTTTAGGGTTAATAAAAGAATAATATTTAATGAATATTTTATGTACATTATTCAAATGCCCGATAATAAAGCGTTTGCGGACTTAAACTTTTTTGAAAAATTTCAAAAAAGCTCTTGACAAATGGCTTTGAATAGTGTATAATAAATATCGTCGCTGAGAGATACAACTCAAGACGACAGCTAACGGGAGCATAGCTCAGCTGGGAGAGCATCTGCCTTACAAGCAGAGGGTCACAGGTTCGAGCCCTGTTGTTCCCACCAAGCGGACTTGTAAAGTCCGCTCATATGGCCGGGTAGTTCAGCTGGTTAGAACGCTAGCCTGTCACGCTAGAGGTCGTGGGTTCGAGCCCCATTCCGGTCGCCAATACATTCTTTATGTATCAGGTTTTGGTATCTTGCATATAATATTGTAGATACCATTAAATGCGGATTTAGCTCATCTGGTAGAGCGCCACCTTGCCAAGGTGGAGGTAGCGAGTTCGAGCCTCGTAATCCGCTCCAATATGGCGCTATAGCCAAGTGGTAAGGCATAGGTCTGCAACACCTTGATCCCCAGTTCAAATCTGGGTGGCGCCTCCAATGACTCACAGAGCTTCTGTTCTGTGAGTTTATTTTTTTTTTTTTCTAAATATAATAAACAATCCAAAGTGACAGCTGAGCGACGCTCAGTTGTCACTTTTTGTATCAAAGGAACAAAGGAGCAAAGCAAAATGGACAAAAAGAGATAAGAAAAGGGAAATAAAGTGTAAAAAAAGCAGAAAGCGAAAAAAGGGGTTGACAAAATGGCATAAAAGTGATAAAATAAACAAGTCGCCTCGAGAGAGAGCGATAAAGGAAGAAGCGAAACGAAGGTAAAAGGTTCGGGAGAACAGCAGAGACCGAAGGAGTAGCTCAAAAAGAACTCAACAAAAGAGTTCGAACGAATTCATAAAGAATTCACAAAGAAAAGTCTTGACAAAGCTTAGCTGATATGATATAATAGATAAGCTGATTTAAGACGGCACATTAGAAAACACGAAAAGATCGAAAGTCAAAAAACTTTTTTGAAAAAACTTCAGAAAAGGGGTTGACAAAAGATAAAAAGTGTGATATAATGTAAAAGTTGCACGACACAAAAGAGTGTAACGAAACAGCATCTTGAAAATTGAACAAAGACGAATAGTACGAAACCCTTGAGAGATTCTTTTGAGAAAAAGAATTAAAGGTCTAACATAAAGACGTAAAAGAAATGTACGTTCAGTGAAGTGAACTGAAACAGGATAACAAGAGCAGAGATGCTTTTGATATACAACTTTGATTAAGAGTTTGATCCTGGCTCAGGACGAACGCTGGCGGCACGCTTAACACATGCAAGTCGAACGAGAGAAGAGGAGCTTGCTTTTCTGATCTAGTGGCGGACGGGTGAGTAACACGTGAGCAATCTGCCTTTCAGAGGGGGATACCGATTGGAAACGATCGTTAATACCGCATAACATAATTGAACCGCATGATTTGATTATCAAAGATTTATCGCTGAAAGATGAGCTCGCGTCTGATTAGCTAGTTGGTAAGGTAACGGCTTACCAAGGCGACGATCAGTAGCCGGACTGAGAGGTTGATCGGCCACATTGGGACTGAGACACGGCCCAGACTCCTACGGGAGGCAGCAGTGGGGAATATTGCACAATGGAGGAAACTCTGATGCAGCGATGCCGCGTGAGGGAAGAAGGTTTTAGGATTGTAAACCTCTGTCTTCAGGGACGAAAAAAGACGGTACCTGAGGAGGAAGCTCCGGCTAACTACGTGCCAGCAGCCGCGGTAATACGTAGGGAGCGAGCGTTGTCCGGAATTACTGGGTGTAAAGGGAGCGTAGGCGGGATCGCAAGTCAGATGTGAAAACTATGGGCTTAACCCATAAACTGCATTTGAAACTGTGGTTCTTGAGTGAAGTAGAGGTAAGCGGAATTCCTAGTGTAGCGGTGAAATGCGTAGATATTAGGAGGAACATCAGTGGCGAAGGCGGCTTACTGGGCTTTAACTGACGCTGAGGCTCGAAAGCGTGGGGAGCAAACAGGATTAGATACCCTGGTAGTCCACGCCGTAAACGATGATTACTAGGTGTGGGGGGACTGACCCCTTCCGTGCCGCAGCAAACGCAATAAGTAATCCACCTGGGGAGTACGACCGCAAGGTTGAAACTCAAAGGAATTGACGGGGGCCCGCACAAGCAGTGGAGTATGTGGATTAATTCGAAGCAACGCGAAGAACCTTACCAGGTCTTGACATCGTATGCATAGCTCAGAGATGAGTGAAATCTCTTCGGAGACATATAGACAGGTGGTGCATGGTTGTCGTCAGCTCGTGTCGTGAGATGTTGGGTTAAGTCCCGCAACGAGCGCAACCCTTACTGTTAGTTGCTACGCAAGAGCACTCTAGCAGGACTGCCGTTGACAAAACGGAGGAAGGTGGGGATGACGTCAAATCATCATGCCCCTTATGACCTGGGCCTCACACGTACTACAATGGCTGTCAACAGAGGGAAGCAAAGCCGCGAGGTGGAGCGAACCCCTAAAAGCAGTCTTAGTTCGGATTGTAGGCTGCAACCCGCCTACATGAAGTCGGAATTGCTAGTAATCGCAGATCAGCATGCTGCGGTGAATACGTTCCCGGGCCTTGTACACACCGCCCGTCACGCCATGGGAGTCGGTAACACCCGAAGCCTGTAGTCTAACCGCAAGGAGGACGCAGTCGAAGGTGGGATTGATGACTGGGGTGAAGTCGTAACAAGGTAGCCGTATCGGAAGGTGCGGCTGGATCACCTCCTTTCTATGGAGAACGGAGAAGTAAAAAAACTTCTCATAAACAAATTCTCCGGTCAGCAAAGGTTTAAGAAAGTAGTTTTTGTTCAATTTTGAGGATGCTGGAAACAGTATCTTTAAAACAGCACAATGGAGTACCTAGTCCCTGCATATGGGGGTGTAGCTCAGCTGGGAGAGCACCTGCTTTGCAAGCAGGGGGTCAGGAGTTCGATTCTCCTCATCTCCACCAAGGGACGAAGGAAGACGAACAGCTTGAGTGCCGTTATGTAAAGCATAATGGGCGCATAGCTCAGGTGGTTAGAGCGCACGCCTGATAAGCGTGAGGTCGGTGGTTCGAGTCCACTTGTGCCCACCAGCAAGAGAGATCTTGCAAGGAACGAAACTTGAAAATTGAATAATGAAAAGCAAAAGTAATGCAAATGAGGAAAAATGAACGACAATAACGAAAGTTAAAGTCGGGTAAAAAACCTGCAATTAGCATAAAAATTAAGAGGATTAGACATAATTCAAAAATGGTTAAGCTAAGAAGAGCGTAGGGAGAATGCCTTGGCATTAGGAGCCGATGAAGGACGTGATAAGCTGCGATAAGCTGCGGGGATCAGCAAGTATGAATTGATCCGCAGATTTCCGAATGGAGCAATCCGTATGTGTATGCACATACATCATATACTGAATCAAATAGGTATATGAGGGGAACCGCCTGAACTGAAACATCTAAGTAGGGCGAGGAAAAGAAATCAACCGAGATTCTGTGAGTAGTGGCGAGCGAAAGCGGAAGAGGCTAAACCATAGGTAGCAATACTTATGGGGTTTCGGACAGCATTTAGCATTGATAATTTCTAGTTGAAACGTGTGGGAAAACGTACCGAAGAGTGTGAGAGTCACGTAAGCGAAAGAGAAAGTCAGCGAGCTGTATCCAAAGTACCGCGGGACACGTGAAACCCCGTGGGAAGATGGGGGGACCATCCTCCAAGCCTAAATACTACCTAATGACCGATAGCGAATAGTACTGTGAAGGAACGGTGAAAAGAACCCCGGGAGGGGAGTGAAAAAGAACCTGAAACCCTATGCTTACAAGCACCGAGAGCACGTCAAAGTGTGATCGGGTACCTTTTGTAGAATGGTCCGGCGAGTTATTGTATGCGGCAAGGTTAAGTGCTTAAGGCACGGAGCCGAAGCGAGAGCAAGTCTGAATAGGGCGAAAAAGTCGTATGCAATAGACCCGAAACCGAGTGACCTATCCATGTCCAGGCTGAAGTGGAGGTAAAACTCCATGGAGGGCCGAACACACGTCCGTTGAAAAGGCCGGTGATGAGGTGTGGATAGCGGAGAAATTCCAATCGAACTCGGATATAGCTGGTTCTCTCCGAAATAGCTTTAGGGCTAGCCTCGTGAAAGATTACTGGAGGTAAAGCACTGAATGGGCTAGGGGTCGAAAGATTACTGAACCCTATCAAACTAAGAATGCCAGATAATTGATTCACGGGAGTCAGACAATGTGAGATAAGTCTCATTGTCAAAAGGGAAACAGCCCAGACCCACAGCTAAGGTCCCTAAACATTGTTAAGTGGAAAAGGATGTGGGGTTGCATAAACAACCAGGATGTTGGCTTAGAAGCAGCCACTCATTAAAAGAGTGCGTAATAGCTCACTGGTCGAGTGACCCTGCGCCGAAAATTCAACGGGGCTAAACAATGTACCGAAGCTTGGGATTCTAAAGTAATTTAGAGTGGTAGGAGAGCGTCGAATAAGGGGTGAAGTCAGAGCGGAAGCGCTGGTGGACTTTATTCGAGTGAGAATGCCGGAATGAGTAGCGAGAATTATGTGAGAATCATAATGGCCGAAAATCTAAGGTTTCCTGAGGAAGGTTCGTCCGCTCAGGGTAAGCCGGGGGCTAAGGCGAGGCGGAGACGCGTAGCCGATGCACATACGGTTGAAATTCCGTAGCCACCGAAAGATTTAAGTACAGGGACGCTTTAGAAGTGATGTTGCCGGGCGATGGTTGACCCGGTCGTAAGGGATCGAAAATGAGTAGAGAAGTCATCATGGAAAGAGACAAGAAAAGCTGTATGAATATCTTAGGTGCCCGTACCGCAAACCGACACAGGTAGATAGGAAGAAGATTCTAAGGCCAACGGGAGAAGGGTTGTTAAGGAACTCGGCAAGTTGACCCCGTAACTTAGGGATAAGGGGTGCTCAAGTGATTGAGCCGCAGAGAATAGGCCCAGGCGACTGTTTAGCAAAAACACAGGTCTCTGCTAAATCGAAAGATGACGTATAGGGGCTGACACCTGCCCGGTGCCGGAAGGTTAAGAGGAGATGTGAGAGCATTGAATTGAAGCCCCGGTAAACGGCGGCCGTAACTATAACGGTCCTAAGGTAGCGAAATTCCTTGTCAGGTAAGTTCTGACCCGCACGAAAGGTGTAACGATCTGGGCACTGTCTCAACAACCCGCCCGGCGAAATTGTAGTACCGGTGAAGATGCCGGTTACCCGCGACTAGACGGAAAGACCCCATGGAGCTTTACTGTAGCCTAATATTGGATTTCGGTATTTCACGTACAGGATAGGTGGGAGACTGGGAAGCACAGGCGTCAGCTTGTGTGGAGTCGACCTTGGGATACCACTCTTGGAGTGCTGGAATTCTAACCTGCGGCTTTGAAGCAAGTCGGGGGACATTGTTAGGTGGGCAGTTTGACTGGGGCGGTCGCCTCCTAAAGAGTAACGGAGGCGCTCAAAGGTTCGCTCTGCATGGATGGAAACCATGCGTCAGAGTGTAAACGCAAAAGCGAGCCTAACTGCGAGAATGACGGTTCGAGCAGTAACGAAAGTTGGAGTTAGTGATCCGGCGGTATGTGAATGGAAATGCCGTCGCTCAACGGATAAAAGCTACCCTGGGGATAACAGGCTGATCTCCCCCAAGAGTCCACATCGACGGGGAGGTTTGGCACCTCGATGTCGGCTCATCGCATCCTGGGGCTGAATTCGGTCCCAAGGGTTTGGCTGTTCGCCAATTAAAGCGGTACGCGAGCTGGGTTCAGAACGTCGTGAGACAGTTCGGTCCCTATCTGTCGTGGGCGTAGGATATTTGCAAGGAGCTGTCCCTAGTACGAGAGGACCGGGATGGACGCACCTCTGGTGCACCAGTTGTCACGCCAGTGGCACAGCTGGGCAGCTATGTGCGGAACGGATAAACGCTGAAGGCATCTAAGCGTGAAGCCGCCCTTAAGATAAGATATCCCTTCTGTTTACAGAGTAAGACCCCTTGAAGACTACAAGGTTGATAGGCTCAAAGTGTAAGCACGGTGACGTGTTTAGCTAGCGAGTACTAATCGGTCGAGGGCTTAACCTTATTGGTTATGACTACTCCTTTTAACCAACAGCTTTTTCATTATTCAATTTTGAGGATTCGTTCCTCTTCACTTAGTCGGTGGCGTTTGAGTTGAGGTCACACCTGTTCCCATGCCGAACACAGTAGTTAAGCTCTTCTTCGCCGAAAATACTTGGATGGTAACGTCCCGGTAAGATAGGGTGCTGCCGACACCTATGCACCATTAGCTCAGATGGTAGAGCAACTGACTCTTAATCAGTGGGTCCTGGGTTCGAGTCCCCGATGGTGCACCAAATTTCCCGTAACGGGCAGATATATTTTTGCTCGCTGCGGTTTTTCTTTATATGCTGCAGGTCAGCATTATATGGCCCGTTGGTCAAGCGGTTAAGACTCCGGCCTCTCACGCCGGCATCGGGAGTTCGATTCTCCCACGGGTCACCAATATTTCCTCTCGCTTGCGTGAGGTCGTTATGCAAGCTTCTCAAAAAGCTTGCTATTTTTTTGCTCTATGTGGACCATTAGCTCAGTTGGTTAGAGCAACCGGCTCATAACCGGTGGGTCCGGGGTTCGAGTCCCTGATGGTCCACCACATTTTTTTATCTAGGGGTATAGCTCAGTTGGTAGAGCAGCGGTCTCCAAAACCGCGTGCCGAGGGTTCGAATCCTTCTGCCCCTGCCAGAGTGTTTTCTAAGTCGTAGACGTTTTGTCTGCGGCTTTTTTTGTTTATCTGCTACAAATTTTGCAGTATCAATTTGCATAAAGATACAAATTATTGGCGATTTATAAATAAAACTATTTACAAAATTATGATGTTGATTTAAGATATGAGTGTAGTTGCACCTCGCCAAACTCATGAGCGAATATTTTCTCCTTTGCGACAAAGAAAAATAGTCTTATTTACCTCAAATGGGAACATAATAGAATATAATAAAAGCAGTACCGAAATGCTTGGCACTGCTTCTAAGAAAGGAAATCCATATGATATACAAAATAACCTTGTTTGACGCCAACTTTCCCTCATGCACAAGCGGTACAGCTTCGTTTTTTACTGAGGATATCGACGAATTTGAACACAATTATTTTTCTGATGAAAATGTGGAATCGAACCATCTTGAAGCGCAGAAACAACGCTATTTCCGCAGTAAGGCAGGGGAAATTGTCACCGACTATTACTCCGATGCCCCTGAGCTGAATATTTTTCAGTATGCAGAATATGGCACTATCGAAAAGCGAAAGACTTTTCATTACAAGGACAAGATCTTTGAGCTTCACAACGGATATTTAATTCCTTGCCCTATATACGCCGCAGAAGCTATTGTCGAGCTGGCGCAGATAGCGTTTAAAAAGAACCCTGATGAGGAGGGTGAAAAGTATCTTGTGGCAAGATACTCATTGAGGGGAGTGTGCTGTAAAGACACTTTTGGGAGCAATAAGGATAAGTTCGAGGACTGCACCCCTTATGGAAATCCTATTATCAAGACCTGCTATCCTGAAGATCTGCCGTACAAAGGTGAAAAAGAAATCTATTCTGATTGCAAACTGTCAACATTTGCATGGGTGGAGCTGTATCAAAACTGTTTCAAGGGCGACCATGTCAACGGCTATGAGATAGAAGAGCCTACAGAAGAACAGCTTGCGTGGATAATGCGTGATATTCCAGGGGAGGCAGGCTAGTCTGCAGTGATGACACTGCCTATATCAATGTCGTTTTCTCTGAGATATCGGTCAGCTATTTTCAACCATTTTTGTGTGCCGTCAGAGCTTTCGATCAAAACACTGCACATGAGTTCGCTGTTCTCCGGTATACCCTCGCAGCCGTAATCCTCTTCACTTATGTCTATAACTTTGTATTTCATGCTTTCAAGACCTTTCCGGTGTGATATTGGTGATACTATAATTATAGCACAGCATTAATTTTTTTCAAGAGAAATATACTAAGCACGGCACATGACCGTGCTTTTTTGTTAGGTCGATTGTTAATAAAATGTAAAATATCTCTACAACCTGTTGACTTAGAGCTAACTCTAGGTGGTACAATATAAGTAAGCTAAAGCTAAGAAAAATTATAAGTAAAACAGGAGGAAATGAAAATGTATCTTGAAAAAATAGACTCACCTGCTGACGTTAAAAAGCTCACTGTTGATGAAATGACAGCGCTGGCTGAGGAAATGAGAAAGGCTCTGCTTTTCAGGCTCAGCAAGCATGGTGGACATTTTGGCCCTAACTTCGGCATGGTGGAAGCCACTATCGCAATGCACTATGTTTTTGAGTCCCCTAAGGATAAGATAGTTTTTGACGTTTCACATCAAAGCTATCCACATAAAATGCTCACAGGCAGAAAGGAGTCCTACCTTGACGCTGACAAGTTCGATGATATCTCAGGCTACACAAACCCAGAGGAGAGCGAGCATGACTTTTTTACGGTTGGCCATACTTCTACTTCTGTGAGCCTTGCAAGCGGTCTTGCAAAGGCTAGAGATCTCAAGGGCGAGGAGGGCAATGTTATCGCTGTTATCGGCGACGGCTCTCTCAGCGGTGGCGAAGCTCTGGAGGGTATCGACTTTGCAGGGGAAATGGATACAAACTTCATAATCGTTGTGAACGATAACGATATGTCTATCGCAGAAAACCACGGCGGTATGTACAGAAATCTCAAGCTTCTTCGTGATACCGAGGGCAAGGCTGAATGTAACCTTTTCAAGGCAATGGGTCTTGACTATGTTTTCGTTAAGGACGGCAACGATATCCCTTCGCTCATCAAGGCTTTTGAGGGCGTAAAGGACAGCAAAAAGCCTGTTGTCGTTCACATTGTAACACAAAAGGGCAAGGGCTATGCTCCTGCGGAAAAGGATAAGGAAACATGGCACTGGCATATGCCGTTCGACCCTGAAACAGGCAAGTCCCTTTACGATGCTGAGGGCGAGGATTACGGAACTGTTACCTGCAATTATCTTCTTGAGAAAATGCAGGCTGACAAGTCCGTGTGTGCTATAACCTCCGCTACTCCAACGGTTTTCGGCTTCACTCCTGATGTCAGAAAGAAAGCAGGCAAGCAGTTTATGGACGTGGGCATTGCAGAGGAACACGCAATGGCACTTGCCTCAGGTATAGCAAAGAACGGTGGGAAGCCTTTCTACGGCGTTTACAGCTCGTTCTTACAGCGTACCTACGACCAGCTTTCTCAGGACGTTTGCATAAATAAAAGTCCTGTTACAATAGCTGTTTTTGCGGCTTCGGTTTACGGCATGAGTGACGTTACTCACCTTGGAATTTACGATATACCGATGATATCAAATATCCCTGAGCTTGTTTATCTTGCACCTGTAACAAAGGAAGAATATCTTGCAATGCTGGATTGGTCCCTTGAACAGAACGAACACCCTGTTGCAATAAGAGTTCCTGCAAGCCTTGTTTCAGACGGCAAGCCTTTCACAAAGGATCTTTCAAAGCTCAACAAGTATGAGATGACACAGAAGGGAAGTCAGGTGGCTGTTATTGCACTTGGCTCGTTCTACGGCTTGGGCGTTGAGGCCGCAAAGCTTATCGAGGAAAAAACAGGTGTCAAGGCTACTGTAATAAACCCTTACTACATCACAGGCATTGACAAGGAAATGCTTGAAAGCCTTAAGGCTGACCACAAGACCATTATCACTCTTGAGGACGGCGTTCTTGAGGGCGGCTTTGGCGAGAAGATAGCAAGATTTTACGGCGACAGTGATGTAAAGACCCTTTGCTTTGGTCTTGAAAAGAAGTTCTATGACCGCTATGACCCTGCCGAGGTGCTGAAAGAAAATCATCTTACCCCTGAGCAGATAGCTGAGGACGTTATAAAAACACTTTGATCTTTGAGGTGACAATATGAAAAATATACTTGTTATATCCGCAAGCCCTAGAAAGGGCGGAAATTCCGACGTGCTTTGCGATGAGTTCATAAAGGGTGCACAGCAGGCAGGACACAAGGTGGAAAAAATATTTCTCAGGAACTTTAAGGTGAACTACTGCACAGGCTGCGGCGTTTGCAACAGCACTCACAAGTGCGTGCAGAAAGACGATATGGCGGAGATAATGGACAAAATGGTGAACGCTGACGTTATCGTTTTTGCAACGCCTGTTTATTTCTACACCATGGACGCTCAGCTCAAGACACTCATTGACAGAACAGTGCCGAGATACACTGAAATGGTAAACAAAGAGGTGTATTATATACTCACCGCGGCTGATACCAATGCCGCTAACCTTGAAAAGACAGTTGAGAGCATAAGGGGATTTACTCTTGACTGTCTTGACGGGGCGGTTGAAAAGGGTATCCTTTACGGCACAGGCGTGTGGGACAAGGGCGAAGTGCAGAGCAGTGCACACATGAAAACCGCTTACGAAATGGGACTTCATTCATAAAATCCATTTGGAAGAGAGCTTGCTTTGGCAGGCTCTTTTTTCTTGATTAAAAATGCAAATCGTGATATACTATAATAAGTTTAGAAACATCAAGGAGAGAGAAAAAATGCTATTTAGTGAAGAGGCTATCGGCTTTTTGTTTGAAAATCATACGAGAGATAGTAAGGAATGGTTCAAGGAGCATAAGGCGGATTATCACAGGCTCATAGAAGAGCCTTTTGCGGAGCTTATCACTGCGCTAACGCCCATAATGAACGATATTGACAGCAGGATAGTATGCAACCCGAAAAAGATTTCAAGGCTTTACAAAGACGCACGTTACAACAAGGGCGGACCGATATTCAGAGAGAGCGTGTGGTGTTCTTTGAAATGCCAGCATGACAAAAGCGAATATCACCCCATGCCTGAGTTTTATTTCTATATCTCTACCCATGGTTTCGGCTATGGTTGTGGATATTACAAAACCGACAGAGAAAGCATGGACGAAATGAGGGCGATGATACTTGCAGGGGCGCAGGAATATAAAAAGGCTCACAAGGCGCTGAAAGACAACAGCAAGTTCGTTTTGTTCGGTGACGAGTATAAGCGTGACCATTTTCCCAATGCCAGCCGTGAGGACGCTTTGTGGCTCAATAAAAAGGATATCGGTGTAAGCTTTGACAGTGAAGACCCTAAGCTGCTTTTCAACGTGAACTTGCTGGACACAGTATGCAGTGACCTTGCTTCTCTTGGAGATGTATACAGATTTTTTATGAGGGCGGAGGATAATATTTTACAGAAAAAAGTAAAATAGCGGAGAAATTGTGTCTTGTTTGAGAATGCTTTCTGACAATTTTGTGTAAAACGCTATAAATTTTCTGGTTGTTTTATTGAAATATACAATTTATATGCTATTTGTTCAAAGAAATATTGACAGTGAATTGATTATATGTTATACTTTTATTATCCGAGGCACCGATGAAGTAAGGTGTATACTATGGGTGGATAAAAAATTATAAAGGCAAGACGTTTGAAATCTCTTTAAACGGTGTTGTCATGAAGGGGATCAGTGTGTGCGGCAGGCTTTTTATAGAATTACCTGCGGTGCAGCAAAAAGAGTGATAAAAAAATGCTCTCCGAGGTTTTCGGAAAGCATTGCAGAGCGTAGCTTATTTATCTTTTCACAGCCTGTGCAGCGAAATGCTGACAGGTCTTTTTGTTTATATGGATATGTTTGCTTAGGCTGACTTTAAATATGATATGTAAGTCTGTCGGCAAAGATAGTTATAAGCGGCAGAGTTACAGCACTGAGGATAGTGGTGACTGTAAAGATCTCTGAGGCTGTTTTAGGGTCTTTGTCAAGGTTTACAGCGAACATTGTACACATGGTCGCTGCAGGGCAGGCGGCGGCTATGGTAACTGTCATAAGAACTATCGGAGGAGGATCAAGTATCCACATTGCAAAGAAGCCTGCCACAGGGAGTATTATGAGCTTGCACAGTGAAACGTAGTAGATACGGCGGTTTTGAAGGGCTTTCAAAACGTTGGTCTGTGCGGCTGTTGCACCTGCTATCACCATGGCGATAGGCGTGTTCATATCTGCTATGTACTGCAAAGCTGTTGCAGGAACTTTCGGCAGTCTGACATTTGTAAGATAGCAAATAAGACCGACCACAACGGCTATAACTGACGGTGAGATAAGGGCTTTCACAAGAGAAGAAAAGTCACGCTCGCCTTTCATTGTCATAAGTCCATGCGTCCAGATAAGGACGTTGAAGAACGTAAGATACGCTGTAAGATACAAAACGCCCTCTGAGCCGTAAATGCCGTTTATAAGGGGTATGCACATGAATGCACAGTTTGAATATATTGACGAAACACGCTCCACCGCAAGGTCGGGAGTCTTTTTTCTTATAAGAACATAGGTGAGCAAGATAGTCACTGCATAGGATATCGCTGACAACAGAAAAGACCACAGCAATCCATGCACAAGGGTCTTGTCATATTTTGACTGATAGGACATGAATATAAGCACAGGATTGATTATATTCAGTGCGAATGAGGACAACTGTTTTGTACCGTCCTTTGTGATTATCCCTTTTAAATAGCAAAATGCGCCTATAATAAGGATAATGAACATTATTATTATTTGGTTTCCGATTATCAGACCTGCTTCCATTTTTACTTCCTCTTTCACATATATTTTTCTTCTTTAGGTGTTCTTTCGTCATAATACCCAAATATTATATCAGACTTTTGTGAAAAAAGCATGAACTCACAGTATACATTGATAGGTGATTTTTGTGATTTTTATGTGCGTAAATAAGGTAAAATAGCAAATAATTCACCGATCTTTACGCTCTGCCTTATCTCTTGACATAAAAGTTTAAGGGGTGTATAATGTTAACAGCAGTATTGTCTTGAAAAAGAAATATAGTACATGGTCTGAAAGGATATTTACATATGGATATAAAGAAAATATGTGCGGCTCTCTGCGCTTGCGTGGTATGCTTGTGTGCAGCGGGCTGTTCAAAGGATAGTAAGGACAGCTCTTCTGCCACAGAGAGCAAGGCGAACGTTTCAACAGCCGACAATGCCGACAGCGCAAAGTCTGAGGACAGCAAGGGTGACGAGAGTGATACAGATAGTAAGGTATTGAACGAGCAGGGTGAGCTTATTAAAAAAACTGCTGCGATCTTTGACGGCGACTACACTCTGAAAACGACCTGCACAGAGGCCGACGGCTCAAAGCAGGAGGTAGTAAGAGCCAAAAAGGGCGGAAACATCTATCTGAAAGTCACATCGGATATAGGCACCAGCGGATTTATCTATGTTGACGGAGTAGGATATGATTACGATAACGTGACCGGTGTTTATCACAAGTCAGACGTGACGGAGCTTGACGGCGTTCTTGAAAGCATAGTCAAGCAAAACCTGCCGAGAACCTATGGTCATATAAACAGTGATGAGGCTGATGATTTCGATATCGAGGAGTACACTTATACGGGCGACACATACATTACTGCTATCGACCTGTATTTTGATAAATCTGACGGAAGCTTAAAAAAATACACGCAGACCTTTACCATTGAAGGCTCAGATGATACAGTTTCAGAATACACTGTTGACGAGCTTTCGGGGGAAGCTGACGACAGCCTGTTTGACGTATCTCAGGCGACAAGTCTTGTGGACTTTGACAGTATGTCAGAGGATCAGAGGCTTGGCTATTGTCAGGGTATCTTCAACAAAGCAGGCGTTACAACAGACGATCTCAGTGCAGGGGGATATCAGACGGACGATCTTAAGACCATATCCTATGACAGCTTTGTGAGCCTTGTTTACACATACGGCTACAAGTCTGCACAGCAGTAAGTCAAAATGCACAATTTCAGCGTGGAGATTTGTTGAAAACGCAGGGCGGAAAATGCCCTCTCTATGCTTTACTTGTATGCGTTTTTTTGGTATAATTATAGGTGCGGTCGTTACCGCATAAAAACGTATGCTTACAAGAGGATATATATATAAATGAATATACTAAAGTTTTTGAAGCCGAAGGCTTGCGTGGATTTTGTCTATGATGACAACACAGCAAGGCAGGCTCTTGAGAAAATGAAAAATCACAGCTTTACCGCTGTGCCTGTTATCGACCGTGAGGGCAGATATGTAAAGACCCTTGCAGAGGGCGACTTTCTGTGGTTCATGCTCAATAATGGCATTCAGGATATGCGTGAGCTGGAGAAATATAGGATAAGTGAGATAACAAGACGTGTTAGAATGAAACCCGTCTATGTTTATTCTACTATCGAGGATCTGATACTTCTTTCAATGGATCAGAACTTTGTGCCTGTTATTGATGACAGGGAAGTTTTTATAGGTATTGTGACGAGAAGAGATATACTTAAATATTGTCACGATACTCTTAACGAGTATGAAGCGAAATATGGTCATAAGGAAGAAAAAGAGGAGATAGGTGCAGTATAAGCACTAGGAAAGGAATTGTTGTAAAAATGAAGAGGACAAACAAAAAGGGCGGTGCAGCTATAGTTGCTGTGCTTATAGTTATAATGCTTGTGGCTGTTGGTTCAGCGGCATTGGTGGTAACAGGAAGATATACCATTCAGGCAAGCAAGGTGGCAGACGCAGTTGTTAAGGTGAACAGCAAACCTGAGGAAAGCTCTTCTGAGGAGGTTTCAGAGGTTGACGACCTTTCATCAGTTGTGGAAGAGCCTGTGAGCAATTATCCTGTGAAGTCTGCAAATTATCAGGATATAAATATAAAGGGTATGACAGCAAACTCAGCTATACTTGTTGACGCTGACACAAACGAGATAGTTGCAGGTTATAATTACGAGAAAAAGGTATATCCTGCTTCTCTTACAAAGATGCTTACGCTTCTTGTAGCCGCAGAGAATATTCAGGATATGGACGCTACATATAAGTTCACAAGCGATGATATCGACCCTCTTATCGAGGACAACGCATCAAGAGCAGGCTTTGAAGCCGGGGAAACTGTTACAATGAAAGATCTGCTTTATTCAGCTATCCTTGTGAGCGGTGCTGATGGCACAACAGGTCTTGCAAACGCAGTTGCAGGCTCAGAGGAGAAGTTCGTTGAGCTTATGAACGCTAAGATCCAGGAGCTTGGTCTTACCGGCACAAAGTTTGTGAATGCAAGCGGTCTGCACAACAAAAATCATTATTCCACAGCGCAGGATATCGCAGTTATCACAAAGGCGGCTATGGATAACGAAACTTGCCGTGAAGTGCTTACAGCAACAAAGTACACAACTTCAAAGACAAAACAGCACAAGGACGGTATCGAGCTTACAAGCATTGTTGCACAGAGAATTGAGGGCTACTATGTGGATTGTGACGGTGACGGCGAGGCTGACGACGGCATAAGCATCGAGGGCGGAAAGACAGGCTTTACCGACGAAGCAAAGTACACCCTTTCAACTATACTTGATGATAACGGACACACATATATTTGTGTTACAACAAAGTCTAAGGACGAGCTGAAGTCTGTTGAGGATCAGATAGCTATTTATGAAAAGTATCTGGGCGGCAAGGCTTCTGATAATAAAGACAAGGACAGCAAGACGGACACTGACACGTCTTCTGTTTCTGAGGTCGAGGATTAATTAGATAGGATAAAAAATAAATGCGGATATCGTGGAGGTATCCGCATTTTTGTATTTTATTTTGCAAATCAGTGTAGTCAGTGTAGGGGCGAACAGCGTTCGCCCGTCGAAGTGATAAAGCTATCGGTTTTACTATCCCTATGTAGCGTTTGTGTCAATTCGTGTAACATTGTATCAATTTTTATAGGGTTTTTACAAAAAGCGGGCGAACAATGTTCGCCCCTACATGAATTGGCAGAATATTCATCTTAAAAGCTTTTGTATCACGCCTATGACCTTGGAAAGGTCATCACAGCAGGCATACAGAAGCTTTTTTGTTTCCTCGTCAGGCTGTGAAAGGTCGGGTATCATAACAGGTTTGCAGCCTGCGGCGTGGGCGGAGCGTATGCCGTTTGGTGAGTCCTCGAGGGCAATGCACTCGCTAGGGTCAAGCCCCAGCTCCTTTGCGGCGGCGAGATAAATATCAGGGGCAGGCTTGCCGTTTTCTATCATGTTTCCGCAGATAAGCTTGTCAAATCTGTCAATGATATTTATAGAGCTGAGATACAGCGTGGTGCGCTGTAGGTCGGTGGCAGTGGCAACGGCTTTTTTCAGCCCTGTGCTGTCAAGATAGTCAAGAAGCTCATCAAGCCCCTTTTTCTTTTCTATGCCGTTTTGCCTGATAAACTCGTTCATAAGCTCGATACGCTTTCCACGAACTTTGTAGTAATCAAAATCCTCTCCGAAAATGCCTTTCAGATGTGGGATAGCATACTTCGCTGCAAGAGAGCGTATGCCCAGAACGTGTTCCTTTGTCATTGGATAGCCGTAATGATTCGCCGCCTCACACCAAAACCTTGTGAGCAGCTTTTCCGTATCTATCATTAGTCCGTCCATATCAAATATAACGCCTTTGAGCATTTTTATCACGCCTTTCCAACTTGGTATCTGCTATTATATCATACTTTTGACGAGTTTTCAATAAAACTGCACAAATTAGAGGCGCAGAACATACATTCTATTGTGCATCTATATAATTCGTAATTAAAATTATATAATCCTATTGACAAATTATTAGAATGTGGTATAATAAGTACAGTGATAAAAGGCGACGCCATATGGGAACGCCTTAAAGAAAGGAATGAGAGCAAAGTGAACAAGAGCGTGTATAGTCTGGTGCTTGCAGACGATGTGGTGGAGGCTATCGACAGAATGGCATATTCCATGAACACCAGCCGTTCAAATCTGATAAATCAGATTTTGGCAGAGCGTGTCCAGCTTCTCACCCCTGAAAAAAGAATGCGTGAAATATTCTCTAAAATAGAACAGCTTATGGACAGCAGGTTTCAGACCCTTAATCAGCCCTCTGACGCTATGATGTCTATAAAAAGTCCTTTGAGATATAAATATAAGCCGACCATACGATACAGCATAGAGCTGAGCCGTGATTTTCACGGAAAGGTGGGGAGGCTGAAAGTATCTTTCAGAACTCAGAGCACACAGCTCATTTCAATGCTTGACAGCTTTTTTAAGCTGTGGGCAAGGCTCGAGGAAAAATATCTTTCGTATCTTTTCACTACTGGCGTGCCTTATGAAACAGCCGAGGGCAGATTTACAAGAGATTTTTACGCACCGCCTCAGTCGGAGCTGACCGACGAGGATATAGCGAACGCTATCGGTGATTATATAAGCTGTATGGACAGCTGTATTCAGCTTTACTTTGACAACGCTGCAGAACCTGAAACGGCGGCAAGAAAGGTATCTGAAATGTATGAAAGATATCTGAAAAAAGGCGTTGTCGTTCTTTAAACGGTGGGCGGAGCATTCCGCCTGCTGTGAGCATATATCTTTTTAGGTGATAAGGGAGGTAATTTTATGAACGCTCAGAAATTGACACAGAAATCATTGGAAGCTTTGCAGGAAGCGCAGAGCATTGCCTCAAGAAACTCAAATCAGGCTGTTGACCAGCAGCACCTTATGCTGGCTTTGCTTTCACAGGAAAACGGTCTTGTGCCGCAGCTTTTTGTAAAAATGGATATCGCCCCTGAAAATATAGAGGCGGCTCTTACAAGAGCAGTTGACGATATACCTAAGGTGCAGGTAGGCGGACGTGCACAGGACTCTGTATACATTTCAAGCGACCTTGACAAGGCTTTTGCGGAAGCCGAGTCGGAAGCTTCGAGAATGAAGGACGAATACGTTTCAGTTGAACATCTTGTTATGGGTATCATGGACAGCCCAAACAGTGCTTTGAAGGAAATATTCAAGACCTTTGGTGTAACAAAAACAAAGTTTCTGAAAGTTCTTCAAGCTGTAAGAGGAAACGCTCAGGTAACGAGCCAGAACCCTGAGGAAACCTATGACGTGCTGAAAAAGTACGGTCAGGATCTCGTTGAGCTTGCAAGACAGAACAAGCTTGACCCTGTTATCGGCAGAGACAGTGAGATAAGAAACGTTATAAGGATACTGTCAAGAAAAACAAAGAACAACCCTTGTCTTATTGGTGAGCCTGGCGTTGGTAAGACCGCCATTGCAGAGGGCCTTGCTCAGCGTATCGTCAGCGGAGATGTTCCTGACAGTCTGAAAGACAGACAGGTTTTCTCACTTGATATGGGTGCGCTTATCGCAGGCGCAAAATACAGAGGCGAGTTTGAGGAGAGATTTAAGGCTGTCGTTGAGGAGATAAAGAAGTCTGAGGGCAGGATTATACTCTTTATAGATGAGCTTCACAATATCGTTGGCGCAGGCAAGTCAGACGGCGCAATGGACGCAGGCAACCTGCTGAAACCTATGCTTGCAAGGGGCGAACTCCATTGTATTGGTGCAACGACTCTTAACGAGTACCGTCAGTATATCGAAAAGGACGCCGCTCTTGAAAGACGTTTCCAGCCTGTTATGGTTGACGAGCCGACAGTTGAGGACACTATCTCTATACTCCGTGGTCTGAAAGAAAGATACGAAGTATTCCACGGCGTAAAAATTCAGGATCAGGCGCTTATTGCGGCGGCTGTTCTTTCAAACAGATATATCACAGACAGATTTCTCCCTGATAAGGCTATCGACCTTGTGGACGAAGCCTGCGCACTCATCAGAACGGAAATGGACTCAATGCCTACAGAGCTTGATGAGATAAGACGTAAGATACTCCAGCACGAGATAGAGGAAACTGTCCTTAAAAAGGAAACTGATAAGCTTGCAGTTGAACATCTCCATGAGGTGCAGAAAGAGCTTTCAGAAATGCGTGAGCAGTTCAATGAAATGAAAGCTAAATGGGAGAATGAGAAGTCTGCTATCTCTAAGGTGCAGAAGCTCCGTGAGGATATCGAGCAATGCTCAAAGGATATCGAGAGAGCAGAGCGTGAATATGACCTTAACAAGCTTGCAGAGCTGAAATACGGCAGAATGGCTGACTTGCAGAAGCAGCTTGCCGAGGAAGAAGAAAAGGCAGAGAAGTCAAAGACAAAGAACACTCTGCTAAGAGATAAGGTAACAGAGGAAGAGATCGCAAGGATAATCTGCCGCTGGACAGGTATCCCTGTTGCAAAGCTTATGGAGGGCGAGCGTGAGAAGCTTCTCCACCTGCCTGATATCCTCCATGAGAGAGTTATCGGTCAGGACGAAGCCGTTGAGCGTGTGTCTGAGGCTATCATGAGATCTCGTGCCGGTATCGCAAATCCAAATCAGCCGATAGGTTCGTTCCTGTTCCTCGGTCCTACAGGCGTTGGTAAAACAGAGCTTGCAAAAACTCTTGCACAGGCTTTGTTTGACGACGAGAACAATATCGTTCGTATAGATATGTCGGAGTACATGGAGAAATTCAGCGTAAGCCGTCTTATCGGAGCGCCTCCGGGATATGTAGGCTATGAGGAGGGCGGTCAGCTCACCGAGGCTGTAAGAAGAAAGCCTTATTCAGTAGTTCTTCTTGACGAGATTGAAAAGGCTCACCCTGACGTTTTCAATATCCTTTTGCAGGTGCTTGACGACGGACGTATCACAGACTCACAGGGCAGAACGGTTGACTTCAAGAACACTATCATAATCCTTACTTCAAACCTTGGTTCTCCTTATATCCTTGAGGGCATTACACCTGAGGGCGAGATATCTCAGGAGGCAAGGGACAAGGTGGACGCTCTGCTGAAACAGCAGTTCAGACCTGAGTTTCTTAACAGACTTGACGATATAATCTACTACAAGCCGCTTATGAAGACGGAGATATACAAGATCGTTGATCTTATGCTTGCAGAGCTTGGCAAGCGTCTTGAAGACAAGAGGCTAAGCATAGAGGTAACAGACGCCGCTAAGGAAGCTATCGTAAATCAGGGCTACGACCAGAACTTCGGTGCAAGACCTCTCAAGAGGTTTATCCAAAGACGTATCGAAACTCTTATCGCAAAGAAGATCATTGCAGACGAGCTTGAGCCTGATTCTATCTTGCAGGTAGATTATGACAAGGACTTCGTTGTGAACGTTATTTATAATACTGTTACAGAAGAGTGATAGTATTATGCCAAAGGGCAGCTCCGAGAGGGGCTGCCCTTTTTTGTGGAAAAAGAAGGTTTTAATTTATTTTAGGTTAATAATAAAAGAATTATCTTGTTAATGTTTTGGTAAGATATACTGTTTGTAAACAAAAAAGAACAGTTTATTTTGTGAATTATTCTAGGTTATTTTGCTTGCAAATGAGGTACATATATGCTAGAATATTAATATCGTGAAATATGTGATCTGATAAGGGGAATTAATATTTATGAAAGCAAATTTTTCTGATACGAATGATTTTGTTCAGAGCATGAACAGAGGAAAGCGCAAAAAGAAGATAGCGTTGCTGGTGCTGTGTATAGTGCTTGCGTTCCTTGTGGCTGCCTGTGTTATCGTGGGTCTGAAAATAAGGGAAAATAACCGTATCGCCATGGCGAAATCGGTCATAACAAAGCTTGATATAAGCACTACCTTCAAGGAGTCGGAGTTTTCTGACGATCAGGACTGGGACGGCGACGGCATAAAGAATGCCGATGAAACACGCCACGGCACTAACCTTCAAAGCGAGGATACTGACAATGACGGAATAAGCGACGGCGATGAGATAAAGCTAGGCACGAACCCTATTGAAGCCGATACTGACGGCGATGGTCTTCTTGACGGCTATGAGCTTATGGCAGGCACAAATCCGAGAGAGTCAAAGTCTGACGGAAAGACCAATGACGCTGAAAGAGAGCTTACAGTGGAAAAAAATGCAGGGGACTGCCGCCTTGAAATAAAGGGCGACGCAAACGCTGCCAGTGCGACCCTCGTTGAGCTTGACCTCTTTGGTATCTCTTCAAATGCAAGTATCGTAACAAAGGCTTATGACGCTTATTCTGACTATAAGTTCAACTCGGCAAAGATAACTTTTGATATCGACTCTGCAAAGCTGAGTAAAATGGGATATTCATTTGATGACCTTACAGTGCTGAGATTTGATTCACGCTCGACCCTTTACACAAAGGTGGATTCAAAGGCAGACAAGAGCAAAAAGACAGTTTCTGCTTCTCTTACAGAGCTTGGCACTTATGTGGTAGGCGTTGAGAAAACTGTAAACGATGAAGCCACAACAAGGATCTGCTTCCTCGTTGATAACTCCGGCTCTATGTATCCAAAGGAGCAGTGTGTAACTTCTTCTGAGAATGATGTTGACTTCAAGCGTCTTGAATTTGCAAAGAATCTTATCGACAAGTTTGAGAGCCACTATCAGGTCGGCATTTGCAAGTTCACAGGAAGCTACAAAAAGATGGTAGACTTCACTGATGATAAGACGAAGCTTACGGAAGCTCTCGATAAGATAAAGTCGGAGGAAGAGATATTTAACGGCACTCACAGCCAGACGGCTCTTAAAAAGTGCATGGACGAGTTCAAGGCAACTTCCGGTGGAAAATACAGAAATATCATCGTGATGCTCACAGACGGCGAGTCTGACGAGTTTAATCCTGCAAGCGTTTCAAGCCTTGCAAATACTGCAAAGGATAAGGACATAATCGTTCTCACAGTTGGTCTTGGCAGAGATGTTGACAGAGATTGGCTTCAGGAGCTTGCTTATTCCACAGGCGGAAAGTATTACTCCGCTTCCGACGCAAACGCCCTTAATGACGTTTACAAGCAGATAGTTACTACACTGAACTATGATATCGTTACATACACGAACGCTGACGATAACGTAAGAGGTTATTCACTCTACAACACAGGCTTTGACCCAAAGGTGAACGGCTTCTCATTCAAGAATTTCAGAACAACAACTACCGCAAGCGTTGACTTCGGCATGGCTGTTATGGCAAGAGATTGGTATCTCGGAAATGTAAAAACTTCTCTTGGAGATATCACTCCGTCAGATAAGAGCGACATAAAGGTGAATGCCGCAGGCTATGACATAAGCGGAACAGACTTTGGTAAACAGTATGACGAAAGAGTGCCGCTTAGCAAGATAACCTCAGACCTTTTTGCGGGCACATATTCAGACGTTACAAAGTATCTCGACTATTCCTGCACAGGGGATATTCTCACCCTTAATGATGACTATAAGTATGACAGCAAGAACAAGGGCTGGGTAAAGAACGTTACGAAAATATCAGGCGGCAATCTCCGCTGGAAAAAGGTAGAACTGCTTGATATGGATATAGCAAACGGCATTGGCAAAATAAAGGGTGGCTATTCCTCAAATGACGCAGAGTTCGCAAAGGCACTCTACAGACTTAACACCCTCCAGTGGGACGATTCTTCGTCAGAGTATAACCTTAACAACGACAGTAAGGGCTTTGAAAAGCTTGAAGACCAGCTCAGCCTTGGCATACCAGTTGTTACAACTATAGACGATACTCATACAGTGAACGCTATCGGACTTATTCAGGATTCTGATTGCCACAGAAAATATATCCTTCAGATATATGACAACAACTATCCTGGGGAAACAAAACAGCTTTATATCCAGAAGCTTCCGAAGTGCAAGCTCAAGATAGACAGCAATGGCAAGGCGACAGTTGTTGGCACAACGTTTGAGTATTCCGCAACATATGAGGGCAAGCAGGTCGGCATAGAATTTTCTGACGTGACAGCTCATTAATAAGAAAAAAAACGGAACGGTTTTGACCGCTCCGTTTTTTGTTAGATAGTTTGTCAGGATTATTTGATATAGTATACCCAATTGTCTTTTCTCTCGTGACCCTCGGGATATTCACCCTCAGTGTAGCCGAGTGCGCAGTGACCGATGCCCTCGTATTCGCCCTCGATGCCAAGGCTGCGGAGGATCTCCTTGCCTTCTTCAGACTCAAATTCTTCCTTTGCACGATGTATCCAGCAGCTTCCAACGCCCTCGTTGTGAGCGGCAAGCATAAGATTTCCCATAACAAGACTTCCGTCATAAATATAAGTCGGGCAGGATTTGTCAGCTAGTACAATAAGAATAACAGGCGCACCATAGAACGGGTCGAAGCCCTCAGCCCAGCCGCCTATCTTTCTGTTCATCTCAGAAATTTTGTCACGCATTTCCTTGTTGGTGACAGCAATGATAATAGGTGACTGCAAGTTTCTTCCTGTGGCGGAATAAGTTCCTGCTATTATGATGCGGTTGAGAACGTCCTGAGGTATCATGTCAGGCTTGTATTTTCGTACACTTCTTCTGGTTTTCATAAGTTCGAGCAGATCTTTCATAAAACAGCCTCCTTTGTAGGTTTGATAGTTGATTGCTTATAATTTGATTTTAGCATAGTTTGTGGAGAATGTCAACGGCTGTTTAAGTGAGAAACGAAGTTAAGTGAGGAGCGGTTTAAGTGAGGAGTGAGGAATGACATAGCCGCACAGAGTGGGGTAGCCAACACCGAGCGAAGCGAGCAAAAGGTCCAGGGGCACGCCCCTGGTCAGGGTCAAGGGGTGAAACCCATTGCAGGGTCTAGGGACAGAGTCCCTAGCGGAGTTTGAGGCAGAGCCTCATTCGGCGCAAGCCGATTAAGCGGTGCAGAGGTGAAAAGAAGAAATACAAACTAAATCACTAAACAAATAAGTATCGAAGAATAAGACCTGCACCGCTTTTGTTGTTTCCTGCACAACGTAAAATCCGCAAAGAGCGAAGCGATTTTGCGGCACGGCAAAGTAGCGTCCCCTACATGGTTTGTGAAAACATAAATAATGTGTGGATATCGCAGGAATGTATGGGCAAACAAGAAGCAGGCGAACAGCGTTCGTCCCTATCAAAAAATTTATCGCCGACAGGCGATACCATAATTCCTCATTCCTCACTCCTCATTCTACAAACGCCGCTTTCTTCATAAAAAATCTCTTGCAATTTAAGCGATACTGTGTTATACTAACAAGGTATGTTTAAAAATGCAATGAAATATGGAGGAATAATTTTGGGTAAGCTTGAAGATGAGATCAAACGCCGCCGTACTTTTGCGATAATTTCCCACCCTGACGCAGGTAAAACAACTCTTACGGAAAAATTTCTGCTCTATGGTGGTGCGATAGCTCAGGCAGGTGCTGTAAAAGGTAAAAAGAACTCCCGCCATGCTGTTTCAGACTGGATGGAAATAGAAAAACAAAGAGGTATCTCTGTTACTTCTTCTGTTATGCAGTTTCAGTATAAAAATTATTGTATAAATATCCTGGATACTCCTGGACATCAGGACTTCTCTGAGGATACCTACCGTACTCTTATGGCTGCAGACTCAGCCGTAATGGTAATAGACGCTTCAAAGGGTGTGGAAAATCAGACCAGAAAGCTTTTCAAGGTCTGCGTTATGCGCCATATCCCTATATTTACTTTCGTAAATAAAATGGATCGTGAGTCCAGAAATCCTTTCGATCTTATGGAGCAGATAGAGTCTGAGCTTGGTATCCAGACCTATCCTGTGAACTGGCCTATCGGCTCAGGCAAAGAGTTTAAGGGTGTTTATGACAGAGATAAAAAGCATATAATCTCTTTTGAGGCAAGCGGTGGACAGCATCAGGTGGCAGCTACAGAAGTCGACCTCTCCGACCCGTCACTTGACAGCCTTATCGGCGAGGATCTCCACTCAACTCTCTGCGATGATATCGAGCTTCTCGATGGCGCAAGCTATGAGTTCGATATCGAAAAGGTGAGAAAGGGTGAGCTTTCGCCTGTGTTCTTTGGCTCTGCTCTTACAAACTTCGGCGTCGAGCCGTTTTTGGAAAACTTCCTCGAAATGACAACTTCTCCTACTCCGAGAAATTCTTCTGCCGGTATCATAGATCCGTTCGACCCTGAGTTCTCGGCTTTCGTATTCAAGATACAAGCTAATATGAACAAGGCTCACCGTGACCGTATCACTTTCCTGCGTATCTGCTCAGGCAAGTTCGATAAGGATATGGAAGTTCTCCATGTTCAGGGCAATAAAAAGCTCAGACTTTCTCAGCCTCAGCAGATAATGGCTCAGGAAAGAGAGATAATCGACGAAGCCTATGCAGGAGATATAATCGGTGTGTTTGACCCGGGTATCTTCGCTATCGGTGATACGATTTGCTCGCCAAAGAAAAAGTTCGAGTTCGAGTCTATCCCGACCTTTGCACCTGAGCATTTTATGAGAGTCCGTCAGAAGGATACCCTCAAAAGAAAGCAGTTCGTAAAGGGTACAACACAGATCGCACAAGAGGGTGCAATACAGATATTCCATGAGCCTGACAGCGGTATGGAAGAAGTTATCGTGGGCGTTGTGGGCGTTCTTCAGCTTGAAGTTTTTGAATACAGAATGAAAAATGAGTACAACGTTGACCTCTTCAAAGAGGGCCTGCCTTATTCTTATATCCGCTGGATAGATAACAAGGATATCGACCCTAAGACATTGAAGCTTTCAAGTGACACAAAGCTTGTCAAGGACTTCCGTGACAACTATCTGCTTCTTTTCACAAGCGAGTGGAATATCCGCTGGGCGCTTGAAAGAAACGAGGGTCTTGAGCTTTCAGAATTTAACAGAGGCGACCTGCAATAATACAATATTGCTAAATACCCTTTCCTAAAAAGTGATAAACTGACCAAAGTGTGTGCTTTGGTCAGTTTTTTTCTTGACTTTTTATTTGATATATGTTATATATTAAGTAGGTATATGTATGAAATATTAAGTAGGTATATGTATGAAAACTATTTTATGGGGTGATATGTATGATAAAAAAGATAAGTGCGGCGGCAATTGCGGTCATTATGTCAGCGAGCATGATGTTCACTACAGCTTCGGCAGACGCTTCCTATGTTCTTGATAAGGACGCAGGAGAAGACTTCGTCAATTTCATAGACGGCAAGCTGCCTGATATTTTAAAGAGTATGGACAGTGTTGCAGACGGCGATAAGACCTATTTCGACTATGGCTCATGGTTCATGGATCTGGATTATGACGGTGTGCCTGAGTTTATAATAGGTGGCGAAATGGCTGACGGCGACAGACATTATTCTATTCTTACCAAGGACGGCAAGGAGATAAAGATAGATGACACTGTTGCAAACGGACAGTATTTTCCGGGATTTATGGGCTTTGATTATATGCCTTACAGAGATCTTTATACAGGGAAGGTATCATATTTTTCAAGTAACGATAAGATAAAAACTATGACCTTTGACCCTGAAAAAGGCGTTACTGAAAAGGAGCTTTGCTCGGAAGAATACGATTTGGAAACTGACAGCACTGTTTACAAAACAGACGGCAAAGAGGTCAGCGAGAGCGAGTATTATAACTATAAATCCACCCTCAGCAGATTTATCCCTCTTGAAGTGGAAAATACAGAGCTGACATCAGATGAAACTGCAAAGGCTGACGCTGATAAGCTTCTGGAAATGTATAACGAGTATAACTGCGTTGTCATGACGGCGGAGAACAAAAAGGACGATATGACAAGCGTAATAGTCGAGATGAACGATCTTCTTAAAGAGATGATGGTTGACGTTCCTTCTGAAATTGCTGATGATGTTGATTGGAGCTATAACAGTTGGTTTGAGGATTTAAACTTTGACGGCGTTCCTGACTTTGTTATCGGCGGTATTGCAGACCTCTTAGATGAAGGTACTGCTTTAAGGCTTTATGACGTTATCGGTATGGGCAATGCTGGCTTTTTGGCGGATACCAATGTGTCGAACGACCATGGCGACGGTGAGAACGGCTTCGGCTTCAAGCCTTATGTAAACAAGCAGACTGGCGAAAAAACATACCTCTCAGAGGATAGATATGCAGAGGACGGCAAGGAGCATTACGCAGTGAGAAAGCTTTTTGGCTGTCTTGGTGAATGTCTCACCGCTGATATCTGCACCGCAGAATATGACAGCAAAAAAGGCGTGACTTCATACACCATCGAGGGAAAGAAAGCCACATCAGAGGAGTTTCAGGCGTATCTTGCAAAGCTTAACAGCGACTATGATGAGCTTTCTGTAACAATAAGCACCATGGGCGAAAACAAAGTCCCTAATAATGAAGGCACCCTTGCAGAGTCATATGACGATTATAAGCTTGGTGACGTTGTGGGCGGAGCAAGCTTTACATATGTAGAAAAGAAGAACACTTCAAATGATATTTCTAACCCTGACAAAACAGCAGGCTCTCAGGCTTCAAAGAATTATAATACCGATTCGTCAACAAATCCGTCAACAGGTGCGGCGGCAGGCGTTACAGCCGCAATAATAGCCGCTGGAGCAGGTTTGGCGATATGTGCAAAGCGTAAAAAGAAATAGTCTTTTCAGCCTAACATATGCAGAGGTGAACAGCGTTCACCCGTATATTGGCATATTATCTGCGTGCTGAATATTTTATCACCGTACCCTCTCGTGGTGCGGTGATTTTTTTGCATAAGCCGTCCTTTGTCCGCATAACTTGTACAAAGGACAAAAACTAGGAGGGCGGATATATGTTCAGAAGATTGCAGAATATTTTGTGCTGTGTGGTGATAGCAGGCTTTGCGGCAGTGTGCTGGTATGGCAAAAACAACGGTGAAGCCGTCATGACAGGTGGGGCGGTGAAAACGACCATGGATAAGCCTGTGGTGGTCATCGACCCAGGTCACGGTGGTGTGGACGGAGGCTGTGTATCCGTTGACGGCACACCTGAAAAGGGGATAAACCTTGCGGTGGCGGAAAGCCTCCGTGACGGTCTGAAGCTTCTCGGCTATGATGTTGTTTGCACCCGTGAAAGCGATATCTCTATCTATGACAAAGGCACAGAGGGGCTTGGGGAGCAGAAAAAGTCCGATATGAAAAACCGCCTTGCCATATTCTCGAAATATTCCGAGGGCATATCAGTTTCCATACACCAAAATCAGTTTACCGACAGCCGCTACAGCGGTGCGCAGATGTTCTATTCTAAAGACAATGCCGAGGGTGAAAAGCTTGCGGGAGTGATGCAAAAGCAGTTCGTTTCCCTTTTACAGCCTGACAATACCAGAGAAACTAAGCCGGTAGGCGACGAGCTTTATCTACTTAATAATACCAAAAATCCTGCGGTTATGATAGAGTGCGGTTTTCTTTCAAACCCTGAGGAGGCTCAGAAATTGGAGAATGAGGACTATCAGCGTCAGGTGGCGTTTACAGTGCTGACAGGTATCAGCGAATACAGGCTAATGCAGAAATAGTCCATTGGTGCGGCGGCAGTGAGAAAACACTGTCCGTCGTTTTTTGTTTGTAAAACGTCACATAAATGTAGGTTTGTCAATCATATTGGACACTATTATTAAGAAATTCGATAGGCGAAAACCATTTGAGGGGACGCATAGGACGGTTGTTTGTTCGACTTAAACGTGCAGCTAGCTGCACGTTTAAGTCGTCGCAGGAATAAAACCTATGGCACGAATAGAATTTGTTGTGATCTTCTCGGTGACTGCGCTCTACTTTGCCATTGTGCCTGGGCGTATATGGACGAATGAGTTTGTGTTCAATGCCAAGTTGTGAGAGCGTATTCTCAAACAGCGTTTTCTTGTCTCTTTTGCTTGGCGAAAAGCGGTTAGTAAATTCAAATCCATTGTCGGTCTGAATACATTTCACCGTTATTCCTCTGCGTTTGTACCATTTCACCAGCCTTTTTACAAAGTCTGCTGAAGAATAGGTGCTTTGCTCCTCATATCCGTATAAAAATCTTATCCTGGTATACTCATCGATCGCCGTGTATTGGTACAGCTTCATCTCTGGGTCAGCTATACACTTTCTCGGAACTACCTTTACGTCCACCTGAACACGTTCTCCGGGATATGTCATCTGCTCGTATGGCTTTGGTTTATACGTCGCTTTCTTCGGCTTTTTCGGAAGCATTCCTAGTTTTTTCATAACCCTGTAAAGACTTTCAAGACAGCGTGTATACCCTTGTTTTCTGAGACGATGCCATAGTTCGGGAAGCTCAAGCGTTGGGTTTCGTTTGTGATACCTTTTGATAAGATCTATTTCTTCCTTGGTATGCTCGTTGGGATGATGATGCGGTCGGCGTGATTTAACTGCGAGGGACTCCACACTTCCGTCCCAGCGTTTCAGCCAGAAATATATATATGAACGTGATTTATTGTATTTTCTGCTCGCTCGGCTCACTCCATATTTCTTTGCGTAATTCATTAAGGATTGACGAAACTTCATATCTTGTGTTATACTATTCATGAGAGATAGGCTTCCTTTCTGATTTGTATTTGTGTGGTAACTTTATTTTATCAGATTTTTGCCTATCTCTCTTTTCTTTTTTCTTAATTTTGTCCAATATCTATTGTAGCACTACATTTTTGTTTGTAAAACGTCACATAAATTGCTTGACTTTTAAAAGGGGATATTGTATAATATAATAGTGTATTTATAGCATAGTATATTTTTTAACTTTTTCCTGCCATAAATTCTGGCAGGAGAATAAATAAAGGTGGATTGAAACATGGGATTATTTGATAAAATATTCGGCAACTATTCTAAAAAAGAGCTTGCCAAGATCGAGCCTATAAAGAATAAGGTACTCGAGCTTGAAAGTAAGTATGCCGATATGTCTGACGAGGAGCTGGGCGGACAGACTGCCATTCTGAGGGGCAAGCTGGACGAGCTTTCAACTCTTGATGACGTTCTTCCTGACGCTCTTGCGGTTTGCCGTGAAGCTGCGTTCAGAGTGCTTGGCAAAAAGCCTTACCCTGTTCAGATAATCGGTGCTATCGTTCTTCATCAGGGACGTATCGCCGAAATGAAAACAGGTGAAGGTAAAACTCTCGTTGCCTGTCTGGCGGCTTATGCTAACTCCCTTACAGGAAATGGCGTTCACGTTGTAACTGTAAATGACTATCTTGCTAAGTTCCAGTCTGAGGAAATGGGCAAGGTGTTCCACTTCCTGAACACTTCTATCGGCGTTGTGCTTACTGGCATGAACAAGGAGCAGAAGAGGGAAGCTTATAACGCTGATATTACATATGGTACAAATAACGAGTTCGGATTTGATTACCTCCGTGACAACATGGTTATCTATAAGAAAGATAAGGTTCAGAGAGAGCACGCTTTCGCTATCGTGGACGAGGTGGACTCTATCCTCATAGACGAAGCAAGAACTCCGCTTATCATTTCAGGTCAGGGCGACAAGTCAACAAAGCTTTATTCACTTGCCGACAGATTTGCAAAAACACTGAAACCTGTTACAGTTGTTGAAATGGACGATAAGGCAGATAACGACCTTCTGGACGGCGACTATATCATCGACGAAAAGGCTAAGACCGCAACTCTTACAAAGAGCGGTGTTAAGAAAGCAGAAAAGGCGTTCAACGTTATAAACCTTATGGACGCTGACAATATGACCCTTGCCCACCACATCAATCAGGCTATCAAGGCAAACGGCGTTATGAAAAAGGATATCGACTACGTTGTTAAGGACGGAGAAGTTCTTATCGTAGACGAGTTCACAGGCCGTATCATGCAGGGCAGACGTTTCAATGACGGTCTGCATCAGGCTATCGAAGCAAAAGAGGGCGTTGAGATAGCAAGAGAGTCAAAGACTATCGCTACTATAACATATCAGAACTACTTCCGTCTTTATGGCAAGCTGTCAGGTATGACAGGTACTGCCCTTACGGAGGAGGACGAGTTCAGAGAGATCTATAAGCTCGACGTTATCGAGATACCGACAAATAAGCCTGTTATCAGAGTTGACCACCCAGACGTTGTTTTCAAAACGGAAAAGGGCAAGTTCAATGCCGTTATCGAGCAGGTAATAGAGTGCCATAAAAAGGGACAGCCTGTCCTCGTTGGTACTGTTTCCGTTGAGAAGTCAGAGTATCTTTCAAGACTGCTGAAAAATAAGGGCATCAAGCATGAAGTGCTTAACGCCAAGCACCATGACCGTGAGGCTATGATAGTTGCACAGGCAGGTAAATACGGTGCGGTTACTATCGCTACCAACATGGCAGGACGTGGTACTGATATCATGCTTGGCGGTAACGCTGAGTATAAATCACTTGCAGACCTTCAGAAAATGGGCTATTCTGAGGAAGTGGCTGTCGAGGCAGCAGGTTTCTCAAATACTCAGGACGAGGAAGTTCTGGCTGCAAGAGCAGAATATAAGAAGCTCTATGCAAAGTATTCAGAAGAGGTAAAGGAGCTTGCAGAAAAGGTTAGAGAAGCAGGCGGACTTTATATCATCGGTACAGAAAGACACGAGTCAAGACGTATCGACAATCAGCTTAGAGGACGTTCAGGCCGTCAGGGCGACCCGGGCGAAAGCACATTCTTCCTCTCACTTGAAGACGACCTTATGAGAATTTTCGGCGGCGAGAGAATAACAGCTATGATGGATACTTTCAAGGTTGACGAGAATACCCCAATACAGTCAAAAATGCTCACAAGTGTTATCGAGTCCTCACAGAAGAAGATAGAGGGCAGAAACTTCAACATCAGAAAGAACGTCCTTAACTACGACGACGTTATGAACACACAGCGTGAGATAATCTATAAGCAAAGACAGCAGGTGCTTGACGGAGAAGATCTCCATGAAAATATCCTCGGCATGATAAAGGAGTTTGTTGAGGATTCTGTAAATATGTATATCACTGACGAGGACGTTCAGGATAACTGGAACCTGCAGGGTCTTAAGGACAGACTTATGGGCATAATCACAGTTGAGGACGACTTCAACTATACCCCACAGGAGCTTGACGAGATAACAAAGAAGGATATAATCGACCTCCTTGAAGACAGAGCTTTGAAGATATACGCAAAGCGTGAGGAAGACCTTGGTCAGGAACTTCTCCATGAGATAGAAAGAGTTGTTTTGCTTAAAGTTGTCGATACAAAGTGGATGGCACATATCGACGATATGGACGAGCTGAAAAAGGGTATCGGTCTGCGTTCATACGGTCAGAAGAACCCAGTAGTCGAGTATCGTATGGAAGGTATGGATATGTTCGACGATATGGTAGCTTCTATCCGTGAGGACACTGTAAGAATGTTGTTCACCATTCAGGTAAGGAAGAACAGCGCCGCTCCAAAGAGAGAGGACGTTCTCAAGCCGGGCGAGCATCATAACATGACCGTAAGAAAGGCTAAGAAGCCGGGCAGGAACGATCTTTGCCCATGCGGAAGCGGCAAGAAGTATAAGAACTGCTGTGGTGCTGGAAACGGTGTACAGGCTGACGAAGCCGAGCAGGCAGAGAATAGCTCTGACAGCTCTGAGAAATAAAAACAATATGCAGGACGGTGAAAACAGCCGTCCTGTTTTGGATATAAGAATAATAGGAGTGTAGTGAAATGTCAACAGCATTTAAAAGCGCAGATATACTTCTGCCTAAGAACGCCGATATGTCAAAATGGGCAGTGGTTGCCTGCGACCAGTATACCTCTGAGCCTGAGTATTGGGCTGACGTGGAAAAGATAACAGAGGGTGCAAAAAGCGCACTGAACCTTATCCTGCCTGAGGTCTATCTGGAGGACGATAACGTTGATGAAAGAATAGCCGACATACATAAGAATATGGACAGCTATATCAGCGAGGGCGTTTTTGAAGAGTATAAGGACGCTATGATATACGTTGAAAGAACACAGTCTGACGGAAAGGTCAGAGCGGGCATTGTTGGCGCTATCGACCTTGAAGAGTATGACTACCGCAAAGGCTCGAAGTCTGCCGTAAGAGCAACAGAAGCCACAGTTGTGGAGAGAATACCGCCTAGAATAAAGGTAAGACGTGGCGCACCTGTTGAGCTGCCGCATATCATGATACTCGTTGACGATACAGAAAAAAGCGTTGTCGAGCCGCTGGAGGCTCACAAGGCAGAGATGAAAAAGCTCTATGACTTTGACCTTATGAAAAAGGGTGGTCATATCGCAGGCTATCTTATTGAAAAGCCTATGCAGGAAAAGATAATAGCCGCACTTGAAAAGCTTGGTGATATCGACGCTTTCAATACAAAGTATGGTCTTAAGGAAACTTCACCGCTTGTCTACGCAATGGGTGACGGCAACCATTCTCTTGCTACTGCAAAGGAGTTTTACGAGGAGCAGAAGAGAGAGAACCCTGATAAGGACATGAGCAATGCTCTTTGCAGATATGCCCTTGTGGAGATAGTGAATCTCCATTCGCCTGCACTTGAATTTGAAGCTATCCATAGGATAGTTACAGACGTTGACACAAAGGCTCTTATGAGCGAAATGACAGCGGCTCTTGAGCTTTCTGAGGAAAAGGCAGAGCAGGCAATAGTTGTCTGCGACAATGGCGAGGAAAAGACGCTCTATATACATAAGCCGACTTCAAAGCTTACTGTCGGCTCATTGCAGAATTTCCTTGACAGCTATATCAAGGAAAAGGGCGGCAAGGTGGATTATATCCACGGTGCAGAGGTCATAAGAGAGCTTTCCACAAAGGAAAATTCCATAGGCTTTATGCTCCCTGACATGGGCAAGGAAGAGCTTTTCCCTACAGTTATCGTTGACGGCGCACTGCCAAGAAAAACGTTCTCCATGGGTCATGCCGAGGATAAGAGATTTTATGTTGAGGCAAGGAAAATATTGAAATAGAAAAATTAAAGAAATGTTGAAATAGAAAAATCGTAGACAATATATTTTAAAAGGAGTTTTTACGATGATAATTGAAGAAGTCAAAAAGGAACTTACAGGACATATCATTCCCTTCTGGAACAAGCTGAGAGATGATGAGAACGGTGGATTTTACGGCTTTATGAGCTATGACCTCAAGCTGGATAAGCAGGCTGATAAGGGCGTTATCCTCCACGCAAGAATACTTTGGTTCTATTCAAAAGCGTATATCACTCTGGGCGATAAGACACTTCTTGACAACGCACGCCACGCTTACGAGTTTATCAAAAACCACTGTATCGACTATGAGTACGGCGGAGTTTATTGGATGATGAACTATAAGGGTGAGCCTGCCGACACTATGAAGCATACATACAACATCGCATTTGCTATCTATGCACTGTCATGCTACTATAACGCAAGCGGAGATAAGGAAGCTCTGGAGCTTGCATATAAGCTTTTCCACGATATCGAGAACAACACTCTCGACGAGTATGGCTACAGAGAAGCTTTTGACAGACAGTGGAACCTGGTATCAAATGACGCTCTTTCTGAGAATGGCTTGCATGCTGATAAGACAATGAACGCTATCCTCCACCTTATCGAAGCTTATACCGAGCTTTATAAGGCAGACCACAACGAGGAAGTTGCTAAAAGGCTTAAATTCCAGCTTGGTCAGATGAGAGATATTGTTTATACTCCTGAAACAAACGCTCTGAAAGTTTTCTTTGACACAAAGTTTGACCTTGTGGGAGATATCCATTCATTTGGTCACGATATCGAAGCAACATGGCTTATGGACCTTGCCTGCGATACTTTGGGTGACGAGGAGCTTAAAAAGCAGTTTGCTGAAATGGATCTTAAGATCTCTCATAATATTCAGAACATCGCCCTTGATAACGGCGCACTGAACAACGAGCGTGAGAACGATAAGATAGACAAGAAGCGTGTATGGTGGGTAGAAGCCGAGTCTGTTGTTGGCTTCATCAACGCTTATCAGCACAGCGGAGAAAAGAAGTTCCTTGAAAGTGCAAGAAGCGTGTGGGAATATATCAAGGCTGAGATAATCGACAAGAGAGAAGGCTCAGAGTGGTATGCCGAGGTTTCCTATGACCATAAGCCGCATGATTGGAAAGAGATAGTAGGTCCATGGAAATGCCCTTATCATAACGGCAGAATGTGCATGGAGGTCATCAACAGAGGCGTGGACTTCTGATGTTCAGGTATGAAACACACCTGCATACCGCCGAGGGAAGCGGCTGTGCCTCTGCAAGCGGAGCAGAGCAGGCAAGGCGTTATAAAGCCCTAGGCTATGACGGGATCATCGTCACCGATCACTTTTTCAACGGCAACTGTGCTGTCACCAACTTTGACAGTTGGGAGGACAGAGTGAACAAGTTCTGCAAGGGCTATGAGAATGCCAAAGAAGTGGGTGACAAGATAGGTCTGAAAGTCTTTTTCGGTCTGGAGTATTCTTACTTTGGCGCAGACCTTTTGACCTATGGTATCGACAAGGACTTTCTTCTTGCCAATGATAACATCAGTGATATAAGCTTTTATCAGTTTGCCGACAGAGTGCATAAAGCAGGTGGCGTGTTAGTCCATGCCCACCCTTTTCGTGAAGCGGATTGGTATATCCATGAAATAAAGCTCCTGCCGAAGTGGATAGACGGCGTTGAGGTCTATAACAGCGGCAACGGCAAAGAGGTCTATAATCAGCGTGCAAAGTGGTATGCCGAACAGTTCGGCTTCAAGCAAACAGGCGGTACGGACAATCACCACCTGTGGGTGGAGGACAGCCGTATCAGCGGTGTTGCAACTGACGAGCCTATCAATTCCATAGAAGATTACATAGAATTTCTCTGTGACGGAAAGCTTACCCCGATAATTCCGGAAAAGCCGGCTGAAACATAAAACATAAATAAAAACTTCAATGACGTTTTTTCGCCATTGAAGTTTTTTTTACTATGAAATTTTGCTTTCATTTACCGAAACATCGTCGGAATAAGATTCCGATTCAGCGGCAGAATCGTCGGGAACACGAATGTAAGTATCAACGGCGACGAATGTGTTTTCATCAACATAATTAAATGCTAAAGCGAAAGCATTTTCATGTTTTCCATAGTCAAATTCAATTAGTATCTGATCTCTTGCTTCGTGATAGGTTTTAATAGTATATGTTCTGGTTTCAGACCACATTTTTATCGTATCCTGCTTTGCGGTCTCGTCATAAAACGTAAACAGCTTATTGCAAAGATATTCCGAATCTCCGCTGTATTTCAGAGTGTTGTTTTCTCCTATTATAAAATAATCTTTGCTTGTATCTCCGTTTGGATAATATTTTCCCATATTCAGCGTTGGTTCCTGATAGGTATCGTCATGGGGACAGCTGTAGTTAAAGGTATTTATCCCGCTTTCATCATCTTCAGGTTCATCAGAAGAAACTATGTTCTTTATGCCAAAATACCAAAAACAAAATATAAAAGAGGCAGCAACGATTATCCATATTATTATGCCAACGTGTTTAGCTTTCATAGTTGTACCCCCCCCATATAATTTTCAAATTAAATACTCTATGTTTAAATTATACAGTTTATGATTATAATTGTCAATGGGCAAAATGAATAACAAAAAACAAATTTTGTATATATAGTCACATTTCAACAGAACTTTGTGCGTTTATCTAATTTTATTATTCCTATTGACAAATCCACATTAATGAGCTAAAATATAAATGTTATTATTTTATATGGTGAGAAAGGAAAACCAAAATATGAAAATCAAAAGACTACTTGCAGCAGTGCTTTCCCTTGCAATGGGCGTATCAATGATGACAGCCTGTGGCAGTTCGGACAACTCCTCAAAGGCTGAGAAAGATTCCTCAGCTACAGAAAATACTCAGAAGCATACCAATGACCCTATGACAGTGACCACTGCAAAAGACCTTGTGGCTCAGATGAAAGTGGGCTGGAGTCTTGGCAATACCATGGATTCCACAGGCGGCTCAGGCGTTGACGCTGAAACCTCATGGGGAAATGTGGAAACCACAAAATTGATGATAGACCAGGTCAAGGACGCAGGCTTCAACGTGTTCAGACTTCCTGTTTCATGGGGTACTCACATGGACGAGAACTATACAGTTGACGAAGCATGGATGAACAGAGTTCAGGAAATTGTCGATTACGGTATCGACAACGGAATGTTCGTTATCCTCAACACCCACCACGAGGAGTGGTATATGCCTAAGAAAGACCGTGCCGATAAGGATATAGAGCAGCTCAAAGCCCTCTGGAAGCAGATATGCGACAGATTTCAGGGCTATGACGAACACCTCATTTTCGAGGGCGTGAACGAGCCTAGACTTAGAGGCGAGGGCAACGAGTGGATAGGCGACGCTGAGTCAAGAGAGGTCGTAAATCAGTATGCAAAGGCGTTCGTCGAAACAGTCCGTGCTTCTGGCGGAAACAACCCTAACAGATGTATAATGGTAACACCATATGCCGCATCATCATCAAGACAGAACATGGAAGCCCTCGAAGTTCCGCAGGGCGACGATAAGATAATAGTTTCTATCCACGCTTATCTGCCATATTCATTTGCACTTGATACCGCAGGCACAGACCAGTATACAAGTATCGACTCTTCTATCACAACACTCTTTACCGATATCAATGAAGTGTTCCTCAGCAAGGGAATACCTGTAATAATCGGTGAGTTCGGCTCTGTAAATAAGGCTAATACAGAAGCAAGAGTTCAGTGTGTAAAGGATTATCTCAGCACCGCAAAGCAGTATGGCGTACCATGCTGTTGGTGGGATAACGGCACAAGAATAGGAAACGGTGAGAACTTCGGACTTCTCAACAGATCCGAGGGCGGCTGGTATTTCCCTGAAATAGTTGACGCTATCAAGGAAACAGTAAATAGCTAAAAAAATCAAGGACGGAATCGCTTCCGTCCTTTTTTTGTGCGCAAATTATGTGCAATTTTTGTGGGGCGAATTGATATCTTGCGAGCGGTGGGCAATCTTGCGGTAAACGGGCGAACGCTGTTCGCCCCTACAAAAATTTATATTATTATCGTTTTTTATCAATACATTTATGTAGGGGAGCGGCGCAATTTTTTTGTGTAGGGGACGGCGCCCTCGACGTCCCGCCACTCTCGTTCGTTTCAATCACAAACTGTTTTGTTCATTAAACGCCACAAAAAAAGGACGACCCCAAGTCGTCCTTTTTCATATCTATTCCCCTGAAAGGGTCTTTTTCATTGCAATGTGCGGACAGTATTCGTCCTTGTAAACATCACCATATGCCGTGTAGCCAAGCTTTTCATAGAAAGGCTGTACTCTCGTTTGCGCCGATAAGCCGACTTCCTTGTAGCCCACTTTTTCAGCCTGCTTTTCAAGGGCTTCCACTATCATTCTGCCAAGATCTCTGCCACGATATGCCTTTCTCACGCAGATGCGTCCAATGTGCGCCTCACCGTTTTCGTCAAACAGCCTGCCTGTTGCAATGGGATATCCGCCCGTGTAAATAACAGCATGATAAGCCTTAGCGTCAATATCGTCAAATTCGTTCACAAAGCCCTGCTCCTCAACGAATACCTGCTGTCTTATGAGCCTGGCGTCTGCGTTGTTTGCAAGCCCTTTTGCGATCTTTATGGTGTAATTATCCATTATATCAGCCCCCAAGACGTATCATTTCGTCGATACATTTTCTTGCAGAGGTTATCTCCTCGTCTGTCATTTTTATCTCAAAACCACCGCCGTTGCCGATGCCCTCGCAGGTCTTGTAAACGTCCATAAGAGTGGTGAGCTTCATGTTAGGACAAAGTATCTTCTTTGAGAGTACGTAAAACTCCTTCTCAGGGAATCTGTACTGCAAATGCTCCGCAATAGATATCTCAGTGCCTATGATGAACTCCTTTGCGTCAGACTCTGCCGCAAAATTCATTATTCCAGAAGTTGAACCAACATAATCAGCCATTTCGCTTACCGCAGGGATACACTCAGGGTGACAAAGCACCAGTGCATCAGGGTGAGCCGTCTTAGCCGCTATCATGTCAGCCTTTGTTACCGACGCATGAACAGGACATCCGCCCTGCAAAAGCATTATATCCTTTTCAGGACAGGCTTTTTTTACGAATGCACCAAGATTGCAGTCAGGAATGAACAGTATCTTGTCAGCGTCCATGTTCTTTACTATCTTCACCGCAGACGAGGAAGTAACGCAAACGTCGCAAACCCTCTTGAGTGCAGCTGTGGTGTTTATGTAGCATACTACCTTTCTGTCAGGCTCCTGCGCCTTTATCATTTCTATCATCTCAGGTTCCATTTGCTCTGCCATTGGACAGCCTGCCGATGGATTTGCAAGATATACGTTCTTGTCAGGGTTGAGCATTTTTGCCGCCTCAGCCATAAAATGCACTCCGCACATAAGTATATTCTTGTTTGAGACCTTCTGCGCCTCAACGCTTAGCTTGTATGAATCACCCGTAATATCTGCTACCTCCACTATCTCCTTAGCCTGATAGCTGTGCGCAAGTATACAAATATCGTTTTCTTTCTTTAACTGAAGAATTTTTTCCTGTACGTCCTTTATCATATCCAGATCATGCCTTTCGACCTTTGAAAAGCATATCCTCCTTTCGGTGTTTCGGCATTTGCCGAAAGATTTATACCATATTATTATAGTATGATATAGACATTTTGTCAAGGGCATTTGTACCATACCGCCCATAGCACTTGACAAATTCATTAACAGGGTGTATAATCAACAGTGTTGACAATCAACCGCCTTGACATTTGGAGGAATAACAATGAACGATAAAACAGCCCAGCGTTTTGGAGAAGTTTTCAGACGATTTTTTGAAACAGGATATATGGACGACCTTGCAGAGCTTTTTCAGGGCGAAAGCAAAGTGATAGTCTATCTTAGCACAGCCGAGGGCATAGTCTACCCCTCAGACATAAGCCGTGACCTTATGATATCACGTCAGCGAGCAACGTCAGTGCTCAGTGCAATGGAGAAAAAAGGCTTTGTTAGCCTTGTGCGTGACCCTGAGGATAAACGCCGTGTGCAGGTGAAACTCCTCCCAAAAGGTGAAAAATCCATTGAAGAAAAGCAGCAGCGTCTTGAAAAATATTTCAGCGTGTTCGTTGACGCACTGGGTGAGGAAAATCTCAAAAACCTCCTTGACAGCTCCGAAAAAGCTGTCGAGGCACTTGAACATACAATGAAGGGCAACTCTCAGAAAATCTGAGGTGCGGAAAGGAAACTGCCATGAACATTTATAACGAATTTAGAAAAACGGCAATAAACCGCTATAGCAAGACCGCTCTCGTGATGATGAATGACGAGGGTGAAACAAAGGAATATACATTCGGACAAACTTTGCAACAGGCTGATGTTTTTTGCAGCCGCCTTAAAGCCTTGGGCGTCGTGGCAGGGGATAGGGTCTGTATCGCCTCTGAGGGCAGACCTGAGTGGAATATCGCATTTCTCGCCTGTGCAAAGCTAAACGCCACAGCCGTCCTTTTGGATTATTCGCTTCCTGCGGCAGAGCTTGTCGCACTGGTGAAAAAGTCACAGCCTGTGTGCGTTGTCGCTTCTCAAAAGGCGGCAAAGAAGCTTACAAGCGTGAAAAATATACCTGTTCTCGATATCCAAAACCAGCTTGACAGACTAGACGGTTCAGGGGAAAATATACTCCGCCAAGGTGAAGTAGGCGACCCTGATATCGCAGTGATAATCTTTTCCAGCGGTACGACAAGGACAGCCTCAGGCATCATGCACACCCACGATTCTCAGATAAATTCCTGTAAAATGGTCTGCCAGTGCAACGGCATAACCGATAACGAACGCTATCTCGGAATCCTGCCAAACAGCCATATCTACGGACTTTTTGCACAGGTCTTAGCCCCACTCCTCACAGGTGGAACAGTGTGCTTTATTGAGTCTCTCTCCGCAAAGGGTCTTTCCGCAGGCTTCCAAAACTTCAAGCCGACAGTTTTTCCGGGTGTGCCAAAGGTCTATGAGCTTTTGAAAACCCAGATAATGCAGCAGATCAACGCAAGCAAAGTATCTTCAGCACTTTTCAAGAAAATGTTTCCTGTTGCACTTCATCAGCGTAAGATCTACGGCATAAACAGCGGCAAAAAGATCTTTGCAAAGATACACAAAGCCTTGGGCGGTGAGCTTAGATTTCTCTGCTCCGCAGGCTCGCCGATGTCAAAGGATACATTTGATTTCTTCTACGGCACAGGCTTTAATATTGTGAACAACTACGGTGCGACCGAAACGAGCATACCAACTATCGGCACATATGGCAAGCACGTCTATGCTGACACCTGCGGCAAGCCGTACCCCGATATCAAAGTGAAGATAGACCGCAGCGGTGAGCTTCTCATAAAGTCACCTTATATGATGATAGGCTACTATGGCGACAAAAAGTCCACAGATGAAGCTTTCAATCCTGACGGCTGGTTCAAGTCAGGCGACCTTGCAAAGTTCGATAAGCATAAAAATATCGTCATTCTCGGCAGATGTAAAGAAAATATCGTCCTGTCCACAGGCAAAAAAGCAGCCCCTGACGATATCGAACAGGTCTATAGGGGCATCGAGAGCGTTGACGAGCTTGTGGTCTGCGGAGTGCCTGCGAAAGAGGGAAGCTATGACGAGGTGCACGCCTTTGTGGTCTGTGCTGAGGATAAGCGTGAGCAGACGGAAGAAAAGCTAAAAGAGATAAGCTCCTCCGCAGGTCAGGCAATGAAGCTAAGCGGCATACATTTTGTGGATTCTATACCAAGAACAGCTATCGGCAAGCCAAAGCGTTATCTGCTGAAGAAAATGGTCATGGAGGATAACCTTGACAGCCTTACAAAGCAGGCGAAAAATAGTATCGACCCGTCGGATATCCCGTCAATGGTGAGAAACGCCGTGGCAAAAATAGCACACGTTCAGCCGAATGAAGTCAAGTTCAGTACAAAATTTTTGCAGGAGTTCACCATAGACTCCCTCTCAGCTATCGAGCTTGCATTGGAGATAGAGGAGTTCAGCGGCGTGCGTGTTGACGGCTGTATGGATAAGAACATGACAGTGGGCAAGCTTATCGCCCTCGTTCAAAACCCAAACCGCATAAAACCGCAGACTGTGAAATCAATGCTCTATCCTCTGGACAAGAAAAAGATAGACTATCGTATTTACCGCTTTTACAGAAATCTTGTGACAGCCTTCTATGAAGTCAAGGTCACCAACGAGGAAAATCTACCTGATAAGGACGGTTATATAATCTGTGCAAATCACGTTTCAAATTTTGATTTTATCTTCCTCACCCTGAATTTCAGATACGAGCGTTTTGCAAAATTTTGCTGTATGGCAAAAAAAGAGCTTTTCAACGGCAGTTTAGCCAGCCGACTTATAGTAAGAATAGGCGGTATGGTGCCTGTTGACAGGGGCGGAAGAGTAGACGAAACCATGGCGGCTCTGCGTAAAAAGCTTGGTCAGAAATGGGGTGTGCTAGTTCACCCGGAGGGTACAAGAAGCAAAACTGGTGAAATGGGCAAGTTCAAAAGCGGTGCAGCCGTCCTTGCTATCGAAGCCAATGTACCTATAGTACCAGCCTACATCAAAGGCGGACACGAGATATTCCCACCAGACAGAAAGCTCCCAAGGCTTTTCAACTGGAAGCGTCTTAGCAAATATAAAGTAAAAGTCGTTTACGGTGAGCCTATTTATCCTAATGGCGAAACCCCCGAAGAGCTTATGGCGAAAGTCCGTGATTCTGTGCTTGCCTTGAAAAACGAAGAGAACTGATTTAAAGTGAGGAGTGAGGAATGACAAATGAGGAATTAGGAATGAGGAATGAGGAATTAGCATAGCTGTGGTTTGAGATACTTCAAGAGGTAAGTTAATAAGAACGTTGGTGAGTTAATTGTACGAACGCAGTTCGCAATAAAAAAATCATCGCCGCAGGCGATACCTTCATTCCTCACTCCTCATTCCTCACTCTTTCCGTTTGACAAGTCGCAAAATATGTAGTATAATGTATTAATACGCTGATACGGTGACGTGTTATCGTAATATTTTGTTAAGGAATGAATATTTATGACTTTTGAGGAAGTAAAAAAGGTCACGGAGATCCTGCTGGAGTTCCTGCCTAATACACTGAAGCTTTTCGCATGGACCATCGTGCTTTCAATACCTGTGGGAGTGCTTGTGACAATGCTGAAAAAATGCCGCTTCAAGCCTATCTCGTGGCTGACAAATCTCTATATACTTGTCATGCGTGGCACACCGCTCATGCTTCAGATAATCGCTATCTACTATGCGGTGCCGCTTATTATCGCAAGTGCTGCAAAGCAGGGCAAAACAGGCGGTGTATATGACGTGCTTACCAATATAAAAAACAACGAGAACTATATGTTTATCGCCCTTGTTACGGCATTTGTCCTTAACTATGCGGCGTATTTCGCAGAGATATTCAGAGGTGGTATCGAGGCTATCCCAAAGGGACAGTACGAAGCGGCTTCAATGCTCGGCATGACGAAAATGCAGACATTTTTTAGAATAATCCTGCCCCAGGTCACAAAGCGTGTTATCCCTGCCACATCGAATGAGGTCATCGTCCTTGTAAAGGATACCTCTCTCGCAAACGTTATCGCATTCGCTGAGATAACAATGAAGGCAAAACAGCAGATGAACCTGTATAGCTCAATAACACCGCTTTTTATCGCAGGCGCATTCTATTTCGTACTCAACGCTATCGTGACGGTGGCATTTGCCGTTATCGAAAAGAAATTCGATTATTATAAATAAGGAGAACTCATATGGCTATTCTTGAAGTGAAAAATATTTCTAAGAGCTTTGACAGCCTTAAGGTACTCAAAGATATTTCTTTTAACGTTGAGGTGGGCGAGGTAGTCGCAATAATAGGTCCGTCAGGCAGCGGTAAATCAACGCTTCTGCGCTGTATAAACCAGCTTGAAAAAGCAGACGGCGGAGAGATAAACGTTGACGGCGTGAATATGTTCCACACGGAAAACGGCAAGGCAGTGTATGCACCCTCTAAGACCCTCAGGGATATCCGCCTGAAAATAGGTCTTGTGTTCCAGAATTTCAACCTTTTTCCGCACTTTTCTGTAAATCAGAATATAATGGAAGCACCTCTCCATGTCCTTAAACAGCCAAAAGCGGAAGCCAAAGCCAACTGTGAGGAGCTTTTGAAAAAAATGGGACTCGAAACTAAAGGCAAGTCTTATCCATGCGAGCTTTCAGGCGGTCAGCAGCAGCGTGTTTCTATCGCAAGAGCATTGGCTTTGAAGCCGCAGATACTTTTCTTTGACGAGCCGACCTCCGCACTTGACCCTGAGCTTACAGGGGAGATTTTAAAGGTAATAAAAGAGCTTGCCAAAGAGAAAATGACCATGGTAATAGTCACCCATGAAATGGCATTTGCCCGTGATGTGGCAAACCATGTTATCTTTATGGACGACGGCTATATCGTGGAGGAGGGTACTCCGGAGGAAGTTTTCGGTCAGACCCAGAACGAAAGAACAAAGCAGTTCTTGCAGAGATTCAATGACAGATAGGACTGACAATTGTTGTAAAAAGCAAAAAATGATAACGTTTTCTGTGATTAATGCACAAAAGAAGTGTGACAATATTGTTAGAAATTTCAACACTTTTTGGAATAAAAAAAGTGAAAACCCCTTGATTTTAGGGAGAAAGTCTGCTATAATAAGACTAGAATTGAATGACAATTCATAAAACTATATTCATATGGAGGAGATTAACGATGAAAATTTCTAAGATTCTCGCTGGTATGTCAGCAGCAGCTATCGTAGCTTCTATGGCAATGATCCCAGCATCAGCAGCAGGCACAAAGCTCAACGTAAGCGATGACCTCGCTAAGATCGGCAGACAGACTCAGGATGACCTTTTTGCTGTATTCTTCAATGGCGATGAGTCAGAGGGTGCTGTAAACAAGGATGCTATCTCTGACCTTGGAGCTGTTTACGGTGCTTCATTCACAATCAAGGTTGACAACAACGATTGGAACACGATCGGCGGTGGCGGATCAATCAACTTCAACTCAAAGTCTGGTGGCTGGAACGCTAAGGACTGGGCTGGCGGCTCATGGGTTGAGGACGATAAGCCAAAGGATACTCTCTGCTACACAACAGAAGAGGAAGGCACATACGTTCTTGAATACCTCGGCGACGCTCCTGTTTTCGCAACAACAGACGGCGATGCTGATAATTACGCAGCAGTTGGTATCAACAACTGGGCAGCAGACCTTAAGGGTATCGACGTTGTAGGTATGAAGGTTCTTGGCGCTGACGGCAACGTTCTCTTCGAGGCTGGTTCTAACAAGGACAAGAAGGAAGTTCAGAAGAAGCCAGTAGCTGAGGAGTCAAGCTCTGGAGCTGATTCAACACCTTCAGGCACAGATTCTAAGAAGGACGATTCTAAGAAGGACGACAAGTCTTCTGCAGCAGCTACATCTTCAACAGCAGCTGGCACAACATCTTCAAAGGCTGGCACAACAACTACAACAGCTACATCTTCCGCAGCAGCTTCTGACAACACAGCAGCTACAGGCGCAACAGCTGGTCTTGCACTTGCTGGCGTAGCACTTGCTGGTGCAGCTATCGTTATTTCTAAGAGAAAGTAATCTCTCTCAGATAACACACTTGAATAAGTGAATTTATACAGAGCTTTCTGTCATTCGGGAAGCTCTGTTTTTTTTCGTTTGTGTAACCTGCACTAACTTGTAAACGATTTCTGTGCAAAACATATGAAATCATGTGCTTAAATTGTGCAAATAGTATATTGAAAATATGTGACAATTGTGTTATAATACAAAAGTAAATATAGGTCAGGCTATGTGTATAGCATGACGATTAAACGGAGGTTATTAAAATGAAAAAGTTTTTAGCTTGCGCTCTTGCACTTACACTTACAAGTGCTATGTTCGCTTCTTGCGGCAGCTCTGATGATTCTTCATCAAAGGCTGAGGCAAAAACTACTACAACAACAACTACAGCTGCTACAACAACAGAGGCTACTACAACAACAGCTGCTCCTGAGTCAACAGCTGATTCAACAGCCGCTTCCGGCACAGAGTCTGAGGGTGAGGCTGCAAAGGATATTTCCGAAATGCCAGCTACTCTGAAGAACTATGAGGAGGCTTCTGTATATTTCAAGAAGGATATGGACGTTGCTTCTATCGTTGAACCTTTCGCTGAGAAGGATTACGAGAACGATGAGTCTCATGTAAATCTCTCTATTGAGGAGCTTGCAGGTATTCCAATGCTCAAGGTCGAGACTCTCGATCAGGATAATGGCAACTACAAGATCCCTAAGATCAAGTTCCACATGGAGAAGTTCTTTGAGGGTCACGAGGCTGATCTTGAGAAGATCTTCACTATCAAGGCTGATGTAGTTACAAAGGCAGTTGGCGAGTTCACAGGTGACGACGGCACAAAATCACTCGTTCCTGGTAACTTCATGGGTGCATTCGTTACACAGCCTACAACAGGTGAAGGCGAAAACAGTTGGAACGACCTCTATGACTTCGGCGAGGCTGAGTGGACTTCTGAGTGGGGTTCCTATGAGCTTACAATGAGACCTGGTATCAAGGACGGTGCTACATTTGTAAACTCAACTGAACCACAGTATGTTTCACTTATGAGATGGGGCATTCCAAACCAGGCTGATTTCTACATTGCTGACCTCAGATTTGAGGACGAGGACGGTAACGTTATCGCTTGCGCAAACTTTGGTAAATAATTCATTTCCATACATAAGAAAGGTGCAGATTTTCTCTGCACCTTTTTTTATGTGAATTTTACGCTTACCTCCCCTGATATCTTCAAGCTTTTTACCTTTCCGCCTTTGATTTTAGCCGAAAAATCCTGCCCTTTTATCTGTCCCGTGGCGGTGATGTCTCCCTTGTCATTTTTGAGATACGTCACGCCTTTCTGCGAAATAAGCTTGTCAAGCACAGCGGCAGTCATTGTGACAGCGGAGCTTTCGGGTATGTTCCCTCGGTCAGTTTCGTAGGTCAAACCCTTGTATTCAATTCGTGCGCTTTCTCCTGAGCAGGTTATCACCATGCCGCTTACAGTTTCCGGCGCAGTTATCTCACACTCCCACATATCTGCGCCCTCACGGGTGAAGCTTGCGACGTATTCCGTGCCGTCAATGGTGAACTCAGCCGGGGTCTTGTAGTCCTCTGCCAGCTTTACGGGTTTGACTTCGGTGCTTTCACCGCATGAGCATAAGCCCATTACCGCCAAAATCGTGAGAAAAAATGCCTTTGTTCTTTTCATTTTGCCCTCCATAAAAAAAGACCCTCTTCATAAGAAGAAGGTCTTTGTTTTTAGTACAGCCTAGTCGGCGTTTTCAAGGTCATACAAAAATCGTGGCAAAGCGTCAATAACATCTCTTGCAATGATTCCACGCTCAGATCTTTTGTATCCTGCAAGTAGAGCCGTCGAGCCAAGTGTGAACGACCCAAGTGCCGCCGCATCAAGAGCATCGCACCCCTGAGCCACATAGGAGGAAACAATGCCTGCAAGCATATCCCCTGAGCCACCCTTTGCAAGCGCAGTTGTGCCTTCGGTGCAAAGATAAACTTTCCCACCGTCCACAGCAAAGGTGTCAGCCGACTTCGCAAGCACTGTCACACCATATTTTTCTGACAGCCTATATGCAAACCCAAGTCTGTCCGACATGACCTCGCCCACCGTCACGCCACAAAGCCTTGCAAGCTCCGCAGGGTGAGGGGTGAGGATAACTGTACTTTTCTTCTTCAACAGTACATCTATATTCGGACAAAGTGAATTTATTCCGTCAGCGTCCAAAACTATGGGTATCTCCGCATTTTCAATAAGCTCCGCCACAAGCTTCTCTGTCTGAGCCGTGTGACCAAGCCCACAGCCTATCAGCAAACAGCTTGCCTTTTCACACTTTTTCAGTATCGCCTCCGCATTTTCAGCCACCATAAAGCCGTCCTTGTCGGTTTTCATTGCCGAGTATGTACATTCATACATACCAGCCGACAGGGAGTTGACTACGCTTTTTGCAGTGCAAAGCTCAAAAAGCCCCACGCCTGTCCGCATTGCCGCCATTGCTGAAAGCCCTGCCGCACCTATATAGCTCTCCGAGCCTGCCACGCTCACCACCTTGCCGAAAGTGCCCTTGTGTCCGTCAGCAGGTCTAAAAGGCAGTGCAGCCCTTGCCTTTGTTACGTCAAAAGGCGTTATGACAGGGTATAGGGTATTCTCGCAACGCTCGTCAATGCCGATATCTTTTACAAGAATTTCACCACAAAAGTCCACCGCAGGCTGTAAATAAAGACCCAGCTTGCCACGATGAAAGGTCACTGTCACGTCAGCCATGAACGATAGCTTGTCAGCCTGACCATTCCGTGCATTGACTCCCGACGGCAGGTCGCAGGCTATCTTCATGCCTTCACATTTTTCACAAGCTCTGAACACTGGCAGGATATTTTCACGCAGGCTTCCGTGAAAACCCGTTCCGAAAATGCAGTCCACAAGCACGTCTGCACCCTCGATAAAATCCAGCGCATTTTCAGCTTTCAGCACCTCTACGCTCTTATCGAGCCTAGCATACGCTGCCGAGGAGAGGTCAGTGTCAGGCTCACCACAGCATAGGACCACCGCAGGCTTGAGGCCTTGTTCCGCAAGCAAATTTGCCGCCACAAGTCCGTCACCGCCATTGTTTCCCTTGCCAATAAGAAGCACTATCTTTGAGGACGAAGACGAGTTGCTTGCAATGACCTCCGAAAGCTGTGCCGCCGCATTGTCCATGAGCTGAGCAAGGCTCACGCCATATTTTTCAGCCTCATGCTCGCAAAATGTCATTTGCTCCACTGTTAATATCCTATCCATTTTTATCCTCCTTTTCATAAGCTATCACCACTGCCGAAGCGATATCCTTGATGTGGGAAAGTGACACCGCAAAGGTCAGCCCCCTATTTTCAGCCGCCAAAAGCGCATTCCCTGTAAGCTCCAGATAAGGACAGCCAAGCTCGTCACGCAAGCAGGACACCTCGTTTAAGGCGAAGCCCTCGACCCCAGTGCCTAAAGCCTTTGCGAAGCTTTCCTTAGCCGCCCAATTCGCCGCCATGGATTCGTATGGGTTTTTCTTCTGTGAAAAAAGGGTCAGCTCCTTTTCGGAGTAAACCCTTTCACAGAAACGTCGGCTCTGACAGCTTTTTTTTATGCGTTCGATCTCAATAAGATCAGTTCCGACAAATATTTTCATTTTTATTTCCTCGGTGTTCTTGGAAGCGCAGGCTTCATAAGCTCAAGCATATCATCATCTGGTGTGAAGATAACAGTTGTAAGTCCGAGATTTTTGTGGTTGAATGTTATGTAGTAGTCTGTAAGGCTATCGTCACAAGCGCAGGCAAGGACCTGTGTTGCGCCCTCAGGTACAGAGAAATTCTCGTCAGCAATGCCGAAATCTGTCGCACTGCCGCAACGGAATGTGATAAGGCGCTTTCTTGAACGCTGAGCCGTTATCTTGTCAACGTCTATTTCTCCGTTTGTGAAAATGTATTCATACTCCACATCGAGTTTTGTTGTAAGATAATAACCGCCATAAAGTGCGGCAGCGGCAAGAAAAATGCCTATTACAGAAAACTGCGTGCCGAAAGGGAAGATAAAGCACAGTGCGGCAAGTGCCACGCTTGCTATCATGATGAAAATTTTCTGTATCTTATCGTTCTTTGTGGGAATCTTGCGAACTATCTGTTCCTTGAAGCTGTCCATTATTTGTCCTCCGTTTATTCAGTGCCGCTGAGAAGCTCTTTCATTACCCAGCCGCTTTTATCGTTGTATTTTACATATACCCATATGTTTCCGTCACCGTCTGTTCTTTCGCCATAGCCGTTTATGGTCTTGCCGTCAGGTATCTTTTCTATCACGTCATATTTCTTTGACGGACCGTATCTGAGATTAAGATAAGAGGTGTCTGACTTTACAAGAAATGGGATAGAATCAGGGTATTTCACATCATCACCCAAAGGGAAAAGTGCGTCCTTTTTGAACTTTGTGGTGGTGGTCTTTTTAGTCGCCTTTGTTTCGGCAGATGTTGTGGTTGTGGTGGTGGTCGTCCTCTTTGTTGCCGTTGCGATTATGTCAGGGTCGTAGCCCTCGTCAATGCTTACGTCAGGGTTTTCAAGTGTGCCTGCCGTCACAGAAGTGGTGGTGGTGTAGCCCTCGTAATCCTCATCGTCCTCATCATAATCGTCGCCCATTGTGGCGGTCTTTGTGGTCTCTATAACTCTCTGGGCGGCAGTACCCGTGGTGGTCTCCGTTTCGGAGGAGCTTTCTGGAAGCATTGCCCCACATGACGCAAGCCCGAAAACCGCAGAACAAGCCAGCACAGCCGCAAGCAGTTTTGATCTCATTTTTTATATCCTCTTTTCAGAATTTACACAATTTTATTTTAAGCCAAGAAGTCTTTCTGCGTTGCCTCCGAGAATTTTATCTTTGTTATCCTCGGAAATGTTCAAGCGCAGTATCTTTTCTTTTATAAGGTAGGAACTGTCCCAAGGGCAGTCGCTTGCAAAAAGTATCCTGTCAGCCCCATGCTTTTCGACGATAGCCTGCATAAGCTCGTCAGGACACATACTTGTGAAAGCGGTATCAAAATAAACTTCACCGTCAGCTCCAGCCAAAACGTCACGCACCTGCTCCCACATCATGTTTGCACCAAGATGTGCAAAAATGACCTTGAGTTTAGGGTGCTTTTTTATCATGTTCAGCGCCCTCTCAGGTGTGGAGTGGATAAGGTCAGGGGAAACGCAGTCATAGCCCGAATGGAATATAACAGGCAGGTCGGCTCTTTCAATGGCGTCATATATCTTGTCCATGCGCTCATCATCTATCATAAAGCCCTGATAATCAGGGTGAAGCTTTATGCCGTGAAGTCCAAGCTCCTTTATATGGGCTATCTCCTGCTCATAGTCCTCAGCGTCAGGGTGTATTCCACCGAAGCTTATAAATCTTCCGCCGTCCTGTTGGGCACACCAATCGTTTATAACTCTCTGCTGAGTAGGTTTTGTTGCCACTGATAACAGCACGCCCTTGTCAATGCCCCATTCGTCAAAACGCTGTATGGTTTCCTCTGCAGTGCCTCTTGTGAAAGGAGTTATTCCACTGCAAGCCTGAAGCTTTTCGACAGCCTTTTCCGCTACCTTTGGATTAAAGGCATGAACGTGAAAATCAATTACCATTTAAAACATCTCTTTCTGAAAATACTTTTCCATATGGTATTATACCACACTTTCAAGCTTCTTTCAACGAATATCGGCAATTTTCACAGTATTTTCATCTAGGGCTATTCCCAGCTTTTCCACACCTCGGGGCAGAAGCCTACTGTGGCTTTCTTGCCGTTTCTGACGATAGGTGCGGCAAAAAGCTCGGGATAGTCAAGAAGCTTTTCTATCTTCTCCTCGGTACTTCCAAGATATTTTATGAGCATTGCCTGCTCTCCCTTTGCCTTTGGGTCGATAAGCTTGTCTATATCGCCGACAGCCGCAAGCACTGAGTTTAGCTCGCCCTTGCTAAGCCCCTTTGTAGGCAGGTCAACAGATTGGAACTTTATTCCACGCTCTTTGAAATAACGCTCGGCCTTTTTTGTGTCAAAGGATTTTGACTTGCCGAATATCTGTATATTCATGGGATTATCTCTCCGTTTCTGCATTCAAGAATGATAGTAAAAGGACCGTCATTGAGCAGTGAAACTTTCATGTCTGCACCGAAAACGCCCTTTTCTACCTTGCCTGAAATTTTCTCACCGCAGACCTTGCAGAAGTATTCATAAAGTCTGTTGGCTTCATCAGGCTTGCCTGCATAGATAAATGACGGGCGGTTGCCGTGGTGACAATCTGCATAAAGGGTGAACTGAGAAACGCAAAGAATATCTCCGCCAACATCGTTTATAGAAAGATTTGTTTTGTCGTTCTCGTCGGCGAAAATGCGAAGCTTTGATATCTTGTCTGCAAGCTTGTCACAGTCAGCCTCAGTGTCCTCCTGACCTACTCCGAAAAGTATCAGAAAGCCCTTTTCTATCTCGCCTGTGACCTTGCCCTCGACCTCAACTTTTGCACTTGTGACCCTCTGTATTACCGCTCTCATCAGCCCACCTCCACGGTGTAGCTGTAGGTGTAAACAGCTTCAGGTGCAAGCTTGATAGCATGAGGCTTGTTTTCGATATCCTCAAAAGCGTCGTCCTCGTAAACAGGCACGCTAGTCCAAGGCTCAAGGCAGATAAACTGAGCGTCAGGGTTGCCTGTGGAAGTCCATACGGCAATGCAGTCAGAATGTGGAAATGAAAGCTTTACGAAACCGCCGTCAGACTTTTTCAGGGTGACAGCCTTTGAAGCAGGGTGGTCTTTCATGATAACGTCATAGTCGAAAAGCTCTCTTGTGAGAGTGATAGTCTTTTCACCGTCAAGGATAGTCCTCTCGCCGTTTGGGATAGGCTGAACGATATGCTCGTTTTTCTCGTACTCAACTGTGCATTTGCCACCTTGGATATCGCAGATAAAAGCAGGGTGACCGCCGAGATAGAAGTACATAGCCTTTTCATCAGTATTTTTTACTGTGTTTGTGACGGTGACTTTTGAACCTTTTATGGAGTAAGTGACTTCAAGCTCAAAGTGATATGGGTATTGAGCAAGTGTCACGTCATTGTCTTTTAGTAGAAAGCTTACTGAATTTTTGGTGCTTCCAGCGTATGTAAATTCGCTGTCACGGGCGAAGCCGTGGTTTGCAGCCATGTGATAATCCTGACCGCCTGCCTTGTAGGTGCGGTCTTTAGGGGAGCATATGAACGGGAAAAGGATAGGAGCGTAGCGTTTCCAAGCGTCACCGCATTGCCAGAGATATTCTTTGCCGTCCAGTTTGATAGAGTGAAGCTCAGCACCGAAAGTGTCGGCTGAGATAGAGAGTTTATCATTTTTTATTTCATAAAGCATAGATCAGACCTCCGAGAAAAAATTTTATACCTTATTATTATAGCACATTGTTTGGGAGATGTCAAAACCAAGTGAGCAGTGAGGTTATGAGGTCGGCTGGGGTATGGACGAAAACGTTTGAAAAAACTTAAAGGTCTGTTGAAAATTCTGTTCTGATATCAATATTTTAACAGTTAAATTTTATGACTTTGATACAGAATAACTAAAATATTTTCAATTGTTTGTGTAAGCTGACAAAACTTGTGATGACTATTGACTTTAATTTGGAGATAGTCTATAATAAAATGGTAAGATTATTTAATTGTGCAGTGCTTTTTGTTCACAGCTTCAGACTGCACTGAGGAGAAATGATTATGAATATTAAAGAAGCAAAACAACAGATACTTAATGCAATACAAGCCTATCTCATTAAAGACGAATTTGGCGATTACCGAATTAGCATAGAACATCAGAGACCTGTGTTCCTGCTTGGCGCACCTGGTATCGGTAAGACCGCTATTATGGAGCAGATAGCTCAGGAAACTGGCGTAAACCTTGTTACCTACTCCATGTCCCACCACACAAGAGAGTCTGCCCTCGGTCTGCCTGTTATTGTACATAGAAACTACACCGGTGCTGACGTGCAGATATCCGAGTACACGATGAGTGAGATCGTGGCTACTCTTTATGACACTATCGAAGCCACTGGCATCAAAGAGGGTATTCTCTTCCTCGATGAGATCAACTGCGTTTCCGAGTCCCTTGCTCCTGCAATGCTCCAGTTTTTGCAGTATAAGGTTTTCGGACTTCATCAGGTTCCGGCAGGTTGGGTAGTTGTTACAGCAGGTAACCCGCCTGAGTTCAACAAGTCTGTTTCTGAGTTCGATATCGTTACTCTCGACCGTGTTAAGAGGGTCGAGTGTCAGCCTGATTTCGGCGTTTGGAAAGAATATGCTTACTATGCAGGCGTTCACCCTGCTATCATATCATATCTTGAGCTTCACCCTGACCACTATTATATGGTGGACGCAAGCGATAAGAACAACTACCGCTTTGTTACTGCCCGTGGCTGGGAGGACCTTTCTGAAATGATGCAGCTTTATGAGGAGAGCGGTATCCTTGTTGACCACGCTCTGGCTGCTCAGTATGTACAGAACCCAGAGTTCTCAAAGGGCTTTGCTGAATATTATGACAGATTCAACTACTATCGTGAGAAATATGACGTTGACGCTATCCTCGAGGGCGGCATAACTGCTCAGAACATTGCTGACGCAAGAGCGGCAGGCACTGAGGAAGCTGTGGCTCTTATGAATCTGCTTATGGACGGCATCACATACACAATGAGAAGCTGTATCCAAATGGAGAAGATGATAAGACTTATCCACCCAAGAATGGAAGATATTCTTGTGAAGATAAACAATGGTCTTTCATGCCGTCAGATAATCAGTGAACACATCATGGACTGCAACAAGAGCCTTGACAAGGCGGTAAGAGCAAGAAACATCTCGCCGTCTAACAAGAAGATCCAGCACTGGATACTCCACAATCTGGAAGCTTATCTTGATAAGTGTACGAACGAGGGAAGAGATAACAAAAACCGCTGTACTGTTATTTTGCAGAACTCCTTCAACAATCTGCTCCATGGCGCAAACAACGTTACACAGCAGTCTATGAATGGTCTGAAATACGCTTTTGACTTCCTTGAGAATGCTTATGGCGCTGACAGCAATGTTATGAAGAAGTTTATCGAGGAGCTGAAAATAAATTGCCACACCACAAACTTCATCAAGAAGTACGGCTCAGAGCAGTTCTACAGACTTGCAGGCGAGCCTGTTCAGCAGCCTACCTACAACAATCTCTATGACCTTAATCTTACTGATTGCCTTTTAGAGCAGGAATAAGCATAGATAAAAAATGAATATTTACGGGCGAACGCATTTTGCCATACATTGTAATAGTTGCATTGTAGGGGCGAACAGTGTTCGCCCGTTTTAGCTTTATAGGTAGTTTTCAGATACATATTTGTTAATATAAAAAGCTTGTAATTTGCGAAAAAGTGTGATATAATAATTAAGAGTGTACAAACGAGAATCAGTGAGGTTTTTACTATGGGCAAGATTTATGATTTAGGCATAGACGTAGGTTCGACCACGGTCAAGACGGTAATTCTTGACGAGGGCGAGTTTATTTATAACAAATATGAAAGACACTTTTCAAAGGTAAGGGAAACGGTGGCTGAGCAGCTGCGTGCTATCAGAGAGCTTTATCCTGAGGACAAGTTCAGGATAGCCATAACAGGCTCGGCAGGTCTTGGCATCGCTGAGGCAAGTGGGATCTCTTTCGTGCAGGAGGTCTTTTCTGCTTATATCGCTGTAAACAAGAAGTATCCAAAGGCTGACGTTGTGGTTGAGCTTGGCGGTGAGGACGCTAAGATAATCTTCCTCACAGGGGGCGTTGAACAGCGTATGAACGGCTCTTGCGCAGGCGGAACAGGTGCTTTTATCGACCAGATGGCAGGACTTTTGGGTGTTACCCCTGACGAGATGAACGACCTTGCTCTTAAGGCTGAAAAGACTTATCCTATCGCTTCAAGATGTGGTGTTTTCGCAAAGTCTGATATTCAGCCGCTTCTTAATCAGGGCGCAAGAAAAGAGGATATTGCCGCTTCTATCTTTCAGGCTGTTGTTGACCAGACAGTTTCGGGTCTGGCACAGGGCAGAAAGATCGGCGGTCAGGTGCTTTTCCTTGGCGGTCCGCTTACATATCTCAGTGCACTGAGAAAGGCATTCAGAACTACTTTGAACCTTGACGAGGAACACGCTATACTTCCTGAAAATTCTTCCTGCTATATGGCTTTCGGTGCGGCACTTCATGCTGACACTCTTGCTGAGGAAATGACTATAGACGAAGCTCTTGACAAGATAGTGAACGCAAAGGCTACTGACAATATCGTGGTAGGCAAGCCACTGTTTGCAAGCCGTGAGGAATATAATGCTTTCGTGGAAAGACACAAGAAGTCTGACCTTAAATATGAAGACATCAGAACTTACAGGGGCGACGCTTATCTTGGCATAGACGCAGGCTCGACAACCACAAAGCTTGTGCTTATCACACCTGACGGAAAGCTTCTTTATCAGCACTACTGCTCAAACAAGGGTCAGCCGCTGGATATAATCGCTTCAAAGCTTGAGGAGATCTACAGCCTTGCTACTCCTGAGCTTAACATAAAAGCTTCTGCGGTAACAGGCTACGGTGAGGATCTTATAAAGGCAGGTCTGGGCGTTGACTATGGTATAGTTGAAACTGTTGCGCACTATAAGGCGGCGGCTTATTTCTGCCCTGACGTTGATTTTATCATCGACATCGGCGGACAGGATATAAAGTGCTTCAAGATAAAAAACAACGCTATCGACAGCATTATGCTCAACGAGGCTTGTTCATCAGGCTGTGGCTCGTTCATTCAGACTTTTGCAGGTGCAATGGGATATGACATTGCAGAGTTTGCAAGGCTCGGTCTGTTTGCAAAAGCACCTGTGGAGCTTGGCTCAAGATGTACAGTGTTCATGAACTCATCTGTAAAGCAGGCGCAAAAGGACGGAGCTTCCGTTGAGGATATCTCTGCAGGACTTTCTTCGTCTATCATCAAGAACGCAGTTTACAAGGTAATAAGAGCCAAGTCTATTGATGAGCTTGGCAAGAATATAGTCGTTCAGGGCGGAACGTTCCTTAACGACGCTGTGCTCAGGTCATTTGAAATGGAGCTTGGCAGAAACGTTATAAGACCTGCCATTGCGGGACTTATGGGTGCGTTCGGCTGTGCGCTTTTCGCAAAAGAAAAATCTCAGGGCAGGGACGGCAAGTCAGGCGTTCTTACAAAGGCTCAGCTTGAAGAATTTGCTTACAATTCAAGAGCCGTTCAGTGCGGTGGCTGTGGTGCGCACTGTAACCTTACTATAATAAGATTTAATGACGGCAGAAGATTTACTTCCGGAAACCGCTGTGAAAAGGGTGCAGGCATAAAGATAACCGACAGAACGGAAAACATGATAGAGTATAAGTATAACAAGATACTCTCTTATGCTGACAACAAGCCTGCAAAGCCTATTGCAAAGGTAGGTCTGCCACTGGCACTGTCTTATTATGACCTTATGCCGTTCTTCTCAACGCTGCTCACAAGCCTTGGCTTTGAGGTGGTGCTGTCTGAGGAGTCAACGAGAGATACATATTACAAGGGTCAGCAAACTATCCCGTCTGATACGGTATGTTATCCTGCAAAGCTTTGTCACGGTCATATAGAGAGCCTCCTTGACAAGGGCGTGGACTTTATCTTCTATCCTTGCATGAGCTACAATGCTGACGAGGGTCAGTCGGACAATCACTATAACTGTCCTGTCGTTGCTTATTATCCTGAGCTTCTAAAGGCTAACAATGACAAGCTGAATGATGATAATTTCATCATGCCTTATCTTGACATAAACATCAAAAAGCACGTTGCAAAGGCAATGGCAAGGGCGCTTTCAAAGTATAACATCACTGCAAAGCAGGTGCTTGGAGTGCTTAACAAGGCTTATTCTGAGCAGGTGAGATACCATAGGGATATCGAGGCTAAGGCGCAGGAGATAATCGCTGAGGCAAGGGCGAAGGGTCAGAAAATAATCGTTCTGGCAGGCAGACCTTACCACATCGACCCTGAGATAAACCACGGCATACACAAGCTTATCGCTTCTCTTGGCTTTGCGGTCATCACTGAGGACAGCGTGGCAATGAAGGTGGACACTCCTGCCCTTGACGTTCTCAATCAGTGGACTTATCACTCAAGGCTTTACAGAGCGGCAGAGTATGTATGCGAGAATGATGATATGCAGCTCGTTCAGCTGGTATCCTTCGGCTGTGGTATCGACGCTGTTACAACAGACGAGGTGAGAGCTATACTTGAAGAAAAGGGCAAGCTTTACACTCAGCTAAAGATAGACGAGATAACGAATCTCGGTGCGGCTAAGATAAGACTCAGGTCTTTGGCGGCGGCACTGGAGGAAAAAGAAGCCAGCGCAAATGCTGAGAAAAAAATGGACAAGGAGGCAATGTAATGGCTGAAAAAGAGATAAAACACGCAGGCTCGGACAGAGTAAAAAGGTCTTATTTTGACAAGTCAAGACGTGAGGAATACACTATACTTATACCTGATATGCTTCCTATACACTTCAAGCTTATCATGGCGATATACAAAAAATACGGCTATAACATGGAGCTTTTGCAAAACTGCTCACGAAACGTTATAGACGAGGGACTTAAAAACACACATAATGACGCTTGCTATCCTGCGCTTCTTGTTATCGGACAGTTTATGGACGCTCTCAAAAGCGGCAAGTATGACCTTGAACACACGGCTCTGCTTATGTCGCAGACGGGCGGCGGCTGTCGTGCTTCAAACTATATCCACCTTATAAGAAAGGCGCTGTCAACGCAGTTCCCAGAAGTGCCTGTTCTGTCGCTGAATTTCAGCGGACTTGAAAAGGACGCTTCCATAGATATCACCCTTGCCATTGCAATGAAGCTTATTTATGCGGTACTTTATGGTGATATGCTCATGCTTTTGTACAATCAGTGCAAGCCTTACGAGATAGAGAAAAATTCTACGGACGAGCTTTTGGCAAGGTGGCAGCACAGGCTTGGAAAGCTGTTTGCTACCCCGAGCAGATATATGCACACAAAGAGCATTTACAATGCCATGCTCAAAGACTTTGCGGCACTGCCGAGGTCAAAGGAGAAGAAGCCTAAGGTAGGTATCGTGGGAGAGATATACGTTAAGTATTCACCTCTTGCGAACAATCACCTGAACGATTTTCTGCTGTCTGAGGGCTGTGAGCCTAACGTGCCTGGACTGTTGGACTTCGTGCTTTACTGTGCGTCGGACGCTATCAATGACGAGAAGCTTTATGACAAGAAAACCAGCCGCACTCTTATGTACGGCATTGGTTATGATGTGCTTTACAAGTTCCAGAAGCAGCAGATAAAGGTCATCAACGAGCAGGGCATTTTCCAGCCGCCTCATGATTTTGAACACCTTAGAAAGTGTGCTGACAAGTATATTAGTCAGGGCGTAAAAATGGGCGAGGGCTGGCTCATCACTGCTGAAATGGCGGCTCTTGCAGAAACAGGCACAAAGAACATAATCTGCACTCAGCCATTCGGCTGTCTGCCTAACCACATTGTGGCGAAGGGTATGTCAAGAACTATCAAGCAGGCTTATCCGGACGCAAATATAGTCGCTATCGACTATGACCCGGGTGCGACAAAGGTCAATCAGGAGAACCGTATCAAGCTTATGCTTGCTAATGCGGTCATGGATTAATAGAGAACAGAAAGATAAAACCCCCTTGGAGCGTGGCTCTGAGGGGGTTTTGTTAGTCATAGTATTCTTTCGTTTCAAGATAGGATATTTGTTCCGGTGAAATGAAATCAAGGGCTTTTATTTCCTCTGCCACCTGCTCGGTACTGTTCTTTGTCAGCCTGACGTCAATGTCGATCACATCAATGATGCTGTTATTGTCGCTGTAAATATCGTCCGAATTACGGGTGTATAAAGTTATGGAGGCGAAGTTGCCTGCAAGGTTGCGGTTTTTCAGACAGTCGATATAATCGCTAAAGCTCTTTTCACGGCTGTCCAGAGCTTTAATGTAAATGTCTGTAAGCTGCTCAGCCTGCTCTTTAGTGAGAGTTTTTCTGCCTTCTGGGTTTTTGTAGCTTGAGGTATAGGTCATTATATCTTCGTCTGTCTGCACCCACACCCAAACGTCGTCATAGTCGGTGAGCACTGACAGGTCAGGCTTGCCAGCGAAACCGTCGCAAAGATATGAAATGAAGTTAAAGGCAAATATCATGATCATATATACAGCAAAGACTGCTATCCATTTTACGAATTTCGCTATTGTCAAGGTGCTCTTTGCAGAGAATATCCTTATAAGAAGGTAGCTCAGTAGCACCACTGGCAGCAGAACTATGTTGTCAGGATCGGAAAGAACGTAGGTCGTCACGGTCACAATGCCGAGGATAAGAACTATCTCACGAAAAGCGGTGAATACAAATGGCTTGCCTGTGGCTCTGCCGTCACGCTTTTTGTAGATGAAATACAGCAGGCATATGAGTGCTGCCGAAAGCAGCGAGCTGCCCATGAGCATTAAAACCAGTGCGTTTGAATAGCCGTTATCCATAAGATAAGCAGGAAATGCACTCCACGCAAACCACTTATCTGTAATGATTTCAATATCATCACTGCCTCGTGTTGAGAAAATGCTGATAGATGAAAGAACTATGCACCTTGGCAGTATCGCCTCACAGGCTGTTATTATCACAGCTGTGTATATGACCTCCGCAAGCCTGCCGCAGCAGACAAGACACAGTATCACAACAAGGTCAACGAACAGGCAGGTAGAAAGCTCAGTGAGAAACAGCACTGCGGCATACCTTGCAAGTATCTTCAAAGATAGATCGGTGGTTATGATAGTGGAAATAAACTGAATGATGTTCCAAAAAACTACAGGCAAGATGTGCAGCTTTACAAGTGTGCAAAGCTTTGAGAAAAAGCGTTCCTTTGCACCTGCGGGCAGTGAGTAGGCAAGGTCTGCGTGACTTTTGCTGTAGCTCTCATGGAAAAGAGCGAACACAGTGAAAACTCCGCACAGTGCGACAGCGGCAACGCCAATGTATGCAATGACATAGCCCTGATAGTAGTTCGTTATGCTTTCATTGTAGTAAGTAATAAAATTCCGTATGGACATCTGCACAATGTAATTTACAAAAAGCACCAGATTTGTGATTATAAAAAACAAACTGTTCGCTTTAAGATCACGGTTTGAGGTCTTACTTATCCTCTTCGCTGCTGACAGCATATCCACGCACCTCCATTTCGTAAATGAAAATCTCTTCAAGTGTGAGAGGGACAAGCTCCAGAACGGCAGGGGAGATAGCGGAAAGCTTTGCGGTGATATCCGCTTTTTCGCCCTTTGCCACCACGGTGGAAACTCTTCCAAGGTTTCTGAAACTGAGTACTTCGACGCCTGCGTTTTCTATGGCGGAGCGGTCAAGCTCGCCCTCAGGTAAGGCTATCTGCACCTTTTCAAAGCCCTCTCTTACGTCGTCGATATCCTTGGCGAAAATGACTTCGCCTTTGTGTAGGAGCATTGCCTTGTCGCAAAGATCGCCTATTTCGGTAACGTTGTGGGAGGACACGATAAGGGTCGCACCACGGTCGAAAATATCGTCAACTATCATGGTGCGGATAAGTCTGCGCATGGCAGGGTCAAGGCCGTCAAAGGCTTCGTCAAGGAGGATATACTTTGTTCGGCTGGCAAGTGCAGCCGCAACGATAGCCTGCCTTTTCATGCCCTTTGAAAACTGGGACAGCGGTTTCTTCCGTGGCAGGTCAAGCTTTGAAATAAGGTCATCGAACACCTTGTCGTCAAAGGTCGGGTAGCTGCTTTGGTAAAAGCTTTTCAGGTCATTCACTGTCAGTCTTGAAAACTGCACCGTTTCGTCGCTCACAAAGAAGATGTTCTCCTTAGCCTGCGGCCGGTCATAGACCTCTGTTTCGTCAATGGTGACGCTTCCGCTGTCGGGACGGTATATTCCGCTTATGACACGCAAAAGCGTGGATTTTCCTGCTCCGTTCGAGCCTACAAAGCCGTATATGCAGCCCTCGGGGATATCCAGGGTGACGGCTTTCAGTGCCTCGTGATCTTCGTCTGCGTTTTTGAATGTAAGTGACAGGTCTTTTATTTCTATCATTCTTTGTCACTCCTTTCTCTCTGTTCCTCCGCCAGTTCTTCAAGGACGAAGGTAAGCGATCCAAGGCTTATGCCTGCCTGCATTGCGGCGGCGGCATGGAGCTTAAATTCTTCCAGCAATTTTTTCTCTATAGAGCCTTTTTGCTTTGCCACAAAGCAGCCTTTTCCTGCTACAGAATAGATTATATCGTCATGCTCAAGTCTGCTGTAGGCTTTGGCGACTGTGTTTGGATTCAGACCCAGTTCCTTTGCCAACATTCTTGAGCTTGGCAGCTTATCGTTTTCTTTCAGCACGCCTTTTGATATAAGGCTTGAGAACTGGCTGCATATCTGTTCGTAGATAGGTGCTCTTCCTGTAAGATCAAGCGTTATCACCTTGAATACCTCCTTTCGATTTTGTTGTTTCGTTTCATTTGTTCTGCTGTACTAACTGTATTATCTGTTGTAGTACACTTAGAGTATACAACTATAAGTCTGATTTGTCAAGGAGCGTGGATATTTTTCAGCACTTTTCACAATACTGCATCGTTTTGATAGTTGGAAATGTACAAAAGTTCAGGCTTGAGGGAGGGAAATATTATCAAAATGTAAAAAATATATTTAAAATTTTCTTGCTCTATTGACATACAGCAAAAACGATGTTATACTTTAATACATAAAAGCTTAAAAGCATAAAATCTTTAAAGTGATAAATTTTATAAAGACATGGTAAGTACCTGCTTTTGGAAAGGAAGTAATCACAATGGCAAATCAGGCAAAGACAATAAATCAGAAAGGTGACCTTATGTCATACCGTCCTGATATAAAGCTTCTGGACGCAACTATCCGTGACGGAGGTCTTGTAAATAATTTTGGATTTTCAGACGAGTTTGTAAAAGAACTCTATAAAACTAACATAAAATCAGGCGTTGAATACATGGAGTTCGGCTACAAGGCTTCTAAGGAGCTTTTTGACGTTAAGGAGTTCGGTAAGTGGAAGTTCTGTGATGAGGAGGATATCAGAGCTATCGTGGGCGAGAATGACAGCCCTCTGAAGCTTTCTGTTATGGCTGATGTTGGCAGATGTGATTTCAAGAAAGATATCCTGCCAAAGAGCGAGAGCGTTATCGACATGATAAGGATCGCAACATATACTCATCAGATGCCTGGTGCGCTGGAGATGATAAACTACTGCCACGATATGGGCTATGAAACTACTATCAACATCATGGCTGTTTCTGCGAGCCGTGAGGACGATATCGCACAGGCTCTTGACCTTGTGGCAAAAAGCCCTGTTGACGTTATTTATCTTGTTGACAGCTACGGCTCACTTTTCCCAGAGCAGGTGAGAAGACTTACTGCGCAGTATTGTGAAGTGGCTGAGGCTAGTGGCAAAAAGGTGGGCGTTCATATGCACAACAACCAGCAGCTTGCTTTTGCAAACACTATCGAGAGCATTTCTCACGGTGCAAGCTTTGCTGACGCTACAATGAGCGGCATGGGAAGAGGTGCAGGAAACTGCTTCATGGAGCAGATGCTCAGCTTCCTGAGAAACCCTAACTACAAGCTTACTCCTACACTGAAATTTGTTGAAAAGTACGTTGCTGAGGAGAGGGCAAAGGGTTCACAGTGGGGCTATGACGTGCCTTATATGCTCACAGGTGCGCTCAACCGCCACCCTCGTGCGGCTATCGCATTCCTGAAGGATAACAGAACAGATTACAACGAATTGTATATGGATCTTCTTAACGAGTTGTCATAAAACAATGTCATAAAATCATTCTTCCTATAAACGGCGTTTCCATAGTGATGTGGGACGTCGTTTTTTGTTGCATAATTTTTTATCATATGTTATAATTATTTTGCGTTTTCATAAAACCTTTTGGCGGACATCTCGTCATTATAGGTGAAAGGACTTTCAATGAAGTATATTGTATAGGGGGGCGGAAAATGGAGGACAGCAAGATAATCGAGCTTTATGAAAGCAGAGATCAGCAGGCTATTTCACAATCGGATATAAAATACGGCGGATACTGTTATTCTGTGGGCTACAATATTCTTGGAGTCAGGGAGGACACGGAGGAGTGCGTGAACGAAACTTGGCTCAGGGCATGGAACTCCATTCCACCACAGAAACCCAGAATGCTGTCGGCATTTTTCGGGCGGATAACAAGAAATATCGCATTTGACAGATATCGTGCGTCAAAGGCCGCAAAGCGTGGAAAAGGTGAGATAGCGGCGGTCCTGGAGGAGCTTGACGAGTGCATACCTGACAATGACACCACCGAGAGTCTTTGCGACGGCAGACATCTTGAGGGGCTTATAAACGAATTTCTTGGCGAGTTGCAGGAGAGAGACAGAAATATATTTCTCCAGCGATATTGGTTTGCAACGCCTATAAAAGAGATATCAAAAAAGTATGCTATGAACCTGAACACAGTTAAGGCGAGCCTTTTCAGAAGCAGAAATAAGTTAAAGGCTTTGCTTGAAAAGGAGGGAGTTCTTTTATGAAAACAACAGGAGAGGATATTTTCAAGGCTTTGGAAAATGCTGACGAGCATTACATTGAAGAATGCAGACAGAGCGGCAGCGGCATAAAGATAAAAACCATATGGACAAAGTGGGCGGCTGTGGCGGCCTGCGGTGTTATCGCTGCGGCGACGGGTGTTATGATGTTTGCAGGCAGATCGGACAAAGATATAAAGGCAAAGTCTGCGGCTGACCAGCAGATGGCAGACGAGGAAGCAACAGTGTCATATAGAGTTCCTTGGGACGAATATGCAATGAATGCAAAATATGAGACGTTTGAATATAACGATGTGGAATATGTTTCAATGGGACATGTTGATAAGTCTTTTCTTGACAGCAAGCTCACCACCATGACTCTTGAAACGGAAAACTATGAGACAAACAAAAAGGAAACAACAAAAGCGGATATTTATTCAATAAAGGACTTGTCACCAAGCGTTTATCTGGCGGTGGTCTTTGATGACGGCTCTGTGGCGTGGTATGATGATTGGAAATACTCACCTGATTGCAAGACCGATATGACCCTTGATGACATAATAAATGACGTAAGTCTTGAAAAAACGGCTCGTGTGGACTATGCTTACAATGACGCAGGAATGGGCAGGCTCAGAAAGTATACTAATACCGACATCTCAAAGCTGCTTGACCTGTTAAAGGACGATAATGGTTCATACAATGCGGTCTATGAGGGAGATGCTTATGAGAGCGACCCTGATATTAATTTGTCGGTAACAAATGATGATGAATATTACATTGAGGGCGGAATAACAATAAGTTTCTATGTAGAAAGACTTGACGTCAACGGTACGGCTTATTTTACTGCTAACGGAGATCTGTATGTTCAGCTTTTTGCAGGAGATATATTAAAATTTGATATAGGCGGTGAAAAGGCAGAAAAGCTTGAAAACTGGCTCAATGAGAACTGCGAATACACTGACGAAAAGAAAAACGCTGAGGTCGCTGGCGATGTTGACCCTAGTGAGAAAGCAGTGACTTCTGTCGCCAAGGACGATTCTGATATGGCCGACGAAGTTGATATTGGATATATCGACTATTTTGAGGACGTTGGGGACAATACCTTTACAACAAAGGACGGCAGGCTCACGGCGAAATACTCCTATGAGGTAAGCGGAGGCGAGTTCATAAGCCATATTACCTACACAAACAACTGGGACAAGGACATGGTGCTTGACTTCACGACTGACCAGTATATCACCACAGAGGACAGTAAGGGCAATTCCACGAGCTATGGCGAAAATGGCGACAGAAACACCATGAACACTTTGCTCAAAGCCGGAGAGAGCTACACGTATGACTACAAGACGGATATTGGTGCCGACTATGTGAAAGGCACGGCAAAGATAACGCTTATCGCAAACACTGCAAGCGATAAAAACTGCAATGGAGTAAACTATGTGACGCTAAAAGATATAGAGATAGATTTTCAGTAATGAAATAGTTTAATGTGTAGTGGAGAACTAAGTTTTTTTCGATAAAAAGATAAAAGCCTGTCGTATCGGACTGATACGGCAGGCTTGATTTTATTTGTGCTTGTAGACCACACGCTCTTTTACGTCTATCTGCTTGTAGGATATTTTGAAGCCTATCCATGTGGCAAATGGATAGAGTAGAGGGAATATGGCGGTCATGATGAAAACAAACGGGGACATATCTTTCACGTCGGCAGAGTGGGCAGCCCAATCTATAAGAGGATAGAAGCAGGCGTCGAGAAGCTTATAGGCAGGCATGAAGTTAAACGAACCGCTGAATTTTGATATCATCAGCAGTATCATTGTTATGTAGCATGGTATGCTTGCAATAAGACCAAGTGTGAAGCCATAGTTAGGGCAATCCTTTTCACCGTGGAAGGTGACCTTATTTCTGGCTTCCTCTCCCTGTTTCAGACCAAAGTCAGCCATAAGGCAGACCACTGTGAGAAGTCCTGTAAGACCGAAAATTATATTTGCCAATGCACCGAAAGGCTTTGCAACTGCGATAAAAAAGAGAAATACGAAAATTCCGAAGAACTCTGTTTCCACCCATTTCAGCAGTGCGGTGAGTATAGCTTTTTGTTTGTTGTATTTTTCCATTTTAATACTCCCGATAAAAAAATAGTATAAGATAATTATACCACGTTATCGTGATATTTTCAACTGTTATGCAGATTTTTCATCTGATAATCACAAAAGCTTCGGGCAGGATAATAACATAAAAAGGAGAGTGATAGCCATGAAAAAGCGTGACAAGAGTCGTTTCCCGCAGGCTTCAGACGGCACAAAGGTATACAAGCCCCATGACGTTATCTCGGCAGGTCAGGAATATGTTGTGACGGACAATTACACTGCGCCAAACGGCAGAGTATACAATCGTCAGGAGCAGAATGCAGGCTGGGCGAGAAAATGGGTAGACGAGAACGAAAAGTAGCCGTTGAAAAACCTCCGCAGGTGTGATATAATTACAGTATATCATGATCTGCGGGGGGTATTTTTATGAAAAAGACAGCATTGGTAACAGGTGGCTCTGGCGGGATAGGCTCGGAGATATGCAGGGTGCTTGCTGAGGACGGCTGGCAGGTGGCTGTATGCTACAAGAATTGCAGGGCGGCGGCGGAAGCTTTGGTATCTGAGCTTAAAGAGCGTGGCTTATGTGCAGAGGTTTTTTACTGCGACATTGGCGACAAGGACAGTATAGATAAATGCGTGGCGGAAGTCAGGGACAGTTTGGGCTTTGTTACGCTTCTTGTAAACAACGCAGGCACAGCGGATATAGAGCTTTTTACTGACATGACTGACGAGAAGCTATGCGAGATGATGAACGTGAATCTGCTTGGCGTAATGCGTATGAGCAGGGCGGTGCTTCCTGAGATGATAAGGGAGCACAGTGGAAACGTGATAAACATAACCTCCGTATGGGGCGAGAAGGGAGCTTCCTGCGAGGTTGCATACTCTGCGGCAAAGGCTGGGCTTATAGGCTTCACAAAGGCTTTGGCGAGGGAAGTTGCCATAAGCGGCATAAGAGTGAACTGCGTATCCTGCGGAATGATAGACACGAAAATGAACGGTGAGCTGACGGAGGAAGATGTTCGTGTGATAGTTGATGACATACCGGCAGGCAGGATTGGCAAGCCGAGAGATGTGGCGAATGTTGTTCGTTTTCTCAGCTCAGAGGGAGCAGATTACATTCACGGGCAGGTCGTCAGAGTTGACGGGTGCTGGATATAGGTCACTCGCCATGACGGGCATTTTACGCTGCAATTTGTGATATGATGTAATTTTGCACCGCTTTTTGAAATGTGTAGGGGAGCGATGCAATTTCTGCTTTGCAGAAATGCGACGTCCCGCTCGGAGGAGTAATGCTGTGGTTGCCATATCCTTGATGTCAAATTATTTTTGGGGTGACATTGTGTGATATTTTTCAACAATTCAACGGGCGAGAAATATCGGGCTGTCGCATTTCGGTGAAACCGAAATTGAGCCAAGCCCCTACAATTCTGAATTTCTACAAGTTCTGAGAACGGGCGAACGATGTTCGCCCCTACAGATTATTCTGGCAGGTTTGTTGTGCCGCAAAATCGCTACGCTTGGTGCTTGTGCACAACTTTGGTCAGCTATGCTAATTCCTCACTCCTCACTCCTCATTTAGCTTCGCCGTGTATACTCTCCACACACATCTGCATATACTAAGTTAAAACATTTCTCCCCATCAGGACAAGGAGGTCAGTATATGGATTATCTTATGCTTGTGGATAAATTCAATCCCATAGATATGGGATTTTACGATCGTGTGGAGTTGACAGAGGTGAACGGCAAGTTTATGGAATCTCAGGCAGGAAATAGGCTCAGGCTTCTGCTCAAAAAGGCGGAAGCTGACGGCATAAAGCTGAAAATTATTTCCGCCTATCGCTCTTTTGAATATCAGCAGATGCTTTGGGAGCGTGAAGTATCTCACGAAATGTGGGGCGGTCTGAGTTATGAAAAGGCTGTGGAAAAGGTGGGCAGAACTCTCGCTCTCCCCGGGTCAAGCGAACACAACACCGGGCTTGCTGTGGATCTCGGCAGAGAGGGTGACAATGATGTGAGCGACGATTTTTACAAGACGCCTGAATCACGGTGGCTTTGTGCAAATGCCGCAGATTTCGGCTTTATCCTTCGCTATCCTCGCCTTAAAGAGCAGATGACCGGCATTGATTTTGAGCCGTGGCATTATCGTTATGTGGGCGTTGAAGCCGCTCGTATCATTGCCGCAGGCGGGCTTTGCCTTGAGGAATTTCTGCACTTTTACTCGGAAAAATATATCTGAAAATCCTGTGAAAATAATTGACAGAAAGAGCATTGTGTAGTATAATTATAACAAAGCTATGAGCGATAGCCGCAAGTTTTTGTATGCTATTGCGAAAGAAAGGAAGTTTTGTTATGTCAAACTATTCAAGAAAAAAGTCGTTCTGGACTTTAATGGGTGCGATGATACTTGTTGTTGCGTCAACTGCGCTTTTTGTATACAAATATTTTGAGGATAAGGAGCATGCCGAAAAGTGGAAAGACTATGAGGAGTGCGGTATACAGTAAATAACAGACAGCTTTAAAGGCACTGCTTTTTGTGAGCAGTGCCTTTGTATATCAACACAATTCATTGATGTAAAGTTTATCAAAATCGCTGAAAAAGCGTGCTTGCACTTGAAATGCGGTTTGAAATGTGATATAATAGTCGTAATGACCTGATGACAAACTTGTTCTAGGGAGGGACGTTATAATGCAGATAAGAGAATCAGCTGAAAATTATCTCGAAACGATACTTATTCTCAGCCAGCGCAAGGGCAAAGGCGAGGTAAGAAGCATAGATATAGTAAACGAACTTGAGTTTTCAAAGCCGAGCGTAAGTGTGGCAATGAAAAATCTCCGTGAGAACGGCTATATAACTGTCGACAAGGACGGTTATATTCGTTTGACAGACAAGGGCTTGGAGATAGCCGAGAAAATGTATGAGCGTCATACGTTGCTTTCACAGTGGCTCATAAAGCTTGGTGTTGACGAGAAAGTTGCAGTAGAGGACGCTTGCCGTATGGAACACGTTATCAGTGCGGAGTCCTTTGCGGCTATCAAAAAGCACACAGGTATGGCTTGATAAGATGATAATTGCCGTGGGTCTTCCTGCGGCATTTTTTATTGCAAACCAAAAAGGAGAACAGCTTTGTGCCGTTCTCCTTTTTCTGTTATTTGAATTTGTCTTTGAGCTTGTCAAAGAATGTTTTGCGCTTTGCGTAGTTCTTTTCACCGAGGGACTTTTCGTAGTCACGGAGCTTTTCTTTCTGCTCTTTGGTCAGATTGCGTGGAACTTCAACTGTTACACGAACGTAGTGGTCGCCGTGGTCGTTTCTGTTTACCTTCTTTATGCCCTTACCTCTCAGGCGGAACACTGTGCCTGTCTGTGTACCCTCTGGCACTGTGTATTTTACCTTGCCGTCAACTGTAGGAACTGTTATCTCGTCACCGAGAGTAGCCTGTGCATAAGTAAGCGGTATCTCTGTCCACACGTCATAGCCGTCACGCTCGAAAATAGGGTCAGGTCGAACTGTAATGTTGATGTGCAGGTCGCCGTTAGGACCTCCGTTTATACCGCAGTTGCCCTCACCGCCTACTCTAAGTGTCTGACCATCGTCGATGCCAGCAGGAACGTTTATCTCCTTTTCAGATACCTTCTTTACTCTGCCTTGACCGTTGCAGGTATGGCAAGGGTTGTCGATTATCTGACCCTTACCGCCACAGCGACTGCAAGTCGTGGTCTGAGCGATGTTTCCGAAAGGCGTTCTCTGTGTTATCCTTACTGTACCAGTGCCGTGGCAGTCAGGACAGGTCTTAGGCGAAGAACCTGCGGCTGCGCCTGTGCCGTGACAGTCAGGACATTTTTCGGCTCTGTTTATGCGAATTTTCACGGTCTTGCCCTTGCAGGCTTCCATGAAGTCAAGAACAACGTTCGCTCTTATATCCTCGCCACGTCTTGGTGCGTTAGGGTTAGCAGAACGTCCGCCACCGAAGCCTCCGCCAAATCCACCGAAAATGGAATCGAAAATATCGCCCATATCGCCAAATCCGCCGAAGCCTCCTGCACCTGCTCCACCGCCTGCGCCGTAGTTCGGGTCTACGCCTGCGTGACCAAACTGGTCATATCTTGCTCTTTTATCTTTATCTGAAAGCACCTCATAAGCCTCATTTACTTCCTTGAACTTCTCCTCGCACTCTTTGTCGCCAGGGTGAAGGTCAGGGTGATACTGCTTTGCAAGCTTACGGAATGCCTTTTTTAATTCATCGTCTGTGGCAGTTTTAGAAACGCCAAGCACTTCATAGTAATCTCTTTTTTCAGCCATATAAACGCCCATGCTCTGTAAGCTGCAGATCGTGAAAGTCTTGGGGCATGGGCTTGCCTCCTTTTTGTAAGTATAGTCCTTTCACGCTTTTCACACAGCCTTTTAATACGGCAATAGCCCCTGCTCGAAAAATCGGAGCAGAGGCAGCCGTTATGATTTATTCTGCGTCAGTAAATTCAGCGTCTATAACGTCGTCGCCACCGTTGTTTGAAGCGCCGCCGTTGCTGCCGCCATTTGCTCCGCCCATGTTGTTAGGGTCAAAGCCTGCGGCACCGCCTGCTGCCTGCTGTGCCTGTGCAGCCTGCTGATATACCTTAGTTGCAACGCCCTGGAATGTTTCCTCAAGCTCCTTGTGCTTAGCCTTGATAGCCTCGATATCAGTACCCTTGAGGGCTTCCTTAAGAGCGTCTATCTTAGCCTGACAAGCTGACTTGTCAGCAGCGTCTACCTTGTCACCGAACTCGCCCAGTGACTTTTCAGCCTGGAAGCAAAGCTGATCAGCAGCGTTTCTTGCGTCAACGTCCTCTTTCTTCTTAGCGTCCTCTGCTGCATATGCCTCAGCTTCCTTGACAGCCTTATCTATATCGTCCTTAGACATATTTGTTGAAGAAGTGATCGTGATGTTCTGCTCCTTGCCTGTGCCAAGATCCTTAGCGGAAACGTGTACAATACCGTTAGCGTCGATATCGAATGTTACCTCGATCTGTGGAACACCTCTTGGAGCAGGAGCGATTCCGTCAAGTCTGAACATACCGAGCTGTTTGTTGTCCTTAGCGAACTCACGCTCACCCTGAAGTACGTTGATATCAACAGCTGACTGATTATCAGCGGCAGTTGAGAATATCTGTGACTTCTTTGTAGGTATAGTTGTGTTTCTCTCGATGATCTTTGTGCAGATACCGCCCATTGTTTCAAGACCAAGTGACAGTGGAGTTACATCGAGGAGGAGCAGACCGTCCTTAACATCGCCTGCAAGTACGCCGCCCTGATATGCAGCACCAAGTGCTACGCACTCATCTGGGTTGATGCCCTTGAATGGCTCTTTGCCAAGGAATTTCTTAACAGCTTCCTGAACGGCTGGTATTCTTGAAGAACCACCGACCATAAGGACTTTCTGAAGGTCGTTAGCTGACAGACCAGAATCTGAAAGTGCCTGACGAACTGGTCCCATTGTTGACTCAACAAGGTCTGCTGTCATTTCGTTGAACTTAGCCTGTGTAAGTGTCATTTCAAGGTGCTTTGGACCTGTAGCGTCTGCTGTGATGAATGGGAGAGAGATAGTTGATGATGCAGTAGATGAAAGCTCTATCTTAGCCTTCTCAGCAGCTTCCTTAAGTCTCTGCATTGCCATTTTATCGCCTGAGAGGTCAACTCCCTCAGTCTTCTTGAACTCTGCGATCATCCAGTCGATAATTCTCTGGTCGAAGTCGTCGCCGCCCAGGTGGTTGTTACCTGCTGTGGCAAGAACTTCTGTAACACCGTCGCCCATTTCGATGATAGATACATCGAATGTACCGCCGCCCAGGTCATAAACCATGACCTTCTGATCCTCTTCCTTATCAATACCGTAAGAAAGTGCAGCGGCTGTTGGCTCATTGATGATTCTCTTTACTGTCAGACCTGCGATCTGACCTGCGTCCTTAGTAGCCTGTCTTTGTGCGTCTGTGAAGTATGCAGGAACTGTGATAACAGCTTCTGTTACCTTTTCGCCCAGATAAGCCTCAGCGTCAGCTTTCAGCTTCTGAAGTATCATAGCTGAAATTTCCTGTGGAGTGTAATCCTTGCCGCCCATGTGAGCCTTGTAGTCAGAGCCCATATGTCTCTTGATAGAAATTACAGTGTTGTCATAGTTTGTAACAGCCTGTCTTTTTGCTACCTGACCGATAAGTCTGTCGCCGTTCTTTGAAACGCCAACTACTGACGGAGTTGTTCTTGCACCCTCACTGTTAGGGATAACAACGGCTTCGCCGCCCTCCATAACTGCTACACAAGAGTTTGTTGTACCTAAATCTATACCGATGATTTTGCTCATAAGATCAAGTCCTTTCAAAATTTACTTAATTTATATCAAGACCTTAAGTCCCGATGTCTTTGTTTATGGGTTTGCTACTATTACCATTGCGTGTCTTATTACCTTGCCGCCTATGGTGTAGCCGTTTTGAAGCACCTGCGCCACAATATTTTCACCGAGGTCAGGGTCGTCAACTGTGCTTACAGCCGTTGCAACGTTCGGGTCAAATTCCTTGCCTGCAAGCTCCATGACCTCAACGTTGAGTTTTTTCAGAGCGTCGCTGAACTGATTGAAGATCATTTCAACACCCTGTTTATAAACTGCGTCCTGAGTTTCTGTGCCTAACGCTCTTTCAAAGTTGTCAAACACCGGCAGGAAGCCATTTATCACATTTCCCTTTGCTGTGTCTGTAAGCTCCAGTCTTTCCTTTGCGCTTCTTTTTCTGAAATTATCATATTCAGCCATAAGTCTGAGATACTTGTCATTTGCTTCGGCAAGCTCTTTTTTCAGCTTTTCTGTTTCGCTCTCCTCTGCCTTTTTCTCTGTATCCTCAGTGGCATTTTCTGCGGTATCCGCCGCTTCTTTCACTTCTTCGCTTTCAGCAGAGGTGTTTTCCTCTTTTTCAAGCTCAGTGTCCTTTTCAGTTTCCTTACTCAATTTACGCCGCCTGCCTTTCTTTTTATTCGTTTTCGTCATCTTCTTTGTTTTGCTCTTGTGGCTTTTCGGATATCATTTCCGATATCTTTCCTGTGAAATACTCGAGATATGGGATAAACTTCGCATAGTCGAGCCTCATAGGTCCTATAAGCCCCAGAGCACCTGCTGTTTTGCCGTCCTTTGAGAACGGAGCTGTTATAATAGAGGAGTTGTGGATAACAAACCCGTCACGCTCAGGGGAGAACATAACGTGAAGCCCTGAGAACGTTTCGTCAATAAATCCTTTAAGCTCCTTCTGATTATCGAGAAAGCTTATTATCTCATTTTGGTTGAAGTCCTTGCAGGTGAGAAGATTACTCTGACCTTTGATAGACACGCTGCTCATTTCCTTTGTCATCTTCATTATCTCGGAAACAAGCGGTGAAAGGGTCATCATGTACGTTCCCATTGCTTCTGTGAGCTTTTCAAGATAAGCGTCCGAAAGACTGTCGATAGGCACGCCGTTGAGATTTTCCTTTATGAAGTTATCAAAAAACTCAAGCTGATCCTGACTGAGGTCGAACTCCAATCGGCAAACCTTATTCTTTATAGAGCCGTTGGACGTTATCATCAAAATAACGTACATTCTCTTTCCTGTAGGTATTACCTCTACCTTTGAGATAAGCGAGAACTTTGGCGTTGCGTTTGCGACCACCGCCGCACATTTCGTAAGATCCGCCAATGCCATTGAAGCCTTGTTCACAAGGTCTTCCTCTGTGACATATTCCTGCGGTATCATTGAATCCAGCATTTTCTTTTCATTTGCTGTAAGCTGGTTTTGCTCCATGAGCTGGTCAACATAAAGCCTGTAGCCCTTATATGTTGGTATTCTGCCTGCGGAGGTGTGTGGCTGTTCGAGATAGCCTTGCTTCTCAAGCTCTGCCATTTCATTTCTTATGGTCGCTGAGGACGCTTTGACGTGAGCCATTATCGCCTTTGAGCCTACAGGCTCGCCTGTTACGATATATTCATTGACTACCGCTGAAAGTATTTTCAGCTTGCGGTCGTCCATTTGCTCACCACCCGTTCTTCTTGTTAGCACTTATTGTATTTAAGTGTTAGCACTCTTTCTTCTCGAGTGCTAAGTATAGTTTATACCCTTTTGACGATTTTGTCAAGAGGTTTAAGACTATTTTTCTCACAAATTTCAAAAATATTTGAAGTTCTTTTCCGTCATATTGCACAACACTTTGCTGAAAATGCAAAAAGCGGGCAGACCGCAGTGGTCTGTCCGCCCGATGTTGGAAAAAGATCAGATAAAATTATTCTTTTGTATAAGCAGAAAGATCAGGAACAGCAAGCAGGCTGTCGTCTGCTTCGCCTATGGAATCTACAGTGAAGTAAACTGCACTTGATTCGTCAGCACCATCTGGGAGCAGAACTACCTGCTTAAGGTCATATGTAGCGCCGTCAAAGCCGTAAACTATCTGACCCTCACCGCCTGAAACACTGCTGTCGAGTTTATAATACTCGTGAACAACGTTTGTTGTTGTGTCAATATATGCGTGGTCGAAATCGAGGGTCGCACCGAAAAGTATGTCGGCTGACTTCCACTGATTTCCGTCGTCGTCCTCAATGCTGTAGGTGGTCGTGCCTTCTGAAACGTTGTAAAGCTTTCCGTCGCCAGGGCAAACTGTGTATGACTTCATGCCCTGAACTGTGAGTGCCTGATAAGCCTTGCCGTCCTTTATGCAGATAGTATACTTTGTGCCGTTGTTTGACATCTGACCTGTAAGGTTCGCAAGATAGTTGCCCTCATACTTGTCTTTCAGCTGTTCAAAAGCCCTGAAATCGCCGTCAACGTCATAATCTGTCGTGCCTGCGTTTGTGGAAGTGCTGTCAGCTGTGCTTTCGTCAGCTGTGCTTTCGTCTTCTGTGCTTTCAGCAGGAGCGGTAGATTCTGCGGCAGCCGTTGTTGTAGTAGTTGTTTCAGCCTTTGAAGAGCTTGCAGTATAGCTCCCAGTGCAGCCTGCCATTGCTGTACACATTGCCAAAGCTGCAATAATAGTTACCATTTTCTTGTTCATAATATTTTGCCTCCGAAAAATGACAAGGATTACTCGGCTGACTCAGCGCCTGACTCAACATCGAGTTCAGCGTCATAAGGGATATCGTCAGTGCTCATATCGAAAGACTGCTCTGTCCAACTGTCAAAATCGTCAGGGAGCTTGACTTCAACGTTTTCAGTTGTGAATGAGTTTACTGTAACAGTAGTAGTTGAGCCGTCAGAGATAGTTTCTATCTTAACAATATCCTTTGTGTCAGCATTGAAGTAATACTTGAATGTTGTTGTGAAAGAATAATCGTCAGAATCGCTTGTGTCGAGAGTTACGCCTGATTCAAGCTCGATGCCAGGATCTTCTGTGTTTTCAAAAGTTTCGCAGATAAGACCGTCGTCAGTTGTTTCAGAGCTTATGAACTTGTAGCTGTCGTTAATGCCGTAGCCTATTTCGCTCTTGAAGTCGTCGATAGATTCTTCCATATCAACAGTGTAATACGTTTTTGACTCGCTGTCAAGTGTGTACATAACTCCGTCGATATTATAGATGTCCATATCCACGCCCATAAAGTTCATTTTCATGTGCATATTGCCGCCTGCTATCTCAACAACAGCTGATGAATTGTCATATTCGCTTGCCACTGTCATGTCGATAGCAAGGCTCTCGCCCTGAATCTTTTTTGTATACTGCGCTGTGAGAGTATCCTCGAGATCTGTGGCTGTGCCTGCTTCTGAAGCAGTTGACTCGTCAGCGGCTGTGCTTGTTTCTGCCTTTGATGTGCTGTCTGCTTTTGATGAGCTTGAAGAACTGCTGTCAGAACAGCCTGCCATTACTGCGCATGACATTATAAGTGAAACGAGAAGTGCAGTTATTTTTTTCATTATAAATACCTCTTTCTAAAATTTTAATAAATTATTATTGTTATATAACCTATACTCAAAACTATAACATATTTCACAAATAACGTCAATAGATTTTGTGAAATATTTTTCCCTTTTCGTATCGAACCACAAATCAACAAAGCTAAGAATGCTTGATTTAGGTATTTATAATCAAACATATTTGTGGTATAATGTGAATAGTAAGAATAAAAGGAGCGAATTATGAGATACGATAATATACATAAGGGCAAATTTCTGTCAAGACCGAACCGGTTTATCGCCAACGTTGAGATAGACGGCAAAGCCGAGGTCTGCCATGTGAAAAATACGGGCAGATGCAAAGAGCTTTTGATCGAGGGGTGTACTGTTTGGCTTGAACATTCAGACAGCGAATCGAGAAAGACCGCTTTTGACCTTGTTGCAGTGGAAAAAGGTGACAGGCTCATAAACATGGACAGCCAAGCCCCGAATAAGGCGGTAGGGGAGTGGCTGAGAGAAAAAATGCCTTTTGGCGAGGGCTTCTCGGTCTATCCCGAAAAGAAATACGGCAACTCACGTTTTGATTTTTACTTAGAGTCGCAGGATAGGAAGATCTTCATGGAGGTCAAGGGCTGTACGCTGGAGAAAGACGGCGTTGTGCTTTTCCCTGACGCTCCTACCATCCGTGGTGTGAAGCATATAGATGAGCTTTCTCACTGCCTTGATGAGGGGTATGAGTCTTATATAATGATACTCGTTCAGATGAGCGATGTGAAATATTTCACTCCAAATTATGACACTCACCCTGAGTTCGGAGAGGCTTTGGAGAAAGCTTCCCGAAAGGGCGTGAAGATACTATGCTATGACTGCAACGTGACCCATGACTCTATGACAGTGGGCAAGCCTGTTAAGGTGAAGCTGGGCAGGTAATATGACGGCTCGTCCTGCATATACATTATAATACTAAGATGTATATGGGAGTGACAGCATTGGATATAAAGAAAGTCTGCCTGCGTTGTGTTGCAGTTATAATTGTGGCGTTCGTTATGCCCACGGGGATATGGCTCTATGCAAGATCTGCAAGCAGGTTCGGCAGGGTGGCGGCTGTGGCGGCAGGGGTGGCTATGGGAGAATACAAGCCTTATTTTTCCGCTGATGATGATAGCAAAGCAACTGCGCAGACCGCATATCCAAGTAAGCTTGAAGCGGCGGTGGTGTCAAAGCACAGCATATGGGATATGGATATGGCGCCACAGGAGAAGCAAACGCCCTCTGTAAGCGCAGAAGTGCCAAGTCCTTTGCCTGCTCAGGACGTGACGGACAAGATACCATATCCTGCAAGCATGGAGGGGAATGATGGTGTTATAGAAAAATACACCTACGGCAGATATGACGGTGAGCAGTATTTCGACCTTGACGGCGGCGGTCAGGTGAGAAACTGCACTGAGCTTTCAAATGATGAGCTTTATGAGGAAAGCTCAAAGCCGTATGATTTTCAAATAGACGGAAATTCCTCTGAGCCGCAGATACTTATTTATCACACCCACGCCACGGAAAGCTTTGAGCCCACAGACAAAGACCACTATGACAGCTCCTTTTCCTGCAAGACCACCGACCCCGAAATGAATATGCTGTCGGTAGGGGACAAGATATGCGAACAGCTTGACAAAGCAGGCGTTGCGTATATCCACGATACACTTGTGCATGATTATCCCAGCTATGACGGCTCTTACGATTCGAGCCGAATGGCGGTAAAGCAGATATTGGAGGAGTACCCCTCTATAAAGGTATGCCTTGACGTTCACCGTGACGGCATAGAGCGTGAGGACGGCACAAGGCTCGCACCTGTGGCGGAGATAGAGGGCAGGGAAGCGGCTCAGCTTATGATAATATCAGGGTGTGATGACGGCACTATGGGTATGCCTGACTATATGAAGAATTTTCACTTTGCCTGTGCCTTGCAGTCGGCTTTGGAGAGCGATTGGCAGGGGCTTACACGTCCTATTCTGTTTGACTATCGCCACTATAATCAGGACTTGACCACCGGCTCGCTTCTTATAGAGGTGGGAAGCCACGGCAATTCTATCGCTCAGGCACAGTATACAGGCGAGCTTATAGGAAAGACCTTGGGTGAGATGTTCGGAGGAGAATAGGTGCAATAACGCACAAAATATGTGCGGCGAATTGTCTTAAAATGCCGAAAATACGGCTTTTAGCGGTTGGTTTCTTGACAAGAACGGGGTTTTGCGTTATAATTAAAGGGACTACATAAACGTTACAGCGTGAGAAATATATAATACGCTTATATTTTGGAGAACTGATATTATGAAAAAAATTTACCCCATGAAAAGAATAGCCGCAGGCTGTATGGCTCTGTGCATAGCTTTTGCCGCCTTTGGTTTTTCTGACGGAAGCGTAAGTGATATCGCTTTGGCGGATAACGATACATACAGCAGTCAGCTTGAAGAGCTAAAAAAGCAACAGCAGGAGCTTGATAAGCAGATAGCTGACGCTGACAAAAAGCTTGCCGACGAGCAGGACAACCTTGAGGCTATAAAGAAAAAATATAAATCCATACAGAAAAAGATAGCAAATTCAGAGAAATATTCCTCTGAGCTTGAAGATCAAATGGCAGAGCTTGACGGCAAACAGCTTGACACTCAGCACAGCCTTGACTTGCAGGAAACTGCAATAAACGAGGGCAAGGACGATTTTATGGAGCGTATTCGTGCAATGTATGTTGCAGGCGGAGCAGATTCGTACACGAACGTGCTGATAAATTCATCTGATTTTTATGATATTCTTATGAGGATAGAGCTTGTGACGAGAGTTGCAAAGCACGATAATGACGAGCTTAACGAGCTTTTGGATCAGTATAAAAAGCTTGAAAAGACCAAGGCGGAGCTTGATGAGCAGATAAAACAGCTCAAATCAAAGGCTGAGGAATATGCCAAGGAGCAGAAAACTTTGGCGTGCGAGCAGGCGGAGCTTCTGAAAATGGAGCAGGAGTCGGGCAAGCTTATCGAGCAGATAAAGAACGATAAGAGCGACCTTGAAAATAAGTCACAGCAGGTGGACAATAAGTATTCGGAGGTGTCCTCAAAGGCGAATACCACCACGACTACGACCACCACCAAGAAAAAGACTACCACCACCAAAAAGAGTGGCAACAGCGGTGAAAAGACCACTACCACGAAGAAGCCGGCTCAGACGGAAAAGCCTGACGAAACTACGGTTCAGACTACCACAACTCCGCAGGAAACAGCTAAGCCAAAGCCTGAAACAAGCAAAAAGACCACTACCACCACAACAGCAGCGCCTGCACCTAAGCCTGATAATTCAAGCAGTTCTAAAATAGACACTGTTGTTTCATATGCCAAAAGCATGGTGGGCGGAGCGTATGTATGGGGCGGTTCGCAGTTTGGTGCAACGGATTGTTCGGGTCTTGTGATGCTCTCGTTCGCACAGGTGGGAATAAATCTTCCACACTATGCGGCTTCGCAGGCTTTATACGGCACTACAGTTTCATATAACAACATGAAGAAGGGCGACGTTATCTTCTTTGGCGGAGCGTCGATCTCGAGCATTTACCACGTTGCTATCTATATCGGCGACGGCAAAATGGTACACGCCCAGAACACTGCCACTGGTATCGTTATTTCAAATGTTGAGTATTTTTCAAGATACAACAACATCACTATAATCAAAAGACTTATATAACGTAAAAACGCAGTCTGCAAAGGCTGCGTTTTTTTATATCTATAATGATTCAACATAAAACGCCACGAAAATTCATATAAAATTACTTAACTGTGAACATTCATTTTCAAACCTATTGACAAAGCTAAGTATTTGTGATATAATTAAATCAAATAAAGATTGTAGGCTTTGATAACAATTGCTGTACAAAACAGCAGTAAGGCAGGGGGAAGAATAATGGATAGTCTGAAAACGTGTTTTTTTGGCGGCTATGATAAGCTTGATACATTAAAATATATCGACACAATAACCAGCGAGATCTATATGCTGGAGTCGGCTATCGAAAAGAAAAAGAACGGTGATAACTTTGTTATCCCCGGAGAAACAGGTCAGCGAAAGCTTAAAGGCTCAGCGCTTGGTGGATTTGCAAAGCCTGATGTGGACAGCTACATCTGTGCGCTTCTTGGAAAGGCGGCTGAGCTTCGTGAAAAGCTTTGCAGCTAACGGCTAATAAAGGCAAAAAAATATCCGCAGAGGTCATTTTATATGGCTTCTGCGGTTTTTTGTCGCATCTAAAAGAGCAAAAAAATTAATACCCACTTCCATCGGCTGAAATGAGCATTAATTTTTTATAGAATTATGAAAGGGATTCTTTGGTATTTGGTAAAACCTAAAGACGAGGAAATGTATCAGCGACTTGGGGAATCGCAGAGGGAAAGAAGACAAAAACCTGACTTTAAGTTTTACCAATTACCAAAGCTTTTTTTGTATCTTCTGCTGTGATTATATAATACCAGTTCTGTGTGAACCGAATATGAATTTTCAGGGGATTTCGGAGAGTTTTTTGAAAAAAATAAATGTTAATCACCAGTTCACAATTATAAGCTATAATGTCATTATTGGGGAATTTTTTTACGAGGGAGGATATTTTATGTTTCAGATACTTGTGGTGGAGGACGACGCAAGCCTTAGAAAGCTCATGTCTGCCGCACTTAAACAGCATGGCTATGTGACTTTTCTTGCAAATGACGGTCTGGAGGCTTTGGACGTTCTTGAAAAAACGAATATAGACCTTATAATTTCAGATATAATGATGCCGAATATGGACGGCTATGAGCTTACAAGACAGCTCAGAAAGGCTGATTTCAACTTGCCTATACTTATGGTCACCGCAAAGGAGACCTTCGAGGACAAGCAGGAGGGCTTTTCTGCCGGCACAGACGATTATATGGTAAAGCCTATTGATATAAATGAGATGATACTCCGTGTGGGTGCGCTTTTAAGGCGTTCAAAAATGGCGTCGGAACATTCTCTTACTGTGGGAAACTGCGTGCTTGATTATGACGCTATGAGCGTGGCGGTTGACGGCGGAGCGGCGGAAACTATACCGCAAATGGAGTTCAAACTGCTTTTTAAACTGCTCAGCTACCCTGACAAGATATTCACACGCCGCCAGCTCCTTGACGAGCTTTGGGGAATGGATAAGGACGTTGACGAGCGTACTGTTGACGTTCACGTTAAAAGGCTGAGAGAGCGTTACGGAAGCTGTGAGTCATTCGATATTGTCACGGTTCGTGGACTTGGCTATAAGGCTGTGAAAAAGCAGTGAGGGATAAGCTTGAGGGGTGAGGGGTTTGGATAAGAAAAAGGCCAAAAATAAAACAAGTTTGCAGTTCAAGCTGACTCTTATGTTTTTCTTTGTGATGCTGGTGTCGGCTTCTATATCGGTGTCAGTGCTTGTAATGGTGTGCAGCCCTGTAATGAAAAGCAATGCCGAACAGCAGTTGGTGGAGCTTTCCATGGCAATGGATCAGCTTGAAGAAAAGGGCGGCTTCACTGTGGACGAGATAGTTTCCATTGTGAACAATTCAGCCTATAGTCTGTCAGTGGTGGATAAAAACGATTCAAGAGTACACGACCATTTTGCAGATATCGTGCATAAGGGATATTATGTGTCCTCAGAGGGCGTTGTGCCTAACGCAACTATAATCTCCCAGGTCTATGATAAGTTCGTTATCATAGACAGCTTTTCAAGCGACAGCGTTTACTGGGTAGTAAACCTTGTTGTCATAATAGCTTTTATGGTCTGTATAGTTATCGGTACTATTATAACAGCGTTCATGAGCCGAAGCATTATACAGCCTATACGAGATCTTAGTGCGGCGGCGGCTGAGATAGCAAAGGGCAATTTTAAGGTAAGAGTAAGAGAGCCGTCTGATCCTGAATACAGCATACTTGCGCAGAACTTTAACAAAATGGCTGAGGAACTTGCAGGTACGGAAACGCTGAGAGGTGACTTTATCTCAAACGTTTCCCACGAGTTCAAAACGCCCCTGGCTTCCATACAGGGCTTTGCAAAGCTTCTGCAATCTGACGATATAACCGAGCAGGAGCGTGAGGAATACACGCAGATAATAATCGACGAAACATCACGGCTTTCAAAGCTTTCGTCAAATATTTTGAGACTCACAAAGCTTGAAAATCAGAAAACAGTGGGCAAAAAGACAAGATTTTCTCTTGACGAGCAGATAAGAAAAATACTTCTTGTGCTTGAACCTGAGTGGTCGAAGAAAAAAATCGACCTTGATATCGACCTTGAGGATATCATGTATGTGGGCAGTGAGGAGCTTATGGCACAGATATGGCAGAATATCATCAACAACGCTATCAAGTTCACTCCGGAGGGCGGAAAGATAAGCGTGAAGCTTTTCCGCAACGAGAAAAATATTTCAGCGGAGATATGGGACAACGGTCCGTCTATAGCCCCTGACGTAAAGGCGAAGATATTTGATAAGTTCTATCAGGGCGACCGCTCCCGTGCAACAGAGGGCAACGGTCTTGGACTTGCACTTGTAAAAAGGATAATCGAGCTTTCCGAGGGAAGCATAGAGGTAGAAAACGATATGAAAAAAGGCGGCGTTTGCTTCCGCATAAGCCTGCCTTATCTTATTGAGGATATGATGTAGTGTAGGGGCAACCTTGGGTCGCCCGCCTATCACAGCCCATTATACATACGAAGATTTTTTGCAAACAAAAAGGAGCAGTTCATTGCGAATTGCTCCTTTTATCTGTCTATCATGTTTTAGAACAGACTTGCCACAAAGCCTGCTGCCACGCCGAAAACATAAAGTATTCCCATTATGGCGAAATTCTCTTTCATGTTGTGCTTGTTGGTCTTGAAAAGCACCAGAAGTCCCACTCCTGCTCCTGTGCAAAGTCCTGCGATAAGCGAGCCGAAGCTCACAACGCCCTCAATATAAAGCTGAGTGAGAACAACAGAAGCCGCACAGTTCGGGATAAAGCCTATTATTCCTGCTATGAACGGCTGAACTATGCTGTCAGACATAAGCAGGGTCTTAACAGTGTCCTCTCCTGCAAACTCCATTACCGCACCGAGAATAAGGTTTACCGCAAATATAAAAAGTATTATGCTTACAGTGTGGTGAAGTGCCGAGTGCAAAATACTGTGGTGTTCGCAGTCGCAGTCCTCACAAATCTCCTTGAAAGGCTCTTCGTCCTGTTTTTTGCCCATAAGCTTTAAGATAAGGTCAACAAGCACACCTGCTATTATAGCCACAGCTACCTTTATAAGAATAAGCTGCCAAAGCTTGCCGGCAAATGCAGGGTTTGCTATCATCATTGGTATTGCCTCGTCGCTTGTGGCAAGGTATACCGAAATGAGAGTTCCCATTGTGATGAGCCTGCCTGAGTAAAGGTTGGAAGCCACAACGGAAAATCCGCACTGCGGCACTGCTCCAAGTATGCTTCCTCCTATCGCACCAAAAGGTCCCATTTTTCTAAGAGCCTTTCCAAGCTTGTCGGCAGAACGATGTTCTATATACTCTATAAGCAGATAAACTCCGAACAGAAAAGGCAGTATCTTAAGGCTGTCTATTAATGCGTCAAGAAAAACGTCAACTAAAGTTTCAAACATATATCTATCTCCTGTAAAATATCCATGGTCTTAAAACGATCTCTGTATCAACTCGACTATTATACAATATTTATTCATCCTTGTCAATCTTATGTTTATATGATAATCTGTTCATTTGTTTACCCTTTTCAGCAACAAAAAAACGAGCGAAATTTCTCCGCCCGTTTGATGTTTTTATTCTGTTTTATACAGAACGCTTTGTAAAGCCGTCCCATGCGGTGAGTAGGAACACCACCATGTGTGCTATTAGAACGCCTACGGCAAAGGTCAGGCTGTGCTGAGCAAATATTGAGTAGCCCTTTGAGATAGAAGCAAGGTCTGTGTTTGCGAACACAAGGAATCTTGCCCAATCCTGTCCAAGCTGACCCAAAAGCTGTGTGACCGTTGAGCCTATGCACATTGTGAATACGCTGACGCCGATAGCAAGGGCTGTGCTTCTTACAAGTGACGAGATAGCAAACGCCAGTGTTGACATTACCACCATTTCAACGCTTTTCATCAGATATTGCTCTGCCGCATAAAGCAGTGTAGGCATTTCCTTTACATCGCCGCCGCTTACATAGATATAAGGCGTTGAGAAGCCGTCAAAGCCGAGCATAAGCCCTGTAATAGGTATCATCACAACGAAAAGTATGCAAAGCATTATGTAACCTACTGTGATGACAGTGAAGTATTTTGACATCAGTATCTTCCAGCGTTTAACAGGGTTTATAAGCAGGAACTTGACAGTTCCCTGTGAAAATTCAGAGGATACAATGCCGCCTGCGATAACGATAGCAAGCAGTGCGACTACCGTTACAAGGGAAGTGCTTGTGAGAAACACAGTCCAGAATGTTATCTGCTCAGGCTCGTCTGTTTCAAACAGCGTCATTTGGTTTGCTGTGTTGTCGAGCTTATCATTGTCAAGCTGATAGAGTGCAAGTTTTATATTATCCTCCAGCTTTGCTCTGCTGTTCTGTCCGTCAGACTTTGCGTCGCCCATGGTCGCAATGGTGTTTTTTGCGTTTGCAACTGTCATGATAAGATCGTTTTTCTTCTCGTTTGACTTGTCAAAGGAAATATCCTTGTCCAACCTGTATTGATATTCCCACTTTTCGCCCTCTGTGAGTATGTCATTATCCAGCCTGTATTGACAGAAGCCACGCCAATCGTTGTCGTCAAGATACTTCTTTATTCCTGACATATCACCAGTGCCGTTTGCGAATACGGCTGACAGTACATCATATCTCCAATCATCGCTGTCGATATCGTTGTCCATAAGATACTGCCACATTGCGATCTCGTTAGGGTCGCCGTTTGTGTTTTTGAGCCAATCTATGGTTTCCTGATAATCACCAGTTGCGTCATAGCTTGAATAGTTATTGCTCTCCATATTGTGCTTTGCAAAAAGTGCAATGCCTGAAAGTCCAAGCGCACATATTATTATAAGCACGATCATTATTTTTGTTGATAGCTTTTTGAAAACCTTTATGTACTCGTTTTTCACAAGTCTGAAAAATCTAGCCAATCTGTACGCCCCCTTCCTTTCCTCCTGTAAGCTCGATGAATACGTCCTCAAGCTTCTTGTTCTCTCTGCGGTGAACAGTGTAAAGTGAAACTCCGCCCTCGATAAGCGTCTTATTCACCGAGGCTATCTTTTTCTTCTCTATTTCCGCAGGGATAGAAAGGACAACTGCACCTGTTTCCTTGTCGATACGCTTGCCCTCGTCTGCGAGCTTTATAAGACCCATAGCCTTTTGTGGGTCGTCAACTTCAAGTACATATTCAGCAATTGAGCTGTCAGACTGTGAGATAAGCTCCTCCATTGTGTATGAGCCTATCATTTTTCCGTTTGCGATAATGCCCACTCTGTCGCACATCATTTCCATTTCGCTCATGAGATGTGACGATACCACAACGCAAGTACCTTCCTTGTGAGCAAGCTCTTTAAGTATGTCACGAAGCTCCTTTATGCCCTGCGGGTCAAGACCGTTTGTAGGCTCGTCAAGGATAAGAAGCTTTGGTCTGTGAAGGATAGCCTGCGCAACGCCAAGACGCTGACGCATACCCAGAGAGTATTTCGACACCTTGTCATTAATGCGGTTTGAAAGCCTTACAAGCTCCACCACCTCTTTGATACGCTCCTCAGTTACTCCCTCTCTCATTCTTGCATACTGACGGAGATTTTCCATGCCCGAAAGATACTTGTACATTTCAGGGTTTTCAACAATGCCTCCAACGTTTGCCATTGCGCCCTCAAAGTCTTTTCTGATATCCTTTCCGTTAATGGATATTTCCCCCTCGTCAAGCTGTAAAAGTCCCACTGCTATCTTTATAGTTGTGGTCTTTCCTGCACCGTTAGGACCGAGAAAGCCGTAGACCTCGCCACTGTAACACTCCATATCTATGCTGTGAAGTATCTGCTTTTTGCCAAGGGTCTTGTTAAGCCCCCTTATCTTTAGAATAGTATCACTCAACGCTGTCTGCCCCCTCGCTGTCAGTATTTTCTGCACTGCTGTCCGGAACTATCTCAGACTCAGCCTTGCTTTCATCAGCCACGCTGTCACTGTTGTTATCATCAAAGCTGTAATCCTCGCCATATCCATAGTCGCTGGACGTTGCTATCTTCCAGCCGTCAGATGTACGCAAAAGATAAAATTCAGCATTTTCATAACTGAAAATCGCCTTGTATGAAGATGTGCTGGGTTCATAGTTGTCGGAATTTGTGTAGTTACCGCTTGTCATGGTGTTTATGCCGTTGGTTGTGAGAAAAGTTGGGTCGCCCTTTGATACGTCATAGCACACATTGTATATCATAGTGACCTTTGCTCCGTCAGCTCCACTCTTGTTTATTGACATCTCTTTTATGTCATACTCAGCCGAGGTGATATCTCCTCCTTGCGTTGCAACTTCAGCTTGGTTTATTTCGTCCAGAAGTCCTGACTTTGACGAAGCGTACTCATTGTCAGAAGTGGTGTAGTCAGCATAATGCTTATCCACAAAATCTGTAAGTTGACTTTTTAACTTATCACTGCTTCCAACGTTTGCACTTGTCAAGTCTGCGATATAATCCCTCATGGTCTGTTCTATCTCAGGCTTGGAAGTCTTGAACTGGTTGTTATCATACGCTGTGTAGCATACAACGCCCAGCGCAAGCACACCGCCAAGAACCAGACCTCTGTTTATGTTTCTTAGTTTCAAAGTTTCTCCTCCTTGTGTTTTATCTTTTTCAGACGTATTTTTTAGTGGCGTATATAAGTTTATCATAGCCCGTTCCAACTGTCAACCGCTTTAAGAAACGCTTAAGATTTTCATAAGACAACCATACAGACCATAAGATAAAATACATTCTTTGTTTAAATATCTGTAGTGGTGAACAGTTCGCTCTCCTTATTAGCGTATTTGCAAGCAAAGCAAAAAGGCGGTGGAACACGCACGATAACGTATTCCACCGCCTATATGAAATGAGGAAAATTATCCTTTTTATAAAAACAGCTTCAGGTCATTCTCTGCCTTTTTCGGGTCTTTAAGACTTATGCTCCTTACCGCCTTTCTCAGCGGCAGTACCCTTGACGGAACTACCGACAGCATATCCACATCAAGCTCCAGAAATATCTCTGTGAGCGTTGGGTCGCCTGCTATCTCACCGCAGATGCCTGCTTTTATGCCGTTTGCATGGGCGTTGTCGCACACCATTTTTATCATTCTAAGCAGTGCCCTGTGATTTTTCGGTGATACCCTGTCATAACATGGGTTTTGCCTGTCAAGTGCAAAGGTGAACTGCTCAAGGTCGTTAGTGCCGATGTTGAAAAAATCCACCTCTTTGGCTATGATATCGCTTGTCATCACCGCCGCAGGGGTCTCTATCATTGCCCCGAGCTTAACATTGTCGGCAAATTTCTTGCCCTCTTTTATAAGCTCTGCCTTGACCTGCACGATAAGCTCTTTCACTCTCAGTATCTCGCTCACGTCTATGACCATAGGCAGAAGTATTGAAAGCTGTCCGTAAACAGACGCTCTGTATAACGCCCTTAGCTGTGTTTTGAATATGCTTTCTCTTTCAAGACAAAATCGTATGCCTCTACAGCCCATAGAGGGATTTCTCTCAGCACTCATGTCTGCACAATCTGGTATCTTGTCTGCACCTATATCATAAGTGCCTATTATGACCTCTTTACCCTCCATTGCCTCCAATGCCTTGCGGTAGGTGTAAAACTGAAAATCCTCGTCAGGAAAAGCAGGTCTGTCAAAGCACATAAACTCTGTTCTGAAAAGACCTATCCCCCCTGCGTCGTTTTTTACCGCCAATTCAAGCTCCTCAGAGTTGAGTATATTCGCATATATCTTTATCTCATGTCCGTCACGAGTGATGTTTTTTCTGCCTTTGAGCCTTGTGAGAAGTTCCTTTTTCCTGCCCTCAACGGCTTCCTTGTATTCAAGCTGTCTGAGAGTATGCTCATCAGGCTCTATGTAAAGCGTTCCGCTGTAGCCGTCAAGAACGGCTTCCTTGCCCTCGTATTCGTCAGAAAGCTCCGCTCCAACGTTCACAATGGCAGGTATGCCAAGATTTTTCGCAAGTATCGCAGTATGAGAGTTCACAGAACCGGACCTTGTGCAGAAGCCCTTTATCTTCGTCTTGTCCATGAGCAGGGTTTCTGAGGGCATAAGGTCGCCGGTACAGATAATGGCATTCTCTCTGAGTATGGGAAGCTTGTCGGCACAGTTTAATATGTGTCTTAAAAGTCTGTTTGAAACGTCCTTGACGTCAGCCGCTCTGCTTTGCATATATTCGCTGTCCATTTGTGCCAGCATCTCCGCAAAGCTTCTTGAAGTGCTTGCAACTGCATAATCGGCATTGAAATGCTCGTCAAGTATCTTTGTGCGAATACTGCTGTCGTATTGCTCGTCGGTGATAAGCATTTGGTGTATCACAAATATTTGAGCGTCGCCTTCCCCAACGCTTAACCTTGCACGGTCATAAAGCTCCCCAAGCTCCACAAGAGCAGCGTTTTTAGCCTTGACATATTTTTTGTATTCAAGTTCAGGGTCGGACACTTTTATCTTGTTGATGATAAATTCGTCACGATGATAAAAGGTCAGCTTTCCTCTTGCAATGCTTCCGAATACCGATCGTCCTTTTATGCTTGTCATGAGCGCTCACCCCCAAAAAACATACCTATCTGATATAATTATATCACCCTTTGATTAATGATAAAAGTAAAATGCCGTCTGTTTACAAAACGTTAACAATATTCGTGATTTTAGCAAACAAGACGATCAATATTTCAGCAAATTTAACAAATCAGAAACATTTTGCGACCTTATGTCAAAATCAGAATAGTACAATCCCTAAAAATCATATGATTAAAAAGCGTATGAGCGATACTTTATATAAGGAGGGACAAATATGTTTTCAGCACTGTTTGAACTGCTTACGGGGAATTTTCTATTTTTCGCACTGCATTTTGACAGCCGCAGCGTGTTTCCAAAACCGCTTTCAGCGAAGGAGGAGCGTGAGTGTTTTGAGAGAATGGCGCAGGGTGACAAGGCGGCAAAGGATAAGCTTATCGAACACAATCTCCGTCTTGTGGCACACATTATAAAAAAGTATTATTCAAATTCCACAGATCAGGAGGATCTTATCTCTATCGGCACTATCGGTCTAATAAAAGCTGTGTCAACATTTGACCACAAGAAAGGCTGTCGCTTCGCCACCTATGGGAGCAGGTGCGTGGAGAACGAGATACTAATGCACTTCCGCTCCCAGAAAAAATCTGCCAACGATATCCACTTTGACGAGCCTGTTGACTCCGATAAGGACGGCAATCAGCTTTGCCTTATCGACATAATCGCAGACGGAGAGGATGTTGCCGACAAAATAGAGCTTTCCATTCGCAGTGAACAGCTCTACCGCTATATCGAAAGCTCCCTTGATGAGCGTGAAAGACAGATAGTCACTCTGCGCTATGGCCTTTTCGGTCAGCCGCAACTGCCGCAGCGAGAAGTCGCAAAACGCCTTGGTATCTCACGTTCCTATGTTTCAAGGATAGAAAAGAAAGCCTTGAAGCTTCTTAAAGACCGCTTCGATAAGCAGTGATAGGCGTTGACGCAGTAGGGGCGAACAGCGTTCGCCCGCTGATTATCATATCATGTCATGACATTGCTTTAGCACTCATAAAACTGATATGCTAGCACTCGCATAATGAGAGCGCTAAAATTCAGCTAATGTTCACAACATCTTCACACAATGAACATATAGCAGGGGTATCATAAAGACAATGAAGAAAGGAAATGATACCAATGGAAGAGCAGAATAAATGATAAAGCTTACAAGATAAATTAAGATATAACACATCAAGGAGGAATTTATATGTTTGGACTTACACCATTTGAAAGAAAGAGTTACGACCTGTTTAACGCATTCCATGATTTTGAGAATGATTTCTTTGGAGAAAATGCACTCCAGAGCTTCAAGACCGATATCAAGGACGAGGGCGACAAATATGTAATGGAAGCAGAGCTTCCGGGCTTTGATAAGGACGATATCAAGCTTGACATCTCAGGCAATGATCTTGTTCTTACCGCTGAGCATAAGGCAGAGACAGAGGATAAGAAAGACAAGTATATCCGCCGTGAGAGGACATACGGTTCTTATCAGAGAAGCTTTGACCTTACAGGCATTGATACCAACAATATCACCGCAGAGTACAAGAATGGTATCCTGACCCTTGACCTGCCAAAGATGCAGGAGGTAAAGCCTGAAACCAAAAGACTTGAGATAAAGTGATTTAAGTAAAGCCAAGGCTTTGAATGAGGCGATACCAATGGGTCACGATATGATTTGCAATAGGTTTTGCTAGAATAAAATATCCGTGAGAGCGAAATGCCCCCACGGATATTTTTTGTTATCACGATTTTTTCTCACGGCTTTTAAGCCATATTTTTCGTATTAGTATGGCAAGTAAAATTCCTGCCACTGCACCGCTTGTGTCAATAAGAACATCACGCACCTGCCCTGCACGCCCCGGCACGAAAAGCTGATGTATCTCATCGCTTGAAGCGTAGATGCAAGAAAAAACTGCCGCAAAAAGCCCTCTGTATCCAAGCTTTTTCACCATAGCAAGATTTATAAAAGCCAGTATTCCAAGCAAGGCGTATTCGCTGAAATGCGCAAGCTTTCTTATGATGAACGTGGCGGTGTCCTTGTATTCCGCCTGCGCTGTAGTGTCAAGGCTGTCATATACAGGGTTGACAAATTCTATCACTGCGTTAAACACCGCATTTGATTGCTTGTTGGACTCGTCAGCATTGTTTGCCGAAAACATGAATATCACCACGCACCACAGCACAAGTGCCAACCCTTTAAGTATTATCTTTATCCTGCCTTTTGAAGTTGCTTTCAATGTAGCCTTTCAGCTCCTCTTTTTTGTTTTCCACCTTTTCGTCTATAACACCATTCAATGCAAGCTCCAGCCCAATGCCTATATTCTTTCCGCCAAAGCCCATTTGTATAAGATCTTTGCCGTTTATGTCAAGGTCGCAAATGTGGATACACTCGTTGTCCTCTTTTATCTCAATTGCAAGCTCTGCGATATGGTCAAGTTCTGCAAGCTTTTCCTGCCGTTTGTAGTCCGACTGGGCATATGTGTCAGCCCTGCGCACCTCCAGATAATCCATAACAAAGTCAAAGTCATGCTGAGCCATAAATCTCCGCACCGACTTTTTCGTGGCAGGTATCCTGTTGTCATGCTCCCATATAAGCTCATAAATATATTTCGCCGACGCATTGTCTATCCTGAGCCTTTTTAATATCTTCTCCGCCATGTAAGCCCCCTGGAACTGGTGCTTTTTAAAGTGGGAAATGCCGTTCTCGTCAACAGTGTGCATTCTCGGCTTGCCAATATCGTGAAGAAGCATAGTAAGCCTCATCTGCCACTGTGGTCTGACGTTCTCAACGCTCAAACAAATGTGACCGTAAACATCAAGGAAATGGTGGGGATTGTTCTGCCTGAAATCAAAGCTTTCCCGAAGCTCAGGTATGAACACCGCTATGACCTCACGATAGTCAAGCAATATCTTCCTTGCACCCTTTCCGCAGAGAAGCTTTTTAAGCTCCGACGCAATGCGTTCGGCAGAAATGCTTTTTAAAAGCTCACGTTGTTCAAGTATAGCCTTTGAGGTCTTTTCCTCGATCTCGAACCCAAGGCATGAAGAAAATCTCAGCCCTCTTAATATCCTCAAAGCGTCCTCGTCAAAACGCTTTTCAGGCTCGCCAACGCATGTTATAACGCCCCTTGCAAGGTCGCCTTGTCCACCGTAAAGGTCAATAAGCCCCTCTTTCGGTGAGTATGCCATAGCGTTCACCGTAAAGTCACGACGTTTTAAGTCCTCCTCCAGCGAGCTTTCAAATGTCACCTGAGCAGGCTTTCTATGCCCTATATACTCTCCGTCACTGCGATAACAGGTTATCTCCACCGGCTCGCCCTCTATCAAAACAGTGAGCGTGCCATGCTTTAGCCCGGTTTCAATAGTGCGGAAATTTGCGAAAACTTCAAGCATTTTGTCAGGGGTGCAGTTTGTGCAGACATCGTAATCATGAGGCTTTTTGCCAAGCAAACTATCTCTTACACAGCCACCGACTATATATCCCTCGTAGCCGCACTCATTCAGCCTGTCAAGAGCCGTCCTGACAAACTGCGGAATAAAGATCTCCAATTTACTGCCTCCCTTTATAGTTTTGTGAATTATGTGCGACTTTCGGGTCATAATATTTACATGAATATCTCGAAAATAATTGACCCCAAAATCTCACGGAGAGCGTTCCTCGCCCTCACGGGTATAGTGAGCGCACTTATGCAATCTATCTTGAATTTGCCGTGGCTTGCTTTTTTTATATTTGCGCCAATGGTGCATTGCCTGTCAGTCTGCCATGAAAAAAAGGCTTTCAGGCTTGATTTTCTGTGCTTTTTTGTACCATATTATCTTTTTCAGCTCACTTTTATGCTCACCATATGGAAAATATGTCCTCTGCCGTCCTTTGCCTCTATACCTCTTGCCACTTTAGCGTGGTTAGGTCTGACCTTGTGGGAGTGTATCCTTATGTATCTTCCACTGAGCCTTTTCCTGCCCCTGCGACCGCATCTTAAACACCGTTTGTCTGAGATAGTTTTGCTCTGCCTGCTTTTGACAGCAGGGGAGTGGCTTCAAGAGAAAGTTCCGATTTTGGCGTTTCCGTGGTCTGCGGCATGGCTATCTGTAACAAGTTCGCCACTGCTTTTGCAATCCGCCACGCTCATAAGCTGCCGCCTTACAAGCTTTATAATTTTCCTGCTCAACGGTCTGCATGGGGAGATATATACAAGCAAAAAGCGTTTTGCCTACACCGCCTTTGCACTGCTTTTGCAGGGGGCAAATTTAAGCTACGGACTTTATTCCATAAACCTCGACAAAAAGCTTGATAACATCTACCCTCAGATAGACGTTATCTGCGCACAGGATAGTCTGGAGGGCAGGGAAAAATCACACCGTAAAGCCCTTGACTCAGCACGCTCCTATCTTTCTATAATGGAAAGCTGTTGGCGGTGGGGTACTGATCTTGTTCTGCTTCCTGAAACTGCCGTGTCGAAAGACTATGACGAACAGCTAAAAGAATTTTCCCTTATATCAGACTTTGCCGCCACCCATGGGTGTACCCTTGTGACAGGCTCGTTCTATCTTGAAAACGGCAAGGATTACAACGCTCTTTTCGCCTATGATAAAAACGGCATTGCGTCTTCGCCCTACCTGAAACAAGTGCTTGTGCCTTTCGGTGAAAAGACACCTTTTGCAGGCATTTTCCACCTTGACACTATGAGCGAATGTGCAGACGAAAGACGCACCAAGCCCCTCGCCTCAGACGGCATGACCATAGGCTCTGTTATCTGCATAGAGTCCATTTTTCCAAGCCTTGTGAGCCGACAGAAAGAGCAGGGCGCACAGATAATTTGCGTTTCCACCAACGATTCATGGTTTGGCAAAAGCTCCGCCCGTGAACAGCATTACCGCCACTGCATAATGCGAGCCGTTGAGAACAGAAGATATGTCCTCCGTGCAGGAAACTGCGGAATATCAGCGATAATATCTCCCACAGGCGAGCAACTGTCCGTAAAATCGGACAAATCAAAAGGTGCGGTGTGGGGAAAAGTTACCCTTATTGGCAGGTAACTTTTTTTACCACTCTATCTCAAAAAGTCTAGCCATATAAGGTCTGTCAAACTTAACAGAAACATTGCCTGTCGCCTTTGAAAACTCCACAGGGGTTTCGCTGAAATCAGGATAAATGCACTTCACCCTTGCGTCAACACCCTTGAGGAAGTCGATAGGCAAAACGCAGGTGTCGCTCTTGCCCTCTCTCCTCCATACGGCAAGATAAGCCTTGTTGCCGTTTCTCAGACCGAGAGATACCCAGTCGTCCGAAAATTTGGACAGTCCCAAGCTCCAGAACGGCACTGCTTCCTTTATGTCCGCCCTTATCTTCTTGTAAACGCTGATAGCCTCTTTAACAAGCGCCTTGCGCTCAGGGTCGATGTTGCCAAGGTGACCGCTCTGGTGGATACGCAGAAGCATTGCATTTATCATGTTGAAAACAACTTCTTCTCTGTCACCTGATGTGATAGGATAAGCCCAGATAGCCGATTGCTCAGGGCAAAGGGCAGTAGGGGAGTTCGCCGCAATGGTGCAGTATTTTTTGTAATCGTCTTGATCTGATGTGGACTGAATGGAGTATCTTGAAAGCATCGCATAGTCCATTCTGAGTCCACCGCTGGAGCAGTTTTCTATAATAAGGTCAGGGTGACGAGCAAAAACACCGTCAAGCCATTCAAGGTAAGCCTTTTCATGACCCCACAGACCCTCGCCAACGCTGTCGCAGTTCTGCTCAGTGCCTATACCAGGCTCTATGTTGTAATCCATTTTTATGTAGCCAATGCCGTATTCCGAAACGAGCCTGTCTATTACCTCGTCAGCGTGAGCACGGACTTTCGGATTCCTGAAATCAAGCTGATAACGGCTTCTGTCATAGACTCTCTTGCCGTGACGTGTGAAGAACCAACTGTCATCGCAAACGCTGTCCACAAGCGGACACTTTATTCCCATGACCTCTATTTCAAGCCAAAGCCCGGGTATCATGCCCTTTTTGCGGATATAGTCGGCAACTTCCTTTACGCCGTTAGGAAAACGCTTTCTGCTCTCTTTCCATTCACCGACCTCGTCCCACCAAAAGCCGTCAGCATACCAGCCTGCGTCAATGCAGAAATATTCACAGCCTGCTTCTGCCGCAGCGTCCACAAGGGGAAACTCCTTTTCTGCCGTAGGGTCGCCCCACAGACAGTTCATGTAGTCGTTGAATATTACCGCAAGCCTCTGATTATCCTTGTTGCGGCGACGTATTTTTCTGCGGTATTTCGTCAGCTCGCCCATAGCCTTATCAAAGCTTCCTGTCACCGAGCCTACTGCACATTTCACGCTTTCTATGCTCTCGTTAGGCACAAGGTTTTTATACCAGTGGGACTCTATCTCCGACGGCCCAGAAAGCTGTAAATAGAAGTGTCCTCCCACGTCCGAAAGCTCCCAGTGCCAAGAGCCGTTTTGCTCTATCTGCCAAAACAGCACCGAGCCTGCTTCTGTGTTTTCAAGCACACCCATTGGTATGTATTCCTTTGCCGACCAGTTTCCAACGTTTGTGCAGGCAAATACCTTTGATGAACGCTGTTCCGTAGGCTTAGCAGAGGACGCAAGCCCCACCTGTTCAAGGGTGTAGTCCTGCCACTGCAATTCACGCTGCCATGAGTTGTGGCATACCCATATCTTCATCTTGTCCTCAGGCTTTTTAAGCCCCTCTTTTTCTACGCCCGTCAGCGCAAAGGAGGATATATATTCAATGGTCTGCACCTCGCTGCCCTTGTTTGTGAGGGTAGTCCAACAGCGTACAACAGACGTGCCGGTGTAAAACTGATAGTGGGACACAGCTTCAAGACCTGTGCCCTCATCAAATGTCACAAGTTCAAGCTTTCTGCCGTAATCATTGTTCACATCACGGAAGTCCTTGAACTTCATTCTCCAACCCGGAGCGGTCACGATATATTTGTTGCCGTGACGCTCGTCAGGGCGGTCGATACCGCTCGCCTGTATCTCTACAGGTCTGAAAGTTTTAAGCCCCATGTATGAAGCCGTCTTGGCTTCATCAAAAGGCAGAGCAGAGAAGTGCAGAAGCTTTGCCTCGTTCTCGTCTGTTATCTCAAATACTATATTAATGCCGTTTTCATATATCTCAATACGTTTCATATGGCGTATTTCCCTTCGTGATCTGTTTATCTGTACATATTATCATACACTTATATCATTTTCGCAAGCTCGTCAAGTATCCTGTGAGCGGCTTGCTCTTTGGTCATAATAGGCAGCTCCACAGCACCGCCCTCAGTGATAAGGGTGATAACGTTAGTGTCCGTCTTGAAGCCTGCGCCAGCGGTCTTTAGTGAGTTTGCACATATCATATCGCAGTTTTTGTTGGTGAGCTTTTTCTCAGAGTTCTTGATAACGTCCTGCGTTTCCATGGAAAAACCGCATATGACCTGACCGTCACGTTTGTGCTGACCTAGATAGCCAAGGATATCCTTCGTGCGTTTTAGCTCTATCTTCATATCATCGTCAGACTTCTTTATCTTGTTGTCAGCCACCGCAACAGGCGTGTAGTCAGCCACAGCCGCCGCCTTTACGATAATATCCTGCTCAGGAGCAAGCTTTGTGACAGCTTCAAACATATCCGCCGCAGACTTTACGTTCACAACGTCCACGAACATAGGCGGCAAAACCTCCATGTGACCTGCCACCAACGTCACCTTTGCACCTCTTTGCATAGCCGCTTTAGCCACCGCACAGCCCATTTTTCCGCTTGAATGATTAGTGATGTACCGCACAGGGTCGATAGCCTCCATGGTCGCACCAGCCGTCACAAGAACCTTTTTGCCGGCAAGATCTTTTTCACAGGCAAGCTCCCGAAGAATGTATTCAAACAACACCTCAGGCTCAGGCATTCTGCCGTCGCCGTCATCACCGTTTGCAAGCATACCTCTGTCAGGAGCGATCATCTCGTAGCCGAAACGCTCGAGCTTCCGGATATTGTCCTGCACAATAGGATTGTGATACATATTGTGGTTCATGGCAGGGGATATCATTTTCTTGCAAGGGCAAGCCATGACAGTGGTGGTGAGCATATCGTCAGCAATGCCGTATGCTATCTTTCCGATAACATTAGCGGAAGCAGGAGCAATCATAACAAGGTCAGCCTGCTTTGCAAGAGCAACGTGTTCAACACTGTATTGAAAATTTCTGTCAAAAGTATCTATAAGGCACTTGTTGCCTGTAAGGGATTCAAAAGTGATAGGGTTTATAAATTGAGTGGCGTTCTGTGTCATGAGTACCTGAACATTGCAGCCCTGCTTTTTAAGCAGTCTTGCTAAAGTTGGGATCTTGTAAGCCGCAATACTGCCGCTGACGCCGAGAACGGCCGTCTTACCTGAAAGAAGCATAGAGATGACCTCCTTAGTGGAAATATACAAGGCAACACCGCACAAAGCCCGCCTGACGGCTTTGCACGCCATCTGCTTGCAGATTTTCCGTCATATCACACAAAAATCTGACTACGCATCTGACGCACAATCTTTGTGCGGTATTGCCTTAAATATAGTATAACACAGATCATGTTGAAATGCAAGATTTCAAGTGATAAGTGAGCAAGGAAAATAACAGAAAACCGTTGCCCACAGATGCCCGTGAACAGCGGTCTAAACCATATGTCAATCCTTGTATTGCGAAGTTATCCCGAAGTATTCTTCAAGAGAAAGTCCGCTGTTGGTTATGTTTTGTGCTAAAGGCGTGCCTACATATCTTATATGCCAAGGCTCGTACTGATAACCGGTGTAAGCCTCCTTGCCCTTTGGATAACGAATTATAAAACCATATTTCGCACAGTTGTTGGCAAGCCACTTGGCTTCTCTTGTGCCGCCAAATGAGTCGCTGGCGTTGTTTACGTCTATTGCCATGCCCGTCTGATGGTCGCTGTAGCCGGGTCTTGCGGAGTATTTGTCTGCCGCAGCCTTGCCGTCACGGTTGCAGTACATATCATAAAGGTACCTCTGATCGTAATAAGAGCGGTATCCTGAGCATACCCACAGGCTTATGCCGTCTTTATATGCAGCGGTCTGCATCTTTTTGAATGCCGCTGATGTTTCTTTGGTCAGACCCTTTGGGTCATAGCTTGCAGGGAGGGAATATGTTTTGTTCGCCAAAAGAACTCCGTCAACATAGCTCATGCCGTTTATGACCTCGACAGTGTGGTCTGGGGTCTTGACGGTTATCTCCTCGGAATATGCTCCATAGTGATTTGAACCTTTATCGTCCGTCTTGCAGGCTCTTACCTTGAATCTGTATGTAGTCTTTGCGTAAAGTCCGTTTATTGCGCAGGAATTTACCGTAGATGAAGCTATGTTCTTCCACTTGCCATTTGTGTATATAAACACCTTGTAGCTTGTGCAGCCTACAGACTTCCAGTTAAGGTCAAGTGTAGAAGCGGTGATGTCAGAAGCTTTTACTCCTGTTACCTTCCTTGGATTTGTGGCGGAATTGTAGTTTTCACAGTAGTCGCTGTATATCTTAACTCCGTCTACTATCTTATATGCTCTTACCTTGAAATTCTCCCTTGTTGCCGCAGGCAGACCCTTGACAGTGTAGGTCGTGCCTTTCACGTCAGCTATCTCAGGATATTTACCCTTTGAACGCATTCCCACAGAATAGCCGTCCGCACCGCTCACAGCGTTCCAGCTAAGCTTTATAGAACTTGTGTTAGGGGTCTTAGATGTCAGACCAGTGACCTTGTTCACCATGACAGCCTGTGCCGTTATCTCCTGCGAATATTTGCCGTAGTGATTTGCACCCTTATCGTCACGCTTGCAGGCTCTTACTTTAAATTTATAGCTTCCTGCGTCAAGTCCTATGACAGTGTAGCTGTTTGTATCCGTCTGCGCTATCTGCGTCCACTTGCCGTTTTTCAGCATAAAGACACGATAGTTTGAACAGCCCACATTTTTCCATGAAAGGCTGACGGAAGCATTGCCCGTCTGAGCTTTAAGACCGCTTATAGGGCGTGGATTTGTGGCGGAATTGTAGTTCACTGAATAGTCGCCATAGACCTTTTGACCGTTCACTATCTTATAGGCTCTTACCTTGAAGTTCTCCCTCGTTGCCGCAGGCAGACCTGTAACAAGATATGTAGTGTCCGTAACGTCTGCTATCTCAGGATACTGACCCTTTGAACGCATTCCCACAGAATAGCCGTCCGCACCGCTCACAGCGTTCCAGCTAAGTCTTATTGAGCTTATATCAGGCGTTTTAGATGTCAGCCCTGTGACCTGAGGCAGACTTGTCTGCTCCACAGCTTCGGCCGCCTGCACAGGCATACTCACACTTAGCACGCTGTCAGGCACAGCACCTGCCGCACATATCATCATAGCGGCACAAGCCACTGCCGCTGCATTTTTTCTGTTTATTATCTTTTTCATTTTCAGACCTCCTTTGATGAAATTCTTTTGCACTTTAAGTATAACACATTTTTACCAGTTTGTAAACACGCAATTCCGAATTATTTTTGTTCACATTTTGTTTTTTATGTTTACTTATACTCAGTTGCAAAACCTCTCTTTTGGTTGCTGAAAGAATGTATAAAAAAACAAAGACCGCAGAAAAAATCTACGGTCTTTTGTGGCTGGGGTGGAAGGATTCGAACCTTCGGAATGACGGAGTCAGAGTCCGTTGCCTTACCACTTGGCGACACCCCAATGTTTGTTCGATTTAGCTTGTTTTTGGTTGGGATAGATGGATTCGAACCATCGGAATGACGGAGTCAAAGTCCGCTGCCTTACCTCTTGGCTATATCCCATCGTCATGTCCCTCACTCAAACAGCTTAATCATTATAGCACACCATTTCGGGAAATGCAATACCTTTTCATGTTTGTTTACAAAGCATTTACAGCGTATTAACATATATGGGCAAAACGACGTAAAACCGTACGATTTTGTAGAAAAACTATTGAAAATGGTCAAAATATGTGATAAAATGACCATAAGAGCGTGGCTCGGAACAAAAAACGAAAGGTCGTAACCGTTATGGAAGAGAAGAAAAAAGGATTTATCAAGAAGTTTGTAAATGAGTTCAAGGCGTTTGCTCTCAAAGGAAACGTCATGGACTTGGCAGTGGGCGTTATCATAGGCGCTGCGTTTCAGGGTATCGTGACGTCATTTACGGAGAATTTTATCAACCCGATAATAGGCTGTATAGGCGGTGCTGACGTAGAGGGCAAGATACATTTGCTTGGAAATCAGTACATAAACTACGGCGCATTTCTGACGGCAGTGATAAACTTCATAATCATGGCGTTCGTTATTTTTGTAATAATGAAGGTCATAAACAAGCTTGCGTCACTTGGCAAGCATGAAGAGCCTGAAAAGCCGGCAGAGCCACCGGTGGACATAGTGCTTCTTACAGAGATCAGGGATCTTCTCAAGGCACAGCAAGCGGCTGAGACGAGCAAAGAGGAAGAAAAGGCAGAAGAATAAGATCTGAAACGGTACACTTTTTAAGTTAAGGGACAGCTCCCATGTGGGGCTGTCTTTTTTGTTGGTTATCTTTTTGACGGTATTCGCTCAAATTCAGGTAGGGGCAAACACTTTTCTTCTGTAAAAACTCCACAATTATTTATCTTTCACTTTGTCACTTATTCTGTTTTAAATCTCTTTACTTTTTTGTCATCATATGATAAAATAATAACATATATGTTTGTGAATACTTTTAAGCTTTTAAGTTTTCTAGCTTTCAAGCTTTTAATTATGAAAGGAAGTTTTTGTATGCCTATAACCGAGATACTGGAGCGTAACGCACGAGAGTTCGGAAACGATGTTGCTCTGGTAGAGGTCAATCCTGAGATCAGAGAAACCAGACGTGTGACTTGGAAGGAATATGAGCTTATCGAGCCTAACCCAGTCTGTCATTATCGCCGTGAGATAACCTGGAGCGTTTTCAACGAAAAGGCTAACCGCTTTGCCAATCTGCTTTTATCCCGTGGGGTAAAAAAGGGTGACAAGGTGGGTATCCTGCTTATGAACTGTCTTGAATGGCTGCCTATTTATTTTGGTATCCTCAAGACGGGTGCGCTTGCAGTGCCGCTGAATTTCAGATACACTCCAGAGGAGATAAAATACTGTCTTGACCTTGCCGAGGTGGATATTCTTGTATTTGGTCCTGAATTTATCGGCAGAGTTGAGGAGATAGCTGATGAGATAAGCAAGAACAGACTTCTTTTCTATGTTGGCGAGAACTGTCCGTCATTTGCAGAGCATTATGACAGGCTCACTGCAAATTGTGCAAGCACTACTCCGTACATAGAGCTTACTGACGAGGACGATGCGGCTATCTACTTCTCGTCAGGCACAACAGGCTTCCCGAAGGCTATCCTGCACAATCACGAGAGCCTTATGCACGCCGCAAGAGTTGAGCAGAATCATCACGGTCAGACAAAGGAGGACGTTTTCCTTTGTATCCCTCCGCTTTATCATACAGGTGCGAAGATGCACTGGTTCGGAAGCCTTATCTCAGGAGGCAAGGCGGTGCTTCTCAAGGGCGTGAAGCCTGAGTTTATCCTTGATACCGTTTCAAGAGAAAAGTGTACTATAGTATGGCTTCTTGTGCCTTGGGCACAGGATATCCTTGACGCTATCGACAGCGGCGAGGTGACACTTTCAAAGTATGAGCTTTCACAGTGGAGGCTTATGCACATAGGCGCACAGCCTGTTCCGCCGTCACTTATTGCACGCTGGAAAAAGGTTTTTCCTAACCACAAATATGACACTAACTATGGTCTTAGCGAATCTATAGGTCCCGGCTGTGTACACCTTGGTGTGGATAACATTGACAAGGTAGGCGCAATAGGCAAGGCAGGCTTTGGCTGGAAGGTCAAGATAGTTGATGATAAGGGCAACACTGTAAAGCGTGGCGAAGTTGGCGAACTTTGCGTAAAAGGTCCTGGCGTTATGACCTGCTACTACAGAGATCCAAAGGCGACGGCTGAAACTCTCAAAGACGGCTGGCTTTTCACTGGCGACATGGCTCAGGAGGACGAGGACGGATTTATTTACCTTGTTGACCGCAAAAAGGACGTTATTATAAGTGGTGGAGAAAATCTTTACCCTGTACAGATAGAAGACTTTTTGAGAAGTCACGACGCTATCAGGGACGTGGCAGTAATTGGTCTGCCTGACCAGCGTTTGGGCGAGATAGCGGCGGCAATAATCGAACTAAAGCCAGATCACCCATGCACAGAGGAAGAGATAATGGCGTTCTGCCAGAAGCTTCCGAGATACAAGCGTCCGCACAAGATAATTTTTGCAGACATACCGAGAAACCCGACGGGCAAGATAGAGAAGCCGAAGCTCAGGAAGATATACTGTGGCGAGAGCCTTGTGGCAAAGCAGAATCACGGATAAAAAATAAAGAGGGGTAACGAAAATGGGACGAGAAGTAGTATTTGCCAACATACGAAAAAGAATGATAGCAATGATAGTTGGCGGTGTGATACTCACGCTAATGGGTGGATTTATCTCATTTGCGGCGGTAGTAGCCGGTGAATACAGCGTATTGATACTTGGACTTTTTGCGCTTACGCCTGGTGTTATATTTCTTATATTTGGTACGTCACGGAGGACGCACCCTGAAAAGAGCGGCATATTCAAAGCCAATCCCGATCTTTTACAGCAGGCTGACGAGCTTTACGCCAACATACAATATCAGGACGATTATATTATCGTATCCGACAGGGTGCTTGCCAACAAGAAAGTGCCATTTCAGATGTGCTGGCGAGAGGAAGCCTACGGCATTTACCAGCACACAGCGAGTATGAATTTCATCAGCTACACCAACGAGATAATCGTCTGCACGAAGCACAAGAAGAATGTACTGCGTTTTAACGTATATGCCAAGGGCAAGGACACCGCCATGGGGCTTATGCAATTGCTTTCCCAATGTTGTCCCAACGCAATGGTAGGTTACACTCCTGAAACGCTTGCATATGTTAAGGAGATGCAGAGGCGTGCTCAGCAATAGATAATTGACAAGCTCTTTGTGCTTAAATTTGCACAAAGGGCTTGACTTTTTTTGTGATTACTTGTATAATAGTATAGTTGACACAAGGAGATGTACCCAAGTGGCTGAAGGGTCCGCACTCGAAATGCGGTAGTACGGCAAAACCGTAGCGAGAGTTCAAATCTCTCCATCTCCGCCAGCAGGGGCGTGCCCCTGCACCTAATTCCGCCTTACTGTGGTAGGGCGGATTTTTTTGTTGCCACACAAAATCTTGCATTTCCACACGAACTGTGTTATAATCCTATATATCAAACATCATAACATGGAGGTCTATCATGTACGAAAATTTTAAATATCTCGACGCTGTTGCACAAAAAGAGATAACTAAGGGTGTTTTCTCAGGCTCAGTTCTCAGCGTTATCCATAAAGGCGAAACTGTCTATCTCAAAAGCTTTGGTCTTGCTGACAAGGAGAAAAATATCCCTATGAAAACTGACAGCATTTTCAGACTCTTTTCTATGTCAAAGCCTGTCACAGCCGCTGCCGCAATGATACTTATCGAGCGTGGTCTGCTTGACACTCGTCACCTGCTCAAGTGGTTTATCACTGAGTTCTCCGACCCTGTGGTTCTTGATGAGAACGGTGAGCGTCCTGCTGACAGAGATATAACCATAGGCGACCTGCTCACCATGACTTCCGGTATCCCCTATCCTGACGGCACTCCTGCAGGTCAGAAAATGGGTGCGCTTTGGGGCGAGCAGTCTGAAAAATATCTCAAGGGCGAAAAGCTTCTGGATACTGTGAGCTTCGCAAAGGAAATGGGCAAGCGTCCTCTTATGTTCACCCCTGGTGAAAAGTGGATGTACGGTGCATCTGCCGATATCATGGGTGCTGTTATCGAGGTGGTTTCTGGCATGAAGTTCGGAGATTTTCTTAGAAAAGAGATCTTTGAACCCCTCGGTATGAACGATACAGGTTTCTATATCCCAGCGGAAAAGTACAGCCGACTTGCCCAGTGTTATGAATACAAAAATGGAGGAAACGAGCCGTTCACTCACTTCCACCTTTGCCTTACTGATTACACTGTACCTCCTGCCTTTGAGTCGGGCGGAGCAGGTCTTGTTTCCACTGTAGAGGACTATGCAAAGTTTGCCAAAATGCTTATGAATAAGGGCGAGCTTGACGGCGTGAGGATACTCGGCAGAAACACGGTCGATTTCATGACAAGAAACGGTCTTACACCTGAACAGCGCAAGACCCTTAACTGGGACAGCACAAAGGGTCACGGCTACGGTAACTTCATGCGTATCCTTGACGACCCTTCCACCGCAGGTCTTATCCAGTCAGAAGGCTCTTTCGGCTGGGACGGCTGGATGGGCTGTTATTTCAGCATTGACCCAAAAGAACAGCTCTGCATACTATATTTTATCCAGCAGACAGGCGCAGGCACCACCGATTCTGCAAGGCGTTTGCAGAACATCGCATGGGGTGCAGTAAAATAAGCAGAGGAGGTCTGAGATTTGAAATTACAGGAAGGCAGATTTATACAAGGGCTTAGAAATATGTTCAGCCTGCGCTGGGATATGGCTGACCCTGATGAGATACATAATACGATAATATCTGGCGCAAAGCTTCAGGGTACTAATATGTGTATCCTCATGCTTGCCATACTTATAGCTTCCATAGGTCTGAATATGAACTCCACCGCCGTTATAATCGGTGCTATGCTTATCTCGCCTCTTATGGGCGGTATAACAGCCATAGGCTATGGAATCGCCACAAATGACCTGACTCTTTCAAAGGGTGCGGCAATAAGACTTGGCATACAGGTGGTCATTTGCCTTATCACCTCGACTATTTACTTTACTATCTCACCTATCACCACAGCCTCCTCCGAGCTTCTTGCCCGAACCACACCTACAGCGTGGGACGTTCTTATTGCCCTTTTTGGCGGACTTGCCGGCATAATAGGTCAGACCCGTAAGGAGAAAAGCAACGTTATCCCCGGCGTGGCTATCGCAACAGCACTCATGCCGCCTCTTTGTACCGCAGGCTACGGCTTGGCAAGACACCGCCTTGACTATTTCGGCGGAGCATTGTATCTCTTTTTCATAAACAGCTTTTTTATCTGCCTTGCGGCTATCGTTGTGCTGAAGTTTTTAAGGCTGCCTCACGGCAACGATATTTCCCCGAAGGCTTTGAAAAAGATACACAGAAATATCGCTTTTATCACAGTTATTACCATGCTGCCTAGTATTTATCTTGGCTATGATATTGTGAAAAAGACAATGGATAACAGCAGTGCAGAGAAGTTTATCACCGAGAATTTTGACTTTGACGGCACTCAGATAGTGCAGAAAACAATAGATACCGATAAACGTATGATAGAAGTGGCACTTCTTGGCAAGAAGATAAGCACTGCCGATACAAAGGCGCTTCAAAGCGAGCTGAAAGCTTTCGGATTGGGGGATTATAAGCTTGTGATAACACAGACCGAGGTGGAAAGCGGTGTTACCGCTGACGAGGTCGAAAAGATGCTTGAAAAGAATGCCGACGATGAGGAAACACAGAACAAGGTGGCACAGGTGTTTGCGCAGAAAGAAAACGACGACCTTAAAGCCGAGAATGAAAATCTGAAAGCACAGCTTGACAGCTATCAGAGCTATGATATCGACATGAGCGATATCGCCGAGGAGCTTGCTATCGTTTATCCAAACATAACAGGTGCGGCAGGCGGTCACATGAGCAGCCATTCAGTAGGCTCGCCCACAACAGTTAATGGCATAGCAGTGGTGCTATATGAGAACAAGGCTCTTACCGATGAACAGCTCAAAACTGTCACAGAGCTTCTGAAAAAGCGTCTTGACGTCACAAATGTCACCGTTATCCAGCAGGTGGAGAAGCAGAAAGATACCACCTCAAAGGCTGAAAGCACCGATAAAAAGAAAAAGAATTGAAAAAATTCTGAAAATGTAGGTTTGTCAATCATATTGGACACTATTATTAAGAAATTCGATAGGCGAAAACCATTTGAGGGGACGCATAGGACGGTTGTTTGTTCGACTTAAACGTGCAGCTAGCTGCACGTTTAAGTCGTCGCAGGAATAAAACCTATGGCACGAATAGAATTTGTTGTGATCTTCTCGGTGACTGCGCTCTACTTTGCCATTGTGCCTGGGCGTATATGGACGAATGAGTTTGTGTTCAATGCCAAGTTGTGAGAGCGTATTCTCAAACAGCGTTTTCTTGTCTCTTTTGCTTGGCGAAAAGCGGTTAGTAAATTCAAATCCATTGTCGGTCTGAATACATTTCACCGTTATTCCTCTGCGTTTGTACCATTTCACCAGCCTGTTTACAAAGTCTGCTGAAGAATAGGTGCTTTGCTCCTCATATCCGTATAAAAATCTTATCCTGGTATACTCATCGATCGCCGTGTATTGGTACAGCTTCATCTCAGGGTCAGCTATACACTTTCTCGGAACTACCTTTACGTCCACCTGAATACGCTCTCCGGGGTATGTCATCTGCTCGTATGGCTTTGGTTTATACGTCGCTTTCTTCGGCTTTTTCGGAAGCATTCCTAGTTTTTTCATAACCCTGTAAAGACTTTCAAGACAGCGTGTATACCCTTGTTTTCTGAGACGATGCCATAGTTCGGGAAGCTCAAGTGTCGGGTTCCGTTTGTGATACCTTTTGATAAGATCTATTTCTTCCTTGGTATGCTCATTGGGATGATGATGCGGTCGGCGTGATTTAACTGCAAGGGACTCCACACTTCCGTCCCAGCGTTTCAGCCAGAAATATATATATGAACGTGATTTATTGTATTTTCTGCTTGCTCGGCTCACTCCATATTTCTTTGCGTAATTCATTAAGGATTGACGAAACTTCATATCTTGTGTTATACTATTCATGAGAGATAGGCTTCCTTTCTGATTTGAATTTGGTGTGGTAACTTTATTTTATCAGATTTTTGCCTATCTCTCTTTTCTTTTTTCTTAATTTTGTCCAATATCTATTGTAGCACTACAAAAAGAATTGAAAAAATTCTGAAAACCCCTTGCAATCTGAGAAGATGTGTGCTATAATATATTAAAATGTATAATTATGTTTTGGAGGAACAAAAATGAGCGTAATTGAGATCGTTGCAGGCGCACTGCTGATCGTAGCCAGCCTCGTTATCATACTTGTAGTTCTTGCGCAGGACACCAAAGAGCAGGGTCTTACATCTGCTATCGGCGGTGGATATAACGATTCTTTCTATGGAAAGAACGGTTCAAACACCAAGGACGCTAAGCTTAACAGACTGACAAGGATAAGTGCGATACTGATATTCGTGATAACTCTTGCTGTAAATATCATTTATCAGATCAAGAAATAATTGCCCGCCCTGCTCCGTGCAGGGCTTTTTCTTTTGGAAAGTAAAGTAATAGTAAAAAGAAAGGAAATTTATGAAACTGGATTACAGAAAAATAATATACTCAAAGTTAAAAAAAGCAGGCAAAAAGCCACTGACTTTCAAAGAACTGCTGAGATCATGCAGAGGAAAGGGCTTTGAGTTTGAAAAGTTCACAAAAGCCGTTGACAAAATGAAGAAAAACGGCGAGATAATAGAAGATAAATTCGGCATAAGGCTCGTTGACCCTAAGAAATTCGTCAAGTGCGAGGTGGTAAGGCTCAATAAGACCTACGGCTTTGTGAAAAATCTTGACACTGACGAGGAAATTTTTGTTGTGGGCAAGTACCTCAAAGGCGCAATGCCACACGATATCGTCCTTGTGAGAACGTTCAAGGGCGAGGGAGCTTGCACCGAGGGCGAGGTCATGAGCATTGTGGAGGAGAATTTTGCTAAGTTCACAGGGGAGCTTGTGAGCGAGTTCGGCGTGCTGAAAATAGTCCCTGATATGCTGTCAAAATATGCAATGACCTTTGAGAACCCTATGCGTCTTGAGCTACATGAGGGCGATAAGGTGGTGGCGCAGGTCACAAAGCGTGGAAACAGGCACTCTGAACACGTCTGCGAGATAGTTTCAAGCTATGGAAGCTCCATGAAAGCCTCTGCCTGTGCAATGAGCGTACTTGAGGTCAATGGTCTGACCCCTGTTTTCCCAAGCGAGGTCATCTTTGAGGCTAGGAAAGTGTCTGATTATTCAAGGATAAAAGAGGAGATACCTAACCGCCTTGACCTCCGTGACAAGCCGATATTCACCATTGACGGCGCAGATACAAAGGATATCGACGACGCAATTTCTGTTGAACGAACCAAAACAGGTTATCTCCTTGGCGTTCACATTGCCGACGTTTCCCACTATGTTCAGCCAAAGTCACAACTGGATAACGAAGCTTTCAAACGTGGCACAAGCGTCTATTACGCAAACCGTGTTATACCAATGCTCCCTAAGGAGCTTTCAAACGGCATCTGCTCCCTTAATCCGAATGAGGACAGACTTGCGTTCTCATGTCTTTGTGAACTTGACAAGCAGGGCAATATCACAGACTATAAGTTTGCAAAAACTGTTATCCGCTCCCGTGTAAAGGGCGTTTATTCCGAGATAAATTCACTTTTGGCAGGCAGTGACGATGCTGAACTTAAAGAAAAGTATGCCGAGGTTTCAGATCAGCTTCCTATTATAAAAGAGCTTGCGGATATTTTGTATAAAAACAAGAAAAACCGTGGCTGTCCTGAGCTTGAAACCTCTGAGAGCAAGCTTATCATCAATGACGAGGATATCTGCGTGGGCGTTGAGAGGCGTACCCGTGGAAGAAGCGAGGAGATAATAGAGGACTTCATGCTTGTTGCAAACGAGTGTGCCGCAAGATTTGGCATGGATAATAACCTGCCGTTCGTTTATCGTATCCACGAAGAGCCGTCAGACGAAAAGCTTGAATCTCTGAGAGAAGCGCTTGTCAAGCTCAACGTCCAGTATAAGCTGGGCGAAAAGGCTTGCCCTGGGGATATGTCGGAGATACTCAAAGCCGCAAAGGGTACTGATATCGACCTTATCATGAACAATATCGTTCTGAGAAGTATGTCAAAGGCAAGATATTCCACCGAACCTGTGGGTCACTTCGGACTTGCGCTGGAGGATTACGCACACTTCACCTCGCCTATCAGACGTTACCCTGACCTGACTATCCATAGGATAATGTCAGCTTTTCTCAGTGGCAGCAGTGCAGAGGAGTGCGCCACAAAGTTCAACAAGTTCGTTTACGCCTCAGCCGACCAGTCCACAAAGACGGAGCTTACCGCAATGCAGGTGGAGCGAAGCTGTGAGGATTGCTACAAGGCTGAGTATATGAACGCTCATATCGGTGAGGAGTTTGACGGAACTGTGGTGTCAGCCGTCGAGTTCGGACTTTTCATCGCCTTGCCGAACACCTGTGAGGGACTTCTTCACACGGACAATATGCCTGACGGCGAATATGTCTGCGACGATATGGTGAGCCTGAAAAACCTTACAAACGGCATGGAATATCGTGTGGGCGACCCTATCAGAGTAAAGGTGATAAACGCAAATGTAAATTCGGGCAAGATAGATTTTGCACTTGCTGACGAGGACTAAATTAAAAATCAAAAGGACGGCGAAGAAAAGCCGTCCTTTTTTGTGTGTCAAAAAATGTAGGGGCTGGCGCCCTCGACAGCCCGCTTTTCTCCCACGTCACTATTTATGTTGATTTTCACATTGTATAAACATCGCTCGAACCATGTAGGGGACGACGCTCTCGGCGTCCCGTTCCTTTCGCTCGTCTTTTGGTCTTACAAACTTATCGTTTCATGAATTGCGTATATGTACAAAAAATCGGACAGTCGCACCAAGCAACTGTCCGATGATTTTTTTGTATTAATAAATTACTTTGAAAGACCCCAGATATCTCTAGCGTAGTCCTCAACAGAACGGTCTGCGGAGAAAATGCCTGCGCCTGCAATGTTTGCAAGGCTCATCTTCTGCCACTTTGTCTGATCCTTGTAGCACTCAGAAGCGTAAGCCTGTGCCTTCTGGTAAGAATCGAAGTCCTTGAGAGCCATGTATGGGTCAGAGTTCTTCAGGCTGTCAGCGATCTCGTTGAACTGCTGTCCGTTGATGCCGTACTGAAGTGTGTCGATAGCCTGCTTAACAACTGCGTTGGAGTTGTAGATGTCCATAGGCTTGTAGCCTGACTTGCAAGCGTTTACCTCGTCAACGTTCATACCGAAGATGATGATGTTGTCGTCGCCTACCTGCTCGTGTATCTCAACGTTTGCACCGTCAAGAGTACCCAGTGTGATAGCACCGTTTATCATAAGCTTCATGTTACCTGTACCTGAAGCCTCTGTACCTGCAAGTGAGATCTGCTCAGAGATGTTTGCCGCTGGCATGAGTATCTCAGAAAGTGATACGTTGTAGTCCTCAAGGAAGATAACGTTGAGCTTCTCGTTGAGCTTCTTGTCCTTTTTCAGCTCCTGAGAAATGTTCCAGATAAGCTTGATGATCTGCTTTGCCATGTAGTAGCCAGGAGCAGCCTTTGCAGCAAAGATATATGTCTTTGGTACAAAATCAGCGTTTGGATTAGCCTTGAGGTAATTGTACTGTGCAATGATGTTCAAAGCGTTGAGCTGCTGTCTCTTGTATTCGTGAAGTCTTTTTACCTGAACGTCAAAGATAGAGTCAGTGTTGAGAACAACGCCGTACTGATTCTTTACATACTTTGCAAAACTCTTCTTGTTGTCAAGCTTGATCTTTGCAAGTCTGTCAAGAACGTCCTTGTCGTCCTTGAATACAGCAAGCTTAGAAAGCTCAGCGGCATTCTTGAGGAAGCCGTCGCCTATCTTCTCGCAAAGAAGATCTGTCAGACCCTCGTTAGACTGATAGAGCCATCTTCTGTATGCGATACCGTTTGTAACGTTCTTGAACTTTGTTGGTGTGTCAAGATACTCGTCCTTGAATGTTTCCTTCTTGATTATCTCGGAGTGTATCTTTGCAACGCCGTTTACACTGTGGCAAGCGTGTACGCAAAGTGTAGCCATTTTCACCTTGTTGTCCTCAACGATAGACATATGTGAAACCTTAGCCTGATCCTTGTATCTCTCCCAAAGATCCTTGCAGTAACGCTCGTTTATCTCGATAATGATAGAGAAGATTCTAGGGCAAACGCTCTTGAGGAGGTTGCAGTCCCACTTCTCCAAAGCCTCTGGCATTACAGTGTGGTTTGTGTATGCAAATGTGTTCGTAACGATGTGCCAAGCCTTGTCCCATGAATATCCGCAATCATCAAGAAGAACTCTCATAAGCTCTGGGATAGCAAGTGTCGGGTGAGTATCGTTGATGTGGATAGCTACCTTTTCATGGAGATTGTCAAGTGTGCCGTAAACGCTCATGTGCTGGTTTACGATATCGCCGATAGAAGCAGCGCAAAGGAAATACTGCTGTCTAAGTCTGAGTGACTTGCCCTCTGCGTGGTTGTCGTTAGGATAAAGCACCTTTGTGATAGCCTGTGAAATGATGTTCTTGCTAAGAGCCTTCTGATAGTCGCCCTGATTGAACATTGACATATCAAAGTCAGCCATTTCAGCTTTCCAAAGTCTGAGCTTTGAAACTGCCTCGCTGTTGTAGCCTGATACGAACAGATCGTATGGAACAGCCATAACTGATGTGTAGTTCTCGTGAGTTACGCAGTGATACTGATTGTCCCAGTATTCCTTAAGCTCGCCGTCAAAACGAACCTCGACAGCCTTTGACGGAACAGGAACGAGCCATACAGAGCCGCCCGGGAGCCAGTTGTCAGGAAGCTCGGTCTGCCAGCCGTCCTCCAGCTTCTGCTTGAAGATACCGTATTCATAGCAGATAGAATAGCCTGTAGCATGATAGCCGTCGGCAGCAAGAGCGTCAAGATAGCAGGCAGCAAGTCTTCCAAGACCGCCGTTGCCAAGACCTGCGTCAGGCTCGCACTCGTATATGCCGTTTATAGAAATGCCCATATCCTTAAGGACCTTTGTAGCCTGCTTCTGCATTTCAAGGTTATAAAGAGAAGTCTTAAGGCTTCTTCCCATAAGAAATTCCATTGAAAGATAGTAGACCTTCTTCTTGCCCTCAGACTGAGTTTTAACGGTGAACTTTCTTCTCTTAGCTTTAAGAATGCCTACAACGATCTTAGAAAGAGCCTCGTATACCTGCTGATCGGAAGCGTCCTCAGGTGTTGTCTGGAAATCGTTGTGAAGAACGTCAAGAAGCTTTTCTTTAAGTTCCTGCGTGGAAATTGTTTTTTCTACAGCACTATTTGCCATAAATCTTTACCTCCTATATACTTTCAAGTCGAGCTTTGCGCTCTGCACCTTTATTACTGTATTGGCGAAAACGTTTGAGAAATAAGGATAGTTTTCAGCCGTTGGGGGAATAGCACGCCCCTGCTCCTGATAATTATACCACAAGCCGACAATTTTTGCAAGAAAAAATGCCAAACGCCCCTAAAATTTAAACACTTTTTACATAGGGCAGGCATATGATTTGTAGAAATCATAGACGCTGATATGCTATTTCTGCAATAGTTGTCATATTATGTTTGGAATATAATACAGGATATTGCATTTGTCTAATTTTATTATATGGTATAGTTGCATAATTGTCAAGGCGTTCAATTGTATAAAATGCTGATTTTGGAAGAATGAACAGCAAAAGGGGGCAGTAGGGGCGGTAGTTTTTATATAATCACAAGAATATGAATTTGCTAGGTGGGCATATAGTCCATACGATATGTGTTCAGAAAAAAGTGTACTTACGTTATTTGTAGCAAAAGGCTCAATTTCTATGATGCAGAAATTGAGCCTTTTTATATATTCGTTCGTTTTGATATAATATCTATTCTTCTTCTATCTTTTCTTCAGCCTTTGCAAGCTGTTTCTTGTCATACACGCTCTTTGCTACCTGAATACCGAACACGATCGCCGCACCGATGATAAAAAATACGATGCTGAATGTACTGAAGGTCATAGGGTCTTTAGGCTCTTTAAGCGTTGTAGGACCTATAACAATGGCGTACAGTGAGCCTATCATCATGCCGATAACGCAGTAGATAGTCTGGCTTCTGAACTTTTCAAGAGCCTTTTTGATAAGCCTGAGAGTAACGAAAACGCCGAGGATAATGCCGATACCCAAAGAGCAGAGAAGTCCGAAATACTCGAAATTCAGATGAAGGAACTCTTTTATTCCCGTGATAACAGGCATATAAAGACCGAATGTGAGAAGTATGGTGGAGCCTGAAATGCCGGGAAGCACCATTGCAGATATTGCGCACATTCCTGCAAGAACAACGAATATCACTGTGCCTATATTCATGTGAGAAACGTCAGCTCCGCTGCCGGAGGGATTTATAAGGGAAATGCCCACAACGATAGCAATGCCGATAACAGCCCATACGATGTTGTAATATTTGCCCTTAATGCTCTCTTTTTCTTCCATTATCATGACCGGTATCGCCAGAATGATAAAGCCCAGAAACAGCGAGCTTACCTTGTAGATTCCGCTTTCAAACACGTTGGCAAGAACGCTTACTGCAAGAAGCATACCGATCACCCAGCCAATGCCAAGCTTTATAAGAAAGAAAAATGCTTTTTTACGCTTTGCATTGTCACGTCCCATAATGTCGTTAAGGGAATTTATGAAGCTGTCATAAAAACCCAGCAGGAATGCTATAGTTCCTCCTGAAACTCCCGGAACGCTGTCCGCAAGAGCCATGCAAAAGCCTCTGAGTGCGTTTATTATCATACTTGTTTCTATGCCTTAAAAGGCATATCCTCCTTCCGTGGTGTTGTCTGCTTTCGTATCAGCAGACTTTTCTTTTGTTCTGATGTAAGCTTTTTCTACCTGTGTCATCAGCTTTCCAAGCTGTGCTTCCTGCTTATCGTCACTAACGAGCGCCGCACTTTTTTCAGCCGAAGCCTTTGCCGATCTCACATCACCCTGAGCGAGAAAACACTCGCCCTTGTAAAGCTCACAGTTGCACCGAAGCGTCTTGTCAGCGTCACGGCTTTTCTCTGCGCTGTCAAAAAACTTCACCGCCGCTTCAAAGCGTTCGTTGAAATATTCCAGCAGACCAAGTGTGAAAAGCATTTGCCCATTGCGTTTATCGAGAAGACCACGCTTGAAGTAATGCTCTGCCGAAACAAATATCTCGTTTGCCTGAGAAATATCTCCTGACATGAGCCTGCCGTAAAGAAGCAGTTCAAAATACTTGTTCTGATCTGAGGGGGTAAGCTTATCAAAAGCTATACGGTCAAGTGTGAGAAAACAGTTTTCAAAGCGTTTTTCTGAAATGTAAACAGCGGCAAGCTTCAAAAGCCCGTGGCCCTTATCTTTGTTCTGCCTGAGAAGATATTTTTCAAGAAGCTCAAAATATTCGTCACAGCCGCCCTTTTTAGCGTAGAGCCTTTCGAGCTTTTTTATTTTGAAGACCCATATGAAAAGCCCTGCAAGCTCGACGATGCACAGGAATATAAGACAAAGAGGAAGCGCTCTCATAAAAACGTTTATGCAAAACTGCGCTCCATAGCGACAGCCCTTTGAAAGCCATGCAATGCACATCACAGCATAACTCAGCACCAGGCTCAATGCGGCAATGAGCCACAAGGTCCTTATAACGCCTTTATGCACCTTGCTCACCTCTTTGTAAATCATATCACATATAAGTAAAAATCAAATGTTGTCTGTGTAAAGAATGGGTAAAAATGTATAAACTGTTCAAAAGTTTTTAAATTTAATCTATTGCCGTCTACTGCATATCCTTATTTCTGTTTTTGAGAAGCTTCTGTCTTTTGCGTTCGTGTCTATCCATAACTATCTTTTCGCAGAAGTCTACGACTTTCTTCATGAAAGGCTTGAAAATGTAGAAAAATTCGCCCTCATAGGTAACGACCTCGCCGTTAAAGCCCTTTTTGAACTTGTATACGCCGTAGTTAGGGTTTGTTTCATCATTGTAGAATGGTATGCCCTGAAAATCATAGATATAGTTTTTGCCCTCCAAAGCCCAGTTTATCATCGTCCACTGCATGAGATAGTTAGGGTAGAGGTTTCTGTGGTGGTTTGCGGAAGCACCATAAACATAGCAGGTCTTGCCTGCATACTGTGTTGTTACTGCACCTGACAACGGTATCTGCTTGCCGTCCTCGTCAACATAGCACATGAAAAGTCGGCAGTGTTCAGGACCAAGACCATTGAGCATTTTTACAAAATACTCCTTTGAACGGATAGAGAAGCCATCTCTGATACCTGTTGCCTGCATGAGAGGGTAGAAATCGTCAAGAGCCTCAGTGCCGCAAGCCTTGCAGTAAACGCCCTTTCTAGGGGCTTTTCTGATACGGTTTCTCCAGTCAGGCTTGAAAGTCGCCATGACCTCGTCAGGGGTCTTGCCCTCGATATTTCTGAGCATATAGTTATTACGAGCCTGAATAGTGGTCAGCTCAGCCGCCTTGTGTATGTGCTTGAAGCCCATGTCCTCGATAAGCTTTGTACACTTGTCGTCGCCCTCCTCGAAACAAGGGTCCCACATAAACTGGTAGCATTTGTATTTCTTTGCAAGCACCTTTACGCCTTCAAAAAGGTCGGTCATGACCTCTTTATCAGACCAGTCGCAAACAGGGCCATGAGGGGCATACATAAAAGTAACACCGAAAATAGGCACTTTTTTGATTATGATAAGGCAAGTTCCACGGATATTGCCGTCAGCGTCACGGGAGATAACAGCGTCCCAGCCCCAGTTGTCCTTTACTTTCGGCCATTTGAGGGATTGCATGAAATTGCCGTATTTGCTGGTGCTTGCGAACTGTTCATATTCTGCAAGGAGTTTTTCATCGGACTTATTGATTATTTCCATTTTATAAAGATCCTCTCTGTAAGAATTTTTCTGTTATTATGCACTATTTCATTTATTATACTACATATTACGGGAAAAATCAAGGGGGAGTTTAAGTGAGGAGTGAGGAGTGAGTGTAGTGCTACAATAGATATTGGACAAAATTAAGAAAAAAGAAAAGAGAGATAGGCAAAAATCTGATAAAATAAAGTTACCACACCAAATTCAAATCAGAAAGGAAGCCTATCTCTCATGAATAGTATAACACAAGATATGAAGTTTCGTCAATCCTTAATGAATTACGCAAAGAAATATGGAGTGAGCCGAGCAAGCAGAAAATACAATAAATCACGTTCATATATATATTTCTGGCTGAAACGCTGGGACGGAAGTGTGGAGTCCCTTGCAGTTAAATCACGCCGACCGCATCATCATCCCAATGAGCATACCAAGGAAGAAATAGATCTTATCAAAAGGTATCACAAACGGAACCCGACACTTGAGCTTCCCGAACTATGGCATCGTCTCAGAAAACAAGGGTATACACGCTGTCTTGAAAGTCTTTACAGGGTTATGAAAAAACTAGGAATGCTTCCGAAAAAGCCGAAGAAAGCGACGTATAAACCAAAGCCATACGAGCAGATGACATACCCCGGAGAGCGTATTCAGGTGGACGTAAAGGTAGTTCCGAGAAAGTGTATAGCTGACCCAGAGATGAAGCTGTACCAATACACGGCGATCGATGAGTATACCAGGATAAGATTTTTATACGGATATGAGGAGCAAAGCACCTATTCTTCAGCAGACTTTGTAAAAAGGCTGGTGAAATGGTACAAACGCAGAGGAATAACGGTGAAATGTATTCAGACCGACAATGGATTTGAATTTACTAACCGCTTTTCGCCAAGCAAAAGAGACAAGAAAACGCTGTTTGAGAATACGCTCTCACAACTTGGCATTGAACACAAACTCATTCGTCCATATACGCCCAGGCACAATGGCAAAGTAGAGCGCAGTCACCGAGAAGATCACAACAAATTCTATTCGTGCCATAGGTTTTATTCCTGCGACGACTTAAACGTGCAGCTAGCTGCACGTTTAAGTCGAACAAACAACCGTCCTATGCGTCCCCTCAAATGGTTTTCGCCTATCGAATTTCTTAATAATAGTGTCCAATATGATTGACAAACCTACAGAGTTTAAGTGAGGAGTGAGGAGTGAGGAATGAGGAATGAGGAATTAGGAGTGAGGAATGAGGAATTAGGAGTGAGGAGTGAGGAGTGAGAAGTGAGGAATTGGCAAAGCAGACCAAAGTAAATTGCAAGCATAAAGTAAAATAAAGCATCGAGCGAAGTGATTGTGCGGTGATATAACGTGGCGAACATGATGTAGGGGACGGCGCCCTCGACGTCCCATTCGAAGTGGCGAGGTTTGAATTACTATAAATTTGTGCAGAGTAACATTGTGGGAATGCGGTGTAAAAGTGTTTTTTATACCACAATGTAAGGCGTAAAATGCCCGCCACGGCGAGTGACGGTACAAAAAAACGGACAGTATAACGCTGTCCGTTTCAATTCTATTTCTTATTTGTCATCATGCGGCTCGGTGATAAGATCAAGATTGATCTCATATTTGGAGTCGAGAGAGTTCTGCAAAGGTGCGTCCTTTACATATTTGTTTACAAGCGCTGTGCTCTTTTCTACCGCCTGAAGCGTTCCTGCACCTGCTACACAGCCGCCAGGACAAGCCATACCCTCGAGAAGATAGCCGTCATATTTGCCTGCTTTCGCAAGTGTGAGAAGCTTGCGGCAGTCTTTAAGTCCCTGCGCTGATACTACCTTGACCTCACGCTCTGGGTCAAGCTTGTGGATAACGTCTGCTACTGCCTTTGCTACGCCGCCGCTTACTGCAAAGCCACGTCCGTCACCTGTACCCTCGCAAAGATCTACCTTTTCTTCATCTGTAATGTCTTCAAATGTTACGCCCTTGGCATTGAACATTCCCATGAGTTCTTCAAAGGTAAGCACAAAGTCTACGTCGCTGCGGATAGTACGTCTTGAAGCTTCAAGCTTCTTTGCCGCACATGGTCCGATAAATGCGATACAAGCGTCAGGATCGTCCTTTTTGAGCATTCTCGCTGTAAGTACCATTGGGGTCAAAGCCATTGAAATGTATGGGGCAAGGGTAGGGAAAAGCTTCTTCGCCATTACTGACCATGCAGGACAGCATGATGTCGCCATAAATGGCTGATGTTCAGGAACTTCTCTCATGAAGTCCTTTGCTTCCTCGATAGAGCAAAGGTCTGCACCTATTGCTACCTCGACCACGTCTGCAAAGCCAAGCTTCTTCATTGCCGCTGTGAGCTTTTCAGGGCTAGCCTTTGGTCCAAACTGACCTACAAATGCAGGTGCTACAATAGCAATGACCTTCTTCTTTTTCTTCATTGCTGTTATAAGCTGGAATATCTGTCCCTTGTCTACGATAGCGCCGAATGGACAGTTTACAAGACACATTCCGCAGGATACGCACTTGTCATAATCTATTTTTGCCTTGCCCTCTTCGTCTGAGCCGATAGCGTCCATGCCGCAGGCTCTTGCGCATGGTCTTTCCATTTTGTTTATTGCATTGTATGGACAGACACTCTGACATCTGCCGCACTTTATACACTTAGACTGATCTATTACTGACTTGCCATGCTTGATGGTTATGGCACCCTTTGGACAGACTTCCTGACATGGGTGTGCAAGACAGCCCTGACAGCAGTCGGTAACATGATAATGAGTTTCAGGACAGCCGTTGCAGGCAAACTTGATTATGTTTACAAGCGGTGGATCGTAATACTTTTCTGCGATCGCACTTTCTTCAATGCCGTCAGCCACAGATTTATGCTCCTCGATCGGTCTTAGGGGCAGACCGATAGCAAGACGGAGCCTTTCTTCAACGATAGCTCTTTCAAGGAAGATAGACTCACGGTAAACAGCTTTGCTTCCCGGTACTATCTTATAAGGAAGCTCTGCGATCTTTTCGGCATAATCGCCCTCTTCATAGGCAAGTCTTGCCACCTCTGTAAAGACTTTTCGTCTGATATCTGTTACTGAGGAATAGATACCTCTCATTTTCATATTTTTACCTCCTGCGTTGTTCTTCAAATTTGTGTCATACACTTACTATTGTACTATTTTTTCGGCTTTTGTCAAGTAATATATACTTTTTTTCATAAGGTATATTGAAAGTTTCGCATGACTTACATATTTGTCTGAAATAATGTGCAGTAAGTGGTACGAAACGTCCTAAAAAATAAAAGTATTTCTTTTTACCAAAAGTTTTTCTGTTCATGAAAGTATGTGGCTTTTTCACAGTTTTGGGCAGGACGATTTATGCAAACAAATGATAAATGATTTAATTTGACAACATTTCTGCAATTGTTGCATTTTTTATGCAACAAAAGGGGCATTTTTCGGGATAAGTGAGAGATGTTTTTTGAGAGCCGTTAAGATACGGTGGTACATCTTTCGCAGAAATTAAAAAAGGAGGAACGATATGGCAGGCGAACAGAAAAGATTTGCGAGATTTTTCTTTTATCTGAGAAATCTTCGTGAAGCGGCTTTGCACACCGGTGCAAGGGCGGAGGAGGCTGAGGACAGGGGGCTTGAGCTTCTGCACTCGGCAGAAACGGAGGCGGAGCTTAAAAAGCTGGAGGAGGCTGACAGCGACACCCTTTCTTATGTGAAGCGAGGGCTGAACAGGATAGCTTTCGGGGCGGTGAATGACGCTGTAAAGCTTGTTTTTGACGCTGATAACATGACGGCAAGGGACATCATGGGCATGGATCTTTTCAATGTGAGTGAGATAAAGATCAGCGGAAAGAACGTTTTGGAGATCAAGTTTTTTGACAGGCAGAAAGCCTTGGAAAAGCTTGGGGAGCTTGCGCCTCAGCTTGACGGCGGCGGTGAGTCGAAGCGACTTATCGAGAGCATTTACGGCAGGGACGGTGATAGCTTGTGAAAATAACAAGGCTGTCGGAAAATCAGAGGTTTGTTTTCAGATGGTGGACGGCACGGGATCTTAGTGATTACGACGGGATAATCTGTGACGGTGCGGTCAGATCGGGCAAGACCTTTTGTTTGTCGGCGTCTTTTATGACATGGGCAATGACTAATTTTGACGAGTGCATTTTTGGGCTATGCTCAAAAACTATCGTGTCGCTGAAAAGAAATATCCTGCCTGCGCTCAGGGGATATATGAAAGCCATGGGCATGACGGCTGTGGAGGTCGCGTCAAAGAACTATATGGACGTGAGCTTTTGCGGCAGGAAAAACAGGTTTTACTACTTTGGCGGCAGGGACGAAGGCTCGCCCTCTCTTATCCAGGGCGTGACCCTTGCGGGGGTGCTTCTTGACGAGGCGGCACTTATGCCCAGAAGCTTTATAGAGCAGGCTGTGGCAAGGTGTTCGGTGGCGGGGAGCAAGCTGTGGTTTAACTGCAATCCTGACAATCCTTACCACTGGTTCAAGAAAGAGTGGATAGACAAGGCGGAGGAAAAACGGCTTATCTACAGACATTTTGTTTTGGAGGACAATCCGACCCTTGACAGGGCAGTGATAGAACGCTATCACAGGATATATACGGGGACGTTTTACGAGCGTTTTGTACTTGGCAAATGGACGGCGGCAGAGGGGCTTGTTTACCCTATGTTCGACGAGGAGAAAAACGTCTTTGAAGGGGATATACAGTGCGAGCGGTATGTTATAAGCTGTGATTACGGCACTGTAAATCCTTCAAGCTTCGGGCTTTGGGGCGAGAGTGGTGGAGTATGGTACAGGCTCAGGGAGTATTACTATGATTCTCGACGTGAAGGTATGCAGAAAACTGACGAGGAGCATTACAAGGGGCTTGAAGAGCTTGCCGACGGGCTTTGCATCGAAAAGGTCATTTGCGACCCCTCGGCGGCTTCGTTCATACAGTGCATACGCAGGCATGGAAAATTCACTGTCCAGCCTGCAAAGAACGACGTTGTTTCGGGTATCAGGCTTGTGTCGGACTGCATAAAGGACGGCAGGATAAGGATAAACCGCAGGTGTCGTGATACGCTTCGTGAGATAAATCTTTACCGCTGGGACGAAAAGGCAGGAAAGGACGCACCTGTGAAAGAGAACGATCACGCCATGGACGATATGAGGTATTTTGCGGCAGAATGTCTGGGACGTGAAAAGGACGACTTTTTTGTACTGACAGTTGAGCATTAGTGCAAAAAAACGTACAGAAAGAAAGGAGAGAAAATGAGTATTTTCAGAAAGAAGGTCCGTGAATTTGTGCCGAACACGGCAGGCTCTGACAGAGAGTCGGGGTTTCATTACAGTCTTGCGCCTGAGGGGGTTTTTCAGCAGGAGCTTTATGACGCACTCAGGGCGAATGTTCCTGTTATCGACGCTTGCTTCGGCAAGATAATAAGGCTCACAGGGGGCTTTAAGGTTACGGCTTGTGACGAGAGGGCGCAGGTGGAGCTTGACGGGTTTTGCAGAGAGGTTTCCGTGGGGGTGTCGGGAAAGTCCATTTACACTTTTGCGGATATGTATCTGGATTCACTGCTTACATATGGCAAGGCGATAGGCAGGATATATGCAGATTACAGGACAGGCAAGGTAAAGGGGATATATGTTGGCGACCCGACTTTGTACAGAGTGCGTGAGGGCAGGAACGCTTTTGAAAAACGTATTTTTTACATGGGAAGCGGTGAGGAGATACCGGTAAGAAGTCCTGAAAAACTGCTTTACACGGCGCTCAATCCTAGTCCTAAGCACCCTGACGGAGTGTCCATACTCCGTGGATTGCCTGCGCTGAGCGAGATACTTATGCGAATTTACGAGTGCATGGGGCAGAACTTCGACAGGGTAGGAAATGTGCGCTATGCGGTGACTTATCACCCTGAGGGGGAGAGCGACAGGGCGAGAGCCAAGGAACGTGCAGAGCAGATAGCTCAGGAATGGAGCAGGGGCATGAGAGCCTCACGAAACGGCTCGGTGCAGGATTTTGTGGCTGTGGGTGATGTGGACATAAAGGTCATAGGCGCTGACAATCAGATGATAGACACGGAGATACCTGTCAGACAGCTTATGGAACAGCTTGTAGCGAAGCTTTCAATACCACCGTTTTTGCTTGGGCTGAACTGGTCAACCACTGAGCGAATGTCTGCACAGCAATCGGATATCCTCACAAGCGAGCTTGAATATTACCGCAGACTGCTTGAACCTATACTCAGAGAGATATGCGAGGCGTTTTTAAGGCTTAACGGATATGCTTGTGGGGTGGAGATAGAGTGGGACAACATAAATCTTCAGGACGAGGAAGCGTTGGCGAAGTCAAGACTTTACAATGCGCAGGCTAAGGCGGCGGAGCTTGAAAACGAAAGGGTAGAGAACGAGAGAAAAAAGGAGGAAATGCAATGAGCGAAACAGTATCAGGCGAGGAGCTTGAAAAGATAAACGGCTATGCGAGAGAGCCGCTCACGGAGGACAAGGTCTTTGTTTTCAGGGTGGCGCTTTGTGACAATGACATTGACAGAGATGGTGAAAAGTTTTCATCAGGCGCTTTGGAGAAGCTTGCGGAGCTTTTTAAGGGCAGAACGGGTATTTTCGACCATGACCCTAAAAGCTCAAAGCAGACTGCCAGAATATTCGACACTTGGGTGGAAACTCTGCCTGAGAAAACTACAACAGACGGAGAGGTCTACCGCAGGCTTATGGCAAAGGCTTACATGGTGCGTACTGCTTCTAACGGCGACCTTATAAGCGAGATCCAGGGCGGAATAAAGAAAGAGGTATCCGTTAGCTGCACCATGGGAAAGAAGCTTTGCTCTGTATGCGGAGCGGATATGTACAAGGGCGGCTGTGACCATGAAAAGGGCGGTGAATACGGCGGTAAGCTGTGTTATCACATTCTTGACGAGCCGCTTGACGCTTACGAGTGGTCGTTCGTGGCAGTGCCTGCACAGGTGAACGCAGGGGTAACGAAGCGTTTTGCCTTAAGGGAGAAGCAGGAAAGCACCGACAAGAGCTATGAGCTTGCCCTTGCGAGGGAAGCTTTTGAGAAGGACGTTTTAAGGCTCAGCTATTTCTGCAAGCCTTTTATGAGTGCAAAGCGTGTGAAAGAACTTGCGGAGCTTATGACAGTTACGGAGCTTATTGACTTCCGTGGCAGGCTTGAAAAGCAGGCGGCTGAGAATGAGGAGGTCTACAAAGCCGAAAGGGAGAGCTTTATCACGGGTGATTACAAGATGTAATGGACAGATGTGAAAGGGGGCGATGACGATGTGGAGATATTGGGCTTAAATGCCTAATGGGACTATATTGCTCACCTGCAAACAGACGAAAATGCGTAAACATTCGTAGGGGCGAACAGTGTTCGCCCGTTATCTGAAAAGGTTTTATGCAGGCTGAGTTTACAATGCGATACACAAAAAACAAGTACAAAAAATCGGACAACTTTAATTATCGAAAAGGAGAAAATAATATGTACAACAATATCAAACTTGAAAAGGGACTTTATTCTATCACAGGCAAGACATTCACACAGGCGCTGGCTGAGCTTGATCCTGACGCAAACTATGAGAACACCGAGCTTAAAGGTCTTGACGCTTTTGAAAGACAGCTCAAGCGTTTTGACATCAAGGTAAAGGGTGCAAATTCTGACAGGGTGGAGAAATTTTTCATTTCCACTGAGTCGGCAGTGCTTTTCCCTGAGTACATAAGACGCACTGTCAAGCAGGGCATGGACGAGGCTTCTATCATGGGCAAGGTAGCGGCGGCTGTTTCATACACTGACGGAGTGGATTTCAGAGGTCTGAACGTTACAAAGTCAGGTTCAACTGACGTTGTGGCAGAGGGTGGAAATGTGCCTATGACAACTGTCAGACTTAGCACCGCCAGTAAGACTCTTACAAAGTTTGCAAGACGTCTTAACTGTTCTTTTGAGTCTGTAAGGAAGCAGAAGCTTGAAGCTTTCGGCGTGGTGCTGAGAAACCTTGGAGCGACCATAAGCAGAGATGTGAACAGCTTTGCTATGACTGAGATAACAAGAGGTATTACAGCTCAGACTCTTATTGGCAGTGAGCTTACTTACGCTGATCTGGCGGCTTTTTGGGCTTCCATGGGCGAGTTTAACATGACGACCATGATCTGTACTCCTGATGTTATGGCTAAGATCCTTGCTATGGACGAGATGAAATACTGCATTGGCGACTATATGGCAGGCGGCACAGTTCAGACGCCATATGGTGTAACGCTTGTAAAATGCCCTCAGCTCACAGGCGGTATTGCGGTGGGCATCGACCAGAGCAGTGCTGTTGAAATGGTGCTTGGAGGAGATGTTATCGTGGACTACGATAAGCTTATTACTAATCAGTGCAACGAGATCGTTTGCTCAGTGCTTGCAGGTTTCTCTGTACTTACGAGCGGTGCTGTAAGGACGCTGAAAACTACAAAGTAAGCTGAGAGGACAATGAAAAAAAGGGACGGTGGGCGGGTATATTTTTTGAAAGGAGCAGGAAAATGGCAATAAGCAAAGACAATGTAAAGAGCAATTTCATGGAGCTAAGCGGACTTGACAGCACGTCGGCTGAGGTGTATGCAGGGCTTATAACGGTGTGTGCTGACGAAATGGAAAAGGCTGTTGACCAGGAGCGAATGGTCGCTGAGGGCGGGACGGCTATATGCGAATTTGCGGCGGCAGCGGAGGTATTTTACAGATTTATTTGTCTGAAAGCGGCTGAATACAAGATCATGTTTACGGCACAGGGCAAGGCGGTGGAGGCTTTTGACGAGGAGAACAGGATAAAGGCGGCAAGAGAGCTTCGTGACAGTGCAGTTTCAAGGGCGGAAAGATTTTTCTCAAAGGACGGCTTTGTATTCAATGCCGTTATTGCATATTAGGAAGGAGGACGAGCCATGACAGTTTGGACAGAAATGGCGGCAGAGATAAAAAAGATACTTGACGGAGCAGGCTTTACTGCAATGGGTGAATACACTTCGGCTGACAGTTTATTGCACAGTGGGGAAGCAATTGGCTTCTATGGACTTAAAGGCTATGATGTGGTCGATGAAGTCATTGGGCAGGGCGGCAAAAAGCTTTACACTGAGTATATATGTCATATCGACCTGCGGCTCATGGGCAAGGCAGGAAAATACGATGACATGGAGGAACTTCAGGAAAAGTGTGAAAGCGTTATGGCGGAGCTTGCAAAAAGCGAGGTTCTGAATGTAAAGAGCGCAAAGCTTGGAGGCGCAGTTCAGACATTGCCCCTTCACAGGCTCGAAAGGCAGGCAGAGCTTAGTATCGGCATTTGCAGTGAGGAGGATATAAGTGAGTAAGAAGGGTAAGATAAAGCTTGACATCGGCACACGGTCATTTTACATGGACGGAGTTAAGCGAAGCGGAGGTTACATTCAGGAGGAAACAAAGGCTGTGAATGGTATTTTGCGAAATATCTCAGGCAAGGCAGCGGAGATATTTCAGTTCAGCGGCAGGATCGCTCCGTCGGACAAGGCTTACGCTTGGGCTGCTCTAAGCGAGAACGGAGGAAAGGCGATCAATTTCACGGCAGACGGGGTCTTATACAGCGGATACATACTCTCAGAGATAGAAATGGATTTTCAGCCTGACAGGATGATCGGAAGCCTTATGATAAAGCTTAGGGGGGCGGAATAATGGCGAAGATATACATCAGGTTTGAACTTATTGGCAGTGGCAATTTGGACTATAGAAACATTGTTTCAGCAAGGCTTGTGAAAGACCGCTATACGCCATACAGTGAACTTAGAGCGTCTGTCCTTCTGAATAACAGCATAAATCTTAACAATATCAGGCGTGTGGCACTTTATATAGGCAGCAAGCGTATGCACTACGGTCCTGCGGATTACATCAGAACAAGGGTGAGAGGCGGAAAAACTGTTCTTGAACTTATAAGCCGTGGGATAACACTTATGCTGGGGCAGAACGAGCCTGAACCTGGGGTATGGTCTAAGGTGAGTTTGACAAATATTATGAAGAGCTACAGCCCCTCAAGCGAGATAACCTACGAGAGTGGAACTGACACTGTGAACTATGTGAACATCAAAGAGAAGTCTACACTGTGGGAGGCTATCGGCGTATATGCGGTCAAGGCTTACGGCAGGCGTGCATATATCAGAGGGGACAGGCAGGTCAATGTGTCGCTGAGTATCCTTTCGGTGAATATCGGTACCCAGCGTATTATTGAATACGGAAAACAGCTTGATACGAGATCGTTGCTGTCGAAGATATATATGAAAAACGTGGACGGGGAGTATGGATATAGCTTTTCAAGCGGTAAAACTATACCACATGGTATCACGAGGGAGAAGTATTATGGTCTTGATAAGCAGTGGCTCAATAATGTAGTTGTCGGGCTTAAAGATAGGATAGAGTTTGCAGAGAGGGAGTATTTGGTGGAGCATATCACTTATGAGGGGTATTGCGGTGAGGATATCACGGATAAAATAATTTGTAATGGATATGGCGTAAATGGAAAAAGAGTGAGCAGAATGGAGATAACGGTCAATAGCAAAGGTATGCAAACGAAGCTTTTATGTGAATAGGAAAGAGAAGTAAGGAATGAATAGAGCAAAAAAACAGCGTACAGAAAAACTGTACGCTGTTTGAAGCTTCGTATTAACCCTTTACGCTTCCCAGAGCAACACCACGAATGATGAACTTTGAAAGACAAAGGTAAACAATTACTACAGGGAGGATAGCAAGTACGATGTACAAGCTGAACATTCCCACGTCCTTCTCCTGTGGTCCTGCATAACGCATTGCGTTGAGTACCAGAGGGATTGTGTACTTACTCTTTGATGTAAGAATAAGTCTTGGCATAAAGTAGTTGTTCCAGTTTGTTACGAATGTAAAGATGATCTGAACTGCGAATGCAGGCTTGAGGATAGGAGTAACGATCTTGTTGAAGGTCTTGAACTCTCCGCAGCCGTCGATACGGGCGGCTTCTACGATCTCAAGCGGAAGTGCAGACGCCATATACTGCTTCATGAAGTAGTATGTAGCTGGTGCTGCGACAGCAGGAATGATCAGCGGAATATAAGTATCTGTCCAGCCAAGCTTGTTCATGAACTGGTAGAAACCGATAGCTGAAGCCTGTGTTGGAACCATCATTACGATGAGAATGAACATATCTGCGAACTTTCTCAGCTTGAACTGGTAAACGTGTGTTGCATATGCTGTCAGTGCTGAGAAGTATACGCTGAGCAATGAAGCACAAGCTGATATGAACAGTGAGTTAGCCAGTGAACGCCATACGCTTCCGTATGCTACGGCTGTTGAACCGCTGAAAAGGTTCTTGAAGTTTGTTGCGAGGAAGTGGTCAGGATACCATCTGATACCTGCCTGTGATCTGCCTCGTGTTGCGTTGATTATCAAAAGATAGAATGGGAAAAGTGAAACAACGACCAAAAGAACAAGGACAACATAAGCTATTATCCTATGTATGATAAGACCAGTACTATTTGTCTTTTCACCAACTATTTCAGTACTTCTTGGCATTTCAGCTTACCCCCTTTTCTTCTTTTTCTTCTTTCCGTCATGGTCAGCAGACGCAAACATAAGTGCAAGTCCGATAATAGCGGAAACGATAAAGATTATTACGCAGAGTGCAGACGCCTTACCGATGTCGCCCTGCTTATTTGCCTGGATTATCATTACGACGGTCTTAAGCTTTCCGTTAGGGCTACCCATATCCTTTGTGAGGAGGGCAGGTACGTCGTACATCTGAAGTCCACCGATGAGTGATGTTACAAGAACATATGACATGATAGGCTTGATGAGCGGAATTGTGATCTTCCAGAATGTCTGGCTGGAAGTTGCACCGTCGATCTGTGCTGACTCATAGAGTGATGTATCAACACCCATGATAGCAGCCATAAGAAGAATTGTTGTATTACCATACCAAAGTATGAAGTTGATGAGTCCAACTACACCTCTTGATCCCCAAACGCTTTCAAGGAGTGGTACCTTGATAAGATCATAGATAGCGCCGCCTCTGCTGAACAAGCTGTAGAACAGAAATGCAAAAGCAGATGCCATGATTACGTTTGGAAGATAGATAACAGCCTTGAAGAATCCCTGAGCCTTTATCTTAAGACGAAGGTCAGTGAACCATACTGCAAGGATAAGAGAGATAACGATCTGTGGGATAAATCCTACGATCCACATGATGATCGTATTCCAGAAAGACTGGAGAAGGTCACTTCCTGATGTGAATATAGTTGAATAGTTATCGAAACCGCAGAATGTCGGTGTTACTTCGACAGCCTGTCTTGTCCAACCACCGCCGATAGAGCCCTGATCCTTAACATAGTCCGTAAAGCTGTAATAGAAAGTCTGGAACAGAGGATATAGTGAGAAGATGATGTAAACTACAAAGAATGGGATAAGGAAAATATATCCCCACTTGGCATAGCTTATGCTTTTTCTCTTCATATAAGTATACCTATTCCTTTCGTGAGATTAATAAATAATAGGGGGGGATATCCTCCACCCCCTATATTTAATTAGATACTGTTTTTTTATACGATTAGAAATCGCAAGTAAGGTTACCATAGAGGTCTGTGATGTTCTTCTTGAAGTTCTCAAGAGCAGCCTCATATGAATCAACTGTGCCAAGGAAGTAGTCCTTCATAGCACCCTGGAATTTCTCGTTGCAGCCCTGGTCATAAGCAGAAAGCTTGTTCTCGAGGGAGATCTTGTCAGCAGCCTCTGTAAGAAGTGCAAGGTGATCCTGTCCGCCGAGGAATGCGTTTGTATAACCGCCGTCGATAAGCTCCTTGATAGCAGCCTTGTTGTTTGTGTAGTCCTGCTCGCCCTCAGTGATAGCCTTAGCTACGTCCTTGTTGCAAGTCATAACCTTCATGATATCAGCAACGATATCCTGGTTATCGGAGTCGATAGCGCCGCAGATCCATGTACCGCCCCAGTAGTAAGCCTGTGGGCCTGAGCAAGCCTTCCAGAGACCATAACCGCCGTTGCCTTCCTTAGCGTTTGAACCATCAGCCTTGATCTCTTCGTCAACTGTGTTTGGAAGAAGTGTGAAAGGAATGCCCCATGTTGAGAAGAAGTAGCCGAATACGCCACCGTCGATCTTCTGGCCAGCAGCCCAAGCATCGTCCCAAAGGGAAGTCTTGTTGTTGTAGCCCTTGTCTGTGTATTCCTTAGTCTGGTCAGCCCAAGCCTTGATCTGTGGGTCAACTGTGATCTTGTTGTCTGTTACCCATGGGCTTGACATATTGTTTGAGAAGCATCTGTATGTATCATCGAAACCAGATACCATCTTGTAGCCCTTGTCAGCCATCTTCTGAGCTGTTGCTGTGAATGTATCCCAATCCTTAACAGCTTCCTGAACCTTCTCTGGATCGCTTGTGCCGAGAACGTCCTCAGCGATCTTTGTGTTGTAGAGGAACAGACCTGGAGTTGCCTGCCATGATACACCCTTCAACTCGCCTGTCTTTGTATCTGTTGCAACGTCCTTTGTGTACTGATACATCTGTGACATATCGTCGTCTGTGATGCCGAGGTCCTGAATAGAAAGTGCAACGTCGCCGTTAGCATACTTCAGAGCGTAGTCAGCTTCCATAAGGAACATATCTACCTTCTCTGTGCTGTCCTGCTGACCCTTAAGAGCCTCGTCCAGCTTTGTCTGGTAAGCGTTACCTTCGTTTTCAACCTGTACCCAGTTCAGCTTAACGCCGTTGATTGTTGCGATCTCCTTAGAACCATCAGCAAGCTCGTTGTATGTAAGCTCGTTTGATGTGCCCTGTGGATAGTACTTATCAAGTCTTGACTTGAACTCTGTGTTCCAGCAGTAAATTGTAAGAGTCTTCTTTGAATCCTCTGATGAGTCTACACCGTGGAGTTCAGCTGTGTTTACTCTGTCTGCGTCCTTGTTGATACCTGTGCCGTCGCCAGCCTTTGATGTGCTGCCGCCATTCTTGTCAGATGTTGAAGATGAATCTGTGCTGCCGCAAGCTGTGAACATTGAAGCTGCCAGACAGAGGCTCAATGAACCTGCAAGTACTTTCTTAAGATTTGCCATAATAATTTTCCTCCTTAAAATCGCATTAGTTTATTTGATTTGCTCCGCAGCATTTCTGCGGAAAATTAATGCCTTGAATTAGTTTATGTCGCTTACCGAGCCGCCTTCCAGCAGCTTTCCGTCGACTGTTATCACCTCTTTAAAGGTGGTCTGTGGGTTTTCTATCAGTGATACCAGCTGTTTTGCGGCTGTTACACCGATAAGGTCTGTGTCCTGAAGATAAGTCGTAAGCTTTGGAGAGAGAAGCTGTGAATAAGCTATTCCGTCGTAGCCCACTATCGAGATATCCTCCGGTACTGAAAGACCCATTTCCTTGACTGCATTGAAAGCTCCCATTGCTGAATAATCATCGGGCATGAAAACGCAGGTCGGTTTGTTCTCTCTGCTAAGAAGTTCTTTTGTCAGCTTATAAGTCAGATCAGGGTTGTGATAATCACCGTTAAGTATCCAATCGGGATCAACTGAAATTCCTCTTGTCATACAAGCTTTATAGAAGCCTGCCAGACGTCTTTCGGCTACTGCCGATCTGTTGCCCTGGATAAAAGCGATCTTCCTATGCCCCATCTTCGTCACATAGTTGATAAGCTCTTCCATACCTTTTTCATTATTGGACATGATCGCTGTTCTGCAATCGAAGATGTGGTCGATCGTGACCACTGGTATATCTCCGTTTATCACCTCGTACACGTCCTGCGACGTAAAATCCGTACAGGCAATGATAACACCGTCAACATTGCGGTATTTGCAATGTTCGTATGTAGACATTTTCTGCTTGCCCACATCTCTATTTATAAAGGTTATATCATATCCTGCTGCTTCAGCCGTAGTCTTAAAGCTGTCAAGCACCTTTGCGAAAAACTCATGGGTAAGACCGCTTCCTGCTTCATCGAGATACATGACCCCGAGATTATAGGTCCTGTTGGTCTTTAAAGCTCTTGCCTGAGAATTTGGGAAGTAACCCATTTCTTTGGCGGCTTTCATAAGTCTTTCTCTTGTTGCCTCGCTTACGTCCTTATGGCCGTTGAGGGCTTTGCTTACGGTTGCGACGGATACTCCGCAACGAACGGAAATGTCTTTTAAGGAAACCAATGATATTTCCGCCTTTCCGTAGATTTTAAACGTTTACGCTTGATGTTTTCCGTGAAAACTTATTTCAAACGTTTCCGTTAATAAAAATATACAATATTCTCGGCATAATTTCAAGTCTTTTTTCACATTTTTATGCCCTCTGTAATAAATTATGGAGGTTTAGCCAATTTTTCAACTTTACTTTTGTGCATTTTAACAATGCTATTTGGACAATTGTAATCGATTTGTTACAAAGGAACTGACAGGCTAATCAAAAAGCTGCGAAAATGCACTGCGTTTTCTGAGGGGTATATGAAACCAGGCTGTGTGGTATGTGTAAAATGTATATAAACATTTCTTTTGTATACAATTATGTTATGTGAAATTACAAAAACCATTAAAGAACTTTATTCATTAAACGTTTTCGGATAATAATTGTTGAAAAATGTGTTGTGACATATGATATTGTTAAAATATTGTCTTGATATGAAAATATGATAGTCATTTGATCGGAAAAGTTGGAATATTCGGTGTTTGCGAAGATATTTTGAAACGTTTAAGCATATTTCAGCATTTTTTTATTGTGCAAAATAACGATGTGGAAAGAAAACGTATTTATTTCATACATTATACTCACAAACTACATATGATATGACTATTTGATAGGGATTTTGCAAAGCTTTGAAAAAAATCTTGAATTTGTAGGTTTGTCAATCATATTGGACACTATTATTAAGAAATTCGATAGGCGAAAACCATTTGAGGGGACGCATAGGACGGTTGTTTGTTCGACTTAAACGTGCAGCTAGCTGCACGTTTAAGTCGTCGCAGGAATAAAACCTATGGCACGAATAGAATTTGTTGTGATCTTCTCGGTGACTGCGCTCTACTTTGCCATTGTGCCTGGGCGTATATGGACGAATGAGTTTGTGTTCAATGCCAAGTTGTGAGAGCGTATTCTCAAACAGCGTTTTCTTGTCTCTTTTGCTTGGCGAAAAGCGGTTAGTAAATTCAAATCCATTGTCGGTCTGAATACATTTCACCGTTATTCCTCTGCGTTTGTACCATTTCACCAGCCTTTTTACAAAGTCTGCTGAAGAATAGGTGCTTTGCTCCTCATATCCGTATAAAAATCTTATCCTGGTATACTCATCGATCGCCGTGTATTGGTACAGCTTCATCTCTGGGTCAGCTATACACTTTCTCGGAACTACCTTTACGTCCACCTGAATACGCTCTCCGGGGTATGTCATCTGCTCGTATGGCTTTGGTTTATACGTCGCTTTCTTCGGCTTTTTCGGAAGCATTCCTAGTTTTTTCATAACCCTGTAAAGACTTTCAAGACAGCGTGTATACCCTTGTTTTCTGAGACGATGCCATAGTTCGGGAAGCTCAAGCGTTGGGTTTCGTTTGTGATACCTTTTGATAAGATCTATTTCTTCCTTGGTATGCTCGTTGGGATGATGATGCGGTCGGCGTGATTTAACTGCAAGGGACTCCACACTTCCGTCCCAGCGTTTCAGCCAGAAATATATATATGAACGTGATTTATTGTATTTTCTGCTTGCTCGGCTCACTCCATATTTCTTTGCGTAATTCATTAAGGATTGACGAAACTTCATATCTTGTGTTATACTATTCATGAGAGATAGGCTTCCTTTCTGATTTGAATTTGGTGTGGTAACTTTATTTTATCAGATTTTTGCCTATCTCTCTTTTCTTTTTTCTTAATTTTGTCCAATATCTATTGTAGCACTACACAAAGCTTTGAAAAAAATCTTGAATTGATGTTGACAAATGTGTGGTTTTGGTGTATAATACTTAGGTCTGATGTGCTGATATGGCTCAGTTGGTAGAGCAGCTCATTTGCTGAGCAAGCGACCGCTGCCAGAGGCAGATGAAGGGAGCTTGCGAAGGGAAGAAATAAGGAGAATTGCGACAGCGACAGCCGAGCAAGGCGACTATATTTCTGACCGTATATGAGCAGGTCGTGGGTTGTTGATAAAGCGACACGGCGGCGGATCAAATAAGCTAACAGAAAAATTTAATATATGCTGGAATAGCTCAGTTGGTAGAGCAGCTCATTCGTAATGAGCAGGTCGCGTGTTCAAGTCACGTTTCCAGCTCCATATTGTAATAGTCCGAACACTGGAAAGTGCTCGGACTTTCTTGTTTTTATGCCTGATCTTGAAGTGTTTGTGATGAGGGTAAGATTTAAGCACTGATAACATAAGAAAGCCATACCGCAACTGCAGTATGGCTCTTTATCAAAACAGCTGAAGCTGTCCATCGATATTTGATTTTACATTACGTATATTCACTTTATCATCATCTTCGATTTTGCCAGAGATGAGTGGGGATAACGGATTGTGTTTCTCATGATTTTTGCGTGCCATTTCGCCGTTGAAATTTGCATAGCAGTACATACAACCGTTTTCACATGTGTTATACATACCTATATCAATACTCTCAATGCAGCCGCAAACGCCCCTTTGATTTTTATCTTTCCCTATCTTAAGCTGATAATTACCTATCCTTTCAAGGCGTTGTTTATCAATGCAGCAGGCATGTTCGACATTTAAAGATGAAAGGTCATATTCTTCAGCGCAAGTATCAATATATATTCCATTATCTTTTGCAACTGTCGAAAAAAAGTCCATTAAGTCAATGACCTCATCATTTAAAGGTATATGAATGTTCAGAGGCTGAATATTTCTTTCTGTGTTTTTATATAGGTCTATGAAGCTTACTGTGCATTTTTCCGTATAATTGCTTAAGGATTCACATAACTTTTTAAAGTATTTTTTGTGATATTCTATTGTATAGTGTTCATTTATCAATATCGGGTCGTATCTCCATACAATGCGCTCTTTTCCTATTATCGATGAAAGCTTTTTAAAAGTTGGTATAATCACATCATTTTTGGACGGTATATTTTTTTCTACATCTTTTCCATAAGAATTAAGGGTGAATTGAAAATAATATGTGTATTTATCAAGTTCGTGTATTCTTTCAAGCATAGGTGTAGGATTTTTTGTCCAGAATACTATACCGTCAACAACGTCAGGTGACAGACTTATTTGGCTTATCTGGTGTATATTCATTGGATTCCTTACACAAACATAGCCTTCTTTTAATCTGTTAAACATCCAATCGGAGTAAAATGAAGGAATGTCTGTTCTTCTGCTTGCACTTATAATCATTTATTCACCTTCTTTATTATCATTTGAGCGCTGGCACAAGTATTAAATGGTGAAAACTTCTTCAGATTCGTTAGATTAAAAAGATTTTGATTGTCAGGTAATTCTTCACCGTATGTATATCCTCTTGGATAGTATTCACTGGTAGCATTATCATTGCAAAAGTGAGTTTTTGAATATTGTGAATTATTTAACTTGCTTAATAAAGTATCAAAATGATCTCTTCCGCCGCCATATCCGCATCCTAAGTTAATATCATTTAGAATTACATATGTGTTTTGTAAAACTTTGGCATTGTAGTATTCTGCGAATGTATCTATAGAGTGTTTGATATCATTTGCAGTCGTATGTTTTTGAATATCTGAAAATACATACTGAAAAACGATAAGATTTGGGACCCATTTTCCGTTTGCAATTTCATCAATCAGAATACATGCGTCTTTATAGTAAAAATGTATATCTATATTGTCTTTTTTAAGTTTATTAATATCTTGATGGATATTTGCCCAAACATCTTTGCTGTAATCTACACCACGATACTTAATGCTATTAAACGATATTAGCTTTTTTTCTTTAAGAGCATCTAAAGCAAACAAATCTGTACAAGGACCGCAACCAAAAGATAAAACTTTTAATTCGTCAACATTTTGTATGCCTGAACATCTTTGAATTGCATACATTAACTCTGATGTATACCTACAAGAGTACTTGCAGGTATAAAAATCAGCCATATGAACACAATCATATTTTCTTTCGGGGGCATTTTGAGGGGCATGTTTGGGATTATGTAAGTAATCCAGACATTTTTCGCAGTCGTGCGGACAATATTCTCCATATGAACAATCTTCGCATTGTTCGCATTCCGGTTTCTCATAGCGATTTATGCATTTTTCAAGGATTTCATAAATCAACATACTATTTCCCTCCTACTTATATTTATATATTTGCCGCTTAATTATCTGATACAATCTTTTTTGTTGCCGCAATTTTCTTGTCGGAATACAAAACAACGTCCTTGATAACAAGCTTATGTACTGATGAAATAAGCAATTCCATAGTCTCAAAATCAGGTGTCCCATTTTTCACAGGAAGCTGAATGAATAATTCATCTGCATCCTTGGCATAGAAGTTCTTCCCATAATTAAATTGACCGTTATGTGAAGATTTATGTATCGCTGTTGTCACAAATATAGAAGCATACTTAGGCAGCTTTTCTGTGTGAACAACTGCAATATGGTCATCTGCACCGTATTTGTAATTCCGATACTTTGCTGAGCCGAACATATCAATGGTGGTAGTATTCTTTTCAAAAACTTCAACATCATTACTGATGTAAGCAGAAATGCCCTCATCAGCTTCACCGGCTGTAACAAACGGTAAAGTACCACTTATTCTATCTGCACCTTTTAATCTCTTGCCACGTGTAGATTGACCGAACAAATCTTTAAGATTAAACGAACTCCATTCAAGCATTTCAAATTTTTGAAGAGCGTCCAGCTCTTCGTCCGACAATTCATAATTGTCGTATCCGCTTACTTTTAAGTAAGCGGATAGCTCCGCTACTCGCTCCGCCTCCAGCTCCGCTACTCGCTCCGCCTCCAGCTCCGCTATAAAGGACTCCATAAAATCAAAATCGATTTTGCCGTTTTTGGTGGGGAGTTTAATTTTGTCATTTTTTATTCTTTCCCAACCAGCTTTATTAGTCCATTCATAATTACCATAAATTGTTTTATGTATTGAGCTTGTTAAAAAGATATAACTGTTATCCGACAATTTTTCATCTGTGTATATCCATTTAATAGCATATGCGTCCTGCAATACTGTAAACTCTTTACTTTGATAAAATGTTGCACCTGTATTTGCACCATTAGCAGAAATAGAAATAACATTTTTCAAAATAGTGGCATTATCTCTTGGAACATAATTATTAAGACCTTGGTTTTGGATTCCTGCTGTTAAAGCAGGAAGAACACACTCGTTTGTAGGAATATTTGGCAATTCCGAAGTTTTGTATTTTAAAGAGTTTACTGAAATTTTTTCAAACAAATCCCCAAGCCTATACTCGCCCCACTCAACATTGCTCAGCTTTTCATTGAGTGAGGCATTTATTTTCCCAGGCGTTCGTTCTCGTTATCCTGATTTTTAAGCAATGTTGATACTTCCCAGGCAAGATAGTCGCTTACTGTTTTCTTGAAATCTTCAAGCGTAGGCTTTGTATCAATCGGTGATGTCTGGTTCCAGTCTGCACCGTTTTCAGGGTCTATTGTTCCCTCGTAGTATTCTTTTTCAGTGAAAATATTGAGCTTTGATTTTCCATATCGAACAAGGTCAACAACTTCCTGATATCTGCCCTTGGCGTTGTCTGTATCAAATAAATTGCAGCTTGCTTTTTTACGATTGCTGCGTGTATAACCATCGTTGGAAAAATCAATGAATTTTACAACATCGTCCTTCTGATGAGCTTCGCCAACACGGAAAACGTATACATTTGTCTGAACGCTTGATTTTCCGACAAATAAATCTATGGGCATTTTTATACTTGCAAGAAGTGTGCTGTGTTTCAGTATTTTCTTGTTATATCCGCTTGCTTTTCCCGAACCTGCGGAGTTCTGAATAATAATAGCAGCATATCCTTTTTCCATCATTGATAAAGCTTTTTCAACGAATACCATACCATTTCCGGGCGCTGAATATGGTGGATTAAGAACAAATGCGTTTGCCGGGAACTTATCATTGGTGTTGCCAAAGCCGTAATTACCGTTAAAGTCTTTTAATGAGTCTTTATTCAAGATATTAGAGCTGCCATCACCCATCATAATCATATTAAGTATGGCAAGCATATAAACGCTCGAAAGAATTTCCAGACCAAGAAGCTGAGTTGCTTTTATTTGGGCGGATTTTATTGCCAACTGTTCGGGAGATTTAATTTTGTCCTTCGCATCAATGAGCATTTCGTTCATAGCAGCAACAAGAAGACCTGCCGAGCCTGTTGCAAAGTCCCATACATACGAATCCTTGTTTACCCTTGCAAGCTTAACAAGCAGAGTTGCGACATAGGAGGGAGTAAGAACTACATCGTTGAGCTTGTCCTGTGTAAACCCAAGCCAGCCGTACATTTCATTGAACAGCTTGCCGGTAAAGTCTGTTGTGAGTCCTATTTTATAGTAAATACCGAGGTCATCAACTATTTTTGTGAAAACACGCTTCAGCTGGGTTTCTCCGTTTTCAACCTTGTTGATATTGTCGGTAGTAAGTGTATTCTGAAGTGTTCTTACAATTAAATCTCTTTTATCTTCGGGAAGCTTTTTGGCAGCAAGAAAAGCTTTGATTTTCCGCACCATAATATCGCCGTCGGTATTGTCTTTTTCATCGGAAGAAATCAAATCAGATTTTTTCAAAGGGTATACATTGTGCTCGACATCGCCGAGCGTTGCCATAATAGAGGCGGCAACAAGATATACTCTGTCGTTTTCACCAAGCCCCTTTTCGTTTTGATAGATATCATTATTCAGCTTTACAAGGCTTGCATCTATTTCACGCTCACGGCGTTCCTTTAATTTTTCTATTTCTTCCTGCGTAAGAGACAGAAGTCCTACTTTTTCTATAAAAGCATCGAAGTTTTCCTTTTTAAGAAAAGAAAGGTCGGTATAGTCATCAACTTTCTGACCAACACCGAAATTGCTTTTTGAAACATAATACACTCCGATAGAATGTTCAAGTTTTCCGCTATCGTTTTTAAAGCCGGTAACTCCGATAGCGATTACATCGGTATAGCCTGTATAATGAAGTATAGCGTTTGCATAGTGAACAGCTCCATTCACTGCATAAGAGTTTATATTCTTATAGTCAGGTTCGTTTTTGGAATTCTTGTTTGCAACATTTTTTTCACTATCAAGCTTAATAAGCTTATCTTTATAGCCCTTATATTCAATAAGGATAGGATAGTACTTACCATCACTGCTACGCAATAACAGCTTTGCATCAGGTCTGTTACCGCCTTTGCCACCGCTTTTTGAAAAATAGTCGTTTAAAGCCTGGTCTATTTCAGTGTTTAACGACTCCTGCTCCAATTTATAATCAAGCTTATATGATTTAAGCCAACCATTTACTAAATCAGCAATATTGGGTTCAACCGACTGAACTTTTATTTTAGCCATTTTGAATTCTCCTTATCAGTTTTTTATGATGACAATTGAGTTATCTTCACCCGCCCACCCCGTAGGAGATAACTCAATCGGTGATAGTGCCGAATATGTATAACTTTTCATTATTTATTATACCACAACGTTTGTCAAAATTCAATGGGAATTTCCATATTTCTGCTAAATAAGCATAAATTTATCCGTCTGAAAACGCTCAGGCGGATTTTTTATGAGCCGTTATGTGAAAATTTGATGAAAATTTGCTTAAACAGTGAACCACCCGTCCATTTTTTCGGCGTATAAAAGTGAGTGGTGATTTTCGGTGTTATTGCAATTGTGAAAGTTTGATGAAAATTCACGGGAAAAGGTGGTCACCTGCCCGATTTTTTACTGTATATAGTAGAAGGTGTTTTTCAAACAGACGCAGAGGTGCGTAACGGAATGTTATTTTGATAAAAATTCAGGACAAAAGGTTAGCACCTGCCAGATTTTTTGGCGTATAAAAGTGAGGGGAATTTTCATCGCAACTGAAATTGTGAAAGTTTGATGAAAATTCAAGAGAAAAGATGGTCACCTGCCCGAATTTTTACTGTATATAGTAGATGGCGTTTTTTATGTAGGCTCAAAGAGACGTGACAAAATGGTATTAATGTAAAATGTGACATTTTGGGTTTACCCCGTCATTTTTATTCGTCTTGAATAGTAGAGGTTGTAATTTTATTTCAAATCTTCTGTGAAACAAGGTGTAAATTTGCCTTAAAAATGGCAGTGAGTAGAGGTTGAAACAGAAAAATTGAGATTTTTAACGATAACATAATGACAATATAATAGTCCAATTTGTGAGATTCTAAATTTTTAATTTTTTGAAAACTTTTTGCGAGACTAAAAAAAGTCTCCGAACAAGCTTCTTCGGCTAACGTTTTATTTTTCAAAATATTAAACGCAATCGCATAAGCCTTAGACCTATTTTGATTATATAAATCCTCAAATGATTTCTTATCGTCTTCGTTATCAATTAAGGTTAAGTATATTGCAAGCATAATGCCCCCCATTTATTTTTGTTTATCATTTTCATACAGCAAAACCAAAAACTCCGCCAACGCCCGTAATTTCGCCTTAAACTCGTCAGATATTTCAACGGATTCCTATGCTGTCCTACCCTCCAAGGCATCCTTAACCGCCCGGTTACACAACCGCCACCATTTCAGCTTACTCCCGTTATGGTATTCCTTGCGAAGAATCTCTGTTGCAGAATTAACAGCCTTGTTTACAGCGTTTCTGGTGATCAGCATATAGTCCGCAATGTCGTTAACGGAGGTCTCTTCATACCCGAATGCACCATATTTTCTGCCGAGAATTTCTCTGTCCCTGGCTGATAAGTTTTCAAACAATTCCTTGAAAAGCTCAAGGCTAACTTCAATGTAAACCTTGTTATCGGGGTGCAGATCGTTAACGACAAGCCCAGGATTTTCAATGTACTCAATTCCGTTCTCTGTTTCCGCCCGTATCATCAGCGTTTCCGTTTTAAAAGAGAATGACAGACAGCTTTGAACGGTTTTCCTGTCCATGCCAAGCTCCTTGGATATATCCGAATTTGACATACCTTCATTATGCAGCTTGCGGCATCTTTGTATTTTTGAGAAATCGGAATGTGAAAGTCCTGCCGGAGAACTGAAATTTTCAATAAACTCCTGCATTGCATATCGAAGTTGGGGAGTAAGATATGTCAGTAGACTGCCCTTTCTTGCGTCATATTTTTTTGCTTTCAGCTTTTCAAAGAACGTCAAACTGCCAACCTGAACAAGGTCTTCAAAGGTATCGCTGAAACGCAAATAATTTTTGTAGTCTTTTGCGACCGCAGCAGCAACGCTCTGTATGAACCCGACATTCTGCTCGTACAGATCATATAAAGCTTGCATATTACCGTCATAATATTTCGATATCAGTTCCTCATTTGTCATTCTTAACCGCCTTTGGTCTGCCTCTCTTCGGAACGTCAAAACCGCATAATTTGTAAAGATTTTCAGACTGCATTTGCTGTTCAAATTCCTCATTGCTGAATTCGGGAGAGGTCATTGCTCTATGGTACAGTTCTTCTGCTTGTCGCAGAAGAACAGATTTTTGTTTTTCATCAATAACTTTTCTCTGATAGCTTCGCATAACCCTGTTAAGACAGCGCCGATATGACTGATATTTCGGATTATCCGCATTTTCTTCCTTAATTCTGACCGTTCTGTAAGCCATCTGATTACAGGTAAACCTCGGATTTTCAGGCGCAGCCTTGTCGCAGTATCTTGTTTTGTAGCCTTTGGTCATAAGAAAGAATCGTCCGCAATGTTCACATCTGCGTATATGATGTCCTGCCATAAGACCTTTTAGAAAATCGACCTTTAAAAAGCTCTGCAATCTATCAACATGGTAGTATTCCGCAATTACATACTCTCCGCAGCCATCGGTTATTTCTTTGGGGATCATATTCATTTCAAGAAAATCAGCGCTTGTATACGACATATATTCATTCATGATAGGATTTGCAATCATCTTGTACGCCATAGGATTTGTAAGAAAGTCATAGTAAGCGGCGGCAAAATTTTCGGGATCAAGCTTTTTAAGATGTGACAGAAAATCGTTCACAAAGTAATACATAGTCTTATTGAAATTAAAAATATCATCGATCACAGGCTTGTAAAGACTTGCGGTCTTGTAATAAAGCTCCCAGTTTTCGGAATTCATAATTGTGCCGTCCATATCAGTAAATCCTTTGAAAAATTCGACAGCATTCTGAGTATCAAGAACCTGAAATATTTTATGTTTTTTCAAAGCCGTATCTATTTCGACCATCATGCTGTTCAGCCTGCCCCACTCCTTTTTTAAGGGCGGTATATATTCAACGGAATTATCCTTTTCAGCATTGATTTCATGGTTCATTATGTATTCCGCCGATCTATACTTATCATATATCTCTTCGAATTCGGAAGGAGGTATATTCATACATGATGCCGAAAGCTCGCCCAATAAAAAGTCCTGACCGTTGACCTCAATCATATTTCCTTTGACATAAAAACAAATATCGTTAAACATAATTACACCTCAAGGCTGTCGTTTTTACAGTTTCCAAATTAAGTATATCATATTTTGCCGCAATATGCAACTGAAAATGTCGTGTTGAATAAAAAAATAATGTTATGTGATTTTATTCATTTTCTGAATTTCCGCATATAATAATATCAGAGGGTAAAAAACGCACCGCAGAAAACTAAATCTGCGGCGTTTTTTGTTTGCAGAACCGAGGTCAGCGGCTTTGCATATCAAAAGGAGGTCGATAAAATGAAAGAATTAAAAATGTACAGCAGCGAGTATATTATGAATACTCCGATGAAACCGATCGAATATTGTGTTGACGGTTTGATCTCGCAAGGATTGTTCGTCCTCGCAGGAGCACCGAAAGTCGGTAAATCGTGGCTGGCTCTCGATATGTGCCTGTCCATTGCAAAAGGAGAAAAGGTGCTTGGAAAAGAAACGTTATGCGGTCATGCGGTATATCTTGGCTTAGAGGATAGCCTGATACGTCTGCAAAACAGGTTGTATGAACTGACAGACGAGCCGTCCGACAATCTTCACTTTGCAATTATGGCGGAATCAATGTCAAACGGTCTGCCTGAACAAATTGAATACTGCAGGAAGCGGTTTGACGATTTGAAAATTGTTGTGATAGATACATTACAAAAGGTGCGTAACGAATCGGAGTCAGGCTACAGTTCTGATTACAAAGAGTTGTCTGTGTTGAAATCTCTTGCAGATAAGCTTGGCGTAGCTATTGTTCTGGTTCATCACACACGAAAGTGTTCTGACAGCGACCCATTTAATATGATTTCGGGCAGTACAGGTTTGAGCGGTTGCGTTGACGGAAGTATGGTTCTGATTGAAAGTAAACGTGGAAGTCGTACAGCAAAGCTTCATTGTGTAGGTCGAGATATTGAAAATCAAGAGATCAATGTTGTGTTTGAAAGCAGCAGATGGAAAGTGTCTGATGAGATTAAAAATATCGAACCCGACTATTTTTCATTTGCTGTTCATGACTTTATGGTAACTCAGAAAACGTTCAAAGGCTCTGCTACTGAACTTGCTGAAAAGTTATCTGCTCTGCTGGACAAAGAAGTGTTTTCAAATCGTGTCAAAAAAGATTTAATTCAGCACGCTTATGAATTGCTGAATTACGGAGTGACGTTTGAATCCAAACGCAGCAACGGACAGCGAATAATTATTCTGAATTACGATATGAAAAGTGACAGCAGTGACGGCAGAAATCTTATGCCGGAGGTGTGTGAAAACGCTGACCCTGCTGTCACTTGCGGTAACAGTGAAATGCTTGAAAAGCCTTTAAATACGTTGCTTGCGATTGATGAGTACGAAGTTGAGGCAGAAAAATCCGCTGTCACTGTTTGTGATTCTGCCGACCCTGTTGATGACGTTACTGACCCTGCCGCTAATGAAGTTTATGAAATCGAGTTAATGAGCCTTGATGAAGTACTGCATATGTCTGCTAATAAAATAAGAAGTCAGCTTGCGAATAAGGGGATTGAAATTCCGCCGTTTGAAACGCAAAGAAAGGCAACGTAAGCCGATTTGCGTGGCTTGAATTTTTGTCGGGTAAGTCTAGCAGAAACAGCTTAAAAGCCGACACAGGCGATTTGTTAGCCGCTGTGGGCGATATGTGTGAGAGGTTTTAATTCTGATAATAAAAAGGCAGTTGTTAATCTGCACAAATACCAGATATGCAGCAGTTAAAGCAAAGTAAAATATTTCATTGCAAGTTAAAGTTTCGGGGTCGTAGCCCCCTAAACGTTCACAGCGGACGAGCAAAGCTCGCTGCAAAAATGCCGAAAACACGCAGTTTCAGCAAAATGATTGTGCATAATTTTTATGGGGTCATAAATTTGAGCTTTGAATGATTGAGGGGTCGTAAGTGCAGAAGACTGCACAAAATCGGCATATTTTCAGGCGTTGTAATTGGAAAATGTGAATTTACGACAAGAAAAAAGCTGTATATTAAAAAACAGTTAAGATGGTGCGTAACTAATTAGCACCATCAAAATTTAAATATGAAAGGACTGAACTGATTTGTTTATACGAAAATTAACAATCGACGTAATGAAACGGAGCGTGATAAGCGAATGGCAGAAGAAAAGACTAAAAGATACAGCCTTGATAAACCTCTGTGTCAGGACAACACAGAGGTGCAGTCGGCTGAATATACCGATCACTACATCAACGGTGTGACCTATCGTGTGTGGTCTGCATTTGAGGGTAAAACCAATGTAGCTGATAGTCTCAGCAGACTAATGTTTCGCAAACTGGAATCAGGCGAACAGGTCGGAGAGGTAGTCGATGAATTTCAAAAAGGAATAGAGCGTATCAATAACAGCTCCTTAGTAACAATGTAAAATTTCAATAATCGGACTTAGCAACATTCAACAAATATTTTTACAGACAGCGGATTTTACTGGCATTTACAGCATAGTTGTGATATACTTGTGGAGCGGAAGATACCGCAAGGCTTATTAAATCCGCTGCTGAGAAAGGAGTTACTATGAAAAAACAGCAGCATTACAAGGCAGCACTTTATTGCAGACTTTCGGTTGATGACGGAAACTTTGGAGGAAGTGTTTCTATCGAAACTCAGAAAATTCTGCTTGAGCAGTACTGCAAAGATCATAAAATTACAGACTACAAATTCTATTGTGATGACGGTTGCAGCGGAACGAACTTTGACAGACCGTCCTTCAAAAAAATGCTTTCGGACATTGATGAGGGCAAAATCAATCTTGTTATCGTCAAAGACCTTTCTCGGTTTGGACGAAATTATGTCGAGGCAGGTATGTATGTTCAACGGTTTACCGACAGCAATATCCGATTTATTGCGGCGGACGATAACTATGATTCTCTTGTGAACAGCGACGATTTGCTGTTCCCGATAAAGAATGTAGTCAACGAAATGTACGCTCGTGACGTTTCAAAAAAGACCAAAGCGGCGAAAAAAGCTAAGGCGAGGGACGGACAGTTTATCGGATCAAAAGCTCCGTTCGGCTACAAGATAGACCCAAATGACCGTCATCATTTAATCGTGGACGAGCCTGCCGCACAGGTTGTTAAAAGAATTTTCAGACTTGCATCAGAGGGTGTTGGCTACAACAAAATGGCAAAAATATTTAGAGAAGAAAAGGTACTAACTCCCATTGCCTACTTCAACCTCAACAATCCGGATTACTTCAAATCGGATTACTGGCGCAAGGAATTTGACTGGCACGTTACTTCAATCCGCGCGATACTCAACAATGAAGTCTATCTAGGCAAGCTTGTTTACGGCAAGCAGAGAAACAAATCCATGAAAAGTAAAGAAAAGGTACGCAATCCTAAAGAGGATTGGATCGTGGTTGAAAACTGCCACGAGCCTATCATTACGCAGGAACTGTGGGATACGGTACACAAAATTCTGAATGCCAAGCACCGTCCTGCAAAGGCGGGAGAGGTTCAGATGTTTGCCGGACTTCTCTACTGTTCGGATTGCGGTCATTGCCTGACTTACTCGCAGAAACAGCGTAAAGACGGCAGTTATCACGGAGCGTACTCCTGTTGGATGTACAAAACTCACGGCAAAGAATACTGCGCTTCGCACTACATTACGTTTGATACAATTTACGAGCTTGTACTGATCGACATTCAGCGTAACTTGTTTCAGTACCGCAAAAATACGGATAAATTCAAGTCGATTTTAAGTCGGAAATATCAGTCTGATTCACAAAAGCAAGCGGAACAAATCACACTCGAATATGAGCAAAAGCAAAAACGCTGTGAGGAACTGGATAAGATTATCAGCCGACTTTATGAGGACAATGTTCTTGGGAGGATAGGCGATGAGAGATATGAGTCTATGTCGCAGAGTTACGAGTTGGAACAGGTGGAAATCAAAAAGGCGTTACCTATTCTCAAATCGAAAATTGACGAGTTGAAAAGACAATCAGATTGTGCGGATAACTTTATTAACGTTATAAAAAAATACACCATAATCGACAAGTTGGATGCCGCAATACTAAATGAGCTGATAGACAAAATTGTTGTTCATCACAAAGAACAAGCTGAGGACGGAAGAACATTTCAGCAGATTGAGATTTATTACAGATTTGTCGGAAAACTCGGCACGGAGAATGAATTATCCAAGGCGGCATAACCGTGCAAATACAGCGGTTACACACGAAAAATCAAAATACGATATGACGTCGCTTTATCGACAGCCCATGGTCGTCGGTTCGAGTCCGACTATCAGCTCCATCGCAGCGTGGTCTGCAGTTTGCCCTCCGATTCATTTGTATGGGTCGGAGGGTTTTGTTATGTTGGCAGTGTAGGACATGGGGCAATGGCTGATATAATAGTACAGAAAAAAGGACTGCTGCTGTCAGGCGGCGGTCCTTTTTGGTATTATTCTTCGATTTGTTTTCCCAAGAACATGGCGGCGGCTTTGGCGAGCATGGATTGTTTATCGGTACAAAGCTCGGTATCGTCGGTAGCCATGAATGCCACTGCGCCTGTTATATCGCCGTTTGTGAGGATAGGGGCGATGGTGAGGGCGTGGGTGGTGATACCCTCGACGGCTCTAAGCGGCTCGGCTGTGGTATCGGTATAGTCAAAGGTTTTGCGGTTTTCCAAAAGCTCCTCCAGAGCAGGGGAGAGGCGGCGCTGTGAATACTCTTTTTTCGGCACGCCTGACACTGCCACGACGTGGTCCTTATCGAACACCACGGCAGGCGCTCCCCCAAGCTTTGAGATGACTTCCGCTGCCTGAGCTGCGCCCTCGGACATTTCGTTTATGGCAGAATATTTTTTGAAGATGACCTCGCCGTCGGGATTGGTGTAGATCTCGAGGGGGTCGCCGTTACTGATAACGTTGACACTAAGATTCCTGCCTCTGCTGTCCGTTACAGCAGCTGCAAGCTGTCCGGCTGACTTTCCGATCTTAGTGCCTTGATTAAAATTTTCGGCTGATCCATCTGCTCCGACTGTCACAAGCTGCTGCTCTGTAAGCGTGCCGTATTTCAGCAAACAGTCGATATCCGCTTTGAGATGAATTTCAATTCTGTTTTCAAAGACCACTATCTTGTCAATTATAAAATTCAGGTCGTTCTTGTCAAGAGCGGGCTTGTTAATGATGTCATCGAAAATCTCCAGCACGGTTCTGGCGGTGCGGTTCACTCTGACAACGGTGTTGTGCTTGTCGACTGCAAGCTGCATCTGATTTTTCAGTCCCTCGATACGCAGAGTAAGCTCGTCTATCATCTCGGTGTAGGTCTCCTCGATTATCTCCGCACGGTCGGGGTGTTTCATAACATCCCTCGCCTGCTGTCGGGTGAGCATTTTCATTTCCGCCTTTGCGTCCTCTATCTGCCCCTTAATCACGTCAACGGTGGACTGACTGCTTTTCGTTTCATGCTGTTCTTTAGCAATGGACTCCTGCAAGCGTTCGATCATCTCTGTGGAGTTGTCACGCACCTTTTTGATATAGCTTTTCAGCAGATCGTCCAGCATATCAACTCTGGTATGGTGCGAGGTACAGCCTTTTGTTCCTCGCTTGTGGTAGGTTCCGCAGGTGTAGGCAGGAGCAAGATCGTTACGGCTCATTGCGAACATGGGTGAGCCGCAGTCTCCGCAGAAAAGATAGCCCGAGTACACATTGTCGTACTTTTTCACTCCCCGATAGTGAGAGGTCGTACGCTTCTTCAGCTGCTCCTGAGCCAGAGCGAACACCTTGTAATCGACGATAGGAGTGTGATTATTTTCAAATACTATGTGGTCTGTTTCGTCCTGCTTGACCTCCCCGCCGTTTATCTTCTTACGCCTGTACTTGCCCTGACGGAGCGTGCCGATATAAAAATCGTTCTGCAATATCTCGCTGACGGTGATGATACTCCACGTCTGCTTTACCTCACGCTTGCACTCCTCGCCTTTAGCCTCCCTGCGCATTTTTTCGCACATTCTAGGCGTGGGAATATGCTTGTCCGTAAGATAGTTGGCAATTTTTTTGTATCCCCAGCCGCTGTTGTACCTGTCAAAAATATCTCGGACAACCTCCGCCGCAGGTTCGTCAACCTCGAACTGCATGGTCTTGTTGTTTATCATAACGTAGCCGTAGGGCACAGCGCATATCCACTTGCCCTCCTCCTGACGGCGTTTGATGACCGATTTGACCTTTTTGGACGTATCGGTAACAGGCATTTCATTGATAAGAAAGCGGAACTGAATTGCCGTCCAGTCGTCATAGGTAGGATAATCAATGTTATCGCCAATCGAGATAATCCTCATTCCTGCGTCACGCAGATCTTCCAATTCCACCAGTCCCTTGCTGTTTCGTCGGGAAAATCTGGAGAAGTCCTTGATGATCAGAATATCGTACTCTAATCGAAGCATTTTCTTTCGCAGCTCCTGATAGCCCTCACGCTGTTCAAACGTATATCCCGATCGGTCACGGTCCTCATAGAAATCAAGCGTGCTGTCTGGAAACTTGCGTTTCACAAAGTCGGCTATGATAGCTTTTTGGTTTTCTATCGAGGTGTTGTCTCTGTCCATTTCCTCGTCGACAGAAATTCGGCAATAGCCTGCTATGCTGTACTTTATGCTCATTGTTTCACCCTTTCAATGTTGATTATTTTTTCGGTTCGGTTTTACCTTTGCGAATACTTACAATGTTGTCAGAAATATTCGTTTTAATTTATATCAATATTGTATCATATATCTTTCAGAATTGCAATAGGCAAAGGCAATAAATATCCGAGTGAAGATTTTATGACTTTGCCGCAATTTATGTTTTTTTACGTCAGTTATGTACGGTGCGCCTGATTGCGCACCACAAATCATAGGCAGAGGTTGTGCTCTATCAATCCCTCCGTGCAGTCAAACAAGTCGTTGTCCCCCGACATAAATACGGCAACCTTGTATTTTTTATCGCTGTACTTGTCTGCAGTATTCTGCACGAATTCGCTGATACTATCGTCCTCCTGCTCCTGATTTGTCAGCCAGATCTCTACGATCCGCTTATTTTCACTGACGTTAATTTCCAATAGGCAACACTCCTTTTGATTCATTTTTGACTTTGGGATTTAAGTTATTCAATTTTGAAAAATGCGGCAATGTCCTTTGATTTTCTGTTACGACTCCTGAAATCACACCGATTTTACGTGATTTTCAGTACTTACGACCCCTGAATTCTTCAAACCTCGAATTTATGACCCCATAAAAATTATGCACAACAATTTTGCTGAAACTGCGTATTTTCGGCACTTTTGCGGTCAGCTTTGCTGTCCGCTGTGACTGCATCGGGGGCTTACGACCCCGATGCTTTAACTTGCTTTACAATATTTCGATTTGCTTTAACCTCTGCATATCGGTGATCGTGCAATACTGACAGGAGCAATTTTTACCGGACTTTCATTCTCTCATCAGAAATCACCGTTAACCGCCTCGGACGTCGCACACATTCGGCGTGTATGGGCTTTAACCAACATAGGTGGGGCAAGGATACCGCCGAGAATCGGCAGGCTCACACGGGCGAGATTTCGGCGTTTCTTGCCGTGCGCAGTTCGTTACTCACCGCAGAGCATTCAATCAAGCGACTGGTTTCGTTACTTACCTCATCACAGAATTCAGCGTCTATAATATCATCTTCTTTCATAGCCTTTTCATAAAATTTCGATATCAAATCTGCCGCCTTATCAGGATGGTCCAGACAGTAGTTCCAGAACTGATAACATTGTATTTCCATTAGCTTACGCTTAAGCTTTTCGGGATTGCCGTCGCACTCCGCAAGAACCTTCGGCGTAACATAAAATCCGTACTTCCTTATCGTCGGGAGCACCTCGTCGCATATCCAAGCACGAAACTGTCTGCCGATCGGTAACCTTGAATTGAAAATCAGCGAATACAGATCTCCCTCGCTGATATAATTCTTCACGATAGTTTTTAACGGACTTTGCGGATGCGGAACAGTAAGCTTTATTGGCTCGTCGCAATGGTCTATGATAGCTTTTCTCGGATTGTGATATCCGAGAACCTTTGCACACTCCGATGCGGGGAAGTACAGCTTTCCGTTAACTTCAACACACTCAAGCTGACCGAACTCTGTGTCCGCAAAAGGATTACCATCAATTATCATTAATTTTTTCAACTTCATAAAAATTCCTTTCCATAGCAGAAAAATGAAAATCGCAGATGCGCAATTTGATATTCCGCCTCCATTTCGTTACGCACCTACCAATACTTATCTCTACTATACATTCTTTCTTCTGCTATATTAATATTATTAGTATGTTATATTAAAGGTATGTCTATGTGACACGGAGGGTATCGCAATTTATGTAATTCTGACCGCGTTGCCAATTCGTTACATACCACATTGAATTTATTTAGACAACAAAAAAGCTCGCACATATTTCAAGTTCACGATTAGTGCAAAAGGATATAATTATCCCGTTGCTATCAAAATCGTGCCTTAAATATGTACGAGCATTAAGCTCTAAAAGTATTTGCCGATATGTTTATGTAAGTAAAAGGCACTTATTTATTAAATTGTAATTTTATGTTAAATGCTGTTGTTTCTATTTGATATTATAGCATTAGAACACTCGTTTGTCAAGGGCTGATAAAAAACTTTTTGGCACTCCAATATTTTTATTCTCGGAGAGCGCTTTGTTTTGAACTACAAGTATATCACACAATGCTACAAAATTCAGTAACCAACTTAAAGCATAAGCAATAAACCTTTAAAATGGACTTGACTTCTCCCTAAAACAGAGTTAACATACGACAAAATGTGCAGTATACGCCGAAATTATCTTATAATATACCACTATAAGAAAAAAAAATCAATCCACGGATTGACTAAAACTGACAAAATTTACTGTATGTTTTGCACAAATTCAACGAACGAAATCTCACAATCTGTATATTTAATTGCAAAATATCAAGGATTTTAGGCTGTTTTTAACTCTTTTTTCTTCTATTTCTGGTCAAAAATCTCGTCAAAACGGGTGTATACTTAAAGTACATATTTTAAGGAGGTTTCGCCATGTCAAGACGAGGAAAAAACATATTCAAACGCAAGGACGGTCGCTGGGAGGGCAGGTATATTTCAAGTTACATGGAAAACGGTAGAGCAAAGTATTCGTCTGTTTACGCTTACAGCTATGTGGAATGTTCGCAGAAACTACAGCTTGCTAAAGTTGATTTGTTGCCGAAAAACGATCCGATAACGGTATCAGAACTGTTCTCGGTATGGCTTGCAAGTCGCAAAAATAGCATTAAATCATCAACCTATGTCAGTTATCGCACTATGTATCAGAATTACATCGCTGCGCCGTTCGGAGATATGCGTGTTGGCAGAGTGACTTCATTTATAATCAATCGCTATGTGTCCGAACTGTTGGAATGCGGCGGAGATGACGGAAAAGGGCTTTCATCAAGGAGCGTGCAGGCAATTCTGATCATGATGAAATCTGTATTCGCATACGGAGAAACTGAATACAAGCTAGATGACCCTGCTAAAAATGTATCGCTGCCAAAATCGGAACATAAGGAAATTGAGGTTTTTACAAGCGTTGAAATGGCAAAAATCCGTCAAAATGCTTTGTGTGATGACTGTCAAATACTTGGCGTTCTGCTGTGTCTTTATACGGGTCTGAGAATAGGCGAGATATGCGCTTTGAAATGGCAGGATATTGACCTTGTAAATCAGGTAATTCATGTATGGAAAACGCTCCAGCGGATTAAAAATCCGAACGGAATTAGTCCTAAAACTATTGTAATAATCGATGAGCCTAAGAGTGCAAAGTCTATCCGTGATATTCCTATTCCGACTTTTATGCTGTCGCAGATTGCTAAAATCAAACGAAATGTCAATCCTGACTGCTACTTCCTGACTTGCTCTTTGAATTATACCGAACCGAGGACTTATCAGTACAGGTACAAAACTTTTCTGAAACACATTGGTGTAACGTATAAGAATTTTCATGTTCTGCGGCATACCTTTGCTACGGAGTGCATTCGGCTTGGGATTGATGTAAAGACGGTCAGTGAGCTGCTGGGTCATGCAAGCGTGAAAATTACTCTTGAAAGATATGTGCATTCCAACATGGATATGAAGCGTAAACAGCTTGAAAAACTGTATGCTTATGTTTAGCTTTTCTTTTTTATTTCTGGTCAGAATTGTGGTCGGAAAGCTCCGCAAAGCCTTGATTTATCGGGGATTGCGGGGCTCTTTTTCTTATAGTGGTATATTATAAGATAGGTATAGACACTTAGATTTATTCAAGTGAAGGAGCTTTATTATGTTTTGCAAAAAATGCGGAAAGAAATTATCAGACAACACAGTTATTTGTCCCGTTTGCGGAGAACCTACGGGAATGCAGCCGACGCCTTTCCCTCAACCAAAACCTACGGGAATGATGCCGCCGCCTTACACTCCACCAAAACCTACGGGAATGATGCCGCCTTACACTCCACCACAGCCACCCATTCATCCGGATCCTGCCACTCAGGTGAGTTATTGCCGTAAATGCGGTGCTGCTTTGCCTTATGGGCAGACTCTATGCAGCAATTGCCAAGCAGGTCAACTAACCGGGCAAAACCCGAAAGTAATAACATTTATGATCTCACTCTTATTATTCTATATGAAAGGTGAGATTAGAATGGAACAGAATTTTATTAAAACCAAACTTCCGAATGCGATTTTATTCATACCATTTGGCACTAAACGAAAAAGTATTCCTATTAATCAAATTTCATCAGTCAATTCAAATTTCTCATTGAATCCAAAATCCTTTATTTGCGGACTTGTTGCTTTAATTGCTGCCATTATATGCTTAGGTGGATCTCCTGCATGGGGAATTATATTGTTATTACTGGCAGCATTGTATATTATAGATTCTTTTACAACAATGCTTGTCATAGAAAAGACATCGGGAAACGTAGAAGAAATTCCATTTTACATTATGGAAAAAACAAAATGTGAAAACATTGAAGAGATGATAAATCAGATTATTTCTCAAAGAATGTATTCAACCATGCAAAATAATTTTTAGGAAGTGACCAGCTATGTTTTGCAAAAAATGCGGAAAGAAATTATCAGACAACACAGTTATTTGTCCCGTTTGCGGAGAACCTACGGGAAAGCAGCCACGCCCTCAACCACAGCCACGCCCTCAGCCGCAGCCTGCTCCTGCCCCTCAGGTGAGTTATTGTCCTAAATGCGGTAATGCCGTTGCACCTAATGCGGAATTCTGTCTACATTGCGGATGTGTTTTAAATAACTTCAACCCTCAAGATGGAGGATTTGCAGCAATAATGAAAACTAATAAAAAACGTAATATACTTATTGCTATTATATTAATGTTGTTTATTGTTATAATTGCTTTTATTTTATTCAGGATATTTGAGAGCAACGAGAGTAAGATTCAAGGAAAATGGTTGCTTTATTCTGATGGTACCGAATTGGTAGATAAAGAAGATCAAGTGACTTGGGAATTTACCAATGGAAGGTTACTCATTTCCGGTGCTTATTCCGAGGAAGGCTACTACTCAATCGATGGTGATACTCTTGAAATATATGATGATGATTATAGAGTAAGTAAGTTACTTGGACATTCTAAAAGGTATGTAATTGAAAAGCTTTCCTCCAACAAATTGATTTTGAGGAAAATAAATACAGATAGAACGTATGTTTTTAAGAGGTTATAACTATGATTTGTAAAGAATGCGGCAATAAAATAGATGATAACTCAACTTTTTGCAAATTTTGCGGATACAAAGTATCTGCGGAATCATCTTGCCAGAAAGCGTATTTAAATACCCCAACCGAAAACAGTTCTGCAATAAAGTCTAAACAAGTGAAAAAAAATATTATAATATCACTATCCTCTATTATAACTGTATTAACTGCTATAGTTTTGATAACAGTTATTATTAAAATACATAATAAACAAGAAAATATTGTCACGGATGACGATTTATCAAAAACAGAGATTGGATCTGGTGTTACTGATAATGCTATTAAAAGCAAATCAGCCAAATCAATAACAGATTCTAATACAAACGTTGAAATAGAGTCTGAAAAAACAGACTCAAATAATAAAACCTATGAATCGATTGAATTCATTGGAATCGATAATTATGACGACTGGTCAGCTGCAAATTTTTATGATACTGACGGAAACGAAGTAGAGTATATCGATAACAAATACTTTTCTGATTTCGAAGAAACAGGTTGTTCAATAACTGTTACTTTAAAATATCTTAATACTGATTATTATGTATTTGCACCCAAAGATGCTGTAGATTGGAATGCTCTTTATAAGCTTGACGGGAATTACATAACCGGTGTACCTACGGCAGCAGATGCAGTCAGCATTAATAATGAATCATATACTTTTCCAAATGAGATCAGTAATGACATTATTGAAAATACAAGAACATTTATACAATCAGACGGTTTTTTCTGTTTATTTGACTTTAAGCCTGAGACAGTTTCTTTCAATCTTTCTGCAAAAGCCATATCTTATCTAAAAAACAACGCTACTATAAACGATGACAATACAGAATATGGTGGGATAGTATTTCAAATGTACGGATGTATTATTACTGATTTGGTAATTGATGTGCCTCTCTCAGTTAATGATGTAGGTATGATTATAAAATCAAACCAGTAAATATTCTAATTATATATAACAAATTTAGGAGGACTTATTATGCCAAAATTAAACCAAAGAGATTTCAATGACGAACCGGTAAAATACGTTACGGAAAAACACGTTGCCTGTGTTTTTCTATTGGATACGTCAAGTTCAATGAACAGCAATGAAGCAATAAAACAGCTTAACGAGGGACTCAGAGTATTCAAGCAGCAGACCCTATCAAGTCTTGATACCCATGCAAAGGCTTGTATTGATGTGGCTGTTGTTACGTTCGACAGTGATGTCAAGGTAATTCAGGATTTTGCTCCGGTAGAAGAAATGGAATTACCTGAACTAAAAGCATATGGAAATACTGCTATGGGCAAAGCCCTGGAAACTGCAATGGATATGGTCACGATGCAAAAAAATAAATACAACTACGCAGGAACACCTTATTTCAGACCTTGGATCTTTTGCGTAACTGATGGTGGTCCAAATGATGATTACCGTGAGTCAGCTGAGAGATTAAAGTGGATGGAGAATAACGGAAAGGCGATTGCATACTGTGTTGGCGTGGACGGTTTTAGAGCCGATATTATGAAACAAATATTTGATCCAAATAATATATACGGATTAAAAAATTGTGATTTCACTGGGCTGTTTAAATTTGTTTCATCCAGTCTGGATGCTTTGAGAAACAGTACTGAGGAATCCGGTTCGTTAAATATTCCTGCACCTGATACAATGTTTAAGGTTCCGCTTGATTGAGCCTGCGGAAATTTTTAAAGATATGAAATAGATCGGAAGATACACTCTGCTGATAAAGGAGTAAGTTTGTAAGAATGATTGGATATTTTAAAATTTCGGCAATAGGAACAGCACATTTAGAAAATCCTGACGGTGTATGTCAGGATTATTCTGATGTGCTAAAGCTTGACAACGGATATACAATAGCTGTAATTGCCGACGGTTTAGGCAGTGCAAGTAAATCGGATATAGGTGCAAAAGTGGCTGTGAATTCATTCTTGGCTTACATAAATTTGCATATTAAAACCAAAAAAAGCGATAAGTTTTACATTGATCTTATATCACAGGCATATCAAGAAGCATATAACAACGTAATGAATACTGCCGAAGACATGAAAATAGATTTTTCGGAATATAATACAACCCTCACTGCTGCGATTTATAATGGTAAAAACTTATATTACGGTCAATGCGGTGACGGCGGTATTATCGTTTTAACGCCGAGCGGTAATTATGATTGTGCAACAGAAGTAAAAAAGGGAGAAGCATTCAATGAAACATATCCGCTCTTGGGCGGTCCCGACAATTGGTCCTTTGGAAAATATCCCGACGAGGTCTGTGCATTAACGCTTATGACAGACGGCATATTTGATATTGTGTGTCATCCTCTGCTTGCAAATGAAGCTCAAAAAATAAATATTCCATTTATCCGCCGATTTATGGACAGAAATATTCTTAGGGCAAATAACAAAACTGATTTTGAAAATCTGCAAAAAAGCATATCTAAATTTGTTTCGGGAAACGGCTTGCCTAATGTAACAGATGATAAAACTATCGTAGGATTGATAAACACTGATATTTTAGCAGATTTAAAAGACGAGGAATATTACAAGGAACCTGATTGGGATAAGTTAAACGAAAACATGAAACGCAAACTCCGTGAAGGCCGCAGACCTACTCCTATTGATATAAAAAAGCCTACAAATATAATCAAAGTAACTCCTACTGGTGAAAGCGTAGTAATTAATGATGAATCCAGAAAGTTAAAGAAAAGATTACAAAATTCGTATAGAATCAACCGCCAACTAAGGAAAATCGTTTTGATACAGCTGATAGTGATATTAGTGCTTATTATTTGTTCTATCTGTATTGTTTTTTTAAACAAAGGTAACGTTCAGGATACATCGAAAAAGAGTATGGAATCTTCCAGTATAAGTAAGGATAGCGCTTACAACGGCAAACATACGCAGGGAAGCGCTATTGCGGATGATGATACTTCTGATCATGCAGATGATTCTACACAAAGCGATAGTATGGCGTCAAATTCTGAAAATGATAAAGCTAAAGATAAAGCTATAAAAGATGCTTTACCAAGAATGAAACAAGCTCTCCAAGAGGTGGGAACATCGACTCATTTTACTTATATTAATTCAGAAGCTGTTGATGAGCACTATAGTAATATAACGGGGGGTTCCAGCAGTGGCTTCTAATAATGATAGAAGAATTTATTACGATTTGAATAGCGGACAAAAATATGTATTATTTGAAGAAAGCATTACTTCCGGCGGCGAGGGCAGCATTTATAATATAGAAGGTATGCCCGATTTGGTTGCAAAGATCTATCATGAAAAGAATCGTACCGAAAACAGGAAAAATAAACTTCTGGCTATGCTTGAAACAGATTCAAATGACTTGTCTGAATGTGCATGGCCTCACGCCATTCTGTATCAGGATAACAATTTTTGCGGATATGTAATGCAAAAAGTGTCAGGGTTAAGCAGCTTGATAGATTTTTACGTTTATGATAACAGAAAAAAATATTTGTGGTCACAATATGTAAAAGTGGCAGAAAATATTGCTGCCGCCGTGAATAATGTTCACGACAGCGGACATATAATCGGAGATCTGAACCCAAATAATTTCATGTTAGATGTGAACACTGGTCGAGTTATGCTTGTAGATACGGATTCATATCATATCAAAAGTAAATCAGGAGAAATTTTTCCATGTACTGTAGTTACTCCGGAGTTTATTCCTCCTGAGCTTCAGGGTAAAACTTTTGATGAAAATAATGCACGGAATATGTTTAACGAAAGCACAGACAATTTTGCTCTTGCAGTTATTATTTTCAGGCTTTTAATGAACGGCGTTCATCCTTTTTCATGCGTTGTTACCACCAAAGAATCTATGAGTAATTTCCAACCTGTAAAGAACATACAAAATGGATATTGTCCTTATTTTACAAAAAGTAATATTAATGGGAAAATAGCAAAAACGCGCTATTCACCTAATATAGGTATTCTTCCGAGAGATATTCAAAAGCTATTTGAAAGAGCATTTATTGAAGGTCAACAAAGCAAGAGCGCCAGACCGAGAGCAGACGAATGGTTTTACGCACTTGATTCTTTAAGTCAGAGATTGTGCAAATGTACCGACAATCCAAAGCATGAATACTTTATAGGACTAAGCAGTTGTCCTTGGTGTAAGCTTGACATGGAAATAAGAAATAAATCAAAGCCAAATCCGGGAGATTTGAAAATTGACGACGGATGGGAGGAATTTCGCAGGAAGCAAAATAAAGAAAAAGCATCAAAAGATGAAATAAATACAAAAACTCACAACGAAGACAAGAAAGCGACAAGAGCATTGATAGCTACGATTCTCATAATATCATTTTTTTTAATACTTGCTTTGATTGGTATTTATTCAGATGAATCCTCCCCAAATTATGCTGAAAATGTTACTGATACATATAATTATTACGATGATACTATCGACAGCAGTTTGTATAAAACAAATTCGATTTTTACTCCGATGTCAACTATAGATAAAAATGAATTGTCAGAAAATAAACAAGAAATATCAATTGAAAATATAGAAACTAATGTTGATGAAATATCGGCTTACGCTGAGATAGACTTTGACGAGGAGGTAATTTGGGATGTTCCCGAAACTATCTCTTCGTATGAGTCGTCTACAATACCTGCACCTACCCTCAGTTTTAGTGTTAATATTTATGATATCGATATATCTTTTGATTCGGACGCAACGGTTTATGACCTTATCGCAGAAACGGATTGCGATAAAGCTTATGTAGATCCATTTTCTAAAAATGGTATTGACTTTTATGATAAAGAAAACGGTCATGCGACCGTAAGCCTTTTCTATGCAGCTCCATGTTCAGGAAATCTATTTATAAAAAAATCAAATGGTGAAGTTTTAAAAAAAATCCCGATAGATATAGCGTGGAAAGACTGTGAATTTGTTTCAAGTAACGAAGATATTATAACATTTGGTGATGAACAGTTTGAAATAAAGTCTACAGGCAAGTTAACGATTTCTTATATTTATGGTGATGATGTTGTAGCAGAAAAGGAAGTTGAAGTAATTTAATACATATTAAGGCGTTGATTATAGATGATTAATACAGGAGTGAGATAGTTTATGTATTATGAATGGTTATTTTTTTAATAAAAATGGTACCTTTATAGCATACTGTTATCCGCCGGAAGATTCCTTTTTATCATGTCAAATTCCGAAAGGAAGCGCAAAATTCGTTTATACGGCATTTGACAAACCCGAAGACGGAACGAGATCGCTTCTGACATTAAAAAATGATGAGCAATATATTATAAAAATTGATTATAAGACAAAAACGATAGAAGTATATACGGAAAAAAGGAAAAATACTCAACAAAGCCACAATTTCAAAGTAATTCATAGGAAGTGACATACAATGAATAAAAGATGCCCTAAATGTGGGAAGCTGCTAAATGAAGATGCGAGAAGCTGTAATATATGCGGATATAAATTTAAAATTAATATACCCTACGATCCCAACTACGATCCCATTGTTATGAGGAAATGCAGCAAATGCGGCACCGGATTTACCATTCACAGCTCTAACCCAGGAAAATTATGCCCCAATTGCATGGAAAATAGGTCTAAAATAAATTCTTCCCGGAAGAAAAATCGTGTTGAGAAAATAGCTGCTTGTGTTTTTTCTGTTGCAGTTCTGGGAATAGGAGCTTTTTTTGCATATAAATATCTATCCTCAAATAAACCTACTGTTCAACAAGTCCAAACCGCTTATGAAAGCTATGAAAAGGTAAACTCTACTTTGAGAGATATAATATCCGATCCTGATTATAAGAATGGATCAGAGAACGACAAAAAAGAAAAAATCGAAAATGCATTAAACTGTATGGTCGAGGAATCAATGATCAGCGACATTGACTACAGTGAAGATACTATGATTTATGAATATGTCTATAACGATGGCTCTTTGGGCGGAGTAATGCTGGAACCTTTTGACGAGAGTGTTAATGGAATAGCAAAAAACTATGCCGATGTAGATCAAAACGGTCAAATCAAAGCAATCGATAATAAAGTAGCCTTTGATTCGGAAAAATATTCATACAGCAAAACTGATATGAAAGCAAAAGTAATGTATGGTCTTGGATACGATGATATGCTTGAATTGTTAAATCAGCGTTCAGATGTGTGGACAAGCGAAAAGCTTTTAACAGATATCGACACAGATTGTACTGTTGCAGATTTTGCAGAGGAATTGGCTGGATATGATTTTATTGATATTGAAGAGCATGGTACACTTTATAATGATACTCCTATTATATGTACAAAGGAAGTTGTGACTGAACAAAATATCGGAGAATATTTTGATGATATAATTAACGGTAATATTATTCAAGTGACATATGATGACGATAGCTCCGGAAATACTTATTACTGTATTATGCCGTCCTATTTTACATCTCACTATAAAAATAACGAGCTTGAAGGATCAATAGTATTTTTAGGTTCCTGTAAAGCATACATAAACGATAAGCTTGTGAATGCATTCAAAGACGCAGGAGCATTAAGTGTAATTGCAAATACAGAAACAGTATATACATATTACAATTACTATATTCAGGACGCATTTGTTTATAGCTTAATGTGCGGAGACAGCATAGACGAAGCCCTTGATTTTGCAACAGATATCTGGGGTGAAAGTGATATAGAATGGGCTGATATGTATCTAACCGATAATGAGATCAAGCCAGAAGTTGCTACTCCCAAAATTGCAATAGGAGGTCAAAATAAGCTTGTTGAAGTAAATGAAAACACATCTCAACAAACGCCGGAATTCGTTGAAGAAATATTAAGCTGGTCGGAAGAACATGAACCTATGGACAGCGGTACCGGTTGGCTTGATTCATATGAAATGTATAAAGGTTATATTGGTCATAATTATGCTGAAAAGGATGAAATGTGGTTCCAGGATCTAACCGGAGATGGGGAACCTGAACTTATTATTGGCGGATATGGACTTATGATCGGACAGGAGGAGCAAAAATGCTTCACTGTTTATGAAAAAGATAATGGAATTATTGCAACGGGAGAAGATCTCTATACCGTATGGAGTAGTAACAGAAGTGATTATGGACATGATGCGTTTACCTTTACTCCATATAAAGATTCAAACGGAAAAATAATATTGGCAGACGGACAATTTTATGCATACACAGGTACAGATCTTCCTGAAGATGCAGGCGCATATACCTTAAATGAAGTTGTTTTAGGAGAGAACGATAAAAAAGTAAGGTGTACCGAGAAGATATACTTTAATTATGACGGTGAAAATAAAAAGTATTCTTCATTTAAAGTAGGAAATGATGAAACTACATCAAGTGAAGTCATTAATGCATATAACAATTATTTTGCAGATAAAACTCCTTTAAAAGCGTCAGTTAAAACTATAAAAAAGCTGGATTATCTAAAAATGACTCAGGAAGAACGTAAAAAGGCATTGACTGAATCTTATTATGCTTTTAAATATACCGAAGATAAAAGCATTAGGCCTCCGCTTAAAGATATGATCGATAGTATTCCTAAAGACAGTTCTGATAAAAAGGACACCGATAACATAGAAAAAAATAAAAATCCCGACGATGGTAAGAACACTGATGTTAAAGATATATACAGTGCATATCTTGACAAATTATCGGAATTAAATCAACAATCTTCCGTAGAACCCGCTTACGCTTTATTTGACATAAATAGAGATGGTACAGATGAATTGATTTACATATATGATATAGCAGCAGCAGCCTCAAGGTTTCATGTATATGAATATGACCCTGATGATGGATCGGTAGTATCTACAGGTGATAGTGATACTGGCTGGGATGATCTGTATTATTCAAAAACGCTCAATTGCCTTGTAGATTATTATTCTCATGGTTGTGATGTTAATGCAAATACACCCAGTGGAATAATAACCTTTCTTACAAAGTATTCCTTGTCTAATGGTAAATTAACGTCAGAGGAAATTTATAAAGGAGATGCACTTGAATTTTCTGAGAATGAATATTCATATTACAATTTTTACGAAATAACTATTGAGCAATGTAATGGCTGTACTATTGATGATTTAAAATCAAATGCCGAAAGAAATAAATTTTGATTGATACGGGTTGAAAAATATAAAGGAGGTCGGTAATATATGGACTTAAGGAATTGCACAAAACAAGAATTGTCTCAAATGCCTTATGAATATGTTCGTGAAGCATATTATCAGCACAACCCGAACGCTGTATGGATATTAGGAGTATTTTTTCGTCACGGAAAAAATGGTGCACCTCAAAACTATGAGAAAGCAAGACAGCTCCTTGAAATAGCTTACGAATATGAAGGTGCAGGATCGGGATTTATTTTGGGGAATATATATGAAGAAGGACTTGGAACAACTGTTGATCTAAAAAAAGCAGAAGATTATTATTGTGCATTTTCTGAAGAAACGCATGATCCAACCGGATACTCAGCCGCAGCTTTTTTATATCTGAAAAATGAAAACTTGCCGAATAGAGATGAAAAAATTCCGGAGTATCTAAAGAAAAGTGAGGCATTAGGCGGATGTCCATTATCAGATACGCTTATTGGTCAGTTATATATTGCAGGTACACCAGACTTTCCGAAGGATATTAATAAAGCTGTATTTTATCTTGAACGTTCAAAAAATTATAAAATACTTGGTGATTTATTTTCAGATGAAAAAAATATTGAGCCAAATTATAAATTAGCAAGCTATTATTATGAGCTCGGAATGTCGGATAATATGGATTGTTGTGCAAAATATGCATTTTTAAATTTATATTATGGTTCTATAAATGAATTGTGGACAAATGTCCCAAAAGGTATATCAGTAGCAAAAAAATATTTAAAAACCAATAATAATTATGAAAGTTCATTTTTTATTTTAAAAGCAATGTTTCTTTTTTTTGATAAAGCGAAAAATATTGAAGGTCTTGAATTGTGTACTGATTATTTATATATTATTGGTGAATGTAATAGTGATTCTGAAGATAAAAATCAATTATATTATTCAATTATTGATTCATTAAGTGATCTATATATAAATGAAAACCATACGGATAAATTAGATGGTCTTTTATCAAAGCTTTCTAAAATGACTGACGCTTATCCTCAGATTGCTGAAATCACATTTTATTTAGAAGGCTTATTATGTTATAAACACGGTATCTTTTGTTTAAATATAAATGAGATTTCAATGGCTTATGATTCTTTTGATTCAGCATATAAACTTGGGTTTGAAGATGCAAAAAAATTTTTGATCAGATTCAAAAGGGATATTTTCGGAAAATTAAAATTCAGATAGGGAAATGATAATTATGGATTATGTAGAAATGAATAAATGCGGTTCCTGTAAGTATTATACTTATGAGGGGGAATATAAGAAAGGCTATTGCAGTTGGTATAAATCTTATTACTATGCAGATGACTCGTGTAGCCATTGGGAAGAGGGAAACATATCAAGCACCGGAGGATGTTTTTTAACAACAGCTTGCTGCGAACATAAAGGCTTACCTGATGATTGCTACGAGCTAACAACATTAAGATCTTTAAGAGATCATTATATGAAACAGTCTGTTTTCGGAAATGGGTTAATAAAAATTTACTATGAAACAGCACCTGCAATTATAGAAAAGATCAACAAATTAGATAGAAAAGATGAGATTTACAATGAAATCTATAGTAAAATCGTTTATATCGTAGATCTTATTGAAACTAAAAAATACGACGATGCTGTATGTGAGTATGTACGTATGATGTTTTGGGCAGAAAAATTATGACTCGTAAAATTAATAAATAGTATACTAAAAGACATTTTCAATATAGTGACGTATCCATTAGGTCCTATTTCGGTTCTGAAAAAACAACTGTGTAAATGCGTATAACACCCAAAATAAAATCAATACTATATTTGCAGCCAAATAGGGCAACGCTGAGGAGCGACCCTATGCAAGCTGCGAGATAAAACGGTGGAAAGCAGCGGCAGCAATGTCGCTGCTTTTCGACCCTCTGAAAAAAAAGTCTGTAAAAAGTCAGTCAACTGTGGTAAAATAGAAATAACACAGGAGGCTGATTTTTTATGGGAAGAAGAAAAAGAGAACCAATGAGTGAAGGAAAAAAGAACATCATCGGAATGCTGCTCAAGGAGTATGATATCCGGTCAGCAAGGGATATAGAAGATGCTCTGAAGGATCTTCTTGGCGGCACTATACAGGAAATGCTTGAGGCAGAGCTGGATGAACACTTAGGGTACAGTTCATATGAACGCTCGGACAACTCCAATTACCGTAATGGAAAGAAAACAAAGAAGATACGTGGAAATTTAGGCGAAACCGAGATCGAAGTACCACAGGATCGAGACGGAACATTCGAGCCTAAGGTCGTAAAAAAGCGTCAAAAGGATATTTCAGGTATCGAACAGAAGATAATATCGCTGTACGCAAAGGGCATGACAACACGCCAGATAAGCGATACCATCGAAGATATTTACGGATTTGAGGTCAGCGATGGTATGGTATCCGATATCACAGACCGTCTCCTTCCGCAGATAGAGGACTGGCAGAAACGTCCGCTTGATGAGGTTTATCCCATTGTATTTATTGATGCTGTACATCTTTCTGTACGAGAAAACGGACAGATAAAAAGCTTGCAGCGTATGTTGTTCTTGCTGTCAGTCTTACAGGACATAAGCAGGTATTGTCCATACATATCGGTGAAAACGAGAGTGCAAAGTACTGGCTTGGCGTTCTGAACGAGCTAAAAAATCGTGGCGTAAAGGACGTCCTCGTGATATGTGCCGATGGTCTTTCGGGTATGAAAGGAGCCGTAACAGCGGATACCGCCGTCTGAACAAACAGAGAAGCGTATTTCCGAGCGATACGGCGCTGTTGAAGGCTCTGTATCTTGCAACTCATAAAATAGCGAAAAAATGGACTATGCCACTGAGAAACTGGTGCAGAGTTCTTGGTGAGCTTGAAATCATGTATCCCGACAGGCTTGGCTGAGCGAGCCGCTGAAAATCAGCCTGATTCCATTGCGCTGTGCTCCACTCCATCAGGCTGATTTTCAAAAAGAACCTTGACAAATTACAGTACCCATTGTATACTGTAAAAAATTAGAGTGGCAAATTTTATGCCACTCCCAACTAATGTTTTTATCACAGTTGATTAATTTACAGAGATTTTTTCGCAGAGCCAGCTTCGCTCACAAACGGTAAAAAATGCGTGTCTGCACTATCCGTCCAGTTTCCGTTTTACTTTATGCACAACCTATCCGTCAATCTCAAAAACGCAAGCAGAAAATATAATAAAAACGCACCAATTTCAAAACGGAGTTGAATTTTTTTGCTGTAGCATAAAAACACAACCGCTGTACTTCATAATAATTAAGAACACTGCTTATCATCCAAAGATCCTATGTAATACCTCTACTACATCATCATTTTTAAGTCCATAGCTTTTCAAGGAATTGCTGTCAAATGGGTCTTGCCCCAACAAGTCAATAAAAGTATCAATATCTAATTTAACTTTTGCGGGTAATTCAGATACGCTTTCAAGCATTAGCTCAGCTGTTATTCGTAAAATGTCCTTTTTGTGCTTCTTTATATCGCTCGAATCAACAGCTTCGCCTTTCTCTTTCATTTGTTTCAAGTCAAGATATGCCTTTGCCTTGAACAGAATAAGATATTCAGGGCGAAGAACAGACAGGCCGTTTCTTACAACTTTTCCTTCCAGCAAAGCTTTATAATACTCATCATCAAGCAGAATTGCTGACAGACTTGAAACAGAATCATCTATGTGTATTGGTGTGATCCCTGTCATTTTACGAAGTTCAAAATTATTCCTACAAAACAGTTCTATCATTTTAGGATAGGTATCATCTTCAGGTTTATCAAATCTGTAAAACTGCGGCTTTTGTACACTTGTTGTCTTATTTCGGTATCTCCCGTTCTGAATAAATTTCCAGAATCTTTCTCCAAACTCAGGCGTAAGAGCCTCGACTATCAAAACCATATCCAGATCCCTTGTTGCTCTGAAAGTTGCGTCATTGCTTTCAAATATAATATCACAGGCTGCACCGCCTATAAGCACATATTGTTCTTCGTAGTCGGCAAAATAGTTTCTGAAAGTATCTAATCCTTTTACCACACATATTCCTCCAACATCTCGTTTATAGATTTCATTACTCTTTCGTCCTGCAATTCTTCATTGGTCAATGACAGGGATGCGCTTAGTGGGTCTTGTATCGGCTTATGGTTATAGTCAATGAAATAGCCCACTTCAAGAACTGCACAGCCAATAGCTTCTCCTTTTCGAACTTGCTTCAGCTTTTTTACCCCTGTGTCAGATAACTCTTTTTTTGTCACCGCATAGGTAGTGTAAGCATTATCAGAGAGCAATGAATACTCGCACAGAGCAGTGATTCCTGCCTTTTTGTCTAAATATATATCATTCGGAAACTCGTATCTTCTAATAACAGGGCTTCTAAGAATGTGCTGAAGCTGTTCCCACAGCTGCTTTATATCAGACGGAACGGTAACAGCTCTTGCTTTGCCCTTTGTATCAAGGATATTGACATTCAGATATTCTATTTCATCAAAGCACCTGCTCGCAGACGTTTTGGATACGCCCAGCTTTGTGGCAGCTTCTGATACTGTTACCTTGTTCCACCTTTCATAGATTGCCATAAGTATTAGCTTTTGCGTCAAGTACGAAATAATATCAACAGGTGCAATATCACGTTCACCTGAATTAGACAGCAGGCAGCCTATAAACGGCAAATAAACCTGCTTGCCTTTCAGTACAAATGGGATGCCGTCCTCGACAAGTTTTTCCTTGATATAAGGGGTGGTCGATTTAAGAAATATTGCACAGTTAAGTCCTGAAATATTCTGAACTTTAGCTCTGTCCTTTCGGAGCGCAATAAGACCAACATCGCCTTTTGGTTGAATTGCAAGCCAGTCTATTCCGTTGATTTCAACATCAAATAGATCGTATCTCCCTTTGAAAGCAAGCGGCAATCGGTCGTATAGGTCATTATTCTCTTTTATTTTAACGTTTTGTCTTAACGTTTTTTTTAGGTATTCTCTCATATGCTCACCTTTTAAATCTATAACGTAATTTAAGTTACAGATTTAAAATAACACATTCTTATCAAAATGTCAAGCTGTTTATAGTTTTTGCTTTTAATTTATTTTATGTACAGCCTGTCCGCAATTCTCAGCAGACACATACAGCATTCCAGTTCGTAGTTCAACGTTGTCTGTAACGGGTCGCCCTCACGGATACGCATGGTGCGCCTTATTTCTTTAGGTATGACAACTCTGCCGAGATCGTCGATCCTGCGGACAATTCCTGTTGCTTTCATATTTATGACCTCCGTTGTTTTTTCAAAATTGCAGTAATATTATTTGCAGAGGTGGGGAATTTATGCAGGAAAAAAGCGAGTGATAATCGTATGGATTTTAGCTTTTATTGTTCATTATCACATTGATTGGGAAATGTAGTATATAACTAATATGATTATCATTATTATTACGATTGCAGCGGCTATAATGGCATTTACTTCATTGGTTGTCCTTGGAAGTTCTTCAAGATCAGCTTCTAAATAATTAGGATCTAACTGTTTCAATTTTTCGTCAACTCTATTTATTGAATCAAGCCATTGCCTTTTATTTTTATAGTTATGGCGGTAGGACGTTTTTCGACATACAGAATATATATATGCATATTGTTGGCGTATGATTTTCCAAAGATATGTTGTCTTATATTTGTCCGGTATAGTATGTATGATATGTTCTATTGATTCGATCATTCCCAATGATAGTTCCACGAACATATCATAAGTGTATTCACTATCATTAGTTGTATAACTGCCATTCTTACCATATTCAGTCGTTGTATTCATTACAAATGAACTATTTAAAAAAGCAAGCAAATCAGAATTGATTCTTTGAATCAAAGCTTTGTTTTCTTCGTATTTTTTTGGTGAGCTATCATAATTGTCATCAATTACAGATATCGAATTTTTTAACACTTTAATTTTCTGTTCTCTTTTAAAGCGGTCAGAATCTACAAGTGCCATTCTTGCTTTTCCATAGCTGGAGTAAAAAATAGCCTCAATATTTGTTGGCTCATACTGCTCTACCATGTTATAGTATTTTTCACATTCTTCCCAATCTTCTTTAGCTTTTGCACGGCGTGCGTTTTCGAGGGAACGCTCTACAAAAGAGGTGTTATCGACTGTGACTTTACTTCCTGACACATCGACCTTGCCATTAACTTCGACAATAAGACGTTTAGCTTCTTCAGGTGAATATTTAGCACCGCAATACTGACAGATAAAGCAGCCGTCCTCTTTGACTAAATCATTGCTACCGCAAACTTCGCATACGATTTGTTTCATGCTTTAACATCTTCTTTCTGTGATTTGTATTTTCGTGATTAAAAAAATTATTATATTTCTGGTCCGCTATAATGTGGTAAACCAGCTAAATCCATGTTTTCGTTATAATAATCAATACTATATACTGACAATGAGAGTGCATTACTTCCATTTGGTGTTATGGATAACAGGTAGACATAGTTTCCGCATTTTACCGAAACCGAATCAGACTCGTCAGTTAAGTAATCTCCGGTGTACCTATATCTTTCTAAAGAAGTGTCAAGAATATCACACGAATCGCTAATATCTTCAGAAGAAAGACCAACATCAGTGTATAAAATTGCACTGGCATAAAACATTCTGAGTATATTTAAAGCGTCAACTTCCGAAATTTCATCGCTCGTTTTTTCAATAGTACAGTCTGCGTCTTCGTAATATTCCCTTATCCATTCTCCTAGATCATCATATATGATAGACATACTTTCAATGCTGTTATCATCTGAGCCGGTAATAGTGCATTTAAGTTTTGTTGGTGTGTTGTTAACAGTTATAGTGCAGATAACCTCAATGTTTCTGGTTTCAGTTTCATTAATGCTGTTTTCGTCATAATCAAAAACAGACATATTTTCTTTTGCATAATCTAATTTCTTTTTTACATTTGTTATAAATGTATCTTCATGGACATCTTGCGTAACCTCGCTTGTGGTTAGCGTGGTGGTCGCAACCTCATCTGACGTTGTTGTTGAGATCGTTGTTGTTGTGAAATCGGTTTGCTGTGAATTATTGATTGATTTATTGCTGCTTTTAGTATTGTTTCCACAAGAACTTAAAATCAATGTTGAAATAACAAGTGATAATACTAAATAACCATTCTTCATAAGAAATTCCTCCATATTCTTCTATAGTGCTTTTTTTGACACTATTTATTATGTACTGTCATTATACCACATTATTTCCACGATTTGTTAAGCTGGCTGCTTAGGATAACGATTACATTTTGTAAACAAAGTGTAAATTTTGCAGATGTAAACGTTGATAGGGGGTGCTTTTGAAATAAGGAGTGGGGAGCGAGGGGTGTTATTTCAAAAAGTGGGGAGTTTTTGAAATAAGGGGGATAAAAAAATTCCGCTGCAGGTCGCATTAATTCGTGACCTGCGGCGGTTTGTATAATCTAGTGGTTATACCACCCAAGAGGTGTACCAGATATATTTATGTTTATCTGCTTTGTTTCCTGATATTCATCAAGACCGCTTGTGCCAAGTTCTCTGCCAATGCCACTCATTTTGTAGCCACCCCACGGGGCTTCTGAAAAGGCTGGGTTATAGCAGTTTATCCACGTTATACCTGCACGAACTTCTTTTATCACCCTTAGAGCTTTTGCGGTATCATTGCAGAAAACAGCACCTGCGAGTCCATAATCTGTATCATTTGCCAATTCTATTGCTTCTTCCTCTGTTTCAAAAGTCAGCACAGTAAGTACAGGACCAAATATTTCTTCACGAACTATTGACATATCAGAGGTGCAATCGTCAAATATGGCAGGCTTGATGAAATTTCCGTTGACAAGATCGTCATCTGTACATTTGTATCCACCGCAAAGAAGTTTTGCTCCCTCTGCCTTTCCTTTTTCAATATATCCAAGTACGTCCTGCATATGCTTTTTTGATATGAGCGGACCCATATCAGGGTTATCAAGAGGAGCGCCAAGGGTAAGCTTATCAGTTCTCTCGACAAGTTTTTTTAGAAATTTATCCTTTATCGATTTTTCTATTATCAGCCTTGATCCTGCACAGCAGACTTCTCCTTGATTTAAAAATATACCCATCATTACCCATTCAACGGTCTTGTCGATATCCGTGTCTGCAAAGACGATATTAGGTGACTTTCCACCGAGTTCAAGCCCTATTTTTTTTACGTTGCCAGCAGCAGCTCGCATTATGCCTTGCCCAACGGATGTGCTGCCTGTGAATGTAATCATATCTACCTTTTTGCTTTCGGCTAAAAGATTTCCAACTGTGCTTCCTGAACCGATGACCAGATTTGCAGTGCCTTTTGGTAGATCACATTTATCAAGTATCTCAAAAAGCTTCAATGCCGAAAGTACCGTTTCAGAGCTTGGCTTGAAAATTATACTGTTGCCAGCCGCAAGTGCAGGGGCTATTTTCCATACGCTCATCAAAAATGGAAAATTCCAAGGTGTGATAAGTGCGCAGACACCCACTGGTTCTTTCACTGTGTATGAGTGCATATTGCCGAAATTGCTGTTTACATTGTAAGTTTGACCGCTTGGTGTACGGATAAGCCCTGCATAATAACGGAAACAATGCACAGCATCGTCAACATCTGCCTGCGCTTCACGCAAGGGCTTGCCGTTGTCCATTGACTCTGTCTTAGCTATTTCATCAATCTCGCTCTCTATCATATCAGCGATCTTTAGAAGCTTGTCGCTTCGTTGCTGAACATCAAGATCACGCCATTCTCTGGTTTTGTAAAAGGAACGTGAGGCACTTTCTATTGCATATTCCACATCTTCCTTGCTGTTTTGCACTATCTCGCCTAACTCTTTGTTATTTGAAGGATCAACAGATCTCAGAACGATTCCCGAAGCGCCTTCAAACCATTCTCCGTTAATGTATGTTTTATATCTGCGCATAGAAAGAACTCCTTTGGCTTGATTTACAGTGACTTTAAATATAGATCTCTTATGTGTGACCTGTCAAATTTTACGGGATGATAGGATATACCTGCTGCTGAAACTTTCATACAGCTGTCTGTCAGCATATCGATATCACTTTCTTTTACTCCAAAATCTGATAACGTACAGGTAAGACGAAGTGAGTCGATAAATTTTGTTATCTGTTCTGCACAATCATTCTCATTATTGCCGCCTAACACTTTTGAAATAAATGCAAGTTTCTGTGGGTCACCTTTTATGCTTGCTTCTGTTACTGCAGGGGTTATGGCTGCAAGACCTTTGCCGTGTACGGCATTCTTGAAACCGCTGACAGGGTGTTCCATACCGTGTGCAAGTGTAACACCTGCGGTATTTATGACCATTCCCCCCATTGTGCTTGCAAGACTTATCTTGTCCCAGTACTCTGGGTTATTGTCACCCTTAAAAAGCTTTGGAAGATCATCTGCAATAAGCTTCATTGCCTTTTCGCACATAATATCCGTAAATGGTTGAGCAATGCGGCTTATATAGGCTTCCATACAGTGACAAAAGGCATCAAAACCGACACTTGCCAAAACATTTTTCGGCATAGTCATCATACATTCAGAATCAATGATAGACGCCTTTGCAACTATTGCATTGCATCTTAGTGATTTTTTATCTCCGTTTTCCGGGTTTGTTAATACAGCAAATCCGTTTCCCTCACTGCCTGTTCCGCAGGTCGTTGGGATAAGTATTATCGGCAGAGCTTTGCCGCTTTTCAGACGATTGAATATGTAGTCATTTATATCACCGTCATTTACTGCGATAAATGCTGCTGCCTTTGCACAATCCATAACGCTTCCACCGCCGACGCCTATGACCATATCGCAGCCGTTGTCTTTTGCTATTCGTGCAGCTTGCTCAGCTGTCGTTGTAAGAGGATTTTGTGGTACTTTATCAAAAACAGTATATTCGATACCTGATTTTTTTAAGTGACTGCAAATTCGGTTAAGCAACCCAGAGCGCTTTGTGCTGCTTTTTCCTGTGACAACAAGTGCCTTTTTGCCGTGATCGCTTGCGATGATTCCAACAGAGCTGACTTTTCCTCTTCCAAAAACAATATTTACAGGCAGGTAGTAATTAAAATCCATACTCACGTTTAATACCTCTTTTCTTGTATTATTTATCAGACTTTGCTTTTACCAAAGCGGTCTCAAATATCTCAAAGCCTTTTTCAAGTTGTTCGTCTGTTACACACAGAGGGACAAGAAATCTTATAACGTTTCCGTGTGTGCCAGCATTTTCAAGCATAAGTCCCATTTGAAGGGCGTTCTGTATCACCTTAGAAACAAGTTCGCCGTTTGGTTCTTTTTCTGCTTTAGTCTTTACAAATTTCACGCCAAGCATCGAGCCAAGACCTCTTACATCTCCTACCTCTTCATATTTTTCTTTAAGACCGCTGAAAAATATAGTTGCCTTTTTACCTATTTCTTCAGCTTTGCCTGCATAATCTTCTTCCAGCATTATATCCATTACCTTGAGTGCAGAAGCACAGGCAAGAGGATTTCCACAATATGTTCCGCCAATAGTTCCCACAGGTACTGAATCCATAATTTCCTCACGGGCGGTTATTGCACTTATTGGAACGCCGCCGCCAAGAGATTTTGCTGTTGCTATAATATCTGGTGCAGCACCTGCTTCCTTCCAATATTCTGAGGCATAGTATCTGCCACTTCGACAGTTTCCACACTGTACTTCATCAGCAATAAGTAAAATACCATTATCGTCGCATATCTTTCTGACGGCTTTTACCCATTCGATAGGTGCGGGGACAAAACCACCCTCTCCTTGAACAGGTTCGACTATCATTGCTGCAATATCACTGGCAGGTGCAGCTTCATCAAAAAGAGTGTTGAGTTTGTCTAGGTAATATGCTATTGCTTCTTGTTCAGAATATCCTTTTGGTGCATGATAAAGGTAAGGGAACTCAGCTCTGTAAATATCAGACGGGAAAGGACCCATTCCCTTTGCATAAGATTTTTTTGCTGTAAGAGCCATTGTAAGATTTGTTCTTCCGTGGAATGCACCAGAGAAGCAGATGATGCCTTTTCTTCCTGTATATGCTTTGGCTATCTTTACTGCATTCTCATCTGCCTCTGCACCGCTGTTTGCAAAGAATGTTTTCAGTTTATCACCTTTGCATGGCATAAGTTTGTTGAGCCTATCAGCAAGTTCAATGTAACCACTGTGTGCCACCACATTGAAAATGCAGTGAAAATATTTTTCTGCCTGATCTTGAACAGCTTTCACGACCTCAGGTCTGCTGTAGCCGATGTTGAGAACGCCGACACCTCCGATAAAATCAAGAAAGATGTTTCCGTCAACATCTTCGAGCATTGCGCCCTCTCCACGCTTGATACATATAGGATATGTATAGCCACAGAGCGCTTTAGGCAGTGCGTTGTCCCTTTTTTTCAAAAGTACACAGGCATTTGGTCCTGGAACCTTATCTGTAATTATAGTTGGCAATGAATTTCTTAGCATTATAAAGTCACTCCAGTTCTTTTATTACGGAAAGTTTTTTCCTTTGATATAATTATAAGAAAAAAACAGTATAACAGCAATGTGTTGTCTTTATAATCTTTATTGTGGTGTATGCACACAATAAATTATGACTGATCTTTTTGACTTTCACGATAGTTTTTGATCTCAAACGCCATTTTAAGTTCAAGATAGACGTCAAGATCATCAAGTTCGCAGCAAAGTATCTTTTTGATCTTATCCATACGATAGCGCATTGTATTTCTGTGGATAAACAGGTGCTCTGCTGCGGCGGCAGCGTTGCAGTTATGATCAAGATAGGCTTCAAGCGTTTTGCAAAGGTCGCCCTCCTGCAAAACATCAGATTGTATCAGTTTGCCTATATGATTATTTACATATTCATCAAGAAACTTATCATTTTTTATCTGCGCGATAAGCGAGTAGATACCGAGATTATCGTAAAAGAATATTTTCTGACTTTTACTTTCAGAGTGTGATATTTTAATGGAGTTCAGAGCTTCCTGAAAGCTTTTCTTTAATTCCGATATGTATTCATATGCAGATCCTATCCCTGCCTTTGCGTCAATGCCGTAGTAAGAACTAATGTGGTCTATTATCCTTGTGAGTATATTGGAGAGCAGATCGCGGCTAAATAGCTCCGAGGGGATAAGCATTATGCCTGTATCTATTTGCCAGAGCATCAGCATTTTTGCAAACCATAGTTTTTAAATTCATATCTGATATATCTTTGCAGATTTTCATAAGAGTCCTGAAGTTTGTTGTTTTTGTTTAACTTCAGCACGACTATATGATTTTTATCCGATATACTAGTGCCTAGATAGCCTGCCCGTATCTTTATATCAGCGTCATTTATATTAGAGGAATAAATTATTGCAGCAAGAAGCTGATCTATCGAGTTTGTGTTGCTTTCTTCTTCCACCAATGCCTTGCATACGATCTGTGAAAGATCAATGAGGTGCAGATCATAGGACAATTCAAACAGCGGTAGTTCGTTGTCATTGCAGTATTCGGTCAGCATAGGTGATATCTGTCCGACATTTATAACAAGCCCAGCTATATTCTTTTGGTTCATTTCCACAATCATACTGAGCATTTTGTCATCATTGTCTGTGAGTGCTGCATTTGTGACAATAACAAGTTCTCCTCCGTGTATCAACTGTGAGACTTTAAAATCATCTGAAAGACATTGTGTACAATCGGCAAAATATATCCACCGTATGTTTCTGTACATTCCTGACCCACCCGCTATAAGCTTCATTCCTGAATATATTTTGGGAATATTCATTAGATCTTCGCAGTTCATTTGTTATCACTCCTAAAAACACCTTTAGCCCATAGGTAAAACTATGGGCTGGAGATGCGAGATTTATTCTTTATTATACATAAGATACATAAGGTCCTGTGCGATCGTTGCCGCCGCAAGTGCGGTGATCTCGCTGTGGTCATATGCGGGAAGCACCTCTACAAGATCTGCTGCTACAACATTGATACCACGCAGTTCGTAAAGTAGTCGCCTTGCCTGAGCTGAGGTAGGACCGCCGATAACAGGCGTACCTGTACCTGGTGCAGCCGAGGGATCGAGAGCGTCGATATCAAAGGTTATGTATACAGGCATATCGCCCACAATGGCTTTCAACTGTCTAGCTAGCTCTTTCATATTCATATTTACAGCGTCCATAGCATAGAAAATATTATATCCACATTTAGTCATTTCAGTTCTTATAAAAACCTGCGCCGAATGTGACGGGTCGATACACCCCTCAGCCTGTAAGTCATATGCGAAGTTTGCGTGGGATACATTTCCATCAGTGGACGGAGTGCTGTCCTGATGAGAGTCAAAATGCAGCAGAGCAAGTTTTCCAAACTTTTCGCTTGCAGCTCTGACCATACCATATGGAATAGTGTGGTCTCCGCCAAGGGTAAGAAGTTTGCTGCCAGATTCAAAAACTTTTTTTGCAGTATTATACGTTTCCTCAAGCATTACCTTCGTTGTATTTGCACCCACATAGTATCCTACATCGCCGTAATCAACGATCTTTGCTTTATCGCTGAGTTTGTAGCTCCATGGGTAGGCAAAGCAGTTTGTGAGCTGACTCATATTTCTTATAGCTCTTGGTCCAAGTCTTGCACCTGGACGATTTGTAACACCACTATCGAAAGGTACACCCATTATAGTTATGTCAGCACATTCAGTATCCTGTGTGTACGGATAAAGATTAAAACTTGGTATTCCTGCATAATGCAGATGTTTCTGAATTTCATATTCCATAATAAATAGCTCCTTTATCTTAAAATGTTATTGCGGTTGCACGGCAGGGACTTCCTTCACCGTTATGCAGTTTTAGTGGAAAGGCTGTAAAAAAGAACTTTTCAGGCAGAGATGATAAATTTACAAGACCAAGTATTATCGGTATCCCTGCTTCTGAAAACTTATAGTCGGGAAGAACGAGGTCAGCTCCTACTGATGAGATCCCGTCATTCGGATCGCCTATCATAGGGCTGTCCATTCCCACGAGTTTTATTCCCTTTGATACAAGATATTCTGCCGCAGGTACTGTAATATATGGGCTTTCAGATACATATTCTTTTTTGTTCCAAAAGCTATCCCAATTTGTTCGGATAATACATATCTCGTCTTTTTCAAGATCATCAGCACCTGCTGCTTTTAGTCTTTTCACTGTTATCTCTTTGCTTTCTGAGAACGGCAGGTAAAGTAACCGAGCGTTACCTGCGAATTTCTCAATAGGGGTCTCGCTTATTCCCTGTGCATTTTCGCTCCAATGAGCGCTATTTTCTATGTGAGTGCCTGTGTGGGCTGTCAGTGTATATTCTCTTGCGATATAGCCATTTTTATCGACACACGCAAGATCTTTTACGCTGTATGGCGTGTATGGCTCACCATAATACCACATTTTTTCTGTATATTCGCCGCTCAGATCAATTATTTTCATAACATATGCCCCCTGTCAGAAATCCCAGCCATATCGTGTGGCATATATATCAAGCTGTTTTTCAATATCATCAGTGTATCCCTGAGGTATTTTTTCAATGCTGTCAAGATAGTTTATAAGCTCACTTGAGAAATCAATAGGCTGATCAAAGCCCCTTTTGTCAATGTTTTTCATATCATCAGCAGGCGTATGTCCCCATACGAATCCACCGTTTGACATAGTAAGACTAGGGATTTTGTTTGATGTGAGATTTAGTGTGTCACAGGGAACGGGTCCGGAAAAAATGTCCAACGTTGAGCCGCACTTTTCAAATACTTTTTCAAATATCGCTTCAAAGTCTTTTACGCCTGCATAGGTTATGGAATAAGGCGTTGCCATTCCAATGATATCGTAATTGATATTATATTTTATACGTTTGTAAATGTCCTGGTTTTGCTGCAAAAAGTATTTACTTCCGTGCAGACCAGGTTCGTGACCCGACCAGCAGGCAAAATACAAGGTCCTATGTGTTCTGACGCCCTTGTCGGATAGAGCCTTGTATTTTTCTGCTAATGCCATAACAGTGCCTATTGCACCTGCATCATCAACAGCACCTTTGCTGCTGACTGCCGAGTCAAGATGACCTGAGATCAAGATCACTTCATCTTGCTTGTCTGTACCCTCTATCACACCTATCGTATTGGTGCTTTCTTTTTTCTGAACCTGAGTTTTTAATTCAACGTGCAGTATGACCTTATCATTTTGGCTGAACAGTTTATTCACATCATTTTTGTTCATTATGAATGACGGCAGCATATACTGTGCTTCTCTGTACTCAAAATTTGAATACACATATGGTATGCCTTGCTGTGACTCGTCTGTTGTGAATATTACGGCAGCGGGCTTATATTTTTCAAGTACCTTGTAGGTGTCTATATCTGGGTAATCCATAAGAACGCTTCGCTCTATAACTACGATCTTTCCTTTGATATCTGTTTTTATACACTTGTCACTGATAGGATAGATCTCGCCGATAACACCCATTTTCTTGACGTCTGAATGTATAAGTACAGCTTCCGCTGTTAAGCCACCCTCTGGTGTATCTGTGCAGAAGCACACATTAGTATGTGGCAGAGGTGTGATCTGCTTGTTTGAGATCAACTCAACAACGCTTTTTTCAGTTCTGCAAACAGGTACTTGAAAATGATGCTGGATATATTTCATGCCGAGAGATCTGAACACTTCGACAGCGTGTTCTGCTGCCTTGTTCATCGGTGTAGTGCCTGCGATACGCTCTCCGCATTCTTCAACAAAAAAACGTGTATGTTTGTATGCTATCTCAGAATAATCTTTGCTCATTGTAGGATCACTCCTTAGTTTGACATGATCTTATTCCATTGTTCATCATATGCGGAAAGTGCGTCAGTAGGGAGGTCCGAATTGAGAATGTATGATTTTTTATCATCAGGGATCTCAAACATACCTTCTATTTTCTTATAATCATCGGAAACATAATTCAGCGCTTCCTCATTATTTGATATAGCGGGGTATGTATTCAAACACTCTGCATAAATTTTAGGGTCGCATATATAATCAATAAACTTTTCAGCATTCTTACTGTTAGGCGATTGCTTTTCAATAACCCAATACTGTGTGCATTGCATAAATGTCTGGTCTTCTACCTTGAGGTAATCAAGATCAGGGTCATCAAGAAGCGCTCTTGAAGCGTCACTTGCAAATGTAAGAGCCACACTGCATTCGCCATTTTTCACAGAAGAACTTGGTGTTGCGCCGTCGAACACCTTTACGTTCGCAGTAAGCTTCTTGACCCATTCTGTTGCTTCAGCAATCTCCTTTTCGTCTGTAGAGGAGTCTGAATATCCAAGGTGCATAAGTGCTGACGGATACCACATGAACGAATAAGGCATTGTAACGATCTGACCACGAAGCTTTTCATCAAGAAGATCATCCATTTTTGTGATAGTGACAGGACAGGTCTTTGTGTTGTATATCCAAGTGTAACCGCCGGTGGTGTTATATGGAATAGAGTACTTCTTGTCATTGTCATTCAGTGAGATATCACATTTATCTGTGGAAATATATTTGCTGTTTGGAATATCTTCATAGCTTATTTCTTGAAGCATATCTGCATCGATAAGTGCGTGCAGAGTAGAAATAGCAGGCTGACCAATATCATAACCCTTGGGATCTTCTGACCACTTGGTATAGATGAGAGTGTCATTGTCAACATAGTCGATATTACACTTTATGCCTGTTTCTTTTTCAAAGCTGTCAATGACAGATTGAGGGACATAGTCAGGGTAAAGAATCATATTAAGTTCTTTTGTGTCGCCTTTGCTGCCTGAATTGTTTCCACAGGAAGCCAGTCCGGTTGTTGCCGCCAATACCAATGCTGCTGTCAACGCCAAAAATTTTCTTCTTTTCATTTTACTTTCCTCTTTTCTTTTTTATTGCAATAGCCGCGGTAGCTATAAGCATTACCGCAAATATTATGGTGAACAATGCGTTATATTCAGGTGAGATACCTTCCTTCAGATTTGAGTATATTTTTACAGGAAGTGTGGTATATCCCGTGTTGCTGAGAAAATTTGATACGATAAGATCGTCAAATGACAGCGAGAATGCCATAAGTCCGCCAGTAAAAATACCTGGAAGTATCATAGGACAGATGATGTGTATGAATGTATATATCTGGTTTGCACCAAGGTCAAGTGAAGCTTCTTCTATAGAAACATCATAGTCTGCAAATCTTGACTTGAGCGTAACGATAATATACGGAAGAATGAATATAGTATGCGCACATACCATAACCCCAAAGCCTTTTGATATACCAGCTGCACCTGTAAGCCCAAGAAATGCTACCGCTATAACTATTTCTGGGATCACCATAGGTACAAAAAACATAAAATTCAGAAACGAACGGCCCTTGAATTTAAGCCTGCAAAGCGCATATGCACCAAGGGTGCCGATAAAGATAGCGGCAAGCGTACTTACTACTGCCAGTGTAAGTGAGTTTATAAGTACTTGGATCATTTCACTATCAGAAAACAGTTTGCTGTAATAATCAAGCGTGAAGCTTTCCCAATGCTGATTTGAAGGCAGGCTGTTGAATGAAAATGCGACCATAACTATTACAGGAATAAATACAAACACATATATCAGCATCACATAAGCATTCGTTATTTTATTTACAAGTTTGCTGTTTTTCATTTACATCGCCCCCAAATCATCAAGGTTTCCTATCCTACTGTAAAGATAAAGCATAAGCAGAATGAATATTACAACGCACACTGAGAGTGCTGCACCGAGAGGCCAGTTCCTTGCACTGAGAAATTGGTTGCATATAATGTTACCTATCATATATACTGTTCCACCGCCGATAACATCTGTAATAAAATATGTGCCTATAGCAGGAACAAAAAGAATGATAAATGCTGCGATTATTCCCGGAAAAGTCATAGGGAGAATTACCTTTATGAAGGTCTTTATCTTGCCTGCTCCAAGGTCATAAGACGCCTCGATAGTTGCTTCGTCAAGTTTTTCTATAGATGAATATAACGGCATTACTGCAAACGGCAGAAGATATTGTACAAGCCCAATTGTGATCGAGCCGTTTGTATAAAGCATCTGCAAAGGTGAGCTTATGATATGAAGCTTCATAAGAGCAGTATTTATCAAGCCAGATGAATTAAACATTATAACAAGGCTATATAGTCTTGCAAGGCTACTGGTGTAAACAGGTATCATGAGCAGAAACATAAGCAGCTTGCCTGATTTTTTCCACTTTCTTGCCACAATAAAGGTAAATGGATATCCAAGCAATATGCATAATACAGAGCTTTTAAGAGCCATACATATTGATCTTCCTACGGCTTTGAGATAAGTAAAATCTGCAAGAGACTCATAAGCGTCGACTGTAAATCTTCTGATAGTGCCGCCGTATGCGCCACGTCCCATAAAACTCATTGCTCCAACATATAAAAGTGGAAGTACCACCAGCAGCAGAAGTGCCAAAGTTAGTGGGAGAATATATACAAGTGCCGTGAAATTGAACCTGCTGCGTGATGTTGTCATTTACTGCACCCCCCGCAATGTGTCAAAATTTTCGGCCATAGGGCTTGTCGGATTTTTGATCATTACAGCGTCCTTTGCGTCCCATTCAAGATATACCTTGTCACCGATATTTATATCGTTGTAGGAAGCAATGTCTGCAATTTTTATCTCGTGTCCGTTAGAAAGCACGGCAATATGTTTCATCATATTGCCAGTAAATATCTGCTCCTTTATCTCGGCTGGCAGTGAATTGCCGCTTCCTGCTTTTCTTGTGATCCGTACTTTTTCTGGACGAATGCAAACATATACCATTTGTCCTGCAACATAACCATCACCGCTGCACAGGATGTTTCCACTTTCAATCGCAACTGTGCAGTTGTCGCTATTTCTGTCCTTTACTACGCCCTCGAAGATATTTGACTCACCGATAAATTCTGCAACATATTTTGTTTTTGGCTTCATATAAAGTTCCTTTGGGGAACAGACCTGTTCAAGTATGCCCTTGTGCATTACAGCAATCCTGTCACTCATCGTCAGAGCCTCTTCCTGATCGTGAGTGATGTATATAAATGTTATGCCAAGCTTTTTCTGCATTGTTTTCAATTCCAGCTGCATCTGCTTTCTGAGATTAAGGTCAAGAGCCCCCAATGGTTCGTCAAGCAACAATACCTTTGGATTATTGATGAGTGCTCTTGCAATAGATACACGCTGTTTTTGTCCGCCTGAAAGCTGAGCAGGCTTCCTTTTTTCATATCCGTCTAACCTGATAAGCGAAAGCATATGTGAAACACGTTCGTGTATCTCTGCTTTGGAAACTTTTTTTACTTTCAGACCATATGCAATGTTGTCATAAACGCTAAGATGAGGAAACAAAGCATAACTTTGAAAAGCCGTATTTACTTGCCTTTTATAAGGTGGAACACCTATCACGGAGCTGCCGTCTATACAAATATCGCCGGAGGAAACGTCCTCAAAGCCAGCTATCATACGCAGCGTGGTGGTTTTGCCGCAGCCAGAAGCTCCAAGAATAGTCAAAAACTCGCCCTCATAAATATCCAGATCAATATTCTTGACGACCTTGACATCATTGTCATATGTTTTTGATATGCCTTTTAAGGACACTATTACTTTTTTCTCTTTCATAGTTACCTCTCTTACTGCTTACAAAGCATTTTCTCCACATTCTCCTGTACGGATTCTCATGGCATCTTCGATGTTAGATACAAATACCTTGCCATCGCCGTGTGTTCCTGTACCAATCTCATTGTAGATGTCGTTCATAATGAGCTTTAGCTCACTGTCTTTTACAACTGTCATAACATATATCTTAGGGAGAAGATTAGTTGCAACATCATCATTTTCAGCTTTGCTGATATGACCTTTCTGACGTCCGCAACCCATTACTGAATAAACGGTGAGACCAAGGCAATTGTGATTGACAAGGATCTTCTTGATAATCTCTAGCTTTTCCGTTCTTGTGATAATTTCGATTTTTTTCATGTAATCCAACCTCCTGAATAAAAAAGACGCCATTTGCCTTTAAAAAGGAAATAACGTCTTTGTTCTTTGAAATATTCTGTTTTGTCTTTCTATGACCTAAGTATATCACAATAAACAAGATTAATCAAGTTGTGCAAGTTACAAATAATGTTGTTGTGAGTGCACAATAATCAGTAATTGTGCAAAGAACACAGAGACAATTGTGGTGTTATGACCTTGAAATCTCTTTTATAATTTAATATAATTTTTATAAGGTAATGTTAAACCCTTAATAATGACTATTGGAGATGATTTTTATGAGAGCGGCGGTAGGCGGCTTTTTTCACGAAACAAATACATTCTGTGCTATACGCACAGACCTTGACAGCTTTAAAGCTCGTGATTACATTGATGCTGATGATGTTAAGGAGTTTACGGAGTATTTCAACGACGCTCGTGAGATAACGGGCTTTTTGAGGACATTGGCAAAGTATAATGATGATGTATTACCTCTGCCAGCTGCGTTTGCTACGCCGTCGGGACTTATTGAAAAAGATGTATATGTCGCTATAAAAGAGAGAATGCTTGAAAGGATCGCTTTTACTAAGCCTGATGTTGTGTTTCTCAATCTCCATGGTGCAGCAGTAGTTGAAGGCTTTGATGGATTGTGAGGGGGACTTGCTCAGCTCAATCAAGGCACTTGTTGGAGAAGGTACGCCGATATATGCTGTACTTGACCTGCACGCAAATGTATCTCCTCTTATGGTGAAGAATGCAGACCTTCTTCTGGGTTATAATACAGAACCTCACGTTGATATAAGGAAACGTGAATCGGAATGTGTGGAGATATATCATAGACAGCTTGAAAAAGGCTTTGTAATGAAAACGGCATATGCTCAGCCACCGCTCCTTTTGCCTGCGATCAATACAGATACAAATGGTGGTGCTATGACGCCATTTATAGCCCAAGCTTTTGAATATGAGAAACAGGCAGGCGTTATCAATGTATCACCATTTGCAGGCTTTTATGGCTCTGACAAATATAATGCAGGTCCGTCTATTATTTGTACGGTGACAACAGATGTATCCGATGCACAGGCGATATGTAATGACATATCAAATATGTTTATAGACAAAAAAGATAGTTTCTTTGTGCACCTTGATCCACTTGACAAAATAATAAGCACAATAAAGAGTGCACCTTCAAAGAAATATGCCGTTATCGATGAATGTGATGACCCGCTCGGCGGCGGTCCTGCTGATGGTACTTATATTCTTGATAAACTTATTGAGGGCGGTATAAATAAAATAGGGGTATCAACTATCTGTGATAGAGAGATCACGGAAATGGCTTTTGCAGCAGGAGAGGGTGCTGTTATAAAGGGACTTCTTGGTGGAAAAACTGATAATAAGCACGGACGACCTTTACCGATAACGGCGGTGGTCACTAAACTCATTTGCAAACCAATACCAATGTGCGAAGCTAATGGTGAAGAATTTGCAGATTATGGGGAAACATATACTGATTATGGTCGCATAGCTGTTATTAGCACGGAACAAGCAGATATTGTTGTAACTGAAAATAAAGTTCCAACGGAGATGATAAATATTTTTAGACATCTTGACATTGATAGCAACAAATATTCAGTTCTCGTTCTCAAAGGCTTCGGCCATTCATATAAGGCAAATTTTAGCGACAAGGAATATGTATATTTTACAGCAGAGAGTATAGGTGTCAATAATCCTGACGTTACAAAAATCGGTGAATTTAAGAAGATAAGAAGACCTGTTTATCCGCTGGATATGAAATAGTATGTTAGCTATGTTTCAAGGTAATTAGATCACAGATAACTATAAAAAAAAGAAGTCACCGCCGCAGGTCACATTAATTCGTGACCTGCGGCGGTCTTGCATTATTTTATGTACAGTCTATCCGCCAATCTGAGGAGTACCATTTTTTTGTGCAACATAATGCTCGTCAATAGTTTAGAGAAATATTTTTAAAATGTCATAATAACATTACAATTTTACACGAATATTAAAATTATGATATAATTTACGGCCATATAGTGTTACGATATAGTTGCAAACAAAACTAGAATCAGAAAGGACGGTAAAAATATGAGAAGATTTAATGGCTATATGCACGGCATCGATATCGGAGGCTGGCTGTCACAATGCGATTACAGTAAGGAACATCTTGATAATTTTATTACAGAGGAGGACATCAAGCGTATAAAGGGCTGGGGCTGCGACCACGTTAGAGTGCCTGTGGATTATAATATCTTTCAGGACGAAAACGGCTTTATAGAGAGCGGCTTCGACTATGTTCAGAAGTGTATCGATTGGTGCGGAAATAACGGTATCAATATGATACTTGACCTCCATAAGACAATGGGCTTTTTCTTTGACAAGGCTCAGGCTGAAAGCGGATTCTTTGATAACGCTGAGCTTCAGCAGAAATTCTATGACCTTTGGGAAGAGTTTGCAAAGCGTTTCAGCAAATATTCTGACAGAATTTCTTTTGAACTTCTCAATGAGGTAACTGATCCTAAGTTCAGCAAAAAGTGGAATGCTATCGTTGAAAATGCCATAAAGCTTATTAGAAGATATAGTGCTGATATAAATATTATTGTGGGCAGCTACTGGAACAACTCTATTGATTCAATGAAAGACCTTGATAAGCCTTATGACGAGCATATAGTTTATACTTTCCATTGCTATGACCCATTTCTTTTCACTCATCAGGCTGCCTATTGGGTAGATGAGATGCCGAGAGATTTCAGGATCGATTATCCGGGAAGCGTCCCAAAATACAGAAGTGAGGTAAAGCGTCTTGGTCTTGAATATATGCAGACATACGAGGAAGTCAAGACAGAGAAATTTACGCCTGATTATTTTATGGGAAGATTTGCTGAGGCTGTAAGGGTCGCAGAGGAAAGAAATGTTCCTATGTATTGTGGCGAATACGGTGTTATAAATCTTGCATCAGCTGAAAATACTCTTAACTGGTACAAGGATATAAGCAGTGCCTTTGAGAAATGTTCTATCGGAAGAGCGGCTTGGTCATATAAGGGTGTTGACTATGGCTTTATTGACGGACATCTTGACAGCGTTCTTGATGAACTGGTAAAGTATCTTTAATAGTTCATTTCTTAATATAACTCCATTTTTGGACAAGCTCGGTCACGTTTGCCGAGCTTGTTTTTTTATGCTTAGTTTCATAAATTGATGTTTGCTCATAAAATTCTATTTACGATAATTATTTGATGTAAATAATTGAATATTGATATAATAGTTTTAAAACAAAGCGTATAATATAAACATAATAATTCATAGTCACTTTCTTATAATAACTTCCGAATAAACAGACCTGCTTGAATATCAAGTGGGTCTGTTTTCATATATTTATAATCTTTCATAAATTCGATATTAAACACTTTTATGATATTTATGTTACGTTTTTGATATAAACAAAACGTTTACATAGTTATAATATATACAGAAACAACAAAATAAATTGCTTTTAGCAAAAAATTTTATTGAAAAATAGGAGGAAAAGGTTATGAAGATCAAAAAATTTGTAGCAGGTCTTTCAGCAGCGGTTCTCGCAGCAACAATGATGTCAGTTTCTGTTTCGGCAGCAAAGCTTGGCGATGTTGTTCATCCGTCAGAGGAGGACTCAAAAATGAATGACTCATATTACTCTATCGGAGCAATGGGCTTTTATATGGGTCAGGACTGGACCTGGAATCAGGGCGATTGGGTAGGCATCGATGATTTTGGCAAGATAACTGTTGAATATAAGATAAGCAAAGTTGTCACCGACAAGACAATGTCAGGCAAGGGAACTCTTGGAGATATGGGCGTTATGGTGGCTAATCTTCCTGATGGTGTTTATCCTGTGGACGTTAAGATATCTGACGCAAAGTTCGTTGCCGAGGACGGCACAACAACGGTTTTTGATTCGCTTAATTCTATCACTTCATTGGACGAGGACCCAGAGGGTGGAATAAGAATACATATCAGACCAACTGACGAGGTCAATGATGAAACAGGCGAGGTAACAAAGAAGGCTTGTCCTGAGGTCGCAGGCTGGGAGAAGGAAGGCGCTTTCAACGGCGGCACACTTTCAATGACGCTTGATTTCGGTGTTGCATCTGCCGAGGGCGGAGAGTCAAAAACAGATGCTTCAAAGGCAGATTCAAAGTCTGATGCTTCAAGCTCAAAGGCTGATACGTCAAAGAAAGACGTTTCTTCATCTAAGGCGGATGCAAACAAGACTTCTGCAGCAGCGGCTGCATCTTCAAAAGCATCTGACAATACATCTAAGGCAGCAGAAACAGGTGCGGCTGTTGGCGGAGCACTTGCTGTTATCGCTCTTGCCGGCACAGCAGTGATCGTTGCAAAGAGAAGAAAGTAATATTCGGAGGTATGGCTATGAATAATGCAAAAAGAGTTTTAACATTTGCCCTTGCGGTTTGCTCGCTTTCAGCATTTGCTTCTTGCGGAAGTTCAAGTGATTCATCAAGCAAGGTAGTTGACAAAAAGCTTAAGGAAGATCAGCAGCAGATAGTTCAAAGACTTGCTGATGATATGAAAGATGTGAGAGATCTCAAGAGCAACGAAATAAAGTGGTTTTCACATTGGGATATCAACCCTACTGAGGCAGAGGACAAGGAGATAGGTGCTGACCTTGCTTTGTTCAAGACAAAGTATAATGGTAAGATAAACTGGGTGCAGACCACTTGGGAAACTAAGTTTGACGATCTTGCGGCACTTGTAATGTCAAATGATTCACCTGATTTCATCGGTGCTGATGATATGGACGTTTTCCCTAAGGGTGCTATAAAGTCAATGATAGAGCCTATCGACGATTATATCGATCTTTCAAAGCCTCTTTGGACAGACATAAAGGGTGCGACAGATCAGTTTATGCTTGGCGATAAGCATTATGTGAGCGTTATCAGAACAGACCCTGCATATGTTTTTGTATACAACAAGCAGACAATGGAAGACAACGGCTATGACGATCCTGCTGAGCTTTTCAAAGAAGGAAAGTGGAACTGGGATACATTCACAGAAATGTGTCTTGATTTTACTGACGCTGAAAGCGATAAATACGCTCTCGATGGCTGGTATTATGAAAAGGCTTTGCAGCAGTCTTCTGGTGTGCCGCTCATCGGTATCACAGACGGCAAGCTTGTAAATAATATTTCTGACCCTATGATAGCAAAGGCTCAGAATATGATGTATGAGCTGCAGAAGAACAATGTTGTTTATCCAAAGCACGAGAATAACTGGAAACTCAGAGGCGACGCAGAGGGCAGCGGAATGGCAACAGGTCTGACGCTTTTCTATCCTATCGGACTTTGGGCACTTGAGAATGCTCCGTCAACAACTGTAAACTATGGCGATGTATCAAAGGGAGAGGTAATGTTCGTTCCTGTTCCTTGCTCAGCTGATAGCGATAAACAGTATATCCCTTCCAGAGTACACGGCTTTAGCATTGTAAAGAACGCTCAAAATCCTGAGGGCGTGGCAGCTTTCCTTGAATGCTGCCGTTATGCAGAGCTTGACGAGGCTGCACATCAGATAACCCTCGATCAGTACAAGGACGATTACGGCTGGACAGATGAGATGCTTGAAATGAGAGAAACTATCTATGATCTGTCTGCACAGAATCCTGTATTTGACTTTGAACAGGGCGTATCTGCCGACCTTAACTCTATCTGCGATACTGCCATAAGAGGAACAATGAATCCGCAGGAGTCAAAGAGCTGGTCACAGGTCGTTCAGGAAAATGAAAAGGCTATAGATTATCTCATCGACGAGGCTATGACTTCAATGAAAGAGGCTAAATAATATCTAATTATCAGAAAAAAGGGCGGCAGGGTGATTTGCCGTCCTTTTTCTATAAATATGAGGCTTTACTTGTGTCTGTAAATATGATATAATAAGCTAAAAAGCAGGGGGTGAAAGCTATGGAAATAAACAGAGAATTGTCTAAGCGGCAGTTTATGCAAAAGGAAAATGACTATCATCATTCACCATATGAAACGGAACTGGAATTTTATTCTGCGGTGCGGGAGGGCGACCTTGAAACGGTCAAACGTTTGTATACGCCGCTGGATACAAACGGAAAGGGCAGACTCAGCAAAGACGAACTTAGAAACGTCAAGTATCATCTTGTCATAACCATAGCTATGCTGTGCAGGTTTTGCATCGAGGGTGGACTTGACCCGGAAACTGCGTATACCATAAGCGATATATACATTAATAAATGTGATGAGTGCCGCAATGAAGAAAGCGTTATGGCTGTACACAAAGAAGTCATCGTTTATTATACAAAGCAAATGAAAAAGGCTGCGTCACAGAACGTTTACTCAAAGCATATTCTTATGTGCTTTGACTGTATTTTCGATAATATTTACAAGGGCGTGACCGTCAATCAGATAGCTGATGAACTGAACATAACGCCTCAGTATCTTTCAAAGCTTTTCAGAGAGGAAGTTGGCGTAAAGATCTCTGATTTCATTATGTCAAAAAGGATACAAGCGGCTGAAAATATGCTGAGATATTCTGAATATAGTCCGCTTGATATAGCCAATTATCTTGCTTTCAGCTCGCACAGCCATTTTATTGCCTGCTTTAAGAAACAGACAGGACTTACGCCGAAACAGTATAGAGATCAGTTTTTCCGTGCAAACTGGAACAAGCATAGCACAAGCAGATCGAAAATATAAGTTGATGTTAATAATCTGATATTTGCATTACTTTTCTGATATAAATATCACATTTGTTGATTTATAATACTTATAGAAGATAAAATTCTGATATTTATTCGGAGGTAATGAAAAATGAAAAAAGTTTTGGCTATGTCGATTCTCACAATGATAGTTATGTCTATGGGTGGCTGCGGTGCTTCATCTGACAGCAGTTCTTCGCAAGATGTCAGCAGCAAGGCGGAAACGGAAAGCAATTCTCCATACACGGTTGAGGCAGATTTCAGCAAGGGTGCGTCAAATGATTTTTCCATTTCAGCAGGCTGGTCAAATGGTGATCCGTTCAACTGTTCGTGGAGCGAAGATAATGTAACTTTCAATGACGGAAAAATGCAGCTTACCATTGACAGTATGGGCGATTCCGAAGCGTACAGAGGCGGCGAGTATCGTTCAAAGGAAAACTATGGCTATGGACTTTATGAGGTATCGATGAAAGCCATAAAGAATGACGGCGTTGTATCATCGTTCTTTACATACACAGGCCCGTCGGAGGATAATCCTTGGGACGAAATAGATGTTGAAGTCCTTGGCAAGGATACAACAAAGGTGCAGTTCAATTACTACACCAATGGTGTTGGCAAGCACGAATATATGTATGATCTTGGATTTGACGCTTCTGAGGATTTTCACACTTACGCATTTGAGTGGAAAGAGGACAGCATAACTTGGTATGTTGACGGAAAGGAAGCATACAAGGCTACTGAAAATCTGCCTGTTACGCCTGGTAAAATAATGATGAATGCGTGGAACGGCATTGGCGTTGACAGCTGGCTGAAAGCCTTTGACGGCACAGTTCCGCTTACAGCGGAATATGAGTGGGCAAGGTTTACGGCAGAAAAGTAAAGTGATCCGCATATTATGCTTGCGTTTATGTCTTGATTTTTTTTAGTTAATGATATTGATATTTGAACCGACCCCATTCGCTAGGTCAAAAAGTCTAGCGAATGGGGTCGGTTTATTTTACAAAGATAAACTCCATATATTAACTTTTCTCATGAGCCTGACTATTTATGATATCATGAGTATATTTCTGTATAGGGGCGTTTTTTGCTATAATTTTCATTTATATTCTCACATCTCAACTTCTCGGTTATACGCCTCAGCCCCCTCGACATACAGTGTTCTCATTTCTTCAAACGAGTCGCTTGGGGATAGGATAACGCCGTCTTTGCCGAACTTATTGAAATAGTATTTGACTTGGATAGGCGGGGAGATGAACTCGTTGACAGCGTTGGGCTTGGGCTTTTCATTGCCTTTTAGTATGGGGCGCTGATAGAGTATTTTGCCGAACATTTCAACGCCTTTTTCGGTGAGGTACACTTTGGAGATATCGCTCTCATCACTGCCAAAACGTGGGTCGCTGAGTAGGTGCTTCACGGACTTGACGTGACCCTCTTTCAGCCGTTCGTATTCGGTGACGGAGGAGTATTCCTTTTGGCTGAGCTTTTCTGCGATGCTTAGTCCGCTCAATCTGCTTATGCGATAGCTGTCGGCTTTGAACTCTTTGCCTGCGCTTTTTTCGTCGGACAGGCAGACAAGATAATTATACATCTTATATTCGTCGCTGACGATACGGTAGGGGATAAGCCTTATGCGGCGCTTTTCACGGCTGTACATATTAGAATATGCGTAAATGAAGCTGTAATATCTGCTGCCGTTTTGTTTGATGACTTCATTTATTTTTATGATATTGTCGGCGAAAATGAGCCTTTCACGTTCGCAATCTGACAGCAGGGCATAGTCCTCATACACGGCTTTCAGAAATCTTCTTAGGGTCGAGCTGTACACTTTGTTTTCATAATAAAGGTCATCACTGCTCAGTGTATCGTAAAGGTCACGGCATATGCTGAGCCTTACTCGCACTGCATTTTCGGTCTTGGTCTTTTCGTATTTTGCAGAGAGCTTTGAGATAAGATAGCTTTTTATTATCTCCTTGCTTTTATCATCAAGGCTGTCATCGATCTCCTCGATCTGCCATTTTACGAATGCGTTCAGAAGTGGGATACCAATATATTTATAGTTATCGTCACTTTTGTATTTTAATGATGCGATATATGCTGAATCAAATATACTTGTGAGAAATGAGGACATTGATACGCTGCCGTTAGGGGAAAGGCTTGTTTCAAATATGGACTTGTCCTTGATAATGACGGAATATGCAGAGGGTGAGAGGGGTATGGATTGCACCTCTGCGATATATGGTACGCCGTCCTCACGCTTGGGCAGAAATGTGCTTGGGGTCATGCTCATTTTTATCACCTCTTGTATCCATTATATCACAAATGTACTTTTTGTCAATATCATAGAAAATTATTTTGTTGAAATTGTGATATAAATGCCGTAAAAACGTGATAAATGTGCAAAAACATAGACAAAAAAGTTTTTGAAAATTACACTTTTGTTGACGATGATAAGGTGGTATAATGTATACAGAACAAAGGACAGGAGGTGATAAAAATGGGAAAGACGATCCTTACGACTATCCTTATAGCCGTACTTGACTGCGCTATCGCAGCTGTCAAGGAGCTTGGGGACTGAGATGAATTTACAACAGACAGGAGGTGATGAAAATGCTTTATGTAAAACAGCCACTTTCTATTGACATTTGTGTCTGAAAATGGTATAATATATACATTAAAGCGTCGATAAAATAAGTTTGGTGTTTTATTACAGAATATCATTGATTATTTTGTCAACTTTGACCTACTACACTAGTGCAATAGCTTCTCTGTTAGCTCTAGCTACTATACTGGTGCGAATTTGCACTAGTCTAAAATGCTATCTGTGTTACTTTCATAAATTTTTCCCTACTACACTGGTGCGAATTTGCACTAGTCTAAAACTCATTAATAGATTTAGTTTTATCAAGACTGCTACTACACTAGTGCGAATTTGCACTAGTCTAAAACGAAACACCTGTGTTAGGCGTGTCAGGAACTCTACTACATTGGTGCGAATTTGCACCAACTGGCAAAGTCTAACATCAAAAATAACAAATAAAAAATCCCTTAACGCTCAATGCGCTAAGGGATAACTAATATAAGGAGTGATATTTATGGCAAAAAAGAATAAAATGAAGCCTAGAGAGCTGCGTGAGGCTCAGAAAAAAGCCAGACAGCTCAAAGCGGCTGAGATAAATAATAACGCTGTTCCTGCAATCGCTGCCATGCCTGCTGCAGAGGCTGCTGCACCTGCGGCAGAGAAGAAAAAATCCTCCGTAAAGGCGGCAGGAATGAAGTCTATTCTTGTCAGTGAAAATAAAATGTACATAACCTCTTTCGGCAAGGGCAATTCTGCGGTGCTTGAATATGAGGTGGATAATAATGACTACAACAAAACTCAGCTTTCCTCAAAGGACAACAGTAATATCGAGCTCTGTGATGTAGGCAAAGTAAACATCACTTTTTCGAGCAGACGTGGCTTTGAGAGCGGTGTGGAGATAAACACTTCAAACCCTACTCACAGAAGCGGTGAAAGCTCGTCTGTAAGAGGGGATATGCTGGGGCTTAAATCGGAGCTTGAAAAGCGCTTTTTCGGCAAGAATTTTGATGATAATATACATATCCAGCTTATTTACAACATTCTGGATATCGAAAAGATACTTGCAGTGTATGTGACGAATATCGTTTATGCACTGAACAATATGCTTGGGGAAGGCGATGAGAGCAATTACGATTTCATGGGGTATCTTTCCACATTTAACACTTATAAAGTTTTTACTAATCCTAATGGCAGCACTTTATCCGACGATAAGAAAGAGAATATCAGAAAAAGTCTTAGCAAATTCAATGCCCTGCTGAAAACTAAGCGTCTTGGCTATTTCGGCCTTGAAGAGCCAAAGACAAAGGATACAAGAGCTTCGGAAGCATACAAAAAGCGTGTTTATCATATGCTTGCAATTGTGGGGCAGATAAGACAGTGTGTTTTTCATGATAAATCGGGTGCAAAAAGATTTGACCTTTACAGTTTTATTAACAATATTGATCCCGAATACAGAGAAACCCTTGACTATCTTGTAGATGAGAGATTTGATTCTATAAATAAGGGCTTTATCCAGGGCAACAAGGTCAATATCAGCTTGCTTATTGATATGATGAAAGGCTATGAGGCTGATGATATCATACGCCTTTATTACGATTTCATTGTGCTTAAATCTCAGAAAAATCTCGGTTTTTCTATCAAAAAGCTTCGTGAGAAAATGCTGGACGAATACGGCTTCAGATTTAAGGACAAGCAATATGACTCTGTGCGCTCAAAGATGTACAAGCTTATGGATTTTCTGCTTTTCTGCAACTACTACAGAAATGACATTGCCGCAGGCGAATCTCTTGTGCGCAAACTGCGTTTTTCAATGACCGATGATGAAAAAGAGGGGATATATGCTGATGAAGCGGCAAAGCTTTGGGGCAAATTCAGGAATGATTTTGAAAATATCGCCGACCACATGAACGGTGACGTTATCAAGGAGCTTGGCAAGGCTGACATGGATTTTGATGAGAAAATTCTTGACAGCGAAAAGAAGAATGCGTCTGACCTTTTGTATTTCTCCAAAATGATATATATGCTCACATATTTTCTTGACGGCAAGGAGATAAACGACCTTCTTACAACGCTTATCAGCAAGTTTGATAACATCAAGGAGTTTTTGAAGATAATGAAAAGCTCTGCTGTTGATGTTGAGTGTGAACTTACGGCGGGCTACAAGCTGTTCAATGACAGCCAGAGGATAACCAACGAGCTTTTTATCGTAAAGAACATTGCTTCCATGAGAAAGCCTGCGGCTTCGGCGAAGCTTACGATGTTCCGTGACGCACTGACTATACTCGGTATAGACGACAAGATCACGGACGATAGGATAAGCGAGATTCTAAAACTTAAAGAAAAAGGCAAGGGCATACATGGCCTGAGAAATTTCATAACAAACAATGTTATCGAGTCCTCTCGGTTTGTATACCTTATCAAGTATGCGAACGCTCAGAAGATAAGAGAAGTGGCTAAGAATGAGAAAGTTGTCATGTTTGTTCTTGGGGGTATCCCTGACACGCAGATAGAGCGTTATTACAAGAGTTGTGTGGAATTTCCTGACATGAACAGTTCTTTGGGAGTAAAGCGCAGTGAGCTTGCGAGAATGATAAAGAACATCAGCTTTGATGATTTCAAAAATGTGAAACAGCAGGCAAAGGGCAGAGAAAACGTGGCTAAGGAGAGGGCAAAGGCTGTTATCGGGCTTTATCTTACGGTCATGTATCTGCTGGTGAAAAATCTTGTGAATGTCAATGCAAGGTATGTTATTGCGATACACTGCCTTGAACGTGATTTTGGGCTGTATAAGGAGATAATTCCTGAGTTGGCTTCAAAGAACTTGAAAAATGACTACAGGATACTTTCACAGACGCTTTGTGAACTTTGTGATAAGTCGCCGAATTTGTTCTTGAAAAAGAACGAGCGGCTGCGCAAGTGCGTTGAAGTTGATATCAATAATGCAGACAGCAGCATGACAAGAAAATACCGCAACTGTATTGCTCATCTTACTGTAGTTCGTGAACTGAAAGAATACATAGGAGATATTTGTACAGTGGATTCTTACTTCTCCATTTATCATTATGTTATGCAGCGCTGTATCACGAAAAGGGAAAATGACACAAAGCAAGAAGAGAAAATAAAGTATGAGGACGATCTTTTAAAAAATCACGGCTATACGAAAGACTTTGTAAAGGCTCTCAACTCGCCGTTTGGATACAACATTCCGAGGTTTAAAAATCTTTCAATTGAGCAGTTGTTTGACAGAAATGAATATCTTACTGAAAAGTAGCGTGGTGTAGATACCGCCGCTCTCTTGGGGGACAGGAGGTGGCGGTGATATTCATTCTTGTAAAAGACGTGGTGGATATTCTGTTTGATTTGTTTTTTGGAAAGAAGAAGTAGGACAAGTGAAAATCAGAGCGCTGTATGCAATGTGATGCGGATATCTACAAACGCTTAGCAGCATAAAGCTGATGAAGCTCCTTAAAAAGCTGAATATTTTTCGATTTTCTACCTCACCAGCGTCATTAGGGGAATAGTCCCAATCGTCTGTAGAAGCGATAACAACAGTATCGTTCTTAAAGTCAACTATAGCGCCAACACCATATGTAGTGATAAGCTGAGTTTTTCTTATATCTCCAACGGAGATCTTTTTGTTTGAATATGTTGATATGCCATTCTTCTGCATAATCTCTTATTCTAGGCTCGATACTTTCGACACGTTCAAGCATGGTTCGTTTTATCTGCTCTATATCTTTATCATCAGCAGTTTTTCGACGATGGCAGCAAAAATCCTGCTCTCACACAGAAGATCGTGGACAGCGTATCGAAACTTTCTGAGAATGATCAGAAGCTTGTGCTGGAGATTTCGGAGAGGTTGGGGAAAGATTGAATCGATAAAGTGCCTTAATGCTAGTCATAAGGCACTTTTGCTATGTGGAGCATACAAAAAAGAGTTACGCTTTTCTGTTCCTCAAAGCATAACCCTACTTGTTTAGTTAATACAAAAACTTCCCCTGCGGCGTTAAGTTCTGATAATAAAAAAGCCATGACGGACAATGCCCGTCACGGCGAGTGACTGGTCGAGGTGACGGGACGTTGAACAGTGGGTTCAAGCCTGCGTTTCGACCAAAATAAAAAGGTTACGCTTTTCGGTTTCTCAAAGCATAACCCTACTTGTTTAGGTAATACAAAAACTCCCCCTGCGGCGTTAAGTTCTGATAATAAAAAAGCCATGACGGACAATGCCCGTCACGGCGAGTGACTGGTCGAGGTGACGGGACTTGAACCCACGGCCTCTGCGTCCCGAACGCAGCGCTCTACCAAACTGAGCCACACCTCGAAATACCACTGTAATATTGTATCACACCCATCAAACCTTGTCAAGGCGTTTTTTTCTGTTTTGTATCCTCTTTGCTTTTTTTACTGCGTTGACCTTTGGTGTATGACGAATTTATTGAAATCATTCTCATTGTAACTTATTTTCATTGACATATGCCTTGCGTTGTGATATTATATATATAAAGGTGTTCTCGTTTAAAAGTTTTTGTATGAGGTGATGAAATTGATGAATATGAAGAAAAGAATGTTGAGCATTGTCCTGTCTGGCGCAATGGCTGTTTCTACTGCTGTGTCTGCTGGATCGTTCAGTGCCTTTGCCGTGGCGCAATGTGTTGCGTATTCAGGCTCTAATGTGAATGATCAGGACTATGTGCAATGGTCTGACACAGTGAAATCTTACCTGACAGTGTGCGACAACGGCAATTATATGCGTGTCCAGTCAGGCGCTATCGAGGGCAAACTCCTTGTGGAATATTACAGCTCTGATTTTGAACCGCTCAGCACTAAGCTTATCGACAATGAACTGCCGATCTTTGGTGCTTTCTATGACTCCGGCAATAATTATTATGTACTTAGCGGTCAGGAAAATCCGAAACAAAACGACTCCCTCGAGGTTTTCCGTATAACGAAGTATGATAAGAATTGGAACAAAATAAAGTCCTGCGGTCTGTATGGAGCTAACACTACAGTTCCATTCGATGCAGGCTCGGCAAGAATGACCCATAGCGGTGACCACCTGCTTGTGAGAACCTGCCACGAAATGTATAAATCAAGCGACGGCAATAATCATCAGTCTAATGTTACCATTGAAGTGGATATGCCTTCAATGACTATCACTGATTCGTATACCGGCATCATGAACGTTGATTATGGCTATGTGAGCCACTCCTTCAATCAGTTTATAAAAACCGACGGCAACCATATAGTCGCCCTCGACCATGGTGACGCTCATCCACGTTCTGCCGTTCTGGTGAAGTATAATTCTGATTTTACTACAGGCAAATTTTTCCCAAGTTATTTTGAACAGGTCAGCAATATCGACGTTGTAACATACCCTGAATATACCGCCGGTCACTATAACTATACAGGTGCGGCTATAGGCGGCTTTGATGTGTCATCATCAAGCTATATCGTGGCACAGAGTACAGTTGACCTTGATTATATCAATACGTCAGAAACACGAAACGTCTACGTTTCCGCTGTTTCAAAGGACCTTTCCACAAACAAGCTCAATAAGATAACTTCTTATGCAGAGGGTACAGACTCAGCTTCTGCTCCACAGCTTGTGAAGATAAATAATAACAGCTTTTTGCTATTGTGGAGCAGAGATACAAAGGTAAGCTGTGTGAAGCTAAACGCTGACGGCACAGTAAACGGCAGTATACACACCTTTGAGGGAAGCCTTTCAGATTGCCAGCCTGTTATCAAAAACGGCAGAGCAGTTTGGTATGTTTACGATAAAAATAACGTTACCTTCAACTCCCTGAACCTTTCAAATCTTGACGATATAAAGACGGTTGACGTCAAAACAGGTCATGACTACGAAACAAAGTACGCATCAAAAACTGACGGCACTGTAACACAGACCTGCAAGTCTTGCGGTTATGTGAATAAGTTCACAGTTCCGACCTCTACCACTGTTTATTGGCGCACAGACCTTTCGAATACGTCCTTTTCAAGCGTATTGAGCAAAACTCAGTTCAGTGTGGGCGACAGCATTGATTTCTGGCTTTATGACGATACAGACTACACAGTTGAATTTTCTGATCGCAGTATGGTAAGTGTAAATAAGCTTGAAAACTATGCTAATGATATCAGACGTATCACATTCAAAAACGGCGGTTCACTCACTGTAAAAATTTATCCTACATACAATCCGTCTGTAGCAAAGACATACAAATTCACCTGCGGATGCACGAGCCACACATATGGCAATGCTGTTATTACAAAACAGCCGACCTGCACATCAGAGGGTACAAAAACAAAGACTTGCACAAAGTGCAATGCGACAGTTACAGAAACTATACCAAAGACTTCACACAAATATGCTAACACAGTTGTTGCACCTACTTGCACTACTGACGGCTACACTCTCCACAAGTGTTCAGCTTGCGGTACTTCATACAAGGACAACACAACAAAAGCAACAGGTCACAGCTACGGAAATTCTGTTGTAACAAAACAACCGACCTGCACATCAGAGGGTACTGCTATAAAGACTTGCACAAAGTGCAATGCGACAGTTACAGAAACTATACCAAAGACTTCACACAAATATGCTGACACAGTTGTTGCACCTACTTGCACTACTGACGGCTACACTCTCCACAAGTGTTCTGTTTGCGGTACTTCATACAAGGATAGCACAACAAATGCAACAGGTCACAGCTACGGAAATTCTGTTGTAACAAAACAGCCGACCTGCACATCAGAGGGTACTGCTATAAAGACTTGCACAAAGTGCAATGCGACAGTTACAGAAACTATACCAAAGGCTTCACACAAATATGCTGACACAGTTGTTGCACCTACTTGCACTACTAACGGCTATACACTCCACAAGTGTTCAGTTTGCGGTACTTCATACAAGGACAGCACAACTAATGCAACAGGTCACAGCTACGGAAATTCTGTTGTAACAAAACAACCGACCTGCACATCAGAGGGTACTGCTATAAAGACTTGCACAAAGTGCAATGCGACAGTTACAGAAACTATACCAAAGACTTCACACAAATATGCTGACACAGTTGTTGCACCTACTTGCACTACTGACGGCTACACTCTCCACAAGTGTTCTGTTTGCGGTACTTCATACAAGGATAGCACAACAAATGCAACAGGTCACAGCTACGGAAATTCTGTTGTAACAAAACAGCCGACCTGCACATCAGAGGGTACTGCTATAAAGACTTGCACAAAGTGCAATGCGACAGTTACAGAAACTATACCAAAGGCTTCACACAAATATGCTGACACAGTTGTTGCACCTACTTGCACTACTAACGGCTATACACTCCACAAGTGTTCAGTTTGCGGTACTTCATACAAGGACAGCACAACTAATGCAACAGGTCACAGCTACGGAAATTCTGTTGTAACAAAACAGCCGACCTGCACATCAGAGGGTACAAAAATAAAGACTTGCACAAAGTGCAATGTGACAGTTACAGAAAAGCTTCCTGCAAAGGGTCACACTGCAGTTACCGACAAGGGCTACCCTGCTACTTGCACCACCGCAGGCAAAACAGACGGCTCACATTGCTCAGTTTGCAATACTGTTATCAAGGTTCAGACAGTGATATATGCCACAGGTCACAAGTCAAGCGGTTGGATAGTTGACAAGGCGGCTTCTATCGGAGTTAAAGGCTCAAAACACAAGGAATGTACAGTCTGCAAGAAAGTTCTTGAAACGGCTGAGATCCCTGCACTTTCAAGAATTAGCATTTCAAAGGCAAGCGTGACACTTTCCACTTCGACCTACGCATATGACGGCAAGGCAAAGAAGCCTGGTGTAACGGTCAAGCTAAACGGAAAAACTTTGAAGAATGGTACAGATTACACAGTTTCCTATTCAAACAACACCAAGGTCGGAACAGCTACTGTAAAAATCACAGGCAAGGGCAATTACACAGGCTCAGTTTCTAAGACCTACAATATCAAAAATAACTTCAAGAAAGCCACCATTTCAGGCATTTCAAACAAGTCATATACGGGCAAGAATATCACTCAGAGCTTTACTGTTAAATACAATGGCAAAACGCTGAAAAAAGGCACTGACTACACAGTTTCCTACTTAAGCAACAAGAATATAGGTACTGCCACTGTAAAAGTCACAGGAAAAGGCTCTTACGCAGGCACTATCACAAAGACGTTCAAGATAAATCCTGCCAAGCAGGAGATACAGAAGCTCACTGCTAAGAGCAAGGCATTCTTTGTGGATTGGGCGCAGAAAGGTTCGGCTACCGGATACGAGATACAGTACGCTACCAACTCAAAGTTCACAAGTGCAAAGAAAGTTACCATAACAAACAACAAGACCGACAAGACCACTATTTCAAAGCTTTCAGGCAAAAAGAAATATTACGTTCGTGTTCGTTCGTATACAACTGTAAAGGGTACTAAGTATTATGGCGCTTGGTCGGCTTCAAAGAGTGTGACTACTAAGAAGTAATTTTATATGAGAACAGCGTATCGCAGGGGACTGCGGTACGCTGTTTTATTTTTACTTTGATATTGCAGTTCGAGGCATCAAAAATTATTCTTTTCCTAGTCTTTCAGAAACTTCAAGCACCAATCGTTGGTCTTTTTCCGAAAGTTTCGATACGCTCTCAACTATTTTCTGCGTTAGTGCAGGATTTTTGCTGCCATCGTCGAAAAACTGCTTCGGAGTGACTTCAAGATACTCGCAAATGGCAAGAAATTCACCAAGGGACGGCATCGTCCGTCCTGACGATATGCTTTGGATATATCCCTTACTGTGACCGAGTGCAAGGCTCATCTTGTATTCGGACACATTTTTTTGCAATCTAAGCTGCGTAATTCTGTTGCTGATATCCTTTTCCGTCATTTTCATTCTCCCTCCGTCGATTTGTATCACTATACCTATTATAATATATATAATGTGACGATATTACCGCTTATATTAGTATTATTTCTTGACATATACCGCTAGAAAGGGTTATAATGTAAAAGTAAACTAATTTTAAACGGACATACCTTTGTCTGGCAATTATGCTATACTGAAAGCAAGATAAAACGACAAAATACGATGATCTGCCGCACCAATAATTTGACATTTTTGGTTAAAATAAAAAAATATTCTTCGAAAACGTTATACTAAGCAGCCAGCTTAACAAATTCAAAATCAAATGTGGTATAATTGTAAGAAAGAGGGGTAATAAAATGGAAAATGAACGTTTAGACAGAGTACTTGAAATATTTTATCGGCTTTTGCACGGCGAGGTCGTTTCTAACAAGCTTATTGCGGAGGAGTATGGGATATCATCCAAAAGCGTCAGTCGTGACATTGCAAGGATAAACGATTTTCTTGCGGAATACAGGGAGCTTATGCAAAATGCCGAGGTCACATATTCGCACAAGGACAGGGCTTACATACTTAAAAGCGACGAGTTTCTGAAAAATCAGGAGCTTTTTGCCTTGGTAAAAGTGATACTCGGGGCACGTTGTTTCAGCAAAGAAGATATGATATTCATTGTATCTAAGCTGAGAAAGTTTACCACTGCCAATGACCGAAAGCTTCTTGATGAGGTGATCCGCAGGGAGATATATCATTATCACGAGGTACGCTCTGACTGCGACAGCGTGATAAACAATCTTTGGCGTCTTGTGCAGTGCATTGATGGTAAGAAGGTCATTTCGGTAACATATCTGAAAATGGACAGGAGCGAAGTTGTTAGGAAGCTGAAGCCTGCGGCGATAATGTTCAGCGAATATTATTTTTATCTTATCGCATATGCGGCAGATGATACCCAGTACAAGGCGAGGTATTTCCGCATTGACAGGATAAAAAATATTGTTGAGCACAGGGAGAATTTCCAGCTTGATCGTGAGCACAGCTTTGACGAGGGCGACCTGCGTGAGAAAAATCAGTTTATGTTTCCAGGGGACAACGTGCGGATAACCTTTGAGTTTTCGGGGCTGTCTTTGCAGGCTGTTCTTGACAGGCTGCCCACCGCAAAAGTCATTGAGCAGAACGGCACAAAGAGCGTTATCACTGCCGAGGTCAACTACGGCAGGGGGATAATAATGTACCTGCTCTCCCAAGGCTCGTGGGTAAAAGTCTTTGAGCCAAAACCGCTGGTGGAGGATATGCTGGCAGAGATCAGGGCGATGGGGGAAAGGTATGAGGAGAAATGATTTTACAGCGGTAATAATTAACTATTAAATACAAAGATCAGGTTAGGATGTATAATATGAGTGAAATATTGAAATTAGAAAATGAGGGACTTGCCGTTGAATTTGAAGTCATACCGGCCGTAAGTGAAACTGACATTAAGCAGAGCGGCTATGACATCGACGCTGCGATAAAAGATATAGATAATTGTCTAAACATCACAAATAAAAAAATCGAAGCTCTTAATTCCGAAATAGATAGGCTTACTAATCACGCTGACGGAATGGATTATATTGTGGCAGTTGTAAGCGGAATATTAGCAGGAGCAATTGATTCTATATGGGTTGGAGATTTTTCATTAGATCGTGCAAATGAATATGGTGATAATAAAGTAAATAACTTTGTGATTAAAATTGCACAAAAAGCGGGTTATACAGGTGATGATCTTAATGGTGCAGTAAAATATCTTGAAAAGAATTATGCCATCGTTGCCGATAAAGCTACAAATGATTTCGGCGGAGGTTTACAGCACCATTTACGAGATTTCTCACATCACCCAACACTTATAGGTTTATTTTTCTCTATGCTTACTCAGTTTACACATAAATTATATGGCACAGACGTAGCCGGACACTTTAAAGTGGTTGAAGTGTCTCAAGCAGACCTGATCTTGATCGGTAAGAATTTGCCTGAGAAAATTACATTTGGATTGATCAACTGGTTTTTTCATATGATAAGCGATATGGCTGGCTCATCTTCTTCGATCAGCAAAGGTAATACCGGAACTGGTTTGCCCGGTCCTTTAGTTTCATTTTTAAAGGAAATATCGGCACTTCCAATATTCCGTAAACTTGATGATAATGGATATAAGAAGTTTTCTGTTTGGATATCTAAACTCTTTAACGGAACATTGCTTGCAAAAAAAGATGAAAACGGGAAAATAATAGAAGCTGTAAAATTTGATCTGAGGACTGAAATAGGCGTTGCCAATGAATTAAAAAGGCAAGCTGTTCCAGTGATTATAAACGAATGCATTGTTCGTGGTTTTTATTTTATAAGAAGATTATGCAATGAAATAAAATCAAAGGATATCAGGTCATTTGATGAAATGTCACGAGTTGATTGGAAAGCAACTTTACCATTCAAAAATCGCACTATAGTGCGTATGCTTACAATCTCAACTGGAACGTTTATGGCTTTTGATTTAATTGACGCTGCAATAAGATCAGCGGCAAAGTCAGGCGGTAATGCAGCAGTTTTTGCAAAAGAGTTTATTCTCAAAGTGAATTTTGTAGGTGTGGGCAGATTTGCTATTGCCGCTGGCACGGATATCGGTATGGGCATAAAACGAAATAAACTTAGGAATGAGCGTATGCAGCTCTATACAACAAGTATTAGATTACTAAATGCCAAGGTATATTATTGTGAAGCAAATATGTGGATAGCAGCCGAGGATGCAGGAAAGAGTATCGAAGAAGCATATCAGGTAATGATCGTGTCTGTAGAACGCTATCAAGAAAGTATACAACAAATTTCAGAAGATATGAAAAAATTAGATAAACTTATACCAGAAGCTGAAAAGAATAACCCAGGACTTACAGATGATATTTATGACATCTTGAAGTGGGGATAATAAAAAAGGAGTGTTACATATGAGTAATGAACTTGAAATTTTTAAGGTCAATCAATCTGAACTTCCAAACATCATTACAGATCAATGGCGTGATATACAAGGTTTGGAAGATAAGGTGAAGAAGTCTGTTAAAATGGCTCAGACTGCAAAAACTTCTGCTGACAGGGCTTATGGCAAATCAGCAGGTTTGGGACACAAAAAAGAAGCTATTGAATCTTTGCAGGAAGCTTCTGTTGATCTTGCAGAATCACAAGTACAGGTCGTTGAGGCACAACAACTTTCTTTTGAATATCAGAAGAAGCTAAGCGAGATAACCAAGTATCTGTTTGCACTTGGCGTAAGTAATATAGCTGCCAACAGGACAGTTGTTCGTGAATTGGAGTTAAAGCTGAGAGGTGCTTCAGAGGGGGAGCTTTCCGACTTGGCAAGAAAAGAAGTTCTGAGCGTTATATCCCAGTTGAAAGCTCAGGAAGATATGATGAATAAGCAAAAGCAAATGTCTGAAACGTTAAAATCACAGGATAAAACGATATCAGAACATCAAAAGAAAGCGGAACATCACGATGAAGTCCTTGCAAAAATGGCGCAAAAAGACAAAGAACAAGACCTGACGCTATCTAAACACACTAAAAAAGATCTTGAACATGATCGTCTTTTAGCTGAAAGAAAACAGAAAGACGAGGAGCAGGACAAATGGCTTTCTGAGCAGGCTGAAAAAGACCTTGAACATGACAGACTCTTGGCGGAAAGAAAACAAAAAGACGAAGAACAGGACAAATGGCTTTCTGAGCAGGCTGAAAAAGACCTTGAACATGACAGACTCTTGGCGGAAAGAAAACAAAAAGACGAAGAACAGGACAAATGGCTTTCTGAGCAGGCTAAAAAAGATCGTGAACATGACAATCTCTTGGCGGAAAGAAAACAGAAAGACGAAGAACAGGACAAATGGCTATCCGAACAGGCAGAAAAGGATCGTGAACACGATAGACTCTTAGAGGAAAGAAAGCAGAAAGATGAAGAACAAGACAGCAAGCTTTTGGAACATCAGGAATCATTAGACGTAATTATGGAAAGAGATAAATCCCAGGATAAAGCCATAAATAAACTTACAGATGAAAACAAAAAGCTTATGAAACTAGTCGAAGACCTGACAGCAACCAAAAGTGATAAAAAAGCAACTATTATTTCATACATAGTTGCTGGAACATCATTGCTTTTGTCAATTGTTCATTTCTTTATTTGATCATAAACTATATTACTTACTTATTTTAAACACTTTGTTTTCCATAACCACCCATCCTGTATAGTAACCGTCAAATCCTCCGCACCATCCCCCCCAAAAAAATCAGACCCTGCAAGGAATCACCGTCCCTGCAGGGTCATATTCATTCATTGTCTTTGAATTTAAAATTTTTGTATACATACCTGATCATATTGTATTTGATCTCAGCTTTATTCAGCCCAAGGCAATAATATCGTTCCCGCTGGCTTTGAAAACAGCTCCGTCAGATATTTCTCTGCGTCAAGTCCATTCGTCTGAGCCGTTGAAATAAGTGAATATAGTGCGGAACTTGCTTTGGCTCCGTTGGCTGTGTTGCTGAAAAGCCAGTTTTTTCTGCCGATGGCAAACGGCATTATCGCATTTTCTGCCCTGTCGTTGTCTATGGGAACATCTCCGTTTTCTAGAAATGTGTAAAGATATTTTTTCTCATTGACATTTCACTGACTGGGCGGTATCCGCAAAGCCCTCTGCAAGCTCCGTCAAGAAGGTGGTGACTTACACTGTGAAGTGTGGGGACACGCTCTCGGCTATAGCTCAACGCTGCAAGACTACTGTTGTGAAGCTTGTCAAGGACAATGGTATCAAGAATCCGAACATCATTTACGCAGGACAGAAAATTAAAATCAAGTAGGTAGTAAGACAGCCGACAAGGGTTATTCCTTGTCGGCTGTTTTCATATCTTCATCTATTAACTTGTTAATGTACCCGTTGATACTCATGCCCTTACTTTCTGCATAGGCTTTTAGTTCTTCTCTCCTGCCTTTCTTGACAACTAAACTTATTCTGTCATATGCCTTTTCATTATATAGTCTTTTACTGGCTGTTGATGTTTTACCACTCATAGTTGCACCTCCTTATTCTATATTATAGCATACTTGAAGCACTTACGCAAGTATGCTATAATAATATCATCAAAGAACGAAAGGAGTGAAACCAATGGGTAAGAAAAAGAAAAAGCGGCTCAAAAGAGCCGCCGCTTAGATAATGAAGCCCTCGCAAAGCTACTCATTATCAAAGCAATTTTAGAACTCGCTGAAAGTTTACTGAAGCTTATCGACAAGCTTACAGACTAACAGCATTCCGCAAGAGAGCCGAAAGGCTCTTCGCTGCGGATATTATATCACACAAAAGGAGAAATGTCAAATGAAGATCATAAGCATTATTCTTAATGTGGCTGAGATAGTTATTCTTATAGCCGCCATAATCGTATTTTTCAGAAAAAAGTGATTAAATATTCGGAGGTAAAAACATGAAAGTTACAGTACAGAAGATACGTTGCGGTCGGAGAAAGTATATCAGATAGTAGTTCAGCCGTATCAGGGTGATCTGAGGCGGCTGTTTTTGCGTACACGAATTATACACGATAAAGCTGAATTGTAAATATATGCTTGTGAAATGCGGAACAAATGAAACGGCTTAAATGATGTAAATGCGTGGTTTACAAGCAATTTTATAAAGCAATAAAAAGTGGAGTGAAGTGGTATATTTAATCTCTCCATCTCCGCCAGTCACTCGCCGTGACGGGCATTGTCCGTCATGGCTTTTTTTGTTATCAAACTTCAGTCCCGCTCAATAAGTTTGTTTGTAAACTTTATAAAGTAGGGGGCGTGCCCCTGCACCCAATCCGCTATCATTTATGGTAGCGGATTTTTTCGCCCCCGCCCATAGGTATGATACGCTGGGAGGGGTTTGATGCTCGCCGTGACGGGCATTTTATGTACTCATGTCCCTTGTGCATATGTGCTAAGCCCGCAAGATCGCAATTGTATGTAATGTCGAAAAGGTGCAGATAGTCTTGACAAAAGGCTGGACGTCTGTTAAACTTATCCTAAGCAAAGACTGGGGACGACACCCATAGAAAATAACAGCGTCGGAGCTAAACGCAAGCCTGTATAATGCAGGCACTAATTTAATATTGCTGTGCAAGGGGGAGATACCCATAGAAAAAAACGTTATTGTTACAGACATAAACGGAAAACGAATCGGAGCTACTTATCCCAAAAGGGCTAAGGGGCTTGTTAAGAACGGTCGGGCAGAGTATGCAAGCGACTGTGAAAAATGTACTATAAGAATATTGGATACTCATAAGCCGACCGTGGATGTTACGGAGGTAAATAATATGAGTAAAGTAATAGATTTTGATCCTAGAGATTTTAAGGCAGATAAGTCCTGCGAAAACAATGTCATAGCTAAATATTTTGTGACCGATAAGGACGGCGAAAACGTTATTGCCTATTCTATTGGAAACTGGAATTGGGACTGGACGCAGATATGCTGTGACAAAAAGCTTGAGAAAAATACCGACTATGTTTTCAGATTTGTGATAGTCGGAGGCTATTGCAATACGTGCAATGAAACTTCTCGTTTTGAGATTGTGCCTATGCCAGACGGCAGCTTAACCGATGAAGCTTACGAAGACAGATACACCTACGATCTGGCTCAGAACAGATATAAGCCTGTTTTATGCAAAAAGACCGACGAGGGTATGCTGAGGCTTTTTGAGATACCTTTCAGCACCTTTGATTGCGAAGATTTCAGGTTTGTATTCATTGCTATGCACGCTGTTGCAACGCTTTATGCGCCAAAAGAGTTTTCAGCTTATGCAGACCTTGAGGATACGAATTTTGACCAGCTTCGTGATGAGATCAACAGCAAAAACAGCGAGGATAATTCTGCAAATGTGGTGATGGATTTCACAGGCGCTCATGTCACACGCTCGACTGTCACCGATCTGCTGACAATGGCTCGTTTTGGTAAAAGCGAGAATGTTTGTATTGATTTTACAGGAGCTTTCATAGAGGACGATAAGCCGGACGATATTCAGGCTGATGCAGATGATACCGGGTCTGACGATATTGCTGTTGAGCTTATGGACGTTGCAGATAACTGAGCTTCGCAGGAAGATATACTTTACTAAGATATTGTGATTTAATACAGCTAAAAGATGCAGAGAAACCCATTGATCGGGTTTCTCTGTTTTTTCGCACAAAAAACCACCCACAGCCAAATCAGTCGTGGGTGGCAATATCATTTTAAATATACACTATTCTTTATTTTCCCAGCGCTATCTTGCCCATTGCGTCTGCCTGCATGATAGCGTCATAAAGTTCGATAGGCTGTACGTCGCCTGCAAGATTGTGGATAGTTTCGCCTGGGATACAAGCGTTCTTTGCGATAGCTTCTACCTGCTCAGGTGTAGTTACACCGATCTCCTCGAGTGTGACAGGAAGTCCCACTTCAAGGCAGAAGTTCTGTACCTCTTCAAACTCTTCCTTTGGCGCACCCTCAAGTACAAGCTGAACCAGTGTACCAAGGGCTACACAACAGCCGTGGTCTGCGTGCTTGATTCCCAATGATGTTACGCCATTGTAGAACGAGTGTGCAGCCGCACAGTTTACGTTATCTGCTCCAACACCTGAAAGATATACGTTAGCCTCGCAGATAGCTTCAAGGGCAGGTGTAACTGCGTGTACCTTGCAAGCCTCAACTGCCTGCTTGCCGTATGTTTTCAGCGTGTCATAGCAAAGTCTTGCAAGTGCCTGTCCTGCTCTTGTGATGCCTGTGCCTTCAAGGCTTGCAGACTCTGTTCTTATGGAAGCTCTGCCCTCAAAATATGTACCAAGTGCATCGCCCATGCCTGCAATAAGGAACTTTACAGGTGCGTTTGCGATAACTGTTGTGTCTACCATTACTGCGTCTGGATTGGTAGGATAGAAAAGATATTTGTCAAAGCTGTGGTCATCATTGTATATTACTGACAGACCTGTACATGGCGCATCTGTTGCAGCAACTGTAGGCACGATAACAATGTGCTTGCCTGTGTAGTATGCTGTAGCTTTTGCAGTATCAACTGCGCTTCCGCCGCCAACTGCAACTACTGTGTCGATGTTGTCAGCCTTTACTATCTCTTCCATTTTGGCTATCTCGCCCTTGCTTGATATACCACCAAATACTTCATAGCGTCTGTAATCGTCAAGCTCGCCAAAGCTTTTCTCTATCTTGTCATGACAGGCTTTGTAGCCACTGTTTGAACATACAAACAGCCACCTTTTGCCCATATAGCCCATTTCTTCATGAAACTTAAGTGTAGCATCTCTGCCCTGAACATATTTGAGCGGCTCACGCATTGCTCTGAGTCTTCCCATCATAATGAATTACCTCCGATTTGTTTGATTTATTAACTTTATACGGAATTCTCTCCGTATTTTCAATTAGATTATAGCATTTTGCACAAAAGATACAAGAAACATTTTATAAATGATATGTGAATTATTTGTTGTGGCAACATTTGAAAATGTAAAGCTTGGAGGACGATAAAACAGAAAAAGCGGAGGCTCTTTGCGAGCTTTCCGCCTTTTTTCATATGTTCAGCATTACGGAAGCGTAAAACATTCCGTCACCGTATTCAAATTTAGCTACGCCATTGTATTTGGCGGCAATGTTCTTGACAGACTCTGTGCCGATCCCTTTGCCTTTGCGTTTTGAGGAAAGGAAACCGCCTTCTGGGTCGGTGAGGATAGTTCCGGTGAAGGTGTTGTCCACCGCCAGGCAAAGGGAATAGCTGTCAGCCTTTGCTCTGATTATTATTTTTTTATTCTTTGCACTGTCAGACACGCAGCCGTGAATGGCGTTTTCGATAAGATTTCCGAAAAGCACAGAGAGGTCGGTTATGTCTATTTTTATATCATCTGGGATGTCAGCGCTCACCTTGTATTCAATGCCGCTGCTTTCTGCTATTTGAGCAAAATATGCAAGAAGTGCGCTTACAGATGTGTTTTTGCAGTAAATGCGTTCTGATATATCGGGCATAGAATCCCTGAAAGAATTGAGATATTCCGAAAGCTTATCGTATTCGCCCTTTTTCAGAAGCTCCTGCATAAGAGCGATATGGTGTCTGACATCATGCTTATAGCGTCTTGTTTCTTTTATCTTATCCTGCAAATAGTCATATTGCAGGTTCTGCATTTCAAGCAGGTGGTTATTTTCCTGAAGCCGCAGATTTTTCTGCTGTTCGATGACCAGCCGTGCCACGATGTAATACACCAGAAACGCTCCTGCGTTTATAAAGAACAGAGCTATGGTGTTCTTTGGCTCCAGAGCAAGCTCTAAGCTGCTTTTCGTAGAGTTGCCGTAGAGCGTATAGTACCATATTATATAGAACGTAAATGGGATAAGCCAAAGATAGCGCCACTCCAGACCTGACGGCTCTCTTTCCACCGCAGGTGTGTAGACCTTTTTCATGTAGATAAAAAGCGGTCCCCATACCACGGCTTCTGTCATAAGCATACAAAGGGAAAACGACCAGCGGTATGACTCATAGGCAAGTGACGGGAACAGAATGCCCTCCAGACATTTTGAGGTAATGACGATAAAGCTTGCGTTATTTGAAAGCAAAAGCAGTGTGAAGCCTGTTTTGCCCACCTTGACCTTCACAGCGAAAAAGTAAAAAGCCGCATAGAGCAGGGTGCTGACTGCACTTAGCAGACCTGCATTTGTGCTGAAAAATGCCGCCTGCCAGCCTAAGAAGATCTGCACCAGTGAAAGAGCCACAACAAGTCCCACAGTAGCTGTTTTGGAAAAGCGAAGCCTATGCCGGAAGGGATAAAGGGCAAGCACCATAAGTGGCAGAAAATTCAGAAGGGAATATATGCCCACTTCCACAAGGCGGTATAAAGGAGGCATTACTGCTCACCGCCTTTTCGCAGATCACTGAAGCGAAACTGAGCGAAGGCGTCTAATGTTTCTCTGGATTTTCGGCGGCTTATGGGGATATGTGTGCCGTCGCTCATTATGAAAAGGTCGCTTTTTTGCTGGGCTATCTCATAGAAATTCACGATGACGCCTTTGGTGGAGGTGTAAAAGTATGAATGACTGCAAAAAATGCTCTCGATCTCAGCGAAAGAATTTCTTGAAACTATGCTTTCACCGTCTGTGCAATGGATTGTCACGATATGTGACGCACAGTCTATGTAGATAACATTTCTGAGTATCACGTTCTGACCGTCGGGAAGCTTAACTGAACGCATACGATCAATTTCATCAGAACCGATCCGGTCGAGCATTGCTTTTACTTTGTCAGCCTGAAAGGGCTTACAAAGATAGTAGCAGGCGTTGAGGTCGTAGCTTTCGCTTGCAAACTCGTTGCTTGAAGTGCCGAATGCGATATGCACGTTTTTGTCTGTTTCACGAAGCTTTTCTGCGACCTCTATCCCTGTCATTTTCCCCATGAATATATCAAGCACCACCAGATCATAAGCTCCCATCTGCCAACATGATAAAAAGCTTTCTCCGCTTGAAAACGTATCTATCTGACAGCTGTGAGCGGTTTGTTCGGAAATATATTCATGAAGAAGTGCAAGGTCGTTTTTATTATCGTCTACCAATGCCACTCTCATACTGTAAAAATCCTTTCTTATACATGATTTCTTAATATATAATAACACACATCAAAGCAAAATTCAAGCATTATTCATTTATTTTGTTACCGCTTGTGCAGATTTTTGACCGTTTGTGCTAAATTTATTGACAAAGTGTGTAGTCTGTGTTAAAATAATCGTGTAAAATTATGTTCTGAGTAAAAAAGAAATATCAGCAACGAAAAATATTATGGAGGAATTAGAATGAAAAAGAAAATTTTAAGTCTTTTGGTGACGGGCTGTCTTTTGTTTGTGCCGACAACGGCATTTGCAGACGATAATAAGACGGTAATAAAAACTGTTGACGACCTGTTGGCATTTTCAAAAGCAGTAAACGATGGCGATTTTAACGGCAAGACAGACGCTGTTGTAGTTCTCGATAAGGATCTTGACTTAACGGGCATTGATTGGACACCTATTGGAAATGTTTTTAACGCAAAGGGTGAACTTCAGAATTATTTCAGCGGTAAATTTTACGGAAACGGTCATACGATATCAAATATTGACTTTACACCTATCTATGGCAAAGACGTGTTGGTCGGTTTCTTTGGCGATATTGAGGAAGCAGAGGTATCAGGTCTGACTATAGAGGGAAATCTGGATGTGACAAATACTGATAACGACTATACTTTTTATGGCACTATTGCAGGATTTGCAGGTGATTGTACTATTACTGATTGTGTGTCAAACGTATCTTTCAACAATAACGGCAAATATGTTTATGGCTTAATGGGCATGGTAGGTCAGGCAGACGCCACAACTTTTGAGTATTGTGAGAACACAGCAGACATAACTATCTCAGGCGACAGCGGAAGTCTTTATGTGGGCGGTATAGTTGGATATGCACAGAATGGAACGGAAGTCCGCTATTGTTCAAGCACAGGCGATATGGTATATGCTGCACCAGACGCCGGCGGTATCGTAGGACGTTTGTATGGCGATTCCAAGGTCATAAACAGCTATGTTACAGGAAAACTCACGCCGGTTGGCAACGGAACCACAGATGTAGGCGGTATTGTTGGTTCAGTAGCCGGCGGTTCTGTAAGTGATTGCTATTTTGCAGGAGAAATTGACCTTTCACAGTACTCAGCCAAAAAGCCATATACACGTTTCGGCGGAATAGTGGGGAAGGATTCCTCGTCTACAACTGACTTTAAAAACAACTATTTCACAGAAACAGAAGATGTTGAAGCTTGCGGTTCAAATAAAGAAGCAGGCAAGGCTAAATCATATGACTATATGACAACAAAAGAATTTTATGACGAGTTGACAGCTGGCGGTGCAAAGTATCAGTATGTTGAGGGAAAAACACCTGTCCTGCCAACTAAGGAATATGCAGTTGATTTTGAAGTAACACCTGCTGACCTGAAAAATGTTGTAATAAAGGTAGACGGAAAAGAGATAACAAGCAATACTGCAATGCTTACAGCAGGCACTTACACTGTAGATGTAACTGCTGACGATTGCGAGCCTCTCAGCAAGGAAATAACTATTTCAGCAGATATCGCAACACATACACAGGCTTTTGAACTTGTTTACAAGTCAGCAGACTATACAGAGCTTGACAAGGCAGAGAAAGCCGCAAAGGCTCTCAACAAAGACGATTATGAGGACTTCTCAGAAGTTGAAAAGGCTCTTGCCGCTATCGACAGAACAAAGAACATCACAGAGCAGGCTGACGTGGACGCTATGGCAAAGGCTATAAATGACGCTGTGGCAAACCTTGTAAAGAAAGCACCTGCTTCTTCACAGCCTGACAGTTCATCAGCCGACAGCAAGGCAGACAGCAGCTCAAAGGCGGCTTCAAACGCTTCAAATACAAACCCGTCAACAGGCGTTGCTGGCGGAGCGTTCGCTCTTGCACTTCTGAGCGGTGCGGCTGTGGTAATGGCTAAGAAGAAAAAGTAATATATCCATTAAATAGATATATAAAGCAATTAAGTGGGACTTTCATACATTATTTGTTTAAACGAATACCATTTGTGCAGATTTTTGACCGTTTGTGTCAAACTTGTTGACAAGTGTGTGGGTTGTGTTAAAATAATCGTGAAAAATTTATGTTCTGAGTAAAAAAGAAATATCAACCCCGAAAAATATAATGGAGGAATTAGAATGAAAAAGAAGATTTTGAGCCTTTTGGTGACGATGGGTCTTGCGGCAAGCTTAGTGCCTGTTTCTGTTTTTGCTGACGGTACAGAGGTCTGGGACGGCTCTGTGGCGGAGTCTTTTGCAGGAGGAAAAGGCACAAAAGATGACCCTTATCAAATAGCTAATGGCTCACAGCTTGCGTATTTTGCGAAAAGAGTGAACGCAGAGGAATATGGTGAAAAATATGCAGACACATACTTTGAGCTTACAGAGGATATCGACCTCGGTGGAAAAGAGTGGACTCCAGTAGGAGAAACTGTGGCGGATCTTATTATGGGTGGTCATGAATATTTTGTTTTCTCTGGCAACTTTGACGGAAATGGTTATACTATCAAAAATCTTACCATTGGAACAGAAACATCGCCATACAGTGGCGATGTATGCGGCTTGTTCGGTGCGACCAGCGGCACTATCGAGGACGTAGTTCTTGAAAATGTTTCTATAAACTATGTTGGCGGAAATCACAGCAGTGGATATGGCTTCCGCATGGGAGGTGCGCTTGTAGGTTATTCTATGGGCGATATAGTAAATTGTACTGTTATCGGTCTTGACATGAAGGCAGGCTCTGACGGCAGCTATGTTGCTCTTAACAGCATAGGCGGATTAGTAGGCATTCAGGACGGAGATACAACAGTGAGCCACAGCCGTGTTTCCGGAAAGATAGAGGAATCAACAAAAAAGGGCAATGTTGGTGGCTTTGTTGGTACGCTCGCAAAAGGCTCATCTGCTAAATATTGCGGTGCAGACGTTTCTGTTGAGGTAACAGGAAATGGTCGTGGTATCGCAGTAGGTGGCTTCGTTGGAATAGGTAATGGAGTGACAATTGATGAAACTTTGATAGAAAATTGCTATGCCACAGGCAATATAACAGGTGCAGAATATGCAGGCGGCTTTGTTGGAAACATCTCAGGTCTTAACATCAGCAACTGCTATGCAAAGGGCGATGTAAGCAACTGTTTTGTTGGTGCGTCATTCTTGGGTACTGACGCTGCAAGCAATAACTATTATGGCACTGTAAAGAATTGCTATGCAACAGGTCTTGTATCTGATATTTCTTCTTCCGCTTATGCTTTTGCAATGCAAGATACGATGAAGAGAAGTACGATTCAAAATTGCTACTACAACATACAAAATACAGCAAAAAATACGGAATCAGCAGCTTCTCTTACTATTGACGATATGAAAACAGACAGCTTTTTAAATGTGCTCAACGGCTCATCAAACGTATGGACTAAGCGTGATAACGATACTCCTGCCTGCGGTGCTGAGCCTGCTGACTACAGCAATGTTTATGAAGTGCTGGGTAATATTCCTGCCGACCTTTCTGTCTACACAAATGAAAGCGTTGCAAACTTGTACAGTGCAGTTGAGGCTTTAAGAGGGTATAGAGATCTTGCACAGCAGTCAGATGTTGACAAAATGACGAAAGACATAAACGATGCCGTTGAAGCACTTGTTTACAAGTCAGCAGACTATACAGAGCTTGACAAGGCAGAGAAAGCCGCAAAGGCTCTCAACAAGGACGATTATGAGGACTTCTCAGAAGTCGAAAAGGCTCTTGCCGCTATCGACAGAACAAAGAACATCACAGAGCAGGCTGACGTGGACGCTATGGTAAAGGCTATAAACGACGCTGTGGCAAACCTTGTAAAGAAAGCTCCTGCTTCTTCACAGCCTGACAGCGTAAGCAGTTCTGATGCTTCGTCAGATACGAGCAGTTCCACTTCTGACAGCTCATCTTCTGACAGCAAGTCAAACAGCAGCTCAAAGGCGGCTTCAAACGCTTCAAACACAAACCCATCGACCGGTGTTGCAGGTGGAGCATTCGCTCTTGCACTTCTGAGCGGTGCGGCTGTGGTCATGGCTAAGAAGAAAAAGTAATATATCCATTAAATAGATATATAAAGGAAGTAAGTGGGACTTTCATACATTATTTGTTTAAATGAATACCGCTTGTGCTGATTTTTGACCGTTTGTGTCAAAACAGTTGAAAAATTATTACCGCTCTGCTATCATAATTATAAGCAGGGCGGTTTTATATCGCAATGCAAATATGATATGAAGTCTTATATTTCGGGAGGATAAATATGAAAAAGACAAGAATTTTTAGCACGATGCTCGCAACAGTCATATGTATGGCATCTTTGCCTGCAATAAATGTTTTTGCGGCAAATCAGCAGAGAACTACAACTCTTGACCTTACAGTGGCAGGATTTCAGAACGATCAGAAAAATGAAGACGAGGGCTGGAGCTGGGACGCAGCAACTTCTACTCTTACACTTGACAATGTTGATTTTTCGACGGCGAAAAAGTCTTGTGTCATTGTTGACGGAGAAAAAGTTACTAATATAGTTTTCTCAGGAGATAACAAGATGACCTCAGGCACTACAGTTATTTCGAGAAAAGGAAGCGCAAAAGATACCGGTGTAGTACTAAGTGGAAAGACTAAGGACAGTGTGCTTAATCTTGAAGAAACAGGCAACCTTCCAGTAATGGATCAGCCTAATGTTACTTTTGAGTCAGGAACTGTCAACGCAAAGGGCGGTGCTGTCATAACACTTTATTCCATAAAGGTAATGGACGCAACTCTTAATATTGACACAAGTGAAGTTGCCAATGGTGGCTGGAATGACGGTTTGTATGCAAACGGCTCTGTTGAGATATACGGCGGAGATGTGAATATCAATGCAGGAAGAGCAGGAATATTAGTAGTTGGTATAGGTGCCCCTGAGCCTAAGACAGGCTTGATTATAAAGGACGGAAAGGTAGATATCAATGCCAAGCTTGCGGATATTTATCTTGGTACAGACAATATAAAGAACGGTCTTATCTCGGGAGGAGATATCACACTCGGTGGTGACATAGGAATTTTCCTTAACGATTGCGAAAAGTGCGAGATAAAGGGCGGTACATTCCATACTGATGAATGTGAAAAACCATTCGCAGTTCATAGAGACAGTTCGGCTGTATTTGAGTATGCAAAGGCAGATTATACAGAGCTTGACAAAGCAGAAGAAGCTGCAAAGGCTCTTAATAAGGACAACTATGTGGACTTTACAGCCGTAGAAAAGGCACTTGAAGCTATCGACAGAACTAAAAACCTTACACAGCAGTCAGATGTTGACAAAATGGCGAAAGACATAAACGATGCTGTTGAGGCACTTGTTTACAAGTCAGCAGACTACACAGAGCTTGACAAGGCAGAGGAAGCAGCAAAGGCTCTCAACAAGGACGATTATGAGGACTTCTCAGAAGTTGAAAAGGCTCTTGCCGCTATCGACAGAACAAAGAACATCACAGAGCAGGCTGACGTGGACGCTATGGTAAAGGCTATAAATGACGCTGTGGCAAACCTTGTAAAGAAAACACCTGCTTCTTCACAGCCTGACAGCGTAAGCAGTTCTGATGCTTCGTCAGATACGAGCAGTTCTGCTTCCGACAGCTCATCTTCCGACAGCTCATCTTCTGACAGCAAGGCAACTGACAGCAAGTCAGACAGCAGCTCAAAGGCAGCTTCAAACGCTTCAAACACAAACCCATCGACCGGAGTTGCTGGAGGAGCATTCGCTCTTGCACTTCTGAGCGGTGCAGCTGTGGTCATGGCTAAGAAGAAAAAGTAAATAAGATCTCCCCTATTGTTGATATTTCGGAGAAGGGCAGTTCCTTGTGGACTGCCTTTTTTCTGTTTGCAGGAAAGCGGAATTTGCCTGCATAATTTGGGGCGTTTTTTTGCAAAGAAGCATAAAAATGCAATTATTTTATATTGATACTGCAAAATCGTCTGCGCAAGCTTAGACTAACTATTGATAATAGTCAATATCTTTTATTATCTATTTTATACCATGAAATTACATTTATTCATAAAAAATCGTTATAGATTTAAGCGAAATGTAAAAAATCAGCTCACAAAATCTGCGTTTACCCTTGCAATTCAGAAAAATATGTGGTATAATTATATTGCTGTAATAGGAGCACAGCATGAAACGCTGGCAGTGTGTTTTCAATTGTCAGATGAATTTCTGTATAGCTTATGCTTAATAATAAGGAAAGAAAATGAATGTGCCGGTGTGTGCTGTTTCATTATAGCGCCTATTAACGATATTTTTTTGAAAAGGAGTTATTGCAACATGTCAAAGATCGATTTGAGCAAGTACGGTATCACCGGAACTACAGAAGTTGTTTACAACCCTTCTTACGAGCAGCTGTTCGAGGAAGAAACAAAGCCAACACTCGAAGGCTATGAAAAGGGTCAGGAGAGTGAGCTTGGCGCAGTAAACGTTATGACAGGCGTTTATACAGGCCGTTCACCTAAAGATAAGTTCATCGTTATGGACGAAAATTCTAAGGACACTGTTTGGTGGACTTCTGACGAGTACAAGAACGACAACCACCCAGCTTCACAGGAGGCTTGGAAGTCTGTTAAGGAACTCGCTATCAAGGAACTTTCAAATAAGAGACTTTTCGTAGTTGACGCATTCTGCGGCGCTAACAAGGATACAAGAATGGCTATCCGTTTCATCGTTGAGGTTGCTTGGCAGGCTCACTTTGTAACAAATATGTTCATCAAGCCAACTGCTGAGGAGCTTGAGAACTTTGAGCCTGACTTCGTTGTATACAACGCTTCAAAGGCTAAGGTAGAGAACTATAAGGAGCTTGGTCTTAACTCTGAGACAGCCGTTATGTTCAACATCACAAGCCGTGAGCAGGTAATCATCAACACTTGGTACGGTGGAGAGATGAAGAAGGGTATGTTCTCAATGATGAACTACTTCCTTCCACTCAAGGGCATGGCTTCAATGCACTGCTCAGCTAACACAGATAAGAACGGTGAGAACACAGCTATCTTCTTTGGTCTGTCCGGTACAGGTAAGACAACACTTTCTACAGACCCTAAGAGACTTCTTATCGGTGACGACGAGCACGGTTGGGACGACAACGGAGTATTCAACTTCGAGGGCGGCTGCTATGCTAAGGTAATCAACCTTGATAAGGATTCTGAGCCTGATATCTACAACGCTATCAGAAGAGATGCTCTTCTTGAGAACGTAACTCTTGACGAGAACGGCAAGATCGACTTTGCTGATAAGAGCGTTACAGAGAACACTCGTGTATCTTATCCTATCGACCATATTCAGAACATTGTAAGACCTATTTCTTCTGCACCTGCTGCAAAGAACGTTATCTTCCTTTCAGCAGACGCATTTGGTGTACTGCCTCCAGTATCTATCCTCACACCAGAGCAGACACAGTATTACTTCCTCTCTGGCTTTACTGCAAAGCTTGCAGGTACAGAGCGTGGAATCACTGAGCCTACACCAACATTCTCAGCTTGCTTCGGTCAGGCTTTCCTTGAGCTTCACCCAACAAAGTATGCTGAAGAGCTTGTTAAGAAGATGCAGAAGAGCGGTGCTAAGGCATACCTGGTAAACACAGGTTGGAACGGCACAGGCAAGAGAATCTCTATCAAGGATACTCGTGGAATTATCGACGCTATCCTTAACGGCGACATTCTCAACGCACCTACAAAGAAGATACCACACTTTGACTTTGAAGTTCCAACAGAGCTTCCAGGCGTTGATCCTGCAATTCTCGATCCTCGTGACACATATGCTGACGCTTCCGAGTGGGAGACAAAGGCTAAGGATCTTGCAAGCAGATTTGTTAAGAACTTTGCTAAGTATGAGGGCAACCCAGCAGGTAAGGCTCTTGTATCAGCAGGTCCAAAGGAATAATCAATAACTCTGATACTATTATATAGTATAAAAGCTGCTGTGCCTTTTGGTACGGCAGCTTTTTTGTGCTCTTGAAAAAGTGTGATGAAGGTGGTATAATTGGTATGGAGGCGGATTTAGTTTGGAAAAGAAGAATTATGCCGCAAGGGCGGCTATATATGCCATGGGGCTTGTGATACTTGCCGCAGGGATAACGATGAACATCAAAACAGGGCTAGGGGTATCCACTATTATATCAGTGCCATTTGCCATATCGAGTATATGGGATGTGAATTTTTCTCTTGTGACTTTTGCTACATATGCACTGTTCGTTGTGATAGAAATGATAATAAAAGGCAGCGACAGAACTGTTATAGACTGGCTGCAAATACCATTCAGCATTGTGTTCAGCCTGCTGCTGAATATGTTTTCAAAGCTGCTTGATTTTAATTTCGGACATTTGTGGCAAAACACGCTGTATCTTGCAGCAGCGATAATCTGCACGGGTGCTGGAATGTCAATGATGATAGCCATGAAGTTCGTGCCGAACCCAGCCGACGGTCTTGCTCAGGCTATAGGAAAAGCCTTTGGAAAGAACATGGGCTTTGGCAAGAATATACTTGACGCATCGTGTGTTGCCATTGCCTGCGTGATAGGTCTGCTGTTTGACAAGCGGATAATAGGTATCGGTATCGGAACGGTGGCGGCAATGCTCCTTGTGGGAAGGTGCGTGGCAGTATTCGACCATTTCTTCAAAGACAGAATGAAAAGTGCCGCAGGGCTTGCAGAATAAAAAACGCCGCAGAGGACAGAAATCTCTGCGGTATTTTAGTATTTATATAATAAAAAATCCGCTCTACATAACGTAAAGCGGATACAAGCAAAAGCTTAAACTTTTGCTGGCGCGGATTGAGAGATTTGAACTCAGCTTGTTTTATTTCACAGCGTTTAACAGCTTCTTATAAAAGTCCGTAAATAAAGGGTTTGTGCTGTTTTGCATTTCACAGCTTTTTATAAAATTCAGTCGATTTTCACCGCTTATAATGACCAAATAATGACCAGAATTTTTTGCGATAGTCAAGCAATGGAGACTATACGGCATAATGCACAATAACATTTTCGCTTATGCTTTCAATACCCCTCAAACGCTCTGACAGCTCCTGTGCTGCGTCCTGTGCTCTCGTCTTTAAACTTTGCCGTCCTCTGCTTGCTGCGGCTCTGATAGCCTGTCATCTTCGTATCTCGCTTTTAGAAACTCAAAGTATGCAATAAGCAAATTCTTATAGGCTGCTTTTGACTTAGGTTTAAAATCTTCGCCATAACTTTTCACCCATTCTATCACATCATCGTCAAGTGATAGTTCAAATAAAGTATTGTACTTTTTCATATTTTTATCCTTTCTGTTATTGGAGCAGTGCGAACGGTTTACTCGCTGGACGGTAAACTTAGTTAATTACGGTGTTGCATTATCAAGCTACAAATTTCAAGGCGTTCAACTCTTGTTACTTTGGTATGAGTTAAAGGCTCTTGTGCTTCGATAACGTAATAATTAGGCTGCTCGCTGCTTTTGTTTATGTGAATGTTGAAATAACCACTCTTGGCAAGTCTTTTTCTGAGTGCTAGTAATTCTTTGGGTTGACTCATTGCCTATTTTCCTTTCGGTCTATGTTTCAAGCCCACTTACATTCAAACCGAAAATAAGGCTTGAAAGATCCTTGCAAGCTTTGTCTATATCCTTGTACACTGTTCTGCTGTCAATTATTTCTCTTTCGGCTATCTCGTCATAAGTTGGGGTGGTCTCGCCTGTGATGAAAGCGGCTTCAACTACACGCCAACGCCTTTGCATATCCTCACGAACTGAGGAAGTACACCGAATTTTGTAAATATCAAGCATAGTTTGAACGTGTTCCATTATGGTTTTAGTGGTCACGATCTGATTTTTTATGCTTTCAACCTTGTATTTCTCGTATTCACTAAAGCCGATAAGCTCTCTTATGACAAGATCGTTTATCTGTGAAGCGTCACAAAGAGCATTTTCAGCATATGCCCTCAAATTTCGGTATTCTTTGAGCAATAGCTTGACGTTCTTGAACTTCTTGCTTTCGTTGTCCTTGATACGTTCGGCTTCTTGTGCTTGGTATATCTCAATAGCCTTTGCAGCTCCTGCTTCTGCTGCTATTCTTGAAATGTAATTGACTAGCTTTTGATTTGTGTTTTCTTGTGACATTGTTTTCACCTTTCGTCTTTATGTTTGTGACCCGTTTTCAAACCCGTCATTGATTTGACCTAATACCCTATCAAGGGCGGCTAAAACTTCTTCGCTTTCGTCATCGTCCTGAGAGATATAAACGCCCGTCATTTTGTTCAAAAGGTCTATCGCACGCAGCCTTGACGGCATACCCTCATCACTATCACGGGCAATGTCTGACAGCAGGGCTTGACGTTCCAACGCTGACATAATGCGTTCACGCTGTCCCTTTTCCGTCAGCTCCCGCACATATGCCTTGACCTCTTCAACGTTCAGAAACCTGCTGGCGTTCGTGTGAGCGAATTTCTTAGAATACCCAGCCTTAACAGCACTTTGCGTGGCGTTTCCGCTCTTAGCGTAATATTCGGCGAATTTCCTTTGCCTTGCTGTCATTTCTTCACCTCCTTTCAGCAATGCCCGCTAGTGTAGTATTTTGTAGTGGTATCATAAGCTTGTGCTTGCTCGTATGTTCATTTGTCAATGCAATATGCACGGACTGTCAAGACAAAAAAATGGTTGCAGTATTAGCCTCAAATATCAGTCCAGGGATTTTTAAAGAGGTCTTCGGGGTCTTGCTGTTCGCTTGGCTGTGAAGCAAGTTGAGGGTATCGCTTTTGAACTTCGCCTATGACCCAACTTCTTATAGCGTGATAGTCGGACTTGTACTTAACACCCTTTGATAGCTTATAGTTGTTCAAGATTTCTATGCACTTATCGACAAACGGCTTTGAATGTTCTGACATTAGCTTGTCATATTCTTTTTCTGTGAGAGTGACAGCTTCCGCATTGTTGTTTTTGTTGTCTTTGACATTTTTCTTGTTCTTTGGCGTTGTGCGTTCCTTTTCTTCTATATTCTCATCTAATCTATTCTTATCTATACTAATCTTATCTAATCTATGTGGGCAGTTGGTTGACGCTTGGTTGTCAAGTGGTTGACAGTTGGTTGACAGTTGGTTGTCAATCATTGAATATGCTCCGTTATCCTCTGCCCTGAGCATAGATTTTTCGTTAGTGTACGTTGTTAGTGTCATTCTATCTTTTCGCAAAGTATTATGTATTAGCCAATGCTTTATGACAATTACGCCGCTTTTGAATGGAATAATATAACTTTTGGCGATAAGTAATTTCATATCATCATCGGTGCAGCCTATGGCTCGTTGTATCTTTTTCGGGTTGTTCATAAAGCCCTCATCATCTGCACGCATAGACAAATGAAAGTACAAAGCCTGTGTTGATAGCGGCATATCTAAGAACAAATCGCTATCAATAATGATTTTTGCAAACATTCTTTTTTCAGCCATTGCTTAACCCTCGCTCTCCCACTTGTTAAGCAAGTCCTCCGCTGCTCTGAGCGTTGTTCTTATGCTTTGTGACCTTGCGTGTTCTGTACGAACGTACCGCCGCAGCTCGTATACATCGCTAGGCAAATAATAGCCATTGCTGCTGGAACATATAACCGCACCTTTACGCCGCATATGCTCGATACAAAGCCTTGTGCTGCGGTTGTCAAGCCCTGATATCCTGCACATATCGGAAAGGCTCACGGCGTTTTCTTCGCCTGCTCTGAGGGCGTTTGCTATCCTTTCGGCTGCTGTCATACTACACTACACCCCTTTCACCCTCGTTCAGATACTCAATGAACTTTTCTACATTGACAAGTGCCTTTGCTCCACACTGAACAAACACGATCTTGTTTTCTTTCACAAGCTGTCTGATAGCGTGGGCAGGAAAGCCCGTTTCTTTTGCCGTCTCGTTTATCGTCCGCATACGGGGTGCGGCTCTTGTTATGCTGATATTATTCAAAATAACTCCTATCCACCACATTTCAAGACTTGCGTTTCCACCCCTGAATGTGGTATAATAAGAGAGGAAACGTGTGTGTTTCTTTCAGCGGGCTTTAACGCCTGCTTTGCCGTCTGAGTGTTGCGATCACTCGGACGGCTTTTTGTTTTCTTTCTCTGCCGTTAACTTTTCAGCGTGCTTTTTAAAGAAGCGTGTCGTTGTGTCCTTGACCTTATCGGCGTTCTTTCTTTTCCATTCTCTATAGTATGCACGCCGCGCAAGCACAACGGATCTTTCTTCCTCTGAAAGCTTGGTAACATCAATCATTGTTTTGCCTCCTTTCAAAATTGTTTCATTTTGATATTGACAGATTTCGTTCCGCCTGCTATAATAGTAACAGAAAAGCAAAACAAAATCAAGAAAAATCAATGGTATGTATCAAAATAGGCACAGGGGGCGGATTGATGATTGAATGTAACAGCTTAGAGGATATCGGCAAGCGAATAAAGCACTACCGGACTTCAAAAGGAATGGAACAAAACGAATTAGCCAAAAAGCTACGCGTAAAACGTGAGCTTGTATCAATGTGGGAAAATGGAAAGAGAGATATTAAAACATCAAATATAGTAATGCTTGCAAATATATTTGAAATTTCCTGCGATGAATTATTGACAGGCACAAAACCTGAACACGTTGACTTTAGACTTTCAACAGGTTTGAGCAGTCAAGCAATAGAAAAACTAATAAGCATTAACAGTCTTGTAATTGAAAATATTGACCCATATCACATTGACGAATATAATTTAATTGATGTTGTGAATTACATTATAGGACATCAGCATTTCATTACTTTTGTAAAGCATTTGTCTGAAATATATCGTATGTGCAGATCAAATGCTATTACAGTTGCTTCAAGTAATGTAATTAATGATGATAATTATGAAGAAATGCAAAGAGCCTTTTATAATTTTATAGACAAATTCAAAGTGAAATTAGTTTCTTATCAAGATTTTTACGGGAATGCGATCGGTAATTGTAAATATGATTTAGATTACATAATGAGAGACTTGTTAAATGAGGATTAGCCCCCATTTTAAGCACAAAAAAACCGCCCTGTGTTGCAGCACAGAACGGTTTAAATAGACCTCACCGCAAGGGCAAAGCCTGCTATACAAAGCATATAAATTATAGCACAAACGCCCTTTCGGTGTCAAGTACACAGAAAGGAACGTGAGCTTATGGCACACATCGACAAAAGACCGAACGGCAGTTACCGCATTAAAGTTTCCTGCGGTTATTCAGCCGACGGCAAAGCACAGAAAACACAATCAATGACGTGGAGACCGCCAAAAGCGAATATGACCGAAAAGCAATTACAGCGGGCTTTAAATAAAGCAGCGCTGGAGTTTGAGCAGAAATGCGCAGGCGGTCAGATCGTCAACGCGGTCAAGCTTGAAAACTTCATTGAAGAATGGTTTAAGGTGCACGAAAACGCTTTAAAGCCCGCTACTCTGAAAAAGTATCGTGATCTATGCCCTCGCATATATTCTCAGCTGGGGCATTTGAGGCTTGACAAGATAAAGACAAAAGACCTTGACCACTTCTTGAAATGGCTGACAAACGAACGCAACGCCACTTCGCTTGCAAAGTGTAAAGTAGATATGAAAAAGATGTTGCAGGATAACGGCGAAACTCAAAAGGCATTTTGTGAAAGAGCGGGCATTGATACACATATTGTGCGCAGCTGCTACCACGATAGGGCTATAAGGTGGGATAACGCCGCAAAAGTCGCAGCGGCTCTTGACAAGCAAACTTCTTCAATGTTTGAGAAGATAACCGATAACAGCAGGCTTTCACCTAAAACAATTCACTGTTATCACGGATTCTTGTCAACTATATTCACATATGCGGTCAAAATTGGAGAGATAGCCGTAAATCCTTGCAATAACTGCACGCTCCCTAAAATTCCGACGGCAGAGCATAACATATTGACCATAGAGCAAACGCAGCGGCTTTTGCAGCACCTTGATGAATATGCACCCTTGAAATACCGCTGCTTCTTCTACATAGCAATTTACGGCGGTTTCAGACGTGGCGAAATACTCGGCTTGCGGTGGTCTGATATCGACTTTGAAAATGATCTGATACACATACGCCGTGCGGTGCATTGGGAAAAGCAAAAAGGATTTTACTATACAGAACCTAAAACGGCAAAGTCAAGGCGTACTGTTCGCCTGCCTGAACGTGTGATGTTCTTGCTCAAACAGCAGCACAATGAACAAATGTCGGCGGCGTTAAAATACGGCGATTATTGGGATAATTCAGAAAACCTTGTGTTTACTACTGAAAGAGGCTCGCAAATGTCAATAGGCACGCCATACACGTTCTTGAAGAAGTTTTGCGCTGAATATAACTTGCCCTTTGTGTCGGTACACAGTCTGAGGCACTTAAACGCCACGCTTCTTATAAACAGCGGTGCAAACCCTAAAACAGTACAAGCCTTGCTGGGGCATAGCTTGGCAAGCACAACGCTGAACATATACGCACACGAGATACAATCAGCAGAGGCGGCAGCTTCTGTGGCTGTTGCAGCAATGCTTGATAACACGCTTTCTGCAAAGCGTGGGGCGGTGTAGTGCGATATGGGTACCATGAAAACGGCAGAGCTGGCGGCTCTGCAATGCTTGGCATATAACAAAATCTCTGAACTTCCTGTAAGTCTAACTACAATAGCAAGAAATTCAAGCGTAAAAATCATAAAAAACTCAGATGCAAATGAGCTACAGCCTGATGAGTCTGGAATTAGCTTATTGATCGGAACGGAATACTTTATCGTTTATGACGATACTCAAAGCAAGGGTCGTTGCAGATTTACGATTGCTCACGAATTAGGGCACATATTCTTGGGTCACCTGTTGATTGACTCAAAAGGTGCAAGAACATTCGACACAAGCAGACCGCAGATAGAGCAGGAAGCGGATGTGTTTGCTTCTCGCCTTTTGTCTCCTACTTGCGTTCTTTTGGGGCTTGGACTTAAAACGCCCGCTCAGATATCAAAGTTTTGTGAAATTTCTTACACTGCCTCAAAGATAAGATGTTATCAAATGCAGTCGATATACAAACGAAATGAATACACAATGTGTGACCTTGAACGTGAAGTGTATGGCAATTTTAAAGAGTTCATTGATAAGAACAAAACGAGGTCGGTTAAATGAAAATGATGTATATTGTTTATTCGGCAGATAAAAAGCCGCTAGGCATTTTTAAAGATAGAAAATCAAGAGATATACAGCTAAAACGCTGCGGCGGCAGTTATAAAAGTGTTAATATTCGCAGCGTCAAGCGGGCATACAAGGGCGTAAAGGGGTGCGATATTCTAATGACAGCAAAGGAACTAGCAAAGCTAATGGATTGTGTGGGCAACTCTGAGCATAGTGATAGTGCTTTTGAGAGTGAAATAAACACGTTTATGGACAAATACGGAAATAAAAAGAACATAAGCACATATAACGATATGATGACCGATCTTGTTAAGATAACTGACAATGAGCGATATAATTCATTTGCTCAGGAATTTGAAACGGCGGTATCACTGATATTAAGCAGGGAGTTGATTTGAAATGATAAAAAGAAACATTACACCTATAACGATAGAAGAGCTTCTCATACACACCGAAAGCGACTTCTGAAGTTATGGGTCAGAGAGATTTTATGAAGCTTATCATAAGTTCTATAAAAAAATAGAAAAAATCGAAAAAGAGATGAACCGTGATGACTTAATCGACAGCAGCGACGGTGGTGACTTAGGTGATGTATTGTGCAGAGCGGAACGGGATTATTTCAAAGCGGGCTTTCGTGCAGGCGTTAGGCTGCTTATTGAAAGCTTGGTTGCAGATATATAATAAACACAAAGAGCAGGCGTTAAAACCTGCTCTTTTACTTTCAGATATGCAATTTTCAAAGCCATAATGACCAAACAATGACCAAAACGCAGGCGGCGAAAAATAAAAAAGCTCACAAGCCACGCAATTACGTGATTTGTGAGACTTAAAACTTGGCGCGGATTGAGAGATTTGAACTCTCGCGCCCGTTTCCAGACCTACTCCCTTAGCAGGGGAGCCCCTTCACCACTTGGGTAAATCCGCAAACCTGTATATATAAAAAATGTGGCGGACAGGGTGGGATTCGAACCCACGGTACGTTGCCGTATCACTGGTTTTCAAGACCAGCTCCTTAAACCACTCGGACACCTGTCCACATTAATTATTTGTTTTGTGTCGTTCTCTCTCAGCGACTTAATTATTATAGCACAGTTCATCTGTCTTGTCAACCCCTTTTTCAAATTTTTTTTGCGAAATTTTTTTAAGCATAAATATTCCTTCGTATGCTAACGTGTAGGTTTGTCAATCATATTGGACACTATTATTAAGAAATTCGATAGGCGAAAACCATTTGAGGGGACGCATAGGACGGTTGTTTGTTCGACTTAAACGTGCAGCTAGCTGCACGTTTAAGTCGTCGCAGGAATAAAACCTATGGCACGAATAGAATTTGTTGTGATCTTCTCGGTGACTGCGCTCTACTTTGCCATTGTGCCTGGGCGTATATGGACGAATGAGTTTGTGTTCAATGCCAAGTTGTGAGAGCGTATTCTCAAACAGCGTTTTCTTGTCTCTTTTGCTTGGCGAAAAGCGGTTAGTAAATTCAAATCCATTGTCGGTCTGAATACATTTCACCGTTATTCCTCTGCGTTTGTACCATTTCACCAGCCTTTTTACAAAGTCTGCTGAAGAATAGGTGCTTTGCTCCTCATATCCGTATAAAAATCTTATCCTGGTATACTCATCGATCGCCGTGTATTGGTACAGCTTCATCTCTGGGTCAGCTATACACTTTCTCGGAACTACCTTTACGTCCACCTGAATACGCTCTCCGGGGTATGTCATCTGCTCGTATGGCTTTGGTTTATACGTCGCTTTCTTCGGCTTTTTCGGAAGCATTCCTAGTTTTTTCATAACCCTGTAAAGACTTTCAAGACAGCGTGTATACCCTTGTTTTCTGAGACGATGCCATAGTTCGGGAAGCTCAAGCGTTGGGTTTCGTTTGTGATACCTTTTGATAAGATCTATTTCTTCCTTGGTATGCTCGTTGGGATGATGATGCGGTCGGCGTGATTTAACTGCGAGGGACTCCACACTTCCGTCCCAGCGTTTCAGCCAGAAATATATATATGAACGTGATTTATTGTATTTTCTGCTCGCTCGGCTCACTCCATATTTCTTTGCGTAATTCATTAAGGATTGACGAAACTTCATATCTTGTGTTATACTATTCATGAGAGATAGGCTTCCTTTCTGATTTGTATTTGTGTGGTAACTTTATTTTATCAGATTTTTGCCTATCTCTCTTTTCTTTTTTCTTAATTTTGTCCAATATCTATTGTAGCACTACACATAAATATTCCTTCGTATGCTAACGATACTTGACGAAATCTTATAAATATGGTATAATAAATCACAGCTTTGTATGTTTTATCACTTTATATGATAATTTATACAGAAAATTTTTAATGGAGGCGACTTTATTATGAAGATGACTGTAAGTCAGGCTATGGTTGAATGTTTGAAAGCTGAGAACGTAAAAGTCGTCTTTGGCTATCCCGGAGCTGCTATCTGTCCTTTCTATGACGCTTTGCTGGATGCTGAAAACGACATCAGGCAGGTGCTTGTGAGACAGGAAGCTAACGGTGGTCATGCGGCTAACGGCTATGCACGAATTTCAGGCAAGCCTGCGGTCTGTATCGCTACATCAGGTCCGGGTGCAACTAATCTTATTACTGCTATTGCTACCGCTTATGCGGATTCTATACCTATCGTGTGCATAACAGGTCAGGTGAATACCGACCAGATAGGCTCTGACGTTTTTCAGGAGGCTGACATTACAGGCTCGGCTGAGCCGTTCGTTAAGCACAGCTATCTTCTCAAAAACCCTGAGGACACTGCGAGAGTGTTCAAAGAGGCTTTCTATATCGCAGGTACGGGCAGACCGGGTCCTGTGCTTATAGATATTCCTATGGACGTTCAGAAGTCTGTTATCGACTTTGAGTACCCTGAAAAGTGCGAGATAAGAAGCTATAAGCCTACAACAAAGGGCAACTACGTTCAGGTAAGGCGTGTAATGGCGGCGTTGGAAGAGGCTGAGAAGCCACTTATCTGTATTGGCGGAGGCGTTTTTGCCGCTCACGCTGAGAACGAGATAAGAGAGCTTGCCGACCTTATGCAGATACCTGTTATCACAACTATGATGGGCATTTCTGTTTTCCCTGATGACGACCAGCTTTTCTGCGGCATGATAGGAACTCACGGTGTTAAAATGGCAAATGCCGCTGTGAACGAGTGCGACGTGCTGTTCCTTGTGGGTGCAAGAGTTGGCGACAGAGCTGTTAAAACACCTTTGGCTCTGGAGAAAACTACTAAGATAATACATATAGATATCGACCCTGCGGAGATAGGTAAGAATATCGGCGCTGACCTGCCTCTCGTTGGCGACGCAAAGCTTGTTTTACAGCAAATGACGGAGCTTGCAAAACCTATGAAGCACGATGAGTGGATAGCTCACATCAAGACCCTTGGGGGCGAGAGAAAGTATGTTGAGCCTGCAAAGGGTACTGTCAATCCGAGGGTGTTTATCGACAGGCTTGCAAAGAAAATGCCTGCCAATGTTACTGTTGTGGCAGACGTTGGACAAAATCAGATATGGACCTGCACTGAATATAAGTTCCGCAAGGAGGGCAGACTTCTTACCTCAGGCGGCATGGGTACGATGGGTTATTCTGTGCCTGCGGCAATAGGTGCAAAAATGGCTGACAACAGCAGAGCAACAGTTGCTATATGCGGTGACGGAGCTTTTCAGATGTCGTTCATGGAGCTTGCAACAGCCGTTCAGTTCGGCGTTGATATAAAGGTGGTAGTAATGACAAACAACCGCCTTGGCATGGTAAGAGAACTTCAGACAAACGGCTATCATGACAGACAGACAGCAGTTTTTCTTGACGGCTCTCCTGACTTTATCAAGCTCGCAGAAGCTTATGGCATACCTGCAATGAGAGTTTATGACGATGATACTATGGATAAGGGCATCGAAATGCTTGCTGAACATAAAGGCATTTGCCTTGTTGAAGTCGTTGTGGATAAGGATATGCCAACATTATAAGGCCAATATTTTAACTATCTGTAGCGTTTACAGTATATAGCGTTTGCGTTCAAGAAATCTTAATAATAAGCTGATATAATAAAAAATCAAGGAAAGGTTTCCTTATGGAGGTTGATTTATGAAACATACGATCTCAGTTCTTGTAGAAAACCACAGCGGTGTTCTATCAAGAATTTCCGGACTGTTTTCAAGACGTGGGTTCAATATCGAGAGCCTTGCAGTTGGTCCAACTCATGGCCCTGACGTTTCAAGAATAACGATAGTTGCTGACGGTGACGAGCATACAGTTGAGCAGATCGAGAAACAGCTCAATAAGCTTATAGAAGTCATCAAGGTAAAGACATTTGAGGCTAATGAGTATCTAGCAAGAGAGCTTATGATAGTCAAGGTGTCTGCGGTCGCAAACAGACGCAGTGAGATAATGACTATTGCGGATATCACAGGGGCTAAGGTCATGGATATAACGCTTACGACAATGACATTGGAGCTTTGCGACACTTACGCTCATCTTTGCAGATTTGAGGAGGTCATAGCACCTTACGGAATAATCGAAATGGTAAGAACAGGCACTATCGCAATAGAGAAAGGCTCTGACACATTCAATGCAGGCAAATAAACTTTGATTATATAGCCGAAAGGCTACATAAAATAAATCTAAAATTTCTGAATTTGGAGGAATTAACAATGGCACAGGCAAGAATATTCTATCAGCAGGATTGCGACATTAACGTACTCAAGGGTAAGAGAGTTGCCATTATCGGTTACGGTTCACAGGGCCACGCTCATGCGCTCAACCTTAAGGAGAGCGGTGTTGACGTAGTAGTAGGTCTTTACGAAGGTTCTAAGAGCTGGGCAAAGGCTGAGCAGCAGGGTCTTACAGTTATGACAACTGAGGAAGCTGCAAAGACATCTGATATCATCATGATCCTTATTCCTGATGAGAAGCAGGCTGCACTTTATAAGAAATCTATCGAGCCATACCTCACAGAGGGTAAGACTCTTGCATTCGCACACGGCTTTAACATTCACTTTGGCTGCATCGTACCACCAAAGAATGTCAATGTTATCATGATCGCACCTAAGGCTCCTGGTCACACAGTACGTTCTGAGTATCAGGCTGGTAAGGGTACACCTTGCCTTATCGCAGTTGAGCAGGACGCAACAGGCAACGCACAGGATATCGGACTTGCATATGCACTTGGTATCGGCGGAGCAAGAGCAGGTGTTCTTGAGACAACATTCAGAACAGAAACAGAAACAGACCTCTTCGGTGAGCAGGCTGTTCTCTGCGGTGGTGTTTGCGCACTGATGCAGGCTGGTTTTGAAACACTTTGTGAAGCTGGTTATGACCCAAGAAACGCATACTTTGAGTGTATCCATGAGATGAAGCTCATCGTTGACCTTATCTATCAGTCAGGTTTTGAGGGCATGAGATATTCTATCTCTAACACAGCTGAGTACGGCGACTACATCACAGGTCCAAAGATCGTTACTGAGGACACTAAGAAGGCTATGAAGAAGGTTCTGTCTGACATTCAGGACGGTACATTCGCTAAGGACTTCCTCCTTGATATGTCTGACGCAGGTTCACAGGTACACTTCAAGGCTATGAGAAAGCTCCACGCTGAGCATCCTTCAGAGAAGGTTGGTAAGGAGATCAGAAAGCTCTACAGCTGGAACAATGATGACGAGAAGCTCATCAACAACTAATTTGCAGATAAATATTATTGCATAAAGAAAAGCGACTTGCAATTAACTTTGCAGGTCACTTTTTTTCTTTTTTTACTTCGCTACTCTATCTTGGAGCATAGCTTTTATTTTGTGGCTCGGTAACTCTACCTTTGTTTAGTGAGCAACCGAGCTACCAACATTGTTTTGTTAAGATAATGCACTGTCATTTTGGTCATAAGTTTCAACGCTGTCATGCTCATCAGTGGTGTATGAATAAACCATATCCCCCTCAACTGTGACATCCACCTGGGTTACATCATATGCACTGCCGTCCTTATCCTTTTCAAAGTATATTGAAAAGTCAAGTCCGGATAAATCATAGGAGCTGGACTCTTTGTCATATGGCAGAGTTTCTACCCAAAGTCCATATGCGAAAAGCTCCGGCGTGATGTTATCTTCTTTGTCCATATCTGGCACATACGACATTGCAAGCTCTTTCGCAAGGTCGAGTGAGGTCACATTGTCAAAGTGAAGCTTCTTGCCGCTGGTGTTATACTTTGTTACAAGCGCCTGCGCCTTTTCAAAAATATACTGCGCCGTGGCTGACGGGTCAGCTTCCACAGTGCTGGTGCTTGAAAACGGAGCGGAATCATACACCGCCCAGCTTCCGTCATTGGCGTAGCTATACAGAGTAAATCTGTTTGTGAACATATCCACAGTGAAATAATCTGTCGCCATATTGAACTGTATGTCCGAATCGTTGACGATATTCAGGGCCAGGAGGTTCAGACTTTCGTTTGTGATATATCCATTTTGCGCATAGTCTGACTTTACATATTCTGTTGTATTGTTGCTGTTCATGATATCGTTGTAATAATTATAGTCAGCAGGGGAGTAGCTAAAAATGGCATTGTCTGGGTTTTTCATAGAGCTTTCGTCATAGATATCCAGCAGGTCATTTTTGAGGGTTTGAGCTATAATTTTGGCATTTTCAGTGAAGCTTTCGCCGCTTCCGTATTTGAGAGAAACGCTGTTATCGCTGTCTGAAATGGTTATCTTGCAGTTGTTATTCTCAATATGGGCTTCTATTCTGCAATTCACCGCCTTGTTAAAAGCGTCCTCATCAAGGGTTTTTATCTCCGACAGGATATCGATTACCAAAGAATTTGGCTCATAGCTGTTATCATCTGTCAAAAAATCCACGCTTGGAAGTCCGCTGTCGGTTTTCTCCAGCAGGTCAACGTAATACCTTGTGCTGTGTTCCTTGCCCTCGATATTTTCGTCATAGTTGCCGCTGTAGACCATATCGCAGTATGCAGGGCTGTTTTGTATTATGTCGAGATTTCCTACCGTAGAATTTGCGCTTTCAAGCACTGTGTCTGCAAGCTTTATAAAGTCTGCTGAACACAACTGCAGTGTACCTGTATCGCCGGATACACTGCTGTTTGCAGGTGGAGCTGTGCCTGCGTTCGGCTCGTAGTCATGGATATTTCTTGTCATGTAAATTCCGCCTGACATTACAAGCGCCACTGCCGCCGCTGCCGCAACTACCTTTGCACCCTTGTGTCTTGCGACTATGGCAGGCTGTGTCGGCTCGGTTTGTGGTGTGAAAGTATCCGTATTTATATCTCCGTTTTGTTGTGGAAAACGCTTTTTGAGCGTTTCTTTGAGCTGATCTTTCTTTTGTTCCGATAGGCTTGCGTTTGCAAAATAATTCTTTATATCTCTTTCGTTCATACGCTCATCTCCTTTTCGTAGTCTGAAAGTGAAAGCTTTAGTTTTTCTCTTGCTCTTTTCAGCCTTGATGTGACCGTGCCCTTGCTTGTTCCCAAAATGTCGGCTATCTCATCGGTCTTGCAGCCTTGATAATAAAAAAGATAAAGCACTATCCTGTATTTTTTATCCAGCCTGTTTATAGCGTTTTGCACATCTATCTGCATATCAGGTGATGAAAAATCGCTTCTTGCACTTACCTCATTTTCTGCACGTAGACGTCTGCCTGCCGACCTTAGCAGGTCTTTAGATAGATTTATCGCCGTTCTCAGCAGCCACGCTTTAAGATGCTCGTCATCATTGAAGAAAAGCTCACCCTGCCTTGTGAAATATTTTATTATGACCTCGCTGACTATATCCTCCGCCTCGTGAACGCTGCCTGTGACTGCCAGTGCCGCTCGGTAGATATCGTCTGAAAATTTGTCAACTATGTAGTCAATATCTCTTGTCAAAGCTGTCACCTCCTTTGTTGTTTTGAAAAGCCTTTCATCTATAACACGAATGTAAAGACCGTTTGATTGCATAAAAAAATGGACGAAAAAATTTTTTCGTCCATAAAAAATCAGCTTTTACTTGTTTTTACATAAGACCACCCGTCACCGAGGTTATCCTCGCCCCCTGATGAGCTTATGGGTGAGCGGTAAATATAGTAATGATCATAAATGGTATAGAATTTCACTGTCAAGCCGTCGCTGTCGATGTATGTAACGTTCCTGCGCTCCAACTCCTCAAGTTCTTTCTTCACAGACTTGCAGGCATTGTTTTCAGTGAGCGATTTAATGGAGCATTTGCCCTTTGGTAGTGTCGGCTTTTCGCATGAAATGCTTTCTATCATAAACTCCGCAGTGGTCTGAAAGTTAGTCTTATTGTCATTGAAAACGGCTTTTATCTGGCTGTCGGAGCGCATATAGTGCTGATGCCAGAAGCCGAGTGCTACTGCTAAGATTATGACTATCCAAATTATCCACTTGGCTTTTCTGCCTGTTGACCATTTGCGAAGCTTGCCGTCAGTACCCATATCTTTCTCGCTGACAATTGGATTTATCTGCTCGCTCATTATTTTACGAACGCCTCCAATCTGTAGATAGGCATACCCATGTCTGAGAATTTCTTCTCATATTCCGTTACGATATTGCCCTCGAAGCCACTGTTGTGAAGGTCGAGAGAAATGTTTTTAAGTCCGTAATTTGCCGCAGAGAACTCCTCCAAGGAGAACTCAAAGAAGTGCATATTGTCGGTCTTTTGGTATATCTCGCCCTTGTCCACAAGAATACGTCTGTATATTTCAAGAAAAGCTCGGTATGTGAGCCTATGACGTGCATATGTATTTTTAGGATACGGACAGCTAAAGTTAAGATAGATACACTCCACTGACTTTTCAGGGATAAAGCAATCCAGATATTCAGCCTCGCCCCTTGCAAATCTCAGGTTCGGTATGCCCTCGTCTATAGCCATTTGTGCGGCATCAACTATAACGTTACTGCTTTTTTCTACTGCAAGGAAATTCTTGTCAGGATTTCTCTTTGCTATCTCTCTTGCAAACTGACCCTTTCCACAGCCTATTTCCAGCACAAGGGGATTGCTGTTTCCGAATATCTTCTCAAAGTCAATAAGCTGTTTGTTTGATTTGTCCTGAAAATTCTTCTCGTCACGGTCAAGATATAAAATATAATCTCCGCAGGCTTCAAGACGTGCCTCAAGATTTTTCTTTCTTCTCATTCTCATATGGGATAAACTCTCCTGTTATTTATTAGAATATTTGTGCAGAAAATAGTCCTTGTCAGACGTGACCTTTAGCCACTGCACAGCCGACCCTGTGAGCATATTTTCATAAGGATAAACTGTAAGCATGACTTCGGGTGTGTCCTCACCGCTGAAATGAGGGGTCACCTTAAAAGCTATCTCGCAGTTGAGCCGTTGGACGACCTCTTCCTCGGTGAGCTTTCTGAAAAGCATTGAGGTGTCCTTTTCGGTGATAGGTATTTTGGTAAACTTCGCCTGATAAATTTTCTTGCCGTCCTTTTTGGTGACAAGTGAAAAGCCATGCTTCACAATGGTTATCTTTCCGCCATGGTTTTCGTAGTATTCAAGGTTTGAAAAGGTAACACGTCCGTCATTGACAGCTTCACCAGATATCGAAACGCAAAGCCCTTTGTCTGACGCTTTCCCTGCACTCTCCACTCCGAAAGCAAAGGGAAGTCCGTCTATCATTATCTCTCCGCAGGTGGAAAACTGCAACTTCACCTGCTTTTTCTTCAAGCCTGCAAATGGATTTTTCATGACAACTCCTATATTAAAGGTCGATCTGCACGCCGCCAACAGGTCTTATGGACAGCACATAGCATGAGCCTTCACCGAATACTCTCTCCATTTCAGCCTTGAAAGCTTCAAGCTTCTTTTCGGGTACGAACGCTTGGATAGTTCCTGCAAAGCCACCGCCGTGAACTCTGCAAGCACCCTCACCGCCAAGAGCCTGCTTTGCAAGATACAGAGCCAGTGAAAGACCCTGCTCGTTTGGAGCAGAAGAGGCATAGATGTTCTGAAGATATTTGAATGATGAATCACCTGATTCATTGATAAGGCTCAGGAAAGCGTCAAAGTCGCCCTCTGAAAGTGCGGAAGCTTCCTTGCCAACTCTCTCGTTATCGTCAAAGAAGTGGAGCGCTCTAAGCACAGCTCTGTCACTGCACTTTTCTCTAACAGCACAGATGTTTTCAAGAAGCTGTTCCTTTGTTATCTCTCTCAGCACCTTTTTGCCAAAGAAAGCCGCAACAGACTTCATTTCCGCAGGGATAGCCGCATACTCAGGGGTGAGGTCGGCATGGTTGCCCTTTGTGTCAACGATACACAGTGCGTGACCGCTTTTTGTGAAATCGAACTTTACAGAGTCGATAACAGGGTGCTTTTCGTCAGCAAAGTCGATAGTGATAAATCCGCCTACTGATGAAGCCATTTGGTCCATAAGACCTGACGGCTTGCCAAAATATACATTTTCCGCAAACTGAGCTATCTGAGCTATTTCCACTGCAGAAACCTCGCCCTCGTTGTAAAGACCGTTGAGGATAGTTCCGATAAGCACTTCATAAGCCGCAGATGAAGAAAGTCCAGAGCCTTTGAGCACGTTTGAAGTAGCATAAGCCTTGAAGCCCCCGGCATTGTGGCCATTCTTCTTAAAGCCTGCGGACATACCTCTTATAAGTGCCGCTGATGTGTTTTTCTGCTCCTCGTAGATAGCGTCGTCATCAACGTTCACAGTGTCCATTGGGAAGCCCTCGGACTTTATTGTAATAACGTTCTCTTCGGTGTCAGGAGCGACAGCGGCAATAACGTCGAGTGAAACGCCTGCCGCAAGAACACAGCCGAAGTTGTGGTCGGTGTGGTTGCCGCCTACCTCAGTTCTGCCTGGAGCTGAGAAGAAAGCAGTTGGCTTTTCACCGAAAAGCTTTTCAAATTCATCTGCAACTCTGTTATATCTTTCTCTCTGAAACGCTGTCATATCGGCTGTGTAGACCTCGTCAAGTGTGTATTTTTTCATTATGTATATCCTCCGAACGTAAATATAAGTATACCTTGTTATTATACAACATTTATGCTCTTTTTTCAAGTACAATTTTTTAAACAAGTGAGGAGGTAAGAATGAGGAATGAGGAGTGTTAAGAGTGAGGAATGAGGAATTATGGTATCGCCTGGCGGCGATTTATTTTTTGTTGCTCAAAACGTGTAAGCTGGCATAAATTTTTGCACAGAAGCTCCCTTGATATTTTATGCAAACTGACAAAATTGCCGTAAGCAAACTTTTTATAACGCTCTATTGGTGCTTTAAATCAAAAAAGTTGTTGCATTTTGGTGAAATTTGTGGTATAATTACTTATGTCTATTTTAATTATTGTTTATTTCTACCGACCACGAAAAAATGGTCGGTGCAGTGAAAGGAAAGATTTATTGTATGAAAAAACTAATGCTTGGAAACGAGGCGTTTGCAAGAGGTCTGTATGAGGCAGGCTGTAAGGTTGTATCATCTTACCCTGGTACTCCGTCAACTGAGATAACAGAAGCTGTTGCAAAATATGACGAGGTATATGCTGAGTGGGCGCCTAATGAAAAGGTGGCAATGGAAGTGGCTCTTGGTGCTTCTATAGGCGGTGCAAGAAGCTTCTGCGGAATGAAGCACGTTGGTCTTAACGTTGCTGCTGACCCTCTTTACACAGCAGGCTACACAGGCGTAACGGCAGGTATGGTAATAGCTGTCGCCGATGACCCTGGTATGCACTCGTCACAGAACGAGCAGGATTCACGTCACCATGCTATCGCTTCTAAGACAATGATGATAGAGCCTTCCGATTCAGGAGAGTGCAAGGAGTTTGCTAAGGCTGCTTTCGAGCTTTCTGAAAAGTTCGATGTTCCTGTTATCGTAAGACTGTCCACCAGAGTTTCTCACTCTCAGTCAGCCGTTGAGCTTTGCGAGAGAGAGGAAAGGGAGAATATCCCATATGAAAAGAATATCCAGAAGTATGTTATGATGCCTGGTAACGCTATCCGCCGTCACCCTATCGTTGAAGCAAGAATGAAAGCTATCGCTGATTATGCCGAAACTTCACCGCTCAATAAGGTAGAGATGAACGATACAAAGATAGGCGTTATCACAAGCGGTATCTCATATCAGTATGCTAAAGAGGCTCTGGGCGACAAGGCTTCATATCTCAAACTCGGTATCGTAAACCCAATGCCAATTCAGATAATAAAGGACTTTGCCGCAAAGTGCGAAAAGGTCTATGTAATCGAGGAGCTTGACGATGTTATCGAAACACACTGCAAAAAGAACGGCGTGAACGTTATCGGCAAGGAACTGTTCAGCCTTATGGGCGAGATATCACAGACTATCGTTGCTGAAAAGATACTTGGCGAGAAGACTGAGTATATCACATTTGAGGATAACGTGCCTGTAAGACCTCCTGTTATGTGTCCGGGATGTCCTCACAGAGGTCTGTTCTATTGCCTGCATAAGCTGGGCGTTATGGTATCAGGCGATATCGGCTGTTACACTCTCGGCGCAACAGCACCGCTTTGTGCTATGGATTCAACTATCTGCATGGGTGCTTCTATCAGCGGACTTCACGGATTTAACAAGGCAAGAGGTGCAGAGGCTGAGAAGAAGTCTGTTGCCGTTATCGGTGACTCTACATTCATGCACAGCGGTATGACAGGTCTTGTGAACGTTGCATATAACTCCACAAATTCAACTGTTATCATTCTCGATAACTCTATCACAGGTATGACGGGTCATCAGCAGAACCCTACAACTGGTAAAAACCTTAAGGGCGACCCTGCTTATGCCGTTGACCTTGAAATGCTCTGCCATTCACTTGGTATCAAGAGCGTAAGAGTCGTTGATCCATATCACATGGCTGAAACAGAGGCTGTTATCAAGGAAGAGCTTGCCAAGGAAGAACCAAGCGTTATTATTTCAAGACGTCCATGCGCACTTCTTAAATATGTAAAGCACAATCCACCACTCAAGGTAAACAAGGATAAGTGCGTTGGCTGTAAGCAGTGCCTGAAGATAGGCTGTCCTGCTATATCTATCCATGACGGCAAGTGCGTTATCGACCATACACAGTGCGTAGGCTGCGGCATATGCAAGGAAATGTGTAAGCTGGGTGCGATATGCGACTAATGATAACATATATTTCGAGGTGTAAATAATGAAAACAAGATCAATTATGATAGTGGGCGTAGGCGGACAGGGTTCACTGCTTGCGTCAAGAATAATAGGAAACGTGCTTCTCTCACAGGGGTTTGATGTCAAGGTCAGCGAGGTACACGGAATGAGCCAGCGTGGCGGCTCTGTTGTTACATACGTTAAGTACGGCAGCGAGGTATGCTCGCCTGTAGTTGAAAAAGGCGAAGCTGATATCATCATCAGCTTTGAACAGCTTGAAGCCGCAAGATATGTTTCATATCTCAAGAAGGGCGGACATATCATCACTTCAACTCAGCAGATAGACCCAATGCCTGTTATCACAGGTGCGGCTGTTTATCCTGAGGATATCATAGGCAAGCTTAAAGCAGAGGGCGTTGACGTTATCGCTGTTGACGCACTGGCACTTGCGGAGCAGGCTGGTACTGCAAAGGCTTCAAACGTTGTTCTCATGGGCGTTGTGTCAACTAAAATGGCTTTTGACGAGGACGTTTGGCAGAAGGCTCTTGAAAACTGTGTTCCTGCAAAGTTCCTTGAACTGAATAAAAAGGCGTTCGCTCTCGGCAGAGAGGTAAAATAATGGACGAGATAAGCGGTCTTATCATAAAAATGACCGAGTTTTTCAGCGGCGACCCTAAGCGTATACAGCACTTTATAAAGGTGCATACCTTTGCCCGTGTTATCAGCAGGGCAGAGGGGCTTGATATCCGCACTATGTACTGCCTTGACGTTGCGTCGGTGGTGCATGATATAGGCATAAAGCCTGCGGAGGAGAGATACGGCAAGGGTCACTGCGGCGGAAAGCTTCAGGAACAGTTAGGTCCTGAGCCTGCACGGAAAATGCTCACAGAGCTTGACTTTGACGAGGATATCATAGACAGGGTGTGCTTTCTTATCGCACATCATCACACCTATGAGGGCGCCCAGGGGCTTGACTGGCAGATACTCTTGGAAGCCGATTTCCTTGTGAACGCTTTCGAGGACAGCCTTTCCAAAGAGAGCATAAAAAGCTTCCGTGACAAGGTGTTCAAAACGAAAACAGGCATTAAGATGCTTGAAGAAATGTACGGCGTATGATACTTGTGCAAAGTTGATACCCGAGTAATATGACCGAAACCATTTTAACAGGAGGTGTGTTCCAATGGGAAAATATTGGAACGAAGAGATCGAGTGCATGGCACACGAGGACATGAAAAAGCTCCAGAGCGAAAGACTTGTCAAACAGGTCAAGCACGTCTGGGACAATGTGCCATACTACAAGAAGCTTATGGAAGAAAAGGGCGTAACGCCTGATGATATCCACGGCATTGAGGACCTGCACAAGCTGCCGTTCCTTTCAAAGGCTGATCTGCGTGAGGCTTATCCTTACGGTCTGCTTGCAAAGCCGCTTTCAGAGTGCGTGAGAATACATTCCACAAGCGGAACCACAGGCAAGAGAGTTGTGGCTTTCTACACTCAGCATGATATCGACCTTTGGGAAAATTGCTGTGCAAGAGCTATAGTTGCCGCAGGCGGAACAAAAGACGACGTTTGCCACGTTGCATACGGCTATGGACTTTTTACAGGCGGAGCAGGTCTTAACGGCGGCTCTCATAAGGTGGGCTGTCTTACACTGCCGATGTCATCAGGAAACACAGAAAGACAGATACAGTTCATGCAGGATCTCGGTTCTACTATCCTGTGCTGTACTCCGTCATATGCCGCTTATATAGGTGAAACTGTAAAGGAAATGGGCATAAAGCCAGAGGAGCTTACGCTCAAAGCTGGTATCTTCGGTGCTGAGCCTTGGACGGAGGAAATGCGTCATGAGATAGAGAAGCTTCTTGGTATCAAGGCTTACGATATCTATGGTCTGACAGAAACAAGCGGTCCTGGCGTAGCTTTCGAGTGCGAAGCACAGTCTGGTATGCACATCAATGAGGACAACTTTATCGCAGAGATAATCGACCCTGACACAGGAGAGGTGCTTCCTGAAGGCTCAAAGGGTGAGCTTGTATTCACAAGTATCACAAAGGAAGCTTTCCCTCTGCTGAGATACAGAACAAGAGATATTTGTATTCTTACAAGAGAGAAATGCTCATGTGGCAGAACTCTCGTCAAAATGTGCAAGCCAATGGGCAGAAGCGATGATATGCTCATCATTAAGGGCGTAAACGTGTTCCCATCACAGATAGAGTCAGTGCTTCTTAAGATATCAAAAGCAAGCCCTAACTATCAGATAGTCGTTGACAGGGTGAACAATTCTGATACTTTCGAGATAAGAGTCGAGCTTAATGACGATATGTTCTCTGATACTGTCAAGTCTATCGAGGATCTTGAAAAGAAGATATCAAACGATATCCATAATATCCTTGGCATCAAGGCGAAGATAAGACTTGTTGAGCCAAAGAGCATTCCACGTTCTGAGGGCAAGGCAGTAAGAGTTATCGACAAGAGAAAGCTTGTCTAAAAGACAGGGGGTAATTTTATGACAGTAAAACAGCTTTCGGTTTTTATTGAAAACAGACCTGGCAGATTGTCTGCCGTTACAAAAATACTTGGGGATAATGATGTGAATATCCGTGCAATGTCCCTTGCTGACACAAAGGATTTCGGTATTCTCAGACTTATCGTTGACGATTTTGAAAAAGCAGTTTCAGCCTTGAAGACAGAGGGCTTTTCCGTTACTACCACTCAGGTGCTTGCAGTGGAGATAAATGACCGCCCAGGCGGACTTTCAGAAGCAATGAAAGCTCTCTACAATGACAACATCAGCGTTGAGTATATGTATTCTGCATTCATAAACACTAAGGAAAACACGGCTTATCTTATCCTTAGAGTGGAGAACGTTACAGCCGCTCTGGAAGCTTTGAGTGAAGCAGGATTTGCACTTATCTCACAGCAGGAATTGGCAAGCATTTAGCTGATTAGTAAATACTAACTGAAAAATCACTTAAAATCTATGTGAAATTTTTATGAAATGCCGAAAACCTCTTGATTTTTTCAGAAAATGTGTTATTATATAAGTATAGTATTTGATATGATACTTGTAGAATTTATGCAAGGAGGTCTGTGAAAATGGCTTATAAGATTAGTGATGAGTGCATCGGCTGCGGCGCTTGCATGGACGCATGTCCAGTAGGAGCTATCTCCGAGGCTGACGGTAAGTGTGCTATTAACGCTGACGAGTGCATCGACTGCGGTTCTTGCGCAGGTACTTGCCCTGTAGGAGCACCTCAGGCTGAGTAATTTACTTAAACTAAGAGAAAACGTCTGTCATATGGCAGGCGTTTTTTTGCACTTATTTTTTTGTGTATTAGTTTTCAGCACACTATCATAAAACTGTCACATTGGCGGAGTATCATATAAATACAGTAAGAGAAAGACAAAAAGATGAAATTTACACATATACTTTTTCTCCATATATACTTCATATACTTCAAAAAGGGAACGCTGGCTTGTGCCTGCGTTCTTTTTTTGCGTGGGTGATTTTGTGGATAGATATGTAAAATATCGTGGAAAATATGGGCTTTTGTATCGCAGGTGTCCGTTTTTCGGTATTATTAATAAAAGTTTTGCGAAATTTGTTAAAAGTGATAAAAATAGAACCCTTATTGTCGTTCCTGGGATATAAAGTGTACAATGGTTGTAACTTAACGTTCATATAAACTTCATAAACGAACGAAAAATCGGCTTGAAAATTACAATTTGATTACAATGCCCCTTGACTTTTGTAACCTTATTCATTATAATATGGTTTAGTTTATCACATTTGAAAGGAGCGTTCTGAATTGGGTTATTTGAAGTCGGGAATATCCCGCTGTGTGGCTGTGCTTTCTGCCTGCGGAGTTGTGACAGTATCTGCTGTGACTTTTGCGACACTTGATAAAAACGTTATCCAGCCATGTGCAGTCATGCCGCCTGAAAATGCAAAGGTCATTTCTGCTGTTTCTGACAAGAAAACATCTGAGCAGATCGGGGATATCACAACTGTTCTTACAACATCAGCCGTCAAGGAAACTGCGAAAAATTCTCAGACCGAGGCTGTAAAGGCTGTAAAAATTGCAAAAAGCGAAACAACAAAGTCAGCTTCCGAAACAGCTTTGAGATCAGAGAGCGTAACGACCTCTGTAATATCACAGAAGCCAGCGTCAGTGACCGCAGTGCAGAGCGTGACTTCCGCTGACACAAAGCTTAGCATATCAGTAAGCCTTGTGACAAAGAAAACTCAGCAGGCTTCAAAGTCTGAAACAAAGGTTTCTGCTGTTACTTCCGTCCCTGTCAGCACTACTGACAGCGATACTGTTGCTTCAAAGGCTACAAAAAAGACTACAACAGTGAAAACTACTACTGCAAAAACTACTACCACTGCAAAAACAACAACTGCCCCTGTTACGACCACAACGCCTGGGGTGACTACTACCAAGAAAAAGACCACCACCGCTAAGGTGACAACAACTAAAAAGCCTGTTACAACTACAATCACTGCGCCTGTTGTCGACAACGGCAAGACCCCTGCACAGCGACTTAATTCTGCAGTGCTTGATCCAAAGGCGACGCTCAGCGCAAAGGAAGAAAAGATACTTCTGAAATATCTCCATAAGATAATATCAGATGATATGACAAACTACGAAAAGGCTGTGGCTTGCTACGATTATATTATAAAGAACACGGTCTACGATTACGGCGGCTGGGCAAATCCTGTCAAGGCTGTTCTTGAGGACGGTTACGGCACTTGCACAGAATATTCTTACGTTTACGCTGCAATGCTCAACTACATAGGCTTTGACGCAAAGACCGTTGACGGCAAGACCGCTATGGCGGCAGGCGGTTATGGCTATCATATGTGGGTGGAGGTAACGATAAACGGTCAGGTATATGTTATGGACCCTCAGGTGGACGATAACATGAGCTGGGGAGCGTATATCTCCCATGACCGCTTCTGCAAGACCTACAGTGAGGTCAAGAACAAGTATATAAAAGACTGATATTGTATCGGGTGGAGTTATCTGCCCGATATTTTTTTACGGTGTTTGCGTGTAGTTTGTTTGCAGTACGTTTATTTGTACATTAAATGAGAATATCCGGCATTCTTTTTGTGACAAATTTTTCAGCCTATCCTATAGACAAAAGGAAAAAAGCGTGATATAATTATTCTTGATACATTGTCGGCAAATGCCGAACGTCATTTTGTACAGGAGGATAATTGATGACGGAAAATTCCACAAAGATAACGAAAAAGCCTGCGACATCTGTGAAGAAAAACAGCTCTGTCAAAGGTTCGTCAAAGAATAAGAAAAGAAAGAAAAAACGCAACAATATCGGCATTATCTGCGGCACTGCAGCAGCGGCTATCATAATAGTTGTGGGCGGAGGATATTTCATTGGAAGAGCTTACTATAGCAACAGATTTCTGAGCGGCACAACAGTGAATGGCATTGACGTGGGCGGAAGGACATTTGAACAGGCTTGCGACCTGCTCGGGGTGAACGATATGCCTTATGAGCTTACGGTCAAAACTATCGACGGCACGCCTGTTGTTTTCAAGACGGCTGATTTTGATTACAGACTAAGCGGCAAGGACGAGCTTCAGAAGATCTATGACAGCGTGAACAGAAAAACATGGTTCTCTGGATTTATACAGAACTCCACCTATAGTTTTAATGAGGACATCACATTTGATGTTGAGAAGCTTCAGAAGCTTGTGGAGAAAGCAAACTGGGGCGATGTTGAAACTGCTGATGCAAAGCTTGGCCTTAACGAGGATAAGACGGCTTATGTTATCACCCCTGAGGTGCAGGGAAACAAGATAACCGATATGAAAAAGCTTGAAGCTTATGTTACGCAAAGCGTGGCGGCAGGTGAGCTTAGCGTTGAGCTTGACAAGGACACAGGTTGTTATTCTCTTCCAAAGGTGAAGAGCGCAGACCTTGAGGACGATTGCAAGAAACGAAATGATGTTTTCCAGCTTTCTGTCACATACGATTTTGACTACACCACAGAAACTCTCACGGGCGAGGAGCTTATGAAGATCATAAAGCTCAAAGATGACGGAAGCTACACTGTGGATAGAAAGAAAGCCATGGAGTATGTGGAAAAGCTCGCAAAGAAATATGATACATATAATACTAAGAGAAAATTCCACGCCACTTTGCAGGGCGACATAATCGTGCCGACAAGCTCTGATGCTAAATACGGCTGGTGGATAGATCAGGAAAAGACTTGTGACGATCTTGTGGATATGCTTGAAAAGGGCGAGAGCGTTGACAAGGTAGACCCTATCTATTACAGTACCGGTTATTTTGACTTTACAGGCGTTGAGTCTGCGAGAAGCAAGGACGATGATATAGGCGACACTTATATTGAGATAGACCTTACCGACCAGCACTTGTGGTATTATGAAAAGGGCAAGAAAAAGCTCGATACCTATATAGTTTCAGGTCAGACCACATCTGAGGCGAGAACAACTCTCCCTGGTGTTTATAAGCTGTGGTCAAAGGAGACCAACAAGCGCATGAAAGACACAAATGCCGACGGTGACGAGTGGGATACAAAGTGCAACTTCTGGAACAATGTTTCTCTCTGCGGAATAGGTCTTCACGATTCAACGTGGCGAGGCGGATATTTCGGCGGTGAGATATACAAATACAACGGCTCTCACGGCTGTATAAATATGAGCTATGACGACGCTAAATATGTTTATGACAACGTGCCTTACGGTACACCTGTTGTTATGTACTACAAGTCTGCGGATAAATAATAAGGACGGTCAAGGTATCATGCCTTGACCGCTTTTTGTAAGGAGTGTTTTTTTATGGAAAAGATATTATACAGAGAGGGCTTTACGGCTGAGGAGCTTCCAAACGAGGTGATAGAGCGTATCAAAGGCGTTTCCTATAAGGAAAATCCCCATGTGAAGCTGGGCGACCTTGCCTATCTGCGTGTGAGATATTATGACTTTGAGCATAAGGTGCAGTCGGGGGAGCTTATCGTGGCGAGGAAGCTTGCGCAGGAGGTTCTGGATATCTTATATGAGCTTTTCGAGGGCGGTTATGAGATAGAAAAAATCAGGCTCGTGGACGAGTATGACGCTGATGATGAAAGGTCAATGGCGGATAACAATTCCTCTGCCTTCAACTATAGGGTGGTGGCTGGTACCAACACTATCTCGGCTCACAGCTACGGCAGGGCGATAGACATAAACCCTCTTATAAATCCTTATATAGTGGGGAATAAGGTCATGCCTGCCAATGCTACAGAGTATGCAGACCGTGACAAGGCTTTTGAACACAAGATTGACAGAACAGACCTTTGCTATTGCATTTTCAGACGTCATGGCTGGAAATGGGGTGGTGACTGGAACAATTCTAAGGATTATCAGCATTTTTACAAAGAGTACGATTCTCCGCTGAAAATGGCTGTAAACAAGCTGAAAAGAGCGTTGTTACGTTAGTTTACAAGGTTTGCCTAGGAAAGCGATATGAAATCATAAGTTATATATGTATACCGATTAACTAAAAATTAATAATGAATTTATGCAAGTTTTATCATTCGCTCTTGCATTTTGCTGTAATGTGTGTTATAATGATTAAGCCGTCAAAAAAGACGGCAAAAGGCTATTTTCTTGCATTTGTGCGAAAAACCACGCTTTGGGTTTACTTGCGCTTATGCAGGATTGCAGGATTTTAATTTCTTCCTGCAATTTTTTTGTTAAAAACAGCTAAAAATCGGCTATGAGCCGTGAAATAACATACGTTGCTGAACGATAAGCTATAATTTTTTTTACAGTTTGGCAGGAAAGGGTGATAAAAATGGAACGCATGGAGGATATGACTAATGTAAAAAGCCTGTATTCACCGAAATTCGAGCATGATAACTGCGGAATAGGTGCTGTTGTGAACATTAAGGGCAAAAAGAGCCACGATACTGTTGCAAATGCGCTGACTATCGTTGAAACGCTTGAGCATCGTGCTGGTAAGGACGCAGAGGGCAAAACAGGTGACGGAGTAGGTATCCTGCTTCAGATCTCACATAAATTCTTCAAGAAGATCGCCGCCGCTGAGCTTGGGATCACGCTTGGCGAGGAGAGAGATTATGCTGTTGGTATGTTCTTCTTCCCACAGAACGAGCTTGCGAGAAATCAGGCAAAGAAGATGTTTGAGATAATCGCCGAAAAAGAGGGTCTGGAGATCCTTGGCTGGAGAGTCGTTCCTGCAAAGCCTGAGGTGCTTGGCAAGAGAGCTGTAGAGTGTATGCCTGCCATAATGCAGTGCTTCATCAAGCGTCCAAAGGGCGTTAAAAAGGGCCTTGACTTTGACCGCAAGCTATATGTTGCAAGACGTGTGTTCGAGCAGTCGAATGAGGACACCTACGTTGTATCACTTTCAAGCAGAACTATAGTATATAAAGGAATGTTCCTTGTGCAGGATCTTAGAAAGTTCTTCCCTGACCTTCAGGATAAGGACTACGAGTCTGCTATCGCTATGGTACATTCAAGATTTTCTACCAACACAAACCCAAGCTGGCAGAGGGCGCATCCTAACAGAATGATCGTTCACAACGGTGAGATAAACACTATCAGAGGCAATGCTGATAAAATGCTCGCCCGTGAGGAAACGATGAAGTCTGAGCATTTGAAGGGCGACCTCGATAAGGTCACACCTGTTGTAAACACAGAAGGCTCTGACTCTGCAATGCTCGACAACACGCTTGAATTTTTGGTCATGAGTGGAATGGATCTGCCGCTGGCTGTCATGATAACGATCCCTGAGCCATGGGATAACAATGGCACGATGAGTCAGGCTAAGAAAGACTTCTATCAGTATTACGCAACTATGATGGAGCCATGGGACGGACCTGCTTCTATCCTTTTCTCTGACGGAGATATCATGGGTGCAGTCCTTGACAGAAACGGTCTGCGTCCGTCAAGATATTATATCACAAAGGACGGCAATCTTATCCTTTCATCTGAGGTTGGCGCACTTCCTATCCCGTCAGACAATATCGTTGAAAAGGAGAGACTTCGCCCGGGCAAAATGCTTCTTGTTGATACTGTTCAGGGCAGAGTTATCGACGATGACGAGCTTAAGGAATACTATGCTTCAAAGCAGCCTTACGGCGAGTGGCTTGACAGCAACCTAGTCAGACTTAAAGACCTTAAGATACCAAACATCAAGGTAGAGGAACACGGCTACGAGGAAAGACAAAGACTTCAGAAAGCTTTTGGCTATACCTATGAGGACGTTATGACATCTATCCTGCCAATGGCAAAGAACGGCTCTGAGTCTATTGCCGCTATGGGTACAGACAGCCCGCTTGCAGTGCTTTCAAAAGAGCCTCAGCCACTGTTCAACTACTTCAAACAGCTCTTTGCACAGGTAACAAATCCGCCTATAGACGCTATCAGAGAGGAAATAGTCACCTCCACAACTGTCTATATCGGTGAGGACGGCAACATTCTTGAAGAAAAGCCTGAAAATTGCAAGGTAATGAAGATACACGACCCTATCCTTACCTCAACAGATATCCTTAAAATAAAGAATATGCACATTCCCGGCTTTAAGGTAGCTGTTATCCCTATACTTTATTATAAGAACACAAGACTTGAAAAGGCTATAAACAGACTTTATATAGAAGCAGACAAGGCGTTCAGCGAGGGCGCAAATATCCTTATCCTTTCAGACAGGGGAGTTGACGAGAACCACCTTGCTATCCCGTCACTGCTTGCAGTATCAGCGATTCATCAGCACCTTGTTGTTACAAAGAAGAGAACATCTCTTGCTATTATCCTCGAAAGCGGTGAGCCTAGAGAAGTTCATCACTTTGCAACACTGCTTGGCTATGGTGCTTCCGCTATCAACCCTTATCTTGCTCAGGAAACTATCCACGAGCTTATTGCTGACGACCTTCTCGACAAGGATTACTATGCCGCTGTTGACGATTATAATGCGGCTGTTCTCCATGGTATCGTAAAGATAGCTTCAAAAATGGGTATCTCTACTATACAGTCATATCAAGGCTCACAGATATTCGAGGCTATCGGTATCGGTCAGGATGTTATAAACAAGTATTTCACAGGTACAGTCAGCAGAATAGGCGGTATCACTATCTCTGATATTGAAAAGAACGTTGACAGACTTCATACATCAGCCTTTGACCCTCTTGGACTTGGCACAGACACAGAGCTTGAATCAAGAGGAAGCCACAAGTTCAGAAGCGGTAAGGAGGAGCATCTCTACAATCCTCAGTCTATCTATCTGCTCCAGCAGGCTGCAAGGACTGGTGACTATGAAACATACAAGAAGTATTCAAAGCTTATCTCTGAGGAAATGGATCCTGTGAACATCAGAGGTCTTATGGATTTCAACTTTGCTGAGAATCCTGTTCCGCTGGAGGAAGTTGAGAGCGTTGACTCTATTGTAAGAAGATTTAAGACGGGCGCTATGTCATACGGCTCTATCTCGCAGGAAGCTCATGAAGCACTTGCTATCGCAATGAACAGACTTCACGGCAAGTCAAACTCAGGCGAGGGCGGTGAGAGCCTTGACAGACTTCTCACAAAGGGTACTTCTGAGGACAGATGTTCAGCTATCAAGCAGGTGGCTTCGGGACGTTTCGGTGTAACTTCAAGATACCTCACATCTGCTGATGAGATACAGATAAAAATGGCACAGGGCGCAAAGCCTGGCGAGGGCGGTCATCTCCCTGGCAAAAAGGTTTATCCATGGATAGCTAAAACAAGACACTCCACACCTGGCGTGTCGCTTATCTCACCTCCGCCACACCACGATATCTACTCTATCGAGGACTTGGCTCAGCTTATCTATGACCTGAAAAACGCAAACAAGAACGCAAGAATTTCTGTAAAGCTCGTTTCTGAGTGCGGTGTTGGTACAGTTGCAGCAGGCGTTGCAAAGGCAGGCGCAGGTGTTATCCTTATCTCAGGCTATGACGGCGGTACAGGTGCGGCTCCGAGAAACTCTATCTACAATGCAGGACTTCCATGGGAGCTTGGACTTGCAGAAGCACATCAGACCCTTATCAAGAACGGTCTTAGAAACAAGGTCGTTATCGAAACAGACGGCAAGCTCATGACAGGCCGTGACGTTGTTATCGCAGCGATCCTTGGCGCAGAGGAGTTCGGCTTTGCAACAGCTCCGCTGATAACACTCGGCTGTGCAATGATGAGAGTATGTAATCTTGATACTTGCCCATTTGGTGTTGCAACACAGAACCCAGAGCTTAGAAAGAAGTTCCCTGGCAAGCCTGAATATGTAATGAACTTTATGATATTTGTGGCTTCCGAGCTTAGAGAATATATGTCAAAGCTTGGCGTAAGAACAGTTGACGAGCTTGTGGGAAGAATTGACCTTATCAAGCCAAAGGCTGGTATCACAGGCACTGCGGCACAAGTTGACCTTTCTAATATCATCAACTCTGATTACGTTTCAGAAAAGGTAGAATACAACAAGAAATCCAAGTATGACTTCAAGCTTGAAAACACTCTTGATGAAAAGGTACTCATGAAGGAGTTCGAGAAAAATCTTAAGAGTGGTGAGAAGAAGTCTATCACAGTAAATGTCAAGAACACAGACCGTTCATTCGGTACTATCTTCGGCTCAGAGATAACAAGAAAGTATTATAACACACTTGCTGACGATACATACAAGATAGTCTGCAACGGCTCAGGCGGACAGAGCTTCGGCGCATTTATCCCGAACGGCTTGACCCTCGAGCTTGTGGGCGACTCTAACGATTATTTCGGCAAGGGACTTTCAGGCGGTAAGCTCGTTGTTTATCCTCCGAAGGATTCCACTTTCAAAGCCGAGGACAATATCATTATCGGTAACGTTGCACTTTACGGCGCAACAAGCGGTAAGGCGTTCATCGACGGTGTTGCAGGCGAGCGTTTCTGCGTAAGAAACTCAGGCGCAGTGGCAGTTGTCGAGGGTGTTGGCGACCACGGCTGTGAGTATATGACAGGCGGCTGTGTGGTAGTTATCGGCAAGACGGGCAAAAACTTTGCGGCAGGTATGTCGGGCGGTGTAGCTTACGTTCTTGACGAGGACAGACACCTTTACACAAGACTCAACAAGGAAATGGTACTTTTCTCTGAGGTCAAGGAGAAGTACGATATCATTCAGCTCAAAGACCTTATCCAGCAGCACGTTGACGCAACAGGCTCTGAAAAGGGCAAGCGTATTCTTGATAACTTTGAGGAATATCTGCCTAAGTTCAAGAAGATAATCCCTCACGATTACAAGAAGATGATGTCTGCTATAGCTTCAATGGAAGAAAAGGGTATGAGCAGCGATCAGGCGCAGATAGAAGCATTCTATCAGATCATCAACGGCAAGCAGTAAGCCTGCGCACATGAGAGATATTGTACTTTTAAAATCGAAAGGAGGATATACTTGCCGTGAAAGCAAGTATAGTTGAGATATGGGAAAGCCAACTGGTTTTATGGACTATAAGCGTGAGGACGCAGCAGCGTTCTCCGTTGAGGAACGTATAAAGAATTTTAATGAATTTCACACTCCTCTTTCAAAGGAGGAGCAGCAAAAGCAGGGTGCAAGATGTATGGACTGCGGTGTGCCGTTCTGTCAGGCAGGAATGAAGATAGGCAACGCATTTTCAGGCTGTCCGCTTAACAATCTTATCCCTGAATGGAACGACCTTATATACAAGGGCAACTGGGAGCAGGCATATTACAGACTTCATATGACGAACAATTTTCCTGAGTTCACATCAAGAGTTTGTCCTGCACTTTGCGAAAAAGCCTGCACCTGCGGAGCTAATGGCGACGCTGTTACCACAAAGGCTAACGAATACGGCATTATCGAAAATGCCTATGCCTGCGGATATGCTTCAGCAAGAGTGCCAAAGGTAAGAACAGGAAAGACTATCGCTGTTATAGGCTCAGGCCCATCAGGTCTTGCTGCCGCTGACCAGCTCAATCAGAGAGGTCACAGTGTAACAGTTTTCGAGCGTGAGGACAGAGTGGGCGGTCTGCTTATGTACGGCATACCGAACATGAAGCTTGAAAAGCAGATAATCGAGCGCAAGATAAACATAATGAAAGAAGAGGGCATCGAGTTCCGCACAGGCGTTAATGTGGGCAAGGATATCACAGCGGCTGAGCTTCTCAAGGACTTCGACAGAGTAATACTTTGTTGTGGTGCTTCAAACCCTAGAGATATCAAAGCCGAGGGCAGAGATGCAAAGGGTATCTATTTTGCAGTGGATTTTCTGAAATCCACAACTAAGGCGCTGCTGAACGGCGGTCTTACGGATAAAAACCACATTTCCGCAAAGGGCAAGAACGTCATGGTAATAGGTGGCGGAGATACAGGAAATGACTGCGTTGGTACAAGCGTAAGACATGGCGCAAAGAGCGTTTTGCAGCTTGAAATGATGCCAAAGCTTCCTGACACGAGAGCCGAGAACAACCCATGGCCGCAGTGGCCAATGGTCTGCAAGACAGATTATGGTCAGGAGGAAGCTATCGGTGTGTTCGGTCATGACCCGAGAGTTTATCAGACAACTGTCAAGGAGTTTCTCAAAGACAAAAAGGGCAATCTTAAGGGTGCAGTGCTTGTAAAGCTCTCTCCGGAGAAAGACCCTAAGTCAGGCAGAACGATAATGAAGCCTGTTGAGGGCAGCGAATACAAGGTAGAAGCCGAGCTTGTTCTTATTGCGGCAGGCTTTCTGGGATCTGAAAGCTATCTCACAAAGGCTTTTGGCGTTGAGGTAGACGGCAGAACGAATATCGCAACAGCCGACGGCACACATCAGACGAACGTGAAGAACGTCTTTGCCGCAGGCGACGTGCGCAGAGGACAGTCACTTGTAGTATGGGCTATCAGAGAGGGCAGAGATGTTGCCCGTGAGGTGGATAAGAGCCTTATGGAGTATACAAATCTGTAATACGAGATAAAAATATAACACCGTCCGAGGAGTTCGGGCGGTGTTTTTTGTGTGTAGGGTATCGTACCCATGGGCGGCGACAAAAAAATCCGCTACCATAAATGATAGCGGATTTGGGTGCAGGGACACGTCCCTGCTGTCTTGCTGATACCAAATGGATGCTCAGTTCAAACATCCAATTTTACGCTGCCAATCAATCTTCGTTATACTCATCTATCATTCTGCAGTACTCTTTTTCCTCGCAGTCAATATAATCCTTAGCGAACTGCTCCGCTTCTTCGAGACTGTTTTCCAGCAGTTCAAAATCCACAGTAGCCGAAAAAATATCTATCTCAAGCTGTTCGGACTCATCTGCAAAAACTTCAATAGTAAAACCCTCACAACGGACATCATTTCCATCCTTATCCTCCCGAAGCAGATCACTGTCGGGAGTTATTTTTACATGAAACCCTTTGTATTTCAAACCGCAAACCTCCTTAAAATTTCATCTGAAAATCATCAATGTCGTAATATCCATCATAATCTTCCGCACAATATTCTTCGTCAAATTCATCATTTACCATATGTTCAATCTGCAGTGAATTTTCCAAAGCTGTCTGAAGATAACTTTTATCTAAACCGTTTTCTCTATACCCCTGCAAAATCGTATTGTAATACTGTCTACTCGGAGGAGCGATCTCTCCTTGGTTCATCAGATACGCCATACCCTCAACTTCTTTGCCGTCCAGCTCAAAAGACATTTTTTCTTGCCTGTAAAGTCTCGGATAACCCTCATAGCGATTTAAAGCTGGCAAATCTCTGTCGTCAAGCTCCCAGATCAGAACAGGAACGCTTGCTCCTTTTTTCGGAACAATAGTCGCAACGCCTCTGAATTCCAACTCAAAATCCTTAATCTCAGATGTTCCCGCAACCCTTGAATGCGGACATCTGTATGCCATCTGTTGCAAATTAATGTTGCTGCCGTATGCAATATATAACTGTTTGTTTTTCATCTTCGACCTCCGATCTACATAGCCATTTCTATGTCTAAATCTTGATCTTCTTCAAAGCCCTCACATTCGCTCTCTGTCGGCTCAGAAATCTCATCGGGTACATTTTCGTTTAACTCCCGAATCTCGCTTACAGGCTCAACACGCTGCTCACGGGCGGCGATACGCTCCTGTCTGAGCCTTTCTCGCTGAGCTATGGCTTGCTCGGGATTTTTCCAAGCAATATTGCCCTCAAGATGAGAAAGCAAGTGTTTGCGGCAGTTCTTGAATTCCTGTCCGTTCAGTCCTATCCGGATAAGCCATGTTCTGAACGTATAACGAGGATTTTCACTTTGCGTTACCCGTGGGCTTGCAGATTTCTGCGTTAACGCCTGATTGCTGACCGCCAGAACCAGCGAAATATACGCCCTGAGCACGCCTGCATTCAGGCAGCTGTTGAAAGCTCTCACTTCAATATTGTTATCCGTAAAGACGGGATGTAAATTTAAACACCTGTACCGTGACGGATCGTAATGTGAGTGATAATCGGCGTCATCTCCGTACCAAAGCCGTTTTATGGTCTGTAAACTCGTCGGCTTTCTTCTGTTCAATTCTTCAAGAAAGTGCTTATCTACCTTTTTGCAATAATTCCGTTCACGGTTTGAATCTACCTGTAAAGCCTGATACAGCATATCTGATGTTTGACAAGCAAAATCCAAAAAACTGACAAGCAAAACGCAAAAAAGTGATGAAATGTTTCAACAAAACGAAACACTCATCACTTTTTTTGAATTATCGAGAATTTTTGAAACGTATTTTTTACAGCTCTAAAATGTCATTTAAATCGCATTTTAAAAATCTGCAAATCAGCTCAAGATGTGAAAATTTGAAACCGACAGCGATGTTATTGCAAAGCTGTGAGATTGTGGACGGTCTGATGCCTGTCGCCTGCGCAAGTTCAGCCTGAGTAATGCCCCTGGAATTAAGCAAAGCCCTTAATTTTACTCTCATGATTACCTCCGGTATGTTTTTTACAACATAAATAACGAAATCCGTTATTTATTCTCTAAAAAAAATACTAGAAATTTGTGATTATTACCTCTTTGAAATCACCTGATGAAAGACTGTTATTGCGGGTGACCGCCTGAATATTGTAGTCTTTATACAGGTCTCTCACATACTTGTCATCGTTGTACGACAGTACAAATCTGCCCTTGATCTGGTGAAGAACTCTGCAGAGCCGCTCATGGTCATCCTCGGTAAATTTAACAGTGTAATGCCGCTCTGTCTTGTGGTATGGAGGGTCGCAGTAGAATAAAGCTTTCTCACGGTCGTATACCTTGATAAGATCCTCAAAATCTTTGTTTTCGATCACTACTCCATCCAGTCTTGCCTCGATATCTGCGAAATTATCTGTGTTAAGCCGCTTTTTGTTGCAGCCGAACGTTCTCAGACTTGCTCCGAAGCCTGTCTTGACAAGCACATAGAACATAGCAGCCCGCTGAATGTCTGTAAATCCGGTTACAGATATGCGCTCACGGCAGTCAAGGAACATTTCCCGGCTGTTTAAATAGTATTTTATCTCCTTTTTAAGCTCATCAGAATGATATTTTAAGCATCTGAAAAAGTTGACCAAATCACTGTTGGCGTCATTATAGATCTCTAGATCAGCGTGTTTGCCTTTTGCAAAAAGTATAGACCCGCCTCCGCCGAATACATCGATAAATCTGTTGTAGCTTTCAGTAGGCGGGAAAGACTTGATGATCTTACTTTTAAGCTGGCTCTTTCCACCAATCCATGGTATTGGACTTTTCATAAATATGACCTCCTTTTAATATAGTATACAGCTCCGAGCGGATTGCCCGGAGCTGTTACTTTTAAATCTTTTTAAGCCAATCAGCAACAACATAATAATGCTTGCGACCAAGCTTGATTTTTCTCCAGTAGTGACCGTGATGAAATTCATAAAAATCATCAGCGACTTTTACCGGAGTATTATCTTCGAGAACGCCAACGATCGTTCCGGCGGTGAAGTTGCAATCGCTCCTGTAATTAAGCCTAGTGACTGTCACCATTTGGCTGTATGATGTTTCTTTTGTATCCATAAGCTACTCCTTTACTTTATCGTTGCAGACAGCTTTTTAATAAATTTAGTCCCCGCAATACCGTTCTGAGTATAGCCCCACTTTTTCAACAGAGCATTGACCGCCTTTAGGGTACCGTCTCCGAACGTGCCGTTGTTGTCAAGTTTGTACCCTGCCAGCATAAGGAGCTGTTTCAGTGCAAGAACTCCATCGGATTTATCACCTTTCTTAAAGCCCGAACTGTCAAGTACCTTAGACGTGCTTGTGTTAGTAGCCTTAAACCCGTTAAGCCCCTTAGCCTTTATCACAGATGGGTAATCCACATAGCAGTAATCCATGTCTACCGGCACGGAAACACCGCTGACCTTGCCCGTTGAACTGTACTGCCACATACCGTATGTGCCGCCGTAGTTGCACTTGCTGTTGTATTCTGCAATCCACAGTGCATAGCGTCTTGCGACATCATTTGTTATGTAAGTCTGGAGCGGACTGCGGCTGATATACAGACCTGCGAAGTAGCCTGCTTCCTCCAGCGCAGTGCAAAAAGTTTTTACCATGTCGGAGCATACCGTTTTACCGCGTGCAAAAGCTTTCTGCCACTCCAGATCAAAGTAAATCGGGTATTCAAAAGTTTTGCCCTTGATGTAATCGAGACAAAGAACTGCGTCCTGTTTCGCACCGGATACCGTTGTCTGCCATGTATAGTAATATGCACCGACGTCAAGCCCAGCTGCCTTTGCATTTTTGTAATGCGTTTCAAAAAGCGGGTCTTTTACTACACAGTTCTTCGTGTGATCCCAGTTATTGCATCTGATAATAACAAAACTGTAGCCCGCCGCTTTGACCTTTGCGAAATCTACGTTTGTCTGATACATAGAAACATCAATGCCTTTAATTGTCGCTGCCATGATAATTATCCTCCTTGTTATTTTTATAGTTTTTCTGATACTGCGTGCCGAAATAGAACGATATCACCACAGTAAACACCGTGATGAACTGCTCTGCTGAAATCGTGCGGCGCAGTGCCAGCACGCAAAACACCGCTGTCAACAATATCGTCACGATAGACTTGACGTCTATAAGCTTTGCAAATTTCTGTTTCATATCTTGCTTACTCCTTTATCTCAAAAGCAAATCTGCTTAACAGATATTTCTTATTATTGAGCAGTATAGTTTGTGTAGGTACAGCGTAGTCACAATAAGTATTGCTATCTGATATACCCTGTATATGAGAAAGTATATGATATACATTTGTAAAACCTTTGTTTTGACTGGTAGAAACTACAGGAGTAAGTGATGTTACTGACTTTTGTTGACAAAAATACCTATAAGGTGTAGACAGTACGGACATTCCGTTTGTAAAAACAGCATATTTGTCAATAGTATTAGTAGCACAACTTGTTGTCATGCCTATTTCAGTTTCTCCTGTTTCATAATTAGTTATTTCGCCAATTATTATATTTATATTAGGTCTACTAGCTGTGTTATTGTCTATACCTATAGCAACTAAATCACTTTGCTTATAAATAATCCATCTTCTTTTATCGCTTTTATAATTTGTTATGCTAACACACGGGCAAGTCAATGCTTCAGTTCTTAGGTCACACCAACCGTGTGCCGCAGTATCAGTAAATTGACCCCTTAAAAACAGTTCATCTGTTACCCAAAGCTGAAAGGTGGCATTTTGTGTATCAATACTCGCATTATCGCCCTCGAACACAACTTTCTTAAAGTCATAGACCTCGATAAGCTTCTTGACTAATCCTCTTAGTCCGTCTGTTCCCTCATATATTTTCATCTTCGACCGCCTCCGCTATGCCTGTTATACCTATATTTCCGTACGCTTCTCCCACTGACACACCCACAAGGCTCTGTCCGCTCGCCATATCGGTATAGTGTCGATAATATCCATATTGCCGTTGAAGTCCTCGATGCTGAACCTGTCCGACCTGTCGGGCTTTTTAAGTCCGAGATTTTCCGTGAAACTAGCCAACTATACTTCCCCCTTCCGCATTTTTGCCGACTATGAGATAGTATACCTTGAAAGCGTATGTGCCGCCCTGGTCAGAGGTGTGCTCAAGGTATGCCTCCCAGTCGATGTCCCTGCCGTTGCTTGCGACTTTGTATTGAAAACTCTGCGACTTGAAGTGCTTTTTGCCCCAGTCGCACACCATAAACACCGCAGGGTTAGTGACCCCCGAGGGTATCATTCCTGTGCGTGTATTGTATGACCACTGGGAACCGTTGTCAGCGTTGACCTTCATATTCACCGTGAAAGACCCCCACCGCATATACAGTGGGTAGAGCCTGTTCACAAGGCTTACTATCTGTGCCGCTGTCTTTGCACGAAACACCGCTGTACCGCCGTCTAAAAGCTCGTCCGTCTGTTCGCCCGAGTACCGCAGCTCATACTCCTCCTCGCCCACTATTTCTTCAAGAGCTGCCACCCTCGCCGTGAGCTGCTGGATAAGCTCCTCGGTGGTGGGCGTTGTCTGACCTGTGTCCGCTGTATCGGCAGTATTCTCCGCCTGCGTATCAGCCACAGTTGTTATCTCATTTTCGTCCATTATCTCGCCTCCTAAAGCTGTTCTTCCACCGACAGACCCACCGCAGAAATGTCTGCTGAAAGTCCGCCGTCAAAATTGAATCCTATGTTAGTTATTGGTATATCGTAGCTTTCGCCGCTTTCGCTGACGTATGTTATCACGTCACCAACGTCAAATCGGGGGTCGCCAAGGCGGTGAAAAAGCTCCGTTGTATACCACGAAAAGCCGCCTATCCTATGCCACAATGACCGCAGCAGCGACATTGTCATATATGGATTTTCAAACTCCAACACACGCCCTGCCGAGCCTGTGGTGTTGCCCAGCCGCAGAGTTTCGCTGTCGCTGACCTTACAGACAATGCCTGCCAAAACATTCGGACGTTCTCCCAGTGTTGGCAGGTCGATAGTGTTGTTGTCCAGTATCTTCACGCTCGAGCCGTACCATTTGCGGACGTATCTGCCGTATCGGTCAACAAAACCGAACTCGCCTTGTGCCGAAGCTATGTAACTGAGCATTTGCCGCATTGTGGTGTCTTTTGGTATGCTCGATATTTTGAAGTCGAAGTTTGCGGTCTTTAATCTGATATGACCCTTGCCGTAAAGCCTTGCACCGCCCTTTACACGGAGCTTTGCAGGGATGGTGTAGTCGTTGCCGTTTTGCAGTCCAAGCTGCTTGCATATGTCATCCTCAACAGCCTTTGACCACGCAGGTAGCTTGACCTTTGGCACATAGGTCTTGTCGGAGAAGTAAAGCCTATCCGCAAAAGTGACCTCAGTATTTCCGCCCGACTTTTTCGACTTCACGCAGGTGAACCGCCCCAGGGGTATTCTTTCGCCGCCAAGCACCTCTCCAAGCTTACTTATCTGCTCCACTGTCAGCTTTGAAAGTTCTGCGTAGGTGTAGGATTCTAGGGTGGAGTAGGTGGTCACGCCTGTGAGGTCCGCAAGGTACAAGGAAAGGTCATACTCGCTGCCGAGGAAACGTGTTTCAGCATCGTTTATCTGTAATGCCCACGACTGCGAGCACACTGCACCAAGCTCTATGTCGTCACTGAGGCTCGTTGACTGCACGTCACTGGTAGCGGACATTATGTTGTCCCCCATTATTACGCTCTCGTCGTTTTCAAGCCACATACGCCATGTGCGGCAGTAGCTTTCGATGCGTGAGGAGACGGTTGTACTTGTTGTATACATATATCCGCCTCCTACTGCATGATAAGGTCAACAGCAACGCCTTTGCAAAACTGCCGCTTTTCGTCCCAGCCGAATATTTCATAGCTTGGATCTCCTGCATAGACTCTTATTTTGATTTCATTAAAAGTCTCGTCCAAAAGTGTGGCGTTAAAAAATGGGCTATCAACATTTGAGATATACTTATTTATCTGTGCAGTCTGCTCGCCTGTGAGATGATACCATTTAATAGTGACCGTTTTCTTTATAGCCCTGATGTCTCCGACCATAAGACAATTAGCGGTGCGCCCTGCATTGCCCGACCAGATTTTATTGTTACAAAAAGTAATTTCAGCAGGAGTGGCTACCGTTTCTTCTTCAAATTTCAATCCATTTGATTTCATAGTATCCCTCCTATACTTTTATCGGCGATTTGCCGTTGCGCTTGATAAAATCATTTATATCGTCAATAACGATCTGTGACAGCACTCTGCCCTTTACTTCGATCGGTATCGTTACGCTTATTTTCTGATTGCCTACAGCTCCGCCGTAAACAGCAAGCGCCTCAAACAAAGCCTGCTTGATCGTATCCAGCGGAGCTTCGATGTTTGTGCCGCGTTTCTGGTCGCCGAGAACCGCAAGAAACTCGGAGTTCGGCGGAATTACCGCGCCGGTGGCGAGCATTGGAATCTGAGGAACTGGTATAGGGTCATAGTCCCAAAACTCATCAAATGGTGTAAAGCCTGCTATTTCAATATCACGAATATCATTAAGTATGCCATTAAGAAAATCCAGTGGAGTAGAAATAACTTTATTTATTCCGCCAATTATGCCGTTTACAACCGTTGTGAATACTCCTGTTATACCCTCTTTGATACCGTCAAAAATTTTGCCACCAGTCGAAAATACGTCCTTAACTGCTTGCCAAGCCTTTGAAAATATATCTTTAAACCAATCAGCTACCTTAATAAACGGTGATTTTATTGCAGTCCACAAATCCCTGAAAAATTGTGCTGTAGCCGAAAACGCCGATTTTATATTTGTCCACGCAGTTGTAAATATATCTCCAAACCAACTTCCTGCTGCAGAAAAAATGTCTTTGATTCCTGTCCACAGATTTGAGAACCAACCTATAACGGCATTCCAGACAGACAAAATACCGTCCCAAGCTGCTTGGAAAATTCCCGTAAACCATTCTGCCACGACAGCAAATACATCTTTTATGCCTTGCCATATTCCGGCGAAAAAGTCTTTAATTGATGTCCAGACCTCTGTTACCCAGTCTACAAATTGCTGTATGGTCATTTTAAAGCTGTCCCACAAATCAATAAAAAACTGTTTTACTGTTTCCCAATTTTTGTACAGCAGTACGCCGATAGCGATAAGCGCACCGATTCCTAGACATACAAGTGTGATTGGACTCGTCAAAAAATTAACTGCTACACCAAGTGCAGTAATTAACGGTGTCAATACACTTGTTCCTGCCGCCAATGCGGCAAATGCACTTACTACGCCTTGAATTATTCCGGATATTGCAAATGCCGATCCCAAAGTCCCAACTACAACAACAAAATTTTCGACAGCAGTCTGATGATTCTTTATCCAGTCACTAACCCCATTTAAGGCTGATGTAATACCTTTCAACGCGCCTACTATAATACCTCCGGTCCATGTTGCAATAGGCTTCAAAAATTTATCCCACAGCCATTTACCCATAGGTTTTAACGCTGAAATTGCTGAATCAAGAACTTTTATAGCTGCCGCCAGCAAATTAAGAAATGTTGGTATCAAAGTACTTATAGTCCATGATGCCATAGGGAGCAAAATATTATCCCAGAACCATTCGATACCGTCAAATATGTCGGCAGTTAAAGGCTTTAATGCGGATGTTACATTTTCAAATGATGTAATGAGCGGTGAGAAGTCAATGTTCTGCGCCCATTCAACAGTGTCTGCCGTTATGTTTTCAATTGTGTCGAGTATATCATTAAAAATATCAAGAATGTCCTGAATAATTTTTGTACCACTGCTATCAGACCAAGCGGAGGAAAAATTGCGTGACACATATCCGATTGTATTATTAATGTTTGTCCATATACCGAGTAAATGTTCAGAAACTTGCTCGCCCGTTCCGTTACTCCAAACATCGGTGAATGATCCGCCTATGCTTTTGATAATACTCCATACACCCTCGAAAGCAAATCTCATACTATCTGTTACCTTGACTCCATTTTTATCCCAAGCTTGTTTAAATGGCGTAAAAATAGTATTAAAAGATGATTTTACCCAATAAAAAAAATCTTTAAGCTTTTTATCGGCATCAGATGTATCAACATCTACAGTAGTGGAGATCGTATTGCCGCTTAGAGTACCGACCACTGGCGATGCATTTGTATCAGATGAGGAACTGTTGTCCGCCAGCTTATTTATCTGATCAAAGCTTGCAAGTGCATTTTCTTGAGCCTCGACAGTAGCTTCAGCCGATGTTGCCATATCGGAATAATTTTCCGCCGCCTGCGAAGAACTTTCAGCAACTCCATCTGTTGTATTCATCAGTTTAATTCCAAACACCTCAGAAAGTGCTTTAACTGCTGAATTAGCAACAGCTGTCAAACTTTGCAATTCCGCTGTTATGTTTTTTACAACTGTTACAGCACCAGAAAGAACAGGCTGTCCTATTACAGCAAGCAACTGTTTCCAAGACTCTTTCAGATTACCGATGACATTTTCCCAGCCGTCTGCTTCTCGCGCGGCTTGTCCCTCCGCTCCAGAAAGAGCATTTGCATCCTTGACCATTTGCAATAGTGTAAGTTGCTTCTGAGCTTCGGATAATTCCATAAATGATTTTCCATAGAGTTTATTAGCCGCTGTGTTTCGCGTAGTTTCTGTACAACTCAAACCCAAAGCAGCATCGTTTTCAAAGTTGCCTTTCAAGAACGATTTTAGGCTTTCTGCAGTATCTTCAAGGCTTCGATCGTAATATGCCGCACTGTCTGCTGTTACCTGCAACGCTTCTTCCATCATTTTTAGAGCACTAACTGAATCCATACCCGTAGTTTTAGCAAAAGCATAAATAGATGTGCCTACATTTTGAAGTCTTGTCTGAAGAATGCTACTGTTATCAGCTACACTTTTCATAGCATTATCTGCAGCAGATTTTAAAGTTCCAAAAGTCTGTTGCATTTGAGAATTTGCAGCATTTATATCTGCAGCAGCTTCAAGAGCTTCTTTTCCACTGAACACAGTACCAAGTGCTGCACCCATTTTTAAAACTATATTTTGGAGATTATTAAGCTGGTTACCTAAACTGTTTATACCTTTGGAAAATCCTTTTGTATCTATTTTTGTATCGAAATTAAGTCTGCCGTCAATTGCCAATTATATCAGCCTCCTTTCTTGACAAAATCCTCCATACGCTGTATAATGAAAAAAATACATAATGGGAGGAAATGTTATGTTTTGCTTTAAATGCGGCGCAGAAATATCCGATGAATCAGATTTCTGCATGAAATGTGGAACTGAAATTCTGCATCACAATAAAACCGAAATTGAAGAAGTCAACTCGATTTCAACTATACCTATGAATGCCACAATAAAATCGGCTTTTGTGTCAACTATAATAGTTTCGGAAACGGAGATCTCATACAAAAGTGGGCTCAAAAGCGAAACTATAAAAGTATCCGACATATCAGATATTAGATATACAGCCGGAACTCCTTCCGAGAACGGTCGCTTGTTTATAACAGCAAACGGAAAATCATATAACGTAATGTTTTTCTTTAACAATAATAAAAAAATTGCTGAGTTATGTGGTTACTTCTCCGCACTTAGCAATAATACTTTTATACCGATGGAAGTAACCACATCAACTTCATCACAAACAGGCGAAACACAACATGAAGAAAAAACGTTATCAAAACGTCAGCGTATAAAGGAAAACAAGAAAAACGGTATTGCTTGCTGTCCTAAATGTGGAAGTACTTCGCTTACGGCAAACAAAAAAGGCTTTGGAGTCGGAAAAGCAGTCATAGGAACTGCTGTTGCCGGTCCAATAGGTCTTGTTTCCGGAAACAAAGGAGCAAAAAAAGTTCGTATAACTTGCCTTAACTGCGGTAATCAGTGGTGGGCGTAATAAAAAAGTCAGTCCAAACGGGCTGACTTTTTTTATAACAGATTATTTATAAAATCAAGTTCATCCTGTTCCTCTGCTGTAAGCTTCACCTTAATATCAATAAGTTCTTTGTTGTTCCGGTAAAAGTCCTGTTCTCCTTTACTAAGTTTTTTATTGTGTGCAAGCTTATAGCGTATATTTATAACATTACTGTATAAACCCTCACCAATCTCATTAAAAAGGCCTAAAACCGTCCACCAATGCATATAATCAATTTCACGAATTTCCTTTCCTGCTACCTTATTGAGAGCTGGAAAAATAATCCCTTCATCCTGATCCCAGTTTATCAACGGTTTAGGTTGACGTTTAGATTTTGGCATATCTCCGCCGTCAAGAAACCATTTGGCTTGTTCTGCCGCTTCGTAAAGATCCGAGTTAGGTATCTGATCGTGATGCTTGTACAACAGTTGTATACATCCATATGTTTTGGCTTTGTCATTAAGCGTATCGTCATTGCACATAGAAAAAATCAGCAAAGCTACGCGATAATCACTATATATTGAATATATTTTACCGTTGACTGTCAAAGCTTTAGGCAATGCACCTATCATTTTGTTTCACTAACAATGGTATTGCGCTGTGCCGCATAGGAATTAAGTTTCTCCTGTGATTTCTTTCTTTCCTCCACAGAACATTCATTTATGTACGCGAAGATGCACTGCATAAAATTCATAAATATTGGTTGACCTCCGGCAGGCGAAAGACATGAATCAGTTCCGAATACTATTAATGAAATATCATAACCAAAGATATCATTTATAAGATCCTTCACCGCCATATCAAGTTTGTCCACACTATCAGCGGCAAGTTTCAGCTTTTCAAAGTCCGGATTATTCTCATCAAGATTCTGCAGATCATTGATAGAGTTCATATCGATATCTCCGTATCTACTGCGTATATTCTCATATTTCTCATCAAAGCCTGAAATTCGGTTAATAAACTGAGTATCTGTTGGATTAATACGGATTATTTTATCCGGATTCCCATTTAATTCGATATTTTTGTATCCGTCGTCAAAACTAAGCTTAATTGTTTCTGACATAAAAAACACTCCTTAGAAAAGAGGGGCTTAGTCGCCCCTCAAATTATCCTTCAGCCAGCGGCGTAAATGTCACCACTTTATTTGCGATTGTTACAGTACCCTTAATACGATTGCCGCAGGGTTGGATATTAAACGGTATGTTGACACCGCCCTGCGGTCCGCCATATGACTGCGGCTTAACGATGCAATCTTCCATCCATGCATCGTAAGGACCTTCGGTCTTATCGATAAGCACCTCAAGATATTTGCTCTTGCAGTCGTCGCCAACAAGACGATCCAACGCAATAGATTTGATCTTTTCGTAAATCGCATCTTCTGTATTTGCGTAGTAGGTTTCAACAGACAAACTAGGTTCGTAACCGTTGTCATTTACATCTGTTTCATCAAGGATATTCTTAACAGTCGCGGTATCCGGTCCCAAATCCATAGACATATCCTCAATGTTTTTGCCGATCAGGAACCATGACGGAGTTTCTCCGCCAAAAGTGGAATCCAACAAATGCATAAGATGACTTCTTTTAAGCTTTTTTATTCCTGTAGCTGCCATTTATATTTCCTCCTCAAATGTAAAATGTATCTGTATCTGATACAATCCTCTGTCTCCGTCCTCATCCAGAGCAAGCAGTATGCCATTATCAGCGGATATACTGATAGGTTCAAAATTTCCTGCAAGTTCTGGATAATTCCGGCTACTGTTCTGTTTTTCAATCCAGAAGATAAAATCCTCCGTAAAAGCTGATGCATTGAGCCTTGACAGATCATCGGCTGTGTACTCTCTGCTCTGGAGCAAAGCATTGTACTGCCATATCTGATTTCCGCACACGTCCTCACTGAGTTTTACAAGACCTGATGTCTGTATACTGTAATTAACAGGTTCAGACTCAGTCTGGTCTATGTGCAGATCAATATCTCCAAGATTGGGATACTGTAACACATATTCTTTCATAGCCTCCAAAAGGCTTTTATTTTGCTCCGGCAATTCGTTTCACTCCTTTGATTATTCCGGACAGATGATCGGGTTTCATACGCTCAAACCATAGTCTGCCTCGCTTGCCCCCAAGGTTAAGCCCCTGCTTGCCCATACCTTTGTTATCGTAATAATTTTTGCGGGCGTATGGTGTGTTGTAATGCACCATGCCTGATCCAACTACCGTTGATGTAATACCGGACTGTTTAAGCTTACCGGTAAGCATTGGCACATAACTATCACAGCAACGTAATACTTCGCTGTCGATATACTTCTGTACTCGGCCGCCTTTTTGCAGACCACGCCTCGCAAACAGTTCATTTTCGGGAGCGACCGTGAGAGTTACTTTAATACTGTTATTACTCATTTAGCCGTCACCTCCGTGTGCCGCATTATGGGACTGCCGTAATCCTTGCGCTCTACAGTACTGATTTTGAGCGGGCTTACAGCCTTAAGCAACTCTGCCACAGAGGCTGTCACGTCAAAATCAATATCGCCCTTTGCAATATAGTCGGACTTATCGACTACAGCCAACAACGGCAGATGTATCAACGCCCGGTCAACATCGGTCTTGCCCGTCTTTGCAATGTTTTCGGCTTCGGTGTCCTGCCACCAGCACGGATAATGCTGTGTAATAAATGCACCGTCGGGCTGTTTGTGCCAGACGGTGCATTTTGTATTATATCTCATTTATATCCACCCCACAGACCTGAGATTAAGGTATCTGGAGGCGGTCTTGATCAGCTCATCGGCGACAGCAGTCTGAGTGGTCGAATAACTTATCGAATAATCTCCGACCTTTTCGGAGGCTATCTGTTTATCCGGCTGTGCGGAGTACATGATCTCTGCACAAGCACAGCAGGCTTTGGCAAGGCTGATCTCGTCGGTCTCGGCAAAGCTCAGATTGTCGAGATATTCCGATGCACGCTCCGCAAAATAAGGATAATCCGTTTCGGAAATCTTATTGCCATGAAAATCAGCAGTGTAAAACGTGTAATCAGCATAAGCCATAGCCTACACCTCCGTTTCGCTTGTCGTATCCTCTACCGCAACTGCATCGACGATTTCCTGAATGATTGCGTCCTTCTTGCTTGCCGACCCGAGGTCAATGCCAAGTTCGGCGGCATAAGCTTTTAGTTCAGGGACTGTCATGCTCTTATAATCAATGACATTTTCATTTTCGCAATAGTCGGCAGGCGGTTCTATTGTTATTGGCTTCTCGTTAAAAGTCAATCCTACTGTCTTTGCCATAACGACACCTCCTATGCCTTGTGGTGCAGATAAATACCTGCCGCCTTGTTTTCGTACACATCAGCCAGACCATAAGCACGGAAGAAGAACAGCCAGCTGTCATCCGTCTGATTTTCCTCCGGCGTAACGACCTTGTTTACCGTGTGCTTAGGATACTGGATAACCGCCGACTTCTGGATTATCATAAAGTTTATATCCTTTGCGGTTGTCGCCTTAGCAAAACCGCCTGCCGTTTCATCGACGCCCTCTGATTTTGTCGTGCCGTCCTTAAGATCGATCGCAGTGTAAAATCTGCTCTGAGGCACTTTTACGATCTTAGCAAAGCCGTCAAGTACAGCCTTTGACTTTGTGGTGTCCACATTGATAGCAAGGTTATACAGAGTAGGAGTGATGTACAGAATACGGTTTTCCGGCAATACTTCGTCTTCGTCCATTTTGTTCTGTGCAGTGATCAGAGCGGTAAGGACATCATTACCCGATGAAAGTGTTGCTCCTGCAGAAACCTTAGATATGCCTGTTGTACCTGCATAGGTCGCGAACCTGAATGCGTCCTGTTCGGGAGCAACCTTGACGCGGATAAACTCTGAGGACAGTCTGCCGAAAGCAAGTCCTGCAGTCTCCTCATTGTCCATATTGTCAACGCTGAATTTACGACCTCTGTCGTAATTAAAGGTAACAGTCTCGTTTGTAAGAGTAACGTCGCCCTTTACATAGCCACTGTTTCTGGAGTAGTCCGCCAGACCGTCCATAGAGATCTTAGGGATTATGATCTCATTTGCGTTTGCGCCCGCTTTAACAAGAGTAGGATCGCTGTCGAGATCGGCGGTCAAAGATGCCTGCTTGTAAACCTCGTCAAGCAGTGCGATGTAGGTTTTAAATTTTGTAATTGCGTTTGCCATAATATTTTACCTCCGTAAAATTACTTAGTCGCAGGCAGACCCATTACGGCTCTTGCCTGTGCGTCTGATGTTGTTTCTGTTGCCGAACCGTGGTCAAGACCGGTGTCTATCCTTGCGGTAGGCTCATCACCATCCGCAAAGAGAAATGCTTTGTCGGCCTTAAGCTTGTCAAGCTGTTCGGTAAGACCTGTGATCTTGCCGTCATCGTCAAGCTTGAGGAGCGACGAGTCAAGCTGAGACTTGACAATGTCCACATCTCTTGCTTTTGCTCCGGCAAGGGACAGTTCCAGAGCCTTGTCAAGCTTAAGTGCGGCAATATCTGCATTGTACTTGCTTTCCCAGTCGGACGCCGCTTTCTTAAGTCCTTCAATGTCCTCGCCGTCAAATGCTTTGACCTTATCAGTAAGCTCTGAGATCGTGCCTTTTGCCGTTTCCAGTTCTGCGTTAAGGTCTGTGTACTTCTGCTGTTCTGCGGTCAGCTCCGCTGTGTGCTGTTCAAGCACCTTGTTTGCCTGCTCCTCGGTAATACCGAGAGCTGTTAAATCTTTCAGTTCCATAGGGATTTTTCCTCCTTAATTTTGAGTATAAAATTTATCTCCTCGCAAGCGGCTCGGATTTTTGCTCCGCAAAAACGAGGATAAATAAAACGCCCTTGAAAGAGCGTTTTACTATCGTTAAAATGCAGTTTTAATCATCTGATAAATCTACAAGGCATTTAATAACCAAACAAATACCTTTTATTATTGTGAAGACCCATGCGGCTACATAACAGCCAACGGGGATTTGCCCTGTATCGAGGGCGTAAAGCAATATGAGGGTTGAAAGCATAAATTATCAGCTCCTTTTTGCAAAATTAAAAGCCCCCAGTAGCTGGGAGCTTATTCATTATGAATTTGAAAATAAACCTTATCATAAATATCCAATGCTTTATATCCGAAATCTGTCATATTATTCTGATTTTCGTCCATGCCATAAACAACTGATATGTTGCTAATTATGCATTGAAACATAGAAACATCTTTATTATTTATTTCTATCTGACTTGTTTCGGGGAAGAGCTTGTATGGGTATTCCAAATCTTCAAAATCGCCATATTTGACAAGCATTTCATATTCATCTTTTTTGAAATTGAATATCATAATAATACACCTCACTTTGGATTACATTGAATAAGCACGCCCGTTTCAGGATTTATGGATACTGCACATTTATCTGTAACAAATAGCTGAGATATTTTAGGTTTACCATCTTCATCATATAAAATGTTACCGTTTTTATCCCTGCTAATTTTGGGTTTCATTGCTTTACCATTGGTCAAAGCATCCTGAATATCTTGAAGTTCAACGCCAAGACGTTTCTTACCCGTATCAGGATCTTTGATTACACCAATAACACGTTCAATGAAATGATCCGATTGCCCAGTTATTTCAATACCGTTAGTTGTAGTTAAACCAACAAGACTGTTGTTAATCTCATTGTGCAACTTCTTATAATGATCGTAACCTACAAGCGGAGAAAATTTTCCCTTTTTTACAGAAGTAATATATGCATTCATCAATTTGCACTCAGGAGAGTTATTATACTTCATATTTTCAAAAATGTCAAGGCTTTTCGGCGGATTTTCTATGCCGTAGCTTTTCATTTGCTTAACAAAGTAACGATTATTCCCATATACCGCTTTCTGCGAAACACTCTTGTTAAATCCAACAACCCGAACTCTGTCCTTTTCGGAATAAAGATCGTTCGTATCGCAAAACTCAGACAGCCGTTTTTCCTTAGTTTTCAGTATAGCCGAGTGGCGTTCAAACTGATTTTGCAGTCTCCGTTTAAGCACCTCGTCTTCCGTCTCAGAGATAGCACCGTCATATGCAGCTAAACGTCTTTTTGTAGCTCGTATAGACCGCTCCATAGCACGCTGTTTCTGCGATAATTCATACTGTCTGTTGTTTTCGGTCACGTCAACAGGGAGATTAGCACGTTCGGAAATTCCCTCGAAAAACGGATAAAAATCATGTCGGCAGTTCCAGCCTTTCAAGCCGTCACCCGTTCCGTAGCCTGTGGCGGTGCTGAGTTTAGGGTATTTTTTAGATTTGCCCGAAATGCTGTAAACCTTGCCTTGCCATAAAGCGTGTGAGGGACGCGCGCCCATGTGTGCGGTGACCTCAACCAGATCGCAGTCCATTTCTGCGGCAAGATCAAGCTGCATCTGACCTGCGGTCTGACTTATGCCCGTCATTACCGCACGCCGCACTGCAACGTCTGCCCAGTCGGTCTTACCCGATGGATAAGTTACAGTCGCAATACCTTGTTTAGCAAGCTCGACAACTGCGTCGTAAATAGCATCCTGATATGTAAAAGCACCGCTTTGTACCTTTAACCATGCCTTGTCCATAAGATGAGTAACAGTTGCCTGCGAGGACTCTACCATGGACTTACACAGATTTTTTGTCATACCATTTGCATTTTTAACGCCTGCCTTAAGCGTGTTGGATAATGCCACCGACCTCAGAGCGGCGGAGCAGTCCTTGCCGTAAGTTCTGTATATCTTGGCGTCGTTGTTGATTGCCTCCTTACAGGCATCGGTGTACAGCTTTGATATCTGCCGCTTTGATTTGCCTGTAAATTCTGCAAGCATAGCAGTGATCTCTTTTGTAGACATCTTCAACTGGCTTGCTTTGTACAACTGCCATTCTGCCGAGGGAGTAAGATAGTCCGCTTTAACAAGCTTTTTGGCAATAGACTTGATTATATCAGTCTGTACCTCGCTTACAAGATCAATCAAGTCATCTGGCAGTTTTTGTAACGTCTGAGGGGTAAGCATTACTCCTCACCGTCCTCAAAGCCCATAAGCTCATCGTCGGTAGGTTCACCGTCTGCAAGACGTGCCTTTGCCTCCTCTTCCGATTCGCCGTACCATTTAACACGGTATTCCCACTTCTGCATTAAACCTGCTGTGACATCATCTTTGTCACGTTGTCGCTCGGCATTTTCGTCTACCAGTGGACTTTGGTCAAAGACTATGGATATATGTGCGTCCTCCTTGACCTGTGCGTCGATAAAGCTGTGGCCTATCCAGAGGAGCGTTTTAACAAGACCATGCAAAAAGCTCTCAACTTTTATAAAATGCTTGTGTGCGTTTTGGATCAAGTCCTGCTTGTCGCCTGTGTACTGGGTAGCAGTTACTATAGAGCCTGCATTAAACTGATAATGCTTAGTACCAAATCCCACCTTAAAGCTGAGATAATCAAGCTGTGCCTGTATACCCGCCGTATTGTCTGCAACTCTCAGATCGGGATTATGCTCCTGCACCATACTCTTACCCGTGCCATCGTCCATAGTCTCGCCGATATAATAAAACAGTTGTTGATTTACCTCATCGGGAGCAACCTTTTTATCTCCAGACATATCTTCAAGCATATTTTTGTTTAAAAACACTTTTTTCTGTCCCAACCAAAAATCAGAGTTAAGATTATTATATGCAAGATCAACTCCCTTCAAGTTGTCAATCGCTCCGGCAAAAACCGCACAGCCCATCCCATTATTGCCGTTAATGGGATTAACGATAGCAGGTTTGCATATGGTAAACCAAGACTTGTCTGATCCTGTATGCATTATTCTTGCAACACCGTCCGGCAGAGGTTCTTCGCTCAACAGCGATTTATCTTTTATTCCAAAGATGTGATTTTCTATGACATATTCGCCTTTTTCCAGACGGTGTATCTCAAGATACAGCTTGTTGCTGCCTTTTGTACAGATATCGGAGCAAAACGCTGCTTCGGTGATAATGCCGTTGTCCGATGATAGGACTATTATCCTATCCGCCTCAAGGTAATTTAGATCTATCCATGCGTCCGGTGACGGCAGAAGTCTGCCGTCTGAGCTTACCACAGCATTTTTAAGACGTATCACAACGGCACAAGTGCCGGAATACATCATTTTTTCCATGAGGTCGTTAGCCTGATCCCAGAAGTTGTTGCTGCCGAACACTCCGCCGTTGTCGGTATCGCCAACGATGAACTTTTCCGAGTATTCATCATCTACTTTTACAAACGTTTTGTCGTTTATTAATATGCTTGCCCAGTCCTCGCACACCTTTTTGGCCATTTTCATGGTATACATATCACGACTCTTGCGTTTTTCTCCGTTTTCAAAAGTTATCCTATGAAATGGTTCATGAAAACCCTTCCACCAGTCTTTCCATACGGATATATTATTATAATAGTTGGTCGAAATGTTATAGCCGAAGTTATTATTCAGCCAGTTTATTATCTCACTGTTCAAATGTTTTCACCTCCTGCCAGCGTTAGCGGCTTGATAAATTTGCTAAAGCTGTACTCCAGAGCGTCAGCGGTATCTATATCGCAAGTACCGTCGTCAAGACGCTCGTCTCTGTCCGGAATTTTAGGATCCCATATCTGCTCCGACAAGCTTCCGATAACATTTTTGCAAATGTCAAGCACCCAAAATCTGCCCTGAGCCATCAAAGACGTAAGCATAGATATTCTGTCGTTTCGTGGAGCTTTGTAGCAGTCCACGATCTTGACCATCAGTCTTGCTCTGGCACAGGCTACTCTCAGACCGTTTATTACCGCTTGGTTTTCGTTGTCCGCCCATGCAAATTTAATTAAAAGCGGATTAAAACGCATATATAACGTCTTTACAAACTTTATAAAAGCAGTGTAAATAGTATCGGGACCGACCTCGCCCTTGCCGCCGTCTATTTTGTGATCTGCAATAACGACAAGCTTTTTAAAGCCCTCAATAAAAGCCGTAGCCACGAATGTGGTCTTTGACTTGTTGCCGCCGAAGTCGATACCTATCTGTATTGATGTGATCTTGCTTTTGTCAAGCTGTGATTCGGGTATTATATACTTTTCGGGGTCGTTGGCAAAGCTCTGGAAGATAAGACCCTCTGCCGCTATCCTTAACCCCAGTATATCTCGCTTGTACCAGATAGATGTCGGATCGTACTGAGATTTTACCTCAGCCTTACGCTGATCTGAGATATTTATGTTATCGTCAATAGTAAAATGTGCGTAGTTGTATCCGCCGAGGAATTTGCAATCGGCGGCGTCCTGCTGGTACTTGTCAATGTACTCGGTGTATATCCAGCTTTTTGGATTGTCCGGGTTAAGATCCCACCATATCTTACGCTTATCTGCGGCGATAGATCTGTTAAAAGCCTCCTGCACAAATGATTTGTGATGCAGATTGATCTCAGTACCTATCCACATACCATAAGAGTTGCCTCGTATGGACTTATAACTGCTGGCAAGCATAGCGCCGGAAAAGATGACGATCCTTGTTTTAAATCCTGTATCCTTGCCCTTTATGATAAGAGCCTCATTGCCCTTGTACTTACCCCAGCGGCATTGACCTCGAAAGAAATGCTCAATACCAAAGCCGTTACAGTCGCCAAGAATGATTTTCGCATTGCCGAGTGTTGACGCCGATGCAAGATGTATCTTGTCTTTAGTAGTCTTAAGCTCGTGACAAAAAGCAAGAACGTTGTCCACTGTCTTTCCGGCTCTTACCGCTCCCTCGGCAACGTTTATCATGCAGTCCTGTGACTTTCGGATATATGCCTTATGCTTATCGCCAAAATTGTAGGGTATGGTCTTTTTGCGTTTCTCAGGCTTAGTTGTCCTTGCCATAGATATCCTCCTCAATTTCCGACGTGTCCTCCAGCTCAGGATCAGCCTTGGGATTCGGTGACCAGTTTTCTTTGTCTTTATTCTGCAAATAGCTCAGAGCGGCGGACGGATTGGGAGCGACTTTTTTTACCCTGCGCCTGATCGTTTTGCGCCCTCTGGCGTCAACTCTAACTTCTTCCTCTGCATATTCGCCGCCCAGAGCCGCCGCAAGCAAAGCTCTCTCCACTTCGGAGTTTACAAGTTCAGGATTGTCGTCCAAAAAATCCTGAAGTTCCTTGTGCCGCTTTTTATAATCTGTGGCAAGCTTTTTCCGTTCTGCCTTGTCGGAGGTATTAATAAAAGCCTCCGACAGCTCGCCGAGGCTTTGTATATCCGTCTGTATTTTTACATCATTAATGTTGCTTACAGCTGCCGACAGCGTGTCGATAGCCTGTTTTCTCTTTACATTCACATTAACACCTCCGTTCGCTCAAACTCAAACTACACGCCCGTTTTAAGGGTTTTCTCTTTCAAGTGTGAAATTATCCTAAGAATTATTTCAAAACGTGCTATAACGCCGTTAAACGCCGCTAAAATGAAATCAAATAGCAATGCTTCGCCATTCGGATATTTTTGTTTCAAAATTCCGTTGATGTCCGGCGCTATGTAATCTGAGCTTAAGCGCAGGGGACGAATCAACCTTACGCTTATGATCAGATCTTTTCCAGTTCTGCAGCAACGTCAAAGTAATGACGCCTGCCGTTTATCTCACAGTACAGCGTACAGCGTTTACGCCGCTTGCTGTATTTAACAATGCAGTGTTCTCTGCCTTTGAGCAGTCCCTCTGTGATAGTCACCTTTCCGCTGTTTATGTAACCACGGCTGACGGTAAGATTTTCGACATCAAGTATCCACCGAAGTCTGACTTCCTCGCTCATCGGCAGCGGAGTGGGCGGTCTGCCCAAAAATCTCAATACGCCGACAGTATTTTTCACGGTGTAGTAAAGCTCGTCTGTGATGCCTTCACTGTTAACAAAAACATATGTGGGAAATATCATCCGGCGTACCATGCGCCACACGCCGCCTTTACGTTCCAACAGGTCGTGAGCAGGCGCATAGGCGTTAATATTTTTATCTCTGAGAGTGGCAACAACGTCATGCTCTCTGCCGCTCTGAACATAAATAACGTAGATCATATATCGCTCCTTTTCTCCTCAAGGAACTTAGCCACATCCTTGTAAAGATCGGGACGTTCCCTTGCCATTGCCTCGAACACCATTGACTTGACCTGTTCAAAGCCCGCGTTAAGGATATCCTCGTTTTTCAGATCCATATTCTTTTTATACGCCGCAGCCTTTACAAGGCTGGTAGCCTGTTTGAGCAAGGCTTCCGGGTCTATGTTCTTCCATTTTTCTTCGGGAGTGTTCTGTATAGATTCCAACACGTTATGCGACAGCAGCCTGATTATTCCCTCGCTGGTATCGAGAGCCGGATACTTGTTTATCTCCTCCATTATGACCCTGAAATTCTCCTGAGCCATTCTGAGGGTCTCAACAGATTCATTCAGATTTGCGGCGTATCTGCAAACCGAGGATATTGATATGGGCTGATCGGTCTGATCCTTTATATAGTCTGCGATCTCCGCATATGTAAAATCGGCTTTCATCATATCTTCGACCGTTGCTTTAAGTTCCGGCGACAGCTTGTCTATTTTAGAGTGCTTTCTGCGCTTTCTTGCCATTATCCGCACCCCCTACAGCTTTATGCAGGGGTCGTTGATACCTCCGGCAAGCAGGCTGATCCCCTTTGCCGTAAGCTTTGCCTCGAGATCGTCAAAATCGCTGTCTGCCAGCGTAGACGGCTCTTTGGACAACACCGTCCTCAGATGTATGTATCCGGCTTCATAAAGATAGTTCACGCTGTCGGTAATTTCGCCCTTTGTTATATCGGGAAGAGCATACTCAACGCTCTTAAGCTTATGATACTGATATCTGAGCATATTTATAGTGCGCATAACAGAGCCGTTATTTTCTTTAAAATTGCCTGCTCTGATAAGCTGCATCTGCTTTTCCATATCCATGCTATTTTTCTCCCTTCATTTCCATCAAGATATCCATGATCTTGTCCAGCTTCTGTTCAGTCTTAAGCTGTTCTCTGTAAAAATCCTCTTTGGTAAGATAGTTCTGCTTGACGTCGGTAATATCGGTCTTGCACTTGTCAAACTCGTCTTTAGAGACGTAATTTTCTCTGACCTTATCCAGACCGCTTTTGCATTTATCGATGTCGTCCATAGTCCGCTTTAAAAAGTAGGTTATAATACCTATACCGCCTGTAAGAACGAGCTGAAATACTATCGTAAATATCTGCTGACTTGTCATAAAAACACCCCCAATATATTTAGTACCGTTATCCGTTATAATAACTGTACCATATATATTGGGGGTGTTACAGATGAAGCGTTTCAGCGAGTTTCTGCAATTATATTTCATCAAAGGTAATCTGACCCTCGATAGGAGCGTTTTGCTTTTCCTGCCTTATCTCAGCCGTTATGCTGCGGATCGTGCGCTCAGACAGATTATATTTATTGACAAGAAACTTGAAGTTATATCCGTTAAAATCCCTGCGTATCTTTTCGTCACGTGCCGATCGGATAACAGAATCAGCTTTTGCAATGTAAATTGACAAACCACCGTAACGCTGCACAAGCTTTTCGTATGCCTGTGAGCCGATGCAGTCGTAAATATCCCGCTGCTCTGGAGTAAGGTCTTCTTCGTATATATCAAGTTCCGGCATATTTCTCACCTTGCCTTTTCGCCCGCCGCTCTGCCGAATTAACATAACGCTTGAGCTGTTCGATAAGCTTAGAACACTGTTCCTGATCTATCCACCGAAACGGCTGCTTTTTTGATGCCGTAACGCCCAGTACTTTGCCTATCACGCCAATTAGCCTGTCTCCAACGTCAGCTGACTCTGGATTAGTGTCAAGTTCCTTGAGCCTGTAGCAGTATCTCCAGCACAGCCGCTGCTGTTCAGGCGTAGCCATACCGTTGCAGCCGATCTCTTCAGCTTCTTTCTTTTTGTTTCTAGATTTGGTATTATGCAGCAGATGGTTTGGATCGGCAAGCTTCATGCGATTGATAAGTTCCGCCTGAACAGCCTTGAATTCGCTATCGTCAAGCTGTTTTACCGAATCTTTACCGGTAATGCTAAAGATCAATTCGTGCAGCATATCATCTTTATCTTTGCCGACAATACCAAGACCTGCTCCCAGACCGTAAATTCTTTTAATCTGCTCCTTTGTTGCCATATCCAAATCCTCCTGTCCTTATTTTTTAGCCGTGAATTTCGTTTTCGGCGTTCTTTCAACTACAACCGCGCTGTCAATCATATCCACAGCACGCTCCACAATCTCATCGGTAAGCTGTTCGTTATTAATCATAAGCAGACGTTTAAGATTCTGCCAAGCGACGGCTTCGGATACCAGATAAGCGTTCTCCTGCGCCGCCTTTTCATCCAGACCGCCAAGCTGCATAAGATTTTTTACGTCGGTCTCATATTTCGCACCCTTAAGCTTTTTCTCCAGAACTTTGCGGCTCTTATCGTCAAGCCCAAGCCCATCCAGTATCTTAGCAACGCTGCCGTCCTTTATGTACTCCTTGTTGTAAACGGCGGAAAGCAAGCGTTTTGCAGATTCTGACAAGGTGTAGGTTACGTCCTCTTTTACAACGTCGCCGTACGCTTTACCAAAGATCTCCTTAAGCATTGTTGGGTACACAAGCTTAACGTTGTCGGCGTTGGTGACTGTGATTGCATTGCCAGCATTGTCGCTGTAGACAGCAGATTTAAACTTTGTATCCTGCAGGTCGGCTTCCGAAGCCTTAAGGATATCAGCCTCGATGCCGTCTGCCTCTGATTTAAGCTCCGAAATTTCCGCCTTGATCTCAGCATAACGTTTTACCTTTTCAGACAGATCCATAAGCCGTCTTTACCTCCTCTATGATTTCTTCGGCGCAGTTTCTGCAGGTATCACGTCCCTTGATAGAGCGCACATTATCAACACTGCCACAATAGCAACAGGTAGGTCTGTGCTTGCGAATCATGATACCGTCCGCTGTCTTCTCGATGTCAACAGCCATGCCTCCCGCAAAGCCCGCTGCAAGTCTGATGTCCTTCGGGATCGTCAATCCAGCTTTGCTTGTAAGCTTTTTATGTTTTGTTTCCATAGCGTTTTTACCTCCTTGTTTTTCTGCACTCTGCATTTATCAGGGCTTGTGACCTGCGCCGATCGGCGGCTGCATTACAGGAGGGGCACAGCCCCTCTGATACTTATTATTTCTTGTCTACAATTGAGCATTCATTGCATTCTCCGTTACTGTTGCAAATATTATCACAATAGCCGCATTTATCGCAGTACGGACAGTCATCACAACACATTTTCATAAAAAAGGCACATTCTGCGCTGCCTTTCATAAAACATTCAAAATTATTATGCATATTTAGTCGCCTTTACTTTCCTCGGCTCCTCGATGCGTACCATGTCTATCCAGCGTATCTTATCAGTATATCTATGTACAAGGCAAAGCTGCTTGTCCGTCGCCTTCGAAACCATCCAGTCCGCAGGATCAAGCTTGTAATACGCTATTATTCGTTTCTGAGCTTTGGTGGGATTTTTTCCGTGCTTCATTCTTTTTGTCCTCCGTTTCACTTTTTATACCGCCATATCCATATATTTAGCGATTGCAGACAATCCCTTGGCGGTCACATTGCCGTTATCGAGGGCGTTGGAGTATAGATTGACCGCTCCTCTGATAGCCTGTGGACTTTGAGCGATACGCAGTAAAAATTCAACAGCAGCAGCGTCCTCTCTGATATCCGGAAAGAGCATTTCGATGTCGCTCTTCTTTATCTGCTTAACGCTGTAAAACCGGGTATTCTTCGTCCTGTTGCGTATCTGTGCAAACTCCGCTTTCTGCTTTCCGCCAAGTCTGCTTACCGTGGTCTCGTTGCCGACAAAGCATATTCCAAGGGTCTGTCCCTTTTCGTCAAAGCAGTCGCAAAGGCTTCGGAGAGTATCAATGGCATTTCTGGTGAGATGCTGGGCTTCGTCCACGATTATCACCATGCCGTCCGAAAGCTTTGACGAGATTTCCAACCAGAGTCTGCTCACAGAGCCGGAGGATACGTTCAGCTTAGAACCGATAAGTTCCAGCACGGATTTTGATGACTTGATGCACGGATTTACCGTTATGTATGTACAGTTTGTGCCGTGCTCACGGTAATACTGCCTGCAAGCCTGTGTTTTGCCTATACCTGCGTCACCGCAGGCTATGGCAAGACCGCCCTGAAGCTGACAGTTACGTATGATCTTGTACACGTTAGACGATATTGACGTTTCCTTATAGTCTGTGCCGACATAGATTTCAGCTGCAGCCTGCTTGGTTTCAAAGTATTCAATTACTTTTTTCATCTGCTTATCTACATCGCCGTTGTAGGTACCTGACTTAATTGCAGAGTATGAGCTATCGGATATACCAATCTTTTTGCAGACTGCAGCCGCAGATAGATTTTCCGAGTACTGCAGCTGTTTTATCTGTTCCAATGCCCACTCCTGTTTAGCTGTTAGCTTTTTCATTTATTAATCACTCCTCCATTTATTCTTCCGCCTCTCGGCGTTTTCGTTCATTTTATCTATATTGACCACAATATCGTCTCCGGAAGCCTTTGATATACTTTCCGGTTCATTATCAGCTCTTATCATAATCACATTGGACGGCATAACGATCTTAAAGCTCTGCTTACCATGTGCTGCCTTGAGAGCGGCAGCCTCCATAAGGTCGATCTTATGCTCTGAGTTTAAGCCATCTGTGATATTCTGAGCCTCGGCTTTAATAAACCGTTGTACTCTGCGCTGTAAAGCCATTGCATCGGAAATCTCTTCCTTGCTTTCGGTGATGTAATCTATAAGCAGCTTGTCCGCACATTCCCAAGTCCAAAGGTAACGGTCCGATTTATCGTAAACCCTTACGCTTCTAAGATCGGCGGGATCGTATCTTACATAGACCTCCTCGCCCAGGTGACGGTAAGTGTTTTCATAGTCCATAAACCAGACCTTTTCGCCGGATATTTCAACAAATACGCCGTTGCGCTTGATCTTTTGCACCCTTGTTGATCTCATAAGCATAAGATTAAGTTCGGCTTCCGGAGCTTTGCGTATTCCTACAGACTTTATATCCATATTCCATACGTCAATACGACTCATTCCTTTGTACTTTGTCTCAGCTCCGCCATATTCCTGCATATTAAAATCACCGTCAATATACATATCAATATATTCTCTAATCTCAAAGTCGCAGGGAATCTTGCCTTCTTTAATTCTACGCTTAAGGCTCTCAGGTCGCTGCATAATAGTGCCGCCGCAGTAACCTTCAAACATTCTTGCAAACTGCATTGTGACCGTGCTAAATGTACGCTCAATAGGCTTTGCTTTAGCGTTACGGACGATTGCGTTATGCATCGTGATTCCAAGCCTTTGGAGTATTGTCGGTGGTTCGATCTCAGGGTTATCGGTTTTCCTGCTTCGATGACCTTTTCCGCCAACGTCATGGGTCAAAAACTCTCGACCGTTATCAAAATATACGGCTTTCGGAATGCCAAACCGCATAATTCCATGCCTTAATGCGATGATTGTTGACTGGGAGTTCGGACTGTCGCATATATTCCAGCCGACCAGCACTCCGCTTTTGGCATCCAAAAAGGCTGTAAGGTACAGCCTGTGGATCGTGCCGTTATCTTCATCGTAGGACTGTATATCGAACGTGTGGTTATCTGCGATCCAGACGTCGTTAGCGTGGAGACCGTCGTACATACGGCTGATATATGGCAGGCATTTATCTTTCATAGCCTTATCGCCGTCGCGCATATATGTAAGCACGGCTTGTGGTATTTCCGACTTTATATGCCGCCTGAAAGTATTGTCTGACGGGAAGTTTGATACCATTGACGGATACCACTCTTTTGCACATTCAAGCGTTAGGTCGTAACAACGCGAAACGGTAGGTTTGTTTTCGGAAAGATAGAAATAGCAAAACTGCTCCCACAGCTCCGGTGGGATACTGCTCTTACCCTTATTGGCTCCGCCTCGATTTTCACAAAGCCCCTGCAGATTATTATTTCTGTAGGCTGCATACTTGCGGTATAGTATATCCACCGACACTTTGATATCATTATGCTCGAGCTGACACTTGCCGACGTAAAGCTTATCCACTTCGGTTTTCTTTCCGGGGTATTGATCCCGGTAACGCTGCCAGTCTCTGAGGATATCTACCCAGAGTGCGATTTCATCACGCTCATCTTCGGAAAACTCTTCGATTGACGTTTTCACAGGCTTTTTGGGCTGTTTTAACGCATTTTTAACAGGCTGTGCAACAAGTTCTAAGCCCGCTTCCGCTCTTTTCTGAGCATAGTATTTTGCCTGCAGGCCTTCGGGGAGTGATGATATTGGGATCATATATTTAGGACGGTTCCTGTCGTTGATTTCGATATTGCATGACAATTTTCCGTCCTTGCACAGTTTCTTTATATATCGTTCACTGCAGCCTTTAAGATCAGCAGTTTTGGCAACCGTCAAATATTCCACATCATCACCTCCCGAAGTTACTTGACAAAACTAATGTTTTCTGATATACTAAGTATCAGAGCCAGAACGGTTGTTTACGAGGTCGGACAGAAAATCTTCTGTTTCGGTCAATACTGCAAGAATGGTCGCAACATTCCTGCGGAGCTGTTCAGGCTCTATTTTTATGTCCTCAAGGCAGCTTGCCTGAGCCAGAAGCCGGGCTTGTCCCACCGCATGAGACAGTACTTGTGTTTTAAATTCCTTGTATTTCATTGGTTACACTTCCTTTCTCGGTCTGCCATCATCAGTACCGGGAGACCGTCCCCGGCAGACCGAACCGCCTGTTGCGGCTCGGTTTCGGCTAGAAAAATCGGAATGTATAAGTCTACTCCTTCCGAAAGAGTACCCTGCGCACTTATACTGCGTTGCACAACCTTGTCGACTAGGTTGATTGAGTTGGCTTTCACATCAGGACTTGCACCTGATAGGCTTACGCTTGCGAACCTAGCACCATGCGTGAACATTTAGCCGCCCCGATTATTACCGAAACGGCAAGGTAGATAGGATAAAAAGTTATCCTAAGTGGGTCTGATACGCTCAGACGGGCGGTATCTTTATGTTGTCTTTAGACTGTGTTATAAAAATACAAAAAACGTTCCAGCTGGTGCAAACATTAAGCTCATGCGCTCTCAGCTTGCATTTACGAGTTCGCACCTTAAGGAAAGTCGGAACCCTTATAACAAAACCTGTACCTCGGCTAATTCAACCCGACGACACGTAGCCAGAACACGTGGTTTTTAAGTCATACGCTACCGATATTTTATGTCCTCGGTTTACAGACTGTATGACAGGCTTGGTTCAAGATCTAAGTCGTTACCTCTGAGCTTGCAAGCTGCAGGTGATTCACTATATCCCCTATGGCGGGCAAGCACGGCACCTGCATATTTTGGTCTGCCATCATCAGTACCGGGAGACCGTCCCCGGCAGACAGCCGAGTTACTGTCGGCTGTTTCGGCTGTTTCGTGATCTGCCGCACAGATCGTCAAGACTGCATTGCAGCACATTGGCTATCCTGATCGTAGTCTTAAGAGAGGGCGTCAAAACGCCCTGCTCTATCTTGCACACGGTCACATTGCTGATCCCCGCATACTTAGCAAGCTCTCTCTGATTAAGATCACGCTGCTCTCTAATCTGCTTTATGCTTTTCCCAATATCTGCGCTCATAAAGGCGTTCCCTCCTTTTAGCAAAGTATATATCTCTGATAAGAGAGAGGATAAGGTGCATACAGATCAATCCGGATAGTGTAAGCAACGGTATGATCCAGAACTCGGAATGTCCGCTAAGACTTGTTATGGCACACCATAGCATGATAATGGCAAACATGGTAAGCACCTTTCCCTCGTCCGTAAGTTTTTTCATAATAAACCCTCCTTACTTATACATCATAACGGTGATAACGTCTTTAGCGGCAGCAAGCGGACTGTCTCCTGTGATGCCTATATCATACACATGACCGTTCTTCATGGTTACAAGCACCCACTCTTCTCCGTTGTCTTCGCAGTAAGTTATATCATCAACATCATCATTGGCGGCATGGAGCAGGAAGTAGAGCTCTTTTTCTACGAATAAAGCTTTATTCATTATATATCCTCTTATTGGCGGAGTTTGTTCCGCCCTTGTTTGCTGCTCGCCGTATTTTTCAGCTATGCAATCAAGATCATCATCTATTGCTGCCTTAGCATCCTCGATTGTATTATAAGCCTTTGGCGAGAAAGCCCCGTAAGGTGATATGCAAACATAGCCTATCCTATCGTTACCTGATATCGTATAGCCTCTGTACTCATACATATTCACATCGGTTTCCTTAATCTTATACTTATTCATTAAAATTCCTCCTTTTTCGATTGACGTTTAACGCTTTTTGTGTTAAACTTAATTTATCATGGGGTAACTATGCCCTAGAGGTTACCCTATAGTAAATTATAACTAGATTTTTTCTAATTGCCAAGTGAAATTCTAACTCGAAATTAGAAAAACGCTAATTTTGTGATAAGTAACAAAGGAGATGATTGAATTTTGGATATTTTGGATAGAATAACTATGCTTTTAGGCAATCGAGAGCAAAAAGAATTGACTAATTACCTGAAATTAAATAATGTTGCTTTTTCAGAATGGAAGTCTGGGAAAAGCAAATCATATAGAAAATATCTAATTGAAATTGCTGAATTTTTTGATGTTTCAATAGATTACCTTGTTTACGGCAAAGAAAAAAGCTCACTAGCGGAACAGTTGACCGCTGATGAGCAGGAGTTACTTACATATTATAAGGAATTAGATTTAATGAAAAAGGGTCAAGTCCTCGAACGTGCCAAGGTCCTTTTTGAGCAGTCAAAAATACCATTAAAAGAGCTTGAAAACAGTGTTTTCATAGAGTACTATTCGTTGCCTGTCAGTGCCGGAACTGGCGTTGATCTGGATGGCTGCGAAAAAGGTATGTTGGAGGTTAAGAAAACGCAGCTCACTCTTGAGGCTAATTTTGCTCTAAGAGTGTCTGGCAACAGCATGGAGCCTGTATTCCACGACGGAGACGTAGTTCTGATAGCCTCGCAGCCATCTGTTGAGATCGGCGAGATAGGCATTTTTATACTTAACGGGGAAGGATTTATAAAGAAGTTCGGCGGAGATCGCTTGATTTCCCTTAACCCGGATTATGATGATATTCCGCTGCATGATTATGATAGTATCTATTGCCGGGGAAAGGTTATTGGAACTGTATGATATAAAAATATGAAACTAAGCAACTTGTGCTTGATCTTCCGACTGTAGTGATTGTTCGAGCCGCACAGTGGGACATTGATAAGTTAATGGGAACTAGTTCCCATTAATCGAATTTTTAGTTCCTATATTCCCGTATAAAATATGGAAATCTTTCAATGAGATTTTTCAATTGAACATTCAAACTATTTTATAAACGTTATAGCTTTAAAATGCGTAAATACGCTGTTTTGTGACAATTTTAAAATTTGAAAACAGTTCTAAAACGTTCTAAAAAGGTAAAATTTAAAGGTCTTAAAATGCTTTTAAAATTGCATTTTAAGACCTTATTTTTTTGACATTCAATTTTCTTATCCGCAAAGCACGTCAACTTTTTGCATATTCAAACCGCCGCATTTGCGCCACTTTCGTGGGTTTTCTATGCTAATTCCGAGTTATTCCGCATTTTTGCGTTTTTCGGATTTTGCGTGGCGAGCAACAATATCCTCCTTGCTTGCAAAAATATTTACAAGATTTCTAAGCTTTTGCGCGTCATACGGAGAAAAATCAATGTGAATATGAATTCCTGTGGACTCGTTGCAAATGCCTCCGCTTCGGCGAATAGAACGAACGACCTCCTGAAGCGTCGGCATATCCTCGTATTCCAGAATCGGAGTTACAAGCTCCACAGAATACAGCTTTGAAGCCGAAGAGCCGTTCTTCGTTGTACATCGTATACTTGCGTCGGACATGATCTTCCATGTTCTGTTTTTACTGTCTTTAACATCATATCTGTCATAACTGCCGCCGTAATGCTCCGGCGAACCGCCCAAAACCTTTGCCACCGCCTTTGCCGCTGACGATCTTGTTAAGCCGGTGCATTCAATTTCAACTCCGTAACGTTGGTTTTTTATTCCCTCAAAATTTTTCGCCATTTAATTTTCACCTCGTTTCCGAAAAAAACAGCCTGCAGATTTCTCCGCAAGCTGTTTTCACATTATTCAATTTCCGTTCTGACTTCATACCCGCCCTTGAAGATCACCAGTATTTCGGTTTTACTTAAGACTTTTACACATTCGATGAGCTTTCTGATCAACACATTATCAAAGGTTTCCAACTCGAATTTTTCATGCTCTATCATGTCCGTGATCTTATCAAGCTTTTGCTGAGTTTCGGCAGAAGTTTTATTCTGCGATTTGAGCATTTCCAATCGTTCGCTTAACTCTTGTTCCTCGGCATAAAGCTTTGCAAACTCACTGTCAAGCTTGTCCTCGTCACAGCCGCCGGAAACTATCAGTCCGACCAGATCCGTTCTTGCTTGGTCGATCTCTTTCAGTCGCTTTTCAATCGAAAGTATTTCCTCCTGCCCCTGGCACTCCAACACCGATCCGATATTAGCTTTTAATATCCGAACAATATCGTCACGGCAGGAATAGTAGTTATTTATCGAACGAATAATTCCACGGTGCAGGTTTTCTTCCTTGATCGTAGGCGAATCGGGGCAGTATTTTTTACCGTGTTCCAGACGGCTGATACACCGCCAGACCACTTGCTTTTTCCCGTTTTTTGTCCATATTCTGCGCCTGTACGGAGTTCCGCAATTTCCGCATATCAACAATTCGGACAATGCATATTTTCCACTGTATTTTCCTTGCTCTGTTTTGGTATGATCGGATATTTTTCTTTTTGAACTTCGCCTTGCAATTTCCTGCTGTACTCGGTTAAAGGTATCACGATCGATTATGGGAGTATGATGATCTGTAATAAGATACATCGGGCGCTCTCCGTTATTTTTCACAACTTTGTGTGTAATGCAATCGACCGTGAAAGTTTTTTGCAAAAGTGCATCTCCCACATACTTCTCATTTTTCAGAATTCTCTGAATTTCACCCTTAGACCACTCACTTTTACCAGTTGCGGTAATTCTTTTTTGATTCATTAAGGTCTGAGCGATGTTATGTAAGGTATATCCGTCAAGATAAAGACTGAAGATCAACCGTACAGTTTCAGCCTCATTGGGAACTATCTCCGGCTTGCCGTCTGCACCTTTTTTGTAACCCAGCAGATATTTATACTGAAAGGACACCTTGCCCTCACGGTAGGCTTTTTCCTTTCCCCATGAAACATTTTTGCTTATGGATTCACTTTCAGCCTGTGCGAATGAACCGTACAAAGCAATCATAAACTCGCTTGTCATTGTCAGCGTGTTTATGTTTTCCTTTTCAAAAATCACGCCAATACCCAAGTCTTTAAGCTGTCGAACATATTCAAGGCAATCCACCGTATTTCGGGCAAATCTTGAAATTGATTTCGTTATCACAAGGTCGATCTTTTTGTTTTTGCACATTCTTATCATTCGGTTAAACTCTGTCCTTTTCTTTGTCTGAGTTCCGCTGATCCCTTCGTCGGCAAAAACTCCGGCAAGCGTCCATTCCTTTTTTCGGTTGATCAAATCGGTGTAATAGGCGATCTGTACCTGATATGAATTCTGCTGTTCCTCTTGTTCTGTGCTGACACGGCAGTATGCGGCAACTCTTAATTGGTGATATTTATCACGGTTTTCCGTTGTCTGCACTTTCGCAGGGATTACCGTTACATTCGGAGCTGTGGACATTTTTGTCATTCCTTTCTGTGATATTTTTGATGTGTACTCCGTTGATAAATTCAACCTCTATGGTACAAAAATGGCTTATCCAGATTCGTGAAATACACGCTTTGAATAAGCCAATATCTAATGTATTTAATTGCTCGTGGTCTTTAAGAACAGCCTTGATTTTCTCTGTTTTTTGCGGACTGTCGCTGTAGGTACAGCAGTCGTATTTCATTTCGGCAAGCTTGAAGATCTCAGATTTTATTCTTTCAAAATTGATCTGAGATACATCGGTCATCCGATTTATCTCATTCTGCTGACTGACTATGTCTGATGTCGGGGAATATGTGCTGACCTCTCCGCCGCATTCAATTAAACTTGGGTTTGCAGCAGCAGAGTTCAGAACAGTGATCACTGCTCCCATTATCATCTGATCTGTCATGCGATATTCAAATTTAAAGCAGTCGGGGTTTTCACAATTCCAGTATTCACGACCCTTGCCGTTGGTTTTTCTGAAAACCTTTTCTCCGCATTCGGCGCAGTATGTAACCTTTCGGATTTCCGATAGGTCTTCTGAAATTGTGCAAAGTGAATTTGCTTTTCTCACTCGCTTTTCATTTGCTTGTCTGAAGATATCCTCATCGATCAACTGCGGATATTTGTCAGTTCCCAGATACTTTTCATTTTCTATGATCCGCTTGACCATGTTTTTGTTCCAATGATCGGAATCACTGTTGTATCGGATTTTTTCGGACTCCATAAGCTTTGCAATCTGCAAAAGACTTTTGCCATTAAGATATTCGCTGAAAATTGTTGCAACTGCGTAAACCTCTTTAGGCTCGGTGGTTATTTCGCCGTTTTTCATGCAGTAGCCGAATGGGATTACTCTGTTTTTGAGCATATTAATTTCACCTCCGAAAACAACAATACCATAAAGCCTTTGAAATAGCTATATCCAAAGGCAATAAATTTATGATGTAGAAATTGTCTATTTTATCTTCTCATTAAATTTTAAACCGCCGATTAAGTGAAATTCCAGCTCATGCTGATTTATCACAACGATCTTTTCAACTATGCCCTCAAACGTCGACTCGTCAAATTCTGTTATTGGATTACTTTGTTTTTCAAAAAAGTCTATCAGCATTTCTATTTGGTCAATTGTTTCGTCCTCGTCATCGGAACGGGTAAGCTTTTTCAGTTCGGCCTGCAGCTTATTGATTTTTGCTGTAAGCTCCGTAGTCTGCTCAATGTATTTTACCTCGTCCAGAAACCCTTTGGTTTTCAGTCTTGCAAGGACGTGTGTCTGTTCACGAAGCTTGGCGGTTTGCTTGTGAATGTCCATTACCTGAGTTTTACTGCTGAGTTTTCGGAGTTTCAGATCATGCAGCGCTGTTTGAAAAGGTACAAGGATTTGTTTGTAATTGTACCAAAGTTTATTGCATAATCTGATAAAAGCAGAGTGGATATTATCTTGATTTATTGGTTTTACCGAGCACTTTTCTATTTCATCGGTATGAAGTCTGCAAACCCAATATATTTTTCCTCTGCAATTTTTCATACGGAAAGTAGTTCCGCATTCACCGCATTTGATTTTCTTGGACAGTATATTACCGCGGCTTTCATTCCGCTTATTTTCACCCCGAAGACGTATTAATTCCTGCACTCTGTCAAATACATCTTTTGAAATGACGGCTTCATGACATCCGGTGTAATAATACTGAGGTAATTCTCCTCTGTTCGGCAAATTTTTACGAGGCAAAACGGTTGTTGTAAACCGTTTCTGAAACAGCTGATCTCCGATGTATTTTTCATTTTTAAGCATAACTCTCACGGTAGGTCCTGTCCAGTGGCATGATCTACCTCTTTTTCCAATTCCCATTTCATTTAACATCTGAGCGATTTTTTCACTTCCGTATCCGTTCAGATACCAATCAAATATTTTTCTGACTATCCGGGCTTCATCCTGATTTAAGATCAATTCACCGTTGACAAGTTCATATCCAAACACCGAGTTGCACATTTTCATTGTGCCGTTTTCCATTCGCTTTTTTATGCTCCACCGCATATTCTGCGAAATCGAAGTCGATTCCTCCTGAGCCAGACCGCCCATTATTGTTATCATCATTTCATCGGTCATATTAGCTGTATCGATATTCTCTTTCTCGAAAAACACCGTAATACCAAGAGATTTCAGTTCACGAACGTTTTTCAGACAATCTTTAGTGTTTCGGGCAAATCGGCTGATAGACTTGGTGTATATCCTGTCTATCCTCCCTTTGCGGCAATCTTTTATCATTCTCTGAAACTCGTCACGCTTGTCCTCACGGGTACCTGTTATACCCTCGTCGGCGTACAGATCGATCAGTTCTTCCGTTTCGGAGTTCTCAAAAAACTGACTGTAGTATCTTGTCTGAGCCATAAAGGAATTAAGCTGATCTTCGCTGTCTGAACTTACTCTGCAATATGCGGCACAACGGATCTTCGTATTTTGTTCTTCTGTGATTGTCGGCTGTATTACCGTTACTGTCGGCATTTCCTCACACTCCTTTCAACCAACAAGGATACCACAAATTTTTTAGGAATGGTATCATCAAACTCAATGAATTTCTTTGTCCGAATCTGTGCAGTTTTCATGTTTGTCTGCTTGCCCTGCCGCTGTGCAAAGACACATTGCGGTCATGCCGATAAAAGCTCCGACAAACAAGCCAATAAAAAATCCTAACATCTTAATACCTCCTTAAGCTGCATCTTTTGACGATACAAATTCTTTGTAAATATCTTCTGTGTTTCTGCGGTTGAAATTCTGTTTTTCGGTAGTTTCAAGAATTTCATCAAGCTTATCGGCAAACATTCTTGCCATAAAATCGCCGTATTCTGCTTGTCCGAATTTAGTCATCAAAATCCACTCCTATACTTATTTTCATTGCCTCATCGATTTTATTTATTATCCCGCTGTCCAATGAGCCTATATAGCTCCGAAGTCTGCTGCGGTCTATTGTCCTAATCTGCTCGGCAAGAATGACCGAATCTTTAGGCAGTATTTTTGAATTTCTTATGCAGATATGCGTAGGAAGCTTGTTTTTCTTAACTGTTGACAGCGGCAGAACCACAAGCGTGGGACTATGCCTGTTTCCGATATTGTTCTGAACCACCAGCACGGGACGAACACCGCCTTGCTCAGAACCGACTACGGGATCTAAATCTGCGTAAAAAATATCTCCTCGTTTGATCAGCATTTCATTTCGCCACCTTTTGCGGAACTTCAAAGCCTTTTTTGTTCCTAACGCAGTTATGAAACGGGCAGAAAAGAACATCAGCATTCTTGTCATACCACACACAACCATAACATGGGTGTTTGTTTGATAACCTGACTGTTGGTACAGGAATGTTTACTCCAAATTTATAAAAATCTGATTTCTCAGGAATATCGTTATCTTTCATATATCAGCCTCCTGACCTTTTATTTTTATATGTAACAGGCGGTCTGCAAAAGAATGCAAACCGCCTTATTAATTCGTTTTGCCTTCGTCTGATTCGTAAGTTTCAGACGAATTTCCGTGATATTTATCCTAGATACCCGTCACGGCGGAACATCGGGAACGATGAACAGCTTATTCATCTCATGAGCCTCTCACTCCACTATGGTTCTCATAGAGCCGCCCCCATTGCTTGAGTCTGTGGCTGGGCGGAAGTATCATTATCCTCCTGCGTTTCATCGCCTGCTTTGGTTGCTGTCCAAAGGTCTGAACGTCATATTGATCGCTCGCTCAACTGAGGTCGTGGCGTATGGTTCATGCGGCTGCCGAGATTTTATACCGGCCGCAGGATTAACGTTTTCCCGATGCTGTTATTCTGTTGTCAAGATTCTCAGGGATTTGGATCGCTCCTTTTTCCCTTTCACCTTGTAGCCGATGAGAACACCCTTTTTATGCGTTTGAAAATTGACTTCTTAAAATTTCAGCAATTTTATCAATTACGCGGGATATATTCGACTGATTTCTTAGTAAAATTGACGAAATTTCATTTTGAGTGTACCCGTCAAATATGTACATTGTAAAAGCTTCACGCCAGATTTCCGGCAAGGACATGATCTGCGAATACACTTCCATGTCCTCAATCTCATCGATCCAGCCATAACGATTGTTTGTCGAATAATCATCATAAACCGTCAGCGTTCTGCTGTTTGAATTATCAAACAGTCCAACTGTTTTTTCTCTGTAACGCCGATTGGAGTTGAAAACCTCACGGTCAAACTCATAAATTTCCGCTATCTGTTTCTCAGTCATCCCTGCTTTTCTGTACTCCTCAGCGGTTTTCTGCCACTGTTCTTTAAATTTCTTTTCCTCCAAGCCATGATTATAGCTCATATTTTTACCTCCGTTTTGATTTTTCGTTCTGAATCAAAACGAAGGCTTATGGGTATTTGGCAATAAAACATTGCCAATAATTAAAAATGGGCATAAAAAAGACCTTTCTGCTTTTAAAACAAAAAGGTCTGTTAAGAAAAAGGAGTATAACTTTCGGCTTTAAAAGCTTTTGTTATACTCCTCATGTTATATTATTCCAATAAGTTAGCCATCGTTAAAATCATAATTTAAATTATAACTAAACTCATATTCCCCATAATTGGAAGAATAAATTCTTATATAGTACCTACCAGGTTCTAAATCGTACTCAATAGTTTCTATTTCACCACGACAGGTAGTATAAGATAGAGTTTGCTCTCCATCTGTACCAATCAATCTTATTTCGTATTGAAATGGCTCTGGTGAATTTGTGTTTATTATGATATGCTTCCTTTCATTAATATTAAACATATACCAATCATATTGATCGTATTCTTTTTTATCGTTTACAAAGCCTATAGAACCATTAATTGTTTCATCAGCTTTTGTTTCAATTGAATTTTGATATGTATTATTAGGTTCACTGTCCAAATTTTTTATTTCAACAGAATTCATCTGCAATTGATAGCCGCCATAGTTTTCCAAACACTCTATACGAATATAGTAGGTTCCTGATTGTAGCGGACAAATAAGCTTAATTTCTTTATTCTTGCCGTAATCGCTATATATTTCTGTTGCGCCATCAGAAGCAATGACAAATATCTTTGCTTTTAAATCTGAATCCATAGTAAGATTAAAGGTATATAATTGAAAAGAATTCAAAATTAGTTTATAAAAATCATCAGTATCGGTTTCGTTAGGCTGGTTACTTTTATATCCTATATGGCCATTTAAAGTATTGGATTCAATCAGTTTAGCATTTTGATATGGTGAATTTATTTCCTCATCTTTACTATATCCGCTTGTACTAAATTGACTATTTAAAGAATATGTACCTGATTGCTCATAGGATATTTTTATATAATATTCACCCGCTTGGATAGGCGTGTTAAGATTTAGTATGCGATCCTGTCCGCAATCATAATTAAGTCTATCATTTCCATTGATACATATTAAATTAATATTGCAATACACTCCAGCAGAAGCATTTAACGTTAATGATAATAAACCGTCTTCGGAAATATTTATAATATACCAAACACAATTATCATTATCCTCTGAATATGTAAAAGTTTTTTCATATGTTTCACCTATTGTCAGCGATATAGCATCAATGTAAGTATTACCGCTTTTTTCTGTAGGGGGTTCAGTTGTAGTGGTATTATTAGTAGTAGTGGTAGTAGTTTTCGTTGTTGAAGCGGTGGTAGTCTTATTAGTAGTGCTTGATGTTGTTACGACCTCAGAATATGATGGTTCGTCATAATATTCTTCAGTATCTTCATCAAATATCGGAGAAGATATCCACGGAAATATAAATGTTAAAATCGTTATTACTGTTGTAGCAACATTGGTTATTATTCTACCCCATTTCCGTAAATCTTTTGATGTTTGAATCGTTTGGAATTCTTTTTAATACAAAATTTACTATAATTGCAATAATAATTATTACCACTATTCCTGCAATTCGTGCCATAATTTCTTTTAACATATATATCACCACTTTTTTGTTTTATTACACTCTAACAATTGTATCATACCATTTTAAGACAATATATTCAACTTCTTTACCCGAAATAAATTTATTCGACGTAAACTGTAAGGCTTGTTCTTGATTTATTAATATTTTCTTTTTGTAATTAAATAATGAAAATTCGCAGTAATATTCTTAGTTTCAAGTGAGAGAAAAATGGGACTGTTGAGCACACGCTGCAGCAGTCCCATGATTATGCATATTAATATGATATTTTTAGGTAGTCAAAAATCATGCCGATTGTAAAAAAGATACCACTTTCCACTCATCATTAATTTTTTCAAAGTATAGTCTATCAAGGATGGATCCGTCTGTAACTATTTTACATTCAATTCTATTGCTGCTCGATTGCATAGAACAATCCTTAGTAAAAAATACAATAGCCTTATCTTCACTACATAGGCATTGCACATCCACGCTGATTAATTCAAAATCGAACTTATTTCCTGTATTATTTGGATTCAGTCTTTTAAAAATATCATTAGAAACAATGGTTGTATATTGATCATTAAATCCATTATTATAATAGGAATCCAAAATCATATTTTTTGCTAATTCTTCTAAAAGATTTTTTTCATCGTCATCTATAAATATATATAATTTTCTTAAGTCCGATACTTCAAGATATTCAGCATCAGATATCGATGTTGATGAACCATCATCTAGATTAACGATACAAGTTAATTTGATTATTACACATACCAATAAGATTATAATAAAAATGCTAGAGGCTACACAAATTATGTTTTTTCTCTTCATGCTGGAACCCTACCGTTTAAGCAAACAATGATGACATTTGTATAATCTTCATTTTCGTCAAATGTTTCTGATAGTTTCTTGTTCCATCTTGGTTTGGTATGACCAGCATAAAGAATCTCATCTTTCTGCACACTGGATATTATTGCTGTATGTGTTGGTCCTTTTTCTTTACAAAAGTAAATCAAATCTCCCATACGTATATCATATTTGGATATAGCTTCCTCAATAGATTCATCTCTACCTATAGATACCTCATACATCGCGTATTCTTCAGAACGAAAATAGTTATAATTATCAACTACAACAGACCATGATTTAGTCCAGCCATAATCCCATGTTCCTGTATGAGAAAATAATCCATGAATATGCGATGCTAAGCCTTCAGCTTTCCCAAAATACCAATCATTATTCATTTTAAATCCACCTGCACATAAACATTGAGAAGCAAAATTAGTACAATCAGTCATTTTATCGCTTAATTCTGAAAAGTTAGGATACTCACTATAATTGTACTTTTCACCAACTGTGTCATAATCTCCGGACCACTTCTTCATGTAATCATATACGGCATTTCTATCATATGATTCATTTACAATCCAAGGTTCTAAGTCATACTTATCATAAATATCATCTCCATCAGAATCCTTAGAAAATGGTGATGATACATATAGTATTAATGGATCGGTATAACCTGTATATATCACTTCTTCGTGATCTAAAAGACCATCACCATCTGTATCTGCATCGCAAGGATTGGAATGAATCGGCAATATTTCAGCGTTTAAAAAAACTTTCCATATTGTACTTGGAGCATATTTTAAATATGTCTCTAAAACATTTCTAACATAAAATTTATTGCTTGCTTTCTCTAAGCAATCCTTAAAAGTTGGCAACTGAATATTGCCATCGTTATCCCATGTAATAAGCCCACTTTCAGTATCAACTTCTTGCCAGTCTGTTAAATCATCATTATCTGAGTTTGCTCCGTTATTAGGGTCTAAAATATTTTTTAGGGTTATCGTTTCCCAATTTGTTGGCAGTACGGCTTTAAATTCAACATGAGGTGGAGCAACATTACCCACAATATGATTATAAACACTACTCTCTGAATTTGTACCATATGTTAGATTAAGTCCGCCAGTACTCTTTATCGCATTATCTACCTGCTGTCCATAAGAAGGATCAATGTAACTGTAACCTGCCGGCATTAACTCGGAATAATTTATGCCTAATTTCGCACATGTATTTATTTGATCAAAATACATTGAACCAACATTCGTAGAACCATTCATTACCTGAAAAATAAATTTTGCCGATGTTTCTTTAAAAATAACATTATTTTGTAATAGTTTAAACGCATTACCTCTATCAGTATAACCTGAAGTGTACACATATTGCTGTGCGCTAAGAGCCATTTTAACAGCCACACTGTTGGTAAACCATATATTTCCGTCAGATGTAAATTTCAGAGCTTGTGCTCCATTCAAATTATAAGTAATAAGACAGAAACGTACATTACCATTCCCGTATTGAGCAATTAGGGAATCCATCAAATTACCAATCATTTCGCATTGTGAATTAAATGTATCCTCAAGCTGACCGGAAGTCTGAATAAGGAACGCAATATCAACGGGTGTCTGAACGGTAACAGCGCCTCTGGTCTGAGCAGCAGCAAACATTGCAGGAGCAAAAGTTTCTTCAGTAAGAGTATCTTCCTCGTCATTTATTTCAGCGAGTGTTTCTTCAGAAAATTCTACACGTGTAGACTCTTCATTGAATTCAGCAGCTATATCTTCTACCGCTTCAGCCTCAAAGGACATCAACATAGGTTCAGCTTCGTTAATGCCGATTCCAAGGTTGGCAAGCCATTTCTCCATGTCCATTATACAGTATGTGCCAAGTTCGTCAACCTCCGTGTAAATTGTATTGTTTTCAAGGTCATACTTTGTTTCAATGGGCAGAAGCATATTCATATCTTCAAAGTATTTGAAGATTGTAAGACGTTTTAATCCTTGTAAATCCGGCTCATCAGGGAATAGATTAAGTTCATTGTCTACGGATTCATCAGCTATATTAAATTTTAACACAACCTTGCTGATATTGCAAGAGTTGCCACAAGTTAACTCCGGTGCAATGCCAAGAATGGCGTCATTTCTTATTGCTTTTGAGTAGCTTGTTTCCTTTGCTTTTAAATTACCCTCAACATAACCTGTCGATTCAATTTCAATAGACATTTTGTAAGGACTATCGTCAGTATTGATCTCCCTAAGAGCCTCGCTGTTCTCGGCAATAGTCTGATTGCTTACATATTCCGCATCGGGAACGTCAAATGTTTCAGGATTTGTCGGGTCAAGTCCAATATACGGCTCATCGCCATCTTTTAAGCCATCACCGTCTGTGTCCGGAACGAGAGGATCAGTTCCGTAAATATTAATTTCATCGTAATCTGAAAGTCCGTCATTGTCCGTATCATCATTTCTTGGATCAGTTCCAAGCTCTATTTCCTGGGCATTGGTCAATCCGTCACTGTCAGAATCTGCATCAGCGTCCGAAACACCCTCGGTTACTGAATCGTACTTTGTAGGATCTGTTCCTGTTATGTATACTTCCTGATAATCGGTCAGTCCATCGCCATCAGTATCGGGATTATTCAAATCTGTACCGATCATATTCTCATAAATGTCCGGAAGCCCGTCACCGTCGCTGTCAAGAAAATCAACAGAATAGCCATCTTCTGTTTTTGTTACAACAAAAGGTACTGATTCAATTCTCTCGCCGTAATTGGTGATAAGGGAAACCTTGAAGTATTTTGTTTCAAAGTCATCGGTGATCGGGTACTGATAGGTAGTTGCATCCGAAACGACAGCTACGGATGTATAGTTGACATTATCATCTGAACTCCATATCTCATAGCTGCTGTTTTTGTAATTGGTGTACCACTCCATATCTATGCTGTTCGCATCGCTGTTATACTCTCCGAAAGCATAAAGCTCAACCTCAATGTCAGATTCTGTTCCGACAAGTTCAGCCATACTGTTGCTGTAATTAGCATTAATGCTAGGACAGTCGATGGTGATAGTTTGTCCGATAATGATAACATTGTTGAGGTTAAGGTTATCTGTATCGATGTTGATATCTCCGTAAGGAGCATAAATCAAGCCGCTGAAATTAACGTTGCTTGTTTCGATATTGATATCTCCTGTTTCGGAGCAAATAACAGAATTGTTCGTATTCTTAACCTCTCCATTGATGGTAACATCTTCAACAGCTTTAATTCCTGAATTGAGATTAATATTTCCCGTAAGTTCTAGAGTGCCGTTAACATCCATGGGATTATTAATGTTGATGTTCAGGTCCTCAAAGCTGTAATCGTCAGCATATGTTTCAACGTTATCGCCACTGAAATACGAGTAGTTCAGTTTTTTGAGAATGTAGATCATTTCTTCGTCAGCATTCTCAGTTTTCGTACCGTTGACATTCATATTTCCGCTTGAAACAATTGTGCCGTTTGTCGCTATATTTCCATTCACACAGAAATTATTAGCATTAATGGTGATAGCTCCTTCTGTATCAGAAGCGGCAAACATTGTATAGGGATACTTTTCTGCTGCATCCTCTGCAACTGCAGGCAAACTCGGCAAAAGAGTTGCTGCCATAGCTACACTCATTATGCCGGAAAGTATTCGTTTGAAGTTGTTTTTTCCTTGCATAACTTCTCCTCCGTTCCGCAGTATCGGAGCGCCGAAGCGCTCCATTACCGCTTTTTTATTAGTCTTCTTTTACAAATTTCTTCATACCTTCAGGCTCTTTTGGCTGATTGTACCACCACCAGCAAGCCTGAGAACTGGAACTGACGCCTATCATCAGTGCAAGTGCCGCCAATGATGAACCATATTTCAACATGAGCTTTTTAATTGCCTTCATATTTTTCACCGCCTTTCCTTTTTAAAAAATTTATGCAAATTCTCAGGCTCTTTCGGCTGACAATATGTTATACTGCAGGCTTGTCCCGTTACTATTGCCGTTATGCCGTAGACCGCACTGAAAATCAACGTTATGAATATGATTTTATGAGTAGTTTTATTTTTTCTGCAACCATTGCACAAGTTAATGTAAATATTCCTGTTACTGCATAAAAGCATACTTCTGTTTTAACAAAATAGAAAATAATGCAGAATATTGTCCATATAAAAAATGAAATCAAAGATTTTTTTCTTAACTTCATCTTCTTTTTCTCTGATATAGGTTTGTTTGGATGTTCAACCGGTGCAAATTTATATAAAATTAATACTGATAAAACCCATAGAATCGGAGATAAAAACCTTATCGTAGCTGTACTAAAAGTCTTTATTATTAAAATAAAAGCAGAAAGTACACACACAAGTGTCAGCATACATCCCCAATGCGTATCAGCATGGTATCCTCCGGCATACATTCTTATAGTTACAAACGCTGTCAAATTAATAACACAAGGAATAAATTCATTGGAAATTAAAGCAATAATAATAGCTATAATTAAGTTGAAGATTGTAGATAACAATAATTCTATTCCATAAGCATAAACTTCAGAATCTTCCACTTCTATTATTTTATTGTCGACAAAAAAACACGCCGTACCTTTTGCGAGTTTTGAAATCATTTTTCATCACCTCGCTTTTAGTATAGCGTGTTTAAGTTATTTTTTTCAATAGTTTTACGTCAAATGACATTTCTTGACGTTAAAGCTCATCTATTTTTATAATTTGTTCATATATAGATTCTTTCTGATTTATTTGATTTCTAATTCGCTGGTTAAATATTTTTATGAAATTTTACAATTACCTCATTATTGAGTTCCGCAAATTTAATATATGGAGTGAAATCATCGTAATAATCAAGACGTTTTTTCCAAATATATTCGATTGATCCATTGTCATTATGCACCAAATACACATTTAATCTTATTGAACCTGATAAACCTGCTTCACTGCAATTTCTTAATGAAATAGTATATTTTCCATTTTGGGTTGTATAACTATTATATTCTTCGAATTCATTAAACTTATACCACATCGTTTCCGAAAAATCAACCATCCATCGCTTAAAAAGGAATATTTGCCTTTGTGTATATGAAATCCGCAACGGCATTGCAAGCCGACTTCTGCTTAACTATAGCCGTCAGAGAAGCGGAGAAGCCCTTAGAGAGCTGTTCTCAATGATTATGAGGGAAATACAATCACTCTAAAAAGCAGGCTCCCAAATCGTTTTTTTGAGAGCCTGTTAAACAGTTAGAGTGTGCCTATTGTGATATGAGATATAGTGGCGATTTTAACTTGTTTGGTTTTGAATATAATTAAGCAATTATTTTTTTTAATTGCAATAATAAATTACTGAAATTATCCGTTTAAAACATCTTTAGACCATAGATACCAATTTCCTGAAAATGGTTTGCTTTTGATTGTGGAATTGTCGATAGCTAAATCTGAACCATGTCCATTATACTCATTATCAATATACACGAGGTAATAATTTCGTATCTTATCATTCTCAATTTTTCTGTTTTTTACTATAAAGTACATCAGCATATTTCCTTGATTATCATAGTTTACACGAATAAAGGAAAACACATTATAAGGGCTGTCTTTTTGGTATTTATTCCGCATATAAGTGAAATATTTATCAAAAGTTTCTTCTCCACAATCAATATATTCACTATTTTTCCCTAAACACTTCTCGATTATATGGTCATCTTGTGAATATATAATCATAGGGATTGAATCATATTTATATTTTTCAAAATAATCAACAATGGATTCCATATATTGTTTGTTATTCTTATAACAGTTTTTAACATACTCTTGATGTACTTTTTCCTTGTAAATAAAACTAATTATGAAAAACAAAGCAGGAATTAATACTATCAGCACAATAATATATTTTTTTTCATAGTAATTACCCCGGATATATCTTACTGTGAAATATGAATGTAATCATAATCTTTAATCACATTATTGTAAAGATCATATCCGTATCTTACGTATGTTGAATCCTCTGTATTATCAAATTCTCCCGTTGTCACGAATGAATATAAGCTACCACCACTCTCTAATTCTTTTTTCGTAAAGCCACCAGCATGTCCTGCATATCCGAAGAGAATGTTTCCGAATATCTCAGCATTTATAATTATGTCAGAATATAAAAATGGAAATGAACTGGTCGAAAAACGAATATTCGCATTAACAGTTTTCATGAAATTATTCCAACTTCCGCTTGTTTTTACATCATATGGAGCATTATTTTTCACTTGACTAATCATCCAGGAATAATCTCCTGTTAAACGAGCACATTTATTGGATGTGTTATCATATTTTTGACAAGGATAATTAAGACTTTCTACGGGTGAAGGATTACACGAATAATAATGGAAGTGAAATTCCTGTGCTCCATATCTGAGAATTCCATTTAATATTGGCGTATAATCATATACATAAATATCCACCTTATCGTTATATACATTATCCTTATCAAAATCACTCCGTTTAACAGATGATATAAACACTGGATTATTAGGATTTAAACTTGCATTAAATTCTTCCAACGGCATTGTCTTTGGAGTGTAATTTTCATTAAACCATACTATGTCTTCAACTAAATCTGTGAATCCGTTATTTTTTGCTTCTAATAAAATAGCATAATATGTATTAAGATCAATAAAATATGAATCATTTGAATCTTTTTTAAACGAAATACCATCTGAAAATGTACGATGATTTAATTGGAAAAGTTGTGTAGCAGCAATTGACAAACCACCAAAAGTACCGTAAGCCTGATTTTGCATATCAAGATATCCCAAATACTCAAGGCATTTTTGAATAATTGTAACAGTTTCAGTATTGTCAAGAGCAATCATCTGTGAACTATAATTATTTGCTGAAAGTGAATTAGGATCGTAACCATCATTTAATCCATCCCCATCCGAATCCTCCTCACAGGGATTTGACTTAATTGGAAGAATCTCAACGCCATAAAAATATCGATGCATATAACTTGGAATCGAATCACTGTATTCATTCAACACATAAGAAAAACCCTGATCATGAACTTTATTCAAACACTGTTCAAAGGTAGGCAACTGAATATTGCCATCGTTATCCCATGTAATAAGCCCACTTTCAGTGTCAACTTCTTCCCAGTCGGTTAAATCATCATTATCTGATTTTGCTCCATTATTAGGATCTAACACATTGACTAGGTTAATAGTTTCCCAACCTGTTGGCAATACGGCTTTAAATTCAACATGAGGTGGAGCAACATTACCCACAATATGATTATAAACACTACTCTCTGAATTTGTACCATATGTTAGATTAAGTCCGCCAGTACTCTTTATCGCATTATCTACCTGCTGTCCATAAGAAGGATCAATGTAACTGTAACCTGCCGGCATTAACTCGGAATAATTTATGCCTAATTTCGCACATGTATTTATTTGATCAAAATACATTGAACCAACATTCGTAGAACCATTCATTACCTGAAAAATAAATTTTGCCGATGTTTCTTTAAAAATAACATTATTTTGTAATAGTTTAAACGCATTACCTCTATCAGTATAACCTGAAGTGTACACATATTGCTGTGCGCTAAGAGCCATTTTAACAGCCACACTGTTGGTAAACCATATATTTCCGTCAGATGTAAATTTCAGAGCTTGTGCTCCATTCAAATTATAAGTAATAAGACAGAAACGTACATTACCATTCCCGTATTGAGCAATTAGGGAATCCATCAAATTACCAATCATTTCGCATTGTGAATTAAATGTATCCTCAAGCTGACCGGAAGTCTGAATAAGGAACGCAATATCAACGGGTGTCTGAACGGTAACAGCGCCTCTGGTCTGAGCAGCAGCAAACATTGCAGGAGCAAAAGTTTCTTCAGTAAGAGTATCTTCCTCGTCATTTATTTCAGCGAGTGTTTCTTCAGAAAATTCTACACGTGTAGACTCTTCATTGAATTCAGCAGCTATATCTTCTACCGCTTCAGCCTCAAAGGACATCAACATAGGTTCAGCTTCGTTAATGCCGATTCCAAGGTTGGCAAGCCATTTCTCCATGTCCATTATACAGTATGTGCCAAGTTCGTCAACCTCCGTGTAAATTGTATTGTTTTCAAGGTCATACTTTGTTTCAATGGGCAGAAGCATATTCATATCTTCAAAGTATTTGAAGATTGTAAGACGTTTTAATCCTTGTAAATCCGGCTCATCAGGGAATAGATTAAGTTCATTGTCTACGGATTCATCAGCTATATTAAATTTTAACACAACCTTGCTGATATTGCAAGAGTTGCCACAAGTTAACTCCGGTGCAATGCCAAGAATGGCGTCATTTCTTATTGCTTTTGAGTAGCTTGTTTCCTTTGCTTTTAAATTACCCTCAACATAACCTGTCGATTCAATTTCAATAGACATTTTGTAAGGACTATCGTCAGTATTGATCTCCCTAAGAGCCTCGCTGTTCTCGGCAATAGTCTGATTGCTTACATATTCCGCATCGGGAACGTCAAATGTTTCAGGATTTGTCGGGTCAAGTCCAATATACGGCTCATCGCCATCTTTTAAGCCATCACCGTCTGTGTCCGGAACGAGAGGATCAGTTCCGTAAATATTAATTTCATCGTAATCTGAAAGTCCGTCATTGTCCGTATCATCATTTCTTGGATCAGTTCCAAGCTCTATTTCCTGGGCATTGGTCAATCCGTCACTGTCAGAATCTGCATCAGCGTCCGAAACACCCTCGGTTACTGAATCGTACTTTGTAGGATCTGTTCCTGTTATGTATACTTCCTGATAATCGGTCAGTCCATCGCCATCAGTATCGGGATTATTCAAATCTGTACCGATCATATTCTCATAAATGTCCGGAAGCCCGTCACCGTCGCTGTCAAGAAAATCAACAGAATAGCCATCTTCTGTTTTTGTTACAACAAAAGGTACTGATTCAATTCTCTCGCCGTAATTGGTGATAAGGGAAACCTTGAAGTATTTTGTTTCAAAGTCATCGGTGATCGGGTACTGATAGGTAGTTGCATCCGAAACGACAGCTACGGATGTATAGTTGACATTATCATCTGAACTCCATATCTCATAGCTGCTGTTTTTGTAATTGGTGTACCACTCCATATCTATGCTGTTCGCATCGCTGTTATACTCTCCGAAAGCATAAAGCTCAACCTCAATGTCAGATTCTGTTCCGACAAGTTCAGCCATACTGTTGCTGTAATTAGCATTAATGCTAGGACAGTCGATGGTGATAGTTTGTCCGATAATGATAACATTGTTGAGGTTAAGGTTATCTGTATCGATGTTGATATCTCCGTAAGGAGCATAAATCAAGCCGCTGAAATTAACGTTGCTTGTTTCGATATTGATATCTCCTGTTTCGGAGCAAATAACAGAATTGTTCGTATTCTTAACCTCTCCATTGATGGTAACATCTTCAACAGCTTTAATTCCTGAATTGAGATTAATATTTCCCGTAAGTTCTAGAGTGCCGTTAACATCCATGGGATTATTAATGTTGATGTTCAGGTCCTCAAAGCTGTAATCGTCAGCATATGTTTCAACGTTATCGCCACTGAAATACGAGTAGTTCAGTTTTTTGAGAATGTAGATCATTTCTTCGTCAGCATTCTCAGTTTTCGTACCGTTGACATTCATATTTCCGCTTGAAACAATTGTGCCGTTTGTCGCTATATTTCCATTCACACAGAAATTATTAGCATTAATGGTGATAGCTCCTTCTGTATCAGAAGCGGCAAACATTGTATAGGGATACTTTTCTGCTGCATCCTCTGCAACTGCAGGCAAACTCGGCAAAAGAGTTGCTGCCATAGCTACACTCATTATGCCGGAAAGTATTCGTTTGAAGTTGTTTTTTCCTTGCATAACTTCTCCTCCGTTCCGCAGTATCGGAGCGCCGAAGCGCTCCATTACCGCTTTTTTATTAGTCTTCTTTTACAAATTTCTTCATACCTTCAGGCTCTTTTGGCTGATTGTACCACCACCAGCAAGCCTGAGAACTGGAACTGACGCCTATCATCAGTGCAAGTGCCGCCAATGATGAACCATATTTCAACATGAGCTTTTTAATTGCCTTCATATTTTTCACCGCCTTTCCTTTTTAAAAAATTTATGCAAATTCTCAGGCTCTTTCGGCTGACAATATGTTATACTGCAGGCTTGTCCTGTTACTAATGTCGTTATGCCGTAGATTGCACTGAGAATTAACGTTATAATAAGTCCTCGTTTTGTTTCCTGATTCAGTTTCTTCATCGATCAATTACTCTCCAAGATAAAAAAATACGCTATACTTTTACTGGATGTTCCCAGTTTTCAGTATAGCGTATACTATTTATCTTTTTCAAGGCTTTTGCGCCAAAGTACTTTTTATGACATTAAATGTCACCTTCGTTAATACTCTATTAATATATCAGCAGTAAATATACCATTCTCCCACTCGAAAGATGTAACCCCATTAAGCTGAGTCACTGCCTTTTTTATACTGCTTACACCTATACCGTGTAATCCGTTTCCCGATTTACTCGACTTAAGGTTTTGTGTATCAACCTCATCTGATGAATTCATAACGCAAATTCTAAGTTTATTATCAATTTGTATCAATGAAATGTAGATATATTTATTGACATACGAACATCGTTCAGCTCCCTCAATTGCATTATCAAAAAGATTAGAAAGTATCCGGCAAAGCAGCATATTATCTATGGGCACTGATTCGAACACATTAATTTTAGTTGTAAATTGTATGTTTTTATTCAACGCCTCCTGCCATTTCATATTGATAATAGCATCAACGGCTGAAATACCTGTGTAGCATATTCTGCCCGCGTCTGATAAGCTGTCTGCTAACTTATCCAGATGCTTTATTGCTTCTTTTGGATTTCCATCACTAAACATGGATTTTGCTACAGATATCTGATTATTTATATCATGCTTTAACTGCCTTATCTCATTGTACTTGTTTTCAATGAGCATATAATTTTCTTCTTCTGATTTTAGCCTTTGCTCCATGACTTTCATTTTCAGTTGGTTTGCATATGTATCAAAAAAGTTAAATACGAACAGATTGAGCGCCAGTAATCCAATCACAGTAATCAAATAATTTATCGTCTGTCTGTGATTTAAACCATATGATACAAAAATACCATTGAGAATAAACACGCTTAAAATAGGTATTAGTATAATCGACAGCCAGTTTTTGATTGGAATATCTTTCTGCTTGTTTTTGGAATATTCTATTATGTAAACTGAAAACCAAAAGCAAAACAATTTAGAGCAAAACATGCCGATATATCTTCCTGCTCCTGAAGTTAACTGCTCCAAAGGACTTCCAAAATTAAGCATATATAAAATTCCCATGGGAAGTGATTCTGAAGCAAGTATTACTATTAAAAATATTAATGAACAAAATATTTTTGTACCGAATTTACATTCAAACATAATGCTTGAAATTGCCATCATCAATATAAAAGTAGCAATCAAATGAACCCATGGATACTCAAGAAATAAAGTTACCGAATCAAGTGAAATAAAACAGAGTATCACTGCCGGGACCAATGATTTTTTTCGGAATCTATAATCCTCTTTCATCATATTGTACAAATAGAAAACTATAACCATGCTCTCCGCAAGACAATTCAGACTTTCTATAATTACTTCACTAATGGACATTATCCCCACCTGTTTCTGCTAAATTTCAAAAAAGCTCTTGTGATTTTTTCAAGATGATTTCTGCTGACATATAAGATTTTGCCGTTCTTCATAAATACTTGATTTTTTTTAATGTAGTCAATATTAGTAACGTTTATCAGAACGCTTTTATCGGAACGTACAAATAAACATTCTTCTAACATTTTCTCATAATCTGATAATTTACCTTTCTGATAATATTCTTTGTTAAAGGTATGGATGACGATCTGATGTGAATAAACCTCTATATATAAAATATCGACTGTAAGAAGTTCCTTTTCAATACCATCGTCAATGACTTTTATGTATTTTTTATTTCTATAATACTCTTGGATTGTATCGCTGAGCTGTTTAAAATAAATAGGTTCAGGTTGATTTTTTAATATATATCTAAACGCCTTAACTTCATAGCCTTGATAAACGAATTTGTCATAACCGGTCATAAAAATAAGGATCACATTTTTATCAAGTTGTCTTATAAACTCTGCCGTCTGTAAACCATTTAGATCTTTCATCTCAATATCAAGAATGAGCAGATCATATTTATCATTTGAAAACTCTGCAATAAATTCTTCTCCACTTTCAAACTCTGAAAATTCAAATTCATTTTCGTGCGTTTGAAATGATTTTATATCTTTTTTTATCTTTTCTATGTAAGATTTTTCATCATCACAAATAGCGATTCTCATAAAAACACCCCTAATTATATTTTAGCACAAAATTCTAACTTTTTCAATATTAATCGTAATTTTAACAAAAAAACAAATATGACTTCCTTCTGGGTTAAAAAATTACGACTTATAAAAAATCTTATTCGCAAAGGTGCAGATTTTGCGAAAGAAAAACAGCTGATCTATGCATTCACAAGCACAGATCAGCTGTTTTTCTTTATTGTATATCCATATGATTTTCTTCTTTCTCTCCCAACTCCATTTTCTTTTTGCGAATAACCCTCATCAGTTTTCTGTCAACTCTGCTTTGTAGGACCTTATGATCGTTGTCATAACTATCCTGAATACACCTACTAAGACTAACAAACAAACTAAAAATCGTATTTGCAAGCAGATCATTCTCAAACTTCGATATGTTGTCCAGCATAGCCTGTGCATACTCGTTGCCATCGTTTGCGGACTTTGTAAACCATTCGATAGCTTGTTCCTTATCCTTTGTAAGTTCCGCTGCACCGAAAAGATAGATCCTGCCAAGCTGATAACTTGCCCAATGATTTTTGGCAGCACAATTCTCAAAATAATTGACAGCTTTTTGTATATCATACTTTTCTTCCTGCAAATACAGCTTTGCAAGTGCATACTGCGTATACTCGCTATCTTCTGCCAAGAGCAAATACTTTTCTGCTTTGTCCAGATTTTGAGGCATTATCTCCCCCTGCAAATAAATTTTGCCTAGTCTGTAACTAGCAATGACATCTCCGCTGTCCGCACACTCGGTAAGCAAGGCTATTCCTTTTTCAAAGTCCTGTTCCAAATGCTCTCCTGAAATATATTCAAGGGCGAGGAATCTTTTTGCATTGCTGTTTTTAAGTTTGACAGCTTTCTCAAGGATTTTTAATGCACTATCTGTATCTTGCGGAATGTGTTCACCTATCAAAAGTGCTTTGCCATACTCAAACAAGCCGTTCTTGTTATTCATTTCAGCTGAACGTCTGAAGTATTCGATCGCTTTTGTAACGTCTGAGTCTGTTCCAAGTCCAAACTTAAACATTTGCCCTAATTTGTAAAATAGATCGTCGTTCGCCATATCATCGTTTTCGATTTTCAAAAATCCCGACAAAGCTTGTTTGTAATATCTCTGTGCTGTATCGTTATCTTTGGTGACATACTCTCCATATCTGTACATTTGAGCAATAGAATAAGCCGCATAGGGCTGACCCTGAGAGGATGATCTCTGATACCAAAGAAAAGCCTGTGACAGATCTTTCTCCACACCGCTGCCATAGTAATACAGATTTGCAAGGCTAAATTGAGCAAACTTGTTTTTCTGTTTTGCCGATCTTTCAAACCACTCAAAGGCTTTTTCATAGTCCTGCTCCGTACCAAGACCATAGCAAAACATTTTACCTATACGATACTGAATATATGGCTTTATTTTCTTTGAGTTTGGTTCTATTTGCAAAAATCCCTGCAAAGCCCGTGTGTATTTTGCAATAGACGTTTCTTCGTTCCTTTCGCCAAGCTTGTCGGTAGAATAAAGCTTTCCAAGATCGTAAACAGCCAAAACATTTCCACGCTGTGATTCAGATAACAAAAGTTGTTCAGCTTTCTTAAAATCATTGAGCTTAGCGTCTTTGCCATAGATAAGCTTGCAGGCTTTTTTGTATTGATCGTTCCATTTGATATAGTATTTTATTGCCGCAGCCGATTCATCTGTTTCTGTCTCTGCCAACGGTTCTGCTTCATCAAACAGAGGTGACATACTCTGAGGTGTGTTATCAAAGTATTCATCATTTGGTTCAGATCCTTCAATTTCAGTATTTGCATCAAATGGTTTCATATTAAGTACTGTACGAATTATCATATTCCGCACCGGCTGAAAAACTTTGTTATCTGCTAGTTTTGGAAGTTCTGTTTCCTTTTGGGTATACGTCTTGTATTTCAAACGTTCAAGACCGCACCATTTCTCATAGAGCTGTTGTATATTTTCATCTTTTGCAAGCTCTGAAAATATTTTATTGACGGTTTCCTTTATCTCCATTGGAAGATAGCCGTAAACTTTTTTGCCTTTCACATTCTGTAATTGGATATATAGTTTTCTGATAAGTTCTTCAAGCTGTGGATCTGTATGATCATTACTTGCGATCATATTTACAATGCTTTCAAATTCGTTTTTGGAAACCGCTTTCAATTCATCACGGCTTACTGTCTGTTCCTGATAAATGCTTTGCAGATCATCATGAAAAATATCGTTTGCAAATACCGAACGCACTTTATCTATTCCAGCCTTTGTCAGAAAGCCTTGCTTTGGATTTGTTGAATAAACAAGCAAATGGATATGAGGATGATGAGTAGTATCGTGGTAAGCGGCGTACCACTTCAAATTGCAAAGTGGGATATTCTGTGCTTTGGCAATATCTGAAATATGCCTTTTCACAAGCTCACGCCAGGCGTCTGAATTATCAAAGCCAAGCCTTACAGCATCCTCACGGCGAAGTGAAACAACGTGTGACCAAACATTGCCTTTATGTTCAGCTATCTCATTTGCCGCTTGATTCAGAATTATAGGCTCGTTCTTTTCGTTAAACAAGCCGTGCGAACCTCTCTTTTCAACGCCCGGACGCATAGCCATATATCCGACAAAATTCTGTCGGTTTCCAACCACGTCTGCATTGCGTTCTACTATCGTGCTTATCAATTCACCGGCATTCTCAATGGTCGGCTCTCTTTCATAGTCCTCATACTCAAGGTATCTTTTGGATTCAGGAAAGTCGTTTATCAGGTCGTTAATAAGCTGCTCTTGATTTTTAGTTGCATTGGCATTTCTGTCAACAAATTTTTGACTTCGTATCTCGACAGTTTCACGGGTAGCAATATACTTTGTATAATTTCTGCGTTTTGTTTTATTTTTCTGATTTCCGCTTTTCAGATAACGGCTCGTAACGATAAGCTGCGACATTTTACACCTTCCTTATGATAATAAGCACCACAAAGTTACATTTCACCAAATAATTTTGACATTTCACAGCACGATGTATTCTTATATGATATAATATTATTAGTTATAACATATCACTGAAAGTCCATTTTGTTTCTTGGGTGCTTAGTCTTTAAGATCTCCTTTTGCTTTGATGATGTGACGTGCGTGTAGATCTGAGTCGTGGTTATCGAGCTGTGGCCCAACATTCTTTGTATGTAACGAATGTCCACGTCCTCTTCCAAAAGCAGAGTCGCAAACGAGTGACGGAACATATGTGGCGTTATGTGCATTTCAACACCGCATTGATTGCAATATGAACTCAGCATATTTCGTACCGATTGCTCTGTCATTCTTCTGCCGAGCTTATTGACGAAGAAGTACCCTGACACGGAGATATTATCTTCAAAAAGAAGTCTGTACCTTTTAAGTATGCTGAGAACAGCCATATTTTCCACGGGTATAAGGCGTTCTTTTGAACCTTTGCCGTAAAACTTAACGGATCGTCCTAAAAGATCAACATTTTCCGGTTTAAGAGTACATATCTCAGCTATCCTTGCACCTGTAGCAAAAAGCAATTCAATTACAGCGGCATTTCTGACGGCACATTTCATTTGGTAGGCACTTTGGGCTGAACCTATCTGCTGATAAGAAAAGGAAATTATCTTAGCGATCACGTCGAGAGGTATCGTTTTGGGCAGCAGCACAGGCTCTCTGATCGAAGTTTCAAGCTTATCGAATGGGTTAAAATCTATGTAGTCTTGCAACAGGAGAAAATGGATAAAAGCTTTTAGCGTAGCAAGCTTACGCTTTACGGTTTTCGGCTTGTACTTTTTATTCAGGCACTCGATATAATCCCACAATGCTTGTTTTGAAAGCGTATCGGAAAACAGTGCATACTGCGAAAGGTCGATTTTGTATGCACGCACAGTTTTTTCGCTAAGCTTTTTATGGTAACGGCAGTAATCGAGAAATTGGTCTACAAAAGGTCTATATTCAAACATCAAAACAGCTCCTTAAAAATACTTAGGCAAAGCAATTTGGTCAACATTCACAAAAGCACAAATGCTTACGAATAAATTTGCTTTTAAACCTACCTTATATTATATCAGAGTTGTTTGAGTTCGACAAATTTAGACGATTTGTGAATTTTTACAAAGTTTTCAAAAGTTGATTGACTTTTTTAGGAAAGTGTGATATGGTGTTATATGTGACGAGGGTTATTGAAGGATAACTCTTTATTATCAACTTAGGAGAAATAAAATGTCTGATTTCCAAAAAAATTCAAGTAACTTTGAAGATCTGTGTTTAAAAATAGTTAAAAAACTTTTAGGAAATTCATTGAATAAAATAAAAAAAACGCAGCCATCAAAAGATGGAGGATATGATATTGATGCAACAATAAAATATAAAAATAAACAGTACAGCGTATTATTCGAATGCAAACTCCGAGGGAAAAATGTTAACTTACGAGATATTGCAGCGAACGTCATTATTGCCTATAACAATTGTACCGACAGCTTAGTTTTTATGATTAATCAGTATTTCACTCCACAACTTGAAGAACAATTATTGCGTTTTAGAGATTCAAGTCAATTGAATATAAAAGTATTAATAGGATCAGATATTGAAAATGTCATCCAGAATAACAATATACCTGTAAGTACAGAGTTGGCTGAGCTTTTAAAAGATAATAATAAAAGCAGAAAAAACAAACATATATCATCACTTGTTTTAAACACTGATTCCGAAAATATATGCAAGCAGATTATTGAAAAACCACAAGTTAATTCTGATAATAAAGAATCAGATTTTATTGCACAGGTTTATTCAAATGAGCTTAATAGAGCCGTTTCACTACTCAAAAATAATAAAAGCTTTATTGTTCAAGGCTATATTGGCATGGGCAAAAGTGCTTTTGTAAGAAAAATATTAAACACTGTCGACTGTATGTGTATAAGGTTAAATGCGGATGTGTGTCAGAATCAGGAACAAGTCATTCTTCATTTGATTCGCAATATTTGGGGATTACCGGACAATAGTTTTTTAGGTATGTTTGAGGAAGACGATATTGATTACATAACTCGTACTATCAATGACAATTATTCTATGGAAACTTGTAAATTTATAAAATACATATTAAACCAAACCTCTCTTTCTATAAAAATAGAGGCAAACTATATATTATGTGAATATTTAGTATGTATAATGAAACGCCATTATCCTAAAACAAAGTACGTTGTATATTTTGATAATTTTCATTCCGCTAATCAGGAAGTTAATGATTTCTTTGTATATTTGATCAATCTTTTTTCGGAAAAAGACATTCCATGTATAATTGAATATGATTTATCAGAATATGACCTGCAAAAGCAGAACCTGATGGCTTATAACAAAATAATTAATAAATATGCCATTATAGATATTGCCACTCTCACTGAAGAGCAAGCAAAAACTTGGTTTATCCAGGAATTGAATATCACAGAAAAAACTGCGAATCAAATTGTAAAAAGAGTAGGTACGCGATTTTATAATATAAAATTCATTTCCCAAAATCTAAAAAGAAGAATGCATACGCCAAACTTCGAAAAAGCAATGGAATTATTGGATATGTTGACACCAAACGATCTGTCCGATATAACATCGCAAATAATCAACTCTTGTAAGAAAAAAGATAAAAAACTATTTTATCTGCTAAAAATGTTGAACTGTCGCATTCCCATTGATTTGTGTTCATATTTGAATTTATCATACAGTTCACTTTTAAAAGAAGGAATCATCGTCAGAGAGGATCGCTATATATTTGTCTCAAATGAATTTGTTAAACAGGCTGTAATGAAAGAAACGTCTGATTTGGTAAATGAGCAAAATATTTCCGAATTGATTTTAGATTTCTGTACCCATAATCCTGGAAAATATAAAGATGTCATAATATATGGCTTATTTTACGCAGGCAAACTGGAGGAAGCTACAAAAGAAATAGATTTGTTAATCAAAGAACTTGGTCAAAAGCGCAATTTCACGTTAATGTTGGAATTCATTGAACTTGCAATAACTATTTCTGAAAATAACAAAAATGCTCACGCACTGTCAAACTATTTAATAAAAAAGCTTGAAGTATATGCAATCATTAAATCACTTATGTTGGACAAGGCAAGATTGACATTAGACCACTTGCAAACATTGGTGAATTCGGGACAGTTGGACTTACTTGATGAATCCTATTCAGAATTAGCAATCTGCTATTTTAAGGGTACTATCGCACTCAAAGACTATGCATTTTCAGATGATCTTCTGAATGAACATTATAAGTACTTTAAAAACTGCATAGATGGATTAATGAAAGATAATCCGGATGATTATCTTGGAAAGGTGTGCAGCAATTACGCAATCTACATAAAAGAAACCAAGGGCAATTCTGCGGCACTGGAAGTTTTTGGTGCAGCTTTGAAGGCTTTACCTAATTCCCAGACCCTGTATATTGAACATCTCAGTCATCTTGCCTGCATTTCATTGTCATACGAACCCCAAAAGTCATATGAATATTACAGTAAAATAATAGAAAAAGTAAACAACAGCCAAACCTTCTACTGCTTCCCCTTTCACGAATATGGGGACAAGGCTATGTGCAAAGTGCTTTTGAAAGAGGTTAATAAGGCCGTCTCTCATTCTGACCTTGGCATCAAATATGCTGAATCGCACGGCGTATTTGATGAAGTTGGAAGAATACTTAATATAAAAGGCTGCGCTTTTTTACTGGCTGACAAAGTATCGGAAGCTGTAAAATGCTTTAAAGAAGCGACAGAAATAATGGAGTATTCAGGATATAAGCACTATAGTTGGCGTAGCAAACTAAATTATGTAAACTATTTTATCACTTCTGGAAACAAAGAAGAATTAATAAAAATGCTATACGATGCGTACAGCATTTTTAAATCCGGATTAATTACAAAAGTTCAAAACCTAATTGAATCATGTGATGATTTTATCTCCAGTAGGGAATACCTGGTGCTTCTTGTTGTAGGCAAGTGCAGCCAGCTATTATTTGACACAAAAGCAAGTCAAAGAGCAGATTATATCTCGGCTGAAAAAATAGCTGATGAATTCAGATTTCCTGACAAAATAAAAAAACATTACCTCAAGACAATAAATCAGCTCATTAATCATCACGAACAGCTTGAACTGAAAAGCATTTATATTTATAATGGAGATATTTTTATTATTGGATAGATTCTAAAAGGAAAAGCTCGTTTTGCTTTGCAAATGAATACAAAAAGCAGTTATCAGCCGAAGGTGATTGAGAAGAAAAAGCTGAAATAGCGTTTCTTTTGGCGGAAACAGCTTCTTTGTTTCCATAAACATAGATCCAGTGAAAAGTGGTAAGATTTTTAGGCGGTTGGAAAATATCACTTTTTCTATTTGGCCAAACATCTTCATTTTCAGTATGTATCAAATAAGAAAGAACTTTTATGGGATGATTAATGATTCTTAGTGCATCATATAAATACATTGCACAGGCATAATGATCCCCATGCAAATCAAATATTGACGGGGCTGCGATTAAACTCGGCGAACATGATCTTATTGCGTATACCAAGTCGTCAAGGAAATTCTGACTTGTGTATTCAGCTTGAGTTTCCGTATGCAAAGAATGGACAGTTTCCTTATTCGCCGGATGATATGTACAAGATGATACAGGAGAATTTTGCTGTTCAGGAGTGCTTCTTAAGCGCATTAGAAAGCTTTTTTCTTTGCTCATTCCGGTATCTGCATATCCTAAGTACAGCATATGATCTTCACATATACCAAGTAATGACAGCGCATTCAAACTTTCATAATAACGTGTATATGCATAGTCTATTCCCCTGTAATCTCCGTTTGTCGCATACAGTATGTTTACAGTTCCATTTTTCTCCAGCACATTATGCATCAGTAAAAATGCGCTTAGAATCTCATCATCTTGATGTGGAGCAATTACAAGAAGATTCATTTTTACAACCTCATAAGTTCCTGCAAAATTTTGAGATTTTCAGTATCATTGGTACAATAGATTACATTTTTTTCTATTATATCATGAAAAAAGCCAAAAGCAACAAATGAAATTAAATTTCTGACTCTTAACCCATCTATTTCGTTCATCGCAAGAAATAATTCCGGCAGCATTGATTTCTCTAATTTTTGCTGTATAATAAAATCATGGATTAACCTGGCTACACCGGCTTCGGGTTCGCCAACCGCTGTTTTTTCATGATCTATCATGCAGATTTGTCCATCGAAGAAATAAACATGGTCAAATGTCAGATCGGTATTCACAGCACATAGCCTTTCCAAAGTGTTTTCTTCATCAGTTGAGGAAAAATGTTTTACGCAATCAATTAAGACCATGAAGATACAGCTTGGTATGCTTGATCTATTATAATTAAGCATTTCTGCTGCAGTTTGCCAACATAATTTACCTGAGAAACGGCAAGAAGGGTCAAAAAAGAAATCTTCAATTTCATTGTTCAGCTTCTCAATTGTTTTGTCGGGAGTATCATTCAATAATATTATGTCAATGTATTTTTCTCGTTCATCTTTGCTTATCTGACAGTTGTTCAGGACATTTTTTATGCACAACTTAAGTCTGTCAACACTTGATACATAGAAAGGTTCTGCTTTTTTTAGCAGGAGAAGAGCATGAAACTCATCATATCCTACCAATAATGGGCTATTGATTCTCTTATAAGCCTGTAATTCAGTTTTAAACATTTTACCGGCATTACGAGCATACTCATTTTTACGAACAGGATTATACATAGGACTTATTGCAAGGCGGGTGTAAGTCCTTTTTATAACATATTGATTGTTATTGCATTTTACCATATAAACATCTGACGAGTTGTTTTGGTTTGTTAGTATATGTAGCTGTTCTGCAGTACAGCCACTGCATTTATGGAAAAACTGTTTTATTGTTTCATCAGAATATCTGCTGATGCAATAAGGGTAAAGATTAATTTTCTTGTGTGATAGTACAGGTTTTGCATTATTTTCATCTTTAGGCGATGATTCACAATCAAAGTAGCACTTTAAATGTTTTTCAATAAACCGCCATGAACCCATTAGTTCTTTTGCAGCAGCTATCGCATTTTGTCCTAATGTATTGCTTAAATATGGTTGCCTTATGAAATGTTCCATGCGAGCGCTTAATTCCGCTACGTCACCGAATTTAACAAGAAAACCATTATACCAGTCGGTTATAGTATCTTTGGCAAACCCGTTTGGTGTCCCTATAACGGGAACACCTTCACACATCGCTTCAACAGCAACACGTCCGCCGGGTTCGTACAGTGAATGTGTCAGTAATACCGATGTTCTGAGAAGAACAGTACTTAATCCATAAGGATCAATACAGCCCCACCAAACGATTTTTCCGTATTGTTCCAGTATTGTTAAATCAGGATTTATTTCTTTGAAATCACTTCTGATCATTTCAATTTCCGGCAAACTACCTCCAGCTAGCCATAATGGCGGGCAAAGATTTTTATACTTATTATACAGCATATTCCAAGAGGAAAAAATGTGTTTCAACCCCTTATTCCTATCCATTCTTCCGATATATGTAAACGCTTTTTGCGCCCAGAATGTATCGTATGATTTGGGCTGAGCAATTTTATTATATTTCTCAGCCGCTGCTATTTGACTGCCGCGTGAAATCGTAGAGTTGAGTCTAGGGAAATCATTTGGATCATGGGAGGGCATAACAAATGATTCATGAATATACTGTCCCGCAACTACGATCTTATCTTTATCAACATTATACAGGGTCATAAGATCCGCTGCCTCATCATCGGAAACGCAAATAAGCCATTGTGCTTTATCGTAAATTTCTTGCTCATAAAATTCACGCTCGGGCATTGGTTCATAAGCTCCACGCTTTACTCTTCCCCTTGAATTAGATATGATGCTATGAACAAAAGGAATTTCTAATTTTTCACTTAAATCAGCTGCGATTCTTCCACTGTTCCAATATACACTATGAAGCTTTTCAGGCAGTCTACCCTGCTTCTTTATTATTTCAAGAATTTGTTCCACGTTTTGAGAATGATATTTCTTTAAAAGCGTTTTACTCATTGGTTCATTGTCACCATTTGTTAAACGATAGACTGTGCAATATTCATTATACTGTTCTTCGTAAGGAAGGTACTGCATGGATCTTCTTGTAAACATCAGACACCTAATTTTTCTTTTTCCGAACTCATCTAGCAACTCTTTCATGTACGTATGAGTTCCTCCCCATTCATCATATCCAGGAGCCATTGCCGGATCGGCGTGCATCGTAATTAATACTATATATCTTTCCATTTTACTTCCTCCTCTAACGGTTGATAATAAAGAGTTATCATTTATTAATCTCAATATAAAGGAGTTTTTCTCTATGATAAAAATCATACACAAGTTATTTTTTACTCTTATATCAACCATATGGATAGTAATCATATATGGAATAGATCAAAAATGGAACTTTCTGAACCAATCAATTTTTCTTACAGATGTTTGCTTAATTGCTATGCCTTTCATCTTGATTGCTTTTTGGATTATTATCACAAAGGCTGGCTGTTCTAGTGATAATGTATCTAATTGTGAAAACATTGATGAAGTAAATAATGACTTCCTTGCAAATTATCTTGGTTATTTTTTTATTGGCATTGGACTTGATAATTGTCATACATTAGTTTGTATATACATAATCGTATTTATATTTACATTCGCATCACAGACACAGTTTTTTAATCCAATGCTTTTACTAATTGGCTACAAATACTATTACATAACAACCGACAAAGGAACAAAAATAATGATTATTTCTAGACAAACATATCGAAACGCTAAAGAATTACAAACTGAAAATCTTAAGCGACTTAGTGATACTGCTTTTATAGAATTTGGAGGAACAAAATGAAATGCCTAATCGTTAAAGTAAAGGACAGAAAAAGAACACCAACTTACAAAAAAATGATTAGTGGAAAAGATGTATACTCGTTTCCGTCTAATTTAGATGATGCAATTGAATATTCGTCATCAACATTACACGAAGAAAATGAATGGTATATGATTACTTCATTTTCAAAAACCACATTTTGTATTGAGCTTCTAAAAGAAGACTTCTCATCAGTTAATTATGAAAAGCTCAGCAAATCTGAAGTTGATTCTATTGATTATCTTTGCTCAATACAAGATGACATTTTCTATTTTCAAAATATAAGCAAAGCAAACTTAAAACCTCGTAGATTTATACATATAGGAGATGATTTTACTTATGAAGAAAACAGTAAAAGCATTAATATTAATGTGACTCCAGACGCAATATATCAGAAAAATAATGACACACTTTATTTTCAAAGCCTATCAAAATTAAAGAAAATATTTAAAGGTATAGAGGAACTATATCGTGAAGCAACGGATGAAGAAACAACTGAATTCCTCAATTCGTCATTTATTAATCTGACGAGTGGATACTCAACTTTAGAAGTTAAAACCGCAAATAGAAAACGTATTACAATGGCATTAGAGACACTTAAGAAATTTAATCCGAAAGAAAAGAAACAAATCGTTAAGTACATTTCTAAATACTGCAAGAATCTTAAAACAAATGAGGATAAAAACACATTTGACATAGGTTCGGAAAAAGAATTAAAAGAATTAATATACGGAATTGAACAACGATACTATACTACAGAAATCGGCAACGAAAAACGTTTGGCGAATTCTGTGATAAAACTATAATGATATTCATAAGTCCGCCCGTTGATACCTCACCGCCCTTTCAAAATTAATAACCCCATTTATCTTCCTGACCTCGTCAGTACACATAGCCCTAAGCTTCACCATCGTTTCATCATCAATATCATTGATCGCCGCAAGCATATGTGATACTGCACCAAGTTCGACAGCAACCTTAAATAAGGCACGGGACAGCCTCTGCTCCGTGCCTTTTACTATGCCCTCAGTTATTGCAGTGATCTGAGGAGCGGCATATTCCGCTGCCACACTGTCCTTGTTAAGCAGATACCCACAGTAAAAACGTATCGCCTTCTCTATAAACTCCGTCTTCGACTTGCAGTTGTCAGCCTCATAAAGCATATCAATTTTCTGCATCGTCTCTGGGAAAACATAAAGCGGAAATTTCACCTTGACATCATCACAAACGCCTGAACGTTCGCTATTTTCTGCTGATCTTCTGTTCTTTGACTCCATAAAAAACTCAACCTTCGCTTTCTGACTCCATTTTTCAGATCTCTCAAAACTCTCGCAAACACGGCGAGCTTTGCTCGTCCGTTGTGAGCATTTTGGCGGCTTTGACGCCAAAATTTTAACCTGCAATATATTAAATTTCCCTCAAACCCACCCGAAATCATCTGATCCCTGCCATTCTCAAACTTTGCAACAAAATGCCCCAAATTCGCCCCAGCTGCCTTTAGGGTAAAGTTACCCCACCCATGCTCTGAAAACGCCACACGAGGGCACACGGTGCGAACCGTGGCGAGTTACTGCTCGGACAGCTTTTCCGTTTCGGCAGGAGCAGTGATCTTCTGCTTTCTCGCAGGCTTTCTGTCCGACATCATATCAATAAAATCTCTCACATTCTGCGGAACGACCTTGCCGTAAAGCTGATCCACATACTTTTCAAGCTCCGCCGCAAGAGTTGTGTTTTTCTGCTCCAGATACATCTCTATCGCAGAGAGCTTTTTCTCGTTTACACTTACCGTAACTGATTTTTTCAACCTATCACACTCCAATAAAATTAATTTTCTGATGAGCTGTCCTCATTCAAACTTTCAATAGCGTCAGTCACCTCCTGCGGATAATCCACTCCCTCATAGGTACACCAGCTTGACCAACCGCCGTTTGAAACAAAGTCTTTTGTAATATATCCAACAGCCTCCGAACTGTAAATCATTTCATTATTGCCGATATAAATCCCGTGTTTACTGCCATCGAACAGTCCCACGCCTGCGACTTCCGGCATGGTATCAAGACCACCTTGTTCGGTATAAACCAATGTGCTGTAAGCAGAATCAAACACCTTTTCCATAGGATCGTAGTTTAGATACCCCAGCACAAGCCCTGCATTATCCGCATAACGTATCCTGTCTGTTTCATTTCTTTCACCGATAAACCCGTTCATATATCCCCAGCCTGAGATGTAAGCATTATCAGCCCAAGCCGCAAGATCAGCACAGTTTTTCGTGCTTGTATCAGTAAACATAAACGCATTTATGGTGCTGTTCATTACAAAAGTGTATGTGCGGACAAATTCGTCATAGTCAATATCCAAACCGTAAGTCGAGTTTATCGCTGAGATCAGATCGCTGTCATTCTGAGCAGTAGCAAAGAGATCAGCATATGACTCAGCATTAAAATTCTGAACATCTTCAAAGTAAGACATATATATCAGCTGAGCCTTTATGGTCTGAACCTTGACACCCTTTTCGTCCATAGCGTTTGCAATGTCATTACCTGCTGATCGGATATCATCGAGCCTTTGCCTGCTTTCACTGTCAAGAGAGCTGTAAAAATCATCGGCATTAATGTGAAGTTCAGGCACTTGAGCTTCCTCGCCGACCTCCCCAAGAGAAGAAAGCATCACCGCAGGAGCACACAGCAAAAGGAGCAAACCCACCGCAGCACTAAGCACCACAGTCACAAGCTTGCCTCGCTTTTTTTCATCACCAAGAATATATACGGCTGCCTTTTTAAGAGCCGCCGCAACTGTCGCCGACATTACATCACCTTCCTCCCGCCGAACCAAACAGTGCCGCCTTGTAGGCAGGAGCAATGACCTGCAAAAGATACCTCTCATTACCACACCGATACAGACAAGTTCCTCTTTCAGGATACTTGATAAGACTGTACTCCGATTCCTCCAACTGTAGGGTATCAATAAATGCAGTCGGAGAGATATTACCGGGATTGAACAGAAAATGATGTGCCGGAATAGAAAACAGCGGCTTGGTGAACTCCTTTATCTCAGGCAGCAGAAAGTCCTCGATATTCTGACTTGCCAGAATAAACGAGGACTCTTTCTTACGCACACGTTTCATACCGTTACGAATATATTCTATCGCCGTCATATTAGTGAGGAATAAATACAGCTCATCAACTGCCGCAACAGTATTTCCGCACCCTAAAAGCTGATTGCTCATATACGACAGAATATTAAACAACAGAGTATCTTTCAGCCTTTTGTTCGTGTCCATAAGACCTTTCACTCCAAAACAGATAAACTCGCCGTTCTTGATGTTGGTGCATCCGTTGAAGTACTTCGACTCTGCTCCTTTGCACATACTGTGCAGTCCAAGACAGATGTTCTGTAACATTTCTTCGGTATAGAGATGTTTCTTCTCGTGATCGAATGCCATAAATTCCTTTTCTATGAGTTCGTATAGATCGCTCATAATCGGATAATCCTCGTTTTTCTGCGTACTGAAATCCGTGAAGTCATCAATACCGAATCTTGCGTACAGCTTCATCAGCATAATTTCTATCGTATCGACTTCGGCGTCACTAAAATCCTTGTACGCTCTGAAAAAGTCTTTCAAATAGCTGATGTGCTGACTTAAACGGGTTACTTTTCGGAATGTTTCAGGGCTGTCATCGGTTTCCTTTTCTTGATTTCCAAAGCGAGAATTTTCTGACCACGCTTTTGGCTCAAGCGGATTTATCATAAACTCACCCGACATCATATCAATGTAAGTGCCGCCAAGGTTATTGCACAGATCCTCATATTCGTGTTCAGGGTCTAAGCAAAGTATAGATTTGCCTGATTCACGCTGATTGCATAAAAGCAGTTTCATCAGATACGACTTACCCTGACCGCTGTTGCCGAGTATAAGAATGTTGGAGTTTGTTTTGTCCTCAGTTCGCTTGTCAAAGTCAACAAGAATATTCGTGCCGTACTTATCTCTTCCAACATAAAAGCCGCTCTCATCGGTCTTGCCGCTGTAATTCAAGGGATAAAGATCAGCCACCGAGCTTGCAGGAAGAACACGTTCAAACTGACTTGCGAATACGTTATTGCCCGCAGGATGAACAGACAAGAATCCTTCTTTCTGACGTAAAAGCAAACGGTCAACGGATATTTTGGAACGTGTCAGTTCCATTTGAATATCAGCCTGCAGTTCTTTCAGCTTATCCTCAGTACTTGCTTTTAGCTCGATAAACACGGCTGTATGCAGGAGCGGCTCTTTGTTCCTTCTAAGCTCCGACAGCAGTTCTACCACATCGTCGATGTTGTTCTGAGCCTTGATGCTTTCGTTGACGTCATTTGTGGTGGTCATCATATGGTTCTTACGCATTGCCTGCTGAACGATCTTCCTTTGCTCCATGCTTGTAACAAGTCGGTTGTAGATACGGAGCGTTACACCGTTCCTGTCCGCAAGGTGAGCAAGTATAGCCGTTTCTTCCGTACTTGGCGGATACTCCGTCACCGCCCAGCAGGACTTGTAGAAGTTTCCGCAGATGTAGTGATCTGTGTAAAAGCGCATAATGCCCGGTGCAATGCGGTCAAAAAAGTCCTTTGTATCGATAATTTCAAGCTGTTCTTCTGACAGTTCTTTTTTCTTTTGCTTTCTACTTCTCATTAACAGTCACCTCTTGTTTTTCTAGATCAAATTCATTCTCTCCCTCAATATCGGGTATATCATCTCCGGATATGCTTGTCCCGAAGTACAAAGCCAGCATACGCTTGATCTCCGGCTTACTCATTCTCCTAGCCGCAAAACCGTGCTCCGATATTGCCTTATTTACACGATTCAGCGTGCTGAATATCTGCTCGTCCTTTTCACGTCTGAAACGCACCGCAAACATAAACTGCCTTGCCGTGGACATCTCAATCTGTATCTCGTCGAGAAAATCATAGTCAGCTTGCAGCAGTTTTCTGACCGCCTCGTTCTGTTCTTTTTCAAGCCTTTTTCTAAGATGATTTTTATTGCTGTCAAAACACTCGCAGGAGTCAAGAGCAAGTATCTCAAGGTCAGGTATAGTGCTTAACAGCATCATAAGATGATGTATCTTCACGTCGATGTTAGCCGCAGACAGCACGGAAATATTGGTCGGCTCTACGCTGAAAAATGTTATCTCAGCTTTGTCGGTTTTTACGCCGAAACGAGTAAAGCGTTCAAGACCGATAAGACCCTGAACGCTGTTTTTGTTCTTTGTCATTTAAAATTTCCTCCATAAATACAATTGCTGCGAAGTCAGAAAAAACTTCACAGCGTTAAAAATATAGTCTATGATCGAAGTTTCGTCGACCCGAAGAGAGAGAAACGCAAAGCAGGCGGTCGCAGCAAAGGGCAGGACGTTCCAGAAGTTCACCAGAATCACAACCGACAGAATTATTCCGCCGCAGATTATGATAAAATCCCGAACGCTCCAGAACCACAGCTTTACGTTTGCTCTCAGGTTTTCGGGGTAGATGTAGGTTTTCATTTTTATCAAACCTCCTTTGGGGTATAAAAATACAGCCAAACTTTAGCTTGACTGTATTAGCAGTATCTTAAATATTTCATACCATTAAATTCATAGTCCGGATTCTTATTGAAGAAGATTTTTTCTTTGAAATTATCTTTTTCACAACAGACAATGTTGAAAACGAAAAACTGATAGTACCACTCACCCGTGTCATAATAGGTGTTTCTTTCATTAAAAACAATCCGTCCATATTGATCTTTTCTCAAAACAAAAGCAGTTTTATCAAATCCTCCATAAAAATGAACTTCGTACTGATTATCACCGATCGGTTTCACCCCTATCTTTTTACCAAAGGGAGAACGATTGAATTTTCCATCATACAGCTGACTTTCTGTAAACTGCCGACTTTTTGTACCTCTATTGTGCATCCCGTTAGTATCCTGATAAAAAAAGCAGAATGAAACAATACATTTTGTTGTATTTCATCAGGATTGATTCTTACAGGATAGAACTTTATGGCATTTCTTGCTTGTGCAAAATTTGCATACCTGACGTTTTTTCTGTATTCAATTTCAATTTGCTGAACAAATAACATAGCGTACACCACTTTTTGTTTTGAAATAATAATGTCATTATATCATACGTTTAACGTAAAATCAAGCTTTTCCCTTGATCATATTCACCGCCTTAGCCCCCATAGAAACAGTATGACTAACACTCATCATATTGACTCTAACGCTGGTATCAAGCCCGTACATCTGAGCTATCCTCGGCACTTCGTTAGCCGACAGACATATCCCTACCGCAAGCAATGGGTGCTGAGTGTAAGTCAGAAGTCCGATATACAAGATCGTTGTCTGCAAGAAAGCCGTCAGGCAGGTTGCTATGACCTGCTTGCACCAGCTGTAAAATCCGTCTGTGTAGCCCCTCGGAACTCCGAACATATACAAGCTCCCCACAGCTATCTGGCATAACATTATGCCGCCACGCTTGATGTTTGCAAACACAACTTTCACCGTGCAGTAACCGAATAAGATCATAAAAAATAGACTGAACAGCGAAATATCTGAAGCAAGGGCAAATATGACCGCAAGTCCGGTGTCCGCCATCGTGTCGCTCGTTCCGGATATGAAATTTCCAAGCAGTTCAGTTGCAAAGGTACCCTGCATATTGACGCAGAATGAATAAAGCCTTTGCGGAACGACCGTCACAAGACTTGCTGCCATAAAACCTTTCAGTACATTTATGCAGGTGTTCTTGATGTTTGCCTGCCCCGATTCATAAGCGACAGCCGTATCGAACACAGCTACGATAAGTCCGCAGACAAAAAGCATCCACGCAAAACTGCCAAACAGTCCGACAAACACCTGTACCCAGGACAGAGCAAAAATATCCGTTGCAGTCTCATTAATAAATGTGAATAGTTCCGCTATCAGTCCATACACCTTATTGAAGATCCATTCAAACATAATATCCCAAATAGCGTCGCTTATCGCATCGGCGGCAGCACCAACTGTGTTGTCCCAGAGCGATGAGATACCGTCGCTTATCCAGTCAATGGCGTCTGAGATCCATTCAAACATCCGCACCACCTCCTGCCTTTGTTATCTCGCCCTTTACTCTGTAAAGCGAGCTGCGGCGTCCGCCTTGGATATGATAGCGAGGTATTCGTTCTAACAATCCACGGTTTTCAAGTTCTGTAAATGCACGATACACCGTGCTTTTGTGTATGCTCAGATCTTCTGCTATCCTTCGTACAGAGGGAAAACATTCTCCGTTTTTGTCCGCACGGTTTGCCAGATAGCAGTACACAGCCACCGCCTTGTGACTTAGTCCTAAGTCGTAGATCCTTCTTGGAAATATCAATATGCATCAGCTCCTTTACGTTTTAACAGTTGTCTTTTTCTTTGCCGTCAGCTCCTCATATTCTAACGTGATCTCTTTTTTCTTCTGCGGATATTTCACTTCAACGTCTTTTATCAGTTCATCACGCTCTTTGTATGAAACGGCACGGGCGGTCTTATCGGGAAGTTTGTATTCTTCTTCAAACTTGATACCCCATTTGAAGAACAGTTTTAGCTTGCTTATCATCGGGTGCGTTCCTGTTTTCATAACAATAAACTGTCCTTTCGGCATAGATTTCAGTTCGTCCACAGTCATAAGCGGTCTGCCTATCATCTGCAATGACTGAGATCTGTCCCTGCCGTTTGATACCGAACCGCTCAATACAGTCTGTTCGCCCAAAGCTTTTGAAAGCACCTCTGCACTCTGGCTGTTTGGTGCAAATCCGCCGAACACAGTAAGCTGAGTGTTGTCAGTTATTATCTCCATACCCTGTTTCCCGTAGTTCTGTTCAAGCTGTGCAAAGGACTGTATTATCGCCACAATGGATATTTTTCTTGAACGTCCTGCGGAGAACATAGATTCAGCACCCTCTATCTTAGGAAAAGTTCCAAACTCGTCGCAGTAGAACATAACTCTGTTTTTAAGCTTTCCGCCGTTTTCATCTGCAATGACTAATATCTCACGGTATAGCTGTTGGATCAAAAGTGAAACCATAAAATATTTGCTCGTATCTTCTTCGGGAAGAACAATAAAAATAGCAGACTTTTCATTGCAGAACTTCTCGGCGTCTATCGCCGTTCCAAAACACAGCATTTGTTCAAGTTCAGAATCAAGAAAACTGTTGAGCCTTGAAAGTGCAGTCGACATTACAGAAAGCATAGACTGGTCGGACGCATTCAGAGCCGCTCCTGCAAGCCATTTGGCTTTGTGTTCGCTTGGAAGCTTGTCCATAAGCTTTGAAAAATACATTTTAGGTTTTGCTTTCGGGTCTGGCTGATACTTTGCCAAAAGGTCCTGTATCAGCTTGAACACCGAAACGATGTGACGTTCGTTCTTTTCGCCGAACTCCGCAAGTAAAAGAATAACGGAAGCAAGCAGACCCTCAGCCGCATCGTAGGAAAAAGCGTTTTGTCCGTAGCTGTGGCTGTCACCGCCGCCGATGTTGATTATTGTTTTTGCTGTGATCTTAGCATATTTCTCAGCCTTTGCTTTCGCTGAAAGATTGTTTTTATCGGACAGATAAATGTCCATATACTTGTTTACAAGATGCAGGATATTGTTTTCGTCTGAGCGTGTAGGGTTACGCAGATCAAGCACAGAAACATTGTAGCCGTAATACTTGCTTGCGATAGTACCATAATTTCGTGCCACATCTCCCTTTGTATCCGTCGAGATAAACGACATTCCGCTTGCACAAGCGAGTTCGATGTTAGGGTACAAGAAGTATGCGGTCTTGCCGACTCCTGCCGCTCCTATCATAAGCGTATGGACATCACCGGTATCCACAAGTGCAACAGTTTTCTTTCCTGAACCTCTGCACCCGACCACAGTTCCCTGAATAACATCTCCGTTAGAGCTTTGCGGAAGATTTTCTCCCTTACGCCATTTATCAGGCTCGAATGGCAGAGGGATAAAAGTACGTTTTATCTCAGCTTTTGTCGCCCACCTCGCAGTTCCGTGCTGTCCATTGCCGACCTTTTTCGCCTTAATTCCGTTAAGCGACTTGTTGTCAAGCAGATTTACAACTACTAAAAATGCAACAAAAATCACTGCAAGCACGCCTATTAAAATCATTTGTTTTTCATTCAATTTTTCACTTCCAATCATAGAATATTCTATCTTTTGTATTTAATAAGATAGTTAGTTTGTTATCTTCAAGGTATTGCGCTGTGAGGCGGAGGGTATAGCAATAGCCGCAAACGGCTATTGCTGCAAGTTTTTCTTTGAGGACAATGTCCTCAATTTTGCTTTACAAAACCAAAAAACTTGATCAGCTGAATTCCATACAAGGTTCGGGTTCTGAAACTATATCTTCTGATTCAATATTCTCTTGCATAGGAGCATTTAAAGTTTCCTCAACAGACAGTCTTACAGCGCTGTCGGCGAGCTGATACAGCAATTTTGCCGTATTTACCGACTGCTCACGGGTACGGGCGGTCTGTCGCAAGTCCTTTAGCACTGTCTGAACACACTCCTGCAAATTCCTCTGTTTCTGTGATTTTTTGCCCTTGTCGGTGTAAGGCTTGTAACTACCCTTGAGTTTGTGTTGGAGCCTTTCAAATGCTTTACATTCGCTGTTAATTCGCTCACTTTTGGGCATGAAAAATGCCGAGCCAGCCAGCGCATACTCAGCGAGATATTTGTATTGTTCGTTCTTGAAGGTGGCATAGATCTGAGACGTCAGCTTATCCGGACGGCATTTGAGATACTGCAAATTTTTCGACTGACGATGATATTCTTCTTTATGTTGGTTAGGGACAGCAGGAAGAGCATAAACGCCATTCTTTGCTTTTAGTACCTCGTTCCAATCTTTGTACGGAGGCGCAAGGCGTTTTACGTTTGAATATCCGTTCTCATTTAGAATATCCTTTAAACGGTCAACAGCCTCGATACCGCCCTCGTCATTATCAACGCAGAGAATGACTTCTGACAGGTTAGAATGGTTTTTTAAAGCCGTCAAAACAGCATTTTCATAAACTCCGTTCATAGCGATGTAGCTGTGTTTCTGCCAATCTTTCGGATAAAGCGTAAGAAAACTCAGCATATCTATGGGAGCTTCAAATACATAAAGTCGTTCATTTTCTCCGAAATGTGCAAAGCTGTAACGGGTATCAGAACCGCCGCAAGTGATACGAAACGTACCTCCAACGCTGTTTGTTGACCGCTTATGTGCCTGCTTAGGCTCGCCATTTTCATTAAGTCCGACAAATACTGCGTTGTGGTGGGTTTTATCCTCATAGAGGGTATGCTGTTTGGCAAAGTGTGTGATGATGTCAGCCGAGATAAACCGCTGTTTTATGAGGTAGGCGTATACCCTGTGCATATCGCTGTTCGGTTCTGGAAGTTTAAATTCTCTTGTTTTTTGCTCTTGTTTATCCGCTTTCGGTGGGCTGTTAGACAGCGGAGATATGCTCCGACCAAGCAGTTCCTGAACCGCAGTCTGAAAGTCCATACCATAAAACTCCTGCATAAACTTTATTGCTCCGCCGCCTGTCTGATTTTTATGGTCGAACCATTTTGATCCACGGATAGTTATACTGTCGTGCCTGCCGGAGCTGTCACAGTAAATGAGCTTATGCTCTCTGCCAACACGTTCAAGCTTTTCTCCTCGCATTCTGAGAAACTGCTCAAGGTCTACGCTGTTGGCAAGGACTTTTTGTTCGTCTGTAAATGGGATATATGGCACTTTATCACCGCCTTAATACTTGACATTCTCCGCAAACTTACTCATCAGCTGCGAAAAACTCTGCCTCTCCATCATATCCGAACTGAGAAAAGCACCCGACGCAACGGTCAGCTTGTTTTCACTAAGAACAGCGTAGGTCTCAGTGTATCCAAACTGCGACGCCATTCCATCAGTTTTCTGGACTGACGCATAACGCTGATATTTTCCCTTTGATACAACGCTGCTTGTCATTCTGTAATCGGACACAAAATCGTCCGCTGTGATACCGTTCATCTGAGCAGCAGTCTGCCTGAAGTAATGATCCCCTAAATTTTCAAGGATATATTCCATATCGTAAGAAAGACCGCTTTTACTCAGATCAATACACATCACCTCAACAGAACCACCTCCGTTTGTGCCTTTAAGCGTTATCTTCTGCACACCATTTGAATCATCGATTTCATTATCAAAAGAACAGCCTTTCATAGCTTCCGCTACCAATTCACTTGTATCCACAAAGGATATATCGGAATCGAAAAATTCGGCAATAAAGGTGTCCGTCTTTATCTTTTCATCCTCTAAACTGCTTTCAGCCCCTGAAGAGGCAGCCGAGTCGTGTATGGACTCGGCTGTGGTTGTAGTAGTTGTTTCCGTAACAGCATTCTGGATCGGCGGACTGATCGTTCCGCAAGCTGTCATTGTCAGCATAAACGCTGCTAAAATTGCAGTCAATGCTTTTGCTTTCATATTCATTTTCCCCCCTATCAGATTATGCTCCAGATGTACAGCGGACAGGTCAGGGAAAAGATCAAACAGCCGAAAATGATAGCGATCGGCGTCCATTCAAGCTGACCGTGTTTGCGATAATCGAGGTATGCGAGTGTTATCTTCACAAACAGCAGAACTGCAAGTATAACGTCTATCACGGGAAACACCACATTGTTTACGACTGAAACGACCTGTGCTCTTGCTGTAGTCCAAGTGCTTGTCACCGCCCCCGCAACATCGCCCGAAGCATAAGCGGTTATTGACATCATCTGCACAAAACAAAATGCGCTTACTGCCGCCGCAATGATTTTCTTTTTTGATCTCATTACACATCATCCTCTCTGTTTTCGATAATTTTCCCTACCAGAATTGTGCGGCTGTTACCCTCTGCAGAAGTACAAGTTGACAGCGTTATCAGGTTATCTTCTTCGGAAATGCCGATCTCCTTGTAAATACTCGCGCAGTTTCTGAGCTGTAAATCCCACTCTTCAAAGGTCGGATCAGCAAGATAAAGTCCGCTTGTGTCTGTAGTTCTTGCAACCGCAAAGAAATCTATCAACCGAACATTGTCATCGGTAGTCAGCCAGCCGTAGCTGTGTTCCATGAAATATTCCTCGTTTTCGTAATTCGGAATATCTGCAAACATCGTTCCATTGCCCATATTGTGACCATAAATAACGCTGTTGAAGTCCGAAAAATCACTTGAACAGCGGTAGTCCATAAACAGCGAGCCTGCATAGAGATAGCTTCCGTCCGCCGCCCTGTGAGCGTAATATTCATTATCTTCCGACTGCATGACCGGGTAATCGATATTTGTACCGGGGATATACAGCCAGGCCACGGAGTCACTATGCTCGTTGGAAAGCTGCCGTACCTGTGCTGTAAGCTCCTTTTTTGTATCTTCGGGAACTCTGTCCGCCGATGGCTTGTCAGAACTATTGTTGACTGCCTCATCAAGCGTTTCTCTCGCTATCGGGGTAGGAGCATAGATCAGAATATCCTGCCAATTGATTTTCTGAGCCACGTCGTTTTTCACCAGAAGATAAATTCCCCCTCCGAGGAGGGCGGCTGCGGTCACAGCCGCAATAGTGCGAATAGCTTTGGTTTTCTTAGTCATAGATCAATCCTCATCAATTTCAATAAATTCGGGGCAAAGAGCTGAATGATCTTCAGGCTCCTTGTCATCATTTTTCTTTCTGCTAATGATCAGCACAAGAAAGATTATGAGCGAAGCGCCCATAAGTGCAAATGCCGCAAAATCACTGTGGTTATCGCCTGTATACGGAGTAGTGGTTTTAGGTGTAAGCTCGTCATACATAACGACTTCGGTCACGCTGCCGTCAGCGTTTACCGTGAACTTGATTTCATTTGCAATCTCGTAACCGTCGGGAGCGATAGTTTCACGAAGCGTGTACTCCTTGCCTGCGATCAGCTTTCCTTCGATGAAGTGAGCCTCGTCCGTGGATACCCATTCCTCAACAACATTTCCGTCCTCGTCAATGATTTGGAGCGTTGCACCAGGCAGTTCCTCACCTGTTGTAATGTCCCGCTTTGAAATACGAACCTTAGTGGTATCATCCACCATAACGATAAGCGGATAGCCGTTATCTGAAACGGCTGTTGAATCAACGTTTTCTACGGTAACATTGCCGTAAACATCAACGTTGAACTTAATGTCTGTCGCAATAATATAACCGTCGGGTGCGGCAATTTCTTTAAGCACATATTCACCTGCACCAAGCTTTGAAACAATGTGATTTGTGCCGTCGGAAGTCCATTTATCAACTTTCTCACCGTCAGCATTTTCAAGCACCATTTCAGCACCCACAAGTTCGTTTCCGTACACATCACGTTTGGAGATCTCAACAGTAATAGGTTTGTTTTCCGTAGTTATCTCAATAACCTCTCCGTCCTCTGAAATGCTGACAGCATATTCCTTGTCGCTAAGAATATATCCACTCGGACTTTCTATCTCACGAACGATATACTGTCCGAAAGGAACATCTGTAAACTCAAAACAGCCATTCTCATCTGAAGCGGCAGTCATTATTGCAGTATCTCTGCTGAACTTCACGCAGTCGGCAGTAAACAGCCCGAACACAGCATTTTCAAGAGGTTCACTCTTATCATCTACCTTGTGACCCTCTATCCTGCCACGCTTGAGAAGATTTACAAACTGTCCGCAGTCAATATCCACAGTCTGAATGTCCTGTCCCATATATTCGAAGTTTACAAGATACTTTTCGCCGCTGAGAACATAGTGTTCATCGGTTGCAATTTCCTGAACATAATACCTGCCGAAAGGTATCTGTACATCAAATTTTGCGGTCATATTTTCATCAAGTGAAACTTCTGAAATCATTCCGTCCGCAGGAATAACCGTACCGTCAGCGGCAGTAATATCTTCTGCGGTGAATAGCCCGAAACGAACGCTCGTATAGTAGTCCTTGCCGTAGATCCCGAACAGTTCATCACTTTCCATAACCTTAGAAAGCGATATCCTCACGCTCTGATACTCATTTTCAAAAGCTGTATTCACAGTATCTCTCACCTCAAATTCCTGCCCTGCATATGTCAGCTCAACATCTTTAGGCTTATTGTTCAACACATAACCGTATGGAGCTTTGGTCTCTCTGACCTCATACTTGCCGAGATAAAGCGGCTCGGTTTCGGCATAGCCGTTTTCGTCTGTCGTGATCTCCGAAACAACATCTCCTGCATAAGCTCTTGTTGTACCGTCGAGTGTAACGATATCCTCTACAGCGATCACCTGAAATACTGCGTCGCTGAGATCTCCGTCTGCAAACACGGGAGTGTAAGTTGTTGGATTCACGATCATTTCACCGTTTTCATTGGTGTATGCGGAGGAAGCCGTTGCCACGCTTGTGAAAATATCGCCTGTTTTCCGAACGCTGATTTTTCCTTTCTGAGCGGTGTTTTCTTTGCGGACTTTAATAACCGTCAGGGCATTTTCTTCCTCTGCGTTATCAGCAGAAACTGTGAAAGACACAGGCGTACTGTCCAGAACATAACCCACAGGAGCCTGAACCTCAACAAGCGAATATTCACCGTAGGGAAGAACTTCGGGAGTGATCAGATAGCCCTCGCTGTTTGTGTAGAAAGTGTCGATTGTGGTTGGGGTAGGGTATGCAAAAGTCATTGAGATCTTCTGACCGTTTGAATCATAGATCTCAAAGCCTGCACCCTCGTAAGGAATGGTTTTTCCCGTTTCGGAATCCACTTTTACTACCTTGATATAGCTTTTAAATTCTGCATTGTTGATGAGGTAGCGATAGGTCTGACCGTCAGCCGAAATTTTCACATCAAAATCAGCCATAAACTCAGTACCTTCCCAGCCCTTGGTCTGATGCACGGTGTAAATTCCGTATGGCATATCCTTGGTTTGTGCAAATCCGTTTTCATCGCACGTCAGGTAATCACGTTCTGTTTCAACAGCATTTGCATAAGACCCCGAAGATTTCAGATACACCTCAAATTCAGCTCCCACTTCGGGAGTTTCTATCTGAGTAGAGCCGTCATCGGAATGCTTGATCATTGCGATATTTCCCTTGATAACGTCCTCAGTCACTGTCATAGAAAGTGGGTTATGCTCAATGAAATAATTCTCAGCTTCTGCACCAACTGAGTAAACTGTTTCATCAAGCAGATAGCCCTCGCTTGGCGAAATTTCCTGAACAGTGTAGTTTCCGCAGACATACTCTTTTGTCTTGAAATATCCGTTTTCATCGGTCGTATAGGTATCTACGAGCTCGCCGTCCTTGTACAGTCCGTAAACTGCTCCTGCAAGCGTTCCATTGCCCTGTGCTGATGCTGTTTTGGAATCCTGCTTTTTCACCTCTACAGTAAATTTCTTGAGGATATTTTTGAATGTCTTAGTTGTGGTTGCGTCAGCAGTAAGAGTTGCTGTCTGATCCGCAGGAACTACATATCTTATTGGAACATTTTTCTCGGAAATGGTGTACACGATCTTCTCGTTTCTGCTGTTGTAAACGGGAATATCGGAAAGAATTGCAACACCGTCCGAACCTGTTTTAATTGTGTAGGTCTTACCGTTGCCCGTAATAGTGAACTCCCTATCACCGTTCTGATTATCCTCAGACTGCTTATTTATCTTTATCGAGCCCGTTTTAAGTTGATTGTTGAACTTTACATTCACAGTCAGATCAACATCTCCGCTTGTAAGCGTAACATTCTGAGCCTTAGGAACTTCGTATCTTGTATCTACATTGATCTCGGATACGGTGTAGGTGATCGCTTTGCCCGTAGATGTGTTGTATACCTTTAATCCGTTAAATTCGGCAACGCCGTTTGCATTGGTTTTCTTGGTGTAACTGCTGCCGTCGTTTCCTGTGACCTTGAACTCTCTGCCGCTTACGATTCCATCTTCGGCGGTCTTGTTGACCTTAATTGTGCCTCTCGTAAAATCTTCGGTCACAAATATATTTTCGTCAGCCTTTAATGCGAACACTTCTTCAGAGATACTGTAACCTGTCGGTGCGGAGATCTCCTTAACGTAATACTGCTTTTCGGGTAACTGAATGGAGCCTGTTCCGTCCTTGCCGATAGTGATCTCGCCGACCTTGTTTTTACAAGCCTTATCGGTATATACTCCGTATTTTGCAACCGTGCCGTCCACCTTGCTTGTACCTGAAATTTTAACCGTTTTGTCCGAAGCAAGAACCTTGGTTATTTCAAATTTCACATCATTTTTTGTGATCCTGAACGCCGACATATTCATAGCGGTAGCGGTCTTACCGTCAGTCTTGTTGTTGATAACAACGCCCTCAGAACCGTTTGATTCGATTCTCCAGTGTGTACCTCCTGCGCCTGTGCCGTCCCCGACTGTTTTGGAATTGATAAGACTTTCCGAAACGCCGATAGACTTAAGGTAGCTTACCACATCGTTTCTTGAATCAAATTCGCCCATATATATCCAAGCGTGATCCTCACCACTCGGATTCTGAGCGACCACCACAGAACCTGCTGTAATAACCGAACCATCAGCACACTCCCAATATGGGCGGTCTGTTGTTTTGATGTTTTTCTTTTCGACTTCAACCTTTGAAGTCTTTCCGTCGTAAGTTATGGTGCAGTTATCATTGACTGTAAGCCAATGATCTGTGTCAACAGGCACAGGGTTGTTCCATGAAAATCCCGAAGTGCTGTAGCCAAGCTGTGTAAGCGTATAGTACACCAGACCCGAACAGTCGATACCGAGGTTGTTGATCGTTTGCACCGACAGCGGAGTGTACTGTCCCTGATCATACGCATACCAGTAGCCCTTGTTTCCATAGGTATACGGCGTACCCAGCAAATTCGCCGCTTTTGCGATCACCGTATCTGCCGACGGGAATGCTGCGTTTTCAGTCGATGAACTTGCGGCATTTGCCGTAATAACTCCGCTCATAGATGAGCCGAACATAGAAAAAGCACAGAGTCCTGCCATGAACCCTGCACCGAGCTTCTTTAATATTTTCGATTTTTTGAACATAAAGTGCATTTCTCCTTTTCATTTTTGCAAAGAAAAAGAGCCGGATTTCAGCTCTTTCGTTTGCACATTTTAATATATTTCATCATATCTTTGGTTGCTTATCAAATCCGCCCCTGATACATATGATTCATCAATATCTATTATTTCGCTGAATCCGCAGTCGTTATTCAGCAGAAATCCTTGTCCCTGCGTATCAAGAACAAACCATGTTCCGTTTACCTTAACAACATTTGCTACATGACCATACAGTTTTGACGGCATCCATGTAAGATAGCATTCCAGGTCTGTACCTTTGCACAAATAGTAGGTCTGCCACGAATAATTCACACAAGTTCCCGAACCGTTTTCAGTCATCCAGTTGTATACCGCCTCTGCCTTGCTGTAATCAGAGCCGTTATGAAATAAGCTTCTGCCGATATCCATATATCTTTCTTCCTCAGTAGGCATCGGCGAGGGTGGTTGAGTCTGCGGCACTGTTGTAGTCTCAGGCTTTGTCCTTGCGACAGGCGGATTTGTTACCGTAGGTACTGCCGATGCTGACGGCTTTGCCGTTGTTGATTTGGTGGCATTCTGAGGCTTCTCATTGGACGGCTGGGCGTTCTGCTCCGCTAAGTTATTATCCTGAGAATTGTTGGATGGAGTATTATTCTGCACAGCTTGGTTATTACCCTGTACAGCGTTATTCTGCCCCTGAACCGAATTGCCGCCTGTATTTGAAGTGCTTGATTTCTTAGCCGCAGTTACCTCAGTATCTGTCGGCTTTGAGGAAGATGATACCGTCTGCGAACTCTTTTTAATGGTCGCTGTGGTTTCACTTGTATCCATTTCTTCCTTTGCCGATGTTTCTGCGGAAACTATAGCCGTGGCCGCAGTTTGACTAGCTACTGAAGAGTTTTCGCTTTCTGTGGATTCCGATATATTTCCACAGGCTGATAAAAATACCGCACAGAATATTGATATGACCATTGCTTTTTTCATATTATCACGCTCCTTGACAAGCAATATATCACACTAATACTTTAAAATCCAGACTTTTTATTGAAGTTCTACCTTTGTCACAATTTGCACAGCATAAGCTTTAGCAAACTACATACTTATCTCCGGTGACTCTTCAAATTCTTCAAGCGGTTCGATCACTTCAGGTCTTGTTTCTCTAACAGCAACCAGCCCGATACCGGGCAGATCCACTATGATATGATCAAACTGCTGCTTGTACTTTTCTATCTGTTTATCAGCAAGTGAACAAGAATCCCACTCTCCGTATTCGTTCAGACAGTTGCCAGAAATATAGAAAGTGCCGTGAACAAGAGTATTTCCAACTATCCTGTTAGGCTTTGAACCGTTCAGCAGAAACTCATCATTGCACCAGCAAAGTGCGTCATTTGTCTGCTCAAAATATATAGGTTCAATGCTTCCTCCGACCACCTCCTGCATTGCCTGGATATCGTCCTCGATATCTTTCACATACGGTTCTTTCAGAGGTTCAAACACAAGTATCCTCATTCTTTTGCCTCACTTTCACAATACTCTTTCAGCGGACAATCGCCGCAGTCATCAAACATTGCACAGGTACGCTGTATCTCCTCCTCTGAGATGCCGCAGTCATGGTGCTTACTCTCATTCTCTGAAGGAAAAAGGGCGATCTCAAATCTTCCTCTCTCGACCCATATTTTCAGATCCACCTCCGCTCCCTCTTCAAAGAACACACCGGGTACTTCTATGTCTCCCAACTCATTGATAAATCCTTTTGTACATATACCATTTTTCATAAATCAAACCTCCGTGATCGTTTAATTGTCAAAGAGCGAAAGCTGACGAACTGCCTTTGCCCTTTCGCTTGTGTCATAATTTGAGATAAGCAGTTCGCCGTACTGACAGCCTGCGTCATAACGCTGTGCTAAGTTGTTAAGTCTGCTTATCTCCTCGATGTGGGTATTAGGCTTGTCCCATATCTCCCTTATCTCCGGACAGTCATTGTATGAAACCAAGAACTTGCCTTTGATCTCTAAAAGTGTGTCACGCAGTCTGATATGATCCTTTGCCGTAAATCCCACGTCCTTGTAGTAACTTTCGGTAGCAAAGTAGGGCGGATCGCAGTAGAAAAAACTTACTGGTCTATCGTACTGCTTAATCAGCTTTTCAAAATCCTTGTTCTCAACAACTACTTTCTGCAATCTTCTTGCGGCAAGGTCGATCATAGGGAAGTCCGACCATATCGAATGCGGCTGACTTCCAAAGCTGTCAAGACCGCTTGCATAGCTGTAACGTATAAGCTGATAAAACTTAGCCGCCCTGTCAACGTCATAAAGTCTTGGCAAAATGCCACGCTTATGAAGTAGGGCTAAATACTCAAAATCTTCTCTTGAATCAAGCACATACCTAAGCTTGTATTTCAGCTTTGCAGGCTTGTCACGAACGCAGCGGTAAAGATTTGCAAGATTTGAATTGAAGTCATTGTACACCTCAAAATCTGCACCGGGCGGCTTGTGAAACAGCACCCAGCCTGCGCCGCCGAAAACCTCTATATACCTTTCATAGTAAGGTGGAAATCTTGCAAGAACCTCGTCACGAAGATTCTTCTTTCCCCCTACCCATGACATAAAACTGTTCATATATAATTTGCCTCCGAAAGGAGGCACACCTCCTTCCGATGTTTTGTGCAAAGCACAAAACTCGTAATTGAAAGCTTTGCTTTCAATTTACTCCTATTCTGCCGTTAGAACCAACAGCAGAAAAGTCGCTTTGCAAGCACCAGATTTTTGATCTGCTGTTGGCAAAACGACCTTAATAAATATTAGATTTTACGCTGTTTTCAGCCCTTGATTATCGGGTCAACATAGCTGAATATGATGCGTTTCTGTTCAAGGTAGCCGTCGGCTTTGTTTACCTCATTACACAGCTCCTTGTATTGCTTTTCCGAAAGCACAGGCTTTGTTGCTCTCAGCATTGCAGGAATATTACCCATACAGAACTTGAAGTCTACTTTGGCTTTAACTCTGTTTGTGTGCATCTTTGACCTCCTTATCAAGACGTGCGATCTCTTTTTCAGCAGACTTAAAAGCCACGGCAAGAGAACCTATCGTTGTTCCGATGATAACACCTATCATCATTCCAATGAACAAATACGTCATTTACATCATCTCCATTTCCATATCCTCATCTTCTGTCTGTTCATCATCGGTCGACGTGATCTCAACATACTCGCCGATAACATTCAAGGCCTCATAGTAACTGCCCGAAGATGTTATTCTGCTGCACATTTCCTTTGCCTCATCATACATTCCGTTCCTTTTCAGCGTTTTTGAGGCTATGCCCATAAGATTAAAGATATTTCCGTCCTGCCCTATCAGCGGACATTTTGGCTTTTTGGACATCACGACATCTCCTTTCCGTAATATTTTCTCAGCAGACCTATGATAAAAAGCTGACCTTTTCCCGTAACAAACGTCTGCTGATAGGTCTTTGTCATAGTCGGAGTTTCAAAAACCGACTCCTTAACAGCAAAATATCCGCAGTCGATAAAAGTCTGATAGGGGAGATTGTTTGCCATAAGCACGCCTTTTCCTTTCAGCCAACTATAGAGCCTGTTTCTGCCGACAGGGATATTTTCGGCTCTCGCAAGCTTCGCCATAGCGTTCATGTCAATGAGATTGGTTGTATCAGAAACCTGTTTCGCAAACTCCACCAACGGTTCGTCGTGGCGGATACGCTCGTTGAGCTGATTTATCGCCATCATCTGCAGACGGAAAAGATTCTGATACGGCTCGTCGAGGAATGGGAGATAGTTATCGATAAACATATCTTCGTTAGCTACGTAGCCGCCTGTTTGATTGATTTGAGGCAGGATCTTATCAAATATCCACGACTCAAATTCCGCAGCTCTTGGCAGTTTGCTGTGTGCGACAAGTCTGTAAACATCGCCCTCAGGAATAAAAATCATCTTAATGGTCTTGCTTGGGGACTGCGGATGAGGTAGGTCGTGTTTCACGCCCCACCTGCAATGCCGCCTTATTGCGTCCTTTGTGTTGCTGTAGCCCAATGCAGAAGCCACATCCTTGCCGCAGAACATGATTCTGCCGTTATCTTCCTTTAAAATTCTGAGCGAACCAAATTCCTCATTTTCAAATATCTTTATCATATTATTCATTTGCATTCTCCTTGTCAATTTCTAAAATAAACCTTGCAAGAGCCTCAATAACATTCGTAGTAACGGCATTTCCTGCCTGCTTGTAAAGCTGTGCGTCGGACATTCCGGTTGCCGCCACCTTGTTGAACTGCTCGTCTGTAAACCCCTGCAAACGCCAGCATTCCAAAGGCATGAGCCTGCGGATATATCCGCAGTAGATCACCCCGTGTTTATCGGTGACAGTTATCGTAAACATCGGTTCGTTTGGGAGTTTAAATCTTCGCCCTTGCTGACGAACTTTCTCCTTTTCGGGAGTAAGCACCGCAATCGGATCGCTAATCACGATCACCCCCGACTTTTCTCCTTTATGGTGACCTATACCGCTGTCCTGCCTTGACGTTATGCACCTCGCAAGCTCTGTAACTTTCGGTTCGGGATTCATATCGATACACATAGCGTAATATCCCTGATTACAGCTTGTTGTCAGCGTGTGTGCTACATCGTGACCTACACGTCCTCGTCTTGAATTAATGTTAGGGTAGGCGAGATCAATACTGTCGCCGGGCAGAGCGATCTGATAGCCCGACTTAGTTTTTGATTTTATCGGCAGGCCGATTATCTCATAAAGGCCTGTTTTTCCTCCGAAACCGCCAGCCTGACTTGTAAGGGTTATGCTCAGTCCGTCGGCTGAATATACTCTGTTGCCCTCTCTGCCTGAAATTCTTTTGACAAGAGTTTTTGGATTTGCATCTGTGAAAGACAATACTTTTCCGGAACACTTTTCTCTATGAAATCCGATAATATACACTCTTTTTCGGGATTGGGCGACTCTAAAATTTGCGCTGTTAAGCACCTGCCATGCGACATCGTACCCCAATTCGTCCAGCGAACCAAGGATGGTCGCAAACGTCCTGCCTGAGTCATGCGATAACAATCCGGGTACGTTCTCAAGCAGCAGATATTTAGGTTTTTTAACGGCAGCGATTCTGGCAATTTCAAAGAACAGAGTTCCTCTTGCGTCGTCAAATCCGCCCCTTTTTCCAGCGATTGAAAAGCTTTGGCAAGGGAAGCCTCCGCATATAAGGTCGAGATTAGGCAGCTCGTTTGGGTCGATCTTTCTTGCGTCATCGTAATACACCTCGTTTCTTGTATCGTACAACGTTTCGTATGCTTTCTTTGCATATTTGTCTATTTCACAATAACCGACGCACTTGAATCCGCCTGCTTTTTCAAGCCCTGAGCGAAATCCGCCGATACCTGCAAAGATATCGAAATATTTTATCATTTACCACGTTCCTTTCCGCAATAAAAAACGGCCAAGCTTCCTTAACTTGACTGTTACATTGACATATTCATTTCTTCTCCCTCTGTTTGTTCCGATTCTTCTCTGATAACGTGAAAATCGTCCACGCCTGGGAGCACGCCAAGCATTCTGCCATTGTCAAAGACACAATGCAAAGTGCCTATGTCATCAACGTGATCGACCCTGCCAAGAGTCCCCGACTCAACAGGGAACGGGTCATCATTCATTCTGTCAAGGCAGATGCGAGTTCCTTCGGGATATCGTTCTTTCAGCCATTCTACTTTCTTTTCGTAATACATCATAAATCACCTCACAATGTCATTTCAGGTTCTTCGGTCAGCTCTTTGGATTGAGTGCGATCCATTTCCTCCGTCGTTTGCAATGACCAGCTGTCATCAAAACTCCAAAAGCTGACATAGATCTCGCCGTCAGGAGTTTTTATCGGTCTTTGTTCCAGACTCTCTCCTGCACCGTCGCTGAGCTGACCGATAAAATATTCACGGAGATCTTCAAGTTCATCTTTCGTAAGCTGACCGTAAACGCTTGCTGTAACAACTCCCACAAGTTCTTCGTCATTTTCTTCGACAGACATAAATGCCGAAAACACCTTTTGGTCAACAGAATTTCCTCTATTGTACCAATGCATCAGACCTCGCTCTTTTTCCTCAGGCAGATTAAAATCGCTGATAAAATAATTTATCTCCGATTCGTAAGCAGAAGCCTCATTGGGTGAGATTTCATTGTATTCATCATCGTCCCATCTGCTGATCTCAAGAGGGCAGTAAAATTTCATTTCCTGCAAATGCATTTGCATATGATTTTCGTAAAGCAGTTTTGCATTTGGAATATACTGAGCATATCGTGCATAAGGTGCGCCCTCTGATTCGATCAGCAGTCCGTCGCCCTGATCGTCATCGTATATGAGCAGGCAATGATACTGATTATTTACGTCGCAGAACATAAGGTCTGTGTTTTCTGCGATCAGATCATTGTCCTGCATCGGATGCCTTTTCAGGCGTTCAAATTTGTCATGGGTGACTGCTTCTGCCTTTTCCACCACGCAAACTCTTGTACCGAACTCTGGCTCTTTGCGGAGCAGATTTGCATTGATCACAAGTTTTTCATTCATTGTCATTCCTCCGTTCGTATAGTTTTTTGTTTTTTAATAGTATAGCTGCCACATTGGTATCACAACCTTTCCTTAGAAATGAAAAAAGGCTGTTTTATCATCGTCACTTAAATTCGTGACAATAGACAAAACAGCCTTTAAAACTTTGTGATTATTTTTTCATAACAAATCGGCAGGCTCAGAGCGAAATCTGCTCAAAGTCTGCCGTTATGTTCGATATTTTTTGTTGTGTAGGGTTCGACTCCCTTTTTTCGTGAAAACCGGTGAAAAGCATCCACGGTTTTACACTAAAATTTTCCGCTTTCTAAACATCAAAAAAGCCCGTAAATACGGGCTTTTTCAGGTGAATATCCATTTGGTATCACCAATATGGAGCTGCTAACCGGACTTGAACCGGTGACCTCGTCCTTACCAAGGACGTGCTCTACCTACTGAGCCATAGCAGCAAACCAATTACAGTAATATATTATACACTATCTCTGCCGCTTTGTCAAGCCCTTTTCACAACTTTTTTACTCTATTCCCTCATCATCATCGTCATCTGCCTGAACACTTGGGTCGTAATCATCATATGTGTCCATAAAATTGTACTTCTTGCCCTTGTATTCGTATTGTATCACAGTGCGCAGATTGACGTTGTAAACGCTCTTGAAGATATTGTTTTCGATGTTGGGATTGGTGGCACGAAACTTTGCTATAAGCTCCTTCATTTCCTGCCGCTTTGATACTTCACCTTTTTTCTCTAGCCCCTCGTAGCTCTCAGTGAAACGGCAGGCACAGCGGATAAAATGCAGATCGTTCTGCTCCACCCAGCGGATAATGTCCGCCTCTTTCACCATGTACAGTGGTCTGATAAGCTCCATGCCTGCGTAGTTCCTCGAGTGTAGCTTCGGCATCATAGTCTGAATCTGTCCTCCGTATACCATGCTCATGAGTATGGTTTCTATAACATCATCAAAATGATGTCCCAAAGCTATCTTGTTGCATCCAAGGTCCTGCGCAAATTTGTAAAGCCAGCCACGTCTCATTCTTGCACAAAGATAGCATGGGTTGCGTTTTGTGTTGTATGCAATGTCAAAGACCTTTGTTTCAAACATCTTTATGGGTATTCCCATAAGCGCCGCATTGTCGATTATCCTCTGCCTGTTTGCGTCGCTGTAGCCGGGGTTCATCACAATAAACTCCAGCCCGATATCCATGCCCTGATATTTCTGCAAATGCTGCATACACTTAGCAAGGAGCATTGAGTCCTTGCCGCCTGATATGCACACCGCTATTTTGTCCCCCGGCTTTATCATATCGTAACGCTCATATCCCATAACGAACTTGTTCCATATATCTCTGCGAAAATCAGTAACGATGCTCCGCTCTATCTTCTGCTGTGGCGTCAATATTCTTGACATCTCAAACTCTCCTTAAAATAATCAAATTACTAATTAAATTCTACTATTTTTATGGGAATTTGTCAACCATATTCATGTTGACATTATATTGTGATATTGTTATAATAAAATAAAGGCAATACCGCACAAAGATTGTGCGTCAGATGCGTAGTCAGATTTTTTGTCAGATTGCATAAAAATTCCGCAGGCATACTGTTGTATGTCAAGGGATTTTTGTGTGATATGACGGAAAATCTGCAAGCAGATGGCGTGCAAAGCCGTCAGGCGGGCTTTGTGCGGTGTTGCCTAAAGTATTAAAGCAGGAGGATATCATGAGCGAAAATATAGAGCGTGAGATAAAAATTTCTCTCACAAAAGAACAATATAACACCGCTGTAAAGCTTTTTCAGTGGGGCAAAATAATAGAGCAGACCAATTTTTATTATATCCCGCAAAGAGATTCAGGCATGACAAGTATCAGGGTAAGACAAATAGGGGATAAGTATTTTTTGCAGCTTAAAGCACCTATCTCCGAAAATGGTGCGCTTCATGTGAAAAAAGAGTATGAACAACAGCTTGACAGCCTGCCTAAAAAGCTCACCGCACAGGAGCTTTCAAAGCTTGTGGGGAGAGATTTCCCTGCCGCTGACCTTACAGGCTCTTTGCATACTCAGCGCAAGCTCTGCACCGATTTCGACCATGTTGAGATATGCCTAGACAAAAGCGAATATCTCGGCGTGACCGACTATGAGTTGGAGCTTGAATATACAGCAGACTATCCCGAAAAGCCTTTGGAGATACTGAAAAATGCAGGTATCACACAGGGAGAAGCGGTAATAGGCAAGTATGCAAGGTTTATGGAAAGAGCGAAAAAGCTGGGCAAGTGCTGATTTTCGCCTATCTGCGGTCATTTTCTATGAAAAAGCACCCACAGCCTGCAAAGGTTTGGGCAATAATGATAATTGACAGTGACGTTATAATATGTTATTATATTAAAGTGTTAAAACGTATGAAATGGTATTTTGACGATACCCGAAAGGAAGTTAATAATGAAAAGATCTATTTTTAAGACTATCGCATCACTTTCCGCTGCTGCCATGATGCTTTTGGCTGTAGGCTGCGGAAGCACATCTGATTCTTCATCAGCAGCAGGCACAAACAGCACAGCCGCTGCAACAGGCGAGGATAACTCACTTCAGAAAGTTCTTGATTCAGGCAAGCTTGTGCTTGGTCTTGACCCAACATTCAAGCCAATGGGCTACACGGACGAGAACGACAACATCGTAGGCTTTGATATCGACGTTGCAAAGGAAGTTTGCTCAAGACTTGGTGTAGAACTTGAAACTTACTCTGTAAACTGGGATACAAAGGAGCAGGATCTTAATGCAGGCACAATAGATTGTATCTGGAACGGCCTTTCTGTCAGCGATGAGAGAAAGAAAGTAATGCTCATGAGCGAGCCTTACATGAAGAATGAAATGGTGTTCGTTGTAAACGGCTCAAGCGACGTTGCTTCACAGGCTGATCTTGCAGGCAAGAACATTGCCGTGCAGAACGGCTCAACAGCACAGGAAACACTTCTTGCATCTGACGTTGTAGCAAATGGTGCGACAACAACGGAGCTTGCAACAAATGTTGAAGCCCTCCAGCAGTTGGAGCTTAACATGGTAGACGCAGCGTTCCTTGACTCAGTAGTTGCAAACTACGAGATATCCACATCAGGCAAGGATTACAAGGTGCTTCCTGACGGCCTTGACCCAGAGGAGTACGCTATCGGCTTCAGACTTGGTGATCAGGCACTTTGCGACAAGATCGAGGAGATCCTTCACGAAATGAAGCAGGACGGCAAGCTCGCTGAGATATCAACAACTTGGTTCGGAAGCGACATCACGACCATAGAATAATCACAAAAACATTCAATCGGACAGTCTTCGGGCTGTCCGATTTTTTTTGCTTATTAAGTTTTTTTCGTGTCATATCTTTAGAAAATAAAAAAGTCTCGCAAACAACGTGTTTACGAGATTTTTTGGCGGAGAAGGAGGGATTCGAACCCTCGATGAGCTATTAACCCATACACGAGTTCCAGTCGTGCGCCATAAACCGGGCTAGGCGACTTCTCCAGTTTATCATTTTTTATATGTGTCACACTATCTAAGCGACTTTAATATTATACCATATGATCTTTTACTTGTCAAGACATTTTTGAAACTTTTTTGTTCTTTTCTTATTCAGAATTACTGTGTAAAAAAAGTTTTCTCTGCGATGCTTTATTAACAATATTCTGAAAAGTTTTCATTTTATTTTCTATATGAACATGTTACCGAAAATTTTCGCAATCTCGAAAACGATTAAGCAAATCATTTGGTTGATTTATAACAAATTTAATCAAATATATGTATTGGTAATATTGAAAATATCTTAATAATTTTACCACAAAAATAAAAAAGTCTTTAAAAAGTTTACGAAAATTCACAAAATGCCTTTGACAACTCGAGGCAAATGTGGTATAATATTTGAATGACTGTAGGGTGAAGTGCGTCTAAATGCGACATTATAGAGAAGGTGAGACATTTTGGGAAGAAAACGCATTGGAGTGATATTGTCTGAGGCAGAAAGCTATTATCAGGAAAGATTGCTGAGAGGCGTAATGACAAAGGCTTTTCAGCTTGACTATGATGTGCTTATCTTCACAAGCTTTGTCAAAGTGTCATTCTTAAAAGCAGTGTCTGCTGGAGAAATGCAGATATATGACGCTATAAATTATGATAAGCTCGATGGCGTTATCGTTTTGGCAGATACATTAAAAATGCCTGGGCTTTTTGACAAAATATGCAGGGATATAGATGAGAAATGTCATGTTCCTGTGGTTTTTATAGATGGAAGCTATAAGGACTATGAAAGTATTTATACCCGTGACGAAATACCTTTTATGCAATTGACAGAACACCTTATCGAGGTCCATGGATGCAGGAAGATACTTTTTCTGAGCGGTGCGCTGGAGACTGCCACCACTCGTGAACGGCTTGCGGGATATAAGCGTGCCCTTGAAAAGCATGGCATAGAGTATGATCCGGACTTTGTCTGCTTTGACGGAGGCTTCTGGTATGATAAAGCGGCAGAGGTGGCAAATAATATCATCTATGGCAGACGTAAAAAGCCTGACGCTATCGTTTGCTGTGGAGATTATATGGCTATAGGCGTTGTACATGAATATCAGAAAAACGGTTTGAGCGTGCCTGAGGATATGATAGTTGCAGGTTATGACGCAATAGACGAGGCTATCCATTGCGTGCCAGCTATAACCTCTTGCTCACCGCCGATCTTTGAAACTGGCGTGAACGCAGTAATGACCATTGAGGCAAGGATCAAAGGCGTTGAACCGCAGGGCATTATAGAGGACGGCGGCAAGGTGGAGATAGGTGCTTCCTGCGGCTGTCATGAGGATTACAGCTATACAAAGCGTGATCTTTTATCATCTCAGAACAAGATGAATTATCATGACTTTTTGGACAGCAGTATGACCGATATAATGGCTTGCTCTAAAGATCCCGATGATCTGATGGCCAGGATACAATATTTTCTCTATCTTATCATTGGTCAGAAGAGATATTATCTCTGCCTTAATGAGGATTGCCTTGGAGAGCATGAGATAGTCGGTGAGATCTCCACTGTTCCAAAGGAATATACAGAAAATATGGTGCTTTATATAAGAAATGTTGACGGCAAAAGCAGAACTCTTCATGATCCTTTTGAACTCAAAGAGATATTTCCTGATCTGGATGAAGAAAGAGAAAGCCCTTGTGCATTCTTTATCACTCCGGTACATTTTATAGATCGGTGCTATGGCTATGCTGTATTGTCTTACGGTGACGAAATAAAATCGATAGATATCACTTATCGTAATTGGACAAATCATGTAAGCAATGCTCTGGAATCAATGCGGATACGAAACTCCATAGCTAATCTTGCAGTCCGTGACGCTATGACAGGTGTTTATTCGAGAATAGGCATTGAGAAAAATATCCAGTTTGTTGTTGACAGAATGTCAAATCCGAAAAATAAGGCTTTTATCGCTGTCTGCGATCTGGACTGCCTTAAAAAGATAAATGATAATTTTGGCCATAACTGCGGTGATATTGCAATAAAAGCGATCGCAGACGCAGTTTTGGCATCGACAAAAAATAACGAGATATGTGCAAGGGTAGGCGGCGATGAGTTTGTGGTGATAGGCTGTAACGACTATAACGACAACTATCCTGAACGATTTTCTGCAAGGGTCAACGACCGGCTTAGGGTATATAACAAGTTTGCAGGTAACGAGTTTGAGGTCAGCGTTAGTATAGGCGGTATTTGTAAACATATAACAGATGTCCACGAGCTTGAAGATATGTTTACACAGGCGGATAAGATAATGTACGCAAGTAAATTGGAAAGACATAAAAACAGGAAATAGCAATAGATAAAATATCAGTGCATTACAACGGACGGTCAGTGATCGTCCGTTTTTGCGTGTGAGAGACACATATCCACTTGACTTATAGGCTCAAATGTAGTATAATGTAAAAGTTAAGGCGGTTTTCTGCCTGTTAGTAAGACGATTTTTTCGGAAAGGAAATGGATAATAAAATGGCTAAAGCTAAAAAAATAACGGCTGCTCTTACTGCCGCATTGCTTTGTACTGCAAGCCTTACCTCTTGCTCAGACACAAGCTATGTGATGACAGCAGGTGACAGCAAGATAAACGCAGGTATCTACATTTATAATGAGCTTACAGAAATGTCATATCAAATGACGATGATGTATTATCAGAAAGGCATCAAAAAGGACTATTTCGATCAGAAGGTAGACGGAAAGGAATTTGACGAGTATCTTTCAGATTATGCTCTCACTGCAACTAAGGAGTATGCGGCTGTAGTTGACAAGTTCAACGAGCTTGGACTTACTCTTTCAGATGAGGATATAAAGTCCATTAATGACAGCATAAGCAGCACATGGGATTCTCAGGGCGAGTTTTACGAGTCAGAGGGTATCTCAAAGGAATCTGTAAAGCTTGCACTCAAAGGCTCGAAAATGAGGGAAGAGCTTTTTGATCACTACTATGCAGAGGGCGGCGAGGAAGCCGTTTCAGACGATGAAATGGTGAAGTATCTTGATGATAACTACCTGAGATATAAATCCATTTCCTTTGCAAAAACTAAAGCATCAACTGATTCTTCATCATCAGCCACCGATTCTTCTACAGACTCAGCAGACGCTGCAAATGAGGAAGCCAAGGCAAAAAGAGATGAGTTCCTTGAAAAGGCTCAGGGCGTTTCGTTTGACGATTTCGACAGCATTATAGACGAGTACAACGACTATGTTGCTTCAAAGAAAGCCGCAGATTCAAGCTCCGCCACTGACAGCGATTCATCAGCCTCAGACAGCAGCACGACTTCTGACGACACTTCTTCTGTAGCAGAAAGCGACACAAGTTCTACAGCTTCCGATGATACATCTTCTGTATCTGACAGCACAGCAGAATCAAGCTCCGCTGCAGACAGTGACTCGTCAACAGACAGCTCATCATCAGAGCCAGACCCATATGCAAATGAGAAAATGGTGAACTATGGTGAAATGGACGATTCACAGAAAGACACTACAAACGGCAAGATACTCAAAGAAGTAAGCGGTATGAGCACAGACGTTGCAACAGCTTATGAGGACGATAACGCATATTACATTCTTATCAAGGGCGATGTTAAGGACAGAGATACAGAATATGCCAAGGACAATCATGAAGATCTTCTAAAAGAAATGAAGAGCGATGAATTTCAGAAGAAATTAACAAGCTGGGTAGAAAAGCTTGACATCAAGGTGAACAACAAGGCCATAAAGCGTTACACACCGAAAGTGGTCTACGATAAGCAGACAGAGTATTACAGCAAGAACAATAATTCATAGCAGATAAAATTACCGCCGCAACCGAGTTTGGTTGCGGCGGTTTTGTCATGTTGACAAATCCTTTGGTTTCCTCCTTGCTGAATTGCAGCACATAAGGAGAAAATCCCCAAATGTGAACACATTCACATTTTATCAACAGAAGCCCCTTTTGCGCATTATTTTTTTTGCGAGCACAATGCCCAACATATTATGGCTTTATAAAGCAAAGAGCTGCGCTTCTTTAATGAAACGCAGCTCTTATGCTTATTTTTTTATTATAAAGACGAAATGCACTGTGAATATGCCACAATATTTAGTCAACAACACATTCCACAACAGCACAAGGCGGAATATTCAGCTTTAACACATTGTCCTTGATGACTGCCGTATGCTCGGTAATGCTCACTCTGTCGGGACAGTCGAAGTCGTTATAGCTGTGTGCCTCATTTGTAAGTATCCTGCAAGAAACTGATGATGCTTTAAAACCGAAAATGCTGCATTCAACAGCAGCCTCTTCCGTAAGCGAACAGTTTGCGACGGTAACGGTCATACTCTTTTCGTTCACCGATGCGGAAACCGAGATCATCGGAGCATTTTTACCTTCCGACATATTTTCGTTCTGCGTATAGAAGTAAACTGCCTCGTTGTTTTGGTGTGTTTTAAAAAGGTCGAAAACGTGATATGTAGGCGTTTTTATCATCTTATCGCCCTCTGTAAGAATGACAGATTGGAGAACATTCACCGCCTGCGCAAGGTTTGCCATTACAACACGGTCGCTGTGTCTGTTAAAAACATTCAGCTCTATTGCAGCAACGATAGCATCACGCATTGTATTCTGCTGATATAAAAATCCCGGGTTCGTACCCTCTTCTACCTTATGCCAACAGCCCCACTCTCCTATTACAAGTCCTATTTTCTTTTCGGGATCATAGCGGTTCATTATCTCCGAATGTCTTGTGATAAGCTCATCGGAAAAGTTCGCTGCAGCTATAGTTTTATAATAAAGCTCATCGTCAAAATCGGTGGCAGACTCCATTTCGGGCCATACCGGCATCGTATAATAATGCAGGTCGATAGCATCAACATTATTGCTGTCAAGATTTTTCATCATGACTTCTGTCCAGTTATAGTCGGCAGAGCTTGAACCGCAGGCTATTCTGTAAAGTCTGTTTCCCGAATAATTGTGGCAGAATGTCTGATACCTTTTATAAACGTCGGCGTAATATTCGGGACGCATATTTCCTCCGCAGCCCCAGTTTTCATTGCCGATACCGAGGTATTCGAGTTTCCACGGCTCGGCTCTGCCGTTCTTCTTTCTCTGCTCTGTGAGAGGTGATTCCGCATCTGAGGTCATATATTCTATCCATTCGGATAATTCACGAACACTGCCGCTGCCAACATTGCCGTTTATATAAGGCTTGCAGCCAACAAGCTCACAGAAGTGCATAAATTCGTGCGTGCCAAAAGAATTATCCTCCGTAACTCCGCCCCAGTTCGTGTTCACGATCTTTCGGCGCTGAGATTTTTCGCCGATACCGTCTTGCCAGTGATATTCTTCTGCAAAGCAGCCGCCGGGCCAGCGGAAAACGGGAGCTTTTATATTTCTGAGCGCCTCGATGATATCATTCCTTATTCCGTCTGTATTCGGAATAGGTGAATTTTCACCCACATATATACCATTGTAGATACATCTTCCGAGATGCTCGGAAAAATGTCCGTATATCTCGGGAGAGATATGTCCGAGCCTGTCGTCTGCATTTATTACCATTGATATTTTTTTCATGTTATACCTCCGCAGCATACTGAATTATAATATTATTATACTAAGTCAAGAAATCCTCATATTTCAATTACAGATGATTCTATGGACAGCAAAAGCTGTGCATACAAGCTGAACGATATTTTTATCAGCCGTTTTAAGCTTGTCCTTGAAATGATCAATGTCAATGATTTTTTGACCAGCAAGACCGAAAGTGAGCTGTTTGAACTTTACAATAAGATGTTCGATCTTGATGTTCATTACTACATGACAGGCACAAAGGGCGGTTTTGTCATATCCGAAATTCACTTATGATACCTAGTATTAGCACTTATCTGAAACGCCCTGTAAACCTGCTCCAAAAGCATTATCCTTGCAAGCTGGTGTGGAAATGTCATTTCTGACATTGATAAGCGCAGGTCAGCTTTCGCCTTTATCTCAGGGGCAATGCCGAATGACGAGCCTATTATGAAATTCACTGTGCTGAATCCGTTTAGACCGCATTCGCTGAGCTTTTTGGACAGCTTTTCACTTGAAAGCTGCTTGCCCTCAATGCACATTGCAATATTGTATGCACCCTTGATGTCAGTGTAGCCTTTCATGGCTTTCGCCTCGTTTTCAAGCGCCGCTGCTATCTCCTTTTCGGATGGGTTGTCAGATAACCTCGACTCGTTCAGCTCAACTATTTCAAGCTTGCAGAACGCCCCCAGCCGCTTTGAGTATTCCGCCGCTGCGTCACGCCAGTATTTTTCTTTCAGCTTTCCAACTGTAATAAGATTTATCCTTATCAAAATGCCACCGCCATTCCGCTGCCCTCAGGCTTTGCTATATGTAAAATATAGTCGCTGTTGCGCTCGTAATCCCCAAGTGCTCCCACAGCCGAGTTTTCAGCCTGCAAAGGCGTGTTGTTTTCCTGACTTAAATGCCCTAAAATAAATTTATATGTACCTGCTGTCATAAGCTTTTTTAGCTGTTCTCCGCAGGCAGAGTTTGAAAGGTGGCCGTGGTCTGAAGCAATGCGCCTTTTCAGCTCGTATGGATAAGGTCCATTTTTTAACATTGACTCATCATAATTTGACTCCAGCAAAACAAGGTCAGAACCGCTTAGGTGCATATCCACCTCATTTGTAACAGTGCCAAGATCGGTGCATACGCATACCTGCTTGCCGTCAGGGGTCTTTATCTGATATCCACAGCTTGCAGGGGTATCATGAAATGTGGTAAAACCTTTTACGGCATAATCTCCTATGCAGACTTCATTGCCGTCCACCTCGTTGACATCACAGGCTGGGTCTATTTTGCCGTCAGATACAAGTATCTCAAGATTGGTCTTTTGGGCAAATACAGGGATGTGATATTTCTTCGTGAGAACTTTAAGCCCAGAAACATGGTCTGAATGTGTGTGTGTGATAAAAATTCCCTGTATCACAGTAGGGTCGATCTCGTTAGCTTTCAAAGCCTCACAAAGACGTTTGCAGGATACTCCTGCGTCAACAAGTATCCCGCCGTCACTGTTGCCGATAAAAGAGCTGTTGCCCTTGCTTGATGAAAAAAGTGGATATATCCTTGCCATAACTAATTCCTTTCAAAAGTTTTCAGAAGATACTCTGCAACACCGTCTTCGTCATTTGTGCCTGTCACCTCGTCACAGCCTTCAAGCACCTCTTTGCAGGCGTTTTTTACCGCCACTCTTTTATCAGCCGCCTTGAACATAGGCAAATCGTTGGTGTTGTCGCCAAAAGCCGTGACAAAGTCAAAGCCGTAATTCTCACGAAGATACCTCACGCCTTGCTCCTTAGAAGCCATCGAAGAGAACACTTCAAGATACCAAAGCTTGGGGTCATAAACATCATAATAGTATGTGATGTTCAGCTTTTCATTTTCTTTAAGAGCGTCATACAGCGGTACAAGTTTTTCTTTTTCTGCAATAAATGTGAAGTATATCACATTGTCGATGTACTGAGAAAGGCCACTGACCTGCGTGAAAGACTTGTAATATTTCTCTCTGCGTTCTTTGTAAAAGCTCTTCATTGCAGGTGAAATAAGCCTCTCATATCTTGTGGAAAGCTGGTTATCTGAAACCGAGTACATAAAAGGCTCTAAACCAAGTCCTTTTGAAAGACCTATGATAAGACCGCAAAGCTCACTGGAAAGGCTGTTTATCTTGACGTATTTTTTCTCCGCCATATCATATATAAGCACGCCGTTCATAAGTATAATGGGAAGCTTCAGGTCAAGCCCTAAAAGTATTTTTCCTGCGGAAGCAAGCGTCCTTGCAGTGGCGGCAGTGAAGTTAAGCCCCTTTGCCATGAGCCTGTTCAAAGTGTCTCTTGTGAACTCCGTCACCTCTGCATTGCCGTTAAGCAACGTTCCGTCAAGGTCGGAAATAAAAAGCTCCATATCATGTCCTCTCAAATGCTGTAAAAAACGGCGGCAAATAATATGCCGCCGCAGTGTTATCGATATTTATCAGCCGCTAAGTTCCATTTCGTTAGCGTCAGGCTTGTAAACACGCTGAATGTCAGCTCCAAGCCCTCTGAGTTTCTCATCTATCTTTTCATATCCTCTTTCGATGTAGAAAATATTGTCTATTTCAGTAGTGCCCTCTGCGGCAAGTCCTGCTATCACCATGGCAGCGCCTGCTCTCAGGTCAGTTGCCACAACAGGAGCACCTTTGAGCTTGCCAACGCCCTGTATAACAGCCACCTTGCCGTCAACAGAAATGTCAGCGCCCATTCTTCTAAGCTCAGCCACATATCTGAATCTGTTGTCAAAAATATCGTCTGTAACGATGCTCGTACCCTCTGCAAGCGTCAGCAGTGTTGAGAACTGCGGCTGCATATCAGTAGGGAAGCCAGGGTGCGGCATAGTTTTTATAGAAGTTTTCATGAGCGGACCGTCCACCCAAACATGAACACTCTCGTCGCTTTCCTCAACGTTTACGCCTACCTTGCGGAGCTTTGCCGTGATAGACTCAAGGTGTTTAGGGATAACATTTGCGATAACAACGTCGCCCTTTGTGGCAGCCGCCGCTACCATATAAGTGCCTGCCTCTATCTGGTCAGGGATAGTCGCATAGGTAACGCCTTTGAGGTAATCAACGCCTCTTATCTTTATAACGTCTGTACCTGCGCCTCTGATATCAGCACCCATTGAGTTAAGGAAGTTCGCAAGGTCAACGATATGAGGCTCTTTTGCCGCATTTTCGATTATAGTAAGCCCCTTTGCCTTTACAGCGGCAAATATTGCATTCATAGTTGCGCCAACTGTAACAAAGTCAAAGTATATCTGATTGCCCACAAGCTCGTCTGCTGTGACATGATTAGCTCCGTTCACTATCTCGTCAGACGCACCAAGCGCCTTGAAAGCTTTCAAATGCTGATCTATAGGTCTGTCGCCAAGATCACAGCCGCCCGGCATCGGAACAAAAGCCTCGTGAAATCTTCCAAGCAGCGTGCCAAGAAAATAGCATGACGCTCTCATGGTTCTTGCAAGCTCATATGGCACTTCAGGCTTTTCAATGCCCTTTGTGTCAAAATATATAGTATTTTTATCTAAAAGTCTGACCTCTGCGCCCATTTCACGCAGGATCTTCATGCACTTAGTTATATCGCTTATCTCAGGCACGTTCTCAAGAACGCACGGCTCGTCGCACAGGATAGTTGCCGCAACCAATGCAACAGCAGCGTTTTTTGCACCGCTTATCTGCACAGTACCATGCAACGGCTTACCTCCATGTATAACAAACTTCTCCAAGTTTACACACTCCTTAACGAGATTGTCGGCTTCTCTCTGCCGACGCTCAGATTATTATACCACAGCCACAGGCAAAATAAAAGCAAAAAGCAAGAATTTCAACGATTTGGTTAAAATCATTTAACATACACCCAAGCAATCGTTAAATCTGCCCATATAATGCAGGCTATGGCGGTCTATAAAAAGAACAAATGTTCACATACTCTTAACAATAGAATATTCAACTCTTATATTTTAACACACCCCATTCAAAAAATCAATAGTGAATAAGGATATTTTGATAAATTTTCGACAATTTTTTCAGCTTTTTCGGTGATAATTACAGCAATGTTACAACTGTACGAAATCTTGTACCTTATTGTAACCTTAGTGTAATATTTAAGTACAAAAAATCAGACACTTGCCGTTTGTCTTGACGAAAAAGAACGGCTGTGGTATACTCATAACAACAGATATACTGTAAAAAGGGGAGTGCGGCAGTGGTAAAAAGAAAGAATCTCACATGGGCGGCAGCTTTTGCGGCTGTTATCGCTGCGTGCCTGATATTTATTTTCCTCACAGGTGGAAAGAGCGGAGAAAATTCTGCCGAGATATATGAAAACGGCAAGCTCATAAAGACTATTTCTGACCTTTCCCCCGATAAGGAGTATTCCTTTGAGATAAAAACAGAAAACGGCACTAATACCATAACCGTTGGCGAGGGAAGCATTTGGGTGTCTGTCGCAGATTGCTCGAACCAGACCTGTGTTCATGCAGGAAAGATATCCCACGCAGGACAGACCGTCATTTGTGCACCGCACAAGCTTGTGATAAAAATAGTCGGTGAGACCTCTGCCGACGCTGTGATATAGGGGTGGAAGCATGAAGATATCAGTACAAAAAATCGCCCTTATAGGAATTTTTACCGCCTTGTCACTTATCATTTTCATGGTGGAGGCACAATTCCCTGTTATGCCCATAGGCGGCATGAAGCTTGGGCTTGCAAATATCGTCACAATGACAGCAATGCTTTTTATCGGCAGAAAAGAGGCAGGCTTGGTACTGCTTTTGAGGATAATCCTTGCGGCAGGACTTTACGGAACTGTGGTGAGCTTTGCGTTCTCACTCACAGGCGGAATTTTAGCGTATCTCGCCATGTGCATTGCGGTTTCGAGAGTTGGTGAAAACCAGCTTTGGGTGACATCAGTTTTTGGTGGCTTTTTCCATAACATAGGTCAGCTTTGTGCGGCGGCAGTGATATCAGGCACATGGGCGGTGTTCAGCCTTTTGCCTTATCTCATAATAAGCGGCATTCTCACAGGCACGCTCAATGGTCTTATCCTCCAAAGATTGTGGAAGTCGCCGCTTAGAAAATACAGCATAAAAAGATAACAGCGGCGTCATGGGCATACCTGATGACCGCTGTTTTGTTCTATAGTCAGTTTAGCCAAAAACAGACTTTTCACAAAGTGGCATTTCTACATTTTCGCCTTGTGAGAAATAGGTGAAAACTCAGCGTTTTGCTTGCATTTGACCGAAAAATATGGTATAATTAGTTGTTATAATAGGGTCATTATAGGATAGCGTTGAAATTGAACGGAGGAGTGGATTTGAGAATACTTGGTATCGACCCGGGCTACGCCATTGTGGGATTCGGAGTGCTTGAATACAACAGCGGAAAATTCACTGTTGTTGACTACGGTGCAATAACCACTTCTTCGGATATGGATTTCAACAGACGGCTGAAAGTCATCTATGATGATATGACTGAGATAATAACCACCTATAAGCCTGATGAAATGGGAATAGAAAAGCTTTTTTTCAATACCAATGAAAAGACCGCCATTGACGTTGCACAGGCAAGGGGAGTGACCCTGCTTCCTGCCATAATAAGAAATATTCCAATCTATGAATATACGCCTTTGCAGGTGAAATGCTCCATAGTCGGCTATGGACGTGCCGAGAAAAAGCAGGTGCAGGAAATGACAAAGACCATGCTTCATCTTAAAGCTATCCCAAAGCCTGATGATACAGCGGACGCAGTGGCTATCGCTATAACTCACGGGCTTTCGGTGAACACAAGGCGTGTTATGAAAAATTTTGAGGAGAAATAATATGATATATTCACTTAGCGGAAAGCTCGTTCATACCGAGAGCGACCTTGCCGTAATAGAATGTGCAGGCGTTGGCTATGCCTGCAAAACAACATTTTCTACCTTGCAGCAGATTGCAGGAAAAAGCGAAGTAAAGCTTTACACACATCTTGCCGTAAAGGAGGACGCGGTGGAGCTTTTCGGCTTTGCAACTAAGGAGGAGCTTAAAAGCTTCCGTATGCTCATATCTGTCAGCGGAGTAGGTCCGAAGGCAGGTCTTGCCATACTTTCAGCCTGCACTCCGTCACAGTTTGCGCTTGCGGTTGCAACAGGGGATTCAAAGGCTTTCACAAAGATAAAGGGTATCGGTACAAAGATAGCACAAAGGATAGTCCTCGAGCTTAAGGATAAGGTGGCAAAAGAGAATACCATATCCGTCAGAGGAAATGCGGCTCAGGGCTTTGCGGCTGTTCCAAGCGAAGCTGTCGAAGAAGCTGTCACAGCCCTTGTGGTGCTTGGATATACCGAGGGCGAAGCAATGTCAGTGATATCAAAGCTTGACCCGAATTTGAGCGTTGAAGAGCTTATAAAGAAAGCCCTTATCGGACTTGCGAAATTTTGAGAGGAGAACTCCATAAATGATCGAAAAAGGAGATTTTGATATAGACAGGATAGTCACCCCGAAAGAAACTCAGGCGGAAACAACTGACGATTTCGAGGTGAGCCTTAGACCTAAAACACTTGACGAGTATATCGGTCAGGAAAAGGTCAAGGAGAACCTGAAAATATATATACAAGCGGCAAAAAACAGGGGCGACAGCCTTGACCATGTTCTGCTTTACGGCCCGCCTGGTCTGGGCAAGACCACTCTTTCTGCCATAATCGCTCACGAAATGGGAGTGAATATCAGGATAACATCAGGACCTGCCATTGAAAAGCCGGGAGACCTTGCGGCTTTGCTCACAAACCTTGAAAAAGGCGACGTGCTTTTTATAGACGAGATTCACCGCCTTTCAAGACAGGTGGAGGAAGTTCTTTATCCTGCCCTTGAAGATTATGCCTTGGATATAATCATGGGCAAAGGTCCTGCGGCAAGGTCTATAAGAATCGAGCTTAACAAGTTTACCCTTATCGGAGCGACCACCAGAGCAGGCTCGCTTTCTGCACCGCTGAGAGATCGTTTTGGCGTTATCCAGCGTTTGGAGCTTTACAATACAGAACAGCTTTCCGATATCGTAAAGCGTTCCGCAGTTTTGCTTGGCGTGGCTTGTGATGATGACGGTGCAGAGGAGATAGCAAAGCGTTCAAGAGGAACGCCGAGAATAGCAAACCGCTTTTTAAGGCGTGTGCGTGATTTTGCCGAAGTCATGGGCAACGGCAGGATAACCGCAGACATTGCAAAGATAGCCCTCAACAGAATGGACGTTGACAAGCTGGGACTTGACTCTCTCGACAAACGTCTGCTGACGATGATAATAAAAGGCTATGACGGCGGCCCAGTGGGACTTGAAACCCTTGCGGCGGCTATCGGCGAGGAGTCAGTCACCATTGAGGACGTTTGCGAGCCTTATCTTATGCAGTTAGGTTTCCTATCAAAGACCCCAAGGGGACGTGTGGCGACACAGCTTGCTTACGATCATCTGGGATTTCTCAAGGACGGACAAACGCACCTGTGAGCTTAGTGAGGAGTGAGGAGTGAGGAATTAAGGTATCGCCTAGCGGCGATGAATTTCTTGTTCTGTAGGGGCGACCTTTGGTCGCCGTTACCGCACTTTTCTGTCTTTGATAAAAATTGTATTGGATAAATTTAATATGTGTGTTAATACAGAGTTTACATAAATAAAAAAATAATATAGAGGTATGACCTCGAAAAGGAGCTAATTATTATGGGAAGATTATTTGGAACTGACGGCGCAAGAGGAGTAGCTATTACAGAGCTTACCTGTGAGCTTGCTATGCAGATAGGCAGAGCTGCCGCAATGGTGCTCACAAAGGAAACAAACCACAAGGCTAAGATAATCATAGGCAAGGATACCCGTATCTCAGGCGACATTCTGGAGTCCGCACTGGTGGCAGGTATCTGCTCAGTTGGCGCAGACGCTCATATACTCGGTGTTGTTCCTACCCCTGCCGTTGCAATGCTTGTAAAGAAATACAACGCAGACGCAGGCGTTATGATATCCGCTTCACACAATTCTGTTGAGTTTAACGGCATAAAGCTTTTCTCTGGCACAGGCTTCAAGCTTTCTGACGAGATAGAAAACGAGATAGAAGCACTTATCCTTGACACACCTGAAAAGATAGAGCTTAAGGACGGCTGTGATATAGGTCACGTTTATTACGAAAAGGACGCAGCTTGGGATTATATCCGCTACGTTATGAAAACAGTTCAGACAGATTTCAACGGTATCCGTGTGGCTCTTGACTGTGCAAACGGCTCAGCTTCCGTGTGCGCACAGAGAATTTTCGAGGGACTTGGTGCAAAGTGCATAATGCTCAACGATAAGCCGGACGGAACGAATATAAATAAGGATTGCGGCTCAACACATATCGAGGGTCTGCAAAAGGCAGTTGTTGATAATCATTGCGATATCGGTCTTGCCTTTGACGGCGACGCTGACAGATGCCTTGCAGTTGACGAAAAGGGCGAGCTTATCGACGGTGACAAGATACTTGCTATCTTCTCAAAATATATGAAGAACATGGGTATCCTCAAAAATAATACCTGCGTTGTTACCGTTATGACAAACCTTGGCTTCTTCAAGTATGCAAAGGCAAACGGCATCGTTGCCGCTACCACAAAGGTTGGCGACAGATACGTTCTTGAAGAAATGCTCAAGGGCGGTTATAATATAGGCGGTGAGCAGTCAGGTCATATTATTCTTCTTGACTATGCAAACACAGGCGACGGTGAGCTGACAGGTACAAAGCTTCTGACAGTCCTCAAATGTACAGGCGAAAAGGCAAGCGAGCTTGCTTCCTGCATGGAGTGCTATCCACAGGTGCTTGTGAACGTTAAGATAACAGCAGACAAAAAGGGTATGTGGGATAAAGTCCCTGAGATAACAGACGCTATAAAGATGTATTCCGAAAAGCTTGGTGACGAGGGCAGGATACTTGTTCGTGAGTCAGGCACAGAGCCTCTCGTTCGTGTTATGATAGAGGGCAAGAGAACAGGCATAATCACAGAATATGCACACATGATAGCGGAGCTTATCGAAAAAATGTAAGGTGATATTTTGAAAATAGCTTTGATAAACGGTCAGAACCATAAAGGCTCTACATATCATGTAGGCAGAATGTTAGCCGATAAACTTGGCGGCGAGGTGACAGAGTTCTTCCTGCCGAGAGATTTCGGCGAGTTTTGCTGCGGCTGTACCAATTGCTTTATGAAAGGCGAAGAAAAGTGTCCTCACTATGAGAAGCTCGACCCTATCACCAAAGCGGTGGACGAAGCAGACGTGCTGATACTTACTTCCCCTGTGTATGTCTACCACTGCACAGGCTCGATGAAAGCATGGCTCGACCATTACGGCTGGCGCTGGATAGTCCACCGCCCAGAGGAGAAAATGTTCTCAAAGCGTGCTGTGGTCATATCTACAGCCGCAGGTGCAGGCATGAAAAGCACTAACAAAGATATGGCGGATAGCTTGTCATTCTGGGGAGTGCCTAAGATATATAAGATAGGCTTCGGCATACACGCAACGAGCTGGAGCAAGGTTTCCGACAAAATGCTTGCAAAGATAAGGAAAAAGACCGACAGCATTGCCGCAAAGCTTAAAAGCGACAGCTTTGAGCCAAAGGTCAGTGCTAAGGGCAGAATGTATTTCACTATTTTCCACTTTGCAAACAAAAAGGGCTGGAACCCTGCTGACAGTGCATATTGGCAGGCAAAGGGCTGGACGGAAAATAAAAGGCCGTGGAAAAAGTAAATTTTATATAAGGATAAAAAATATGAGAATTGCAGAAAACTGGAAAGACTATAAGATAATAGATACTTCAAGCGGCGATAAGCTTGAAAGCTGGGGCGGCAAGGTGCTTGTAAGACCTGACCCTCAGATAATCTGGAAGTCACCGAAGCGTTCTGACCTTTGGACAAAGGCAGACGGCATTTATCACCGTTCCTCAAAGGGTGGCGGCGAATGGGAATACAGAAAGCGCCTGCCTGAAAGCTGGAACATAGGCTATAAGAATTTGAAGTTTATAATCAGACCAACGGGTTTCAAGCACACAGGTCTTTTCCCTGAACAGGCTGTGAACTGGGACTTCATGGCTGATAAAATAAGAAACGCAGACAGAGAGATAAAGGTGTTAAACCTCTTTGCATACACAGGCGGAGCTACCCTTGCCTGTGCCGAAGCAGGTGCAAGCGTTTCACACGTTGACGCATCAAAGGGCATGGTGCAGTGGGCAAGAGAGAACGCCGCTGTGTCAGGGCTTTCCGATAAGCCTATTCGCTGGCTTGTAGACGATTGTGAAAAGTTCGTTCAGCGTGAGATACGCCGTGGCAAGACCTATGACGCTATCGTTATGGATCCTCCGTCCTACGGCAGAGGACCTGGCGGAGAAATATGGAAGCTTGAAGATTGTATCTATGACCTTGTAAAGACCTGCTCAGGCGTCTTGAGCGACGAGCCGCTTTTCTTCCTGCTCAACAGCTATACCACAGGACTTTCACCCTCAGTTATGGCATATATCCTTAGAGATGTCCTCGGAACGAGGTTTGGCGGAAACGTCACGGCTGATGAGATAGGATTGCCTGTGGAGGCAACAGGCGGTGTGCTTCCATGCGGTTCAACGGCAATTTGGCAGAAATAGCTTTGCTATAGTAAGGAATGGTGTTCGCATGAAATATACTGAGAATTATGTTTATATGTACGGCCAAATGATCTCCACCTGTTCGTTTCTTCTGGACGGTGATTTTCCAAAGGCAGACGGAACGGCAGAGATAAAGGAAAAGTATCACCTTGTCGGTGGTGAGACCGGAACAGCGGCGGCTGTTCTTTGCAGTCTGAATGTGCCTGTAAAACTTGGCGGTACTCACCTTGGAAGCGGCAATGAAAAGCTTATAAAGAATTATTTTGCAGACAAGACTGCTGACCTTTCGGAGCTTGTAACAGAGGGTTTCGAGGGCGTGACCGACTATGTTATCATAGATAAAAATACACGCACCTGTTTTGGCGAGTGGGATAAGCTTTATTCACGTCCGGAGCCTTTTTATGAACAGCCTTCGGAGGAGTCAGTGAAAAATTCAGCCTGCGTTGCGGCTGACCCTTATTTTGGTGATAAGATAGCTGAGTATTGCGTAAAATATGGCAAGAAATACGTCACCATAGATTGTGCCTATGACAGCTATATCAATAAGCATTGTGCAGTAAATTGCATATCTCATCAGCACCTTGATGAATATTATCCAGATAAAAGCTATGACGAGCTTTTCAGGCTTTATACAGATAATACAGACGGGCTTGTGATATTTACCCTTGGTGAAAAGGGTGCGATGTATGGCAGAAAGGGTGCTGTGCCAAAGATGTGCCCTGCATTTAAAGTAGACGTAGTGTCAACACTTGGCGCAGGGGACAGCTTTAAGGCAGGCGCTGTATATGGGCTTTATAAAGGTCTTGATGACGATACATTGGTGAAAACAGCTTGTGCTGTGGCAGGTGCGGCGGTGGAAAAGTTCCCTATCGCACTTTATCCGCCAACAGTAAAAGATATTGAAAAGCTTATGGGCAATATGTAGGGACGAACAGCGTTCGCATACCCATATATTATAATAAGGTATAAACCAAAATTTCAGACAGGAGGAAAGGTTATGTCTTTTGATTTTGATGAACTTAAACACAAAGCAGGAAATATGCTTGAAAAGGGCAAAGAAAAAGCTCACGAGGCTGCTGAAAGTGAAAAGGGGCAGAAGATAAAGAGCAAAGCAGGAGAGCTGTTTGAAAAGGGAAAGGAAAAAGCCCACGAGTTCGCCGAGAGCGAAACGGGCAAAAAGGTAAAGAACAAGGCTGAAAAGCTCCTTGATAAAGGAATAGACAAAGCCGAGAATGTTTACGAAAAGCATAAGGAAAGAAAGGCTGAACAGAAAGAACAGCCTGAAGATAAGGAATAAACTAAATTTGGTAAGGAAAGTGAAATGAGCAGTTTTATTGAAATAAAGGATCTGCACTTTTCCTATGTGAACGACCTTGAAGACCCACCTGTTAAAACGGAGGTGCTTAAAGGCATAAATCTGAACATAGAAAAAGGCGAGTTTGTGGCAGTGCTTGGTCATAACGGCTCAGGCAAATCTACACTTGCAAAGTGCATAAACGCTATAAATCTTCCTGAGTCGGGGGCTGTCTATGTGAACGGCATGGACACTTTGGACGAAAATAACCTCTTGCCTATAAGAGAAAAGGTGGGCATGGTATTCCAAAACCCTGATAACCAGATAGTTGCAACTATCGTGGAGGAGGACGTGGCTTTCGCCCTTGAAAATATGGGCGTCGAGCCGAATGAGATACGCAGGCGTGTTGACGAGGCTCTTAAAACCGTCGGTATGTATGAATACAGACTTCATGCACCCCATAAGCTTTCAGGCGGACAGAAACAGCGTGTGGCTATCGCAGGCATAATCGCAATGAAGCCTGATTGTATACTTCTTGACGAGCCTACCGCCATGCTTGACCCTCACGGCAGGGACGAGGTAATGAAAACTGTCAAAATGCTCAACGAGCAGGGCGTTACTATCGTGTTGATCACCCATTATATGGAGGAAGCTGCACAGGCACAGCGTGTTGTTGTAATAGACGGTGGCGAGGTCATAATGGATAACGTTCCGAAGAAGATATTCTCAAATGTGGAAACCATGAAAAATCTGGGACTTGACGTGCCGCAGGTGACAGAGCTTTGCTGGGAACTTAAAAAGGCAGGCTATGACATCTCCACCGAGATAATCCACGAGGACGAGTGCGTTAAGAAGCTTTATGAAATGCTTAAGTGATAGGGAGTAACAATGGCAGTAATTAAAACGGAAAACTTGACTTATGTTTACGGCGAGGGTACGCCCTTTCGCAAAACAGCCGTAGACAATGTTAATATAGAGATAAATGACGGCGAAATGGTGGGTATAATAGGACATACAGGCTCAGGCAAATCTACCCTTATCCAGCATTTCAACGGTCTTTTGAAGCCCACGAGCGGAAGCGTCTATATAGACGGAGAAAGGCTGTGGGACGATAAATCAAGGCTTCGCCCTATAAGATTTAAGGTGGGTCTTGTGTTTCAGTATCCTGAGTATCAGCTCTTTGAGGAGACCTGTTATAAGGATATCGCATTCGGACCTAAGAATATGGGTATCAAGGAAGATCAGATAGACAAGTATGTGAAAGAGGCAGCAAGAATGGTAGGGCTAAGCCCTGAGATACTTGACAAATCGCCTTTCGAGCTTTCAGGCGGACAGAAAAGGCGTGTGGCTATAGCAGGCGTTATGGCAATGAACCCAAAGGTGCTTATCCTTGACGAACCTGCTTCGGGTCTTGACCCAAAGGGCAGAGAGCAGATACTTGGTCTTATAAGAGAGTATCATGAACAGATGAAAAACACTGTTTTGCTGGTATCCCATTCTATGGAAGATATCGCAAAGAACGTTTCAAAGATACTTGTCATGAACGAGTCAAAGCTGTTTTGCTATGATGATACCGTGAAGGTGTTCCACCGTTCAGAGGAGCTTGTGTCAATGGGACTTGCAGTGCCGCAGATAACAAGAGTTATAAACAGGCTCAAAGCCATGGGCATTGATATTAAGGACGATGTGTATACAGTTGGCTATGCGAAAAAGGTCATCCTTGAAATGCTGGAGCAGAAAAAGAATAAGTAAGCAGCGGACTGCCTTTGACCCATATGAGCAGAGAGCAGGACTGTGTAAGTTGAGATAGAAAATTGGAGGAATATACCTTGATAAAGGATATTACTATAGGACAGTATTTTCCCGGAAATTCTGTCATTCACCGAATGGACGCACGAATAAAGATAATAATGACGGCGGTTTTCATAGTAATGCTTTTCGCCGCAAACAGCGTGTGGGGACTTCTTGTGGGCATAGCTTTTACTATTCTCACTTTTATCATATCGAAAATACCTGGCAAACTCATGCTAAAAAGCTTGAAGCCTATCGTGCCGATAATAATATTCACGGCGATACTCAATCTGCTTTTTATCAGAACGGGCAAAGCCTATTTTGAGTGGAAATTTCTCAAGATAACCGATGAAGGCGTTGACACGGCAGTGTTCATGATGATAAGGATAATCTGCCTTATTGTCGGCACTTCGCTTCTTACCTACACCACCTCGCCTATCGACCTGACAGACGCTATCGAAAGATTGCTTTCACCGCTGAAAAAGATAAAAGTGCCTGTCCATGAGCTTGCAATGATGATGACTATTGCCCTGAGATTTATCCCTACCCTTATCGAGGAAACAGACAAGATAATGTCAGCACAGAAAGCAAGAGGAGCGGATATGGAAACAGGCTCACTCATTCAGAAAGCCAAAGCCCTTATCCCAGTGCTGATACCGCTTTTTGTGGCATCGTTCAGACACGCTGAGGAGCTTGCTCTTGCAATGGAATGCCGTTGTTATCACGGCGGAGAGGGCAGAACAAGAATGAAACAGCTCCATATGAGCATAGTCGACCTCTACGGCTCGATATTCTGCGTGCTGTTCCTTGCAGGCGTTATTGTCATAAATATAGTCGTTTAGGAGGGGTATTATGAGCAGTGTTTTTAAAGATATGGATCAGGACGACAGACTTGATGCTTTGGAAAGAAAAGTCAAGAAACTTGAGAGAAATGCAAATGGGGGAAGTAAAATGTCAGGCATTATAAAAGAACTTATCGGCAGAGAATGTACCATTGACGGCGATGGGATTTATGGCCATAGCTGTACTATTCTTGACGCAGACGACGAATGGGTAAAGCTTATCGTCCACGAAAAGAAAAGCGACAGCACCATGATAGTAAGACTTGACAATATAGATTCCATAACACTCGACTAAAGAAACGGGATATGCTCATGACGAATTTTAAGATAATACTTGCCTACAACGGCACAGCTTATCATGGGTGGCAAAGGCAGAACAATGCCCTTGCCGTTCAGCAGGTGCTTGAAGAAGCTATCCTCTCGCTGACGGGACAGACAGTCACAGTGAACGGCTGTTCACGAACAGATGCAGGAGTGCACGCAAGAAGATTTTGTGCAAGCTTTCTTATAGAGTCCACAATAACCTGCCGTGGGATAGTTTTTGGACTTAATTCAAAGCTGCCGGACGATATCTCAGTGCTGGAGTGCGAAAAAGTCCCCCTTGATTTTCACGCAAGATATATGTGCAGCGGCAAGGAGTATGAGTATATTATACATAACAGCGAGATAAAAAATCCTTTTTATAAAGATACAGCCTACCGCAGTTGGTTTCCAATAGACGAAAAAAAGCTCGATAAAGCGGCACAGGATTTTGTGGGAACGCACGATTTCAAAGCCATGTGTTCCACCGATTGCACAAAGGAGAATACAGTTAGGACTATATTCTCTTTCCATGTAAGACGTGAGGGCGAGCTTGTGATATTCACAGTTTCGGGAGACGGCTTTTTGTACAATATGGTAAGGATAATGGTAGGCACGCTTATTTTTATAAATGAGGGCAAGATAGGAGAAACTCAAATACCCGATATACTTGCGTCAAAGGACAGAACAAGAGGCGGAAAGACCGTTCCGCCGCAGGGATTGTATCTTAACGAAGTGTATTATGATAAAGATAAAGGATCTGAACAAGGTGAATGATAAAAGATCAAAGAGCAGGCGGAGAAAGAAAAATCCGCCTACCAAAGAAGAAAAAACAATAAGAATAACCAAGCAGACGGATTTTGTTCAGCGTGACGAGTTTCACGGTGCAGAAGAGCCTATTCCGAACGTTACTTTCAGAGAGATAAAGCGTCAGAAAAAGGCGGCTCAGAAAGCGGCGGAACGTGAGCAGGAAGAACAGCTCCGAAAAGAAGCGGAAGAAGCCGAGGAGTCACGAAGCAGAATAGAGCTGACGAACACCGAGGATAAAGCCGAGGAGGAAAAGCCTGAAAAAGCTGATGAAAGCAAGATAACAGTATCAGGCGGTGAAAATAAAGAGCAGGCTTCAGAAAGCAAAGAGGAAAAATCCGAGCATAAAAGCAGAAAAGAGAAAAAGGCCGAGAAAGCAGAGAGGTCTGACGAGGAGATATCCAACGTCACTGATATAAGAGCGGCAAGAAAGAAAGAGAAAAACAAAAAGCTCTATAAGAAGATAGCCGCCATAGCGGTGGTGGTCGCTTTCGGAGTTGGCGTTTACGCTTCAAGAGGAGTGTGGGTGCCGAAGCTTGAGGGCATTTTGGACAGACCTCATGCCACTATAGTAAACGACGGCAAAAAGCAAAGCGGAAATTTCCCGCTGACCTTTGATGAAAGCTCCGTTAACGTTATAAAACAGCTTTCCGACGGTATAGTTCGAGTTGACGACAGGAACATTGCTTTTTATGACGAGTCTGGCAATAAGATATCAGATAATTCTCACAACTTTGCAAACCCTGTTGTAAGAACATCTGGAAAGCGTGTGCTCGTTTACGATAACGGTGGAAATTCTTTCAGAGTGCTGAATAAAAAGGGCGAGCTGCTCTCAAAGGATATAGACCAGTCTATACTTTTGGCGGAGATAGCCCCTGACAGCACAGTTGCAGTGGTCACCCAGACTGAGAAATATGCCGCAGTGCTGACAGTTTATGACTCCTCAGGAGCAGAGATATATCAGTGGTCAAGCTCACGAAGAATACTTGATATAAGCTTTGATAAGGACGGAAGTGGCTGTTGTATCTCAACATTTTCCAGCAGTGGTGGAGCGTTACGCTCGGTCATCTATTATGTGACCTTTGACAGCACAGAGGAGAAGATGAAGAGCGAACAGCTTGAAACTCTCGCAGTTGCCGTTCAGCGAAACGATAACGGCGATTATTGGGTAGTGGGCGATACCTGCTTCTACAAGCTTGACAGCAATGGTAAAATACTTATGCAGTATGAATATCCTGAGGAGCTTTCAGACTATGCCCTGACAGACACCACTGCCGCAGTAGCATTCGATGGCATACAGCGTAAAACAGGAACTCTTGCGGTGTTCCGTTCGGACTCTGACGGAGATAAGCCTGATAGCGTTGTTTATACTCAAAGCGGCAAGCCTAAGAAAATGACCGCAGAGAACAAGAAGGTGATCCTTCTCGGCGAGGATAATATAGAAGCCTATGACAGTGCAGGAAATCTACTTGCAACAGCGGCAGTGTCCTCTGAGTATCTTGACTTTGTTTACCTCAACGACAGCGTTTATTTCCTGGGTCTGCATGAGATAAACAAAATAGCTTTCGAGACCTGACGAAAGGCAGGAAAATATGGCATATTTTTTTGACGGAGCAGTTATAATGATCCTTATCGTGACCGCTCTGACAGGATACTGTAAGGGCTTTGTGAGATATGTCATCACAATGCTCGGAACAGTGGCAGCCGTTCTTGTGGCTTTTCTTATAGCCAATATGTCGGCTGAAAATGTATATAACAAATATTTCAAAACACAGCTTATAACGAGCCTTGAAAACGCTGCTGAACAGACGGATCTTTCAAAGCTTGTGAGCAATGAACTGAAAAACGAGGGCGTTGATATCGACCTTTCAGATGAGGAGATAAATAACGTCCTGTCAGGGGCAGGCACTCTTGCGGAGAATACCGAAAAGCTGCTTGTTTCAAAGGGAACAGACCTTGATACCGCTCAGCAAAAGGGCGAGGAGCTTTCAGAGTATATCCACAGCGTTATGCCCCAAAAGCTCAGCGAAAAGCTGGAGGGCAATAAGCTTGGAAAAAGTCTGTCTAAGGCGGTGAAGTTCACTGCCGAGCAGATAGACGAAGCCGTCAAGGCTCTCTCTGAGGGTGGCAGAACTGGTGCTGAGTATCTGGAAAAGAACATTTTCCGGCCGATCGCCCTGACTTTTATAAGGCTTTGCGTGTTCATGGCGGTTTATGTACTTATGGAGATAGTCATAAGGCTTATCCTGCGTCTGTCGGGAGTTTTTACCCGAATGGCAGGTCTGACAGCGGCAAACCGTTTCGCAGGCATGGCGCTTGGTCTTTGCAAAGGCGGTCTGTATCTGGTGTTGATAGCCTTTATGGTCTGCACTGTGATAAATGCTACCGAGAACAAGCTTCCCAAGTTCAACAGCGCTGTTTTTGAAAATACCTATCTGTTCAGTTACTTCTTTGATATTCTGTATAAATGATTACCGTAAGGTGTATCAGTAAGGAAAGGAGCAAATAAAAATGTTAATGTGTTCAAGATGTAAAAAGCGTCCTGCTGTGGTGTTCATCTCACAGATGAACGCCAAAGACCCTCAGCACAAGAAGAACGAGGGACTTTGCCTTGTTTGTGCCAAGGAGCTTGGCATTTCGCAGGTGGACGATTATATGAAGGCAATGGGCATCTCAGACGATGACCTTGAAGCAATGTCAAATCAGCTTATGGAGGCTTCCGACGGTGACGATTTTGAGCCGGGCGGAACGAACTTCCTGAGCAATCTTTTCGGCGGTGACGCAGCCAATCTTTTCAGCAATCTCGCAGGAGGTATGCCTAAAGCCACCGATGAGGGCGGAGATAAAAACCCAAAGGATAAAAAGAAAAAGCTTAAATTTCTCAACAACTATTGCACAAATCTTACTCAGAAAGCAAGAGAGGGCAAGCTTGATAACGTTGTGGGCAGAGATAAGGAGATATCAAGAGTTATCCATATCCTGTCAAGACGTCAGAAGAACAACCCATGCCTTATAGGCGAACCTGGCGTTGGTAAAACAGCCATTGCCGAGGGTATCGCACAGAGGATAGTTGGTGGAGATGTGCCGTTCCATATCAAGGATAAGGAGCTTTACCTCCTCGACCTTACCGCACTTGTTGCAGGCACTCAGTTCAGAGGACAGTTTGAGAGCCGTTGCAAAGGTCTTGTAGAGGAAGTAAAAGAGCAGGGCAATGTTATCCTCTTTATAGACGAGGTGCATACCCTTGTTGGCACAGGCGATAATGAGGGAACGATGAACGCAGCTAATATCCTGAAACCGTCCCTTTCAAGAGGCGAGATACAGGTAATAGGCGCAACGACTTTCAAGGAGTACAGAAAGTATATCGAAAAGGACTCTGCACTTGAAAGACGTTTCCAGCCTGTAACAGTTTCCGAGCCGACAGTTGAGGACACAATCACAGTCCTCAAAGGCATAAAGCAGTATTACGAAAATTTCCATAGAGTAAAGATATCAGACGATATGCTCAGAGAGTGTGCAGTGCTTTCTGAAAGATATATCAACGACAGATTTCTCCCTGACAAGGCGATAGATCTTCTTGACGAAGCCTGCGCCTGCACAAGTATCAGAACACCTGAAATAGAGGAGTTCGACGCACTTAACGAGGAGCTTAAAAAGCATGAAAAGCTCGTTGAGGATTACGAGCAGAAGTCAGACCCTGACTATGAGATAATCGCAAAGGAAAAGGGCGAGATACTCAGGATCCAGAACAGACTCAAAGAGGTGGAAGAAACTCTTAAAAACGTTCAGGTCACAGAGGACGATATCTCAAAGGTAATAGAGCTTTGGACAGGTATCCCTGCCAATAAGATAGCTCAGACCGAGTATGATAAGATAAAGCATCTCAAAGAAGCCCTTTCAAAGCGTGTTATCGGTCAGGACGAAGCCGTTGATAAGGTCGCAAAGGCAATAAAGCGTACAAGGGTTCAGCTTTCAAAACGTCGCAGACCTGCTTCATTTATTTTCGTCGGCCCAACAGGCGTTGGAAAAACAGAGCTTGTGAAAGTCCTTGGAGAAGAGCTTTTTGACGCCACCGAGCCGCTTATCAGAGTTGACATGACCGAGTATATGGAGAAGCACTCAGTATCAAAGCTTATCGGCTCACCTCCGGGATATGTAGGCTTTGATGAAGCAGGTCAGCTTACCGAAAAGGTGCGCCGCAGACCATATTCAGTGGTACTTTTTGACGAGATAGAAAAGGCTCACCCTGACGTTATGAACATACTTCTCCAGATACTTGACGAGGGACGTATCAACGATTCACAGGGCAGAAGCGTTTCATTTGAGAACACAGTTATCGTCATGACATCAAACGCAGGTTCGACTGATAGAGATACAGGTGTGGGCTTCAATAAGACCGACAGTGATATCGCCAAGGATAAAGCAATGAAAGCACTGAGAGATTTCCTGAGACCTGAGTTTCTTGGAAGAATAGACGAGATAGTTGTGTTCAATCCGCTCACAGAGGAGAATTTCGCAGGCATAGCAGGTCTTATGCTGGACGAGATGAAGTCGCCGTTGGAGGAGAAACATATCAGCCTGAGATATACAGATGAAGCTCTGAAAGCTATTGCACATAAGGCATACGGTCAGAAGCTTGGTGCAAGAGATATCCGCCGTGTCATAAGAAACGAGGTTGAGGATAAGATAGCCGAACTGCTTATAGACAAGGGCGAGGGAGCGGTGTCCGCCGTGGCAATATCCGCTGACAACGGAGAGATAAAGGTGGACGCACTTTAAAAGCCTAAAGTTATAAAATCAGGGTAAAAATTATAAAAAAATACTTGATTTTTATGACGGTATGTTATATAATAAAGGTAAGGTTGTTAGTTTTTTAACAACGTGAATTAAAAAATTAAATTGAGAGGTGTCTTTAAAATGGCAGGTTTAAACAAAGTTACTGTTGATGACATTAATGTAAAGGGCAAAAAGGTACTCGTAAGAGTTGACTTTAACGTTCCTCTTAAGGACGGCGTTATTACAAACGATAACAGAATAACAGCTGCTCTCCCAACTATCAAGAAGCTGGTAGCTGACGGCGGCAAGGTAGTTCTGTGTTCACATCTCGGCAAGCCAAAGAACGGCCCAGAGGCTAAGTTCTCACTTGCTCCTGCTGCTGCAAGACTTGCAGAGCTTCTTCCTGAAACAAAGGTAACATTCGCTGCTGACGATACAGTAGTTGGCGACAACGCTAAGAAGGCAGTTGCTGAAATGGCTGACGGAGATATCGTTGTTCTTGAGAACACAAGATTCAGAGGCGCAGAGGAAACAAAGAACGGCGAAGCTTTCGCTAAGGAACTTGCTGACCTCGTTGACGACGAAGTATTCGTAATGGACGCTTTCGGTTCAGCTCACAGAGCTCATGCTTCTACAGCTGGCGTTACAAAGTTCGTTAAGGAAACAGCAGTTGGTTACCTCATGCAGAAAGAGATCAACTATCTCGGAAATGCAGTTGAAACACCTGTTAGACCATTCGTTGCTATCCTCGGCGGCGCAAAGGTAGCAGATAAGCTCAACGTTATCTCAAACCTCCTCGAGAAGTGCGATACACTTATCATCGGTGGCGGTATGGCATATACATTCCTTAAGGCACAGGGCAAGGAAGTTGGTCTTTCCCTCGTTGACGATACAAAGATCGACTACTGCAAGGAAATGATGGCAAAGGCTGAAAAGCTTGGCAAGAAGCTTCTTCTCCCTATCGACACAACAGTTGCAGCAGGTTTCCCTGATCCAATCGACGCTCCTATCGACGTAGAAGTTGTTGATTCTGACAAGATCCCAGCTGACAAGGAAGGCCTTGATATCGGCACAAAGACACAGGCTCTCTTCGGCGAGGCTGTTAAGTCTGCAAAGACAGTTGTTTGGAACGGTCCTATGGGTGTGTTCGAGAACCCAACACTTGCAAAGGGTACTATCGCAGTTGCAAAGGCACTTGCTGAAACAGACGCTACAACTATCATCGGCGGCGGCGACTCAGCAGCAGCAGTTATCCAGCTTGGCTTTGCTGATAAGATGTCACACATCTCAACAGGCGGCGGAGCTTCACTTGAATACCTCGAGGGCAAGGTACTCCCAGGTATCGACGTAATCGCTGACAAGTAATATATTTTACTAAGCTATAAGCTAGGGGCAGGCAGGTTTTGCCTGTCCCTTTTTTATGCAGAAATCGAGGTAGTAAAAATGAATGAAATAACACTACTTGCAAAAAGCGGATTAGGCTGGCAGGGCATAGGCGGAATAATTCTTCTGCTCACAGGCATTGGACTTATCTATTTCGGTATCAAAGCTTTGCAGGGCTATCGCTTTTTTCCAGAGCAGGAACATAATATCCCCGAGGAGGATCACTACGAACCAACTCAGGCAAAGGCCTTGCAGAAAGTCAAGACCACAATGCCTGATTTCAACGGCGGCGAGGACAGAGTTTTTACCGAGTGGAAAATCGGCTATACCATTGACGGCGAGAAATATACCCAGATAGTCACAGACAACGGCTATGAAAAGGGCGATATGATAGACATAAAGTATAACCCAGAAAACCCACAGGAATTTTACCTTGACGATGAAAAATCAAAGGTAGAAGTCACTGAGGAGGAAAAGGAAGCCGAGGAAAAAGAGGAGAAAACGCCTTTCGGCTATGCGGCTATCGCTATCGGTGTCCTGCTTGGCGTTTTCGGTGTCGTTATGCTTATAGATAAGCTGTAATAAACAGATAAAATAAGTCCAAGCCTTTGTTAATTAGTTGACAAATACGAGGGAATGTTGTATAATAGACTTGGAAAACTAGCAGGAGCAGTTTTTCTGTTCCCTATAAAAAATAAAGGAGTTTTTTATCATGAAAAAAGCTGTAAGAAAAGCAATTATTGCAGGAAACTGGAAAATGAACAAGACAAGACCTGAGGCTAAGGAGCTTCTCGAAGCTATCAAGCCACTGGTTGCAAACGCTGAGGGCAAGGTTGAAGTTATCGCTTGCGTTCCTTTCACAAACCTTGAAACTGCTATCAACGCAACAGCAGGTTCAAACGTAAAGATCGGTGCAGAGAACGTTCACTTTGAGAAGAGCGGCGCTTTCACAGGCGAGATCTCAGCAGATATGCTCGTTGAGCTTGGCGTTGAGTACGTTGTTATCGGTCACTCTGAGAGAAGACAGTATTTCGGTGAAACAGACGAAACAGTAAACAAGAGAACAAAGGCAGCTCTTGCAGCTGGTCTTAAGCCTATCGTTTGCGTTGGCGAGCTTCTTTGGGAGCGTGAGTGCAACATCACAGAGGAAGTTATCGCAAGACAGGTTAAGCTTGATTTCTTCGGCGTATCAGCAGAGGACGTTAAGAAGTCCGTTATCGCTTACGAGCCAGTTTGGGCTATCGGCACAGGCAAGACAGCTACAGCAGATCAGGCAGAGGAAGTTTGCGCATTCATCAGAGCAACACTTGCTAAGATTTATGACGAGGCTACAGCAGAGGCAGTTACAATTCAGTACGGCGGCTCAATGAACGCTAAGAACTGCGCAGAGCTTCTTTCTAAGGAGAACGTAGACGGCGGTCTTATCGGCGGTGCCTCACTGAAGGCTGCTGACTTCAACACTATCGTTCAGGCTGCTGTTGAGGGCTAATTAACAGACGGATATCTAGGGGCAAAATATCATTCGTTACAAGAACAAACAAATAAAAAGTTCCGCAGGGGACGGCTGCGGCTGTCCTCTGCTTTTTTTGAACAGGGGGACGCAACTATGAAAAAAGTAATATTTGCAGCATTAGTATTATCCATGTGTATGTCATTTGCAGCCTGCGGAAGCACTGACGAAAGCAGCGCACCAGCGGCAGAAAGCTCTCAGACAACATCTGAGGCTAAGCTTGAAAATGTAACTATCAAAATGGACTCTAGTAAGCTCCTTAGCGGCGTTGAGTTTACAGACAGCGAGCTTCTCGACAAGATAACAGAGTTCCGCACGAAAATCATGGAAAACGCAGAAGAAAAAGAGCCGGATTCAAAGGAGTACGTTGTTGGCGGCGATTGGTTGGATATAAAATGTTCAGAAGGTCCAGCTATCTACTATGAGTCAGGAGAGAGCAACTATGTCCGTATCGGCGCAAAGACCTATTACACAAGCGACGATACTGCCAAGGAATTTAAGGAATATGTCCTGAGCTTTCTTGAAAAGGGCGGTTATTGGGGATAATACGAATATAAATGATGTTGAAAGGACTAAGAAATATGTCAAAGAAACCCATAGCACTTATCATTATGGACGGCTTCGGCTATAATCACAAGGATTACGGCAACGCTATCAGAGCTGCCAAAACACCTAATATCGACAGACTTCTTGCCAACTATCCGCACACTCTTATCGGTGCAAGCGGCATGGACGTTGGACTTCCTGAGGGACAAATGGGTAACTCAGAGGTAGGCCATACAAATATCGGTGCAGGAAGAATAGTTTATCAGGAGCTTACAAGAATTACAAAGTCTATCAAGGACGGCGAATTCTTCTCAAACGAAGCTTTCACAGCAGCCGTTGAGAACTGCAAGAAGAATGACAGCGCACTCCACCTGTTCGGACTTCTTTCAAACGGCGGCGTTCACTCACATAATTCACACCTCTATGGCCTTTTGGAGCTTGCTAAGAAAGCAGGTCTTACAAAGGTATACGTTCATTGCTTCATGGACGGCAGAGATGTTCCTCCTACAAGCGGTGCTGACTTCGTAGCTGAGCTTGAAGAAAAGCTCAAGGAAATTGGTGTCGGCAAGATAGCAACAGTAATGGGACGTTACTATGCAATGGACAGAGATAACCGTTGGGAGCGTGTAGGCAAGGCTTATGACGCAATGGTATACGGCGAGGGCAATAAGGCTGATAACGCAGTTGACGCTATCAGGGCTTCCTATGCCGCTGACGTTACAGACGAGTTCGTTGTTCCTACAGTTATCGATGAAAACGGCAAGATATCCGCAAACGATAGCGTTATCTTCTTCAACTTCCGTCCTGACAGAGCAAGAGAGATAACAAGAACTCTCGTTGACGACGACTTCACAGGCTTTGAGAGAAGAAACGGCAGATTCCCACTTTACTATGTCTGCATGACACAGTATGACGCAACAATGCCAAACGTTGACGTTGCATTCAAGCCAGCAAGCCTTGAAAATACTTTCGGCGAGTATATCGCAAAGAAGGGTCTTTCACAGCTTAGAATTGCCGAAACAGAGAAGTATGCTCACGTTACATTCTTCTTCAACGGTGGCGTAGAAGCTCCTTTTGAGAACGAGGACAGAGCCCTCATCAATTCACCAAAGGTAGCAACATATGACCTCCAGCCTGAAATGAGCGCATATCTTGTTTGCGACGAAGTTCTCAAGAGAATAGAGTCTGACAAGTATGACGCAATTATCCTCAACTATGCAAACTGCGATATGGTAGGTCACACAGGCGTGTTCGACGCAGCCGTAGCAGCAGTAGAAGCAGTTGACGAGTGCGTAGGCAAAACGGTTGACGCAGTTCTTGCAAAGGGCGGCATAGCACTTATCACAGCAGACCACGGCAACGCAGATAAGATGATGGAAGAGGACGGCTCTCCATTCACAGCCCACACAACCAACCTTGTACCTCTCATTATCGCAGGCGCAGGCAATGTTCTTATCAGAGAGGGCGGCGTGCTTGCTGACCTTTCACCAACAATGCTCAAACTCATGGGTCTGGAGCAGCCAAAGGAAATGACAGGTAAGTCTATCATCAAGGACTAATTTCCATAAAATAATCAAGGCAGTACCGAGAAAATTGGCACTGCCTTTTTTGTATCCCATCTATTCACTTGCTCTGTATATTGCCCAAATCCTATTTCAGTGGGTCAAGCCCTTTAGCCATTATGCAGTAGGTACTGCCGTATGGGTTCGGTATGGGTGGCATTCTGCTCACATGGAACTCTTTCGGCAAACCACGGCTGTCACATGGGAAACTCATGGTCACACAAGTGCCTTTGCCGATCTCGCTGCGATAACTTAGTTCACCGTCAAAACGGTCGCAAAAGCATTTTGCCAGTGCAAGCCCCAATGCCTCACTGCTACTGTATTTCTGGAATGTGCCAAAGGGCGTGATAGCCGCCTGCCATACATCGTCTGTCATGCCGTTGCCGTTATCACTTACTGACAGTATTATCCTGTCGTCCTCAGTTTTTAGGATAAGCTCCACCTGCCGTTGTTCCTTGTCATTGTACATATATGCGTTCACAAGCAGATTTACAAGCACATTTTTAATAAGGCTTTTGTTTGTTTCAAAATAAATGCACGGGTCAATGGAGTATCTGAAAATACAGCCGTCCTCCTCCAGCAAATTGCCTTCTTCGTCGCATACCTCACCGCATATGTCTGATAGGCTCTGATATTCAGTTGTGAAATTGCCGCTGAAATATTTTGCAAGTTCTGTCATGTTCACCGTTGCGGAAAATGTCTTCAGTATACGAAGCCTTGCCTCATGGTCAAAATGCTCATATTCAGTGCCGGCTTTTGAAGAGAAGGAATTCTTTTGGCTGTCAAGCATCGCTAACATTTTAGAAAGCTCCATCCTTATGTTGCCGAGAAAATTCGATTTGAAGCGTAAATATCCAGACTTGTCCGAAAGACGTTCTATGTCCATGCAGGAGTAATAGTGTATGAGATAATTCGTTATAATGCCATTATCTCTCAGTGGTTCAAACCGCATTGCCGCCGAGTCTGCAAACCTGCCCTTATATTCAAAGGTAGCTGTCTTTTCAACAGGCAGAATGAAAGTGTTTTCCGGAGTATCGCATAAAGCAGAAATATCTATAACATCAGGCAGATCACCATGATTTTTCCAAATGACATTAAGCTCAGCGTCAGTGAGGATAATGTTTTCCTCAGACTGAGCGTATATCTCTTTCACAGAAGATGTCAGTTCCACTTTGTTAGCCTGCCTTTCATAAAGATCTCATGTAAATATTATAACCTAAACTGTCGGGGTAGTCAATAAAAAATCATCAATATTTGATCATATTTTAAAGAATTTAGCAGTGCTTTGACGGATCAAGACTCAGATGGCTTTGGGGTGAAGTTTTAAGGCAATACCGCACAAAGATTGTGCGGTATTGCCTTAAAGAAAAAAAGTTCTAAGTTTTTTGTAAAAACACTTGCAATGTATAGAAAAATGTAGTATAATAAGTACAGAAAAATTTTTAGGAGGTAAATTAATTATGGCAGTTAAAGTCGCAATTAATGGTTTTGGACGTATTGGACGTCTTGCATTCAGACAGATGTTTGGCGCAGAGGGCTACGAGGTAGTTGCAATCAACGACCTGACAAAGCCTTCAATGCTCGCTGATCTTCTTAAGTATGATACAGCTCAGGGCGGTTACTGTGGTAAGATCGGTGAGAATCTCCACACAGTATCAGCTGACGATGAGGCTAATACTATCACTGTTGACGGCAAGACTCTTCAGATTTATGCAGAAAAGGATGCTAAGGATTGTCCTTGGGGCAAGCTTGGTGTAGACGTAGTTCTCGAGTGCACAGGCTTCTATACATCAAAGGCTAAGAGCCAGGCTCACCTCGATGCTGGTGCTAAGAAGGTAGTTATCTCAGCTCCTGCTGGTAACGACCTCAAGACTATCGTTTACTCAGTAAACGAGAAGACACTTACAGCTGACGATACAATCATTTCAGCTGCATCTTGCACAACAAACTGTCTTGCTCCTATGGCTAATGCTCTTAACAAGTATGCTCCTATCCAGAGCGGTATCATGAGCACTATTCATGCTTACACAGGCGACCAGATGATCCTTGACGGTCCTCACAGAAAGGGTGACCTGAGAAGAGCAAGAGCTGGTGCTGCTAACATCGTTCCTAACTCAACAGGTGCTGCAAAGGCTATCGGCCTTGTTATCCCAGAGCTTAACGGCAAGCTCATTGGTTCTGCACAGAGAGTTCCAGTTCCAACTGGTTCAACAACAATCCTTACAGCAGTTGTAAAGGGTGCTGACGTAACAGTTGAAGGCATCAACGCTGCTATGAAGGCTGCATCTTCTGAGTCATTTGGCTACAATGAGGATCCAATCGTTTCTTCTGACGTTATCGGCATGAGATTTGGTTCACTCTTCGATGCTACTCAGACAATGGTATCTAAGATCGCTGATGACCTCTATGAGGTACAGGTAGTTTCTTGGTACGACAACGAGAACTCTTACACATCACAGATGGTAAGAACAATCAAGTACTTTGCTGAGCTTGCATAATCTGCACAGCCAAAACTAAATTGCTTACTAAAGACCGCTTCATCATGAGGCGGTCTTTTTTTGCGTATGTATACAACAAAGGTGAGCAAAAACTGGCGAATACTGTTCGCACATACGATTTATATTACACAAATGTAGGGGACGGCGCCCTCGACGTCCCGCATACTTTGAGCGATAAACCAGCCAAATAAAAAAGGACGAACCCCAAGTTCGTCCTTTTTTCGTTCATATCAGAAACCACGTCCTCCGCCATGACCTCTGCCAAAGCTCATTCCCTTGGAATTAGAAGTAACAATTCCGTCAATAGTCACGGTTTCCGACTGCGACCCTGCCGTAATGGTGTAGGTTTCGCCTTCCTTCAGGTCAGCGCTTGTGAATACAACGCTCTGCCAAGTCTTTGTAGGGGTAAAGCTTAAGATCTCCTTGCCGTCACTGTCAGTGATAGTCAGTTTTTCGTTTGCTGAAACTGTCGAACCAAGATCGTGCAGAACACTGTATTGTGTGGAGTTGTCACCGAAGCCTTCTTCCATTCCAACTGCACCACAGGCGATGAGCGTTCCCCCTGTTACAGTTGCAGTGCCGTTGTAGTCAAGTGCACCGTTGCCGCCGTTAGTAGGTCCGCAAACGTAAACTGTACCGCCTGCCATTGTGAAGTTGCCATTTGAGTCAAGTCCGTCGCCGTCAGCGTCAATGGTTACAGTTCCTCCGTTGATGTTAAGTTCAACACCGTCCTGTGACGAGAATTGGTCAGCACCCATTCTGTCTGTTGATCCAGTGTCGCTTCCGCCTGCGCAGTTTATTCCGTCATCGCTTGCTACCACTGATATGGTGCCACCGTCTATTGTTACGATAGAACCCTCGATACCCTCATAGCTTTTTGTGATGTCTACAGTGCCGTCGGATATGGTCAGATTTCCGTCAGCGTGCATTCCGTTGTCACCCGACGCCACAGAAATGTTTCCCCCTGTTATAACAATGTTTCCGTTGCTGTATACTGAATCGTCTGCCGAATCTATCTTGAACTCGCCGACGCTTATGTTTACCTCGTTGCCTGCCTTTAAAGCCTTTGCAGATGTTGAAGTGTTGTCCGTTGTATCTGTGCTGTCGCTGTCCGTAGTAGTGTTGGCCGTAGTCTTGATAGTCAGCCCTGTGTTGTCAGCCGTAGGCATTGCAGGCGGGTCGCCTCCCGTGCCGTTTCCGTTATCGTCAGGTCTGCCCATTTCGTTCGGACCACCACCACCGTTGCTCATGTTGTTCTGCCAATTTCTGTTTGGCGTGCCGTCAGACTTCATAGAAGCGTTTGCACTTCCACCGCCTGTGGTGATGTCAAAGCTTCCGCCCTCGATAGAAAGCACAGTTTCCGCCTCGAATGCGTCATTGTTTGCGACTACTGTGAAGCTTCCCCCTGTCACGCTTATAAAGCCTTTGTCAGAAGCCTCTGTGTTAGTGGATTTTATGCCGTTCGTGCCTGCGGAAATGTTGACTGTTCCGCCAGATATCTTAACACTGTCCTTGCCTTCCATAGCGGTTGAAGCCGAGGTCACATTGATATTTCCGTCAGTGATAACAAGATCGTCCTTTGAAACTATGCCGTGCTTGTAGTTTGCATTCACAGTAAGTGTACCGCTGCCGTTTATAGTAAGGTCGGCTTTGGAGAAAATAGCACCGTCTGTGTTGCTGTCATCTTCTCCTAAAGAGTAGCTTGCACTGTCCGTCAAAACGTTCTCTGTGCCGTCCTCCAGCACGATATAAACTTTTTTAGCTTTGCTCACAAGCAGGGGAGCGTTGTCCGCACAAGTTATGTCAACTCCATTGAAAATAAGCTTTATTTCAGCCGTCTTGTCCGCTGAAACGATTATCCTGCCGTTGGTCGCCGTGCCTGAAAGAATGTAAGTGCCTGCCTGCGAAATGGTAACAGTTTCCCCCTCAGCGGTCGCACCCTCACCGTCTATAGCTGCACTGCCATCAGCAAATGTAATCCCTATTGAGCTTTCCTCGTCATATCCAACGTCAATGTCCTCTGCCGCAATGCTTGCGTCAATGTCAGACTTTGCCGACTGAGAAACACTGTTTGTGGTCTGTGAAGAACTTGCACTCTCTGAACAGCCTGAAAAAGCCGTGACCGTGATAAAAAACGCCGCCGTGATAGCTGCCAGCTTTTTAGTGTCCGAAATTTTCATGAAAAATACCCCCTTGTATGGTAAAAAAGGTTGAAAAAACCGCACAAGACCGCTTTAGCCTTGTGCGGTTTTGCTTATGGATACTTTTGTTATTTTGTCAGAATGATTGTTCCTCAATGTCTGCTGCCACTGCACACATTATCTCAAGGTTGCCGTTTCTGCATCTAAGTTCGTCAATAAGCTTCTTTTCGTTAGCGTCACCCTTTAGCTCAATGCGGTATTTCAGCTTGAAAAGGCTTCCCATATTTGTGGTCTTTACCGAAACAAGCTCACATTCTGAAAGATACTTTTCAAATATATCGTCAAATACCTCAGTGTAATCAAGGCTTTCAGGGATAGTGATACTAAGATCCTTGTGACCCGACTTCTTTTTGCCAATAGGCAGAAGCGTATAAATAATGTTCAGCAGGCTCACGCACACCGCAAGCATAAGAGCCAACGCAAGGTGGTTCGTGCCCGTCGCAAGACCGACAGCCATTGAAAGGAAGATAGCACAAATGTCCATTGCACTTCCCGGTACAGAACGGAATCTTACCAAGCTGAATGCACCCATAACAGCCACGCCTGTACCGATGTTTCCGTTTACAAGCATTATCACTACCTGTACTATCACAGGCAGCAAAGCAAGCGTCATCATAAAGCTCTTTGTTTTTTTCTGCCTGAAGTTGAAAGCAAACGCTATTATAAGACCAAGCACCAACGAAGCCGCAGTGCAGAAAACAAATTCGTTTGTAGTTATCGCCGCCACGGTCGTTTCAGTGGTGGTCACAGTAGTAGCCGCAAGAGTAGTTGAATTAAGCACAGCTTATCACCTTACCTTTATGTATTTTTTCAGAAAATTCGTTAAGATACGCAGTTCCGTATTTTGAAAACGAAGCAGGATATATCTCCAGTTCATCAAGTATAGCCGATAACCAAAGTGGCATAGCGTTCGGTATCTTTATTTCCATTACCCTCACGCCAGCAGGCAGAAGCTCTTTTCCCCAAATGCCCTTGTCAAGCTCCTTTTGTTCCTCACGGTAAAGAATGTGCGTGTCAAAGGTCAGCCTGAGGGACGGGTCTTCTGCACCGCAGTAAGCAAGCCTGTCATAGCTAAGATACATAGCAGGAGCAATGCCCTCATAGAATTTGAGAAAATATTTCAGCTCGTTCTCTATCTGCGGATTATCATGAGGTACCTCTTTGCCTGCAAAGAAATCACGGGTCTGTGCAAGGGTCATTTCAATACGCCTCTTGTAGACCACACCCTTGTATTTCTTTTTCAGCTCCACAAAGACCATGTCTTCATCATTAGGTACGCCGTAGCTCCTCACTCTCAGCTTTTCCTTGTAAACAGGCTTTTCAATGGAGTTTCTCACAAGCTGATGACTTGGTGTGTCATAATATATGTTGCAGATAGTGCTTTTGTAATATCTGTCTTTGACAAAATGCCCATCGAGCTTTTTTATAAGCTTTTCATAAGTCGGTTCATCAACGATATATTTTTTCTCTATCCGTCTGAACACTTCCTGATTGCCATTCATATCCACGCCTCTTTTCGTGATTTTTTCGTATGTTTCGTGTAAACTTTCCTTTGATTAAAAGTATATATGAATAACTTTAAATATAGCTAAACCTTATATGTATTTTGTGTGAATGTTTATGAATATTGCAAAATACCATATATTTATATAAAAAAAAACGGGTGAACTTCTGTCCACCCGTGGAAATTATTTTGTGCTATATTATTCCGCAATAGCCTTGTGGAAGATCTTCTTACCCTTTTTGATAACAACAGGCTCAGAGAGATCAACAAGACCCTTAGGGTCAGTGAACTTCTCACCATTCACCGCAATACCGTTCTGAGTAACAAGACGTCTTGCCTCACCATTTGAAGGACAAAGACCGCACTTAACAAGAAGCGTAAGAATACCTATCTTGCCGTCAGTAAGATCAGCCGCCGCAATAGTCGTGCTAGGCATATCGTCGCTGTTTCCACCGCCTGCAAAAATAGCCTTTGCCGCAGCGTCAGCCTTGTCAGCCTCCTCCTTGCCGTGAACAAGCTTTGTCAGCTCGTAAGCCAAAAGCTCCTTAGCCTTGTTGTATTCAGCACCCTCCATGTGTTTCTCCATTTCCTCTATCTCCTCGATAGGAACGAATGTGAGCATCTTCAGGCACTTGATAACGTCAGCGTCACCAACGTTTCTCCAATACTGATAGAACTCGTATGGAGAAGTCTTTTCAGGGTCGAGCCATACAGCACCCTTTTCAGTTTTGCCCATTTTCTTGCCCTCAGAGTTAAGAAGCAGAGTGATAGTCATTGCATAAGCGTCCTTGCCAAGCTTCTTTCTGATAAGCTCAGTGCCGCCCAGCATATTAGCCCACTGATCGTCACCGCCGAACTGCATATTACAGCCGTAATCCTGGAAAAGTCTGTAGAAATCGTAGGACTGCATTATCATGTAGTTAAATTCAAGGAAAGTAAGACCCCTTTCCATTCTCTGCTTGTAGCACTCGAATGTAAGCATCTTGTTTACAGAGAAGCAAGCACCAACGTCACGAAGCACATCAACATAATTAAGGTCGAGAAGCCAATCGCCATTGTTTACGATAATAGCCTTGTCATCAGAAAAATCAATGAAGTGTGACATCTGCTTTTTGAAACATTCAACATTGTGGTTGATAGTTTCCTTTGTCATCATTTTTCTCATATCTGTTTTGCCTGACGGGTCGCCTATCATAGCCGTACCGCCTCCGATAAGAACGATAGGCTTGTTGCCTGCCATTTGCAAACGCTTCATAAGGCAAAGCGCCATAAAGTGACCAACGTGGAGTGAATCAGCGGTCGGGTCAAAGCCGATGTAGAAAGTTGCCTTACCAGCGTTGATAAGCTCCTTTATTTCCTCCTCATCAGTAAGCTGAGCGAGAAGACCTCTTCTTTTCAGTTCTTCAAATACTGTCATTTTTCATACCTCCGTATTATTTTTTTGCGGTACATAAATAAAAAATCCCCTGACAGAATATCTGTCAGAGGACGAATTATCGTGGTACCACCTCAGTTTATCGGGGAAACTCCCGACCTTACAGGCTCAGCAGAAAGCGAAGCCATAGCACTGTAACGTGTGCAAACCGTTTCGCCTTACGCAAAAGCTTTCTCAGCGAACAGCTCAGGAATGTATTCACACTTTGTAGAAATGCTTTCTCGCACCGACCGAAAGCTCTCTGAAATTTCGCAAAAGGCTACTTATTTCCGTCATAGCATTTAAACCTATTGATATGACTATAGCACACTTTCGCCCTTTTGTCAACCCCCTTTTTGTTAGGAGTGAGGAATGAGGAGTGAGGAGTGAGGAATGAGGAATGAGGAATGAGGAATGAAGGTATCGCCTGCGGCGATGATTATTGTAGGGGACGACGCCCTCGGCGTCCCGCTCGGAGGTGCGAGGCTTGAATTATCACAAACCATGCCGGTGTACAAAGACGGGCGAACTTTTTGCCCCCCTGTATTATCCCCACTTTTTTAAAGAATTAACTTATTCGTCTACAAATGTACAAAAACATATGATATAATAAAATTTATATGATTTTATTTAGTTGGGAGATAGAAAAATGCTGAAGCTTTTTAGGTATCTGAAAAACTATAAAAAAGAAAGCATAATCGGTCCGCTGTTTAAGCTTATCGAAGCCTGCTTCGAGCTTGCAGTGCCACTCGTTATGGCTAATATCATTGACGTGGGTATAAAAAATCAAGATAAGCCCTACATCTATAAAATGGGTGGCGTGCTTGTTCTCCTCGCCTTCTGTGGTCTGGCTTGTGCGCTGACTGCTCAGTATTTCGCCGCAAAAGCGTCATTGGGCTTTGGAACAGCCCTCCGACGTGACCTTTTCAAGCATATCAATTCACTGTCCTATGCGGAAATAGACAGCGTTGGAAGCCATACCCTCGTCACAAGAATGACAGCGGATATCAATACCGCTCAGCAGGGCGTGAATATCCTCCTTCGTCTGTTTCTTCGTTCGCCTTTTATAGTGCTTGGTTCTATCATAATGGCGTTTTCCATATCAGTAAAGCTTACTCTTATCTTCCTGATAATCGCACCTTGCCTTGCCTATGTCATCTATCTTATAATGCACATCACTATCCCGCAGTATAAGAATATCCAGAAAAAGCTGGATAAAACTAACCTTATGACAAGCGAAACTCTCACAGGCGCAAGAGTTATCAGAGCCTTTTCACGTCAGAAAGACGAGGAAAAAGAGTTCGCCGATAATACCGAAGAACTTAGACGTCAGCAGATTATCGCAGGAAGAATTTCCGCCCTTATGAACCCTGCCACATATGTTATCGTAAACTTCGCTATCATCGCTATCATTTGGTTCGGCGGCAAAACAGTTTATTCAGGCTCTATCTCACAGGGTGAAGTGATAGCCCTTGTAAACTATATGAACCAGATACTATTAGCACTCCTTGCTATGGCGATACTCGTTACAAATATCACCAAAATGCAGGCGTCCGCTATCAGAATTAATGACGTTTTCGCTGTGGAGCCAAGTGTATCCGATAAGGATAATAAATCCGTCACAACAGACGGTAATGCCCCATGCGTAGAGTTTAGGAACTGTTTCTTCTCGTACGCATCAGCCGAGGCTGACTCCCTTTCAGATATCAGCTTTAAAGCAATGAAAGGCGAAACTATCGGTATAATCGGTGGTACAGGCTCAGGTAAGACCTCTCTTATCAACCTTATACCAAGATTTTATGACGTCCGTCAGGGCGAAGTCCTCGTTGACGGCGTTGACGTAAAAGAGTACCCATTCTCACAGCTCAGAGGTATGATAGGCATTGTTCCTCAGAAAGCTGTCCTCTTTAAGGGTACTATAAGACACAATATGCAGTGGCGTGATAAAAACGCCACGGACGAGGATATCTGGAACGCTCTTGACATTGCTCAGGCAAAAGACTTTGTAGAGAAAAAGCCTGATAAGCTTGACGAAATGATCTTGCAGGAGGGCAAAAACCTCTCAGGCGGTCAGCGTCAAAGACTTACCATTGCAAGAGCATTGGTCGGTGATCCTGAGATACTCATTCTCGATGACTCAGCCTCCGCCCTTGACCTTGCCACAGATGCAAGACTAAGAAAAGCTATCCACAAAAAAACAAGCGGCATGACCGTTTTCATAGTTTCACAGAGGATCTCATCTATAAAAAGTGCCGATAAGATAATCGTTCTTGACGATGGCAAAATAGCAGGTATCGGCACTCATTCAGAGCTTTATAACGGCTGCGAGGTATATAAAGAAATTTGCCTTTCACAGCTTTCAGAAAAGGAGGCACAGGCAAATGGCTAAGCAAAGCACAAAAAACAAGCTTGATACCTCCGCTCTCAGACCGCTTCTCAGATATGCAAAACCGCATATGTGGCTGTTCATACTGTCCATGGTCTTTGCGGTCATAACCGTTGCCACCACCCTTTATGCTCCTATCCTCGTCGGCAACGCTGTTGACCTTATCATAGCCAAGGGACTTGTAGATTTTGACGGAATTATCAATATCATCATCAAGCTTAGCGTAACAGTCACCGTAACAGGCATTGCCCAGTGGCTCATGTCACTTTGTACAAATAAGATAACCTATTGCGTGGTAAGAGATATCCGAAACGATGCTTTCGCTAAGCTCCAAAAGCTACCCCTTTCTTATATCGACTCCCACCCTCACGGTGATATAATCAGCCGTATAATCTCCGATTTGGAGCAGGTGTCAGACGGACTTCTCATGGGCTTTTCACAGCTCTTTACAGGCGTATGTACAATTTTTGGTACACTTGGTTTCATGCTCTCCATAAACGTGAAAATAACCCTTATCGTGGTTATCCTAACTCCGCTTTCTCTATTTGTCGCAAGATTTATCGCCAAGAACACATTCAAGCTTTTCCACCAGCAATCAGTTGCAAGAGGCGACATGACCAGCCTTGTTGAGGAAATGACAGGCAATCAGAAGGTAGTAACAGCATTCGGCTATCAGGAAGAAGCTGAGGAGCAGTTTGAAGAAGTGAACCTGAAACTCCAGAAAGTTGGACTTAACGCCACATTCTTTTCCTCACTCACCAACCCATGCACACGATTTGTAAACAACCTCGTCTACATGGCTGTCGGTATCGTGGGCGCACTCTCTGTAATAAAAGGCGTGGGCTTCACAGTTGGTAACCTTAGCTGTTTCCTCACCTATGCAAATCAGTATACAAAGCCTTTCAATGAAATATCAGGCGTTATCACCGAGCTTCAAAGTGCATTCGCTTCTGCAAAGCGTGTCTTTGAGGTCATAGACGAAACAGAGGAGATACCTGACAGCTCTAACGCTACTGTCCTTACCTCCGTTGACGGCACATTAGACGTTGACAACGTGTCATTTAGCTATGTGCCTGATGTGAAGCTTATCGAGAATTTTAACCTCCATGTAAAGAGCGGTCAGCGTACAGCTATCGTAGGACCAACAGGCTGCGGCAAGACCACCATGATAAACCTCCTTATGAGGTTCTATGATACCGACAGCGGCGAGATACGCATAAGCGGCGAGCCTATAAAGGATTGTACCCGTGACTCCATGAGAAGTATGTACGGCATGGTCTTGCAGGAAACGTGGCTGAAAACAGGCACCATAAGAGAGAACCTCTGCTACGGCAAGCCTGACGCCTCCGAGGAAGAAATGATAGCCGCCGCCAAGTCAGCCCATTGTCACGGCTTTATAAAGCGTCTGCCAAAGGGCTATGATACCGTTATTTCAGACAGCTACAGCACTATCTCCGCAGGACAGAAACAGCTTCTCTGTATCGCACGAGTAATGCTCTCGCTGCCGCCAATGCTCATTCTGGACGAAGCTACATCGTCTATAGATACCCGTACGGAGATATTGGTACAGCGTGCCTTTGAGAAAATGATGCAGGGCAGAACGAGCTTTATAATCGCCCATAGACTTTCTACTATCAAGAACGCAGATACGATCATAGTAATGGATTCGGGACACATAGTAGAGCAGGGAAGTCATGATGAGCTTATGGCAAAGAACGGCTTCTATGCCGATCTCTATAACTCACAGTTTGCTGTGACGTGACGTAGGGGCGAACAGCGTTCGCCCGTCTTGTTACCGCACAAATTAATTGATTTACGTTTTACAATGTAACATTATAAAATTGTAAGGGCGACCCAAGGTCGCCCTTTTGTACTCTGCCACCCTTATTTTATCATAAAAATTATTGACTTTTATCTTAAAATTGTTGTATAATGTTATATATTTCACGGGATATACACAATCGTGTTTTATAATGTATAGTAACGAAAATCTAAGGAGTGCCTATGTTCGGATATGTCCGCCCTTTCAAACCCTATATGCGAATGTTTGAATATGATATCTATAAAGCTGTCTACTGCGGACTCTGTAAGGATATGGGCAGGCGTTATGGCTTTGTGACACGCTTTACCCTTAGCTACGATTTCGCCTTTCTCTCCCTTATGGATCTCTCTGTGAGGGGAGTGAAGCTTGACGCAGAAAAGCAACGCTGTATCGCACACCCTCTTAAAAAGACCATGTGCGCAAAGTGTACCTGCAATCTTAAATATACGTCCTCAGCCGCTGTGATACTCACATATCATAAGCTCCGTGACGATATAGCCGATAAAGGGCTAAAAGGCAAGCTTGCCGCATTTGTACTGCTGCCTTTTTTCAAAAAGCCATATAAGAAAGCGGCTCGCCTTTATCCGGATCTTGCCCCTGCCGTTGAAAACGCAATGGAATTGCAAAATAAAATAGAACGTGAAAAAACAGCAGGCATAGACCTTGCCTGCGAGCCTACCGCACTTATGATGCAAGCCGTCGCAGGCGGACTTACAAGCAAGCGTGACGAACGCCGACCGCTCCTTGAACGATTCGGCTACCTCCTCGGCAGATTTATCTATATCTGCGACGCTCTTGACGACCTGCCCGACGACCACGAGAGTGAAAGCTACAATCCGCTCCTTGCAAAATTTCCACCCACCGAGGGCATAAATGCGGACTATCTCAAAAAAGTTCACGCCTTTTGTGATGACAGCATAAATTTCACCCTGGGCGAAATGGCAGATATCTATGTGAAGCTCAATCTTGAGCGATATCGTGATATACTTGATAATATCGTGTATCTTGGACTTAAAAATGTCTATACTCAAATAAGAAGCGGAAAATTCCGCAATAACAGGAAAGGAAATAACGATCAATGATCTCCAAAGACCCTTACAAAATTTTAGGTGTATCCCCAACAGCTTCAGACGCTGAAATAAAATCAGCTTATAAAGAGCTTGTGAAAAAATATCACCCCGACCAGTATCAGGATAACCCCCTGGCTGACGTAGCTGAGGAGAAAATGTCCGAGATAAACGCCGCCTATGACCAGATCATGACTTCAAGACGTGGGGGTGGATACCAGTCCGCAGAAAGCGGCTATGACGGCTATGCCTCTTCACAGGGCTTTGACTCAGGCTATATCAGAAGCCTTATCCAAAGCGGAAGCTACACACAGGCAGATCAGATACTTGATAACGTGTCCTCCTCGGAAAGAAATGCCGAGTGGTATTTCCTCAAAGGCACTATATGTCACCGCAGAGGCTGGCTCAATGAGGCTTATAACAACTTCACAAGAGCCGTCCAGCTCGACCCAAATAACATGGAGTATCAAAGCGTGTTAGCCCAGATGAACAGACAGCGAAGCGGCTATATGAGCGGCAACCCGACTCAGGGTTACCAAGCAGGCGGCATGAGCGGCCCTGACTGCTGTTCCTCCCTTTGCTGTGCAGACTGCTGCTGTGAAATGATGGGCGGCGACCTTATACCGTGTTGCTAAAGACCCATGAGAAATAAAATAGCCTTCCGTGTGGCACTTGGCGGCATATGCTCTGCTGTCTGCCTGCTTTTGATGTTTTCAAGCAGCTTTTTGCCCATGCTCGATTATACTATCCCTACCTTCGCAGGCTTCATGATGGTTGTGATGATAGTGGAGGTGGATAAAAACTGGGCGATAGCCACCTATTGCGCAGTGAGCCTGCTGAGCATTTTCGTGACCCCAAATTACGAAGCGACCCTGCTTTTCACATTGTTCATGGGGTATTATCCAATACTTAAATATTATCTCGACCAAAAGAAAAACCGTCTGTTGGTGTGGGCAATAAAGCTTGCAGTGTTCAATGTGGCGATAGTCATATTCTTTTTGGCTTTTCAGTATATCTTTACTTCGGTGGATATGCTCGAGGGCATGGAGATGTTCGGAAAATACGCCGTCTTGGTATTGTGGCTGGCGGCAAACCTGTTTTTCTTTATTTATGACTATGCCCTCACACAGCTGACAGATATGTACATAAATTGGTTTAGGAAAAAAATACTCAGAAGAAAATGACGGTGACGTTTTTATGAACGAAGAACAAGAGAAAGAAATATTAAACGAGGCGAAAATACAAACTGCAAGGCACAAGAAAAAAATACAGATAATAAGCCTTGTTGCAATAATAGCGGTCATAGCAATGGCTGCAGTGGCGTGTATACCTCTTATAAAAGCGCTTCACAGCAAGGCAGGCATTGCAGCCTTGGAGCGTAAGCTTGATAACTACAGTGGCATTGTGGGAGTGCTTATCTTTACTTTCATACAAGCTCTTCAAGTGGTCATAGCGGTCATACCGCCTATACAAGTGGTGGGTGGAGTGCTGTTCGGCTGGTTCTGGGGCGGTTTGCTATCATTCTTAGGTACGCTCCTTGGCACAATGGCAATATTCGTGCTTGTGAAAAAATTTGGCAGACCGATAGTGGAAGCCTTTGTTGACGAGAAACAGCTAAAAAAATTCAAATTCCTGCAAAATGAGAAAAAGATAACCGTTATCCTTATAATCCTCTATCTCATACCGGGAATACCCAAGGACGTTATCTCATATATCGTCCCCCTGACTCCCATAAGCAAGAAGGATTTTTTCTATTATGTCATGCCATGCAGACTTCCAGCAATAATGCTCTCCACGATTTTGGGGAGCAATGTAAAAAGCGGCAACTTCACAGTTGTACTTGTGGTGCTTGGAGTAGCTCTAGTAGCAGGTATCGTTGGCTTTTTGTTCAAAGATGTTATAGTGAATAAAATGAAACAACATAAGAAGAACAAATAAGTAAAATTGCACAAAGTTGAGTTTAGATGAAAAAAATATAAAAAAGTGCTTGACAAAAGGCTCTTGTAGTGGTATAATAAATATCGTTGATTGAGCGGTAAGCTTGAAAGACCACCAAAAACGCCTGGTCAGGCAGTATGCGGGTGTAGTTCAGTGGTAGAACTCCAGCCTTCCAAGCTGGTCATGTGGGTTCGACTCCCATCACCCGCTCCAATATATCTTAAACTTTTATCCGAGTTTGAGATATCAATGAGTACAGTATGCGTCATTAGCTCAGTTGGATAGAGCAACCGCCTTCTAAGCGGTAGGTCACTGGTTCGAATCCAGTATGGCGTACCATTAAACTCGTTCCAGATGAAAATCTGCTGCGAGTATTTTCTTCTAATATGTATGGTGGGTATAGCGTAGCTGGCCTAACGCGTCAGTTTGTGGCACTGAAGACCGTGAGTTCGAATCTCACTACCCACCCCACTGAATACGTTCTGCATTATGCAGAGCGTATTTTTTTTTGTTTACATATCGTAGGGCGACCTTTGGTCGCTCGTTTTTTATGTACCTACGACAATGACCTATATCCTACCGACTTGAAATATATCCCACCTGCAAATAGACAGAAAAAGGACGGCAACTTAAAAGTTGCCGTCCAGATCCAGAGGTTATATATTTTATAAAGCGAAATTTTTGTTGTAAACAGCCTCGGCTATCCTGAATGTTTCGTCATCAAGTGCAGGAACAGCGTCAGCAGTGATCAAGGCTGCACCTCTCTCAAAAGCGTCCTCCGCAATGCCATCGGCACCATGCTGAATAACAACGCTTCTTAACTCAGAGCAATCCACGAAAGCCTTTGCGCCAAGCTTCTTTACAGATGATGGGATAACAACTTCTCTCAAAGCCTTACAGCCACGGAAAGCCTCGCTTCCAACATAGGCGATCTTGCCTGATATCCTCACCGTCTTAACTACAGTATTCTGAGCAAACGCTCTCTTGCCTATTCTGCTAACGGAATCAGGAAGATAAACGCTCTCGAGCTTCTCACAAAGTGCAAATGCACACTCGCCTATCTTTCTTACAGATCCTGCGAACTCAACCTTTTTCAGAGCAGAGCAGCCGAAGAATGCGTAGTCGCCAACAGCCTCGATTCCAAATGGTATAGAGACCGCTTCCAGACCTGAGCAGAATGTGAAAGCATTCTCTGCGATCTCGATCATAGCTGTCGGTATCTCAAGCTCTCTCAGAGAAATGCAGTTCTGGAAAGCTCCGTTTCCTATGGAAACTATATTTTCATTAAGACAAATTTCTTTCATTGAAGAGCAGAAACCGAATGCAGACTCACCGATCTCTCTTACGCTCTCAGGCAGGTCAGCTCTCTCCAAACTGTCGCAATTGTAGAATGTGAATGGCAGTATCCTTTCCACACCATAAGGTATAGTCGCAAATCTCAGAGATTCACAACCGCAGAATGCCATCTCACCAATAAACCTTACGCTCTCAGGGATAGTCACATTCACCAGTGAACAGCATTTGTAAAATGCCTTTCTTCCGATGATAACAACGTCCTTTGAGATAACAGCACATTTAAGGTCGTAAAGATGTGCGAAAGCACCGCCTGCAACAGCTATGACCTTTTTGCCACGAAGCTCAAAAGGAAGCTCCAGCACTTCGATATGGCTGTCACCGCAGTATCCAGTGATAATACACATATCGTCAGCCGTAACATATTTAAAACAGCCCGAGATCTTCTCGCTGCTGATACTGCTGCTTGCAGTTACACCAACGCTCTCAAGTGCTTTTTTGAAACCATTGTCGCCCATAAAATTAATGCTTTTCATCAGCGTGACCTCCATTATACCCACTATAAATATATACCTCGTAACTGAACTTAAACGTTTTCTGTATTTTCTAATGAAATTATACTACAGTATACTATGTTTGTCAATGGTATTCGCAATATTTTATTTATAAAAAATTAATTTTCAGAACTTTTTCACTGATTGTGAACGGCTTTTTTGTCACTTTTCACAATTAATTTACGCAAAATAATTTTAGTTTTCACACATCGTTCTCAATCTTTGAGAATGCTGTAATTTTATAGTAGCAAACGTTTTCGCAAGTGACGCAAAAGACTAATACCAATTTATAGAATTCGCTTGATTAAATCGACCAAACCATAAGATGATGTATTTCTTATATTTGTAAGATTGTCATAAATTATGTTTATATAATATTAATAAAGAATGATATACCGTTCATGATAATGCAAGAAAGCACCAGTAACTGCATTAAAATAGGAGATTAACATACTAATAATAAGCAAAAATGTATAATACTATCATAAAGGTTTACAAAATAGAAACTTAATTATTACAGATTGTAATAATTAATGATGTATAATAATATAAATGAAATCGTATAAGTACACAAATACAAAAACCGGAAAGGACTGATCCGTTATCAACATAATAAGAAAAATAACAGCA